>OY760504.1:0-3780622 GCA_963663705.1 Armatimonadota bacterium | reverse complement strand
GATGGCAGCGGGACTTCCGGTGGATTGTACCTGAGGCTATACGCCAACCAGGCCGATCCCAAGGCAAGACATACTTATTTTGCCGATTATACGTTTAATGCCGTTAAAAACGGAGACTACCGGTTTTGGATAGCCGCCTCCCCGCAGACCGTCGGGTGGGCTTCTCCCATGTATTATAGTATAGATGGCGCAACTCCCATATCTTGTGAAGGGATTCCACCAGCAAGCGACATGTACGGCGCTCCAAGGCCGCAGAACTATTTCAGCTGGTTTTCTCCAGGGAATGTAACCTTATCTGCCGGGCGCCATAAACTGCGTATAGAGGTGCGCAAGAATAGAAGCATGGATGGAATGTATATCACATTTCTGGATGCTATGTTCTTTACCACCGATTTAAATTTCATTCCCGCGACCAACCACCCCAAGTATTCTCCCCAGCCGTCCTGGCAGGAGATTACCAGTCACCAGACAGTTTATGAGTACCAAGCGAAGGTAACCACCGGCATATATATGAAGGCTATTAAGTCTACCAATGAGAACATCGGCTCGGCTTCGGAAGCGGAAGTGATTAAAAAGTTGAAAGCGCGCCCGCTCCCGGACCCAAAAGACGTGGATGAGGGCATCCATCAGTTCGGCGTCCATGGCATGGAAGAGCCTTTCGTGTCGCATGGAACCAATGACGCTCAGACACAACCTGCCTATGACCTCCTGGCGCGTGCCGAGGTGGACACGTTCCGCACGGCAGAAAGCTGCTGGCACAGGCTTGGCGACGACTACCACGATTTTTCGCAGTTGGACTATCAGGTGGAAGAAGCGTCCAAATATGGGATGAATTTCATGTTCACCCTGGGCTATCCGCCAGCCAAGTACAACATGTCGAATACCGCTCTCTCCACATTTAAACCTGAATATGAGCAGATGTTTCGCGATTACATTGACACGGTGCTGAAACGGTACAATGGGAAATATCAATATCTGGAATATTGCAATGAAGTGGATGCTCCCGGCATATGGTGGCTGGGTGCGGGACCTAACGAGTACGTACGCGACTTTAAAATTATAAAAGAAGAGGAGCAGAAAAATTCCGTAAATGCGCCCCTGGTTGCTTTTGCAGCAACGTTTTCCCGAAACGAAACGACGGGAGGGGCGGAAGGCGGGCGCAATTTTGTGCGGAAATGCTTCGACCTGGGGATCAACAACATAGCCGACGCGTACTCTCTTCACTATACCTGGAATATTAATGAACGCGATTTTCCCGCATTCTTCCAGCGTGAGATGCAGAAGGCGGGCGCTGTCCACCCTATGATAAACAGCGAAGAGGCTGGGTACGACCAACCGTACGATGTCATAAAATTGTTTGCCAGGGACCTCTACCTGTATGGTTTCCAGAGTGTTTACTATTACCTAGCCCGCGACTGGTTTGAGCAGGGAAGCCTGATTTCTTCCGGACTTTTTGACCTAAACTGGCACCCCAAACGGCGGCTTCTTGCCTATGCCGTTGCCGCAGATGCCATGAAGCACCACCGTCTGATTGGCATGTCCAAACCTGCAAAGGATATCGAGGCATATGTGCTTGAGATTCTTCCCAAGTACCGCAACAAAACAAAGGGCAGATATTCCATAGTCATGTGGAAAAACGGCGGGTTAGAAGCTATTGGTACAGGGAAGGAAGCCAAAAAGACTGTTTCACCCTCCAAAGTTTCGGGAATAGTCGAGGCGAAATCGGTGGTGAACTGGAAGCTTGATAACATATCCATCCCAAATAAAAAATCGCCCACATTCTCCGTGGCTGCAGACCCCATAGTAATATATACGGATAAGCTGCCAAGGTGGAAACTCATCAGTCCAAGAGCCTGGCTTGCTAACGTAAATACTTCTACCGCCAAGTCCAAAGCCTTGGTGCCCTTGGCGCCTTAGAGGTTCCGCCAGGGATTATGGTACCGCCAAATCGGCGAAAAGCTTGAGTGGAGCTACAATCAAAAAGTATGTAAATTGATGAAATAGTTCAGGCGGTGGTATCCTTTCATTAGAAGGAAAAAAACAGTAAGTTGGAAGCCTGCGGAAAGGATACCACCATGAATAAAGATACCACGATTGTAGAACTCAAGCAACCGGTCGCTTTCGAGAGCAGAATACTCCCGCTCTTCAGCCGAAGAACGCCGGGTGTCGCGGAACTCATCCCTAAACTGTACCTCCACGGACTCGCGACTGGGGACTTCAACATAGCCCTCCGGGAGCTGCTGGGAGATGACGCTCCGCTCTTGGCGAGCACGGTAATGCGGCTCAAAGAGAAGGGGCGGGGCGACTTGAAGTCTGGAATACTCGAGACCTCTCGAACCATAAATAGCTTTATCAAGCATGCAAGTAACACATTCACTTCGTATTGAAAAGAAAATCGCAGATGAAGTTAGCTTCTAACGCAAAGTTGATCGACCTGACCGCACCGCTCGGCCGAAAGACATTCTGTTATCCGACCGACCCGTAGTACATCAAGACCTGGCACGTGCGGCTCGAGTCCGATGGATCGAACCTCTGCAAAGTCGACATTTGGCCGCACATGGAGACTCTCGTCGATTCCCCACTGCACTTTCTTGCCGAGGGCACGGATATTGCCGGAATGCCCGTCACCACGTTTTTCGGCAGTGCGGTAGTCGTCGATACACCTAAAAAGCTTGGGGAGGATATCTACCCCACCGACTTTGCCTACGTCGATATTCGACACGATGACATAGTGCTCGTCTCCACAGGATGGGGCGCACGCATCAACCCCGACCGTCTCTACGAAGACAGCTGGCCGGGGTTCACGGTCGAGGCGATATCTACTACGGCAAGATTGGCTGGCTCCGACGAAAAGGCATCCTGGGAATGGGCGGATGGTTCACCACAAAGAGCAAGTCCGGCGGCGGCCCGCTCATTGATCTGGGCGGACACATTCCGATTGGCCGCAGATTACGCGTTCCTAGTGAACGGCAAGGTCACATGGGATGTGTTCGGCAAGATCGCAAAAAAGTGTGGATTGAGACATGTACAGTGGCGGAAGGGGCAGGTCGCTCGCCTAGATGAGGGCGGCCCATAGGTAGTATTCCTCCCCTGACTGTACCCCAAATGTACCCGACAACAACTGCAAGGCTCTGATACACTGGGCGCTTTTTCTGATCTTGTGCTTGATTTCAGGCAAAACAGGTCGATGATAACACGCATTGCATGGGTTAGCGTAGGTTCGAATCCCCTACGGGCTACCAATTTTCAAGCTCAAAATGGCGTGCAAAAAGATCGATTGTACCCATTTTGCACACATCAGGCGGAAGATTTCTTCCGCCATTTTTTTTGCCTCTGAAAGCATCTGCTGAATCACATCAACCGTTATGTCATCCTTGTTTGGAAGCGCGTGCGTATAGATATTTTCAGTCGTTGATATTTCCGAATGACCAAGCCTTTGCGATATAAGCGCAACCGGTATATACGACATTTCCAATGCAGTTGCTTGTGTGTGTCTGAGCCCATTATGAGTGCATCCGCTGCCTGTTATAAAACACTTCGATAAACTCGAAGATTTTCCTTCTTCCCTGGTCCCTAGTTTTGAATCTTGTCCTCCAAACCAGCTCCTTCTTGAGCGTCGAGAAGAAGCTTTCAGCAACTGAGTCATCCCAGCAATCACCTTTGCGGCTCATTGATGTACACATACCCGATCGTTTCTTGACTTTCTGATAGTCTCCACAAGCATACTGTACGCCTCGGTCAGAATGATGAATCAGGCCCAGATTAGGTCTACGCAGGCAGATGTGCCGGAGCAGAATTACGATCCCCTCGTTACGATACTGAATATCCTCCACGTACAACTCTACAAGTTCTGCCTGAACGCTCCTGCGAATCCAAGGAGTATAAGCGCCTTATCACATTTCCCGATCAGCGGTCCGGCAGAGCCGCCCGGAAATCTCCGGAGGATTTCTGCTCTACGAATCTGTTTCTTGTTCAATGTTATTGTCTCCATTCCTTTAGTTTACAGGATGGGACATAATCGCTGGACAATTAACCGGGACAAAGTCGGTGGACAGAACTGGAAATATCTCCGTTCTTATGGTGCGCACGGATGGCCCGGTAAGTGTGAACTCGCCATTTCGGGAACGGAGCGCTCGTAGTCGGCCCCAGAGAGTGCCCCCAATCACGTCACGGAGGACGGCGCATTGGAGATCGGCATATTCATATTCTAAGACTTACCCCTGTCAGTTCACACGAACGTTAGCCGGGGTTTGGTGGTTTTATTATAGCAGCAAGTAGAAAGACAAGAAAAAAGGCCGCCGAGGGTACTCCCTACGACAGCCTTTTCGGTTTACAGTCTAGTCCGTTGTAAACGGTGATGCGGGGAGGCCTGCTTTGTTGTAGAGGTTGCAGACGGGGTTATTACCCCATGCGTAGCGCACCGTGGTCGGCTTTGCGATCTCATCGGACCAGACGACTACGCTGTTGCCGTCGATCTTCGCCTTAGCCCACACAAAGCGCTTATCACTTGTGGCTACGGCGAAACCGGTGAGATCCTTATTTCCGGCTGCTACAAGGCCGCCGTGGATCTCAGTGAAGTTCAGGCGTACCTTGTTCCCATCAACCTTCATCGACTTGTAGATAGGTCCGGAGTATGAAACCTTCTTGCCGTAGGCGATCTTCTCGGCTGCGAGCGCAAGCCGACGCCCGACTTCCTGCTTGTTCTTCGGGTGTATATTCATTTCTTCACCAATATCGATTGCCACTGCAAGGCCCACATTCGGCACAGAGAGAGCCGTACGCCGCTGTGCATCACGCACTTCGGCCCAGTTGCTCTCCAGAGGCAGCGTATCCACATACCCGAAGTTTGCGAGTTGAACCACGAGGAACGGGAAATCTCCCTCGCCCCACCTGCTCCGCCAATCGGCTATCATCCCGGTGAGCAGATCTTTGTAGATGCACGAGTTCGGTGCATTCGTTTCTCCCTGATACCAGATCACGCCCTTAATTCCGTACGACGTCAGCGGGTTGATCATCTGGTTAAAGATATGCCCGTAATCCCCGCCCTCTCCGGCAACAAACGGCACAACAGGGCTCGCACATGGTATCGCGATGGGTGGTGCCCCCTGCTCTACCTTGTACTTCCACTCTCCGGCAAGCGGTATGGTCTTCTCGCCGTCGGATGCAGGCTGAAGCATCATCAATTCACGGCCTCCCGTGAGTCCCCCTGTACCGAAATGGTCGAATACACGCACAGCTATGACGTTTCGCCCTGCCTTAACGAGACCGCCGGGTACTTTGTACACTCTTTTTGCCGCCCAGTAATTCGGAACACTCTCATCAGTAGAGCCTATCTCGGTATTGTTGAAATACGTAACGTCGAAGTCGTCGATAGTCCCGAGCTTTGCCACCAGATCCTTCCCTGCCCACTCGGCAGGCACATCCACCTCAAGGCGAAACCAGACGGCCCCGTCTATGTCCATCTTGCTGCCGAGCTGCTCCCACGCCTGTGGAAGGTACATGGTTCCCCAGTCGGATGTGTCCGTACTCGGTGCGGCCCATCCACGGCCGAAGCCCTTGTTACCCGTGTCCTGTGCGTACGCACGCCGCTCCCAAGCCGCAAGCTCTTTCATATATGCCGCCTGAGATGCCTTTACCTCGTCAGAGTTATGCTTCGCACCCTTTGCTATAGGCAGGTCCTTCATCGCAAGGAGGGCTGGAAGACTCGTCCAGCCCTCGATGGGAGTGCCGCCCCACGAGCTGTTTATCAATCCGATAGGGACCTTCATATCTTGGTTTAGTTCTCTACCGAAGAAATATCCTGCTGCAGAGAAGTACCTTACACTGTCCGGGTTACACAGCTGCCAGTTTCCCTGCAAGTTCGACTGCGGTGTAGAAGCCATGATAAGTGGCGTCTGGAAGAGGCGAATGTTCGGATAGTTCGCCGCCGCAATCTCCTGCTCCCCATTCTTGGCCTCGTTCACACCCACCTGCATATTTGACTGGCCGGAGCAGACCCAGACATCGCCAACCAGCACGTCGTGCAGTACAATTTTGTTCTTACCGGCGATCACCATATCGTACGGTCCGCCCGCCTTCATCTGGGCAAGCCGCACGGACCATTTGCCGTCGCTTGATGCCTGTGAAATCGCCTCGTTACCGTCTATGCTAACGGTAACGACCTCGCCCGGCGACGCATCGCCCCATACCCGAGCGTTCATATCCCGCTGTAAGACCATGTGGTCGCAAATAAGCGATGGAAGCGACACATCGCAGTAAGCGCTGCTGCTCGCAAGCAGGAGCAGCAAAACAAGAAACCGTTTCATACACACCTTCCTCTGTCTATTGATAACACTATATTTTATTATACGCCGCTGTAATCAGGAACGCCAGAATCACTGACGTAATCGATGACTTCATCGCGCCGGAGCGAATCTAAGTCGATATCTTTATCCGGCATGCCCTTCCGCTCCGGGATAAGTTGCTATTCCAATTCGAATATCCCATAGGAAACACCATCCATCTGTAGTTTCAAACAGCCGTTGCTTATGTAAAGTGCTGAGCCTTTAACCAGCAACGGCCGTGCATCACTTGCTGGCCATGTTGCTTGAATCGATAGTTCTACAGGCTTTCCCGCAGGATTAACGGCAATCAGTAGTTTTTGGCTGCCATTTGACCGCATATACACGAATGGATACTCACACGGTTCGACATAGACAGCGGTGAAGTCACCATCTGCGCATAGTGCTGGATTAGCCTTGCGGACCTCTATCAGCCTTCTAACGGTCTCGAGTAGTGAGCTTTCCTGGGCAATCTGGCTCTCTACGTTCGGCGCTGACTTCCGGCTATCGACCGGCAAGTATAGGCTGGACGGATCGCACTGCGAAAAGTCCGCATTCTTGGCAGAATTCCATTGCATCGGTGTTCGGCTTCCCGTGCGGAAATACGCGCCCTCTTTGGATGGCAGTCCCTCGATATAGTCCATGCCGATCTCATCACCATAGTAGATGAAAGGGATTCCAGGCATGGTGAGGATAAAGGCAAACACAACGGCCAGCTCATCTGTTGTTCTACCTTGTGCTAACCTTTGCAGATCGTGATTTCCGCTTACTATGGAGATATATCCCTGCCCTGCCACATCCTTATACTGCTCCATATATGGCTTCAGAAACAGATTTATATCGCCCAAGCCATTTTTTCTGAAGAAGCTGTTAGTATTCATATGATCCTTAACCGGAGAAGGATATAGCTCGTTTCGGAACAATGAGTTGTAGATATTGCTGTATTCTCCAAAATGAAGTAGAAAATCCACATCAAATCCTGCCGATATCGCCTTTTTAGGATTCGACCATTCCGAGATCAGCGCTGCTTCAGGATACTCTTCATCGAGCATATCGCGAACTTCTCGCCAATATGCGCTGGTGGCGGCAAAATCCGAATCGTTCTTGACTAGCGAAGATGCCATATCCACCCTGAACCCGGAGGCGCCCATATCAAGCCAGAACCGTATGATGTTCTTTATTTCTTCTTTAAGAGCGAGGACATCCGGATGATCTTTCGGTAACTGCCATGGCTTGTTTGGATCAGGATTCGCAAACCCGTAATTCAGCGCAGGCTGAAAGTAGAAGAAGTTGGGCATAAAGCTTGCATCTCGCTCCGCATGACCAGAGATGAAATAATAATCTCCATCTGTTCTGGTCCAGGCTGAATCGCTCCATACATACCAGTTGGAGTACTTATTCTTCTCCGCTTTGCACGATTCTTTGAACCATGGATGCTCGATGGATGTATGCCCGGGCACCAGGTCAAGGCAGACTCGTATGCCGCGATTGTTCGCTTCGTCAAAAAGTCGCTTCATATCATCGTTAGTTCCGTATCGAGGTGCAACCTGGTAGAAGTCTGCAACGTCATACCCTGCATCACTAAACGGCGATACGAAGCATGGGTTGATCCAGATTGCATTACATCCCAGGTGCTTTATATAATCCAGCTTCTGTATGATGCCCTGCAGATCGCCAATACCGTCACCGTTCGTATCATAGAAGCTTTGCGGATAAATTTCGTAAAACACGGCTGTTTCCAACCATCTTCGATGCGTATTTCCCATAGTCAAGTCCTATAAAATCCTTTCTAATTTCCTAAGAGAAGTCGAATGGAGTTTGGGATGAGGGGGATTTTGCAAGTGAACCATGGCCCACTCATCCTGACCTTCTCCCGCATGTGGGCCAAGGAACTCGCTGTTATATTCCAGTATATTTAGTTACACAGCATCCGAATACCCGCTACCTGCGCCAGCACTTGTCTCGACCAGAACCTCATGACCTGCGCGGGACAGCAAGGCTGCTCCTGCAGGGGTCATCGCTACACGATTCTCTCAATTCTTGAGCGAAATCACACTCGGTGATTATCTATTCTTGCAGCGGATCACATCCATACATCTAGCTTTATCGCATTCTGACATATCGGTGCTGCACTCATACCCAAGCGGTTCAAGCACCCTGCTGTACAAGACGGCACAATGGCCGCAGTAATTGTGATACGGCTCTATGTGTTTATCTTCTGTGAGCCTGCCCTTCGACGGGCAGTGATGCATTATGATCCTGAACTCACCCGCATCCTCATCAAGCTCCATGGTAAAATCCGCTGCTTCCTCGTTTAGTGTATGTGACCAGTACATCCAGCATCCCCGAAGACCGTTCTCCTCCACCAACTGCTTCAGGTTTCCAAGAAAACGATCTGAAAGGTAGTTCCAGAAATCCGATACGGCTTCTTCGCCACCCTTGGACTCCAAATACTTGAAGAGCTCGCTGTACGCCGGAATGAAATCCGTGCATGATATCATTTCGTCCTCCTGTAAAACCGCTGAACGCTTTGCCCAGTCTGTTCATCGTACTCAATCAATTCAGATGCAAATGGCGCCCCCTGGCACAGAGCCAACTTGACGGTGCGCGAGGTCTCGTAGAAATACCTGGATACCGGGTAATCCTGCGCTCTCAAATGCATGACCGCAGGGCAGGCGTCAACTCTCAGGACTAACTCATCGGCCGTGCAATGGATATCTATATGGCCGCCTTCGACAGCGTAGATTCTCTCGAAGTGCTCCTTCAAGGCTATCAGCCCTCTGGCCTTCAAATCCTGAATGAGCGGTGCGTAATATGCAACCGTAAACTGATTAAGGTACTCCCTCACGCTCTCTTCGCCGTATTTTTCTGCAAGGTAATCCAAACCTATGCTAAGCGAACCATGGAAGTCTTTGTGTAAATATTGGTTATCTGAAGCTCGACGCTCCATTCTCTCACTAGCCATGCTACCGCCTCTTTCTAAAATGACAGGTCATTGTTGCCATATATACACTTCCTAATGACAGCCTTGTTCGACTCTGGAAGGCCTGCGAGTTCTGCCACGTCTGAATTTCCGCTCTTAACGGCAGATATTAACTCATCATGATTTCCTACAACACCTGCAGTTCGCAGCATTCGATTCTTAAGCGAATCGTTTTCACGCATGAGCCCTTGCATATCTGATCTCAAAATCACACTACGGTCGCAGGTACAGCACTGGGAACGCCTTGGTGTCCTTCGTGCTGCCTATCAGCGATGGATCTTTGGTGGCTATCCACTTGCGGGCGAAGGTATCGACATCGTTTACTATGAATGCAAACCGGAGATTGCATCCCGGGTAGATGAAGACCCCTTTGATCGCTGCAAGCGGAATCGCCGCTTCGTAGACGGTCTCACCGATATTGCGTTTAACAGAGATCTTCATCCCTCCAACCGGCGTACCCTGGTTTGCGCCCATGTTCATGAACTGCACGACGCCTTCTGTAGACGAGAGCCCTAAACCGATCTCGGTGTATGCGTCGGGGTACCCCATGTTTCCGAACCCGAGTTGAATGCTGTCTTTCGCCCAAAGCATCCCCGCGGGCTCATCGTTTACCTGCACGTCATCTTTTACGGCGCAGGCAAAGTAAAGGTACTCGTTGTCGTACTTCACGTATCCGGTGGCAGATAGATCCTCCGGTCCTTTCCAGAACCCGGGGTCGGGGGGCGATAGGAGTTCATGCTTATCGAGTACGGTCGGCACGTCACCCTGCCAATCGCTCAAGTCACCATCGATTGTTATGGGCTTTTCAGTTCTCAGTGCGACCATGTCCGGTTTTACCGTCTCTTTCGATATAGTCTTGGTCTTTGTGGTGCGGGTGCCATCTACATCTACGGTGACCTTTACCGTCTGCCCAACATGCTTGACGGGAAAGGTGAATCTCTTCTGCTCGCTCGCCTCGAGCTTGACATTCCACGATCTCTCCCCAATCCCGATCTTAGGGGAGAGGGGTTTCGCAGTCTTGTTTCGGAGGACCACTGCGACATCCTTGCCGACAACCGCGATGTCGTTGATCTCGACGGGCTCTTTTATGGTGATCTCAGCTCTCTCTATCCGCTCAATAAGAGCCACATTGTCGCTCGTGATGTAGAACGGCTCGTCGGTGAGTGTGAGCGTTATGTTTCCGTTCATGGGCTTCACCTTCGACTCCTCGCCGACTATCGAGGTAACATCGATAGCCATGGTACTCGGGAAAGTCAGGCTGTAGGTATCGTGCGCCGACCAGAGGGCGAGTATCTTCTTGCTTCCCCGGCTCTGGAGAACACCGTACAGATTCTCTACGGGGAAATTGAGTTTGCGCTCGAACTTCGCGCCATCGGTCAGGCTTGCGAGATTGGCGTAGGCGACCATCTCCGGCATCACGTTGTTCTCTGCACCGAGCAGGCTATAGCTCATGAACTCAGCCGGGTGCAGACCTTGGGTGGAGGCATCTTTGCTCAGCACGAACCAGACGACTTTTTCCATATCCGGCACGCAGCGCGCAAGCAGATAGAGCCGCACGAGGTAGTTCGCCATCCCCCGCTCATTTGCGTCTACCTTAGTTCCAGGGAAACCGAGAATCGCCCGGTGCATATAGCCTATCTCCCCGATCCATATCCGCAGGTTGTTCGCCCGTGTCAACTCCTGAGCCTGAAGCATCTTCGGAAGCATCTTGCTGTCCTCCATGCTCATGGGGTTTAGTCCGTCGCCGAAGTTACGTATGTTCGAATATGGATGGAAGGGTATGACATCGATGTACTTACCACCCCCTGCCGCAAGGAACCTTCGCGTGAAGGCTAAGTTACTGTCGTTGTCACCACCGCTCACATCGCATGCCAGCACCGTGGCATTCGGGTTGACCACTTTGATCTTTTCGCTCGTGGCACGAACTTCCTCGGCGTACTTGTCGGGTTCCCACTCGCTGTTCGGTTCGTTTATGATCTCCCAGTTCGTCCCGAGGTCTTTGTACTCGCTCGTGACGTTATTTCGGCCGCTTATGAGCAGGAAGTAGTCTATATCGTATTCTTTTAGGCGCTTGAGATAAGTAATCTCGTTTTCCACGCTTCCCGGAGTCCATAGGCCCCCACCGAGTCGCATTATCCGTATTCCGAACGCCCGGAGCATGTTCATGTCTCGCTCTGTATCGGAGAAAAAGGTCGGGTCGACACCGAAGAACGAGTCCTTGCCTGCTACTGTCGCAGGCTTTGGAAGCACAGCAAACCGGCACACCTTCTCCCTGTCGCCGGTAGAAAGTATCACTGTGTAAATGCCTTTCTTACTGACCGTAACAGGGATCACTACTTGCCGCATCTCGGACGGTGCTACTGGGATACGCATGTTTTTGGAGAATATATTGCGGTCGCGGTAGTCTCGCACGGTGCAGGAGAGATTCACACTGCGGCCGTGCTTGTCGGAGAGGTTGTGGAGCGCTACAGCGATCTCTTTCTTATCCTCTACAAAGAAGTATCTCGGTTCAGGCGTCTGTGGGAGCATCCACTTCCCGCCATCTTTATCCATCAGAGTCATGTTCACCCCGTCGTCCCAAGTACACGCTTCGATGGATGCCGGGTGCTTGGGCGACGCGTCCCAGGTAAAGCGGAGCTGTATGGCGTTCTCGTAGCCAGCCGGGAATGCCTTGCCGTTTTGAGGTGCAACTTCTATATACGAGAACTTACTAAGGCCTTTCATGACGTACGACCAGATCGTCTCGCCATCGCGGAAGGTCATGCTTGCGGGCTTCGCGGCGGAGAAGAGGCAGGAGAGCTTCATGTCACCCATGTCGTATTCTGCCTTGGTAGCCTTTGTCGCAGGTAAGATGAGCCCGTACTCGTCACCTGCCGCACCTGTACCGCCGTAGTACTTGACTGCTCCTTCGGGTGGGCAGTACGGCAAAACTACCTTTCCGTCGTGTGCTTTCAGAAACCTAAAGTAAACTGTCGAGGTGATGCCTTTTGCATCGAAAGAAGTTCGGCACATATGGGCAAAGCCTGTTCTACTGTCGGTGTTTCCCCACTGCCAGACGTCTCGGCCGTTGATCTTTGCAGCCTGCACTTTTATGTCGAGCGGGTTGTAATACTCTGTCTCGCCGGTAAGCCCGATACGTCCCCAGTAGCCTAGTATGAGTTTTTCCTTGTCGTAAACTCTCAAGTCACGAGCATCGTTGAAACCCTCGTCAAGCCCATTGTACCCGACGGTAGCGGTGATATCTCCGATCTTTGCCTCAGGGTAGTAGAGCGACTTCGCCCTCTTCTTCAGAAGCGGTGATGTTTTGTCGACAATGACCGGAGTCGCTCGCCTCTCCCGCGATGAGTAGAACTTTGCCGTCGATGTGCTTACGCCTTCGAGGTTGCTTAGGTAGATAGTGCCCATTTTCGGACACTCGCTGGCGTTGCAGGCCATTATGATAAGCTGTTTTACGGGAAGCACCGGTTGTGGGGTGGGAGTGCCGCCCCATGCATTTATCCAGTGTCCGGAGAGAGGAATGGTAAGAGCAATCTTTGTTTTGGCCTTGAGGTTCTGGCAATCGGACTGGAAGATCCTGCCGTTTGCATCTACTATCCGGTAGCAGATTCGGCAGTCGGTAGCTGACCAGAGGTTTACGCGGAACGACGCCATCTCTGGAAGAGTGCTTCCATTGTATATCGCTGCAACGTACTGCCCACCGTTAGTGAAATCGTAGTTAAGGGAGAGCCTGCCGTCCGACTCACAGGAGATAGAGCCCTTTGCACCGGGGAACTCGCCTCCGTCTGTGAAGTACCATTGCGATGAGTCTTCGAATCTGTCCAGAGTTACCGTCTGGCTAGCCAGACAGGCGGATGCGGCGAGCACCAGAAATACAGCCGTTAAGCCTCTCTTCAACCAATGTATGTACATACCATATGCTCCTTACCGTTCTATTATTTAGCTAAGGGATTATTCCTCTGCTTCAAAACTTACTGTTTTACGGTTTGAGGAAGAGGACGGGATAGTTCTTCGTGCCGCGTATCAGCGATGGGTCTTTGGCCGCTATCCGCTTCAGTGTGACGGTATCGACATCGTTTACTATAAACGCAAACCGGAGATTGCATCCGGGGTAGACGAAGACCCCTTTGAGAGCGGCAAGCGGGATAGCAGCTTCGTAGACTGTCTCACCTGCATTGCGCTTGATGGAGAGCTTCATCCCCACTACCGGCATCCCCTGGTTCGCGCCCATGTTCATGAACTGCACAGGGCCTTCCTTCGATGAGAGCCCGAAGCTGATCTCGGTGTAGGCGTCGGGGCACCAAATGTTCCCAACCCGGAGCTGGATGCTGTCCTTTGCCCAGATCGATCCCGCGAGTTCGTCGTTCATTTGCACGTCGTCTTTCACGGCGCAGGCGAAGTAGAGGTGCTGGCTGTCGTACTTAACGTATCCGGTAGCCGAGAGATCCTCCGGTCCTTTCCAGCACCCAGGATCTGATGGCGATACGAGATCGAGCTTATTGAGCACAACCGGAGACACATTCTGCCAATCGCTCAAGTCACCATCGATTGTTAGAGGCTTTTCGGCACGTGTGGCAACCATGTCATGTTTTACCGCCGTCTTCGACACAGTCTTTGTCGTGTGGCTGCCATTTGCCTCTACGGTAACGGCTGTCACTTGGCCTGCGTGCTTTACAGGAAAGGTGAAACTCTTCCGCTCGCTTGCTTCGAGCTTCATGCTCCAGACATCGTTCCCGCACTCTACCTTGGCAGGAAGCGGTTTCGCGGTCTTGTTTCGAAGGACTACGGAAACGTTCTTGCCGATGGCCGCGATATCGTTGATCTCGACGGGCTCTTTGGTGGTGACCTCCGCCCTTTCTATCCGGTCGATCAGAGCCGCATCATCGCTTACTATATAGAACGGCTCTGCCGTGAAAGTAAGCGTAATCTTGCCGTTTACAGGCTTAACCTGGGACCCCTCGCCAACTATCGAGGTAATTTTGATGGCCTTCGCGCTCGGAAACGTCAGGTGATAAGTGTCGTGAGCTGACCAGAGAGCGAGTATTTTCTTGCCGCCACGGCTCTGGAGAACACCGTAGAGGTTCTCTACTGGGAAGCTTAACTTGCGCTCGAACTTTGCACCATCGGTTAGACTTGCAAGGTTGGCGTAGGCTACCATCTCCGGCGTCACGTTATTCTCTGCACCAAGAAGGCTGTAGCTCATTATCTCATCCGGATGCAGCGCTTCCGTTGTGGCATCCTTGCTCAACTGAAACCAGACTACTCTTTCCATATCCGGAACGCAGCGGGCAAGCAGATAGAGCCGTACCAGATAGTTTGCCATACCCTGCTCGTTTGCATCTACTTTAGCCCCGGGGAAGCCGAGTATCGCCCGGTGCATGTAGCCGATCTCTCCTATCCACAGCCGCAGGTTGTTTGCCCGAGTCACCTCCTGTGCTCGAAGCATCTTAGGGAGCATCTTGTAGTCCTCAGGACTCATGGGGTTTAGCCCTTCACCAAAGAGGCGTATTCTCATATACGGGTGGAAGGGTATGACGTCGATGTACTTCCCGCCCCCTGCTGCAAGGAACTTGCGTGTAAAAGGAAAATCACCATCGAGGTCGAGGCCGGTAACGTCACAGCCAAGCACTGTGGCGTTCGGATTGACGGTTTTGATCATCTCGCTCGTAACTCGAACCTCTTCGGCGTACGTATCAGGTTCCCAGCCGTTGCCAGGTTCGTTCGGTTCGTTAACGATCTCCCAACTCGTCCCAAGTTCCTTGTAGTCGGCCTTGAAGTCGGCCTTACCGCCTATGAGCAGGAAATAGCCCAGACCGTGTCTTACGACACGCCGGAGGTACTCTTTCTGCACCTCTACGTCGCCAGGATACCACACACCCCCGCCAAGACGCAGCACCCTCATCCCGAACGCCCGAAGCATATCCAGATCACGGTCTGTGCCGGGGAAGAGCATCGGGTCTACGCCAAAGAACGAGTCCTTGGCTGCAACTGTCGCAGGTTTCGGAAGCACGGCGAATCTGCTGATCTTCTCCCTGTCACCGACAGAGAGTATCACGGTGTAGATGCCCTTCTCACTGACCGTAGCAGGGATTACCACCCGCCGCATCTCGGAGGGTGAAAGAGAGACTTTGAGCTTCTTGGTGAAGACATCCCGGTCACGGTAGTCTCGCACGACGCAGGAGAGCTCCACACTACGGGAAACCCTACCCGAGAGGTTGTGGAGCATGACGCCAATCTCTTTCTTGTCGCCCGCGAAGAAGTACATCGGCTGCGGGGTCTGCGGGAGAATCCACTTCCCGCAGTCTTTCTCCATCAGGGTGAGGTCCACCCCATCATCCCAGGTGCATGCCTCAATGGATGCAGGGTGCTTGGCTGATGAGTCCCACGTAAAACGGAGCTGCACGGCGTTCTCGTAGCCTGACGGGAATTCCGTGCCGTTTGGGGGTGCGATCTCTATGTACGAAAACTTGCTGAAGCTGCATAGTATATGCGACCACGTCATTTCACCATCGTGCAA
Organism: Armatimonadota bacterium; assembly: GCA_963663705.1. Taxonomy (GTDB): domain Bacteria; phylum Armatimonadota; class UBA5829; order DTJY01; family DTJY01. The sequence goes on along the minus strand of OY760504.1, from coordinate 3,764,805 downwards.
CGTTACACCCGTTGGCTTTGCAACCGAGAAGAGGCAGGAGAGCTTCCTATCACCAAGTACGTACTCCGCCTTGGTGGCCTTTGTCGACGGAAAGACTAGCCCGTACTCAGCCCCTGCCCCACCCGTTGCGCCGAGGTACTTGACCGTGCCTTCGGGTGGGCAGAACGGCAGTACAAGCTTCCCGTCATGGGCCTTCAAAAATCGGAAATAGATCGTAGACGTGATGCCTTTTGCATCGAAAGATGTCCGGCAGATATGGGTAAAACCGGTGCGGCTGTCCGTGTTCCCCCACTGCCAGACGTCCCGGCCGTTGATCTTTGCGGCCTGCACCTTTGTGTTCATCGGGTTGTAGTACTCAGTCTTGCCGGAAAGACCAACGCGCCCCCAGAAGGCCAGGAGGAGCTTATCTTTGTCGTAGACTCTCAGGTCACGGACATCGTTGAACCTCTCATCAGATCCGTTGTACCCGACGGTAGCGGTGATATCTCCAACCTTTGCCTCCGGGTAGTAGAGACTCTTTGCCTTCTTTAGAAGCGGTGAGGTTTTGTCAGGCGCAAGCGGTGTCGCTCGCCTCTCCTGCGATGAGTAGAGCTTTACGGCGGATGTGCTCACCCCTTCCAAGTTGCTTAGGAAGAGCGTGCCGGCTTTCGGGCAAGCATCGTACCTGCAGGCCATTATGGAAAGCTGCTTTACGGGAAGCACCGGCTGAGGGGTAGGCGTACCGCCCCATGCATTTATCCAATGCCCGGAGAGAGGAATGGTGACAGCGTTTTTTGACCCGGCCTCGAAATGCTGAGATTCAGCCTCAAAAGTCCTGCCGTTTGCATCGACTATCCGATAACAGATTCGGCAATCATTAGTAGGCCAGATGTTTACATGAAACTCTTGCATCTCGGGGGGAGTACTTCCGCTGTATATAGTCTCAACATACTGCCCGCCGTTTGTGAAATCGTAGTTTAGTGAGAGCCTGCCGTCAGAATTGCAGGCGATAGAGCCCTTTGCACCGGGATACTCGCCGCCGTTTGAGAAATTCCACTGAGAGGAGTCTTCGAAGTTGTCCAAAAGGACCGTCTGCATTGCAAAGCACGCAGACGCAGAAAATGCCAGTAATACCACTGCCAAACTTCTATTCAACCAATGTAGCGACATACCTAATATACTCCTCACTGTTCTCTTATTTGGCCAAAGTGACTATCTACATGCCACCCTTCTGCAGCATAGGTTTTCTCGAAATGATCCTTCAATACCATTAGGCGGGCTGTTACGCTTCAACTATTGGGGGATAATAGCCAATCGCAAACTATCCATGATTTTGTCTTTCCCTCTTAAGACAATAGATCTTTATTGGCATCTATACACGATCGCACAATCGCTTTATGGGATTCCGGCAGACCTTGCTGGGAGGCCATACGGGATGCAGCGTCTGATAGTATCCCCATGTACTTGAGCGCATACTTCTGGCCTGCGCACCACCACATGGCATCCTGCCCGTAGATCTCGTGGAAGATATTAATCAGACGAAATTGAAGTTCACGCGCTGCATCAAAGTCTCCGGCATCCACTTTGTTGGCAATATTTTTCATCAACTTGGCACCGGTGGATCCAAAACCGGCAACGGCTCCATCGCAACCAGCCCATAGCGCCTCGTCAATACCCCACTCTTCTCCCTCGAAGAGTTCAAAATCCACAGTCTTTTTGAGCAAGAGTAGTTCTTTTCTATCCCGTATGCTACCTGAGGAATTCTTTATCCCAGCAATCTTCGGATGAGACAGTATATCACGGAACTGCTCGGTAGTTACCGTCACTCCGTTAAAACCTGGGATGTAATAGAAGTACAGCGGGCGATCGGCAGCATCGGCAATCTTGTGCAAATACTCGACAGGAGCGTTCTCTGGTCCTGTCCAATCCGGCGGCAGAATCACAGTCCAATGCGAATGCGTAAGGTGATGCAATCGCTCCATATTGCGAAGGATATTCGGCATGCCGGTATCAGCTATCCCAAGCAGAATTTTGGCTTTGTCTCCTATTACACTGCATGCACACTCTGCAAGCAAATCTTTTTCTTCATTTGTCAGCAGCGCCCACTCGCCCATCGATCCAAATATAAAGAATCCATCAATTCCCTGACGAAGATCAAATTCGTAGAGTCTTGCTGCTGATCCCAAATCCACCTTGTCATCAGCGGTAAATGGTGTCACTGCTGCAGAAATAATTTGTTTCACGTCGTACTTCCTCTCGCTTTAAGTTGATATAGTAACCGTCTGATATTACCCAGACGGTTGATTGCCTATGTTAATATCGAAATTCTCCAGACCAGTATTGCTTAGGTTACTTATCTTGACATGGCGATATTTATGTTTCATTGATTGCATCCCTCATAATGAGTTAGCGATATCCCCAGTGCTTAGGATGGCACAATATCCTAAGTATGGCATTTGCGGCAGATATGCGAACATCGAGTTCTTTGTCATCTAATAAAGGCTCCAGATAGCGAATATCCGCGCTATTGGCCCAGTATGAAAGACCGAGGCATGCTTCATATTTCTCATCCTTGCTACCTTCTGCAATGTACTTAAGAAGCTCGGGCTTGATGATCGCCCTGCGAGACTTGGGAGAATGGACATATAGTGCACTTACGAGAAACATGCGCTGAGCTGATACAACCGGTTCCCTGGCTGTGCATGCCTCAAGTTTCTGCAACGTGCCCGGTCGTAACTTATCAAGAAATCGCAGACAATACCCTGTCTGGCACCTGACTGGTGAATCTGGCGAGTCAAGGAGTTCTGCAAGCATTGCTTCATCTTTGGGCTTGCCAGAATTGGCTAATACCCAGCGTGCCATAGTTTTGAATGTACCATCGCCTGCTTCAGCTACACGAACAAGCGCATCACTTTTTTGGGCGTCGCGGATTTTCCCCAGCGTCTCCAGCGCAGTCTCGCGCTGTGCTTGATCATTACCAGTACTCAGGAAAATTGAGCGGACTTCTTCAATATATTTGGCACGTTCGTACCTTCCATCGCACTGTGCCAAAACGCGCAAAACTCCAATTCTATACGGAAGCTCAGCAGTCTTAAGTTCGTTAAGAAACGTGCTCTTTACGCCCTTTGAAAATCCATTCCACAGCAACCCCTCTCCTGCGTGGACCTTCTCAAATTGTTTACCGTTCCTTACTCCTGACCACAGGATGCTGACACATCGGTTCTCCAGAATTCTATGGGTACTTGAAAACTCGTCTGGTTTTGCTGATGCAGTATCCGCAAACAGGGCAATATAGATACAAGATGCCAGTACTCCGCAATATACATACTTCAGCATTCTATTTTACACCCTTCTGATCGCCTTGATCATGACATTTATTCAGCTGAATCTACACTCTCGCTCAAACTTCTTGACCCTGCGAATGTTAGCTCTCTTACTTGCTCCTCATTATGAGCAGGCCGCAGGAAGCTCAGAATGTATCCGGCAACCATTGTTCCCATGGAACCGACAACAAAGTACCACAGCCAGTGAATTTTGAGGACGTATGTGACGAATAATGTCGCCAAGGCCCCCACAACAGCTCCAGCGATAACGCCAAAAGTGTTAGCTCGCCTGGAAAGCATGCCAAGGAGAAAGACACCGAGCAACGGACCGGCAAATGGGCTCATGAGTTTATTCAGAACGGCAAAAATCGTATCTTGTCCACCAACCATCTTGGCCGCGAGGACTATAAATATGCCCCATCCCAGCGTGATAAGTTTTGCTTGGCGAACAGATTGTTCTTCATTTTCTGCATTCTTTTTGCGAAACCTTGTAATGAAATCAATATAGGTCGTAGTGCTAAGAGAGTTCAAACCCGCAGAGAAACTGGACATTGTGCCTGCGAAGAGTCCGGCTATTACTATAGCTCCCAGTACCCCTGGTATACCATGAGTAACAAAATGCGCCAAGACTCGGTTCGGGTCTGTTAGCTGCCCAACCCACGCATAGCCAGGTGCGTTAAGGAAATGATAATAGTATGCTACGAGAGCGATTCCAGACATGTATAAGAGTATATTAACGGGCAATGAAAGTAACCCGCCAGATATCAGCGACTTAGCCATACCGCGTTGAGAGCCGGTTGACAGATAGCGTTGAACCAATACCTGATCACTACCGTATGATCCTATCAAAGCAAGGAAAGTATTTATCATAACAATCCAGAACGTCATCTGATAAAAGTTGGTACCCATGTTGAAGAACCTGGTATGGCTCGACGCATCCACCTGCCCTTGCGCCAACCATGGAGCATTCACGTGAGGCGGGGTTGAAGCAATTTGCCATATCAAGCCAAAATTCCAATGGAATGCCACTGCTACGCCGACTACTACGGCGATAAGACCACCAATTAGCACAAAAAACTGAGCCACATCCGTCCATAAGACAGCTTTCATACCACCAAATACTGTGTATAATGTGGTCAATCCCCCCATGATCATCAGGCAAAGCCAGATATTCAGGCCTGCCATTACTGACAAAGCCAAGGATGCGGCATACAGAGCAACAGCGAGATGGCTGCTTCGAGTAAGCATGAACAGGGCAGATGCAAATGTGCGCACTTGTACATTAAACCGGCTCTCAAGATATTCGTATATGGTAAACAATTTCAACTTTGCAAGAAAAGGCACGAATACAAATGCGACGAATATCGCGGCTAGCGGTGCTGCAAGCGAGCCCAAAGATATCTGCAAGTCGCTGGTAAATACGAGAGACGCAACCCCCATATAGCTTATAGCCGTAAGATCGGAACTGATGATAGAAATTGCGACAGCCCATACGGGGGCCGCCCTCTCAGCCAGATAGTATCCTTCTACGTTCTTCTGCCCCCTGGCGAACCACAGTCCCAGCGCAACGCTTCCGAGGACATACAGGATCAGTATTGAATAGTCCAGTATAGAGAAACTTGCTTGCATATAACCTCCACGTGTTCCACCAACTCTATAGACCAAAGGCTTCGACAAGGTTTCCATCTCGCTTGAAAGCTCGCTCAAGCAGTGCAATGTCACGGAATAAATGGTTGCCGGCACACTCCTGCTTAACTACACTGGAATGTGCCGGCTAGCAGGTCTAGTTTCTATCGAACCAGTCGTCTGCCCGCGTCGGGAACGGCTGCCCTCTGAACGGCTGTCCAGATATAGGATTTCCGCCATGCAGTGCGATCTGGCCGACATTCATCCATTTCACGTGACCGTCCGCAAATGCCATATTCACGCCGTCCGAGTGGCGGGGGTCTATCCCGGAGACAGGTTGCCAGTCACTTGAGTTCAGAGCATTCAGGTCGTAGGCGCTTGCTACCTGTGTGCTCGCGGGATAAGGCCAAGGCCTGACTGCATCCATAAATACTATCGACTCTGACGGGTTCTGAATATCGCCTATTCGGGCAACTCCTGGGTACCAATAAGGATCAGGATATCCGAAGGTAAGGAAGTTGTAGCCATATCCTAAGTACAAAGACGAGTTTGAGTAATCTGGGCACTGTGCTATCTTCCTGCCAGTTGTATATGGAGCCAGCAGATCTATCCAGGCCAGGGAGCCATCAGCACTAGCCATTAGCAAGTAGGTCTCGTCGTAATCCTGCGCGTACATCTGGAACGCAATCGCTATCTGTTTAAGGTTGCTCTGACACGATGCCTGACGGGCCTTTTCTCTCGCTTTCGCAAACACAGGGAACAGAATCGCCGCAAGTATAGCTATGATGGCTATAACAACTAGTAACTCAATTAGTGTGAAACCTTTTCTTTTAATCATCTTAGTTCCTTTCTTATCTTACACGGTAATGAAATTGCCAACCAGAATATTACTCATCAACAAAATGCCTTAGATTGAGAAGCATACATTGGCACAATACTTTGCCAATAGCAGTTTGTACTAGCCAGACTCCATAATGCGGCTCATCAGTTTATCCGAATCGCTTGTATTGAACTTGGCAAATCGGGGTTTCCAGCATAATTTTCAGCCACTCATGATTATTTCTTTTGTCCGCCTAATCATCCCTCCTCTGGGATAAATCGACTGATTCACCGGCTTTTGCCTTCCTAATCAGCCCACCCCTTCTAAGTGGTTAGTTGCAATCAGTTATTCATGACCACCAACCATATTTTTATATGCAAACGCAGCCTCCAACTCCTCGATAACAAAGCCTATATGCTTTCGGCCTGCGAGTTCTGCCACATCTGGATTTCCGCTATTAACGGCGGATATTAACTCATCATGACTTCCTACAACACCTGCAGTTGGCAGTATTCCATTCTTGAGTGAATCCGTTATCACGCATGAGTTTTCGGTAAAGTGATACAGAAATGGAGAACCTGAGCACTTGGCTAAATGCAGGTGCAACTCAATATCTGATTCAATGCATCCATTTGCATCTCCATCCTTAGCAAAATCATCATATTTCCGTCGCAGGTCTTTAAGTATAATCTGGTCAACAGATGTGGCATTCTGCGAAAACAATCTGCACACTGTCCCCTCAAAAGCCTGACGTAGTAAGTAAAGTGCCATAATATCTGAGTCTGACCATTCTCTAACCTGAGCTCCAAGTCCTGCCGTATTCACTACCAGTCCATCGCGCTCTAGCATACGAATGCTTTCAATAACAGGTATGCTGCTAGTGTCATACTCACCTGCTAATTGTCGTTGGACTAGACGATAACCAGCCGGCAAATCTCCGCTCAATATCCTCGTTCTTAAATTTCTATATATATGATTCGATGCGGTTAATATACGATTCATGCAATAATCTCCATATCTGATATAGCAAAAAGTGCATGAGCAAATTAATACCTTACGCCCAATTTGCCAATATTTTTTGGCATGTGTCCGCCCAGCGAATATGTCCTATATAACTGTTCAGGGACTTTGTCCTGTCCCCCCCACTATGGTCGCAGGTACAGTACTTAGAATGCCTTGCTGCCACCTATCACCCATGGGTCCTTTGTTGCTATCCATTTGCGGGCGAAGGTATCTACATCGTTCACTATGAAAGCAAATCGTATATCGCATCCGGGATAAAGGAAGATGCCTTTAAGCGCAGTAAGCAGGATCGCCGATTCATAGGCAGTCTCTCCTGGATTCCGTTTGATGCAAAGCTTCATCCCTTCAACCGGCATTCCCTGATCAGCACCCATGTTCGTAAAGTGTACAGCGCCTACCGTGGATGAGAGACCAAAGCCGATCTCGGTGTAGGCATCTGGGTACGCCATGTTCCCAACCCCAAGCTGGATGCTGTCTTGCGCCCAGATTCTCCCAGCGAGTTCGTCGTTTTTCTGCACGTCATCCTTCACCACGCATGCGAAGTAGAGGTACTTGTCGTCGAACATCGCATAGCCGGTGGCGCTCATGTCTTGAGTGCCCTTCCAAAACCCAGGGTCAGGCGGAGACACAAGGACTTGCTTATCTATGACGATCGGGACGGCGCCCTACCAATCGATCAAATCGCCATCTATTCCCAGTGCCTATATCGGTGGCCAGAATTACAGGGATTTTCAATTTTGATTTGCGTATGCCCATCCTAAGGTTTTGCGCCTTTCTACAAGGTTCAATCTGTATGCTATTCTAGCGCAGGCAACAGCATAGGCCAATGCACAAAACGGTTTAGTTTTTACCCTTTTCGGTCACGCGCAAACGGAACTGGGAAGGGGCGTACCCTGTAGATTTTTCGAAGATTTGTGAGAAGTAGTAGATGCTTTCTAATCCTTTCTGTTGCTATCTGATTGATAATTATAACCAGGTATCCGTACTGGCAGAACACGCTACAGATTCCAGGCGGCCAATGAGTATGCTGTACCTTGCATCCGGTGCTTCCTAACCCTGATTCGCTGGATGATCTCCGGGATGGTTCTTGCCGATACTTCATTCAGCCGAGCTAATTCCTGGATTCCATGTGACTGCAAAATGGCATTATAAACCGCGCAATAGTGCAAGTTGGTCTATAAAAGGCTGAGGAATCTGGCCGTCGTGGGTGATAGGGACATCCCACGTCATGACGCCGCCTTTAGATACAACATCCTTCGTGTACCCGACAACGAATTCATCGGAAAAACGCGGTTCACCTGAGCACCAAGAGTCTCCAAGATAGCTTAGTATGTGATACTGCGCACCATCGATATTCATACCGGGGCAAACAGGAAAGGCATCTGCTATCTCGCCGGCAGTATAGTCTTCGTATTCAGTATGAGAGATAACAGGCGTTAACACTCCCGGATTGAATGCGACAATGCTGTCTGGGTTGCCGGCCTTCATGGCACTAGCAAAGCTCTCAAAGTTTGGCGAATCTGCAAACCGATACATCTCATCTGCGAAATAGCAGCCATCAACCCACCATCCTGAAACCTTGCTACCCCATCGGGTTGACCACTCCCTGACGATGGCTTCCCATTTCAATTGGAATTCGGCCAAGCGCTCGCCCGTTCTCTCTGTCCCCGATGTACCCAGCGGCAAATCCTTCTTAAAACCCCATTTCCAACCAAGCCGTTTTGAAGCTATTGCGTCTCCCCATGAGCCATCGGATGGGAGATACATCATCAGTTTGATGCCTTCGGGTTCCAATGCGTCATACAGATCCGATACAAGGTCACGTTTGGAGCATTTGCTGGGAGTGATACCGACAAACGAATCATAGGCCGTATTCGGACAGCAGTAATGCCCGGAACCTTGACCGATCGTTATGAAATAATACCCTGCACCAACATAGCGGAGTTGTTCAGCAATACGCGCAACATCGAACCGATCTACGCGATCACTCCATTCTTCGGCGGAGGTATCTGCCTCCGTAAGGTAGTGAGTGAAAACGCCCCACTTGGCATCTCTAAACCAGGATGTTTCCGACCGCGTGTGTTTCTTCTGTGTAACCAAGACAAACCTCCGATTGAGTAATATAACTAAGACTTCTCAATACGTTCGACAACTATCGTTGCTAACGTATGCGAAAGGTGTTTTGCTGAGAGTTGTCACGCAGAGCGAATTACAGCTCGTTTTTGACTAGTATTTTTAGAACCACCAAGTCTGGATTCCACGATCCAGTTATGCAACATAAAAACCCTTTGCATAATCACACCATTTTGGATAAGGTGAACTCACCCAAGAAAGCGCCGGGATTGCCGTTATAACGCACGACTTTGTTAAAGTAGTCGTCCACATACAGAGTGCCGTCGGCATCGAGTGACACCGCAATCCGTAAATCCGGCCCTCTAGTTTTCTGCAATAACTTTGTTCGGGTTATCTGCTATTAATCGGCTGCAATATTACGCGCCAAACGACTTGCTCCAGAGAGGGGAACTGATTGATATAGCTGTGGCAACCCCAGGTATATACGGGGTTGCCACATAGATATACCACCTATTTCTGATAGAACCAGTTCACGTCTATAACCGCAACGTACAAGCCATCCTTCTTGTGGTAGCTCAAGATGCACTTGCCATCATCAAACAACACACTCTGGTACCCATAGTCGTCTTTCGGATCACCGGCTATGACCTTCTCGTTCTCCCAGGTTACGCCGTCGTCCTTCGAGATAGCGCTCACAAACGGAGTGCGTCTGCCATCCTCCCCACCCGTGCATCTGATGAGCAAGAGATCACCGGTGCTCGGGATACGGTCAACCGTAACAGGGCTCGCATTCGAGGACATACGCAGTTCTTTGATAAGCTCGCCTTTCGACCATGTCACACCCTTATCGCTTGAGTATGCACGCCCAGCATAACCGCTATATGTGCGGAAGAGCATCATCACCCGTCCGTCTTTCATCTCCACCACATGCGCTTCCTGAGCTTCTATGGGATACATATCGACTTCGTTATCGCTCTTCAGCCATGTGTAGCCGTCATCATCAGAGTAATAGACCGTTGCAACATAACCTCGGTGGTCGTTTCCCGTCTTTGAGACAGCCACGGACAGACGCTCTACAGGGGCTACTATCCTGCCGTTGGAGAGAACACGCACCTTGGCGTTGTGCATGATCATGAAACCCGCCCAGGGCGTCATAACAAACTGATCGCTCCACGTCTTGCCCTCATCGAATGATCTCCGATAGTAGTTCTGACCAAATTCGGGACAGTTGTTGACTGCAGGATCGATGCAATATATATATGAGAGCAACAGGTCACCGTTCTTTGCGTGAAAGAGACTGGGATGGCAATAGTAGCCTCTCTCGGGAGCCTTTGGATTTGCCTGCAGCACGTACGGTTCTCCCCAGGTCTTGCACTTATCGGTAGATATGCAAGCCATGATCCCTTTTGGTCCCGGATCGAATGGCGACGCCGTATAGCTGAGCATATAGCGGCCGTCTTTTAGTTTGACAATGTCTCCGGGCATACCTCTGCATCCATACACATTTAGCGGCAATTTGATAACATGGCTCTCGGTGAAAAGCACGTCATTTCCTCCTATAACAGTATCTCCAGTTGCTGCAACTCCGGCAAGTGACGACAATAACATCAAGGAACCCGCCAATACCGGAAGGCCACACATACGGTACATAATATTCTCCTGTACAAATTCAACATTACACATATTCGAGATTGTTTGCAATACCCCATATAAAAAGCTTTCCTGCGCAGATCTAGATATATCAACCAGGAAGTATTATGCAAACAAAAAACAAAGCGGCACACTCCCGCTGAACTACACTGGAATGTGCCGCAGGAATATCTAGTTTCTATCGAACCAGTCGTCTGCCCGCGTCGGGAACGGCTGCCCTCTGAACGGCTGTCCAGATATAGGATTTCCGCCATGCAGTGCGATCTGGCCGACATTCATCCATTTCACGTGACCGTCCGCAAATGCCATATTCACGCCGTCCGAGTGGCGGGGGTCTATCCCGGAGACAGGTTGCCAGTCACTTGAGTTCAGAGCATTCAGGTCGTAGGCGCTTGCTACCTGTGTGCTCGCGGGATAAGGCCAAGGCCTGACTGCATCCATAAATACTATCGACTCTGACGGGTTCTGAATATCGCCTATTCGGGCAACTCCTGGGTACCAATAAGGATCAGGATATCCGAAGGTAAGGAAGTTGTAGCCATATCCTAAGTACAAAGACGAGTTTGAGTAATCTGGGCACTGTGCTATCTTCCTGCCAGTTGTATATGGAGCCAGCAGATCTATCCAGGCCAGGGAGCCATCAGCACTAGCCATTAGCAAGTAGGTCTCGTCGTAATCCTGCGCGTACATCTGGAACGCAATCGCTATCTGTTTAAGGTTGCTCTGACACGATGCCTGACGGGCCTTTTCTCTCGCTTTCGCAAACACAGGGAACAGAATCGCCGCAAGTATAGCTATGATGGCTATAACAACTAGTAACTCAATTAGTGTGAAACCTTTTCTTTTAATCATCTTAGTTCCTTTCTTATCTTACACGGTAATGAAATTGCCAACCAGAATATTACTCATCAACAAAATGCCTTAGATTGAGAAGCATACATTGGCACAATACTTTGCCAATAGCAGTTTGTACTAGCCAGGCTCCATAATGCGGCTCATCAGTTTATCCGAATCGCTTGTATTGAACTTGGCAAATCGGGGTTTCCAGCATAATTTTCAGCCACTCATGATTATTTCTTTTGTCCGCCTAATCATCCCTCCTCTGGGATAAATCGACTGATTCACCGGCTTTTGCCTTCCTAATCAGCCCACCCCTTCTAAGTGGTTAGTTGCAATCAGTTATTCATGACCACCAACCATATTTTTATATGCAAACGCAGCCTCCAACTCCTCGATAACAAAGCCTATATGCTTTCGGCCTGCGAGTTCTGCCACATCTGGATTTCCGCTATTAACGGCGGATATTAACTCATCATGACTTCCTACAACACCTGCAGTTGGCAGTATTCCATTCTTGAGTGAATCCGTTATCACGCATGAGTTTTCGGTAAAGTGATACAGAAATGGAGAACCTGAGCACTTGGCTAAATGCAGGTGCAACTCAATATCTGATTCAATGCATCCATTTGCATCTCCATCCTTAGCAAAATCATCATATTTCCGTCGCAGGTCTTTAAGTATAATCTGGTCAACAGATGTGGCATTCTGCGAAAACAATCTGCACACTGTCCCCTCAAAAGCCTGACGTAGTAAGTAAAGTGCCATAATATCTGAGTCTGACCATTCTCTAACCTGAGCTCCAAGTCCTGCCGTATTCACTACCAGTCCATCGCGCTCTAGCATACGAATGCTTTCAATAACAGGTATGCTGCTAGTGTCATACTCACCTGCTAATTGTCGCTGGACTAGACGATAACCAGCCGGCAAATCTCCGTTCAATATCCTCGTTCTTAAATCTCTATATATATGATTCGATGCGGTTAATATACGATTCATGCAATAATCTCCATATCTGATATAGCAAAAAGTGCATGATTAAATCAATACCTTACGCCCAATTTGCCAATATTTTTTGGCATGTGTCCGCCCAGCGAATATGTCCTATATAACTGTTGTAGAGCTGCGTCGATGATTAGCTTATCGCCTGCGAAGTCTTTCCGGGAACGAGCGAAGTAGCCTTCCTTGTTTGTGCGGTTGACATGCTCACTACTTTGGCATTACTATCTTCAACTCCGTCCAGAAGCACCGTCTGGCTGGCCCAAGTCGGAAGACAGGCCGATACCGTAATTAATACACTAGCAGATTCCTCTCTAGATAATATATTGACATGATGGTGCTTTCTCCAAGATATGGATTCCTGCGCATTCGATATATCATTTTACAGACAACTCATGTAGATCTGATTAAAAACATCTTCCTTGTGTATTGGTGTATAGAAACCCTTCGACATCCTCCCGCGTAGGAAAAGCCGACTGTGCTCCCATTCTGGACGTGGCGATCCCTCCGGCGGCACACGCATAAGAGAGCGCACTACTCATCTCCATTTGATCCATCAGTGCAACGGTCAGCGCTGCAAGGAACGTATCACCTGCCCCTGTGGAATCAACCGCGTCTATCAAATATGATGGCGTGTATATTTCCCCTTCAGGGCCTGCAAAGACAGCCCCTTTTGCACCCAGGGTAACAACTACTCTCTCCGGCCCCATACTCCGCAATTTACGGGCAGCTTCCACAGCATCGCGTGATGACTCTATTCGCATCTTTGCGAGGTACTCGGCTTCGGTTTCGTTTGGAACCAGCAGGTCTACATTGGACAGCAGTTCCGGCGTCAGTTCGCAAACCGGAGCAGGATTCAATATCGTGAAAACAGAGTGTTTTTTTGCAAGACAAACGGCTCGTTCGACGCTCTCGATGGGAATTTCGAGCTGCACGATAAGCGCGCATGCCTTCGAGATGATATCCTCGGCTGCATCCACATCCGAAGGCAGGCATGCACCGTTTGCGCCCTGGTAGACTGCGATAGTATTTGTTCCGCCCTTTTCAACGGTGATCATCGCAGTACCGGTTTTCAGCATGGTATCGGTAAATATATGCGATGTATCGACCTTGTTGCCATGCATGTTCGACAGCATCATATCGCCGTATGGGTCAGCACCAACACGCCCGACCATGCTTACGTCGGCACCGAGTCGTGCGGCGGCGATGGCCTGATTCGCTCCCTTTCCGCCAGGTGAAACATGAAAATCTTTCGCGCTTACTGTTTCACCCCTAGAAGGAATACTATTAACGCTGAATGTCAAATCCACATTCAAGCTGCCTACTACTACAATCGGTATCATAATAACCTCTTTGATCGAATACGCATCTACCGCAAACACCCTGCAGGTTCGATAACGTGCGCTTGACATCCTACCAGGCGCTGTACCAGAAAATCCTCAAATGCCGGCAGATCTTTCCACTTGAGCGCACAGTTAACCTGCTTGGCATTGTCATCCGGAACGGTGTAGCCATCATCCGTGATGCGGACGCCCTCCCTGTTCATCACCAGAAGCTCATCGGTGAATGCGAGATACGCGGCCACTGTGTCGAAAAGTATGGAACTGCGCTCGTCTGGCTTGCCATCGAGCCATATGCGGTAGCTTTCGATCACTGCCTTAATGAGCGGGGTATCGCAATCGCAGATCGCTCGATACTTCTCACCCTCGAGGCATATCAGCCCACAAGTATCTATCGGTGTGATAGTGATATCCCAATCGGCTGCAAAGACCTTCTGCGCTGCCGGGACATCACGTACGACGTTGTATTCTGCCACTGCAGTCTCAGCGTTATCGTATCCACGGTAAATGGCGCCATGCATGCCTACGAATCTAGTATGTTCGGCTATTCTGGGTTCTAGGGATAATGCAGCGGCTATGTTGGTTAGAGGGCCTATGCTAACAATCGTCATCGGCTTATCTGCGCTCATGATGGTGTTAACAATGGATTCTACCCCATCCTGATGCAGTGTGCCCGGATAGTTGAGCATATCGTAGTCCTTGACCCAGGGGGATTGTTGCAGTGCATCACCATTATCCTGTAGCCCGATGCCTATCGGGATATCCGTCCGTCCGGCGATCTCGAGCATTTTCGCTACAATCTTCGCACGTTCAGGAGTGTTATCGGAAGCCGTGGTGATCAGCCGGATATCCAGTTCAGGCGACTGAAGCATCATTGCCAGCGCCCAGGTATCATCAATATCCGTGCCTATATCCGTATCCAGAATTACGGGGATTCTTTCTAATTTTGGCTCGCGTATGTCCATGCTAAGGTTTTATGCCTTTCTACCAGTTGTTCTCTGAATGTTATTTTAGCGCAGTAGACAACAGAGACCAATGCACAAAACGGTCTAGTTTTTGCTCTTTTCGGTCATACGCGAACGGAACTGTGAGGGGGAGTACCCGGTGGTTTTTTTGAAGATTCGCGAGAAGTAGTAGGCGCTTTCGAATCCGCTTTCAGCGGCTATCTGATTGATAGTTGTGTTTGGAAACGATAGTAATGTCTTGGCTTTTTCAATTCTCGCCAGGATGATATGGCGTAATGGAGAGAGGCTAGAGTATTCAAGAAACAGGTGGCGCAGGTAATCTTTGCTGACATATAGTTGACTAGCTAGTTCGCCAACAGAAAGTTTGCCTTCCTGGTGTTGAATGAGGTAGAGGGCTCTATCAACAAGTTGGTCTTTTGCGACAAGATCGGATTCATCCTGGGCTGCTCGTTCTATCAGGCCTGCAATCTCATATAGCAAGCCTTCGCAGACCATGGTATATCCTTTTTTCTTCTCTTCCAATTCAGAAAGAAGCCTGCGACACGCGTTACCTAACTGGCCGTCCGTATCTGTCCAGGCCCCATGAAAATCATCCAGGTCGCTGCCGCATATACCGATGCATATGGTAGTCGTTTCAAGAAGGTTGGCCTGGTCATGGTAGATGCCTGCCGGTATTACCGTAAACTGATTTCCTTGCATACGGTAGGTCTTGCAGCCAATCTTGGTGGTGGCATTTCCATCGGCACAATACACAAGCTCAAGTATGGTATGCATGTGTGGCGCCACATAAAAATTCTTGGCTAGTTTGGTTTTGAAACAGAAGAAAACCTGCATAATATATCCAAAGGCTCATTCAGAAGCATAATTCGAGCACTGCAATCCTCACGAATTATAGCATATCCAACAGCATTGAACAATGCAGGCCTTCAGATTGAATTCTACGTTTACAATACATGTGTTACACATCGGGGTTACGGGAAAGGTCAATTCTTTGGTATAGGTTAGCTAGCCAGAAAACCAACCAAGGAGGCGACCGATCCCGCATGAATAGTATACTTCAAAATGCATATTCTCGCCATTGTGCCGTCACCGACTGAGCCCCAAAAGTTGCAGGCGGAACACTGGAAGCATGTTTCCGGTCATCCTGCCGTGTAATCCCGACATCCTGTATGAGTTTCCAGCGAACTGCCCATTCTTCGCCAAGCGGTATCGCCGTACAAGCCATGCGGAAATAACGGCTTTGATAGCCATGGATAGGGTCCCGCTCCCACTATATGCACCAATAGCTTCGGGAACCTTGTATTGTATTTCTACATCCAGGGTACCTGGAGCTATTGTCATTTTTCTACACAAGATCTGAATCGACCTCCCTACGACCAGAATGAGAATGCAGGTCTTCCACACCTGCCAAATACATATTACCATTGTCAAACAGTAAGTCAGTTCGACGGTACACGTGTAGCCGGTGTTGATAGCAACGGGAGAGCACCACTGCCATCAACATAAACGTTAGAGAGAGCAGTCTACCCAGGTTATGTCATGGTCCTACATGAACCCCTTTGATCGTTCTTCTAAGCCAATGAGGTGTCCTCTCGAAGGTTATATCGTAGGTTCCGGGGTATACATTCTTTAAGTTGAACTCGCCCGGATTATCGCTGATAAACACCGTATCCGCTCTCTGATCATCACCATTCTGCTGCAATCTGATTGTTATCGGCCATAGGGATAGATCACCGTTGTAGGCTCCAAGGTTAATGCTTCCGCTGATGTTGTAGCCCCATTCATCCGCACCGATATCCACACTGGGACCGCTGACGCGTGGACCGCCGTCAATGTCCTTCCATCCCGTATAATCTGAATTAGGATCACCGGCATCTTTACACGGCGACTTATCAGCAAGATGGCAATCTCCATCCGCTGGAGATATAAGCATAGGGTTTGCAGATATATCATTGTTACCGGCTGCTATTCCCGAATAATTGCCCGCGGTATTGCCGTATACACAGTTGTAATTCGGTACCGATGGGGTATATCCCGATGGCTCAATGTAAATACCATTGGCGCTATTTGAAGCTACGATGTTGTTGAAAATGATTCCGTTGTAATACGAATATATACCTATGCCATTGCCGGCATTTTCAACTATCGTGTTGTTGGCAAAGAGCGGGCTGGACATATTAAGACAAACTGTTCCGCCATTTGGCGCATTGTTGAAAGTGAATACATTACTAACCACAAATGGGCCTGAGTTATAACAATAGAGGCCGCTTCCGGCACGTTCGTCTGTGGACGCATTACTCCGTACCAGGTTACTCGTTATGGTTGGCGATGCATTATTGCAGGATATTCCGCCGGATACACTATCTCTGCCGTTAGTGATTATAAATCCATCGACTGTGCTCACCCGATAACCCATGTTCGATGCACTGATCACCGTTCCGCTCTGCTGTCCATTAATGATGGTAGGATTAGCCATACAGTCTCTCTGGGACCTTACGGTCTCTATGCCAGCGAAGCCTCCGTACAGATAGACGTAAGGTTTGAGTGATATGCTGCTGCTCGGATTAACTGCGGAGTATGTTCCTGCACTAGCCCACACTTCTCCACCTGTGGAGATCAGCGCATCAATCGATGATTGTATAGTCTTCTTCGCCAGATCCCACGTTGAGCCATCGTTGGCATCGTTCCCGTCGGGACTGACTCGGACGATATTCTGCACGATATCCCATTTCTCACCGGCTGATTCATCTGCGCCTATATCAACCATCGATCCAATGATTCTGTTCTCGCCATCAATGTCCTGCCCGCCGTATGCCATACTGCTGTCTCCGGCATCCCTACACAGCGAATCCGGCTGTATGTGCAGATTGCCATATTCCAGACTAGCAAATTTAGGATCGACTGAAATATTCCCATACATACCGGTGAGGCATAACATTTCTGAATAGCCATATCCAGTGTTAGCATATACACAATTGTTTTTGAATACGAATGATGCACTGCTTGGTGAAATGATTTCGCCGGAACTGTTATATGCGATGATGTTATTTGCAATATTAGGAGTGCCAAAATTAGCTAATATGGCGCCCCCAAACTGCCCGTAATTGCTCACAATTGTATTATTTTGGATAATTGCGCTTCCATAGCAGTAAATGCCGCCAATGGCGCCAGAATTGTTGGTTATTATATTATTGGCAATAATGGATGCACCATTTGAATAGATACCCCCACTAGTATTGACCGAGACATTGCCGGATATAAGGTTACTGATGATTGCAGATGGACCGTCAGTCTTTATTCCTCCTGCATTGCCATAGATTTTGTTATTAGCTATTCTGATCGCTGACCCGCCGCAGTCTATACCCTTCGCATCGCATGTCAACCCATTACGAATCGTGAAGCCATCAATGCCGCTGAGCATGTATCCTGAATTAATTGCAGAAACTATGCTACTACCGGAATTATTGGCAGATGGCTCCAGGATAGTTTCGTTCTGCTTATTGTTTCGCTGGGCACGCGACGTCTCTGTTCCATCGAAGCCGCCGTACAGATATACATTCGAAGAAAGGCTAATCGACTGCCGATAGATTCCAGCCTTCACCCATACTTCACAACCCTGCGCCGAGGCAGTGTCAATCCCCGCCTGTACAGTCTTCTTGGCATCGTTCCAGGATAATCCATCATTTGCATCATTACCATCAGGACTGACATAGAGAATTATCGGTGTTGATGCAGGTATTGTAGAACCGTCTGATTCATCTGCCCCGATATCTATATGAGTATCCTGAATACGCGGCTGACCGTCTATATCAATACTTATCGACTGGCCGAGGGCATCATTCCCAGTGTTGATACATGGGGACCCTTGCTGTAGGTGAACTATGCCTGTGGATGCCAGCACCACTTTAGGATCTACTGATAGATTGCCGTTTGTGCCGGTAGGATCGGCAATCGAAGAATAGTTATAGTCTCCGTTGCCGTACACACAATTGCTGAGTATCTGGGGGGGCATGTAGTAGACGATATCGCAAATTATGCCTGAAGAGTTTTCTGCAACTATGTTATTGCCTATTGTATCAGCAGCGCGACTATAATAAAAGCCATCTATATATATTCCTCCTCCACACGGCGAGCTGTTCCTGACAATGGTATTGTTAACAATAGTCGAAGCATAACTCGAACCATAGTACGGGAGAGGTGTGTAATAGCAATAGCTGGAACATATGCCACCGCCATTACTGCCTGCGCTGTTCGCATCTATGACATTATTCGTAATGGTCGGAGAGCTGGCAAAATAGCGTATTCCACCTCCGATACTGGATACGTTGGAGGAAATGAGATTATTGGTAATGACCGGTGTTCCACCTTCTATGGAAATCCCACCGCCGCCATAACCCGCGAAAGTCGCATAGTTTTTCGTGATGGTATTGCCGGAGATCGTTGGGGATGCGTTAATGCAATTGATGCCGCCGCCGTTTCCTCCATAGATAGAAGCAGTGTTATTGGTGATTATGTTGTTAGTGATAAATGCGTTAGTGCTTTCACAGTATATACCACTGTTGGCGCCGTTAATAATTATGAAGCCATCTATGGTCTCTTTTGTATTCAACTGCGATGCTGTTACCACTGTTCCAGACTGCTGCCCATCGAGGATAGTGCTGTTTTCCCGGCTATTCCTTTGCGCACGATCAGTCTCATTTCCAATGAACCCACCGTAGATATCGACAAACGGGCGCATGGTAACTTGCCCAACGTATACGCCCGAACTCACCCAAACATCAGCTCCCCCTGATACAGCACCGGCGACGTTTATGGCTGCCTGCACGGTTTTCTTAGCCAATTGCCATGACGAGCCATCGTTTGCATCATCCCCATATGGGGTGACATGCACGACATTACGTATAAGGTTCCAGTCACTGCCGTCCGATTCGTCTGCGCCGATGTCTATGTGGGCACCCTGCAAACGCGGCTGCCCATCGATATCCATATCCAACGGCACGGAATCCAATCCTGCATCCACGCATGGAGAGTAAGACTGAAGGTGGAAATTGCCCATGCGGTACATTTCGGCAAATCCGGGATCAACCGAAATGTTGCCATTTGTGCCGGTTGGATCTGTTAGATACTTGTAATTATATCCGGTATTCCCGTATACGCAGTTGTTCGATAAATTCAGTGTGCCGTCGCCATTTGTTATGCCTGAAGAATTGAATGCGACGATATTGTTGCTTAGGTTTATGATAGCTGAACTGCCGGTGTATTGTATACTACCACTATTGGGATCCGAATTGTTCCTCGCTACTGTATTGTTGATAATGTTTACAGATGCAGCTGATGAACTAGCACATATCTCTATCCCACCGCTACCACTAGCAGCTGCGTTTTGAGCTATCATGTTGTTTTCAATCAGTAGCAGAGAAGGATTGTAGGTGTATATGAACAAACCTCCGTCGTTTGCAGTTATGTTATTACCGGAAATCGTTGCATATGAATAACCGTACATATATATCACAGCATCGATTGACTTGTTGGCTGTTATGGTGTTACGAACAATATTGGGAGCGCCACCGTTACAACATATACCACCGCTATCGGTCTGAGTAGTGCCATTGTCGCTGATGATATTATTAACGATTGAGAAATTAGAGTTGTTGCTTATGACTCCACAGGTAGAGCCATTACGAATGGTAAAACCATCTATCGTTTCATTATTCATCAGGTTCGATGCGGTAACCACTGTTCCGCTATTTTCGCCATCAAGAATAGTTACATTTGCCTTGCAGTCACGCTGAGATCGGGAAGTTTCGTTCCCGGCATACCCGCCGTAAAGATCGATATCCGAGCGCATGGTGATATGTTCGTTATACACCCCTGCCGCAACCCAGACTTCGCCAACGGTGGGCTGGAGGGCATCTATCCCGGCTTGCACAGTCTTCTTTGCCAGTTCCCATGATGAACCATCATTGGAATCATTTCCATCTGTACGTACATACATTACAATCGGGGAAATATTCCATTCGGTACCATCGGATTCGTCCGCACCGATGTCTACGTGCGCACCCTGGATGCGCGACTGACCATCTATGTCTTCACTGAGTGCTTGGATCGACGTATCATCGCCTGCATCTATGCAGGGAGAAGTCGTTTGTATATGGAAATCGCCGTACTTGACTCTGGTGAACATAGGGTCAACTGAGATGTTGACGTTTGTTCCCATTGGATCAGTTATACCATTATAATTATACGCGATATTCCCGTATGCACAGTTGTTCGATACAGTCAAAGTACCGGATTCAATATATACTCCGGATGAGTTGAATGCAACTATATTGTCAATCAGTTTTCCTGCAGTCGAATTTCCATAATATTGTATGCCTCCTCCGCTGTATGCTATATTTCTCAAGATGGTATTATTAATCATATATACCATTGCGGATGAAACGTATATTCCACCTCCATAAGCATTGCCATTGTTACCGGAGATTACATTGCCGGTAATTAATCCGGATGTACAGCTGCGTAGATATATGCCACCTCCACCGTTGGGAGCATAATTTGACTTAATTATATTGCTGCTGATTGACGGAGTTCCATGTTCCCAATGGATTCCACCACCACAATTAGACGAGTTGTTATTATAGATAGTATTATTATTGACAGAAATAGCTGAATTATTTACATAAACACCAATTATTCCGTTACGGATAACAAAACCATCGATTGTTTCATTATCATTTAAAGCTAACGCTGAGACAACATTACCAGCTTTTTGGCCATCCAGGACAGTCAGGTTAGTCTTAGGGTCTCTTTCCGACAAAGCGGATTCTGTTCCGACAAATCCTCCATACAGGCTGATGATCGGCCTCATGAATATACATTCTTTGTATACTCCTGCAGCCACCCAGACTTCACCGCCACCTATGATCGAGTTTAGCCCCGCCTGAACAGTTTTCTTCGCAGTCTCCCAGGTAAGTCCATCGTCCATATCGTTGCCGTTCGGGCTTACATGCATGGTGGTCGGAAGTATGCTCCACTCCATGCCGTCAGATTCATCTGCACCGATATCTACATGCGCCCCCTGTACACGTGGCTGATCATCTATATCCTGGCTGATCGACTGCGCTAAAATGTCGTCCCCAGCATCTATGCAGGGCGAGTTCGGCTGGATATGCAGATCTCCATACTGTGTGCTTGCAAATGCAGGGTTAACAGCGATATTTCCATTTGTGCCTGAGGGATCGGTTACTCCTGAGTAATTGTATGACGCATTTCCATAAACACAGTTGTAATTAAGATTCATGGAGCCATTCTTGGATTTGTATATGCCTGATGTGTTGTGGGCGATGATGTTATTGCTCAGGTTAGATACCGGAGTACTGGTGTAGGCTATCTGATATATCCCACCTCCATAATTTGCGCTATTTTTTCCTATTGTATTGCTGATGACATTAAGCGATGAGTAGCTATTGTATATCCCACCTCCTGCACTAGAGGCACCATTATATGAAATAACGTTGTTAGCGATTAAACAACTGGTATATAAACTCGTATAAATTCCACCGCCATCTAAAGCGCTGTTTCCTGTGATGCTATTATTAGCAATGGCCGCACCGGTACATGTATCGATGTAAATTCCGCCTCCACTCGATGCGTTATTTGCAGTTATTCTGTTATATGCGATAGTTGGGCTTCCGTTAGCGCAGTAAATTCCGCCTCCGCTCCCCTGCATATTATTGTTGCCGCAGATAATGTTGTTTGTTATCCGCATGGAAGAATAAGACAGACTTATGCCAGGACGACCATTTCGAATGGTAAACCCATCCAAGGTTTCACCACGTGTCATATATTGTGCGGTTACAGTGGCGCCGCCGTTTTGACCATCCAAAACAGTTATGTTTATCTTTCTGTTTCTATCAGCTAACACACTCTCAGTGCCGGCAAAACCACCGTATAGATCGATACTTGGATGCATAGTGATTCGTTCCGTGTACACACCGGCTTCAACCCATACTTCGCCGCCACCTGAGATCGAGTCTATCCCTGCCTGTACAGTTTTCTTCGCGGTGGGCCATGTAAGTCCATCGTTCGTATCACTTCCCCTTGAGCTTACATGCATTATAGTTGGGAGCATATTCCACTGCGTACCATCGGATTCATCTGCGCCTATATCCACGTGTGCCCCTTGTATACGTGGCTGTCCATCTAAATCCTCGTTGATCGGCGGAACGAAACTGTCATCGCCTGCATCGATGCACGGCGAATCCGGCTGTATGTGAAAATCACCGCATCTAGTACTGGCTACTTTTGGATCGGAGGAAATATTGCCGTTTGCACCGGCAGGATCGGACATTCCGCTATAATTGTAGGATGTATTTCCATAGACAGCATTATTATGGAAGTCGAACACAATCGAACTGCTGCATTTTATTCCGCTTGAATTGAATGCGATAAGATTGTTAGCCATAGTATATGAAGCGCTTGTCGTTGGATATAAGTATATATTACCTTGTGACGCGGAATTACCGGATATTGTGTTGCCTACAATCAAACCAGAAGTCGAGGCACTAGCAATCGCACCTCCAGTGCTTCCGGCATTATTGTTCACGATGTAGTTGTTCAGTAGAGTCAATGGCCCTCCACTAACACCTCCTCCAGAGCCTCTGGCATTATTGTTTGCGATGTAGTTGTTCAGCAGAGTTAATGGCCCTCCACTAACACCTCCTCCAGATTCACCACTGTTTTCGGTTATTATGTTATTTCTGATTACGGATGATCCACTGGCAAATATGCCGCCGCCGCTCTGTGATGCCGAGTTCCTCATTATCACATTATTGCCTATTACAGAATTACAATTTAGACATCTAATCCCTCCGCCGGTGTTAAGCGAACCGGAAACATTGTTTGCAATAATGTTGTTTGTTATGGTAATAGAACTGTAGGTACTGTATATACCACTGCTGTTTCCGTTCCGAATGGTGAATCCGTCCACGACAACATTTACCAAACAGTTGCTGGCGGTAACGCATGCGCCCGAAGATTGCCCATCGATAGTTGTCTTATTCGCTTTCCAATCCCTCTGTGATCTCTCTGTTTCGGTGCCGCTGAAGCCGCCGTAGATCTCTACACCCGATTGCATTTCTATGCGCTCGTTGTATATACCTGCATTCACCCATGCCTCGCCGCCATTAGACGACAGCGCATCTATGGCTGATTGTATAGTCTTCTTTGCGAGCATCCATGTTGAGCCATCGTTTGCATCGTTTCCAGTGGGGCTAACTCTTACGATTTGTATGTCGGGAATAGGCCAAACTGTGGCATCGGATTCATCAGCGCCGATGTCCACATGCGCGCCCTGAAGACGGGGCTGCCCGTCCATATCCAGCCAATCTGACTGAACAGCGCTGTCCAGACCTGCACCTACGCAGGGAGAATCCGGCTGTATATGTGCATCCAAGCCGACTACGTTCACCAATCCAGGGTTACTGGAGATATTGCCGTTTGTGCCAGTGGGATCAGTCATGCCACTGTAATTAGATGAAACATTACCGTATATGCAGTTATTAGATGTTATCGGCGATACAGCTAAATATCCCACTCCTACGCCCACAGAGTTATAGGCAATGATATTATTCTTAATTATTGGTACTCCGGAACTAATACCTAAACCCGAACCCTCATTCATAATAATAGTATTGCTGCAGATAGTGGGTGATGATGGTATACAAGCATTATTCCCGGAATTAGTGAGCCCGATCCCCCCCTGATTCCCGGCAATGATATTATTTGTAATTAGTGATAACGAATTACTACACCAAATAACTGAAGATTCCATATTTCCAACAACACGGTTATTGCGAATTGTGAGCACGGAACTTGCGCACTGGATAGCAGCACCGAGGCTCCACTTACCGTTCGTTATAGTAAATCCATCAAGGCAGGTCGGTATATTGATATCACTCCCCTGCACAACCATGTCCTTTCTCTCACCATCCAATACAGTAGTGTTGGCATGCCAGTTTCTCTGCGCCCGCTGAGTCTCATTGCCACTGAAACCGCCATAAAGATCAATGGCTGAATGCATGGTTACTCGGCCAAAATACGTGCCAGACTTCACCCATATTTCACCGGCGCCAAAAGAAATTGAATCGATTGCAGATTGGATATTCCTTTTTGCAAGCGCCCAGGTGGAACCATCATTTGCATCATCTCCATCCGTACTAACCCTTACAATACGAGGAAGAATTACTGGATAAGTAGTTCCATCCGATTCATACGCACCGATATCAACGTGTGCCTCGTTAATACGAGCATTCCCATCCAAGTCGGAGGAAAGTGTGGCAATTGAATCATCGCCTGCATCTATACACTGAGAGACTGGCTGTATATGGTAATCACCATAGGCTAAGCCGGCAAACATGGGATCTACTGTAATATTGCCCGCAGAACTTAACGTCCCCAAATTGGACTGCACATTACCAAAAATACAATTGTTTTTGTAAACCGGAGGTTTAGTAGTACTGACCATTGGTCCCCAACCATTAAATGCGATAATATTATTAATTATGGTACCGCCAGATGATACGAAGCTAATAGCAGCATCCATATTTAAAACAATGGTATTATCCGTGATTTTCGCTGTGCCAGGGCAGTCAATTCCACGATAAACGCTTCTTGCTACCACGTTGTTCACAATAGTAGGGACTCCGCGGCTTAAGGCATTGATACCTGTATAGTTATCCTCAATCGAGTTATTACAGATTAGGGGTGAGGCATTATCGCAATTAATTCCATAGCCCTGGATGCTGCCACTCACAGGTTTTGTGTGTCTGATAGTGAACCCATCTATGCAAGAGCGATTAACTCCACCTGAATTGAACGTCACAATTGCATTGCTTGACTGGCTTGATAAAACAGTAACATTTCTTCTCCAGTTTCTTGCTGTCTTATCTGTTTCAGTCCCATCAAATCCGCCGTAAACATATCTGTACGCATCTATAGTGATTGTCTCATCGTAAATTCCGGACTTAACCCATACCTCTCCCCCTGATTGCCCTAAAGCTACAAGTCCGCACTGGACGGTTTTCTTTGCCATTTGCCATGAGGAGCCATCGGTCGAATCATTGCCGTCTGGCCGTACGTAGACAACTTTGGGCGTTGCAGATGGAATAAGGCCGTCATATTCATCCGCACCTACGTCTATGCCGTTTCCCTGAACACGCGCTTGCCCATCAATATCCTGTGTTCCTGCAAGTGAGGTTGCTACGCCGGAATCCACACAGGGAGAATCCGCATTGATATGAATATTACCATACTCAAACCCGGCAAGACGCGGGTCCTGTGAGATATTGCCATTGGTACCAATCGGACTGGTAATATTTGTAAAATCCTGTCCACCGTTGCTGTAGATACAGTTGTTCTGGAATGTCAGGGAAGAATTTGATCCATATATGCCTGAAGAGTTGGAAGAGATAATATTATTCGCAAAGTTAGCAGTTAAATAGGAAGCATATACTGCGCCGGATGGATGAGGGCTGCTATTATCAACGATTGTATTGTTGATAATAGTTGAATCGGGCAATCCATTGAAATATAAACCTCCGCCGGCCGATGTGGCAGCATTACCGATAATAACATTACCGATAATGGTAGAGGTTTCAGCGCACCATATACCGCCACCGGATGAAGCAGTATTACCCCGGATTAAGTTGTTAGCTATACTGGGATTAGAACCAAGGCTACGTATTCCTCCACCAGCTGTTAAAGTAGAGTTAGATGCAATAGTATTGCCGGAGATGGTCACAGTCTTGCCGGAACAGGATGTAATATATATCCCTCCGGCATGCGATGAGCCGGTATTTCGGGTAATTGAGTTATTCGTGATTGCTGCCGAGCTATTGTCACAGCAAATCCCCCCACCATAGGAGCCATTATTAGAAATTATTATGTTATTCTCTATGGAAATAGCACTAGATGAACTAATATATATTCCAGCACCATAATAAGATGAGCCGTTTTGGATAGTAAAACCGTCGATTCTGTTAGATATGGATGGGCAGTTGTAGATTCTTACAACACTGCCACCCTTATTTGCATCCAGAACCGTTACATTTGTCTTCCAGTTACGTGGAGCCCTTGTTTCTTCGGTGCCCGCAAAGCCACCGTAGAGTGCCACCCCATCCTTCATATTGATACACTCAACGTAGGTACCCGCTGCCACCCAGATCTCATCACCGGGCGACGACGCGGTCAACCCTGCGGTCACAGTCTTCTTGGCATTTGCCCAGGACAGGCCATCGCCGGTATCTATGCCGGATGTACTCACGTAAACAGTTTTAGCGATTGAGGGTATGGATATTGCAAGTATCGATAATATAAATATGAATAGTCTGAGCTGTTTCAAATCTGGATCCTCCGAAGATGGCATTGATTGACTTAGCGATTTTATAGTATTAGTAATTACTAATTATCTGTTTCATGATAGTCATTAAAGTATTCTATCTATGAGACGTTGATATGTCAAGTAACCGTTTAATAATAAATCTAGTTTATAATTGGTGTACTACAGTTGAGGAATTGCAGAATGAGGTTTCTTTATGGTTAGTTGCGATTGAACCATGCCCGATTTGCCGGACATCTCGATAGGTGGTAGAATCGACACCTAAGAGATGTGGAAAGGCCCCGGTGCGACATGGCCGAGTTTCACCATCAAAGCGGGATGATACGGCGGGTTGCCACGCATGATACTCTCGCTCTATTTTAGAGAGATGCATCGCGTCGATGTGTCGCTCACAAAGTATATCAGGTGATCCCCGGGAAGCCACTCTTTCAGCGATGGTCTACAGAAGACTCATCTTACTAAGCGTCAGTAGCCTTTCCCCACCCCGGCGTTCCGGCAATTGAGGGTATCCCTATCCAAATACTGGACTCATGGTAATCCTGATACCATCAGGCTGGCATCGTGCACATCAGACGGATTCAGTGTGACAACCAACTCTGGGAAAATGGCATTTCTCGGTCGACAGAATGATCGGCAGGTGCATGATGAGGACACCATTACACCTGCCGATCGATGTTAATAATAGAAGATTATGTCTTGCTGTGCAGACTTATTTGTAATAGGCTTTGATATTCTTTAGCCAGTAGACGTAATTATTAGCGATAGGGTTTGCCCCTATGGCAAGCCGCCTGATATTGCCCGGGTTAAACACGACCGGGGCGTCGCTGTCGAAGGAGACATATACGGTCTGCCATTCGTCCTTCGGCGTATAGCTGAAGTAATGATTAACTCCCCCCTCAAGCTTCTCATCCATCCCTATCATCAGGAGACGGGCCCCAAATCCGCTCTGGCCGGTCAATTGGGACTTGATGTCGAAGCTAACCCCTACTGCCCCGGCGAGGCGCTCTTCAGGCAGTTTAACAGCAAACGACGGATATGCCCAATGGTCCGTGTTGGGTCGGAACGTGATATCGAACCGCACGGCATTCTCTATTGGATCTTTGGATATATTCATATCGCCGGAACTGTTGCGTGACCACCGCTCGGGGTCTGCAACCGATAGCGTCCGTGCCTTTAGCGATGAGTCTATCTGCGCATCCGCAGGCTTAAGCTGCATGCACACCGGCAGCACCGATTTTCCCTCGAAGCTCCCACCGAGCCTGAGTTTGGCAAGAATCTTGGATGTAATTCGGACTTTAACCGGTATGCTGATCTTCCCCATCGGCGGCACTAGGACACTTGCGGGGAGACCACTCACCAAGTAACCACTGCCATAGCTTGCGACTTTCCCACGTTTAGGCTTCTCGCTGAAGTTGTAGATGTTAAGGACCGCCTCTCCGGCTGCCTTGCTGTCGACCACGGCCGTGTGCTGGTTGGCAACGGTGAAGCCGTCCTTCAAGGAGAGCTGGAGCACAACCGAGAGTTCTTTCTTTGTATCAGCAGTCATCTTTTGCGCAGGACGGAAAGCGGAATCGGGCTTCATCCCAATAAGGCCGCTCGCATATACGGGATACTTATCGGCGTTGAGAACGAAGCTGCCGCCCTTCTTTGCGAGCACCATCTTCCCGCCCACCATGTCGATGATGTCAAGGTTATTGACACGGTTTTTGATCGCAAATGAGCTCTTGCCTTTATCCGACCAATAGACCAGCGTCTGCTTCTTGTCCCGCCCTTCGTACAAAAACGCGCGGACGCCGTTCTTCAGATTCATACTCCCTAAGTACTTGCAGCCAGAGAGCTTTGCAGTAAGGTTCGCAAACGCGGCGTATGCGGTCTTTGGAGTGTAGTCCCACCGCAGCATTCCCCAGGATACATTATTCTCATTATATGGGCGCAGGAAAAATGAAAAATCGCGAGCTATGCCAAATGATTGCAGGATAATCTGCGCTTTTACCAGATATTCTGCCTGGTCTCGCTCCTCATTCGGTGAGTACTCGGTCTTGTTGCTTCCGGCGACGAGCGCCTCGCCAGATCCACCTTTAAAGAAGCCGTTCTCCGTTACCCACACCGGCTTGTACCCTACGCCATTGCGCGCAAGCAGACCGAGCTCGTCACCAATGATAGACGGATACTCATCGAGCGTCCGGTACAGGTGGAAGCTGTATGTATCAAAATACTCCCCTGCTCCATTCTCCATCAGCACATCCATGAAGCGAGTCATCGGATGCCAGCAGCTTGGGCCGATGAGCACGTTTGTTTTGGGGTTGCCAGCCTTGAATCCAAGATACGCCGCCTTCTGTGCCGCTGCAAAATCCCAGGCCGATATATTATCATCCGAATCTTCTTCGTTCCAAAACTCCCATGACTGCACGGTCTTTTTATATTTTTCCGCTGATGCCTTGGCGAATTTGTAGACTGCCATCAAATCGTCAGGGAAGTGCGTTTTTTCCTGCTTTGCCCACTCCGGAGCATTCGCATACATCTGTAAAACAGGAATTCCACGTGCGGCGAGCATATCTGCTGTTTGTGTATATGTCGAGAAGAACTCGATCTGTCCGGGGGTCGGCTCGTACCAGATTAAACGGTCTCTCACTGCAGCCGCACCGGCCAGATATGCAACGTCGGAGAGGACTTCGTTCACATTCGAAGGCTGCAGACGGTACTCCAGCGAATCTGCCGGCACCTCTGCCCAGCTCTGCGCAGAGTCCACCGCATACGGGCTGTTCGGGTCTTTCACTCTCGCGGCAGGGTCGACCACGCGTGCGAACGGGATGTCTTTACCCCACTCGGACTTACCGGGCTCTTTGAGTCGCAAGCGGTAGTAACCGAGCTGCAAGTTCGGCAGAGTCAACCGATCACTATCTGTATTCCAACTTCCATTAAGACATTCGCGCCCTTGCCAGTCTGTGACACTCCATTGCAACTTCTCTGCAGCTATCTTGTTTTTCAGATGAAAGACCGTGGGGCTAGACTGCACGAAGACGTTCCCCGGCCTGTCGGTTACCAGCACAGGAGGAAGATTCATCCGAATAAAAGGATCTCTAAGCAGGGAAATTGCATCTATCATGTACGCATAGCCGCCATCACGCCTGTACTCGTTCACCTTTATAGAGAGATTATGCGTTCCAGCAGGAAGATTCACCAGGGCAAGGTTTGTCCAGGTTACCGCACCGGAGATGCCCCACGATGACTTGGAACTTGTCATGGCTGTGACGTGATGCCACTCGCCATCGTCGATTGAATACCAGATAGGAGATGTCCATGACGGCCCCACAGGCTGGCCTGCAATGCTTATGAGGTATTCGCCCCCAGCTTTTACGTCGAATACATACTTAGCCACATGGTCTCCGGTGATGTTGTTACTTATATTAGTTTGTTTTCCACCGTAGCAGCTGGATATATCTGCGGTATCCCATCCGTTCTGGGCAGAAAACGATTCGCCCTCCAGCCATATATCGTGCAGAGGTTTTTCGGGGGGACTCACTGCAAACGCCGGGATATCCTTGATGTCTGCAAGGAGCGCCGAAGCCATGCACAAAACGATTGCTGCAACCCCTGCGACTCCGCATGTTAGTTTGCGATATGACACTTTAGTCTCCAATCTGAATACAACAGGAGAGATATTCCATAAAAGTCATGAATATCCCTCCTGCGCTTTTGTTTGCTATCCCTGTATTATGGATTAATCCAGGAACGGATCCCAGTATCTGTTCACGCCCCAGGTTTTGCCGTCGCCCTTAAGAACTGCATCGCCGACCTTATACCATTTTACATGCCCGTCCGCAAAGCAGATGTTAGAACCGTCATTGTGTGGCGTGTAAAACTTGCCCACAGAAGTCCCGTAGGAACTGTCCGCTGTAGCACCAGCATACGACAACTCATTGGTTGCGTAGAAATACCCTGTGGCCGCATCCATAAACAGGATGCACTCGGAAGGACGCTTAATACTAGCTACAGAAACAGGACCGGACTGATTGTAAGGATTCAGCACACTGCATCCGATACCATCATTATAACCATAGGAAGGGCATGCCGGACCGGTACCAGACATATCCGTGCTGCCATATGGATTCTTGCCCGCACACTGGAAAACGCCCTTGTTTTTGACGTATGGATAGATCATATCCATCCAGGTAACAAAAGATCCCCATCCGCCGCCGTAGCAGACGTAGTATGTAGCGCCCGGCATACTGCTGTCTGTCTGAGTGAGACCATTGTACAAATAAGGATACGTTTCGTCATAATCCTGCACATACTGAGCCATGCCCAGCCCCAGTTGCTTAAGGTTGCTCATACAACTGGCCTGGCGCGCCTTTGCTCGGGCCTGTGCAAAGACAGGGAAGAGAATGGCAGCAAGTATAGCAATAATAGCTATGACAACTAGTAATTCGATCAACGTGAACCCTGATTTTGATCGCTGTGGTTTCATTTTTTAGCCTCCTGTTTAGTTAAATCCGCTTTTCCAAAAACATATTCCTAAGCTTCCAGCTAATGGATCTGAGCCTGACCCCACCACCCCCTCCGCAGGGGTATCTGCCGAAAATTACAGCATGGCAGATATCCCCACAATCAATTGCAACGAGATCTTATAGCGTTGCATCCGGTTTACAACGATATGGAGTGGTGGTATCGTAGCCATTCCCAATATTCGGCCACAGTACGTAAAAATTCTTAACCCATTTCACATGCCCATCACAAAACGACATGTTCCCTCCGTCGCTGTGGCAGGAATTAAAATGGTAAGGAGAAGACAGCAAATCATAGTAAGGGATCCAGCCGTCAAAATGCAAGATAGTTCTTGAAGGCTCGACTATGGACCCCAAACCTGCCCCCATAACCCATGCATTCCATTCATAGCTGGTACCGTTAGCTTTGCCGGTGTCTGGGTTAGTGCCATTCTTGTACGAACGGCAGTAGCCACCGGAATCCGATGGGCATTTTAGCACATCCAGACTCTTCAGATATGGCTGCAGTGTGAGGAATGGATTGTGGTAAGCACCGTTCCAGTCGTTGGTCAGATTGTTTGGGTCGTCAAGAAATGCACCAAAACCGAGCATGCCTTCGTCATAGTCTTGAGCGTACATTAGGGCGCCAAGGGCCAGCTGTTTCAAGTTGCTGGCACATGCTGTTTGACGGGCTTTTTCCCGTGCCTTTGCAAAAACTGGGAACAGTATTGCAGCCAGTATGGCTATGATTGCTATAACAACAAGCAATTCAATTAATGTAAAGCCTTCGCGTGATCGATGTAACTTCATTTCAGAACCTCCAGTGTTTATTACGTATACGGTTGCTAATATTCTGTGGTGGATTGCATGGATTCGCATATACGTCAATATATGCGAATCCATGGTTTATTACATAAGAGAAAGTTACTTCCTACGACGGATAGCCATGCCGACCATGCTTACTGCGCCCATGCCCAAAAGCATCATGCTTGACGGCTCCGGAACGGGTGCTGCTGCAGTGTTTGTAATCGCCAAATTATCAAAGCTGGCGGTTGCAGCATTATTACCCGTGCTTCTGAGGAAATTGATATATCCCGGCCCTGTAGTAAACCCGTCATCTACAATGTCCTGCACCAGTGTTCCATCAAAATAGACTTTATGGCTGGTTCCTTTAACATCTAATTCAAGTGAGTGCCACTGAGTAAGGTCTACACTGGAATCAAAATTATAGGTGGGGAAAGAGCCGCCGTCTAAACCGAGGTATTTTGAAGTGGCGTTATCCTGCTCAATATAGAGAAGCTTGCCCGACCTGGTTCCAAGATCAGAGGCCCTGTAGGATAGACCCAGCCATTCGCCGGCTGCCAATTTGACGTTGCATGTCAAATTGAAATCCGCAACCTGATAACCACCTATACCAACGCCGGAAGAATATACCGGGGCACCGGCCACAAAGCCTGACAACAGCAGGGCACCATTGCTAATTGAAGTATTTGTACCCTCGGATGGGCCCGCCACCCATGAATAATGCCCAGCGTCCTCTGTGGTACCCAGGCTCGTACCGTCTGCCCTGGTAAAGGAATCCGAGACACCGGCTGCTTGTGAAGCCTGCGATACAGACAACACAGCAACAGCACAAATCACACCGATTTTAGACAACAGACTGATGTTCTTTCTCAACATTTTACTACTCCCTTCAGATTTTTGCTACCTTCAGATCCGTAATGCATAATCACAATTACCAGATCACTTCCATGGCACCCCTCCCATCCCACTTTCATCTCTCGAATAATGTTATTTGAATGTCAATAGATCCGATTTCCAACCTTGTCCAGCCGTGTACAACCATTCGCCTATCAAACGCAGCTGTTTGCCTTCAGATACTCCATAAGCGGATCAAGTCGGGTATATGCAAGACATGTCACCGTATCAGCAGCCCCATAATACAGTGCTATTTGCCCGGTCGCGGGATCGTGAAGCGCCGCACACGGAAAAACAACATTCGGGACGTTCCCTACACGCTCGTAATGCTCCTGTGGTCCAAGGAGGCATGGGACAGTTCTGTATATCACCTTCCAGGGCTTCTCCAGGTCTAGCAGCGCAGCTCCCGCACTGTATACAAATCCATTGCAACTGTTAAGTACTCCGTGATAGATCAACAGCCAGCCTTCGCTTGTTTCAATTGGAACAGGACCGGCACCGATTTTGGTGTCCTGCCACCCTTTTGTTGGCGACATGACATGCCGATGGTATCCCCAGTGGCGCATATCAGGGCTTTCACTGTAATAGATATCGCCGAATGGAGTATGACCGTTATCGCTTGGGCGGCTAAGCATTGCATACTTGCCGTTGATCTTTCTTGGGAACAGCACCCCATTCCTGTTGAAGGGTAAAAAAGCATTCGGAAGTTGGTGAAAAGTATTGAAGTCGTATGTATAACCTATTCCAACGGTAGGACCGTTTGTGCAATTGCACCAGGTTACATAGTATCGATCTTCAATCCAGCATACACGCGGGTCGTAGGCCCTATCCATGGAGCCTGTCTCAGGGTCTTCGCTGACGAAGTTGATCGGGGTAGCATCTATCTCCCATTTAAGGCCGTCGCTGCTTACACCGGCATGAAGACGCATAGTTTTTGCACTATCATCGCATCTGAACACGCCTGCGAACTTCTCGCCATACGAAACCACGGCACTGTTGTATATGCTATCTATGGATGGTACGTCGCTTCGAGTAATTATAGGATTAAGACAAGAACGCCAGACTATCTCGTTGCTGCCCTCTGGCTTATTCTCCCATGGTATATTCACTTTCAAAAATCCTCCGGTATATGCACCTGATCTGCGCATAGTATCACAAACATTTAACGGTTCAAGCATAGCATAGGGTTTGGTTATTGTCAAGAAAATATTTTCTTATTTTCAGCGCGTTTGCATCGCGGCATTTTCAGTGTCTGCAGGTGACATGAGCCTTATTACGTACATGAATTTCAATAAAAACGCTCTACTCGCCAGCATAAGCACAGCCATCAAGGCTGAAGAAGCACAAGATCAGCCTGCAAATACAATTTTATTTGCTGCAAATACATCTTGACGTTTGCAGCGACATATGATATAAATTAGATAACATTGCTTATGCTGACTTAAGAGTTGCGCTTGAGCATAGTGTAGACTTCACTGCCGCAGATAATGCCATCAAGGGGATAGCAAATGGACGAGATTAAACTAGTAGATATTGCTGATCAGATGGGAATTTCCATATCGACTGTCAGCCGGGCATTAAAATCGAAACCGCCTTACGATAATCCTGTGCATGCCGAGATCGTTAAATTGGCGAAGAAACTTGGTTACAAAAACAATCGCCCTGTTAGAAGGGCCGGCAAGCTGGATAAGGTTGCCCTGCTCACCATTGGTTATGATAAAGCTGTTAATAATGGTATAAATTATCAGCTTGGCTATTCACCGGATGGATTTCTTGGGAGAATTGTCTATGGGGTTGAGAGGGCTATACGCAAGCATGGCGGCATGGTAACCATATATGACATAGTGGATATGTCAGACGCGGCCAGCAAAGTAATACGGTTGGCACGAGAGAACGATTTTAAGGCAGTAATCCTTTGCGCAGATGCGGAAATAGATGGGATAGAAGCATTGTCTGAATACTGCGCGGTAGTGCAGGTAAATACATCGCAAAGCCTGATAAGAACAGACTCTGTTGCGTCTGATGATTTCGGCGGGATCACCCTCGCGGTGAACAGACTGATACAGCTTGGCCATCAGCGCATAGCTTTCTGGGTAAACAGACCGACTACATCCTCCCATCACATGAGACGGATTGATGGATATAGAAATGCTATTTATACGGCAGGACTTCCGTACGAGAGAGTCTATTTTGATTCTCCAACAGTACAAGATTCTTTTTTTGATTGCATGAAAATCGGCTTCGAGGAGTACTTGAATGATCCAGAAAAACCGTCTGCGATAATATGCGCATGCGATTCATTTGCATGGGCCATTCTTCGCATGGCGCATGAGTACGGCATTAATATTCCCGGAGATTTAAGTATTGTAGGATTTGATAATATTGACCTAAGCTCTCATGTGTACCCAAGTTTGTCAACTGTTGATGCCCATCTGGAGCGTATGCCCGAAGTAGCGGTGGAACTCCTTACTAGAAGAATCGCTAACCCTTCTGCTCTTTGTCGGCAGGTTACATTGCAGGCATCGTTTGTTGAAAGAGAATCGACAGCGCAGATAGTCTAGCTTGATCTATTCGACCAGCAGGTTATCACCCGCAAACGGTGGAGGCCTATACCAAACCCATCATCGTACGGCAATTATGCGGCGAATTTCATCGTTGAGAATGTGGAACGGGCTGGCGTTGTAGGAGATAGCTGCAATGTTAGGCGGCCGTATAAATCAGGTACACACCCCCGAGTATCACCAGGACGCCGCAGATACCCTTAATGATCACAGCGCCGTGTGACTGCTCGTTCCACTTCAGATAGCGCTGGACAGATTCTGTTGAAGTTCCAGCGAAGACTATCACAGAGCAATGGCCGACTCCGTATATCGCAAGCAACAGAATCCCATAGATCAGGTTATTGGCAGCGGCCTTGAAGCTCACAGCAAGCATCGGCGCCATGTAGGCGAATGTGCACGGACCGAGTGCAATCCCGAAGACCAAACCCAGTATGAAGGCCGCGAGATATCCTCGCCGCTTCACCCCTGCATTCCCCGGACCAGAGAACGGCATGGAGATGATACCGAGCAGGTGCAGTCCAACAACAAAGAAAATCACGGCGACAAAGTAGTTTCCATACCTGCCGACATCACCCATCATCCGCCCCATGGAGGCGGTCACTATACCTATCAGCGCAATGGTGACGAGAATGCCAAGCGCGAAGAGCGATGACACAGCAAAGGCTTTGCGCCTGGTTAGATCCTTCTGCTCGCTTATGAAACCGACTATCAGAGGTATGCTGGATAGGTGGCATGGACTGAGAATGACGCTCAAGATTCCCCATATGAACGATGCCGTCAACGCAACCAGCGATGATCCTTCGACTGCCCTTGTTAGCGCCGTAAACAGCTGTTCCAAATTACTTTTCCTTTCCAAGGTCTATGCCGTGTTCCTTGTACTTGGTTAGAATATCTTCTTTTGGATAGTAACCCTCATGCCGAAAGAACTCTTTGCCGGCTGCATCGATGAACACTTGCGTCGGAATGGCACGGATATTGTATCGCTGAGCTGCCGCGCTGTTCTCGTTGATATCGATGAACTCGACTGACAGCTTTCCCTTATACTCAGCGGAGAGTTCATCCAGCACAGATGACATCATCTTGCATGGAACGCAAGTAGTCGCGCCTAGATCGACCAGTCGGGGCAGCCCTGTTGATGCCTTACTGCCTGATGGTTGCGTAGCAGATGGTTGGGAGGTCGGCGCCGTAGTGCAGGTGGAGCCACCACATGTTGAACCTGTCTTAACATTATTGCTTGTGAGTTTGGATAATCCGGCAAATGCAAGCACCAGCACGGCTAGAATGACTATGACTTTCGTCTTTGAATTCAATTTGACCTCCCCTTTTCTATTCCATATATGTGTGATCATTTCTTCAGCTTGATTCCATGCTCCTTGAACTTGGCCAGGATGTCCTCTTTCGGGGAGAATCCGACATGCCTGTAGAATTCCTTGCCATTGCCATCATAGAAAATCTGCGTAGGAATGCTCTGTATCTTATA
Organism: Armatimonadota bacterium; assembly: GCA_963663705.1. Taxonomy (GTDB): domain Bacteria; phylum Armatimonadota; class UBA5829; order DTJY01; family DTJY01. The sequence goes on along the minus strand of OY760504.1, from coordinate 3,727,550 downwards.
TTTCTCCGCCGCATCCCTGTTCTCCCACACATCGATGAACTCAACCTTCAGTTTGCCTTTGTATTCCTTGCCCAGTTCATCAAGTATTGGGGCCATCATCTTGCATGGAATACATTTGGTCGCACCGAGATCGATGAGTCGTGGCAAGCTTTTGGGCGCTTTTGCAGATGCATTTGATGCCTGATTCTTCTTTGCGGCAGGCTTTGCTGATTTTTTGGCCGGTGCCGGTTTGGAGCAGATTGCGCCCGCCTTAACCTTTGGCGCAGATTTCTTCACTGCGCTCTGTGTGGGAATGGCGGTGACTAGTACCACGGCTGCTAATGCCGCAACGAACACCTTTGCCAGATTGCTTCTCATTATTCACTCCTGTAAGTTTTATATGTAAAAATCGTAAAGCCCGGTTGCTTGCCCAGACAACTCGTTTGCCATTTTCTAAGCGCCCTCTGCCGTGAGCATCTTTTTGATATCTTCTGCAGTTAAGACTCGTCCGGCGGCTTTCACATTCCCATCAATTGCAAGCCCCGGGGTCATAAGTACGTTGAATTTCATGATCTCCCTGATGTCTTCGATCTTCTCGATCTCAACGTTGAGCCCCAGTTCGTCTACCGCCTGTTTCGCGTTTGCGGCAAGAGTCTTACACTTAGCGCAACCAGTTCCTAGAATCTGAATCTTCATTTCACGCCTCCAATTTAGTATTATTTTCCGCCAAACAGCATTCGGCGCTCTACAGCACCGCGTTGAACAGATAACCGACTATCATAATGCCGACCGCCACTACTCCAATGAACGTGGCAATGAGCGGCCATTTGAGAACTTTGCGCAGGATGATCGTCTCCGGGAGCGAAAGGCCTATCACCGACATCATAAATGCGAGAACCGTCCCAAGTGCCGCCCCTTTCTCCATGAGCGCCTGCACAATTGGAATGATTCCGGCAGCGTTCGAGTACATAGGAACCCCAAGCAGTACGGCTATCGGGACACTCCACCACGCATTCTTACCCATAAATGATGCCATCAACCCCTCGGGAACATACCCATGGATACCCGCGCCGACAGCGATGCCTGCAAGAACATACGGCCAAACCTTGCCTACTATCTCCTTAACGGCATTTAGACCGTAGACAACGCGGTCTTCCCAGGAGATTGCAGAGTCATCAGAACCGTTCTGACTTACCCCAACGCTGTGAACCCAGTCCTCGATAAACCGCTCCATATGGAGCCTGCCGATGATCCATCCAGCAAGTATAGCAATCGAGAGCCCTGTTATGAGGTACAACCCGGCGACCTTCCATCCGAACATGCCGTAGAGGAGTACCAGGGCGACTTCGTTGATCATGGGAGCTGCGATCAAAAATGAGAGCGTAACACCAAGCGGTACTCCGGTTTCCACAAAGCCGATGAATAGTGGAACAGCTGAACAGGAGCAAAACGGTGTTACTATGCCGAGCATCCCGGCAAGCACGTTACCGACGGATTCGCGTTTGCCAGACAGAATCTGACGCGTGCGCTCGGCCGTAAAGAACGACCGGACGATTCCGATACCGAATATCACGAGCACGAGCAGCATCAGCACCTTGGGTACTTCAAAGATAAAGAACGCTATGCTGCTGCCAAGATGACTGGATGCAGCCAGCCCAAGAACACTGTATGCAAGGAAATCTGCCGCCGGCTTGAGATAGTGGTATAGCAGCCCCCATGCAACGAGGCCAAGCAGAAGGGATATTAGTAGTCGCTGCTTTCCATATCCGGATGCTTTTGGTGCAGGATTCGTACCACATGGGCAACTTTGATTATTATCCATAATATCGACACCTCGCTCGAATGACAATATGATCCTTTGGCAAATTAGCCAAGTATAAGTGAAAGAAAAACAAACCTATCTGGATGCAACAGGTTTACAAACGGCCATCCTGCATTTGGCGTCCTCGTGCAGGACTTCATCTATGCAGTTCAGGAATCCCAGGATGCACGGCACCCGGAGTTTATAGTAAACCTGCAGACCTTCCTTACGACTGGTCACAATGCCAGCGTTTCTGAGCACCAAAAGATGCTTGGAAACGGTCGACATATCCGATCCCACTATCTCCTGAAGTTTGCAGACGCACAACTCGCCGCTTGATAGAGCATCTATCATCTTCAGCCGGCTGGGATGCGCCATCGCCTTGATCACCTGAGCTTTATAGTTGTACATTTCCTCGTCGAGCAATTTCGCCTCCATGATCTACTATTTGGTATTATAGCCAAATACTTTCGCGATGTCAACATTCTTCAGGACGCCCCCGCCATTTTATTTTTTGTATATAATCATGCCGCCGACTATTGTGTACAAGAGCTCGAACTCCGACGACAGAATAATGATGTCCGCATCCCTGCCCGGTGCCAGTTCTCCCTTGTTTAGTCCCATGAGCTTGGCAGGAGTGGAAGAGCATATCCTGCTTGCGGTTGCAACGTCCTTCTCGAACAGGCGAACAGCATTTCGTAAGGAATCTATCGGAGTCAGGGCGCTGCCGGAGAGCAACATACCTCGATCGATTAAGCGCACACCATTGTTCGGGCCATCGATGTATGCAGCGCCCCATCCGCTGGGAAGCGTATACTTTCCAGAGGGAAGGCCCGCTCCCAGATTGCCATCAGTGACAAACACCAGTCGATCGGGTGTTTTGCATCTGAAGGCTTTCTCTACCAGTATCGAAGGCGCGTGTGTACCATCGCCGATGATCTCACAGGTGACCCTGTCTTCGACCAGCAGATAATCTACAAGTCCGGCTGGATACACCCCCGACTCGGTTTCCACCGGGATCTCAAAAGTGTCAAATAGATGAGTGACGAGCTTTGCACCTGCATCAACGGCGGCTCTCGCCTGCTCGATGGTCGCATAAGTATGGGCCATGCTTGGGATGATGCCTCTGCCCGAAAGATACCGTATTGCATCGGGAGCGCCGGACAGGTCTGGTGAGACATCCCATATTTTGATGTGACCGCCACCTGCCTGAAGAAGCATATCAGTGGTCTCCTGTGAAATCGGGGCCGTATCATCAGAGGAACCCCCACCCGCATGGTGCAAGTACGGCGATTCAAGCCTAAAACCTCCAACCTGTGGCACTCTCAGCAGCTCGTCGGTATCACGCCTGTGACGCCGCATCTGCTCCGCAATCTTTTCAGGCGGGGCGAAGAGAGTTGGGTAGAAGGTGGTGGCGCCATGAGCAGCCTCGAGTTCCGCCATCTCGACCAGCATGCTGTCGCTGGCTGACTCGTAGCCGATCCCGTGAACGGAGGTCGATGCATCCCGGCAGCACATACAGCCCCGACGCATCGATCTGAGCGCCGTCATGCACATTCATGCCAATCTCGCTGATGCGCCCGCCCTCGATGTGAACGTCGCGCGAGCCCACCTCACCGTCAGGGGTGAGTACGTTCCCGTTCTTGATTGTTAAATAATCGCCCATTTGTGCACTCCTGAGTGGTACCGCATTCCCAAGTAACTACAGAACGCCTATGCGCCCGCCTTGGGCATATTATACTATATAACGAGTAGCAGAGGAACCTTGTTTGTATGCTCCCTCGCCTGATATGTCTTCCGCACAATAGCAATCGGATTATTTCACCGGCAACGGTCCATACTGATATCCGCTAAGGTCATGACTATACCTATTATACTTTTTGCGTATTTTTTAATGCTACCCTATTGCCGAATAACGCACCATGTGTTAGAATGCCCGCGATGATAGCACTTGTGTAGATCACGCTATACAGAGCCTAAAACGATAGTTTTTCCTTTTTATTTTCGTGCTATTTGTGAAGTTTTTCACAAATGAATTTAAGCATATCACGATCTTGAGTTCGATCTAGAGATTGATGAGATTCCACTCGCAATCTCTGGTGCCGACCGTATTTGAAGATTTGCATCCGTTAAGTGGGATTTTAGCACATTAGCGTTAAATCTAAAACGATTAAAGGAGAGCATCCACGTTTCATATCTACTAAGCGATCTCCTATAGATGGCTAACTTCCGTGAAATTTGGGTAAGTAGTAAAACATAGGGATTGCATTGATATATGAACGAAATTGCCATTACCGAACGATAGTCTTGACGTTAGATTATGCAAATGCCAAAGCAGGAGGTATCGGCTATTGTCAGTACATACATGTGATTGCGAGCTTACGGCACAGCAAGCCAGGGCTGACGCGATCGAGAAGTACGCGAAGCTCGATGAAATCATCCAGAAGAACAAAGGCCAAAATGGCGTTCTGATCCAGGTACTGCATCAGGCGCAGGAAGTATTTGGTTGGCTGCCGGAGACTGTCCAGATAAAAATCGCTGATGGACTGGGCATACCGCTTTCAGAAGTATACGGGGTGGTTACATTTTACTCTTTCTTCAACACGGTCCCAAGGGGCGAGCACGTGATCCGCGTCTGTCTGGGAACCGCCTGTTACGTCAGGGGCGGCAAGCAGATACTTGATCGCCTTCAAAAGGAACTGGAGACTGACGTAGGAGGAACCACTTCAGACCGCAAGTTTTCGCTCGAAATCAACCGCTGTGTAGGAGCCTGCGGGTTATCACCGGTAGTGACGGTCGGTGCGGATATCTACCGCCGAGTCAAGCTGGATAAGATCCCCGGCATCATCAGTAAATATAAGGGCAATGGATAGATGTTTTGATAAGCGACGGGAGAGTATGATATGGCTAATACCAAAAAGTACCGATCTCACGTGCTGGTCTGCGGTGGTGCAGGATGCATATCATCCGGCTGCCAGAACGTCGCACAGGCACTGAGGGACGAAATCAACAGACACAACCTGCAGGACGAGGTAAGAATCGTCATGACGGGTTGCATAGGAGCGTGCGACCTGGGGCCTGTTGCGGTGATACAACCGGACGGCACCTTCTACCAGAAGCTAAAGCCCGAAGACGCAGTCAAAATAGTCGGCGAACACCTCATGAACGGCCGTGTGGTAAACGAACTCCTTCGCACCGATGGGCACAACAACACCTATACGACCATCGACGATATGCCGTTCTTCAATCTCCAGAAGAAGCTTGTGCTTCGCAACTGCGGGGTGATCGACCCGACCAACATCGATGAGTACATTGAGCGCGGTGGCTACTCGGCGCTCAGAACGATACTTTCGGAGATGAACTCGCAGTCGGTGATCGACGAGATCAAGAAGAGTGGACTTCGCGGCCGTGGCGGCGGCGGATTCCCGACTGGCAACAAGTGGCAATTCACACACGATGCCACCGGCGAACAGAAGTACGTGGTGTGCAACGCGGATGAGGGCGATCCCGGCGCATTCATGGACAGGAGCCTGCTTGAGGGCGATCCGCACGCAGTTATCGAAGGTATGATCACCGCCGGATATGCAATCGGTTCGAATACAGGGTATGTCTATGTTCGCGCTGAGTACCCTCTCGCCATAGAGCGTCTGAGCCATGCGCTGGATCAGGCACGAGAGCATGGCATGCTTGGTGAGAACATATTCGGAAGCAATCACAGCTTCAGCCTCGAAATCAGAATCGGTGCAGGCGCATTCGTATGTGGCGAAGAGACGGCGCTCATGGCCTCCATCGAGGGGAAGCGCGGCGAACCACGGCCAAGGCCCCCGTTCCCGGCGATCTCAGGGCTATGGCAATCACCAACTCTGCTGAATAACGTCGAAACCTATGCAAACATTCCGGTCATCATACAGAACGGCGCTGAAGAATACGCAAAGATCGGCACAGAGAAAAGCAAGGGCACGAAGATTTTCGCGCTGGCCGGAAATATCGCGAACACCGGTCTCGTCGAAGTCCCGATGGGCACCGATCTCGGCACGATCATCTACGACATCGGCGGCGGTATTCGAAGCGGCGGCAAGTTCAAGGCGGCACAGGCCGGTGGTCCTTCAGGCGGATGCATCCCGAAAGAGCACCTGAATGTTCCGATGGACTATGATTCTCTTATCGAACTTGGCGCCATGATGGGCTCCGGCGGACTTATCGTTATGGACGAAAACACCTGCATGGTAGACCTCGCACGATTCTTCCTCGACTTCATACAGGATGAATCGTGCGGCAAATGTACGCCGTGTAGAATAGGCACAAAACGAATGCTCGAGATACTGAACAGAATCGCTCACGGCGAGGGCAAGGAAGGCGATATCGAACTTCTGATCGACCTCGGCGAGCGGATCAGGGACTCGGCGCTGTGTGGGCTCGGGCAGACCGCTCCAAACCCGGTACTCTCGACAATCAGGCATTTCCGCAGCGAGTATGAGGCGCACATCAGGGACAAAAAGTGTCCGGCATGCGTCTGCAACTCACTGTTCGAGTCCCCATGCGCGCATGCCTGCCCTGCCGGAACAAGCGTGCCGAAGTATATCTCTCTACTCTCACAGCGCAGGTTTGGCGATGCACTGCGAATCATACGAGATCGCAACCCGTTTCCGGCGGTATGCGGTCGAGTTTGCAATGCGCCATGCGAAGACAAGTGCCGCAGGTCCCAGGTAGACGAGCCGCTATCCATCCGCAACCTGAAACGCTTTGTGGCAGATACAGAGTTGAATGGCGAAAAAGTCCCTCGTGTACGGACGCGAGGCATAGAGACCGGTAGGAAAGTCGCGGTTATCGGTGGCGGACCGGCAGGCCTCACAGCGGCGTTTCACCTCGCGCGAATGGGTCACTCCCCTACCGTCTTCGAGGCTTTGCCGGAACCCGGCGGTATGTTAGTCTGGGGAATCCCCGAATACAGGCTACCGAAGGCAGTCCTGCGCAAAGAGATCTCAGCGATCGAAGACCTGGGCGTAACAATCAGAGCGAACACGCGGATCGGTACCGATATCTCCTTTGACGAGATCAAGAGCAGCTTCGATGCAGTCTACATAGCGACCGGTGCTGACAAGGGCTGGACGCTCGAAATCCCGGGAGAAGAGCTTGAAGGCGTATATGATTCGATCAGGTTCCTGCGTGACGTCCAACTCGGCGAGGATATCAAAATCGGCGAGAACGTGGCAGTAGTCGGCGGCGGCAATGCGGCGATAGATGCCGCACGAACCGCAAAGAGACTTGGCGCAAAGAATGTCACCGTAGTATACAGGCGGCTCAGGGATGACATGCCTGCCGACCCATATGAGATTCATGAAGCAGAGCTTGAGGGTGTCAACATAGCATTCCTCACTGCTCCGGTTGAGATCATCGGAGAGCGCGGCAAGGTTAAAACGCTCAAGTGCCAGCTTCTGGAACTCGCAGCATTCGACAAGAGCGGCCGTCGTGCGCCCAAATCAACAAGCGCCGAGATTGAGTTTCGCGTAGATTCAGTTATATCGGCGATCAGCCAGGAACCGGATCTGGGGTTCCTGTCGGGGAGCGACGTCGAGTCGAAGCGAAGCAAGGTTGTCATCGACCCGAAGACGGCCATGACCTCCTCGCACGGCGTATTCGCAGGCGGCGACGTTGTCACTGGCCCATGGACTGTAATCGGTGCTATCGGTGCCGGAGTCAAGGCTGCACAGAATATCGACCGTTATCTGGGCGGCACAGGCGAGATTCCTTCAGACATCATCGACATATCGATCCCCGGCCCGCCGGAGGATGTTGATGACGTCGTTGAGACACCGAGAATGCAGATGCCGTCACTGGCGGTCGAAGATCGAACACGTACCGCGGAAGTCGAGCTTGGTTTCTCTCGAGACGAAGCCGTCGCGGAAGCGAGCCGATGCCTGCGCTGCGATGCGCAGAGTTAGGGATTGAGGTGACAAAATGGAAAACGTGACTTTAACCATAGATGGAAGGCAAGTCAGCGTGCCGAAGGGCAGCACCATTCTGGATGCCGCCAAATCCGCAGGCATTCATATACCAACCCTCTGCTACATGCAGGATGTACACGCTATCGGCGCTTGCAGAGTTTGCCTCGTCGAAGTGCAGGGCGGAAGAGCGCTTCAGACTGCATGCACTTACCCGGTAAACGAAGGCATGTCGGTATTGACCAGCACGCCAAGGGTTCGCAGCGCGAGGAAGACGGTTGTCGAACTGATGCTCTCCGCGCACAGGCAGGAGTGCACCGTATGCGGGCGCAGTCTCAATTGCGAGCTACAGGCGGTGACCAAACAACTAGGCATTCAGCAATCCCGATACGAGGGAGCTATGCCGAAAGTCGTTCAGGATACAAGCACATCAAGCATCGTTCGTGACAGCAGCAAGTGCATACTGTGCCGTCGATGCGTTACGGTTTGTCATCAGGTTCAAGGGGTAGGCGCGATCTTCCCTGTCGAGCGTGGATTCGAATCAAAAGTCGCACCGGCTATGAACAAGGATTTGAAAGATGTTGCGTGCGTTCTCTGTGGTCAGTGTATCAGCGTTTGTCCGGTGGGCGCCCTCCAGGAGAAAGACTCCACCTCCGATGTATGGAAAGCACTCGCCGATCCGAAGAAGCATGTGATCGTGCAGACTGCGCCGGCAGTTCGAGCGGCAATCGGGGAAGAGTTCGGGATGCCCGCCGGATCGAGGGTCACCGGCAAGATGGTCGCGGCTCTCCGTGCGATGGGATTCGACAAAGTCTTCGATACTGACTTCACCGCTGATCTTACGATCATAGAAGAAGGCAACGAACTCCTTCAGCGACTACAGACCGGCGGCACTCTACCAATGATTACCTCCTGCTCGCCGGGATGGATCAAATACATAGAGCACTTCTACCCTAACCTGCTGCCACATCTATCGACGTGCAAGAGCCCGCAGCAGATGTTCGGCGCGCTGGCCAAGACCTACTATGCCGACAAGATGGGGCTAAAACCGGAAGGCGTATACTGCGTCTCGATCATGCCGTGCACTGCGAAGAAGTTCGAGTGCGGGCGTGACGAGATGTCGGTTCATCCCGGCATCCCGGATGTCGACGCAGTGCTCACCACACGAGAAGCCGCGAAGATGATTCGAGAGATGGGGCTCGACTTCCCAAATCTAAACGACGAGCAGTTCGACGAACCACTCGGAATCTCGACGGGCGCTGCCGTGATATTCGGCGCGACGGGCGGTGTCATGGAAGCGGCACTTCGTACGGTCTATGAAGTCGTAACCGGCGAGACGCTGGCTAACATCGATCTGGTGGACGTTCGCGGGCTCAAAGGCGTCAAAGAGGCGACTATAAAAGTCGGCGATATCGACGTGAAGGTAGCAGTAGCGAGTGGGCTTGCGAATGCAGGCAAGCTTATGGAGCGAGTGAATGCAGGCGACGCGGATTACCACTTCATCGAGATCATGTGCTGCCCGGGCGGATGCCTCGGTGGCGGTGGGCAGCCGATTCCAACGACGAACGAGATTCGTGCGGCACGTATGAAAGCGATCTACGAAGAGGATGCCGATCTGCCAATTCGGAAGTCGCATGAGAATCCGGCCGTCACCGCCCTGTACGAAGAATTCCTGATCAAGCCGCTCGGGCACAAGTCGCATGAGCTTCTGCATACGCAGTATATTCCCAGGTCGAAGTATCATGCGACCGAGGAGGAAGATTCAGTCAATGTGGCGGTAGAGTAGGCCATGACTTCACCATACAGATGCCCTCATCCCGACTCTCTCCTGCAAGCATGCGAGGGAGTTCGGTTGGTGGAAGAGGAAAGGAAGGTTAAGCGATGTCGGAAATTGTGACTGCAATACAACATGAACGGCAGAAGGAACATCGTTTAGTTCTCAGAAACATCGGGCGCATCGACCCGGCCTCCATCGAGGAGTACATCGAACACGGCGGCTACGAAGCACTTCGAAAAGCGCTCACTCTGATGCGGCCGTCTGATATCATTCAGGCAATCAAGGCATCGGGACTCCGCGATCGAGATCGTGAGGCCCGCTTCGCAGGAGTCAAATGGGAAACGACCGCCAATGCCCCCGGCGACATCAAGTATATCATATGCAATTCAAGCAATGGTGAACCCGGCGACTTCAATGATATCATACTGGAGAGCGATCCTCACAGCATTCTGGAATCGATGATTATCACAGGGTATGCAGTGGGAGCGCACACCGGCTACATCTGCATTAACGGTGAATGCCAATCGTCCGACCACCTGGACATAGCGATCGCGACGGCGAGGCAGTCGAGATTGCTCGGCGATGACATACTCGGCTCTGGATTCGATTTCGATATAAAGGTTTTCACCGGTGCAAGCGGATACATCTGCGGAGAAGGAACCGCTCTCATCGAATCTATAGAAGGGAATCGCGGTGAGCCGAGATACCAACCGCCGTTTCCAGAGGTATCGGGTCTCTACGGGATGCCGACTATCGTACACAATGTCGAGACGCTTGCAAACGTGCGGCATATCATCCGAAACGGCGCCGAGTGGTACACGGGCATCGGCACCAGTGAGAGCAAGGGAACGAAGATATTCTCCGTACGCGGCGATGCACGTTACCCGGGAATCTACGAGGTTCCGTTCGGCACCACGATGCGCGAGGTCATCTACGAACTCGCAGGTGGGATGAAGAGCGACAAGCGGCTCAAGGCAGTTCTTGTCGGTGGACCATCGGGAATATGCGTAAGCGAAGAAGCACTCGATAGACAGTTTGCTTTCGAGGACCTTGCGCCGGGCGTAGGTGAACTCATCGTATTGGACGAGGCAAAGTGCATGCTCAATGTGGTGCAGAACATCGCACAGTTCTTCTTCAATGAATCGTGCGGCCAGTGCACCCCGTGTCGAGAAGGAAACAAGCGAATTTTGGAAACGATGACGCGGTGGACTACAGCCTCCGGTCACGCTAGCGATATCGATCTTATACGGAATCTGGGTGAGATGATGGCTCTGACTGCCAAGTGCGGTCTGGGACAATGTGCCCCTTCCGCCTTCCTCACGAGTTTGCCCCTCTTTGAGAAAGAGTACATTGCTCACCTTTCAGACGGAGTTTGCCCCTCAGGCGTCTGTGCAACTGAAGCAAGCGAGGAGTGCCAAGCATGCAAAGAATCACTCTGAATATAAATGGCCAGACGGTTGAAGCCAATGCTGGCTCAACGATATTGGATGCCGCAAGCCAGGCAGGGATTCACATCCCCACCCTCTGCTATCATCCTGACCTAAAGCCGGAGGGCTCGTGCCGGGTGTGCGTGGTGGAAGTCGCTGGACAAGCGACCCTCTGCCCTGCCTGCGTTTATCCTGTTGCAGAAGGTATGATCGTTGCAACACACTCGCCGAAGGTGCGTAATGCGCGGAAAATGATCGTAGAGCTTATGCTTGCGAACCATCCACAGGACTGCCTTACCTGCGCAAAGAACCAGAAATGCGAGCTGCAGAGCTTGGCGAAGGAACTCGGCGTGACCGATATCCGCTTCAAAGGCGAGCGCACGCTGGCCAAGATCGACGATTCCAACCCGTCAATCATCCGTGACGCGGAGAAGTGCATACTTTGCCGGCGATGCCTCCGCGTATGCCATGACATTCAGTCGGTCGGTGCACTCTGCGCAAATCAGAGAGGATGGGAAACGACCATCGGGCCAGCGTCAGGAGAGGCGCTATCGGAGGTCGCATGTGTCTACTGCGGTCAATGCATCAACCGATGTCCGACCGGCGCACTCAAGGCAAAGGACCCGGCCCAAAAAGTCTGGGCGGCAATCTCCGACCCTGAGAAGCATGTCGTAGTTCAAACAGCGCCGGCAGTTCGAGCCGCAATCGGGGAAGAGTTCGGCGTGCCTGCGGGGAGTCTGGTCACAGGCAAAATGGTGACCGCCCTCCGATCGATGGGTTTCGACAAGATCTTCGATACCGATTTCACGGCAGACCTGACTATCATCGAAGAAGGCCATGAACTGCTGCAAAGGCTGGCGGATGGGGGCACACTGCCCATGATCACCTCGTGCAGCCCGGGCTGGATCAACTTTATAGAGGCTTTCTACCCAGAGCAACTGCCGCATCTCTCGACGTGCAAGAGTCCGCAGCAGATGTTCGGTGCGCTGGCCAAGACCTACTATGCGGAGAAGATGGGCATCGACCCGTCGAAGATCGTGGTAGTATCGATCATGCCGTGTGCCGCGAAGAAGTTTGAATGCGAGCGCCCCGAGATGACATCGAGCGGTTATAAGGATGTCGATTACGTGCTGACTACGCGAGAGATTGCAGGGATGATCCGTGAGGCCGGGATCGACTTCGTCAGCCTAGACAATGGCGAGTTCGATGCGCCGCTCGGTATGTCGACAGGTGCAGCGGTCATCTTCGGAGCAACGGGCGGCGTTATGGAAGCCGCACTTCGCACGGTATACGAGGTAGTCACAAAGCAGACGCTTGCCGATGTGGAGATCACAGCAGTCAGAGGCATGGAAGGCGTCCGTGAGGCGGAGATCGATATGAACGGCACCAAGGTGAGGGCTGCAGTGGCGCATGGCCTGGCGAACGCAAGGAAGCTACTCGACCTGATCAAGGAAGGAAAGGCGGATTATCAGTTTATCGAGGTGATGGCCTGTCCCGGCGGGTGCATCGGCGGCGGTGGTCAGCCGATCCCGACGAACGCCGAGATTCGTGAGAAGCGCGCCACCGCGATTTACGCAGCAGATCGAGGGCTCCCAATCAGGAAATCGCATGAGAACCGAGCAGTAGCCCAACTCTACGAAGAGTTTCTGATAGAACCGCTCGGGCACAAGTCGCACGAATTGCTTCACACGCACTATACACCGAGGGTTGATAAAGCCAAGGCAGAGACTAAGTAGTAAGCTAAGCAAATATTGGTAGGCCTTAACTGTGCCTACCCATACAACATTTACAGTTTTTCGCCAAAACTCCTTGCTCGATATTTAAGGCGCTGTGGGATTCTAGATTTACCCTTCGTGCCATGAGCCACCAACTGGCCGATGACTTTATATCCTCCATAGCCTGTAATCTTTCTCACTGATCTCAACGTACCGCGGCTATCCCCAATCGCCAAATCGAAGACTCGGGGCGCGCTGCAGGATGTCAGAATAATCGCAGGCTTTCCCTTGTGTCTCGGGAGAGGTTGACCATACTGGCCCTCGCCAATGAAGGAAGTCACAATCCTGTCAAAGAGGACCTTCAACTGACCGCTCATATTCCCCCAGTACGTCGGGGTGCCGATAACGATGGCATCTGCGCCACGAACTATACGCCCTACCCTATGGGCATCGTCTTCAGGAAGCACGCATTCACCGTCCGGGCGGCACTGCATGCAGGCAAGGCAAGGCCGGATATTCAGGTCGCCGATATTGAACCACTCGACGTCATGCCGCTCACCGGCACCGTCCGCCACAGCGCCCAGTAATTTCGCTATAGTACCAGTCTTCTTCGGGCTTCCGTTCAGTATCAATACCTTCAAAGTTACCCCCAGACAAGGAATATATTACTTATAGTTCAATCTTGCAAAGAAAACATCCTGCATGCGTTGAATTCCCGCCCTTCGCCCTCGACTTTTGGCATCGGAAAATGATACAATACATTGTGCAATGGTTCACAATGTATTGTATCATACGTTTAAGAGTTAAGACGAATGGCCCTCACCCCAGCCCTCTCCCACAAGTGGGCGAGGGAGTAAGATTCCTTGCAATAACCAGGCAAGGTGGAAGGTACGAATGGAACTGAATACCCTATTGGACAAAGCCCTCCATACCGGCGATCTGACCCGGGAGGAGATCATATTCCTGCTGTCCCGCACGGATGAAAAGGACACCAGCGCGATTTTCAGCGTCGCGGATCGTGTGCGCCACGACAACGTCGGCGACGACGTGCATATTCGAGGGCTTATGGAGTTTTCGAATATCTGCAGAAGAAATTGCGCCTACTGCGGCCTTCGCCGAGATAACACTGGCGTCAACCGATACCGCATGGAAATCCAGGAGATCATCGATACCGCTGTTGATGTCGTGGGCAAGGGAATCGGCACAATCGTTCTGCAGTCCGGTGAGGATGCATGGTACAGCGCAGAGCGAATTGTTGAGATCATCACGGGGATAAAGTCGCGTGTCGACTGTGCGATAACGCTGAGTATCGGCGAGCGGACGCGCGAGGAGTACCTCATCATGAAAGAGGCGGGCGCAGATCGCTTTCTTCTTCGCCATGAAACTGCAAATCCCGAGCTTTACGCAAAACTACATCCTGACCTCAAATTTGCAGATCGAATTCGGTGTTTGAGAGATTTGAAGGACCTCGGCTATCAAGTGGGCGCCGGCTGCATGGTCGGGCTTCCAGGCGAGACCGTCGGTGACATGGCCGATGATATCCTGTTTGTGCGAGATTTGGATGCAGATATGGTCGGGATCGGACCTTTCATCCCAAGCTCCGACACGCCGCTCGGTGATCGCGAAGGCGGAGATTTGTCGACCACGCTCAGGATGGTCGCGCTCGCCCGAATTGTCACCCGAAATGCGCTCATTCCTGCAACGACGGCGGTCGGCTCGATCGACGAATTCGGGAGGGAGAAGGCGCTGATGGCGGGAGCAAACGTCGTTATGCCGAATTATACCCCCCTCAAATATCGTGTAGACTACGAGATATATCCGAATAAGCGGTGCATCAACGAAGACCCCGATCTCTGCCATGGATGCATGAGCAGGCGGATTCTCTCAATCGGCAGGACTGTGGCATCGGGGCAAGGACATTCTTACAAGCGCCACTCCGGCAATTAGACAACTCTCATCCCTCTCCTGATAAGGGAGAGGGATTTATCCTTCCACCAATTCAACCATTCGCTGGGCGTTCTGAACGGCAAAACCTTTGTAATCGTTGTTGAAGTAAACGTATACATCAACGCCACGTGCAAACTCGCTAACGCGCTCAGCCCACCATTCAAGCTGTGGCTCCTCATAGTTCCCTTCCGTGCCATATCCACCGCTGTGCATGCGAATATACGCAAAATTAGCGGTAACCTGCATCACACGCGGCAGGTCCGGGGCGCTCATTATACAGTATCCGATTGAATGCTCTTGCAGAAGATCGAACACTTCGTCTGCCAGCCAGCTTGGGTCGCGGAACTCTATCACGTGGCGAACATCGCTTGGAAGCACTGCGATGAACTCGCGCAGCCGCTGTAGATTGGCATTCCAGTGCGGGGGCAGTTGATACAGTATAGGGCCGAGCTTGTCACCCAGGCCACGTGCGTTTGTTACGATTCGTTCGAGCGGCTCGCGCGGATCTTTCAGCTTCTTTAGATGAGTCAGGTATCTGCTCGCCTTGACAGCGAATGTGAAGTTCTCGGGGACTTCGCTGCGCCATGTCTCGAATACCACTCGTTCAGGGAGTCTGTAGAAGGAGTAGTTTATCTCCACCGTATCGAATTGGCGGGCGTAGAACTCGAGCCACGACGAAGCCGACAGGTGCGGTGGATAGAACATCCCCTTCCAATGGTCATAGTTCCAACCGGATGTACCAATGTAGCATTTATGTAACATGTCACGCCTCGACCCATACTGGCTACCCGTGAATTCCCCTGGGTTGCAACGTGATCTTAGTGCGGACTATCTCTTCGATGTTCTCGCTGCCCATTGCTACTATATTGCCGTCCGGGTCAATCACCATGCTGTGCCCTATCATCGGATGATCGCACTCGACTCCGATCTTGTTCGCAGACAGAACGTGAAATTGGTCGCGTTTGGCAACCATCGTCAATTCTTTCTGC
Organism: Armatimonadota bacterium; assembly: GCA_963663705.1. GTDB lineage: Bacteria > Armatimonadota > UBA5829 > DTJY01 > DTJY01. The sequence continues at coordinate 3,711,973 of OY760504.1, read as the reverse complement.
CATGAATCGGCCACCAATTCAATGGACTCAAGACTGTCAGCAGAGATCAGGCATGGAACTATCAAAAGCTGTGCCCCGGCCACATGCAGAGCATGTAGATTTTCGTGATCATGAATGTCCTCGCGCGACAAGATGCCGATCGTCCCGAGATGCGTGTGAAAGGCCTCGACGTGTGAACCAGCGCTTAGCCCGGCATCGATTTCATCGTGCGTCAAAGCAATCTTTCTATACCGGCCAACCAGGTGCCCGTCAGAACTGATCAGAACGGCTGTGTTGTAGTATTTATCCCCGTCCCGCTCGATAGTGCAGTAGCAAATGTATGCATTGCGATCCACAGCTATCTGTTCTGCGACTGTAGATGTCGGACCGGGCACAGGCTCGGCATACCGCTGCACATCACTGTTAGCGCAACAACCTGCAAAAGAATGCTCGGGGAGAACAACAAGGTCGGAAGTATGGGCAGCCTGATCCATAAGGTGAATCGCCCTATCCCGGCACACGGCTCGATTGTCGACTTCAGTGGAGTATTGTGCTGCCGCAATGTGAATGGGAAATGACATCGTAGTATCTCCTTGAACCGGTCTACCCGGCATCGACTGCCGCCAATGCACTCTGTTTTTGTTTATAGCCATGCATGCCGCCAATCAAACACAATGGTGGCATCCGGCCGCAAACGCGTATGTTGCAGGAGGATTCGCCATAAATGAGGATTTATTTTTTCGCGAGTGTTTAGGGGCCATTTGCGCGGGGTAGAAACAGTGTGTACTCGAAGGAGTACGGAAATATGATATGGTTTGCCAGGCTAGACCACGAGCCTATCTTCTTGAACTTGGCTGGAAAACGGTCCAAGAACTGGTTGTATAGGTTGTCCGCAGGGCACCCTAACCTCCGTATAGGAGTAATTCTATTCGGGGCGGTAAGGAAACCGAAGGGCACATCGTGATACGAAAACGCCGTCACCTGCCTACGCGATAACATCAAGAGGCAAGGAGCGTCGTGTAAGTTAATCGGTGACAGTGCTAATGCCTGGCATTTATTTTGTCTATGCCAATCCACATTGCCTAACTACAAAATAGAAAATGGCGTACCCCGATGTAAACAGGATACGCCACGAAATCACTTCTGATGCTGAATCACAACTATTCGCCGGATGTCGAGTCCACCAAAGGCGCAATTACCTCATGCAGCACTTCATCATCGCAGACTTCCACGCCATTGAACAGGAACCATTCCTCAACATGCGTCGTGCTCTGATTCGGTTCAAGCGTAACCAGAGGGGCCAGCGTTTCGACCTCCATGAAATCACCCTTGGTGAATGTTTCAAAGTTGCAGCCATAATCCGCATACTTTGCCCCGTCTATGTAAGGGAACCTCTTCACGAACAGAGTGTCATTCCTGAGATATCCCACCCATTCCTGCTTATTTGCCACACCGATTTTCTGCGGGTAGTCAAACTCAGGGTCGCACTGGAGAAGGAGATACTCCTTTGTGAAACCCCAACGCGGATCGGTAAAGTCGGTATAATGCCACAGCACCATAGGCCGAGCGGGTAGAAGCGCATCGGTATGCGGTATGAATGGCTCATTCGGTATGATAGTGACCCCGCCGCCGTTCATTATCGTAAGTGCCCAGGGCGCCAGTTCAACGGGCCATAATCCACGATTCGTCAACTTATGAGTGATCGTTACCTGCGAGCTGTTCGCGTCGAGCGTAACGAGGATTTCTTTTTCGATACCGGTAGCTGCATCTGCTTTCGGGCTCAATCGAATTGAGTCATCGCCGACTATCTCGAAAGGCACCGGATCATTATCCGGGACGTAGCTTCTCGGCTTGGCTTCAGGAGCACACCATAATCTGTGACCTCCCCAGGGATGCCATTCGCCCAACTCTGTTTTGACCACGTTCGACGGTCCGATCTCACCGAGGATGTTATCGCTGCCGACAAATCTGTACCCGATTATCCGAGGTCCGATGTCCGTGGTAACTATTACCTCCACACCACCGTTTGAGAGCATGTAGCAATTGGGCTGCTCAAAAAAACTGATCTTTTCGATCTTTACCACTCGATTCCTCCACGTATTTATCGATTAGTATGCCTGGAATATTCATCAACAAGCATTCGTTCCTTGTTACTAATAGCGCTACCCTAACCTTGGCAGTTGATGGATGAAACGCTGCCGTCCTGCATAGGAGACAATCTGCTTATAGCCGATATCGAGTAGCAGGCGGTAGGCATCTTCGTATCCGCGGGCCAGGTTTTCGGGAGTATGGGCATCTGAACCCACCAGGACAGGGATTCCCCGCCACAGACACTGCTTCAGTATGGATGGTGAAGGGTACGCTTCCGCACATGCATAATACCAGCCGGCTGTGTTAAGTTCTACAGCCATATCAGACTTGGCGATGGCATCCAGCGCAGCGGAAATCTCGTCAGAGATGTCTATGGAAGGATAGCAGCCAAACTTCTTCGTCAGATCGATGTGTCCGACAAAATCGAACACACGGCTCTCTGCCATCTGCCGGATGCGCACCCAGTAGGCACGGATGATGTCGTCTCTCTCTGCCTGAGTCAGCGGCTCCCAATCGGCTTCAACGTCATCGATTGGGAAGCCGTCTACCATGTGAACAGAGCCTATGACGTAATCGAAAGGCTGGAAGCGCAAGACCTCCGCGAGATCATCGACAGTCTCCGGTATAAAATCCGCCTCAACGCCTAATCGAATAATGGTGTCGTCGCCAGCCTCGCCAGCAGCCGACTGAACATCGTCTATGTAGTCATCGAGCCCATCTATAGGCATGCTCCAGTTCAGCTGCCGTCTATCCTCTGTAAGAACGTAGTGGTCGGAGATACCGACCTCATCCAATCCGATCTCTCGGGCGGCTCTGATATATTCAATTATTTCGCTCTTCCCGTCACTCCAACGGGAATGCACGTGATACGAAGCAAGCATTATTCCCTCATTACCTTGCGTAGTCGTCCTGCACGCGCACGATATCGCTCTCATCCGATGGATTATTGGGATCGACGTGCTCCCAAATCTCTGCAACCCTGCCCCATGACATCATCGAACCGCACAGTCTGTGAATCTCACCACACTCAAGATGGATTGTTTCACCCGCAAAGAAGACATCCTCTTGCAGATGATCTTTATCAGTCCCATGGACAATCATGACGGGGCCATCAAGCACACGCCAGAGTTCCGAGCGCCTGTGATGCAACTGCAGTGACAATCTCTGAGCAGGAGCCACCAGTAGCACTTTGGGATCGCGGCGGCCCGAATGCTTGCCGGTATCTACCCCTTGCCAGTAAGCATCGAAGAACGGTTGAAGGGATTCTTCTGAAAACCGCAGAAACCCACCCCAGGGTCGACCAAAATCCTTATCGCAAACATCCAGGCCGAAGCCTTTAGCCTCAGCCTGCATCCTGTCAAATACCATTTTTGATTGATTTTTGTTATCTAATCGCAAAACAATTAACCTCCACATTGATGCTATTACTAAGCCAACGATAGCTTATACTTACAGAGTATAGCCATTAGCAAGTATGCATGTCAATCAGATGACAACTACACTGCCATCTTTTCCTCCATAAAACTCCTAATATTATTGACATACCAATTATCTGACTATATACTAAATAGTAGTAAATATAATGTTGGAGTAGATACTTATATGCTGCATAAACGCTATTCCCATCTGAAAACGCTCGGTATAACAGCAATTTTGTTATCATCCCTGTTCGCCCCATGCCGGGCCGGGCAGATCAACGATGCGGGAAACCTCCCCCAGATCATGGATTCGGTTGTATCAGCTGTCAAACCCACGCTGGTCCGAATTCACGTTGTTTCCGCAGAACACGAAGAAGGACGGGAGATCAAGGAAGAGTCCTTCGGAAGTGGCGTGATCATCTCAATCGATGGCTACGTCATCACAAACCACCACGTCGCGGGACACGCAAAACAGATCTCCTGCACCATGTCGGATAAAACAGAGGTTGATGCAAAACTGGTAGGAACAGATGCCGCCACCGATATCGCGGTAATCAAGCTGTTACCTGCCGAAAAGAAAGATTTTATCGCTGCCAAATTCGGAGATTCTTCCACGCTCAAAGTCGGTGACCGAGTCATGGCTATGGGAAGTCCCCTCGCCTTCTCTCAATCAGTCACGATGGGAATTGTCAGCAATACAGAGTTGATAATGCCTGATATGTATGGCGAGTTCAAACTGGATGGTGAGGATATCGGCTCGTTCGTGAGATGGATTGCGCATGACGCACAGATCCATCCCGGCAATTCCGGCGGGCCGCTTGTCAACATACAAGGCGAAATCGTCGGCATCAACGAGATATCGATGGGGCTTGGCGGCGCAATCCCCGGCAACCTCGCACATGACATCGCCGATCAGTTGATCAAAAACGGAAAAATTAGGAGGAGCTGGGTTGGATTCTCCGTGCAACCCCTGCTGAAATCTTCAAAGCAGAGCAAGGGCGTACTGATAAGCGGAACAATCGATGGCTCACCTGCCCAGAAAGCAGGATTCAAGCCCGGTGACATACTCCTGACACTGGCCGGAAAAGAATGCAGCGTACAGTTTGCAGAGGAGATGCCGATCTTCAACCAATTTGTTGCTGACCTGACATCCGGGCAGGAAGTCGATGCAGTGGTACTCCGCGATGGCAAGGAAGTCACGCTCAAAATCACTCCTACCGACAAGCAGAATGCGGAGCAGAGACCACAGGAATTCAAGGAATGGGGCGTTTGCGCGAGCGATCTCACCTTCTTTGTCGCAAAAGAAATGAAGAGAGCGCATACCGCCGGTGTTCTGGTTGACAGCCTGCGTCCGGGCGGACCTTCAGAGGACGCCAAGCCAGCGCTTTCCGATGGGGATATCATCACTCAAATAAACGGAAAACCTGTTAATAACCTTGACGATTTGCGCAATATAACTCGTGATATCATCAAGGATCAGGATGAACCTGTGCCGACGACAGTCGCTTTCGATCGAAATGCGGACCATTATCTCACGGTAGTGAAGGTCGGGATTGAAGATTTCAAGGACCCAGGGCTTGAGATCCGCAAGGCCTGGCTTCCGGTCAACACACAGGTACTCACACGTGATATCGCCGAACAGATTGGGATGAAGGACAAGACCGGTGTACGCATCACACAGGTCTATCAGAACACTTCCGCCGACAAAGCCGGACTGAAAATCGGCGACATAATCATCGCAGTTGATAACGCGCCGATCTCGGCGTCTGAACCGGAAGACACGGAAGTCTTCCCTACCATGATCCGTCAGCACAAAGTGGGGAGTACGGTGACGCTCACTGTCGTGCGCAGTGCGACCGAAATCAAAGTACCTGTCTCCCTGCCCCTGGCTCCAAAACTTGCGAGGGAGATGAAGAAGCACAGAGACGACAGCCTCGACTTTACCGTTCGCGATATCTGCTTCTTCGATCGGGCGGACGAGCAATGGGCAGATTCACAGACCGGGGTCCTGGTGGAATCCGTCGATGAGGGTGGATGGGCATCTCTCGGTGAGCTGCATACCGGTGATCTCATCATAGCAATAGATGGAGCGGCAATCCCCGATATCAGCACTTTCCAGGAAAAGATTCAGAAGGTTACGTCAGATAAGCCCAAATCCGTAGTCTTCCAGATCAAACGTGGCATACAGACTAAATTCACCGAGATAGCGCTAAGTTGGCCTACAAAATAACACGAGCAAATTCAGGAGAGCATTGCATGATAACAAACAAGATTAAGGTCGGTGCGGCAGCGGCAGTGTTGTGTCTGGCCATAGCGTTACCCGGCCGATGCGATGATATATCGCAGTCCGGCAGGCAAATCGCGAGCAAATGGCAGGATTCTATCATAACCGTGCAGGTGGTCACTAAAACGACCACATCATACGGCGACGAAGGTTCGGATAAGAGTGAAGGTAAGAACGAGGCAACCGGTATAGTCATAGATCCTTCCGGTCTTGTGGTTATGTCACTCGCCGCAATGAATCCCGATGAGGCTTTGGCGCAGATGATGCCGAAAGGCATGAAAGTTACGTCGCAGATAACTGATGTCAAGTTGATCCAATCAAACGGCAAGGAAATTCCTGCAAAGGTTATCCTGAGAGACAAGGATCTCGACCTGGCGTTTTTGCGGCCTAAGCAAAAGCAGGCAACGCCGTTTGCTGCGATCGATCTTTCGAAGAGCGTTAAGCCGGAGTTACTCGACCCTATTGCCGTAATGTACCGCATGGGCACACTGGGAAGCCGTTCCATATCAGCCTCCATAGACAGAATTCAATCTATCGTCGAGAAGCCGCGAACCATGTATGTACCGGGCATAAATGCCCTTGGAACGAGTCTTGGGGCACCGGTATTCGCAATGGATGGGAATATCGCCGGGATACTGGTACTTCGCATGCAGAAAAGTTCAAGCGGCGGTAGTTCATTCGGCGGCATTGGATCTAGCCGTGTTATGTACGTCATTCTACCAGCTGCTGATGTGCTGGAAGCGGCCGGGCAGACATCGGATTCCACCAAATAGCGCATTCTATTCATGAAAGGGTAAAGAGAAAATGAGCTTCAAGAAGTTTCTAGTGACAGGGCTACTGGCAGTTTGTCTAACTGCAGGCACCATTCCGGCAGTTTGGAGTGACGAGGTAACCCAGGCAGGAACACAAGTCATAAACAAGTGGCACGATGCTGTGATCACGCTTCAGATTGTGGTGAAGATGACGATGTCTTACGACGGCAAGCAAGGTCCGAAAGAAGAGATGAAAACCGACGCCACCGGGCTGGTTATCGATTCATCAGGGCTCGTGGTAACGGCGCTATCAGGCATGGACCCAAATGACCTTATTCACCAAATGATGCCGGACAAGATCGACATGACGACCGAGATAACCTCGCTAAAGATGATTCTACCTGACGGCAAGGAGATTCCGGCAAAAATTGTACTGAGGGACAAGGACCTCGATCTGGTCTTCATCAGGCCGAAGCAGAAATCCGCCGCGCTATTCACGGCTGTTGATCTGACAAAGGCAACTAAGCCAGCAGTTCTGGATCAGACCTTTATGTTGTACCGCATGGGCGTAGTAGCAAGTAGATCGCTCGCAGTAACCACAGACCGAATACAGGCGATCGTAGAGAAGCCCAGGGTCTTCTACGTTCCCGGGGCTCAATCTGCAGACAAGTCTGCTGCTGTCGCTGCTATATTCGCGATGGACTCCAATATAGTCGGAATACTGGTGGCTAGAGTCACGGCATCCAGCGGTGTCTCGGGCTCCGACAAGGATATCATCCCGATAATAATGCCTGCATCCGATATTCTGGAGGCCGCCAACCAGGTATCAGATTCAGCGAAGTAGCACGCTCCGGCAATTCATATATGACAAAAGGCCTTGTACCGATATTGGATGCAAGGCCTTCTGTCGTTTATCCTATGCTTTTATGTAAGGAGCCAGCATATCAGCGGTGATACTCCCCAATCGAAGTATCTTTGGTGGCGTTTCCGTCACATCGATCACCGTCGACGCTACTTTGACAGACGTCGGACCGGCATCCAGCACCAAATCGATGCTGCCGTCAAAGTACCGCATCACCTCTTCTGCTGTGGTCGGTGGGCGCAGATCCGATGGATTTGCACTCGGCGCCACGATTGGCCCACCGAATGCTTTTACAAGCGCCAGTGCCACCCGATGATCTGGCATCCGAACGCCGACTTTTCCACTACGTGCAGTTACTATCTCCGACAAGTGCCGCGATGCACGCATCACTATAGTGAGCGCTCCGGGGAAAAACTCTTCCATCAACTTCCGTGCGACGTCAGGTACATCGGATACAAGTTTGGCTATGTCTTCATAGGTGGCTACTTGAACAGAAAGAGGCTTATTCGCAGGACGGCCCTTAACTTCATATACGCGCTGGACCGCATCAGGGTTCATCGCATCAGCCGCCAGACCGTAGACCGTCTCAGTAGGAAAGCCCACCAGCCCGCCACGGCGAAGCACTTGTGCAGCGCGCTCGATAATTTCCGGTTCAGGGTTGACCGGATCAACCTTAAGAACAATGGTCTGCATTACAGTCCCCTTTTCTGCCACATACAACTCGATCTATGCCTGAGTAGTCACGAACTGATCGAATAGCCTTAAACCCATTAGATGCCAACAATTCTTCCACAGCCCCTGATTCACCGATTCCCACTTCCAACGCAAGCGCGCCGCCAGGCATCAAGTAACGGCAAGCCATAGATGTCAGCCGCCTGTAATAATCCAACCCATCGGGGCCGCCATCCAGGGCTTGACGGGGCTCATACACGGCAACCTCGGGCTCCAGAGAGTCTATCTCGCTGGTCGGAATGTAAGGTGGATTTGAGACTATGAGGTCGAAGCGCAAACCTTTGAACGGCTCGAAGAGGTCACCGAGCGAGAAATGGGTTCTGCCGCTAACGCCTGCCCGCTGTGCATTCCTGCACGCGATCGAGAGAGCCGCATGCGAAAACTCGCTGCCGTATACGATGGCATCAGACACGTTCGCGGCTATGCTGATCGCGATTGCACCGCTCCCCAATCCTATATCAACGACGGTTGGGGCTTGCATGCCATGTATAAGACCGATTGCAGTCTCAACGAGGATTTCGGTATCAGGCCGTGGGATGAGGACATCGGGGGTTACTTCAAAACTTATGCCATAGAACTCCCGCTCCCCGATGATGTAGGCGAGAGGCTCGCGCTTTACTCGGCGTTCGACCCACTCCAGGAATTGGCGCACTTCGGCCTCTGGAGGTACGAATTCGGGGTGAGCGAAAAGATCGAGACGGGAACGACCGGATGCTTTGGATAGCATTACATCCGCATCGAGTTTAGGGGTATCGACGCCTGCATTTCTAAGTCGATCCACAGATTCATGGAGCAACTGGCGCACAGTTGGAGGCATGAAGATTAACCGGTTTCTTCCTGGCTTTTGAGCCGTTCAGCCTGATCTGCAGCAATCAAACGATCGATCATCTCCTGGATATCGCCGTCCATAAAGCTGTCCAGACGGTAGAGCGTAAACCCGATCCTGTGATCGGTTACTCTACTCTGCGGAAAATTGTATGTCCTGATCTTTTCACTACGATCGCCGCTGCCAACCATCGATTTGCGAGCTTCGCTGATCTCGTCATGCTGGTCCTGAACCATCTTCTCAAGGATAATCGACCGAAGCATGCGCATGGCCTTCTCCCTGTTCTGGAGCTGCGAGCGCTCGTCCTGGCAGGTAACAACAACGCCTGTCGGCCTGTGGGTGATTCGAATGGCGGTCTCGTTCTTCTGAACGTTCTGTCCACCAGCACCTGCCGAGCGGTAGGTATCGATATCGAGATCGTCGGAATTGATCTGAAGCTCGACTTCCTCGGCCTCGGGCATGACGGCAACAGTCGCGGCAGAGGTGTGAATTCGGCCTCCGCTCTCGGTTGCCGGAACTCGCTGGACGCGATGCACGCCTCTCTCGTATTTCAAGACGCTATACGCACCCTGGCCGTCTAATGCAATAACGGCTTCCTTGATGCCACCGATACCGGTCTCGTTCATACTCATGAGTTCTGTCTTCCAGCCTCTGCGCTCCGCATACCGCGTATACATACGCAGAAGCTCGGCAGCAAAGAGGGCGGCTTCTTCTCCACCGGTACCCGCGCGAACCTCAAGAAGAACACTCTTCTCGTCATTCGGATCTTTCGGCAGAAGCATCACGCGGAGATCTTCCTGAAGCTTGACTTCTGTGTTCTTCAGCTCATTAAGTTCGGCCTGAGCGAGATCGCGCATCTCGTCATCGAGCTGACCGTGAAGCATCTCTTCCATGTCAATCTTCTCTTGTAATGTCCGCTTATACTCCCGATACGTGGTGACAAGCGGTGTCAGGTCCGAGTGAGCCTTCGCCAGATGCTGATATTCCTTCGGATTCTCCCACACACTGGGATCCGACAGTTTCTGGGATAACTCTTCAAATTTTTGATCTACTTCATACAGACGTTCAAACACTTCTCTTCACCTATATCGATAAAACATACAAAACCAGCGATCTGGTATTATGCCATCTCTTCTTTTTCACGAACTGCCTTGAATGCACTTAATGCGACTTCCACCTGATCGTCGGTCGGCTCGCTAGTAGTAAGCCACTGCAGCCAGAGTCCGGGTGCAAGCACTACTGATAGCAACCTGGAATCCCTGAACCGTCCAGCAATCTTGATGACCTCGTACCCCACCCCTGCGATCACCGGCAATAAAAGCAGGCGATATAGTATTCGCATATACCACATCTCTGACCATCCAAGAAAAGAGTAGACTATGACGGTCATGATCAGGACGAACATCATGAAACTGGTGCCACATCTTGGATGAATGGTCTTATACATGGCTATGTTTTCAGGAGTTAGTTCCTTACCAGCCTCATAGGTGTTAATCACTTTATGTTCAGCCCCATGATACTGCCATACTCGCCGGATATCCTTCATGAAAGAGATCACGCAGATATAGGCTGTAAACAACAGCAGTCTGATGGCGCCCTCTGTGACATTGAACCACATGGGGTTGGTAGTCCAGTTTCTGGCTATTTGAGCCATTAGGTGCGGCCCTATGATAAAAATTCCCACACCAACTGTAAGACTCGTCACCATAGTTACGCCTACGGTGATATCGTTAACCTTTTGTGTGTTGGTAGTGGATTTACCCTGCTGCCCGGGCTTATCTTCAATATCCTGCATAGCGACGTTCGCAGAATAGGATAGCGATTTCATGCCAAGCATAAGCGTATCGAGAAGGGACAGGATTCCGCGCAAAAACGGCAGTTTCATCCAACTGAACTTCAGGATCGATTCGACTGTTTCCAGCTCTACAACGATTTCCTTGTTCAGACGGCGGCAGGCTATTGCGAAGAACCGAGGACCTCTCATCATCACGCCCTCAATTACCGCTTGCCCACCATAAAATGTGCGCGTATCCATTTAGTATCTCCACAACCGTCGGCTATCCGGCAGATTTCTCGTCCACGGGAGTCGGCAAAACCGGAGCCCGGCCGCAGCTCTTTGCGCCTTCGCGGCAATAACCCTTAGTTACGCAAGCAGGCCCTATTCCACTGAATATATTCGGGGCGGCAGGTGTAACTTTATCCAGCATAAGCCCCGCAAGTTGGCGGATCTCCCACTGGGCTCGGGTGCATAATCTTAATTCAAAAAAATTCAGCAAGCTACGGGCATTAGCAGTCATTAGCAGTTTAGTTGCAGCTGCATTAGGGAGGATATAACGGGCATCCTCAGCGGGGATTCCTGCTTCAAGGAGTGCGTCATACTGGGATTGCAGGATCTGCGAAACCTCAGCAAACCGACGTGCCGCATCAGGATTCCGCTGTATGGACGCCGGGGTTGTAAACTCGACATCTCGCATTTTCACATATCGCTGGCTCTGCTGCGAGAACGAAGCTATTCTGTGCCGCACCAGCTGGTGTGAACATGCTCTGGAGATTCCCTCTATCGCAAAAGTAAACGATGCATGCTCCAGCACGGAATAGTGCCCCAAATCGAGCACCATTTTAATCAATCGTGCTGCAGCATCATCGTCGATAGATTCTCGAATTTGATCGATATCCGAAGCAGAGTAGCACAGCTTTATAGCAGCTGCGATCGTCCGCTCCGGATCTATCGTATGACTTACCAGTTCAACTCGCAAACTTACTTGCCCTGCTCTGCAGACTGCTCGGCTGGCTGATTTCTGCGATACTTTTGCATGAACTTTTCTACGCGGCCTTCCGTGTCCACGATCTTCTGCCGCCCCGTAAAGAACGGATGGCACGCGGAACAGATCTCAAGTCGGATCTCCGGAATGGTTGACCGGGTTTCAAAAGTGTTTCCGCACGCGCAGACAACTTTAGCCGGGACGTACGATGGATGAATTCCCTCTTTCAACCGATTATCTCCTTTATCACTACAATTATAGGATGGGTCGCTGGACCGTATTGTCCAGAGCACCGAATCCCAATAGAAACGCGTTATTATACCATAAAACACTGCTTATGGCAATCCATTTCGAGTCGCGATTGGCTCAGCGGATACGAATTTATGCACATCCAAACAATAAACAGATGCTGGTACCCACGTTCATTGACGCCCCTATTATATCCTGTTAGAATACTTGAAATTGCTCGATAACACAATCAACGCTTGGGACAGGAGTAGATTATGCTGAAAATCCGTGTGCTTCACGGCCCGAACATCAACCTGCTTGGAATCAGAGAGCCGGGCGTTTACGGCGTGCTTACGCTGGCTCAGATAGACGAACTCATCCGCGAACACGCGCGTACAATAGGCGTTGACGTGGAAATCAGCCAGTTTAACTCCGAAGGCGATTTGATTGACGCCATCCAGTCGACGCTGCATGACTTCCAGGCGATCGTGATTAATCCCGGCGCATACACGCACTACAGTTTAGCAATAAGGGATGCCATCGCCGCGGTAAAGATCCCTGCCGTGGAGGTTCACCTCTCGAACATTCACTCAAGAGAGGAATTCCGGCACAAGTCTGTGATAGCACCTGTTTGCGTCGGCCAAATCTGCGGTTTCGGCGAAAAGAGCTATATTCTCGGCCTGGATGCGGCCAAATACGCAGCAGATAAAAGTTCAGCGGAGTAGTTAATGACCGATAGATTGCAGAATCTCAGGGGCATGCTTGAAGCCTCAAGTTTGGAAGCACTTCTAATCACCGATATCCTGAATGTGCGTTATATAAGTGGATTCACCGGCTCTGCCGGCGTGGTCCTTGCAACTTTTGACTCGATTCATCTTCTGACTGATTCACGCTACACAGAACAGGCGGCAGAGGAATGTCCAGGCATAACCGTGTCGCAGATACAGACCCCATGGATTCATGCTGCTCAAGGCCTTATCAAACGGCTGAATATACGTAAGGTTGGCTTTGAGGATCATTCTCTGAATTATCACGACTGGCATGCGCTGGATAGTGCGACCGAGGCCAGCCTTGTTCCCGCAGGCGATCCAGTCGCTCGCCTCAGATGGGTGAAAGACGATGCGGAGATCTCGGCAACGCGGGAGGCGGTGAGAATCATCGATCTCACGTTCGAACAGGTTATGAGAGTACTGCGGCCTGGAATCACTGAGCGAGACGTTGCAATAGAGATCGATTGTTCTATCAGGAAATACGGTGCAGAGAAGGAAGGCTTCGATTCCATAGTCGCATCCGGCCCCCGTGGAGCACTCCCTCACGGCAAGCCGACGGGCCGCAAAATATCTGAAGGTGAATTTGTCGTTATGGACTTCGGAGCGTTATGGAATGGGTATAACTCCGATATAACGCGAACAGTTTTACTCGGCAATCCTGACGACAAACAATCGAGCGTATACAATATAGTACTGGATGCGCAAATGAGCGCGATCGATGCGGTTCGGCCCGGCATAGCCGGCAAGGAAGTCGACGCAGTAGCTCGTGAGCACATCGCAAAAAGCGGCTATGGCGAGTATTTCGGGCATGGGCTTGGGCACGGAATAGGTCTGGCAGTGCATGATGGCCCTATTCTCTCCAAGAACAGCGAGGTCATCCTGGAGCCAGGTATGATCGTCACAGTCGAGCCCGGCATCTACATCCCCGGATGGGGCGGAATACGAATTGAGGACGACGTACTGATCACCGAACATGGGCACGAGGTACTTACCAAGTCGCCGAAGTCGCTTGATTGAGTTTAGGATGCCCATTCGGTAAGGAGGGTATTCGACAATGTACAAAGAAATACTTGTTCCTCTTGATGGATCGGAACTCGCTGAGCAAGCGCTTCCTCATGCGACCGAGATTGGGAAGGCGTTCCATTCAAGGGTCACTCTGATCAGAATTATCGAGCCCATTGCCATATTTCCCGAGCCAGGCGTGGTAGGCCCGGTCATCAGCATAGGCATGGATATTGAACAGGATATGAAAGATACCGAAGATTATCTGAAACAGATATCCAACAGGTTAATCTTCGAAGGCGTTGATGCACGAACCGTGATCAGAGAAGGCGATGCAGCAGCACAGATATGCCAGTACGCGCAGGAGAGCAACACCAATCTTGTCGTAATGACCACTCATGGACGATCAGGTCTGCAACGGCTCTTTTACGGAAGCGTCGCAGAGAGCGTCCTTCACAGCGCCAAAATGCCGATTCTACTAGTCAGAATTCTAGGCGAAGAGTTGTAACCCCGTAGAACCTAAAATTTGTGGAAAGGTTAACAATTGAGCAGGGACTAGGACTGCCGATTTCTAACATGCAGATTGAAACTATTCCGCAAACCATACTGTACATCATACTGATCCTGGTTTCCGCTAAAATATTCGGAGAGTTGGCAGTTCGAATAGGCCAACCGCCTGTACTGGGTGAACTCATTGCAGGAGTGATCATAGGTAGCAGCGTGCTGGGGTTCGTAAAACCAAACGAATCCCTCATGCTTCTTGCTGAACTGGGCGCCATTTTGCTTCTGTTTGAGGTCGGTCTGGAAAGCGATTTGGAGGAATTCCTGCGAGTCGGACCATCGGCTTTTCTGGTAGCAGCCATTGGGGTGATAGGACCATTCGCCGCAGGGTACTTCACAGCCCTGGCTCTCGGTTTAACTCACATCGTTGCTATCTTTATCGGAGCAACACTTACCGCTACCAGTGTCGGAATCACCGCGCGAACGCTCTCAGACTTGGGCAGGCTGCGCACGCCCGAGGCCAAGATTATCCTCGGTGCCGCAGTGATCGATGACATTATGGGGCTAATCATACTGGCGGTCGTCACTGGGCTGGTTGCAACCGGAAAAATCTCTATCTGGCAAATCAGCAAAATCACTATCCTGGCAATTACATTTCTGGTTGGAGCAATTGTCGTCGGAATACGGTTAACACCGCTGGGCATAAGCGTGGCAAAGAAGCTTCGCACCAGAGGCGCACTAACAACTACCGTACTCTTGTTTTGCCTGACGCTGGCGTATATAGCCCATGAACTCAAGCTGGCAACAATTGTAGGCGCATTTGCCGCTGGATTAGTGCTTGCCCGTACGGAGCATTCCGCACGGATTCAAGACCGAATCAAGCCACTGGCGGATATCCTTATACCGATCTTTTTTGTGATGCTCGGGACATCTGTAAACATGAACGTCTTCAATCCATTTAACCCTGCTACCCATGGTGAGTTGTCTCTACTAGCCATCATGCTCACAGTCGCCGTTACGATGAAGATCTTCGCTGGCCTAGGTGTGCTGCGCAAGAATGTCAATCGATTAATAGTCGGTATTGGCATGATCCCACGGGGTGAAGTCGGTCTTATATTCGCGAGTGTCGGACTGAGCGCGAAGATCATCACATCAAGTCAATATTCAGCGATCATAGGGGTAGTCATAGTTTCAACATTTATCACCCCCCCTCTCCTAAAGCTTTTTCTTCGCAAACCATCAAGCGATACTACGTTGGATAAATAGATTATCGAGATAGTCCACACCAACATACTTTACACTCAATACCGCCATAATATAAACAATAATATGTTGACACAAGCACTAGTCCATGATATAGTACTACCATCTCAGAAATGGCCTGGTTATAAAGCGCCTATATTGGGAAATAACGGAAGATATCGCATGTGTGATCAAGAGGAAGCGCAGAATGCATCGCAACTCGATATTGGCACTGACAGCATTGATATATGCACTATCCACCGCCGGAGCAGTGGCGGCAGATAGTATATCGTACAGCAAGCGATGGGTAAGAAATACACCGGTACATGTGGTCACGGTCGATCTCAACAGCGCCTACGTCAACGCAAGCCTGGCGATTGCCCGTCATGGGATCGGTTCGTCTGAAGGGTTCGGGTCCATGATTTCACGCCTCAAACCGGCGGCCGCCATCACTGGTACGTATTTCTGCGTAAACAGCCTGATCCCTGTTGGCGATATTGTTATCGACGGCAAACTTGTACATAGGGGGACTGTCGGAACAGGCGTCGGTATCACTCCTGAAAAGCGTCTCAATTTCATGCCGACGATTCGCCATAAGATGCAATGTTGGACCGGTTTCTCATCCGTAGTCTGCACAGGACCAACTCTTGTCCGGGACGGCGCAGTCTGCCTGAACCCTCGGCCGGAGGGTTTTCTATCGAAATCACTGTACAGGCAAGCCCCGCGAGCCGCCATCGGAGTGACCAAACGGAACAAGATGCTCCTCGTAACGGTCAACCGCCCTATATATATGGGAAGAATGGCAAAAATCATGAAGGATCTTGGCGCGATCCATGCAGCAAATCTGGACGGCGGAAGCTCCACGGCGCTCTACTGTAAAGGGAAGGTTCCAAGTCACCCAGGCCGCCGTATGACTAACCTGATAGTTGTATACGAATCTCCTGCCAAGTTTGCGAAAATCAAGCCTCAGCTCGCCCCAAAGCCTGTTATTGCTCAGACCTCAACAAAGGCCGGCAGTTAGAGATATATTGCGGCGCCATTGGATGTTCGATCTGCACTGAAAGCATTTGTTGACAACATAGAAAAGGTAGTCTAGAATAGTGCCAAGTCACCGGTCGCTTTCAATTATGGCTGGGACAATCTCTATATGCAAGGAGACTACCCACATGTACTGTAGGAAATGTGGTGCCCAAAACGAAGATGCCGCGAGACAGTGCGCTCTTTGTGGAACTGATTTGACACAGCCAATTCCAACGCAGGCATACAACGCATCTATGGGCAGTGCCCCAATCGGTGTACCGGCAACACCAGCGCAGCCTTGTCCGCCGAACTATCTGGTATGGTCGATCCTGTCAACCCTTTTCTGCTGTCTTATACCTGGAGTAGTCTCCATAGTTTACGCTGCAGGGGTGAACTCAAAATACCTCACAGGCGACTATACAGGAGCAGCCGATTCCTCGAAGAAGGCAAAAACCTGGGCATGGGTATCTTTCGGACTCGGGCTTGTAGTAGCAGTGGTATACGGGGCAATGTTTGCCATCGGAGGAACTTCTCATTTCGCAAATCCAACTCCACGGCAATTCTAAGATTCTTATCCGCTGGCGTGCGGCGATGGTGCTTGCTGCCACTGCGCTAGTGGTGGCAGTCATTTATCGCCATGACCCATCAGCGCCCGGCCTGTATCCGCCATGCCCATTTCATGCTATCACCGGACTGAACTGCCCCGGATGCGGATCACTGAGGGCAATGCATCAACTATTACACGGACATTTCTCGGCGGCATTTCGATTCAACCCGCTTTGGATGCTGGCATTGCCGATATTTGTGTATGCCATTCTTGGACAAATGATAACATTGCTCAGGGGTTATCCAATCCCTGCACCATTCGTCCATGCCCGATATATCTGGATTTTGCTTGGCGTAATATTGATTTACTGGATCTTGCGTAATATACCGGTATACCCGTTCACACTTCTTGCGCCTTATTCCGGTGCATTGATACAAGGAGCTCTATAATGTTCTGCCATAAATGTGGAGAAGAAAATCTTGATGACTCGATCTACTGTGCGAAATGTGGCACACAGATTCAGCAGCCTCCCCAAGTGGCAAACTACAGTGCGGCAGAGGACCCGGCACTGCGACTGCTGATTCCTATCGGCCGCTCAGGGCTCGCGATTGCTGCGGGATATGTCGGGCTCTTTGCTGTCCTACTGGTGCCTGCCCCATTCGCAATTCTACTTGGAGTCCTTGCGCTTAAGGATATTAAACGAAACCCCAAGAAGATGGGACGCGGACGAGCCATATTCGGGATCATCATGGGGATACTCGGAAGCATCGGACTGATAGCGTTCGCCGTTTCGATGATAGTCAATCGTGCCACGCCACTTCCATAGATACCGCGTGGGTTTCATCAGCCCTCCCAAACGGTAAAACCTGCACGGCATCGGCACATCCACCACCCTTTCTAACTTTACAACCGGATTCACGGCGTGTTATAATTCATTGTTATGAAAATCGCAATTGGATCAGATCACGCAGGTTTTTTATTCAAACAAGAAATCGCACGATTTCTTACTGACAGACAGATCGAAGTCAAAGATTTCGGACCGTCTTCTACAAACGCCGTCGATTACCCGGATATCGGCCTACCGGTCGCTGAAGCCGTGGCAGGTGGCGCTTTTGAGGGCGGAATACTAATCTGTGGCTCCGGCATCGGCATGAGCATCACAGCCAACAAAGTTCCCGGCATCCGTGCTGCGCTGTGCCATGATACTTTCTGTGCCAAGTTCTCCAGAGTCCACAACAACGCGAACGTCCTTGTTCTCGGAGAGCGTAACACACCGCTGGATAAGGCGTTGGAGATCGTTGACACGTGGGTTTCCACAACTTTTCCGAACGAAGAACGACATGCAAGACGCATTCAAAAGATTTCTGACATCGAGAAGAAGTACTTCACAGGAGGCCGTTAAGCGTTGTCTACACTGGAATTGAAAGTCAAAAACCTACTATTTACATCTCGATTGGCTGATGCCGATCCTGAGATTGCGGAAGCGATCGAGCTTGAAAAGGCCCGTGAGAACGGCAAACTCGAGATGATAGCATCTGAGAACTTCGCAAGCCAGGCCGTGCTCGAAGCTCAAGGCAGCATCCTTACGAACAAATATGCCGAGGGTTATCCCGGCAAGCGATATTACGGCGGTTGCGAGTTCGTAGACATTGCGGAACGTCTTGCAATTGACCGCGCGAAGAAACTGTTCGGCGCCGACCATGCGAACGTACAACCGCATTCCGGTGCACTGGCAAACATGGGTGTCTACTTCGCCATAATGAAACCCGGCGACACCTACCTCGCGATGAACCTGAGCCACGGCGGGCACCTGACGCACGGCAGCCCGGTTAACTTTTCCGGCAAGCTGTACAACGTTATTCCTTACGGCGTAAACCGTGAGACTGAACGGCTTGACTACGACGAGATTCTCCGTCTGGCCGAAGAGAACAAGCCTAGGGTAATCGTCGCTGGAGCTTCATGCTACCCTAGAGTAATTGATTTTGCAAAATTGCGTGAGATCGCCGATACAGTCGGTGCTTATCTCATGGTAGATATGGCCCACATCGCTGGTTTGGTAGCGGCAGGCGAGCATCCGTCCCCTGTACCGCATGCACACTTCGTCACAACGACCACCCACAAGACCCTTCGAGGTCCAAGAGCCGGGTTGATCCTGTGCAAAGAAGAGTGCGCAAAAATGATAGACAAATCTATCTTCCCGGGGATACAGGGCGGCCCGCTGATGCACGTCATCGCAGCGAAGGCAGTCTGCTTCAAGGAAGCTATGGCGCCTGACTTCAAGGCATACCAGCACCAGGTTCGACTGAATGCGGCTGCACTCGCGGAGACGCTGATGAACCTCGGCGTAAAGCTGGTATCCGACGGAACTGACAACCACCTGATGCTTGCCAATTTGACCTCGCTGGCCATTAACGGCAAGAAGGCACAGGAATCGCTGGATGAGGCGGGTATTACTGTCAACAGGAATTCCATCCCGTTCGACACGGAGAAGCCGTACATCACAAGTGGAATCAGGATCGGCACACCAGCGCTCACCACGCGCGGCATGGCCGAAAATGAAATGCGCCTGGTCGGCGAGCTCATCTACAAGGTGTTAACCAATCCCGACGATGAGAACGTACGCGAATCGGTGCGAGCAACTGTGAGCGACCTGTGCGTGGAATTCCCACTGTACGGTTAATCCGAATAGACTTAAAATTAAGGGCTGATATGGCAAACATGAGTAATGGGCACAACAGGCCTAACTGGGACGAATACTTTCTTGAAATAGCAGAAGTTGTTTCTAAGCGATCCACCTGCATTCGACGCCACGTCGGTGCGGTGATCGTGAAAGATCGGCGTATTCTGACCACCGGATACAACGGTGCTCCGTCTGGACTTGAGCATTGTCTGGAACTTGGCTGCATGCGTGACAAGAGCGGAATTGCTTCAGGCACAAGGCATGAATTCTGCCGTGCGCTCCATTCCGAGATGAACGCTATCATTCAGGCTGCCCAGCACGGCGTTTCCACCAGAGGCTCTACTCTGTACTGCACGCATCAGCCGTGTAGTGTATGCGCACGTATGATTATAAACGCAGGGATTACTCGTATAGTATATACGGGCGATTATCCCGATAACTTCGCAATGGATCTGCTGAATGAGGCAGAGATTGAAATGGTCAGGCTCTCGATTCAAAGAGGGCCTGCCATTGAATCCATGGAGGCTCCAGTTAAGCCATGAATTGGCATCTTTTCGCCTTCGTAATGGCCCTCGCAATATCCTTCGTGGTTACCCCGTGGGTCCGCAATCTAGCTATCAGACTACGAGTTATGGTGCATCCAGGCGGCAGAAGGGTTCACACTCGCCCGATGCCTCTATGGGGCGGCATTGCTATCTTCGCAGGGTACATGCTGACTTGCCTGGCTCTTATGAAAGTGGTTGGGGTTCGACCGGGGATTTGGGTGCCTATGCTTGGCGTCCTTGTATCCGGCGCTGTCGTCTTCACCATGGGCCTGCTGGATGACATGAAAGAACTCTCCGCCGCGGTCCAGACCGGAATCATCGTAGGTGCGGCACTTATCCTCATGACATTCGGGGTCCGTATTCAGTATCTATCCTCCCCTTTCGGGCATGTTCACATGCTGATTCTGGGGGGAGTGGCATCCTGGATAATCACACTATGCTGGATTTTTGCCGTGACCAAGACGATCGATTTTATGGATGGACTCGACGGACTGGCAGCCGGAATCGGGGCCATTGCAGCAGGGGTCCTGGCGATCATGTCATTTTACGATGCATCGAGGCATCCCGACCAGACGCTTGTTGCGCTGATGGCGGCGGCTCTCTGCGGAGCCTGCGTCGGATTTCTGCGGTATAATTTCAACCCGGCCAAGATTTTCATGGGCACGGGCGGCAGCCAGTTCATCGGCTTTACGCTTGCGGCAATTTCGATTATTGGCGCATTCAAGGCCACTGCGGCAATTGCCATCGCCCTGCCGATACTCGTGTTTGGCGTCCCCATTTTCGATGGAGTCTTTGTGATGGTCAGAAGGTTCATAAAGCGCCAACCAATTTACGTCGCCGATAAATCACATCTGCATCACAGGCTGCTTAAACGGGGTTTCTCCCACAAACAAGCCGTAATCGTTATTTACGGAATTTGCTTTGTCTGCTCGGCCGCCTTTCTCGTCATCTTCTGGTTAAGCAGGAGATAATCCCCCCGATCAATTTCCGTCTGGAGGTCTTCCATGCCAATCAAGGTTATGACTGTTTTCGGAACCCGCCCCGAAGCCGTAAAAATGGCGCCGGTTGTTCTCGAACTTCAACGATACCCGGAAAAGGCTGAGGTAGTTGTGGCTGTTACAGGCCAGCATCGCGAAATGCTCAATCAGGTTCTCGATGTATTTCAGATTCAGCCCCAATACAATCTCGATATCATGAGGCAGAAACAATCGCTTGCAGAGATCACCACTCGTTCGCTCGAAGGGCTGGAAAAGATCATACTGCGCGAGCACCCTGATATCATTCTGGCTCAAGGCGATACCACCACGACTTTTGTGGCATCACTGGCTGCCTTCTACAACAAGGTTGCGGTAGGACACGTTGAAGCCGGGTTGCGCACCGAAAACAAATACGACCCGTTCCCGGAGGAGATGAACCGACGGCTGACGACAGTTCTGGCTGATCTTCATTTTGCCCCCACCCTCGCATCCAGGCAGAATTTGCTGAACGAAGGCGTGAATCCTGATAGGATATTCGTCACAGGCAACACTGTTATCGATGCCCTTGTGTCCATAGCCGAAAAACCGTCACGCATTGCCGATCCTGCTCTGTCTGAAATTGGCAGAGATGGCAGGCGGATGATCCTCGTCACGGCACACCGGCGCGAAAACTGGGGAGAGCCCATGTCGAGGATATGCACGGCCATCAAGGCTACTGTTGAGCACTTTCCCGATACTGTAGTCGTATTTGCGGTTCACAAGAACCCGATAGTCAGAGACATAGTGTTTCCTGCGTTGGAAGGTCTGGATCGAGTGCATCTGATTGAGCCGCCGGACTATCTCCCGTTTGTTGAACTCCTGAAGCAGTCTTATCTGGTGCTGACGGACTCGGGAGGGGTACAGGAGGAGGCGCCTGCGCTCGGCAAGCCTGTCCTCGTGATGCGCAAGACGACGGAGCGCCCTGAAGGTGTGGATGCCGGCACATCCAAGCTTGTCGGCACGGACCCCGACGAAATCTTTAAATCCGCAGCGGAACTTTTGAGTAATGTCGAAGCGTATAACAGTATGGCAAAGGCAGTTAATCCATACGGTGATGGAACGGCTTCAGCACAAATCAGAGAAGCCTTGTTTGATTACTTTGAAACTAAATGATTGGCTAACTAAGTGAAGTATTTGCGTTCAGTTAGCTGAGGTAGATTATGTCTCCCAAAACACGGGTGGAAACATCGTTTGAACTGATCTGGAAGATGGGTCTGAGGCTCCTGCTCTGGTGTGCGCTTGCCTATTTTCTGTATAGGGTCCGTTCTGTTATCGTGATGGTCCTTATAGCTGCGATAGTCACCTACGCAGTTCTGCCTATGGTCGATTTCCTCTGTTCCTGGAGGATTCGCGGCATCAGCCGAAAACTGCAGCGTATCACGGCTACTTTAGTCGTGTTCCTGATCCTAATAGGGTTAACCGTAGGCGCAGTTATGGCCTTTTTCACCCCGCTCAATCAAGAGCTCACATCGCTGCAGCACAACTATGGCACTTATATGCAGAACCTGGCCACAGTAGCGGGTAAAGCACATAAATGGTATTCGGCACTAAGCCCTGATCTACAAAGCTT
Source organism: Armatimonadota bacterium (assembly GCA_963663705.1). GTDB lineage: Bacteria > Armatimonadota > UBA5829 > DTJY01 > DTJY01. The sequence continues at coordinate 3,689,146 of OY760504.1, read as the reverse complement.
CCTGGAATCTCAGAATTACCGTGGATTTGCAGATAGCATCAGAAAATGGGGCGCCGATGTTCTGAGCACCACTGTGAACTTCCTGGGACATATCATGGATATTATTCTGGTCCCTGTGCTCGCTTTCTACTTCACAATAGACAGTCGATCCCTGAAACGAGAGTTTGTGTCGCTTATGCCTCGAGGCAGGGCCCGAGAAACGCTTGCTATCCTGCATGAGATCGGCGGAATCATGCACAGCTATGTAATCGCCCAGATAATTCTCTGTGTGATAGCCGGTTTGGCGGTTGGAGTGGCACTGCACATACTGCGCATGCCGTATGCTCTTACGCTGAGCGTATTTGCGGGAGTGACAAGAGCCGTGCCGGTGATCGGCCCTATCATCAGCGGGGCAGGAATCGTGCTTATTGCCGCGGTGAAGTCTCCGATGATGGCACTGAATTTGCTCATTTTCTTTGCCCTCGTACAGCTTGTGGAGAGCAAGTTCATCATGCCGAAGCTGATCGGCGACCGCATGCAACTGCATCCAGCGATGATCATCATATCCCTTCTAATAGGTGCGGAATTTTTCGGGGTATTCGGTATGTTTATGGCAGCACCGGTTGCCGCAATTATCCGGGTTCTGATCAGATACTACTTCATCAAGCCGAAGGAACTCCATGTATGGGGGCTGGCTCACCAGACTCACCTGCACGAAAACGAAATCACGGCCGATGAACTCACTCCGGTTGTCGAAGAATAATTACAGCATACACGGCATGTATGCTTCGAGAGGAATATAAACATAATGCACGAGATTCAAGCCATAATTTTAGGCATAGTTCAGGGAATAACGGAGTTTATCCCAATTAGCAGTTCAGCACATCTTGCGATACTGCACAAACTTTTCGGCTGGACCGACAATAGTATAACTATCGATGCAGCCCTTCATCTGGGAACACTCTTCGCCCTGCTCGCCTATTTCTGGAGAGATTGGTATGCCATACTCAAGGACCATCTAGGATCCAGGAAAGCCGTGAAGGGCATCAAATCGGATGTCAACTCTGCGCTGCTGTGGCCGATAGTCATTGCATCTATTCCCGCCGCAATAGCCGGAGTTATACTCGATAAGAAAGCCGAAGCTGTCTTTGTCAGGAGTCCTCTTCTCATCGCCTGCACCTTAATAGTAATGGGTATAGTGCTTCTGCTCGCAGATAGAATCGGAAAAAAAACTCGGCCTATAGGGAAGCTCACTGTCAAGGACTGTATTGTTATCGGCCTTGCACAGACACTTGCGCTTGTTCCTGGGGTATCGAGATCCGGGATCACAATCACGGCCGGTCTGCTGTGCGGACTTGAGCGTGAGGCCGCCGCGAAGTTCTCCTTCTTTATCGGCGCACCGATAATTTTGGGGGCAGCGCTCTTTGAGCTGAGGCACGTGGTTAAAGGCGAGATTGCATCAAGCGAGCTGCTGTCGCTGGCACTCGGCATAGTCGCCGCTGCCGTGGTAGGCTACGCTTGCATAGGATTCCTGATGCAGTACCTGAAGAAACGCTCTACAGATATATTCGTTGCGTATCGAGTAGTCTTCGGAATAGCCATATTCGCTTTGTTCTTCCTGGGCTACCTGAACAAATAACTTAGGCAGATACACCAAGTATAAAAAGAAGCCCTCTGCGACTCCCTCGATAGCGAGTTCACAGAGGGCTTTTTCTTTTTCATATTATCCTGAGTAGCCCATAGGGCATATCGAGGGACGGTACATGTCTACAGGTCTCCGCCAGCAGCGTCTTCAGGGATTCAATAATGTAGCCGCAGGCTTTATGCCTGCGATCTACGCACCCGTGAAGGGTGTACCTGCATCTAGTCGGCGCAGGACGACTTCGTGTTTTTGTTGCCGCGAATTTATTCGCCGGTTTGTTGGAACATTACGCCGAGCACTAATCAGCAGGAGCTTTATGAATCCGGCATACTCGTGTAGGAGCCTCATCTGCTCGGAAGCGCTTTGTCTGAGTTTCAGGGCAGTACGGATTCGCAATCTTGTTCGAATCCACGCATACCGTCACCATAACATATTCCCCTGCTCGCCTGCTTTGCGTGCTATCAGTTCGCTGTTTCGGTGCAGGAACAGGCGGTGTATCCACATTCGGTGTTGGCTCCACAGGATTATTCTCTCTCGTTGTCGAACGGCCACCGTGCAGCGTACAATACTTTTGAGGCTCAGTTCCAGCCTCATACACTGCCTGATATGTATCCGGGCAATGCCTGGTCGCAAGCAGCCCACTCTCGGAACAGATAGTGACAGTCCGTGGCCCCGAGTCTGCAGGAGTGCGCTGGTTGTCCGTTGTAGTTTGACGGGGTGTATTTTCGACTCTGCCACGTTGTTCGCGCCGAACAGCGTCGGTCGTCTGTTGCGGCTGAGCCTCGTGCTCCTTCTTGTAGATCGGCAGCGCTTTCAACATAAACTCCGACCATGCGGGGGCACAAACGTTTCCGCCAAAGACTTTGCGCATTGGAGTACTGAACTTATCGTTTCCTACCCATACGGCTGTAACCAGTTCAGGTGTGTAACCAAGGAACCATGCGTCACGGTCCTCAGAAGTTGTACCGGTCTTTCCATGAGCATTAGGAACGCGCCTTGCGTTGTATCCCGTGCCGCCCCGACTGGTAACTACACCCCGGAATATATCATTCATTATTTCGGCGGTTTGGCTACTTAATACTTGATGGGTTATAGGCTCATTGCTTTCTATGATAGCGCCATCTTTGTTCCCATTGGATTCTGCAATTCGCACGATGGACATCGGCTCCGCACGCACACCGTTTGCCGCGAAGACGCCGTATGCTGAACATATCTCAAGCGGTGTTACACCTGAACATCCCAACGCTAACGCAAGACTTCTGTTCAGCGGTGATTTTATCCCCAACATGCGCGCATACGTGATAACCTGATCGATACCTATCTTATCGGCCATTCTCACGGCGCAAATATTAACTGATCGGGCCACAGCCTGCTTTATCGAGAGAGTTCCACCATAGCGACCATCGAAGTTCTGTGGTGTCCATGCGGCAGGGCCAGAGCCGGTATATGATATCCGCGAATTCGATATACGATAATTCGCATCGTATCCATTGTCTATTGCAGCCGTGTAGACAAAAGCCTTGAACGACGACCCCGGTTGACGATGTGCCTGCGTAACACGATTATACTGGTCCTTTGAATAGTCAGGGTTTACTCCACCCACCATAGCCTTTATGTAGCCCGTCTTGGGATCTATGCAGACCATCGCACCCTGTGACACGTTCAGGTTAGCCGCACCAGCGACACCTTTTCGAAGGGCCTCTTCAGCGGCCTGCTGCATTTCGTAATTCAGCGTCGTATAGACTCTCAGGCCGCCTCTATATATCAAGTCTGCACCATACTTATCAGTTAGCTGGCTGATCACGTACGATACAAACCACGGTGCTTTGTACTTTTTCAGGCCGGTCGGCTTCCTGCCGACAAGTCTGACAGGCTCGGCTTTCGCGCGATCGCACTGTTCGCTCGTGATATAGCCAAGGTCAACCATGCGTTTCAATACCACGTTTCGTCGCCCTGTAGCGGCTTTCAAGTCTTCATACGGAGAGTATCCGGATGGCTTCTGCGGCAATCCGGCTATAAGCGCACACTCGGCAAGCGTAAGATCCTTCACGTTCTTTCCGAAGTACATCTTTGATGCAGTCTGAACACCGTAAGATCCACTGCCGTAGTAAACCTGATTCAGGTAGAGTTCCAGTATCTGTTCTTTTGAATAGTTTCTTTCCAGTTCCAATGCAAGAACTACTTCCTGGAGTTTTCGAGAAAGTTTCTTCTCTCTTGTCAGGTAGATATTTCTTGCAAGTTGCTGGGTAAGCGTACTACCACCCTGCCCCATATGTCCAGAGCGAATATTTTGATAGACGGCACGCCCGATGCCAACAAAATCGACACCGAGGTGACTGTAAAATCGAGAGTCCTCTATAGCAACCGTAGCATCCTGTAAATTCTTTGGAATATCGGTTATGCTGACAGTTTCACGGTTCTCTTCCGAGATTTGTCCGAGAACGACCCCGTCGCTGGAGATGATTTGTGTAGCTTCGGCTGGTTTGTAGTTAGCGATATCATCGCCGTTCGGAAGTATCTTGGAGACGCTGTAGAAAGTGCCGCCAATTACGCCCAGCACGATCGCGAGGAATAAAAGTATTATGATTTCAGTGTATATCCAAAACAACCGGCGTCCTCTGGGGCGACGCCTTACGTCGGTACGCATAAAAAGTACCCTCCTAAAACCAATTATATTGATGCCGGGCGTTCGTTGTCAAGAAATCGGCTAAAAACGAGCATTTCTGATGGTTAAACTGGCGCCATACATATAAGTTATACGCAGGAACAGTCATATTTGTGCCCGAACTTACAGGGGTGGTCGCGCTTGCCTTATAAATGGCCTGATGGTATAATCGGGATGCGTTCCAAATGATAATTGGCGCATGTGACAGCTAGAAGTGGACTGGAGATTTTGTATGAAGAGAATTGCAGTACTCGGCGGTGGCAGCTGGGGTACAGCCTTATCGTTATTGCTGGCAAAGAATAATCATTCAGTTTCACTCTGGGTGTGGGACCCAAAACAGGCTTCAGTAATTCTCGAGTCAAGAGAGAACCCTTATCTTCCTGGTTTCACGCTTCCTCAGAATATCAGCATAACCTCCTCTATGGAGGAAGCAGTCGATAATGCAGAGGTTGTTGTATTCGTCACCATCTCCAAGGCTGCCGAGAGTGTCGCACAAGGATTAGCTGCTTGTCTTCCGAAGGACGTGCCGGTTGTTACTGCTACCAAAGGCCTTAGCGCAGAGACTGGCGCCACTATCTCTCAAATGCTGGAGTCCATACTTCCGCCTGCTACCACTATAATAGCATTGTCTGGTCCTAACCTGGCGATTGAGGTGGCAAAGGGCGTACCTACGGCGACAGTCGCGGCGAGCGCAGATGAATCCGCAGCCCATGAGATCCAGCGTCTGTTCATGTGCCCATCGATGAGGGTGTATACGAATTCCGATGTCGTTGGGGTTGAACTCGCGGGCGCGTTGAAGAACGTAATTGCGATAGGTGCCGGCATCTCGGATGGACTGGGATATGGGGACAACACAAAGGCCGCCCTCCTTACACGAGGATTGGCGGAGATCACGCGTCTCGGCATGAAACTCGGGGCAGCGCAGTCGACGTTCATGGGACTTGCGGGAATCGGCGACTTGATGGTCACTTGTGCCAGCCCCCTTAGCAGGAATCGCAGAGTCGGGTTTGGTCTGGGACAGGGCAGGAAGCTCGAAGAGATCCTTGCGGAAATCGGGCAGGTCGCGGAAGGAATACCGAGCACAAGAGCAGCTCAGAATCTGGCATCGAAACTTGGTGTTCCAATGCCGATAACCGAACAGGTGTACAAGGTATTATTCGAGGGTAAATCACCGCAAACGGCTGTGGAAGACCTCATGACGCGAGAGCCCAAGGATGAGATCTGGTAGGATAAGCACACGACTCAGCCGTGTGGTTTGGTGATCGATCCCTTTGTTGCCTTTTTCTCTTGTTTTTCCTGGCGTTTTTCCTTAATATCCTTCTTTGGCGCTTTTACTTCGCGTTTCGGAGATTTCTCACCCATTGCAAATTGTCCCCCTTCAAGTTGGCTTATGGACTGCCGCTATCACACGTTTATTATGCCCATTTCAGCTCGAAACGACTCACACGAATTGATCGCATGATCGTCATCTCATCCAATATCTTTTGTCGCTTTAGTGAGCTCAATTCTGCGTATATACAAGATTCCAGGCAACTGAGAGATCAGTACTGTTGCCAGAACACCCAGGATTGTGATCCAGTATGTTCGCGGAAAGATAACAGTCTGAATATTAAAAGATTCGCTTTCATACAGCCGGACAAAACGATCTGCCAGCCATGATCCGAACGGAATGCCGATGACAATACCGAACACGTAAGCCATTATATTCTCGGTGGCAATCATCCATGAAACAGCCCTTACACTAACGCCTATTGTTCGCAGTGTGGCAATTTCCCTTGTCCGTTCGATCACATTCATGAGCGTCGAGTTGAACATGATTACGGCCGCGAGAACTATGGCAAAAGCCAGCATCGCATTGAAAAACACTCTGGATTGAGCAAGCCGCTGCTGGATCTCATCCCTGATATATCGCACCACCTCCGCCGATGCCACTCCATCCAGCAGATACACATTTCTCTCGACCGTCAATAGATATGCCGGATTCACCTCTAGCGCAATAGCATTAATCGCCTTGGGAGGAAGATCCAGCGGCCGCCCATACCATTGCCGCACTTGTTCAATAGATGCATAGGCTGTACTTCCAAAAGGCTGGTAGGTCACTGAGCCTATTCTAACCAGTCGATCCATTTTCGTTTCCAGAAGCGCTCGACTGGAGCCAAGTATGTCGGCACGTGCGGATCGGCGTTGAATGCGTCCCGCAGCCTGTAACACAGTCGGTACTTGAGTTGCACCGACCTCCGCAGTCTCCGGCACTGTTTGTTTTGGCAGAGTAAGCCGAACAATTCCACCTTTCGTAAGGTTCAGCTTTTTTGCGGTTAATTCAGGAATCGCCAGGCCGCTCTTTGCGATATCAATCCTGTTTCCACCCTCGTCCACCTGTGCCATCAACCGGTCACCCGGCCGCAAACCGTATATCAGCATATTCTGGCTCACGTCGCCGTGGATCAGCTTTGCAGGCAAAGCAAGTACGGGTTCCGCACGGGTAACTCCTTTCCACCGACCGAATCGCTCCAGCGCCACCTGGTCTTGGGGATGAAGGTAAGTCACCAGTATGTCATAGTGAATGCTGTTGTTTAGATAAAAATCGATGGACGCCTGCATGGAATCAAGCAAACTGTATGAGACAAGCATCAGTGTGACCGCAGATACCACGCCAGCTATCATTGACGCGGTTCGCCGAAAATTCCTAAGGAAGTTTCTCAAGGGCAATCTGGATAACAGCGTAAGCCTATAGAGAAATGGAACATATCTCTCACCAATCGGAACCCGGCCGACGATCGGGACTTCGGCCCTGATCGCCTGTGCCGGCACAAGCCTTGCCGCAGAAAGCGCCGGAAATGCCCCAGAGATTACGATGATGAATAATGCGCTGAGTATTCCCACCGCAATCACGGGCCACCTGGGCGTGATGTCGTAATATGGAATCTGGATATAACCGGTGGCAAGCTTTGTAACCGATATGCCAATGTAATATCCTGCTGTGGCACCGATTACCCCGCCCACTACTCCAACGAGGGCAGAGAACTCCAGATAGTGCACACAGACCGTTAACCTTGAAAGCCCAACGGCCCTCATAAACCCTATCTGGCTGCGCTGAGCATAGACAATGCGGCTTAGTAAATTGTATATGCTCAAGCTTGATATAGTAAAGAATAGCACGGGAAAGAATATCGCCAGCCTTCGATGTCCATCCAGGTCAAGGCGCAAAAGCTCTACGCTCGCCTGGTCTTCCATTGGAACTGGATCATCGGCACCGTAAGGGCTCAGTATCCTTGCCGCAAGTCGCATTGCCGTCCGACGGTTGCCACCCGGAACCATGCCGACTTCTATGTCATTTACCGACCCGGATGTGCCGAATAACTCATCAACCATCCGATTACGCATCCACATGACGCCGAAGGTCCGCGGATTCGGCATCGGATATCCCCGTCCGCGCACCACGTAAATGTACTCGGGACTCTGGACTATGCCTGCCACCCTGAAACGAACCTTGTCACCCAGGATCATTATCTCCAAGATATCCCCGGGCCTGTATCCATGGTATTTTGCAAAACTTGCTTCCAGCATCAGTTCACGTGCGCTGTCTCTCCGTGGGAATACGCCGGATAGCACCTTAAGCTGGTTGATTGTGGGTTCGCCAAAATCAGGCAGGCTGATGATACGGCCTTCTACCTTTCGGCTGGACACCTCGGGCTGGTCAATCTCGATCTCCGCCACTGTCCGACCTTGAACTTCACGCACACCCGGAATTTGCGCCAAAGTCGCCAGTATTTCCTGTGGAGCGCTCTGCACCTGGACTGAGAAATCGGCCAGATTGAGCCTGCTATATGTAGTCGCATAAGAACTCTGCAGGTTGAGGTAAAACGAGTATGCTGCAATGAAGAGCATTACTCCCACGGCGACAAGGAGTATGATTCCGCCGAACATGAATGGAGAGAATCTAATATCGCGTATGAGCTTCAGATTGAGTCTGGATATCACCACTGTACTTCCTCTGGCTCCAACGGATTAGGATTGGCCGTAAGTGATACAATCTCTCCGCTGCGCATTCGGATGATTCGGTGAGCTATCGATGCGATTGGTGTGTTGTGCGTTACCATCAACACCGCAATACCACTGGTAACTGTGAGGTCATGAAGGATCTTGAGGACTTTCACGCCCGTCTCGAAATCAAGGTTGCCGGTCGGTTCGTCGGCCAGGAGGAGCGAGGGGCGCTTCACGACAGCCCTCGCAATCGCGACACGCTGCTGCTCTCCTCCAGACAGCTCGCTTGGAAAGCGGTCAGACTTATCACCAAGACCAACTGAATCCAAAACAGCCTGTGCATCGAGAGGATCTGGCACCAGTTCCGCCACAAGCTGAACATTCTCCAGCGCGGTGAGCGTAGGTACAAGGTTGAAGAACTGGAACACGAATCCAACGCTGTATCGCCGGTAACTGGTGAGCTCTGCATCGTTCATGCGTGAGAGGTCTTTACCGTGAAAGAGAATTAGACCCTCGGTCGGAGTATCGATGCCGCCAATCAAGTTCAGCAATGTTGTCTTGCCTGAGCCACTAGGGCCGAGCACCACCAGAAGATCCCCTCGCAGAATCGAAAACGTGGTGGGCTTCAATGCCGGAACGACCACCTCGCCCATGATGTAGGATTTAGCAACGTGGTCCAGCCGAAGCAATGTTTCGTTGGATTCTGTATTTTCCACAGACGCCTCACTTCTCAATGCGCACTCTGGTGCCGTCACGGAGCTGATCCAGCTTGGTAACCGCTATAATGTCACCTTTACGCAAACCTGATAGAATCTGCGTAAAATCGAAATTCGACTGACCGATCACAACATCTCTCGCTCTGACTCTTCCGTTTTCCACAAGGAAGACGCGGTCTGTATCACCTATGCGCATCACGGCATCGTTCGGGACAAGGAGCGTGCGACTGTGTACCGGCAAAATGCCGTTTACATTGACCTCCATACCGGGCCTCAGTGGTATATCCACGTTTTGCAGCCTTATCTTCGCTCGCACGATTTTCGCCCGAACCCGACCGACCTCCTTGGGCTCTACTATTCTCGATACTCTTACAACAAATCCCAGCAGAACCCGTCCGGGATACGCATCGAGTGTGATTTTCACGGTTTGTCCGAGTGCAACTGCCGCAACATCTTCTTCGTCGACTTCTGCAGTAACCCATATGCTGTCAAGATTAGCGATCGTATACATGGTATCGAACGGCGATGCAATCTCGCCTATCTCTTTATATTTTCGGACAACCACGCCACGCACCGGGCTTCGAATCGCAGCGTAGGCCAATTGGGCTTCGGCATTGTCGAGCGCCGCTCGAGCCTCCTTCACCCTAAGTTCCGCAGACGCGACTTCCTGTTTCTTTGAAGGGATTAGGTGAAGAGCCGATTCTGCTTCCATTAAAGAAGCGCCTGCGGCTCTCACATCAGCCCTGGCCGCTCGTATCACCTCGATGCGCGTCCCAATTTGCAGTTTTCGCAAGATCTGCTCTTGAGCGGTGACGTCTGCTTTTGCGGCTTCATAGTTTGTCGCTGCAGTATCGCGGTCCTGAGAAGGGATTGCACCTGCTTTCAGAAGCTGCTCTGCCCGACTGTATCTTTTACGCGCATCTTCAGAGACAGCCCTCGATCTGGCAACAACAGCTCGTTGGGTTGCTATCTCTTCCCTGCTGCTCCCCAACTCCAGATCTCGCAGCCGATCCCTCGATGCCTGCAAGTTGAACCTGGCACGATCTCTCGCCGAGCGCAACTGCCCTGCCTGTGCCACGGAAGAGTCTTGAAGCGCCACTACATCTCTTTCTGCGGCTTGGACGGAAGCATGAATGCGGCGTACCTCGGACTGAAGGTCTGCGTTTTCAAGACGTGCGAGCACCTGCCCTGCACCGATCATCTCTCCTTCCTGCGAGTAGAGATTTGTTATCCGTGCAGTAATTCGCGGGCTGACGTCTATCAACTGGCTTTCAACGATACCTGTGCTGGAGAGGCCTAGTTCAAGCAAGCCTTCCTTTACTCCTACAACGCTTATCTCGACAGGCTTAGGTATTGCTGTGTAGACTATGATGCTTACGACAACCGCAAGTATCACTATCCACCATATATATTTACGCCTGCTTTGCCCAACCTCAAATGCGTTCATCCTGATTATCCTTGGACGATCAGCAATTACACTCTTAATGCCATCTCATGTTTACATGGATGGTCTGCAGCACAAACTTCGTAAAGATAGACGGAACTCTCGACCAGTCAATTAGCTTTATGATACCAACATAAGACGATTTTTTACTCATCGAAGAAAATTTCGGTATGCGGTAGTGTTCTAACAACCGTGCGAATAAATTCGCGGCAACAAAAACACGAAGTCGGCCTGCGCCGACTAGATGTAGGCACACCCTTCACGGGTGTGTTGATGCTTCGGTTGCAGAGTCGACGACGCCGCTGCCGAAGCCTGGCAGACATGTACCGTCCCTCGATATGCCCTGTGGGCTACTCGGCATCCCCCCTCGCCCGAAATCGGGAGAGAGCCTGCCCTGAGCGAAGTCGAATGGGGTTGGGGTGAGGGCGAATCAGATTCACCCACAAGAAAGCTTATAGAGCCCCAAACGAGGAGATAAGAGGTTTTTAAATATATGCCGCTGCTAACTTTTTGAAGGCAACAGCGGCATCTTCCATGGAGTAAATCTAGTCGCTTATCACATACACCGGTTGATCGCTAAGAGGGATACATGCATTTTTCACCTGTTTATCAGCTGGCCACCCAGGATAACCAGGATCATCACTCAGTTTTACTGAATTCCCTTTCCAATCGAAAGCGGCCGGATGTTTTGATACAGGAATCAGAAACTTGGCGGTACTCCTTAGGGTCCAGGCAACCATAACGTATCTGCCATCGGGACGGCTGAACCGATAAGCCAGATCACCCTCCATAAGTTTCACGCGTCCCACATAGACCGCACCCTTCAATTGTTCTACCATGTTATGCATTGCATAGTACATTGGCTTGGGTGAATGATCCGCATTCAGGAACCCGGAGAAAAAGTCTTTACTTGCACTCTGTTGTGTCATAGGCCAATCGACCCATACTGTAGCAAATGCGAACACCTTTACCATTTGCGTTGATAATGTTTGCACTACGGTACGGACACAGTATATCGCCTGCTGATCTTCGCTGACGATATTCTCTGCAGGGGTTCCTCCGGTGGAATACATGAACTCCCCGACTATTATCGGCACTTTTGAATTTCGGCCATAGTATTTGTCAATGATCTTCCGACGGATGCCGTACATCTGATCGACGAAAGTCACATATTCATCAAAGTTAAGATTGCCAACAGGTTCTTCAGGGGGTTCAGTGCCAAGTGCATGACTGTACGGATGCACCGAGACGGCGTCTGGATACTCATTTGCATGCAGGCCGTCAAAGAACTTCTTCAAGAAATTGATATCAGTGGTGCAGACCCCCGAACAACTGATTATTGCCTTAGGATTGACCTTTCTGATCTCCTTGTATGCTGCACGGTAAAGGCGGGTATAGAGTGCAACATGTTTATCTGCAGTCCAAGGCTTGGGAACTCGAAAAATCTCCAAGTAAGGGTCAAGGAATGGATTGTTCGCTTCATTGATTATTTCGAACACATCTACCTTCAAGGGACCGCTACTGTAACGTTCTGCTACTCTCCGGGCATAGTCTGACCATGCTGAGAGCAGTTCAGCATCGGAAGCACCGGCTTTGGAACGTTCAAGCAACCATGGCGGATATGTATCCAGATGCCCGATGACGCGCATCCCGTTATTCCTGGCCAGGCGTATCTTGGTGTCGATATCCGTCCAATCCCATCGGCCTTTCGCCCGCTCTGCGCCTCGTGTAGGCTCATACCACCACAGTGCAACCCGCACCCAGCTAATGCCACAACTGCGCTCGGATGGAATCTGGAAGGCAGGATTATCGTGCTGCAACATTCCCAGGAACTTATCGGCAGTTACGGGTTCCCCAAGTGGATAAATCGCCTGAGTGCCAGGTGCACATTGAACCGGCAATCTGCAAATCGCAGATATTATTAAAAGACAGGCCACTACTGTTAATATATTGAATACTCGCTTACTCATTGAATGCTTTCCTCCATCCTTCATGCCCAGTTATTTTGGACGCAGAATATAACTTTCCCCGCGCTCAGTTGAGAACTCTACGACATCTTCATCATATACAGCCTCATGAATGGAACCGGAGTGGAAGACGGCCAACTGGCGCTCAGGTGCAAAGCACTTAACCTTGCACCGCTCCCCTCTGATCGATCGAATGGTTGATTGTACCAACTGCCCTTCCGCCCAGATCAGCTCGACCTCAAACCCGCCACGGCTGTGCAGACCTTTGATTTCACCTTGCTTCAGCGTCTTAGGTAGCGCCGGAAGAATACGCAGCAGGGCACGTCGATCCTGGAGCAACATCTCCGACAAGGCTGCCAGTATGCCGATACTCGCTTCAATCTGGAATAGTTTTTTGCCGGGGAACCAGTTCAAGGTGGTCGTATCGTCTCGCCAGTCGCAATGAGATAAAAGGAGATTATCTATTAGCCAGGTATGCGCAATCAAGCTCAGCTCTTTTAGGGCGGCATCTCCATCGTATAGTCTAGTCCATATTTGAGCGTCCCAAACACTCGTCAGGGCTACGGTGCTTTGGCGGTTTCCCAACCTTATATGCAGCAACTTACGCGCGGCTTCGTGATAATCAGGGGTATCTTCCAACGTTATACGATTTCCCGGACACAAGGCAATAAAAGGAGAACGATGCCTGTGCCCAGGATCAATAGGCTCATGACAGTCAGCCCATTCTTGCAGACATCCATGACCGTCGATGGCTGGCATCGGCAGATCGGAGAGAATATCCGACCACCTTTGGCGCTTTTCCGTATCCATGCCCAGTGACTGACTTGCGCTCAAGAGGTGAGAAAATATCTCTCGGATGAGTTCCAAATCGATTGAAGATGGACTGGATAAGGTGCTATATCTCTTTCTTCCCTTGATTCCCATCTCCGGGGAGGCGCTGGGAACGGGAACCAGCCGTCCATTTTGATCATAAATCAAATAGTCTTCGTAAAACTGTCCGATCTCCTTCATCAGCGGATAGAGTCGGAACCTCAGAAATAGTTCATCGCCGCTGTACTCCCAATGGTGCCACAATAACTGAGCTATCCAGGCACCAGCGCCAGTCCACGCAAAGAGCAAATCATCGATGTTCCCCAGATGCCTCAAATCACAGATTGCCGGAAACAGTGCGCCACGGCAACCATACAGATCCATAGCAGCATGATTTGCCTGCGGTAAAAGGCTTTCAACCCAATCCATCATGGGGATTACCAAATCGCCCATGCCGATCTGATCAAGGGGCCAGTAGCACATCTCAAGGTTCAAATCCAGATGATAATCAGAATCCCAGGCTGGACGGCGGTCCTGATTCCATATACCCTGCAAATTTATCGGCGCTTTACATGGCTGTCCCTTGGGCTGCGGTCTACCGCTTGTGATTGCCAGATAGCGTCCCATATTAAACATTTGCTCAAGCAGCCTCGGCGATGCTATGCCGGTTTTCCTACTCTCTTCGATCAAGGCATCCGTCGGGACTGCGTCGCACTCTGAGCCAAGGCTGAGACTTACTCTGCGATACAGGCTTCGATGATCCTGCACATGCTCGGCTATAAGGCGATCCGCATCAACTGGCACGGAACGAAGCTTGCTTCGGCACCACCCAACAAGGTCGTCAGCAGCCTCATCCTCCGTAGCCGTTGCCACAAGCAACAGCACCTCGTCAGCACAATCGAAGCATGTGGAAACGCCGATTGGATCATATGGGTAATCCTTGTCTCGAAAAATAAACTGACCGCCATCAAGATCTTTCGGCGGCATCGTTCCTGCGGGTGCAAGATATTCCCTGCGGCCGCCGGTCAAACGCCCTCCATGCTGTACCACACGGACAACGGTTGCAAATCTAACGCCTTCTTCGAACGCGCCTTCAAGGACGACTTCACCAAGAGACGAACTGCCGGTCACTTCGCAATCAGGATCGAGCATCCGCGACAATGTCACCTCTCCGCTGATACGTCCAGCCTGACTTGCCGACAGCCGGATAACAATTACCCCCTCGGGCCAGGATGACAGATACTCGCGCTTATACCGAACTTCATCAACTGTATATGTGACTTCGGCAATTGCTTTATCCATATCCAGGCGCCTATGATATTCAGTGATCTCATTGATGGCATGATGGGGATAAATGCCCAAGTCGCATGCAGGCACATACGGATTCAGGTATATGGCCCGGCTTGTAGCAGGGATTTTTTTAGCAACAGATCGTGTGCCTCGTCCCATTTGCCATCGAGGCACAACTGCCGTATTGCAGGTAGATCGGATGCGGTACGGTGATCCTGGAAGCTCCAGAAGTTTCGCCAGAGACGATCATGGTTTAGTCCAACGCGATCCCTCCAAGGCGCCCATTGCCTATGGGGTACCCTTCAGCCCACTCCTGTGCTGGTTTAGTTCCGTATATCACATTGCTCATCTTAGGCTCCAAATAGCATTCTTTCGCAATATTTATCCCATCATTACTCTGCAATTACAAGGTTCATCTCATATGGAGAAATGCTCGGTAGTATGAATGTTCTGTACCCTTCGTCGTTTTCGCACGAAGTGATTGCAGTCTGTTTACACCTCATGTCAAATACGCTTATCTCGCTGTTATTTGTGCGCAGGATCAGACTTAGATCGCCGGTTTCATCAAGCGATGAGTTCATAACGGCTACGGCTAGTTTGTTTGGGCCAGTATTTCTTGCCCATATATGTATTTTATGCAGCGATTCTATGTAAGCAGGCAACCCATCCTTCGACAACCAGCGCATGACTGCTTTGATCTGTGATGCCTTCGAAAGATTCTGCAGGAAGGTCCACGGATAATATCCTGAAACACAGATTCTGCCGCCCAGCCGGTTTTCAAAGATCCCCATGCAACAAGGTGCTGACTCTTTATAATCATAATCTACTATACGTGACAATGCCTCTGCCCTGCTGTTCAGTGGATTCAACACACCTGCCGTATACTTGTTAAACGATTGTCGTACATCACGATGTCGTCCAGCATAGCCAGCATTGAGGCGATGATCGGTAAACTCTTCTATGCAGTCCTTTGCCAGAAATGAGTCAACGGTAAATCCTGTAAGTTCGCCATAGCCCATTTCATTCAGCCGTGCTAAAGCGCTCACATCCATATAAACACCTGACGAGAGCAATTCTGGTATACACTCATCTGGCATAGCTAGCAAACATTCGTCTATGAGAACAGTTACCAAAGCTCCTTCAGTCGAATAAGCTGCAGGCAGACCGATTTCAAATATCTCAGACGAATGTGAGTCGGCAATCCCCCAAATATCACCGTCAAACCAGCTGCCTTCCTTGATACTATTGGATGCAAAAATATCTTTTCCCCAACCTGTGTGAATCCCGACTGGAGTTTCTCTTCCTAGATGACTTACCATTAAATCGTAAAACGACCTTGTTTGCCCAAGCTTGGCCACAAGAGGTTTATACTCATCAAGAGGACCATCATGCATGGAGAAGACATTGAAGGCTGCCCCTGTGCATCCAGCCGCTATGTGCGAAGCCGCTTCAACTGCAGTTGCACGCGCACTCTTTTTTAAGATTTGGTAAGGAAAGTTTTCTATCTCTGATTGGATCGATGTGACGCCTTTCGGAAGCATCGAAACTTGCCTGCCGATCGCATGAGATTTAGCAACCAATTCATTCATAGGTTGGTCGGCATAGTAACCTCCGCCGGGACGCCACATTACTTCGGCTTTCACATCGCCGGAAAGCGTCTTTGCCCATTTGTTGAAATCATACCCTTCGAAAAATCGGTCCCCTGTCATGAATCCGATTGGGAGGGATGCGCAAGACGAATGAACGGTATTCTCTATCAGCTCAAGCAATCGATTCATGGTAACTCGGTTGTGCTGTATCCAGGCTTTTCGAGCATCAAGTTTAGCATCTACAGTGCCGCCGTCAAATGCAGCCTTAAGTTCTTCGCGGGTATGCCATTTTCCAGTCTCTTCGCCGAAGATAGAAAGACAGTTATCGCAAAAACACCCACAGGTTATCGGCATATGCCCGTACAGGCGCACGTCATCGTCTATCCAGATATAGTCAGGCTCGGCGGAAGTCACGATTCGGTACAACTTTCTGACGTAATCGCGTACACGTTCATCGTTTGGACAGTATGAGCCAAGGCATACACTGCCATTGATATCTGTCATGTTGGTATAATTGCCGGACAGTGAGTTATCAAGGTTTTCGTTGTGATGCCCGATAGTCGCCAGAATATTGATTCCCGCGCGGTATCCAGCCTGCCGTGCCTGCGACATCCGCATGAGTAACACCTCTGCCCGAGCACCAATCACCTCAAGTGGAAGCGGCGGATGGGTATCTCCTGTAAAGAAGGTTATTTCATCTGTAACACCTGCATACTCCTGAAACAGACAGAGAAGTTCATTGAATCGGCGGTCGGGCAACCACTGTGCCGGTCCTATTCTAAACGATATGAATGCTTTATCGAACTGATTTTCCATTTCTTCCTCTTCCCGTTTAATTGCGCATGCCTCGAAGTCATACAGCTAATTCAAGAACATCCTCTGCAAACCGAGAGATGCATTGCCTGATGAATTCTCCTTCGGGAGAGCGTTTCTATTATATTCGATCACGGCGGTATTCCAGCTTTCCACCGTTTCTTTTTCAGGCACTATAATAAACAGGCTCCCTGCGCTGGTTGTGAATTCCATTTCCCTGCCTTCGAAAGACTCTTCAAAAGAGCCATTTTCATAAAGATGTCCCACTGTCCAGGGATTTTGTATCCTGCATCTTTCGCCAAGCAGGCTCTTCACTGCAATCCAGACCGGCTTTCCGTTCTCTATATCAGCCGAGACTATGAAACCGCCTGCCGCGTGAAGGGTAAAATGCGCACTCTGCGTTTCGCACGCGGCCGGCGCGACGCGGATGATCCCGTCATGGCTTTGCAGAAGTGACTCGTTCATGGCACAGGCAAGCACAGACATTGATTCCATGCCCATGTGTCTGAACGGCCAGGAGGGAAATGGAATCTTCCCGCCGGAGCCATCACCGACCATATTGGTTCGGAACCTGAGCGCGGACTCTGCTTTCTGGACATCCATAGGCCCGTAATGCCCAAATCCATTGCAGAAGAACTGCCATCTCTCCGGCCAGCTTTCGAGTATCCGATTGAGTTCATCAGCCAGCCCGAGCCTCGCCAAAACTATAGGCAATGGATCCCAACCCATACAATCCGGCGCATAGAGTTTGGCAGTATTGGCAGCTGCATTGAACAGTTCAGTGTCTTTATGGAATAAACTGATAAGTCCTGACGGGAATACCGCAGAGTATTCGACAAATGGGAAAATCCCATCGTAGGATTTCATGTCCCGTGCGACAGTGTTTTGAGCGCCGTCATTATGCTGTTCAAGCATGCGAATGATTCCAGAAAGATCCATACCCGACTCATCGCTTGGAACTTTTGATGAAAGCCAACTGTTTTCTTCGATGCCAAAACCAGCTGCCAGCGTCTTATCAGAAAACGTGATATCACCTTTGAAGGTACCTCTTGCATATCTTGCAATCCCTTGTTCATCATAACAACAATCACTGTCGAGGTTGATTACCGGCAAAGGGGCTAGATTATCAATTATCTCGGTCCATTTGATGGATCGCGGCTCATCTATCTTCAGGGTCTCGAGCCCTTCCAGCGCTGCCGAGAAAAGTGCCTTGGCATAGACCAGTTCCGATATGCAATCTCGGAGCTTAATCCAGCCTTCGTATCCTGTGCCCTCTTTGGCATGATATTTGCCATCTTCACATTTAATAAATAGCGATTCAAAGAAGTATGCAGCCTGGCGAATGTATGGAAGAGCACGGCTTTTTAGAAATTCCAGGTCTCCGGTAAACTTATACTGCCTCCAGAAATCCATTGCTATCTGGGCTACCGGAGTATGATTGACCAATTCATTTAGCGAGTTATATCCCCTCGCCTCGGTCACGTCGGAGACGAATGCGCCATCTGATCCCAGCAGTTCTCTTGCATCGGCTTGTGCATGTGGCAGAGAGTTCCATCTGTAATCCAGGTAGGAACTCACGAGATCGTGGTGCCCTGCGGCGTTTAATGGCCAGTAGACCTCCTGCTGGTTCCAGTGAAAATAGAAATTCCAGGGCTGCACATCCCTGTTCCACCCCCAGAGACCGTTGATGAACCGTCCAGGGTACTTACCTTTCTGTGACGAATTAGCATAATACATGGTAAGATGCCATAAATTGTCCAGATAGTCATCCCCATATTCCATCAACGATCGATTCCAGAAAGCCTTCCATGCCTCTTTGTGATTCTCAAACGAGTATGGTATGCCTGCCTCCCGCGATGCTGACAGCTTGTCCTTCACACTCCTTACGGAATCTCCATCTGAAGGAGATGTCACAGCAGCCAGCATGACGAACTCTTTTGAACTTCCACCGTCAACCCGTATCGTGACTGAGTGTGAGTGCTCTCTGGTATGATGAAACTCATGGCTGACATCGCCGTCCGCGCAACATCCAACTGCAAACGTACCGCTCGATAGCTGCTGTGAGATATAAACCCCGTCACCATCGAATAATGATTCGGTACCACCAATCCCATGAGTGGCATCCCTGTTCACCGATGCGTACCAATGGGAAAACGTACGTGAACCATACCGTTCAAGGGTAACTTCAACAGGCACATCCTCAATGATGCTGCTGCTGATTTCACAACGGATTACCCCGTCATCGTGGCCAACAAACGCGGAGAACGAGACGCCGCCGAACGGTCCTGATGCATCCATGCTCACGCACGCATCGGCAAGGCTGATTCGGCCATGAAAATCCGATAGGTAGAAGGTATCAAAGACGCGCAATTTGAAATCTATTATTATACGTGCTGCATGCCTTAACGTCGTGCTGCGCTCTTCCTCTTCAAGCTTCCAGTTGTTAAATCGCCCAAATTCCGCATAGTCCCATAGATCACACTTGTTAATCGCGAGAATGATCTTTGAATCTTCGCACCAGCAGAGAACGCCAACATCGCCATTTCCAATGGGCATGCCTTGCATAGGATCGCTCGGCGGGCTCAGGTAGACTACATCGTGCCGCGAAACCCTGCCAGGCCAACTCATATCCCAGCAACCAGTTTTGGCATTAAATGCTGTTTTCAATCTACTTCTTCCCCCGTGCAAGTTCTTTATACCGTTTGGCAAGCGTTGGATCTATATCTATATTCTTTGCGATCTCTGCGTTGATTTGAGCCGCGGCGGTTTTCATCGCTTCTGCAGCTGTCTTCTGGTTGTTTTTAACCAAATCAAGCTGTGTATTTATTATTCGCTCATCAACCCCGCCGCTTACAAACGGGCTGCTCTCCATTGGAAGGCTGTGCTTCATCGCCTCCCTCCAGACTGCATTGTAATCCTCTTTGGTGTATGCTGGATCGTGTAAGAACTTATCGGTGTATGAATACTTCACCACCGGCGCAATGCCATCAGCCTGATGATTGATCAGCTCATTGTACTCCTTGCCTGCCATGTACTTCAGGAACTGCAAGGCCTCCTTGCGATGGAGACTATTACTGTTCACGAGCACTGCCCGGCCGAAGCTCACAAACACACGATTGCTGCCATGAGGGCATTCCATCACACCGAGATTGAGTCCCTTGTAATTGCGCAACGTACATAACCACCACCTGCCGCCGAGTGCCATCGCCGATTTACCGGCACCGAAGAGACTGATAGTGCTTGATCCCCAGCCTCCTTGAGATGCAAGAGCACTCTCCTCGGCAGGACTCTGTGATACACGATACTTGTAGACCAAGTCATGCATGAACTGTATTGCATCGATAGCCTGCGGACTATCAATGACACATTTAGTACCATCCTCAGTATACAACCGCCCACCCCACTGCATAACGAAGGTCGGCCAGTTATACCAGTCGTACATGAATCCGTACTGCTTGATATGACCGTTTTTATCCCGGCGAGTCAGCCGCTGAGCCAGAGGCACAAACGCCTTCCATGTTTGTCGACCAGTGGGATATTGTATCCCGTACCGGTCAAAAATCTCTTTGTTGTACCAAACTGCGTTTACAGAAACGTTTGTGGGAAATCCGTACACACGGCCATCAAGGGTAGTAAGCGGATAAGCTGAATTCCATGCAACTCTCTTGATATCTATGCCTGCATTCGACAAATCGTCCGTGATATCCGCAACAATCCCCGATTTTACCAGCAATGCAAGTTGTGATCCACTGGCGCACTCGAACAGATCGGGGCCTACCCCGGCCAACGACTGAACGACTACCTTGCCCATGGTTCCACTGCCAGGGTCGAATTTCAGTTGGCAGCCTGGATGCAACCGATTAAACAGTGCAATTTGCTCGCGTCTGGCAGGGTTGTCATCGCTTACCCATGTTAACTCCACTTCACCCGGTTTTACGGGTTTTGGCTGAATCTGCCATGCAAGAATGGATGACAATACCAAAACCATGAATACTGCAAAAAAGAAACTCTTCATCTACTCTTCCTTAAGTCTGCAAGCCTGCACGATACGAATTATCCGTAACAAGCCATAGGAGCAGACATGAATATAATCTGCCCCTATGATATCTACTGTCTGCTAATTGTCTCGTAGCAGCATGACCTGCATTGGAGCCAACTTGATATTGCCGTTGACTGCCGAGCTATCAAGTATGTTTGTACCTTTGAATGATCGTCCATCCACGGAAACCGAAAGCATTCTCGGTTTGTTCGTATAATTGCAGATGTTCACCAATCGTTTGCCACCGACTACGACAGATCGCCACTCGATACCAAAAGGCAGTTTTCCATCCATTGTGACTTGCACAGGAGCATGCAATCCCTTTTGATGCAACAGACTATCCAGCCTGACCTGAAGCTTCTTCACATTGGTGTCCTCTGGAGATATGGAACCCGGATGGGCGGCATCAAAACTTGCCGATTCCTGTGGCACAGGCTTAAGATCCGGCCAATAAATAGCACGACTATCAAACAATATAGGCTTGTTATATTCATCCGCCGATGGCTTATCGCCAACTATTACTACCGTATTACCTTTAGCCATGAAGTCATTTATGGCATTGTTCATCGCTTTGGAGATATGAACGGCCTGAGGAACAACGAGCAGTTGGTATCTGCTCAATGCTTTGTCTGCCAGCATCTCCTCAGTCATAAAACCGACGGGAATTCCTGACAAATTTAGTGCCTTGTAAGCCTGAGTCTCTGCGTAAACATGTTCCTTTGGCGCCCATGAGAGAGCGGCACTGGAAAGCAAAACTGCGACTTTCGGCTTTGTATTGGCGAGAGCGGTTACTCCGACGGCATACCGCTTCAGATCACGTGCCGCCTGGCTCATTGCATCGAAGGATTTTGCACGTTCATTCAGGTTATATCCCTTGCCGGCTTCCCAATATGTCCAATACTCCCCAGCACACTGACCGTGTATAGCTTGCTGCCACACCGCCGTGTAGAAAAACTGCCAGGGCATGACATCCCAGTACTAACCGTACTTAAGCGGAGGTGCGCTGGGATCATTGCCACGCAATATATGGTTCTCAGAATTGATAATCGGCTTGTTTGGCGCAATAGACTTAAGGAGATCGTAGGTTCGACAAAAATCGTCCCACCATATCCCCCAATAGGATTTGGGATCCTGTCCAGCGTATATAGTCCAGGCGTCACAACCGGCAAAGTCGCACACTTTTGTGACATCGTAAGGATTCAAAGCATAGCCTATGGACTTCCACCATCCGCTGTAATTGCTCAGCCACTTGATGCTGAACAGAGTATCTGGCTGATACTTCGCGATGTTGTTTCGCACATCGGCGAAAAAGTTGGCGTAACGTTCCTGATTAAACAGGCACCAATCGTACCACTGGCCAAGTACCTTTGGGTCGGTAGGCACATCCAGACCACCAGGATCGGCGCAGTCAACATATGCCGCTTTTATGTTACTCGGACCATTTACTTCATCGAAGCTCGCATAATTGGTACCCCAGGCCTCATTAAGATTTTCAATTGAGCCATGTTTCGCCTTAAGCCATGCCCTCCACTTGGGACCTGTAGTTGTAGGGCTGTATCCTGAGTTCGCAGGCTCATTTCCAAGATTAACCATAAGATTAGTTACATGATTCTTGACATTGGGCATAACAATATCAGCGGTATCCTTGAAGGCCTTGCGTACAGAGGCTGCCTCGTTATTGTAATTGAACCAGCCGGAGCCTCCTTCAGAAACAAGAGGATCGGTCTGATAAAGCCAACCGGGCACATTAAGCGATAGAAGAATATCCGTTACCTTATTTTTCTTCTGCAACTTTTCAATATTGCTGGCAAGGGATACGCCTGTATCGCCAATATCCTTCTGGGTTATAAGTGTATATCCTGGACCGGGCATTAAGGCATTGCTTAAATTGAAACCAACAGTATTGTCGATCGGGTTTGGATTATACATGCCCAGTAGAAATGTCGGATGGCCATCTTGCATGACACGGCCATCTTTGATCACTATTTTCTTACTGGCGTCGAACGAAGGCACAGGCAGTTCGCCCTTTCGCAAAAAGGGGCTGGTAGATCTAATGGCTTGACTCATCCATGAGACATTATCACTTGTGAGAGCGCTCACTGGACTCTGCAGCACTCCTGCCCAGCATGATTTTGCCGCATAGTCGATTACTAGTCCCCGGCAGTAGGCATCGCTTCCTTTCGGAGCATTCCGTATCAGGGCAGCGGCGCCCTTCTCTATATCCGATAACTCTTTTTGCAGTTTGGTGGTAGGTCGCCAGTAATTTGCGACCGGTTTGACATCAATCGGCTCTTCGGAGGTCGATAGCTGAATATCATCCAAATAACAGGCTGTCCCCCCGAATTTGAGGTCGGCGATCCATGACATGGGATACTTTTCATCATTTTCGGCATCCAACTTGCCGTTGATGTATATCCTCTGGCCAGAGTCTCCCCAGGTGAGCATGATATGATTCCATTTTCTCGACTGAATACTGCTGTTGCTGATGATTCCTGTAAGCCATGTCTGATTTTTCTGCCAGCTGTAATAGTTGAAGAACACTTTGCCTGCATGATTGACCTTCACTGAAAGGGCCTGATAAGGCTTAGCCGCATCACCGCCCCAGATGATCTCATGCTCCTGATCAGCCCCCGGAAGAGACATGGGCATAAACCACAGGCTGAGCCGTCCTTTGATATCTAATTTGCCGATATGCCATACTGCGTAGTTTCCCAATCTAAAACAGGATTTGCCCTGTGCAGGGAAAGCGCTGTCAAGAGCTACATCCTTAAGTTTCTGATCTTCTCTTGCGGTAACCTCATAACCTCCCCCAACTGCGTCCCTGGGTTCAGGCGGGGTAGCACCGTAAGCCTTCAGTCCATCCTCAAAATCAGCTTTGAATACTATGCCGTCGGATGCAAAGCCCGTCGTGGTAGGGCGCCAGGCATTTGAAACCGTTGGAACATCAATCGGCTCCTCGGAGGATGATAGCTGTATGTCATCCAGATAGCATGCCCCACCTCCGAATCTTATATCGAAAAGCCAGGACATGGGATACTTCTCATCATTTCCGGCATCCAACTTGCCGTTGAGGTATATCCGCTGGCCAGAGTCTCCCCAGGTGAGCATGATGTGATTCCATTTTCTTGCCTGAATACTGCTGCTGGTGGTGATTCCTGTAAGCCATGTCTGATTTTTCTGCCAGCTGTAATAGTTGAAGGAGACCTTGCCTGCATGATTGACCTTCACCGAAAGAGTGCCAAAAGGCTTAGCCGCATCACCGCCCCAGATGATCTCTTGCTCTTGACCGTCGGCCGGAAGAGACATGGGCATAAACCACAGGCTGAGACGTCCCTTGATATCTGATTTGCCGATATGCCATACGGCATAATCCTTCAGTCTAAAACAGGAGCTGCCTTGTGCGGGAAATGCACTGTCGATCACTGTATTTTCAAAGCCTGCACCTGTAAGATTCTTAGGCTCATCAGGAGTGGCACCGGAAGCCTTCAGCCCGCCCTCAAAATCAGCTTTGAATAACGTGGTATCGGCGGCATTGGAGGCAGTCGCAATCGCCACTATCAAGCAAGCAATTATGCATAGATATTTATAATTTAATGATAGCATTTGTATATTTGCTCCACATCGTATTTCTTATGAATTAAACGCAGGGTTGGTATTCTTGCGAAAGATAAATCATTTCTATGTGTGAATGGAAATTCTCAGTAGCCGTCATGGTTCGATTATTCGCTGGATGCTTCGGCAGCTGGTCAAAGGCGTCGGTGCCGAAGCATCCAGTATCTTCCGCTGCATTTGCGAGGAACACTACTAATCAGCCGTATCCTTAGTCCAAAGTCCATTTTGGCCCAGTAATTGCTTCCCACTATACCATTTCACATGGCCATCGACAAAGGCATAATTACCACCGTCACTATGGCGCAGAGAAAGATCATTTATGCCATTGGGACGCCAACCAGGACCGTAAATGTTTCCCCCATCACCACGACCATCTGGAGCGTCACCGATAATGATAGTCCCAGCCGGGTCTTGAACCTGAGCCAGATTCGTTCCCCAACCGCACCAGGTGGGATGGTCGGGTATGAGGTAATATCCAAATTCCAGATAATTCCAGCCGTATCCAAAGGCATACTGAGTGGAAGGGCACTTCTTTAGACCACTACCCTTGATATAAGGTTCAAGGAGCATCCACCAGGTAACTGTGCCATCAGCAGGATAGTATGGATATGACCCCGGCACAAGACAATCATCATAGTCCTGAGCGTACATCGTAAGAGCCAGACCCCACTGTTTCAGATTGCTTGTGCAGCTCGCCTGCCTGGCTTTTTCACGGGCTTTTGCAAATACGGGAAATAGAATGGCTGCGAGAATGGCTATTATAGCTATAACGACTAACAACTCAATCAGTGTGAACCCTTTTTTGTTTCTCATTTCTTTTGCTACCCCTTCCAGGGGGCAACCACCTGGCTACCCCCTGTTTGTATCTGTTTGCCTATTGAGTTTTATGTAGTTATAAGACGGCAACCTGAAAACTCAATATATCATAAACTAACGTTACAGTCGTCGACGGACGAAGCCACCGACAAGTCCGGCCATGCCGGTCACCAATGCAAGAGTACCTGACGGCTCTGGAACCGGAGCAGGCCCGGAAGTAGTCGTGAGGGATAAGTTGTCAAAGCCCCACTTGCTGAAATAGACGTTAGCACCGACCTTGGTTAGCTGATCGATGTACGGGACATCATCCGTCTGTACGCTAAACGAGTCGGTACCGCCAGTCACTGTAACCGTCACATAGTTATTTCCATTGACGCGCTCAGCTTTCAGATGATATGCTGCCGAAGTAGGTTGAAACGAGGCACTGTTCCAGATGTGACTGGAGCTATCCGATACGTATATGCTCTGGGTAACTCCTGCGCCATCGGTTTTGCGCTCTATACCGAAATACATATACTGTGAGTTCCCAGGATCAGTGGCGCTGTTTGAAATAACTAACCCGGCGTTGCCATAGTTTGTGTCTCCCCATGACCATCCGGAAAGGACCCATCTCAGATCAGTTTCATAAACCCAGCTTGAGGGAACGGCAACATCATCGCGCATAGAGAATAGTGCGCCGCCCCCGTAATATCCGTTCCCCATATATTCTCCACTCTCGACTCCCCACTCTCCCACAGCTCCAGTATTGGTCCACCCTTCTGCAGTGGAACTAAAGTCGTTGCTGTAAACGGTAGATGCTTTAGAACCAACCGTACTTCCAGCGGCAAGTATTGCAACAATAGCAGCAGCTAGGACTGCCTTTTTTAGAATACATAGCTTTTTCATCTTAGCCCATTTCTCCTAATCCTTTACTATTTTTGTTACAAGCAACTTACTGTAATACCGGTTACCTGCCATTTATGTAATTGATCACCTCCTAAAGCCGAATAGATCCGTGTAAATCTCGGCGTTGAAATCTTGATTTTTCAATCACCCAAGCGTTTGGGCAAATGTTCAAAAAAAAGCTCGCTCTCTCGGATCACGATGAAACTCGGCATGACGAGCCACGAACAACCAACTTTGGCTTCAATAAAGCTTTCTGCTGCGGAATCGATGAATCTTCGATACGGTTCTGAAGAAACTTCCAGGCACGCTTGCACATCGCTTCATAAGGCTGAATAATCGTACTGATGGCAGGATCGAAATACTCTGTTTCTTCCATTCCATCGCATCCCACCAGGGCGATATCATCAGGCATCCGCAGGCCTAAGTCCCTCAACGCTCGGTATACGCCTATTGCCAATTCATCGTTATAGCAGAAGATCGCATCCGGAGATCCATTCGCCGGAATGTAATCTTGGACAGCATTCCTGGCATGGGCTCGCCAAGATTTGTTGAATCCGGTATATGAATTTGTATATGCCTCGGGTATATATATATATTCCGGCTGCAACCCCAAGCGCTGCATAACATCGATATAAGCATTTTCCCGTGGATCGGACTGAACGTGTGCATTACCAGGCACCATATATGCAATACGGCGCCTACCAGATTGGAAAAGATGAGTTATCGCGTCTGCCGCGCCAGAATACACGTCGATTCCCACATAGTCGGTTTGCTTGGTACAATGAGCACCCATATTGACTATGGGTGCTGTGACCAGATTATTCTTCAGGCAAGCTTCCACGTGCTGCCCGTTATCGAATGCGATTATGCCATCTACAGGCCAAGAGTGCAGATCCATATTTGTCTGCTGGAGAGCATTAGCCGCCTGACAGCTCTGCATTATCTGCACTTCATAGCCACTTTTCTTAACGATATGCAGCACCATTCCAATTACTACCGAATAGTAGGCGGGAGTAACTGCATATGTCCACAAACCTACCGTATTCGTGCGCCCGGTAGCTAATGCTCGTGCCGCACGATTTGCATGATAATTCATCTCACGAGCAACTTCCTGGACTCGCCTTATCGTTGACTCGGATATATGACGATCATCACTGCCATTAAGCACTCGTGATACCGTAGAGCATGATACGTTCGCTTTGCTGGCGACGTCTTGCAGTGTAATTCGCATGTTTGTATCCCGTTGATTCACATTAGCCATGCGCTTGCGCGCAAACGCTTGGGCCACATCTACTATACCAAAGACTTATTCAGCTGTCAAGGGGATTTTGAGAGATTTTTGGCTCTGTTACCAGCACACGTGTTGGCGCTTTCTTTAGGAGCACGAACAGCGTGCTGGCCGAGTAAGATATCCGGCAATGGCTGTGCCTACTTGATATCGATACTAGAGAGTAGTCGACTATCAGAAGATCCTGAAGATACCGCCCTCCTGAAGAGCGACCGGTGTTTCAACCCTGATATGGATTTTATCCTCGCTTGTATCCGCCGTGTATGGCACCAACTCGCCGTTTACTGTAACAGTTATCCCATCCTGGCAAGACAGTCTGGGGATCTCGACACTACTTACCGTAAGGTTGCCGCTCAACACCTCGATCTCGGCACAGGCGCCGGACACACCTGCGCTCTGCCGATACGTACCCGCAGCCTCCGAGGTGAAGAACGGATATGAGCACTGATCAGACTTGACCGCCGGATTGAACGCGATCTCGCCTGCGGGTACGTCTAGTCTGAAACCGGAGAGCGCCAGCAGTACCGTCCACGATGCCATTGCACGGTAGTAGTGGTTGCCACACTCGAAATGGTTCCAGAACTTGCCCGACTGAAGATGGCGAACGTGTATATCACGCACGATCGCAAGGCCCTCGCTGACCATGCCGTTCTCTATCAAAAAGGACGCCACTGCGTATTCAATTCCAGTCCAAGTGGCAATCGCCAGCCTGTTTCCTGATGTCGGCTGCCTGTGCGCCACTCCAGTCGGATATGAGGCGTTGATCAGCCCCCAATCCGGGCGGAAATTGTGTTTAACTATGCATTCAAGGGCTTTTCGAATGTGCTGAGGATCGCATATTGGGGACCATCCCATGATCGAGTTGAACCAATCTCCACTCATCTGATCACTCATGCAGCACTCGTCCTTTAGGCCATTCAGCTCGTCCGTCCAGAGGATATAGTATTCGCCGTTCCAGAGCTTGGACTCAAGGCTTGATACGCCCCGCACGTAGATCGATTCCCACTCGGACGCACGCTTCTCGTCTCCTACGGCCTTCGCCAGATCAACCCCTGCTTTCAGGGCTGCCAACCACAGGCTCGCAATGAATGACGGGCACCCGGCGAAATCCCAGACATCGTAGGTGTTCCGCTTCGTGTCGTGATCAGGGAGGCCGTCGCCATCCAAGTCAAGTTTGGCCGTGTTCTCCATCGCCAGCGTGATACGCGGCCAAAGCTCAGCAAGGTACTCGCGATCGCCCGTCCACTGATAATCGCGTGCTGCCTGTATCACAAACTGCTGGTTCATGTCCACACGCTCAAAGCCCTCGTCAACCTGTGAGAAATCCGGAGCAAAGAAGTGGTACACCCGACCGTCGTCCCGCTGGAACTTCGCGCCATGGATCATCTGCTCCTTCTGAAGATCAGGGAAGAGAGCGATTATCGGGAATGAAGCATAATAAGCGACATCTGTGGTATTGAATCCACAGCAGCCGATCCCTTCCCATACCCCGAAATGCCCGGCTTTCGTCCACCATGTGCACTTCGTCAATGTGCTCAACTGGGCGCTTACTGCATCGGCGCAGTATCCATCAAGGCTCGAATTGTAGATCGACTCCGGCAATGCGAGAGTTCTCTTCCTGAAGTCTGTGAAATTGGCGTTCAGATAATTGTTTACATCGAGGGCATTATCAAACCAGTTCTCGTACATATGGCCCTGCCTGTTACCTGCAGGACTTATATGATTTGGAAAACACCAACTGACCGTAAACAGGGTCTCTTTCTCTTCGCCCGGCGCCAGTGTATGCTTGCTGCAGAGAGCTGCCTCGCCCCATTCCTGATGCTGGTCACCGATCTCGCCCAGATTCGACACTATGTCGTCTAGAAACCCTTCGAGCGACTCCCGATCTTCCGCCAGATCGGGATATGAGGCTCTGATCTGCTGGAACTTGTCGTATATGAAGGGATGCTGCAGCATAACGGACAGCAGCTCTTTCTGCTCTTTATCTGAAAGCGTTGATGCGCTGAATCCGTCCGGCAGGACTGGCGCAATCTCCGCGTTCAGATCAGGCAGCCGGCCTTCGCTGTGAAACTCGTGGAGGTATGAATAGATCTTCGGGCCATATAGCCCGCACCAAAGCTTGACTGCCCTACCCTGCTGGGAACCGGTAACATAGCTGATATCACCGCCTCTGACGGAGAATGCCATGTCGCCTGTTGTGCTATCGCCAGCTTTCAGAGCATCCGCACCCAATGTAATCACGGCAGTTCCATCATCAAGACGAAGCCTGTTATGCGGTATCCTGTCATTCTGGCCAATCCCCGACGTGTTACGAATGCAGCCCAAAATCGAGACTTCCACCGGCGTATCGGAGGTATTCTTCACCGTAAAGTGTACGTAGAACCCAGGGGTGCCTGAGTTACGGCTGTCATGAGGAATAAACGGCGAGAAGAACTCGACTTGGATCTCCACCGGGAGTGCATCGTCCACATATGTAAGTGTAGCCACTGGATACTGGCCATCGAACAGTATGCCCTTGACGCTCTTAATCCAAGAGTGGACATAGAGGTCGTGCAGTTCCTCCCGAAGCGCAAGGTAGCGCACGATGACGTCGCCGCCGGACGTTTTTGTGCGGACGATGAACACCGAATCGTCCGGCTTTACGATATGCACATCCTCTGGATAAAGGCACGGTGTGGCGGGGCTCCACTTTCCAGTGTTGAAAATCTGCCACTCGTGGAACAGGCCGTCCGGTTGAATCTCCACCGTCCCAGCGCCAATCCCTCCGAGAGGTATGCCGGATTCATGCCTTATCTGTTGGTAAATCTTAGCCATTTCTTCTCCTTGTAGCTCGCGATAACTATATTATTTAGCGACAACCAGTTTGATATCCCATGGGTCAAAAGCAGGCAGCACAAATCTCCTGTACGGGCCTTCGCTCCCTGACGATGCAACTTGAGCTGCCTCACACCGAGTGTTAAATACGCTTATGGTTTCACTTCTGGCACGAAGCATCAGCACAAGATCGGCGGCAGAATCGAGGGATGAATTGATTACTACAGCACTTATCCGGCCATCAACCGTGTTTCCTGCCCATACATTTCCCTTGTGGAATGAATCGATATATGAAAGCAGCGAGTCTCTGGAAAGCCACCTCATAAGCGACTTTATCTGTGATGCCTTCGAGAGATTCTGCAGGAAGCTCCAGGGATAGTACCCAGCCACGCATACCCTGCCGCCCAGTTTGTTTTCATACAAGCCCATGCAGCATTCGGCGACATTTCGATCGCCGTAGTCGACGAGCCGCGCCAATACTTGCCCATCGGAATCAATCGGAGCAAGGGCTGCCGCGGGAACGTGCCACCACAAGAAGGACTGTCGGCAGTCACGCCTGCGCCCGGCAAAGCCGGAATTGATCGGATGGTCTGCAAGCACTTCGATGCAGTCCTCGTTGTGAAATGCATCCACTGAAAAGCCTGCAAGTTCGCCATGCCCCATCTCGTGGAGGCGGGCGAGCGCGTTTGCATCCATGTAAACGCCGGATGAGAATACCTTCATCAGCTCATCTTCACTCATGGCGAGTAGGCTGTCTCCGGATAGCAAATTAACCGACGAGTCTGCCTGCGAATATGCCGCCGGAACGCCGATATCGAAGACTTCCGACGCATGGGACGAGACGATACTGCCTACTTCACCGGTAAGCCAGTCACCCTGCGAGATATTGCCCACTGCAAAGGTGTCCTTGTTCCAACCGGTATACACTCCCTGAGGATGATGCCGTCCCAGTGTCTTCGCCATCAGATCATAGAAGGGCCTCATGGCATGCAGTTTTGCGATAATCGGCCTGTACTCGGTGAGCGGCTCATCGTGCAGGGACAGGACGTTGAACGCCGCACCTGTACAGCCAGCAGCAATATATGAGGCCGCCTCGAGGGCAGTCGCATGGGAACTCTTCTTCAACCGCTGATAAGGGAAATTTTCGATTTCCGACTCTATGCGAAACACACCCTCCGGCAGCATGGATACCTGCCGGCCAATATCGTGAGATTTGCCGATAAGCTCACCTGGACACCAGTCACCGTAGAACCCGCCGCCGGGCCTCCACATCACTTCGGCATTATCTGAACCGGCAAGGTCCTCGGCCCACCGACTAAAGTCATAGCCCTCAAAGAACCGATCGCCGGTCATAAATCCAAGCGGCAGGCCAGGTTTGATCGCGTGCACGGTCGCCTCTATCAGTTTGAAGAGCCTGCTGATCGTATTGCGGTTGTGCTCAAGCCATGCTTTACGAACAGCGAGCTTGTCACCTAACTCACCGCCATTGAACGCCTCTTTAAGCGATTCTCTGGTGTGATGCTTGCCGGTCTCTTTTTCAAATACCGACAGGCATGTATCGCAGAAACAGCCGCATGTTATCGGCATGTGACCACCAAGGCGAACGTCATCATCGATCCATATGTAATCAGGGTCGGCATCGGCGATGACCTCGTAGATTCGGCGCACATACTCGCGGAAGTACGGATCGTTCGGGCAGTACGAACCGAGACAGACATTGCCGTCGATATCGGTCATGTGCGTGTACTCCCCGGCAAGCGAATTCTCAAGGTTTTCGTTGTGGTGGCCGATGGTTGTCAGCACGTTGATGCCGGTACTGTAGCCCATCTCTCGCACTTTCGCCATCCGCACTGCAAGCAGTGACGCTCGTTTTGCTGTCACATCTACCGGAAGAGGTGCATGCGTATCAGCGGTAAAGAAGGTTATTTCATCCGTGACGCCCCTGTACTTGTTGAACAGCGATAGTAGTTCGACAAAACGCTCGTTCGGCATCCACTGCCCTGGTCCTATCCTGAAGGATATAAAGGCTTTTTTGATTTCAGGTTTCATCATCATTCTCCGTCAAAACATTCGCGGCAGCCCGAGCGATGCATCGCCACTGGGACTCACCTTCGGGGAAACGCTCGGCTGGCACTCGATAGTGCACACATCCCATGATTCGATCGCATCTGAATTTGGCACCAGCGTAAATATTCTGCCTTTTCCTGTTTGGAATTCTATAGTGCCGTTTGAATGCCGATCCACCAGTTTGCCATTCTCAAATACATATGCTGTAGGCCAGGGAATTTGGAGCTTGCAGTTGTTGCCGAGCACGCTCTCGATTGCAATCCACAAAGGCTTTCCGTCCGTTATCTCCGAAGAGACGATAAACCCACCCCTTGCATGCAGGGTAAATCGTGCGATCTGAGTGTCAGTGACCGCCGGTGCGACTCGTATGGTGCCGTCGTGGCTCTGCAGCAGTGCCTCGTTCATGGCACAGGCAAGCACCGACATGGATTCCATGCCCATGTGCCGAAAAGGCCGTGTCGGAAACAGGAACGTCGGCGTATTGCCATCATCGTCAATCCGCGCGTCCTTTATATTGGAGTACGCTGCATCTTCTACAACATATGTGCTGTGTGCATCGACTCTCTTGACACCCCTTGGAT
This sequence comes from Armatimonadota bacterium, assembly GCA_963663705.1. Classification (GTDB taxonomy): domain Bacteria; phylum Armatimonadota; class UBA5829; order DTJY01; family DTJY01. The sequence continues at coordinate 3,656,145 of OY760504.1, read as the reverse complement.
CGTAGTGTCCAAAGCCGTTGCAGTAGCATTGCCACCGACCGGGCCAACGATTAAGCACCGTTTGGAGCTCAACCGAGAGCCCAAGTCTGGCCAGCACGATTGGCAGTGGGTCCCATCCCATACAATCTGGCGCATACAGCTTTGCCGTACTGACAGCGGTTTTGAAACTCTTCGTGCCGTTCCCTGAAAGTCCGATCAACCCTGACGGAAAGACCGTAGAGTATTCCGCCACCGGGAATATCCCTTCGTAGTTTGTCCAGTCATCATGTGCCTGGCCGTCAAGCACTCTTGATGCGAGCATACGATTCTCGGCAATGCCGAAACCGGCTGCGAAAACTTCCGTATCCGGCGACTGCTGCCCCTTGAACAGACCGCTGGTAAGCTTGAATGTTCCTTTTTCAATATAGATGCCGACCAAATCGAAGGTCGGCAAAGGGGCCAGGCTGTCCAGAATTTCCTGCCACTTTGCAGCGTGCGAGTCATCGATGCCTGCTTCATTCAGGGCATCGATCGCTACTTTGAAAAGCACTGACGCATAAACCAGTTCGGTGATCGGATCCCTCAGCTTTACCCAGCCTTCGTATCCAGTCCCCTCGACCGCATGATATGCGCCATATTCATCCTTTTCAAAGAGTGACTCAAAGAATCGTGCTGCCGCCAGGATATACGGAAGGGCCCTCGCCTCGAGGAACTTCCGGTCACCGGTAAACTGATATTGTCTCCAAAAATCCAGCGCTATCTCTGCCACTGGCGTATGATTTGCAAACTCCTCTGCAGAATTATGGCCCGATCTATCGCACACATCGGATACAACGGCGCCGTCCGCACCGAGTATCTCCCTGGCGTCATTCATTGCGTGCGGCAGAGAGTCGAACCTGTATGCTAGATAAGAGTTCGCCAGCTCGTGATGCCCGGCAGCATTGAGCGGCCAGTAAACCTCCTGCTGGTTCCAGTGGAAGTAGAAGTTCCACGGCTGGAAGTCCCTGTTCCACCCCCAGAGACCATTTATAAACCGGCCGGGATATATACCTCTCTGGGAGGAATTGGCGTAATACATGGTCAGATGCCACAAGTTGTCCAAGTAGTCGTCGCCAAACTCCATTAGCGAGCGCATCCAGAAAGCCTTCCATGCACTTTTGTGATCGTCGAACAGGCCGTGCATCCCTCTTTCACAGGCCGATGCCAGCTTGCCCTTCATCGGCTGCATAGGATCGTCTGAACAGGGAGAGCTGACGGCCGACACAAACGAAAGCTTTCCCTGCGCCTCCCCTGCTGTGATGATCTTAGATGAATGCGAGTTTAGCCTCGACGTGGAAAGTTCGAGTCCGTCCGTCTCCGTAAGCTGACATACGGCTGCAAACTTACCGCTTGTCAGTTGATGGGTGATGTAGATACCGCCATCATCAAATCCGGCGTCTGTGCCGCCAACGCCGATTGAGGAGTCACGGTTTACAAGCTTGTACCAGTGAGCAAAAGTTCTGGAGCCGTATCTCTCCATGATGATCTCGGTGGGAGAGCTTTCAATCAGATCCTTCTCTATCTCGCAGCAGAATACACCGTCATCATGGCTAACGAATCCCCGGAATGCGACTGATCCGAAAGGCCCCGATGCAGCAATATGGATAGACGCATCCGCGAGGCTGATCCTCCCTTGAAAATCCGACAGGTAGAATGTGTCAAACACCGGCATCTTGAAATCTATTACTATCCGGCAGGCATGCCTCAATGTTGCGTTCCGTTCCTCCTCATTGGCTCTCCAATTATGGAAACGCTCGAAGGGAGCATCATCCCAGAGATCGCACTTGTTTACAGCAAGGATGATTTTTGTATCCTCGCACCAGCAGAGAACGCCCACATCGCCGTTTCCGACAGGCATCCCCTGCATGGGATCGGTCGGCGGGCTGAGGTATACCACATCGTGCCGCGACACGCGTTCCGGCCAGGAGATCTCCCATAAATTTGTTTGTAAGTTAAACGCCGGGTGTAAGGTTTTACTTTGCATTCACAGTCCTCTGACAGAATTAATGACAATTTGAAGGCCAGCCAACATTATCGTTAGCTGGCCTTATAGGGCAATTTGATTAACCGGGAATTATTTCCTTCTGCGTCTGAGCGCTACCAGTGCTCCCAGTCCCATAAACAGAGCACAAGCGCTGGAAGGCTCTGGTACAGGAGCAGCCTGGGTAAATACGAAGCCCCTTGCCGATCCTCCTGATGGAAGAATGGCAGACCATGATGCATCCTGAACTCCGGTAGTAGCATCAAAACGGAGTATGTTACCACCGACCTGATTACTAGCATACAAGTAGCCACCATTGAAAGCAATATCGAATGGCATGAAGTTACTGGCTGTCGCGAAGGCACCAATATATGCTCCGGTGGTGCCGTTATAGCGCAAGATCTTGCCGTTTGAATTGCTTGCTACATAGAGATCGCCATCTGAGCCGAATGTCAGACCCATCGCGCCGCTAAGCCCACCGTTACCCGGGACCGTAACAAAGTCAGCGATCTGCGCTCCCGTAGTATCAAATGTCTTCACTACATTCCAACCGCTGTGCGCTACATACAATACTCCATTATGCCATTCCATACCGGATGGACCTACCCCCCCGGTATTTCCCCAGTAAGTGCCACCAACAAGTTGGCCTGGATTGGCTGCCGATGGACCAGCAAAACGATATATATGGCCATCATTGTTGCTGCTCACATACAGATCGCCGTCTGCGCCAAACGCTACATCTTCCGGGCCGGATAGATGGCTGCCGGTAGATGAAACAAATGTCTCCATCTTATTTGAGACCACGTTGTACCTTTGAACCCCGGCGCCGGAAGCGATATAGTAATTACCGTCCGGGCCTGTGGTCATGCCATTTGAAGCTTCAAGCACGTCATCGCTCAATGTTCCAAGAGATTGGCCGTTGTTGTCAAAACGCTGTAATTTCTGATACCATGTACCATCATCTGCAATGATGTCTGCATTTGCGATATTAGCAGCAAATGCCAGGCAACCCAACAAGAAAGCAGCACTTAAGGCTTTTGTAAAACGCATCATTTCATGTCTCCTTTTCAATTTTATGGATGTGGAACAATTCACTAACGTCTACTACACCATTTAATCCAATTGCTATTTCTACATCCCCCCTTTCCAACATCGCATGATATTCAAGTTTGATCTGCCCCCAGAATTGATAATCACTTTGCTTTACGAATCAGAGCATAGTATTTCGCATGGAGAGCAGGATCAACTTTTATCGACTTTTGGATTTCTTCGTTTATCTGCCGTGCCGCGGTTCTCATCGCATCGGCAGCCGATTTCTGATTGGTTTTCACGAGATCCAACTGCTTGTTTATAATTCGGGTATCAGCTTGACCAACTATAAACGGACTCCTTTGCGAAGGCTCTGTATACCGCATGGTATCTCGCCACACAGCGTTGAAATCTTCGCTGGGATAAGCCGGATCATGCAGATACTTGCCCGTGTAGGAATATTGTTTGACGGGCGCCAGACCATCCGCCTGATGGTTCACCAGCTCGTTGTATTCCCTTCCAGCAGCGTATTTCAGGAACATCAACGCCTCATATCTTCTGGGGCTGTTCCTGCAGATGAGTGTCGACCGGCTGTACCCTATAAAAATCCGATAGCGCCCATGTGGAGGTTCAACAGCGCCCAGACGCAGGTCGTCATAGCCTCTGAGCGTGCATAGCCACCACCGACCGCCAAGAGCCATGGCAGATTTGCTTCCACCGAACAGGCTTATGCTACCTGAGCCCCAACCACCCTTAGTCGCCATTGTAGACTCTTCAGAAGGACTTGGCGTCACCCTATACTTATACACCAGATCATGCATGAACTGGATACCAGCGATTGCTTCGGGGCTGTCAACTATGCATCTGGTGCCATCATCTGTATAGACCTTGCCGCCCCACTGTCTTACGAATTGAGACCAGCCAGACCAATCGCACATCAATCCATACTGCTTCACGCGGCCGTTACTGTCACGGATGGTTAGCTTTTGAGCTATCGGAACAATCTGTTTCCAGGTCAAGGAGCCTTTCAGATATGGCACATGGTATCTATCGAAGATGGCTTTGTTAAACCACAGGACTCCTGCGCCTGTATTGGTTGGAAACCCGTATACGTGCCCTTCATATATGGATGTAGGATATGCAACAGGCCATACGCTCTTGTTGATATCGATTCCACTCTTCTTTAGCTCATCGGTAACATCCCATACAATCCCTGATTTTACATAGGCTTCAAGTTCAGCAGCAGAATAACAGTCGAACAGATCCGGACCTACTCCAGCCATTGATTGAACGATAATCTTCTCTGCCCCGGAATTGCCAGGATCAAGCCGCAAGTGAAACTGTCGATAAAGACTGTTAAACAAGCTTGCTTGCGCACTTCGGACCGGATTATCATCGCTAACCCATGTCAGTACGGTCTTGTTCTTATCCACTGGTTGAGGCTGAATTTTCCATGCTATAACCGATAGAAATATCAGCACGATAAATATCCACAAGAAAACGGTTTTCATCTATATCTCCACGAAATCGACTACGATAGTTCCACGAATGCATATCTGCCTACGAGCCCTTCAGGTATGCGTACTGTTTTCAATCCGTCATTATCATCAACAGAAAGGTCCTTCCAGCCTTCAAACTCGATTCCGGCCAGCCGCGCTCGATCAAAATGGATTTCCTTTCCCACGGTCAATTCCAGCGCAGGTATGTCCACATAATCGAAATCCGGCCCCCAGGATTCCGGGTGCTCGTGCGAATTCTCGAATGAGAACTCGTTATCAGGCCATGCTATCTCAAACCTCAACAGCTCCTTCAGACCTTTATAGTGGATGCCGTCCGGTTCGAGCTGCCATTTGGGAGTAGAGTTGATATGGACGAACTTTCTAGACCCATCCGGCGAGGCTGTCAGGTTAACATACATGCCATCTATCACTTTATCGAATTTCAAGCAATGGTTATCCCCAACCGCCAAGTTGATCGTGTTCTGAATCATCTTGCCGTAGATAGGTTCAAGTGCCGGGATGTATTCACACGGGTCTTCACCGTATTGGGAATAGGTATGCGTTGGGATCATGTGGCACATGAGGCCGGGAAGCCCTGCAAAATAGATGGCCCGACCACTGCCATACTCGTTCACGGTCACTGCAGCATGCCCGAAGTACAAGCCCTCCATGATGGGGCTGTGAGCCAGCACCTGAGTTTTGTCACCCGTTACACTTGTAACCACCATCTGGCTATGATGCGCCAGCCTGGTTGTAGGGATATTCTGCCACATCACATCTCGGATTGCCGGATCGTATCGAGATGGAACAAAATCCGGACACCCATAGTCGATCACCGTATCAGATTTCGCGGTATTCTTAACTATCGAATAGCTGTATCCCGCATGAGTAGAGATGTATCTGAGACCAAAGACATTGGCAAGCGCAAAATCCTCCTGTTTAACGCCGCCTGCATCGTACAGCGAGGTCTCATTTGTGGCGATCACCGTGCCGCCATTTGCAACGAACTCCCTGATGGCGTTCGACGTAGCCTCGCTCATGCACGCGCAGTTCGGCAGTATAAGGACATCTATCCCGTCAAGAGTTCCATCCGCAACCTGAGATTCCGGGATAACCCTGAAGGGATAGTTCATGCGCATTGCGAACTCGCACCAGCCAGCCAGCTCATCCGTGTGATGTTCTATATACGTTCGCGTGAAGACATCCTTGCCATAAAAATCCCTCGTATTTCGAGAGAACACCACTGCCACGTTGGAAGCAGCGCGCGACTGGAAGATCTCTGTATGTTTCTGGGCGAGGTGATTCACACCTAAATGACCGCTCTTCACATACGCGTCTCTACCAGTCCAGGATATATAACACTGTCCATGCGCCAAATTGATGAGGTGGGCAAAGACATCTTCGGCATTTGACATAGTATATGAAAGGTTGATTGTAGGGATCCCAAGATACGTATTTGTCCCGATCGCCGTCTGCCTGTCCGCAATCGATCTCGGCCAGAAATACGGCTGCCGGTCGTGCATTTCGTGGAATCCCATGTCAAGGTTGCCAAGTGCCCCAAACTCTTCGTGGTCGCATCCAAACATCCGAGTGTAATTCGAGAGAGAATCGGAATTGCAGGTAGTCATAGGCAAATCCGATCGCCCTTCCGAATCAAGGAACTCACGAATCACTTTTACTGAGCGAGCAACCTTTGTTGCCCGCAATCTAATCCATGCGCGCCAAGCAGGGTTCTCGATGTTATTGAAGAAATTGGGATCTAGATTGCCAACTTCCGGTGTTTCATACCCGGTAAGCTCTTTGAATAGCCTGCGGCAGTGCGGACACGCACAATCGTAGAAATTCATGGCGCCATTCATATCGTCAGGCATGAATACATCTATACCACTGTTAATTGCAAACCGCCGAATAAGATCGAATGACAGCTCCTTGAAATACGGATTTTCACAGCAGAGCATTACCGACGATTTCGGCCCACCCAGTCTGTAATGACTGCCATCTCGGAAGTCTTTCTTTGTAATCTGATCGAACTGCCACTGCTTGTACCTGGTGCCCGGAACGAAATTATTCATCAGTGTGAGGCTATAGTGATCCCATACTTTAAGACCATGCTTGTGCCCAATCTCGACAAGATCGTTTATGTACCGCTCGATCTCGTCGAGATGCGCGATGAAATCCCATCTAAAATGGGCGATGCTTGGGATTACAGCGTTAAACCCATCATCGACAGCCATCTTGCAGCGATCTTCGATATGCTCCCTCGTCATCCTGGGTTTGAAGAGCGTATCGTAAGTATTGCTGTAATGGCCTACGGTAAATACAACCGTGCGCAACTCACGCAGCCACGGATAATCTCTCTCTGATGATCTCATGCGATTCTAACGTCCCTTCTACAGATCCTGTGGAGAAAATATACCGGTCGAATAAGAACCCAGTATGCTTAGATGTTCAAAACGCTGGACGGCCATTCTGAGGCCTGGAACGTTAACACCGCCGATAACGATGGCCTTCCTGCCTTTACTCCAAGGATTCTCATATGAGGAAATGAAACCATCGTAAAGCCAGTTCAAGCGCGCCTTTCCTATGAGAACGGAATCCCTCCAGCACCCAGACACCAACTTGATGCCGCTTCTTCCAGCCATAACCTTCTGTGCCAGGCCTGGCTTTGCAGGATCGACGCCTATAATAACAAGATTGTTTTTACGCTCTGCTGGAGTGAGACTGCCTGCATCAGCGATATTAACAGACAGGCCTTTGCTCTTCAGGTTTTTGGCAACACGGCTGGCAAGTATCCTGTAATCACTCGACGAGCAAACAACCGTGACCTTCCTGAGTGCTGCTACCGAGTTCGACGGCATGTGAGCCAGCTTGACGGCACTCTGATCTTCGCAGAACATGCTCAACTCGTTCGAACTGCTGATCGATCTTCGATCCCTGCTGAAGACCAGGTATGCGAGATCAGGATCGGACTTGGCTGTTATTACTGCCTTGCCATTCACTATAAGGGAACCATAGCCCTTGTAGAGAACGACTTGGTTCTTCGACGACAGGTCGATAACTATCGCACGACCATCCGGCACCTCGCAGGCGATCTTGGTGCGGCCATCGACGGTGAACGTGTACTTACCGGATGCACCGGTGAGGATAATGGTTCTGCCACCATCCACTTTGTCGCGAATGTAGAAATACTGGGGCTGCTGTCCTTCATAAGTAACGTCTTTTCGTCCCAGATTCGCCAACTCAGACGCAGGCCGCACATTCGTCAGTCCTGATGGAACGCTGTCGCCACCAGCGAACACCTTAACCTTACCGGATGATGATGTCCTGTTCAGCATGTCTATACCATGCGGCGATGTAACAAAGTTACTTGCCAATATAATATTTCTGACCTTGCCAGGATAGCTGACTAGTTGTTCCGGCGTAAGTATCTGGGCGTAAATGCCGCGTTTAAGCAGTTGGTTGTACTGCTTATCAAGCATAAATCGGGACTGTCGGACCTTATCCGGTCCCGATCCTCTGGTCTCAATACGGTCATTCGCATCGAACTTATCGTCTACGGGGAATCCGGATGCACCTGCCGCACGCAAGTCCTCTCGGTCATCGAACAGCAGTACAGTATCGAGCGGTTTGTAATCGCTTGGGAGGATATGCTTCAGCAGCAAACCCCACATTTTGGTATCAATACATCGCTCGGTGAATATCTCATCCCAACGGCTCCACCACGGCCAGCCGTCGCCACGGTAGACATGGAAACTTATACCGGTTCCCATCTCAGCCATGAATACGCCAAACAGGTTATCCTGCCAGCCACCTTCCATGGACATGCTTTCGCCTATCCAGCAAGGCTTACCGTAGTTTAGATTAAAAGCAAGATCATGCTTTCCATCCATATATTTGAGTGTCTCGTTTCCATAGATATGAATACTGGTCATATCAAGCGGACCTTCACCTACTCTTGGTGTTTGGAACGGGTAAGTGACGCTGCCCATTTCCGAACAGGTAACACGCGGATACCCGGACGCCTCTTTCACTGTGTGATCGAATGTCAGATTAAACCGCTCCATATTCTCGGCCCACTGCAGAAACTGAACATTTGGATCAGTCGGCAATGCTCCCTGAACATGGAAATACGTGTTCTCATTGTATGGATAGATCAGAATATTCTTGAAGTCTGCGTTTGCCTGGTTAAACCGCAGGTTGAACTTGTTGTATATGTATGACCACGTAGGGCCAACCCATGGATCTTCCTTATCCCATATGGCAGCTATCTCCGGATAACTCTTCCATTCATTCTGCGTCTGCTGGAAGTAACCGACTTCGTTCAGTATTCCGGTCCGTGCCATAAGGGAATTGTAGGCATACATGGTGCCTTTGTCCTTTTCAAAGCCGGGGCCCAGCAATGCCCAGAAGAAGACACGCAGGTTGTCACCATTCATGGCCTTGGTCTCGCTGATCTGGCGGTCGATGGGTCCAAGATATCCACATGGATTGAAGTGAACTCGCGTATCATATGAGCCGCCGTTGAAGCCATAACCCCACCAGGGTTTGCCGCCAAAAGTAAGATATCGGCCGGTTGGATCCATCAGCAGAGCAGGCGCAGATTTTGCGTTTTCATCCGATCGCTTTACGAATAGATTGAAATCGTAGGCTGGATAGCATTTCTTCTGGCCTACCGGTGTAGCTTTGACAAATACATCGAATGCCCAGTCATTAGCGAGATCAGGATTCTTAACGGTGAAAACCACATTGTTCGCGGTCTTCCACGACTCGATGACGCTGGCCCGCAGATGCACACGCCTGGTTTCATGGTAGATAGATTTGCCTGTGTCACGTCCCCTGACATCAATTTCAACATCGGCATCTACAGGCAATGGTGTCATCAAAGAGGTGGAAAACGCCACTTCTTTGGCATCGGGCTCAATCGGGGCTGGGCCGTCAATGGTATAAACGATCAGATGGTTTCTCGTGGCTACGATATCCACCATGTCTTTAATGGCCGTCTTTGCGTAACCCCAAGCCTTGGGATTCCACGGATGGCTCTCTCCCTCAAACCCGAGGAACAAATAACGCGCACAAGGGCTAGTCCCGGCAGCAGGGCTGAGCTGCCTGCCACTGTTGAACCAGAGCGGCAGACCAACAAGAGAACCTCTCTCATCCATAGAACCTAACAGCCTGTGGGTGCCCATCATAGTATTAGATGGCAACCAACCTTTCCAATCAAGCGGAGACATTGATACTGTGCCACCGGATAATGGCCAAACCTCTGGAAGGCCGGGCAGATACGCCCTGTCAAACATAAGTGCAGCGATGGGTTTGCGCGGAGCTTCCATTATCTGGGCGACTGGAGCAATCTCTGTCTGCACCATCCCTGCAGACGGAAGCATCTGCCATTTTCCATCCGTGCCGCGAATTACGGTAGTGCCAAGCGGCTTGCCGGCAGGAGAAATCAGCCCGCCCCCATCCGCAACGAAATCGCGGATGTTGTTCAGAGCTACCCCCGGCACGGCCTCTCCATAGCTTAGGATCAGAGTGTTATACAGGTTAACGTTCAAGGTATTAGGATTAGATAACTTGTTGATATCTACAAAATCAACATCATAGCCTGCCTCTTTCAGCGTGTCAGCGATGAACTCCGGCGTGGCTGCTTCAGGCATTCCGACCCGCGGAAATCCCTCCTCACGGAATACGGCTATCTTCTCGGATTTCAAGTTAGCCATGTTCGTCTCTACAGGCTTCGTGCGCTTGGTAAGCGACTTGATCTGTTCCACCTTTATGTCCGAGAACCATATCGTGCCATTTGGAACCCAAAATGGAGACATGTCAAACTTTACGAATGCCGTGTTATCCGGGAAGGTGTGATCTGATTCAAAATACGTCCAATCTCCAGAACCCCTTTTTATATACGCGCTGGTATCCTGGTGAACGGCTACCTGTTTTCCGACATTATCCATCGGCACGACGTGTATCGACGACCAGATATCGCCAGTAATCTTGTCATCAAATGAGATATCCGCATACTTATACCATCCGCTCACCCGCAGTGTGCCTCCAGTGAAAGGAAAAGCAGGAGAGCTTAGCGATCTTCCGGGGATCACCTTTAAGGAAAAATCAGAATTCTTTCTGTTGTTCGTATCGACGGAATAACAGTCAGAATTCCCCAGGACGGCCTTTATTTTTTCAACGTCTTGCAAGCTCTTCATCTCGAAAAGTGTGCCAGCCACGGACGAGCGAGATTCGATCTCGCGGCTCAAACCCTGGTCGGAGGCAGTAATCGCAATGAGAATAGGTTGAACGCCTGAATTCCCAGTTACGGAGAACTCTATCTCCGTGATAGGCATATCCGGGTATGGATTCTTCCAAGGCATGACAAAGACACCTATCGGATCTTTTTGAGCGTTCTTGCCTTTCCATCCCAAGGCTGCCTGTGGAAGATCGGATAGTCCTCCCGGAAGATAAAAGTCATCTATATTCTTGGAGGTTTCAATGGGTATACTGCTGATCGGTCCCGCACCAACCACCTCCTGGTGATGTATGCGGTATTCACCTGCAACTGTATTCGGGATACCCCATGTAGCCGTGTGCAGGAAATACAGAGTTTTGGCCTTGATACCAGGCACCTTAATGATAAATTTGGTAGGACAATCCTTGTCGTTACCCGTCTGCTTGAGGACAAGGCATGTCTTTCCCTTGTTATCCCTGGGGCTGATGACATTGAACGGCACCCCCAGCATAACCTGCTTACCTACAGGGAATTCGCTCATGTTGTTAAGACCCTGGTTGCTCCATCCCACAACGCCAAACGCAGGGCCATCAACAAATCCCCTGTTCGCTTGAGAGCTGATATCTATCGGGGTAAAGCCCGAACCATCCCCGGCATGCACAGCGGTAATACAGCATACTAGAACCAATATAATTGCGATAAATGCTTTTCTGACCACCAAACGCCTCCATGATTGCTATATGATAAAAATAATGACTATTTATAAAAAATGACAAGTCCATGCAGTGCAAAGATGCTCCAATCGAAAAACACTGTAGACCTTCCCCTTGCGATCAGAGGCCGCCAAACTAACCCTGATCGTTCCTGAATGCGAGCTGTTTCGCAAACGGGGCTTTAATGTAGTCAGATAGCTGCACACGAGCCACGCACTATCAGTTTCGCAAGCAAGGTTATCCTTTTTGGGATGTTTTTGCCAACATGCAGTATTCGCTCTTCCAATTCGTTCGCTGCCACGTAAACAGCTTCCTCGACAGGAAGTCTTACAGTTGTAATCGGTGGATGGGAGTAAACGGACGCATCCACATCGTCATAGCCGACGACGCTTATATCTTCAGGAACTTTTACGCCTATCCTATGCAGTGCAGATATTAATCCCATCGCTATGTAGTCGTTCGCGCAGACCACAACTGTTACGCCGCTTGCTTTCACCTGTTTGGCCATACCGACCAGTACCGGCCGATTGTATTGGTTGGCAAGCAGTTCCGGCTTGGGATTTCCTGTCTCTGCTGCCGCATCGCACAGCGCCCGATAACGATCTCTAGCCCAGAAGTAGCGTTCCGTATCCCCTATGAATGCGGATTTACTATGTCCCAGTGAAAAGACATAGTTGGCAGCAATCATGCCGTTGAAATATTCGTCCGATAACACATACGAGGCTTCAGGTATCAAGTGCTCAGGATCGAACAGAATCACCATAGGCTTATCGACCGGCAACCATGACGGATATACGCTGCCGAAAAGCACAAGTCCATCAGCAGAGTTTAGCGCAGGCGGCATTTCGGCATTGACAGAGAACGGCACAGGCACGGCAATTCCACCGCGCTTCGAGATTTCCACCTCAAACTGGTGCAACTGAGTGGCAAGAAACGGCTGGTGAACGCTGTCCATCTCATTGTCATATGCCAGACAGATCTTGTACTTCTTATCCGCAGGCGAACTGTTGAGATACACGCCGCTGCCGGGAACTCGTTTGAGGATGCCGGATTCAACCAGATCATCTACGGCTCTTCTGAGAGTGGTACGACTCACCCCAAAGTGCGATGATAGTTCCCTTTCAGGAAGCAATCTACTGCCTGGCGTAGCTCCTTGAATCCACTCTACCAGTTGGCCTCGTATCATATGCTGTTTTTTCTGTTGAACGCCAATATCCAATTAAGTGTACCACCTTAGAACCGCATTACGTCTCAAGGACATCATTATAAGATATCATTAGTATAGCGTTTAGTCAATCGCACTTGTAGCAAACAAGCTGCTACAAGTGCGATTGATAGATTAATTGTGGGAACTCTTAGTCCACCATGCACAATTAGCTATCGCCTGATCTTTGCTGATCCATTTCACGTGCCCATCTAGAAAGACGTAACAACCACCACCGCTATGTCGCGTAGCGAGGTTAGCTTGATATGCCGGTCCCCAGTTAGGATCGGTCATATACGGATAGCCTTCAGGATAGCCAGCTGGATCTGCTGCATCCATATTATCGCCAAGGACAATCGTACTAGCGGGACTCGGAACAGAGTCCATTGCTGTACAATAGCCCGTCCACGTCGCAGAACTATCTTGGCCAAAGTTAAGATAGTTCCACCCATACCCCAGCAGAGCGCTTTTCGACGGACATTTTCTAACCCCACTGGAGTTTGTTGTATAAGGTTTGAGAACATCAATCCAAAATATGGTATTGCCGTTAGCATCCGCCCCAAGACAAGCAGCAGGTACCAGTATCCCATCATAATCCTGCGTATACATCGTAAGCGCAAGACCCCATTGTTTCAAATTACTGAGGCATGACGCCTGACGCGCCTTTTCTCGCGCCTTCGCAAAAACCGGGAAGAGTATCGCCGCCAGAATAGCTATGATAGCGATCACGACGAGCAACTCTATTAGTGTGAAACCTTTCTTTGTACAACGTGTCCTACTAACCATCAATCCAACCTACCCCTTTCTTTATTGCAAGAAAAACAGCACTAGGCATTTCATTGTGCTGGGCACCATCACCCAACCATGTATACCACAATGATACCGCCTTACACCAAGATGATACCATTGACATGGAGTATTGTCAATAGTTTTTTTGATAAACTTTTGTATAAAGAGAGGCTTGCTTTCCGCGTGCGAATGTCTCAGCCGGAATATCGCATTTGCAGATTGTCGAAATCCAGCAATCGTATCACCGCGCACGGCACCGAGCCCGCAGTAACCATTCCATCGCATAAGTTGGAAGGCCCCATATTGACAAACAGCCTGTTCCATGATATAAGATATATCGGTTGATATATGCTAGCGCAGGATATGTTATGATGCAAGATATTCACACCAGGCAGTAATGCTGAGCCCATATTCTAAATGCGCCTTGCAATATCATCTGGCGCTGCAGCACCGGCAATACAGGTAGATAACAAGGAGAAGATAACATGCAGACCATGTGCAAGCAAGTAATAAAGCCAGGCAATTTCGGCGCAGTGGTGGCAGCGGACACCCGCAGGCTGGAGTTCGACACAAAGAACGAATCGCTCATTGCAACAGGAACCCGGCCGGATGTAATCTTTATCGGAGACAGCATCACGCATATATGGGAATTGCAGGCATACTTCGGCGGCACTGGCCGTATAATTATCAACAGAGGTATATGCGGAGATGTATCGACTTATCTACGTGCTAGATACGAAGCAGACGCCTTGCAGCTTGATCCACGGCTCATCGTCATGCTGATTGGAACAAACGATCTTGGCTGGTCACAGGAAGGGCTAGATGATACGAATATCGATAAGCTGGTTGAAAACGTCTCGGACATGGCCGTACAAACACACCAAGCGGGAATAACGCTCGCACTCTGTTCAATTTTACCCATCTGGGGGCCGTCATGGTATCCCGTTCCCGATTTCATTGTTAGAAAGAATGCACAGATAGTGGAGGCGAATTCGCGCATTCGCAGCATCGCAGGTGACACCCGCTCGATATACGTCGATTACCACAGCCAGATGTCGGAACCCAATGGCATGCTTGTTCATGAGCTCGCGGAAGATGGGATTCATCCAGTATCCGCAGGCTACACGATCATGGCAGGAACTCTGCGCAAGGCCATATCCGATTGGGATAAATCTCTGACATCTTATACCATATAAATCCCAAGCTGGGCCAGCTTTCGGTCTTCCTCACGGAGAGTCCCCCCCCCTGCCAGGTGGTTGTTGAATTTTGTCACCGATTTTGAACTCGACTGACTGCTATTAGATAAGAATGGTCCCTACATCAAGGCCATCCAAGACGATAGTTCTGCGGGTATCATTGAAGCGAACAGTCAAAGTTTCGCGCTGCTCCGACAGGGTTCCAGAGCAGGATGGTCTGTATTTCAGGATACCATGCGCAGACTCCGAAGAAGAATCGCGAGCCCATATGCCATCAAGTTACATTACAGGCATCATTTGTTGAGAGAGAATCCACTGGTCAAGCAAATATGTCTTAGTTAACTGTGCAGGGACTTTGCCAGCGATTGCTTTTAGTAGAGGAAAACGATAATGCCGCTGACACCTGGTAATAAGGCAACAACGGCATTATTTTATTGAGTATTATTAAGTTAGAGTAAACTTGTCGTCTCTAGTGTTTGAACTTCACCAGTTCAAAATTGCTTGCCTCGAAGGTAACTTGATCTAGTGATGTATTGCATCCCAGCTTCACGATAGAAACGTTTCTGGGGTCAAGACCAAAAGTCGGGTCAGGGCCACCTACAAAGAAGAGCCATCTCATATCCTTGAAGAGGAACAGCACACGCCGTTTACTGCCGTCAGGATTAGTCCCTGACATGTAGTTAGGGGTGAGCTTTCCTCCTGCCTCAGACTCTACAAGCATCATGTTTATTCTGGTACCGGGGTCAGCATTGAATGTCTTCAAGTCAAAGGCGATACCATCATAATTAGCTACATCTGAAGGCATCTTTACAGACAGGTTTGGATATGCCCATCTGTCGCCAGGCTGATTGAACCGGCACTCAACGCGCATGGTGCCAGGCTCGGGGTTCGTAACAGCGACCGATCCGCATCCCGCAGATGGGATCCAGTCGGCAGCGTTAGTCCAATCGAGCGGTTTACTCTTAATCGGCTTCAGATCTCCGGGGTCGGTCGTGAAATAACTCACCGCCGGCTGCACGCGCTCGTTCTTAAACTTCGACCGAGCAACCACTTTCATGGGATACTCAGGAGACACGGTTGGAGTAACCTTGTATGAGAGAATTTCTCGACCCATTGGTCCCACAGTTACCGTGCGCTTCGGATTTTCCACGCGCCAACTGGCAGGGCACGCCAGTTCAACTAAGCCCGTCTCGCTTTTACCTTTGTTGAAGTTATAGACGTCCACCGTATAATCAAATGATGAGGCCTTGCCGCTACTCTTATCAATCGAGAAGTTATATGCGCTTTTCTCCCAAACCGCCGGTAATTTACAATGCCCCACAACCACGATTCGAGAAGGCTTATTCGCACCCATCTTCAAGCGAGGGATCACAGGTTTAATCAGTTGAGCCTGCATCTTCTTGCCAACATTGATCAGATAGATCGCGTCAGGACCTACCTTCACCCTTGCTGTGCCGTTAATCGCAGACACTTGTCTTTCATCGCCAAAGATGTTCGCCATAGTCACTGCAGATTTTTCGGTCGGCACTGCGACTTCCGTATCCTTGTCTGCCCACATCACAAGCACGTTGCCTCTCGGTGTAGCGAGACAGTGTGCTGTAACGCCCGCAGATTTATACTCGCCGACGTACTTCGAGCGCCCTATGATATGAGAAGCAGCGGAGAGTGCGACAAACGAAGCATTCGGTGTTATATCAGGACGCAAAACGCCCCACTGAATATTCCCCTCCTTGCAACTCGGCAAGACGAAATAGAAGAACCTGTCAGTCCCAGCCGCAAATGAACTAGCAACAGCCTGAGGTACATACTGGCACTGACTATGTTGATCTCTGGCGCTGAGCAGCAACTTACCTTCACCCTCACACTCGCCTGTGCCGATACCAGCCTCCGTCATCCATACCGGTCGCTTATACATCCCATACTGCTGGAGAACTTCCATGTGCCTGCCAAGGATGTTTTTAAAACCAGGGGCTGTTGTATAACAGTGCCAGTTAAAGACATCATAGTAATCGATGATGCCGGAGTCATAGATATTACGCAAGAAAGGAGTCTCTCCAGCACATATCGAGCCTGTGAGCACCAGCGAATTGCGATTGCCATCTTTGAAGCCCAGGTACGAAGCCTTCATAAAGCCGGCATATTTATCGCCCAATTCCTTAAACCAGCCGCCATCCGGTTCGTTCCAGACTTCAAACGCCTGCATCTTCGATGCGTTGTGAGACGCCTCCGCCTTGGCGAAACCGTATACATCCCGGAGATCATCCGGGCAGGTAGCCTGCGAATTATCGGGATGAGTCCAAGCAGGGGAATCATGCCATGCGCTGCAGACGCGCACTCCCTCGGCTGAGAAGACATCAGCCGGCTCATCGTAATCCTGCACCCAGGTGAACTTATCCCTCTCAGTCTCAACGGGGCCCCATCCTAGACGCTCGCGCACCCATGGAATTCCTGCTAAACCCACCATATGGGCGATAGACTTGTGATATACTGGTTTTGCAAGCCACACAAGACACGCATCTACACCCACCCGGCCATCAGCCGGAAGGGGTGCGTTTCCACGATCGATCACAACTCCAATTGTTGTAGTCGACTTATTAGTGCCATCTGTACAACTTATCTGGTACCAGCCAGGCTTCTGGCCTGACAGTTGGATCGTGGCGATACGGTTCTGAGCCAACACCTGTCCATCTGCTACATGATTGCCAAAATAGTCGGCAACGTCATACTGTACATTGCTCTGCGCACCATCGACCGTAAACTGCATGGAGCTGCCCGCCACAAAAAGGTTACCGGGAGCTTTGCTGCTGATAGTCATGGCCAGCGTCTGTTGAACAGTAATTGCGAACAGGGCTATGGCGACTAGATAGAACCTTTTCCTCATGCTATTACTTTCCTCTTTGCTGATACATATGAGGGTTCCCTGCAAGATTACGGGGAACCCTCAAGCTACTTTACTTCTTACGTCTAAATCCAACACCAACCAGAGTGACGAATCCAGTAATCAGCCCCGTTAAGCCAGCAGGTTCAGGTACCGGCGCAGCAGCTGGTGAAACAGATACATTAAAATCATCGACCACAGCTGATGCGGCATTAGATGCCGCCTGGGAATCGACAATACTGGAAACCGAGATGTAGTTGGTGGCAAATCCACTTGCTCTAGTATAGCTGTAGATGCTGTTGTCATCAATGTTGAAATTGATATCATACCCTCCAGCCAGACTCTCGTTGGTAATTACCTTAAGGGCATACATGCCGTCATGTGCATTGATCAATCCGGATGTTATCTCTGTGCCATTATCTGTTATGCGATATGGATTTTTTCCGTCTGAATTCGCACACCCGCACAGCTCAAGGATGATTCCATCGTTGATGACGGGATAACCTGGCGACATCTGTGTTGAGCCCTGTACGCCACCGAATTTGAACCAGAATCTCGGGTTTAGCGCCGACACGTCTGACGCAGCATCCACAGCCGGATCAACCTTAAGCTCGTACTGTAGAGATTTGTACTGGGGAAATGCGCTGCTGAAGTCCAAATTAGGCGAGTCCCACACGTGCGGGATAGTATTTGTGACGGGATGAATAAACAGGACGCCCGGATAATTTGGATTGCCTACCTGGGTCTGCCAATCATAGCTCTCGCATTCTCTGTACTGCACCAGACCCGCAAGACCTGTTTCCCTGTTGCTTAGTTCAGCATTGACATCATAGCTTAGTGCTGATGCATTGAAGTTGTCGCTAAATATAACCTGGGAATGGGCAATTCCAACTGCCATAACGGTTCCCAATGCGATCATAGAAAGTACGTTTAGTTTTTTCATTATCCATTACCCCTTTCCATATTTTACGCTGAAATTGATCTATCAGTAGTGCAATCGGCCATCCGGAAACACCCGATACGGCTGGTTGCCATCATAGTTGTTTGCCATACTCGGCCAGCCAGCATAAATTGCATTTCCGCTTGGATCCTGTCCGGCATGGAGCCACTTAACATGGCCGTCCATAAATGAGATATTACATCCTGAGCTGTGCGGAGCAGCCAAAACCCACGGCTGATAGCAAATATCGCCGCAAGCCCACCACCAGCCATCGTATACCAAAATAGTGTTTGACGGTGCTGACGCGCTTGCCAGAGCAGCTCCCCAACACCACATATTGTACTGGTAACTTGACCCATTTCGCTGTTTGGTATTAGGATCGTACGCATCTCTGAATGTACATAGAGTGCCATGCCCGCCAGGGTCCGATGGACAAGCCAGAATGTTAAGGTTCTTAATGTATGGCTGCAACAGCAGGAATGGATTGACCGCAAGACCGCCATTGTAGTCGGTTTTGCTTACTACGTCGTTATTAGCTGGCAGCGTTTCGTCATAATCCTGTGCATACATCTGGATGGACAATCCAAGTTGCTTGAGATTACTTGCGCACGAAGTTTGTCTCGCCTTTTCCCTCGCCTTCGCAAATACAGGAAATAAGATCGCTGCCAATATAGCTATTATCGCTATGACAACTAGCAGCTCGATCAGCGTAAATCCGTTACGTCCATAACGATGTTTCTTTGTGCAAGACAGAATACTCATTTTTCTCATCCTCATTTCATCAGTTCATGTAAATCCGATAGCCGACCTTCCTATTTTCGCTTAGAAACACCTCCCTCGCATATTTGTAGCTAGAAACCCTTCGACATCCTCCCGCGTAGGGAGCCGACTGCGCACCCATTCTCGACGTAGCGATCCCTCCGGCGGCACAAGCAAAAGAGAGGGCATTACTCATCTCCATTTGATCCATCAGTGCAACGGTCAACGCAGCAAGGAACGTATCCCCTGCCCCTACAGCATTAACAACGCAGGCCTTCGGTCAAAGATCAAGCCATTGGCGCTGGTTTGGCAAGCTTTATATTTATGAGGACACCAGGGGCACAGAGCGTTTCAGCGTACATATATCATACGCCATAACGCTATATCAAGTACCAATCTCACTATCGCAGGCAGCTCAAAATTTCCTTTACGCTCATTTCAGCTGCTGCCATAGCCTCGTCGCATACGCCGTAGTATACGGTTATGGTGTCGCCGTTCACCAACGCGCCGCAAGTGAAAACGACATTCGGGATAAAACCATGTCTTTCATATTCGGATTCCGGCTCAAAGATAGGCTCGATAGATCTGGCAATTACGCGTTCGGGATTATCCTTGTCCAGAAGCATCGCGCCCAGACAGTAGTGTCCTTCGTCAGATGCGCCGTGAAAAATCTCGAGCCAACCCTGATCTGTCAGAAACGGGACCGCGCCCGCGCCTATTCGCTCTCCGGCCCAGGTATTCTTATCTATGCCTGCGATAAACCGATGCCCACCCCAGGCCTTGAGATCATCCGAATAAGCAATCCACATGCTCTTGGCCCCGAACATCTCAGAAACCGGTCTATGAAGAAGAGCATATCTGCCACCAATCTTCTCCGGGAACAGGGCTGCATCCATGTTCTCCGGGGCGAGGATTATGCCGTGCTTCTCCCAGGTGACAAAGTCCTTTGTACTTGCAAGGCACTGGGTTATTCCAGTAGGCGCGACTCCCTTGTAAACCACATAATAGGTATCCCCGATGCGCGTTATGCGCGGATCTTCGATGCCATACGCTTCATACGGTTGATCAGCCACCAAGGCAGGTTTGTCGTCCACAGTGAACTGTCGCCCATCCCGGCTGCGTGCAACCCTGAAATGCGATATGGAGGTCAGGTACGTCTTTTCCGGAAATATCACCGCCCTTGGATCTTCCAGCGAAATTCCTTCCTGCGTTCTGCTGAACTCCAGAGTCCTGAAGACGGCATTTCCGGTGCTGAAATCAACTACAGGCACCAGGACTTTATTCGGATTATCGCTAACCGGACGTTCAGCCACGCGCATAAGCAAGACTATCTCGCCACGATATTCCGCAACGCCGGCATTGAAAGCGCATAGCACTTCATATGTATCGATTGATGGTTTAACATCTTTAGGCGTAATCAAAGGGTTTTCTCGATATCTTAGTGTCTGCAAATTATCTCTCCGTTGACTAAAATAGATTATTAAATACAGGCGAGGCCAGGTTACCATGCGCAGGTATTTCCAATTACAGTATATCAAGCATTCTACAACGAGTCTTTGCAATTAACGGGAAATGTTGTTCAAAATGCTGCAGAGTTTTCGGCGAATACGCCTAAGAAGAGCCGTGATATTTATGAATTCGTGTTCCGTATTTACAGATACGTGCAAAGTAAAAGTGTAGGTTTCCACAAATTTCGGTGATTATTCAAGATGCCAGGAGATCTATTATCTTCCATTTCAGGTATCCTCTGATGTATAATCCATATATAGGCTTTATCTCAAAATACAGCCCTTCCATGACATTGCAATCAGAATGCATCAACTCACAGAATATGGAATGAACATATGAAATCGATAGGTTATTTATTTCAGGGATTCCAATTCCACATCAAAGAGGCTGCGGAGAACAAGGTAAATGTCATTGTTTTCGGTTACCACGAATGCGAATCCAGCAGGGTTATTACGAATCATTCGCATAGTCATTTTGAGCTTCATTTTCTTTCCAGAGGATCATTTATCTATAGAAATGAGACAGGTGAAATAAAGATCGAAGAGGGCGATGTCTGCATAACAAGGCCGGGCGAAGCACATGAAATGGCCGGGGTTCCAAACGAGCCATGGAATATGTATTACGCACAGATAGATAAAATCGAGCCCCCGGAACTTCGCGCGATCTTTGACAAGACAACAACGAAGAAACTCACCGGTTGTTCGAGTCTCATAGAAGACTTCTCTCGCATCATAGAAGAAGCGAAGAATCCGGGCGCTGTGAGCGAATATTTGCAACTGGCGATGCTGTACGAATTGATCATCAAACTTGGGCGGCAATTAAGCACAAACTCACCGCTCTGCGTATCTACCAGCGACAAATACAGCCAGTTGATAGAAGTAGCCACATGGTATATAGAGAATCACTGCCGCCACGGCCTTCAAATAGAAGAAGTGGCACATAACGTCGGAGTAAGCAAATCGACCTTGTCGCACTGCTTTTCGGACACATTGAATGAGACGGTCTGCGAATGCAACAGGCGCATACTTATGTGCAGGGCGAAATGTCTACTGGAGCAATCCGACATGCGCATATCTGAGATCGCCGCTGAGCTCGGATATCCATCAATACACTACTTCAGCGCGACTTTTAAGGCACGTTTCAATATGCCCCCACGGGAGTATCGCGAGCAATACAGGGCAAACCAAAGACGATAATAATTTGTACACTCCAAGCGAACCTGGGGAACTGATCGGCTGTACCTTGTCCAGCATATAAATTTAGCACGATCTTTCTGGAATACAGGCCCATTACAACCGCCAGATCCCCCTCATCCGAATGTATGTTATATCGCTTACCCCTGGGTTTGCATATAATACGAAACCTTACACATCAGCAGAGCATCGCCAATTCCAATTCGGCCATGAGATGGTAATGTTCACCCTTCAGCACATGCTTCAGGGATTCTTTTGCCTTTTCATGTTCATTTAATCCAATGTATGCCAAGGCGATGAGATAATCATAATATCTTTCCCTAACTACTTTGGGGCTTTCAAAATAAGATATGAAGAACGGTGTGGGTCTAAAATAGCCATAATCCTTTTGCCCCCTTTCGTGCAGACACCTTTTCAGAAAAGCCTTCAATAGTTTCTTAGCATCTCCTCTTCTCCCTAAACGACTTAGGGATAATGCCTTGTAATATGGGAGGGATGGCAAGTACATATCCGAGAAGTAATCCACTACCATATCGCTAATATTCTTATAAATATCCGATGCCATGTCATTTTTGCCAAGAAGCAGGTAGCATTCCCCCTGGTAGTATAGAGCCGGCACATTCATGGCTGTATGCCAGATTCCTGCGCCGAGGTTTTCAGGAATAACCAGAGCATCTATGAAGTGCTGTAGTGCCTTGCCAATATCGTTTTCTCTTAAGGCTGTGCGGCCAAGTCGAAAATGGGCAAAGATATACTGTTCTGCGATTGCATGCTCTCCCCCCTCGCAAGGCGTAAATACATGCCCATCCAGCAAGTCCAAGGCTTTATCCGGCTGATGCAGTTGGTTATGAGCCTTAATCATATCGATGTACAAGTCATCTCACATTTCAGAGTGCGTTTCCAGCATATCCAAGCGCTCACTTGGAGAAATGCCACTCAATTCCATCAGATAATTCAACTCGTAAATCAATTGTGTATCATTCGGCTTAAGTGTTAGTGCTTTCTTCAGGTATGCCAGCGCCTTGTCTGGCTGCTTTTTCTGATTAAAATATCCTAAGGACAAATTTCGAAAAGCAACGTAATAAGTGCCATCAAGATTGGCCGAAAGCTCCCAGCATTCAATCGCTTTATCATATTGTTGTTTATCATACAGCAGATTCCCAAGATAGCAGGCCGCTCTTGCATCCTTTCGCGTGCTGAGAACATCCCTGAGAATCAGCATCTCCTCGAGCCTTGATGGAAAGCAATATCTGGGATCAGCCGCTCTTGCCTTCTTGTAGTAATCTTCGGATTCCTTATTGCTCTTGATAATTCCATAGAAATATCCGATAGCATAGTATAGCATCGGACAGATGTTATCAACGCCATCCTTGTATTTGATCAGGCGCTGCAGGAGATCGATGGCATCCACAAAGAAACCTGCACGGCTATAGTCGAATGCGATATCCAGACACGTCTGTTCTGGATTGCTATCCATGCTATCGAATATAGACCGATCAGCTTCAAGTCCATCAATCAGTTGGATCTCGTTTTGCGCCCAGTAATCCAGTGGGTCAATGGCTAATGTCTGGCGTATCAGATTTGCTGCTTCTCCGGCATAATTCAATTTGCGTAAAACCACGGCAAGCAGATCACGAGCTTTCAGGTCTTGCGTATTGGTATCCAGAGAGCTTTCCAGGTGTTCTCTGGCGGCATGGAAGTCTCCCTTCAAACAGTCTATTTCCGCCAGTGCATAGAAAGCCAAGTTCCTGTACGCATAGTTCCAGGTCGCCTTATAAAAGGCATTGTAGGCTTCGTCAAGTTTGTTCTGATATTTCAATGAAAGCCCAATATAATAATAGGCTTCACCGTTCCGTGGATTAGGATTCCAGGTTGTAAGCGTATTCACAGCCCTGACCAACAGCTCTTCCGCTTCCCAAAATCTATACCTTTTCAGCAATAGGCGTCCTAAAGCGATATTGCTGAGCGCATGGCCGGGGTCCTTTTCCAATGCCGCCCTCCAGTATGCCTCAGGGGAGACGCATGGGTCGCGGTACTGCTCCAAATGCAGACCCGCGAGATACAGCTCTCCCGAAGTATGCAGTTCGCAGGGTGGCGGTACAGTCCTTGCGGGCTCGGGCAAGTCCACGTTGTGGTGAGGCTGGTGACGGTACCCTATTATCTCATTCCCGAGTGCATCTTTAACATCGAAAACTAGTTCCCTCTCATCAATGTCTTCAGCGATTTCCAACTCTGCCACATACGGTTCACCAGGCAGGAGATCGTGAACAGTCTCCCATATCCGCTCGTCTCCGAGAAATAGTTGTATCACCGCACAGGGGAATGATTCGGTAACATTGAGACGTATTTCAACACGGCCTTCGCTCTTTTCGTAATTGAATGCGGCCTGGCGATTGGCGTTCCTGGGCTCACCTATTTGTTTCAATGGATACCAGTACTGGCTAAAGGTTTTTGTTTCGTGTGGCTCCAACCATGAAAAATCCGGCTGATTGTCGGAGTATACACCAGCCATAAGCTCTGCATACGCTCCGTCTGTGTCGGTTAAAGCCTTTTCCCATGAACGAGACAGCTGATTATACCCCCACGTAAACAGCTTTTTACCCGGCGAAATATGGTGATTGGCTATATGTACCACCCCCGCCTTTTTGCCATGGTCGTAACCGCCGAAATAGTCTGACTTCGATCTGGAAGCAAAAAACGAGGTCGGCTGAACCGTATTCCTATGCCATCGAATATCTCGTCCATTTCGCATATCTATTCCGTTGTACACACTTTTGGCAACTGGGAAGGAAGCTACCGATTTTTTATAATGAAAATGAACATGCGTGACATCGTGCGGGAAAAAGATCTGATAATCAGTATTGACCGGGACAGCAATGTTTTCCCACCACAGAAACGACTGCGGCAGAGCTGTTCGATTGTAGAGTCGAACCTTGGTTTCAAATATGGCTTTTCCAGGATGCAGGCATATCCCAACCATCCCCTTCATTCTGTGCAATGGTTCGTGCTCACTGAGCCAGACGGTTATGCTGCCATCATCCGCTTTTTCTATATGGTGATCCACGGGCATAAACGTAGACGGCCTATGGTGAACAGGCCAGTTGAACTCAGCCCCACCTGATATCCATGATCCAAACAATCCTATGAGAGCTGGTTTAATAACGTGTTGCCTGTAAAAGAAGTCATAGCCGTTCGTCTTATCCACCGCTTCAAAGATACGTCCTCCCAGCTCCGGCAGGATTATCAGATGGATATATTCATTTTCAAGCACTATGGCTTTATATTCTTTGTCGATTTTCCTATCTCTGATCACCCTGTTTATTATAGGCACAGGATAAACACGACCGCTTGTCCTTTGATGCACTCGGTTTTCTGCAAACATGGGCAACTGTTCGCGTTCAGGCTCGCGATAGGTCGGAATTCTCATTATCTCTTCTGCAATATGGACGCAGTTGCAGGGATTCTCGTTTTTCATGTTCATATCTCCTTAAAAAGAAGGCTCTATAAGAAAGTTTGTGGATAGCGGTAGTGTTCCAACACCCGTGCGAATAAATTCGCGGCAACAAAAACACGAAGTCGGCCTGCGCCGACTAGATGTAGGCACACCCTTCACGGGTGTGTTGATGCTTCGGTTGCAGAGTCGACGACGCCGCTGCCGAAGCCTGGCAGACATGTACCGTCCCTCGATATGCCCTGTGGGCTACTCGGGATAAGCGGCATCCCCCCTCGCCCGAAATCGGGAGAGGGTTGGGGTGAGGGCGAATCAGATTCACCCTCAAGAAAGCTTATAGAGCCGAAAGAATAACACGCGCAACCTAGATGATCAATTTGGGGGCAATATCGTATTTCTCTTTTCCACCGCCAACGACATCATAAATTGTGCTATTAGTGCTCGAGACTTCATCGACAAACTCGTAGTACGGCTTGTTGCAGACGTCCACAAAGCCTATCTGATAATTCTCGCCATCGTACCTTCCCCATAGCGGTTGATCATTATACATAAAGTAATGCGCTCCCACAGAATACTTGAAATCTGCGAAGTTCTCCATGTAATATCTATACGCCTTGCCCCTCTCTTCCTGGCTGGCTACACCCTTGAGCCCGGTCGATGGAAGTCCCCTATCCAAGGCACCAAAATGGAATTCGCCTATCATCATAGGCATATGTATCGCCTTACTTATTGCCTCGGCATGATCAACAGGGTTAGAGTCATAATAGTTGAGTGAAAATATGTCAAAGTTATCGCATCCGGCAAGCAAGTTGGTATCGTGTACGCCGGCATATCTCATCCCCAAGTTGAGATGATGAGGGTCGACAGTCTTCACGGCCTCGCTGGGTATCTTCACGTAACTCTCTGTCATGATTCGGGAAAAGTTGCGCAAGTCAGTTGCTGATGCTTCCGAGAAGCTGGCAGCTTTCTTGATACCGCCGTTCAGCTCTTCGAAGCACGCGAATGAGGTATTCCATGATCCGTTCAATTCTCTTATATCCCCGTTGTACCGATCAGACAGATAAGCGATAAGATGATGTTTGGATGCAAACTCATCTTTGTGTTCAAGCAATTCTTCGGCAATATTGAGCCCACTGACAAAGCACCAGTTTGGCTCATTGTTTAGAAAATAGCCCAGAAGGAACTTATCGCCTTCAAAAGCCTTCAACTGTTTAGCAAACGAGGCTGCATTATTTCTGTATTCATCGCTAAATACATCAGGGAAGTCTCTGAAGATTTTCTTCTGCGTCGTAGGAAAGTTGGAAAGCATCATTGTATAGGGCATTTCGAGGCATCTAGCAACATTAATAGGAGTCCCCATAGACAGAGTATTGATTCCGTAATTCACCAGTCTCTTTCTGGTAATCGATGCCCAGTTGGTCCACCAGTCACTTCCAAAAGCCCTGATCAGGTTTGCTATGGCGAAGCTAAACATACCGATATTCGGATCCACTATATCCCGGTACTTTCTCATAAAGAGCTCGTCTTCACGAGATGCTTTCCAGGCATCTCTGTATTCACCATAGCGCTCCGGCAACCACTCAAAGAAGCCTTCTTTGCCATGCACCCATCCGAATTCGCCAGGATAAACTCCAAAGACTCCGGTGCTGTAGAAGGCGTATCCATCAGGGTCTACAAGCCACCATCTTTTGCCGTCGTTATGAGTTCTGAAATAGCCTTCGCCGTCCAACTTTTTCTTCTTCAGCCCACCGTATCTGCTCCGATCTTCCGGAAAGGCATGATCTGCCGATGATCCGTATTCAGCCTTTAGAAAATCGGTGAGCTGACATATATCGTCAGTTTTGCCCCGCCAACTTTTGGCTGTCCACTGGCCCAATTCATCTACGTTTTTTGAATCAGGCATCAGGTATTCCGGCTGAATATCCGTAACATGCAAGTTGGATATTTCGACTTTCTTGCTATCCTTAAGTCCACCGCGTAAGCCCAAGGCAATCCTGTCTACGTCCAGTATGTCCAACTTGTTGCCGTTGACTACCGCTTTCAAGCTTCCGGGTGACAGAGGTAGAATAAACATATTGGAATTCAGGTACTCCAATCGAAAAACAAACCTGGCGCGTATCCCCGGCAATATATTTGTGGTGATGGCACTATCAGGCGAGTTTTCCTTATTGTTCTTATCCCACAGTTCGAAAATCACTTCCTCGGAACAGTCTTCGAGATTTTTCACATCCATAACCAGGAATTTAGCCTTTGACCAATCGACGTTTCCCACAAACCCAGGCTTACCGGTAAAGATCAACCTGCCACTATCCTCATGAAATTCCACCACAGCTCTTTCGCTATCACTTAGCACTTTGCAGTTGTTATAGCTGGCTTGACTTAATATAATTGGTTGATGCATATGCGTATGCTCCCTCTCGTGCCATAAGGCAGTATCATAGTTCCAATTATATAGTTTCCAGGGCTAAAGTCTATAGCTTCAACAACCACATTTGGATTTATTGTCCATCTATATTGAACAAAAGGGCTGGACATTGTATGATGGGATCAAGCAGGGTAGCATGCGTTTCCAGTGATTGTAATACTGCGCTGTAAACAAGAAGTTTTCGTTCCCATGTGAAAGGGGCGTGATGTCAATGCATAATCAGAGCATAGGGTACTATACCGAATATGACCTGACGATCTTATCTATTGAGTTAGCGCACGAATTCAAATGTCCTCCAGGGTGGCACTATGAGGAGAGATGCGGCAGATATTGTCATGGGTTCGTTTTTGTGCTGGATGGTAGTGCTACTTATATGACGCCAGACAAAATCTATACTGTGCATAGGGGGGATATTCTATTTCTCGCGAAGGGTAGCAGGTATGTAACCGATGGCAGCTCAGTCATTCCATACCACCATGTCGTCGTATCATTTCAGCTTGGTGAAGATGATTCGTTCCCGCTCATGATGAATAGAGAAGTAATAAAAACGACTAATACCATGTATTACCGAAATATGTTTCACGAGCTTGCCAATACTTGGTTCGATAAAGCCATTGCCCACAAGGTGAAATGCCGGTCAGTGTTGAATGACATAATCTATCACATCCTCGTTGATTCCGTCCAGACAAGGTTCCAAAATCGATATGGCAAAAAACTTCGTGCAACAGTGAAATTCATGGAAGAACACTTCGATCAGCAGTTGTCGACGGAAGAGCTTGCCTCCATCGCGCATTTGAGCTGCACGCATTTTCGTCGACTGTTTAAGGAAGCGTACAGGTTGACACCAATCCAATACCTGGCATTCATTCGCATAAATAGAGCGAAAGACCTTATCCTAAGCGATATGTATTCAATAGGTGAGATTGCGGAAAGAGTAGGTTTTCCTGATCTATGCTACTTCAGTCGGGTTTTTCGAAAACATACAGGAATATCGCCGACAGCCTTCAAGCATAGGATTTAGGGGGATATTATCAACCTGTTAACGGATTGTGCATTTGCAGATCAACCGAACGCTTTTCGCATTTTATCACAGTAATACTGGACGTTCTCCCACTTAGCATCTCCCGGAATGCGATGGTCCGGGCAGGGAAGATATCCACCCAGCTCCACCAGAGGCTTCAGGCGTTCTATCTCCGCATCAACTGCCGCATAGTCTCTGGCGAAGACTTTCTTGTCCATACCGCCAACACCTCGCAGTGCCTTCCCGTACTTATCCCTCCATGGTTTTATGCTGGCATTCCAGGTGCCTACCTCTATGGGGAACATGATATTTACACCGTTCTCCAGCCAGATCGGCAGAAGACTATCAATGAGACCATCGCAATCCAGCGAGATGAGATCTACGCCGTATTTGTTGAGCAATTGCGTGATCCTCTTGTAATGAGGGCCGACTTTCTCTGCAAATATAACAGGATTAACTAAAGGTCCGTTCTTGTATGCAATGTCCTCCCAGAAATGGGCTATATCCCACTGCACTCCACTGGCGAGGGCTGCTTCGGCACATTTATAGGCTAGATCTGCATTTACCTGAATCATCTCATCCAGCAGATCCTCATCATCAGCAAGCAGGTAGCAGAGGTTTTCTATTCCCATATAGTCACGCAGGGCACCGTAGAGACTTCCGCAGTGCAGAAGGATATGTGTATCTCTGTTCTCGTCTAGAAGATATTCCTTGCCTCCGTCCGAGAAAGGCCTGTTCTCCTGGCCTATATTTACAAGAGCATCGTTGACGCGGTCTTCCTTAAATAGCAGGCGGTTACGAAATTCTTCATCCCACTCTTTACGGCCCTTCAGCATATGGTCGATCTCCGCATTGATGCTTTCATTGCTATCGCTGTCCAGCACGGTGGTACCGAAGCTGGTAAAGACTTTCCGTCGTCCATCCGGCAACTCTTCAAGCACTTTCGTCTTAAATACCGGATTCAGCCTGGTATCAGGAGAGAATGTTCTGTAATAGGTACAATCGAATCCAAGCTTCTCGCCCAGTCTATCCTCGGCAGGGGTCGCGTCATATATATTTGGAATGTCTTCGTGTGGTATATGCCCCTCATCCGCCCACCGTCTAATAGCTGTATCGAGGAAGCCAAAATGCACAATCGGCAACCTGTCATATTCTTCATATCTTAAGACAGACGTAATTCTTTCCCTATTATTCATGTAAATTCTCCTATACTGTTGTTAGTTGTGCAATAACCGCACAATTTTCAACTAAAGAATATCAGCGTTGTAAAGTTTGAACATCACTTGCGCGCTACTTGTTTAATCAACCTTCAGCAAACATGACAGGCAAGATATATATAATATCATGCACATGCCGTCAAATCCTGTAAAATAATACCTTCGCATTGTAATCTGGTGCCTTTGTTCGGGCAGAGTGCGGGCTCATCAAGGCATCCATATTTCGCAAGTATCCCTGATTTTCCGAGGTCGCTATCAGGGATGGCATATTTAGGATACAAAGCATTCGGAGACGGGCTGTATCATTTGTTACGGGTACAGGCAGGCATGAGGGTAGCTTTTTCATCGAAATTTTACACAAACGCACTAAATTACAATGCGCTGATATTATATTACAGGATTTGATAGCATGAGGGTGATATTATGCATGTGTATCCAGTCTGTTTGGTGAGGACTGGATTAAATATGTAGCATGCAACTGGTATGCAAACCTTATGAGGAGATAAATAGAATGTTCAACTATGAGGAACTGTCAACCGCACTTATAAACGGCAAGTTGCCTGCGGTTAAGGAACTCACGGCAAAAGCTCTTGACAACGGAGAGATTCCACAGGATATCCTGAACAACGGACTTGTGGCAGGGATGAACGTTGTTGGCACCAAGTTCAAGAACAACGAGTTCTACGTGCCTGAAGTTTTAATTGCCGCACGTGCCATGAAAGGTGCAATGGAGATTCTAAGGCCCAAACTCTCCGAAGCCGGAGTTATGCCTGTAGCGAAGGTAGCCATCGGAACTGTGCAGGGAGACTTGCATGACATAGGCAAGAACCTGGTTGCCATGATGATGGAAGGCGCCGGATTTGAGGTGATAGACCTGGGCGTAGATGTGAAGCCTGAAAAGTTTGTGGATAACGCAAAGAATTCGGGGGTAAGCGTGCTTCTGCTCTCTGCACTGCTCACCACCACCATGCCCGCAATGAAAGACATTATCCAGGCCCTTGAGGATGCTGGTATCAGGGACAATGTAATCGTAATGGTAGGCGGCGCTCCTATCACGCAGAGGTATGCGGACGAGATTGGTGCGGACGGTTACTCGCCGGATGCCGCAAGTGCGGTTGACAAAGCAAAAGAGTTGCTTAAGATTGCCTAGCTATCGGAGTTTGTTCGAGGCAAAACCGAATTTTATGATATAATCAAATAAGGCACACAGCACTAGTCATATAATGATGAATGCTCACATAGTGTAAGCGCATGTCTTGGAATGAAGTCTGGTAGTAACAAATGACAGCCATTTCCCATACGCAGTCTGATATAACTGATCAATGCAGCCCAATGCTTCTTGGCATGGAACCAGCGTTCAATTCTCTCGCGGAAAATTACCGGGAGGCTTGGAGGCTGTCACTTGTACTTACAGATACTCAAGGAAACGTCATCTTGGGTGGCAATGCGTGTTGCAGAGACTGCACCGATTCTGCGTGTGCGGAAGCCCGCAGGATGGCTCTGCAGGAAGCCCTTAGATGGGGCGAACCCTCAATGCTTCTCTGCCCGGACGGCTACGTAGTCTGGGCAGTTCCTGTTATGCACAACGCCCTGGAAATTGGCGGACTTGTTGTGGAAAGAGCTTCGATAGCTGCTCAGGGCACCAATGCATTATCCCTATCCGCATCAGATATACGTCATGCCGCATGCGATCTACTCTCCATGGCCGAAGAAGCCAATATGACGAATGCCGCACTCCTGCAACTGAGACGCACATCCGCCCGCAGGGAATCGGAGCGCGCAGAGGCCATCCACGAGCTGAAAGGTCAGGATTACCGCTCCATCCGCGATATCTACCTTATGGAAGAGCCCTCCCTTATAACATCCATAAAAAGGGGCGACCGCTCGGCTGCACGCGAGATTCTGAACCGTATACTGGTAGGCATCTACTACTATGGTCGTGAGCGGCCAACCCTCCTGAAAAGTTTTATCCTGGAGCTGGTGGTTACCATGTCGCGCAGTGCCGTGGAAGCCGGTGCAGACCCATCGGAGCTTCTCGGCACAAATTATTCATCATTCACAGAGCTTGCCCACATCGATGCAGAGGAAGAACTCTGCGCGTGGCTGGTCTCCATGATTGAGCGGATGATGGATGCCATAAAATTGAATCATCAGTACCCAAGCAGCGTGCTTCTTGGAACAGCTCTGAAATACATGCAGGATAACCTTCATTCAGACCTCTCCAGAGACGATGTTGCAAACATCGCCTGTCTCTCCCCTTCGCACTTCAGCCGGGTGGTTAAGCAGACATTCAGACGGTCATTCACCGAACTGCTTAACCGTATGAGGATAGAGAAAGCCTGCGAATTGCTTATTTGCACGGAAAAAAGCATCGTTCAAATTTGTTTGGACTGCGGTTTCAACGATCAGAGCTACTTCACCAAGGTTTTCCAGAAATATACAGGCAGCACCCCGGGAGAATACCGCCGTACCAAGCCTCCAAAGCACCAAATTCCTATAAAGCACCATAGTTAGAATCTGCGGTCTCAAACTGCCAAATTAACAGTATGAAACTGCCAGATATATCTAGCCATGTTCCCTAAAATATCATTGTGGCTGGCCACATAAACTAAAGGAACAGGTGATGTTACATGCAATTAGTTGATTACTTGAAGAATGCGCGCAGACCGCTGTATGCGCCCCTGGCAGGATTCCCCGGCAAGGTTTTAACGGACTCTACAGTTCGGGAAAACCTGAACGACGGTTCACTTCAGGCCAGGACTCTAACCGCCCTGCACAACACGGTCAACTTCGACATCGTTTTCCCTATGATGGATCTCACGGTGGAGGCAGAGTCCCTGGGAGCAACCATCAACTGGGATATCGACGAACTCCCCGCTGTTACAGGGATTAAGGTTTCGTCCTTGGAAGATGCTGCAGCTCTGGTTGTCCCGGAAATAGGCGTGAACAACAGGCTGGGCGTTTTTGTAGAAACATGCAGAACCCTTAAGCAGAACTTTCCGAATAAGCCGGTATGGGCATACATCCTTGGCCCGTTCTCCTGCGCCGGAAGGCTTATGGGAATGACCGAGATCGCGATGGCCATAAAGATTGAACCGGAGGTCGTTCATGCTACTCTTGGAAAAGTGAACGAACTGCTGCTGAAATACACTGATGATTTGCTTAGTACGGGCATCGATGGGGTGATGGTCCTTGAACCGGCGTCTGGAATGCTTGGGGTGGATGATGCAAACGAGTTCTCCAACGAATACATTAAGTCTATCGTCACCCGCATAAAGAGCCGAGGGAAGACGCCAGCGCTGCATAACTGTGGCAGGATAACGCACCTTGTAGAAGCCCTTTGTGAAACAGGGATAGAGGCTCTGCACGTAGGATCGGTAACAGACCCTTATGATGTCTACCCCCGGATACCGGAGAACGTGGTGTTGATGGGAAATCTGGATCCGACGGAGGTTTTTCTGCTGGGGACACCCGAATCCGTTGAAGCAGCTACGATAAAGCTGTCGACTCGAATGGCCGATTGCGATAGGTTCATAATCTCATCGGGATGCGACATACCGCCGGGAGTAAAGATCGAGAATCTGTCAGCCTTCGAAAGGGCCTCACAAGGAGCCCAACTGATTTCTTGAATCCGCGCCTTCGCTCGGTGGTCTGTATCGTGACTATCGAGCGAAGGCTGCTTGCCCAATCTGATTATGCGTAGCAGCCGACTATAACCGGTGGCTGCCAGGGTATATCGGATGCGTTCAGGGGCCCTGTGTCGGTTCTCTCTACGAATTTAGTGAGGGGTGCTGTTTATAGCATCCATAATGGCCATGAAGTTCTCTCTCCAGCGATTCTCAGGAACATCCTCAGTTATCCCTATTAGGAAGCCATTGCAGGGATCAGCCTCTTTGATCAATTTAAGTGCGCCGGTATACACTTCTTCAACTGGATTAACATGCCATGCGCTTGGATAGTTCAGCCACAGTACTTTGTCTGGCCAGACTTTCCGTGCTTCGGCGACTGGCGGGCTTATGCCGGGGTCGTAGGCCTCAATATAATCCAGGTCTGTCTCTCCGATTGCATCCATGATCATAGTGTTGTCGTCATCGAAATGGCTGCCGATCAACTTACCCTTCTTATGAAGAACCGCCGCCGCTTCGTTGTAGTGGGGAATGAAATACTTCTTGAAGGAATCCACCCCTATAATCTGCGGCACCACATTCCCGCCGTAGTTGCAGAATTCCAACGGCCCATCTGCTACAACAGGATAGATTTTCCTTGCCAATTGGGACTGCGCTTCGTACAATTTGAGGATCTCATCCTGATTATCCATCCACTGCATGCAAAACTCCTGCATATTCATATAGTGGCAAGATATGAATATCTGCAATGGCTCCAGAGGCAGCTGATCCCTCACTGCGAAATCACCGCCGAGGTCCTCGACCATCTTTGCTGCATTTTCATAATCGGGCTCGACTACGGTATCCTGTATGTAGAAAAGCAACGCCTTGTAATCGTCTGGAGATTTGAACATATGCTCATGACACCAGGATGTGAATCCTTTTGGTTCATGCAGAGTACTCAAATCTCCATAGGGGGTAGTGTAGATTGTGCGAACAAGCTTACGACCACTTTCATCCGTATAGTGGCGTTCTTCGATCTTTACATTAGGCTGGACCAGCTTATATGAAGCAGTCATTTTAACCACACACAATCCACGGTTCCTCAGCACTCTCTCCGAACTACATCGAGGCAATAAAGTACTGTATACGGTAAATGGTATTTTATCCGGCATGCCGCCTCGAAGGGCAATCATTACCTGTTGACTAGGCGTTAATTCCAATTATCTATCCTCCTCGTATTCATATATTGCCAAACATTCTGGTGAGAATTACGGATCTGTCAGAACTCCAGCACTATATGAGCCCTGCCGGTAAAGGATTCTACGCTCACAGTTTCGCACTCAGGATCGTATTCGCCGCCGACGACAGACTTCGCTGTCAGACCTTGAGGATGTGGCAGCCTGATCTTCACGCATCCCGGACGATAATCGGTCTCACATTCTACAGAGGCCTCAATTCTCCCATGGCCTGCCTGCGATTCTACACGCATGGAGAGTTCGCCAAAGTAGCTGCACATTTTATCTACAACAATACTTCGCCCATGCTCCATCCATGCCCTAGGAATCCCTGAAAGCAGGTTGAGCATCTGTCCCTCCTCCATATAAAGCATCCATCTCGTCTGCATGAGGAAACAGGCCTCCTCAGCGGTTTTATGCGGGCTTTCGTGGTAATAGCACTCCCAGAATGTATACGTCTCCCTGTCCGCCAGGCCGGAAAACTGGTTGTAATATGCCTTCAGGAAAGCTTTTACCTCGCCGCGTTTCAGATGCATCCAGGGGTGAGGACTGTAATACGGCTGCATGAAACCAACATTTCGCATGCTAAACAACTCTGTGATATACCTGAGCATGAATGTTGATGCCTGCTCTTTTGAATCAATCACCTCCTGCAGTGCAAGGTAATGCGGCCCAAGGAGTGCGTCCCGAGCCATGAAAGTTCCATGGGTAGATACCTTGTCAGAGCTTGCAAGCAATGCGCATGGTGACTGAGCTTCCGTCCAAGGTGGAACTGTTGGACACCACGAACCATCGTTCAGCGGCACTACAGGTGACTTTGCAAGATTGCTGAAGAAGGCCGATCGAATATCATCTCTGAATGCCATCGCCTCTTTTTTCAGTTCGCAAGCCCTATCCGGATCAACATCTGCAAGCATCTCTGCCACACGTATTAGTCCCAGGTATGCATATCCATTAAGCATATAGCTTCTGAACGGGTCTTCCGGGTCTGCCACCTTGCCATCCAGCATGCCGTAGCCTGCCTTACCCAAATGTTCTTCCAGCTTGTTCCGATCTCGCCATTTCAGCAGGTAGTCGACGGATTTTAGCACTTTTGGCATAATTCTTATCGCCCAATCGGTATCATGCGTATACCGATAGTGCTCACCGATAGTCCACAAGGCGGGGCCGGTTTCCAGCATGTATCCGGCGAAGTTTTGGATGAATCCATCATCCTGCTGGGTCTCAAGGAAATACATGATCATTCGCTCAGCCAGATCGTGCCTGCCTGTGGAATCCATGTACTGGATGATGGGAGCGCTCTCCGATCCTATTGCAGAGTAGACCCCGACCGTAGGAGATACCGCACCATCCGGCTCTTTTCCATAGGATATCAGATCCAGATGGAGCAATCCTGCGCGCACCATCTCGTCAACACGATTCTCAGGGAGCGATATCTGCCCAGCCGATTTAAGCTTTTCCATCCAGAACGCCCGGCATTCAGACAAGCGATCTTCGAACAACTGCCCCGAAAGATTGCGGGCTCTATCTTCAGATATGGGACTGTTTGGAATGGCAAACTCCAGAGTCGCAGTCTCTCCTGGCTGAAGCAGAATTGCAACTTCATCCTTTGTGAGAGGCGTTCCGTTAAGCTTTGCAACCGTAAACACCCTGCCGCTCTCGAAGCATCCAAAACCCGTGGCACCATCGAACTTGACCTTGAACTTGACGTTGGGCACAGGGGCTTTCAGCCAGGCATAGCGTGGGACATCGCCCATGTTAATAGCGATCACCCGGCTGTAGAGTACGGTCTCTTCATCGTATTTCTGTTCAATTGAGGCAAGCTGTGCTGTATGTTGTGGGGTAAATACTCGGCCGATGCTATGAGAATCGGCAACAAGGTAATGTGTGCCTTGCACGGACTCTGCGGTGAGTGGCGATGTTTCCAAGCTTGTGAAGGATGTGAAATCATAGCGGACATCACAATCCAAGACCTCGGCATGAAGGATCGGCAGCACGCCGTTTTCAATATGCCGGGTGATGTTATCTACGCAGCCTATCCCACGCCCCATCATGAATGAGTAAGCTGCCGTATCACCGTCCATTTCAGGGAGCTTAACGATATCTCCGTGAAGCCTGGGAACTATGGTATGCATCGGCTCTTCAAAACCGAATTTCACCTCGAAGATACGGATGTCTCGACCTACCCCAAGCCAGGTGGGACAGCGCATCGATCTTGTATGAGCTGCCGCATTATCATAGCTCTCTTCATCTTCAAGTTCGAAGGTCTCAAGTCCTGCCTTCAGACCCCTCGCAGAAATAGCGCTTTCGATCTGAGGATATGAACGCTGATCACCCTGTTCCGTAACCACGACGCCGTATTCGCGGATGAGAATAGGGTACTTGCTGCTTACATCCCTCAGGAAAAAGGCGAACGAGTTTGCGCCGGCATCTACCTCGATTATGGTAGGAGCAGCCCCGAATGACACATCTTCGTCCTTGACCGAAATATCTATCCGGCAGCCACCCTGGCCCAGTTCAAAGCGCTCGCCTTCGATACTTCCGCTTCCCCTGGCAACATCCAGCTTTGATAGTTCGCCATTAACAACCAGTATGCTGCCACTAAGAGGGCTATCCTGCCATTCTATAGCAATAGTCTGCATTTCGTTTTCACACTCCATATGATCTTTGTATTTCATAATCTCAAAAAGATAAGCGTTTTCTGTAAACTTTGACCCTGCCCCTCAAAAACTACATGCGAGCCCAAAATACCCTGTTTATGGTATGCCAATGACATCCGGTGATTGTTGGAAAGTAACCGCTCGTGCCGACACTTGCATAGCGGTATAATAGCCATCGGTATCTTCACGAAGCAATTGCCTAAGATACCGGTTCATCACTAAGAAGATCTTTATACAAAGTTACTTGCGATATCCGAAGACAGCGGGAATAGATACGGCAGCCAAGAGAATTCATCCATTAAAGCAGCTTGCGCATTTGCAAGATCATGCGCAAGCTGTGGATTGCTCCCAAGTGGCGAGATCGCTGCCGAATAACGCCCCATTCAAGTCAAACAATCTACGGGAAGGTTGTTTGACTTGCTTATGCCCAGAACATTTCACCGGCACTTTGGCTGATAACCACATTCTTCAGGAATGCGACAGCCTTCTCAAATCCCTCGTTCTGCGACATGAGACTATCCTCATGCTCTATGGAGATAACCCAGTCATAGCCGATCATCCTAAGGTTGCTTACCATGTCTTTCCAGACCTCGGGACCATGTCCGTATCCTATGGTGCGAAAAACCCAGCCCCGATTTATCTCATCGCCGTAGGACTTGGTATCAAGCACACCGTTTGTCGCTGCATTGATCGGGTCTATCTTGCAGTCTTTCGCATGGAAGTGATAGATCGCGTCGCCCAGACTGCGAATTGCATACACAGGGTCGATTCCCTGCCAGAACAGATGGCTGGGGTCGAAGTTGGCCCCGATGGTATCACCACATGCATTCCTGAGCTTGAGCAGCGTCTCGGGGTTGTACACCACAAACCCCGGATGCATCTCAAAGCAGATCTTTACTCCTCGTTCGCGCGCGAACGAAGCTTCGGTCTGCCAGTAAGGGATAACCTGGCTTTCCCACTGCCATTTCAATATTTCGGTATAATCGTCCGGCCATGCGCAGGTAACCCAGTTCGGATACTTTGCATCAGCCGAATCGCCTGGACAGCCGGAGAAGGTGATAACCCGCTCTATGCCAAGCTTCTGCGCCAATTCAATCGTTTTGCGCTGAGTGTTATGATGTTCGCTCGCAATTTTCCTGTTCGGGTGCAGTGGGTTTCCATGACACGACAGCCCACTTATTACCAGCCCTCTGGATTCTACGGCTTTCAGGAAGTCCTTGCGCCCCGACTCGCTCTCTAGAAGCCTGTCGGCGTCGCAGTGGCTGGCACTGGTATAGTTGCCCGTTCCGAGCTCTACTGCCTCTACGCCTAAACTGGCTACATAGTCAAGCGCCTGCTCTAGATCCATGCTGCCGAATGGCACTGTTAACACGCCTATTTTCATTATCGTACGCTCCTGAATGTTATCTCTATTTAAGTG
Organism: Armatimonadota bacterium; assembly: GCA_963663705.1. GTDB lineage: Bacteria > Armatimonadota > UBA5829 > DTJY01 > DTJY01. The sequence continues at coordinate 3,617,180 of OY760504.1, read as the reverse complement.
ATATTTCTCTGCGCTCTGCAGCTGATTTGTAGATGGCATCCAGTATCTTTACGACTTCAAGGCCGTGTTCGCCAGTTGCGATCAGCTCCGTACCGTTAACCAGGCAATCTACCCAGTGCTTGATCTCTGTATGATGCCCCTCTTGTTCCGGGAAGGCCGGTGTGATATCGACCGTCGTGCCGCACATGTCTTTGTATACTTTGAGCGCCTCAGTGCCGTCAGCAGGATTTACATCCGCTCCGCCCTTTGTGCCCATGAGTGTAGTGTAGAGTACCTCTTCCTGAATCTGCGTAGCCCAGCTTGCCTCCAGGGTCAGCGTAGCCCCATTGTCCATTCGGATGAAAGCCGATGCCAGATCTTCCACATCGAAGCCGCCGCTTGCGTCAGCGGTGAGACCATAGGTGCTCTGTCCTTCGCCCTTGGGACCGAATTCCGCGTAGGTCGATCCAGTCACGGTCACAGCCTTGGGGTTGCCCATGAGCCACATCGCGAGATCCAGCATGTGTACGCCCAGATCAATGAGCGGGCCTCCGCCGGATTTGCTCTTTGTGGTGAACCAGCCGCCCATTCCAGGGATGCCTTTTCGTCGGAGCCAGCCGGTCTTGCCGTAGTAGATATCGCCGAGCTCGCCGCTTTCGATTAGTTTCTTAAGTATCTGGGTGTCGCCGCGGAAGCGATTGTTAAAGGCCGTCATGAAGAGTTTCCCGGCCTTTTTACTGGCGGCAAGCATCGCCTCGCCGTCTGCTGCGGTCATGGCGAGCGGTTTCTCGCATATGACGTGCTTCCCCGCTTCGAATGCAGCGATGGTCATTGGGGTGTGCAGGAAGTTCGGGGTGCAGACGCTTACCGCATCTATCCCTTCGCATGCAAGCATCTTCTCATAGTCAGTGTAAACGTTTGGTATCTTGAATTCTTCCGCAGTCGCCTTCGCGCGTTCTTCGTTTGCATCACAGACGGCAACTACCTCTGCCTCGGGACACATTGCATATCCCTGGAGGTGCAGTCGACCGATTCCTACTCCTACAACGCCTATTCCTACTTTTTCCACTTTCGAATTTGCCATATCATTACTCCTTCATGTTTTCTTGTTCCGCACTAATTTGGCATATCGATGTGCTGGCTTTAACCGGCCCATCGATTCAAAACTCCAGTACTATATGAGCCCTGCCGGTAAAGGATTCTACGCTCACAGTTTCGCACTCAGGATCGTATTCGCCGCCGACGACAGACTTCGCTGTCAGACCTTGAGGATGTGGCAGCCTGATCTTCACGCATCCCGGACGATAATCGGTCTCACATTCTACAGAGGCCTCAATTCTCCCATGGCCTGCCTGCGATTCTACGCGCATGGAGAATTCGCCAAAGTAGCTGCACATTTTATCTACAACAATACTTTGCCCATGTTCCATCCATGCCCTCGGAATACTTGGAAGCAGGTTGAGGGTCTGTCCCTCCTCCATATACAGCATCCATCTCGTCTGCATGAGGAACCAGGACTCCTCATGGGTTTTATGCGGGCTTTCGTGATGATAGTGCTCCCAGAATGTATACGTCTCCCTGTCCGCCAGGCCGGAGAATCCGTTGTAATATTCCTTCAGGAAAGCTTTGGTTTCGCCGCGTTTCAGATGCATCCATGGATGAGGACTGTAATACGGCTGGCTAAAACCAACATTTCGCATGCTAAACAACTCTGTGATATACCTGAGCATGAATGTTGAGGCCTGCTCTTTTGGATCAATCACCTCTTGCAGTGCAAGGTAATGCGGGCCGGTGAGTGCATCCCTGCACATAAAAGTCCCATGTGTAAATACCCTGTCAGAGCTTGCAAGCAACGCGCATGGTGACTGAGCTTCCGCCCAGGGTGGAACAGTTGGACACCATGAACCATCACCAAGCGGAACTACAGGCGACTTTGCAAGATTGTTGAAGAAGGCCGATCGAATATCTTCTCTGAAAGCCATGGCTTCCTTTTTCAGCTCGCAAGCCTTATCCGGGTCAACATCTGCAAGCATCTCTGCCACACGTATTAGCCCCAGGTATGCATATCCGTTAAGCATATAGCTTCTGAACGGGTCTTCCGGGTCTGCCACCTTGCCATCCAGCATGCCGTATCCTGCCTTGCCCGGCTGTTCCAGCTTGTTCCGGTCTCGCCATTTAAGCAGGTAGTCGACGGATTTCAGCACTTTTGGCATAACTCTTATCGCCCAATCGGTATCATGCGTATACCGATAGTGCTCGCCGATAGTCCACAAGGCGGGGCCAGTTTCCAGCATGTATCCGCCGAAGTTTTGGATGAATCCATCATCCTGCTGGGTCTCAAGGAAATACATGATCATTCGCTCAGCCAGATCGTGCCAGCCTACGGAATCCATATACTGGATGATGGGAGCGCTCTCCGATCCTATTGCAGAGTAGACCCCGACCGTAGCAGACACCGCACCATACGGCTCTTTTCCATAGGATATCAGATCCAGATGGAGCAATCCTGCGCGCACCATCTCGTCAACACGACTCTCAGGGAGCGATATCTGTCCAGCCGATTTAAGCTTTTCCATCCAGAACGCCCGGCATTCAGACAAGCGATCTTCAAACAACTGACCCGAAAGATTGTGAGCTCTATCTTCAGATATGGGACTGTTTGGAATGGCAAACTCCAGAGTCGCAGTCTCTCCTGGCTGAAGCAGAATTGCAACTTCATCCTTTATGAGAGGTTTTCCGTTAAGCTTTACAACGGTAAATACCCTGCCGCTCTCGAAGGCTCCAAACCCCGTGGCACCATCGAACTTGACCTTGAACTTGACGTTGGGCACAGCGGCTTTCAGCCAGGCATAGCGTGGAACATTGCCCATGTTGGTAGCGGTCACCCGACTGTAGAGTACGGTCTCTTCATCGCATTTCTGTTCAACTGAAGCAAGCTGTGCTGTATGTTGCTCGGTAAATACTCGGCCGATGCTATGAGAATCGGCAACAAGGTAATGTGTGCCTTGCACAGACTCTGCGGTGAGTGGCGATGTTTCCAGGCTTGTGAAGGATGTGAAATCATAGCGGACATCACAATCCAAAACTTCGGCATGAAGGATCGGCAGCACGTCGTTTTCAAGATGCCGGGTGATGTTATCTATGCAGCCTATCCCACGACCCATCATGAAATAATAAGCCGCCGTATCACCGTCCATTTCAGGAAGCTTAACGATATCTCCGTGAAGCCGGGGAACAATGGCATGCATCGGCTCTTCAAAACCGAATTTCACCTCGAAGATACGGATGTCTCGACCTACCCCAAGCCAGGTGGGACAGCGCATCGATCTTGTATGAGCTGCCGCATTATCATAGCTCTCTTCATCTTCAAGTTCGAAGGTCTCAAGTCCTGCCTTCAGACCCCTCGCAGAAATAGCGCTTTCGATCTGAGGGTATGAACGATGATCACCCTGCTCAGTAACCACGACGCCGTATTCGCGAATGAGAATAGGGTACTTGCTGCTTACGTCCCTCAGGAAAAAGGCGAACGAGTTTGCGCCGGCATCTACCTCGATTATGGTAGGAGCAGCCCCGAATGACACATCTTCGTCCTTGACCGAAATATCTATCCGGCAGCCACCCTGGCCCAGTTCAAAGCGCTCGCATTCGATACTTCCGCTTCCCCTGGCAACATCTAGCTTTGATAGTTCGCCGCTAACAACCCTTATGCTGCCGCTAAGAGGGTTATCCTGCCATTCTATAGCAATAGTCTGCATTTCGTGTCCACACTCCATACAATCTTTATATTTCATAATCTCTAAAAGACAAGCACTTACATAAACTTTGACCTATGCCCGTATATACTCCGTACGTACATAAATTACTTAAGCAAAGCCTTGATTTTCGATACCAACGCCGTGAGACCTTGCCAATCTGAATTTGCCACCAGTTCCTTTTTGATCAAAGAATTGCTCAGTCCTACGCCGATGCAGCCGGCATCCAGGAAATCTGAGAGGTTATCAGGGTTAATTCCACCGACTGCGATAAAATCCATATCACTGACCGGGCCTCTGAGCTGTTTTATATAATCGATTCCGAGCCCTTGTGCGGGGAAAATTTTAATCATTCGTACGCCCATTCGGTAGGCGTTCAGTATTTCCGTGGGAGTTGCAGCACCCGGGATAACGGCTATGTCGTTATCCATACAATATCTGATTACCTCTGGATTGACATCAGGTGCGATGATATACTGTGCGCCTGCATTCCTAACCTTCTCTGCCAGTTCACGCGTAATGACCGTTCCCGCGCCTATTATAATATCGTCCTTCAAGGTGGAGTAGACTTCGCTGATCATCTCTTCCACACCAGGCGTGTTGCAAGTGATCTCCATTAACCTGATCCCACCAGCATGCAGTGCCTTCGCTATGTCGATTATCGTTGTCGGTGGTACGCCCCTAACTATAGCGATGATCTTTTCTTCTCTTACCGTATTGTAGATCTGCGCAGATTGTAACATTCGAACACCTTTCAATGGATTATCTGGTTATCTCCAGCCCGTTATGTTGATTAAGAATGCCTAGCACCTCTGTTTTGCTGGACGTGAAATAATCGCCATGTATGCCCAGTTTAAGCGCCGACATTGCAGACGCATAGTTCATTCCCATCTGAAGAGCGCCCTCCAGATATCCGCAGAGCACACCTGCAGTAAAGGAATCGCCGGCACCCAGACGGTCGACGGTGTCTACGTCATAGCCACTGCAATAACAGAAGGCATCTCCATCGAAGGAGATACCGCCATCACACCCGAGCGTAACCACGCAGACCTCAGGTTGGAAACGCTGATACACTGCGCTCACTATTTCCTCCGGACTGCCGGTAATGCCAAATACATTTAGCGCATCTTCCCTCGTGATAAGCAGGATATCCGCCCTGCTCATCATCGGAGTGAGCGTGGCTCGTGCGGATTGCGTGCTCCAAAGCTTGCTTCTGTAGTTTACGTCGAAAGACAACTTCACCCCGGCGCTCGATGCAGAATCCATGAGTTTACGCATTGTCTCGGCGCAATCCTCCCCCAGGGCCGCAAGTATGCCTGTAAGGTGAAGTATCCTTGTATCTAGCAGATAATCGACGTCGAGTGAATCTATGCTAACTTTGGATATCGCAGAATTCTCCCGGTCATAAATAACCTGAATGGGCCTGGGGCGCGCACCGTATTCCACGAAAAATACTTCGTTGCGATCCTCGTCGGTCCAAACGACGCGGGCCGTATCCACACCAAACGACTGTATCTCTTCGGATATTCGGCGGCCAAGAGCGTTATCGGTAAGGCGTGAAACCCAGGCTGCTCTTTTTCCCATGCGAGATAGGGCCACCATTGTGTTTGACTCGGTGCCAGCAGTTCTGACCTCATACATGGCTGCTCTTTCCAGCCGCTCCCCACGAGGCACGGACAGGCGAATCATCGTAGACCCAAGGGATGTGACGTCAAAACGAGTACTCAATGTTCAAGCCTTTCTATACAGACTACTTCACCCCTACCCTATACCGTGAACGGGCGAGGGAGGCCACATACTAATTCATAAGGAAGAACTCAATATCTTATCGACGGCGTACGGCCTGTTAAAATCCAGACATTTATAGTGAATACCCGATCCATCAAGCGCTCTGCGAAAATCCTCCGGATCTGCAGAGTTCTCCGCGAACATGCCATAGTGATAGGGGATTGCAGCCTTTACGCCAAGTTCACGAGAGAGACGCGCCGCATCGTTATAGCCCATGTTACCCAGCAATCCATTGATACAGCAGCAAAGTATATCCGGCTTGTACGCACTGGCATCGCAGAGCCGCTCGTTGTACTCTGTATCGCCCAGTATATATATTGATATACCGTCATATTGTATGATTGCGCCGATGGAATCGTCGGTATGGTGGGCATAGACGGCGTAAATTCGGGCCTCCCCAAGTTGCACAGTCTGCCCACGATTCAATCCGACAAGCCTCGACTCCGGAATGCCAATCGCCTTGAACTTTCGAAGGCAACTGTCAGGCCCGGAGTAAAGGATGTGTTGCTTGTCTGTGTGCAGTATGGTTTCATCATCCAAATGGTCCTGATGTTCATGCGTGCACATCAGTATATCCACACGAAGATTTTGCGGCTCTACCGGAATTGGAGGTATTCTTTGAAACCCATCCAATTTGAGAACCGAATTGGAGAGATACGGGTCTATGCAGAGAATCTTGTCGCCAAGCGCCAGGATGAACCCGCCCTGCCCGATCCATGTAATTTCAAATGACATGGTTGATTACCCTCCACTACCACGCTGCAAATGAGCCGTCATCTTTATGAACGACGCGCGGCGTATCCCAGTCACCAGGGTACGCTCGCTCGGCAAGGGCATCATCATTCAGTGTGATTCCAAGCCCAGGACCGCTTGGGGGCTTGATGTATCCATCTTCGATTACAAATGGAGAGTTCAAATACCCTTCGCCAAGATCCCATTTTTCCGGCATGGAAGGATGTTCCTGGATAAGGAAATTCGGGGTGCATGCATCCAGTTGTAGACAGGAGGCAAGGGATATAGGTCCTAGCGGGTTATGCGGCGCGATGGCGGCATAATAGACTTCTGCCATCGCGGCGATTTTCTTGCCTTCGAATATGCCGCCGGCATGGCATATATCCGGTTGCACGACTGCGACTGCCTGCTTCTCCAGCAATTCCCTGAATCCCCATCGAGTAAATAGCCTCTCTCCGGTAGCAATCGGTATACTTGTTGACCGGGCGATTGTAACCATAGTGTCTACGTTTTCTGGCAGACATGGTTCTTCGATAAACATTGGAAAATACGGTTCAAGTGCCTTCGCTAAACGGATGGACATGGCAGGGCTCAATATGCCGTGGCAATCTATGGCAATATCAAAATCACTGCCAACTGCGTTTCTCATGGCTGCAAATTTTTCAGTCTGTGCCTCTACATACGCCATTGTATCTATATTGCGGACCGGACCACTTACGCCGCACTTTATGGCAGTAAATCCCTGCGCCTTCTTCGCCAGCGCATTTGCAGCAGCCTCGTCCGGAGTAGCCCCGCCACAGGAAGCGTACATTCGAATTCTGCTGCGACACGCACCGCCCAGCATCTCATACACAGGCATATTGTAGTATTTGCCCTTGATATCCCACATGGCCTGTTCAATTCCGCTCAGCGCACTGACGAGTATTGGACCGCCTCGATAGAAGGTTCCCCCGTATATTGTCTGCCAGTGGCGTTCGATATCTCTCGGATCCTGACCAATCAGATACCGCCCAAGTTCCTGGATGGCGGCAGCTACTGTGCTGGCTCTTCCTTCTACAATTGGTTCGCCGTAACCGACTATGCCTTCATCTGTATGCATTTTTAGAAACAACCACCGAGGCTTGACGTGGAACGTTTCCAGCTTCGTGATTTTCATGGCATCCCCTCGTTATCACATGGATTTTATATTAACGAATGATAATTTGCATAGGTTTCGGAAGTCTGCACGCTATTCGGGATACGCAGACGTCAATCCTTACCGATTCTTGTATTGATTCTCCGTTGCTACCGGCAACAAGGTACCGCCGTCTATATTTAGGCATATACCGGTGATATATTCTGCCTGATCTGATGCAAGAAAGACAACACTGCTCGCTATTTCGTCAGGTTTTGCAAATCTCCCAAGCGGTATATAGCCTGCAACGCTTTTGGTATATGCGTTTTGTTCACTATCACCGGTGTATCCCGGTGCGATGGCATTGACCCTGATGCCATATTTTGAGAGTTCCAAAGCGGCATGTTTTGTGAACTTATTCAATGCTGCCTTGGTGGGCCCGTATACGCTTGATGCTGGCCAACAACCATCCTGTTGGTTTGAGGTAATGTTGATAATATTACCGGCAATTTGCTTTTCAATCATTATTTTAGCTGCTTGCTGTGCACAGAAAAACGCACCTTTCCAGTCGGTGTTGTTCACCTTGTCCCACAGATCTTCGGTCGTATCCAGAAAAGACACGAATCTGGTGATGCCTGCATTATTCACCAGCAAGTCGATTTTACCGTACCTGCATAGGAGAGTATCGAACATACATTGTATATTTGAAGTATCGCTTACATCTCCCTTAACAGGAATTGCGGATGCCCCGGATTCTTCGATTAACTTACATACCTCAAAAGCTTTTTCTTCGCTATTGCAATAGTTAACGCCTATATCGTAGCCATTGTGCGCCAGTGCCAATGCTATACTGCGTCCGATTCCTCTGCCGGCACCAGTAACGAGAGCGACTTTGCGATTCACTTTCTTCCTCCGGATCAGTCTTCCTTAGAATTGTTAAGAACCAAATTTACGGTCAATTATCAGTCAGTCTGGCCTCAGGTCAACACTCGTCGCTCACAAACATCCGATCTGGATGTCCGACGGATATCCAGACCGAATGCAGTTTGTTTATCACTTGTTCGAAGAAGCTTACATCTGTCTCACGGAGTTAGGCTTTATCTTCGACCATGCGAACTCACCTGTTTTTGATTACGGCCTTACTGCAACACTGGATGACTTACAGTCTTGGCAAAAAGGCTCGTCGGCTTGCTTGAGATCTCTATCACATCGAAAGCAAACCAGTAACCAGCCCATGTACTCAGCTTGATGCTGTTCAGATCATCAAGCGAAAGTTTTAGATTCCTGGCCAGCGCCTGACCACCGTATACTGCATCCAAAACGCCGTCATGGAGAGATAACGTAAGAACCTGCGTCTCTGTGGGCGGCACAGTGGTCTGAATAATCTGACCGCTATTCCACCTGTCAGTCGATATCACATTCCACGCTCCTCCATCTGAGAATATACCCGTGTTACCTATCTCTATGCGCAGTGCCCCTGAGCGTTGAACCCTTATGCTGATAGTTCCTTCACGCCCGATTTTGAAACCGGTGAACAAGGCAATCGCAGCATCCTGATAAATGATGCTGGTCATCTTGACTCCTTTGATGCCGTTACCCATATCATAGCTTTTATCCACTGTCACACCGTTTGCAGCGCTATTAAGAGTCCACTGATCAAAGTCCAGTTTGCTTACCTTGAAGTTCGGGGCAGGAGCCTTTGCCGATACAGCGGCAATATTAGTTGGCTTGCTTGAGATCTCCAACACCTCAAACTCAAGAGTATCCCCAGCCCAGGTGCTGATCTTAAGGGTATTGAGATCCCCAAGTTTCAATTTCAACTTTCTGGCCAGCGGTTGATCACCATAGGCTGCATCGAGCAATCCATTATGAAGCGAAAGCTCGAGAATCTGAGGCTTATCGCCTGCCACGGTAGGCTGAAGAAGCGCCCCTTCATTTTCGGTATTCTCGGCACGCCATCCGTTGCTGCCGTCATAGTATATGGACGCATCGCCAATATCTACCCGTATCCGACCGGAATTGCGTACCTTTAGACGAATGGTCCCATCGCGCCCTATCTTTTGCGATTTCAGCGTTGCCGTAGCAGAACTTTGCCAGATAGTGCTCGTCATCTTGATTGCCTTTGGACCGTCGCCCATGTCGAAGTCTTTATATACCGTCACTCCGTTTCCGGGGACGCCATCCTCCTTCAGCCCCAGATCCCATTTCTTGGGGTCCAAGGTTGTGATCATATATTGCTCTACCGCAGATTTCGCGACAGGCTCTATACGAAAGGCCGAGTACTGGTAAGATGGTATACTAAGATTGAGCTTGCCCCCGGAAATCTTCACGGGGTCTCCTGTGACGAGGTCAATGGCGGTCACCTTGCGTCCAGGGAAGACCTTATCTATATCGAGAGAGGCCTTCTGGTCGTCCCACGTGAGGTTGCTAATCACCAGCATGGCCGCATCTGATTTCAGGTAGTAGGAGTACAGCACATCGCCTGCCAGACGCTTGATTTGCGGTTGAGGGCGCCAGTACGGATAGAAACTGACCCGGCTGTCATCCTCAAAGCCATTGAAGACCTTGCGTTCTTCAGCCGTTTGCGCATTGCTCTCGGTGTCGTTGATAAGGCTGTATGCTAGCGCCCATCCGGTTGCACCCATCCCGCCTGTACGGCTGTAGAAGTTATCCCAGAACTTCGAGCGGAACCCCCACGGACGACCGCCGTATCCTATGGCGGCAGTAGCAAGTGGCAAGCGATACCCAGGTCTATAGCGCCCGAGTTGTTCACCCTCCAGATAACCGTCGAAGAACGACATCGTGTTGATGTCGAGCCCGCCGCCGGTGTGAGCCGACATATACAAGGGTTTGCCATTCTCATCAAAGATGCCGCGCAACCGCTTCAGGAATTGGCGCTGCCCAACGACTTGAGTGATCTCATCGGAATCCCAGCCCACTGTCACCGGGCGACCGCACCCATCCTTGTGTGATGGATTATCGCACTCCCAGGCACAGCTCATGCCATCGCTGAATACTCCATCTATGCCCGCTTCCTTTATAAAATGCGATAATCCCTCAAGCTGAAGCTCTCCTTCTGGGCCACGCTTGCAGCACAGGAAACAGGGCACATCTTTGCCAGGATCATACGCTCGACGATACATAACTTGCGCAGGAAGCGCCTCCAGGTCATTTCGATAGGTAGAGAAACCGGGCGTATTCTCTGCCAGAAGTTGGTTCGTGTAGATGGCAAACAAGCGGTTATTCGCATGGGCTGCATCCGCACCCTTCTTCAAATTCGCTGTTTTGGATGGATCAGGATATCCTTCGTAGTCCGAATACTGTTCCCACACAAAATCGAGAACGCTGCCCTCCTTGCGAAGGCTTATTGGCTTTGTAGGAGTCGGCTGAAGGAAGAAACGGAAGATATGGCTTGATTCAGTTAATTGACCGGCCTTGTCCACAAAATTGAATTGCAACCAGGTCTGCCCGCGTTTCTCTATCACCTGAATCTGCGAGCGCCGAATACTGGAAAGAAACGGATCCGTGTCATAACTAAACGCCATGCCCTTGTCATTTCCACCCAGCCATACAGGGCCTGCACAGCCTTCCCATCCGAAGCCGGACAGTGAGCGGATATCCTGCACCAGCATTCGATGCACGAACCTGGCGTTTTCCTTGCGAAGCGGAATCCGAAGTGAGAGTTGCTCGATTGATTGCGGTTTCAACCCATTGACCCTAAGCTTTACTACCGTAAATCCATCATAGTCGACCTGCGATCGAGTCTCGACTTCTCCGCCTGTGAACGGTTGGCGTGCATTCACCCTGGCTGACGTGCCATCAAGGGTAACTGCGCAACTGCCCGGTTTCAATACGATATTTCGGCCGTTTGCCTTTATGACTACTTCCGCAGGCCCGGCAAGCATTTCACCCAGCTTGTCGGATACCGATGTAAAAAGGCCATTTGAGCCGAACGATATCTTCTTGTCACAAAGCTTAACCTGCCGCAGACTCACTTTAGGCTGAGTCCATGGGTGCGGAATTCGATCCTTCAGATACGCTTCGCCCGCTTTGGTACCCTTCCATGCAGGAATTTCGACCGGCTGAAGGGCTTGGGTTTTGTGCAGGAATTGCGCGCCATCCTTTGTAGTGACAGTCAGTTCTGCCTGCTGTGGAAGCACTGTCCCCTCTGGAAGATCGAGAATCAATCGCGATCTCGATTTTGAATTGAGAGCGACAGTTCGCTCACCGATACCTTTGACTCGCAGAGTAGCCTGCATGCCGTCTATTGGACCTTTGCCTGTGATATCGCTCGCCACGCATTTTGCCAGTGGATACCACTGAATATCGCCCGTGACTTCCGGCTGCGATGGACTCTCGGCTACCTGGACAACAGGTGCAGACTCCATGGTACGCTCCCCTGCCCTGTTACTTGGCAGAAGGACCATGGTGCCAAAAGGCATCGGAATATATCCGCCGAAGCCTGGCAGATACCAGCCAAGCATGCTCGGCGGGCGGAAGCGGAAGATGTTCGCAAAGATCGTTCTGCCTGCTGGATTCGATATCCCTGCCGACGCAAACGGGATGCGCATCTCGAGGGTCCACTCCCCGGCTTTGCGGGACACTGCCGAGGTAAAGAGCGGTTTTGTCAGCGTCGACTCATTGTATGTTCGAGCGGTAGCACCGACTGCATTGGTCGTGAACTGATAGTAGTGATCGGCGCTGGAGACGGGCTGGTTCATCGCTCCGGCGTAGCCGCCCATGTTCAGGACGTCTCGCACGACTATATTTTCGTCCGCTATGCCTAGAACCACCTGCACAGCATCATCATCGCAGAGCAAATCGGTTGGCTTGCGATGATACGCTTTCGGATATCCCGGTTGATTTTCTGAACATCGCACGCCTACTAGCAGCGCATCGTTGTCGTATTTGAGATAGGCTATGGTAGATGGCCTGGGGTTAATCGCCTGACCACCAAGCAGTGAGACTGCGGGGCCTTTTGAATCCCTGTTTGCATAAACCACGGCTGCGTCTTGCCACTCAGCATTTGTTACCTTACCGTCAATAACGACTCTATGGGATGAAAACGGCACATTCATGTTTGGTGCCGCTGCGAAAACTGTTCCTGAGCAACACAGCCCGGCAATGACAGCGATCAGTGTTTTCGTGCGCATGAGCGATACTCCTGTAATTAAGAATTGCATGGTGTATTGAAATGGTCCCGCATCTCGAGTCTCAAGATCGATTCTCCCACCGACCGCTCGCACCTGGCCAATGGATCACGTAAAAAATCATCATTTATCTGTTCGCCCCACAGGCTGATCCAGCCTGTGGGGCGAATACTGTTGGAAACCTAGATGTTTCCATAGTCCTCTACCGAATTATAACTCGTCCTTATAAAAGCCGAGCATGCATCAGTTCAGCTTCATCGTGTAATCACCTGCATTTGAATTGCCGGCATCCATTACACGATCCGGAGTCAAGCCATACATAGCAGAGGTTGTTTGTTGCCACTTCATCCACTTGGAATGGCCATCGGCGAATAGATAGTTGCAACCATCACTATGAGGAGCTCCTGCTGTAGCAACGGTGCCTGCGCCTCCAGGGATTCCAGTTTGTCCTGGGCAAGCCCATGTAACACCATCGCTGCTGGTTGGAACCATTATACATAGATCGTAGTTCAAACCGGCATCACGCGCCATTATGATTGAGGCAGGACTCTGTACAGCGGCAGTACTAACTGAATTAGTTTTAGCTGCGAATGGATCTGCCGCATCGAAACCATAGTTCTGGAAGAGAACTCCGTTGTAAAAATAGCCGCTTAAACGTCCGGCAGCAGTTCCCCATCCAAAGACTTGCGGGGTTTCAGACGGGCATTTGAATACGTCCCAATTTTTCGTATAAGAAGACCCCAACGAATTCACTACATTAAGTGCCCAATCTGTACCAAACCCCTGATAAGTTTTGGATACAGGGTACATTTCGTCCCAGTCTTGCGTATACATCATCATGGCTGTGCCTATCTGTTTAAGGTTGCTCAAACAGGCAGTCTGCCGTGCCTTATCACGTGCCTTTGCAAATACGGGGAATAGTATCGCCGCCAGTATGGCTATGATAGCTATAACAACTAGCAGTTCGATCAAGGTAAAACCAGCACGATTAACGTTCGTCTTTTTCATTTAATCCTCCCAATTCCAATTTGTCATTTTTCCGTATTCCTGAATTTCACATAGATAGTATCGGTATACTACTTGCTGCGTTATGCAGCGCTAACAGATATTTACGCTACAATCATCCCCCTTCAACTCTGTTTATCACCTAGTCGAAGACTGCCTTATCGCCAACCTTGGTTTCAGCACTACGTGCTGTAGAGGAAGCGAAGGGTCTTCAATTCGGTTATGCATGAACTGGCAGGCCAGCGTACACATCTCCTTGACCGGCTGCACTATCGTAGTTATCGACGGGTTGAAATACTCGGCATCCTCCGTACCGTCGCATCCCACAAGCACGACATCCTCCGGAACGTGAAAGTTCTGGTCCCGAAGGCCGTGAAATACGCCTGTGACCAGATCGTCGCAGTGGCAGAATATCGCATCCGGTGCGCCGTGATCTTTTACGTAATCCGAAGTAGCCTGTCTCGCTGCTACACGGGTTTCTTCGGGAGTGACTATGCATTCCGTCTTCAGCCCGGCTTCGTCCATGAACTTCTTGTATGCGTTCCATTTGGGCTCGTTCGGATTGATGGCTTTGTACAAAGCAAGGTAAGCAATTCGCCTGCATCCGATCTCGTAGAGGTGATGCATCGCATCAGTGCTGCCCGATGCCAGATCGCACCCTACTGAATCAACCTGCTCCGTATGGAAAGCACCAAAGCTGACAATGGGTATGCTTCTGTTCTGGTTGGCTTTCACGTAAGCCGTCACATACTGCGGGCAATCGATAGCCAGAACGCCATCTACCGACCACCGCAGCAGTTGATCCGTATATCCGTTATAGGTATTCATACAGCTGGTCACGTCTTTTATGATCATATCGAAGCCGCTTGCCTCAAGTTCGGCGCCGACGTAGTAAACGACCTGGGTGTAGAACAGATGATGGAGACATCTGGACCATAGCGATACCACATGGCTCTGACCTGTTACCAGGGCGCGGGCTACATGGTTAGGGTGATATCCCAGCTCTTCCATGCGTTTAAGTACCATCGTCCGTGTTGCAGGGCTGATACGCCCTGTCCCATGGATCGCTCTTGATACTGTCGTCCTTGAAACCCCGATTTTGTCAGCGAATTCTATGATGTTCATTCATCCATCTCTTTGTGCGTGAACCTTCACGCATTTTATAACAATTTATCCTGGGCGCGATATTCGTAAGTGGATTTTTCCCCCAGGAAAATTGATTAGCGGACTGTTTGTACATTTGCGTGAATGTTCACGCAAGTCCATCGTAACATAGAATTTCCGAGCTGTCAAGCATATTTTTTCTGACTCACCATGTATTTATTGTATCGTCAATATACGGCATAGCTGGACAGTAACCTGGCTGGAAAAGCGGACCTTTTCCCTTGACGTTCACTTGCATTCATGGAACGCCAATTCCATGAATGCAAGCGACTTACCAACTGCTCCAGACTTCTCGAATCGGCACTATGCAGACTGCGAGACGGCGCGGTTGGATATATAGAGAATTGAGTATACAGCCTCCATCATCTGGCCTATCAACTTCTACTTATTTTTCACAGATGTTTGCCTTCAAGTAATCCAGGCTCATCTTGAGAGAGTCGAACGGATCGCCGGGACAGGAATCCTGCTCAACGATGAACGACTTGCAACCAGAACGCTCAGCGGCACTGATTATTTTCTTCCAATCAAGATTGCCATTTCCTACTTCAAAGAAGCCCGGGGTATTGTCCGACTTAATGCCATAATCTTTCAGATGCAGCAAAGGAAGCCTGCCTGACATCCGCTCGCACCATTCAACAGGATTGCAACCGCCAGCCTGTACCCAGTGGGTATCGAGCTCCGCCTGCAGATGCTCCGGGCTAGTCTCCTGATAGATTATATCGAGCATCAATCGACCGCCGAATCGTCTGAACTCAATGTGGTGGTTGTGATATGTGAGCACGATGCCTGCATCGCGCAGCACCTTTCCCGACTTGTCCAGCTGAGCGGCAAATGCAAGGATATCGTCCAACGAATCCATCTTGATACCGGCAGGATACGGATATGCGGTGTACTTGCAACCGAGCTTGTTCAAACGCTCTGCAGCGCCTTCCGGGTTGGAAAGGATATCGTCCTCATGCGTTGAATTGCAGGTCAGACCCTCTCCATTCAGTATGCTTAAAAGTTCGGACTCGTCAATCTTGCACAGACCGCTCAGCTGAACGGCCTCATACCCGATAGCCCTTACTTTGTGCAAGGATGCAGCAACTTCTTTTGGAGTTTTGAGATAATCCCTCAGCGTGTATAGTTGCGCAGCAATTTGCGATGATTCCATATCTTCCTCCTGATTTTATTGTTCAGTCTAATCTTTGTTTCTACGAATGTTTTGAAAATCCTGTGTTAATTGCAAAAAATGTCAATCCTGGCACAAATACCGAGCGAAAAACAGACAATTGACCGGTTTCGATCCATCAGAACTATCTTATAAGCTTCTTACCTGTAGCCTCTTCATATATCGCAAGTATGTTTACAAGTGGAGTATCAGGTTGAATCGCATGCGCAGGAGAGAAAATATATCCGCCACCTTTACCTACGACATCTATTCTGTGTCTGGCTTCTGCCCTGCATTCCTCAACAGAACCATACGGTAACGTAACCTGCGTACTTATCATCCCACAATATGTAAGCTGCCGACCAAAGTCTCTCTTCAGTTCTTCAGGGTCCATACCGACCGGTTCGGGCTGTACAGAATCAAGAATATCCAACCCCATTTCAATTAGCCTGGACTGCAGCAACCTTGTAGAACCACAGGAATGCATCATGGCTTTTGCACCATAATCATGAGCAAGGTCAATGAAACGTTGAAGCCGCGGGCGGAAGAATCTGTCAAAAGTATCCGGACTTATGGTTGGACCTTTCTGAGTTCCCAAGTCCTCTCCCAACCAGAGAATATCTATACCGCCTTTACCCGCTTCCAATGCACGGCAGCAGCAGTCATAGTGGAAATCAACACAACGATCTATGATTGCCACACCAACCTCATCATCCGTGACAATATCAATTAACACTTGTTCCATTCCACGGCCACGGCTCACTCCGTTGATGATATCAGGAACACCTGGACCACCATAACAGATTGCATAATCACTCACTCGATCAATTTGTTCAGCTATCGTAGAGTAATCGAAATCATCTGTAGATGGCCATGGATAATTATTAACATCATCCATATTTTGCATACGGGCAAAGGGCAAATCTACAGCCTCTGTGTACATTCCTCCCGTACTGTAAGCAACTTGCTTATAACCGATCCCCCATATATCATACTCGTCTACACCGCTATCCGGCGACGCTTTCCGCACCTCTTTAATAGAGACAGGGCCTACGTACCGAAAGTCCACGTTCAGAGCTTCCAAATAATCAACCGGTTTGAAGTATTCACGTAAAACTATCTCAATCTCCGGTGTAGTGTAAATCTGAATTGGTGGACGGTCAGTCTCAATGTGATTAACAGCCGATAAAACACGAGCTTTTGATGTTAAAGTATTGTTACTCAAACTGATAAATCCTCCATATATAACGATTACTTAAAAATCGAGATGGCTAACCAATTTAATGCTATCTAGACAAGCCTACGCCATAACATTGCTTGCCAGGAATTGGATCCTGTTTCCACATCGCGCCCTGCTTGGCGAGATTATCGCCTGATGAGAATTTGTTCAGGCCACCCTGATCAAAAAACAGCCCCAAGCATAACTGTCCAGGCCTTGATTCGCCTCCATATCCGAAAGACTGCAAGCCGCTCTTGTACTCATCGTTCCCGGCTTCATCCCAGAAGATGCCTATGCCGTTCATATTCGACGAACCCAAAGCCCATCCGTAACATTCATAGTAATCATTGCCACGAAGATCATGCAGCCAACCGATACTGTAATCACGGCCATGCCCCTGACACTGAATCAGCGCTGACACATAACGATCATTTCCTGCCAGGTCGCAAAGCGATCCCACCGCATAATGAGCCGCCGCCCCCTGTGCGTACCAAACACCGTTATACGAGTCGTTGCCACTCATGTCGACCAGCATCCCCAATGCATACCAGTACCCTACTCCCTGACTAAACACTCCGCCCTTGTACGCATCGTCACCCTTAACATCTACAAGTATGCCCAGGCCGCCAGCCAGCGAATGTCCATCACCCGGATGTGCGCGGCGCCCAACTCCGCATCCCTGGGCCAGGCTTTCATTATGTTCCGTGGTCTGCGATGAGACATAATCAATTTGTTTATCGTTCGCCTCGTATAGATCCTTTCCCTCAGAATCTATCACAGCACCACAACCTTTGGTGCCTCCATAACCTTGCGCCATGTGGAAGCAGTAGTATTTGTCATCCCCTGCGAGATCGTTGACTATGCCCACCCCGAACGCGCCCATGCCTTCGCCGGCTTCACGGCAATCGTACACATCGTTCCCACTGCGATCCATGAGGATACCTACGCCGAAAATTCCTGTCCCCAGCCCTGCGACCACCGTCTTGTATGTGTCGTTCCCTGCACAATCCACAAGGAACGAGTAGCCCAAAATGCCGCATCCGATGGCGCCCTGCTCGGTAGTTTCGTACTTGTCATCGCCGGCGAAGTCGATACAGACCGAAACCGGGACTGCGTATGTTGCTGACGCGGCTGTCTTGTATGTATCGTTTCCACCGGTGTCTATTATCAAGATATACGGCCCGCCATCATATACATTGGCTTTCTTTCCGTTCAATGCTATTTTCCCTATGGGTGTTTCCCAGGTGAAGGCGAAATCCTTGTCATTGGAAGATTTCAGATATGCAGGTGCTTTGTCGACTACGCGAGCCACAATCAGGCTGCCGTCGATAAGGCTGTTCATATCGATCTTGTCCATCAGCCTGAGAGTGTCGGCATCCACATCGTATTTGATTCCAAGAGCCACGGCTTTCTTATAGGCAGTGGGGAGTGTATCCGGCCCACCGAAACCTTCAAATGCCTGATCGCGCTTCTTGATCGAGTCCGGCACCGCTTTCATGATTACCGCGGCGGCCAATGCTACATTGGAGGGAACTGTGCTGACTTTGGCCTTCAGATCTGAGATCTCTGCATAGGTCAGCGGTTTGTTCAGGAATTTTTGCAGGTCCATTATCGCCGTGACGAGGGCCTTTTTGCCGTTGGTTCGAGAAGATGGCGACCATTCGGGCTTGGGTCCGACCGCCGACTTGGCATCGATCATCTCCGCCGCCACCAAATCCATCTTGTATAGACTTCCTGATGAATCGGAGAACTTCTTTCCGGTCGAGATGGTAGTGCTATCGATCAAGCGCCAGTCATCCGATAGGTTGCTAACCATGCTAAGGATGTATAATCCGCCATCTCTCCAACGGTCCGCAGCCATAGTTGCTTTCTCGGAAGGCAGGCCGATGCTCGTGACCATCTCGTTCCATGGCGCATCCGCATGTGCATGTGTGGGTACAATGCTTAGCAGTGACAAAAATAGTAAAGAAGCTTTTATTTTGCCCATGAACGTTCATCCCTTCGACAGTCTAGTATGGATCCCGCCTTTGCCTGGCCTTCCAGCATGGTCGACGCAGGTCAGTTCGCATCGTTACATTCCCAACAGACTACTGATCCACTTCAAAGTAGACCACCAAATTGTTCTGTCCGCCCTTTGCAGCTGTACCCACGAGGTCAGCGTAATAGCAACCAAGAGCCCTGTTGCGAGGATAACGATAATCCCGAACATCCAGCGGACTGCCGTTTATCCACGCTTTTATATCCCGCACGCGCTCCTTACTCACAAAAGGAAAGACAAGGAATGTATGCTTGTCAAAAAACGGCTCCGACCCAGACCAATACATGAACGGCAAATGAAACGAGGTCTGAAGCCACCAACTGCTCGAAGGGTCTTTTGCCTCTACAGGGATTTCCCGTAGATCTGCCAACCTCTCTCCACTTGTCATCTCACCGGGCTGCGCTTTTCCATCGGCTGACGTTTTCAGATTAATCCAAGTCTGCTGTGTTTCCTGAAATGCGTTCTCCACGTATGCCGCACAGAAGTTCGCAAGGGGTCCAAAACCGGCAGTCGCGCTCCACATTGGGAGCTTGATCGAATCGTCTTTTGCATCGACGAACAACGGGAAACGCAATTCGGAAGCATCATCAAGGCCGTTCTGCCAGCCTGAAGTCAGACCTTTCGATAGATCGGCTTTCTTAGCTTTCCAGTTTCTGAGCTCATCCGGCGCCGCATCCCTTCGGAATGTGACATCAAGCGTGACATCCTTGCTGGAACTACTCGCAATCTTGATTGGAGTTGGCGACCATAACCGCTTGGGCTGCTTAGGCACATTTTCATCTGCCACCGCGGATACCACCGTCCTGCCTCCCGACGGAAACAATACCACGCAGCGCCGCGTTCGCCCTTGAAGGCCCTCTGTCTTCAAGATATAATCCTGCCCTTTGCGCTCAACGGTTCCAGGCAGGCCATAGAGACGAGGCTTGCTTATTTTTTTCGGTGCCGCCGATACCTTCAACACCAGTACCTGCTGTGGCTCTACGTGTATGGGAATACTGGTTCCAAGTGAAGCAAACGGCCCTTGGGCACTTAGGAATAATTGCTGATTCGGATACAATTCTCTAATCTCAACCTCGCCCTGCCCTGCGAAGCCCAGTTCGGCATTTAGCGGAACATCCACCGTCCGCCCCCAATACTGCGGGTTGACGATGAATATAAATCCTGTCTTTCCTGAAGCGTGGCCGTAGATCTCCACCGATCCCATCCCGGGATTCTCCCCGACTGAATAGGTCTTTTTCCAGAGGCTGTAATTCCTTTTGAGGAGACCAGTCCAATACTTGTAAAATGACTTTACGTGCTGCTGATCATCGGCGGGAAGTGTGTCATACCAGGGCCTGATTTCGCCCAGGGACAAATTCGGGGTGACTGCGATGGTTGACAGGGCGCCATACTCAAAATTCCTGATATCCGGCACTATGGAGTTCTGGCAGAAGAAATACTGAAGGTTCGTAAGGAACCTGTAGGGAATAAACCTTGAATAATGCAGCGATACCATCTGTTCACGCCTTGCATCGTCCAGGAGCCTCGTCATGTTCAACCCCTGCCACGGAGACGCAATGAATGGATCGGTTAAATACAAATTGTGGTTTGTCCAGGCGATCTTGGGAAGGAACTCGCCCCAGTTGCCCGAGTTGGACCACGTCATCATCTGAGGCGAAACAGCATTCAATGCTTCAAGAACACGAGTCAGGCCAAGCACTTGCGCATAGATACTTTCCCTGCCAGGCTGATGATGGTGATTGGAATCATTGCAGGGTTTGATATTCAGAAAATCAAGGCAGTGGATATCGAAACCATATTTCTTGCAGTTTGGCACGACTTGACTAATATAAAAATCGACAAACCTGGGGTTCCCGAAACAGATATCTGAATGATTGAGATTCCATTCGGGGTAATCCGCGAGAGTCTTTCGGTATTCATTGTAATGTACGCAAAAAACGTCCGATGTGCCTGAATAGTCACCGATCTTGACGCCATTTTTCTGTCCAAACGCCACCATTTCCTTTACGTAATTGGGGTCAGGATCATTGGGAACAGAGTCGAATGCTCCGGTCCAAACCTGATAGTATTCTATCCCAAGTTGGTTAAGAAGCTTGATTTCACGCTTCAGCAGGTCTGAATTGAAGCTAAGCGTCGGATGATCCTTCATTGTGTAAAAGATCACATCACCCTGCATCTGCGTATATCGATTGTTGATAGGGGTCGAGACGAACATTGGGCGATCGAACCGCGGCTCAAAGCGCTCCTGAACATACGCATCCATGGCGTCGACCTCGCCGTCATCGTAACCGTAACGGCTGCGTCCGGTAAGCCGCGTCGCCCCGAATGTAAGGGATTGGCAGGCGTAATCTTGTCCGGCCTTAATCTGTATGAATGGAGGATATGTCACACTCAGGATATCGCCCTGTCTGGTGATATCGGAGAACGGAAAATCAAGCGAAACGAACAGGCCGCAGTCGGAGCTGCGATAAAACGCGGCCATGTCCTGCAATGCAGTGCGAGCAATCACGGGGTTATATGACGAGCGAACATTCCACATATTTACTCGCTTGATAAGAAGACTATTTGTGGGAATTATGGAAAGACTTTTTGTTATGCGCCCCGGGCCCGTGAGTTCATAAGAAAGACGCCAACCTATGCCACCGCTATTCCCCTCGAACTTCGCGCTCCGCGAGTCACTGCTAATCAACCGGGCAGTGCCCGCATCCGGCGAAACAACTCCGGAATCAGTCTCGAGCAACCAAGGGCGACCTGTGTCAGATATCCCATTAGCGGCTACATTACACCGTGTTTCCGAAACAACTCCATTCTCAATGCTCAAGTCAAGACTGATCTTAGAATCGCCTACAGTCAGTTGCCCTGCTTCAGACGACGGCTGTATCATGCAGAACAAGACTGTCACACACAGAATTGTGATAAGTATGTTTTCCATATCTTTCTCCCATTTGTCACTGCAACTCGACTTCAGGCAAGCCTTGAGAAGAAGCACTTCGGCGTGTCCTGCGGCAACACATACGCCGGTCCATGCAACCTGTATCATTAGCCTAACTTGTATCCATCGCGAGCGTTACATATAATACACTAACAGTTTGATATATAATACACCGCAAATCTGGCAACGTCAAGCGGCTGATAGCGTGATTATCAAAATAATCATCATACGTTTTATTCGTGATTGGCTGCAGTTCTTCTATGGGATATTGTCGCGTTAACAATTGGTGAGGTTTAGCCTTGACTGGGGTAGATGATTCGCGGCATACAGCGATGAGCCGCGGTCCAGCACGAGCCGGATGGGGTCGTCCCTGGCTATGCGGACTTAACCTCATCCGGATTATGCTTTTCTGCGATTGGGAGGCCCTTCATCGCGAGGGGCTTGCTACAGCTCGTTCGTTCCCGTTTATATCCGTTTGCAAGGCCATGTGGTCGCAAAATATCAATTTACTTGTTTCCTGTAACGCGCCTGACTTCGTCGTAGATCTTTGTGCGATCAGTCCTGCCGAAGCTTATGTTTATGCGCCAGCCCATGGTCGATTTTCCATTGATATACCGAAGCGTGCCGTTCTCTTTAGCGTTGAATGGAGTTTCTGCACCATTTGTCGGCTCTATTCCTGCATGGTATGCCTTCGTTTTGGCAGGGTAGCCGCACTGGTTGATCCACAGCCCGATGCGCGGCATCTCTTTTGTGTTGAATGTATACAGGAGATAATCTTTTGTCTCCGGATCGTAGAACCCAGCGTAACCGGCCGAAAGATCCTCACTAAAGAATTTGGCAGCAGCCTTGGTATCGCAGCCACCGAACTTCATCCATGCCAGATTGTCCCGTCGATCAAGCGCCCACTGTCCAAGATCACCCTCAAACCGAGTATCCTTTGGATAGAATGCCATCGCACCGGGATTGATTGCCGTGATATAATGTCCAGCCCATAGAGCGGGCATAGGCATGTGGCACTGATTTGTAACTTTGTATTGAAGGGAAACCGTCCGATGCGCATCGTCTATGCTTATCCTCTTCTCGAAGACATATGGAAACCGCACACCGTGCACGCTCAAAATCAGGCTGCCATCCTTCACTTTGTAATCCCATGGCTGCGACCATAATTCCCCATGATCGGCCATTTCCACATCCTTCCACGGATACGCAAAATACTTTTCACGCCCGATCGTTGGAAAGCAGTCATCGCTGCCGCTCATGTCATAATCCGGAAAATTATCGTCAAACTTTGGAACTCTGTACTTAACCTGCTCGTTATGCCATGCCCACTCGTGCTTCGTTTTTTTATCATATATGGATATGATGTTCGCGCCACGCTCGGGCAACACCTCAAGCTTTATGGAACTGCTCTCCATAACTATCGATTTGAGTCCCTGAAAACTCGATTGCTTAATGACTATCCCCGCATGTGCCTCTATCACTGACGCAGCCAGAAGCGCGGCTGATATGCTGATTGCATGTGAAAGCTTCATGTGTCCAAAGTCCATCCTTTGCAATTTAATAAACAGGCCCGCCCTGCTCCATCGAAAGCACAGCCTGCGACTACTTATTCTACTACAATATCCGAGCAATGCACTAGTTCCAGATGAAATATATGCGCCATAAGCGCCAAACTGTCGCATATGCACAACAAGTATCCGGTGCTATGTTCACCGGAGCGCATATCCAGCTTTCCTGATTTAATTCACCTTATCTTTTGGCATAAGAAAAGTACTTACAGACGAGGGTATACGACGCTCACCGATGCTCGCTGAGACGGAGATAACCTGAGCACCGGCACCTATTTGCGGCACTACGTCAAAGGTCAGCACACGCCTCTCCATAGGGTCGAGCGCAACCTTCTCTTCTGATCTATCGATCCTCCACCCATCCGGCACGGCGACCTCTACTTGCCCCGACATCGGGGTATGCTCATCGAAGTTGTATACCTCCACCGTGTACTTGAAACCTGATGCATCAGATAGTCGGTATGCATCTGCTGCTTTGTCTATCGGAAGGTTGCAATACCCGACGACGACCGCTCTGGATGGCTTATTCGCCGCTATCCTGCCTGCAGGTCGTGGATTGCCAGTGAATTCATACGACTTCGCATTGCCCGGCATAAAGACATACGTGACATCAGAACCGACTTTCAGGCTGGCATTGCCGCCGACCGTTGGAACGTTAGTCTCGTCGCCAAAAATGTCAGCAACAATCACAGAGGGCTTACTTATCGGCAGCGATACTTCGGCCTCCTGCTCGGCCCATATCGAGAGCACGACACCTCGTGGGGTTGCGAACCCGTAAGCGGCGACGTTTGGACTCTGCGCTATCTTGTACTCGCCGAGGTACTCCGCCTGGCCCAGGATATTTGCAGCAGCCGACAGCGCGACGAATCCGGGATACGGCGTTATGTCAGGCTTCAGCAGGCCAAACTGCAGGCCTTCCTCCAGATAGTCGGGCAATACGAAAAAGAAGTGCCTGTCACTCCCAGCGGCAAGCGACATCACGACCGATTTTGGGATATATCTGCACTGAACCTTTTGGCTGTCTAGGCCGAGAAGTCGGTTGCCCGGGCCGTCATCACCCTTAATTCTGAGACCGGCTTCCGTCAGCCAGATCGGGCGCGCCTCGGCGCCGTGTTTTTGAAGCAGCGCGAGGTGGCTGGCTAGTATCTTCTTGTAGTCGGCAGGTGTTTTGTAGCAGTGCCAGTTGAAGATATCCGAATACTCTGCCGTACCACAGGCGTAAAAATTCCGAAAGAACGGCGTATCGCCCTTAACCAAAGCAGCATTCGTCACAATAGCGTTCGGATTCCCGTCCTTTAGGCCTAAGTATGCCGACTTCTGAACGCCTGCCAGCTTGTCGGAGAGTTCCAGTGGCCAGAAATCGATATCCGGCTCGTTCCATACCTCCCACGCGCGGATCTCATTTGCATAGTGGCCTGATGCCGCACGTGCAAACTTGTATACATCTCTAAGGTCAGCCGGATAGAATGTCCGCGACCTGCCGGGCCTCGTCCACTCCGGCGAATCGTGCCATATCTGGCTTACATTCACACCCTACGATGCCCATGCTGAGGCTACGGCATCGTACTTGCCCCAACTATACTCACCGCTCGCTTTCTCAACATCCGACCATAGTATCCTCTCTCGCACCCAGGGGATTCCGGCCATGCGCACTATCCTGGCGATAGGCTTAACATCTTTCGGATTGAGCAGCCAGGCCCCGGCAACATCGACGCAGACGTGGCCATCCGATGGTAGCTTGGCGTCTTCTCTGTCTATGAGAACAC
This sequence comes from Armatimonadota bacterium, assembly GCA_963663705.1. Taxonomy (GTDB): domain Bacteria; phylum Armatimonadota; class UBA5829; order DTJY01; family DTJY01. The sequence goes on along the minus strand of OY760504.1, from coordinate 3,591,823 downwards.
CGATAGACACTACTGCGGTCTCGCGGCTGTCATGGCATACAAGCTGGTACCAGCCGGGGCTCGTGATCGGGAGGGTGATAGTCGATTCCTTGCTGTCGCCCCCTCCCACTCTCTTGCCGAAGTAGTCCGTGATATCGTATTTTACGCTCCCCTGAGCACCCTCTACATCCACCGCTATAGGAGTATTGGCGGTAAATATGTTGCCGCTTGATCGGCTTGTGATTTTAAGCGCGTGTGCACTGCAAGTCGGCAAGAGCAAAGCCGCAATCATCGCCCATAATAATTTTCGCATGAAACCTCCACACCCATTCAACCGAGCTCGTCACTGAGCACCGATGATATATCGATAATATTATCAATGAATTGCATAATATACAACAGGTCATTTCTTTGATACAGGTTGGCTAACTAGACAATACACCAAGGAGACTAACAATTCTGCAGATGCCTAAACAGCCTAACGGTCGCCTTGAGAGTATACATTTTCGTCAAAATCCTGCACAGGAAACTCATTGGTCACATCGTCCCGCTGAGTGTGGATAAGACTATTGAGAGGATTGTGCATTCAACCTGGAAGAACACTTGTGAAGTAACAAAACTTGTGGCGATTTACCAGATGTTGTTTCTGATGTTACACGAACCAACCGCAGAGCTTGATCGAGACGATCCTGGTAGCGAACAACCATCGCTCCTGTCACCAAACGAATTGATATTTGCGATCAACCAACACCAGCAAGGTGTCCGAGCAATCGTGTACAATCCAATGCGGGTTCGCACCTTTCAATAGTTAATATAGAAGCTACAACCTTTTTGTTGGATCTATAAGCTTTCTTGTGGGTGAATCTGATTCGCCCTCACCCCAACCCTCTCCCGATTTCGGGCGAGGGGGGATGCCGCTTATCCCGAGTAGCCCACAGGGCATATCGAGGGACGGTACATGTCTGCCAGGCTTCGGCAGCGGCGTCTTCGACTCTGCAACCGAAGTATCAACACACCCGTGAAGGGTGTGCCTACATCTAGTCGGCGCAGGCCGACTTAGTGTTTTTGTTGCCGCGAATTTATTCGCACGGTTGTTGGAACACTACCGCTATCCACAAACTTTCTCATAGAGCCTTTTTGTTTAATATGGTTGTCACGCCCCTTCCAAAACTCCATCCATCACAGCCGAAGCAATACTTATCCAGATACCAGCTTACGACCGCTAAGGTGCTGGCTCCCGCTACCAAGCGTACAATGGCAAGTCTTGGAGCGAAGTCGGACCGTATCATCCTCTTTAGATCAAGCCACTGCCATTTCTGCGCTCAATACTTGCGTACAGTCCGGAGCCATCCACAGCCCCGGACTGTACGAATACTACTGGAGTTGGTAGCTGGCGACGTCGGCGTCACCCATTACACGTATCAGCGGCAGGATCTTCCCGGCCGAACTGTAAGTAGATGAGATACCGGTGATTACCATGTACTTGCTGCTGTCTATCTGAAGAGTCAGATTCGAGGTGTCCACCGCGATGCCGCCGGTGGTCGAACCGTCGCTTATGTAGCAGAGCCCGGGCTCAATCGCAGTAACTCGGCCAGCCACAGTGATGAGCAGGCCTATGTTGTTTAGCCCCGTACCGCCGTAGATGCCTGGGGTGTACGTATTGAGAGGCGCACCACCGACCGCACGATTCGTGAGCGCTATAGCACCGGGCACTTCCCCTGTGCCTGCGATCTCGGTGGTAGCAGAGATGAGCCGCCGCTCCCCGTTGACGGTCGATAGTGTCCCCACGACGTTTACGAGGGAACTCACACCAGTAACTGTGCTCTCAACTCTAATACCAGATGAGCGATCGATCTCTTCGATGTAGAAACAGGCGCCAAAGTTTGCAGATACCACCTTGCCTGCCAGCGTGACGGTAGTGCCGTCCGTGAAGGCCTTCGCCTTTCCGATGCTCTCTGTCGGTGGGAGGTAGTTGAACGGACCGATGTCCAAGCTACCGTTCGCGACGTTCTCGGCATTGTACCCTTTAACGTGCAGGTACCAGCCACCGGACCCAGACGCGACAAGTGCTTTATCACCGGAATTCCACTGTGTCTCTGTTCCTGTCCACACATGAGTACTGATCTGATCCCAGGCATACCGATAATAGGCCACATGCCCCGCACCGAAACCTCCGACCGCGGTGAACACGAAGTCGGGAGTAGCATACGACTTGCCTGCAGACCTTCTGCAGCTTACGTTGGGCGGAGCGGAGAGGGTATATTTAGATTTTGCGGACGATCCAGGCCCCTCCACAGAGCCGTTATATGCATGAATATGGCAGGTATAATTTGTGTTCGGCGTGAGCCCCACAGCCAGGATACTCCTGGAATTCTTATCTGCAGAACCCAGTACCGCACCCGATGCGCCGTGCAGAACAAAGTGCGACTCGTTGTCAGATGCATCCGTATACGACCAGCGGATTGACGAGTCCCCTTCTGCGGTGGCAGTACCTATGATCGGGAACATCGGCGGGGCGGAGGTGAACTCCGCATCGTCGTAATACCCGTCCACACACACGTTGTAGTTGTGACCGATGTCTACTTTCCCGATGCCGTAGGAGTCAATGTCCGCAGGACGCTGCATCGTGGCGAGCTGCTCACCATCGATGTAGTACCTGATCGCCGTCTTTCCGATCACTATGCGCAGGTTGTGCCACCCGATGCTCCGCGTCTTGATCTGGGCAAGCCATGTCCAGGTGGAGTCACTGTAGAGCCCGGCGGAATAAGTGGTGAGACTCCCTGGTGTGGATGATATCGGGCCAAGATACGCCGAAAAGGCGAGCGTAGTGCCGTTGTAGCCGCGTAAATGTATACCGTGTCTTGAGCTTCCGCTTGACGCCGTGTCGTAATACCAGCAGTTGAAAGCGCCGGTTTGAAATGGTCTGCCAAAGTTTTTGGCGGAGAATGAACCCTGGGTGCCCAAAGAACCGATCTGCGCAAGGGCTGTAGCGCCGCCTGCAAACGTGCCGTGGTTGTAGACGCTGCTTGCAACCAGACCGCGCGCACTCCCGTCTGCCACCGTGTCGGCGTACCAGCCCGAGAGGTCAGTAAAGCCATCCTGGAAAACGATGGCATGTGTGATCGCCTGTACGGCGGCGCTCCGTGCCGAGGTGTTGCCTGCACCGTCGTAGGCCGCGACAGTGTAGGTATAAAGTGTGTTTGCTGTGCCGGTTGTATCCACATACGACGTACTTGGGCTAGAGCCGATCTGTGCGCCGTTTCTAAAGACCTTGTACCCGGCGACAGCGACGTTATCCGTAGATGGTGACCATACAAGCTCTACTTGCGTGGGGCCTAACGCCTCGGCGGAGAGACCGGTCGGCACGGATGGTACAATCGAATCCTGCCCGACTACCTGTATACTCTTTGTGACCTGCGGTCCGAACCACGTCACACCCTCCCGGAGCATCTGCCAATTGGAAGCATAGGTACCGTTGGCAGATGGGGCCGTCAGGGTAAATGTGAATGTACAGGTGTCTCCAGGTGCAATCTCTCCGTTTACATACTGGCGTCCCTCTTGGGTGAACGGGGTTGACTCGTTCACTGCGCCAAGTCGAATCTGCCTGGCCTCAGTCCAGAGCACGCCCCGGTTTCTCAAGGTGACGCTCACGTTGCACTTCTGTCCAGCGGTCATGGTACTCGGTATTGTATCGCTCACGTACTCGCAGGAGTAGAGGCCCCATGTCGGAGTGGTCCCAAAGTAGTCGCAGATGCCTTTATATAACCCCCACATGGCAACCGAGCGAAAGAAGTTATCCCGAAGGTATATGGCATCCCTACCGCAGGTATCATGATAGGCAAGCTCGATAAGAGCCGCAGGCCGGGTTGGAATACGTATCTCCCCATAGTTACCATTAGAATTCCTTACCGCAGTGCCGTGGCTCGTCCACGAAGAGTCATAGTTGCTCTGTATCGAGCCTATGACCCCGTTGCTGATATTTGTGGCAAGGGTCTGACTTACGGCAGCCCATGTGGCGTGTTCGGTGCTGCCATCGTAGTAAGTTTCCGTTCCGGTTGGGTAGGTATTTTGCGTATCTCCCACATACCCGTTGGTGTGTACGGAGACGTAGATATCCGTGCCATCGTAGTTCGAGGCAAGCGGCCTTGCCCTGATGTCATTACCGCTATCACTCTCGCCGCTCCCAAGGTTAGTGCCAAGGGACCCGTATACACTCCCGGGATATCCCTGGTTTTGTAGCCAGTAGGGCGAGGCCATCTTCCACCATGGGTTGCCGGTGGAATGATTGCCGCTGTTCTTGTCCATACTTCGAACTTCTTTGACAGTCATCCCATCGCTCTTGAGGTAGCTCTCCAGGTATTGGCATATCTCCAGTGTGTGAAAGTCCTCTTCGTTGAGTGGATAACCGTAAACCGGTCGCTGCGTATACCATCCAGATCCGTTCCAGAAGATTCCGTGACCCGGTGAAAGCGTCATGCTGTGCCCCGCAAGCGCCCCACCCGAGGATTGTTGATTCACGCTCTGGACGTCCGATTTCGGTCGGGGAGCAACCGTAATCTGATTTACCGGTGGAAGATATGAGGACAACAGCTTTCCACCGGCCTGCATGATGATATTATCGCCAAGGTCAAACTGATATAATGTAACCCTTACCTGTTCGAAAATAGTACTGAGGCGCAACTCAGACAATCCACGTCCGATGATCGCACTTGAGAAGTTCACCGTCACCGAGTTATTTCGGACCTGGAGGCCCAATACTTTCGTGCCGGGCGGAATAGCGGAAGACAACTGCTTTCCGGTCGCCGGGTCTTTTACAGGATTGGCCAGAGCTGTGAGCGCGGTAAGGGCATCGGAAGCATATTTATTGGTTACAACTACGATGCGCCCGGATTCGTCTATATAGGCCACGGATGCAGCTGCATGTGCGCGCCCGTTAAGCCCGCCAACCAAGGATAATACACATAAAACAATTAGTAAAATACTACGATAGCGTGAAAGCATTCTGATTTTCTCCTGTCGGTGAATGGCTTTTGCGGATCATCATATTCAGGGCTGATTCCCAGGCACTATAAGCGCTATATTATTCTTAAGACTTTTCACCCAATAGCCGTGCCACGGTTCCAGGAATTCGCTGTCCGGATAATCGTCCGCCATACCGACAACCACAATGCGTTGCCTTGAACTGTCGAACCCATACACCAGAGGATCGATCCATAGCTCCTTCCTGCATGCATCAGACATGCTCACTGTCTTTGTGCCATCTGTAACCTCAATGCTTTCCCACTTGACGGAGTACGAGTGTGGGTTGCCGATAAGCGTCATCCCTGTCCTCGGCAGGCTGATCCAGGTATCCATCCCGTCCGTGTCGGTTAGCCCCTTGTAGCTGAACTGCTTCGGATCCGCACTACCGAGCGTCAGCCAGTACCCGTCACCTACTAGCATGTTCCCGAACTTGTCGATGGCGTTCTGATCCCAGGCATCCCACAACAGGACGCTCTGGAACGGAGCTATCCACCGGGTCAGCCTGGCATCGAGGCCCATGCCGTCACCGGAGTCAATAGCGCTAAAGACCTTGACGGGAGAAGGCTCCACCGGGATCCCGGGCAGCGCGATCAGGTTCTTCTTGTTATTAAAGACGCCTGCCGGAGAAGTGATAGTTGTTATATCAGCACTGCACGCTGACACTGAACAGATAGCTACCAGCGCCAGCCATGCGGGGTATAACTCTCTTTTCATAATGACACCTCTTCTAAATAATTACGCCTGTATTCTGCGTCTGAGCATACCGTAACCTGCCAGACCGCTTATGCAGGTAAGCATCACAGCGAGCGTGCCGGGCTCGGGTACGGGAGCAGCGGTGCCCTGCACAAGATTGAACTCGTAGCCGTTGGATGCCATCAGGCTGTCGCTTGTGATCTTCAGGACAGGCAGACCCAAGGTGAAGAAGTAATCACTCGTGTAGAACGCGGGCATGGAAATATCCCACACAGTGCCGTTTGCCGGCGCGTTTGCCACACCCTGGTTGTTGACCATAATCAGGCTGTAGATAATATTGTTACCTACAGGGGGCTGTATGGCACTGTTGTTGAGCATCGAGAAGACGAGACGCATCGTCGATACGTCGGAGTTCGGCATGCCAGCGACTCTGAAGTTCCATATGTTGCCAAGCGTACCGTCCCCTGCCATCATATCCCGCTGCCATATATCGGTGCTTCCCGTGATCATGCACGCCGCAACGAGCGACTGATCAGTATACGAGAAATTGCTTGAGGCCAGTACGTCATAGGGGTCGACACCATCAGTTGCGGATGGATGCACCCCGATCATCATGTTGGTCCCGGAGTACGAGCCACTGCCGTCATCGACGTTTACGTTGAAACGCCAGTTCACGGTTGATGCACCTGCACTACCGATAGCCAGAACAGCTACTGCCAGTGTACATAAAGTGATCTGTAATTTTTTCATTTTTTCCCTTTCCCATATGCCGCTACCTGTTTTGATAGCTGGTCATGTCCGAATCTCTCCTAGGTTTTATCAGGCGATTAACCCCTTTTTGCGATTGCTCAGTCGAGCTGATGCCGCAAATGACGATATAATCATCCAAAGATGGAATATCCCTGAGAGCTGAAGTCAGCACCTTGACTCCGTGTGCACCCAAAGCATCGACTGCAGCACTGCCGTCGTCGATATACATGCAGCCGCTCTCCAAACGAATGACTCTTCCTGCAGTCTTTATAAGCAGGCCGATATTGTTTAGACCTATGCCGCCATAGACACCGGGGGTATACTTGTTTAGCGGCACCCCACCGATGTTGATATTTCTCACAAAGACTGGAGTGAGTACCTCCCCTGCAGACACCCCTTTTGCCAATGCCAGAGTGAGTACCCTCTCGCCGTTTACGGTCGCCAATATGCCGCCGACATCTGCAAGCGATCCCTCCTCCGGGGATGTGGCCTCTACCTTCAACCCTGAACTGCGGTCGGTCTCTTCCATGTAGAAACTTTCGCCAAAGTTCGCCGTGACGGGCTTCAATTTCAGTATCAGCGCAACACCATCCGGACGGGACTTGGCATCTGCGATGCGGGTGACGACACTTGCCGCGACTACCTTCTCCGAAACCGCAGCGGCAGACCATGTACCGGCCCCGTTCTTCGCCTTTACGCCGATGTAGTATGCGGTTCCCGGAGTGAGTACAATGCCGCTCGTGGTAGCAGAGTTCGATACCCCCGTACTCGTCCATCCGACCACGCTACCCAGGTTTTCGGCAGTGGTGCCGACGGCGTACTGACACTCCGCTATCCCGGACTCATCATCAGATGCGGTCCAACTTGCGGACAATTGCCCGGCCGCGTCTGCATACGCATCGGCTGTGACGCCCTCGATATACGGTACAGATAAATCACAGTTGAACGATCCGTAGGTATATGTGCCGCTAGCAACGTTATCTGCATTGTAGCCGGTAACGTGTAAGTACCACTGACCGGAGAGTGGTACGGTCACCGTCAGTGCCCCGCTCGACCAGGACGACTCGGAGCCGGAAAAGGTGTGCGTGCTGTTTCTGTCCCAGGCGTACTTATAGTACTGTACACGCCCGGCACCAAAGCCCCCGACTGCCGTAAAGGTAAACTCCTGCTCGCTTTGCCATTTGTCCACCGGCTTGTCGCAGGTGATGCTTGTCGTCCAGGGAGCAATCGAGAGAGTGCAGCGGGTGACGGTGTTGCCGGACCCCGATATGTTCTGCGCCAAATCATACGCCTGCACATAGTATGAGTAGGCGGTATTTGAGATCAAATTCGAATCGATGTACGAGTTGCTGGTCGTGGTGGCAATCTCTTTACCATTTCTGAAAATCTTGTACCCGGCGAGTCCAATGTTGTCAGTCGACCCGGCCCACGACAGTGCGATCTGCGTGGTCGAATATGCCGAGGCGGTCAGATTGGCCGGGACGCTCGGCGCAGTCGTATCTGCGTAGACGAGTTTCACCGCGTCCGCCATGACGACCTTTCCGGTATCCCCCGTCGCGACATAGGTGCGCACGTACCCGGAAGTTCCGGCGATAAACGGCTTTGCATCAGCTATCTTTATCCACTGTCCGCCGTTTGTCTGCTCATTCACCCTAACCTCGCTTGATCCACCGTCATAGACGACCTGCCAGCGCGCCTGCGAACTACGGTTGGTGCCTTGCGGGTACCAGCAGTAGACATCGTATGTGCCCGCGACGATTATGGTCGGAGACCATGTGCAGTAGACGTTTGCGTTTGTGGACGTGCTCGCCCAGTGATAGCTCGCACCGTACTTGTCGCTTGCGGAGGTACTTACAAACCACGAGCCTGTGGAAGAGAAGCCTGTGTCAGTAATGAGATCTCCCACGGCATCGTATACGCTGGTGCTGAAGGTGCAGTCGCATGAGACGCTAACGTTCCGGGCAGCATCGAAGGAGCGAACACGGAAGTGGTACGTAGTGTTCGGCGAAAGCCCCGTGAGCTGGACGGCATGCGCGGTCACCCGGTTCAGATCCTCCGTGGTGGCAGCACCGTATGATGATGTCGTGCCATAATCGACCTGGCTGGTGGACTCCTTATCGGTGGTCCACTTTATCAGCGCGTTTGTCGCCTGGACGGACTCAGCGCGCATGTTTGATATCACGGGCTTCACAGTGTCCAACGCGAGGGTAAAGTTTAGCGTAGACACATTCCCTGCAGTCACAGTGACCGTTTGTGTACGGCTCACATACCCGTCCGCCGTGGACGCAACCGAATATGTCCCCGGGCTGACCTCGGAAAATCCGTAGAAGCCTGTGCCGGAGTCCTTGTCCGAATCGCCAAGACTGCTTATAGTCACGATCGCTGGATAGATGGCCTTGCCGCTTGCATCCTTTACATAGCCTTTTATATAGCCCTTCGTCGGATTACTAAGCCACGGCATGTCGGGTATGGATGCAGGAGCCGACCAGGGACCTGCGAGCATCGTGGAGCGCGCGGTCGATTGATTGTACTCCTCGTTCGGCACAGCATAGCTGTATAGCGCCATGCCGTGAGCGCCCATGCTTTGCAGATCGAGCATCTGTGTGACGTTGTTAGCTGCCGTATTCATGTATGAGCCGGGAGCGACGTAAACGTGATGGCCATACTCTCGCGACAGGTTGTCCGCGCTGTTGTTGTGGAAGGTGGTGTTATCGGTGGTGTAGTTCATCGGGCTGACATAGTCGAGCCAGTGGTTAGCCATCCACCTGTCCCAGTCCTGTAGATAGCCCGAATTTCCCGAGTCTGCGGTCTTCCAGACGGCGGCGCCTATCTTGACCTGCGGCTTTACGGCCTTGACCTCAAGGTAGAGGCGCTTTACGAGATTTGATATCTGATCTCTGCGCCAGTTCTGCCAGAGAGTGTCCGTACTCGAGGGATTTCCGGTGCGCCCGTACTCCGCATTGAACCGCGCGACGGATGTGGAATTATACCCCCAAGCCAGGCCGGGATAGCGGATGTAGTCGAGTGTGATACCGTCTATGTCATAGTTTTCGACTATGTAAAGGAAGAGGTTTACAAGGTAGTCCTCAACGGCCGGTACGCCTGGGTCGAGGTTTGTGGTCGCGCCGGCGAATTGGTTGCCGGTGTCATCGAGCATAAACCATTCGGGATGCTGGTACCATAGATGCTCCGGGGTGCTGTGCGCAGGACCACTCGTGCCCTCCCAGACCCGGTAAGTTACCGCCCATGCGTGCAGTTCAAGCCCTGCCGCATGCGACCGCACGATCGCGTCCGCAAGCGAGTCGTAACCGTCCGCAGGGGTAACGCTTGTTGCCTTGGGCTCTGTCGGAGAGTTGTAATACGCGTCCGCACGCTTGCGCACCTCAAGGATGATCGTGTTTCCGTTGCAGCCGCTGACATAGTCAACAAGGCTTTGCGTAGTGCCGGAGTTCTCAAAGCCAGAATGCCACGCATCAGCCCAGAATGCCCTGAATTCATCGAAAAACACAGGGCCTGAAGAGAACAGGAACAAACAAATTAAGATAGCTGGAATAGCCCGAACTCTAGTCATCACCGGACTCGCCTTCTTACAACGGTTTACAATAAGACTACTTGCGGCAAGCAGGAAATACTCTAAACTATTATTCCATGCGAACCACAAAATCCCATCATGCCATAGCCTGATGTTCATTCCGCTTCTAGCGGTCGTATAGCTGCTGATCGTACAGCGTTGGTGAAGTCTGCCCCATGCTTGCATCAAGATCAATCATCCATCCACTATTATACCACTTTCGCCCACAATAATACCACTTGCTGATATTACCGATGAAACTATTTGCAAATCGATGAACTGCTGATCCGAGCCAGCGTCGATTCCCACAACGGGCTTCAGCTCAGGAGTAACCTCGATCGCCTGAACGAGGTCCTCGCCGGACTTCATCAGCGGATCCCAATCGCCTGTGAAGTACCTCCAGCTAGAACTCGAATTCTACTGGATGATAGCCCCTAAGTAACCGGAGTTTATCCAAATATTGCAATTATGGTAATTGCAACCAATAATTCCACAAAGGAATATACTGCCCCTCCTCCCCTATAGGCACCCGCCAAAACTAGGAGAGTGCCTGACTACGCGAAAACCGCATAATCGATATAATCGAATTGGACGTCACACACATAGGCCGATTCTCAAATCGATTATCTGCCCATAGGATTAAGTATGCCGCAGGACTCTCTTGTCACAATTCTTATGGGGATGATTACATCCTGGCGGTCGGATGCTGGCCGGCTTCCAGACAGCTTCTCGATCAGCAAGCTCCCCGCCTTGTCCCCCATCTTTCTCGGGTTCTGATTTACTGTGGTAAGCTTGACTCCAAGAAGTTCCGATATATCCAGATCTCCATACCCTACCAGAGCAACGTCATCAGGAACTTTCAGATTCAGTGCTGTCAGTGCCTGGTATGTACCTGCAGCCAATACGTCATTTGCGGCGAATATCGCGGTAATGTCCTTGTGGTTTAGCATTAGCTTTGTCGTTTCGCTGTATCCTTCACTCAGCTTCCAGTGGGTGAACCGTACGATATCCTCATCATACTCTATTCCGTGTTTTTCCAGTGCCTGGCGGTATCCCTGCAACTTGTCATCAACCGCTGCGATATGTGCTATCTTGCGATGGCCTAACTCTATAAGATGACTTGTTGCCAAAAAGGCGCCGTATACATCATCAGTGTAGACACAGTCGGCACCGAGCCCTTCCACCGGCTCATCAACGATCACTACGGGGATTTTCTTGCACAGCTCATCCAGAGTATCTCTGTTTGACTGCATGGCCAGGACTCCGAGCAGGATGGTCCCTTCGTACTTATCCGGGTCCGCCAACTCAAGACAGCGGCGTTCCTGCAGGGGATTGTCATTTATGGTTCGCAGCACCATATCGTATCCCCGGTTTTCCATCACATCCAGAACTCCCTGAATAACTTCGTTGTATACCGAAAGGCCCAAGCTGGGAACGATCATCAGTATAGTTTTTGTTTTGGCCCTGTGCATCTTGTGACTCACACCATCAGGGCCTGCGGCGTATGTGCCTCTTCCGGGTATACGGTAGAGTATGCCAGCGTCGATAAGGCTCAGGATCGCTTTCCTTGCCGTCATTCGGGTAACCCCGAATTCTGCTGCCACCGTGGACTCTGACGGGAATTTCTCGTTGGGTAACAGCCAGCCCGATTCCAGCTTGATCCGCAGATCTGTCTTTATCTTATCTGATAATGTCAGCATTCTGTTGTTTATAGTATTTTGCATTTGCTTACTTCCCGATATAGTTTCATCATGGCTAGCCTTCATGTATACGGCAGTATAGCATGATGTATACCGCATGTCTATATACTGCCTATACATCCATGGTTTTATTTTCAGGGCGCCTAGAGCAAGTCGCTTGATTGTGTCTCTACTAAACAGGGGGGCATTCCAGGAACTGGGGAAGTTTGCTGTCGAGGAGAAGCGCCGACTTTTGAGGCACTAGGAGTACGAATCACCATCAATACAGGTGAGCGCCCATTGTGGATAGAATTAATAACCGATCTACCATCACCAACCGTGAAAATAAAAGCCCAGAAAAATCATTAAATAAAAAAGGCTGAGAGCACTTGATGTCTCCCAGCCTTTTTTGCTTTTAGGGGTGGTTCCAGTCGACCTGAAATAAACACGCTCAACGCATGTCTATTTCGGGGCGACTGGATTCGAACCAGCGACCACCTGCACCCCATACAGGTGCGCTACCAAACTGCGCTACGCCCCGATGTTACCTACAAATAATACTATATTCTGCCTCAAAAATCAAGTGCTGAGACAGTCAGTTCTTTTGCGCATCGATGCCGGCATCCGTCCGTGTGGTTATCTTAGACAGCGCCACGAAGATGATATCCTGTATCACGTTTGCCTCATCGAGTGAGCACATGTGATTATTCTGAACGATCGAAACAGCCAGGTTTTCACCTGCAAGGGTCTTCACATAGCCGGATAGCGAGCATACGCGTGAGACATATCCGGTTTTTGCCTTGACGTTGTTCACTGCCGGAGTATTCAACATTCTGTTCTTCAGGTGAGAGTCCACCCCTGCGATGGGAAAGGAATTAGCCAGTGTATCGTAGTTCTTAGTGTGATACATGTAAGTTAGGACCGTCACCAAATTCCGTGGAGATATGCTGTTGCGCCGGGATAGACCGGAAGCATCCGCGATATTTATTTCCCGCATGTCTGCCCCGATCTTCTGCAGCCATAGAGTTTCCGCTTCGATACCCGCATCGAATGTGCCCTTGCCGGTTGCTTTGCCAACAGTCTTTAGCAGGCATTCCGCCATGAAATTGTTGCTAGGCTTGTTAAGTATGTGTACGACCTCAGACAATGGCGGCGAATCGTGGGTAGCTAATAGTATAGCCTGCTTGGGTTTTGTTCCTCGGACAGGCTGCCCCATTACCTTAATCCCATTCTTTTGAAGAAGTTCCTTGAAGGTGGTGCATACAAAGATCGTCGGATCATCCACTGAAATCTGCTCAAGGTTTGCATCACCTTTGGTGTTCAGTGGTATGCTCCCCGTGGCATAGATGACATTTTTTCCATGCAGACGGGTGGAATCGGCAGTGTTTGCAGAGCCGATAGCGCCGGTTATACAATCATTCTTGATCGTCATGTAGCAAGTGATCGGATTGACCTCCACGACTGCCGGGGCTCCGACCTTGGCACCAGGGTGAATGTACACATTCACGAAATTCTCATTGAGGTTCAGCCCGCTCACCTGAGCGCTGTAGTAGTATGGTTCATCGTCATAGCAGCATCCCGTACCCAACGGTGCGCCATCGAACCATGTGTCGTCCCCAACGATATTGCCCTTGATGCTCCTGATACCCATCTGTTTGAGCTTGGCCACCATCTGCTGCAGGTGCTCGGTCCTGAGTGTAGAATCGCCCTGCCCGACAAGCACGAGGTCGCCGTTCAGAACGCCGTTTTGCCCCGGATTGGCGGTTGCATAGAGTGATGTGGTCATCTTGTAGTCAGGCCCAAGGAGATCAAGCGCAGCCGATGTTACCAACACCTTCATGCATGACGCCGGAGTGAGCAGATGATCGCCGTTGTGGTCGTAGATCACCCTACCCGTGTCCATAGAGCGAACGTAGACTCCGTGAAACCCCCGAGCCATATAAGGATGAGCTAGTGCGTTATCTATAGTATCTCTGACTTGATCCGCAGGTGACAGATCTGCCCGTACAGGCAGAATACTGATGGCGCAAATGGTTAGGGTTACCAGAAGGGCTGTGTAAAAGGTTCGCATTATTACCAATTCCTTTAATGTTTTTTGCCGAAGGGCTCGGCGAAAACACTCTAAACATATTGCTGGTTGCTGAAGTGCGATCACTAATCGCTTTTTCCAACTCGGAGATCGTACATTGGACTTACAAATACGTGACGATATAGAATTTCTACACAGAGCTGTGAAAATCCTTCTATGCCAGGTTAATCTGCCTGGCATAGAAGGATATCCGTATCGATAGTCTCTACAACTCTATGCGCCTGCCAGACATTGCGGATATGCTCTGTATCGTACCGCCTGCGGGTCGAGCACGATCACGCGCCCACTCGCGGATCTCGTCGATCCCCTCTTTCATCGTGCGGGACAGCGGCACCGTGGATCGTATACTCTCAAGAAGAGCATCGGTGGAAAGCTCCTGGTGCTTGTCAAAGACGTCGAACAGCGCTGCAACGACGGCTTCTTCGATTTCAGCGCCACTGAATCCATCCGATTCTTCTGCAAGCTTTTGGAGATCGAAGCCCTCTGGGTTCCTGCCTCGCTTTGCAATATGAATCCTGAATATTTCGGCTCTTTCCGCACGTTCCGGCAAGTCGATAAAGAAAATATCATCAAAACGACCTTTGCGGAGTAATTCAGGGGGAAGCTGAGAGATATTGTTGGCCGTCGCAACCACAAAAACCGGCGATGTTTTCTCCTGCAGCCAGGTAATGAAGCTCCCGAATACTCTCGAAGTTGTACCGGCATCCGAAAAGCTGGAACTCTGTGTACCCGCAAATGCCTTTTCAACCTCATCAACCCACAGGATGGCAGGCGCCACCGACTCTGCGATGCTGATCGCCTGCCGTATATTCTCCTCTGAAGAACCCACCAGGCTTGAGAATACTTTTCCGAGATCAAGTCTAAGCAGCGGTGCATGCCAGAGTGAAGCAAGCGCCTTTGCACATAGACTTTTACCGCATCCTTGCACACCGATGAGAAGCGCACCCTTAGGTGCCGGAAGCCCGAACTTCTTTGCATCGTCGGAAAGTGCCGCCTTGCGTTTCAACAGCCAATCCTTGAGATTTGACATTCCGCCGATGTTCTCGAAGGCCTCCGATGCACGATAATACTCCAGCATGCCGGATTTGCGAATGATTTGCTCTTTCTCCGAAAGAATTATCGGGACATCCTTCTCGGACATACCGCCTGTCTTCACCAACGTCTTGGCGAAGACATTCTCTGCCTCATTCGTGGTCAGCCCAAGAGCAGCGTTTACAATGGCTTCCTTGGAAACCGGCGTGAGAGCAATGTTCAAATTGGTGTTTCTATTCACTTCATCCATAGTGCGCTCGAGTAACTCTGTGATCTCCTCTTTTCCGGGTAAACCGAAATCGATTACAGAGACTTCCTTCTCAAGCTCCAGTGGGAGTTTAAGTGTCGGCGAAACGAGTATCAATGTCTTATAGCTGTTTTTAAGGTACAGCGCAGTTTCCCTAACCTTGCGAACGATAGCAGGATCATTCAGAAATGGATGGAAATCCTTGAATATGAAGACTGCAGGATCGACCCATTCCAACACTTGGTCAAGAGCGGCCATGGGATCCCGTGTCTTGTCATCATTACCCTGCCTCGACTGCGGCGAGGTTCCATGTGCTACAATGCCCCTGCAAATCGACCAGCTGAAAACCTTCTTGTCGCGTTTACTGGCAATCTCGGCTACCGCCGCCTCGACACGGCTCTCCTCCCATGTGACCACGTAAATGACAGGATATCGCGCTCGTATAAGAATCTCCAACTCTTCTATCATACAAGAAGAACTGGAACATGCTTGCTTTTCCTGATCAGCCATTATCTATTCCTCCGGACTTCAAACTTTCTACTAGATCAAGCAACTCGCCATGCAAGTGCATTATGCCAACCTTTCCATCGGGCCGAATGGTGATGGTAGTGCTAATCGATTCCTTGCTGTCGATTTCACTGACATGAGCTGCCCCTGAATTATTATTCCAACGATCGGTATTCAGGCCTAATGATGATACTATATCAAGTGCATCTCTCTCCTCTTCAGGAGTAACCGACCTACTCATCCCCGGATCATTCAACGCCTGATAACACGGGGTATATTGAAACATCAAATTGAACGGAACATCCGGCAGATGCGCTGAGACCCATTCAGCGATTGGCCGCAGACAGCAATCTACATGACCGGGCAGCAAGAGATGACGTATGATCAGATCTCCCGATTTCGCCACGGTCTCGAAATTTCTGCACGCTGCTGCAAAATAGCCTTCCGTATTAGCCATACTCAATGCGCATTGATCGTTGCCAAAACGCAAATCTCCGACATACAGATCTACAACGCCCTCAAGTAAGCGCACGCATTCCTGTGACATGAAAAAATTCGAGTTCCAGACGACCGCTGTCGGCGATGAGATGTGTCGCAGGGTTTTCAATATCGTATGCAGGTGTACGGTTGGCTCTCCACCAAGGAGATTGACGTTCGACGCCCCTTCTTTCCTGCGCGCATCCACGGTCCGAGCAAGGGCCTCCGGCACACACGGTTGTCCATAATACGGATTATCAAGCGATTCCCATGAGTAGCAGAACTTGCACCTCATGTTACACCCCGAGAAGAATATCTCATGCGATGGTATCAGCGGCGACTCTTCACCCCATAGTATTTGCTCGAAAAAGTAGTGACTGTCAGCCCCGACACCACAGAATCCCGTTTCGCCATCAGACCGGTTGGCGCCACAACGACGCTCGCATAGCGAACACTCGTGCATCATGCGCTGTGCAAGTTCGATTTTGAGATCGAGCAGAGACACACCCAGCGATGACTTATGGCTTCCACTGACAGCCTCACTATGTATATTCCATAAATCAGTAATGTCCAGCTCGGATATATCACATCGGCCGATTCTTCGCATGGCCGATCTTGCATATGCAGAGAGATGCGCGCCCGAAGCGACTTTCTTAAATTCGGCGAGGTCCATCGGTTGTGGTCAACGCCTCCATTCCGTTGTTATTCGCGCGGATCTGGTCCGGAAACCTGGCGATAGAGATTGCGGTATCGTAGGTAATGATGCCCTGCTGATAAAGTTTTTTCAGGCTGGAATCCATAGTATGCATTCCGCTTGATTGGCCTGTGGTTATTACATTAGGCAATTGTTCGCCTTTATTATCACGGATAAGATTTCTCACCGCAGCATTGGCAATCATGATTTCCGTAGCCAGCACTCGCCCCTCGCAATCGACTCTCGGTAGAATCTGCTGCGATATCACTGCTAATAGTGCATTGGCCAACTGTGTTCTAATCTGCTCCTGCTGCCCGGACGGAAACACATCGATTATCCTGTCAACTGTTTGAGCTGCATCCGATGTATGAAGTGTGCTAATTACCAGATGGCCGGTCTCTGCAGCTGTCAGAGCCGTAGAGATTGTCTCAAGATCCCGCATTTCCCCTACAGCGATAACATTCGGATCCTGCCGCAAAATATGTACGAGCGCTCGCCCAAAAGATTTTGTATCCGTATATACCTCTTGCTGGACAACTATGCTGCGCTTGTTTGCGTGCACATACTCGATGGGGTCTTCGACCATGATGATCTTGCATCGCTGCTCGCAATTGATCTGATCGATCATTGAGTTCAAGGTGGTTGTCTTGCCGCAGCCTGTAGGACCGGTAATAAGTATTAATCCCGATGGCCTTCGCAGAAGTTCGGCTATATTAGCAGGAAGTCCCAGTTCCTCCAGCGAACGTATCTTGGTTACGCCAATCCTGATCGCTGCACCCAGTGTGCCTTGTTCGTAATAGATGGCTATTCGGAAGTAGCCGAGGTCCGGAACAGTCATCGAATAGCAGAGTTGTAACTCTTCTTCCAGTTTCTCCCTTTTTTCCTGGGGAATATGCTTGAGTATCAGCTCCTCAGCCAGTGCCGGTGTAAGGGGCTCGAAATCCGTTAGGATTATCTCACCGTTCACCCTTAGAACAGGGGCTATTCCAGCCATAAGATGAAGATCTGACGCTTCCTTATCAACCGCTAACTTTAATAGATCAACGAGTTCCATTTCATCATGCCTCATGTAAATTTGCTATCGATTCAGCCACTGTCGGTGATACGAAGGCGAGGTAACAGCAATTACCTTACCATCCACGTCTTGCTTTCTGACCACACCTGATTCAATCCATAGATGCGGTTCACCGACTGCCCAATCAGGCATCGGTGCTATCCAGTATTGATCCACCCCCAGAGTGATGGAGGCAGGCGCACTTTGGCCTTCGATACGTACAATTCCTGTGGGAATGCCATTAACGTAGACTTGATCTCGAAGGTCAAGCTGATCACCAGGCATGCCTACGATTGGGCCGACCACGCGGACATTTTCATACGGTGCGCCAGACCATCCCACAATCACATCGCCATGTTTGAGTACCATGTTAGACCTAACCAAAATGGTATCGCCCTGAGTAACCTTCATTGTGTTCACGCGGGCGAAAACAACCATGGTACGGATAATCGGGCTTAGAGCTATGCTTATGAGCGCATAGCTGCCGAAATAGCCCGCAAGAATCCAGAGAGCAATACCGGCCGCTGCCAGATCACTTTCACGCTTGGTTCCTCTATAGCCATAAAAATTCCGAACAACAGCCCATACACAGAACATTGATAAAGCGATTACACTGAACATAAGAATATCGGCGAACGGTGTTTTGTAGAAAAATATGGCAAGGAGTAGCGCTATCATGGAGCAGAAAAACATGCTCGCGCCGACACGTCTGTTGTGGAATACCAGAACATGCCCCAGTCCGGGAATTATTGCGGCCAGTGATAACCCAATTTCGCGAAATCCGAAGATGGGAATAACAATTAGACTACCAACGCCTCGTCGCACAGCGCGCATAGCTTCCCAAGTCGAGCTATGGGTGATCTGCCACCGTTTACGTTCCAAGAGAGAACGTTCTCTGGCACGAGTCGGATACATGCGCTCAGCCGGACGTGACGCCACAAGGTCGCCGGAGCAGACGGAACACGTATCTCTGCCGGGAATATTTTCGAATCCGCATTTCGGGCATTGCATTGGTTATTCTCGCTTAGCGGTTGAACCGAGTACGATTTTGATCCAGAATGCCGACCCCAGGCTCGGGTTCATAGTATTCACTGGTAACCTCTTGATCTTTTGGATTGCCTATAGTGTTGAAGAGTTCCACGTACTTCAGGCATTGCTTGCCCTTGGCACCCTTGACGTGAACTTGTATATCCCCATTGATGCCGATTTCAATTTCAAGCTCATGCTTTGTTGCCATTTTTTCAACCTCCGCTTGATATATTAGCGAAACAACCGTCGAAATCCATCAACAATTCTGGACACAAAACCTCTGCGCTCGAGTTGCAATGCAGCGTCACGCGCCTTCACGAAACTCGGGTTCGCTGCGACTGCGCGCCTGTATGCTATCTTGGCCTCTTCTTTTTCGCCCAGATCCTCGCAGCAATTGCCGATCCAATACCAGCATGCAAACCGATTGGAGTCCATGTGAACTGCTCTTCTCAGATATTCCAGTGCCTGATGATCGCAATTATGTGCTGCACAAGCACAGCCTATCCAAACGTAGATGTCCGGGTTAGCTGGCGATATTTCGATGGCTTTTGAGAAGCAGGCCTTTGCATTCAGCGGGTTGTCGGATATCAGGATTTCTCCCCGTGCAACCCATACATACGGCGTAACGTTCTGAGCACCGAACGCTGCATCTACAAATCCAATTGCGGATGCATGCTTCCCCATCCTGCACTCAGCAACGCCTCTCGCCGCAAGGATTTGAGCCGAGTTCGCAAAACGCTCCAATGCGCGTTCCGACCATATAACTGCCTCTTGAAGCTCCTGCAGTTCTATCAGACAACGAATTTGACCCAGCCATGCCGCTTCGAGGTTTATGTCATACTGCAACGTCCTGGAATAGAACGACAACGCTCTCTCATAGTTTCCTTCAGAGAATGCTCGATCAGCCCTCTCAAGGTAAGAACTCTCATCGACTATTTCGCCACCGCTGGTGACATCATCCGGTTGAGGTAGCTGCGTGTCTCCGATCTCAAGATGATCAAACCTACCCAAATGTTCCCCTCACTACACGTACTTGCAGACTCTGATTCTTATCGTCTGGTCATTTGCTACTTCTTCATTTGATATCGTGAACCCCTGATGCTTGAGTTCAGTGACAACCTTGTTATACGCATACTGCTGTGTAACTCGACCGATGATCTGGTTTCCTAATGCAGTAAGCTCCTCATCAGTTTTGTTCTGTCCAGCCACATGCACGGTACATCGGCCATCGGCAGCTCTTCTAAACGTGGCTGTTACGTCTCCGTTGCTGATGACAAATTGGCTCTCTCTTTTCATGGAGTCGGATACGATTTCGCTGCCAGTCAGAGAGATATCCACCTGGTTTTCCGTGTTTTTTTCAGATGTTAACTCTTTCTGATCGCTCAGAATTTTGTACCCTAACGAGCCAGCAACACTCGCCACGGCCCCACATAGTATGGGCCATCCTACTACAACCGCAGGTGCTACAACAAAAATGACAGACATATCAACCACCTATCTTAATTATTAGAAGCAACGATTAATTGATTATACACTATTTGGCAGAATATAGCGCATAGCTATGATTCTATTTTTTGCTTTTCGTGAATATCTGCATCGGATTATTAGGTCGAGGATTGTACGAGTGAGGGTTGACTGTTCGAAGTCAGAACAGATCTCCCGGATTCAGCAGATTCCCTGCGTCGAAAAGTGATTTCAGCGCGCGCATCTGCGATATGCCAGCCTCACCATACATCAACGCGAGGTAGGACGCCTTGATCTTGCCGATCCCGTGTTCGGCGGAGACTGAACCACCCATTTCGACGACCTTGACCGCCCATGATTGATACAGATTTTTGCCTGCCTCGTACTCTGCCATGTCTCGAGGAAGAATATTTACGTGGAGATGGTTATCGCCGATATGCCCAAAAATCACCGATTCCAGCCCGGCCGATTCCAAGCCCTCGTTATACATACGCATGGCCTCAGAGAGTTTACAATCCGGGACTGACATATCTGTGCCGAGCTTGGTTAGCCCCGAACAGCTTTTCCTACGCTCGCCAATCAGAAGATTTACCGCTTCAGGTGTAGCATGGCGGAATGCCTTGAGCGGCTCAAGCTCACGATCACTTGTCGCACACCAGGCGTCTTCATCACTTGCACCAAGCACGGACATCGCTTGAATAACCTGCACCACAATCTCTTCAAGGGACTCATCAGAACCGCCGTGAAACTCTGCATACACTGCCGTATGAAACTGAGGCTTGATCTCGGGAATACCGGCGAATGCAGGATACTCCGACCTCATCCTTCGCAAGAGATTCAGCGTATGGCTGTTGAAGAACTCAATGGCGACCGGCATTGAGTCAATCGCATCTACTTCGTCGACCTCCTCACCGCGCAAAGCACGGACGAATGCGATCGCGGCTGCTTCGGATGGAAAGAATGCGTTGATGGCAACAAGGGCTTTCGGCTTGCGGATAAGGCGCAGTTCGATCTCAGTGATTATGCCGAGGGTACCCTCCATTCCTATGAACAGATCGATCATATCCATACCGGCAGCCGTATAGTACCCAGCCGCTGTCTTGACGTCAGGGAGCACATAATCGGGCAGTCTGCCTGAAATCACCCTGCCATCCTCTGTTTCAACGGAGAAGTCGCGCCCATCAGCCACGTTTTGGCCGCGACAAAGCCGGACCGCCGAGCCGTCGGAAAGTATTACTCTGAGCGCATGAACCCACTTGCGGGTAGGGCCGTAGAAGAACGACATCGCGCCGGACGCGTTGCAGGCCACCATACCGCCTATTGATGCGGAGGTTTCGGTAGGGTCAGGTGGAAAGAACAATCCTTCTCCCTCGACGACCCGCTGAATATTCGATAACAGCGCCCCAGGTTGAACAGTAATACGGTATTCGCCTGTCTCTTCGATCCTTCTCACATCGCCGATCGCGTTCATGCGGCTCAGGTTCAAGATATGACCGCCATGAGGAACGGCACCCGCGACTATACCGGTGCGCGCGCCCTGCGTCGTGATGGTCTTGCCACAATCGCTCATAGCCTTGACTACCGAAACGACTTCGGCCTCGGTCTTCGGAAAAGAGATCGAATCAGCGGCACCTTCACTGCGCGATTCATCGCGAAGATAGTCATCATATTCACTGTTCCACCGCAAAATACAGTCAGCCAATACTCAAGTCCTCAATCATATAACAAACGTTTGATACATTATACCCTTGTGCGTTCAATTCCACAATTACGAAGGTTTCTTGACACCACCTGTTTTGGTTGGGTATAATGTAGTGGTTGCGATTTGCGACTAACGATTTTGATTGAGGTGATGGTTGGTGGAAGCCGACCCTGCTAATAGTTACATAATGAGCTGCTGGAACATCTGCAGAGGCGAGAGGAGGATAATGTAGCACTTATTTAATTACCCCCCTTTATCTTCCCTCTATTTATCCTCTACTTTCGACCAGCATTAGCTCCAAAATAGACTTTACGATATCCATCGTAAAGTTTGTACGCCATGTGTGGCTGAATGAGCATACGTATATATGTTTGTGCGTGTATCATTTCGCCGTGTTATGGCTGAATTGGAGGTATTGTCATGCAATTCTTAACCCAGGCATTAGGTCGAACAGTCTTTGACAGCATCGGCGAACCTGTCGGCAAAGTTCGGGATGTCATCGTCACGCCTGCGGAACCACTGCCTAATGTATCGGCTATACTTATCGTTAACGGAAAAACCGAGCTGCTCGTACCCTGGAAACAGGTGCGGGAGGAGCTTGGTCGTTTCAGCTTGCCTGTTCGCAAAGATCGTCTGGCTGAATATAGAACCAAACATGACGATATCTGGCTCAGGAAAAGCGTGCTGGACCGGCAGATTGTCGACGTCCATGACTACAAGCTGGTACGTGTAAACGACGTTCGCTTTGTTGAAACACCAGGAAAAGTCCGGTTGCTGGGTGTTGATGCATCCCCACGCGGTCTTATGCGTGAACTGGGCATTGAATGGATAGCCAACGTTATATGTAAGATATCCAGAAACCCTTTGTCAGAGAAGATCATCGCATGGAATGACGTAGAGACTTTCGAACAGGCCTCCGGTCCTATCAAGCTCAAGATTCCACTTCAGAAGCTCTCACGGCTTCACCCCGCGGATATAGCGGAGATCATCGAGCAGATGAACCCCAGCCAGCGTGCGGACATCATCGAAAGCCTCGACATCCAGATGGCCGCTGATGTCCTTCCTGAGGCCAGCCCGGAGATTCAGGCGGAGATCATCGAAGACCTCGATCCCGAACGCGCATCAGATATTCTGGAGGAGATGGACCCAGACGAGGCTGCTGATATCCTCGGCGATCTCTCTGAAGAGCGATCTGAGGAACTCCTGCGGGAAATGGAACCGGATGAGGCCAACGACGTCCGCGAGCTCCTGACTTATGAAGACGAGACAGCCGGCGGACTGATGACCACTGACTATGTATCCATAACCGATGGGTCTACCGCAGACGATACTATAACATTCCTTCGCCAGCTTCAACCGGATGCAGAGACAATCTATTATCTGTATGTGGTGACAGGAGAAGAGCGGCTTGTAGGAGTCATATCTCTCCGCGATCTTATCATCGCACAGCCAAGTAAGTCGGTGACGGATTTCATGGTTACAAGGATCATCCACATTCATCCTGAAGCCAGCCTTCGCGAAGTGGCTGAACTGTTCCAGAAGTATAATCTGCTGGCATTGCCCGTAGTGGATTACGGCAACGAACTCAAGGGGATTATCACCGTCGATGACATGCTGGAGCACATTCCACTGCAGGCATGGCGAGGCAGACGAGGACGCAAACAGACTCCGGCCGATCAGATGTCGGAGCATTAAACCCAACTACAAGGGATTACCGAATGCGCAATAAACTCCGAAACACTCTAAGCAAATATAGATGGTTACCATTTCTGGCAGCTATCGGTCCGGGACTGATAGCCGCCAATGCAGATAACGATGCGGGTGGAATTACAACCTATAGCCTTGCAGGCGCTAATTTTGGATACGGCCTGCTGTGGGTATTGGTGATAATTACCATTAGCCTGGCAGTTACACAGGAAATGGGCGCACGCATGGGAGCTGTGACCGGCAAGGGATTCGGGGACCTCATCCGCGAGAAGTTCGGGGCGCGATGGGCGGCATTCGCGATTCTGGTCATGCTGATCGCCAACTTTTCATGTACAGTGGCTGAGTTTGCCGGTATCGCCGCAAGCTTAAGTGTATTCGGCGTAAACAAATTGATCAGCGTACCTGTTGCGGCTCTGGCAGTGTCATATCTCGTCGTGAAGTTCGACTATCGTCGAGTACAGAACATCTTCCTGATCAGCAGTGCACTCTTCCTTGCATACGTCGTCTCGGGCGCAATGGCGCATCCGAACTGGGAATTTGCAGTTAAGAGTATCATACAACCTCACGTACAGTTATCTACTGGCTATCTGATGATGTGCATAGGCGTGATTGGAACGACTATCACACCATGGGGTCAGTTTTTCATACAATCCTATTTTGTGGACAAACGGCTGAGAAAAGAAGATCTTCCGTATGCACGGGCAGATGTGTATGTAGGTGCCTTCTTCACAAACTTCATCGCCTTCTTCATAATCGTTGCCTGTGCATCGACTATATGGGCAGTAAGAGGAAACATCGTCGATGCGGCGGACGCAGCCCGAGCCCTGCAGCCGCTCGCCGGACGTTTTGCATCTGCGTTATTCGCCTTCGGACTGTTAAATGCGTCGCTTCTGGGTGCTGCCATACTACCGCTCACCAGTGCTTATGCAACCTGTGAAACATTCGGATGGGAAGCCGGCATAGACAATAACCTGAAAGAGGCGCCGGCATTCTTCGGACTTTTCATATTCTTCATCGTCGTCTCTGGACTCGTCGTACTGATACCCAACATGCCGCTGATATCGATAATGTTCCTCTCTCAGGTACTAAACGGCATGCTTCTACCAATCATACTGTTGTTCGTGCTCAAGCTCACAAACGATAAATCAATAATGGGCAAGTATACGAACAGCCGCCAATTCAATATCATAGCTAGTGTTACAATATGGGGCATTATTCTAATAACGGTACTGCTTCTCGCATCGCCGCTCATACAAAAAATTGGGCTGTAGTTCGCCGAGTTTTACACGCCGAAGTTTCCAGTCGGGTTGTATCGGGTATCCTGCATAAAAGTCACCCAGGAGGTATTTGATACTATGGCTGAAGGCGAAGTCTCAAATGATGAGATATTGATGGATGAAGATCTGGAAGACATCATCGATTCCAAATCCCCGCTATCCGAAGAGTCAGGCAACAAGAGCGTTCGGGTAGCGTCTGAAATCGGGAATGTATGGGAAGGCGTAAAGGGTCGTCAAGTCCCAGGCGCATCAGGCAAAGAAGGCGAAGAGGGTTAAGACGTCACACGCAGCTTGTATATCCGCCGGACGCTAAGCATCTACAGTTGAATGCGCCCTCTCCCTACCTCAAAAACGGGCGAGGGCGATGGACCGTCTCTTTTTTTACTCCACCGAATACGGCTTAAGCCTGCCCTCAACTTCACGGGCGACTTCCGCATCTACAAGAATACCTTCGACAGTATATTCCGCGCTCAGGACACGTCCACTCTCGTAGCAGAGATTGACCAGATCGCTGCGATCATACGGGATATTGAGAGACAGGTGGACCTTCAAGCTTCGAATGGTCTTTTCCAGCAGAACCATGAGCTGCCCGATGCCATCCTTCTCCAACGCTGAGATATACACACTATTCGGGGTATCTACAACGAGCTTTCTCACGACATACTGGTCGCTAACAAGATCGCTCTTGTTGAAGATAGTGACTATCGGCTTCTCGTCTGCATCGAGCTGTTTTAGAACGTTATGCACCGCTTCCATCTGAGCTACCATGTCCGGGTGGCTGACATCGACGACGTGAACCAGAAAATCGGCGTCCGTAACCTCTTCCAGCGTTGCCCTGAATGCGGCGACGAGATGGTGCGGCAAATCGCGGATGAAACCGACTGTATCGGTGAGAAGGAGCGCGGAACCGTCCGGCATGACCACTCTTCTTGTAGTAGGGTCGAGAGTAGCGAATAGTTTGCGGTCTACAAGTACGTCGGAGCCGGAAAGGGTGTTCAGCAGTGTGGATTTTCCCGCGCTGGTGTATCCCACGAGAGCAGCCGTCGGGAACGGAAGCCTGCGCCGCCCCTGCTTCTGAACCTGTCTATGCCGCCGAACGTCTTCCAGTTCGTCTGTAAGATCGGTGATTTTCTCTCTGATACGACGACGATCGGATTCGAGCTTAGTCTCACCGGGGCCTCTCGTGCCGATTCCACCGCCAAGCCGACTGAGCGATTTATCGAGGCCAACCAGCCGGGGGAGCAGATACTTTAGCTGAGCCAGTTCGACCTGCAGTTTACCCTCACTGGTCTGGGCGCGCTGCGCGAAGATGTCGAGTATGAGCTGTGTCCGGTCGATGACTCGAGCGTTCACCGCCTTGTCCAGATTCTTGAGCTGCGTGGGGGTCAGCTCATCGTTCACTATGACAAGATTGGCATCCAGCACAGAGATTTCAGCATAAAGCTCCTCCGCTTTCCCCTGCCCAAGGTAGGTTCCGGGGTCGGGCTTCGCGCGGTTCTGGCTGAACTCGCCCACAACCTCTGCGCCTGCCGTGTCCGCGAGTTCCTTCAGCTCCGAAATAGACGAGAGGTCGCGCGCGGTATCGCCTCTACCGATGCTTACAAGAACCGCTTTATCGACTATCTCTACTTCATGCATGTCTCTTAGCAAATAAACCTCTCAACATCTTGTCGCATTTTTTTATTTATCGAAATTATTGATAGAAAGAATGGCCGGCACAAAGGCACGGCCATCCAACAAAGTTTCGGACAACTGCTTAAAAGCTGCCCTGATTCATTCTGAAAAGGGCTCTATAAGAAAGTTTATTGAATCCCTGAAGACGCCCCTGCCGAAGCCTGGCACACATGTACCGTCCCTCGATATGCCCTGCGGGCTACTCGGGATAAGCGGCATCCCCCCTCGCCCGAAATCGGGAGAGGGTTGGGGTGAGGGGTGAATCATCTGTAGATACACCCACAAGAAAGCTCATAGTACCCTGAAACGGATATATTACCAGCTGATCTGGATATTCTTCTTCATGCGATCAACAGCTTCTGCGATGCGCTCGCCATTCTTGTCGCCATTTACGGTCAACGAGAACCGGACGTATCCTTCGCCGTGCTCGCCGTAGCCGACACCAGGGATCACCAGCACGCCTGTCTTTTCAAGCACCATCTTCGAGAACTCAATCGAAGTATACCCGGATGGCACCGGAGCCCAGACATAAAGTGTTGCCTTGGGTTTCGGGAGATTCCACCCGAGGCTGTTCAACCCGTCGACCAGGATATCCCGACGCTTCTCGTATAAGCGCAGTGTGGACTGGTTTCCATCCAGGTTGAGCAGAGCATACGCCGCTGCGACGTTGATCGCCGGGAACTGCTTGGAGTCGATGTTCGACTTCATCTTGTTCAGCGCACGGACGATCTCCGGGTTTCCGACGGCAAATCCGACTCTCCATCCTGTCATGTTGTAAGTCTTTGAGAGCGAGTGCATCTCTATGGATACGTCTTTGGCACCTGGCACTTCAAGGATGCTGGGTGCGCGGTATCCGTCATATGTCACCTCAGAGTAGGCGCAGTCGTGGCAGACTACGATATCGTACTCTTTTGCAAAGGCCACTACGTCAGCGAAAAACTCCTTGGTGGCAATAGCACCGGTAGGATTGTTCGGATAGTTGATGAAAAACAGTTTGGCCTTCTTTGCCACATCCGACGGGATTGCGGTCAAATCGGGCAGGAAGGCGTTCTCTCTGAGCAACGGCATCGCATGCGAGGCACCACCGGCCATGGCCGTGTTCACCTTGTACACCGTGTAGCCGGGATCAGGAACGAGACTGATATCGCCTTGCTCGATATACGCCCAGCAAAGGTGCGCCAGACCCTCTTTTGAGCCGATGAGGTGCAGTATCTCGCCGTTTGCTGCGTCGAGTTTAACGCCGAACCTTCTATCAAACCAGGTTGCCACCGCATTGATGAACTCCGGTGTACCGTAGTTGGATTCATCATAGCAGTGAGTGCCAGCATTCTTCGACGCTTCAGCGAGTGCATCGATTATGGGCTTGGGCGTAGGCTGATCGGGATCACCGATACCGAAATCTATAAGATCCTTGCCATCAGCAATCGCCTGTGCCTTAAGTCGGGCAATCTCCCCGAAAAGGTACGGCGGAATCTTATCTAATCTGCTTGCATACTGAGTCAAAGGTAAAACTCCTCCTTACTAGGTATAGGTATGGGCTATGAATCCATCCCTATCAATCGTTTATGTGTCGTGGTAGCATCAGTCAATATTATACTGGGAACTTACCCGTGAATACCACTTCTGCAGGGCCAGTCATGTAGACGTTGCCGTCTTCCCGCCAATTGATATCAAGGTCGCCGCCGGGGAGATGGACTTTCACTCGTCTCTTAAGCTTGCCGTTCAACACGCCCGCGACAACCGACGCGCACGCACCGGTTCCGCATGCAAGCGTGATCCCCGCGCCCCTCTCCCACACACGGAAGTTTATCTCGTCGTCTTTCAAGACCTGTATAAACTCCACATTGGTTTTTTTCGGGAAAGCGCTATGCGTCTCGATCTTGGGGCCGATCTCGCGAAGCGGTACATCCGCCGTCGATTCAGTGAATATCACGCAGTGAGGGTTGCCCATGGAGACGCAGGTGATATCGAATGTTTGACCATCTACCACCAACGGCTTGGCAATCACCTGTCCGTCGTAGCCGCTCACCGGGATTTCGTCTGCCTGTAGCCTGGGCGCACCCATGTTGACCGTAAATCCGACCGCTCGACCATCTTTCTCCACAGTATCGACTATCTTAATGCCTGCCAGAGTCTCCACTGTCATGGGTGATTTGCCGAAACCGTTATCGAACTGATAGCGGGCAAAACATCGTATGCCGTTCCCGCACATCTCAGGTTCGCTGCCGTCGGAGTTTATGATGCGCATCCGACAATCAGCCACGGTCGATGGCAGCACCAGTATCAGCCCGTCGCCGCCGATGCCGAAATTCCTGTCGCACATGCGCACAGCAAGGTTCGACAGGTCGACATTCGCCAATTCGCTGCTCGTGCCGTCAACAATGACGAAATCGTTGCCGAGGCCTTGTGCCTTAACGAAATTAAGCTCCTGCATTTGACTCTTCCAGTACGGCACTTCCCTCCGATTCACTTGGGCCCATATTTATCTGTCTCATTGGCACTATAGAAGCAACAGCATGCTTATAAACTATCTGTGAGGGTTTCCCTGGGCTGTCCAGTAGCACTGTAAATGCATCAAACCCCTTTACCAACCCTTTAAGTTGAACACCGCTTACCAAATAGATGGTAACCGCTACATGTTCTTTCCGTACCTGATTCAGGAATAAATCCTGAAGATTCACCTGTCCTTTGTTCATATCAATACTCCTTAGCTCGTGTATTTGAAGGCACCTGGGGCATAACCTTCATCCAAGCTTATCCAGGAGAGTGCGAACGATTTCCTCTGATATATCAGTTACCGTGCGCTCCTCTGCATCTATCCAGTGGATTCTGTGATCTGCTCGAAACCATGTAAACTGTCGTTTGGCGAATCGACGCGTATCCCGCTTCAGCATGTCGATGGCAGTATGAAGATCATATTCGCCGCACAGATACCCTGCAATTTGCTTGTATGCAAGCCCCCTCATGGAAGGCAATGCAGGCGAGTATCCACATTTGAGAAGCCTCTGCACCTCTTCTACCAATCCGGATTCAATCTGCTCATCCACCCGACGATCGATGCGATCATATAAAACAGGCCGACTGATAGTCAACCCGAAAAGACAAACGGGGTATTTCACCTCGACTGTAGCTGCCGTCGTATGATAGTGAGAGAGCGGCAATCCGGTTTTGGTGAATACCTCAAGTGCCCGAATGATTCTGTTCTGATCATTAATATGTAATCTGGCAGCGGTAATCGGATCGACTTGTCTCAGCCGTTCCATCAGATGCTCGTTGCCAAACTCAGCGGCCTCTGCCTTCAAACGCTCTCGAAGGTCCCAATCCGGTGCCGCTGATGGGATATTCAGTCCTACCGTAACAGCCTTTATGTAGAGGCCTGTCCCGCCAACCAAAATCGGCAGCTTTCCCCGGGAGAGTATATCTGCTATCGCGTCATCGGCAAGTCGTTTGAACTCTGATACGCTAAACTCTTCATCAGGGGCGACCACATCGATGAGATGAAATCTCGCCATCGACTGTTCTTCGAGCGTCGGCTTGGCAGTGCCGATATCCATTCCTCTATAAACCGCCATTGAATCGGCAGATATGATCTCACCGTTCAACCGTTTTGCCAGTTCTATTCCGACAGCGGTCTTCCCTGTTGCAGTGGGACCAACTATCGCGACCAGCGTGCCTTGCATATGTGAATTCCTCCATCACTCCGGTCGATTCACCAAGTTTAACATAATTGAGCGTCAATCGCAAGTTCTTCATCTATCTGTAAATTACCAGATTATCGTTATCATGCGACGATTTGCGCAGTTTACAGCTCGACACATGGGGGTAAAGTTTACCGAGCAACCCGCACGGTTGTAGCATGCGTACAGGAGCTGAGAAATATGGAAGAGCAACTTGAACAGAGGGAAATCAACTACATGCGCGGTAAAGTCGCGGAGATGGATGTGCGCGACGACCAGAACAACGTCATTGTTGCACACGGGCAGACGATCAACGATGATCTGATCAGCAAAGCCCGTGCGAAAGGGCGACTGCACTATCTGATGCTTGCGGCGGCCGCCTCGATTGTGCAGGCCGGCGGAGACGAGGCCGACCGACGGATGAAGGAGTTCAAGGACGTCACCGAGGGCCATGAGATAGAGTTTGTACGCGGCAAACTCGCAGGGTGTGACGTGCTGGACCGGAACGGCAATATCCTGATCCACAAGGATGAGCAAGTCACAGATGACATAATTCAGAAAGTCGATAACCTGGGTTTGCTACAGGATCTGGTCCTCGCGGTAGGGGCTCCGGGAATACATTCAAGCGGTCTTCAGGCGCAACAGATATCGGCGAAGATGGGATATACTCCCTATCAGCAGGGATAGATATTGGTCGTATAGGAGGCATTGCAATGAATACCTATGCTGCATTGATAGGAACGCCTTCCAAGCTTACGATTACTGATGCTACCGGTAATATCATAGTAAAAGAGGGAGAAATTATTACACAGGGCGTTATTCTGGCGGTAAGAGATGCAGGCCGCATGGATGACCTGCGCATGTCAGCACAGATGGCTGCACGCACGCCCGAAATAATTCAAGTTACCGAATTTCAGGAAATTGGTCAAGAGGACCCTACCGGGGTTCACCCTGAATAAGCTTGCACTGGACGCCTCCGCGAAGGATACCGTATAATATTCTCGGCAGATGCTTTACGAAATGAGCTTTGCCGGATTCATATCGGATGCGCGGAGGCTTTTACTTGAGAAAATTCATCCCTTTAGCCCTGATCAGTTCCATACTACTCACCGGATGTGCAGGTGGTTTCATAAGAGGCAAGGTTGAGAGCGCCATACGAGACGCTTTGCCGACGTACATCGGACCAGCAAGACAATACACCGTGCGGGTGGATGGGTCATCTAACAAAATGCTGCACGGCAAAATCAAACACATCCACATCGAGGGCACAGACGTGCAGGTCGACCCCAATATTACAGTGAGCCATGCCATCGTGGATATGGATGATGTTAAATACAATATGAAAGCCCACGAGCTCAAGCAAGTCCGAAATGCGGTCTTCCAAGCTCAGGTTACAGAGTCGAATATTAATAATTATCTGAAAAAGGCACAGTTGAACGGCATGAGCCCAAAGGTATCTTTGCAGCCTGACCAGATTACAGCGGAAATTGAAGCCTCGTTTGCAGGCATAAGCGTACCGGTCCATGTTACAGGCCGACCGGTTATCGTGGATGGAAACAAGATCGATTTCAGCGCAGATAACGTCTCCGTAGCACATTTGCCGATACCTATGTCAGTGGTAAACGGCATTCTTGCCAAGATCAATCCTATTTATGATTTTTCTACTCTGCGACTCCCTGTAACTCTTGAAAAAGTCGATGTCGAGCAAGGATCATTTACGCTCAACGGCCATGCGCTGTTTCCTACAGTAAGCACAAAGTGACACTTCTATAGCCCCTGAAGCGCCGGTTCGCTATCCGTTTCATCGAGGATCTCGTCGAAATCATCGTCGAGGTCCTCGCCCATTTCTCGCCCCATCTGCCGCATCCAACTCTGAATCTGCGCAGGATCGTCCATATCGCCGATCTTGGATGGATCTGTTGCAGCGTCCATAAGTTCATCCTCCGAGCGTAGACTGGCAAATCGAGAGATCATCCTCGATACATCGGCACTCCCGCAGAGAGGACATTTCTCCGATTGCTTCTCCTCAACCACACCGAACAGGAGGCTGAAACGCTTCCGGCAATCATTGCATCTATACTCAAAAACAGGCATATCATCCCTACCCGCCTTTTCAGGATTTCGCGATATCGCAGATCAACGCCCACGGCTTTCCTGCGATTCGCGTGAGCACGAGGATTGCTTCCACGCCGGTTGAAGCACTGAGCTGCTTCTCGATTTCACGCGGCTCGAATGGAACCCCACGCTTCTTGACTATTACATGCCCTATTCCAAGGGCTCGCAAGCGCTGTTTTACGGCCTTGGGTTTGAACGGCATCGCCTCTATGATTTTGTAAGCCTGCGCGAACGGAGTCTCCGTCAGCGTATCCGACGATATATATGCAATCTGAGCATCGAGGTTCCATGCGCCTATCCGTGATGCAAGCTCTTCGACCATATGCGCGCGGATCACACACGGATCAGGCTCATACATATACTCGCCAGGCGGACGCACAGATATATCATGCTCGCCAGGCTGAATCAACGATGCCTTGACGGGCAGGACAGTCGCTCGCTTTGGCACAGTGCTAAACCGCCCAAACCACACGAGCGCTTCCTTGCATTCGCCTGACTCTGAGAGGAATTCGATCTCGCCGCCAAGTGCGCCAAGTTCCGAATCATCCATCGCAGGAGAAAGCTTCACCGCGCAGTCCGGCACAGCATCGGTCAAACGATGGATAAAATCCACCGATGGGCTGATCTCTGAAAGTTTGATTGTCCTTCTTCCGTTTACCCGTCTTGACGGATCGATAAACGCTGCGTCGGCATGCAGGGGTACGGTTGTCACGTCAGCGCAGACGAATTTCACGCGGTTCGACAGGCCGTATACGGCGAGGTTCCGCTCCGCCATAGCCAGCCGGACAGGGTCCACATCCACGGCAGTGACGTAACACTTGGATGCAAGCCCTATGGTATCGCCGCCGATACCGCACGCAAGATCGAGTATATGGCTGTCTTGAACAAATCGATCTGCACGGTAGTGGGAGACGCCCTCGCCGGATGACTGTTCCAGCGCCTCGCGGGTGAAGAACATCTCGCCTGCGCGAGAGAATTTCTTCGCGGCCCGTTTGCGCAGTTCGATCAGTTCGAGTGCGGCGTTCGCGATTGGCGCCGGGTAATGCTTACGAAGAGTGGTGACATTTGTGAGGAAGCTTCCAGTCATCGACTTTGCGATGGCAAGCAGATCTTCGCCGTTCTGACTCAGCAGGAAGTTGATTGTTTCGAGGTCCATGTGATTATCGATTACCAAACAGCGGGATGCCGAGTTCCATGAGCATGCGACTGAGGTGGTAGACCGGCAACCCAACGACGTTAAAGTAATCGCCGTTTATGCCTTCGATGAGGACGCTGCCGCGCTCCTGAATGCCGTACGCCCCCGCTTTGTCGAGCGGCTCGCCGGTTGCGACATAGTCTTCGATGATCTGGTTGGTGAGCGGTCCGAATCTGACTTCGGTGCGCTCGTAGCCAGCGATTGTGCGAACGGTTTTACCATCTAATCGCTCAATTACACACAGGCCGGTGTAGACGCAGTGCGCCCGTCCCGAAAGAAGTTTGAGCATTCGCCGTGCGTCCGCTGGATCGACGGGCTTGCCCATGATCTCGCCATATGCCACGACTACGGTATCGGCGCCTATGATTATCCCATCGGAGATACCGGACGCAACATCGTTCGCCTTGCCCGTGGCGGACTCGGTCACGTGATCTTCAGGCGGCCAGGTCACGACGGTCGATTCGTCAAATTTGCTCGGTGCGACGCGGAAATCCAAACCGATCAATCGCAGGAGTTCCTGGCGCCTGGGGGATGCGGATGCAAGGATTATGTCTGGCATAGTGTAAATTCTTTCAGCCTCCGTGGCGAGTTACCTGAAAACGATAAACGCATACAGGTTCGTCGGGATATATTCCAGCCTTGTGCATGGCAATACTTATCTGATCTTCAACGGTATCTACACCATCAAGATCCGGCAGAAGAAGCCCTCGTTTGAGCCCGCTCTGCACGATCACACCATAAAGCCTCGGGTCGAGTTCATCAAAACCGTTTATCGGCTCTGATGCGCTCAGAACATCGACGGTATATTGAAGATCGTCCAGTTCGTCTTCGCTAACCGGCCTGAACCGGGGATCGCTTAGTGCGGCACTTATGGCATTCTGGATAATCTCGGCAGCAAGGTTTGGCTGTGTCGCCTCTATAGTGCCGATACAGCCTCGCAGATCGCCGTGTTTCTTAAGACAGACGAAAGCGCCCGCCATTTCCGCGAGTTCTATCGGGGCAGGGACTGGCACAGGAGTCTGCCGGCCAAAGCGGACGTACTCCTCGACGGCCTCTCTGGCCAGTGTGACCAGCGCATCATGTTGAACGCCTTTTACCATGCCCATTCCTCCTCGTA
Organism: Armatimonadota bacterium; assembly: GCA_963663705.1. Taxonomy (GTDB): domain Bacteria; phylum Armatimonadota; class UBA5829; order DTJY01; family DTJY01. The sequence continues at coordinate 3,557,072 of OY760504.1, read as the reverse complement.
CAGCCATACGACGTTTAAGTCTGGACTTTTTGGCCCCAGCGAAGCTCTTTTCCGTGCATGAGCCGCGCCATATTCGAGCGATGTTTGACTATGACAAATACTCCCGCAACGAGAGCGAATATCCTGTACGACATTTCCGGGTGAAAGTGGAACATGGCGATCGGGATGGCGACTGCCGCAAGGATCGATCCTACGGAAACATACTTTGTCAGCGCAACTACTACCGCCCAGCATGCGAATCCTATGAGCGCCACCCGCCAGTCGAGACCGATGAATACGCCAAGGCTCGTCGCGACGCCCTTTCCCCCGCGAAACCGCAGGAAGATCGAGAGGCTGTGACCCAGTATCGAAATCATGCCGCACGCAACTGCGATACCGGCCGCGCTCGGAAAAAGCATCTGCGCCACCAGCACGGGCGCGAGACCTTTCAAAACGTCCAGCGTGAAAACGATCGCCGCCGGTCCTGGTCCAAGCGCTCGAAGGACGTTCGTCGCTCCGATATTTCCGCTGCCGTAGTTGCGAATATCCACCCCTCGCCAGAGTTTTCCCACAATCAGGCCAAACGGAATGCATCCCAGTATGTAACTACCCACCAGGATAAGAACTTGTCGCATTATGTACACCTCTTATTTCGCGTTAAGGAATTCCCACTTGCCCTTGCTCTCCGCTTTCCTCGCAAAGATTCGGATAGGCGTGCCCTCATACGGGTACACCTTCCTAATCTGATTTTCCAGATATCGCTTGTATGAGAAGTGGAGCATTTTAGGATCATTTGTGAATATGATAACGGTCGGCGGTTTTACGACCGGCATGGTTGCATAATAGACCTTGAACTGCTTGCCTTTCGAAGTCAACGGATGCGCATCCACCGCATCACGAATAATGCGATTGATCTCACCTGTTGACAGGCGCATGGCGTGGTTGTGAGCTGCTACAATGGCCGAATCCAGAATGCCCTTGATCCCCTTGTTGTTCATCGCCGATTCAAATGCAACCGATGCGTAGCTCAAGAATGGAGTAGTGTCGCGAACCTTCTGCGCATAACTCTTCATCGAAACGTTCTTGCCCTTCAGCAAGTCCCATTTGTTGACTACAACAACGAGCGCCTTCCCGGCCTCACTGGCATAGCCTCCGACCCTCTTGTCGCCGTCAAGGATACCCTCCGATGCATCGGTTATCAGCAGAGCCACATCACAACGCTCAATGGCTTTGACAGCGCGCAGGACGGAATAGTACTCGATCGAGTGCTGAACCTTTCCAGCACGACGAATCCCCGCCGTGTCGATGAGCATCATTTCCTGGCCCTCATGGTCAAACAGAGTATCGACGGCATCGCGGGTCGTTCCGGCAACACTGCTAACGATCGCTCGCTCTTCTTTTACGATAGCGTTCAGTGTAGACGACTTACCTACATTCGGGCGGCCCACAATCGCAATTTTTATCACATCTTCCGGAAGTTCCGCATCTATAACCTCTGCCGGAAAACTCTCGACCACCTTATCGAGCAAGTCGCCGATGCCGTGTCCCTGGAGCGCGGAGATGCTGAAGAGTTCGCTGAACCCCAGCGAGTAGAACTCGACGGCATCACGCTCCTGCCGAGTATTCTCTACCTTATTGACCGCAAGGAGTACGGGCTTTTTGGTGCGGCGGAGTAAATTAGCGACCTCCAGGTCGGCAGGGTTGGTACCTGCAGTGCTATCTACAATAAGCACTATGACGTCGGCCTCATCCATGGCGATCTCCGCCTGAGCGCAGATCTGGTTAGCCATCGGATCCTTATCCTTCAGGATTATACCGCCCGTGTCGATAACCATGAACTCGTGACCAAGCCACTCGCCCATTGCGTAAAGTCTGTCGCGGGTTACGCCGGGAGTATCTTCAACAATCGCTATTCTTTGTCCAACCAGCCGATTGAACAGGGTTGATTTGCCCACATTCGGTCGGCCGACAATCGCTACAACAGGGTTCGCCAATGAATTCTCACCTCAATCTATCTTCCGCTCTGTGCGGCATTTGGAAATGGCTTTAACAACCGCACGAAGCGATGCATCCACCACAAGTATCTCTGCCTTGACTCTATCTCTCAGATCGGCGACCGTCACGTCATCAAGGAAACGATCTTCATTCAACATGACAGCCGGTATCAGTACACACTCATCAGGCCCTGTGTTCGCAAGGGCATCTGCGATGTCTATGCCGGTCAGCAGTCCGGCTACTGTTACAGTTTTCCCGAAAAACTTGTTCTCAATTGTACATACTCTGGCGTGCACGCCTTCGACCGTGTTCAGCACCTCGGCGAGATGTTGCACGAGCGGGGTTGCGAGTGTCCCCGTGACGAGCGTGTATCTCCCCGGGCGAAGTTTCTTCGTCAATATGCTTTTCTGCACCTGCCTCAACTCATCCAGAAATATCCGGGAGACGCCAACGCCATCTTCAAGCTGAGGAAAGCCCTCATACGCCGAAGTGCTCGGAAAATCCACATTAGACAGCAGATAGAATTCGTCTGATGGGAAGACGAGACGGGTATCGTACTCTCGTTTGAAATCCTTCTGCCAGCGCTTGCATGAATCCACGACCTGCCGAGCCTTAGCGGAATCAACCGATTTAAGCGGCGTCAGTCCAAAGCGATGCATCGTGAGGCCCACCGGGACTATCGCAATATCAGAGACCCACGGATGAAGCGATGACAGATCCCGAATCGTTCGATCAAGGTGCTCGCCGTCATTCACTCCGGGGCACAGCACGATCTGCGTGTGCATGGTGATTCGCGCCGATGCGAGCCGTCGGAGTTGCTCCATAATGCGGCCGGCGTTTTTGTTGCCAAGCATCTTTTCTCTGAGCTCGGAATCAGTCGTATGCACAGAAATGTACAGCGGACTCATCTTCTGAGTACAGATGCGGTCCATATCGGATTCGCTGAGATTAGTCAGCGTGATGTAGTTGCCATGAGCGAAGGATAGACGGTAATCGTCATCTCGTTGATAAAGAGAGCTTCTAAGCCCCTTAGGCATCTGGCGCAGGAAGCAGAATATACACTTGTTATGGCATTTACGCAGGCCATCGAACAGTTCTTCGGCGAACTCTATACCCAGCTCTTCACCACTCTCCAGATCGACGAAATAGGAGTAAGTCACCCCATCACGACACACTTTTATATCAAACGACTGCTCGTCGCTTAGATAATAGAAGTCCAGTATGTCCCGCACAGGCTGGGAATCGATGGATATCAGCTCATCACCCGCTCGAACACCGGCAGTATATGCAGGACTGCCCTCTCGTACCTTTGAAATTTTTCCGCAGACATCAATTGCCATATAATATGAAGACATCACCTATATAGATGATGGAATCCTTTTCACTTTCTCAATTACTTCTTTAATAATCCAATCCGGAGTCGATGCGCCGGCCGTGATGCCAACGCTATTCTTGCCGGCAAACCAGTTTGGATCGATCTCGTCGGCGATTTCCACAAGGTAGGTCGGCACACCCGCCGCCGTGCATATCTCCGCCAGTCGTTTCGTGTTTGCGCTGTTGTGGCCGCCCACGACTACCATCGCATCCGCACCCTTCGTTGCCGCCAGCGCAGCATTTTGCCTTTCGGTGGTCGCATGGCAGATAGTGTTGAATGACCTTACCTCATATGCTCGTGCCGATACTTCAGCGGTAACACTCTTGAAACGCTCGATGATCTGCGTGGTCTGCGCGACTACTCCGACCCTCGATTTCAGTTCGCAATCGGCAAGTTCGCTGGCGTCGGACACCGCGACGGCGTCGTCACCTGCCACGCTCATTATCCCCCGAACCTCTGTATGGCCCTCATCGCCTACAACTATGATCTGGTATCCATCCTCAACGAGACCGGCTACCACCCTGTAGATCTTGCTGACAAAAGGACAGGTGAGATCGATGGTCTCCAGACCAAGTTCGTCTGCAAGCTCGATGGTCTTCCGCGGCACACCATGCGATGGCATGACGACTATGGAACCGGCAGGTACTTCATCCAGGCTGCGCACACTTTTGACGCCCTGCTCCTCCAACCGCTCAACTACTTGAGGGTTATGGATAAGCGGGCCAAGGATGAACATCGGTTTTTCCTGCACGCGTGCGGACTCGGTGACCGTATCGACCGCGCGCCTCACGCCGTAGCAAAAACCTGCCAACTCTGCAAGTATGACTTCCACGAATTGCTCCTATTTATAACGCGAAGTGCCAGCCCCGTTGATTATGTAGAAGCTGGCACTGCAAACATCTCGTAATTACAAGTATACTATGAATCTTGCTTACTCATCAATTTTAACAGTCCGTACTCCACACTGTCAACCAGTGCGTGCCAGCTTGCCTCGATGATGTTCGGAGAAACACCGACGGTGCTCCATGACGATGTGCCATCGGTAGACTCTACGATGGTGCGGACACCCGAAGCGGTTGCATCTATTCCGTTCAGTACTCTAACCTTGTAGTCGATCAGCTTGATGTGCTTCAGTTCCTCGGGATAGAACCGCTCCAAAGCCTTTCGAAGAGCGTTGTCCAGGGCGTGAACCGGACCGTCGCCTTCTGCGACCGTAAGTACGTCTTCGCCACCGACGATCAAGCGCATGGTGGCTTCAGTGGTTGGCTCAGGGTCGGTGCCCCTCTGCTCGACGATTACACGGAAGCTTTTGAGATCGAAAAGTTTGCGGTATGTACCAAGCGATTTGCGCATGATGAGTTCAAATGAAGCCTCTGCGCCCTCAAAGGAAAAGCCTTTGTTCTCCAGCTCCACAATCTGATTGAGAACTTCTCTTGCTTCAGGCGATTTCTTGGTGAGGTCGACCCCGTACCTGTGTGCCTTGTGGACGATGCTGCTCGTTCCTGCGAGTTCCGAAATCAGTATCCTGCGCGTATTGCCGACCGACTCAGGAACGATCTGTTCGTAGGTGCGGGCGTTCTTCATGATCGCATCCACATGGACGCCAGCCTTGTGTGCAAAAGCACTTCGACCAACGAAGGGTTGGCGATCGTTTGGCACGACGTTCGCAATCTCATCCATGAAATTCGATAGAATAGTCATATTAGCCAGGGAACCTTCAGGAACACACTGCTTGCCCATCTTGAGCTCAAGGATGGGAATTATGCTGCACAGGTTAGCGTTTCCACATCGTTCACCATATCCGTTCATCGTACCCTGAATTTGCACAGCTCCACACTGGATAGCGGCTAAGGAATTGGCCACTGCCATCTCTGAATCGTTGTGTGCATGCATTCCGATGGCAACATCTGTCATTTTGCGTATGATCGTGATGACGTCGGTAATTTCCCATGGAAGGGCTCCACCATTTGTATCGCACAGAGCGATGCAATCCGCCCCGGCGTCAGCGGCGGCTTTCACAGCCTTCAACGCGTAGTCGGGATTCGCCTTGTAACCATCGAAGAAGTGCTCAGCGTCAAAAATCACTTCCTTGCCCTGTTTCTTCAGGAAATCGACCGAATCGTAAATCATCTCGATGTTGGTCTCAAGTGGGACTCGCAGGGCTTCGGTGACATGAAGGTCCCAGGCCTTGCCGAAGATGGTCACGACAGGAGTGCCGCTCTCCACCAATGCGAGCAAGTTGGTATCGTCCTCAGCGCGAACGTTCGCACGCCGAGTGCTCCCAAACGCAGCGATCTTTGCATGTTTCAGCGGAATAGCGCTAATCAGCTTGAAAAACTCTATGTCCTTAGGGTTGGAGCCGGGCCATCCGCCCTCGATATAGTCTATGCCGGCTTCATCCAGGCGTTGTGCAATCTTGACCTTGTCCGTTACGGAGAGGCAAACACCTTCTCCCTGTGTGCCGTCGCGCAAAGTTGTATCGTAGATAAATATTTTTGACATTTTGTCCACCAGGCTTTTCTTAACGCAAGCCATTATAAAGATATGGGCGACCCAATGAGCCGCCCTGAGATTCAGCGAAAAACCCGATTATCGATGCCTGGCTACTTGCCGCAGCAGCAATTCGGGCACTCTTTGATTTTTTCCTGCGCGTAAGCGATCAATCCGCCCGCAACAATCAACTTCTGCATAAACTCAGGAAACGGCATTGCCTGAAACGACTTGCCGCTCGTGAGATTTGTAATCTTTCCGGCCGAAGTATCAACCTCGACTTCATCACCGGCGTTGATCGCATCTACAGCTTCCGCACATTGAAGGATAGGAAGTCCTATGTTGATTGCATTGCGGTAGAATATCCGCGCGAAGGTCTTTGCGATTACGCACGAAATACCCGATTCCTTGATGGCAATCGGCGCGTGCTCGCGGGATGAACCACAGCCGAAGTTCTCATCGGCCACCATGATATCGCCAGGCTGAACCTTCTTCACGAAGTCTGCATCGATATCCTCCATGCAGTGAGCAGCCAACTCCTTGGGATCGGAGGTATTCAGATATCGGGCAGGTATAATTACGTCGGTATCGACGTTGTCACCGTATTTATGTATATTGCCTTTAAGTATCATCGAAGGTTAACTCTCCTTCCCATCAAGCTCATCAGGACCGCCTATATGGCCGAGCACCGCAGACGCAGTCGCCACAGCCGGGCTTGCCAGATAAACCTCTGATTTCGGATGGCCCATGCGGCCTACGAAATTGCGGTTGGTAGTTGCGATTGCTCGCTCTCCCTCCGCAAGACAGCCCATATGTCCACCAAGACACGGCCCGCAGGTAGGAGTGCTCACCGCAGCCCCTGCCTTGACAAATATCTCGAACAGGCCTTCATTCATCGCCTGAAGATATATGTCCTGTGTGCCAGGGAAGATAATCAGCCGAACATCAGGATGAACCTTGCGACCCTTCAGTATCTCAGCTGCAATTCGCAGGTCCTCTATGCGGCCGTTTGTACACGAACCGACGACAGACTGATCGATCTTAACATTACCGACCTGGCTGAGCGGTTTGGTGTTCTCCGGCAGATGCGGGAATGCTACCTGAGGCTCGAGCTTCGAGCAGTCGATGTCTATTACCTGCTTGTATTTTGCATCAGGATCGCTCTTGTAAACGGTGAAGTCTCGTTTTGCGCGAGCGTTCACGTATTCAAGGGTTATATCATCCGGTGCGATGATGCCGTTCTTGCCGCCGGCCTCGATTGCCATGTTGCACATGGTGAATCGATCTGCCATGGGAAGATTATCGATGACTTCACCCGTGAACTCCATAGAGCAGTAAAGAGCACCGTCCACACCGATCAAACCGATCGTGTAGAGGATAAGATCCTTGCCGCAAACCCACTTGTTCAGCTTGCCGTGATATACAAACTTGATGGTCTCAGGCACGCGGAACCAGGTCTCACCGAGCGCCATCGCAGCCGCAAGATCCGTGCTGCCAACGCCGGTTGAAAAAGCACCAATCGCGCCATAGGTACAGGTATGTGAGTCGGCACCGATCACTGCATCGCCTGGAAGTACCAGTCCCTGATCGGGGAGCAGCGTGTGCTCGATGCCTACACGACCGATCTCGAAGAAGTTCTTCACGCCGTATTTGCGTGCGAACTCCCTCATAGTTTTTACCTGCTGAGCAGATTTGATATCCTTCGCCGGTGTGGAGTGATCAGGCACCAGCGCGACCTTGTTCTGGTCGAATACACATGATGCGCCAATCTTCTCGAATTCCTGTATAGCGATAGGCGAGGTAATGTCGTTACCCAGCACCAAATCCAGCTTGGCGGTAATCAACTCGCCGGGCTCTACCGCGCTCTTGCCGCAGTGAGCAGCCAATATTTTTTCAGTTATTGTTTGACCCATTCTCCGTTTTCTTCCCCTTCGAATGATAATGTACCAGCTTGTTAATAGCCTGGAGATATGCCTTTGTGCTCGCCTCTACGATATCAAGGCTAGCACCTCTGCCCGTATAGACATTCCTGTCATCTCCGAGCTTTACCGTAACCTCGCCCAGAGCGTCCGTACCACCAGTAACCGACTTAACAGTATAGTCGATAAGGCTGTGCGGAATATTTACAATTTTATCGATCGCCTTGTACACGGCGTCTACCGAACCGATTCCTATGCAGCACTCGATGAACTCCTCATCAGCCGTGCTGATCTTGATGGTAGCTGTTGGCATGCCTTCAAGACTCGTGACAACGGTCATATATTTCAGTTGGTATGTCTCAGGGATCGTATGCGTCTCATCCGAAACAATAGCGTCCAGATCCTCGTCGAAGATGGACTTCTTCTTATCCGCGACTTCCTTGAATCGGGCGAATGCCTTGTCCAGCTCATTCCCGGTCAGCTCGTATCCCAGATCAATCAACCGCGCCTCAAATGCATGACGGCCAGAGTGTTTGCCAAGAACCAGTCTGCTCTCACCAAGACCGATGCAGCTTGCATCCATAATCTCGTAGGTCGAGCGTTCCTGCAGGACACCGTGCTGATGTATACCGGCCTCATGGGCGAATGCATTGATTCCTACTATCGCCTTGTTTGCCTGCACTACCAGGCCTGTTACATCGCTTACAAGCCTACTGGTACGGTAGATTTCCTTCTTGTTGATTCCGGTTGTGACCGGAAAAACATCCTTGCGGGTATCAAGCGCCATTACGATCTCTTCGAGAGCGGCGTTGCCAGCCCTTTCACCAAGACCGTTTATTGCGCATTCAACCTGACCAGCTCCGGCCAGAACAGCCGACAGTGAACCGGCAACTGCCAGCCCAAGATCGTTGTGGAAATGAACGCTCAAAATCGCTTTATCGATATTCGGAACTCTTTCCTTGAGAGCGGTCATAATCCTGGTAAACTCGTCAGGAACCGCATATCCGACCGTGTCAGGGATGTTGACGGTGGTTGCGCCCGCATCGATGACGGCTTCAACCACCTGGCACAGATAGTCTATATCGGTGCGCGATGCATCCTCCGCCGAAAACTCCACATCGGCGCAGTATGACTTAGCCCGCTTTACCGCGGCGACAGCATACTCCAGTACCTGCTCCCGGGTCTTCTTAAGTTTGTGCTTAAGATGAATGTCCGATGTTGCGATAAATGTATGTATGCGAGGTTTCTCCGCGTACTTTAGCGCTTCCCATGCGGCATCTATGTCCTGGTTTGTCGCACGAGCCAGGCCACAGATCGTCGGGCCCTTAATCTGCTGTGCAATCAGTTTTACAGACTCAAAATCGCCTGGTGAAGAAATCGGAAATCCAGCCTCGATCACGTCTACATTGAGGCGTGCGAGTTGCTTCGCGACTTCCAGTTTTTCCTCTATATTCATGCTTGCGCCCGGTGATTGCTCGCCGTCGCGCAGCGTTGTGTCAAAGATTACAATACGTCGTTCCATTAACAATGTCCCCTTTTGGGCACTTATTATATTTCGATGTCTCCACGCTATCTGGAAGAGGGTTAGAATAGGGGCCCCAAGGCTTGCCGGTTCCCCCACTCTAACCCCCTCCCAATGGGAGAGGGTAACTTCAGATAGTCTGGTATGATTACTTCTTCAGGTAAGACATCATCGAGCGAAGATTTGCCCCGACTTCCTCGATTAGATGCTCCTGACCCATTCTGCGAAGTGATTTTAGAACAGGCTGATTAACAGTATTCTCAAGCAGGAATTCCTTTGCGAACTCGCCGGTCTGAATCTCTGCAAGAATATTTCTCATCTCCTCACGGCTCTCTTCGTTGATCACTCTTGGGCCGCGGGTATAGTCGCCGTACTCTGCTGTATTGCTTACGGAATATCTCATCCGGCTGATGCCGCCTTCATAAATCAGGTCAACGATCAGCTTCATCTCATGCAGGCACTCAAAATATGCCATTTCCGGCTGATAGCCAGCCTCTACCAGAGTCTCGAAGCCCGCTGTAATCAGCTCGCTTACGCCGCCACAAAGCACAGCCTGCTCGCCGAAGAGGTCGGTTTCAGTCTCTTCCTGGAACGAAGTTTCCAGCACACCGGCTCTTGTACCGCCGATACCCTTTGCATATGCAAGTGCGGTTTCCTTGGCCTTGCCGGTTGCATCCTGGTAGATACCGATCAGTGCCGGAACGCCGCCACCCTCGGTGTATACACGTCGAACCTGATGTCCAGGGCCTTTAGGAGCAACAAGGATAACATCAACATCCTTTGGTGGGATGATCTGTCCAAAATGAATGTTGAATCCATGAGAGAAGACCAGCGTCTTTCCGGCTGTCAGGTTCTTCTCAATCTCATCCTTATAGACTGCTCTCTGAGTCTCATCCGGGGTGAGGATCTCTATGATGTCTGCCTGGGCCGAAGCCTCCGCTGCGGACATCGGTGTGAAACCGTCCTTGATCGCCAGGTTCCAGTTATCAGAACCAGGCCTGTTGCTGACGATTACGTCCAGCCCACTGTCGCGTAGGTTCTGAGCCTGGGCATGTCCCTGGCTTCCGTAACCGATGACAGCGATCTTCTTGCCCTTCAATATATCCAGATTCGCATCTTGATCGTAGTATACTTTTGCCATTTTCTGTCCTCCTGCTTAGTTTTATATATCCACAAAGTCTTATGGTGTTCGTTCTCCGCGCATCATGGCGATTCGGCCAGTGCGGACCAGTTCACGAATACCGTATCCTTCGAGTAGAGCCTCTATTGCATCGACTTTTTCCACACTACCGGTAACTTCGATAGTGAATATCTTGTCATTGACATCGATGATATTTGCACGGAAGATGTCGACTACCTGCATGATTTCCGCTCTCTTTGAAGCTTCTGCATTAACCTTTATCATGGCAAGTTCGCGCTGGACTATCGGAATATCCTGGTAGTCCAAAACCTTGATAACGTCTATAAGTTTATGCAGTTGCTTGGTTATCTGTTCAAGAACTGCGTCATCTCCTATGACAACGATGGTCATACGAGACACGCCAGGATCTTCTGTGGTGCTTACGGCGAGGGATTCGATGTTGAACCCTCGTCGTGCGAATAGACTGGATACCCTGGCCAATACGCCTGGCCTATTTTCAACTAACGCTGTTATTGTATGCTGCATAGCGAGATTCTCCTAGTGTAGCTACTTCGATCCGTTGATCATCATCTGATCGACACCCTGGCCGCCAGGGATCATCGGGAAGACGTTCTCTTCCCGTACAACACGGAAATCCATTATCACCGGCACATCGGTGTACTCGAGAGATTTTCGCAGAGCATCGACTACCTCACTGCGCTTCTCGATACGCATACCAATCGCACCGTATGCTTCGGCCAGCTTCACAAAATCCGGTTGTGCCTCCATATTTACACTTGAATACCGGTGCCCCCAGAACAGCTCCTGCCACTGGCGAACCATACCCAGGAACTGGTTGTTCAGGATTACGACCTTAATCGGAATCTTGTAAGCAACAGCAGTCATAATTTCCTGACTGTTCATCTGCATACTGCCATCGCCATCAACGATGAAGACTGTCTTGTCCGGGCATCCGATCTGAGCGCCGATACCGGCAGGCAGGCCAAAGCCCATTGTGCCCAGACCGCCGGAACTCAAAAACTGCCGGGGATACTTGCACTTGTAATACAGGGCAGACCACATCTGATGCTGGCCTACGCCGGTTGCAAGGATAGCATCTCCGTTGGTGACCTCGTTAATCTTCTCGATGACGTACTGAGGATACACCTGCTCATCATCCGAACCGTACTGCAGCGGATACTCAGCCTTCCATCGTACAAGCTGCTCGTTCCACTCCGTCTCAGGCCGTGCCTCTACATACTTGAGCAGCTGTCCAAGAATATTCTTACTATCGCCAACTATCGGGATATCTACGCGCACCGTCTTGCCGATTTCCGCAGGGTCTACATCTATATGTATGACTTTGGCGTTACCGGCGAATTCATCCAACTTGCCCGTAACACGATCATCAAAGCGAGCGCCAACAGCGATCAGCAGGTCGCAATGAGATACGGCATAGTTCGCATACGCCGTACCGTGCATACCCAGCATGCCGAGCGAATGTCGATGAGTCTCAGGGTATGCGCCCTTGCCCATCAATGTGGTAGTAACCAGTATATTGGTCCGCTCCGACAGCTTCAGCAATTCCTCGCTGGCGCCTGACGCTATCACGCCGCCGCCTACATAGAGTACCGGTCGCTCAGCCGCCGCAATCGCTTTCGCCGTTTTCTTGATCTGCAGTATATGGCCCTCGGTAGTCGGCTTGTATGATGGTATATCAACCTTGTCTACCGGCTTATAATCCAGGAAACCATTGGATACATCCACCGGGATATCGACTAGAACAGGCCCCGGTCGTCCGGTGCTCGCTATGTGAAACGCTTCCGCAATGATTCTTGGTAAATCCTTGCTCTCGTTCACAAGAAAGTTATGCTTGGTAATCGGCATGGTAATGCCGGTGATATCTGCTTCCTGAAATGAGTCCTTACCAAGCGCCGTTGTCTTCACCTGGCCGGTAATAGCCACCATCGGTATGGAGTCCATATATGCGTTGGCAATTCCTGTAACCAGGTTTGTTGCGCCCGGACCCGAGGTAGCCAGACAGACTCCAACTTTGCCGGTAGCTCTGGCATATCCATCGGCGGCGTGTGCAGCCCCCTGCTCATGTCTGACCAGGATATGCTGAATACCCTTGGCACTATACAGAGCATCGTATATCGGGATAGCCTGCCCTCCGGGATACCCGAAGATTACCTCGACTCCCTCATTTTTCAAAGCCTCGATTAGCGCTTGTGCACCATTCAACTTCAATGCGATTCCTCCGCCTATTTTACAATTGCACCAGTTCCAGCCGATGTAACACACTTTGCATAGCGCGCCAGATAGCCGGAATTGATTTTCGGTTCGCGCGGCGTCCAGATCTTACGTCTCTCTGCCAGTTCTTCATCAGAAACCCGAACATTTATCTGCTTGCCGGGTATATCAATATCTATTATATCTCCATCGTTTATCAGAGCGATGTTTCCACCCTCGGCCGCTTCAGGAGAGATATGTCCGATCGAGCACCCTCTCGATGCGCCGGAGAATCGGCCGTCTGTCAGAAGTGCTACCTCTTTATCCATGCCCATTCCAGCTACACTTGCGGTAGGAAACAGCATTTCGCGCATACCTGGGCCGCCTTTCGGGCCTTCATAGCGAATTACGACTACATCACCCGACTTAATCTTGCCACCCAGTATAGCCTCTGTTGCTTCATCTTCAAAATCAAAAACTCTTGCAGTACCGGAAAACTTCAGGACTTCAGGAGCTACCGCAGATTGCTTTACAACGGCGCCACCCTGAGCAATATTACCGCGAAGTATCGCAAGTCCACCTTGCTCATGATACGGATTTTCCACCGACCTGATAACATCCGGCCGCTGAATCTCACGCCCTGAAATATTTTCCTTAACAGATTTGCCAGTAGCCGTTAATGCATCAGGATTTGATAACATGTTATGCTTCATCAGTTCATTCATAACAGCAGGAACTCCACCAGCCTGCTCCAAGTCCTGCATATGATGGCTTCCTCCAGGACTCAAACTGCAAAGGTGAGGAATTCTGCCGCTGATCTCGTTGAACTTCTCGAGATCAAGCTCAATGCCTGCCTCGTGTGCAATGGCAGGAACGTGCAGAACTGTGTTTGTAGAGCACCCAAGCGCCATATCTACGGAAAGAGCATTTTCGAAAGCCTGAAGGGTCATGATATCTCTAGGTTTGATGTCATTCTCAATCAGATTCATAATGGCCATACCAGCGTGTTTGGCGAGTCGAATTCGCGCAGCGGAAACTGCGGCTATCGTGCCATTGCCGGGCAGACCCATACCCAGGGCTTCGACGAGACAGTTCATGGAATTCGCGGTGAACATACCGGCACACGATCCGCACCCAGGACATGCCGCTTCTTCAATATCGGAAAGCTCATCTTCGGTCATTCGACCGCCGGCAACGGCTCCAACGCCTTCCATAACCTGAGTAAAGGAAATCTCACGGCCCTTATATATCCCCGCCATCATCGGCCCGCCGCTCATGACTATGGATGGAATATTCAACCTTGCTGCAGCCATCAGCATCCCCGGGATGATTTTATCGCAGTTCGGAATAAGCACTAACCCGTCGAACATGTGAGCCATCGACATGGATTCCACAGAATCTGCGATCAGTTCCCGGCTAGCAAGCGAGTACTTCATCCCTGGATGGCCCATCGCTATGCCATCGCAAACGCCTATTACACCAAATTCCACTGGCGTACCACCAGCCATTCGGATTCCAGCTTTTACTGCTTCGGCAATCTTATCAAGATGTATATGGCCCGGAATTATCTCATTTGAAGAGTTCGCAACACCTATCAACGGCCTGCGCAACTCTTCATCGGTAAGTCCTGCTGCCTTAAATAGTGCACGGTGCGGTGCCCGCTCCAGCCCGACTTTCACTGCGTCACTTCTCATTTGCTAAACCTCTCTGCGGATATTACAAAATCGCCTGTATTCCACGTACAAAAATACCCCCCATCCCGAAGGGACGAGAGGCTATGCTCACGCGGTACCACCCTTGCTTGACCAAGATGCATACTTTGCATCTTGATCCACTCTAGCGTGATAACGGACACCAACCGGGAAAGCCTGTCAATCCACAAACGGGACTCTCAACTTCCAGCTCCAAGGTGAGCTTCGACGGAACCCCGCGCTGCCTCGCACCACCCGGCAACTCTCTGGAACGGCCTCTTTCCGCCTACTATCCTCTTCACAGCCTTTACGTAACAATTATGTACGTTTATGATAACACAATTAAAATGGCGGAGTCAAGTATTTCGGCGCGGGCGATTGCGTCTACGGTCGAAGTCGGCAGGTGTCATCAACATCTTCTTCAGCAAAAGTTTATGGATTACACACCTTGCAAGGCACGAATCTTTGAGCGATGGCGTCGTCCCGCGAGGTGAGATAAACCCTGTTCGATTCTGCAGGCAGATATCTACACGATGGCAGATGGAATTTGCCGCTTCGCTTGTTTCCAATGTACGATGCGGGTGAAGGGCTAGTCGCCGCATTTTGAACGACACTTTTTGATCCATCTCGAAAATCCCCTGACAGGAGAGTCTGCCAGCAGTCGGCGAGCCGGTTCGATGCGTTGCCGAATGCAGCAGAGTTCACAGCCGAAGCACTGCCGCCATCCCCTTGCACAAGTTTTCGCAATAACTCGTTTGACAGAATAGCTGTCTCTCGCGCGAAATCCGATGGATTAGTCACTTTCTGATACCCGTCAAACTCGGCGGTGAGTGTGGCGCTTGCGGCATCCAGATCTTTTTCAAAACGGGCATGCCCGGGCTTACCGAATTCGGACTTGTCCGTGTGATACGGCTGGCACAAAGAGATCACGCAACCCGACAACTGCCCGAGCGTCGGCGCAAGTTTCGAGTAAGGCGTCTTGTCCACACACTGGCGCTGTATCTTTCTGAACAAATCAGCAAGATCATTCGGGCCGGAGCCTTCGCCTGCATCGACAAAGTACACCGATACCTCTGCAGGTTTCTTCCCATATGAGGCAGGGATAGCGCTTGTCACAATATCCTTTTCAACGGCGGTGAGCTTTGCCTGCAATTCCTGAGGCATGAAACTTATCGCCTGGTGTATGACGGCTTTGGCAAATGAGGGCGTATCTGCGGCAGGTGCTGCGTACGACTGACCGATAGCCAATAGGATCATAGCGATGATAAGCAGCAAACTTCTTCTAATCATCCCCTGCTCCCTCTTTAATATCAAGCATACGGCGATAAATTTCCTTCTTTGGCACCGGGAAGGAAGCTGCGACCTGACGGACGGCATCTCGTTCAGACACACCGGATGCAAGGAGTTCCTTAAGCGCCGCCTCGATCTGTTCTTCCGGCAGAGCTTCAACCTTCTCCTCGGTCGAACCCTCAAGGACGATGGTGATCTCACCCCTCGGAGCGACTGATGCGAATCGCTCGATGGCTGAACTGACCGTTCCCCGGTGAACCTCCTCGAACATCTTAGTCGCCTCACGAACGACGGCTATCCGGCGGTCGCCGAGCACTGTCAGGATATCCTTTAATGTGCCAAGAAGACGCATCGGTGACTCGTAGAAGGTCATAGTGCGCTGTTCGTCTTTCAGAGACGCGAGAAATTGCCGGCGGTCGGACGGTTTTCTCGGAGGGAATCCATCGAAGGTGAAACGAAGTGTGGATAAGCCTGAGACAATCAACGCGACGATTACTGCATTGGGGCCAGGGATAGCTTCAACACGGATGTCATTTGCAATCGCCTGTTCTATGATATCGGCGCCAGGATCAGAGATGCCAGGTGTGCCTGCATCCGAGACTACGGCGACGTTCTTACCATCCTTCAAAGCTTCAAGGAGTTGATCGACTTTATGTTGAAGGCTGTGGCGGTGGTAGGATGTCATGGGCTTTTCGATACCGTAATGGGCGAGTAGTTTATGGGTAACCCGGGTATCTTCAGCCGCGATCAGATCGACTTCTTTGAGGGTGCTGAGCGCCCGAAGTGTGATATCGGCCAGATTGCCTATAGGTGTCGCAACGATATATAGGGTCCCCGGCATATTTTCCCACTTTCGGACGTCAGCATCCTCTGAATTATTTTTTATTCGACATCAGCAGCGTTAACGCTGTAGTTCGGTGCTTCTTTGGTAATGACGACATCGTGCGGATGGCTCTCTCTCAGACTGGACCCGGAGATGCGGATGAACTTGGCATCCTTGCGCAAATCGGAGATCGTGCGAGTGCCGCAGTATCCCATTCCAGAGCGCAATCCACCCATCAACTGGTGTACCGTATCTGAGAGTGGTCCCTTGTAAGGAACACGGCCTTCTATGCCTTCCGGAACCAGATTCTTGATATCGGTCTGAGCGTATCTATCGCTGCTTCCTCGCTTCATGGCATCTATTGAACCCATGCCTCGATAGATCTTGTAGCTTCGATTGCGATAGATCTCGATCTCGCCCGGGCTCTCATCGGTGCCTGCAAGAAGGTTCCCCAGCATAACGCAGTTTCCTCCTGCAGCAAGCGCCTTGGTGATATCGCCTGAGAGCTTGATGCCGCCATCAGCGATAATAGGAATACCATACTTGTTCGCGACCTTGGCAGTCTCAACAATAGCGGTGATCTGCGGTACGCCCACTCCTGAAACGACTCTTGTTATACATATGGACCCAGGTCCAAGACCAACACGCAGTCCATCGGCGCCGACATCGATAAGATCCTTTGCGCCTTCTTGTGTAACTACGCTACCACCGACTACAGGCATATCAGGAAAAGCCTTCTTGATTTGTGCGACAGCGTTGAGTACGCCGGCTGAATGCCCGTGCGCCGCATCGACTACCAGGAGGTCTACCCCGGCTTCTATCAGTGCAGCTGCGCGCTTTACAGGATCGTTCAGTGGACCGACGGCAGCTCCTACGCAAAGGCGACCGTTTCCATCCTTTGTCGCGTTCGGGAATTGCTTGATCTTTTCTATATCTTTGATAGTTATGAGGCCTTTGAGATTTCCCTGCTCATCAACTATCGGAAGCTTTTCAATTTTGTGTTTCTGAAGCGTGCGTCTGGCCTCTTCGAGAGTGGTTCCAACAGGGCCGGTGATAAGACCCTCTCTGGTCATAACCTCGGAAATCTTACGTTTAGGATTATCTTCAAAACGGATGTCTCTATTCGTCAGAATGCCGATCAGCTTATCGCCCTGGGTGATGGGTACACCGGAGATATGGTATCTCTCCATCATCTTCAGCGCATCGCCGATTGTATGATCCTGCGAGAGATAGACTGGATTCAGAATAATGCCATGCTCGGTTCGCTTTACCCTGTCAACTTCTATCGCTTGCTGTTCCGCAGTCATATTCCGGTGCAAAATGCCCAGACCGCCCTCACGAGCCATCGCTATCGCCATCCGCGACTCGGTCACCGTATCCATCGGTGAACTGACCAGCGGTATATATATCTTCATGCCACGAGCGACATAAGTCGAAGTATCACAGTCGCTGGGGAGAAAATCGACCCTTCGGGGCAGAAGCAGTACATCATCGAAGCTTAGACCTTCTTGTTTAAAACGATCATCAACAGGCATTAGAACTTATCCTTTCAACCACGTACAAACTCAAGAAGAATTAACCTGCCGTCACTTTGTGGCTTCGACAGAGGGTACTATCGAATGAGAATTCGGGCGTGGAAATTCAACGTAAATTAATCCAATTATTGCTGCATATTATAGATGATTGCAGACCTTGTGTCAAGGTCTGAGCACGATCGCCAACGCAAATCGCTGTTTCGCCCGGGCTCGGCAAGGTTATACTTACTGATAAAGATGATTTCCCGGCAGCACGCCCTAGTGTACGATGCTGAATGGATGTGAAGATAATCGGTGGATGAACTGCGGCCGCCTTCGGGCAATGAACTTCGAAATCGAATAGTGACAGGGCATATCTGGAACACCGTTTGGTGGCTGTCATGGCCATCGATAATCACTATGCTTCTGCAGACCTTTGATGGCCTTATCGACGTTTGGTTTGTCAAGCGGCTTGGAACCGATACTCTAACAGGCGTGGGACTGGCATCCCAGATTATGCTAATTCTTATGGCGGTGAGTATGGCAGTAGGAGTTGGGTCAACTGCACTGGTAGCAAGATTTGTCGGCGCAGATGAGCAGTGTGACGCAGAACAGGCTGCACGTCAATCAATACTGCTGGGAATTGCACTTTCCATAATATCATGGGGGCTTACATACCTGTTTGGCCCATACCTGATCTGGTTGATGGGCGGACGAGGGAATGCACTCCAGATTGGGACTGTTTATCTGAACATCCTGTTGATGGGAGTCATTCCGTTTTATCTTGTTTTCGTGATGAGTGGAATTTTTCGTGGAATCGGCGATATGCGGACGCCACTGATCATTATGGCTATCGTGACATTCGTTGGCTTAATCGGCGATTCCGTGATCATATACGGCTTCGGCCCGATCCCTGCATTGGGGGTAGTTGGGGCGGGAATATCCACGACTTTCTCGCGCGTGCTGGCGACTGGTATGTTCCTCGCTTATCTGCCGGGATCGACCATAGGGCATTGCATTCACGGCTCATGGCTCCCGCACTGGGGATGGTTCAAACGTATTTTGAGGATAGGTGCTCCTGCGACCATACAGGGCCTGCTTCGATCAGGGGCCTCTGTAGCCTACTTTTCAATACTTGGCATGATACCTGATGCAAACAACGCTCTTGCCGCTCTGACTATAGGACTGAGAGTAGAATCGCTCGCATTTCTACCAGGATTTGCCTTCGGTACGGCGGCGGCTTCCATGGTTGGGCAGAATCTCGGTGCGCGCCAATCGGATCGTGCAGAGCAGAGCGCGTGGGCGGCAACATGGCAGGGTGTATGGATTATGGGGCTCGTCGGACTAGTGTTCATCGTCTTCGGCAGAACGATGTCGATGCCCTTCACCAACAATCAGGAAGTCCTGAAGTTTTCAACGCTCTACCTGCAGATAAACGGTATCTCAGAGCCATTCTTCGCTTTTGCCATGGTGCTCACCGGAGCATTCCAAGGCGCAGGAGAAACCCGGCTGCCAACCATTGCTACGGTGATCGCAAACTGGATAATACGTCTGCCCCTAACCTATTATCTAGCCATCACACTAAAACTGGGAGTGACAGGCGCATGGATATCAATGTCCGGCACGACAATCCTCCTTGGACTCGGCACGCTGGCGCTGTTCAAATGGAGCAATTGGAAAGAGACTAGAGTTTAATACAAAAAGCCTGTATATTGGTTTCATACGTCTGCATGGTGATGTATAATACATACAGCCATTCAGAATTATGGGTGACTGGCAGAAAGAGGCTTGGTATGCTTAATTTCACACATGTCGATGGGGCAACCCCCGCACATCTGGTGCTATACACACTCTCAACCTGCGGATGGTGCAAGAAGACCAAAGCGCTCCTAAGCGAACTTGGAATAGGCTACGATTACCTCGATGTCGATCTGCTGAGCAACGAAGAATCCGGGGAAGCCACGGAAGAGATCAAGAAATGGAACCCGGCCTGCTCATTTCCAACGATCGTCGTGAACGATGCAGATTGCATCACGGGGTTCCAGGAAGATAAGATAAGGAGCATCGCCGGCAAATGAGTGCTGAAAAAGAACAGCGCATCGGGAAACTCTATGATCGCCTGCGCAAGGACGCCGAGGCCTCCGGGTATCATCTGAATCCGGACAAGAAATTTGTGGACTCGCTTCTTGAAGGTTTGCTGGTGAATGAAGATCGCTATGGATATCAATCATGCCCATGCAGGTTCGGCAGTGGCGAAAAGGCCAGGGATTTGGATATCATCTGCCCGTGCGACTACCGTGATCCCGATCTTACCGAATACGGGGCTTGTTACTGTGCACTTTATGTCTCTGCTGCAATCGCAAACGGAGAAGCACATGCGGCATCGATACCCGAGCGCCGACCGGTAAATGGTCCTGCACACAAAGAAGATCTGGATCTTGTCAATCTTAAAGGATTGCCATATCCAGTTTGGCGATGCAAGGTTTGCGGGTATCTTTGCGCCCGGCAGGAGCCTCCTGAGGTCTGTCCCATCTGCAAGGTTAAGAAGGAAAGATTTGAGCGGTTTATCTGACTTTACATACGGCAAATAGCAAAGGTGAAGTCTGCCGTCAGTGCGCAGACTTCACCACTATAAATCAACTATGCCGATATCCTATTTGAGGTGCTCGATCAGCTTCTTGCGCGCGGCTTCGTCGGGTCGGGTGAAGATCCGACTGACCTGACTCTCCGTCATATAATTCGGACCGCCGAACTGGTATGTTCCAGCAAGCACCTTGGCCGTTTTATCCCACATTGCGGTAATGCTTCTTACCTCTGCGGCAGTGCCACCGACAGCAATCAAGCCATGATTCTGCATCAGGATTGATTTCGGCCGATCCCCATACTCCTTGATGTGAGCCTCTACTGCGCTGCGTATCTCTCGTCCAAGAGTAACGCCCGGATCGGTGTATGGAATATGTACCGGAGCTATTCCGCAACAGACGATCTCATCCGGGAACAGTCGGCCCTGTGTGGCCTCTTTCCATGACTTGGAGCACATGATTCGGTTCACAGAGATCGGGTGAGTATGCCCTATAAAATTAACCCCCGGCAGGCTTAAAAGGTATGCATGGAACAGGGTTTCGATTGATGGCAGGAGCCCTGCTTCGTTATTTATGGTGGCTTCCAGGAGCCGTGTCTTTATCTCAGCGTCGGATAGTGCCGGACCATCGAGCATCGAAAGCACTTTTCCAGAGCAGACTTCCACCAGCCCTTTAGCTGTGATATTTCCAAGCTGGGCACCGCTCGCCTTCACATAAAATGTGTCTTCGCTGATCTTGGCCGAAGTATTGCCTTCCCCAAGGATGGCGACACCCCTGCTCTCTTCTCCCAGCCAGTGGGACATATCTATCAGTTGTTGTAGTAGCTCTTCTTTATTAGCCATAACATCTACTCCCTTTCCAATGACCGGGAAGACTTAGAGTGCATGGAACGATTTTACAAATTGTCCGGCCACAGATTACTATTTTAGCAGTTTAGACGGTGAAAAGCCAAGTCCTTGAAGTGAAACCCTTGAACATATGCTATTACTCGTCTCTCGTGCTGACATCACTCGTATCTTAGTGCATCTATCGGACGGAGCGCAGAGGCTTTTCTTGCCGGATATATGCCGAAGAAAATCCCGACGGACGCCGAGAACCCGAACGCGAGCAGAACAGCGGGTATGGAAATCACGATGCTCCATCCGGCAGCGCTTGCGAGGATTTTCGCTACTCCCGTACCGAGAATGATGCCTACAATACCGCCAGCCAACGATAACACCATCGACTCGATGAGGAATTGGAGGAGGATGTCCCGGCTTCGAGCGCCGACGGCCTTACGGATGCCGATCTCTCGTGTGCGCTCGGTAACCGATACCAGCATTATGTTCATGATCCCGATGCCGCCAACAAGAAGAGACACAGCTGCGATACCTGCAAGGAGCATTGTGAACGTCTCGCTGGTTTGTGCCGCGGTCTCCATGAACTCAGCCTGATTTCGGATCATGAAATCGGGATCGGTTCCCGGTGCAATCTTATGGCGCTTCATCAGAAGATCCGAAATTTGTGTGGATGCTTCATCCATCCCATCCATGCTTTTCGACTGAGCAGTGATTGACCGTATATAGTTCACCCCGAAGACTCTTTTCATCGCGGTAGTCACCGGTATTATTATCTGATCGTCCTGATCTTGCCAGCCACTTGAGCCTTTAGTTGCCGTAACACCGATGATTCTGAAGTTTATCCCTCTTATGCGGACGATTTTATCGAGCGGGGAGTTATCACCAAACAGATTGGTTGCTGTAGTAGACCCGATTATCCCTACCCTGCTCATCGATTTTAGATCTTTCTCCGTTATGAATTTCCCTTTATCCATCTTATAACTGCGGATGTCCAGGAAATCCGGCCCACTCCCCAGAATGGTCGTTGTAGTATTCATATGCTTGTACTTAACCTGTGCGTTCATACGAAGCTCGGGAGCGACCCCTGAGATGGCTGGACAGCTCTTGTCTATGGCTACGGCATCTTCATAAGTAAGTGTCTGCATGGAACCCATCCCACCGCTGACCCCACCTCTGCTCGATTGTCCTGACATGATTGCGAGGACGTTGGTCCCCATAGACTGTATTCTATCCATCGTCTGCTGCTTGGCACCCTGTCCAATCGCTATCATGGCGATAACAGCGCCAACACCTATTATGACCCCAAGCATGGTGAGCGCCGAACGCACCTTGTTAGCTGCAAGTCCGGCAAGGGCTGTTTTTATACATTCGGAAAGGTTCATTCGTCTTCATCCTCCGAAGGCAGTGACGCCAGCATCTCCCTGGCATCATACGGCTTTTCCACCTTCTCATCGCTAACTATGCGGCCATCCTTGAAACGGATGATTCTGTTGGTATGCATAGCCACATCAAGTTCATGCGTAACGATCAGGATAGTCTTCCCGGCACGATTCAACTCCTGGAAGATCACCAATATCTCCTCTCCGGTGCGCGTATCCAGATTTCCCGTCGGCTCGTCTCCGAGGATTATCGGGGGATCATTTACCATGGATCGCGCAATGGCCACTCTCTGCTGCTGACCGCCTGACATCTCACTTGGCTTGTGACCATACCGTGCAGCCAATCCGACCCTATCGAGCGCCCACATGGCCCTCTTTTCACGATCGGGGACGTCGCTGTAGAGCATCGGCAACTCCACCTGATGAAGCGCTGATGTTCGCGGCAGCAGGTTGAAGGATTGAAAAACAAAACCTATCTTCCTGCTTCTCACGCTTGCCAGTTCATCATCAGACAGGCGGCTTATATCCGCGCCATCCAGAAGATATGAACCGCTATCCGGACTATCAAGACACCCCACAACATTCATGAAGGTGGATTTGCCGGAACCCGACGGCCCCATTATGGCAGCGAATTCCCCTGCTTCTATGTGAAGATTCACATGCCTCAGCGCATGAACACTGCTCTCTCCAAGCTTATATGTCTTATTGAGGTTGATTGCTTTGATCATGAGCTAATGCATTCCTCCCCTACCGCCGCCACCCATGCCGCCCATAGGCCCGCCCATGCCACCTGAAGCGCCCTGTTTCTTTCTGGGACTGCGATCGATAACGGCAGTTACTACCTTATCGCCTTCTTTGAGGCCCCTGACGATTTCCGTAGTTTCGTCACCTGCGATACCGATTTTCACCCGGCGATGTATCTGCTTGCCTTGACTGAGAACTGTTACCGAATAGTGCCCATCCTGATCCTTGATGGCTTCAGACGGGACCACCAGAACATTATCTTTACGCTCGGCAATGAAGTTGCATGTGGCGTTCATACCAGGTTTCATGCGGACGTCGGGATTGAATATCTCGACCGTGACGGGAATGGTGGTCACGTTCTGATCCACCACCGTCTGCGGATCGATTTTGGTTACCTTGCCCTGAAAGACCTGATCCGGATATGCATCGATGTTTATGTTCACTCTCTGGCCGATTCTGACTTGTGCGATATCTGTCTCGTCGACTGATGCCAGAACAAACATCCTGCTGAGATCGCCGAGTTCAACTATGCTCGTGCCTGCGCCCGTTCCTGCGGACGACGATTTACCGGATGTTACGATAGTACCGGCCTCCACATACTTCTTCAGAACTACGCCTGCACGGGGTGCCGTGACTGTAGTGTAGTTGAGCTGTATGCGTGCATTATCAACGGTTGCCTTGTCACGGACAACCTGTGACCTTGAGGATTGTATGTCGGCAGCTTTGATCGAGACCTGCCTTGAGTTAGACCTTGCCGCAGCCAATGCAGATGCTGCCTGCCGAACGGCCGCTCGTGCCGCTATCACATCCTGCTTGCGCAAGTTGTCCTGAATACCATTGGATTTCGAATTCTCAAGCGCCGCTCGCGTCTGGTCGACCTTCGCCTGCGCTGATCTCACCTGGGCATCGTAGTCCTGATCCACTGTGCTCATCCGCGACTGTGCCGAATCCATCTCCGCCTTGGCTGTCTCATAATCAAGCTTGGCCTGATCGAATGCGCCGGCAGAGACAAACCCCTTATTGTAAAGATTCTGCTGGCGATCGTTATTGCGCTTGGCTTTCTCAATAGCTGCCTTGGCTTGATTGTATGCCGATTTTATCTGCATAGTGCCCTGTGGAACCCCTGCTATTTTCAATTGGCGCAGATTCTGCTGAGCAACTCTGTAATTAGCCTCTGCCTGTTGGATGGCAGACTTTGTAAGCGCTGGCTGTACATTCGACTGCATTTCTGCCTGCGCCAGTCTGACCCTGGCCGACTCATACGCATCCTGCGCCTGCCGAACCTGCTGAACGTTCTGCTCCGACTCTAGGATCATGCCGTCTCTTGATTGAGAAACCTTCGCATTTGCTGCTGTGAGATCGGCCTGTGCCTGATTCAGCGCCGTCAGACTGTCTGTCGGATCGATCTTCGCTATTAGCTGCCCAGCGCGGACGGTGCTGCCCACATCGACCGCCAGAGTGTCTACACGGCCGCCCGCATTCGATTTCAGATCGATTGTCGTAAGGGGTTGAAGCAAGCCACTCGCGGAAACAGTGCTGACCACGCTCCCTCGTTCCACAGTGGCAGTTTGAATGATAGGCGCACTGTCCTTGGCAGATCGTGCCCTTGCAACCATAATCCAGATTACGGCAACAGCTACAATGGCCGCCGCCAAAATGATTTTCTTATTTCGTCCAGTTAACAATTCAATAACCCCTCTTCCCCATAGCTTTATCCAACTCCGCACGAGCGATGTAGGTATTGTAAAGCGACTGTGCGTTTGTAGCCTGTGCATTCGCATAAGACACCTGGGCTGTCACTATCTCCAGTGGAATTGCAAGTCCCTGCGAATACTTTTCCTGAGCTACCTCAAGATTGGTCTGCGCCAAAGTCACATTGGATTGACTTGCATTAAGCTGTTCCAGCGCACTTGCAAGATTCATATACGCCTGCTCAACTTCCGTTGAGACATCTTTATTCGTCTGATCAGCAGTCAGTTGTGACGAATCCAGCCTGGCTTTACTGCCGTCAACGTCTGCCTTGGCGGCCCCGCCATCGAATATGTTCATCGACAGGCCGACGCCTATCGTCCACTGATTGTTATAGTTTGTACCGCCGAGACCTACCCCATAATTCAGGCTTACTGTTGGCACCGGAATGGTCTGAAGTTTGGCCATCGTTAGCCCTGCCTGCGCAGATTCGATCTGAGCAGATGAGCGAGCGATCTCCGGACGTCCAATCATGGCATCGCGGAGACATTGATCAAGAAGGGGAACTTCCGTAGGAGGCTGCTGTGCATCAACCAACTGCAGAGCCGGACCCTTGCCGAGACCCATCGCATTTCGGAGGGCGTTTGCAGCAATCCTCGCACTGTTGTCCGCCTGAATCTTACTCAACTTGGAGTTCGCAAGTTGAACATCCACTGGATAGACATCCACCTTGGCTGCATCACCTGCATCGATCCTGGCCTGGATCAGTTTACGCTGTTCCTCTGATTGTGTAACCGATTGGGCCGCGATATCAGCCAAACGCTTTGTTAGCAAAGAATTATAGAACGCCTGAGTTACCGCAAGCACCCTTTCCTGCCGCGCCATGTCGAGGGTGGCATTCAAAACCTTTGCGCCGGCATTCGACTGGCGGATCGCTGTCATGGTTTTACCGCCATCATACACGGCTTCGGACAACTGCGCATAACTCTCGGTTCCATTTGAGTTATTTGATGTATTGGAGAGAATACCCGGTTGGCTTGCTTGAAATCCGTTATTATTGTAGTCGGAGTTCAGAGTTATCTTCGGCATGTAACCGGACTGAGCCTGCTTGACATTCGCCCACCCGGCAGCAAGGTCTTGCTTAGCAGACAGTACGCTGCCATGATGTTCCAGCGAATAACTGATGCAATCCTGAACGCTCAATGGATGATCCGCAGAAACATCCGTCGATGCATGTGAGGGGCGTGAAATTCCGCTCATAGCGGCAAGAGTTAGAAGCACCACCGAGACGATGGTTTTTGAGGAATACATGTAGCACAGTACCTTTCTCGTTGATGTGAATCTTTCTGTATAGACGAAGCTCAACGGGAAAAGTTCAGTTTACAGCTTCAATTCAGCGATTTTTACCGAACTCATCAGAATTGGAACAGTTCACGAGGTAAAGAAAAACAAGAATGCTATCGGTATCTGGTGTGATGCGCTAATAATATTTGGCTCTATGAGAAAGTTTGTGGATAGCGGTAGCGTTCCAGCAACCGTGCGAATAAATTCGCGGCAACAAAAACACTAAGTCGGCCTGCGCCGACTAGATGTAGGCACACCCTTCACGGGTGTGTTGATGCTTCGGTTGCAGAGCCGACGACGCCGCTGCCGAAGCCTGGCAGACATGTACCGTCCCTCGATATGCCCTGTGGGCTACTCGGGATAAGCGGCATCCCCCCTCGCCCGAAATCGGGAGAGGGTTGGGGTGAGGGCGAATCAGATTCACCCACAAGAAAGCTTATAGAGCCTAATATTTTTTCGCAGCAGATAGCCCAAAATCAGGTGCAGTAAGCCATGACGGAGGGCAAAACACCTCAATTTTCCGCGAAACCATTGTGCCAAACCACCTCATGTTTTCGCGAAGCATCTGCCAACTGGTAAAATAAGCGCCTGGTTCTGACGGTGCAGTCAGCGTAAAATCGAACCTGTATGTATCGTTAGGGCCGATTTCGCCGTATATGTATTTTCTGGAACTGGCAGCAAACCAATCTACAGATTCCTTCGCACCAAGCCTGATCTGCTTGGCCTCTGTCCAGACAACACCGCGATTTCGCAGAGTAATGCTCACCTGATATTGTTTGCCACCAATCATTTGGGTAGGAATGTTATCGCTCACGTATTCGCACGAGTAGAAACCCCATGTCGGAGTACGGCCAAAGTAACTGCAGATGCCCTCATACACACCCCACATGGCCGCAGATCGAAAGAAATTATCCCTAAGGTAAACGGCGTCTCTATTGCAGGTATCGTGATACCCGAGTTCCAGCAAAACGGCGGGCCTTTTAGGAATGCGTATCTCGCCGTAATTGCCGTTCGAATCCTTAACCAGCGCTGAGTGACTCGTCCATGTGGAATCGTAGTTTATCTCGAGTTTTTGTATTACCGCATTGCCGATCTTTGTTGCCAAATCCTTGCTTTGGTCGGCCCACTCGGCATGGCTTGAGCTGCCATCATAATATATCTCGGTGCCGGAAGGATCAACCGCATAAGTATCGCCCCGAAAACCGTTGGTATGCAGGGAAACGTATATATCCGTATCGTCATAATTGGAAGCCAGCGGTCTGCTGCATATATCGTTCGAAATATCGCTGTCACTGCCACCCAGTGTTGTGTTTAATGGCCCATAGACACTTGGCGGGTATCCGGCACTGCGCAACCAGTAAGGTGCAGCCATCTTCCACCATGGAGTTCCCGCGCTGTAATCGCCATAATTTTTATCTGCACAGCGGACCATGTTGACGGCCATGCCATCGTTTTTCAGATAGGTTTCAAGGTATTGGCTCATTTCCAGATTATGGTAGTCCTCTTCGTTTAAGGGGGCGCCGTAGACTCCGCGCTGTGTCGTCCATTTTGCACCGGTCCAGTAGAGGCCATGTCCGGGTGACAGAGTCATAGTATGCCCGGAAAGAGCCCCGGCCTGCCTGATTTTTTTCACAACAGGTCTGATCTTGACTGAAGGCTTCTTAATAGGAGGCAGATATTCGGATATTGGCCGATCCTCCACCAGTATGCTCACATTGCCATCGAGTTTGAACTGATGCAGCGTAAATCTCACCTGGTCGAATATCGTCCTCAGACGTGCCTCCGACAGTCCTGCACCGATGATCTCGCGGGAAAAGTTCACGGTTGCCGAATCACCGGCTGTACGAATCACAATCACTCGAGTGCCCGAAGGAACAGCCGATGAGAGTTGATTGCCGGATACATCCTTGGCAGGGCATCCAAGCTCCGCAAGCGCGGAGCGAGGATCGAACGCGAAAGTGTCGCAAACGACGGTCAATTTGCCGGACTGATCTATGTAAGCCACATCAGCTGCGGCATTCGCACGACCTGGCATAAGCATCGCTGCGCATATTGCACCTGCCGCATACATACACATGCCAAATAGGCGCAACCTGTGTGCAGTAGCTACCGTTCGTCTTGTTACCCTGTCAGCCATGATTTTCACCTTGTATTATACAAAAAGCCCCTATGAAAGGGTTTCCTCAAGAAGGTTTACGTACTTAACGTTCTTTTCCTTCAGGTTTATCCTCAACGTTTTGATCTCAAATGGAGAAAGAGCTACCTCAGTGGCAAATTCTGCGATCGGGATGGATACCATTGTAGACTGGATCTTCCCCGTGGTTTCAAATAATCGAACGATCAGATCTTCTCCGTCCTCGGCTTTTTTGATCGCCGTCACCTGCACAGATTCATTGCTGACCGTCGCGAACTGAACCGGCATCTTACCAAGGCCCGAAGGGAAAAAGGAGAGTGCGAATGGTTTCTCGTTCTTGGCAAGCGCTTCACGGTCAACACGATTCAAACGCTCTTCTGCCGACCCTACGTTGAACCAAAAACGATACAAACGTTCACCCTGATCGATTCGTGGCATGTAACGGTCCTGAGGAACTACCGGTCTATCGTTTATTGGATGGCCGGAATATGCCGACGACCTCAAAAGGGAGAGCCTCAATCCATCAGACGAAAAGTCCGACCCATAGACGCCATCGTTAATGCATGTTATGGCCTTGTCATCAGCCGATGAAACAACGGCTACCCACTTCTGTGCAACAGCCTCTGTGCCGTCGACAGGTAAATCCCCTACTCCATATGCTACCTGTCCAAAATACTTCGAATTGCTGCACGCCACCGGGATCGACAGCTTCAGCATACGATCCTTTTCGTTCCAATGGACCCGAGTTTCAATTTCCATCTCTGTTCCCGACTTTGGTAGCTTATACCGCTGACAGATCTCAGAGTTGCCGTATTGGAACACAGCCTCTACCACGGTTCTAACCGATCCATCTTCTATCACCCTGACTGGCGGAAGAGTTTCAGCCTTAACGCCTGAGAACCTTGCGCTATTCTGAGGGGTCATCAGCACGAATTCGCCGGACAGCTCTCTGAAGCTAGTTACGAGCATGCCCCATGGGTCCTCATCATCCAGCATTACGATAGGTTGAAAAGACTTCGCACCAAGATAATCCTGGCCATTGACGCGGTATCGATCAACGAAACCGGTCGCGCAGTTTATATCGACTTCAAGATCATCGGTTCTGAACTCGATTATGTCGTCAGACCCACACTGGCTGTTTTGTGGTTTTGTCGGTAGATGAGTCAGCTTGCAGTCGAATCGGTTCATCTGGCTCGGGCCCAGGTCGGCAACGAATGCCATTCGTTTGCGCCAATCCAGATTAAGATTGCTTTCTTCCTTCTCCACCTGACATGGGATTTGTAAATCACCCGAATAAACAATTGGAACCGTCCAGTTATCCGACCAGTTTTGATCTGCCAGCTGGAATTCGCACTCGACAATCTGTCGGACCGGATATGGATGAGGATTATATACCAGTATAGGTATCTCGCCTTCTTTGGCGGCAGGTTGACCGGAAGCCAACGAGAAAAATGCTCTGGCCTTAAGCCGTGACAGTATCTCAAGGCCGTGATCCATCATTCGAACACCAGCAGCTTCCACAGGCTGTATAGATGACCCTGGTAGGATGTCGTGGAATTCACATGTAGCAAGATCACACAGCACGTCCCGAATTTCGCTCTCAGGGTAATCCATCAGGCCTTGATAGTACGCAGCAGATGCCATTTTCTCCAAACCGAATATTTCGTTCTCGAGCAGGCGATGCTTCTGCTTGATAGCGATCTGTGAGGTATAACATCCTACAGCCCACGGGTTGAGGTCACCTGCGTATGTTGGAGTATCAGAGCGCTTACGGATAGTCGCGAAGTAGTCTTCAGGCGCTGAGTGGCGAATATCGACGTCCGCAGACTCGCGAATCAGAAGAGACAGATCCTGAAGGTCTTTTCGCGACGGACCGCCGCCGTGGTTGCCGACCCCCCACAGCAAGATGCCGCAGTCCTCTTCCTGGTTGCTGCTTATCCACTCCTCAACTTTCCGTCTGGCTTCACCCAGCGGGGTATTATAAGCGCTGGTTCGAGCAACGGTAACCTTGGAACCATCATATCCTATCCACTCAAAGCTGTCTGATGGCAACGGACAGGTTTCCTGGGATGGTCTGCAGATAACGTAGGAATCGTACCCGCATTTTCGCAGAATCTGCGGCAATCCTCTCGTGTGACCGAACGGATCGAAGTTTATAGCTGTAGTAGGTCTGGCGTGAAACTTTTCGTCAAAATAACGACGGCCTAGCATAATCTGGCGAACAAAGGATTCTCCGCTTGGCATATTGCAGTCTGGTTGAAGATACCAGCCGCCCATTATATGCCATTTTTCTTCTTTAACCAAACGCTGAATGTGCTTAAAAAGCGACGGTTCGTATTCCTCTACCCATTTGTATAATATGGCCTCGTTATGGTTGAAAACAAAACCATCGAACTCTTCGCAAAGGGCTGCCGCCACACGAAATGTTGATACCGCCTCTGCTGCACCTTCCTGCCATTCCCAAAGCCACATCGGATCGAGATGGGCATTACAAACGAGATGAAGTGTATTTTTTGCCATTGTTAATTCAGTCCTTTTCTGAAGCCTAGTGTTGCAAGTCAGCCCCAATCACAAATTCAATGAATCTACATTATAGTACATGATAGAGCATGTCTGCAAAACTTTCTAACCCAACAATCGATGGGTAATTTATCCATTAACAATTCTGATCCATTTGACTAAAAAAACAAGTGGACGCCTTTACAGAGGAAAAGTAACCAAGAGGTGGTCAAGAGACTAGCAGCTCGCAATCAAGTTTGATCAAGAGCTGCCAATCCCGACATTAAGAGGTATCAGATGCTGACCCTTAATTAACTAGCGAAAGGTATGGCAAGTTACCATCGTACGCAGGCGTGGTATACTGCGTGCCGTACGAGTTTGCCTTGATGAACTTAACATGGCCATCCAGGAATGCGGCATTAGACCCACCGCTGTGGCGCTCGCCGTCTAGAAACTCCGGGTAATAAGCGAGCCAAGCCATAGGATAATGGCCTTCGTTTATCATAAAGGTTCTTGAAGGCTCCTGGCATTTAGCGCTTGATATACCACCAGCAAATGAATTCCATGTATAGCTGGTACCAACTTTTTTGGTATTATCAACGGAATCCACGGCATCCATGAATGAATTACCGACACTATCGGATGGGCAGATAAACAGCTTGGAGCTCTTTACGTAAGGCTCGAGCAGCCAAAGCGGATTACCGTACTGCTCATTTCTACTGGGGCTAACCGACTGAAGTACCCAGTTCGCAGGATATGTCTCGTCGTAATCCTGTGCGTACATCATTACGGCCGTTGCAAGCTGCTTCATGTTGCTAGAGCACGCTGTTTGTCTCGCCTTATCTCTCGCCTTTGCAAAAACAGGGAAAAGAATAGCAGCCAATATAGCGATGATAGCGATAACTACCAATAGCTCTATTAAAGTAAAACCCTTTCGATTACTTCTCATGTTGAATCTCCTATATCCTATGATTTCAAAGTCTTTCACAGCCTTACATGTTTAATCAGAAGATGTTACTCTCCGCCGCTTAACGGGGACAGAGAGCTTCTGTATATACACTGACGATACGGATGAATCACCTCCCATTGCCTGATCTATCGCCATTTCCGCCGCTATTGTTCCGGCGCGAGTAAAGTTTGGTTCAGTTGTCGGGAATGACGGTTTGAACAGGCGAGCTATGCCAAGATTATCGAAACCGACCACTCTCAATTGATCAGGAACGATTATTCCCAGTTCCTGTGCGACATTTATCGTATAGATAGCTGTTGTATCTTCAACTGCAATGGCCGCAGTTGGACTGTTCTCGTTATCACGTAAATTGATCAATTCCGGGGTAATGTTATTGACGATATCTTCCTGAGCGGAACTATAAACTGATTTTGAAGCGCTCAAAACCCAGAGGTCGTCTTCGTTGAATGGTATGCCATATTCACTTAACGCATCGAGGAAACCACTATGCCTGTCCTGAACGGATTTTACCAGAAGGTTGCTGTCCTGCATCATAAATGCTATCCGCTTGTGACCTTCCTTTATCAACAATTCAGTCATATCATGGCCCGCTTGATAGTTATCGAATACTACCTGTGAACGCCCCTGCTCGGGATAAGCATTATCTATCAAAATAATAGGAGTGTCTTTGTAGCTCGATTTCAAGTAGTCGCTGCGAAGTTGTTCTGCCGTACGGGGGACAGGGTATAGAACAATAGCCTGACACCCCATTTCCACCATACGCTTTACCTGCTCTTGCTCGGCGGCGTAGTCGTCACGGGTGTTCGCCACGACCATATGATAACCGGTTCGCCTGCAAACTCTCTCTATGCCCTCATAGATGTGAATTGCGATATCATTATCTCCGAACGATGAAATGCATCCGATGATCTTGGATTTCATTCCATTCTGAACGTTGCCTGTCTCTGCGATAAAACTGCCGCTACCATGCCGCTTCTTTACAATTCCCCACAATTCCAGTATATTAAGAGCGTGCTGAATTGTTGTATCGGAAGTGCCGTAGATATCCTTTAACTCGCGTACAGTCGGCAGCTTTTCCCCAACCTTCAACCGTCCGCTATGGACATAATCTGCAATGATCAGATTCGCTATTCGATGCCTTACAGATTCTTTCAATTAACTACCTCAATACGTTAGTGTAGTAAAATGCTAAATCATTACTACAATTCGGATTTTAGCACACCCCCTACTTTTTGTCAAGCGATTTCAGACAAGTCTTTATAGCGAAAGTTTCGCGGCCATCCGCTCCTTGGTTTCAAGACGACTTGAGCTAAAGCGCCATAATTGGTATAATTACTTAGGATGTTTCAAATCCGGTGCAATTGCACCCTACAGTGACACTCCGCCACCCGCTTCTAGAACTCACACTGGCATAGTGTTCCTTTTTGGCTGAATTTGCGTAAGCATCGTTATGATGTAGTTGGAGTAATCGTACATGTCTTTGCCTGAATTACTTTCGGGCGGCTTCAGGTTTTGGTGTGGAGCTGCCCTACTTGCGTGGACAACTGTCGTTGTCATAGGGTTTATCGCTCGACGCAGCTCAAGCTTTATCTTCTCGACGCTAGTTGGTTTAGGTAGCCTCTTCCTCCTCATAACATCAATTATCGGCGGCAACTATAACATAAGACTCCCTTTGCCACTGTTCCTTGGACCTACAGCATTTCATTTCATGGCTGATCCTTTGGGCAGATGGTTTCTTGCAGCAATCGGTATCGTAGGGATTACCGCAGCGATTTTCACACCAGCTTATCTACACCATCTCCGCAAGCAGGTTTCAATCGGCCTCGTCTGGGCGTTCATTGCTATGCTGATGGCAAGCATGGCCGCGGTGATTCTCGCAGCAAACGCGCTGACTTTCCTTGTCGCATGGGAAATGATGGCGTTATCTTCATTTGCATTGGTCGCCACAAATCACCAGCAACGCTCTGTTCAACGTGCAGCAATGGTGTATCTGGGGGCAACTCGTACCGGCACCATGTTCCTTATGGGAGGATTCTTCTGGGCTTACCACCTAACCGGAAGCTGGGAATTCGCCGATTGGAGCCTTCATGGTATAGTCGCTCTTGGACCGGCACTGTTGATATTTGTCGGGCTTGCCACGAAAGCGGGATGTTGGCCATTTCACCTTTGGCTCCCAATTGCACATCCTGCCGCACCAGCCCCTGTTTCCGCTATCATGAGCGGCGTGATGATAAAGACAGCCATCTATGCCATGATTCGTTTTCTGGTGATCGGCCCACATCTCGACGCTCCATTGGTTGGACCCATCATACTCATTCTGGGTGCGATTTCTGCATTCTGGGGGGTACTCTTTGCGCTTTTACAGCATGACCTAAAGCGGCTTCTGGCATATAGCAGCGTAGAGAACATCGGCATTATTCTGATGGGATTAGGGATTGCCATAGTAGGTAACACCAATCATTCGCCACTCCTTGCGCAACTTGGGCTCGCAGCGGCTTTATTGCACACCATGAACCATGCTGTCTTCAAGAGTCTGCTCTTCCTTGGCATGGGGGTTGTTGATGCCAGAACGCATACTCGTAATGCCGAGTGTTTGGGCGGTCTGATCCGTAGAATGCCGTGGACCGCGGCTTCGTTCATAATCGGAAGTGCATCAATCTGCGCATTCCCGCCGTTGAGCGGATTTGCCAGCGAGTGGATTCTTTACAATGGAATGTTCAGCCTTGCCCAGCAAGGTGCATCAGCAGGCGTTCGTCTTTCAGGCATCCTGTTGATGGGCTGGCTGGGTCTTATCGGTGCTCTTGCGCTGGCATGCTTTGTGAAGGCCGTAGGGATAGTCTTCCTGGGGCTGCCGAGAAGTGAGCAGGCCGCGCATGCAAAGGAAGGGTCCACCGGCATGATAGTCGCACAGTGCATCCTCGCTGTGTTATGCATCCTGTTCGGCATAGGATCGTATCTGATGCTCATTCCAATTGGAACCATCGCAAGCCTGCCTGGTAAACCTTTACTTTTTGCCAATAGCTTGACACTGCCGCTTCCATCGCTTGCACTTATTCTTGCAGCGACCATAGGCTCGATCGCCGCTCTGCTATTCGCGCTTGCTCGAAAGCGGCCGTCGCGAGAATACATCACCTGGGAGTGCGGTTTTGGGGATCTCGGACCACGCATGCAGTACACCGCATCCAGTTTTGCGCAGCCGATATCGCGGCTGTTTGGAGGCATCTATCGCTATGGTGTGAAACTGGATATTCGAGGGAACGATCGGCGCCATTTTCCGGAAGAAGTTCATGTGGAGTCAGGATACGAGCCATATCTTGAAACAAGGGTTTACACACCATTGCTCAATCTGATATACAAAGCGGCAGGTTCTTTTATCATGCGAGTGCAGGCTGGAAGTATCCGCCAATATCTGATTAGCCTTGTAATCGCACTGGTATTGCTGATTTTCATGGGGTACAGATGATGAATAACTATCTGATTGTTACGTTATGCCTTGTGAATATTGCCATCATGCCACTCCTGCTTATGGGAGTCATCCGCAAGGTGAAAGCCCTCATGCAAAATCGAATCGGGGCACCGGTTTTCCAGTCGTTTTACGACATAGCCAAACTGATCCGAAAAGGTGAAACCATCAGCCGGACTGCGAGCTGGATCTTTAGATGGGCACCGGGAATCGGGCTATCCACCGCGCTGATAACTGCACTGATCGCACCCTGGTCCGGCGTAACATTATTGACCGGTTGGACACACGCAAGCAATTTTCTGCTGGTGCTGTATCTACTTGGACTGAGCCGATTCTTTTTGATGCTTGCAGCGCTTGATACCGGTTCCGCATTCGGGGGCCTT
Organism: Armatimonadota bacterium; assembly: GCA_963663705.1. Lineage (GTDB taxonomy): Bacteria > Armatimonadota > UBA5829 > DTJY01 > DTJY01. The sequence goes on along the minus strand of OY760504.1, from coordinate 3,521,096 downwards.
GGTGCAAGCCGTGAAGCGACTATTTCGATGCTGGTAGAGCCGACGCTGATAATCGGATTTGGAGCGCTTTCACTGAGTTCAGGAAGCATGGATTTATCCACAATATACGCCTCACACCTTAGCCCTCTCGTAGCGGCACTCGTTGGTGGAGCGCTGGTTGTGGCGTCGCTTGCAGAACTATCACGCATGCCTGTGGATGATCCGACTACGCATCTTGAGCTAACCATGGTACACGAAGCGATGATTCTGGAGAACAGCGGTAGAAACCTTGCGTTGATCGAATTGACGGTAGCTTTGCGCACGTGTATATTTCTGGGGTTGGCAGCCCAGACTTTGCTTCGTGTTTATCCCTCGATTCTAGTCTTCCCGCAGATGCTGCAGTATGGCGCAGGTTTACTTGCGTTGTTTTCCCTGTGCAGCCTGATAGCGGTTGCCGAAGGCATACTCGTAAAACTTAACTGGCGTCGAGTGTCAAACTTTCTGGCGTTTGCAACTGTACTGAGCATTCTGGCAGCATTGGTTGCAGTAGCACGCGGATAATCGTTAGCTCAAACAAATAATCAGGAAACAGGGCGTATATGGAGTTTTCAACAATTGAACTATTGGCTGCAACTGCGGCCGTCATCGCAGTCTGGATGTGTGGAGTCACACGCCTTAATAATATTCTGTGGGGTTTATCGCTGCAGACAGTTGCGCTTGGTGCTGTAGCGGTTGCACACGGATTGCAGATACATGTCTTTCAGTATTTTATACTGGCAGGCGTAGTAATACTTGTAAAAGCAGTGGCCATACCATTGTTCCTATCCTGGACAGCTCAGCGCATTGACATAGGTTCCGACAGAGCTGCGATGGCTAATTCCACCGCGGCATTATTATCCGGATGCGGAGCGCTTGCAGCAGGATATTTCCTTGCACCTCAAGTGGCTGGTCTAGTTAAGGCTAATGTTGAGGCAGCAGGATTGGCGTTATCTCTTATACTTATCGGCATGCTGCTTATGTTGACAAGGCGCTTGGCCATCAGTCAGATAATAGGCTTTCTTGTACTGGAAAACGGCATATTCCTGTACACTCTCACACAGACACACGGAATTCCCATGCTGATAGAGATGGGAATCATGCTAGATGTGTTGATAGGAGTGCTGATCGCCGGACTTGTTATCTTTCGACTCAATCGGAGTTTTGAGCACATCGATGTCACGCGTCTGAGAGGGCTAAAACATTGAGCCCTCTGATAACAATAGCCATTATTCCTTTGATAATAGCCGTTACAGGGATGTTCCGTCGAACATCCGGCTGGATATCAAGATTTGCAGTCGTTGCCATGATTGGACAGCTTGTGCTGGTAGTACGGGCGACTCTCCCGACGCTTCAAGGCATGCATCCGCGATCTGGCGCCGATTTTGCCCTCGATGGTGTTGGCGCTGTATTTATCCTGATAACCACCGTAGTCGCAACGGCGGCGATGTTCCAGGCATCACTACAGTTTCCAGCAGAACAGGATGGCCCTCACAAAGTGTCAGACCGCCAGCTGTGCTCATTCTATACGCTAAGTTCCATGTTTATATTGGCGATGTATGGCGTATTGGCGGCACAGAACCTTGGGTATCTATGGATCGCAGTGGAAACGACCACACTGATGTCGGCGCCGCTCGTGTACTTTTACCGCACCAAAAACTCGCTCGAGGCGACTTGGAAATATCTGATTCTTTGCAGCGTGGGCATAGCATTTGCCCTGTTTGGTACCGTTCTGATATTTTCCTCAGCCCAAAAGGCGGGAAACACTCTGCTCCTTGGTCAGCTTATGGCTCATGGAAAAATGCTCGATCCCCGTCTGCTGAAGCTGGGATTCATATTCTGCTTGCTCGGATATGGCACAAAGGCAGGACTTTTTCCTTTGCACAACTGGCTCCCTGATGCCCACAGCGAGGCCCCTGCCCCTGCATCCGCCATGCTGTCCGGCGCTCTGCTGAACTGCGCCCTTGTTGCCCTGTGGCGAGTATCTCAGGTGATGGTGGCGGCAGATCAGGCTGATATGGTACACCGTTTGCTGGTGCCGGCTGGAGCAGTTACGGTTCTGGCAGCAGGTGTTATGCTAATCAGGCAGCATGACCTCAAGCGAATGCTGGCATATTCCAGTGTAGAACATACAGGGCTTCTAACGCTGGCAATCGGTATCGGTGCCGGGCCAGTTTTCCTGCTGCACGCGATCAACCACAGTATGATCAAAGTTGCGCTCTTCCTGCTTGCGGGGAACATTTTCTATCTGTACGGCACCAAATCGCTGAACAAGCTACACGGTTTATTGCGCGCTGCTCCTGTTTGGGCTATGTTACTTTGCGCTGCAAGTTTCGCTATCATCGGCAGCCCACCGTTTGGCATGTTCCTGAGCGAATGGTTTCTACTCAGGGATACTTTTGCGGCAGGCCATATCTGGGCAGGAATCACTGTGCTTATCGGGCTAACGGTAACATTCATAGCAATATTATCGCATATTGGCCGTGTGATTTTTGGAGTTTCGCCCAAACTCGAGGTAAAACTTCCGTCGAATGCATGGTCACTTATGCCTGGCGCGCTCATAACCATATCACTGCTTGCAGGTATTGCGTTGACACCTAAAGCGATGTCTATACTTTCCAATTTAACCAGGGCGGTATCTCCGTGAAGATAACAACTACATCAATTGACAACCTGGGCGTTACCATCAAGAAGATGCTCACAAGGCACGGATGGCGTCTCGGCCATATGACGGCAAGGAACCAGGTTGACGGCACATTGGCGATAGAGGTTTTGTTGCTGGATACAAACAGCGGCAACACCGAGATTGTTGTATCACCGCTTTGCCCCGATACGATAGAGTATCCGTCGCTGACCGCTTGTATTCCGTCTGCACACTGGGCAGAACGTGCAATCGGCGATTTCTTTGGGCTACGTGCGATTGGACATCCGAGATGGAAGAGCCTTATCCTTCATAACGATGACGATGATGATATTGAGCACTATCGCTTCATGCAGGTCCAGGGTGAAGGAGTCCACGAGATTCCGGTCGGGCCCATACACGCGGGCATAATTGAGCCTGGCCATTTCAGGTTCAGCTGTCTCGGTGAAATCATCACGAATCTGGAAATCCGGCTCGGGTATCAGTACCGTGGGATCGAACGCCGTCTGACAGAGATTCCATGGCAGCAGTCGCACTATCTCGCTGAATCGGCAAGCAGTGACACTGCCGCAGGAAATGCGCTGGCACATGCGGTAGCTATAGAGCAAATGCTTGGCATCGCGCCTCCCCCGCGGGCATCGGTATTACGAACGATGTCATTGGAAATCGAGCGACTTGCAAACCATATTGGCGATATGGGCGGCTTATCTGCAGACATCGGTTACAGTGCAGGCTCCGCGATCTTCGCCCGTCTGCGGGGAGCCACCCTTGGCCTCGGTGAAATACTGACCGGCACTCGCATGCAGCGCTGGTATATAGTTCCAGGTGGTGTTTCCAGTGATATAGATGATGCGGCAATATCTCTTCTCAGCACAAGCCTGGCCAGGATTGCATCGCAGGTTAAGAAGTTTATCCCGCTTATTCTAAGCCATCAGGGTGTAATTGAACGCATGGAAGGCACCGGCAAATTGCCGCCGGAACTTGCACGCGAGTTTGGAATCGTCGGCCCGGCAGGACGTGCAAGCGGCAGCTCTTACGATGCCCGAACGAAGTTTTCGCATGGCATTTATCCGGAGCACGCTCCAATACCCGTGAGCCGCACAGCCGGAGACGCGCTGGCTCGGGCACAGATCCGAGGGGATGAGATCATGAGCAGTTTGTCTCTGCTTGAAGGGATGCTTGACACTATACCGCAATCTCAAATATCGGTTGATATACCCGCCACTCTGCCTGCCGACTGCGCAGGTATAGGCATTGTTGAGGCATGGCGCGGCGAACTGATTCACTGGATAACAACGGATGCCAACGGGCACATCTCGCGATATGCCATCAAGGATCCAAGCTTCAACAATTGGACCGGGCTGGCTATCGCTGTGCGTGGCAACCTAGTAGCCGATTTTCCTTTATGCAACAAGAGTTTCAATCTCTCCTACAGCGGCAACGACTTGTAGGCTCAAGAAAGATCATTAATCATGCGTAATCCATTGATAGCAATACTGTCCGGAGGCATCGCAACCCAACGGCCGGTCTGTCCTGACCTGCCAAATCATGCGACCGGCCTTCCAAAGCTTACTAAACAACCTTGCATGGGAACAGGATGCATGCGATGTGTTGGTGTCTGCCCCACACAGGCTATTTCAATTGAGGCAGATACCGATGGCGCCGTGGTGAAATTGGACCGCGGGAAATGCATCGGATGCAATGCGTGTGTTTCGGCCTGTTCAACGGCAACAATTACAAGGGATCTCTCGACACGGATAGCATCACGGACGAGGGAGGGCCTGGTGCTGACCAATCGGCATGCCGCAACTCCCGACCAACCGTCAGCGCCATCGCCGTTTCTCAGGTCGCTGCAGATTCGCGAAGTCTCGACCGGTGACAACTCCGTCGATCAAGAAGTTAATGCATCTACAAACCCAATCTTCGATATATCCCGATTCGGCATCAGTTTTGTAGCGTCGCCCAGATTTGCCGATGCACTATTGGTGACTGGTCCTGTAGGCAACGCGATGCAGGAACCCCTTCTTCGTTGTTACGAAGCCATGGCAGAGCCGCGGTTGGTAATAGCAGCAGGGACCGATGCAATCAGCGGAGGCTTACATAGAGGGGGATGTGCGGGTACAAACGGCATATGCGATCTACCGGTGGATATCTACATTCCCGGAGCGCCACCGCATCCCTGGAGCATAATCCACGGCATCATGCTTGCCATGGGTAGAAAGATCGAATAAGCTACCTCTCAGTGATTCGAACGATCCTGCTCATGGCCGGATATCGATCCTCTGAGATGCGCTGTCGCCGACTCGACTTACCGGCCATAAACCGGCGATACGTAGTCACGCAAAACCCCGGATGTCCCCTGTTGATCAATTTCCAGCGCCCAGACCCATCGGTTGTTCGATCCTGTACAACCTCATTGGGAAGCATGACAGCCCTTGTTTCCGGTTCAATCCGAACGGTGTATCTGGGATGATAGCTCGATTGAACACGGAATGCGAGCTTCTCTCCTTCTATACTGCCAATGATTCTCACAGGAACAGGCAGGTTATTTCTGAATTTCAGGTCGATGTCTCCGTAGGCAACCGCAGCATCACGACCAAGCGGGGCATACCTGGCCGGCCAATGATGTCGGTGCCGCTCGACAATCTCAAGACCGGACAGTAGTGCGGCGTTGTACAATGTAGTGGAAACCTGACAGACGCCTCCACCCCAACTGTTCACCAGCTCACCGTCATAACTCACCGGCGCCTTTTTGTAGCCCATATCTGCCGTCCACGGCCCCACAGTTTGCAGAAACGAGAAAGTCGCGCCGGGAGCAAGGACAACATTCCCTATTTTCCTGGTTGCCAGCACAGCGTTAAATACCTGGGAATCCGTTCTGCCGTGCAATGAGGTCACATATGAGCCAATCTCATGATTGTCACCTGGCACCACTGCGGCCCAGATGCCGAGCACCACAATCAGCGTTATACCGATAACTATGACCAGGTTTCGCGGCTTCATCTTATACAAAACTCCGCTTCATCTGTCGAAGCTCTGGCGGCGGGATTATACATTGCAAAGATCTGTCCCGGCAACGCGTGATAGGTGCCCACAAAACCCGCTCGCATCTGATACTCAATCACATGTCTTCCAGGCGTAAGATCATCTACATAGAATGAAATCTTCTGGTCCCTTACATCCTGTCCGACCCACCAGTTTCCCCACTCCCAAATATCAACATGTCCTCTATCCTGAATCTCGCAACCTGCCGGGATATAGTCTTCCACAAGCAGATGCGCGAAGGGTTTCTTCGTGTTTATGACGAGCCGCACAAAGATCACATCCCCGACCCTGCATCCGCTTACCGGAGAGCCAAGCGTGACATCCAAAGAATTCTGCGATAATCGGTTCGGCGGATTGTAATACTGCCGTGAATAGTGATACCTGAACCGTTCACCATCTCCGGCATGAATTTGCGAGCCACGTACTGAGTGAGCGAAGTCGAGTAATACACATTTCCAGCGCCTTTTTTCGCGATTTCAAGAACGTTTCTGCCTTTATGCAGATCGGATGTCGATATCTCAATCTCAGGCTCGAAAAGTGAGGCCTTGCCAAAATGCGTGCGACCGATCGCTCTGCCATTAAGCGATACAACGACATCAGAATTAGGACTGAGTTCCTTTGACGATTTGAAGTACTCGGCCATTGCATACAGAACCATGGCGGTATCGCGGGTGGAGTACCACGCATCGCCGCGTCGCTGATCCATGAGCCACCGGACGATCTGGGACACCCGCGCATCTTTCGGCTCAACCTTCAGCATGGCTTCAAGCGCAAGTGCAGTCGCCTCTACATCGCCGCCATTGAAATACCAACGCTGCTCAGGACCAGCCCAATGAATCATGCCCTGTTCCGAAATGGCACGTTGAAGTAATCTGTCAACCGCAGACTTAGCCTTCACTCCATGTCCCGATTGATGATAAGCAAGAGCAAGGAGAGCCAGCGTCTTGGCATCTAGATTATCTTCGCCAGCAATGCGATCCAGATCTTTGTTTTCGTCCCTGCCGGAAAGAGCCAGCACATACAGGCAATATGCCCTCGTGGAGACGTCCAGTTTCTTGAGCTCAGAGAGTGCTGTAAGCCTTGATAATCCCTTACTCAAGATGTCATCATTCACATGGAATCCCGCAGAACGAGCGCGTACAAGGCTGTAGCAGACGTATGCCGTCATCCAGGGATCGGATTTGCCATATTCGCACCACGACCAACCGCCGTCATTGAGCTGAAACCGATATAGCCGGAAGAGACCCTTTGTCACCATGTCCGGAAGTTCAGCCTGCAGTTTACGGTCGTTCATACCCAGATCCTTGAAGGAACTGTAAAGGATGACATCGGGCAGGAACGAACTCGCCGTCTGCTCGGTGCAACCATATGGATATTCCGCAAGATACTGGAGAGAGCCAAGCATGGTCGAAGCCAGCGACGGAGCAAGCCGAAGTCGAAGACGAGTTGTGCTCGGAATCGAGTCGTTGCGCACTTCGATATTCACCTTGGTGCTTCCATTGCCGGATACAGTCCCAACCGTCTGTGTAGTCCGTTCCATTCCATGCGGGTAGACGGGCAGTGAGATTTGCATGGCATCGCCTGTTTTAGAGGTAGTCGCACGGACTGTTATATCGTATGCGCCCGGATTTGGTGCGCTGATATCCCAATTGATCCTCTCTGCTCCGCCACTTCGGATGAAGACATCGCGCCGAGTCCGGCCATCGATATCAAGACCAGGCGATTGCAGTGCAACAGCGACCTTCTGCCCTTCGCCGGTATAGTTATGCACCACAGCGGTGATCATCGATTTATCCGTTTGAACTAGAAACCGAGGGGCTTCAAGCTGGACCAGAAAATCCTGCTGAGCGAGCACTGTATTCTTCGCATCCCCACATAATGACGACTGAGTAATGCCATGAACGGTAGCACGCCATGTAGTCAGGTTATCAGGCAGATGGAAGCTTACCACGGCGGTGCCATCCGCACCGGTTTCGATGTTGGGATTCCAGTAGGCGGTATCGAGGAACCGCTTGCGGATTTTGGTGTTTCTCGGTGGAGTCTTCAACAGGCTGGAACCGGCCTTATCGGGGTCACTCAGGTATATCTGAGGAAAAGAGAAATTGGTAGTTACCATGTTCGGCTTGCGAGCATAGAAATAGTCGAGAATCGGCGTTGTAGTGTCTTCAGCGATGGCATATATAGCTTCATCCACTACACCGAGTGACAATTGTGCCCTCGCCGGTTTGCCGTGCGAATCTGTGGCCGTAATTTTGTATACGGCTTTCTCTCCCGGCAGATATTTTGCCTTATCAGGGCTGATTTTGATATCGAGAGACTGGGGCCGCAATGACACCTTGGCTCTCGCCGTCTGTGTAAAAAAGTTCTTGTTCTTAACCAGACAGACCGAGATATAAAAGTTCGGCTTGTAATCACTCTTCACAGGAACTTGAACCAGCGTAGAATTACCAGTCAGCCTGACGGTTCTATGCTCATATATTTGCGAGCCCTCTACCGTAAGGAGCGCGGTCATGCCACGGAACCTGCTATTGATCAAGACCTTCGCGACATCGCCTGGGTTGTAGGTCTTCTTATCCGTCAATATCTGAAGATCCGACTGATGAGTCGTCTCCTCTATCCCACCGCCATCTCCATAGGCCCAGATGTATTCTATGGAGGATACAAGGTTCCGATGCCTGTCCCTAGATTTCGCGATTATTTGCATGCTTCCGGCACGATTGGTGGAAACTTTAACGATTGCACGCCCGGAATCATCGGTAGTAACCGTTTGTTCACCGAAGGCCTGGAATTTGCTCTCTTCATCGTCGGACCATACATCGCGCCCCGTTACAACCGTAATCTCCTGATGTTTCACCGGATGCTTATCGTAGTCCATAGCCGTAACCAGCACGTTCACGGTTTGCCCGGGCTCAACGACGTACTGGTCGGGCTGAACGTCGATCGCAAATTCACCTCGAGTAACCACAACAGAGCCTGTGCCGGAGACCTCACGGTCACCCTTGTCTGTGACATTCGCCTCAACGCTGAATTCCTGATCGGTATCCCACGCATTCGCTTCGACCGGCTGAGGCCAGTCGGCGGGGAACTCAACGTCTGCATTGCCGTTGGAATCCGTGCGAACGGTACCCTCGTCGACCACTTCGCCATATCCACCGTAGTCTTCATAGCCGCCATACGAATCTTCATCGTCATCTTCTACGGTGAACAGCCAGAATGGAGACCGGTGAATCAGGTACTTGACGTCAGCATTTGCCAGGGGCGCGCCAAAGAAGTAATTCGCCGAGATTCTGGCACGGACCGTATTCCCTCTCACATATCGTTTCTGTGAGAAGGTGACTTTTACGCTGAACTCCGGTTTCCTGTAAGCCGCAACCTGGAAGTCGATAGATTCTCCCCTGCCCTGTCCTTCCACTGTGGAAATCAGGGTATAAGTACCGGTGGCAGTCTCAGAGTTGAGAGGTAAACTCCCCGAATAGGCCCCGAACTTATCCGTTCGCCTGGTGGTACGGTATATAAGGGTGTCACGGGAATCGCGAACCTCCACCGTTACCGGCTGCCCCGACTTCACCGCATATTTATCGGTTGTCTGCTGTCTGACTATTCCTTTGAAGAAAACCTGCTGGCCAGGTTTGTACACCGGCCTGTCGGTGTAGGCATATATGAGATTGTTCGACTGATCTGTGCTGGAAAAATAGGCCGACGTGAATGCGAAAGATTTCCCGCTATGCGCCACAATCGTCTGTTCCGATTCACCGCCGGATGGAGAAGGGAGTTTGATGGTCAGGAGCCCATCGCCATCGGTCTTCCCTGATGCAACTGAATTCTGTCCAATGTAGACCGTGACTTCCGATGCTGGCACTGGTCTCCCTGTCTTCAGATCGACGGTATAAGCCAGTGTTTGATCGCCGACGGTTTTCGTCACCATGCCGAGGGCAGTGACCATTATCCATCCAAGTTGGCGTATGTTGTCCACACTTGCGGATGTTACATACAAGCCTGGCTCCAGCACGGGAAGATCGATTCGTTGAGTGAATACGCCCTCGTAATCGCGAGTTGTGATGGGCGTCGGATTCGTTTTCACAAGTTTGAGCGCACTGTTTGCATCAAGATTCACAGTCGATGGCGTGCCGGAGTTGCCGTAGTATGATTGAATCCCCAACAACCGGTTCAACTCACCGCCAGATTTCAAGAGAAACGCATCCAGATCGACCTTATAGACCCGGATATCGAGCGTATCCGATTGGGCAAAGCCATTGCATGTAATCTGAGGACGCTCGTCAGGGGTGGAAATGTGCTGATGAATATACAGGTTAAGGTAAGGATCATTCGGCGATAGCTCTGCCTCTATCGTTCTGGTCTTTCCTTCATCGATGGTAACGTGAACGGGGTCCATGGAGTGGGCTTTGCTGCTGATTTCCATGGTATAATCACCGGCTGGCAGCCTGGTAAACTGAAACGATCCATCGGTCGAGGCTTCAGTCGAATGATAACCATGCGTGCCTATGGCGGTAAGCATTACGGAGGCAGGAAGTGGATTTCCGCTCTCGTCTGCCACCACAGTCCCGCGCAGGGAGCCGGTTGGAGTCTCCTGCCTTATGGCAAGCACGAGCGCTGCCCCGATGCAGATCAGGGCAAAGGATATCGCCAATGACAATCCAAGTGATCGATTAAAGCGCATCTTAGGCCTCCCTGCGAGCGGCAAGAATTCCGGCAACCACGAACCAGAGTGCGACTATCAGAACTGCGCCCGATAGTATCCAGATTCGTGTATAGCGGGTGAGGTCCAGATCTACCAGCGGCCGCACGAACTCAATCGCCGAAAGCTGCATCCCTATCACCAGCAGCCCGACCGAGCAGTTGCGTAGTAAGCCTCCTTCGCACTCACGCGAAAGCCGCAATATATACAAGAATGCGGCAGAAGCAGTAACCCCAAATACAAGGCCCAATACGACTTTAATTCCCCATACCAGATACAGCAGAATAGGAGCAACTGCGGACACCAGCCCAATCAGTGCAATTCCAGCAAGCACTCGCATATCAGTGGATGATTGTCTCTGCCTTGTAATGGCCGATGCAAAAATCAGCGGCAGAATAATCCCAAGTAGCGCTCCTATAAAGGTATAGTGAATGCGAAGATCGGTGTTCCCCAGTTCCGGCCGGTAAAGATCCCCGAAGACTTTGAAAAGCAGGATCATGAGCCCCAGCGATAGTGCCCCGTGCAGCGCATACGATACCGGCGCCATGCCATCGGATGCATCGGCGGAAGAAGGGTCTGCGGTATCAAACAGTTGAAGGGCTATCGACCATGCTGCTATGAGCCCGATGTCGATGCCGAGCCCTGCCCATAGCTTGAACGCTGCTACGATAAATGCAACCACGAGCAGCGCCGAGGCCGATGCAGCCTCCAGTCCATACGATCTATCCCCTGCCCTGTTCAGGCTCCGGGTGACCCATGAGATGATTGCGGCAGCGGCAATGCCTGCTGCTACGACGCCCAGCAGACTCCAGTCTTCCACAATCCTCCATGAGTATATGGCGCTCAGACCAATGGTCAGGAATACGCTTATCAGTGTGGATAAAAACCTGCTGAGTCTCAACTCGGCACAAACGAAGCTTGCGAGCATGACAGTCACGGCTAACAGGATCGGCAGCGACCACCAAATGCGGAGTGCGGATTGATCGAAATGTTGGGCTGCGAGCACTATGCCAACCGCGATCGAGATGCCGAAGACCGCCCACATCTCGATATGGATTGCCCCCAACGCAGCATCATCCGACGCAGCGCGCGAGAGGATGGCGGCCATCACAGCCCCGATTGAGAAGCCGATCAGTGCCCAGTGCGGATTGCCGTGGAATATCAAATAGACGAGAGAAACATCAAACAGAGCAAAGAACATGATCGAGTGGACAGCCAGGCGGTTCAGCCTCGCGGAATCGTTATGAGGAAATGCAAGCCTCTGCCCGAGCAGAATGGCGATGCTCCCCGAGATGCCACCAATCAGAAAACCAAGCCCTAATGTCTGGCCGGTTGAGAACGGCGTTCTCTGCTGCATCGATATCGCCCAGAAGATCAACGCGGTGAGCAGTGTGACGCCGGCGACCCACCGGCTCCGGCGCTTACCAGCATCAGAAGCGGCACAAGGCCCGGCAGTGGCCAGCATGAGATATGTTACGATACAACCTGCGAGTCCGATTCCAAGGCCTAACCATCCAATCACTACATCCACTGATCCGGTCCTCCCGTTTCTTATGCTGATTTCAATGCTTCAAGTCATAGGTGTTATACCGCAAATTTAACTTGATTATAACACAAGTTAGCATGTAATCAAAAATAAAGAATAGTTTCAATCATGTATCGAAGTAATATACAGTGGACATAGCCATGAAGAGACAATCGTGCAGGCGTTTGCGAGGCAAATTTAGTATGGCAACAGGAAAGCTACCGGCATCTATGATCTAAGCTGATGTGCCTTGGTGAAAAACTGGCGATAGCTCCACAAAGCCGCTGCCAGACTGGCCATGGTAACAGCGGCAGTGATCATATACAAAACAACAATCTGATACCTTACCGCTTCAGTCGGAGCTTGTCCAGCGATAATTTGGCCGGTCATCATCCCAGGAAGCGAGACGATCCCGACTGTCATCATGGAGTTTATGTTTGGAATCATGGCAGCCTTGGCCGCCGCCTTGAGCGCCGGATCAACAGCCTGACGAGATGTGGCACCAAGTGAAAGGGCAGCCTCGATCTGTGCATGGCGAAGTTTGATCTCAGACGAAACCCGATTCATCGCCAGTGCCGCGCCGTTCATGGAGTTGCCGAGAATCATCCCTGCGATCGGGATTACGTACCACGGTGATGTATTAATAAGCCCAAGCCCCATTATAATGCCCAGAGTTCCCAGACCACCAATGCCAACTGAGAGGATTGCGATCCACCTGGCCTGCGGAATCTCTTTGGAGCGCTCGGCGGCAGTGTGACCGGCAACGGCAGTCATCACAGCAAGGGTCAGCAGCACCCAATACCACTGATTCGCGCTGAAAATCGCCTGCAGCACATAACCGACCGCCATAAGCTGGATGAATGAGCGCAGCGTGGCCACGAGAAGGTCCTTCTCGAGCCCCAGTCGCTCGATGCGCGAGAGAACGAGCGTAATAGCCATCAGCACCAGCGCAACCGCGAGTTGCGGATAGCTGATCTGGGCATAATTATGGAGTGCTGAATGAGGCATGTCTGCATTTCCTCCGATAGTCGATAACTGCACATGATGGGATTTTGAATCTTACACTGTGAGCTTACCCTCGATAAAAAGTTTGGCTGTCTCTGTCTGTGGATCGGCAAAGAACCGTTCGGTCAGTGCCTCCTCGATCTTCTTTCCACCCACCAGCAGCATGGTCCGGGTGCCGATACGACGAGCCTGATCCATATCATGTGTAACGAAGATGATGGTAAGTCCCTCGTCCCTGTTCATCTTGTGGACCAACTCTTCGATCTGGATTCTGGCTGCAGGATCGAGTGAAGAGGTGGGCTCATCCATGAGAAGGAGTTCGGGGTCGGTGGCGAGGGCACGGGCGATGGAGATCCGCTGCTGCTCGCCCCCCGACAGGCTGCTTGCTGTCCTTACCAGAAAGTCATCGGATAGCCCCACCCGCCCAAGAAGCTCGGCAGAGTCTACTTTCTTTCCAGCCAGCTTTGCGCCATATTCGACGTTATCCTGCACGGTGCCATCGAAGACAACCGGCGTCTGGAAGACCATACCAGCGCGGCGGCGGAGTGAAAGCACGTTGAGTTCCTGTATATCCTGGCCATCGAGTAGAATACGTCCGCTAGTGGGATCGTCAAGCCGATTGATAAGCCGGAGAAGGGTGCTCTTTCCAGAACCGGATGGGCCGAGAACGGTGAAGATATCGCCCGATGCGACTGAAGTGGTGATGCCTGACAGTATACGTACCGGCTGTCCGTCGTTAAGTTTGTCCTTTGTGACTAGATCCAACTGCAGTTTATCGCCCATAGAATCAGCAAGCCCCCGATACTGTACAATACGCTAATTATACCAGACAGGCTTAACTCGATCCAGCAAGGCTTACATCCGCAGGATATTAGTTTATGGTGGTTATCAAGTACTCGCCTTGTTAACCCCTACTTTCAATCTGTCAGATTTACCGATACGCTGCGATTGCATAACTGATTCCTCGGTAAATGCCGCCATAAGTATTTCCCGCTCGCCAGTACGGTCTCTGTCATAGATCACATATATCAGGCCATCACTTGCCTGAACACCGTCCGGAGGAAATGCTGTCTCGACTGTCTAGCACAAGTTGTCCTGATCGAAAGCCTTTGCCTGCAAGCACACTCTCAAAAAGAGGAATGAATTTCGATATCACACCTGTACGAATGGCAAAATCCCAGACAGGCTCCATCTTCTTCCAACCGCCTGTATACGCAAGATGCCTTAGCCTCTCCGAGACTGCCTCTTTGGTCGAGGCGGCTGTCCAGATTGAACTCCACCTGTAAAAGTTCCGATAGGCCTCGTGGTATCCATCGAGCAATGCGTCCTGCCTGATCATCGCAGGATTGTATACTACGTGGCGCGTATCATAAAGGCTCCAATCCGTGCTGGTGATTCGACCCTCATCAGTGAGTCGGCGATGCAGGACTGTACCCGGGTACGGTGTCAGGATATGGAAGGTTGCAGTTTCAATGCCCTGCTCCAACGCCCATTCCACCGTGCGACTTGGAGTCGATTCGTCATCATGGTCCATGCCGAAGACAAAGCTCCCGTTAACCATGACTCCCCTCTCATGCAATCGTTGGACTGTGACATTATAGTCTCTTTCCAGATTCTGATACTTTCCGTACTCACTGAGGTTAGAGCGATTCAGCGTCTCGAACCCGACAAAGAGGCTTCTGAGTCCGCCCTCGACAGCTTTATCCAAAAGGTCGTGATGGAATATAGAACGCACTGTACCCGCCGATTGCCAGACCCGTCCCATTCCCTTCATGCCTTCGAAGAGTGCCTCTGCGAAGTGTGGATCGGCAAACAGGTTATCGTCCAGGAAGAAAACGTGTTTACCGGGCAATCGTTCTATCTCGGCAAGTGCGGCATCCACCTTCTGTGTGTAGAACGACTTGCCGCCTTCATAGAATGCTTCCTTATAGCAGAAATCGCAATTGTGCGGGCAGCCTCTGGAAACAACTATTGAATTCGGCACAAGGTAGAGATGCTGTTTGATAAGGTCTCGACGTATCGGAGGCTGGTCGTCCAGAGTCCGCACCTTTGAGCGATACACTTCGCCCGGATGCCCCTCTCGGAAATCTGCCAGAAACGATGGCCACGTATCCTCTCCCGGCCCAAGAAAGATTGTATCCACATGAGGCGCGCACTCTTCCGGCATTGAAGTAACATGCAGTCCACCCATCGCTACATAAACGCCTTTGCTCCGGTAATGATCGGCGATTTCGTAAGAACGGTAAGCCGAGGTCACATACACCTCGATAACTACCAGATCAGGCTCATCGTCTAAATCCAGCCGCTCTACATGCTCATCCTGGATAGTGATGTCGTCGGCATCGCTCAGATAACCAGCCAGAGTTGCAAGCCCGAGCGGCGGAAATAGAGAATACTTGATAGATTGCCTACCTTGGCTGACTGCCTCTGTAAGCGCCGGTAAAATCATTTTGACCTTCATAGTTCACCTCTCATGTCATGTATCCTTTGCCTTAACTTAGCCTATGCGTCCGCTGAGAATCTCCTGCAGATGAGCCACGTATTCGGCGAATGCACTGCGCCCCCGTGTTGTTATCCTGTACGCCGTGTGTGTCTTTTTACCCACGAAGGATTTCTCACTCTCTATATAACCTTTCTCCTCCAGTAGCCCCACATGAACGGAGAGATTGCCATCACTTAAGCCAAGTGTCTTTTTCATTGCTAGAAAATCGCTCTCTCCCACGGCCGCGAGATGTGACATGATGGCTAGCCGTGTCTTCTGGTGGATGGTCTCATCTATATCATATGAATGTCCCATCAAATCACCACCCGTATTTTCGGCTCATCCAGAGGCCGAAGATAATATGGTAGAGTCCGAATGAAACCGCGATTACAATCAGACTGTGCGCCCATACGGAAAAGAAGAACAGAGCGATCGTCCCCGTAATAAGTTGTGCTATCCCAAAAATGCGGACTTCCTTTACACTGACCATGCTTGCTGCACAGATGGCCACCCCATAACACAGAGCCCAAATTGACGGGATGCTGTCGAGATTGCCCAGCATCATTGCATGGCAAGACAGGACAAAAGCGATTAGTATTCCTGGGATGACCGCACGAATGACTTGAGCCATCGCGGGGGTAAGAACGGTCTCGCCCCTTCGGCGAGCCTTCTTCTGCGCCCACGCAAAGTCCTGTCCTATCGCTAGAATGAAAATCGCAACCCACATCGCCATATACCACTTGTTCTGCACATCATGAGATATGTTGAAAGTAATCCAGTAGGTAGCCCAGCATCCGATAAGTGCCAGCACACCGGCGATGACACCGGATATCCCCGAAAGATTGGCGTACCTGGCGGACCTTTCCATAATATCAAGAATGGTTTTGACATTCTCCTCAGCCTGAACCTTGTCCATTTCATCCTCCCAGTATACTTTATACGATAAAGTGCTTTACTTCTTATACGACGCAGTATCGATTTTTGTTCCTGCTATTTTACCATCATTTGAAATCACAAGAGCAGGCTCTTAGATAACCCCGGCATGTAGCACGACCTATCTACAACACACTTACTTCATGCTATGCTAGGTCATCATTTGCTTGAGTGGATTGGTTTGGATTTCTAGGAGAGACTATGCGGTAAGACAACAAAAAAACCGCTATCTGGACTTGCCAAGTGCGGCTTTCACGCTTGGAAAATATAATGGCTCCCCGGACTGTACCATAGATAGAACTTTTCGGGCGGTATTTGAGTTCAATGATCCCCGAAAAAATATCAGACGAGAGAAACCCTATCGAGCCTATCGTAATCCAATCTATCTGGCCCGTGAGTGGCAGGCTTTGCTGAACAATGGTGTATACGATTGTGCCGCTGATCTGGCCAGAGGCATGAAAACCTCACGGGCACGTGTTACACAAATGCTCAACATCCTAAAACTGTGCCCTGAAGTACTGGAAATGCTCGTATCCTTAGGTGATCCTTTGCCCCGCCCCATCGTGACGGAAAGGATGATAAGAACTATGGTTAACGCACCAACTGAGCGGCAGAAAAGGCTGGCTTAGACTATGCTAGAGCAAGAAACTCACTTTGATGCCTTCATTGGAACTGGTTGCTAGACTTACATTGTGTTGTCTAACTTTGATTCCAAATCAGCAATCATCACTTCAACTATTTCAACAGCTTGCCTGCATGATGTTATTATTTCCGGAATCTCAGCTAAAAGAATTTCAGCAAAGAAAGAACGAATCATCGCATCGATTTCAAACGGATATTTTCCTCGAAGAGCCTTGCCAAGTATTTCTTCTGCGGCTGACACTACTATGGTTGCTGAATAGCCAGGTGCTCAAAAATCTGGACGGAGGTCATACGCTATTCGAGTGCATTTTGGAATGTCCCAGTAACGTGACTTGCACGAGCATGTGCGATCGAATAAATCACGTAATCGCATGGCATTGATATCATGTTCAGACCTAACTCGTGCTTCGGAAAGAGAGGTGACTTGAATATTTGTTAAGTTGGCTGCTCGATGGCCCCGCTTTGAAATCCGCTCTCCGACAGCAATATGCCTCTATCAGCACCTGTATCGCTCACTATTTCTCGGAGTGCCAGAACGTGGAGTTTTGAAATTCTCGTGTTCCATTTTTTGCACTCAACAATCCAAGTGACCTCAAATCCAACGTGATGAGATTTGATAAGTACATCGATATCATGCTGCGTCCTAACTCCTTGCACTTTTGCATCAGTTTGAGCATAAAGACCAAGAGAGCGAAAAAACTCGGCAGCTTCTTCTTGATATTTTTCCCAAGTCATAGCTCTACTATCCTGGATGTCCCGCAAGAAAACAAGCGGGAAATGTAGATGGACACCATTTATCAAAGACCGCAAAGAAGTTATTGGCCTAATGCCTACCGATGAGGAAAGCAGAATCTCCCCGATAGAGACAGTCCGAGTGGCTACAAGCAGATGATGATACCGAAATCCTCAACATAGAATTGGCAGTTTTGAGTTTAGCAATTCCTTGGATATAGAAGGCCTTTGTGGGACTCATACATAATGTTCAAGGTATTGGTATCACGGGTATTCAGATGCTTCAAACCATCGAGCGGCCCTTGCAAACACTCTTCTTTGAATCCGCCCATCACTATGACGTCATGCCCATCCAACTCTTCCATCCACTCATATATAATACTACAATAAGCTTCGGAATGTGCCCATGATATAACAAGATTCTCTTCGGAAACTCCTAATTTATTTGCCATATCACTTATCTGATCATTGTAATCCAAGGGTTCCCATTTCCACTCCTGCACTTCACCAATATGTTCAAACTCCGGGTAAAGTAAATCATCTGATAATTCTTTGGTAACGATGACTTTTTCAGGGCAACAATTGACAATCCAATTTCTAATCTTTGGTATATACTCGTTAGGATTGAACTGGCCTCTACCATCTACGCTTAACTGAAACTTAGGTAGTACATGCTGTATAATCAACGCCTTTTTACACATCACTATCTCCTAGACTAACCTCAGCAGATTTCCATACGCATAAAAACAAACACGTATTGTAGATTGTGCTATTATTCAGCACTCAGCATTTCAGGAGGCTTGCCACCCATGCAGAATGGACATTTACGAATATGTGCATCACAGCTGTTTGACCCATAGTTCCGTCTGCACTTAGTACACTGCATTTCCCAGACAGTTGCAAACCGGTGAGAAACGCTCTTCTCCTCAGTTCTACAGACCAACTTCTGCCCCGACTGGTTGGTATCTCCTATCTCCATAACACTTCTTCTCCTCCCTATTCCGATGAAATCCCCGGCAAATTGGATTTCTCCCATACCTTCTTGGCTATCGGCTTGAACTGTCCGATGCTTAACTGCCCTCTCTCATTCCTTGACTTTGAGCCAGGTTTTCTTATCGCCATCTCAACATCAGAACGATATGCTTCGTACATGAGCTGGGGTTCAAAATTTACATCCAAAATGACCAAGAGTACTATATCCCATTCGCAATCTAAACGAATTTTTCCCAAGCGTTGACCTGATTTTAGATCACGAACACAGCGAGCTTTGATCTGCACTCTGCGCATCTTTCCATCAGACTGGGCTATTGCATCATATCCTTCTTGCCTTGCATGGCACAGCTCAAGTCCCAATATGCGTGCCGCCTCATATTCAGCGACCTCGCCCGTTATGCCGAGAGGTTTGCCGGTAAGATCTTTATACTTTCTTGCTAATTGCTTAGCTTGTGAAATTATCTCACCCGCTTGCTGAATATCCACATGCTCCATATCAATGTCCTCTTTCTATCTTCATAGACTGCCTGGCCAATCCAGACTCTTCAGCATCGATGGTGGGAGCTTGCCATGCTGAGCGAATGCAGCTTCCAGATGGTCATTCAGCCATGCAATACCTTGAGGGGAAAGCTCCACGGATGCTCGCCGCATGTATGCCTTCCGTGGATTGATATTTCCTTGGCCACGTGCAACATTTCGCTGAGTAGGTACGAAAGCATTTGATCCCAGATCATCCATTAATTTGGAGAGCGATACTCCATTCGATAGACTACCGGCGACGAATTCGGCATGGTGAACGCGAACATAATGTGGCCATTGAGCCTTCCACGACCGATTTGTGATGTCTTCAATGCTAGCATCATCCTGCAACGGGACGTAATGCATCCCTACAGCCCGACCGAAGATCAGCACATCATTCGGTTCATTGACCAGCCAGCCCATAAACATTACCGCGCCATCCTTCACTTGGCGAGGTCGTTTGTCCTTCGGATATGTGCAAGCCCAATGACAGCCAGAACTCTTCACCTCATCGAAAACCAGACTAGAGCGGCTTGCACGATCGTCGCTCTTTCCAAAAAACTTGACGAACGCCTGGTCTGCATAGCTAATCCAAGAGAGAGGCGTAGTTGGTTCAGCGGCAATCCCGATGTCTATGCCTTCATCAGCTAAACTGGAGGCAGATGCAGGATGCGCTCCAAGTATCAGGTGCGTCTTGACCTTTTGTTCCCATTCATCCAAGCATGCAGCTGATAGATCCTGTCCAGCTAGCTGCCATAAATTATCGAAGTAAAGTTTACACTGGTTGACGATGCCAGCATCCTCAACAACGATACCAAGCTCATGATTTTTGGTAAGGGCTGCATCGGTTAAATTTGCGGAAGTCACAACTGCTCGTTTCATGCCAAAGAGATAGAGTTTCGCGTGTAGATTGCGAATGCCACGTATCTGTGCTCCATTATTCAGCAGCCATCTCAGTGCTGAAATATCGCTTACGCCTTCGGCGAAGTCACCGAGATGGAATCGCGTAATCACCTGGATCTTTGCAGGTTTATTGTCTGAGAACAGGCGCTTGATAGCGTGCAACTTTATGAACGGGCAAATGATGCAGATGTGAGAGTGGTCAGTGTGAACGGCTGCGTTGAGTTCTTTATCCCATCCCAAGTCTATCAATCGAATGCTCATATCAACTTCCTCTTGAATGTCAATACCTATTCGAGGCAATACTGATAGTACGCTTCAGAACTACCCTATATTATCTTCCAGCTAGGGGCTCATATGCCAAGCTTGTGGAAGAATATCTTGTTCCGCATCTGAGCATCCTTCAAAACTTTATCCCAACTGATTGCTTCAATATATAAGTTGATGTTGCTCATCCACTGGAACCAACCCAAACGATCCGGCATAGGGGTGAAGTTCTTCTCACGCTCAAGCCATTTTTCGACTTTCTGTGTGAAATCACAGATAACATATCCGTAGAAGGGAGTATTATTCGCAACAAGTATTTTCCTGCCTTCAGGAGTCTTATACTTGCCATCACGAATATCGTTAACATACCGCACGATCTGCTGAACAGGGTCTTCCATCGAGGAAGGGTTGACGAAATCATCCCTCTGTGGTTTCTTGAATTCAAAGATAGTGACAGGGTTACTTGCCTCGTTATCACCACGGAAGACTATCCGCTGATCATACGCGATTAAGTCGGGACGCTCCGATTTGCTACCGTTCAGCGGCAAGTCAGAAGATACATATCGTGTGAAGTTCAACCGCTCGTCAACGATCCAGAGGTTGTGATCTTCGAATGATATACTACATGTATCGGTCCTACGGGGGAAGATGATGTCGTGCACAACTCCCTCAGATGCATAAGCACCACCCTCGTCTGACTCTAGGCTCCTCTGAAAAATATCGATTATGCTTCTGCGAAGAGCAATGTAGTGTATGAGATCGTTCTTGCCAGTCTCGGATATCTTGCCTACTATGTCAAGAACAACCCCTTTCTGATCTTCAAAGGTGTTTGCGGACAGTAGTTTCTTGACGTCCATCTTTATCTGGGTTTCCTGCATGAACTTCATGTTCTGTAGCCGCTTCTCAATCTCCTCGTTCGTAGGGTTGTACGGCATTTCTGACAAGTCTATCTTATCGATCAAACTCTTGTGCCAAGGCGCTTCATCCTCTACGTATGATTGAACGCGCTCTCTCTTCTTCTCTTGGCGGACCTTAATATCTGGGCCTACGGCATCCTTTGCGATAGTAGCGACACGTTGTTCGATTTCGAATTGTGTAATTCCTTGATGTGAGAGGTCTTTGTACATCGGGAATTCAAATCCACTACGCTCAAGCGATACGTTTTGATCAAGATAGGGACTGAATACGTAAGCTTTTATGATGTAGTTCCTATTATGATCGATATCGCCACTGCTATTCTTTTCATAAAAATCCTCGGTAAATTCCGGTATATACCTGTGGAGAGCTGAACCTGTCACTTCCCGTTTGTGGGCTACAAGACTTATTCTGCTCTTCTGATTCTTTGGATAGACTATTTTGAAAACACGTACGGAGAACGGCTCGTTAGAATCAATTCCGTTCAAGATGAAGTTTCCATCGCTAGTGGAAATTTCATCTATGACAGCGGATAGCTTGTTGCTTACACAATCATTCAACAGGATAGAGTCAGAGCCATCCTCTTCAGACAATGTGATACTTGGACATGTGTAGTTATCTGCGATGAAATACGGAAGTAACTTCTCAATAAGGTTTCTAGCAATTGTATCAAGCTTCTTATCAACAGCTTTTCCTTTTTTCAATCCATTAAGGTGAACTAATGTAAATGTTTCTTGTTCTTCACACTCCGAGATGCGTTCATTGACTACAATCTCATTTTCCTTGCCCATTGAAAATGTACGCCGTTTGTAACTGCCTGCGTCCAGATAAATGCTATCTATATCTACGTCCTCGAAATACTTCAGGCAAGTAAAACGACCAAAGCCCTTGCCACCTTCTTCTATCTTACGGTCTGTAAAGATAGTATCGAATGCACCACGGTTTTCGTCAGTGAAGCCGATACCGTTATCCCAAATCTTAAAACTATGGATTTCAGGAAGACCACCATCAAGTTGTTGCTGTTTGGATCGGCGAACAAAGATTTTGATCTCTCCCTCTGTTTCGCCTTTGCATTCTATTGCCTGGATAGCATTGACAACAACTTCGACAATCGGTGTATACACCGTTGTGTTTGATCTAATCGTCTCCACTGCCCTCTTGATATTGATATTGCTCATTGTGTACCTAGCCTTCACAGCCGAGGCTGATTATTCAGATAGCATGCTCCCCAGAGAAGCGGAAGTGCTGGCATTACTTAAGTGGCATTATAAAACCATTCACATTCTGATATTGGATCCTTATTGCATATGATGCTTGGCATCATGTTACTCGGCAATAAATGCAATCAACGACTGCTCGTTAATATGATTATTCATCCATAAGGACAAACTCCAAGGGTATTCTCGCAAAATACAGCCTGTGATTGCCTCACCTTATATGCTATTCAGGCTTCTTATCGAGACGACGTATCTCAAGATTGCGGAATCCACCCTTGTTTCCAGACATAGCTACACCGACATACTGTTTACCATTCAGACTGCATTCTTGAATTTTGATCGGTTTTGCAATGAGTACGCCATCAACGTAAATCCAGACATCATCATCCCATCTCTGGATCAGGAAATCACACTGATCCTTAAATTGGACTTTATAGGAGATATCTTCTTGGTCGTTTGTTCCTTGACGTCCCTTTTGCACCCAATGCGCTTTTGGAAAGAAAATTATACCGGTATAAGAAGCAGACCAAATGTCCTCTCTTTCCGGATCGGGGCAATTAAGCAAGACCACGAACTTTTCCAGTTCTTTGGGCACAATAAGCTTGCCTCGGATTTCCACACGTGGGCCAAACTGCGCCCTGCGGAGAAGTTGACAAGCATCAATCCCATTAGCAACTAATGGATGTAAAGAACCATCTGAATCCGTTGTCCACTTACCATCCATGGCAATCCAGCCCGACATGCTCTGATCCGGCATCAGTGATATCCAATTGTCAGCAAGCAGATTCCGATCGCCCTCAAAGTTGGCGATTTTGGCGTTTATCAGGTCACTTGCAATTTTGTCATCCTTCAGCTTTGCCAGGGCTTCATGATAGACCGCAGCTGCTTCAGAAGATTGACCCGACGCTGTAAGTTCACGCGCTTGACGGATCAGTGATGCGCAGGGACCGCCCAGAAGATATGCATCTTCTCTGACATCTGCGTAAGACGGATAGTATACGGTACTACCAAAAACTGATAGATCCACTTTGTCGCCGAGTTTATCGAATATCTTTCTCGCATCGGCAAACCTGCCGCAATACCACGCTACGGCAGCCTCTCGCGTCAAATAGAAGGCGGCTGACGATGCGCCCCCTGCCTTCTCATATCCCTTGTACATCATTTCCAGATATCGGGTGGTCTCCGGGGTTTTCCATACCGGTTTGGCGTTGAATCGATCATAGATAGTATTGGCGGCTACCTGTGGTTCTTCAGCGTGCTGGTCTGCATTGATCTGTTTAAGGATGGTAATGAACTGCCAGGGAGCATAGGTATCAAACCTCTTAGTCATGAGAGCGGCAACACCCAGCGAATACATTTCTTCATAGCTGCCACCACATCGAGGCCGAAGTGCATTAGTAATGGCACTGTATGCCGGAAAATAATCCATTTGGCATGCAACAGATCTATTAAACCAAACCAGCGGCTTTTCGCCAGTATCCTCGCCCATTGCAACCGTGATCATCTGAGCTGGGGCTTCGGGACAATCCGGGCGCATCTTCCATGCCTTGACGAGTAGACTGCGTGCAGTGCGAAGTTTATCGAAGAATCCATTCCATCCCTGGTCTGAGACTGAATCGGACCAGCCTGTTCCACGATCATTCCAAGCAGCCGCTGTGTAGCAGATACCACCGATGACATTAGTTGCGTATGGAAAAGCACCGCCTGCATTCTTGATGTTACTGTAAAGTTCAACCCAATGATCTTTAAGAGTCTGTTTAAACGCATATGAGTTCGGTCGTTCCACACAAAAAGTCTGTATAATCGCCCGATCCTCGCCTTTCAGATAACTCCCATCAGAAAACGACTCAACTGTCCATTTTATCGCTAGATCCCTGAACTTTTCTATTTCCGTGGAGTTTGCAGGTCTACTGGATTGGAGGCTTTCCAGCAAACGAAATGCAGGAATGCGCCACTGACACTTCGGGTAATTGCTGTGTTGGAAACCTTCGACGGCCTGCTTTAAATATTGATCCGCTTTCGAATCATATTTGTCAGACAGGATTATTCCGTAACAGCACTGTACAAGAGGATCTGTGCAGCCCAGATCGATGGCCTCTTTTCCATGCTCCTCCAGATGTTGAGCAATCGGCTTACCGGGATCGGGAAGTTGAGAGTCCGTATACTCATGCAGGAAGCGGATGGCAGCAGCATTCCATTTCGGATTGCACACTCCCACTTTGCTATATGCATCGATCATCGTGCGCTGGTAGTAGCGAGATAACTCCTGGTTGAACTGCTTCTGCGTATGAACACCCGGTCCATTCGGTATCTTCAGGGCTGGCGCAGTCTGTTTTGCATCGAAGGTTTGCGGCGTTCGTTTGGAGCTTGCGTATGCAACACGCCGGACATAACTCATGGCGGTGACACTCATGGCGATAAACACGGCCAATCCGGTACATACCAATGCAACAGTGCTCTTTTTCATTTATTGTGTCTCCTTTGTTAGATCTCCTCGCCCCACACACGGGCGAGAGTGGCCTGTATCTTCTTCTCAAATCGCTCGATCAGTTGTCGGTTGGCGGCAACGAGCGCCTGCTCGGCCTCTATTTCGGCGACGATCGCTTGCTGTGTGGCGAGGGTTGGGAGTGGAATTTTTATCGTCTTAATATCGACGAGATGCAGGTTCGTAACCGTGCCCGACTTGGAACGGGCAGTAGCCTGAGCGTAAGCCGTGTCTGAATTCAAATAGCACTCCAAGTAGTGTGGATCAAGCAATTCTTTCTTGGGTTTTATTAGAGCGAGGCTAACGAATATACTGAATTCCCAATCCCAATCTATGAGTTTAGCGATACCGATGGTGCCATTTTTCGAGTAAAGAACGTCTCCCTTTTCTGGACGGCAGCGCTTGATGAGTTCGTTATGCTCTTCCTGTGGGATAAACTTCTTCGACATATTACTCTCGGTAATGTCAGTAACGCGCAGGAAGGGAACTCCCGACTCCATATAGGTGGGCGTGAAATGCGCACCGTCGGTGATCTTGCTCGATACTTCGCTCAGTTCCACCATCGGCCAGTCGGGGTGGATCGGGATGTGGGGGCGGTAGTTATCGAGGACGGCTCGAGCGCCGTCGATGACTTTGTGGTACCCCTCGATCTCCGCCACGATCTCCTTCTGCACCGCAAGCGGCGGCAGGGGGATTTCGAGCTCTTTCAGCTTTGAAAAGTGTCGTTGGTAACCGCTAATCGCAAGTGGTCTTACGAGTAATACATAATACAAGAACCGAGGATCAAGAGTATCAGCGGTCAGGAGTATTTTTATACCATCCGCGCCTTGAGCGAAAGGAGTCTTAACCAACTTCACTGCGCATGTATGATCACCAAAAACCACTAACGGCTTGATGGGTCGAACTAATGCAGACTCATCGTCGGTCCACCCCGCAATGTCATCCTGCGATTGGTCGATGATCGGATACTGCCCAGTAACTCCGAAAGCTGTTTTCTGAATTTTGACTGGAGGTGTGATTGTCTCGACGAGGGACCCAACCCTATTCCATGGAAAGTTTATGGATTGGGCTGCTCCCTCACGGTACCGCTCCCCGCTCAGGTTGTAGTCCCCGTTTGCAGCGATCTTCTCTTTATCCACGATCAGACCAAGCGTCGGCTGGAAGTCGTCCATTGACTCACCCGACCGCAGTCGGCGCAGGTATTCGCACATCTCGGCATGGACCTGCGGCAGGTCGTTCTTGTCAATCTCACGTCGCTGGGCTCCGAGTCCAAATCCGTCGTTTTCGACCTTGAAGAAGGCGATTGTGTCGCTCTTCCTTGCAAGGGACTTGTCGAGGATAAGTATTGATGTCTTGACGCCTGAATAGGGATTGAACACCCCTGCCGGCAGCGAGATGACGGCAACTAGGGAATCCTCCACCATCATCTTGCGAAGTTGCTTGTAGGCGGTCTGGCTCTGAAAGATGATCCCCTCTGGCACGATGATACCGGCACGGCCGCCGGGAGTAAGATGCTCGGCCATGTAGTCCACGAACAGCACTTCGCTGCGCTTGGCCTGAATAGTGAAGCGGTTATGCGGCCTGATTCCGCCCTTCGGTGACATAAACGGCGGATTGGCGAGGATCACGTCGGCGTATTCGTTCCACCTGTCCTGGCTGGTCAGGGTATCGTACTCAAAAATGTGCGGATCGGCGAAACCGTGCAGGTACAGGTTCACCAGGCTGAGTCGTACCATATCGAACGAGATGTCATAGCCCTTGAAGTTCTGCGAGAGACGGCCCTTTTCGTCCGGTGTGAGCAAGTCGCCATCCCTCACCCCTGACCCTTTCCCGGAGTGAGCCGATGTGTTAGCTTTAAGGATGTGCTTGTAGGACGAGATCAGAAACCCCGCGGTGCCGCAAGCCGGATCAAGTACGATCTCGGTCTTCTTGGGGTCGATGACCTCAACCATGAAATCAATGATGTGGCGTGGGGTGCGGAACTGGCCTGCGTCGCCCTGTGAGCCGAGCACGGAGAGTAGATACTCGAAAGCGTCGCCGAGACGTTCGCTGTGGTCGTAAGTGAACTCGTCGATGATCTTGAGAAAGGCCTTGAGGGTCTCGGGATCGCGGTAGGGCAGGTAAGCGTTCTTGAAGATGTCGCGGAAAAGCAGCGGAATCCCTGGGTTCTCCGGCATCTTGGTGATGCCCTCGGCATAAAGGTTCAGAGTTTCGTGTCCGCCCAGTCCGGAGCGCATGAGTTTGGCCCAGCCGTAGCGGGCGAACTCTCCTGCAAAGAACTTGCGCTTGCCGCCGAACTCTTCGCTCTCGGCGTCCATATCGTCCATAAACTTATAGATGAGGGCGATGGTTATCTGCTCGACCTGACTTTTCGGGTCGGGCACTTTGCCGACGAGGATATCACGGGCGGTATCGATGCGTCGTTTAGTAGCTGTGTCTAACATGGTTTTCCTTAATTCACATGGATGGGCAGGATGGACAGGATAAGAATGAAAGGCCCTGAGGATCCTGATTTATTCATGTTTGTACTCTCTGCTTCTGGTGAAGCGCTTGTATTCGAGCTTAGGGTTGCCGAAGTTGATGAGAAGTCCGACCTCGATACCTGTCGCATTTAAGTAATTGATGACTTGTGCCTGGTGTTCGGGAGCGATGGCCTTAACTGCTTTCAACTCGACGATAATCTTCTCTTCCACAAATATATCCGCATAGAAATCACCAACGCATTCACCCCTGAACATGACCTTTATCTGATGTTGAGATATCGCTGACAAACCTCTCTGGCGAAGCGCCATGAGCAAGGCTTTCTCATAGACGGATTCGAGGAACCCGGCCCCGAGCTCATTAATCACTTCAAAGGCGCAGCCGATCACGCTTTTGGTAATCTCCTCATGCTTCAATCCCGTATCTTGTTTATCCTGTCTATCCATGTTTGACTTCTCTTATGACACGAACTGGTTCAAGGAGACGTAGTCCTTGATGTATTCGGGGATGAGCGTGCGGTATTTTTCCGGCACGGCGCGGAAGTCGCGGGATGAAAAGACCGGATTGGTGGCCAGATCGGTGAACTGTTTGCTTTCGATGACGTGGCGCACCAGGTCGTTAGTTACGTAGGCCTTGAAGTAGGTCTTGATGGCCTGTATGTCCTTGACCTCTTCTGGCTTGGTATCAGAGATGAACTTGGCGAACTCCTCTTCCAACAGTTCGTCCTTGGACTTGAAACGCGGGATGAGGCCAAAGATCTTTTCGAGTATCTCCCGCAGGGTCAGACGGCGGTCAACGGTGGCAGCTTTGCGTAACTTGTCGAGGCTGTAGTATTCATCGGGCTTGTCGAAGACCTCTCGGTTGACGTAATCAATGACGCGATCCCACTGCCCGGCCTCGACCGCTTCAGCGATTGCATCGTTACTGCGCACAGCGTCCTCGAATTTCGCGAAGAACATCCTGTCGATCTTCATTCCCTCGTAGCCGATGGTCTCTTCTTTGACCATGGCGATGATATCCGCGCCGAGGTGCTCGTATATGCCACCGACTAGCACCGGGCCCGGCACTGGTCCATCGCCGCCCTTGCCTTGTGGCCGGGGGAGCTTCAGCACCTCGTCGTACTTGAACTCGGTCTCGAAGTACTCGCAGTTGGCGAAGAAGTCGAAGAGCTTGAATGCCGTCTTCTGCGGCTGCAATACGCCATCCTTGAGGCTGTCATCGAAAAGTTGTTCTAGAAAGTTGTGCTTGCGGGTGCCGCGCCCCTTTATCTGGATGAAGTCGGTCGGCGAGAAAATTGGACGAAACAGCCCCAAATTGAGGATGTCGGTGCAATCATAGCCTGTGGTCATCATGCCGACTGTAACGCAGACGCGGGCCTTGCTGGTCTTGTAAGAGGGCAGGAAGTTGGCCGAACCAAGCAAGTTGTTGTTAGCAAAGTTGATGGTGAACTGCTGTGCGTCCTGAATCTGTGACGTAACCTGCACGGCAAAGTCGGATTGATACTTTCCAGGGAACATGCGATCGGCCATCTGGTTCAGTATCTGCACCAGCTTGGCAGCGTGGTTCTGGCTGACGGCGAAGACTATGGACTTGCCGATCTATCGACTAACCGGGTCGCGTAGAGCATTTTCCAGAAAGGTCTTGCAGAAGAGCTGGTTGGTGGCGTCGGCAAAGAAGCGTTTTTCGAACTCGCGCTGCTTGAATGCCTCCTCTTGGTCTTCGCCCGTGTCGTCGGTGAAGGCAACGACGAGGCCCTCTTTTGAGAGCAATTCTGTGGTGATTTCGGTGCGAGCATCCACCACTGTGGGGTTGATCAGGTAGCCTTCTTTCACGCCATCAAGCAACGAGTATCGGAAGGTTGGCAGGCTGTTCTCGCAGCCGAATGTGCGGTAAGTGTCCAGCAATAGTCTGCGCTCGGCTTCGCGCGGATCGCGGGTGGTGGGATTAGCCTGGTTGAATCGCTTGAGGTAGTCGCGAGGCGTGGCGGTGAGACCGAGTTTGTAGCCGATGAAGTAGTCAAAGACGGCGCGAGCGTTGCCGCCGATTGAGCGGTGTGCTTCGTCGGAAATGACCAGGTCGAAATCTGTCGGCGAGAATAGCCTCTGGTACTTGTTGTTGAAGAGCAGCGACTGCACCGTGGTGACAACGATTTCCGCCCGCTGCCACTCGTCACGACTCTCCTTGTAGATCACCGTCTGAAAGTCGGCAGACAAGAGCGCTGTGAAGGCCTTCTTGGCTTGGTCCTCAAGTTCAAGGCGATCCACCAGAAACAGGACGCGCCGGGCGTTTCGGGAACGGAGGAAAAGCTTTATAACAGCAGCGGCAGCAAGTGTCTTGCCGGTGCCAGTGGCCATCTCGAAGAGGAATCGGTCTTTACCATCGTTCACGGCGGCCTGCAAAGCATGAATGGCTTTCATCTGGTATGGTCGCAAGAAACGCAGTTTGTTGGTCTGGATGTAGCCGGAACGTTCGTCCTCGTTGCGCCATGCTGCTTCGGATTGGTAGTTCGGTCGTTGGGTCAGCACGATGTAATCGTCGTCCACCTGGTCATCGATGAGGCGTTGCGGGTCAGGCGTAACCTGCTGGTAACCGATCACCGAGTTAGGCGTAGGGAATGACGTAATGAGATAGGGGTTGCCACGCTCCAGATCCCAGAAGTAGTGCAGGTTGCCGTTGGAGAGGATCACGAACCGGCAGTTCTGATATTTGGCGTATTTGCGGGCCTGTTCCTTGCCAACGAGCGGGTTCTTGCCCTCCGATTTGGCCTCAAGGACGACGAGCGGAAAACCTCTGGTGTCCAGCAACAGGTAGTCGACGAAGCCCTTGCTAGTTTTCTCGAAGTTCTCGCCGAGTGCGTCCAGATCGGACGTTTTGATCGTCACGCCGGGCTCAAGTCGGATGTTGGCAGGCGCACCATCTTCAGGAAAGAAACGCCAGCCTGCCGCTACGAGGAGATTATTGATTTTGATGCGAGCTGTGGCTTCCTTATCAGGCATTTGGATTCCTTTGCGTTACCTCAATGCTTGTGCAATGTGCGTTTTCTCTAGTCTGCCTTTACTAAAAGTAGGTATTAGCATCTGTTATAATAGTAATATCTTACTGCTATTAAGCCCTGACGTCAAGGTAGCGGTAGCCTTTAGGCTCACCATTTGATAATTAATTGACACGTTATTAATAATAATTCTATAATTCGAGTATGAATTGCATGCGAAGGGAATTAGAATGGGTTAGTACATGCTGGAGGATATGATGGCAAACAGTATCAGTAATAAGTCGAATATATCTCAGAACGGAAGCGTGCTGGGAATAGACGTTGGATACTCCCTTACCAGTCACACTACCTGTTTCTGTTTACTGAGTTGGGATCAGAATAGTATCAACATAGACTGTCGCAATACTACGGCTGATACTGCATCGCGCGAACAAACACTCGGGGATATGGTTCCTAATGATACTCTTATAAGCTCGGTTGCTATCGATGGCCCACTTGCCCACGACTTACAAATAGTCAATCATTATCGCGCTGCTGAGGCACTCCTGACCTTGGGGGTCTTTCGACGCAGAGGCAAGCCCGGTCAAACGAATTCGCCTGTCGGACTACAATTACATGACCACGCCACCAGACTAGCACAGCTGGTATTGAGTAAGTTAAAGGAAGGGTGTTTTTCACTCAGCGACTCGGCGCACTACGAGCCAATACATGAAAAATGTATTGTAGAGGCATTCCCAAATCAGTTTCTGGCCGCACTTATTAACGATAGAGAGTTTGCAGGTCTTGTCCTAAACCGTGATGCGTCAGATCGTTACTGAGAGTTGCTGTGTAGGGAAGACGATAATAAACTCGTGACTCTGCTTGAGGATATTTTGCCAAATCGAAAAATTAACTTTAGTTTTGAGGATTACACGGACCATGAGCACCGTGCTGGAATAATCTGCGCTCTGACTGCCCTTACAGTGGCCAGTGACGATTATGTAGCTGTAGGTGACCCTCTGTATGGGGATATTGCCCTTCCTTCACTAAAACATTGGGGCATTTCAGATACAACGAATAATCCTTGGATGGAAGATGCTCTCTGGGAAAACATCATACGTGTTCGTGCTAATCGGCGGAATCATCCGAATCATACGGCTGCAAGAGTTGTAAGGGGCGGACAGTGGATGCCGTAGTTTACAAACAATTAGGGTGCGTTGCCATTCTGTATGTAGGAATATCTAATTCCTGCCAGTCGATATAAATCCATGCCGTGCTTAATCTTTTCAGGCACGGCATCCTCCAGATTCAAGGAACTTCACAAACTTCCATGCAAGCTCCCTACCCTCCAGACCGGAGAAGGCAGATATCGAAGTATGACCATTTACCTCAACTACGGGAAATACTGCCTTGACTATGCTGACTGAAAGATCATCATCCTCAGGAATATCATCCAGTGCACGGCAGATTGCTGCCCCCAGTGAAACCAATTCATCATTCGGTAGAGTATTGCTCTGTGCAGAAGAATCAGGTGCATCCGTATACTGCACACCCCCACTCCAACCGTATTTTCTCGCAAGGAGCAGAATAACAGCCCACGCCCAACTGCCGAATGTCCAGGTCTCACCACCATCATTCCGCAGCCTTACCGCATTAGTGATGACATGTCCACCATGCCCTTCATGCCTGAAAGTGACATCATTCGCACGGCTGTAATCCGGGACTGACCGAATAACAGCACAGGGAAGCAATCGCAAATTGATAATTTCAATTTCATGTTGTATTTCACTACATTTCTTCATCTGCCATCTCACCAGTCTGATTGATATTGTTAACCATGTTAATCTGCTTTTCACCTATGTTCACTTGGACGTTAGGCACCTGTAAGCGTCTCACCACTGCGAGGGTCCGCATAGCTGAAAGATACCGTCCCTGTGCTTTTTCGATCCATTTCTGATAATGCTGTATTGCGCCAGGATCCATCTTCGACAGATTCTGTGCAAATATTGTTTCTACATATTGCATCTGCAACCAACAAGCTAGAATTCGTTCTACTATCAGCTTTTCCATCAGGGAGGGATTATCGCCAGACAATTCTCGATGCATTTGAGTCAATTTCATTCTGATGGCCTCACTTACTACGATATTGTCACCTGCAATACGCCCAACCCAAGAGCGTTCGACCTGCTCTGCGATATTACCTGCTGACCTGAGAAGGGTTGGTGATTCTTGGAGTAATTCACGAAGTTGTGGCAGAACGCTCTTGTCTCCTTCAGCGGCACGTTCCAAAATAATATCGCGAGATAGAACAACAGCCTTATTCTTTCTTGGCATTGCGTACTCTCCTCCATTCACCCCGGTTATGCTGATGGAAACCACTATTCTGAAGATAGGCGTGCACAAGCATTTGGATTTGCCTATACATGGCGGCCATATCTCTGTCCGCTGTACTCAGCGATTCCAAATCAAAGCGAAGTATTTCCTTATCCAGCTCACGGAGATTTCTTCTATCCATATCCACTAGATGACAGATTTCGCCTATCAGCCCACCCCCGATATACTCACGGACAACTCGGCCATTACAACGCGTTGATCTCGTGTAGTATGGACCGTTTTCTCCTCGATTCTCCCATCCCATTTTGTGTTACACCCCCAAGCATGCCCCGCTTTCAATAGAAAATCATACAGGTTATCTACACATACAAAATCAGCGTCATTAGCGTCATAAGCGACATGTTACTTCATCACAGTGGACATCTGCCATGACACTACTAGCAATTCAGACGCCAATGCGTCATATGAAGCGTCATTACCTATGGATAGGACTTCTTGCCTGACAGACTCATAAACCCGTCACTATGACGCTAATGACGCTATTCTATGCATCTTTATGGATAGTAATGGATCTGCCACTACTTGCCCTGTCTCCGGTTACAACCTGAATTCCTATAGCACGAAGGTTTGGTTGCGCCTCATTTAGGCGACGAGTTAGAATATGTGGAGCTTTTGGCCAAAACTTTTGTTTTCTGTCTATACGGTGACGATCTGCAATGAAATTGAGTTCAGACAATAGTTCAGACGCAGTTCCACGCCATTCAGTACGTCCATCCATAAAAGTGATTACCGCCATCGCAACCGGATTGCTATTTATCGCTTCAGAATTTCGTACACGAGCATTTGATGAAAATGCAGAAAGAAAATCTACCTGTTTATAACCAAGTGCTTCAGCAATCGCACAACCCCAAACCGCAAAATCAGCCATCCGCGGCAATGCGGCCAACTTAACGCTGGGTTGGATTGCCATTGCCTTACTCAATGTATCGAATATAGCGTCCAAGATGAATGGCCGCTTTTCTTCAAATGCTGCCCAAATTTGCTGTTCAGGTTTTCGCATATTTGGAGAAATCGTTTCCAATTTAAATAAGATGCTTCTATCAAGTAAATCAGCCTTCTGTGGTACTACATTGATCCCGTTTAAGCCGACACATCGCTGAAAGCTGTATATTATGTCATCATCATCGCTGTAGTTCTGTCGTTTTGAAAACCCCTCTCCTGTGACGGCTCGGCACAGCATATCACTTAACCACTCTGGCATTGTAGTCACATTATCGTAAAATGGCGCCCAATGATGGGATAACTGCTGTATCAACTCTGCCTTATTAGATGGAAATGATAGTATTTCGGTTGCAGATGGATCAGTCAAACGCCGAGTCATTCTGGCTAATGTCGTCTTTGCTGAACCTTGCGGGCCATATATAACTGGTATTGTGTGTGAGATCCCTGGAATGAAGCAAGCAACGATAGTGACCATAAACAATAATTTGTCGCCATCGTCTGAGATATTTACGAACTTAAGAAAATCATGTAAATCACCTCCTGGAATAGGCGTTACTTGTGCTTGCTGGTGCGTATAACGGTTGAATAGAATAGGTGGTGAATCATCAATATGCCACCCATTTGGCCCTATCACCACAGCACGCCAGGAAGCATCTGTTAAATCGTAATAGAATTCGTTTCCATGAACAGCTACTCGGTTATGCAATAGATATTCTTTACCTTCGAACCTGGCCTTAGCCTCAATAATACCCAATGCTGTTTTTATTACCTCGGAACTGACCGACTTTTCGTATTCTCCCCAGAATTTATGTAATAACCAACCCATAAATTCCTTGCTGGAACAACGCCATATTTCGTTATGCCCGTTTACATATAATCGAGCAAAAGTTTCGCCAGTGGAGTGTGAAACAGTTCAACCTGCGCGTTTTCTACGAGAGCTATAAGCAGATCCGATTGGGATTCTCTTCTCTTATTGCCCGACTGTTCATCACTGCAGTTTTCCTTATTCGTGTCTGCAAATGTCAAAGCCTCCCGTTTTTTTGATAATCTTGAGAAGTTCATCCACCGTATGCCCATCGTCTAGCCAATCGCTCACATCTCCTTTTTCAGGCAATCACAAGCATCAACATGTTTCTTGAATTCTTCTAGTAGTTCATGAGTCACTGAATGTGACCTCGCAAACCTTCGCCAGTAAACGGCATTGGAAACTATCCAGATTTGCCCGTAACAGGGAGGATTCAATTATATACAAGCGTCTATTGCGCAAGCATGGAGTCGATGTCATATCTATAAATGAGCCTATTGATGATAGTCCTGCCGGGCAGATGCTTGAAGGCATGATTGAAGTAATGGATGAATTTTACTCAACCAATCTTTCCAAGAATACTATGCGTGGCATGAAAGAGAATGCGAGCAGGGGCTACCATAATGGCGGAAATGTGCCTGTTGGTTACAAAACAAAGAAAACTTCCAATGAACGCAGCGCTAAATCTATTCTGATCCTTGATACAACCTTTTCACCAATTGCAAGAAGAATTTTCACTATGTATATCGACGGTCTTGGCGCAAAAGAGATTGCCAAAATTCTGAACAATGAAGGAATCCTGACAAATAAAGGAAAACGCTGGGGTAAAGGGAGTATCTACTACATACTCCAGAATGAGATATACACCGGCACCTTGGTCTGGAACAAAAGTCCGAAGCATCTTATCTCCCGAGGATCAACAGCACCTACCCATGATACCATCCGGGTTGAGGACAACCACCCTGCAATAATCGGTCAAGATGACTTTGCAACTGTTCAACGCCTACTTAATGAACGTGCACCAGAAATCGTCCATCCACGAACAGTAAACAGTCCTTACCTACTGAGCGGTCTGCTTTACTGCGGTAAATGCCAATCACGAATGACCTGTACTGCGGCCAAATCCTCAAAGTTTTTCTACTACACCTGCAATAAATATTCCAAGGAAGGCAAGTCCGCATGTAGCGCTGGGCCAGTACCCAAGGATAAGCTCGAAGCATTTGTGATAGAGCGCATAAGGGAAAATATACTCACTGAAGATAATCTGGCAGAATTGGTAAAACTTACCAATGAAGAAATTAACAAGTCGCGTGATCAGTATGATGAGCAGATTTCCATAGTTGATGGACAACTCAATGAACAAAGGCTGAGGCTTGGTCGGCTATACGATTCACTTGAGACGGGCAAGCTTGACATCGATGATATTGCGCCAAGAATAAAGGAAATCAAATCCAACGTAGATGCACTTGATTTGCAAAAAGAGGAACTCGAAAGAAAAACCGAAGCGCAGGTTAGTCTATTACCAGCACACGCTGTCAGATCATACGTTGACGATCTTAGAGGATTGTTAAGTGTGTCTGAGATTACTGAGCAAAAGGCTTTCTTGAGATCTTTTGTGAAGAGAATAGAGGTTGACTGGCCGAAAATAACTATTGAATATACTATCCCGATAAACAGAAATGGCGGGGATAATAGTGGAGGTGGTAAACCATTTTCCCAAGAAGTTCTATCTATGGAAAAGAATGGCTCCCCAAAGACAACAATTCTGGGCAATGGGAGGAAATCATATGTCTGTATTGAGTTCCTCCCATTGGCTCGGCAAACTTAGAGTTCTGTGCATGTGCGGCACTTTGTAATATAGAGATGTCGTTCTACTGCTGAGCCTTAAGCCAGTCGTCCATTTCCTTGCTTACGACGTTGCCATGATAGCAGCTACGGCCGAAATTACGTACAAGCAGGCCCTTATTATCATCGTTGAGATTGTTATAGAAGACATCGGAGACCATAGTTTCTCTGTCTGTGTTGGTTACACGGTTGCCATATGAGCAAAGTGCGGCAGCATTACCAACAAGATCACCCATCCAAACTACATCGTTGATGCCGCTGCCTGTGTATCCAGCCTTGACCATCAACGCACGACCGTAGTCAAGGCCGATACCTACAGAGATAGGATCAATGCCCTTCTTGCCCAATCGCCAGTTTATGATATCAACAGCTGAACTTACTTTGGCAGCTATGCTAAACAGCTCGTCGATATGTGACTTGGACAGTGTGTCGAAGATTCCCCATGTGCAGTCACCTTCAATTGTCACTTCCCGAACTTGGGAATGACTCTTTAGGACTGCTACCATTTCTGAGATGTAGCTTCGGTAAATGCGTGCGAGTCTCGGTCGCTTGTATTTCTGCGCCAACGCCTTTGAACCCCTAATATCAACGAACAGTGCTGAGCAGTATACATAGTAGCCGTTTGTATACGTCAACTTATCGCGTGATGGGATAGAATTAACTTCCTCATAGTTGGTGTCTGAGCTATCTAGTATTGCATTGATTCTATCTACACTCTTGAGATAATCGAAAGTTGAATTGGATGTCTCCATGTTTAAATACCTCCTTATGTTTAGGTGAGTGTCGCTAGGTCAGGGAGTGGGCACTCGGCAGTGTACATAGGGCAGAAAAGCTAAAATGGGGATTAGGATGTACGAACCAACAACTAGCAGGATTACCGATCGCCGACTCCATGGAAGCTTCTGCCCCAATATACTGGCAACAGCCATGGTCTGATAGGCGATCTCCTGATTTCTTTCAAGATCAGTGGCCTTTCTGATTGTTGAGACATAATCCCGAACGGTAGGATATCTGATTCTGTCGTTTATCGAGCTGACCCAAAACATATGTCCAAGATGATTATCTACTGTGTCGTCTTCGGCGATTGCTATTGGCTGCGGTCGTCTTGGAAGAAGTGCTATTCCAGCGGAAACTAGGCTGGCGATCAGTGTGAGGCCGGCCAGGGACGATAGTATCCACAGCATTACGCGTAGCCAGATAAAGATATCGTTCGCACGAGAAAGGTCATAGACAAAGTTGCCAAGAAGAGTGGCGAGGATCGCGGTGAGCGCAATGACAGCAGTGACCTTCTGGTCGGTGATCTTGACCACATCTTGGCAGTTGTTATAAGCAAGAACGACAAACTCCGATTCCTTCATCAAAAGACTCCTTACGCATGGGCAGAATTTCGGCCATAGCGATGTGACGGCTGCCCAAATGCCAGTGACCAAGAGCAGTATCACCATAATGATCGTTGTGAGTGGTGTAGCCACCTCCAAAACTCAGGTAGTGCTGCCACAGTATCCACCCCGTTTCGGTAACACGGGGGTTTAAAAATACATAGCTAAGTAATGGAAAGATTATACTCTTTTTTGTCTATCATGTCAAAGGTGACTTTCTACAGTGATCATTATTAAATTTCCAATACCCTTTACAGATAATTGCTTGACAAGTTACTTAACATATGTTATAAGGTATACAGTCGTATGGTTGAGGAGAGAAAATGAAAAGGATAGAACAAGAAGTGAATGAAAGTTACGGAACGATTCTAGTGAATACGATGGATGAGTTATCCAAAATCCTTGATGCATTCGATCATCAAATGATCTCACCCGGGGGTGCAGCTCAATTCCTTGGGGTATCGCGTGCCTATATTCATCAGTTAGAAAAGGAAAAGAAGATTCGGGCATACAGGATTCTAGATGAGCATATCAAATGGGATAGCCTCCCCTCTTGGGCGAGGCTGCTTGCCGTGAAACGTGCTGCATATATCTATATCCCCATGGAAGATTTGAAAGAAGTGAAGAGAGAGATGATTGAGAAAGCAGAAGCAAGACTGAAGAAACTCAAAAGTAAGTAAGGATTAAGGTTATGGATAAGCAGAAAGACTATAGATTATTACTACAAGGCATTGACACTATTCAATGCGCTTACTTCATGCAAAAATCAAGAAAAGGCGGCATTGATTACCAATTGCTGGCTGAACAGAAAGAGGGTATACAACAATCGAAGTATAAGCATCCTCTGCCTATTTGCCTTGGTGAATCGGAATTTCTGCTTCAACCCTATGGAACGAGATCGGGATATCCATTTGTGCTAACTAATCAGGATTTCAAGATTGAGCTCGGTGAGTTCAACAATCCGAATTTCTATGTGACATTCACAAGTCAAGGCTTATGGCATAAATCAGCCGCTATAATGCACACGCAGTTCTTAGCGTGGGCAGAGTCAATTGGATATATTCCATATAGGTCAGAAGGTTTGTCGCGTGTAGACTTTTCCTTTGATTATCATCTACCAGAGGTTGATTTTACTGAGAATTGGTTCGTAAGTCGATCAAGCAAGGATAGCCAATATCGAGATGCTGGCAAGATTCAGACATTTACGTTCGGTAAGGGTGACGTGGTCTTACGTATCTATGATAAGATAGCCGAAATCAGGGAGAAGAGCGAAAAAGTATGGTTCTATCCATTGTGGGGACAGGAATCCGATGTATGGCGTATAGAATGGCAGGTAAGGAGAAGCATACTGCAACGATTCGACATCAAGACCTTTGAAGATTTGGAAAGACAACAAGGGGATTTGCTTACATATTTAGCATCAGAACATGATACTCTGCGGATTCCGAATGATAAGCAGAACGCTTCCAGAGATTGGCTTTTGCATCCGTTGTGGCTAGACTTGCAGGATAGGATCAAAGAGCTGGGTCATATTGGAATTTACCGATCTTTTGATGAAAAGGCTATCTTGGATGAACGCGCAATGAGGATGGTTATATCTGTATACGGCTATCTGAAACGGTTAGCTGCTGTACGTTGTTTGCAGAAAGGCATGCCAATGATTTCGCATACGGAAGCGTTAGAAGAATTGGGCTACGCTGTGCAGAAAATCCATGATCCCCTTGCATGGAAATTTGATATACGGCGACGTACCAAGGAAATGGAACTGGGAAAATGGTAAATCAGGGAGAAATAGAGAAACTGGTCAATGCCCGTGTCAGGGATATTCTGGATTGCGCGCAATTGTTAGCGCCAAGTGAAGATAAGTTTCTTTGCTACCGTAAGATTGTTCTGGACGAGTTTGGAACGAGTGGGCTTATAGGTGACCTGAAAAGGCTTCTGTGTCGCCAGGAATGAAAAGGAACGGGTAGGAATATATTGAACAAAGAGGGTGGTGCGCCATGATTGGCAGATTCAAAGAACCATGACGAGTTATTCGTTGATAGCACATTTGTTTTGTCAGATGATATCTCCATGACGGAAATCATGCTCTTGGAAACTCATCTATCTGAGCTGTTGAAAGATGTACTGATACGTGTTCAACAAGGAAAGGAATAATCACAGTGATTGTAGCTCTCTATGCAAGAGTATCGACAAATAAGCAGGCGGAAAAGGATCTATCAATCCCTGACCAGCTTCGGCAAATGAGAGACTGGTGCAAATCGAAAGGGCATGTGATTGCCTTCGAATATGTTGAGCCGGGTGCATCGGCTATGGATGATAGAAGACCGGTATTTCAACAAATGATCACTGACGCCTGTACATCACCTGCTCCCTATGGTTGCATAATAGTGCATAGTCTTTCACGATTCTTCCGTGATTCTATTGACTTTGGACTCTATGAGCGGCGACTGAAACAACACGACGTTGGCTTAGTGTCGATTACTCAAGAGACAAGCGACGATCCATCCGGGGGCATGATAAGGCGTATATTCAGCGTCTTCGATGAATTTCAGAGCAGGGAGAATTCAAAGCATACGCTCCGAGCGATGAAGGAGAATGCAAGACAGGGCTACTTCAACGGTTCACGTCCGCCTTATGGTTATCGAACAAAAGAACTACCGATAATGGGCAGGAGAGGCAATAAGAAGCAGATTGAAGTAGATCCCGCTGAGAGTGCTATGGTCAAAACTATCTTCAATTTATATCTTCATGGGTATCAAGGAAGAAGTTTGGGTGTGAAGGGTATTGCTTCCCATCTGAATGACCGTGGGGCTACCATGAGAGGAAGTAAGTGGAACAAGAGCCTGATACACGATATGCTATCAGATCGTTTGTATATTGGAGAATATTACTTTAACAAGCGCGAATCGAAAACCAGAAAACTCAAGCCTGAATCTGAATGGGTGAAAATTAATGTTGAGCCGATCATAGATACTGAAACCTTTAACCTTGTTGCCGAACGGCGTCAAGATCGATCACCTGCCAAAGTTCCACCAAGAATTGTAAATTCTCCTACCCTGCTTACTGGACTCTTGATATGCGGTGAGTGCGGGGCAAGAATGACAATAGCAACAGGAAAAGGTGGGAGATATCGATATTACAAATGCTCATCACGTATTAATGAGATTGGGCACAAGACTTGCTTGAGTAATAACATTCCTATGGAGAAGCTAGACCATCTAGTGTTAGAATCTGTCGGTGAACGTGTTTTCAGTCCTGATAGAGTAGAAAAGATGATCGCGGAACTATCTCATAATCGAAAAGCTGCCGGAAACTCTCAAGACGATCAACTAAAAACCCTTACAAACGAGCTCAATTCCCTCAAAAGCCAGACTGATCGTTTATACGAAGCTGTTGAAAAAGGGCTTCTGCCGTTAGATTCTACATTGCAGGAAAGAGTTCATAAGCATCAAGCCAGAAGGCAAGAAATACTTATAGAGATCGCTGGTTTGCGTCGAGGTAAAGAATTACCGCTGAATCAAATAAAGTCAGTCCATGTTAAAGCATTCTGTGCAGCCTTGAAAAATAGACTTGAGGATAGGTCTTCTGGGCTAGGGAAAGAGTATCTAAAGCTATTTGTGGATGAAATACGAGTAGAAGGCTGTACGGTAAGAGTTCGGGGAAGCCGAAAAGCAATAGCAGCAGCGATAGCAGAAACAAAACTGGGCAGTCGATCCGCCATGCCATTTATGGCAACAGGTCGATTGCCCAGTTTTGGAAGTAACTGGCTCCCCGACGTGGACTCGAACCACGAACCCCCTGGTTAACAGCCAAGTGCTCTGCCAATTGAGCTATCGGGGAACCTCAATGCGGCATGGATTAATGTGGAATTATTCCATACCAGCGCTCAAAATTATACCACTTACATTCCCTTTTGTCTAGACTTTATCGCATATTTTCTTT
Source organism: Armatimonadota bacterium (assembly GCA_963663705.1). Taxonomy (GTDB): domain Bacteria; phylum Armatimonadota; class UBA5829; order DTJY01; family DTJY01. The sequence continues at coordinate 3,479,322 of OY760504.1, read as the reverse complement.
GATTTCCTCGAGAAATTTTCATTTTTCGGTTGATTGTTATCTGTAACACCGCTAAACTTGCACTTTACAACGATGCATACACATTTGCGCCAAAATCATCCAACTCAATTCTCAGTTTCTGAATCTCATCGTTTGGATCCCATTCCAACATACGATCATTAGTAACAACTGCGCACCCCAAAATCCTTGCATGCCTGATAATCGATTCATCTGCATCTGTATGGCTGTCTGCCATGATCACTGAGCCTGACTCTATCATCTTGTCCAGTGTCACGGAATCGTCTATCTGGTGCCGCAGTGAAGCATCGACATAAATGAAAATCGGAAAATATCCCTGCGCCCGAAGTTCCTTGCGCAACTCCAGTATGGCCTGAATTCGCGGGACCTCCGTGCATCCATACCACGCAACATTGCTGCCATCCACGATTATCGGCTGGCTGCCATGCATTATTGCATCCAGGCATGCTGTATCCTGTGCGCGGAGTTTCCTCATAATACTGCGATGTAATTCGGGAGAACTTCGCTTCAGAGCCGGCAACAACCTTTGCAAGGCATCAACTATTTGTTCATCGTTCGCATTAACAGCCCCGACTATCTGATTAATCGATATTTGCAGTGACACATCTCCATCATTAAGGCTGATTATCTTATCCGGATGAAGCAGTTCCGGACGGCTATCGAAGGACCGAGCATACTCTCGGCCTAACTCTTTCAGAATACGCTGTGCTTTTCGATAAGCAACGGCATTGGATACCTTCAACCGCCCAATAAGTATCTGCATCGCAGATGATGTGGGGCGATCTGACGGATCGGCCTTTTTGACTATCTGCCGGAACCTCAACTTTACATGCTTGTCTTCAGGCGTTCGATCTAATGCCCGACATGCAAACTTGACAGCGCGGATTATCTGGCCGTGTTTGGCATAGTAGTCAGACAACCAAAGCGATTCACTTGTCTGAAGCGAAGCCTCCCCCAACTTGGAGTAGATGTGTTCCAATACCATGTGAGTATTCGGATTACTTGAATCGGCCTTCTCGGCAGCTTCATATAACAACCGCACAGTCTGATACTCGCCATGCCTGTATAGCGCAGTTATGATAGAGTCCCAATCTGGAGTCGCAGCCTCTGAACCCTTCTCTGCCGCTACGGATTTATCCTCAAAGCGAGCCTCCAGTGCCCGTATATGCTTGCGAAGTTGCCGCAACTCGCGCTCGATCACTGATTTTTCAGCACCGACAGTCTCCTTTGCACGACGAACCCTGTCGAGGTGCTTCTCTGTTCGAATCAGTAGCTTGCGATTATCAGCTGATTCGCGCCGGGCGGCTTCTACTTCGGCACGGGATTGATCTATTTCTCGCTGGCGGCCGATATCTGCGCGCTCCTGCTCCCTCACACGGGCTTCGAGCTCCCTGATTCTGGACTTGAGATTACAGTTCTGTTCAACTAAATCATCGGTATGCGCCAAATTGACTGCATTGCGTTCAGGTGGAATACCTTGCGATGGATTCGGCACACAAACGGAATCGACCTGTCCTGCCAGTGCTTTTAGCTCAGACCGTTCATCCAGGAGGAATGCGGTTCGAACGGCACACGGCCCATGTTCTGCAACCATACCGGACAGAAGATCATGCATATCAGCGATTGGCGTTTTCTGGATATGTGCATAGAGCTGCTTGTTGTCAATCATCCAGAGGTCGATGAGTACGCTGAGCAATTCGGGAGACTTTCCCAATTCGGAGATTAATCGCTGCTGGACTATGGGATTACGAAGCGATTGGGGATTCGGCCGAAAACCCTGAAAGATAATAACGTTAACCGATTCGTTGGTCCTGAGGTGTTTTATCAACCGTTGAGGTTTTATTCCAGCTATAAGATCAGGCAGGTGAGACAGTATGCCATCATGCCGATTCAATTCTTCAGGCATACTGCCCTCCTGCATCATATCTAATGTTGACCTGATTTCTGTGCGATATCCTTCAGCCGACTCACCCTGTCATTAGTAGAAGGATGGGTACTGAACAGACCGCCGAAGCCACCTTTCAGCGGATTCACGATAAACATATGGGCCGTCGCTGGACTTGCACTCGATGCCACATATTTCGATGCGCTATCAAGCTTCAGGAGCGCATTAGCCAGGCCGAGCGGCTTGCCACTTATACCGGCGCCTGTTGCATCTGCCTGATACTCGCGCGACCGGGAGATGGCCATCTGAATCATGAGAGCGGCTATTGGAGCAACGATTGCTGCAGCCAGCAGACCGATGATTCCACCGTTTTCATCCCTGCGATCTCCACCGCCAAGTCCACCAAGCAGCGCACCCCATCTGGCCATATTGGCGAGCATCATCACCGCACCGGCGAGTGTTGCCGCCATAGACGAAATAAGTATGTCCCTGTTCTTAACGTGCGCCAGCTCGTGTGCAATCACGCCCTCGATCTCGTCACTGCCAAGGATGCTCAATAACCCCTGAGTTACTGCTACCGCAGCGTGCTGAGGATCACGTCCGGTCGCGAAGGCGTTCGGGGAATCCTCCTCGATAAGATAGAGTTTAGGCATGGGCAAGCTTGCTTTTGTTGTTAGACGACTAATCATCGAATACAGTTCCGGCGATTCGGACTCACTGATCGGCTTGGCATGGTACATCGCCAGCACAATCTTGTCGCTGAACCAGTAGCTGACGGCGTTCATGACAAGGGCGATGAAGAACGCGATAACCATTCCCCCACCCTTGCCAATCAAACCACCAATTGCCATAAGAAGCACCGTCATAGCGGTCAGTAGAATTCCAGTTTTGAGAGCATTCATCTTTTAACCTCCGAATAAAAAGACCTTCACCAGCGCGAACAGATATGCTCACGTGACGAAGGTCTTGCTTTTTTGCGGATAAAACCATGGCAGGACCGGGTGTTTTTCCACCGTGCTGACGATCCTGTCGTCCCGATTTCGCGAGAAGCGTGACCGGGTGCTACTCCCCTTCGAGTTCATTATTGATTATATGAGAATTAACGCATCTAGTCAAATGGTATCTGTCAGAACTCCGTGACGCCGGTAAAACGGAAACCCCGTGCCTTGATCGCCGGGACGACCGACATCGACTGCCGTTTTGTCTCCTTCGAGATGAGTTCCACATTCGAAAGGCGCTCCGTGATACTATCGGTAAAGCGCAGGTTCTTCAGAGGACGAGTGATTTGCCCGTCCTCTATCAGGAACGTCCCGTCGCGCGTCATGCCGGTGATGAGCGTGAGAATCGGGTGTATCTCGTTCGTATAGTGGAAGCGCGTAACGAAGATGCCCTTCTTCGTGCTGGCGATCATTTCCTCAATCGACGAATCGCCTGCCTGCATAAACATGTTCGATGGCATGGGACCATACGTGCCGATCCCGCCTGTGGCATGACCGGTGGATGTCTTACCCTCTTTACCGGCTGTGTACGAGTCATAGACCGCTGTGTTGGCCACACCGTTGACAATCATATCAACGCGCTGTTTCGGCACGCCCTCGGGGTCGACAGGGCGCGGCAGGCCGGACTCGTCAAGGCCGTCATCCCAGATAGTGATGTTTGAGCCGGTGACCTTCTGCCCGAACTTCCCGCACATGAAGCTCCTGCCTTCCTGCACCGAAAGCGCCCCGAACCCCATGTCTGCAAGGAACTCCAGGAGTTCATTAACCGCATAAGGAAGCAGTATGACATCGTACTCACCCGGTTCGATCGATTCCGGGTTCTGCCCGCGCACACTTCGAGTTGCCGCCTCAACGGCAGCATCGATCGGATGGATATCGTCAACGCACATGGAAACTCTGTCGGCATAACCGTTACCGCTACCCAAAGTCATAACCGTCGAAAGGCTGGCCTGTGATGCATCGTAGTATGCCTCTATGCCAAGCGAGTTCACCACAGCGAACTCCTCATACCCCGTCGATAGCGCGCCCGACGCTGATGTGCCAACCTTTCGGGCTTCGGATATCATACCTACTACATCCCCTGCTCGGGCCTCAGGTGAGTAATCGGCGGTCCGCTCGTCGCAGGTCTTCACATACGATACAGCGCCCGGTGATGGCAGCGAGACGAAATCGCGATTCTCGTGCGAGTAACGCGCGAAACTGACAGCTTTATCGACCACTGCCTTGATCGATGACTCATCGAGACGATTGGTGGTCGCATATCCCAGTTTCTTGCCGATGACTGCCTTAACCGCAAGCTGTGCATCCTTCTCGTTGACGTTCTGATGGATGATCGAATTCGCGAAACGGGTCAGGTTGGATTCGCCGTATGTGAGGGTTACCTGGGCCATGTCTGCACCCGAATATCCGAGCGCCTTATGCAAAATTTCAAGTGATCTATCTTTTCCCAGCATGACCTATTCCTCCTCCATAACGCCGATTCGAACGTCCTGGAACCGGGCGGGCGATACACCATGCCCTACGCGCGCAGTCTGAACCGGCTCACCCTTTCCGCAGTTCGGAACGCCCCACAAGTGCCATTCGTCGACGTTCGCGATGGCATCGCAGCTTTGCCAGAACTCGTAGGTAATGCCGGTATACGTTGGATTCTTATATATCTGACCAAGCGAGCCATCCTCTATATCATATGCGATCTCACTTGCAAACTGAAAATTCAACCGCTTATCGTCGATGCTCCACGAACCGACCATCTCAGCGTACAGGCCATGGGAGGTATCAGCGATCATCTCATCGAGCGTCCAATCGCCCGGCTGTAGATTAATATTCGTCATCCTGATCAGTGGGATCCGGTTCCAGCCATCCGCTCGCATCGCGCCATCGCTCTTCTGCCCCAACACCGGCGCAGTCTCCCTCGAGGTAAGGTAACCGACGAAGATACCATCTTTTACCAGTTCGACCCGCTGAGCGGGAACGCCCTCATCATCGAAGAAGAAGCTCCCCAACCCACCGGCACACGTGGCGTCTGCCGTGATATTCACGATGTCGGAGCCGTACCTGAAACCGCCGAGTTTGTCAGGCGTCAGGAAACTTGTGCCCGCATAAGAGGCTTCCGTGCCGAAAACGCGATCAAGCTCGACAGGGTGGCCGCACGATTCGTGCACCTGCAGGGCGAGCATGGAGCCTTCAAGGATGAGCGTACGGGTATCCGACGGGCATCTGGGAGCCGTGAGGAGTTGCGCCGCCTCGGCTGCCGTCCGTTCCGCGTTACCGATCAGGTCCCATGCTTCCACGAACTCATACCCGGCGGTAGCATAATCTCCACCGAACGATGCAGGATACGAGCGCTTCTGTACCTCACCCTCGCTCACGGCGGTGGCCGAAATGCCGGTGCCGCTCTCCGTCTTGTTCTGCTCAATATACGAGCCCTCTGTGCTTGCGAATACCGTCTCGGTCTGCCAGAAGTTCATCATCGATTCAGCGACTTTGATCTCGGGCGCCTGACGCATGAGCGCATCCGCATCCATGAGAAGGCCGATCTTCTCCTCCATTGGCACTTCGAAGGGGTCGGACTCCACATCGAACGCGTAACTGCCCTCCGCTGGCTCAACAGGAGAGAGTTTTACGGGATCGTGGTTGGCCAATGCAGAGGCTCGGGCGATGCGCACCGCCAGCTCAGCGACGGTACATATCTCATCGGGGTCTATATTGAGACTGCTCGCAAAGCCCCATGCGCCGTCTGCGATTACGCGTATGCCGAATCCTTCGTCGGTCTCTGATGAAAGGCCTTCGACTTTGCCATTCTTAACCTCGATCGATTCGTTTCGGCTCTTCACGATACGGATATCGCCGTAACTTGCGCCAAGATCGCGAATCTTATCTAGTGCTTTTTCAGTAAAATCTCTCATGTGTGCTGCTCCTCTCGGGAACCATGCGGCAAATGGGTTGGACAATCGATTTTAGAGTTCATCATTCGCTATTACCCGTCGTGTTCTCTCGACAAACCCTGTCGATGATATGTTGACTCTTTACCAGGCGTTTTCCTCCTCGCATGCACCAGGGATTGCGGTTGAGCTCACTTTTTGATATAATTCTTATACAGTAACATCCAAGTAATAAGCGAAGAGGTGATATCGTGCCTACGTACGGTTATCAGTGCACAGAGTGCAACCATACGTTTGAAATCATGCAGAAAATGACGGATGATCCAATTACAAAGTGTGAGAAGTGCGGCGGCAAAGTACGACGCCTGATCTATCCAGTAGGGATCGCCTTCAAGGGTTCCGGCTTCCATATCAACGATTATGGACAGCAGAAATGTTCCACAAGCGGATCAAAGTCAGAATCCCCAGCATGCGCAGGCTGCCCGAATAAGTCTGAGTAGTCTACGTTTGAACTTTTAAATAGTTGCATAAGAAAAGCCAGTCCCTTTAATTAGAGACTGGCTTTTTCATTTTATGATTTCCCGGTATTTTACTTTCCGGAGATTGTCATTTGGAGAGCTTGATCAACAAAGGACTGAGGCACTAGTGTGTGGCCCTGCTTAATTACTGCAGGCTTATCCATAGTCACTTGATCCTTGTCTACAAACACCTTGTCACTTCCGATTTTCAGCCTTACATCATGGTCGGCATTGACTGCACGAACGATTTTGTATTCGCCATTCCAGTAGGTCTTCCCACCCGCATTGTTGAACAGCGATCTGATGGGAACCAGAACCTGCTTTGCGGCAGACTGCGCCTTCGGCTGTGATACCGACTTAGCGATCTTCTTCACAGGATTGCTTGCAACCTTAACTGAAGGGACTACAGGCTTTGCATCACTGTTTATGCTTGGAAGCACCATCTGTGATGCCGGCAGTTTAGCGACCAACATCGGTGATGCAGTCGGCTTGGATACCGATCCGTTAAGAACAACCTTCGGAGCAGCGGCCACAACAGTCGCTGCTACCGGTTTCGGTGCAACCGGAACTGCCGGGAGTACCGATCGGCTGTCATCATTAGCTGTAGGAGCGGCTAACTGAAGATTCGGTTGATTATCAGCCAGAACCGGTGCAGTTGTTGGCTTGGAGACTGCACTATCAGGTGTCTGAGCCTTCGGTGCGGATGCAACAGGCTTAGCGGAAACAGACGGCATAGCCGGCAATACCAGCTTGCTGTCGATCTTCGATACAGTGCCAGGCAATTCTACAGTTGCGGTGGTGCCAGCCAGAACCGGAGTTTCCACCGGCTTTGATGCCACGCCCTTAAGTGTGCTACTGGTATCAGCCACTGAAGACTGCTTGACTGATGGCTTAGTTGCCGATGCAGCAACTTCCGCTGTCTCGACTTGAGCCTTGGCGGTGGTAGAAGCGACTCTTGCCTGTTCCTGAACCTTGGATGCACCAGCCATGTCGCTCGGTGTTTCAATCGATGTACCGGATGCCACGGTGGCTATCGTTTCTACAGGGGCGGTAACCGTAGTGGCATTCACTAGCGGTTTCTGCTTTACAGGATTTCGAACCATAACCTTGATTGTCGGAATAGCGGTCTTGTTATTGCTGTTATCCATACCCACAACATCGATTATGTGAGGACCGTTCTCCTGCGATGTGGTATCCCAGTCATAAACATACGGGCCGTGATTGCTCATGGAGCGAATCGACTTGTCCACGTAAACGCTTATGAAGGGCTCGTTGCCACTGTCATCCAGCGACTGCACAACGATTGATGTTACGCCTGAGACGACTTGTCCGTTCTTCGGGCTAACAACAATGACTTTGGGGCCGGCCAGATCAGCCGCCGTATTTGAAACAGCTATAACACACGTAGCCATAGCTACGTAATCACTACCGGAAAACACAGGAATATCCAGTCTATGCTTCCCGTTTGGGGTACGCATGGTATCCCATCTGAAAGTGCAGGTGCCGTTCACCATAGGAGACTGGTATACCCGCTCGGTGATCTGCTTTCCGTCAAGAAAAACCTGGACTTTCGAAATCGGTTGATTCACAGCCGAACTGAAATTAACAGCGATATCGACCTGATTACCGGTGATGGTCGCGCCGTTAGGTGGAGCGGTAATTGTTGCCGATGCAACGCCTGTCTGTGCTGAGCTCTGCATCCCGGAGACGCATACGGCCACCAGCATTACAGCCAGGAGAATGATGGATTTTCTCATTCGCACATTCCTACCATTCGCGTATTGGTTTAGGGCAAACCCGTGTCTACCCACACAACAATCAATGTACCACACGAGCAAAACAAAGTCAACAAAAGCGGCCACAAACCCGGATACATTTCCCCTGGCGAATCAACCTGCGGATATGATTTCACCGTTTACATCTTCAAAAGTTCGCTGACCCGGCTGCACAACGAGGAATTCATCTGTATCCCATTTTCCAAAAAACAGGCGATCGATCATCTGCATATCGCCTTCAACTTCTTCGTATGCCCAGCCATTGGCATCAGCTGCACCGCGCGTAAACTCTCTATAGAATTCCTGATCCCCAATGCCCATATTAATAAAAACTGCCCTATCGTAATTCGAAAGCCACAGGCGCTCCTGCTCGATCAGGTATTTGGCGTTATCTTCACCATACTTTTCTACATACTCGCGGTAACGCTGTGTCTCCAGCCGATTCTGAACGATCTCTATGCTACCCTGATCTACCTCACCTTCCTTGCGTTCAATCCATCCGGGGCTGTAGTAGTAGGTGCCGGGATGCCCTAGAAACTCTCGGTCGTAGGCCTTGCGAGACCCCAAAAACAGGGTGATGCAGTCATGGACTCTAGGTACAACTATCGGAATATCACGCGACACAAGGTCGGCGGTACCCCTGCTGCACAGGCCATAACCGAGTAATATATAATCGTATCCTGTGGCAGCATCTATCTCGGCCTGGATAGTCTGACGCAATTGATCAGGCGTATTGTGCAGTCCGAACGGCAGGAATTTGACATCCACCACATGTGGTGACCTGGAGGCGGCCAGCATGGACTCGCGGAAAAGTGATTCGCACGCAATAGTGTATAGCTTCAATCATCCACCTCTTGTATAGGCTCTGTAAGAAAGTTTGTGGATAGCGACAGTGTTCCAACAACCGTGCGAATAAATTCGCGGCAACAAAAACACGAAGTCGCCATGCGCCGACTACCTGCTGCCGATGCCAGGTAGACACGTACCGTCCCTCGATATGCCCTATGGGCTACTCGGGATAAGCGGAACAAAAACGCGCTCGCCCAAAATTGGTTGGGTGAGCACCGAATCAATGCAATCTAAAGATTCACCCACAAGGCAGTACCTTTATATATAAAAGAGATTCCAGACCGAGTCAGACCTCGGCTTCTGATTCGCACGCCGGGCGAGGGACTTCGCTTATGGTGTAGAAAGAACCGGTCACACACACCAGATCGTTCTCCCCGGCGCTGTTCAAAGCCGCACGAACGGCTTCCGAGACGGGTTCGATCGACACGACGTTCGAACAATACCTTCGTGCGACTTCGGCCACATCGGTCGCAGCCGATGCTCGAGGACTATCCGCCGCAGTTGCGAAGAAACGGTCGGCCATAGGTGCCAACTGACCGATCACATTCTCCATGGAATGGCCATTGACCATACCCATCACCAGAATCAACCTATCATACTTGAAGACATTTTTCAATGCTTGAGCAAGTTGATGCGATCCGTCTAGATTGTGTGCCCCATCAATCAAAAGCGTCGGTCGATGGCTCAGCACCTCCAGGCGTCCCGGTAGATACGCCGATTCAAGCCCCTCTCGAATCGCCGATTGAGGCACGTTTATGCCATGATTATGCAATGCTTCAATTGCACCAATGGCCGTTGCCGCGTTTATCTGCTGGAAATCGCCCTGCATCCTGAGTGTTATATCCTGATATGTAGATTTGACGCCATCAACAACAAGCGACCTACTCCCTTTCAGACTTGGACACGCAGAGACTGAGTTTCCATCATCACCCGGAGTAACCGATGAGATAGCGTAATGATTTCCGTCGTTGCCTGCGCGGTGAACATGCCAGAGCTTGGAATTTCGCTCTGCGCAGGTGCGGCGTACCACGTCGAAGGCCTCCGGGTCGGCGATGGCCGTCACAAGATGACCATTGGGCTTGATGATCCCAGCCTTCTCAGCCGCGATTGCGGGCACGGTGTGCCCCAGCCGATCCATATGATCAAGCGTCACATTCGTGATAACGCTCACTAGTGGACTGACGATATTAGTGGCATCCAGCCGACCGCCAAGACCGACCTCCAGCACCGCAAAGTCGACACCCTGCTCAACGAAATACAGGAGGCCAAGCGCTGTCTTCACCTCAAATTCGGTGGGATGCCCGAGGTCCGTTTTGCCGACCGCCTCTGCGTGCGGACGAATGGCATCGACATGTCGTGTAAAGGCCGACTTGCTTATCATGCCGCAGTCGAGCTGAACCCGCTCCCTGATGTTGTACACATACGGCGAGTAGTAGGTCCCGACCTTATATCCTGCTGATTTGAGAATGCTGGACACCATAGCGGTTGTTGAGCCCTTGCCATTCGTCCCGCCGATGTGAATGGTTTTCAGCTTGTCCTGCGGGTTACCAAGGCGTTCGCAGAGGGCCTGGAACCGCTCAAGTCCAAGTTTCCAGCCATAAGTTTGCAGCCCGTAGATATAATCGACTGAGCTTTGAAATTTTGCGTCTTCTTGCATAAGATTTCCAATTTATCGGCGAATGGGAGAGTGGGTTCGAATTCCAACCTCCCATTCATACCTGTATCAATGTTATTTGCCGGTGAGTATATTCAATCGTTCGCTTATTTTGACAGATTTATCGCTCAGTTCTCGAACGATCCTGCGTTCCTTCTCCACAACAGCGGCTGGCGCCTTCGATGTGAACTGTTCGTTGGTGACCTTTGCCTGACTTCGCGCAAGGTCGCGCTCGACTTCTGCAAGTTCGTTAGTGAGACGAGCGATCTCCTTGTCCATATCCACAAGGCCCGCAAGCGGAACATAGATATCCGCCACAGGAATGTGCGCAGTCACGTACTGCACGCCCTCTGCTGATGGCGCTTCTTTGGCGATTGTGAGCTCGCTTAGTTTAGCCAGCGACTTGATACTTGCCTGAGATGCATCGATGGATGCGTGCGATTCCGCGTTTGCAGGCACGATCACCGCATCAACGCGCTTCCCCGGTGCAACGCCCATCTCTGCTCGAAGGTTTCTCATGGCCTTGATGATCTCCATCACAGCATCCATGCGCCGTTCCGAGCCATCATCTATAAGGCTGGAATCGGATTTCGGGTACTGCGCGATCATTATACTCTCGCCTTCATGCGGAATCGACTGCCAGATCTCCTCGGTGATGAACGGCATTATCGGATGCATCAGGCGCAGCGAGGTTTCAAGCACATGCCACAGCACCCACTGCACTACCGACTTGTCCTCACCATGGAACCGAGGCTTGGCGATCTCTATATACCAGTCCGCATATTCGCTCCACAGGAACTCGTAGAGTGAGCGGGCGGCATCATCCATATCATATCCTTCGAAGCCGTTGTTCACGGTATCGATCGTTTTTTGTAGACGGCTCAGTATCCAGCGATCTTCCACTGCCAGCGCCTCGATGGAAGGGGGCTCAGGGAGCTTGTCCGACTCTGAGTCAAGGTTCAGTAGCACAAACCTGGACATGTTCCATATCTTGTTGTTGAAGTTTCGAACCGACGCCACACGGCCTTCCGAGAACCGCATATCCTGATTCTTACCGGCCTGCTGGATAAGGGCAAAGCGAAGGGTATCAGCGCCGTACTTGTCGACGAGATCCAGCGGGTCGACACCCGTTCCGAGGGATTTGCTCATGCGGCGGCCCTCTTCGTTCAGAACCGTTGCATAGATGTAGACATCCTGGAACGGTATCTCGTCAAGGAAGTACCTGCTTGTCATGATCATCCTTGCAACCCACAAGTAAAGGATATCTCGCGCTGTTGTAAGGACGTTGGTCGGGTAGAAGTACTTCAGTTCCGGAGTCTCCGCCGGCCAACCAAGGACTGCGAACGGCCACAATCCGGATGAGAACCATGTATCCAATACATCCTCATCCTGCTGGAACGATGTGCCACCGCACGACTTACAGGACTCAGGGCTATTTTTGCCAGCCATGTATTCGCCACAGTCATCGCACTTCCAGACAGGAATGCGGTGACCCCACCAAAGCTGGCGAGAGATACACCAGTCACGGATGTTCTCCATCCAGTCCAGGTATAGTGGCGCATATCTATCAGGGATAAACTTAATCTTGTTATCTTTGACAACATCAATCGCAGGCTGGGCGATCTCCTTCATCTTGACGAACCACTGCTCGGAGAGTAGAGGCTCTATAACCGAGCTGCAACGAGCACAGGTTCCAACCGAATGGACGTATTCCTCTTCGAGAAGCAGCGAACCCTGAGCTCTCAACTCTTCCACAATGGCTTCACGGGCGGCATAACGATCCATTCCAGCGAAACTTCCGGCTTCAGCTGTCATGCTTCCGTCAGTACCGATGACTACTATACTCGGGAGCTTGTGCCGTTGACCGATCTCGTAATCGTTGGGATCGTGTGCGGGCGTGACCTTCACCGCGCCTGTGCCGAAGTCAGGGTCGACGTGCACATCAGCGACGATGGGGATCGGGCGATCCATGATGGGCAGAATCGCGTTTTTACCGACCATACCCATGTACCTGTCATCGTTCGGGTTCACGGCGATAGCAGTATCACCAAGCATCGTCTCGGGGCGGGTTGTCGCAACCGTTATGCTGCCCGACCCGTCTTCAAGCTGATACTCGATGTGCCACAGGTGACCTGCAACCTCTTCGTATTCAACCTCGATGTCAGAGATGGCGGTATGGCACCTTGGACACCAGTTGATTACTCGCACGCCTCTGTAGATATAGCCCTCGTTGAACCAGCGGACGAACTCTTCGAGAACGGCATCGCTGTACTGAGAGTCCATCGTAAAGCGCTCACGGCTCCAATCGAACGAGTAGCCCATGCGCTTGAACTGGTTGAGGATCGTGTTGCCGTACTCTTCCTTCCACTTCCAGACGCGCTCTACGAACTTCTCACGGCCAAGATCATGCCGAGTCAGTCCTTCGGCTGCGAGCTGCTGCTCAACCTTGTTCTGAGTTGCAATCCCCGCGTGGTCCGTTCCCGGAACAATGAGAGTATTGAACCCCTGCATCCTCTTCCACCGACCCAGCACATCCTGAATCGTATAGCAGAGCGCATGACCTATGTGCAGCGAGCCTGTAACATTAGGCGGCGGAATGGTTATGCAGTAACTCTCCTTCGACGGATCCACCTCCGCGTGGAAATAGCCCTCGTCCATCCAATGCTTGTACCACTTCGATTCAACATCCTTTGGATCGTAAACTTTCGGCAGTTCATTATATTCGCTCATAGAGTCTCCTCCGATTTTTTCAGATTACGGGAGCACGTGGCTGTGCCCCTCAGTACTTCATGCGCCCGGTTGATGCATAGGCGACTAAACATGACAAAAACTCCCTCCATCCTGATAAGGACGAAAGGAGCCTTTCGTGGTACCACCTTAATTCGAGACATCCGCCACCGGAATATCTCCTCAACGGCTGTAACGGGCCTGCCCGATTGCGACTACTTAGGTATTTCAGCGCAATAGCTCCAGGGCGACGTTCGGCTATTCGATACCCGGAAGGCTCACACCAGAAATGCCTTCTTCTCTGAGGGCCGACTATAGCCTACTCTTCCCCTTCTTAGCTTCTAACTATATGTTATATTGGTTTGCAAGACTAGCTATTTTAACCCGAAATCGGCGTTCAGGTCAACATTCGATCAACCTGTTATCGCGCCAGAAGATATTCGCCATATCTTGCCAGCACCATCTCAGACTACCCCTTAGCCCTTCTTTTGGGAGATGATCCCTTCATAAGAACGAGCTGTAGAACTTCGTCCATGTGCGCGACCGGCTTAAAGGTCAATTCTTTTCTTACATGATCCGGGATCTCCTCGATATCCTTGAGGTTCTCCTTCGGCATGATGATGGTACGTATGCCAGCCCTGTGAGCCGCGAGCACTTTCTCCTTCAGCCCACCGATAGGCAGAACCTTGCCACGGAGAGTGATCTCTCCTGTCATAGCCACATCCCTGCGTACCGGCAGCTTCGTGAGCGCCGATGCCACCGCCGTCGCCATTGTAATTCCGGCAGACGGTCCGTCCTTCGGCACTCCACCGGCAGGAACGTGAATGTGAATATCCATCTTGTTCGAGAAATCTTCTTGTACGTTAAGCTTATCGGCTCTGGATCGGATATAGCTCACTGCTGCCTGCGCAGATTCCTTCATTACATCGCCAAGCTGGCCTGTAAGAATGAGCTTGCCTTCATCCGACTTCATAAGGCCGACCTCGATGGTGATTATGTCTCCGCCGAATTCGGTGTACGCAAGCCCGGTGACCGCACCAATCTCGTCTTTTTCTTCAGCCACTCCATAATGATACTTAGGCTGTCCCAGATAATCCTTCAGCGTTTTAACCGTAACCCTGGTACGTTTTGTTCTGCCCTGAGCCACTTCTTTTGCGACCTTACGGCAGATTGTCGCTATCTCGCGTTCCAGGTTTCGGACGCCAGCCTCTCTGGTATACTGCCGAATAATCAATCGAAGCGCTGCCTGATCGATAGTCAGCAGTTTTTGCGTCAGCCCATGTTCTTTGACCTTCTTAGAAACGAGAAACTGCTCCGCAATGCAGACTTTCTCATCCTCTATATATCCGGTAAACTGGATGATCTCCATTCTATCCCTTAGGGCGGGAGGAATCGTATCCAGTATATTCGCTGTAGTGATAAACATTACATCAGAAAGATCGAAAGGGACTTCAAGGTAGTGATCGCTGAATGTGGAATTCTGCTCCGGATCGAGCGCCTCCAGCAGTGCAGCCGTTGGATCGCCACGAAAATCAGCGCCAACCTTGTCGATCTCATCAAGCATGAAGACCGGATTGTTAGAGCCTGCCTGCTTGATTCCCTGAACTATGCGCCCCGGCATGGAGCCGATATACGTCCGCCTATGCCCGCGAATCTCAGCCTCATCGTGAGTACCACCGAGGGAGACTCTGATGAACTTTCGGCCTAGCGATCTGGCGATGGATTTCCCGATCGATGTCTTCCCAACCCCTGGAGGTCCGGCAAAGCACAGGATTGGACCCTTCATGGCCCCGGAAAGCTGCTTAACCGCAAGGAATTCCAGTATTCGTTCCTTAACTTTGGAGAGGCCATAGTGATCCTCATCCAACACTGCGGCAGATTCCTGAATATCCAGACTATCATCGGTGCTTTTCGACCAGGGCAGTGACACCAGCCAGTCGAGGTATGTCCGAATGACTACGCCTTCAGGAGCAGCATACGGCATCTTCTCAAGCCTATCCAACTCTTTCAGCGACTGCTCTACTATTTTCTCAGGCATTGCTGCGTCTTGGATCTTGACCTTGTAGTCCTCGATCTCGCCATGACGGTCGTCACGCTCGCCGAGTTCCTGCTGGATGGCCTTAAGTTGCTCGCGGAGGATAAAATCGCGCTGCGTATCCCCCATTTCCTTCTCGACACGCTCACGGATGTGTTTCTGGATCTCGAGTATCTCAATCTCTTTATCGAGGATGAGGTTTAATTTTTCGAGCTTATCCTTATCCGAAAGAGTCTCCAATATGTCCTGTTTGGTTTCAATACGCAAAGGCAGATATGGCGTGATATTGTCGACGAGTTTGCCCGGTTCAGCGATATTGACAACATTAATGAGTACTTCAGGAGGAATTGAGCGTCCGATGTTTACTATCTGCTCAAACTGAGAGACGGCACTACGCATTAGCGCCTCGATCTCAACGCCTGTCTCTTCGATGCCTATGATAGGATCGACATGCACTCTGAAGCAGGGTTCAATTTGGGTATATTCGGTTATTTTTACGCGATCGACGCCTTCCATAACCAGCCGCACGGTTCCATCAGGAACTTTCGTGATCTGCATTATTCCAGCCACCAGCCCGACGTCATATATATCATCAGGGCCTGGGTCGTCATTCCCTACTTCCTTCTGAGCAACCAGAAGAATATATCTGTCGTTCGCCATGGCTTCATCCAATGCCTTGATCGATTTTTCGCGACCAACAAACAGAGGGAAGATCATGTGCGGGAAGTAGACGGCATCACGTATCGGGAGGAGAGGCAATTCGTTGGGTATTTTTGGGATGATTTCTTCTACAGGCTGGGGTTTTGCTCTCCTGGGAGTCTTGCGGGTTTTGGCCTCATCTTTGACCATATGCATAAATCACCTTAAAAGAGATATTTGATTTTCTTGCTTAACCGTAAAAACAGAATGGAGAAACAGCGAACGTGATAACACCGGTTAGTGAATCACCTGTTCGCCATTCCCCCATTCGTATATCTGGAAGGCGACTAGGAAGCCGCCTTCAGTTCATCGTCTGTGATAAGTTTCGGCTCGGTGCCCTTCATAACTACGTCTGCATCGATGATGCATTTCTTGACACCCTTGCTCGACGGGATCTCGTACATGATGTTCATCATGACTTCTTCGATTATCGATCTCAGTGCACGAGCACCGATGTTTCGTTTCATCGCCTCGCTGCCTATGGCATCGAGTGCATCTGCCGTAAACTCAAGATCGACACCATCGTACTCGAACAACTTCTTGTATTGTTTGACAAGCGAATTGTTAGGTTCGGTGAGAATCTTGATCAACGCACTCTTGTCCAGCGATTCCAGCGTGGTCACCACCGGCAATCTACCGATAAACTCTGGGATAAATCCATACTTAAGCAGATCTTCAGGACGGACTTGAGAGAGGATCTCCCCAATCTGACGGTCCTTCTTGCTTTCTACTTTAGCCCTGAATCCCAGTGAAGTGTCGCTGAGCCGCCGATCAATCGTTCGATCCAGCCCTTCAAATGCGCCGCCGCAGATAAACAGGACATTCGTTGTATCGATCTGTATGTACTCCTGCTGTGGATGTTTGCGTCCACCCTGCGGAGGTACATTTGCAATTGTGCCTTCCAGAATCTTCAACAGCGCCTGTTGCACGCCTTCACCGGAAACATCTCTCGTAATAGACGGGTTCTCGGCTTTGCGTGTTATTTTGTCTATCTCGTCAATATAAATGATGCCTCGCTGAGCGTTATGAACCGTGCTCTGCAAGCTCTCACCCTTATCGGCCGCCTGAAGCAATTTCAGGAGGATGTTCTCCACATCCTCACCTACATAGCCTGCTTCAGTCAGCGATGTCGCATCTGCAATGGCAAACGGCACATGCAGTATGCGTGCGAGTGTCTGCGCGAGCAGAGTTTTGCCTGACCCGGTAGGACCGATCATCAGGATGTTGCTCTTTTGCAGCTCGACGTCGCTGGATGGAGAATTTATTCGTTTATAGTGATTGTAAACCGCTACGCTAAGCGAGCGTTTTGCTTTTTCCTGACCAATAACATACTGGCTCAGGATGTTATATATCTCTTTCGGTTTTGGAAGCGTATCTGCTTCGAATGACTCGGTTTCGGTATGCAAGTGCTCGGCACGAATAGTGTCGTTGCACACCTCCAGGCATTCCAGGCAGATTCCACCGTATACGCCGACAATTAATTTCTTGACCTGCTGGCTACTGCGGCCGCAGAGCGCGCATCGTCGGTCATTCATCTCGTTATCGCCCTTAGCCAATTGAATCCCTCCGTGTATAACTAGTTGTTATCTGTTGGCTTTTTCCAGGACTTCGTTAATAAGGCCGTATTCAACAGCCTCACTTGCCGACATGAAGTAATCCCTGTCGGTATCCGTCTGGACTTTCTCTATCGTCTGACCAGTATGCTTGGAGAGTAACTCATTGAGAAGTGCCTTGTATCTCAAGACTTCCCTGGCTTGAATATCTATATCGGAAGGGGTACCCTGAAACCCGGCGCTTCCCTGGTGAATCATCATTCTGGCATTCGGTAGTGCATATCGTTTTCCCGCTGCACCACCAGCCAGTAGAACGGCTCCCATGCTCGCAGCCTGTCCAACGCAGATTGTAGCTACGTCGGGCTTAACTATCTGCATGGTATCGTATATAGCCAATCCAGCGGTAACCAACCCTCCAGGGCTGTTGATGTATAGTTCGATATCTTTATCAGGATCTTCCTTTTCGAGGAAGAGTAACTGTGCGATTATCAGGTTTGCAATATCATCATCGACTGCCGTACCCAGAAAGATGATTCTCTCTTTCAGAAGGCGAGAGAATATATCGTAAGCTCTTTCGCCCCTTGCTGTCTGTTCTACAACCATCGGTACAAGGCTCATAGCTTTGATCTCCTTTTAGATTCAGGCGATACTGACATGACCGCCTTACTGCTTTATTTTCGAAACAGATTTCAAGTAGTCCATGATTTTCTTATTCAGCAAGTTGTTCTTCAATGTGCCCTTGCCGCCTCTGGTCTCCATGAACGTCTCAACGGACTCTCTCGTTGCATTTGATTCAGCGGCAATGCGGTCGATTTCCGCATCTACCTCTTCGTCGCTGACACTGATCTTCTCAGCGTCAACAATCTCACCGAGGACAAGCCCTATCTTGACTCTGCTCTCGGAAGATTCACGAAGCTCTTTGATAAAATCTTCTTGCGACTTGCCTGTTTGCTGGAGATACTGTGCAACAGAAACCCCCTGATGGCTCAGCCTTTTTTGAAGATCCTCTATATCATGCCCCATTTCGTGCTCTATTAACACATCGGGGATACAAACTGTCGATTTGGAGACGATTTCGTCTATAATATTGTGTTCTACTTCCCTGTCAGCCGTCTCTTCAGCACTGGTTTCCATGCGAGTTTTCATATCTGCACGCAATGCATCCAGTGTTTCAACATCGCCGAACGTCTTTGCAAATTCATCGTTCAGCTCAGGTATATTGCGCTCTCTAATGGATTCCACCTGCAACTGGATTTCCGACTTCTTGCCGGCGAGTTCAGCATCATGGTAATCTGCAGGATATTCCACGGTGAAAGTTTTTGTCTCTTCAGGGACCATACCGATGAGGTTTTCATCGAAAGATGGAACATTGGAACCGACTTGGATCATACTTCGCTTCGGCGCGTTCTTTTCCTGTCCCTCGATAGTTGTTGCAACCTCGGCGATAACCACATCGCCGTTCTGTACGCCACGACCTTCTACAGGTGAGCTTGTAGCCCGGGATTCCTGCAAATACTTTAATTGAGCATCTACATCTTCGTCCGTAACCACATGTACTTTGCGCTCGGCTTTGATACCCTTGTAATCGCCCAGTTCTACTGAAGGGGCCAAAGGAATTGCGGCCTTGAATATGAAGGGCTTATCATCCTCAAACTGCTCAATATCTACGCTGGGTTCGGCATATGGATGAATATCTTCTTTCTCGATGGCTTCCTGATAAGCAGGGCCAACCATTTGCTCGGCCGCTCGCTGCTTCACTGAATCCAGTGAGACATAGCTCTCAAGCAGTCTGCGAGGAGCCTTCCCTTTTCGAAAGCCCGGCACCTGGGTGATTTTCGAGAAATCTTTATACGCTTCATTGATTGCTTTAGCAACCCTCTCCGGCTCAATTTCGATCTTCAACTCAACTTTACACGGATTAGGGCGCTCAACTGTAACCTGCATTATGATTCTCCTGAAACGGTCTGATAAAATAATACCTCGCCGCGATATCTTACCGCACGGCGAGGCGTTTTCTGAAAACTAACATGGAGCGGGAGACGAGATTCGAACTCGCGACATCCACCTTGGCAAGGTGGCGTTCTACCACTGAACCACTCCCGCATGTTTAGTTACCGGAAGATTTACTTCCAAATTGGTGGGCGAGAGGAGAGTTGAACTCCTACGCCTTTCGGCACTAGATCCTAAATCTAGCGTGTCTGCCATTCCACCACTCGCCCGAACTTGTGGTGGGTCGTAAAGGACTTGAACCTTTGGCCCGCTGATTAAGAGTCAGCTGCTCTACCAACTGAGCTAACGACCCACATCCAACCTTTCGGTCTGGCATTCACCACACTTGAGTGGGCAAGCGCATATAGTATACCAGTTAGCCGGAAGATTGTCAAGTTTTCCGCCATCTTTTTGCGAATGAATCACAACAAAATGGTGCGCCTGGAGGGACTCGAACCCCCGACCCTCTGTTCCGAAGACAGATGCTCTAATCCGCTGAGCTACAGGCGCATTCGGCTTTCTTGACGTCGAATTCTACCATTTTCAGACCCAAATGTCAAATGCTATAACATGACATATTTGAGTCCCAGGATGATCACAGCTATTTCAATAATTTCAGCCATGCCTGAGATATCAAAGCATGTCCAACTGGCGAGGGATGAACGCCGTCTCCCGTCCAGAGCGATGACTCACGCCGCGCGGATGCAGCTGCAAAAATACCATCGAGGGGAACAAGTATGGCACCAAACTCTCTAGCCAGATTCCTTACTACACCGATTTTGGGATCCAAATCCTCTCGCCAGGCAATCCGATCTTCCGTCACCGGCAAAACGAATGGCTCAAGCAGAACGATCTGCGCAGTCGTGCTCTCTTTCGTTCTCGTCAGGATATCCCGGTAACCAGCCTCAAAAGCCTCAGTAGAGGTAGGGTCATTACTATCGTATCGTCGCCATGTGTCGTTGATACCGATCAGAATCGAAACAACATCAGGCTTCACATCGATGCAGTCTTCCTGCCATCTTGCCTGCAAATCCTTTACTCTGTTACCGCTTATGCCACGATTAATAAAGTTGACTTTTTTCTCCGGGTACATGGCAGAGAACCAGGCAGCCACCATCATCGGGTAGCCCAGGCCCATTTCAGCATCATTCTCGTAGTTGCGGCCAGCATCGGT
Organism: Armatimonadota bacterium; assembly: GCA_963663705.1. Taxonomy (GTDB): domain Bacteria; phylum Armatimonadota; class UBA5829; order DTJY01; family DTJY01. The sequence continues at coordinate 3,458,566 of OY760504.1, read as the reverse complement.
GACGCTATCACCTTGAAACAGTACGGTATATCCATCTTTGACTAATAACATATACGCCCCTTCTTACCTTAGTTAGCAAGTGATATTCTAGTACTCTCAATTGGCCTTGTCAAGGCAATACAGGGGACACTGCTGAGGAGGCCGCATCCAATTTCTTAGTATGTACGGCGCTTGGTCAGTGTGGGGACGGCATGTATCGAGCTATCCGTGATAACCTCTACGATGGAAGGTTTTCCTGATCGCAGAGCTGAACGCAAGACGGCGGCTATATCATCCGTGTGTTCCACCCTGTAGCCTTCTCCCCCACACCCCTCGGCGAACGAGGCGAAATCTGGATTGACCAGATCCACCATGACGCCTGAGATGCCGGCTTCCGACTGCTCGCCGGCAACCCTGTTATATGAATGATTGTTCAAGAGAAGAACTACAACCGGCAGATTGTACTTTACGGCTGTGGTAAAATCGGCCATAGACATTGCAAAGCCGCCGTCGCCTGCGATGCAGACAGCATCCAGCTCGGGATGTTCCAGTTTTGCCGCGAGTGCCGCAGGGAATGCGAATCCCATGCTGGCAAGATGCGATGATACTAACGTCCTCTGCCTGGTTGAACGAAAGTATTGCATATACCAGTAGGTTATATCGCCGATATCTACTGAGATAATTGCATCGTCGCTGATGACACTGGCGAGAGCTTCTATAGCAAGTTTAGGGTGGATATACCGAGTAGATGGGGCTAGCGCTTCTGCCGCCTCGCGCAGACATTCCGTATGGTTCGTTACAGCCCAATTCTCCCAGCCGTCGAGTCTGGTTTGGGATAGATGATTCAGCAGATCCCTGATAATAAGTTTTACATCCCCCGCGAGGATTGCATCTACCGACAGTTCGCTAGCTACCTCAATAGGATCGACAGTTATCTGAATAGTTGGCACACGAGGTAGCAAGCGCTGTTCAACTATGTCCGCACCGACTAGAATTGCAAGTTCAGACTGTTCGAAGACCTCCATAGAGCAAGAAAGCCCCAGTCGGCCCAGCACGCCCACCGATTCCGGCCGATGATCGTCGAACAGGCCTTTCGCGGATGGCGTTGTAGCCACAGGGGCAGCCAGTTTTTCAGATAGCTCTGCGATCTCTTCTCGTGCCGACCACGCCTGAGAACCGGCAAGGATGACTATGCGTTTCGCCCGCCTTATGGATCGCACCGCTGATTCCAACAGGCTTGGATGAGGAGTTCCGGAAGGCGGCAGCAGATCGCCAGGCTGAACGACAGCGCCGTAATATGCCTCTTTTTGAAGGTTGATGGGCAAACCGATATGTGCAACGCCCCTGTGCAGCAGGGCTGATTTCATTGCGGCAGGAAGCACGGTTCCTAACTGTGCCGCGTCCTGAAGCACCTGGTTGTACACGCACAGAGATGAAAACAGGCCATACTGATCGATCTCCTGAAATACGCCACTGCCGATCAATTCCTGCTCAACCTGCCCAGTTATCGCAAGCACTGGCGCCCTGTCCCACGCAGCATCGGCAAGCCCGGTCATCAGGTTTGTGGCGCCGGCCCCGGTGATAGCAGTGCAAACGCCAATTCGCCCTGTAAGCTTGGCATATGCCGACGCCATAAAGGCGGCGGTTTCCTCGTGCCGTACCAGAACGAATTTTATAACACCCGACCGCCGTATGGCATCCACCGTCGGCAATATGGATCCACCCGGAATGCCATAGACGAATTTAACACCCCAGGCTTCCAATTGCGCTACAAAAACATCAGCAACATTCTGTAGAGAAGGCACTGCCATGCCGTGCACACCCCTGCTAGCACCGGATATTCATCGTGATCATGCAGCTTCTGACGCGATCGCCAGATCGATTTTCGGCTGATTGAACCCGATTATAACCTCGTCACCGATCACTATAACAGGAACGCCTCGCTGTCCCGTCAACTGAACCATCTCTTGAAGCTTCTCACGATCCTCTGCTACGTTATAATCGGTAAACTGCACGTTCTTGCTCTTCAGATAATCCTTAACTTTCTTACACCATGGGCAAGCTGGTGTAGAGTATATTCTTATATCTTTTTCTGCCATAGCCTTTCACCTCTCTATATGCTATAAATTCACGTTTTTCATAATGTCTAGTCGCCAAATTCACTGAAGATTGTGAGGCATCTCTTCCAATGTCATAGTGAGATTTTGTTTCTTGCCATTTCGAAGAATGCTTACGCTCACCTTTTCACCGACAGTCGCATCACGGATAAACTCCTGAAGCTGTGCTGCTTCGGTCAGCGGTTTGCCTGCCAATCCTACGATTATATCGCCTTTCTTGATTCCTGCTCGATCTGCTGGGCTGTTCTTCATTACAGAACCCACCAGAACGCCCGTATCTACAGGCAGTTTAAATGCCTTCGACAGCTCCTTCGTGACCTGAGTATATGCTATACCCAGCCATGGAACCACTATGCGCCCATATTTTAGAACATCATTCACTGCATGCAGGGCCATATTTGAAGGCACTGCAAACCCCAGCCCTGATGCACCGACATCGCTGCCTACTATAGCCGTGTTTACACCGATCACACGTCCGCAGCTATCCAGTAACGGGCCCCCACTATTGCCAAGATTAATCGCCGCATCTGTCTGTATTAGATCACGCAGGGATGTTCCGCCACCTGGGATAGCTCTGTTCAGCGCGCTGACGACTCCGAGAGTGACTGTGCGCTCAAATCCCAATGGATTACCTATCGCGATCGCTTCCTGCCCCGCTTCCAGCCTGTCTGAATCGCCGAATGTAACCACTGGCAGGTTAGTCACCTGAACTCTCAGAACGGCGATATCTATTCGCGGATCGGCACCCAGCACTTTTGCGGTTTCGGTCTTCTCTCCGGATAGTATCACGCTTACTGAATCAGCGCCCTCTACCACATGAGCGTTAGTAACGATCAATCCATCCTTGCTCACGATAAATCCTGAACCGAGGGCTTTTCTCTCCAGATCGCCACCCGAATCGGACTTCTGCATATTCAGCACCGTAACGACAGCTGGCCCAACCGTTTTGGCTACCTGAATAATATTCTGCTCCTCAGCACATAACCCTGCGGTTGAAGCCTTAATTGGAGCAGGAGCGCCGTTTATAGCCGTTACGTCACCGGTAAGTGAATCATTGAACCTGCTGACAACTGCCTCTCTGAGCAATATGCCTACGATAAGTCCAGCAGAGAACAATAATACAGTGATGAATATGGTTAATCGCCTACTGTATGCATCCATAGCGTCACACAATCCAGTATCCGCCAAAGCCGTCACTCCTCTTCAAGTAGTCACTGCTAACTTCAATAAGAAACCACATCACGCCGCGTGTTTAATGGTCCCTAATCGATCTGCAACCATCTGCAAATCCTCACGCATCTGCGACTCCACAGATTTGCGATCATCTACCCCGAGTCTGAAAATGTAGGCAGGATGGTACGTAGCCGTGGTAGGAACATCATTCCTGCCTGCATGCCATTTTCCTCTACCCTCTGATATCTTGAACTGCCGCGAAATCAGGGCCTGTGCAGGGGTCACGCCGAGGCATAGGACAAGCTGCGGAGACACGAATCTGTATTCCTGATCCATCCAGATACCGCAAGCTTTGATCTCATCCGCCCGGGGCGCTCGATTGCGCAGATTGTTATCCCTCTTCGCAACCGGCCGACACCTGACTATATTTGTCACCCATACGTCGTCGCGATCTATGTCTGTCGCGGAAAGCACCTCATCGAGAAGCCTCCCTGCCCGGCCAACAAACGGCCGACCCTGAGCATCTTCGTCTGCGCCTGGCCCCTCACCAACGATCATTAGCGTAGACAGAGAGCGCCCCTCGCCAAACACCACGTGCGCCCTCGAGTAGCAAAGATCACACCGACAGCACACTACAGCCTCGCGCCGAACATCGTCGATTGTTCGCCAATTCTCGTTTTCCACTTGTCCACCAGGGTATAATATGGGCAGTCCCCCTGCAAAGTAGACCGCCCACTCTATTCGCTACGCTTCGACACCCGCTGCCTGCCGAACCGCCAACGGAGCTTCTTTGAAACTTATCTCAGGGAACCCGTTTATTATTCCATGGTTGACCCATAGAAGCTCACAGCATGAATGCATCGCAGACTGAGTGTCGAACCACATATTCCTTGCCCACGTATCCGTGTGCGGATCATACGATATTTCGCCGGCAAAAACAGGCGCCAGTCCGAAATCCCCACCAGCCTGCGCTGGGAGCGGCATCGTATCATATCGGAAGTGATTCTCGGGCTCCCTTTGGCGCAACCACTCCGGCAGGAAATCTGTGCTCGGCATGCTCATCTGAAGTCCTGCAACGTTGAAAGTCTTGCAGAAGAACAGGCGCATCCTAAGCACAGCGATGTCACGATCGATCCTGTCGTTCAGGAACATGTGGCTGGCGTTCAGTGCACCGACGATAACCCCTATATCATCAACGTTATATGTGTACTCGCCGGAGAGCGGCGTCTGGGCATATACGCCGGGCACTTTCCACCACTGGCTTTCGATGTAGTTGAAGATTTTTGTCGCAGACTCAGCGTAGGTCCTGAGCTTGGTGATTCTGTACGCCTCAGTCAGAGCCCGAAGTGCCGCCGCGGCATCTACGATAGTATTTCCAACCGTCTCCGAGGCATCCTGCGCTTTCACCAGGTTATCCGCAAACTCGCGTAGCAGCCAGAGACTTCTAGCTTTAAGATCTTGCGATGCTGTGGCACACGCATACCACGACAGCGCCGGCACTGCGACGGATTGCGCCTGAACTTTGTCGATCGATGTGTCTAGCAGGGAGTCCTTGTTTTCAGATATATTCTGGAATAACTCATCGGCGAGACCGAGGAATCTGCCGCGAGCGGTATCATCAGCAAGTGCTGAACCGGACTGACCCGCCAGCATTGCAACATCGGAGCAGGCCCATAACATACAAAACTGGTCTTCAAGGTTCGCCGCTGAATCCGTAATCCTAACACTGCCCGCCTCTGCTGCCTGTGCGAACAGCCCGTTCGAATTCCTCAAGTTATTGAATGCGAAATCGCACTGTTCTCTGGCTTGCGCGCAAAGGAGCGCTGAATTTGACATCCACTCTGTGCGCATATTTTGAGATATTTCTTGGCTGGACAAAGGCGCGTTGAGCCACTTCGCGCACTCTGTCTCTGCAAGAATACTCCATCCCTGTGCCTGTGGAACCAGTGTCGTGTCGAAGCTGTCTGACGACCATCGCCATGTGTCCAAATCCGTTTGACTGAAATTTTTGTTAAGATGTGGATCGCCGTTCTTGAAAAATGCGTTCAACACGCTCGGGTTCCGCATCCGCAGACCGGACAGATCGATACCCATGTTACCGATCCATGACTGATCTGATGGTATGCCCATTCCTGATCCCAGCGACAGAGCGAGCACATTCATAATCGAATACCAACTGGATTCTTCTCTTACTATATCTATGTCTATATTGCAGCCTGTTTCTGATTCTGCAGCTCTTGCAGCCTCATCCAATTCACGTTCCGCCATATTTATCTCCTCCCAGGTTAGTGCACAAGTACCCTAGCGACTTACCCGATAGCGGGCATACTGAAACTATTCACCCTGCATGCACATCAGGATGGGGGTATAAGATTAGTTGTTTCTATCTCGAAGATCACCGCACCGTGGATGGGCAGGCCCGGAACTATGTTCTGCATCATGGATACAAGGTCGTAGTCAGATTCGCTTGTTATGTAGCGAGCCTTGCCGTGTAGCAAATAAGCCTCATATCCCCCCTCTCGGTCGGCGACCATGGCAAGTGCAGGAAGGTCCTGTTTCAGCGCTTCGTTTATTCCTGTAGCACCTGTCGTTGGAAATGCAAGGAGATTCTCATCCATGCTAATTCCGTAATACATAGGATACAGGTGAGTATCGTCACCCTTCAGCACAAGTGGAATATAATGATTAGCCAGGTTCATATCTATGATCTCTTTGATTCGACCTGTAACACGCATTTACAGCTACCCCCTATGAGCAAACGCCGTGATCTTGTACGTTGGTACCCGCTTTGTGCGTGAAGAAAACTGCCGCGACCAAATAGATCCGACGCTCATTCACGCATACGCGGCAAATTAAATCTCGAGGTTTGAGTTGCGACACATATGCGTATAATAATTGCGCATGGAGAGTGAAATTTTCGTGCTGATAGTTATTTCTGGCACAGGTTTTGATGTCTGTCAGAGATTGGTTAGTCATATCAATAGATGTGGAGGGCGAAAAAAATGCGTTATCTACCTTTACTAGCTGCGATACTGCTAATTGCAGCAGTGCCAGCACTGGGAGCACCAAGTTATCTTGGTGGATTTACAGGCGGTATCTATACACCTGATGGATTGATTGAGCCGACAAGGAGTGTGGATGTGTCATATCATGACACGCTGAAGCTCTTCGGCGGCACAGATGTAAAAGCTACCGGAGTACTTATTGGTGCAGCGCCTAACCTGGAATTGGGTGTTGCTTTCCTTTCAAACAATGATTCCAACGTTACGATTAGCGGCAAGTACAGAATCATATCTGAAACATCAACAGTTCCCGCTGTGCTCATCGGCGGATTCGACATAGCAGGTTCGGCTAACTTTCTGAATGCCAACCCAGGGTTCTACATCGTACTCTCAAAGAACATTACGACCTTCGCTTCCGAAGCCACTAATACCCAGCTTCATGCACTGAGAGCGACCGTCGGAGCAGGGTCAGGTATATTCAATGGATTTTTTGCAGGATTGGATTACATTTATGATCCAAGATTAAGCATAATAGCCGAGTTCAATGGCGGCAACATCGGTGGAGAAACGAATTTCATCAATGCGGGTGTCCGTTGGTCGGCGTCTCCGGACCTCAGGCTCGATGTTGCGTACGCAGGATTCAAGCAACTGGCATTTGGGGCAAGTTATCGTGTAGCGATTCCATAAGATAGCATCAATCTGCGGGAGATACGATCATTGCACTCGACGCAATCTCCCGCAGCAATTTTGGGTGGTCATATATGCGAGTACTTATCACAACGGACGGATCGGACTGCTCGTTCGAGGCAATACGGCAGTTCATCAAACTGATAAATGGAACCAGACACCAGATCACCATCCTCTATGTAATGCCGTTACTGACTATAGGGCGAGATATAGGCTATATCGAGGCCGAACAGGAGCGTGCAGGCATAAACGCACTGAATACCGCCATATCAATCTTCAACAAAGCCGCCATTCCTGCAGAAACCGAGCTTCAACAAGGAACTCCGGCTGATGCCATACTGGAAATTGCAAAAAACGGCAACTTCGAGCTAATAGTGATGGGACAAAGAGGCACTGGCGGGTTCCGGGAATACGTGCTCGGAAGTGTAAGCAAGCATTTGGTTCAGAATGCGCCATGTTCGATTTTCATAGGAAAATAATCGCTCATGATGTGCGGTTCTTTGCAGATGGCCAACTCGGGGGGTTCAAAGTTCGCATCTTCGGGTAAGTATCGACGTGATGGCAAGAATTTCGGTCAAGGTAAGAACGCGCAAATATCATATCCTTCCGCTAATAGGGGGTATAGAACGATGATTCGCAGGTATTGTGTGGCTTTTCTAGTAGTACTTACACTCATGACTGCCACTGCAGGCATTACACTGGGTGACAAGTCAATTCAAGTCTTTGTCGGTAATACGCCACTAGACATGAAAGGTGCTAACCCGGCAATAATCTCTAACAGCATATACGTTCCACTACGGCCTATTGTTGAAGCCTTCGGCGCAGATGTGGTTTGGAATGGCACATCGTCTGTTCAAATAAATCCTCAGAAACTTGGAACTGAGCAGGTGAGGCTGCTTATGAACAACTATTATCCAAACCAGTACGGCGGCTCTGATTATAACATGCCGCCTATAATATACTTCAACCAGCAACTGGATATGGCGCTGATCTGGGACCCGTATTTGTACATGTTCCGGTGGATGCCGATAGTGCCACCACGACCCGGTATGCACAAACCACCGATGATTATTTACCGGCCCGAGACCAACGTGCAGGAGAACCAGCCAGCACCTTCGCCCGAACCATACTACTCCCCGCCTGTGCCGCAAGCACAAACACCAGCGAGGCCTGCACCTGCGGTAAAATCGATAACAGGGGAAGTAGTACGGGCTATACCGTCACGAACTAACCCTAGAATCGTCGTGCAGGTCGGGGGAAACACATACAACTATCCGGTATCAAAGAACGTGGTAGTCCTGCGCGGGAGAACTGGAGGACGCAGCCTGGAGATGGCGCTGAGAGACGTCCGCCCAGGCGATGTCGTGACGCTTGAGATAAATGATCAGAGCCTAGTCACTGTGATTCGAGCGCAGTTCATGGTACTCAGCGGCAAGGTCCAATCGATAGCGATGGGAACCATACTGCTTGATAGTGGGAATGCCCTGCGAATAACGTCCGACACCGAGGTCATTCTACCAAATAACACAAGGGGCGACGCCAAGGATATTCAAGCAGGCGATGTCATCATGGCACGGGTCAATCCGACTTCAGTTGTCGCATACGTTGTCAAAGTAATGCCTGCTGATGGCAGCAAGACCCCTGCCAGCAACGCCGATGACCAGATATCCTTCAATTCAGCAGGGCCTCTGAAAGCTGGAGACGTACTTGTAATCAACTTCAAGGCGCAACCGGGAGGGCAGGCACAGTTCACCATTCCTGGCATAATCGGCGATGTATCTATGGCCGAAATAGATGCAGGAACGTATCGTGGAGAGTATAAAGTTCGAATTGGGGACTCTATGATACGACAGCGCATCAAAGTAACATTCAGCACGCCGGCCGGGGCTACTTACGTTAGACTATCTCAAATGCCTGTGACGATCCAAACGGGTGCGGCATACAGGCCGCAGATTTTATATCCCAGGCAAGGCCAAGAAATTTCCAGTCCGATAATTGTAAAAGGGCAGGCAGACCCAGGGGCCATAGTCAGAGTCACAATAGAGTACAGTGCAAATATACAACACGTATTGCCGATAGATGGCACCGCATCGGTAGAAGAGGTTCAAGCCGATAGCAATGGGCATTGGCAGACACCTCCCATGCCAGCGGTGGTGCCATTCGATGAAGACCGATCCACATTGCCGGATTACTTTGGCGTATTTTCGGGATTATTTATGTACCCCGAAAATACCCCCGTTACCTATACCGTCACGGCAGTCATGGTTGGTGCAAACGGAGAAGATCAGGCGTCGTATAGCGTAGACGTGACAAAGAAGGTTGCACGAGTACTGGGGTCTTAGGAGGAGCAATCACCCCATTGGTCGAAATAAGCATTAGCTCGCATGGGCCAGGTAGCAATTTATTAATACCCGGCCCATGTTGGGAACTTTTTTCAATGGGGAACCGAATGAAGCATAGACTAAGGCAGGCATATGCGTTGGGAAGAGACGTAATCCAGGAATTTGGTGCAGATAGAGGCACCCTATTTGCTGCGGCAATTAGCTTCTTCGGATTGATCTCGCTGATACCACTCATGCTTCTGGCTATAGGCATCTTCGGATATATTATCGGCTCTTATCAGACAGCACTTGAGACAATCGTAGCTTTTGCCCAGAATTTTCTTCCTATGGGAACAGATTACCTAGAGCGAAACCTTGATGAACTAAGTAAACAGTCCGGGTTGTTGAGTGGGTTGGGACTAGTTGGGCTCCTATGGGCAGGGATGCAGGTATTTGTGATCCTCCAGCAGGTGATGAACATCGCGCTGGGTGTGGATAAACACGTAGGTTTTTTGCGTGCCAGAGGGGTGGCACTCATAATGGTAGTGGTGGCAGGTGCGTTATTTGTACTCTCCATCGCTATAACGTCATTGCTGACGGCCATACGTCATTATCACGCATATCTCTGGGGCATAGGTCCAAACGAACTTCAGTTGTTCTGGGATTTCGTAGGTGTGCTGGGCCCAATGATCATCTCGATCCTTGCGTTCTCGCTCATGTATAAATTCCTGCCTACGGAAAACATACGGACTAAAGGACCGGTCATCGGTGGAATAACGGCTGGATTACTGTTTGAGCTGGCAAAGAATGCTTTCAGATGGTATATAATGCACTTTGCCCATTTCAACAGAATATACGGCTCGCTTGGAAGCGTGGTAGTTCTTGTCGTGTGGATCTACTATGTATCACTGATAACGGTACTGGGAGCTGAGGTAGCATCAGTGTTTGCCCGGGAACGAGGAGAGATAGAAAATGAAGTGAGGTGAGCGCGAATATGACCAGCGCACGAGATCAGAATCCGATAGGATGGGTTCCGCTTGCAATAACGGCGGTGGCACTGTTACTGCTAATTCTGCTGTGGAAGATACTGTATGTGTTCGTGCTGGCAGCGCTTGTTTCATTTGTAGTTCACCCTGTAATCCAGCTCCTAAATAGAAAACTTTTTCCTGTTTTCTCGATCATAAGCGTCTTTCTTTTTATGATAATACTGTTCACACTCCTGATCGGCCTTCTGGCACCGGTGGTTTTACGCCAATCCCAGGAATTTATAGTATCACTGCCGAGCCTCACGACCAAGGCACTGGACATCGCTAACGGAATATCTGCTCGCATGCCAGCCGAATGGAGAGGTTTCGCAGATAGAACACTGACACAAACTGGACAGGCATTAGTACGATTGGCGCAGGGAACCATACCAGCGCTAATCACAGCTTTTGGCAGCCTGTTTACGTTGATTCTGGTACCGCTCCTTTCGTTCTTTATGCTGCTGCATTATACGGCCTACAAGCAGATGATACTGGCAGTAGTGCCGCATAGGCATCGCGAAGAGGTGAACGACCTGTTGTTCTGCATGGGCAAGTCACTGTGGAACTTCTTCAAGGGTGAGCTTTCTCTAATGCTGATAATTGGAACAGCTGAAGCTATCGGATTGTCTATAATCGGCATGCCATACGCTATCCTGTTCGGAATTCTGGGCGGTCTGCTCGAAGCCATTCCGAGCGTAGGTCCAGCATTGACTACCACTGCGATAACGTTGATAGGTTTACTGATAAATCCAGCGCTCGGCATCAAGGCGGCTGGAGTAACAATAGGCGTTCAGCTTCTGGAGAATGCGTTTCTCGCACCATGGATTCTATCTAAAGCAGTCGGACTAGACCCTATCACCACAACCTTCTCAATTCTCCTTGGCGCTGCGATGGCAGGGGTACTGGGAGCAGTGATTGCCATTCCGGTAGCAATTACCATCAAAATCGTTATTCTATACTTCTATGCAGTCGATGACGATCTGCCGGAACAACAACAGACTTGCTTTCCAAATCGCAGGAGAAGATCGCCCCGCATCGAATAACTTTGCGTGTATAGCCGGAGGAAAGTAGTGGGCAGCGTATATCCACCCACTACTCTGTTTATAATTAATCCGCTTGACCGGCCTTCAGCAAATCAAGGGTATGGTACAGCCGCGAAATGACCCTGTCCTTGCCAAGAACTGCCATCGTCTCGAACAGGCCGGGGCCCACGGTCCTACCGGTAACTGCCATCCTGACGGGATGTATTACATGACCGCCGGAGAGTTCCAATTCTTCGCCCACTTTACGGACTGACTCCTCCAGCGACTCTATGGTGAACTCGGATATCTCCGTCAGATGAGCAGCCAGCTTACGAAGTAGATCCGGCACGTGTGGCTTGCTCAACCATTTCTTCATGCCCTTCTCTTCATATTCAAGATCAACTTCGGTTCGGAAGAAGAAATCGGTAATATGGACTACATCAGACAAAACCTTCATTCTGTCCTTCTCCAGGCTAATTACAGCCCGAGTATAGTCCAACTCATCGGATGTCAAATCCTTAGGTATCAAACCGGCTTCCTGAAGATAAGGTAGACAAAGCTCCGTTATCCGGCCAAGGTCGGCGGCGCGGATGTACACACCGTTCATCCATTCAAGCTTCTGTATATCGAAGACCACTGGATGGTTTACTATGCCTTCGATGTTAAACTTGTCGATGAGTTCCTGAGTGGTGAACAGCTCCTGTTCCTCGCCGGGGGACCATCCCAGGAGCGCAACGAAATTCATCATGGCTTCCGGCAGGAAACCTCTCTCTTTGTAATCCAGAAATCGCACGGCACCATGGCGCTTGCTAAGTTTGGATTTGTCCGGGCCAAGGATTAGCGGCGGATGGACAAACTTTGGAGCGTCCCAGCCAAGAGCATTGTACATGAGAACATGCTTCGGAGTGCTGGATATCCACTCTTCGCTGCGAAGGACGTGCGTGATCTCCATAAGATGATCGTCCACCACGCTTGCAAAGTGATATGTCGGGTAGCCATCGGACTTGATGATAACGAAGTCATCAAGAAGCCTGTTTTCAAAAGTAATGTCTCCGCGAACTAGATCGCTGAATGTAGTCGAGCCCTCACGCGGCACTTTGAAACGTATTACTGCCGGCACCCCTTCTTGAAGTTTCGCGGCTGTCTCGGCAGGCGAAAGCTGGAGGCATGCGCGATCATAACCCGTCGGCTGCTTCCTTGCCTCCTGATCCTTACGCATTTCCGCAAGCCGTTCTGATGTGCAGAAGCAGTAGTATGCATCGCCCTGCTCGACCAGCTGCTTTGCGTATTTATCGTATAAATCAAGGCGTTCGGACTGGAAATACGGGCCGTGTGGGCCACCGGTCACAGGACCTTCGTTATATGGGGTCTCGAGCCAATCCAGCGCCTCGAAGATTTCCTCAAGAGCGCCTGGGACGTATCTGGCCCGGTCTGTATCCTCTATACGAAGGATGAACGTGCCGCCAGTATGCTTTGCAAGCAGCCAATCGAAGACTGAATTGCGCATGTTTCCTATATGCGCAAATCCTGTTGGACTCGGCGCAAATCTTACTCTGACTTTTTCCATAACTACCTCATTCATTGGAGAGGCCGCAGTAGTCGCCCTGTTTGTGCTGTTGCAGTCCAGGAGTACTTCCGCGGCCACCAAATTTCTATTAGAATGATTCCCTACGGCAACAGTCTACCTGAGCCGCAACGAATATCCTACTTGCGTACATATTTTCGTTTTGCTTTCTTGAAGCCCTGGTCGACCTTCTTCTCGTCAAACTGCCAGACAGCTGTTTTCGGCCGCTGGTAGAAGGCATAATATGAACTGAGGATTGATGCAACCAGACGCCGTGAAGATCTGCGTACGATATTGACCTCAGTGAAGAGTGTGACGTAAGGAACGCCTTTACGATGGCCGTTCATAATGACGTCCATCAGTTCGAATGTCGTCATCTCACGTTTCTTGCTTTCCTCCGCGAGCGCCTGTAGATCTTCTATTCGCCCGTCGCTAACGAAAGTTAGCGGGTCGTGGTTATCCTGATATACAATCTGATACTCGCCAGGTTTATCTGTCTTTATCAGGTTGAAGACTGCACCGGATTCCGGCATATCTTCACTGTACCATGCGCCCATATCGTAAATGAGGCCTGTTTCGTGATTGATCCAAACATCGCCCCGCTTTTCGCCATCTATCAGTGTTAACTCACAGACTTTAGGTCCCAGCGGTAAGAATGACCTTGGTATCTGGCACAGAGGGAATGTGCCCAGTTCCTTGTGATGTTTTGTCACGACGCAACGAACTGATTCCATAACGGGAAGCTTGTCCTGTTCGGTGATCCGATCCTGGTCACCCACATCCTGAACCAACGGATTGTGGATCTCGATTTCCAACCCACCCTCAAGGCCTTCTTCTTCAAGCTCTATCTCGATAGGCTCACCTTCGGGGGTTTCAAAGTCAAACTTATTGATTGTCAATTCCTGAGGAATAGCGTAAACGTATGCCGGAATAGTATCTGCCATTCTCCAGCGATCAGCACCTACCCATGCAAAGCGAGGGTCTGCTCTCATGGCATCGCTGAGTCCCTCTGCCGCCACTGCATAAATCGGGTCGCGTACAGACAGTTCGAAGATGCTCTCGAGGATCAATGGCATCCTGGAATCACCCTTGACGGAAACAATCTGGGCAACTTCATCAAGATCGCGATCGGAAATGGTCAGGCTGAGAGTCGGTGCGACGTCTTCTGCAACCTCGGCTTTTTCAATCACTGCGGCTGGGGCTTCCTCTATGATTTCATCAATGAGCCGGTCCGCAGTCAGCACCAGCAAATTGTCATATTCGCCTGCAAGCTTCCGAGTAACCCATCGTCCGTCAGAAAGCCATACAAGGTCCTGATCAGCGTACAGTTCTGCAAATGCAGCTGCAGGATCAAACTCATCACCGATAGCTCGCCATTTGTACAAGCCGATGATTTTATTATCAACCGGAGCGTTTACAGCCTCGATGAAGGTCTCTACGATAGCTTTGAAATCTTCGGATGTCCAGTCGATTTTGGCGGCGGCGGCGGCCAGTGCTTGCACTGATGTCTCATCGATGCCATTGTCAAAAACAATATCAGCCTCTGCATCTGAGGTGATTTCAAGCGTCCAAGATATTAGGCCATGCTGACCGTTCGGCAGACTAAAGTATTTTTCTTCGTTCTTTACCATACGCTCGATCATAGGCTCATAGTAATCTGCCGCCCGATCGTAAATGCTTGCGAGCTCATCTGCTATCTGCTCGACCGTCATCGGCATGCCATAGCTAGCCATAATCTGTCTTAGCAAGCGTTCAACAGGCTTCTGCACGTCTTCGTACCGAACTTCGAGGTCCCACTTGCGGTCGATCTGTGCAAACCTTGTACTGGCTGAGAAAACATGGCGAAGCAGCTTGGCAGTGTAATTTTCCTTGCCAATAGCAGCTATTATCTCAGCAGAACGAACCGGTTCCTTATACCCCAACATAGCGGTATATGCTTGATCCTCCAGATAACGCATCGCATCGCGCTCTGTTGGATTCTCAACAATTATGCTGTTCAATTCGATACCTCCATGTATCTTCCGCATAAAATGCATATTATGCGCTAAATTATACGTCCTATCAGGTCATAATGCCTTGCTTCAGTTATTTCAGCCCGGACAAAATCCCCTGGTTTCACGCTTTCCTTCTCGATTCCGATATATACTAACCCGTCGATCTCCGGTGCGTCGCGGTACGACCGGCCTACTGCCTTTATACCCTCGACGCTCTCAACTAGAACCTTCAATCGTGTGCCAACCAAGCAGTTATTCTTCTTCAGTGAGATTTCCTGTTGCAACGCCATAAGCCTGCTATAGCGACTATTAACTATGCTACGTGCGGGCCTGCCTTTCATGTGCGACGCAGGGGTGCCATCTTCCGGCGAATACTTAAATACCCCTAACCTGTCGAACTTGACGCGGCTGACGAAGTCGAGCAGATCTTCGAAATCCTCGTCCGCCTCGCCGGGAAAACCGACTATGAACGTCGTCCGCAGCACGGCATCAGGGCATTTTTCCCGTATGCGCTCGAACATGTCCAGGTACTCCTGCTTACTCCCCTGCCGAGCCATCCCTCGGAGCACACGCTCCGAACAGTGCTGCAGCGGCACATCGATGTAATTGCAAACCTTTTCATTCGTCGCGATGGCCTGAATCAAATCATCGCTGATTCGAGTCGGGTAGCAGTACAGCAGCCGAATCCATTCCGGGCCGTTGATGTCGGCCAGCTTATCAAGCAGCCTTGCAAGTCTCAATTCGCCGCCCAAGTCCAACCCGTATCGAGTGACGTCCTGCGCAACCAGGTTCAATTCCTTTACGCCCGTGTCAGCGAGGGCTTGAGCCTCATCCAGTATGCTTAGTTCCGCCCGGCTGTGGAAATCTCCTCGAATCAGAGGGATCGCACAGTAGGTGCACCGGTTATCGCAACCGTCTGCCACTCGCAAATATGCAGTCCACGGCGCCGTAGAGAGCACTCTGTTCCGATTCTCGGTCCACCATGCGCCGGGTTGCCCGATCTCTACCACTCTATCGCCGGCAAGGGTGCGGGCGAGAACATCGCCGATCTCGCTTGCCTTGCCAAGACCGATTATCGCATCGACATCCGGCAGTTCCTTTGCGAGATCTTCACCATAGCGCTGTGCAAGGCATCCGGTAACTATCACGGAACGGCAAACCCCGTTCGTTTTTTGCTGAACAGCGCTAAGCACCTGGTCTATCGATTCTTCTTTTGCGCTTTGGATGAAACCGCAAGTATTTACGATCAGGACCTCTGCACAAGCAGGATCGGTTACAATTTCGTGTCCCGCTTTCTCGGCTTCGCCCAGGATCTCTTCCGCATCCACGACGTTCTTCGGGCAGCCGAGGCTTATCAAACCTATTTTTGCCATAATATATCAATCAATCAGAATCTCGTTATCGGAGATTCTATCTGACATTACTCCATTTCGTCATTCAGGCTTCCGTTAACAAACATGGAACCCCCAAAGAGACGATCCAAGTCGTTTTTACCAACCAGGACTTCTCTCGGCTTAGCTCCATCGAGTGGGCCTACAATGCCCTGCTCCTGCATGGTATCAACAAGTCGGGCTGCGCGAGTGTACCCAATCTTGAACTTGCGCTGAATCATCGATGTGGATGCATAACCGCTTGTCACAACAAGCCGGACAGCCGGTTCGTACACCTCGTCGGTTGAGGCATCATCCGCGCCTCCGCCGCCACCGCCAATTTCGCCTATGTGAGCAGGCTCCATTGTGTAATCAGGCGATTCCTGCTCCTTCAAATACTGCACCAGATCTTCGGTCTCTTTATCAGACAGGAAACAGCCCTGAATTCTGACAGGTTTGCTGGCATCTATCGGCTTGAAGAGCATATCGCCCCTGCCGATCAGCCGCTCGGCGCCGCCCATATCCAGAATCGTTCGGCTGTCAATCTGCGACATAACAGCAAACGCTATTCGTGATGCAATGTTAGCCTTAATTGTGCCGGTAACAATATCAACCGATGGCCGCTGTGTGGCAATGACCAGGTGAATGCCGGTCGCTCGCGCAAGTTGAGCAAGACGACATATGCTGAATTCGACTTCAGCGCCGGCCTGCATCATGAGGTCAGCGAGCTCGTCTATAACGACGACGATATACGGCAGGCGGTCCTCCGGCTTGGTCATCTTCTGGTTGTAGCCATCAAAGTTTCTGACGCTTACCTGAACAAACTGATCATACCTGTGTTCCATCTCCTTGAGGACTGACCGCAGGATACCCGCCGCCTGTTTCACATCCTTGACCACAGGTGTGCAAAGATGCGGTATGCCCTCAAACATGCTTAACTCGACCCTCTTAGGATCGATCAGCACGAACTTCACGTCTCGCGGCGTTGCACGATAAAGAATGCTGCAAATCAGCGTATTCAGCCCGACACTTTTGCCGGAGTTCGTAGACCCTGCAACAAGTAGATGCGGCATCTTCGTTAGATCGGCGTATTTCGGTTCGCCGGCAACGTCCTTGCCAAGCGCAAATGTGAGTTTTGTTTTGGCATTCCAGAACGAATCGGTATCGATCACCTCGCGCAAAGTAACTACTGCAGGATTATCGTTCGGAACCTCTACGCCAATCGCCGATTTACCCGGAATAGGAGCTTCCAGCCTTACATCGATAGCTGCGAGTGCCATTGCAAGGTTATCGGCGAGACTCACGATCTTGCTTACCTTGATACCCGGCGCCAGTTGAATCTCATACCGCGTAACAGTAGGGCCATGACTGACTTCAACTACGTCAGCCTCTATCTTGAATTCTTCGAGCGTTTGCTCAATTTTATCGATTTTATATTTAAGCTCTGCCTGCGCACGCTTAGGAGGAGGAATCGGCTCCTTTAGCAATGAAACCGGCGGAAGCTTGAATTCAGAGTCATCATGAACCACGGGACGGGTTGGCGGTGTACTAGGTTTCTGAACAGAGCCCTCGTGAATCACAACGCCGCCATTCGCTTTCTCGGGCTTGTTCCCCTCCGGCAGGATCTTGCGCTTAAGCACGGACAATATCTCCGGCTTTGCTTTTTCCTGAACGCTCGGTTTGGCATCCGGGACACGAACAGTCTCCGGTTTCCGCTTTTCGTCGAAATTTCTGACGCGCGGCATGAAGTCCAATCCCGCTCTGACGCGAACAGCAAAATCTCTTACCATAGCCACGAGCGACGTACCGGTGACAAGCAAAATCGATACAGCGCCAGCGGCCAACAGCAGGATGAAACTGCAGATCTTCCCGAATACAACGACAAGCAACCATGCGATCCCCAGCCCGATATAGCCTCCACCCGGCTGCAGATCGAGTGCTGTCAAATGTCCGCCTGATACAAGACCCTTAACGCTTGGTGAATGAACGAGCTGACACCAACTTACAAAGACGATAAATGCCAGTATAAAACCCAGTATTCTATTCCTGCTGGCCGGTTGGAGTGTGCCTGCAAGCAGGACACCGCCCATATACATCAGGAACGCAGGCACGGCAATAGCGCCTAATCCGGCGAGATATTTGAGGCCGCCACCAAATGCGCTTCCGAACCAACCTGATTGTGGAAATACAACACCAACAAACAGTATAAGTCCGAGAGCAAATGTAGCTATCCCCGCTATCTCAGGAATCAGGGAATCGGTATCTGGTTTTCGACGTTTTTTCGCCATAAAACTACGCCCCTAGAAGGTTAGTATACCAGACAGCATGCTTCGTGGTCAATATTGACGAACTTTCGAGCCGGACACAGAGAGGACTGACCCGTATGCCTCAAGCATACGTAGTGCCATCGATTGTGGAGAGAACCGAGCAGCGTTTTCCACAGCCTTGATGGAGAATTGTTCCATTAGCGCGTGATTAGAGAGCAGAACATCAATTTTACCAGCAAAGTCGGCGGAATCGTCTTCAGAAAGCAGGCTGTCTTCACCTTCCACCAACATTTCGGGGCTGCCTCCTGCACGAACCGCCACACACGGAAGACCCGCTCTCAGCGCTTCTGCCAGAACCAGACCCTGAGTCTCTGTTGTAGACGGAAACGTGAATATATCACCCGACGAATAGTACTCTGCGAGATCTTCTCTTGGAATAAATCCGGTGAAGATTATCCGATCAGCGGCTGGAAGTTTTCCGACCAACTCCCTGCACTCTGATTCATTCGGACCTCCACCAACAATAAGCAGATAAAGGTTATCGTGAGTTGCGGACAGCCGATCGAAGGCCGTGAAGAGGGTCGCCAGATTCTTCTCCTGCGCAAGTCGCCCGACGTACAGCAGAACCCTGGCATCGGCAGGAATACCGTATTTTTTGCGAATTGCCGACCGAGCGACGTCGTTTCTGGACGTATCAAGCGCATTTCCTGTCGGTATAACGTATATCGGCGTTTGCACACCGTACTCTGTCAACATATTACTTACCGGATGCGAAGGAACAATCACTCCCCCGCATTGATTGTAGTAACGGCGCATCATTCCTATCAGAAATGATTTAGCCGCGGTAGACGGAGCATACGGAAAATAGTGGACATACTCTACGTACTGCGTGTGGTTGGTTGATATCACAGGGATGCTGAAGCGCGCGCCCAGCTTAAGGCCGAGCCATCCCAGCATGAATGGGGTCTGCGTGTGAATAATATCAAGCTTCAGCCGTTTGACAATGTTAGCTATATGAGGCAAATACGGTATTGCAAGCGGATAATCCCGCGCGAGCCATGTTCGAACCGAGGGAAAGCGGAAGACGTTCGAATCTTCATCCTTATGACCAGGATATTCAGGGGCGAAAACGTATACTTCATGCCCCAGTTTCCTCAATTCCACGATCAAAGTGGCAACGGAAACCGAGACACCATTCATTACCGGTTCATAACTCTCGCTGAATATTCCAATCCTCAAATTGTTTAATCCCCAATCCTTAAGACATCGCCTATCCGAATCCCCCTGGCCTCGATAGTGCCTTCGGGGATTTCTACAGTGCAATCGGCCGACCTGTAGTAGCCGGAAATTCTATATGGTTGCAGATTTGAGCATAAACCTACGACTTTTCGTTCTCTGTCTAGAAAGATCACATCTATCGCAAATCGCATAAAGACGGTATGGACCTGCTTGCACTTCGGAATTATCAGTGCCGACCCGGACGCCAATGAGCGACGACCTATCAATCCCTGTGTGCGAGCCCATAAACTTCGCGCTGTATCCACATGATTTGCGATCTCACGCCCATCTCGAACGTTTACAATTCGTATGCTGGTTGATTTTGGCAATCAGTGTCCTCTAGGTAACCGTCTTATATATCCATATCCGTTGCCGCGTTCGATTCCATGAAGGAAAGAACTTCCGATAACCGAAACCTGCGTTGGTTGCCGGGAGTGCGAAAATGATTGAGTAGCCCCTTGTTTGTATACCGCCGAACCGTGGTCGGACAAACATTCAGCACCCTCGCGGCCTCCTCCAGCGTAAGTGCCGGATCGAGTAGCCTTCGGAGGAATTCCTCTCTCGACTCTTTGAAGCCTTTGTAGGAATTCTGAGTTATCTCTGGCTGTTTGATGTCTACGGTCAGCAGCTGTTGCGGCAGATTCTTTCGCATGCGGATTGCAGACTCCACCGATAGCGCTTCAGTATCTTCTAACGGCGCTTGCTCAATTAGCTTAGGCATCTTACGTGGTTGAACAGCATCACGGCTGCGGGCATCTGTCTTAGCCTCAGGTTTGGGCGCTGCAGAAACACCGATTTTGGGCATAAGAACCGACTCTCGTACAGGTATAGCCGGCTCTATCGGTGCAGGCCGCGATTTGCGCTGTAATGCCTGCTCCTGCTCATCTAGATATCTAGTCCACTCTTCCAGATTCCGCATGAGAATGAAACCTCCTCGATCAACCGCCAGTATGCAACCGGCATGAATAAATTTGCGCTATTCGATAAACATGGCGTCGCCGAAGCTCAGGAACCTGTAGCGCTGTTCCTTTGCTTCGTTGTATGCCTTCATGATCAGCTCACGACCCGCTAGGGCCGAGATCAGTATGAGAAGCGTCGATTTCGGCATGTGAAAATTCGTGATAAGGCCATCAAGTATCTTGAACTCATAGCCAGGGGTTACGAACAGATTGGTGTCACGATCTACTGCTGCCACCCTGCCTTTTTCTACAGCTGCGCTCTCAAGCACCCTGGCCGTCGTGGTTCCGACGGCAATCACGCGCCCTTCGGCGGTGTTGATCGCATCTGCAGTCTCGGGAGAGATGGAGATTCGCTCGTGGTGCATCTCGTGCTCGCTGATATCCTCTGTCCGAACCGGTCTGAATGTGGCGATCCCGACATTCAGCGTCACATACGCAATTTTGACACCCATCGCCTGAAGCTCTTCCAGTAACTTGGGGGTAAAATGGAAACCAGCCGTAGGGGCTGCAGCGGACCCAGGCTCAGACGCGTAAACCGTCTGGTAACGGCTCGAATCTTCGAGGACAGATTGTATGTACGGCGGCAGCGGGACTTCCCCGATACGATTGATCGTCTCAGATACGTCCGGCCCATCACCGAAATCGATGATTCGGCCCCCACCCTCGGTACGCTCAAGCACTCGGGCAGTCAGTCCATCGCCGAATATGAGCTGTGACCCAACATCAACCCGCCTGCCTGGCTTCACCATGGCATCCCACTTGTTCCCCCCGAGATTGCGAAGGAGCAGGGCTTCTACCTTTGCGCCGGTCGGCTTCTCTCCATGCAATCGCAACGCCGTAACCTGCGTATTGTTCATAACAAGCAGGTCGCCGGGTCGGAGATATTCCTTGATGTCGAAAAATTGTTTGTGTTCAATCTCACCGGAATTTCTGTGCAGCACCAGCAGTCTGGATTTATCTCGTTCCACCAAGGGTTCTTGTGCAATAAGCTCAAGTGGCAGACCGTAATCAAATTCGCTTAGAAGCATGTTGTTAGTGGCCCTTTTTATCGTCGAAATACCGAAACGAGCCACAGCACTAAAGATAGAATGATGCTGATTACTATGCTCGTGATTATCGGAAAATAGAAAACTATTCCAGGTTTCTTGACTACCATATCACCTGGTAATGGTGCGCCCCGCAGCCCCAATCGGGAGAAGAGCAGTATTATTGCGCCAAATAGTACAATGGCGATTCCTGCATAGATTATGGTCTTTCCAACCGATGAGCCGTCCATACGATTGCGCCCCCGGTTATCGTGCCGAAATCACAGGCGCAGACTTGGCATAAGTATCCATTTCGGCCTTAGCCTCATCTTGTAGCAATCCGGCATCATCCACAAAATGCTGAGACTTGGTCTCCAGGTATCGCACAATATCACCGCTTGACTGTGCCAGTAAACTAATCGCGAGCACACCGTGCAAATGAGCGGATTTCATACTATCCGGAACGCTCTGCTTCTCCATGAAGCCGGACAGTGCGTCGACACGAGTTGCAGCATCCTTACAGTCCATATAGTAGTCATCTTCGGTGATCTTGTTGTCACCGAAATCATTCTGCAACGCGATCAGTTTACCCAGAACAGAGTTAAACTCATCCTGAGCTACATTGATGACAAACTTGTACTTTGAAACGGCATCTGTATTCGGCGAAGGTTCTTTCGCTTGTACCGCATGATCCAGCGCGAGAGCGTACATTTTTCGCGCGGAATACAGCCTCTCGAGCCTCTCGTGCGGCGCAGGATTTGCCGGGGATAACTTCACAGCATCCTCATAAGCACTGGTCGCGTCATCTATCTTGCCCTGGTTCCAGTAGATATCGCCAAGGTTAATGCGCACTTCAGGATTCGATGGGTCCAGACGAGCCACTTCGAGGCACTGAGCAGCGGCGTCGGCCAGAGAGCCATTTGCCAGATAAAGTTTTGCCAGCATGTTATGGATACCGGTGTTGTCGGTAAACAGGAGAGCCCGTTTGCACTCATCGATGGCCTCCGCGGTCATGCCTAGACTGGAGTACAGGCCCGCCAGCTTCAATCGGGTTGCGATCTCGCCCGGTTTAAGGTTGATCGCCCGCCTAAGCTCTATAACGGCGTTAGTAGGATCATGAGTTCCGATATATGCATCAGACTGGCGCATAGCCAAAGCGTATTCGGAAACAGTGTCTCTTTGAGCCGTGGATGAATTGGTATTCGCTTGTGCTAATGGCAAAACAGGGGCTGCTATCGGGCCTTCAAGTAGAGCACCCTGTCCAAAAACTTGAATAATTATCTGTGAGACGGAATCGCTGGCGGCCGTAGAAAGCGCGTTCTTCCGATTGATTGCCGCTCTTGAGCCGATGCCATATGTGATTACGCTGCCGGAGGATGCCAAATAGCGACCAGTTCCATTAACGCTGATGAGTTCAACCACCAGATTGACATTGGCATCAACTATATATCCTTGTACACGAAGCGCATAATCGGCGCCCATTGAACGGGCAATTTCCAGGGTGTTAACCGGATCGTACGCCGCATCTGCAACTTTCTGAGAAAGCTTTTTTTCCGAAATCGCCTTTTGTACCATCGGCAGACTGGTATCGAATCTGACCACTCTGAATCGCCCGTTGTCATTCAGCTGTTCGACGACAATATTGACCAGATCCTGATCGATTGGCAGGGTCGCCTGACCGCTGTCGGTCGAGCTCCCGTCACCGTAAGTTTTCACCTGATCCATGATCGTATTCATCACGTTTGGCACAACGGCCTGCGGGTTGCTTCCGTCAGCGGAACCAATATCGATTTTGCCATCACGTTTCAACTGATCGGCCAGTGATCGCGCTATTTTCGGATCGAGCGCAACTGAGTTATCCCTGCTAGGACATCCAATTGCAACAACAAAGGGCAAAGGTTTATCCGCACGAGCTATCACAGGGGACATTGCCACAATCAACGATATGAAAACAAAAAATCTTTTCATCCGTAATACCTCAATACCCCTGACTCTTACTTACCTGGATCCCGGCTTCGCACGACCTGATGCCAAGTTGAACATCTGCAGGTTTTCTACCGGCAGCCAACTGTCTTCTATATTGGGATATGGCCTGGTTGTAACTATCTATTGCCTTGCCATGCTGGCCCAATTGCTGGTAGCATCTGGCGATCTGCTGATACAGTCGTCCGCCATCTCCACCCTGACTGATAGCTTCCCGATAAGCAGAAATTGCGTCTGTATACTTCCCAAGACGCTGATATATGGATGCCCTCTGCTCAGGACTACCTGTAGGCTGCCACTTCTGCGCCGGAGCTTCGCGAGTAACTGCAGTCGAATTCGGCTGGCCCTGTGAAGGTTCTATAACCGGCACTATTGCAGGAACTTCGTTAGCCCCCGAATTGCTGTCCGACAATGGATGGATAACAGGAGTGACCGGCTTCCGATTCTGGCTGGGCAATGGATACAGGGGTGCGGCAGATGTATTCGCTACCGGAACAGGAGGCACACCTCTTCGCAACGCAGCATTCGGATCAACCTGCGATTGTACTAGTTGAGTATTCGCTTGAGGCTGCTGCACCTGTGTAGGATAGGTCTGCTGGGCAGGCTGAGTATATTGCTGCTGAGCATTCTGATATCCCTGCTGAGGCACCGCAGTTGATGCTTGCGGAGAATTGTTCTGCATCTCTGTGACGGCTTTAGGTGCTGGCTTTGAACTGCCTAGAAATGTCAGTCCCAACACCAATATAAGGCAAAACGCCGCAGAAGCAACGATGTAAGGCGTGAACGGCTTCAACTTCACCAGAAGATTCGCAAAACGGTCCTTGATCCCTGTGCCGGAAATTCGACCGGCCTTCAACTTAGCCAGCTTCACACTATCAGCACTGTTCGGATCAAGCGACAGCACAATCTCATATTGAATGATTGCTGACGCGATATCGCCGTTCAATTCGTATAGCGAGGCCAAAAGCGAATGTGCAGGTGCGCTTGAGGCCTTTAGGGCCAGCGCACCCTGACACGCAAGAATAGCTTCATCAAATCTGCCGGCATCACGATGATTGTAGGCCAGATAGACCATCTCGCCCATTCTGAGATCGACATCTATGACCAAGTCCATCTCGGGCATCGGTTTGCCAAGCTTATCGCCGCATTCTTTGCAGAATTTGACGTCTGTTTCGTTTTCCGTACCACATTTATTGCATTGCATATAAGTAATCGCCCCCTGCGTATACCGCCGAAGAGCCCCATTCCCTTAGTAAATCACCTTGTTTAACGGATATTCGACCAGGCCTTCGGCCCCGGCTCGATGCAGCTTTGGAATCAAATCTCTGGCAACTTTTTCCTCAAGAATTATCTCTGCAGCCAGCCACTCATCATCACTTAGCGGCGAAAGGGTAGGCTTTTTCAGAGCAGGAAGAACCGACATGATCTCGTCGAGGTTTGCCTTCGGAACGTTCATCTTAAGACCAACCAACTCATCGGCGTTCAATGCGCCGGTCAGCAGCATTGCCAGGTTCTCAATTTTGTTGCGCTTCCAGGGATCTTCCCACGACGTTTTGTTCGAGACCAGTCTTGTCGTTGAAACAAGCAGCGTCTCTATGATTCGAAGGTTGTTCGCTCTAATGGAGCTACCTGTTTCGGTGTTAACTATGATTGCATCCGCCAGAGCAGGTACCTTCATCTCGCAGGCGCCCCAGGAGAATTCAACCTGAGCTGTAACGCCGTTGCTTTCCAACCAGCGCTTTGCGGTATTCACGTACTCGGTTGCAAGGCGTTTACCCTGCAAATCCTTTACGGTATGTATGTCTGAATCATCCTTGACGGCCACTACGATCTTGATAGGATTCTTAGTCGCCTTGCTGTAGCAGAGTTCGGTGACTTCTACTACATCACCGTCTGCGCCACAGTCCGTAATCCAATCCTTGCCGGTAAGTCCGGCATCCAGGATTCCGTCCTGAATGTATCGAGGAATCTCCTGCGGCCTTACCAGCAATGCCTCGATCTCGACATCATCGCACGAAGGAGTATATGAGCGGCTGCTGACTTTGAAGTCCCAACCGGCTTTCTTAAACATCGCAAATGTGGCATCCTGAAGACTGCCTTTGGGTAGTCCTAACTTAAGTTTCAATTGACTCTCCTTACCCCGTGAATTCTATAAAACTTTTACGGTTCAGTATAAGTATACGAAAGGCGCTGCCCTGAGTCAAGGTTTGGGGGATAAAACCTGCACAATAGATTTCATTTTGAAAGTTTGTGGATAGTGACAGTGTTCCAACAACCGTGCGAATAAATTCGCGGCAACAAAAACACGAAGCCGCCCTGCGCCGACTCAAAAATACCCAACTATATGCTTGTATAACGAGATCATAGCTGTCCAAAATCCCCACACCCCAACCCTCTCCCGAAATCGGTTGGGATGAAGGCGAATCGGTGTGATACGAAGATTCATCCACAAGAAAGGCACCCATTTTGATCAGTGGCGAGCGAAAAGAATGTGCAGTAAAAGGGGTTAATCCAGGCAGAGGCACCTTAAAGCGGCCCGAGAATTGGAATGGGGCACTGCACGCGCAGCACCCCATCGATAACAAATAGATTCAACGTTTCTATGACAAATCACTGATTGCCGTTTGTTTGAGCAGCCGGTTTGGGCAGCTCGGTAAGAGCCATCAATTTCCCGTATTTTATGTTTATAGCAACTATCTGGCTCGAACGCTGAACGTACAGAGTATCTCCCAACAACTCCAGATCAGGAGCGCCTTGAGGAAGAACTATCTGCCGAGGCTGACTCGGTGGACGAGGAGTATCGGTACTACCACTATCCATGCCTTCGGCATTCTGTCTAGGCGCAGGAGGAGCAGGCATATCGGCGCTGCCACTATCACTACCTTCAGCAGCCTGTCTAGGCGTATGGGCAGCAGGCCTCATTGTTAATGTAGTAACCGGCAAAGTAGGCAATTTACCTCTTGCGTTTATCTGCATGGTATCAGCGTCTACATTGATGAAATCATCACCGATTACCACCAGTACGCACTTGTTGGTATCGCCGGGTGTGAGCAGCAAAGCAGCGGACGGCTGAGGAGTCGCCATTTGGTTCGGCTGCCCGGATTGTGCGTCATTACTCTCATTTGCTTCATTATCAAGCAGTTGAATCATATCCACCTGCTTCAGAGTAGTGGCGTTGCACTTGATAAGTATTGAACCAACAAGGGCAAAGACTCCTTGAGAACTAACCTTCATCGTATGTGCAGACGCAGGATTTGCCATGTTGCGTCCCATAAAGCCCTGCCAGCCGCCTCCACCGGGGCTGCGTTGCTGCTGCTGGGCGAACGCATTATTGCCAACGGCTATGAGAGCAACCGCCATTATACCTACTGAACTAACCAAGAATCTCTTGTTCATAGAAGAGCTCCTTTCATCTTGTGCAAGAACTTATCCTGAAGATATCATAGCACATAATCATCACAGCAGTATCGCGTTATGATCCCAGGTACATCGAATTTTCCACCAAATAGATATCCAGGATCTTCACCGCATGATTTTTAACTTGGCGTTCTATACAATCTCCACTACCTGGCGCAGTGCGAAGAGGTTCTCCTCCGGCGTATCCGTAGGGACTGCGCATCCAGGGGCAAGTATGAACCCAGTCGAACCGGCGGCTGCGATCGAATGCCGTGCCTTGTCCAGAACCTCACTCGGGGACTGGCTGAGGATCGCGAACTCGTCTATTCCTCCGGCAATACATCCGCCGTGAATTCCTCGAGCCTCCACCAGACTGGGAGATGTAGTCTGGCTGCTCCAGTTCAGAACATGGTTCGGCAGATCGTGGAGCAGATCGAACATTATATCGGAGCCATGAAGATGCAGGACGTTGAATGATCCGGTCTCCATCGCTGACTGTAGAATTAGATTATCAAGAGGCAGGAAGACCTCCCTGTACTGATCCTCCGACATAGTGGGATACTGCGCACCATCGATCGCGTAGAAGATGCCGTCACCGCCATCCTCGATCCATGCGGCCGCATAGTCGGATAGTGAAACAGCGATTGCCTGTAGTCCATGGCGCACAGCAGCTGGATTCACCTTGAGATGCTCAAGTAGCCGCTTTCCACATAGCTTATTCGCCGTCGAGAATGGATTGAAAATCGTATCTATAATCGGCGCATCCTGTGCAAGATGATCCTTTATGTAGCGAAGTGTCTTCAGTTGCTCGGCGAAAT
The DNA here is from genome assembly GCA_963663705.1 of Armatimonadota bacterium. GTDB lineage: Bacteria > Armatimonadota > UBA5829 > DTJY01 > DTJY01. The sequence continues at coordinate 3,430,586 of OY760504.1, read as the reverse complement.
TGCCGGATCGCGGATCGAGCGGGCGAAGCTTCCACCAGTCATCGGGTGTATCAACGATTGTCATTCCATCCGGCAGATCGAGATGAAGATCGTGCATGACTTTCGCAAAATCCGGATCGTACCTGCGCATGAAATCGATCTCTGCCGCACCCAGTGATTCACCGGACGGATGCTCAAGCGGGAAATGGTACCAGAAACCAACAGGGATTCGATCGACCTCATGGCCGTGAATCGCAGCCATCAATCGTTCACGTTTCGTCATTTTCGCCCTCCAATAAAATACTAGTGAGTCCTGACTACTCTAATTCAGGGGTCGCACCATAAACGGCAAACGGAGCATCGACGCGTACCGCCCACGCGCTGTCGCCGTAAGACCAGTGCCACCATTCGCCAGGGAAATTACTGAACCCTGCATCAGTCATTATGCGAACAAGCATCTGCCTGTTCTTTGCAGCCGCCGGTGTGATTACCGTCGAGTATGTCGGGAATGATTTCATGCGATTTACGTCGTCAGGCCCGATTATCGACTCCATATCCAGATCTTGGCCGTCCGGACCAACTATGGTCAGATCCACCGCCCCACCCGTTGAATGTCCGGGCGGATGCTTGGCATCCGGTGGTGCCACGAACTTATTGAGCTCCCTGCGCAACTGGCTCTCAGGCCAATCAGGATGATTTTCGGAAAGCTCGCTATATACCTGCTCGTAAATCTCTCTCTGGCGCTTCATGGACCGGCAAATATTGCGGATTCTCAGTTTGTATCCATCAGGAAGAAACGACTGCGCCACTGCAAGCATCGACACGACGGTCTTTCGGCCAAAAGTCGGACTCTCCTTGACCAGTATTCCAGTCACAACCGATTCAACATCGACCAGCGGCTCGCCATTCTCCTTCACGGGAACCCTGTCGATCGCCGCTACAGGCTCCCGTATCGGATTACTCCATGGATCATGAGGCTTCTGTGCCACAACTATCAGGTTATCGGATTCCAGCTTGTTATACGGCGTGTCGGGATATCCGCCATACACCGATGCAATGCTGAACCCGGCAGCCTTCAGGCGTGACAACAGCAGATCGTGGGTAATTGCCCGGTGAGTGGACGAATCAGGAGTCATCACCCATTCGCCGGATTGCTGTTTCAGCGTAATGACATTAAAAGTGAGCAAATCATCATGAAAGTCGAAAAGACGCATGAACAGATATTCGACCCCGTCGCGTTTGGCCTGCGCGAGCGGCATGAAACGCTCTTTCTGAGCAAGTATTCGATCATAGTTGTTGCTGTGGATAATGAGGACACCGCCTGGCAGGATTACGTCGAACATGGATGAGAGCGACTTGTCCAGTGCGTCATCGGTGAGTACATGCGGAAGGGAGTTGCCGAGACAGGTGACTGCATCGAACATGCCGCCCACCGAATCAAGCTCCGTGAAACCGGCCTGCACAAACTCGATACTGCGGTCACCGGCGTTCTCACGGGATTTTGCTACCATCCCCGCGCTGATATCCGTACCGGCCACATAATAGCCCCAATCGTTGAAGGCCATCGCATGCATGCCGGTACCACAAGCGGTATCGAGTATTCGCTTGACGCCGAACTTCTTGAATATGCGTGTGAAGAAAGGCCGCTCGCGTCTAAGCCGCCGCTTCCATGAGATCATCAAATCATAAGTGCTCGACAGATTATCGTATAGATCTGCTTCGTTCAATTCAAACAACTCCCTCATCGCCAACTAACTGCCACTCTCCGGTGAAGACTATGCCCGCGGGGCCCGACATGAAGACGTCGCCCCGACCCGGCCATTCGATGCCGAGCGTTCCTCCGGGAGAGGTGACTCGCGCGAACTCGCCAGCGAAACCATGTATATTCGCTGCAACCATCGCCGAGCATGCCCCTGTGCCGCATCCAAGCGTTGGACCCACTGCCCGCTCCCACGTGCGTATGCGCAGCGAGTCCGGCGATTCGACTGCACACCATGTGACGCTTATTTTCTCCGGGAAAGCAGGATGAATCTCTATATCCCGACTGATCGCCGGCATGGTATCCCAGAACTCTGCCAACGGAGCGAATATCACCGCATGCGGCGTGCCGATCTGAACACAGGTGACACTGACAACCTGACCATCGACCTCCAGCGGATAATCTATTACATCGCCCACATCCAGAGTTGACGGGATATCGGCTGCATGGAAAGATGGACGGCGCATATTAACCCTGGCGGTCACAAGACCCTTTTCATGCACAATCTCGACCGGATGAATCCCATCCTTCGCATCGAAAACGAGATGGTCCTTGTGTGTCAATCCCAGGCTGTGCACATACACTGCCGCACACCTGAGCCCATTTCCGCACGCATCCTCACTTCCATCGGGGTTGAACATTCGCATCAGAAAATCGGCGCGATCAGATGTACTAAGCACCAGCAGACCGTCGGCACCTACGCCGAAGCTTCGCACGCACATTCGCCGGGCAAGGAGCGGCCAGTTATGTTCAGGCAGGCGCAAAGCATCAACAAGTACAAAGTTGTTCCCTATGGCCTCTAGTTTTGTAAAATGCAGAGTGTTCATGGATTCACCTGAGCGACGATGGCTGTATCTCTTCAAAACGGAATTCGGCGGTCTCTGCCACTCGATTGAACCACTTCAGTTCCGGGTCAGCGAGCAGGAACCACCATGCGGAGGGCCGATGGTTGGTATAATCGAGGCCCTTCGACACAAGCAGAGCATCTCGTGCAAGCCACAATCTGGCAAGTTCGGCCTCATACTCGACGGTCTTCATAGTCTCGCGCGCATGAGCCGCATCGCCGCCCTTTTCAAGCGACTGCACACTCTGCTTCAAATCGAGGCTCTTGTTACGTGCGGCCTGGGCATCGCCACGCCTGCGCTCGATCTCCGATTCCTTCTCAGCGCGCACCTTTTCATGTTCACTAATCTGTCCCTTAAGCGAGTCCACAACATCCCCGGACGTGACGCCGGCGCATTCCATACGCGCGAGTTCATCCCGCAGAGGCTTGATGATCTCACGGAAATGCACCCCTTTATCGCGCTCAAGCTGTTCTACTTCCTGCTTGATCTGGTAGCTTAAATCTCTGAGACTGACGGATTCCGCCTTCAGCGGTTCCACTCTTCCCGACAACTCACGTATAACTAAATCGGCATTCAGATATGCGCTCATCCTGGCAGGCCATGGTTCTCCCTGAGATTGCGCAAGAAATTGAAGCACTTCTTCGACGCCGGAAAGCTGTGACAGTCGAGTGAGCAGATTTGTCTGTTCCCCAACCCTCGCCTCCCAGGAATCAGCGATCTCTATGGATGTGGATTCGCCCTGATGGAATGCCTGGGCCATATGCGAAGGCATCTCGAACGTCACGTCGCACGCACGAAGCGAATCCCAGGTGTGATAGTCCATGCGCAATATTGGGTAATAAGTTAGCTCTATGCCGCGATCCTTCATCAGAGCCGCCATAGTCTCGCAGCGAGGTACATATGCAGACGCCTGCTCGTTCAGCACAAAGATGAATTCGCTGGCGATCATAAGGATGAGGGTAAGAGCCTTGCCGATGAGAGCGGTGTCCGGCCCGAAATGCTCCTCTATCAGTTGCGCAAGTTCAGCGGGAGTCGAAGGCAGCGTCGTGCAGGGAATCGAGACAGGCACGCCGGATTCGATCACGACTGCCCCATCCCTGAGACATATAGTTCCCCTGCCGCTGCCCGGCACAAGCAGATCGAACGGGATAGCGCCTTCGGGGAATCTATCAAGGGTATACGTGTCCGACCCCTCCACGGCAAGGTCGTACGACTCCTGTGCGGCGAAACGCGTGCTCGGATCAAGGAAGATACCGAGCGTTTCGAACCGCTTCAGCCCGGCAGTCGATTTATTGAATCTAAATATGTCAGAAGCCTTGGTCAGCTCCAGATTTGATGGATGATAACCAAGCAATCGTTCGTAAAATTTGCGCAGAAACTCGCAGAACATATCCGGCACACTGGCATCGGGATGCTCATTTGCGTAAGCACGAACCTCGCACAGAAGCTCATCGGCCTGTTGCCGCCCGATATCCCGCGCATGGGTCTCCGGCAGACTCTCTAGCGTGCGGTCGAAACCCCACTCCAGCAGTTTTAGAAGATGAGGAGCAGCATCTTTGACCGGCACACAGCAGGCTACCTCATCGGTCGGATCAACATGAACCAGACCGCGCCACCCCCATGCTTCGGTAGTGGTGTCAAGGAGAGCATCTCGCCCGCCCGGATAAGATCGAGCTATCTTGTCGAACTGCACACCGTGTCGCGCGAAGAAGTCGCGGCTGGGGATGGTCTCGTTACCGAAGAGACGCGATATCTCGCCCGTCGCAACCCAGAGGTCTCGTGTCGCGCCGTCGTTGTGTGGCACGACATACCAACCGTCCGACAGATTGAGGGTCGCAGGAACCTTCGAGAAATAGTCGGCATCATGAATTCCGACCGCCATCACGGCTTCGGGCAGGTCGGCATCCAGATAGCCCCGAAGTATCGCCTTCATCGGTTCGTCCCAGTAGACGGTCTGTCCAAGGGCAAGCATCTTTATACCGGGAAACTCCGTGCGGAGCCGGTGTGCAATTTTATCAAACGAATTATTATGCTTATCCATTATCAAAATTATCCATAAGCCCCGATGGAACGAGGGCGTCACTTCATTTACTTAGTGCTGAGCAACAAGCTTATTCAGCATGATAACATGGCAAGCTCGGCCAGTCAATCAATTACGGCAGTATGAGCTGCGGAACGAAATCCACAATATCGGCAGAGACCATGAAGTGCTGAATTCCATTTACATCACCGCTCAGCCAGTTGCCATTTCCGAGATGTACGTGCCCGTAGACCACGACGTCGACCGAGTAACGCTGCAGCAGTTCGGAGAACTCGTTAGGCTGAAGGCGCTCGTCGAACGGAGGAAAATGGAGCATCGCGATTTTCATCTTCACCGATTCGGGGATCGATTTCAGCCCGTTCTCCAGATAGTTGAGCTCCCGCCGAAGTATTTTCTCCGATTGAGCCACATCGCGCAATATCTCGTCTTTCGGATCTACGTTAGCATCGGTCATCCACTTTTCCAGCCGCCATCCGCGCGTGCCTGTTATCCCCACATCACCTATAACGGCAGACGTTCCCTGCAGGAAGAACATGTTAGGCGCATAGTTTTGCTGGATTCGAGGCGTCGCACGCCGCTGCCACCAGTAATCGTGGTTGCCGCGCGTCAGGACTTTTCGCCCCCGCCGCTCCCTCACGAATTTCAGATCGGGACGTGCCTCCGACAGCCGCATCGCCCACGACAGGTCGCCGGGCATCAGCACGATGTCGTCGTCCGTGACTAGACTGTCCCAATTGCGTGCAACCTTCTCAGCATGGTTTACCCATACCGGGCTGAAGACATCCATCGGCTTTGGATTGGCAAACGAGAGGTGCAGATCGGAAATCGCATAAATGGCCATGATAAGCTCCGGTTCCTTTGATTCGCGTGTTGCCGTCCGGATTTCTTGTTTCAGGGTACCCACAGAAGAAAGAGGAAACACACATTGCAGATCGCAGATAGCAGAAAGGCCCAATTCTGACATTATACATCGGCGAATTGGGCCTAAACAAAACCTATTTCAATGTATTCGTATAGGTTATGCCGTAACCTATATCGCCACCAGCATCGGCGATCTTAAACCGCATATGCGGTGTCTGGTTGTAACCCATCGAGATGCTAAGATTAGAGGTTGTACCGGGAGCCATCAACGACTTTTCCCCGGCGACACCGGTAGGTGTATATTCCGCAGCGACACTGAATCGCTTGGAAAGCGGAATCGACACACCGCCGAAGACGCCCGAAAGCTGATCGGTACCGACAAGCAGATGCGCCTTGACGGGGTACTTCAACCCTGAGACTGACACAGTCTTGTACGCGCCGGCGAAATACGAAGCCTTCACCGCCCGATGGTCGTCCGAATCATACAGATTCCAGACGCCGATTCCGTATCCGGGTTCATCCTTCGTTTCCTTAGCAATCTGCCACTGCAAGTTCACCTGAGTGTTGGATGTGCTGAAATGCCCAGGCAGACCGCCTGCCTTGATGCCGATCTCGACATCCTTAAATATCGTTGAGTCAAACCGGTATGACGGGAGCCATGCCCCGGTCTTGTGGTCGTTATGGATCGCCGACGCCTCGACCTTGTATACTCCCTCCGGCAGTACTTCGGCTACCGGAATACAAATCAACCGGTACGCGAAAGCAGTGCTGGTCACGGCCAGCATCAGCGTTGAAAACAAAGCTATCCTTGAAAATCTCACCAATTCCTCCACATAGTAGTCGTGCTACCGTAAAGTTCGCCATATAGGCAGGGATTCCTCCTGTTGAGCTTGAATCACATTCCACTCCAACAAGCGGGCGTCATCCTGAACCCTTCGACTGCAGGATAAACTCCGTGAAGGATCTCATCAGGTAGAAGATTCATCGCTTCCCCTCGCCCGATTTCGGGAGAGGGTTGGGGTGAGGGCTTGATCTCACCATTTGCTCATTCGGTAGTTGAGCCTAGCGGAACTGTCGATGCTCAATTACTTACGAAGAAATTCGCACGAGTCGGGGTATAACCATTTTGACGAAGGAGGTGACGGAGATGCACACAGTCACCGGGATCGCGCATAGAGGATACTCCGCACAAGCCCCCGAAAACACGCTGACCGCATTCAAGCAGGCGATGGAATCCAGAGCGCCGATGATCGAGTGCGACGTCCGCAGCACGGTGGATGATCACATAGTCGTCATGCACGACGCGACGGTTGATAGAACCACAAACGGCATCGGCACGGTCGAGGAGATGTCTCTATGGGATATCAGGGCACTCGATGCAGGAGCATGGTTCGGACAGGACTTTGCAGGTGAGAAGGTGCCCACACTGGAAGAAACCCTCGATCTGTGCCGAGGTAAAGCAAAGCTCATAGTCGAGATCAAGGAACCGGGAATCGAAGATACTGTAGTCGATATGATCACGGCGCATGAGATGGACGATGAAGTTGTGATAGCATCGTTCCATGAGTGCATAGGCCTCAGAATGCCAGAGTTGAACGAGTCGATCGGATTCTGTCGATTGGTGTACGCAACTGATCCCATCGGTGAAGAAGCCGCCGTTCGCATGGCAGACGAGACGGCAGGAATCAACAGCTCGATACTGGGCATTAACTACAAAGCGATAACGGCTCCTCTGATCAAGGCAACGCACGCCGCCAACATGCAGATCATGGCATGGACCGTGGATGCAGAAGCGGATATGCGGGCCCTTGCAGAGTTGGGCGTGGACATGATCGCGAGCAACCGGATCGCGCTTCTGCTCAGCGTGCTGTCCGATGCAGGCTGAAAAGCCGTTTGCCGAAATCACCACAAAATGGCCCCACCATCACAAAGAATGGGACTGATGGCACGTCACGCCTCACAAACCCGTATATCGGCAACTATAATACCCCAAACAATCCCCCTGTTGTAGAAGTCGCCGCGCCAATTCTGATACAATATCATAGACAAGCAACTCCTGGAGGAAAAATTGAAAGAGTACATAGTCACCGTAATGGCTCGCGACAGGGTCGGGATCGTCCGTGACGTCAGCTCAGCCCTTGCAAGCCTTGGTGGAAATATAACGAATGTAAGCCAGACGGTAATGCACGGCTATTTCACACTGATCATGTCGGTCATAATGCCGAGCGAGCGCACGGAGATTGAGATACGGCAGGCAGTCGAACGGCACGGCGAAGTCGGCGAATTGGTCGTTAACGTTCGGCCATTTGTCGAGCCGATTGCACATGTAGACAGGCCGGCTGAACACTTTACCCTCAGTTTGAGGGGCAACGACAGCCAGGCGATCATAGGCAGAGTAACAACCTACCTGTCGGAACGAACCATCAATATAGACGATTTTTACGCCTACGCACACGACGGGCGCTTCGTCATGCTCGTGCAGGTTTCGATACCTGACGATGTGGATGTCGAGGAAGTGCAGTCGGAGCTTGAGCAGCTTGGGATAGAGTTCGGACTCACGGTACACCTTCAACATGCGGATATCTTCAGGGCTACAAGCGACATCAAGCCTATAATGGTTTAACAAAGGAAGTGCTAAATGGAACGCGAACATACTTTCCAAATAATCGATATGCTGCAGAACGAGCACCTGGATGTTCGAGCGGTGAATATGGGAATCGATCTTTTCGATTGCTCTGACAGGGATATCGACCGCATGTGCAGACTTGTCAACGAGAAGATAGTGCGCTACGCGTCGCCACTTGTGGGCATATGCGAGTCGATCTCACGCAAATATGGCATCCCCATTGTGAACAAGCGAGTCTCCGTCAGCCCGATTGCGGATGTGGCGGCAGGTCACACCAAGGATGAGCTTGTGCAGCTTGCCCACGCGCTGGATGATGCCGCAAAGCAGGCTGGCATAGATATCATCGGCGGATACACAGCCCTCGCACAGAAGGGCATGACGGCGTCTGACCGGGCCCTCATCGACAGCCTACCGGATGTGCTCTCTCAGACCACCAACATGTGCGCCTCGATCAACGCCGCAAGCACGAAGGCGGGGATCAACGTTGAGGCCCTCCTGCTGCTCGGTCGGATTTGGCGTGAGACAGCCGCACGGACCGCCGATGCAGACGGCTTCGGGTGCTGCAAGCTGAGCGTTTTTGCCAATATCCCGGAAGACAACCCATTCATGGCGGGCGCATACAAAGGTATCGGTGAGCCCGAGACAGTGATCAATATCGGTGTCAGCGGGCCGGGCGTTGTGAAGCGTGCAATCGAGCGCATCCGGCAGAACAGTCCGAACTGCACTCTAGGAGACATCGCTGAGCAGATCAAGGCGACAGCGTTCAGGGTCACGCGATGCGGTGAGTTGATCGGGCGCGAGGTAGCGAAAACCATCGGTGCGGAGTTCGGCATAGTCGATCTCTCACTCGCCCCTACCCCGGCTGTCGGCGACAGTGTCGGCGAAATTTTCGAGGCAATGGGCATCCCGAAGGTCGGCGGCCCCGGCACGACTGCCGCGCTTGCGATGCTGAACGATGCCGTCAAGAAAGGCGGAGCGTTCGCATCATCGTCGGTCGGAGGGCTGTCAGGCGCATTCATCCCGGTGGCGGAAGACTCTGCGCTTGCGATGGCAGTCGAAAAGGGATATCTTACGCTGAACAAACTTGAGGCCATGACGAGCGTCTGCTCAGTTGGGCTTGATATGATTGCACTCCCCGGCGACACCTCCGCCGAGACGCTGACCGCTCTTGCGATGGATGAGCTGGCGATCGGTGTGATCAACAGGAAGACGACCTCCGTCCGGCTGATTCCGGTGCCTGGCAAGAAGGCAGGCGATCGTGCGGTGTTCGGCGGTCTATTCGGCGAGAGTCCGATCATGGAGATTCAGAGCGGCGCATCGGAAGCATTCGTGCGCATGGGCGGTCGAATCCCCGCCCCGCTCACGAGTTTGAATAATTGATCCAATAATAAACTGTGCCATAGATTCTGCATCTCAAATATGAGCAGGAGTATCTTCTGATGAAATTGAATGGGTTGATTGCTATATGCGCGGCACTATGCATCATATATCCCTGTATGACGCAGGCAAATAATAAAGTTCCGGATTCTTCGCTCCTATGGGCAGATCGGCTACTGCTTCAAACTCATCCGCCATTCGGAGCGGATGGCAGCATGCGTATAGATGCGGAATCAGCAGAGAATGCATTCAATGCTATTATCAATAAGTATGGCCCTAACGGTCGTGTTCTGGTTGGCCTTGGCAAATCTCAGCAACTGCTTGGAAAACATGATAAAGCTGTTTCATCATTTGAAAAAGCGGATAGACTGTCACCGGGAAATACAGCAATTCGGTATAAACTGCAGTGTGCCAGAGAACTGGCTGAGGTAACAAAATCTGCAATAGCAAAATTGCCAAAACAGCATACTATACTGCAAACTGCGGAATATCCCATACCGGGGCATAATAAGCAATGGCTTGTTCTATCAGCAATAAAATCTGATGGAACATGGCCTGATTATTCCAGCGTTAAGCTGACTTTGTTTTCGGCGGCACCAAATAACCTCAGGACTGTCTGGCAGTCAGAAAACTTGGGGTTTCCACACTCTAAGGGCGAAGATAACTTCAATGACGTTCGGTTATACGTTTTCGATATGAATGGTGACGGTATTTCGGAAGCAGTGGTACCACAGATTATAATAGGTGCTAGTTGGACACCAACGCATCTAGACGTTTTCGAATGGCAGAATGGCCGAATGACTAGCGTTCTTGGCGTAAGCAGTGATGAACCACCTGAAGTTCGCAGTCTCAGCCGAGATGGACGGTACCAAGTCATCAACATTCATGCAATTGGCTATAGTATCTGCCACGCCGCACAACCCAGATGGCAGAACGTATATGACTATAAAGATGGTAACTATCAACTTGCGACTGGTGATTATCCATATATAATTAGAATGCTCCAACGAGATATATTACGTGAACTGGACAACAACCCAAAGGATTTCGAGTTACTGGAGTATCTTGGAATTACCTATCAGATGCAGAAACGGCTAAAGGTTGCCGAGCGCACGTTCACTCGCGCCGAGAAGTTGTGTAAAAATGAGCTAAGGCAAGAGACTGATCCCGGCCTGAGAACACGCCTCGCGTGGAAACAGAATGATATTCAGCATAGAATTTACAAAGTAAGAAAGAAACTCTATTAAGGATACGCCAATGACCAAATACATCATAAAACCAAACGAAATTGAACCTGTAGAAAACCCTGCCAACAAAGGCGTCTACCTGACACACTTCTTCGGAAGCGCCGACAACGACCGACTGAACAACGCGGAAGTCAGCATCGATCCGGGGTGCAAGATCGCGCCGCATATACACGATAGCGCCATCGAGTTCATCTATATCGTGAGAGGGACCGGCGAAGTCCACATGAACGGCGAATGTGAAGCAGCAGTGCCCGGTTTGATGATGATGGCTCCATCAGGCACCGAGCATGCGGTCGTAAATACTGGCGATGAGCCGCTTGTTCTCCTTGCAACATTCACACCGCCCGTGCGCTAGGGACGATCTGCAGAGCCCTTACCCAAAAGGAGAGGGACTGAAAAGGAATTCGCTATGCCGGTAGAATCAAACCTGCTAAAAGGATATCAAACTGCGTATGCACTGGCGGTCGAGCAACTTTCCAATGCCGATGCACAGACCCTCGCGCGAAAGTCTCAGGCTAAATACGACACGGCATCGTGTGCACTGAGGGTTGTCTATCTTGGACAGCCATATCTCGTACATTGGCCATCCGGGAACGTTACAAAAATTGGCGCAGATGAAGAAATACCGATCACAACCAAACTGCTCATCCTGAACTACATACTGAGCGCGAACGGGCAGCCGCCGTCAGGGGAACTAATCGCGTTCCGTGATCTCCCCGGTGCAGCGACGTACGAGCCTAGCTTCAATAAGCGCTGCCTCAATCCGCTGGTTACTACCTTCGACGGTAAGCCGGACCTCCTGTATGCCGTCGCCGAGCGACTGAGCGGAGTGAAATCCGATATTGCAGACGCCAGCGTGACAATCCCCGTTCTGCCATTGCTCAGCGTCACATATGGAATATGGCACGGTGACGAGGAGTTTCCGGCATCTGGTGTCATCCTCTTCGATACATGCGCGAGGCGGATGCTCACGCCCGAATGCCTGGTAGTGGCAGCGGCGAATGGTGTGTATGCGATGATGGCGCTGGCACGGTCAATCTAAGAATGGAAGTTTAGTTAATGCACATTGAGTTATGGCAGTGGATACTTGGGGCTGGAGCGGCAGTTTTAGTCGGAATATCGAAGACAGGAATACCCGGCACAGGCATCCTGGTAGTGCCGATGCTGGCATACGCGTTTGGAGGCAGGCAGTCCGTTGGTATCATGCTGCCCATGCTCATATTCGCCGACTGTTTCGCCGTCCTATGGTACAGGCGGCATGTTCAGTGGGACAAGCTGATCGGATTGCTACCGTGGGTCGTGGCAGGGCTCGTGGTCGGCGCAATCGGCCTGTGGATCACCGGACGACTGAGTGGAAGCGTGGACGTCATCGGTCGCGTCATCGGCGTGCTGGTGCTGCTTATGCTTGTTATCAACCTGCTCCAGGGCCGATTGGGGAATAAGCTGACGCCGACATCCAAAATCGGGATTGCCGCGACAGGAACCGCCGCTGGTTTCACGACGATGGTTTCAAACGCCGCAGGACCGATCATGTCGATCTACATGTCTGCGCATAAGCTGCCGAAGAAAGAATTTATCGGTACTCTTGCCTGGTACTTCTTTTTGATCAACTTAAGTAAAGTGCCGGTTTTTCTTGTACTGAGCGCTGTAAATCCTCAGAAGCCCATGATTACGTTACAATCCTTCAAGCTCGATCTCGTGCTGTTTCCGGTGATTCTCGTCGGAGTATTCGCAGGGAAGTGGTTATTGCCCCGAATATCCCAGAAGGCGTTCGATGTGGCGGTCCTCGGCCTCGCTGGACTCGCTGCCATCAAGCTGATAATAGGCTGACACATTCATCAAAAAATTGACGGTCGGATGGAAAACGCACACCATCCGACCGCCAATTTCCACGTATTTATCGATTTTTCAGAGAATGACCGTTTACATCTTCTTCCCGAGCATCAGCTTGGCATTGTTTTCTCCGCCGTTCGCGAGATACAGCAGAGGTGTTGGCCTGTCAACGCCCTCGACGAAACTCGGCCGGGCTGCCCAGTTTGACTGCGAAAGCACATTATTCAAGTCCATCCAGTACTCAAGTCTGGCAGGGGTGAGTCCCTGAACCATATGGAAGTGATTTGCTGGTGTAGAATGCTTGTATTCGCCCATGGTAGCGTACTTCGGCACGACGAACGTGTGCGGCCATGTGTTGTTTGAAGTGTCACACAGGGCTTTTGCCATCGCCGTCGGCACCTCCGCCGTCGTAGCCTCATCCCAGCTTAGGCTGAACATGTCGGACAGATTGCTGTATGCCATGCGGCCAGCAATTCCATCGAGCCCTCCGGGGGACACATAAGTCATCGAGTTGCCCATTCCCGGGAAGTAATCACCATCAGCAAGCGGCATAGACACTCGAGACATGATCTCCTCTACGCTTGCCCCAACTCTGGCTGCCCAGTCGAGCGATGCACTACCGGAGTTATCGCCGTCTACGAGGCCCTTCTGCACCCAGATTTCATTCTCATCAAGCGACACACCGATCTTCTTCGCCAGCGCATCGAGCTCCCACTTCTCCCAGACTTTGCGGAAGTCCATGAATAGTGGAGGATTGCCGCCTGTAAGCGATGAGAAGAAGAGCATGGTCAGAAGTCCCTGAACATCCGCCTCTGTGGCAAATGAGATTGGAACCTTGCGGCCATTGTGATCGAATGTAGAGTTAAAGAACGACTCCATGGCATCGGCAACAGGGAGCGGTATGCCCCTGTTATCCGAGCCCCATTCAAGCTGACTCATAAAGCCACCACCGACCGCATTCAAGTCCTTTAGAATATCGCGTACTATGAGGTAGAGTGCCAGGCTCTGGTTGAATCGTTCGGAATCGAGATCGTCGCGAAGCTCAATCCTTGACCCCAGCTGTGAGTCCATCCAGGCCCTCATGGCTTTGAGTTCGGCGGCATCGTATGACTTCTTCGCAAGCATATCCGCAAGAAGCTTCATATCCAGACGAGTAATCTCTAATCCAAACTGTTTGCGCGTAGGCAGGATATGTGCAAGTGCAGTCTCCATACCCATTGAATCGTGGCCAAAGACTACTACTCTTTTTCCCTTAAGCGACTGTGTGGTTACTGCTGCGAAGGCCCAATCCACAAGCGCCTGTGCAGTCGACTCTGTCATAACCGGCTCAAGCCCTGTATCAGGCCATGTGCCAACGTTAAGGTGCGACATTTTCCCGTACTGGGCCAGGGCACCGTTCACTGCCTGTGCAAAAACTACGCCGGGCTTTGGACCGCTGTTGCCGCATGTAAGATTAATCGGTGTATCATTTGGAAACTGCTGAAGAAGGGAGATTACGGAAAGTTGAGGAAATGCCCATGTATCAGGAGTACAGACAAGTATGTTTACACCTGCATCCTGAAACTGCTTGGCAACTATGTCTGCCTGTTTTTCACCGTCCACCAATATCGGCGTCCAAACGACCTTCACCGGCGAACCATCCGGTAGCTTAACTCGATCTGCGAGGGTATCTGCCACCATACGCACGATATTCGTGCAGCGAGTTCTACTATCCTGATCGATGCGAGGGTCACCGGCCACAAAGACACCGATTGTCGGTAAATTACCCTTAAATGTGCTTACAGTCTCTGCCAAAGCAATTGCTTTTTCCATGTAATTAATTCCCTTTCATGATTATGTTATTCGCACTTATGCTGTTGAAAGCGCTTGATTAATATAAATATGAGTATTTATTCGCCTTGTTGATAAGCAACTGTCTTTCATGATAACTCTTATGCAATTACAGGTCAACTATCGCTTGGTTAACTATTGCTCCGAGTCACATGAAACGGCTCGACAAATTCTGCAAACATCCTGTCCATATCTGCAGTAACCAAGCCTTCGCGCCTGATGAATCTTAATCGGAACCTGTGCTCGCCGATGTCCGTGTGCTGCTTGGGCCCGCGATCATCCACAATCCACGGATCGTGGAAGCCGTATAGGTTGGAGCGAATCAGAGTAATTCTTATTATGCCCCCATCGCGGTCGAATGCAAATGCCCCGTCCTGCAGAATGCCTAACTCTCCTGCAAGCATCCAGCCATGAAGCGGTTCTTCAGCTCCGTCGGTACGCTTTTCGATAGCAGCACCCGGCCCCTGCACCAGCAGCGACTGCAAACTGCAGTCAGGTTCGATCAAGAGCTTCAGTATACTGCGCTCCTCTACCCATCGAACCTTTATCTCAAGATCCACATAAGGCATGTCTTCATAAGAAGTGAACATCAACTCAGCCGACGATTTTCCGAACTCGCACCGTGACAATAGATGGGATGCGATCGGCCCGCGATGCACGGTGGATGCCACTTCACTGAAATACTCTTCAGCTTTCCCGTATCCGCGTATGCCGTGGCTCCATGTATCGCTGCTGTCCCTTATGATTCCAAGTGTCAGCGGTGATTTGAGTAGTCCTGTTCCGGGCGAAGTCTCACGTATACTGCCAGGGCTCGCAATCTCGAAGCGTGCGGTGGCGATTTCATTGCCATCGGTATAGACGGGCTGACCTTCCTGCCTGAATCCAGGTGCATCATCCGAATCGAAATAGTAGCGATTCATTGTTCCTGCCGGAATCGTATCGGTGAACAGCCATCGATGGTTGGCACAGTGTACAGACGGAGCAACCTCTTGTATGGCAATCTCCCTGCCGGATGAGTCTTTGAACGGCGCGCCAGGTCGAAAATACAGGAAGCTCTCGATCTCAAACGGCCCGGTGACATTGTATGGCAGAGAGTTGAATATCCTGAACTCACCCTGACGGCATGCGACGGGAATACCGTTTGATACATGCTTGATTGCGGAATAAGCTATTTCAGCCGATGCAGCCCGTACGCCACCGATCTCATCCAATGCCTGTCTGGCAGCGTCCGGTGAGCAGGAACCCGGCATAATATCATGGAACTGGTTGAAGATCGTAGTCTCCCAGAGAGTATCCAGATCGGCCGCTGTGTGCGACGCATCAACTACACGCTGAGTGTAGCACAGGGCGCGCTCTGCACCTCTGATCGCATGCTTCAAATTTCGATTGACCGAATAGCATCCGACGGCATGGTAGTGGAGGTCGCCAGAGTAGACGGGGATATTCGGTAGTTTCTCCGCCGCCTGAAAGAATTCCAGACATGTGGAGAATTTCAGATCCAAATCAGTTCTCTGAGTGCTGATCGCCTGGAGCGTATCAATCTCGGCTTTTGTTGGCCCGCCGCCGTGGTCGCCCATTCCGAAGAAATAGCAGGCTAGCCCTCGTCTGGTGAAGTCATCGGCACCGATCTCTGATTCCACTCGCTCCCGGCGGAAATCAAAGCCCTGAGTATAGTGATTTTTCAATCGGTAGCAAAGCACTCGATTGCCATTGTGCTCCCAGTAGAAGAGGTCATCCGGCAGGTCGGGATTCTCATGAACCTCCGGGCGAACGAAGATATAGTACTTGAATCCTGTATCCGACAGTATGGTCGGCAGAGATGCGGCATGCCCGAAACAATCAGGGACGTACGCAACCGGTGTCTCTACCCCAAAGCGGTTTGATACGTACTTTTTAGAGATTTCCGCGCTCTTGTAGAAACTCTCAGAAAGAGGTAGATTACAATCCGCCTCTACCAGCCATCCACCGGTAATCTCCCATCTGCCAGATGCTACGTGGGCTTTGATCCTCTCGAAGACTGCGTAATCATACTCCTCAACCCATTTGTAGAAGGTGATGGAACTCGCGGCGAATTTCAACTCCGGGTATTCATCCAATCTATCGCAGGCAGAGCGAAAAGTGTTTATGACCTCATCTATCCCTTCGAATTTATCCCAAAGCCATACAGGGTCTATATGCGAATTCGCTACCGCAAAAATCTTTTTCATATCATACCATCCTTTCAGAAAAAAACGCCTTATCACCAAGTGTAAATCCATCTAAATCAGGAGGGGAATCCTTCTGAATAGTTCGCTAACTAATTAGAACATCCTCCTTTAAGTGTGGGGCAATATCACGGTTCGTGGTATACTGTTATGGTTGCGATGAGTAACCAGGAGGAAACAGAAAATCATGGCAGTACCTAACCGAAGTGAAATCCGCCCCGGCCTGCGAGTGCGCATAGTTGAAAAACAGAACCAGCCGACCGGTGCGCTGACAGAGGGCGTCGTGGCGCGGCTCCTCACGAAGAGCCCAACCCACCCCCACGGCATCAAGGTTATGCTGGAAGACGGGCGTGTCGGCCGCGTACAGTCGCTCTCATCGGCCAGATGATCACTTGGCCTGCAATTCCTGTCTGACGATCTCGAAAAACCGGTGTCTTGCCTGTTTTTCAATCCATGGCTCGTGGCCGCAGTTCGGCAGCACGAAATACTTGAAATCGCTTAGTATGCCGGATAGCGGCTTTATGACGCCTTCTGCGGGATGAGGGTCGTAATCACCGTGGATCGCAACGACCGGACACTTGATCTGCGCCCCGATCGACAGGAGTTCACCGCTCTTTCTCAGTTCAGCCGCCTCACGCCACACGTTTGCGTGAACATCGGCCTGGAACTCAATTAATTCGTCATCGTGCGCCAATATATCATAGTTATCGGTTTTTGCGAACAACTCGCCCATGCGAGCAAGTTGACTGTTTCTTGATTCATCTGAAGGATCGTACAAATCTTTCAGCAAGGCAGTTACTTCTTCCTGTTCAGCCTTACTCAGACGGCTGAGGCGGGTATCGTGCATACCCTCTGCATATTTGGCTTCAAAGCCCCCGCTGCCGACAAGGATTATCTTGCGCACGAGTGCCGGATATCGAGCGGCAATAATATAGCTCAGCCATGCCCCCCACGAAGCCCCTATCAGAATGACTGGAAATTCAGCGACAGATTCCAATTCATCTTTCAGTTCCTGCACTTGCCCATCGAGCGATGCTGAAGTCTGAAGCGGCTCCAAAATGCCCCAATCGGAGGAAAGCTCCCGTGCTACCGGAGCCATTATCCCTGGCGCGCCCGGGCCGCCGTGAATGACAGCAACCGCAAAGGGTGCTTTGCCGTATTTTCTTAGATTACATTCAAACGCCATACCGACAGATCCCTTCATGCATAAAGTACATAATCCGAACGTATGCCAGCTGATTATGCTTGCACTCGCCCGGATTATGTATTACTTAACAGCAAATAAGTTTGTTACTTAGATACGTGTATTGTAACGATCTTCTTAGCTGCAACTGGTATATCAAGGACCTTTGATGCCGGGATTTGTTCCAATTTCTCTTCCTTGATATTCGACATGTATACAGCATTACTATCGTTGAACAGGCTGACCTGCGCCGTGGAATCCTTCTCCGACCCGTTCCACAATCGTATGATGTAGCCGTCACCGTACTCACTTTGTTTGACGGACGAGAGGACTACGTTTTCACCGTTTACAGACAGGAACGAGCACTCCTGAGGAAGTATCCCTTCGCTGCCTTTGGAGTACAGCACTGGAAAGACCTTCATTCCCTCTACAAATGCATGTGCCTCTGATTGGACTGCGCTCTCATGCCATGCCTTCGCATGCGGGATTATGCTGTAATTGAATACCAGTTCACGGCCCACCATCTGGGCCTCAGGCGTCTCGATTATTGGTCCGGCTTCCGCTATCCGGGTATTCTTCCAGTTTGTGGATAGATATGCTACAGACCGCATAAGTGTTATCGCGATGGCCCTCTCCCTGTCAGGAATGACCTCGTACTCCGGGAGTCCGATGTTTGCAACCGACAGTCCCTTCATTCCATCCGTCACCGAAACGAACGATTTCTGGGCAAACTGTTTTGGCTGATCTTCCTTCCAGATATCAAGCGAAGGTTGATCGATAAACACCGGGTGATCGACTACATCGAACTGCGCCTCGCCGGACGATACGCTGGCATCAAGATATGTCGGGAATACTGCCCTCAGCCGATGATCTTTTATCGTGTTCACCACTCTCGTCTCGACGTCGAGGCGTTTCGAGGCATGACCAAGTGAGATGGTGCTCTCTATTACGAGAGCCGCCTTCTCTGCGATCCTTGCCTGGTTGGTAGAATCAAGCGACTTAGGCAGGTTCATGCTTACGATAACTTTGTATGCAGCACGTGCCTCCGAGTTCTCTACAAGGGCTATATCTGCATTACACGACATGGTGGTATATACGGCGTCATCCTTGGGGAAGGAGTATGCATATCCGCCACCATTGTCGCCCCCATCTTCAAAGTAGTGCAGGTTTTCATAGGCAAAACCTGTACTCTTGTCGGTGAGCTTGAACGTGCCGTTCGGATTGATCTCCGCCCGCAGGTACACATTCTCCAGCACGTTCCTCTCCGGCGAAAGCGTTCCGAAGACGCAGTTCGGCTTGTTGACCGGCTGCATCTTGAACAGCTTGTATCCGCAGGCCGGAATATTCTCCGCCCACAGGCTTATCGTGAAGGTTGGCCTCACGAACGCCGTGGCGAATGTCTGTAGCGACGGTCTATCCACTGTCTTGTTCTGCTCATACTTTACAAGCCATGATTTCTGGTCAACGCCGAGCATATCTTTAACAACCACACCCCTGAACGGTCCAGCAGGAGGAACCTTTGCGACTGACCAGGGAATCTCGATCTCTGCCTGTATCCAGCCCGAGCGAGACTCCTGGTTAGGGTTGAATACAGCAAAAGCGTACTCCCCTTCTTCAAGGCCTTCGATCTTCACGTTCTCAAGGATATTGGTGAAAGTGAACTCCAGCAGGTTGTCACAGATATCCTTCGCCCACTCGAAGCGCGTCTCCATCTGGCTGTGAACCTTGTCTATGGAACATCCCCCAATGGAATCATGCGGATGGTTCTTCAGGGTCCATTGCCAGGCCTTGTTTATGAAGCCCTTCTCATATTTTCCACCAAGGAGTGAATTGAAAGTACTGAAGGGCTCGGCCCAGTTCTCAAGAAGCGTACAACACTCCTGATTCTGCTGTTTGTTGTAGATTCGCGAGGAGAGCACACCGTTCAGGATAATACCGGTGCTGTGCTTAGTCGCAACTGTATCCCTAAGCTCTCCGGTAACTACCTGAAGTTCCTTACCAGCCACTGAATCAACAAGGCACTTTGCATACTCATCGAATGTAGCATGCACGATCTCCCCATCAACAAGGCGCTCGTTAGCCTTTCGGATTATCTCAGGGATTTCGGCGTTGGCCCCCATATGGTCTACGCCGTTCATAAGCAGATGACAATTAGTGGATGATGTGCCTTTTACATAAGCACATATCTTGTCAATAGCATCAACAGCATCGTCGCCGGATGCAACATCGTTCGGATGCATTCCTTTGGCTAAAAGCTCCTTACGCTTGGCTTCGGGCATGGAGTGGACGAAGAGCGCGGCAGTGCAGTACCCGATCTCCTCTGCGATCTTTGTAAGGATCACTCTGGATCCGTCAGGAGACTGCCACAAGAGCTCATTCTTGAGCACATCGCTCGAGACACCACGCCAGAGCATGGCTACATCTATGCCCCATTGCGACAGTATCTGGGGTATCTGAGAGAAGTGACCAAACGTATCCGGCAGGTATCCTACATTGCTGCTTTTTCCATATCTACCACTTATCTCTGCTCCAAATATGAGGTTGCGAACAGTCGACTCACCGGTAACGAGGAACTCATCTGGCAGTATGTACCATGGACCGACTACCAGCCTGCCTTCCTCGATGAATTTGCGTATCAAGCCTTCGTTCTCAGGGCGTATTTCGAGATAATCCTCAAGCACTATGGTCTGGCCGTCGAAATTGAAGCACCTGTATGTCGGGTCTTCGTCCAATATCTTTATCAGTCCATCGATCATATTCACAAGGCGCATTCTGAACTGCTGGAACTCACCGTACCATTCCCTATCCCAATGCGTATGAGAACAAAGGTAAAATTTATCAGATTTCAATCATATTCCTCCATATAAAACGTGTTTAATCTTACTGTATCACTGCCATCATATGCGCTTGTTTTCCATACATTTAGTCCCTCTAATTCTCTTGCAGCAGATTGATCAACAATAAGTGGCAGAAAGAATCTTCTTCCGGGGGAATGCATGCTATATGCGGCTAGTAGTCTGAACAAGTTATCAATTATTCTGAATGACCCTATTAGTTTGCGCTTAAATGTTCGCTTAGTCGGAGAGAACCACAACTTATGCAAACACGGCCCCATTTCAAGAGACTCTCTCAAAATGCGGCCGTGCGATTATTTGCGAACGCCCTGTAAAGATATTAACCCTTCACAGCACCAAGCTGAATACCCTTCACCAGGAACTTCTGGCTTGAAACGAATAGAATTATAAGCGGTATTATGTTCATAACACTCGCGGCCATAATCAGGTTCGTCTGCTTGCCGTACGCGCTATCGAAGTAGAGCATACCGATCGGGAGTGTCCTGAGCCCTTCGCTCTTGATCAGGATCAGCGGCCAGTAGAAACTGCCGTAGGTCCCAAGGAAGGTGAAGATCGCCAAGGTAACCAGACCTGCCTTCGATAGCGGCATGATAACATCCATGAAGATCTGCCAGTTAGTAGCACCATCTATCGTCGCCGCCTCATCGAGGGCCGACGGGATCGTCATCATAAACTGCCTGAGCAGGAAGACTCCGAAGGCGGTGAACGCCGCAGGAACGATCAGACCGGCGTATGAATCAAGAAGATGCATCTTGACCATCAGTGTGTAGTTCGGGATCATCGTAACTACACCTGGGATCATCATAGTTCCAAGGTACAGCTTGAAGACGTTGTCCCGGCCCTTCCACTTGAGCCTCGAGAAGGCAAAGGCCGTCATGCTGCTCGTCAGCACCGTCAGGAACGTCACCCATGCCGAGATGAAGATACTGTTGAAGTAGTACTTGGCAAACGGTATCTGCTTGAACACCGCGATGTAGTTTTCAGGATGCCAAATGCTCGGGATCGGGTTGATGCTCTCAACCTCGGTCAACGACTTGAAGCTCGCCAGTACCATCCACAGGAATGGTATCAGCATACTCGTTGCGATTATCACAAGAATGAGATGGCTTCCGAATACTTTTGCCTTCTTGTTGTTTTTGTTTACGGTTTTTGGTTCACCCATCAGTAATTCGTCTCCCTATTTCCGACCTTCCAGTTTATGAGTGTTATTACGAAGATCATCGCAAAGAGTACCCACGATACAGCACTTGCATACCCTATCTGGAACTCTTCAAAGGCCTTGGTGTAGATGTAGTACCCTATAGTAGTAGTGGTTCCTGCCGGACCGCCACCTGTCATGACCTTTGCAGTCTCGAATCCACCCTGCAGGCCTCCGATGAAGCCCATGACCACTATGAAGAAGGTCGTTGGTGCGAGCTGTGGCCAGGTTACGTTTCTGAACACGCCCCACTTTCCTGCACCATCGAGCTGCGCCGCCTCTACGAGTTCTTCAGGCAGGTTAGTCAGCGCTGCAAGATACAGGAGCATGTTGCTTCCACCAATGCCAGTCCATATGCCCATGATCATGATAGCATCCCTAGCACCGATGCCCCACTGGGAAACGACCGTTCTGACCTGCTCCACGTCCAGCCCGAAGATGTTCCGGGTGGATATCAGCCACTGCGGGGCATGCACTGAGAGGTGTAAGAACTGAGCCATCGAGTTTATGGCCGTGTTGATCGGACCGAACTCCGGGTTGTACAGGTTCTTCCACAGGATCATGAGCGCTACACCTGCGGTAAAACTTGGCAGGTAGAACATCGTTCTGTATGCCGTCATGCCCTTCAGCTTCTGGTTCAGGAGGATCGCAAGGAACAACGACCCTGCTATGGATATCGGTATTCCTATCAGGAAGTAAATCGTGTTCATAAAGTAGAGCCAGAACTGGGGGTCATGGAACAATGCCACGAAGTTCTCCATGCCGACGAACCGGAAAGGCACCGTCCGCTGAAGGTTCCAGTTCGTAAAGGCAGCCACCAGAGAAAAGAGCACCGGCCCTGCCGTAAAAACCAGAAATCCGAGGAAGTTCGGCATGAGAAACCCCATCGCCGAGAGAAATTCTTTCTTCTTATCGTTCATCCTACTTACGTCCCCCCGTGAGTTCTGCGTACTGTTTCGCTAGCGCTGGATCTTCTGCCAAGTTCTTCTGTATCGCTACATTTATCTGCGCAGCGGCCGTTTTCATGGCTGCCTCAGGCGTCTTTGTGTTGGACTTTACCAGATCCAGTTGCCTAGACAATATCGTACTTACCACCTGACCATTTACAAACGGGCTGGTCTCATCCGGCATGGCAAACTTCATCGTGTCACGCCATACCGCATTGAAATCTTCCTTAGGATACTTAGCGTTGTGCAGGTATTTGGTTGTATAGGAATACTTCATCACCGGTGCAAGAGCATCCGCCTGCTCATTTACCAGGTCGTTGTAGTCCTTCCCTGCCATGTACACGATGAACTTCATTGCATCGTATTTTCGCGGGCTGTTCTTGTTGATCAGTGTTGCACGACCGTATCCGTAGAAGACTCTCTTTGGGCCATGCGGAAGTTCAACCGCCCCTAGCTTGATATCTTTGAATGCCCTGAGTGAGCAGAGCCACCATCGACCGCCGATAGCCATTGCGCCTTTTCCGCCGCCGAACTGGTTGATCGAACCGGTACCCCATCCTCCTGAGTTAGACATTGCGCTCTCTTCGGAAGGTGACGGCATTACATGGTACTTGTAAACCAGATCCTGCATGAGCTGTATACCAGCGATTGCCTCCGGGCTATCGATCGTACACCGCGTGCCGTCCTTCGAGTAGAGGCTTCCCCCGAACTGGTAGACGAAGTGCTGCCACCTAGCCCAGTCGAAGAGGAGCCCGTACTGCTTTATCCGCCCATGATCATCTTTAACGGTCAGCTTCTGTGCGACCTTTATGAACTCAGCCCATGTCCAGGGACCCTTAGGATAAGCGATATGCTTCTCATCGAACGCCGCTTTGTTAAACCAGATAGCGTCGCTTCCACCGTTGGTAGGGAATCCGTAGATTCGCCCTTTATAGGTTACGATGGGTAAAACAACCGACCATACGTCTTTGTTTACATCGATCCCTGCCTTCTTTAACTCATCGGTCATATCCCATGCAATCCCTGACTTTACATATGATGATAGCTGGAAGTTATTATAGCAGTCGAATAGGTCCGGGCCTACTCCTGC
Organism: Armatimonadota bacterium; assembly: GCA_963663705.1. Classification (GTDB taxonomy): domain Bacteria; phylum Armatimonadota; class UBA5829; order DTJY01; family DTJY01. Next base: position 3,406,711 of record OY760504.1, on the reverse strand, counting down.
AATGGATTGAACTATGACCTTCGACATGTCACCGTTGGCTGGATCGAGTTTAAGGCTATACTGAGGGTTAAGTTTGTTGAACAGATCGATCTGCCCTCGACGCACCGGGTTATCATCCGATGTCCACAAAAGCGGAGTCGCACCTGTATATACCTGTTTAGGCTGAATCTTCCAGGCTGCGATGGATAACAGCACTAGTCCGCATAATATGCAGACAATGGACTTCCTCATTCACTCACTCCTTCATTTTGTTCAAGTTACATCCGCCACTGATGGGCTATCCGGTTGGTACATTTTCACTGTACAATTCAATAGCTCACTAGTATGTATTATATATCCTCGAAAGGATTATATGCAACAGGTTATCACATGGATTTGCATTGGCTATGACAAATAGTTGAGGTAGTCAAGCCATGGACAACCGTGACGTGCCCAATCCATCCGAGAGAATAGCACATAAAGCCTTCGTGATGCCCCTCTATCGATGCGTGATCATCGCTGAAACTCCGCTCTCTAATCGGTTACTTTCCAGACCGAGCGACGGACACTAGTATCCCCATTATGAATAGTATCGCGACTATAAAGCCTATCATACTCGGCAACGGATAGCCCATCCATGATGGCCCGGAATGCGAGAGCATTGCCACCGATCCTGCAATCATGGAAGAGGCAGCAATTACTGAATATGTCAGACGATTTGCTGCACCTGTCACCTCTCTGATTGGCTTATCAAGCCCCTTATGCCTGAAGTCCATCCCAAGGGTGCTGCCGGAGAGGCTCGCCAACACCCTTGATGCGTTCCGCGGCAGTTCATAGACAAGGCGCTTCCAGTGCAGTACGTTCTCGCTAGCATCGTACCGTAGACGCTCGGTCGAGAACTCATCAAGTATTGCCTGTTCCGCATAAGGACGCACCTCTGAGACGAGGTTATACGTGGGATCGAGCTCGCCAGTTATGCTTTCAACACCAAGTATGATCCTTACTACGAGCATCAGACTGGTAGGAAGATGAACGCCGTATTTTCCGCTGATCCTCAATGCAGGAACCAGTAACTCCCCGAGCTTCATATCTCCTACAGAGGACCCATAGTACTGCCTAAGTAACCGATCGATTTCCTGAACGAACGGTTTTCTATCAATACTGTGCGATGAGACATCCATGTCCAACAGAACTTCAGCAAAGCCGTCCGAGTTCTGCTGTTCATACATGAGTAGCAGCAGCCCAACTTCCCGCCTAAGCTTTCGGTCGAGTTGGCCGATTGAGCCATGGTCCAGCAACCCGATCGTATTTCCCGGCATAACCAGCAGATTACCTGGGTGGGCATCACCATGGAACACGCCGTCCTGAAATATCATCGTCAGATACACGCGCCACAGGTTCTTTGCAACCGCTGATCGGTCGCACCCAAGAGCGGCGATTCCAGCCATATCGGTAATCTTGACACCATCAAGCCGCCCCTCGGTCAGGACCTTTGGCGTCGTGTATTCCCAGAATGTCTCCGGCACTCGGACGTAGGAAATATCCGAGAGATTTTTTCGGATAAGATCGGCCTTCCGACCCTCTCGTGTGTAGTCAAGTTCCCATAGAAGCGTGATCGTGAACTCTTCCGCCATATTCGAAAGCTGATATGCCGTTGCCCATTCAAAATGCGCCTCAAGAAAACTGGCAATGCCTGAGATGATCTCGAGATCCGTTTCGATCATTTCTCTAACGCCGGGACGCTGGACTTTGACCACGACTTCCGTGCCGTCTTCGAGGGACGCAAAATGCGCCTGTCCGAGCGATGCAGCAGCCACAGGTGCCATCTCAAACTTAGCGAATACACTTTCGGGCGATCCGCACAGCTCTTCTTCGATGATGCGTCGGACGTCACTTGCTGGCACAGCCGGTGCAGAATCCTGCAGCTTTGCCAACTCGGCAGCGTACTCTGCCGGCACCATGTCCTGCCGCGTTGAGAGCGCCTGTCCGAGCTTTATGAATGTAGGGCCAATCTCTTCGACCGCCTGCCTAACCTGTACCGGACCCGGCAGTGCGCCATGAATGTTACCGCGCACTCGCAGCAAATCCGCCAGACCCGCTCGAGAGAGCAGTGGCTCAATACCATACCGGACTAGTATTCGGCCAATGGCAGCATATCGCTTGAGATGCCTGCGTTTTTTACTGAATATCAAGTTCGCCACCAATTGCATGCACTGCGGTCATGGATGATCCTGCATTAAACACTTTTGTTATCATTTCATTCTCTAATTGAAGCTGCTGAAAGAGGTATGATGATGTCCGCATATGTAGACATCATCTGTCCGATAGTTAGGCGCTTATTCCTCAACATCGACACGATTAATCCACATTCCGGCCACTGGAACATATCACCCAAGATGTAATTCGCCAATTGATGAGATATGTCCTGCTATTGAGCACGATTTCAGCACCAATTATTTACAAATGCGCTGTAACATTCAGCGCTATCATAAGAGATATACCGAATGCCACCTTGTAGAATTTGCATCAATATGATTATAATGGCACGATTTGGCAAAACATGTCTTATACTTTGTTGCCGTATGAGGAGTAGATTATGTTATTAAAAGACATCAATTTCAGAGATCCTTTCGTCCTGCCTGTAATGGAGGAATCCACATATTACCTTTATGGAAGCGATGGTGCCACATGCTGGGGAATGCGCCCCAACAGTTTGGATGCTTATTGCAGCAAAGACTTGATCGATTGGACAGGACCGCATCAGGTTTTTGTGCCTGACAGCGATTTCTGGGCTGAGCGCGAATTCTGGGCTCCGGAGGTACACTTCTTCAAGGGCAACTATTATATGTTCGTATCGTTCAAGGCGGAAGGCAGATGCAGAGGCACGCAGATCCTGAGGTCGCCATCTCCTTTAGGCCCGTTCCTGCCCATCAGCGAAGCACCGATTACTCCATCAGATTGGGAGTGCCTGGATGGTACGTTTTTCGTCGACGAATCGGGGCCCTGGATAGTCTTCTGCCATGAGTGGGTCCAAGTGCATGATGGTGAGATGTGCGCGATGCGTCTGACGGAAGATTTGAAACAACCGCTGGATAAACCTGCGCTTTTATTCCGTGCGTCTGAAGCTCCGTGGGCGTTTGGCTTCGACTCAACGCCAGCGGATGGCTTGAAAAACTATGTAACAGACGGTCCATTTATCTGTAAAGCGGTGTCAGGTGAATTGATTATGCTTTGGTCCAGCATGCACAACGGTAGATATGCAATCGGATATGCAACTTCTCATTCAGGCAGAATTACCGGCCCCTGGATACAGTCAGCTAAACCTGTCTTTAGTGAGGACGGAGGGCACGGAATGTTGTTTAAGACGTTTGAAAATCAGCTTATGCTCGCCATCCATTGCCCGAATTCAACCCTGAACGAACGCCCTGTTTTTATCAACGCCAGCGATTTGAATTGGGGTCTACGCCCGGAGTAAGGTTACCTGAAAGATTGCATAACGTTGATGTGATATTCTCATAACATAAAAAAGGTGACGAGTCGATTATTGCTGACTCGCCACCTTTCTTTTTTTTATTTTTTCAACCGATTAGTCTACGGCACACTCATCTGCGCCTATATCGATGTGCATGCCGGCAACACGGGATTCTCCGTCAACATCTGTGCACGGGAATATCACCGAGCTATCGCGTCCAGCATCGATGCATCCGGAGGTCGGCTGCAGGTGGTAGTCGCCGGCAGCCCTGTCGACGAACTCTGGATCGCCAACATAATTTACTCCGCCGAATACTTCCGAGAAGTCGAACATCCCATTTTCGAACATACAGTTGTTAATAGCATAAGGTGCCCCAAATGGATAAATGCTGGCTACTCCAGTCGTACAGTAGGCGATGATGTTGTTCCCGATTACAGGGTAAGAGTAATAACTGTAGATACCGCCGCCAGTGACTGACGATGTGTTATCCGCGATAGTGTTGCCGATTATCGACCCGCCGGACCATGCTGACAGGAAGATACCGCCGCCCCATTTGGTAGTATTCCTTGCGATGATGTTATTTGCGATTGTTGCACAAGTATACTTGTCACAGTAGATTCCACCACCGTTTTCAGCAGTATTATCCATGATAGTATTGCATCCAATATATGTAGTGGATTGGCTGCAGTAGATTCCACCGCCGTTGCGAGAAGCTTTGTTGCCCGTGATCACGTTGTTCGTGATCGTAGGCGAAGAGGCAGGGCAGTAGATGCCTGCGCCATTTGTAGCTTTCCCGTTGCGAATGGTGAAACCGTCGATTACAGTAGCCTTCACTATGTTTTGAGGAATGATCACGACCGTTCCCTTGCCGCTACCGTCAAGGATCGAGAGATTTACATGGGGGTTTCGTTCCCATCTATTAGTCTCAGTGCCTGCAAATCCACCATACAATGAGACATAGCTCTTCATGGTAATGCGCTCAGCGTATGTCCCGGCTGCAACCCATACCTCACTGCGTTGGGCAGCGGTGTTGATAGCTTGTCTTACGCTTTTATATGCAGTTTTCCATGACTTGCCATTTTGGATGGATCCGGATCCATTCATTGAGACATACACTACGGGAGCTGCCTTAATACTATAATTGGTAGACTTAACAGCGCTCGTATACATCATAGGCATGTATGCCCTGGCTTTTATGGTCATGCTGCCTCTGACTGGCACGAACGAACCAGAATTAATGACCGGATCGTCTTCTGTGGGAGCATTGCCGTTTGTTGTGTAGTGAATAACAGCGCCCGGTGTGGCACAGGAAATCACAACGTTTACCTCGGTGTCATACTTGCCACTGTCCGGATAGAAGACTGGCGTAGCGACAGTGCTGACGGCGAGATTGGCTGTCATGACCTTCTTTCGGGATGAGATATTCTGAAGTCCCAGGTTTGTTGCCGTACCGTCATAGAGCTTGGAGTTTGGAGTGCCTGAGCCATCGAACTTGGCCTTGTTCTCCTTATAGAACATATGGGTAACATCGCCTTCAGATGTACCTTGCACCATTGAACCATACCTGGTGCTCGCCTCTTCAGCCATGACACCCTGGTGGCTGCCTGGTACGTAAGCATTGATATCGTTATTACTGGGATATCCTATCGACTCATCGATATGCAGTGTAAGCAGGCCTCCACCCCAGTTCGGGCCAAGATATCCCTCAAGACCCATATCCCATCCTTCTGGATAGCGGTTCTCGACCAAAAAGTACTCGCTTGAGCTCACTCTGTCGTTTACAAGCTTGATGGTTGAAGATTCCGAATCGAGTGCCGGGTAGAAGTACAGCAGTCCCAGATCGGTTGGAACCTTCGGGGCTGACCATCCGAGATACTGCCGCGACCAGGCATCAAGAGAGACCGGGGTGCTCCCGGCAAAAGGTTCGTATGCCGTTTTTCCCCAGCTACCGTAAGACATTAGAGAGAATACTCCGAGCCCGCTATTGAAGTAGGTGGTGTCATAGAGATCGGGGAGGCCGCACATCGAGTGGCCAAGCTCATGGGTGATTGCGCCAATAGGATGCTGCGCACTCGCATCGTTCAATTCACCGTTCATGGCCCAGTCAGTCACCTGTATGCCACCTGCCGAAACGCCCGGTCCGCCCCACGCATGAGCCCATATACTGGGGCTGTTGCCGGTACCAGAGGCTTCATAGCCAGCAACAATAAAGTAGACTATGGCTTCGTTTGTCTCAAGTGTGAGGTCATGGTTGGTATCCAGAGCCGCAAAGTCGACAACGCCGGCGGCCTCAGCCAGTGCTTCGTTTATCCAGGCAATCTCTGTTTCGTAATCGAAATTGCCTCCGTAGTTCGGATGTTTCTGCGCAAGAGTGACGGATATAATCCCGGCCGGAGCATCGGCCTGGGTATGATTCACAGGTGTGATTCCAAAATTGCCGAAAGAGTTATCAGCATAGAAGTTGGCTACCGACTTTTCGCCCGGGTTAGTATTGAAAATCGTATTGTTCCAGCTATAAGGCGTTGTAGAACAGGCTCTATCCTCAAAATTTACCATTATTACGAGGAGCTTGCCTGTGCCGCGGACTTGTCGTGCAGGCCAGTTACTGTATGAGCCCGCTCGACGTGCCGAGGAAGAAAATGGCGTGCGGCCCCCAGAGTCATCAGGTACAATCCGTTCCGGTGCAAGATGCCTTTTGATCCATGAAGGAGCAGCTGTTTTTGGAGAGACAAATTTTCCTGAAGGCACCAGTCTTCCATCATAGTTTTTGGTGGCATACTCCCATCTATTCAATTTAGCGTTTTTGACAACGGAGTAGCCGCTTGCAGTTTCAGTCCATGCCTGATATTCATCGCCTTTGATGTAGGCGGTGAAACTGCTTCCATCCGGCTGTTTAAATTTAACAGGGAATGGGCATGCTGGAACTGCATATGCCTGAATCATGCTTGCGAGAAAACAGGATATCATGCAAAGAAGAAGAAGTACACGTGGGATAGACTTACGGATCTGTCCGGTCATGTCTGGGGCCTCCTGATTTTTTGTTTCTTAGCAATCGTAGATTAGTATGTGAAGAGAACGTATTCTCAATTAAGTGATTGTAAAGTATTAGACTTACGAACCAAATACTAGCATACTGTGAATTGACTGTCAACCATTAAGTGTTAATAGTTGACGATTGCTTCAAGTTTGCGCCCAATCTTATAGATTAAAACGACTGTTGGCTTGAGCCATACAACATATGCCGGTAGTTCAACGGTATCCCTTACGATGTAGTTTAGGTCTATTTGTGTAGTTATCCACTGCTTACGTAATGCAAACATGAGTGCCGTAAAATAAGCCCATTTCTGTCAGTCACGATGATACAGCACATATTTATTTGGTGGATTTTTGATTGCAAGTCGGAATACCGGGGTGTGAAATGCTGTAACTATGAGGGTGCCATTAATAATAGTGTCGAAATCGCAAGGAGGGTCACAAAACCACAATTGAGGAGATTATCACATGGCTACCACTGAATCATTTAGATAAAAGTGATTCAGTAGCAGCCATCGCTCGTTCACTTATTAAGCTTCCAGAATTCGCGTACGACGGGTTTTGCCGCGTCAGACCATCCAAATCCGCCATGGTAACCGTACAAGGCCCATGATGATTGCAGGGCTTCATTCAAAGTCATCACATCCCGAGTCCAGCGTTCGACAGACCCAGGAATCCGGTTCTGCGGATAGCCGATTACCCCAAACTCCCCGTTATCCATCGGAGGGAAGCCGTGCTCAATCCACCATCTGAATATCGGGAGGCACTGCCCGCGCAGCGTCCATCTATCCCACCACTCCACCGACTCGTTCCAACTCTCGTCGCTCCAGTTGATTATAGGAGCCCACGCCGGGTAGGTCTTGATCGGGGCGGACTCAGGGGAACCTTGCTTGTAGAGCATCGCCTGATGGGTGAAGCTGTGCGGATAATACAGATGGAAGCCGTATATTACGTTCTCTGCCTTGAATTCGGGCATCAGCGGAAAGCCGGTCGGATTAGCTCCCCTGCCGGTTTCCAGCAGTATAGGCGTATCAGGATCGATACTGCGGATACTGGCAGATGTCTTCTCCACCCATTTGTACCAGTTATCGTTCTCAGCGGGACTTGATGCAGAGGGTTCGTTCAAGAGATCGTACGCACCTATCACGTCCCGGTAACCGGAACAGGCGCGCACCAGTTTCGGCCAGAAATCCGCGAGATAGTCATCAGAAACGTTCCTGTTGAAGTGAGCGTCCAGGTTGACCTTTATCCGCGATTCCCTGCACGAGTCCAGTATGGGCTTGATGGCATCGAACCACACATCAAATCCATCCTTGCCAGGACCTTCTATCAGCACCAGACGAATATAGTTGGCGCCCTCTCTTCGAAGCAGCGATATATCCTGTGGCGTAGTTCTATCGGCCCAAACATTAATGCCTCTACGCCCGGCAAGTGGATACCCTGAAAACCTGGGCAGCACATACGACAATTTACTGGAATTATCTATATATGCAAACGGGAGTTGAAAGTCAAACTGCCCTGCCCTAACCAGCTTACCCCATGATCCACCGACAAGCAAGATCCTCTTTTTAGAATTGAGTTTCGGTGATTTATCTGAGGATCGCGTCAGCGCAAACTGAAGCATTGGCGGTATGGGGGCAATCTGCTTATTACTACCAGTGAAATACTGAGTCACAATATTGCCGCTCAGTACCTGCACCACTCCTTCGGGAATTCTGGGCAGGACGCGCTGCCACGATTGGGATTCACGGGCGTCCCGTATTGGGACCAACCATGCGGACGATGCTCCGTACATGCAGACCCGCGCTCGGCCACTGACCAACTCCGCCCGAATTTTCGCTCCATGTACAAGCAGGCTCCAACTCTTACATTTCAGCACAACGGAGCGCCCATCCGAAGCACGATCAACGCCTGTGACGTCATCAACGCTGAATTCCCGCAAGCCCGCAATGCGTACTGCAGGAGAAAAAGTCGATACCTGCATAGTAAACTTACCACTATGCCAAACGGCCCCTGTCCATGATCTATCGACAGAAAACTGTGTATCAGTTGGCACCAACCGTACCTCCGGGCCATCCACCCATGAGCAGATAAACGGTGTCGGTTCAGATGAAAATGCTGTTTTGATATCTCCTGCTGATGCATTGGTACCAAGGCCATGAATTGCAAAGCCCTGCAGAACAGGCGAATTGAGCCAGGTAAACGGGTCCCTCTGCCTGTCCGGCCAAATCTGCCCGCCGACATGCTTTCCTATTCGTGCGCCAATGCGATCGACATCACCCGAAAGTCGCTTAAGTCCTGCTGATGCCTGATCTACATTCCCTGAATTCAGAAGTCGCTTGATTTCTGCTGATCTCTGATACGCTTGCCCAATCGAGGCGCTGAAGGGCTGCAGATTCAGCTCTCGAATCTTAGCCATATCCATTAGATATCTGATTTGCTGGTCGACATCGGTCAGCCCTGCAAGCGCTTCCATCCAGCCTTCAACGTGGGCGATACGCTTTTCATACGATGGGTTTCCTTCACGGGCATCGGTGTCTGCCAAATCAAGCTCATTTTTCATGACGGAAGTATCGATGCCGCTTATATGAGGCAGGCCCATCACCCGTCTGTAGGCGCTGATGTGAAGCGGAGTCGAATACGGGGCAGACTCGATCTTCAGCCAATCGATAACTACGCCTGCACAACCCTGTTCCGGCCCATGCTTCAGTACCACGGTGCGAAACCCTGTATCAGCCCTGAATACTACTTCATAATCATGGAAAGCCTTATCAGAAAATCGCTGTACTGCAAGACCATTTTGAGGAAGTTGGTCGCCATCCTTATTCAACCAATAAAATAATGTATCAGCCGATGTATCGCCTGCACCCCATGTACGGAAGCTTACCTTGTACTGACCACTCGGCAATTCCGTTCCAAGGTCGACAGTGACCCATTGCCATGGTGGAATGGATGCGCCCAGACGCCCTATGTGCGCCCCGGACGCCCCTTGAACATCCATAACCTGAACGCCCGGAATGTCTTCCCCTTCGATACTTATGCTTGCGAATGATTCCCTTGCCCCATATAAAAGCATCGATAACAGCACGACCGACCAGATGATGGTCATGCGGAGCTTATCCGCGTATGATCTCATATTATCGGGCACCCGACTTCCTTTCCCTTACAAGATCTTCATACTGTTTTCTAAGCGTTGGGTCTTCAGATATGCTCTTTTGTATCTCTGCGTTGATCTGGGCTGCCGCAGTCTTCAATGCCGCTGCTGGGGATTTTTGATTGTTGCGCACGAGATCCATCTGCTGATTTAGTATGCGCTGATCAACTGCCCCTGCTACAAACGGGCTGAACTCATACGTAACAGTGTTCTTCATGGTATCGCGCCAGACAGCGTTGTAATCCTCTTCAGGAAAATCGCGGTCATGCATGTACTTGTTCGTATACGCGTATTTGATAACCGGTGAGAGGCCATCCGCCTGATGGTTCACCAGTTCGTTGTACTCTTTGCCTGCAAGAAATCTCAGGAATTTGAGTGCCTCGCGCCGTCTGGGACTGTTCTTGTTGATGATAGTTATCCTTGCACCGCCCATAAATACTCTGTACTTTCCATGAGGGCACTCTACCGCTCCAAGCCGAAGGTCTTTGTAGCCTCTAAGCGTACACAGCCAGTATCTGCCGCCAAGCGCCATAGCACCTTTTTCTCCACCGAACCGGCTCATGCTGCCCGTACCCCATCCACCCTGGGAAGCCATTGCTGCTTCATCAGATGGTGATGGAATTACCTTGTACTTGTATATCAGATCATGCATGAACTGCACTGCGGCGATTGCCTCCCTGCTATCAAGCACGCACCTGGTGCCGTCCGGCGAATACACCCGACCGCCCCATTGGCGCACAAACTGCGACCAGGCCGACCAGTCCATGAGCAACCCGTACTGCTTAACACGCCCCCTCGCATCGCGAAGAGTCAATCGCTGTGCGATGGGGACCAATTCCTGCCATGTCATAGGGCCTGTTGGATATGATATGTGATATTTATCGAATACTCCCTTATTGAACCACAACACACCGTTAGCCACGTTTGTTGGGAATCCGTAGATGCGCCCCTGATACTTCATGCTCGGGATCGCGGCAGCCCATATATCCCTGTCAGCATCTACTCCCATCTTTTTCAATTCATCGGTAACATCCCATGCGATGCCGGATTTCACGAAAACCGACAGTGCAACCGGATCGTAGCAATCAAACAGGTCCGGCCCTACACCTGCCACCGACTGTATGATTATCTTTTCCATACCTTGATTGTTAGGGTCCAATCGTAGATCAATTTCAGGATTCAGACGCTTGAACAGGTCGACTTGCTCTCTGCGACCCGGATTGTCATCGCTCACCCATGACATGGGAATTTTGCCCGACTCGACTTGATTGGGTTGCCACTGCCATGCTACAACGGATATCAGTATAAGTGCAGTAAGTATGACCGCAAAACCAGTTTTCATTGATATATCTCCAAGGCTTGCCGGATTGTCAACCGGCAAGCCTTCCATAAAGTACTATCGTCTAATTAACCGGGTCGAACACGTACAGAACTGCGCTGTAGGCAGGCATACTGAAGTTAAGATTCAGCTTGCCGCCTTCTACCTTATATACGCCGGCATTTTCCGGCTTGATTTCGCTTGCGCGATTAATCCTGTCCACAATGGTTACATCACGCTCGCAGTCTGCCTGAGTCAACTTCATCTGCTGCGCCAGATACCACGAATTGCCCTTTGTGCCGGAGAATTCGTATTTGGTAGCTTTGAACTTGTGTCCCAATCCGGCAGGGTTTACGGTCAGATTGACGGATGTTGTGTAAGTAACCTGCGGGTTCACATCAAAGCTGTAACATAGAACCCTGATCTGCTTTCCCTTGATTGTGGATATAGCATAAATCGGATCCTTATCAGCAACTACAGACACTTCTCTGCCGCCGTTCAGCCAGGACAGCATCTGATGCGCCCTGCTTATTGGGGTGAATATTCCATGATATGTGACCGGTGTATTGCCTCCGTTGAACTCCGGCGTCTTATCTGCAGGAACGCCATCGTAGAAGACCGTGCTGAACGGGGCCATGAGGAAGAACGCCATGGTGTCCACACCAAGCTTACCCTCGAAATTCCCCATGTGCATCGTGGCTATCGCCTCAATATGATTGTTCCTGTAGTGAGGGATATTGTTGATATCCGGCTGACCGTCGAAATGCACGGGCGCATATTCAGTATTGAATAGTCGGAGCTTCTTTCCTGTCTTATCCTGAAATCGCTTGATATACCCCTGCCACCTGAGCACCTGGTCCTCGGATGGCCGCCAGCTTATATCGTTTTCATATCCACCCATGTAACCGTGCAGTTCGAGTGCATCCAGTTTGGTTCCTATTTTGCCCGTAGCATAATTGACACCCGATGCGCAGTGCTCCAGCATCGGCTCCATCCAGTTATCCGGACCGCCGCTGGGCCCTGCGATAAATGCATTCGGCAACGCGCGGGTGACACCAGCCACGATATAGTCCTGCAACTTGAAGAAATCGTTCATCGCGTTGTCCATGTTGTCGGGATCTCCGTGGAACTCCCAGCCTGTGCTCGGCTCGTTGCCCGTCTCGAATATCCATGTGGATACTTCTTTCGCGCCGTATGTTTCCACAAGAAACTTCACAAATTGGTAATTCATCTCTTCCCATTTCTTAAAATCGTTGGGAATATTATGGACATTGCCGTATTTTGCCATTTCAGCTGGCACCGTCTCAAGTCCGATTATGGGCTTGCATCCGCCCGGCAGCACGCCATTGTCAAGGAGGTACTTGACTGACGAGAAATCGTAGTGCTCCTTGCCGTTCGCATCGACACGATATGCAGGAGGAAACTGCTTTCCGGTTTTAGGATCTATACGGGGATCGCCCTCAAAGAAGGTCTTCCATTTGCCGTCGACCTGGCGCACACCGGTAAGAGTATTGCTTCCATATATATGGTGGATTCGAGCGTACTTGAAGCCAAGAGACTTGCGCGAAAGGTACCAGTGCCCCTTTCCATCAACAAATTTTCCGGCAGTGCCGATTGTGGGCGAGTAGACTCTATCGGCATTGTGATTGTCATAGGCATTCAGCGGACTGGTATACATGCCCTTCTTAGACGAGCAATCGACTGATACATTTACGTTTGCAGTATCCTTTTCTCTCCGTGGCATACCTTGTAGAACAGACGGAATATTGATCTGCAAATCATCGAAATACGCGGCTCCTGTCGAACCCTTGTCCATGCCGAATTCCCATTGAATATAGCACACATCCTGACTGATATCGTTCAGGGTATGCTCGTAGACTTTCCAATCATTTGTACCCTGTACCGACACGGCGTCCTGCTTCTTCAAAAGCTTATGATTCTTATCGTAGAACATCAACCTTGCAAATGCGCCGCTTCCAGTACCAGAGACCCCTACTGTTTTCACCGCTATGCTTGCAATGGCTGTCTTGGAAGCTACGTAACCGGCATTGGAATCCATAGTGCACTCACCGGATATCTTCATGGAAGCCTGGCCGCTATGCTTGACATCCTCCACACAATAGCTATTTTTGGAGTAAACATCTCGCAGCCCGGACGGGGCCTTGATTGCATATCCATTAGGCGTCTTGTCCATTCGCACCTCAAAAGAGGCGTTTTCTATGATATTGATCAGACGTTCTACTTTTATCTCCGGCGCCTTCTCCATCCAGACGCGTATATCATCGATCCATGCCTCGGAGCCAGGCTCGGCATCCATTAGGATGAATGGTCGGAGATATACTGCAGTATCCTTAGGCAACCACTCTCTCTGGGCCAGAACCCAATCCATGGTACCATCGGTATACTTGATGTAGGTCTGCATATCGTACCAGTTACCGTTGATTTTCCTGTCACCGTTAACCTGCTCTAGACCTATGCCGACTCCGTATTTGGCGTTGTTCACGAATTTTACGTTCTTGTACTTGCCCCAAGCCGATATATGATATATATATCCGGGCTCTATCTTGATGTATTTGTCGGAATACAGTTGAGCGCTCGGACCGATCTTCAGGCTACGTGCGCCCGTTTTGGGGTCAGCGACTACCTGTGCATTCCCATATGATATGGTCCATCCCGGTATCTTGCTGTTTGCGACCGGTGCTTCAAAGCCCGGATTGAAATCCTGCAGCATGTTCTCTCTGTCATACGCGGGAACCGGCGTCTCCTTTGCCAAAACAGGTGGGAGCACGACCGACGCCAGAATTACTGCCAGTGCGAGTGTAGTATTAATATGATGGCTCATAAATAGGATATCCTCCTGTGGGGTTGTAGTAATGCAACAATATTGAAGAATACGCGTGCAGAGAGTGATTTGGATCTCAAAATACAGGCGATGTGCGCTGTGAAAGTGATGACGCACATCGCCTGGTGTTTCAATCGACAGGATAGTATTTCGTTCAAGGCTATCCTGATTATTTGCCGTTCCACATCCTGTCGTCAGAGTTGCAGAGATTTGGGTCGCCTTGCTTGTAGAACTTGACATGGCCATCGCAGAAGACGAAGTTCGCGCCGTTGCTGTGACGATCCCAATCAACGTTCAGCCACTTACCACTTGCATCCTTGGAATCCCACTGCGCGGTTAGATTGCCGGCCTGGTAGCCAGTGTTGCTCGGTGGACCAAGAACCCATGAACCTTCACCAAACAATACTGTTTCTGCAGACTTCTGAATGCTTCCAGATGACGCGCCCACACACCAGTAACCTGATCCACCGCCAAGGTACATATTAAACCCATATGACCCTCGTTTGCCCCAAGAATCCTCTACCTTATTTGCGCTCGGACATATCCAAATCTGCCAGTTCTTGATGTAAGGATCAAGTGCACTGTCACTTTTGCCTAGCGCCAGGTCATACGCATATGGGGCGGAGGCATAAACATTTGGAACATCAACTCGGTAGTTCGGAGGGTACATCTCATCGTAGTCCTGGAGGTACATCATCATTGAGGTGCCGATCTGCTTCATGTTGCTCTGGCACGAAGCCTGCCTCGCCTTGTCTCTCGCCTTTGCGAACACTGGGAACAGGATCGCTGCCAGTATTGCTATGATAGCTATAACTACCAATAGCTCAATTAAGGTAAAACCTTTTCTGGACTTGCTGATATTAATCATGTTACGGGCTCCTTTCAAATCGCCTTTACGTTTGATATTTTTTCGATGACATGCTTAACACTATGCCTATAAGTTTGAGGAACCGACTTCACCCCCTGCTTCATTTTTAATTACAATCAATAGAAACCTAGACGCTATATGGCATACAGGACTGCCTTATTATCATTTTGGCCGGAAGCGTAATTTTCTTCGATGCATCATTGTCCATAACCGTCATTCTCTGTTCCAACTCTGCGACAGCCGTGGCGACAGCTTCCTTAACAGGTTGCTTTACCGTTGTTAGCGGTGGATGGAAAAACGCGGCGTTCGGCACATCGTCGAAGCCGACAACGCTGATATTTTCGGGAACTTCCAGACCTATTTTATGCAAAGCGGAGATAAGTCCTATAGCCACATAATCGTTGGCACATATTACTGCCGATACATTATCTGATTTAAGTCTCTCCGCCAACTCCGTGCTGATAGGCTGATCAAAACTTATTGTCTCAAGTACCGGCCGGCTAAGTGAAGATTTGGCGGCAATATCGCATATGCCTTTATATCTATCCTGCGCCCATGAATAATGCTCTATATCGGCAACAAACGCTATATTCTTATGTCCAAGGGTTATAAGATATTTGGCGGCAATAATCCCGTTCATATGATCATCTGATAGAACATACGAGGCATCAGGAAGAGAGTAATTGGGATCAAATAGGACAACCACCGGCTTACCTTCGGGTATCAGCGAAGGGTCAAGGGGGCTAAGGGCTACGATACCATCAGCCTCATTTAATGCAGTGTCCGATAATGTCCCCTCCTCCATATGAGCGATCAACACCGTCGCGCCTGAACCGATAATCTCAAGTTCCAGTTGATGAAGAAGCGAAACCAGAAACGGATAGCGCATCGGATCTTTCTCGTTATGGTACGCAACGCAAATCTTACGCTTCGGCCCGGATAACGATCGTGTGACATAGACCCCGCTGCCGTGCACGCGGGTAAGGAGGCCGGATTCAACAAGCTCATCCACGGCGAGCCGTATCGTACAGCGACTTACGTCAAGCCCGGCGGCAAGTTCCCTCTCCGATTGCAGCCTGGTGCCTACGACGACACCCTGAAGCCACTGTATCAGCTTATCTCTAACTATATCCTGTTTGCAGTATCTAGTGTTTATATTTGAAGTCATCACATCAGTCCCATACCAGTTTATACCACCATGGTATCATCGCCCACAGTTCTTGTCAAGCCTTTTCAAAAAATACCTGAATCTTCATACGTATAGACGATAAAACCGGCACAGTTTATGAAACGCACGAGGATTCGACTGGTTTTCCGGCGGTTACATTTCGCATATGCCACACATAAATCGTTGACATTAGGAAACTTCTGTGATAGTTTTAACCCTTGGAAGCAGAGCATACGATTGCGACATAACAAATCCTTGGGAGAAGAAATGAATCAACGCAATATTGTAAACATCATCAATTTCATCAGAGGCGTGGAACCTAGAGACCCGGCGATGGATCTATTGGAACCGGTGATCAACCAGATACGGCTGGTACAGGAACACGGCCTCGCAGCGACATGGCTCGTGCAGTACGACGCTCTGATTGACGACCGATTCGCAAGCCTGCTCAAAGACCTGGATGATAGTCAGGAAATCGGCGGATGGTTTGAAATCGTTCAGCCGCAAGTAGAGAAGGCCGGGCTCAAGTGGAGGGGACGGCCAGGATATGCATGGGACTGGCATGCCCATGTTGGTTTCTCTGCCGGATACACTCCTGCCGAAAGGGAAAAGCTTGCCGATGTCTTCATGGAGGAGTTCAAGGAAGTTTTCGGGAAGTATCCGCGCTCGGTGGGCTCCTGGTTCATAGATGCGCATCTGCTTGGATACCTTGCAGACCGTTACGGCGTCATCGCCTCGTGCAACTGCAAGGACCAGTGGGGTACGGATGGATATACACTCTGGGGCGGCTACTACAATCAGGCCTACTACCCCAGCAGGAAAAACTCGTTCGTGCCGGCGCAGCATTCCGAGAATCAGATACCGATCCCTATCTTCCGCATGCTCGGCAGCGATCCGATCTACCAGTATGACGCAGGCATCCGCCCGGGATTCAGCGGCCAGCCTGTGATCACGCTCGAACCGGTTTACGAAGGCATCGGAGGCGGAAGCCCGGAGTGGGTACGGTGGTTCTTCGATGTAATCTTCCAATCGCCCGCTCTGTCGTTTGGATATACCCAGGTTGGGCAGGAGAACTCGTTTGGCTGGGGTGCAATGTCAAAGGCGCTGACGTATCAGATTGAACTGCTGGAACAGAAATCAGACGCCGGTGAAGTCTGCGTAGAGACACTCGGAGATTCCAGCGAATGGTTCAAGTCGAAGTATCCGGTGACACCATCATCGTCAATAGTGGCGCTCAAGGATTGGAAGGCCGAGGATCGGAAATCCGTATGGTACAACAGCCGATTCTATCGAACCAACCTATTCTGGGAGAACAACACCCTTCGCATCCGCGACATACGCATCTTCGACGAGAACTACGAGGAACGCTATCTGAACAGTGTGCTTACTTCCCCTCCATCCGTCTACGATACTCTACCTGTTATGGACGGCTTGCTGTGGAGCGACGAAACTTCTGTCGCAGGGATAAGGCTTGTAGAGATACGGCCGGATGGCACACATTCCTCAATCAAGGTAGGAGACCCGGCAGTAACAGAATCCGGCGACGATCTGATCGTTTCGTGGGAACTCCCCGGCGAAGGCACGGCAAAGGCCGTATGCTCGCCTGACTCCATGTGCATAACAATGCCTCCTTCAAAGGATTCAAAATGGGGAATGGCGATGTCCTGGGCAGGCTCCAAAAGCGTGCCGATTCAGCGCGTAGAAGAGTCGTGCATCCATTACACGTATGAAGGCTTTTCGTACGATGTCACGTGCGCGAACGGTAAGTTCGAGTACGCGCCGGATGGATCTTCGATATTGATACTCCCGGATGACAGCGGAAGTATCAGGCTGAAATTCGACAGGTAGTCCAAATCGCAACATCAAACAGGCCGGTATTCATGCGCAATCGTGATGCCGGTCTGCTTAAATCCCATTCACCACATGTACAACTTCCTCATGCTTACCCCAAGTATCCTCATGGCTTCTGCAAAACACCATCAATCATTTTTACAAAAGGCCCTTGACACAAACAGAAACCGGTGTTATGATTCTGGTGTGAACTGGTATGATGCTGGTATTAACGATTAGCCGATGTATACTGTTTCGCCTTTTGCAGAGAGTGATCGAAGCAGATATACGGCTAGTTCCCAGATAAAAGATAAGATGCTTCCTACAGGTGATAATAGCAATTATCACTGCGCAATCGGATGTACTGGTATGCCAGCCAAATACCATTTAATCGTTTCCACAAAGGCATCGCTGAAAGTAATAGTTATATTAACCATACGCCGTTATATTTCGCTAGCGCTTAATGGAGGTGATATCTGCTAAAAAATGAATAGAACTTGCACTGTCCGGCAACAGTCCGTTCCGCGTCAGCGCAGGCGATTACTCTTAGGGCAAGCGATGTGTGCAAAACGAACGAACAGTATGCATCAACACTACATGGAGGAAAGAATGAGAAAGATCTATACATTGGTTCTAACGACCGCAATTCTGGCAAGCGGTGTAATAGGAGGCGCAGCCTATGCGGACCTCATATTCAATGACAGCTTCAACGCCGCATCAAGCAATGATCTCAACTCAGAGCTTGCCACAAGACAGACTGGCATAATAGGCCAGGTTAACTACAACGAATGCTGGGGAACCGGAAACGGTGGTCCCGGTGACTACACCACTCAGGTTGGCAACCCTAGCAATCCAGATGCGCTGTTCTTCCACACCACCGGAAACAATACCAACTGGAGCTCCCTTTGGGCCGGACCGGACTATAATTTCGCCCAGTTGACCGGATACACGAACTGGGATTATGAACTGGTTGCAGACCCGATGAGAGAAGCCTCAAATACGTACTGGGATGCAGTAGCATCCGACCAACCGAAACTGGTCTTCAAGATAGGGGCAGGATACCCGGACCGCAATCTAGCCTCACCTGATATCAACAGCGGGATCGTCTTCGAACTCGGCGATTTCGTGGATGCAAGCGGGAACCTGTACAACCTCTATGACAATGGAGTGAATCTTGCCAGTGGAGCATTCACATCCCACCAAGGCAACTATGATCTCAAGATTTCCACAAAGAAGGTGGTATCCGGCGGATACGATATCGACTTCTTCCTGGATGGCAGCAAAATATACAGCTATACCAGAGCCACGGATTTCACGAGCAACAATATTACACTCGGTGGAATTGTAGAATACACTGGTGCAGACAGAGCTGGAACACAAATCTTCGACAACCTGTCTGTCAACGCTAGCAACGCCGCTCCAGTCCCTGAACCATCAAGCATACTTATACTATCGGCAGGGCTTGTAAGTGGTTTAGCGAGTATTAAACTGCGACGTCGCAAGTAGTATTCCGGTAATAAAGATACTCTGGGGTCCTGGCGCCAATCTGGGACCCCTTTCTAATTTTGGGCAAGTACAGATACGTTTAAAGGAAATTTGATGCATGTTTTAAGCCTGGATGGCGTATGGAAAATTCGTGGATTCGACTACCAGCAGGGAGAGCCTGAAGATTTTGTGGCAGAGGACTCAGATGAGCGCACTTTCATCGAGGCCCGGGTGCCGGGAGAAGTTCACCTCGACCTGGAAAGGGCAGGACGCATTTCGGATTGCAATCTGGGCACCAACGCCCAATCCGCCAGGTGGGTGGAAGAACAGAAATGGGTATACAGGACTACTTTCCATGCCACAGAAGATGCCAAAGCCCAACATTCCTGGCTGGTTTTCGATGGATTGGACCTATGCGCCGATATTTACCTGAACGGCACTATGGTAGGTCAGCATGATAACGCCTTTACCCCATGCAGGCTGGACGTCACCGGCAAGTTAAGGCCGGGATCAAATACACTGGCCGTAATAATAGAAAGCGGCCTCTACTCCGTATCCGAAAAAGATGGTTCTTCGTATAAGCATTCCGAGGACCAATTGCTGCATAAGCGATCTTGGCTTCGCAAACCCCAGTATTGTTTTTCGTGGGATTGGAATCCCAGGCTGATAAACGTCGGCATCTGGAAATCGGTGCGGCTCGAGTGGAGCGATTCGCCGAGAATTGATCAGTTAAGCATCCATCATGAACTGTCTTGCGACCATAATTTGGCGCAAATCCATGCCAACGTTTTCCTCGATAACCCGGACTCGGTTCCTGTGAAGTGCGCCCTGCAAATGAGCATCATGGATGAGGGCGGAATCCGTGCAGAGAGTCAATTGGATATTCCATCAGGATTATCCAGGCAACAACTAAATTTTTGTATTACAAACCCAAAACTCTGGTGGCCCAGAGGTCATGGCGACCAACCGATGTATACGATACAGCTGAAACTGCTTGTCAACGGACATGTAGTCGATACAACCGAAAGGCGCATAGGAATACGCAGTATCAGGATAGATCAGTCTCCACATCCAGAAAAAGGAGAATATTTCATTCTGGAAGTTAACGGGAGGCCGATTTTCTGCAAAGGTGGAAATTGGGTGCCGCCTGACATGATCTATGCACGCCCTGATGCCGATCATTTACGCGCTCTGGTGCAGATGGCGGTGGACGCCAACTTCAATACGCTGCGCATTTGGGGCGGTGGCTGCTATGCAGACCATACCCTGATGGATGCCTGCGATGAGTCAGGTATCATAGTATGGCACGATTTCATATTCGCCTGCTCAAGATACCCCGGCGATGATCCTGAATTTCTGAACAACGTGCGTGCCGAAATAAGATTTGCGCTTCGTGATCTCTCACATCATGCAAGCCTTATGGTATGGTGTGGAAACAATGAAATGGAATGGGGTAACTGGGATTGGGGCTATGACATCGGGAAAGCCTTCCCGGATTATGCCCTTTATCATATGGTGATCCCTCGAATACTCGCAGAGGAGGACCCATCCCGTCCTTACTGGCCAAGTTCTCCATATTCGACAGGCAATCGGCATCCAAATGACCCCACCACCGGTGACCAGCATCCCTGGCACGTGACACTCAGGGAAAGCGGATCGGACTTCTGGGCGTATCGTGATGACGTGAGCCGTTTTCCGAACGAAGGGGGTGTGCTTGGTGCATCGTCGCCTGCCACCCTGAGACAGTTTCTACCGAAAAACGAGCAACGGCTTTTCTCACCGACATGGGAGTTCCATGATAACGGATGCAACTACTGGAAGCGTCCGGGGATAGCCTATCAGTTGGTTACCGACTGGATAGGCATCGATCCTGATGAACTAACGTTTGATGATTATGTATTCTACAGTGCGCTCATTCAATCTGAGGGACTGCAGGAATTCATTAACAACTACCGAAGGCGCATGTTTAGTTCGTCAGCAGCAATATTCTGGATGTTCAACGATTCATGGCCAGTCAGCCACGGATGGACGATCGTAGATTACTATCTCCGGCGCAAACTGGCCTACTATCCCGTACGAAGGTCGTTCGAGGAGGTGCAGGTCATTGTCGCAGTTGAAGGCGACGAGGTAATAATCGTCGGCGTAAATGACACGGTGGATGCATGGCATGGAGAGGTACAATACGGTATGTTCTGCATGTCAGGCGAGATGCCTCTCTCCATAATCCGCGATGTACAGCTTAATCCGAATGCGGCCACCGTACTCGGCAGGTTTGCCATGTCGGAGTGGAAGGCCGCTGGAACATGTAACACAGGAGCATTCGCTCTTCTGCGCAAAGATGGCAATATGGTTGCGCAGAACCGAATGTTCGTGGCACCATTCAAGGATCTTCGGTGGTCCAAGCCAAATATCTCTATGGAGAGACGCGAAAACAGCATCGTATTCAGTTCGCCGGTGTTTGTGTGGGGAGTCTGCATTGACCTGGATGGAGAGGCCACGCTGCCCGACAATGCCTTCGATCTGCTGCCGGGAATAGCGTATGAAATCCCATGGGCTGCGGATCAACCCGACCCACAGATTCAGAGGATCGGTTCGCTGTGCACGTTGAGTACGAGCGAATGCGCATATGCACCAGCGTCCGGCATGAGCATCGGGGCATCTAAATGAGCGCAAGAATCGACATAACCTCCCCTCTCCCACGTCAGGTCTGCCAACGTTCGAAGATTAGTACCGGCGAAATGCAGGTACATGGAACGTTCAGCGGAAGTTCCATCACATCGATTGCATTCAGGCTGATCGCAAAAAGCTCAAGTGCAGGAAGTTGGCATAAGGCGGAAATACGAGGGACATCTTTCACGGGAGTAATGGACGATCTACCCGTGGGAGGGCCGTACACGCTTGAAGTGGAAGCCCTCGATTTGGGTGGAAACCCGGTAACTCGCGCACACGTGTCAGAACTGCTTGTCGGCGATCTCTGGGTGATGGCAGGTCAATCGAACATGGATGGTTATGGAAAGCTTGTCGATCTGGAGATGCCTCACCAGATGGTGCATGCGTATTATTATAATGAAAGCTGGGATATCGCCAGGGATCCGCTCTGTTCGCTGAACGAATCCATCGATCCGGTTCACTGGGAGATACAAGATGCGGATGAGCGGGCAGAGTTCAATCGAAAAAACAGAGCTTTTAGAGAAACCGGGGCTGGGCTCGGCATACGATTCGGCAAGGATCTGATGAAGGCAACAGGGATACCTGTGGGACTCATCGTCTGCTCTCATGGAGGAACATCCATGGCCCAGTGGAACCCCGATCTCAAGGCACAGGGCGGCAATTCCCTTTACGGTTCCATGCTTAGGCGAATTCGCGCGGTCGGAGGAAAAATCACCGGATGCCTATGGCATCAGGGTGAATGCGATGCTCTCTACGCACCTGAAGGGCAGGTCTACAAAGATGAACTGCGCCGGTTCATCGAAAGACTGAGGGCCGACCTTCAGTCGCCCACACTGCCTTTCATATACGCACAGCTCGGGCCTTTGTATCATTTTGAAGACCCAACAGCTGGAGCAATCGGCTGGAACGCGGTACAGAACGATCAGTTATCCCTCGAAAGTGAGCTTCGGAATATTGCGATGGTACCCACTATAGACTGCTCACTGTCAGACGTAATACACCTTGATGCCGGTTCACTGCGAAAGGTCGGCGCACGCATGGCCGGCATGGCACGCAGGCTTTGTTTTGGAGAGGCTGATATCGATTCTGGGCCCAGACCCATGGAATGCTCGCTGTCTAGCCGTGCTGGAACTCAGGTTCGAGTTGTCTTCAGTGGATCGAACGGAGGGCTGCATCCGATTTCTGGGATAAGAGGCTTCACCATCGAATACGGCGACATGCAGCAGGAGATCATAAGCTGCGTCAGGGACAGATACGATAAGCAAAGCGTAATTATCTCGTGTACGCAACCAATTCCATCAGGCGCCATATTAAGGTACGGACGAGGGCTGAATCCAGCGTGCAACCTGAGAGATGCGGCAGGGATTCCAGCTCCAGTTTTCGGTCCTATCACCATTTGATCACACATCAACTAGTACCTCTACGATTGACCAACTACCACTTTCCGATCATATGAACACCCCCATTGCAACATGTAAAACAAATCTACCATTTCCACTAAACATCAACGTGTACATGAACATTGTTGTGGGTAACATGACTTTGCATACCCCTGCCTTCACTTGATTAGATTCGCTACCAAAGCGAGCACCAAGTTTGCCATATAGGGGATTTTTTAATATGAGGAAGGAAGATAATATGGTATTTGTCAGCCATTCATCTGCACCTGAGGCGTCACTCGTCCGCGAAAAAGCAAGCGAACATGCAAAAGTCTGCATTATCGGCACAGGATACGTAGGCCTCGTGACCGGTGTCGTCTTCTCAGACCTTGGAAACGAAGTCACGTGCGTTGATGCCGATCAGTCGAAGGTCGATATGCTAAATCATGGCCAGATGCCTATATACGAGCCTGGTCTGGAAGAGCTGGTGCGACAAAACACAGGAGAGATGCGCCTCTCGTTTACCAGCAGTCTGGCCGATGGAGTCCGGGAAAGCGATATCATTTTCATCGCCGTAGGAACACCTCCCGGCCCGAATGGGGATCCCGATCTCAGTCAGGTAACGGCAGTCGCACACGGCATAGCTGCGCACATAAACAGCTACAAGGTAATAGTCAACAAGAGCACCGTACCGGTAGGCACAGGAAACCTGGTCAGGGAAATAATCGAGAAGAACAAGCAGAAGAATGTCGAGTTTGACGTAGTCTCCAATCCGGAATTCCTGAGAGAGGGGTCGGCCATTCACGACACGCTGTATCCCGACCGGATCGTGATCGGCGCCCCATCGCATACGGTCGCGATGAAACTGCTCAAACTGTACGCACCGCTCGAGCGGCCCATGCTGATCACCGACGTCACCAGCGCTGAGATCATCAAATATGCATCAAACGCATTCCTGGCAAGCAAGATATCATTCATAAATGCTATCGCCAGCTTATGTGAAGAGGTCGGCGGTGATGTAGTACAGGTAGCAAAGGGTATGGGCTATGATAAGCGCATAGGCAGCCACTTTCTGGAAGCGGGGCTGGGGTTTGGCGGCTCATGCTTCGGCAAGGATGTAAAAGCGCTCGTTCACACTATGACAAACCGGGGCTGCGACTGCAGCTTCATTAAATCCACGCTGGAAATAAACGATCAGCTGCCCGCACGATTTGTGAACCGTCTGGATAACGTCCTCGGCGGATTGGCAGGAAAAAAGATTGGCATACTGGGCCTCGCATTCAAACCTGATACTGACGATATGAGAGATGCAAAGAGCATAGACGTGATCGGCAATCTGCTCGCT
Organism: Armatimonadota bacterium; assembly: GCA_963663705.1. Classification (GTDB taxonomy): domain Bacteria; phylum Armatimonadota; class UBA5829; order DTJY01; family DTJY01. The sequence continues at coordinate 3,382,168 of OY760504.1, read as the reverse complement.
AAAGGCGCTACCGTGATGGCGTACGATCCCATAGCCATGGACAACTGCCGGAAGATTTTCCCGGGTGTCACGTACTGCAGCGATCCATATGCCGCCACGCGCGATGCATCGGCTGCGATGCTGATCACGGAATGGAAGGAATTCGGCATCATGGATCTCGACGAGATTCGGCGGGGAATGGCAAGCCCAGTCATCTTTGACGGCAGAAACATGTACGATCCGCAAAAGATGCAGAAGCTAGGATTCGAATATCACTGCATCGGACGTGCTGCCGGTACGCTCGGGATTCGCGGATACGGTTTCCGTGGCCTAGCACGTGCAGCCTGACACGGATTTGCGCGGTTGTACATCAACATTAAGTGATGTGTAGTCACCGCAGAATAAGGGGTACTAAAGTCAAGGTCAAAAGTGCAGCGTCAATACGGAGGCAAGCCGTGCCAACCTTCATTCGGCGAGTTGAACTCGCAGATGGCATATGTGACATACATCTGCCTGACGGATACTCAAAACTACTGGTGCTGGTCACATTCTACGGTACGCCTCTCGGAGAGGTGCGCCGCGATGAATGCGCCGGCACCGTCGACTCGCGCGATCTCGGAGAGGCGATCGCAGAGAAATTCAGCCGTCAAATCACGCATTCGTGGATGAAACGGTGCATGGAAATCGACAAGATCAAGGAGAATCCGGAGAATTTACCATCTATCAGCATAGTTATCCCCACCTGCGACCGCACGGACGATCTGCGCAGGTGCCTGCAATCACTTGACGATGCCGTGTACGCGCGAAAAACCGTTATTGTGGTGGATAACGGCACTGAATGCGAGTCGACCTCCGCTGTCGCGAAGGAGTTCGGCGCGAATTACGTCCGAGAGACACGGCAGGGGCTCGATTTCGCACGAAACGCAGGAATAATGGCATCGGAGTCCGATATCGTCGCATTTGCGGACGACGACGTTGTGGTGGACGAGATGTGGATTCGGAACATCGCGCGCGTTTTCCAGGAGGATTCCGCGATTGCGTGCGTCACCGGTCTGACAATGCCGCTCGAGCTTGAAACGGAAGCGCAGGAACTGTTTGAAGGGTACTGCAACGGAGGCATGCGGAGGGGGTACGAGAAGCGCATTTTCCACCGATACAATCTCCCCCCCGCTGCCGCCGGAAAGGTCGGCGCTGGGGCAAATATGGCTATCAGGCTGAAGGTGTTCCGCGAAATTGGCCTGTTCGATGAAGCACTGGATTGCGGCACACCAGCCAAAGCCGGCGGAGATACGGACATGTTCTACCGAGTGCTTCGTAACGGATACAAGGTATGCTATGAGCCGCGCGCACTCTCCTGGCACAAGCACCGCAGAAGCATGCCTGAATTGCACAGACAACTGGCAGGCTACAGCGTCGCAGTTTATGCCTTTCTCACCAAATGCCTTCTTGAATACCACGATGTACAGGCGATGCACGCAGGCCTTGCATGGTTCAAGAGCCATCACGTGAAGAACATTTTTCTGAGCGCACTTGGCAGGCATCCCATGTCACGGGCGATAGTGACAGCCGAGTTTCTGGGAGTCATGCAGGGACCATTTGCGTGGTTCAAATCCAAAGCCTATGTGAAACGAGTCAACCGCCGGGAGAGATAACGACCGAAGGCCGAGTGATCAGGAGATAGAATGCTAAGCGTAATAATCCCTACTCACAATAGAGCAGAGAGCGTCGCCAGGGTGCTGTCGGCGTTAGATGCGCAGGAATGCACGATGCCGTTTGAGGTGATACTGGCGCTAGATGGTTGCAGCGATGGAACGGGTGAACGAGTACGCGGCATGCAACTTCGATATCCACTCAAGACGGTTGAGCTGTCCGGCCTTGGAGCAGCGGCTGCACGAAATGCCGGTGCTGAGATATCGAGCGGGGACCTGCTCCTGTTCATGGACGATGACATCGTGCCGCAATGCGGCGTGCTGAACGCTCACATCCGGCTGCATGAGACATCAGCTAACAGAGCAGTGGTCGGACCGTGCCCGTACGCGCCAGAAATGGCCGTCAACCCTATCGATTTCTACATCAGGGACTGGTGGAAGAGACGGTATGAAATCCTTGGGGACCCAAGCCATACTTTCACATACACAGACTGCCTGACCGGCAATCTCTCAATGTGCAAACATGTTTTTCAAGCGGCTGGAGGATTTGACGAGGCATTTCAAAAGGACGGCAGAGAGGACTACGAACTGGGCATTCGGCTGCTAAAGTCAGGGGTGGAATTCCTATTTGCCCCGGATGCCATTGCGTATCATTACCCAACCAACAGACCTAAACCCCTGTTGAATAAGTGGTATACATTCGGACGCGCCGATGTATATTTCTCGAAAAAGCACCCTGAAGTCGTGGAGACTCTGCCGCTCCATCGCTACTTTTCGAAGTCGCTGATAAAACGCAGATGTCTGGAAGCAGTCATTCCTCTTATATGCGCGCACCCGAAATCCGTCATCAACAGACTGGGCTCCTTTTTCGAGAGAAGGCTGGACGATCTATGGGATACCGGACTGCTGAGACTGTGGTATAAGAGTCAGTATCTTGCGTATTTGCTCGGGATCATATCGACGGGAGAGGATCTGCGCGACGTGGAGCCTGTCGCGATCAAAAAACAGGGCAAGCGGGCGCATATCACGAGCAGAATAGAAGATGTCACCTTGTGCCTCAATCAGCGCGAGATAGACGGAACTCACGGATTTGACAAATTAATACTGGCCCCGCGTTTTGGCAATAGAATACTTGGACTTGTGGATGCCGACTGCCATTCCGGCGAGGGATCGGTGCCTGGAAAAGAGATATCGGAGCGTGTAGCAGAAGATACCTACTGGAACGCATGGCGCAGTATCTCAGCCTCTTGCAGCGAATACTTCTCACCGCATACCGCTGATGATGTAGCATGGGCAAAATTCACCAAGCGCATCCGTATTTACGGCAAACCGCGTGAGATCGATCTTGCAAAGACGGCCTTGACTGCTTCACCGAAGCCTGAATCTATGACCTGTTTGATTTTGCACGAGGGAGATCAAAGAAGCACAGAGCACGCAATATCGGTTCTGCCAGACATAAAGAAAATATGTGTGAGCACGGCCTGCAGAAACTTGAAAAACAGCCTGCGGATGGCGATATCGGAGTACGCTGGAGAATATGTGGTGCTGATGAAGCCATCCGACGAGATCGACCCTGGATGGGCATCTACGGCCCACCGTCACTTCTCAGACCCAAGCGTTGATTGCGTGATCACTCCGGTAATTCTACGCAGTGTCACATGGCGAGGCGATGAGCTCTATCAGACTTTCGCCAATTTTGATCGAGTGAGATCCTGGCGGTTTGCCAGAATCACAGACACCCATTCGCTGGCTCATATCATGAATGGATTTGCCACATCCGCACACCGCATGGTGTATCGCAAGTCGGCGCTGATTGCTGTGCTGGATCAGTTGACTGGCACCTATGCCGATTTTGACACACTGACCACATCCATTTTGAAAGAAACACTCCGTGGGTACAAGGAGATTGTATTCGATCCATGGGCTCTTGTGTGGGGCAGATCGGCGATAAGTCCGCGCGACGTACTCCGAACTGCGCGAAGACACGCATATCTGTCATCAAAAGAGATCGCATCCATTGTACTGACAGGTGGTCCGGGAAGAATGCGTGCGATAAGGGCCCTTTCGAAAGTTCCCCGCCTTCAAATTCGCAAGGTGATTAAATGCATTCGGGGTTCTACAGACTGGCCTGTCTCTTTTGCGGTATACGAGATGTTGTCAGGATTCGCGGGAGCATGTGCAGGAATAATACCCCTTGCACATAAGGAAATTGAAGCGCCAATAAGCGTTATTGAGCATGGAGGAATCACATGGGTGTCGTGACCAGAGTCGCAGACGCGTATCAAAGCAGGGGGTTGGTAAAGACCCTTGCAGTACGCGATCTCAAATTGAGATACGAAAGGTCCGCGTTGGGATTTTTGTGGACTATCTTGAATCCGCTGGTCATGATAGGCGTGTACACACTGGTATTCTCATCGATTTTACATTCGGGTGTACAGCGTTTCCCAGTCTTTCTGGTACCTGTTATGCTGCCTTGGAACTTCCTTGTAAAATGCCTGCTTGGGGTGTCACCGATTCTATACCAAAGCGGATATTTGATAAACAGGGCGGCATTTCCATCAGAATCGCTCATTTTCAGCGGGATACTGTCATCATTCGTGGAGTTTTGCCTGGAGATGCTCATCTTCACGGCGATACTCCTGCTTACCGGGTCGCCGGTATTTCCCGGATTAATCGTTATACCGCTGGTGATGGTACTCCATCTCTTGTTTACAACCGGAATCGTTCTTGTATTTTCCGTTGCGCAGGTGTTCTACAGAGACACGCAGTACGTTGCGAACCTGCTCACCACCGCATGGTTCTTCCTGACACCGATTTTCTATGCAGTTTCGTCGATACCGGATAAATTTCTGTGGCTCTACAATCTAAACCCGATGGTCCACTTTGCCGCGTGCTTCCGTGAGCCATTCTATACAGGTCAAATGCCATCGTGGTCGACACTCGGGATAACCGGTGCAATCGCGATCGACATTTTCATAATCGGCTGGCTCATTTTCGACAGATACAGGTTACAGCTGCCGGAATTGATCTGAAGCGCCATAGGGCAAGCACCTTCTCGGGTGGCGCAAAGTGCCACACATGCAAAACGGGTATGAGGTTCAAAGATGATCACAATCGGATTATACAACGTGTCCAAGAGGCTCAGACATTATGACTGCCGAAACCAGTGGCTGCGGCGGGAGATAGTGGATTTTCTGCGTGGCAAACGCCGTGCGCCAGAACTCATGACCGTGCTCGACGGGATCAATCTGGAAATCGAGCAGGGTGAGACGGTGGGAATCCTGGGAGTCAACGGATCCGGCAAATCCACGCTGATGAAACTAATCGCAGGGATAATGGCACCATCGGACGGCGAGATAGTCAGGCAGGGACGGACCTGCTCTCTTATGGATGTCGGCACAGGTTTTCAGGAAGACCTTACGGGGAGAGAGAATGTCTTCATCAACGGCGCGATCCTGGGATTGTCGGAAAAGCGGCTAAAATTCCTGCTCTCGGAGATCGAAGATTATGCGGAAATTGAGGGTTTCATGGATACTCCTCTCCGGTACTACTCATCCGGCATGCGGGCACGTCTAGGTTTTGCCGTAGCCATGAGCGCCGATCCGGAGATATTCCTCATAGACGAGGTTCTTGCCGTGGGTGACGAGGGTTTTCGACAGAAATGCTACAAAAGATTAGACCTTCTGGCATCAGGTGGAACCACCATAGTGATGGTAAGCCATGACACAGGGGCAGTAAAGAGATTATGCAACCGGGCTATCTGGCTGGATGGTGGCATAATCAAGGCTGACGGACCATCCGCTGAAGTAGGCGATGCGTATGTCGATTCTTTCACCGGCACAAAGCAACCGGCAATTACCGCCTTGCACTAGAAATGGAGGCCAGCCTTGAATATCGGTGATATATCGGTAGTTGTTTGTACGCGTGACAGGCCTGAAGCTCTGCGCACCTGTCTGGAATCGATTTCCCGAAGTCTGCTGCTGCCGCGCGAGGTTGTGGTAATAGATCAGAGCAGCAACGACGGCGCTAAGCTCGTGGCCGCAGAGTGTATCAGCAATTCAGACCTGCATATCCGTTATTACCAGCACAACGGTATAGGCCATACGACTGCTCGTAACATCGGTATAAGAATGAGCCTTGGGTATATAATTGCTTTCACGGACGATGACTGCGTAGTAGACAAATCATGGTTGCAGGCCATATGTACGGCGTTTGAGAAATCTTGTGCAAACTGTATCTGCGGGCAGACGATTGCTGCCAGTCACCATGAAAGGCCGAAATCGGCGCGGCTCTCAACATTTCGTCCACTGAGACCCAGGACGGTTCGTGGGCTATGCAATCCACTGATGGTTGGCCGTGGAAATAACATGGCATTCCGCAGATCGGATCTTCTCAAGATTGGCGGTTTCAACGAGAAGATAGGAGTTGGCACCTCCGTGTATGCCGGCGACGATACGGATATTTTCTACAGGCTGATTCTGGCAAAAGGTACCATCGCAGTTACCCCCGAAGTCATCATTCATCATGCACAGCCGGATAACTGGCAGATGGTGATTAGAAAGAAGCGCGGTTATGCCATTTCTTTTTCAGCGATCTTCGCGGGGAAGGCAATGCATGGTGACATCTATGCAGGCATGCTTCTTTTAGGCAAATTCATGTACGAGGCGGTCTTCCTGCTGTTAGGTGGTGTGCTAAGCATGCGCAGGCATGTCGCGGAGATCGGATGGCACAGTCTGATGGGAAGTCTCTCCGGGCTGAAATTCGCATTCAATCGCGATTTCACTTCTGAAATAGGCAGACTCGCCATCACGGCACGCAAGGCGAATCTTGAAATGCCTGCAACAAGTGGTATGCCAAATCTCACCTCGCGCCCATCCGAGATACAAGATAGACCCTGACGTGATTAAAATCTCGCATCTGCATAACAGTATACTTACGCCTAATGTAGCCTTCGATGTATTTCTCCCCGGTATTTTCGTTATATGACAAAAAGAACCATGTGCGGTTAACACCGGCTTGCCTTGCTGATATGTCTCGAGGCATGCCCGATTTCATCCAATCTGAGACCACTTTGCTGTTCATGCTGTCTGGCCCCAGTGTGCTATGCTGCGATCTGCCCGTGTAGTAATAGTCGAATACGTATCTGTAACCGCGCCTGTAGACCATGATCGTATCGCCAGGCCGCTCGTTCTGTTCTACAAATCGGACGGCAGACCTCCACTCTGGCCTGTGAGGCTTCCCATAGTAAACGCCAAGTCTTGTTATGGGCAGGATCAGGACGGCAGTGAGTATTGTAATGCAGGCGATTCTGCGTCGCACATGATTGATTCCCAATCCCATCAATATGTAGCAGGCAGGCGAAGCATAGATCATATACCTGGTCATCCAGGTGTTCACGATTGCGTATGACATAATAGCGGTCATAACTAGCGGAACTACAAGCCATGATGCCGCAAAGACTGTCTGCCAGCTAGCGCTCTTGTACGCACGGACTGCACCGTATACGATCAGCAACAGTATTATGACGCCGTATATATTTCCTGCCATGACGGCGCTTTTGTGCTGCATCGGAATCTGCCATAAATTGAAATCCCTGATTACCCCTAGAAAATCGAGCGCTCCCGGCTTTGCCATGCCGGACACCCACGCATCGCCGAAACTGTGCGCGGCCTTCATGATCATAGGGATGCCTGAGATTGATGCCAGTCCCATGGTAACTTGACTTGCAAACCAGATGGGCGCAGATTCACGATGGCGCTTTATTTGAAACAGGAAAAACACGTTGAATACCAGCAGCATGTAAATGGTGAGAGGATGAGCCATAAACGCAAATCCGACCAAGATCAGGCAAAGAATCAGATCCCGGATCCTGCTTTTCTCGACGTATTTCAGGAAGAAAAGCACCTCTACAGACGTTAGCAGGGTAACAAGGGAATACATCCGTATCTCCTGGGAATGGTTGATTTGCAGAGGAGATAGCGCCGTAAACAGTGCAGAATAAATTCCTACACGATGCCCGTAAAGCCTGCGACCTATTGCATAGACAAGCCCTACCGTTCCGATGCCGAAGATGACCGCGGGCAACCTGAGCCATATCTCGCTGTGCCCGAGTGTCATCCAGAAATGAAGCAACGCATAGAAGAGTGGGCGAACGCCTGACCAGGCGGATGCCGTGGCAGCATCGCGAAGACTGTAGCCCTCATCTACCCACAAGCTGTCTGAACCCAGCCCGTACAAGCGGAGTGCTGCCCCCAAAAGGATTACCAGCCACACGGCCAGCCTTCGATTCTCCAGCAATCGTTTTTCGAAAAGTTTTGACAAAGCGCTAGCACTCCTGTTCGATTAGGCTGCTATTTTTCGCGAAGGATAGACTCTGCGAACGATTCGATTTCCTCAGTAATGTGGTGCCAGGAAAACCTGTCCGAATCCCTCCGAATCACATCGACCAAATGCGGCTCCATAGACTCATCATAGAAAGCACGGATGGCACACGCCAGCTCGGTTGGATCTCCGGGCGGCACGAGCAGTCCCGTCTGCCCATGCTCAACGATCTCCGGCAAACCGCCCACCATAGTGGCAATTACCGGACGGTTGAACCCGTACGCCACCTGCACAATACCGCTCTGCGTGGCAGATGTATACGGAAGAACAACCGCATCGGCGGCGGCGAAATACTGTTCGACGTGCTCATTCGGTATGTAATGGTCTATTATTTGGAATGTATCCTCAAGCCCAAGTCTTTGTATTTCCAACAAATATTTCGTCTTGTCATCATAGAACTCACCTGCAACCAGACAGGTTATACTCATGTCTCGAAGACAACCCATGGCGTGAATAAGATCGATCAGGCCTTTGTACCGTCGAATCATCCCGAAAAAGAGTATGGTTCGACCGCTCACACCAAGAGCTGTACGGGCTTCATCCTTAGTAATCCCCTTTTTTGGGAAGGCGTCAAACATCGATAGAGCTATCTGGCGTACGGGTTTCTGGGCGACAAGCGTGGACAAGCTATCAATCTGTTCGTTGGAATGCACGAGGAACCCATGGGCATGTTGCAGTGCGTGCACTGTAAGCCTGCGAGACAGAGGGTATGATTCGTGAGGAATCAAGTTATGGCAGACGAACAGGACGCACGGGGGGCGCGCGGTCCGCAGTATGGAGGCAAGGCACGGACCGAAGAACGGCTGCCACCACTGGACAAGCACGCAATCCGGCGCGAATTCGCTGATGTGCCTTCCCGCTTGCGCCCACGAGAATGGGTTCATCGAGTCTATCATGACCTCGGCATGCGTACTCTCGGCCCCCTCCTCCACTTGGGATGCGCCCGGAAAGAGAAGCGACGGATACAGGCGACGGAATGCGATACCCAGCACCTCATTCTTTGCTGATAAGTGTTTGCACAGGAGCGATGTGTGCTGAGCGATTCCACCGCGAAACGGAGGAGCAGGCCCCACTATGCAGAACTTCATTCGGAGTCTTCCTGAACTACGCGATATGGTGTCCGCGCAACATAGTGATCGTCTTCATGCTGCTGCGATCGGACGATCATCTCGCAGATCAATCCGGTCGACACGAACTGCCCTCCGATTACCATGAGCAAAATCCCCAGCGTGAGCATCGGCCGGTGTCCTATCGCATGTCCTCCGAGCCACAGCACCGCCAGATGAGCATTGATGATAAAGCCTATGAGCAAAAGCGCTAGACCAATCGGCCCGAACAAGTGAAGCGGCTTCTTCGTGTATCGGGTGATGAACAGCACTGTCAGAAAGTCCATGAACCCACGCATATAGCGCTCTGAGCCGTATTTGGATTTGCCATTTATGCGTGGGCGGTGATCCACCTTGATCTCGGTTACTCTAAACCCGGCGCTGTGGGCCAGCACAGGTATATATCGATACTGCTCGCCATAGATGCGCACTCCATTTATGAGCGCACGACTGTATGCCTTGATGCCGCAGTTGAAATCATGAAGCTTGAGCCCGGTAGCCATCCCAACGACCTTGTTGAATATTTTTGACGGCACCGTCTTGGAGAGCGGGTCCCGACGCGGGAATTTCCATCCCGAGACGAGATCGTACCCGGATTCTATGCCTTTGACCAGCATGGGAATATCGGCTGGGTTGTCCTGAAGATCGGCATCCAGGGTAACGATAACTTTGCCCCTCGACTCTTTGAATCCGGATGACAAGGCTGTGCCCTTGCCAAAGTTACGCCTGAAGTAGAGTGCAATAACGGCAGGGTCGGACCTGCTTATATCATTGAGGATATCTGCTGATCCATCGATACTGCCATCGTCTATAAATATCATCTCATAAGTGTACTTGGAACTTTTCAGTATGGAAGATGCCTCGCGGTATATGGGCTCAAGATTCTGGGCCTCATTATACAATGGTATTATGAGTGATATGTCTACCGCCGACCGTGAGCCCACGCTATCCAATTCGTTGCCTTCCACTACTAGATCCATGAAATCGTATACCTCTTGAGGCTTTTGGGGGTTAGCTGTTATCTTTATGTGCTCTAAACCATTCGATGGTTGTCATCAGCCCCTCTTCAAGCCGTACCTTTGGTTCCCATCCGAGCAGTTGTCTGGCTTTGGAGATATCCGGCTTTCTTCGTTTAGGATCGTCAATCGGAGCATCTCGGAATACGATATCGCTCTTGCTATCCGACAGATTGACAACCATCCGTGCGAATTCCTGTATGGTGAACTCTTCGGGATTGCCGATGTTTATCGGCCCTTGTTCGCCGGATATCGCCAGACGGTAAATTCCATCTACAAGATCCGAGACGTAGCAGAAGCTGCGCGTCTGGAGACCGTCACCATGAATCGTCAACGGCTCATTTCTGAGCGCCTGATAGATTAGTGTCGGAACCACACGACCATCGTCTATGCGCATTCTGGGACCGTATGTGTTGAATATACGGACGATTTTCGTGTTCACGCCATGTTCCTTGCGATATGCCATCGTCATCGCTTCGGCAAAGCGTTTGGCCTCGTCATAGACGCCGCGTGGGCCGACAGGATTTACGTTGCCCCAGTAATCCTCAGTCTGCGGGTGGATAAGCGGATCTCCGTAGACTTCGGACGTTGATGCAAGTATATACGCTGATCGCTGATTTGATGCAAGCCCGAGGGTTTTGTGAGTACCAAGCGAGCCTACCTTTAGCGTCTGAATAGGATATTTCAGGTAATCAATCGGACTGGCTGGAGATGCAAAGTGGAAGATGAAATCGACTTTATTCTCAAGGTAAAGATATTCGGTAACATCGTATTTGACGAATGAGAACCGGGGATTTCCCTGGTGCCGGACGAGGTTGTCGGTGCTTCCCGTAATCAGGTTATCCATAGCAGTTACGGAATAACCTTTCTCTATCAGAAGATCGCAAAGGTGTGACCCAAGGAATCCTGCCCCGCCGGTTACCAGAACTCGATCCATATAATCCCTCCGTCGTTATGAACAAATCTGAGCCGTCATCGCACGCTACTCTGCGAGCCCTGGCGTAAATCCAAGATCAACAGCTGTATGATTTTTCCCATCGGAAGGATATGCTAAACTAATGCTGGCTTAGGAATAAGTGGGTGTGTCAGGAAAGTTGGCAAAGGGAGGGCACAAAGACCCTCCCAATACCGGCTTATATGAGGCTAATTCGCAAGCATGTAGACTCTGATGCCTAATGGCCCAATCTGATCAACGAATGCCCCGTTATTTACGGCAAGTGTGCGCTGCGACGCTCCGGGCGTACTTACTACCGCGCTGCGAGCACTTACTCCACTACCCAACGTGAACGATGCGGAGACAGCATCTTCAGAGGGATTTACCGCCAGTATGTACACGGCCCCGTTTGCAGATCGGGTTATCAGACTTATCCGGCTGTCGGTGACGCTGGTCGCGGACACATCTGTTCCCAGCACGACTGGCTTTATGCTGTACAGATCGTCACCCACATGTTTCATCACATTCCACTGATCCTCGCCATCGTTATTTAGAAGCTCGGTCAGGTTGTAGAATATGAGACCCCTTGCACCCGACGTCAGGGCCTGATACGCCTCGCACATGATCTCCTCGTAAGTCGGCGGCTGGCTGTTCGGCGTCGTCGCAGATTCTATCGAGCAGCACTCCGGAACCATCCAGATTCCGCGTGCGCCCATTGTGGCCTTTCGGGTGTCTTCTGCGGCCATCCCGAAAGTCTCCATCTGAGGCGAATTCGTACCATTTGCAAGTGAATTCCAAACCGGATAGTTATCGACTCCCATCACATCCGTGTTTTCTGTATGAGCGCTGAGGTTTTGCCCCCTGTATAGAACCTGCCACACAGGATGATTGTAATCATTCGATGCGATGTAATTATAGCGGTCTGTGATAGCAGGCAGGTAGGTGCCTGATAATTCATCGTTCAGGTACCATGCAAGCAATGCCGGATGCGACTTGTAAGTGTTTACCATGCCTTTCAGCACGTTGAACGAACCCGACCACGATCCAGCCTGTGTAACTGCCCACTGAGAGCCTTCATAGCAGTCTTTCACTGAGAAGATGACCTTGATCCCCTTCTGGGAGGCAGTGTCAAGGAAGGATTTTATCCCTTTCAACGGATACCACAGAACCGTATAATTCATCAGACAGTTGAATTTAGTGCCTGATAACCTGTTTAAATATGCTGATGCCTCGGACTGAGTGCCCCAGCAGTAGAAGCCCAGGGGAAAGAACTGCTGTCCGTCGGCCACACAGCGATTGAGATTATCGATATAGACCTTGGGCATCGGAGCGGTCGGGCTCGATAACACGAATGATAAATCCTTGCTCTGCAGCACAGCGCGGGTCGCGGCATCGACAAGACTGGCGGTAATTCGATATGTCCCTGGTGTGGTACCAGGCAAATTGACGTAAATACTCTGCCATTTGTCCGAACTGGGATCAGGAAGTGCAGAGACCTTCGATGACAGGCCCGAGGGATCGGTGAGCGTGACATCAATGGCTAGAGTGCTTGTTGGGCGCGCGGAATTTCCGGCTGCCTGCACCCCAAGTATGAGCCTTTTTGTCTGACCGGGAAGTATGTTGTTCCGGTAGTGAGGATGGATGATAAGAGGTCTGAACAGATAGTCATAAGCTACTTCAACATCGGTATCATCGAACCACGCTGTACCGGTGCAGCCCTTCCTCATATACATGAGAAAAACTATTTTCCTCACGTTAGATGGCATCCTGTCTGTTATGGCGCTTATCTTCGTCCAATTTGATGTGCCCTTGATACCTGCCGGATAACATCCACCCGGGATATAGTTCCCGTTGCCGTCATAGTATTCCAGAGCGATCGTCGCGCCGCTGTCGGTGCCGGATACGCTCTGCGTTTTTACCCAGACGGAGATTTTATACCTGCAATCGGTCTGTACCGGGATGGACCTCGAAATTATGGGATAGCTGCTGGTACTGCCGTTTTTCAACCGCATACTGGCATTGCCTGAATGTGCCGTCCCCGTGACAACTCCCCAGAATGAGGAATTCGACGGCCACCCGGTAGAGCCTGACTCGAAGCCGGGATTGCTGATCAGATTGGTGTTCTCAGAAAGAGCTGCATGTGATGCTGTAATAAACAGCGGCAACAGTCCAATGAACAACAATATTGAGAAAAGATGTTTTGTGGTTGTGTTACGCATTGATTCTCCAGTATTCCAGCCCAATATATACGGCCGGTGTTTGTGTTAAGCTCATCAATGGTAGCATATTGTTGTATGAAAACCTATAGACTGACAATCGCTTGGTTTGAAAAGAATATGGATGTTAATCCCAAGTTTGCATAAGTGGATACTTAGCTTGCAGAAATCGTAATGAGGGCCATTTTTGGGCGAAGAATCGACCAAAAATGGCGAAGGAGGAGAGGCTGAAAAACCATTCTGATCGTTTAAAAGGTGGCTCTATAAGCTTTCTTGTGGGTGAATCTGATTCGCCCTCACCCCAACCCTCTCCCGATTTCGGGCGAGGGGGGATGCCGCTTATCCCGAGTAGCCCACAGGGCATATCGAGGGACGGTACATGTCTGCCAGGCTTCGGCAGTGGCGGCGTCGACTCTGCAACCGAAGCATCAACACACCCGTGAAGGGTGTGCCTACATCTAGTCGGCGCAGGCCGACTTCGTGTTTTTGTTGCCGCGAATTTATTCGCACGGTTGTTGGAACACTACCGCTATCCACAAACTTTCTCATAGAGCCTAAAAGGTAAGATAGCTTCCTTATCGGCAGATACGAAACGAGCGCCATTGATCGAGTGAATCTGCCGATACAGAGCTACCATTTGGTACTATTTGGTGCCTGATGCAAGCCTCTGTGAAGTAAGATATTTGTAGCTCTGTTCAACGGCTTCAAACATATCGCTTGCACATTCATCAAGCTCTACTATCAACCATCCGAGTGATTCAGGGTCGGCTGCATTTACGATCTCAGGAATAGGAACCACTCCCGATCCGACAGCCGTCATGGGGACGCCTTCCTGAAGCGTGCCGTCCTTAAGGTGCAAAAGCGGTATTCTGGACTTATACTTAGCGACGACCTTCACCGGGTCCGCTTTCGCGAAAGCCGTCCAGTATACATCAAGTTCGCTGAACACATTCGGGGCTTCGGCCATAAGGATGTCGTATGCGTATCTGCCTTCAAAGGACCTGAACTCCCACCAGTGGTTATGGAAGCCAAAGGTCATGCCGTATGGTTTGAGGAGTTCGGCAGCGCAGCTGAATCTGGCTGCGTTCTCCCTGCATGAATCCGGTGTCTTAAAGTCGTCAGGGCCGAAACCGCTTACGATTCTTGTGTTACCAAGGGTCTGTGCCGTCTCCACGATATCGCCTATGTTGTCTGGATTCGGAAGGTCGGTATGACTGCTACACACCACCATCCCTAAATCGCTGATTAGTTTGGCGATTTCTTTGGGATCATGGCCATGCAATCCGGCTGTTTCGACGCCGTTGTAACCGATATCCGCTACCCTGCGAAGCACACCAGGAAAATCCTTCTCTGCTTCGGCACGAAGGGTATACAATTGAACTGCTATTGGTTTCATATAAACTTCTCCTGCGTTAGGTTATTTACTGAAGGCTTCGTCAAATACCCGGTCAGACTTCGGGAAGTCGATGTCCTTGGTAAAACGGCATGATTCGGCAGCGCCGAATTCCCTGTCCATCATAGCATCTTCCCACTCAACAGACAGCGGGCCATCGTACCCTATGACGTTCAGCGCACGAATGATCGATTCGAAGTCGACCTCGCCGCGACCGACACTCCTGAAATCCCAGCCTCTGCCTGGCGTGCCGAAGTTCATGTATGACGACAGTATCCCGGCCTCGCCATCCAAAGTAAGCGCTGCGTCCTTCATGTGCACATGGTATATACGATCGGAAAACGCCTGTATGAACTTTACAGGATCGACCATCTGCCAGTGTAGATGGCTTGGGTCGAAGTTGAAGCCGAACGCCTCCCTGTTCCCTACTGCTGCCAATGCACGCCTGGCGGTAACTATATCAAACGCTATCTCTGTAGGATGCACCTCAAGCGCAAACTTGACTCCACACTCATCGAATACATCGAGAATCGGGTTCCACTTGGCTGCAAAGTCGGCGAAACCTGACTGAATCATCGCCTCACTTACTGGCGGAAAACTGTAGATGAGGTGCCAGATGGATGATCCAGTGAAGCCGTTTACCACTTTGACGCCCATATTCTTTGCTGCACGGGCGGCGCATTTCATGCTTTCGATAGCCCATGCACGCTTTGCATCAGGATCGCCTGCGTACTCTGCGGGGGCAAACGAGTCTGATCGAGCGTCGTTATTCAAATCGCATATAAGCTGCCCTGCCAGATGGTTGCTTATGGCTCGGACCTTCAGCCCATGCTTAGCGAGGAGGTCAACCTGTCCCTGTGCATAGTCCTTATCGCTTGCCGCTCGGAAGACATCAAGGTGATCACCCCAGCAGGCCAGTTCCAGCCCGTCGAATCCCCAACCCGAGGCCTTTTTTGCAAGTTCCTCGAGCGGTATATCTGCAAATTGTCCGGTGAATAGTGTAACTAATCTTGCGCTCATTTCAATACTCCTTAAGCTTTGATATTTATCCATTTTTGATTAGAGGCCGAACTCTCTACCACTGATTCTATAAAGGCCATCCCACGGACGCCATCATCTACAGTGGGGAAGTCGCCGGTTGCGGATGTATCGCCTTCAAGCCGCTTGGTCAGTGTGTCGGCGAAGTTTTTGTAGATGTTTCCGAACGCTTCCAGGAAGCCTTCCACATGTCCGGCAGGAAGGCGCGAGTTCGAGGCTGCGTTTGCGCCTACGAAGCCGGTGGATGTTCGTCGAATCTCACTTGGCTTGTCTAGCCAGTGAACGATGAGTGTGTTTGGATCATGCTGGTGCCACTCGATCGCGCCTTTTTCACCGTAGACGCGGATGTTCAGATCGTTCTCTTCCCCAACGGCAATATCGCTCGCCCAGAGTACGCCTTTTGCACCACCGTTCATGCGAAGGAGAACGCTGCCGTCGTCGTCGAGCGCACGGCCGGGCACGAACGATGTGAGATCAGCGCAAACCTGCTCAATCTCAAGACCGGTGATGTACTCGGCAAGATTTGCGCAGTGGCTGCCTATATCGCCCATAGTGAAGCTTGCGCCTGCACGTGCAGGGTCGGTTCTCCAATCTGCCTGTTTCTGACCAGTCGATTCAAGGGAAGTCGCCATCCAGCCCTGGGGATACTCGACCACCATGCGCCGCCATTAACCAGATCACGAGCCTCTTTAACCATAGGATAACCCGTATAATTATGGGTGAGGCAGAACAGGAGCCCCGTCTCTTCAACCTTCTTCGCGAGGGCTTTGGCCTCATCAAGAGTCAGCGTCATCGGCTTGTCGCATACCACAGCAAACCCTGCATCAAGGGCTGCCATTGCCACCGGATAATGCATGTGGTTCGGAGTGACGATCGAGACGAAGTCCATCCGCTTGCACGCTGGGAGGGTTGATTCCTTCGCAAACATATCCTGATAGCTACCGTAAATTCTGTCATCAGGCAGATACAAAGCACGCCCGCCCTCCATCGACTTATCGCGATCGGAGCTGAACGCGCCGCATACAAGTTCTATCTGTCCATCCAATTGAGCGGCCATGCGATGTACGCCACCGATGAATGCACCTACTCCACCGCCGACCATACCCATTCTAAGTTTTCGATTCATAGCTAATTCTCCTTAACAGATGGTGATTTTGATTAGACACAACCCATTCAAGCAACTTCTCTTGCGCGTTCCGATGAAAAGATTATTGTCAAAGACTTTCACTGCTTTTCCCCGCTCGCTCGCACGCTTTGATGCACAACGTCACCTGATCGTCCGACCAGTCGGCATGTGGATTCACAAGCACAGTTCTCTTTAGGCTATCAAGGGTTTTCGGACACATATCCTTCGAGTAATCCGTCCTCAAGCCCTGGTTCTGTGGAAGGCTGTATGGGTTCAAAGCCGGATGAGCCCCTGCCTTCTTATCCATAACCGGCTCCCAGTTACAATAATCATGCCTACCGGAATCGATTGGAAGCCAACCATTAACATCAGGTGATGTTGCGAATGCCCTGGCTTGCGCCTCTGTGTCAAATTGGAAACCAACGGCAACCCCGCAGTCGCCTTCTATATCATTAGATCTTAGCAATCTTATTCCTGCTTTTCCGGAGAGCCCTGATATTACAGTGCTCTTGATACGGCGAAGGTCAGCTAAGATACCATCCAGTTTCTGTAGCTGCATACGCATGATTGCACCCATGATTTCACTGGCACGCATCTGAAGGCCGGCGATTATCGGCACAGAGAGTTCCTTTGCAACCGGTCTGAAGGTTATGCCGCTGTCGTGATAGACCAATGCCTTTTCGTATACCGCAGGATCATCGGTAACCAGCCCGCCGCCGTCGCCGCAAGAGATGATCTTGTACGCGTTAAAACTGAAAGCCCCAACATCGCCCCAGCTTCCAAGCCTTTTACCTTTGAAGCTGCCACCATCTGCCTGGCAGGCATCCTCAATAACCTTTATATTGTGTTTGCGAGCAATTGCACAGATTCTCTCCATATCTGCAGGCATACCGAGCATATGAACAGGGATGATTGCACTGGTATTCGGACCGATCTTGCTCTCAACATCCGCTGGATCGATAGATAGAGTGTCATCGATTTCCGCCAGCACCGGGATGGCGCCAACTGCCAGAACAGCCACAGCAGTCGCCATGAATGTGTAGGCAGGTACAATCACCTCGTCGCCCGGTCCAATACCAAGTCCCACGAGAGCACAGATCAGCGAACATGTGCCCCCGCCAGAGTTTAGAAGCGCATATTTCGCACCGATCATCTCAGCCCATTCCGCCTCAAACTTATCGACCTCTCCAAGATGCCCATCTTTTGCATTTCCAAGCCTGAAGAGTTGCTTACTTTCTATGACTCTGGCTATTTCATCGATTTCCTCTTTACCAATTCGGTACATGATATATCCCCCAACGAAATCTGCCGATTTAACTTCGATTCTGCATGTCTCAAGTATAATTCCATCTCGTCTGCCCTGCAATGCCCTGCAATGCACCATTGTTGCTTTGTGTTGACATTTCTTGCTATAATGCCTGACGATGAATGCCAATCTCTTATCAGAATCGATGCTGGATATACTGACAGCGGTAAACCGGTGGGAAATATTCTGCTCGGCGTTTGAGCCAGCGCTATATCCTGTCGATAACGCCAAACATAAGGAATGGATGGATACGAATTCGCACGCACATTCGTACCCGGAAGTTCTATTCGTTATGAGCGGTGAAGGTTACTTTGGCTATAGGGGGGATTGCTACCCGATTATACCGGGCAGCGTATTCATATTGAATTCATCGGAGGAGCATGACAACTTATATCCGCAATGGGCGTCGGAATTCGACCATCTGTGGCTGCATTTCGTTCAAGACAGCATACTTACCGGAATCGTATCGGCGAGAGGCAATGCGGTCACGACTACCAACCAATCGGTGATATCGGAAAAAACGATCCCTTGGACGCATAGTCTTTTCGATTACACAAATCATTCGCATCTGCCCACCGGTCTTAGGCGTTTACGGATCTATTCAGCCATCTCCATACTTATATCTACTTTTATACAAAGCGGCCTTCCGGAAAGACACATCGGCGATCAATCATCTTTTCAGAAGCAGATCGTTACCGCCATTGAACAGCATATTCAGCAAACATATGGAAAAGGTTTGAACTTGGATGCGCTAGCTGTGATCAGCGGCTATAGCAAGTTCCACTTCGAACGCCTGTTTAAACAGCATACAGGCAGATCCGTACATCAGTACATTAATGAATGCCGAACTGCCAAGGTTACGCAGATGATAGGTGATGGTTACAGCAAGAAAGAGATAGCGAGCGTCCTCGGTTTCTCACGACAATCCGCATTTTCGCGCTGGCTATGCAATTCGAGAAACACCACCGAACACTGAACGACAAGTTCCTGATGCAACAATCCGCTTAGCCTTCAAGCCTGTAAATTCCGTACGATAGGCCCTCCATGGACAGCATTGACTTATCACCACTATTCATCACAGTTGTGCCTTTACCGTATATCAGCCCTAATCTGTATGACCCATCCAGCGTTACTTGCTTCGGTTCACCGGAAGGATTTACTGCGATTAGCATTTTTGACTCACCGCATGATCGCTGATAGACAAATGGATATTTCCCGGCCTCGGCATATATGGGAACAAATTCGCCGCTGGCACCCAGCGCTGGATTGTCCAACCTCAATTGTATAAACGAACGAACTATTTCCAGTAGAGAATCGTCTATGCCGAGCTGTGCTTGTACATTAGGGGCACACTCGCTATTATCGATTGGCAGGTATAACCTGGATTCATCGGCAGAAGAGAATCCGGCATTCCTGTCATTTGACCACTGCATTGGAGTACGGCTTCCAGTGCGCTCATAGCCACCTTCTTTTGATGGTAAGCCTTCCATGTGCTGCATGCCAATTTCATCGCCATAGTAGATAAACGGAACTCCGGGCATCGTCAAGAGAAACGCAAAAACGACCTCAAGTTCATCCTTATCTCTTCCATATGCTATCCTGGAAATGTCATGGTTGCCGCTAACTATCGAGATGTATCCTTGATCCTTGGTTTTTCCATAGTGATTCAAGTAGCTATCCAGAAAGATAGAGATATCCCCTTGACCGTTCTTCTGGAAAAAGCTGTGCTTTGTCTCATCCGGTTTTGCATTGAAGAATGTGCTCTCTGCGCGAAAGAGTGAGTTATAGGCATCGTCATTGAAGTGAATCATGAAATCCATGTGGAAACCTGCTGGAATAGCCTTCGAAGGGCTCGACCATTCGGAAATAAGAACAGCTTCCGGATAGTCAGAATCAAACATACACCGTATATCCTGCCACAATGCACTTGTGGCCTTACTATCGGTATCATTTTTGACAAGAGAGGATGCCATATCAACTCTGAAACCATCTGCTCCCATATCAAGCCAGAAACGAATTATTCGCTTAAGCTCTTCGCGCACGGCCAGCACATCCGGGTGATCCACCGGAAGTTGCCACGGTTGATCGGGATCCGGCTCGGCAAAACCATAGTTAAGCGCTGGCTGAAAGTAAAAGAAGTTAGGCATATAGCTTCCCTGTCTCTCAGCATGTCCTGCCACAAAGTAGTACTTGCTGCCATCACCCCTGTTCCACGGGCTATCGTTCCATATGTACCAATTTGTATATTTATTCGGCGCTGCTTTGCATGACTCTTTGAACCACGGATGCTCTATGGAGGTGTGTCCGGGCACAAGATCGAGGCAGATATTTATACCTAACCTATGAGCCTCATCGAACAGTTGCTTCATATCTTCGTTTGAACCGTATCGGGGGGCAATTTTGTAGTAATCGGAGATATCATATCCTGCATCGCCGAATGGAGAATCAAAGCAAGGGTTTATCCAGATGGCATTACATCCCAGATGCTTTATATAATTCAGCTTGCGAATAATACCTTGTATATCGCCTATGCCATCACCGTTGGAATCATAGAAACTCTGCGGATATATTTCATAGAATACTGCTGTTTCCAACCATTTAGGACAACTCATGCTATCTCCTCATATTCAAAAGTCTTAGACGCTCATCTTACGACATACATAGGGATGTATTATACTGTCTAATACCAGACAAACGCAAATTCTCAAATACAAGAGGGTTTGAACCGGAGACTAAGCTAATCCTCTATTTGATCAAGAGGATTAGCTTAGTATATAATCTCTTTCCTGCTAGATAGGAAAGATTGATATTACTGATTTGGAAGCATCACCGCTTTGATGACCGGCTGGCTGCCATCCACGACTGAGCGCATGATATCCGTCGCATTATCAAACCCGAAGGTATGGGTAACGATCAGACTTGGATCCACCAGTCCGTCTCTTAGCAGCCGGTTTGATATAGGGAAGTTGATCGCCGGCTCTGCGAACGTCGGGCGAAGGGTAATCTTGCGGAAGATCATGTCGTTTACATCCAGATCAATCACGTTCCTGCCGCCGAAATGCAGGCCAAGGAAGGTGATGATCCCGCCGAAGCGGATGATCGTAAATGCATCGTACATGCTTTGAGGAGGAGAGGTAACTATCACCCTGTCCACGCCATTCGGGAACTTCCCGAGGATCTCATCCTCAACGCTCTGTTTGCCGATCTCGATTGCCATGTCGCAGCCGAACTTTTGCGCCACTTCGAACCGAACGCGCTCCCGCTCATTATCTACAGTAAGGCCTGTTATCCCTACAAAACCTGCCCCTTGAAGCTTGGCCAATTTAGCCGCCATGATGCCGAGCGGTCCATTTCCAAGAACGACCACACTGCCTCCAAGCGGAATCTCGGCATTGAGCACCGCTGTGAGTGATACGGCCAGTGGCTCTGTGAGTGAGGCCGACACGTAATCCAGATCTTCAAATTTATTCAAACTGTTGAAGCGCACGGACATGTACTGACCCATTCCCGGCTGGCCTTCCATATCGTACATGTTGCGGCAGAGCTGAGGCTTCCCGCTCTTGCAGTTTTCGCAGACGCCACACATGGTACAGTCTTCAACGATTACCTTGTCACCAGGCTTGACGTTGCTTACGTTTTTGCCGATTTCCATGACTTCACCGGCGATCTCGTGACCGAGCGGCATGGCATCATCCGCCCAGTCGCGGACGAAGTTGATATCCGTGCCGCACACCCCGCAGGCATGGACCTTTATGATCACATGGTCTTCATCCGGCGGCAGAATGTTCTGCTCGCGAACGTCTATATCTATAAACTTTTTACCGAATAACCCTTTGCTCAGCATATCTTATATCCTCCGTAATGCTAACGAGGGCTGTGTAGCATCTTATTCCACAGCCCTCGTCGCGCCTGTTTAGCCTGCGCCGTAGAGTTTTCCGTCAGCGCCGGGGTAGATCTCGTCGTCTGCATGGGCGATTGCCACATCCAGATTTGCGAAGACCTTCTTGAACGCCGTGACGAACTTCTCCATCAGGTCGATGCCGTTCGGGGCATGAATGCCATGAACGATTGTGTAAGTATCGCAAAGATTCTTGGCAACAGGATACTGATCTACGTTGTAATCGTATTTGATACCCTTATCCTCGTTTACGCTCCATGGATAACCGGATGCACCATATCCAAGCTTGCTCTGGAAGAGATCCTGTGCAGGCACTGGCATTGTCTGCCACTGACCGAGCAGAAGGCCTTCCTTGTAGAGAGCCTTCTCCACGGCATCCCTGAATACTCGAGGATCACAGTCGACGCCGGCAGCCTTCGGATCAAAGCGAACGTTGTACATGAAGTATACGTGCTTAGAATCCGCCGGGCAGTATGGAGGAATCACGCCCGGGATCTTGCTGAGTTCCTTTGTAAGGTAATTGGCATTCGCTATGCGGATGTCGTTCACCTCATCTAGATGCATTAGCTGTGCCCTGGCATGTGCAGCAGGAAGCTCCTGGTTGCGGTACATGTAGCCGAGGATTGACGCATTGTACTTGCGGCGCCTGCTTACCTCGTCAACCTCATCCCCGAAGCAACGGATGAGTCCGGCCTTCTCCACGATGTCCGTATCATCCGTGATGAACAGACCGCCTTCGCCGCCGCTCATGTTCTTGAAGTTGTTAAGGCTGAAGCAGCCGACGTTTCCTATGGTACCTGCCATCTTCCCTTTGTACATGGCTCCGTGTGCCTGGCAGGCATCCTCTATAACAAAGAGATTGTACTTCTTTGCTATCGCCATGATCGGATCCATATCAGCAGGGCAGCCCTGGATGTGAACCGGGATGATGACCTTCGTGCGCTCGGTGATCGCCTTCTCGACGCTCACAGGATCGATGCAGTAGGTCTTAGGATCGATATCGGCGAAGACCGGTATGGCGTTCTGGTGGATCGCACATGAGGCCGACGCCAGGAATGTGAACGCAGATGTGATTACTTCATCGCCTGGGCCTACGCCCGCAGCAGCGAGCGCCATGTGAAGAGCCGCTGTTCCGCTGCATGTAGTCAAACAGTGCTTTGAACCGGTAAATGCAGCCCACTCTTTCTCTAGGCCTTTTACCATCGGGGCGGTTCCGCCAGCGACTATGCCGGTATCAAGAACCTCATTGACCAGTCGCCTGTCATCGGCTGTGATGACGGGCCAGTTTTTGAAATCGCTTCTCTGCAGGACCGTAGCCCCGCCTTCGATTGCCAGTTTTTCAGACATTTTACTCCACCTTTTCTTTGTTAATTGATAATATTCGAACTACATACCGTACACTGTATCGAGCAACTTAAGACTGTTTTGAACGATCAGATCTTCCGCGCTTCCGTCTGCGCGCCGAGTATCTACCTCGTACCCACCCTGAGTTATAGACTCTTTCGTTGGAACGTAGCCGACACATCCGTTTGCCAGACCGATTATGAATGTATGCTTGAATGGGCTTTCGGCCTTAATCTTCATACCGATCTCTGTGAAAAGTTCGCCGGGAAAACTGATAAATGCGGCATCTCCGATGGCAAAGCAGGTCTGCATGACTGGGATCGGCTGATCTTGAACAGCTCTCATTTCGCGATATATAAGGGCCTTATAGTCATCGCCGACTCCATCTGCGACAGCCTCCACCTTGCCTCCGGTAATCTCAATGATGGCATCCGCCCATGCAAGCTCCTTGTCGGTGACTTTTCGTGCGGGCAGGTCGTATTCAACGCTCGATCCGCGCACCGATACAGAGTCTGAAGTCGATATCGTTTCGGCGGTAGCGTAAACTGCATCTGCAAGCGTCTTGCCGATATACTCCATACCATCCCAGTCGCGGTACTTCCAATTATCGATATCCATGGTACCCTGAGCGCCGTTTGTAAACAGGGCGGTACCGCCGACTCTTTCTTCGAGAAGACGCTGTGTCACTCCTGGATAATCCGCACTGAGGAGATAGTTATCACCGGACATGACATTCGGATGGCCTGCATGATTGAAGAGCGTGCAGACGACGGTATACGGGTTTGCAGCATCTACAACCTTGAGAACGCCTACCTCGGGATCGATCACTCCCTGTACAGTCATAGGATGCACTGATGGGTCACTCTCCCAGATCATGACCACCTTGCCATCATCATCCAGGAAACGCCTGTAATGGCTAATGGTATCCTCACAGCCCGAAGCGTATCCCACCGACACCGGGATGGCGTTATCCAGCGCTTCAGATAGAAGGCTTGCCAGCTTGCCGGTAAGCGCATCCACATATTCTGTTTCCGTATTGTTGAAGAACCCTAATGTAGCTGGCCCTGAGTGCGTATGAGAAGCAGCCAGAATAATGTGATGTGCGGGAATCCCCGTGCTATCTGACAGGGACTGCCGATACAGATCGGCAGATGCAGTGGTGAGCTCGCACACATCCATCGAGATTACAGCAAAGCTGTCAGCCCGACTTTCGCTGCCCGAGATCACGAAAGCTCGTGCGAAGATCGGATCATGAACCCCTGTAGATTTGCCTGTACGGAGCATCCCATCCATCCAGACGTTGTAATCAGGGGTTATATCTATTTTTGCAACTCCTGCGATCATGTTTCACCTCTCCTTTTCTATCATTAGATAGAGTATACTAATTATAATGAGTCTTCTCGCAAATAAAAGAGCCCCTGCCTGGAGCCGGGGAAGGTTCAGAAAAATCCCTTTCCATATCTACTCTTGGTAAATAGTCGGGCTGGAGGAAATCCGCATATCCAAAGGAGCCCTATTCACCGATTATACCCTTATCCGTCTCCTTCTGAACCAGCGTCATGGTTGCTGAGAGTCGGCTTCTGTCTCCGCGATACCGTGTTTCAATCCATATGGCCGCCCTGCCGGTCGAATCGCATACAAGTTCATCGGTGACGAGCAGCGGTACATCCGAACCGATCTGCAGCATATTCTGGTCTTTATCATCCGGCGATTGCACATGTATGTCGTAGTGCGTCTGTACAAGCGATAATCCTTCAGACTCCTGCCAGATGTGCATAAACAGCGGCGACGCGGCAATTTCCGGCGTTATTGTAGATGCAAGCGATGGTGGAATGAACGCCTCGTCTACAGAGAGAGGCGCGCCGGCTTCACAGTCGACACGAACCAGATGTCTCAGCATAGAGCCAACCTGCACACCCAGCTTATCTGCAATCTGCGATGATGCAGGGACCAGGTTATCCACCATGAGAGTTCTGACAAGCCGCAGCCGCCCTTCGACGATATCCGACGTAAAACTGGACATGCCGACCACGACCTCGCTCTGGGCTGGCTCGCGGACGAAGCTTCCAATTCCATGCCTGCTGTCCACCAGTCCGTCCAGCGCTAGCTCGTGAATAGCACGCCGTACCGTGATCAGGCTGACCCCGAACTCGTCGCACATCCGCGTCTCCGATGGCAGCGCTGTGCCGGGTGGATAGACGCCGGAATTAATCCTGTCTCTGAGTTCGTTATATAGTATTCGATATAGCGGTGCATTTGACTCCGCTCGCCGCAACATGCTCATAGTTCATATACTCATTATAATAATCAAACGTTCAAACTAATAAGAAGTATACATCTTATTTATCCAGTTGTCAATGTTTTTTATGAGGATTCAGCAAATAAAGTGAATGATTTACTGGGCTTGTAATGCCAATCTAACGGCAAGGGGGGTTTTAGCTCGTCCCGCCCAAAAGTTATTCACATTGAAAAACATGGGATTTGAGCTCAAAAAAGTGGCGGAGAGGGAGAGATTCGAACTCTCGGTGACTTGCGCCACAACGGTTTTCGAGACCGTCACCTTAAACCGCTCGGACACCTCTCCGCATGGTGCGCATTGTAGAAATGGCGCCCTCGGAGAGAATCGAACTCCCGACGCCCTCCTTAGGACGGAGGCGCTCTATCCACTGAGCTACGAGGGCAACTGCATATCCCGGCAGAAAAATCTTGAAGTGGCGCGCTCGAAGGGATTCGAACCCCCGACCTAAAGGTCCGCAACCTTTCGCTCTATCCCCTGAGCTACGAGCGCGCGCCAGTGTCGCTAAAAACGACAAACGAATTGTATCACGATCAGCCTATAATGTCAACCCAAAAGCACTTTCCAGGTCGCCGTATCGCCTGCAATAATTGAAAAACAAAGGAGGAACCAAGCCCATAATGTCTTATTATACAAACTTGTGATTATGAAACTAGCGATATCCTTGATGAGGCCTGATAGCATTCATTTATGGGATCATACAAAGACCTTGATTCCGCCAATAACTTCGCCCTTTACTACTGTTTCAATTATGTGTAAAATACGTATGGAGGAACGAATGAAGGTAATAATTCTCGGATGCGGCCGTGTGGGATCTACACTGGCCAATCAAATGATACAAGAAAGCCACGAAGTAACGATCATAGACCGAAACAGCGACGCTTTCCGCAGGCTGGGCCCGGATTTCGGTGGAAGAACCGTTCTGGGAAACGGAACCGATGACGAGATTCTGAAAAAGGCCGGAATCGAACACGCAGATGCCTTTGTTGCTGTTACCAACGGCGATAACACAAACATCATGTCAGTACAGATCGCCAAGGTGAAATTCAAGGTCGTCAATGCCATAGCCAGAATCTACGATCCCATTCGGGCGTGTGCATATCAGGAAATTGGCGTCGATACTCTTTGCACAACACTTGTCGGTTCAAGACTGATTAAAGACCGTCTCCTTGGCAAAGAATGGGGTATGGCAGCTGACTACTGCTCACTGGACGACATCCAACTTCTTACCTAGCAGATGCCGCAAGAGTCCAGGTGATATTCTCGCCATGCATCTTCGTGGTGACTCAGGAAATTCGGCAACAATGATCCGCATCCCCTGAGCAGCTCCGATTGCGAGGATACCATCAGTCGCTTGCTTTGAGCTAATCGTTTTAAGAACGGAGATACGAAATGTATGTTATTGTTGCCGGCGGCGGCAAAATTGGACATTACCTTACTAGAGCGCTTATCACAGCAGGCCATGAAGTGCTACTGGTTGAGAAAGATCATGCCCGTGCTTCATACCTTGCAGAACAACTAGGCGATGTAGTAGCACACGGTGATGCCTGTGAAATGCGAACCATGAAGGAAATCGGAATGGGCCGTGCCGACGTGGTTGTTGCGATCACAGGGGATGACGAAGACAATCTAGTCGTCTGTCAGATCTCAAAACACAGATTTCAGGTTCCGCGAGCAATCGCCCGCGTTAACAACCCTCAAAATGAAGACGTTTTTCACGCCTTAGGAATAGATACCACTGTTAGCAGCACAAAGATAATCTTTAACCTTATCGAACAGCAGATCGAGACAGACCTGGTTGTCCCCCTGGCTGCGCTGCAAAGAGGTAATATCGAGTTGGTGGAGATCGACCTGGGACCGCAATCCCCTGTACTTGGCAAGCGAATTTCAGGAGTCACCCTTCCGCAGGACGCCCTGATCATCTCGATTGTACGTCATGAGCACGCTATTCTGCCGAACATCGATGTCGACTTCCAACTTGGCGACAGTGTGATTGCACTGGTAAACGCCGATAAAGAGGCCGAACTAAGAGGTGTCTTCGCAGAAGCGTATTCGAGGGCTTAACAGATGACTACACGGCCTTCCAAATTTCGCAAATACGTGATTGCTGCCACAACCATCCTGGCAATTGGAGTGGCAGCAATCTTTTATCTAATAGGATCGCAACCGTATACACCTGCCCGACAGGTCAATTTCACCTCTCCATCTGAAAGGGATGTCATAGCCCGAAATCTGGAGGCGAGGATTCAGCAATTCCGACAGTCTGCACAAGCCGATCATCACACTCACGAGACAATCCAAGTTACCGAGCGTGAGCTCAACGCGTATGTCCAGTCATCGCCTATTCTTCAAGCCAAGCTTCAGGCCAACGGCATAGCAACGCCGCACGTCCAGATTGAACAGGGCCAGATCGTGGCAAATACCACCGCCAACGTGCATGGATTTTCGCTGCCTGTCACAATCACTGGCGTTGTTGTCTCGGCACCGAACGGAACTAAAACCTTCCAGATAAACTCCTGTAAGGTCGGAAGAACTTCCGTGCCTCAAGCCATGAGAGACAAGCTATTTGCTGCGATGGGAAACGCAAACCAGGGCGGAGGGTTGAATCTCCCTGAATTCGTATCCGATGTGAAAATCGACGATGGAAAACTCGCAGTAACCGCCGCAACAAAATAGGCGTCAATAACGGAACCAATCAGCAGCATCTGTCGTCTTATAACCGTAATGAAAATCGAATGATGCTCGGGGAGGCTCCCCCGGTGGAGGTCATCACATGAAGACCCGTTCCGGATTCACACTCATCGAACTGCTCGTCGTGATCGCCATAATATCGATCCTCGCGTCCATCCTCTTTCCCGTCTTCGCCACCGCCAGAGAGAAGGGCAGACAGACCGTCTGTATGAGCAACCTCCGACAGATCGGTATGACCATCGCCATGACCGCAGCCGACACCGATGGGCTGTATCCCACACCCGCAGAAATCTTCGGCACGGGCGGCATCTACGTCTGCCCGTCAGACACTATTGGCCGAATTAGCGGTCTGAGCTATGAGGAGAATGCCCTTCTTGCAGGTAAATCGGAGAGCGCCGTAAACGACCCGAGCGGCACCGTGATCGTTCTGGACGCCGCCATGAACGACGGCTACTTTGATGTGGGGGCGGCAACCGTGGATACTGTCATTCCAATGTTTGGCGATGACTATCCGGCGGACTACATCCCGAACCCTATGAACGCAGTCCATAACAAGCGCGCGAATATCCTGTATGCGGATGGCCATGTGAAGAGCGCTGCCTATGGACAACTCACGGTCGGCATGTTCGTCCCTTGAAGAACGGGGAAATTCCCCCTACTTCTTCACCAATGCGAGGAATTCTTTCGGGCCGACCGGCACCCATCCAAATCTGGAATACAGGCGGTTCGCCTGGTTGAGCAGGGCTCGAGCCTTCTTCGTGTGGCCCTCTGCATAGTGCACACGGCCCAGCATGTAGACCGCAAGTGGGTTCTCCTGACAGATGCTCACACTTGTCGCAAGAGCTCGTTCAGAAGCCTTCAGGCCACCAGGTGTCCGATGTGAGGCTAGAATCCCGCTCGGCGCCCGCTCACCACGATAGTACCAGAACTGCGAGCGCAGGAAATCATAGTCGAGAGTGCGCACGGTTCGCGTAGATATCCTGGTGCCGCTTGCGACTGACCTGTAATAGAGTATCTTCCCTGTGCCTGCTTCATAAATCGGCTTGACATACGTGTAACTCGACTGGCTGACGAACAATCCCTGCTGCCGAGCGAAAGGCTCCCTCTCCGACGCATCCACTATGATGTCACAGCCATCCGAAAGCTTCACCAGGACGGTGGCATGGCCATTATTGCTTTCCAAGCCCTGTGTACCCTTGTTAATCATGACAACGCCAGCCCTGACACCAGTGGATTGGAGCATCCCGGCAATCAGGATTGACTGCAGGAAGCACTGCCGTTCCCCTTTGCCGACCACATTGTAGAACTCGAAGCCCCTGTCGAGGCTGAATTTCGTGATGGTGGTTTTAACCATCCGATGGAGCCACGCGCCCCACTCCATCTCGGCCTTCGCGCGCATAGACGGGTCACTCATAGCGGTGAAATCCTGCTTCTTCGCGGATAGAAGCGCTTCCAGACCGAGCGTCTCCCTGCCGGGATACCTGTACTGCGACGAGGCGTAGGCGTTTGTCATCCATGTGTAGAACTCTCGCGATTCGCCCGCATGGCCGGATTGATATGACTCGTCGACAAAGCGCGTGAACTTCGGGCTGTGATACGGATACATCTCCGCATAGGGTATTACTGTTTGTCGAGCAATGGGTTTATGCATAGTGAACCTCTGAACGAGCGGCGCATTTTGATTCTTTCGAGCAGCTCCGTTCGCGTCGATCGGTGACTGGTATCCTCGCGATATCACCGCGATGACGATACCGAGCGCCAGGCTGAATAGTGTTAGTCGATTTTTATTATTCTTATGATTCATGTCGTTTATGTCTCTGGCCATTCTTATTTATAGGCTCTGTAAGCGTTCTTGTGGGTGAATCTGATTCGCCCTCGCCCCAACCCCATTCGACTTTGCTCAGGGCAGGCTCTCGAGCGAGCGCATTTTGTTCCGCTTATCCCGAGTAGCCCGCAGGGCATATCGAGGGACGGTATATGTCTACAGGGCGACTTCGTATTTATTCGCACGGTTGTTGGAACACTGCCGCTATCCACAAACTTTCTTATAGAGCCAATTTACGGTTCAATCAATCCACCGATATCTGGGAGCCCTGAGAGTCCTTCGTTATCTCGATGCGAGTCGGGAAGGCATCCTTCAGCTCGTCGATATGGGTGATCACCAGAATCTTCTCAAAATCGTCCTTGATGCTGTCGATCGCCTCCACCAGCTTCTCACGGCCCTTGCCGTCCTGCGTGCCGAACCCCTCGTCGATGATGAGCGTCTGAAGCCGAGCTCCCGCACGCCGTGAAAGCAGCTTTGACAGCGCGATTCGAAGGGCAAAGTTGACCCTAAACGCCTCTCCGCCGCTGAACAGCTCGTAGCTGCGAGTGCCCATATCATCGCTGATTCTGATATCAAGGGTCTCGGCGGTGCCTCCGGTCTTCTTGTCGCGCACGGTCTCGATGCTCACCTGCATGGCGTTGTCAGTCATCCTCGCGAGCAGACGGTTCGCCTCCTCCTGGATTTCGGGGATCGCGTTCTCGATTATCAGCGCCTGCACGCCCTTCTTCCCGAAAGCCGCCACAAGCTCTGAGTAGATAGCCCTGTCCCGCTTCGCCGCTTCGAGCACCTTCCGCTTCGATGCCACATCCGCCCGAAGAGACTCACACCGTGCAATCGACTGCTCGAACATCGCGATTTCGCCGGTAAGCGTACGATCATTCTCTCGCAACGAGTGCAGAGATGCCGATATGCTCGATAGTTTGTCCACCACCGACGGCAGTCCTTGAAGGAGCTTACTCTGCTCCGTAACGGACTGCTGTGCCTGCGCGACCGATGCCACCATTGCGCATGCAAGCTCACCCACAGCTCGCAGATTAGCCTCGTCAGCCGGAAGGTTCTCGTCAGCCTGCTTGAGATTCAACAGCAGCGATTCAAACTCGGCAAGCGCGATAAGATCGGCTTTACCGCGTCGATGTGCATCAGAATCATACGCCAGCGCCGCCATTTTTTCACCAACGGACTTCAGCTTTTGGAAAGCTTCAACCGCAAAATCGTTTGCGCGAAGTCTTGCCGCCAACTCTGCGAGCCTCGATTGCACGACCGGTATCTGGGCACGATACTCGTCAGCGCTCAGGATTGTCTGCTCAGCCTTCGCCAGCCGATCTCTAACATCCTGACCCACCTTGAGCCGTTCGTCGATTCTGACGATCTCCTTCTGTGCCGCATCCAGCCCCGACTTCGTCTCAACCCCTACTTTACATACGTCCTGATACCTGCGCGAAGTTTCATCTATTTGCCGCCGATACTCATCGACAATTTGAGCGTGTTTCTCATGCCCCAGCTCTGTCTGGCAGAGAGGACACCTGGCACCCGGTTCAGAGATCATCGCAAGCTTCTCTTCAAGTTCCGACTTCAGCCCCTTCAGAGTATCCCTCTGGACCTTCAGCGCTCCCCATGAGTCAGACAGTGATGTGACCGACTGCTCCAGTTCCACTCGGCGTGCGGACAGGCGATCCAGTTCTTCTACCTGTGATCGAAGTGCAACCGCATCCTTCGCAATAGACTGTGCGCCTGCAACCTTGCGTTCGAGTTCTGCCAGCTCCTTTGATAAAAGCTGGCACTGTGCGTCGAGTTTCTGGCGCTCGCCACTGATCTGAAGTTCCAGTAGATGCCTGGTCTGCTCCAGAGTGCGAAGTTCCTCCAGCCGACGGTCGAACACGGCCGTGAGTTCCCTCGTAGATTGAAGCTTCTCCATGCCACCGAGTATGCGATCTTTATCTCTCAAAATCTCCCGACTATGATTGACTCTACGCTCCTGTTCAGCCTTTTGAGCCATGAGCCCTTCGATCTCTCGCTGAAAACCTGATATCTGCGCTTCGATCTCCGTGATACGGCTCAACGTAGCATCGAGTTCTGCCTTTTTGCCCTGAAGGTCGCGGAGTCCGGCCTCGGTCGCAATGATCTCCTTCTCAAGCAAGTCCCGCTGCGCCTTCGATTCCGCGAGTTTAGTCCGGAACGTGCCCTCGTTCGCAAGATCAACGGCTATGTTGCCGATTTCACGATCAAGATCCCCGAGCAACTGCTCTG
Source organism: Armatimonadota bacterium (assembly GCA_963663705.1). Taxonomy (GTDB): domain Bacteria; phylum Armatimonadota; class UBA5829; order DTJY01; family DTJY01. The sequence continues at coordinate 3,349,723 of OY760504.1, read as the reverse complement.
CGCTATTCCTTCGATCCTTCGCCTTCTGTTCGAGCACATCGTAACGGCTGAGGTCGAGGATATCCGCGAGGATCTTCTTCCTGTCTGCTACGGTCTGCTTGGTAAATTCATCAGCCCTGCCCTGCTGGATATACGCTGAGTTGATGAAGGTCTTGTAATCCATACGAAGGATACGCTGAATCACTCGCCCGGTGTCCCGAATTCCCTGCCCCGTAATCGGTCTGAACCCGCCCGACTCATTGGAGATGTAGACCTCCCACGCGTTGCCGGAGCTGCGCTTGCTCTTCGCCCGAATCACGCGGTACAGATCGCCATTCATCTCGAAGTCGAGGGTCACGCGCATCTCGTCCGTGCCGAGACGGATAAGCTCGTCGGCGGGCGCGCGCGCTTCGCCCCAGAGCGCCCAGGTGATCGCGTCGAGCAGCGCGGATTTGCCGTTGCCGTTCTCGCCGGAGAGGCAGGCCAAACGGATGCCGGTAAATTCCAGCGGGTTGACCTGTTCGCCGTAGCTCATAAAATTTTTCAGTTCAAGCCTGACCGGTATCATGAAACCTGCTCCTCTGCCAGTAGCTCGTCTATAAGCGGGCGGGCGTACTCCATAAGTTCCTTCCTGCGCGTGCGGTAGTCATCCTTAGCGTCGAAGAACAACTCGAGCGCCTGCACAGGATCAAGCGATTCGTTCAGAAGAAGACTGCGAGTCCGTGCCGAATCGCGGGCGACGTCCTTCGTGATCGAAACCACCATGAAGGACGACGACAGCGCATCCTTGATCTCCGACTCGCGAACGAGCGGAAGCTTTTCGCGCGAGATACGATAGCGCACCTTTACGACTGCATCGACGATCTCGCTTTCAGCAATCGCCGCGAGAATCTTCGCCGTCGGGTCGTCGACATCGGCATCGACGTCTATCTCCACAAAACGGCGCGCAGGGACGCTCACGAACTCGTACGCCGCGGAACCCTTCGCAAGCTCCACCAGCACAAAGCCCTTATCTTCACTACGCTCGCTGAAATCAATCCGGTCAGTGCTGCCGCTGTAAACAACTGGAGGAGCGCCCCTCTTGTTAAGATCCTGAAACTTGTGGATATGCCCCATCGCCACGTAATCGAAAGCGGGATTGGCAACCGTGCTGACAAGTATCTCCGGCTCGGACACATTCAGATATCCGCCCTGAGAGCTGACCTTCGCATTCTTGATCCAGAAATGCCCGAGCAGTATCGAGGGTATCCCCGGCTCCAACTGCCTTGCCAAATAATCGATGTACTGGCCGTACTTCTCGACCATCAGATCGGTGGTCTCCTGGATCGACTTGCCGCGCGATTCCTCGCGGGAGAGCATGGCGCTTCGCAGGAGATACGGCATCCCTGCGACCTGCACAGGGCCAGTTTCAGTCTGTATGGTGCGAATCTCTGGCTTGGTCAGTATGTGGACGTTCTCCACTCCCAGAATGCGGTAAATCTCTATCGAGTTCGCACGTGAGCGAGCGTTCGGCAGATCGTGGTTTCCCGTCACCATGACAACCGGGATGCCGGCCTCCGTCAGCCTGCGCACGCACGAAGCAAACTCGCGCTGATGCGTCTGATTGGGATCGCGGGTTTTGTAGGCATCCCCTGCGAAAACCGCGAGGTGCACCCCTGCGTCCAAAGCTTTATCTATAGCAAAATTGAGTGATTGGCGGAAGTCGATCAGCCGGGTGTTCAGTCCCGTCTCAGGATCGATTTTGCCGTAAGTCTCTATGCCGAAATGGACATCGGCGAAATGCATTAATTTGACCGGTTTCAATAGCGTCTCCACTCTTCGATAGGCGTGAGTCACCCATCAAATTATAGCATAAAACAGGAGATATGATCTTCGAAATGTTTACATGCGACGGTAAACTGGGTAAGATGAATTGTTGAGCTAGCCATAATAAAACGGAGGCACGAAATGGAAATACTGGTATTATTCCACAGCAGATACGGCACTGTATACACGATGGCAAAGGCAATCGCACAGGGAATCGACGATGTCGATGGAGTCAGCGCAAGGCTGCGTCATTCCAGAGAGATTGCGCCGTTATCGATAATCCAGGCCCAGGATCGATGGGTCAAATCATACGAACAGATCAACAGCGAGGTACCGGAAATCACACTGGACGACCTCATGGAGACTCAGGGACTTGCGCTCGGAAGCCCCACGAGATTTGGCAATATAGAACCATCGCTCGGCAATTTTCTGGAGACTGCAGGAGGGCTTTGGGCCTCGGGCGCCCTTCTCGGCAAAGTCGGCGGCGTATTCTGCAGCACGGGCACCATGCACGGCGGGAACGAAACCACCCTACTGACTATGATGGTCCCACTCATGCATCTTGGGTACATAATACTGCCGATGAACTATTGTGATCCCAACGTGAGCGCCACCACTCGTGGAGGCAGCCCTTATGGACCGACCACCGTTTCAGGCGCAGGCGACAACGAGGGTCCGAATGATATCGAGCTGCACATGTGCCGTGTATTCGGGCAGAGGCTTGCAGAGACAACTAAGAAGTTGAGAGGCTAGCCGTATCACTTACGCCTGATGTGAGTTAGCTTTACGTTCGGAACGAGCATAAAACCATCAAACGATGTCATCCTGAGAGAAATGAAGGATCTCACAACCACCCGGCAAGATTCTTCGCCACGCTCAGAATGACATCGTTTTGTATGTTTTTCCTGCTACCGAATTTTTAGGCTCTATAAGCTTTCTTGTGGATCTGATTAGCCCTCACCCCAACCCCATTCGACTTCGCTCAGGGCAGGCTCTCTCCCGATTTCGGGCGAGGGGGGATGCCGCTTATCCCGAGTAGCCCATAGGGCATATCGAGGGACGGTTCATGTCTACAGGGCTTCGGCAGCGGCGTCTTCGACTCTGCAACCGAAGCATCACGGGTGGGGTATTTTTGAGTCGGCGCAGGCCGATTTCGTTTTTTTGTTGCCGCGAATTTATTCGCACTGATTGCTGGAACACTACCACTCTCCACAGACTTTCTCATAGAGCCAATTATTAATTCACGTCAGCGTGAGATTTTGGGTAATACCTTGTTATGGATGACCACTGTTACTACCTGTCATGAAAGGCGGTTAGGCATATGGCTATCGGGCAGGAACGATTTATCCTTACAAAAGAAGAATTACTCCGAATACACCACGAGATGCTGACCATCAGACTCTTCGAGGAAAAAGCGTCCGAGATGTACACCAAAGGCAAAATCGGAGGGTTTCTTCACCTGTATATAGGTCAGGAAGCAGTGGGAGTCGGATTCATCTCCGCCCTTCGCCCCGACGACTACGTCATCGGCGCATACAGGGAACATGGGCAATGCATCGCCAAAGGTACAGACCCCAAATATATAATGGCAGAGCTCTTTGGAAAAGCCACGGGTATATCGAAGGGCAAGGGCGGCTCCATGCACATGTTCGATGTGAAGCAGGGGTTTCTCGGCGGGCACGGGATCGTCGGAGGCGGGATGCCGCTCGCAGTCGGCGTGGGGCTATCCATCAAATACAGGAAGACAGACCAGGTAGTAATCTGCTTCTTTGGCGATGGAGCGGTCAACGAAGGTGCCTTCCACGAAGCTATGAATATGGTCTCACTGTGGAAACTCCCCGTGATCTACGTCCTTGAGAACAACCTCTACGGCATGGGCACACCTGTATACAGAGCGTCGTCCATCCCCGACCTTATTCGGCGCGCGGGGTGCTACGACATCGATCGAGAGCAGGTCGACGGCATGGATGTACTCGCAGTCCGGGAGGCCGCCGAGCGTGCGATCCATAAAGTCAGGACCGACAACGAGCCGCGTTTCATAGAGGCAATCACCTATAGATACCGCGGGCATTCAATATCCGACCCTGGCAACTACCGCACGAAAGATGAGATCGAGCAGTGGAAGGCGCGAGACCCGATCGTACAGTTGGAGGGCTACCTCAAAGAGAACGACATGATCACCGACGATGATTTGCATGCCACTCACACCGAGGTTAGCGCAAAGATACAGGGCGCAGTAGATTTCGCCGAGTCCAGCCCGTTTCCATCACCGGAAGCACTGTACCAGGACGTTTACGCATAAGTGAGGTCCATACATGGCACAAAACATCACCTACAGAGAAGCTCTGAACCAGGCCATGCGCGAGGAGATGCAGAGAGACCCTAACGTCTTCCTAGTTGGCGAGGAGGTCGGCGCATACGGAGGAGCGTACAAGGTCACTGAAGGTCTGTACGACGAATTCGGCGCGGGACGGGTGATAGACACCCCTATCTCTGAAGAAGGCATAGTTGGCGCAGGAATCGGGGCCGCCATGACTGGCCTCCGACCGATCATCGAGATGATGACAGTCAACTTCGCACTGCTTGCGATGGATCAGATAGTAAACCACGCAGCCAAACTGCATTACATGTCCGGCGGTCAGATCTCGATTCCTGCCGTGATACGCGCGCCACAGGGCTCAGGGCTTCAACTCGGCGCACAGCACTCCCAGAATCTGGAGTCATGGTTTGCCCACGTACCTGGATTGAAGGTCGTGGCCGCCGCGACTCCGGCTGATGCGAAGGGCCTCCTGAAGAGCGCCGTTCGAGACGACAACCCTATCATCTTTCTTGAAAGCGAAATGCTGTACGGCAGCAAAGGCGATGTGCCCGATGATGAATATACACTCCCGCTCGGCATTGCTCAAGTCAAGCGTACCGGCAAGGATATCACCCTCGTTTCCTACCTGCGAATGGTTAGCCTTTGCATGAAGGTCGCAGATCAACTCGCCGCCGAAGGCATAGACGCCGAAATCGTCGATGTCATGGCGCTCAGACCGATAGACACCGATACTATTGTAAACTCTGTAAAAAAGACCCATAAGGCCTTGATAGTCGAGGAAGACTGGAAGTCGGTTGGCATGGGAGCGGAGTTGGAGTCCAGAATTCTAGAGGGTGCATTCGATTATCTTGACGCGCCGGTAACAAGAGTTGCTATGGCAGAAGTGCCGATGCCGTACTCAAAACCGCTCGAACAGATGGCGGAACCATCGGTGGATAACATACTTGCATCGGTCAGGAAGATCATGGGTAGAAGTGGATAGTAGAGACAATCTCCATTTTTAAGAGAGGGCCGGGGGGAAAAGATGGCGGATATTACTATGCCGAAGATGAGCGACACGATGGAGGAAGGCACCATCGTAAAATGGCTCAAGCACGAAGGTGACAGGATCACCGAATGCGAGCCAATCGCCGAGATACAAACCGACAAAGCCAATATTGAGATGGAAGCCTTTGAGTCGGGCGTGCTGGCGCAAATCCTCGTGCACGAAGGCGAGACTGTGCCAGTTGGGCAGCCAATCGCCATTCTGGAAACGGCTGAGACTGCCGAGGCACCACCCGAGCAGGCTCCACAGGCGGGAGCACCGGAGATCACTCTCCCCAGCACTCCCGAACCAGCGATTGCAGAACAGCCAGCGGTCGTCACAGCACCTCGGGAAGAGCTCGCGCCAACATACGCTGAAGAAGTCAACATGACAAAGGCGTCTCCGCTCGCACGGCGTCTGGCGAACGAATACAAGATCGACATCTCGAATATTCAGGGCACGGGACCAAACGGTCGAGTGGTCGAAGCCGATGTGGAGAGCTATTATGCGCAGTCACACGCACCGGCCGCGCCCCCCAAACCTGCACCGACCGCCCCGTCGGGTGAACGCGAACTGAGCCGGATGCGCAAGACGATCGCAGAGCGCATGACGAAAAGCAAGCAGACTGTGCCCCATTTCTACGTCACAGTCGATATCGAGATGGATTGGGCCGCGCACGTTCGATCCGAGCTCAATGCGGATGAAAGCCAGCCAAAGGTCTCATTCACGGATATGATCATAAAGGCCTGCGCACTCGCACTGGCAAAACACCCGGATGTGAACTCTTCCTTCGATGGGGCTAAGCTGCTCGTCCATAAAAACGTCAATGTCGCACTGGCGGTGGCGCTCGATGAGGGATTGATCGCTCCTGTGGTGCACAACGCGAACGAAAAGCCACTCCGACAGATAGCATCAGAGACAAAGGAACTCGCCAATCGCGCGAGGAGCAACAGCCTGCTCGCCTCCGATTACACGGGCGGCACATTCACCATCTCCAACCTGGGCATGTTCGACGTGGAGAACTTCGCCGCGATCATCAACCCGCCGGATGCCGCAACGCTCGCTATCGGCAGCATCTACGAGACACCTGTCGTCACAGATGGGCATCTGGAAATATCGCAGAGGATGAAGGTGACTCTATCGGCAGATCACCGGGTGCTGGATGGAGTAGTTGCCGCAAAGTTCATGCAGGAGGTCAAGCATCAGCTTCAATCGCCGATTGGTCTACTGTGAGGATTCCTGAGGGGAGGGCGCACAGTCCCTCCCCCAATATAACGGATTTATTCTACAATGGTGATTCGATTGATATCCGGATCGGTAAAGATGTCTGCATCATCCCGGCTTCTGGTGGAGAACTCCGAGATCACAGCGCCCTCCGGCCCTGACTGGAACCAGTGCAGGGTATCCGGAAAAAGGGTGTACTGATCACCGGCGTTCAGCACTACCTCATGCCACACCGTATAGTTATTCTCGCGACCGCGCGGAGGCACGCATGCAGGGCGCTCCGTCTTCTCGCCCGACACGTAGAGGTATACTTTGCCCCATCTGCATCTAAACGTCTCTTCCTTGCCCGGCACGCCATCAATGCTCGGATGCCTGTGCTCCGGACACGTCTGATGCGGAAAGAGCACCATCTCTTTCGCGCACACACGATCGGTATTTACGTAGACGACTACCTCGAGCCCTGTGCTCTCAACCTCATTCAGCCCGAAGTCGGCAATCTCCATAGTCTCTATCTCATCAGGGCGCAGGACTATCCCTGCCTTCGCCATATATTCGGCTGCCTTTGCGCTGTATTGGCATTGTTGTTCACTTGTAAGCATGATATCTCTCCTCGGTATTCAGCATGATTGGATTGTTAGGCTCTATATGAAAGTTTGTGGTAACTCCGAAAAGTGTTCCATCAACCCGCGCGAATAATTCGCGGCAACAAAAAAAACCTCGCCCGAAATCGGTTGGGATGAGGGCTTGGACTAACCATAAATGGCGAGTCTGTCATATAATCGAAGAACGCTGAAGCGGGCTGATACCGGACATCACCATGTTCCAAAAAGCTTGCCTCGGTATGCTTCGTATATCAGACTGATGCTTTAGCATCAGTGCCCACAAGAAAGCTTATAGAGCCGATTGTTAGGCATTGCTATTGTATCTCACCATGCGTTTACATTTCCAGTGCTTTGTCAGGAATTTTGAATCAGGGGCCCAACAATATCGCTATACTTAATTGGGCCTATAAGCTTTCTTGTGGGTGAACCTTCAGATGATTCAGCCCTCACCCCCACCCTCTCCCGATTTCGGGCGAGGGGGATGCCGCTTATCCCGAGTAGCCCGCAGGGCATATCGAGGGACGGTTCATGTCTTCCAGGCTTCGGCAGCGGCGACTTCAGGGATTCAATAATGTAGCCGCAGGCTTCACGCCTGCGATCAACCACCGGTAAAAGGTGTGCCTACATCTAGTCGGCGCAGGGCGACTTCATGTTTTTGTTGCCGCGAATTTATTCGCACGGTTGTTGGAACACTGCCGCTATCCACAAACTTTCTTATAGAGCCACTTAATTGAAGAGCATCCGATAATCGATCTGATAATGGATATCGTCGGTATCTGCATCCGCCGGGCGAGTTCCAACCCACTTTGTAAATGTTCCATTGAGCGACAGATAGTGATCTGCGTTCAGCTGGTAATCGTACTTCAGCCGCAGGGAATGAGCTGAGCCGCTCCCGCTCGGGGTTATGATGCTGTCCAGTCCGTACGATGCTTCAAGGGTATGCAGTTTAGAGAATTTGCCCTGTAATCCAAGGCTGAATGTCTTTCTGTCAATCGAGTTCTGATAATCGTAGTTGCCTTCCCACGCCCCCACGAGGCCAATCTGGGCTGTTAGCGCGGACGTCAGCACGTACTTCTCGAGACCCCATGATTCATAGTTGTAGCGGTTATTCGCCTTGTTGCAGCTATCGTATGAGTATGTAAATTTGTTCTTTGCATCGATATTCCAGCCCAGCCCGAAGGACCTTGCCATTACAGGGTGGAGCGTAGATGACTGGATGTATGGTTTATACGAAACATTGTAGGTTATTGGATTGTTCGGATTAGGATTGCTCTCTTTGATCTCCACCGTAAACATATTCGGGAGTACGCCCTGAGCAGTCACCGAGGAAGCATACCCCAGGGTAACAGTCTTGCCGGCTACTTCCGAGGATAGATTGACAGACCGGGTCGCAGCCACGGTATTCCCTGCACTTGTAACATCAGCGAGGCGCAGGTCCCACTTGATCTGTTTGAACGGACCGATCTCGCTGCGCGAATCAGGAATCAGGCTAAGTTCTCTTGTCTGACCAGTCGGAGCGTTATTAACCAGCGTGTCGCCGTAAGTGACTCCTACATTCAGGCTGCCGAAGAGCCTTTCGGAGAGTTTATATTCCTGAGTTACCGTATTGCTATCGATCGTTTGGGCAATAAGTCTTGTGCCCTTGAATGCCATAGTCGTTGAGAGCTTTCTGTCCAGTGTGTACAACGTTTTGTTTTCGATCACTCCGTCCATATTGGTTACACTCTTGTAGTCTGTGACCAGGGATGTTGAGTCCATCGGGTCAAGCCTTACGCGAAAAACGTTGGTTGTCAGAGCGGATTGATTTCCGGACGAATCCTCGCTGCTCGCCACATCCTGAGATAGGTTAAGGTCTATACCGTTTAGTTGATGCGTTAACGCCATAACCCTATGATCCGTCTGAGCTAACTGGGTGGTACTGCCGCTATCGACCTTATCCGTAAACAGCGATAAGCTGGTTTTATCCGTCAGTCTATACATCACGCTGTTCCGCAACTGCTTTTTGAAGAGGTCGAGTGTTGAGTGCTTTGCATTGTAAAAGAAGCTGTCGATTGTTAGCCGGTCGGATGCCTGTAGATGAGATGTCAGATCCATGACACGCATTCCCTGTTCAGATGCAAGTGCCTCCCTGTCGGAATCGGCGAGATCACGGATGCGAGTAAAATTGGGATCGATAGTTCGGAATCTGAGCCCCATGTTGAACTTGTCGCCGGTCATCGAGAGACCATATCTCAATAAGGATGAATCATCGGACGTCACGCGTGCATAGGTGGTGCCGACATGCAGCGCGGGGTTCAGTGCAACGTCACCAGCGAAGTTCATTCGGCGCATACCGCTCTCGTTGCCAAAGTTCTGTTTCTCGATCGGCGACAATGCCGAGAGCGCCCCGAACGCGGGATCTATGCTCTGGACAAACCCGGAGATGCCGTAATTCCCGTTCCGTATCGATAATCCTTGGCGGTTGATTCCGACCCCACCGCTGACCACATTCAGCATCTGGAGCATCGTTGACATACCGCCCGACTGGAAGTTGGTGCGTATGCTTCGCCGCTCAATGCCTGTTTCGCTGCCTATGTGCGCCAAATCTTCACCAGTGATATTGCCCGCCTTCGCATTCGGGTCGAACTGCTGGCGGATACGAAGCGCCATCTGAACGCGCTCGTCGTTGGCTAAATCGCCCAGCCTGGCAAAACCGCTGTCGACCTTGCTGTCATAGACGGAGAGTGAGAGCCCCTTGCCTGTAAAGTTCAGGAACTGCGTCATGATTTTGCCGCTCGTGTCGGTAATCTCACTGCGACCCAGCAAATTCTGCACGCCATTTCCCTGAGATGAAGCAAACCCCAGTTGGATATTGGATCTGCTGACGCCTTTTTCTCTCGCCCACTGATCTCGCTCGCCCTCTGCGAGATCGCTGAATCGGCTGAATTCTCGATCGATCGATCGCATGTCCATACTCAGGCTGAGGCTGTCGCCGCCTATTTTGAAGGAGTTCTTGATGATATCGTGGCCATTATCACTTATCCGACCGACATCAATCAAAGTGGAGGAGTTCTTGCCCATCGCATAGTTGAGCTGGACTCCAAGGCGCTGAATGCCCTTTTCTCTCTCTGCCTGGTTCAGAAAATCAGCCGAAGCTGCATTTCCATTCCTCAGCACGTTGAACCCGGTGAAGTTGCTGCCAATATTTCGATAGTTCAGTTTGAGCGTTCCCGACCCCAAATTGAAAGTCGAATCGTTCCAAAGGGCCATGTCCGACTTGGACTCCACTGGTGCGGGCTGCGCCCCACCCTTCTGTGCGAGGTTAATGCCCAACTTGCCTGCGCTCCCCAGCTGTGAGAAGTACATGCCGCTGTTCATAACGGAACCGCTCGAGCCGACCTTCGACGCCATGTTGAGCCCGTAGGTCTGGATACTGATCCCCTCAGCAGCCCTGGAATTGTCGAAAGCCATCCCCAGGTTGACGTTGGAGCCGCCTGTTGTGAAGCCCATCGCCAGTGCATTCATGACGCCGGTCTTCGCTGCCGCCGAAGCAGTCGTTGCATTCTGGGAATAAGAGCTGTTGATAGCAGCAAGCGCAGACTGAAAATCGAACGCGCTGCCCTGCGAAGGGTTATCTGCACCGTTCAACTCTCCAGCCCATCCAAATGCGACAATCCATGCCAACAACAGCACGGACATACACACGGATAAAATTGTTCTTGCTTTATTCACTAATCGTCACCCTACCCCAGGTCACTGCCTAGAGATAACTGCCAATACTTGTATAATCAGAATCGAATGCTAGCTATGCTGATCGAGCATCTCGAGCTACCCGGGCGTTCCCCGTATGAGGCGTAATTACGCTCTCTGTTTCGAGCTGCGATCTGCGCGCGTATCTGCTCGGAAATCCCCGACTCCTGTGCCAGCCTCATTTCCCGCGATGTTGCGCTGGAAAGGCTCTTCCTCTCGGTCGGCAAGGTCTGCACATCTGCAATCGCTGTGGCTGGCTTCTCTTCCACTGCCGGCGCTGCTACAGGAACAACTGATTTATATTTAAAGCGATCAACACTCGTTTTTTCATTTGAACGTGCTACGACGTTGCCAACACTGACTGAAGCGATCCGACGAACATTCGATCTGCTCGATGCCGAGTGCCTGTGCAACCGGCGGGGTTCTACTGTCCTATCGACAGAAGCGACCTTCGTCTCTGTGACAGCGATCTTCAGCGGTACGGTGCCGGACACAACGCTGGTAGCTACAGATGGCGTTTTTTGTACTGGTAAAACGTTATTGGAAAATTGAGCATGGGGAGCATGTATTGATATTGAGATCAACGCCAGCACTGCCACAATGGAAGCAGCAGCAAGATGAGCATATTTCGGCATGCGAACAACCCAGCCGAATGCTTCACGTACGCTGATCCTTGCTGCGGGGCGAGCCACTGTAGCTGCCATTATCTGATCCATCAGAAATGCCGGAGGTTCCATTTCGCTGACTGCCGACAGAACACAGGACGTGCTCTTGAGCGCTTCCAATTCGCGTCTGCACGAGGCACAGTCAGCCAGGTGAGCTTGTATCAACGCTCCATCGCGAGGGCATACCTCGCCATCGATGTAGGATGAAAGAATCGGCTTTACCATATCGCAGTTCATAAGGATACCTCCGAAGGTTGCGGACTTGTGTATACAGTTATACAAACAAACCGCGCGGGCATTTGTTACAGTTTATATTTTTATTTGTGGATTTTTTTTTTGTTGGGGGAGAATTTGTTGATGCTTCGGTTGCAGAGTCGAAGACGCCGCTGTCGAAGCCTGGTAGATATGTACCGTCCCTCGATATGCCCTGCTGGGCTACTCGGGATAATCGGCATCCCCCTCGCCTGAAATCGGGAGAGAGCCTGCCCTGAGCGAAGTCTAATGGGGTTGGGGTGAGGGCGAATCAGTGCAAAATGATCTACGAGCGGAGCCAGGGGTTCGATGCGCGCTCCCGACCGATTGTGGTCTTCGGTCCATGGCCCGAGTATGACACCGTATCATCCGGCAGACAGAGGAGTTTGCCGTGTATCGATGCTATCAACTGATCGTGCGATCCGCCGGGAAAATCGCTCCGGCCGATGCTGCCTGCAAAGAGAGTATCGCCTGCGAACAGAACGTCACCGGAGAGAAGGCAAATCCCGCCGGGGGTATGCCCGGGAGTGTGGATTACTTTAAAGAGCAGACCGCCTGCAACTATCTCATCGCCGTGCTGAAGCAGCCGATCGGCGCACGGACTAACGGCGGCGGGTCCTCCGATAAGTGCTGACAGGTTTAGGTTGGCATCCGTGAGAGCCGGTGCATCGAGCGCATGGATCATGATCGGGCATCCAAACTCACACTGAACGGCGCCATTAGCCGCTATATGGTCCACATGGCCGTGTGTGTCCACAATGCAGTGCACTGTGAGCCCATCGGCGCGAACAGCGGCCAGTATGGTCGATGCATCATCGCCCGGATCTATGACGATTGCATCCCGTGTAGTGGGGTCGGAAACTATGTAGCAGTTTGTCTCGAACGCGCTGACGACTATGTTTCGAATGAGTAAGCGATCAGACACTACCACTGTCCTCCGAGCATGAACCGCCGAGCTCTCTTTACGAAATCCACCTCGTAGGCGTCCATATCCGATGCCTTATCGTGATGATGCTGTGATCTCGACTCAAGGCCCATCGAGTAATACACATCACCGAGAAGGTGCTCATACGAAAGTTTCTTCGGGTTCAACCGCATGGCTTCATGATAGGTGTCGACCGCCAGTTCAAATTGTTCGACCCTGGCATAAAGCATGGCAAGCCTTGATACGTAGAAATCATCATCAGGGCAAAGTTTGACGGCGGCTTCCATCTCATGCACAGCCTCGTCGTCACGGCGCACGTCAGCGTAGAGCATCGCGAGCTCAAAGCGGTACAGGGAGTCGCTGGGCAAAAGTGATACGGCGGATTCCATCTGAACTATAGCATCTTCCAGACAGGAAGCCTTAACGCACGCACCGGCAAGTTTATAACGGTAATATGCGTTGGATGGAGCCAGCTCAACGGCCTTCGCGTACTCATCCATGACCGACTGCCATCTTCCGTAGCGAACGTACACTTCCGCCAGACTGGCATGCGGCTCCGCGCTTGCAGGGTCCTTTTTCATCGCCTTTTTGAACTGTTCTACAGCCTTATTGGAGAGTTCTGCGTAAGCATACGCGTCGCCAAGATCGGTTCGATGCTCAACGGTATTCTCCATGTGCGCGGCCTTCTTGTAGCGCGTGATGGCAGCGTGAAGGCGGCCCTTGGCGAGATGTACGTCAGCGAGCGCCTTGTTTCCTTCGGCGGTTTTGGGCTCCGGTACATGCTTGTCGTTTTCGGTCTCGGGTTCCGGCTTGTGATTCAATTTTTCTAAAGGAAAACCTGGTAATTGCATAATTCACTCTTAATTCTAACGTCTGATGTTAATTAGCTTTACGTCCGTATTGTCATCCTGAATGAAGTCAAGGATCTCACAACCTTATAAGATTCTTCACTATGCTCAGAATGACATCTATGGTTTTTTCTGCCACCAGGGTTTTAATTCACATCAGGCGTAATTTTTATTTATATTTGAACTGCTGTATCCAGAAGGATCGTCACGGGACCATCGTTTTGGATCTCCACCGACATTGTAGCACGAAACTGCCCAGTCTGCACCAGCAAGCCGGAACTTTCCAGAAGTTCGACATACCGCTGGTAGAGTGCATCGGCTTTTTCCGGCGGGGCGGCTTCGGTATAACTCGGACGCCTGCCCTTGCGAGCGTCGCCGTATAGCGTGAACTGCGATACGACGAGCGCGGCTCCTCCGACGTCCAGCACGGACAGGTTCATTCTACCCTCGTCGTCGTCGAAAATCCTGAGGTTGGCGGTCTTATCCGCGAGCCATGCCGCTTCCCGCTCCGTGTCGCTCTTCCCGACGCCGAGAAGAACAACCAGTCCACGCCCTATTTGGCCGACTACCCGTCCCTCGACAGACACAGTACCCGAAGTGACTCTCTGGATCACCGCACGCATAGTTTAGGCTTCCTCGTCGGCAGACATGCCCGCACGGCGTACCTCAAGGATATCGCTCAGGTTGCCGATGCGCATTATCAGCCGTTTGAGGTGATCTATATCTTCAACTTCCACCATCAGCTCGAAGGTTGCAGTCTTGTTTGGAAAGGCCTTGACCTTGGCTGTGATGATGTTCGTCTTGCTTTCACTGAATACCGCCGATATGTCATTCAAGAGGCCCACGCGGTCGAGGGTCTCAATTCTAAGTCCCGTGTGGAACTTCTCGCCGCTCGACTGCTGCCAGGCGACCTCCACCAGGCGGTCTGCTTCCTTCTCTGCGTATGCGTTGAGGTTTGGACAGCCCTTGCGGTGAAGAGTCATGCCCCTGCCACGAGTGACATAGCCGATGACTTCATCTCCTGGAATCGGCGCGCAGCACTTTGACCGGCGAATAGCCACGTCGTCTACGCCACCTGCCAGTATACCGAGCCGCCCGTCGTTGGTAGATCGTTTGCCTGTCACAGCGAACGCTTCTGTAGGAGGCTGAATGGCCAAAAGCTTGTGAACAACGGTCAATGCGGGAGTATGTCCGTATCCTATTGCAGCAAAAAGGTCATCTTCTGCAGTTACGTTCAGGGATGACATTACCTTCTGGAGACTCTCCGTCTTAAGGATAACATTTCGATCGTATCCCTGGCGCTCGATCTCCTTATCCAGTATATCACGGCCCTTAACAACGCTCTCAGCGTATAGAAGCTTGCGGAAATACGCCTTGATACGACTCCTTGCAGTCGATGTCTTGACGAAGTTCAGCCAGTCGCGGCTCGGAACAACGTTGCTTCGCGTTATGACACTGACTATATCGCCGTTTTTGAACTTGTAGCTAAGGGGGACTATTCGACCGTTAACCTTAGCTCCTACGCAGTGGTTGCCCATATCGCTGTGAATGCGATACGCAAAATCTACAGGAGTAGAGCCAAACGGAAGGTCAATCACGTCGCCCTTAGGGGTGAAGATAAACACCTGGTCGGAGAAAAGATCATTTGTTACTGCCCGAAGGAACTCGTTATTATCCTTGGAATCCGCCTGCCAATCGAATAGCTGCTGGCGCAGGAACGATAGCTTTCTCTCGAATTGATCATCCGCTGTCCCGCCATCCTTATACTGCCAGTGTGCCGCAACTCCGAACTCGGCGGTCCTGTGCATCTCCCAGGTACGAATCTGTATTTCCAGCGGTTCGCCGTTCGGGCCGATGACCTTGGTGTGCAGCGATTGGTACATGTTCGATTTTGGCTTCGCGATGTAATCGTCGAAACGCCCCGGTATCGGCATCCATTGATCGTGCACGACGCCCAGCGCGTGATAGCAACTCCCCACAGAGTCGGTGATGACTCGCACGGCGGTTAGGTCGTAGATATCCCCAAAATCGAGCTCCTGTTTGAGCATTTTCTGATAAATACTGTAGAGATGCTTGGGCCTGCCATGGATTTCGGCTTTGATGTCCTCTGCTGCTAATCGGCTCTCGATTATAGAGATTGCCTTGTGGATCAGGCTTTCCCTGTCACGACGAGTCTTCGCCACCCGATCTGCTATGTCTTCATACTCTCGAGGATGAAGATGCTTGAAGGCAAGGTCTTCCAACTGCCACTTGATCTCCCATATTCCAAGTCTGTGTGCCAGTGGAGCGTAAATCTGTACGGTTTCCGTCGCAACCCTTATCTGTCGGGGAGGCGGCAGAGCCGAAAGAGTGCGCATGTTGTGCAGTCGATCAGCTAGTTTGATGACGGTGACACGGAAATCACGCGCCATGGCGAGGAAAATCTTTCGCAGATTTTCCGCACTCCTGTCGGTTTCTGGATGGCGTTTCTTCCGATCTTCGGGTTCCGCCTCCGCACCGCGCGGCTCGAAATCGGCGAGTTTCAGCTTGGTGACGCCGTCAACCAACTGCGCGACTTCCTTGCCGAAAAGCTTCGCGAGCGTGTCGAATTCCACATGGGCATCTTCGATGACGTCGTGCAGCAGTGCGGCGGAAATGCTGGTCGCGTCCATTTCCAGATCAGCCATTATCGCTGATGTGGCAAGCGGATGATTAATATATGGCTCGCCTGAGAGACGTTTCTGTTCCTTGTGAACCTCAGCGGCGAATTCGTAGGCGCGCTGAATCAGGCCGGTATCGGCACCCGGACTGTATTGCTTCACCCGTTCGATGACTTTGTTGATAGTCACCGGTTTTTTTCCCTCAGAGAACATTTTTATAGTCGTAGTACTGCTTTCTTCAATATTATGCGCTGTGAGTGCACGCAAACGGCTCGGCAATCACGGCGTCAGAGATGCGGGCGTCGCGGAGCACGATCTGAACCGACTCGCGGCCCGCGAACGAATTCACTTGAACATTGTAGCACACGTCGATCAACCTTCCAAGCTTAAACGCTTCTTCCTTATCGCCCCAACCGAATGCTATGCACTCCAGCGGTTGGCCCGATCCGGTATCCAGCCTGAGCTTCAGATGTGCCCCTGCCGTACCAAGTTTAGTCTTGTGCAGTATCAACGCGTTCCGGCTCATGAAGACAGGCTGGCTGTTACCGTGACCGTACGGCTCCAGTAGCTGCAATTCTTTGGCAAGGTCAAGGGTGACGCAATCCAGGTCCAGCTCTGCATCCACATCGATCTGCGGGAGAAGATCGTCGGCGGTCATAACCGCGTCTGCAATGCCGTTAATCGTTGCGTCGAACTCCGAAAGGTTATCGGCGTTGATCGACAGACCGGCCGCGTGGGCATGCCCGCCGTACCGCTCAAGCAGATGATCGCACTGCACCAGCGCGCCGAATATATCGAATGCGGCTGTGCTGCGGGCAGAGCCGACACCTGTAGTTCCGGTCTCATCCACGGCGATGAGGATCGAAGGGCGGCTGTAGCGGTCGGTCACCTTGCTCGCCACGATGCCTATCACGCCGGGATGCCATCCCTGGGAAGAGAGCACTAAAATCTTTGATGTCACATCGAGATGGCGTCTTGATACTTGATCCATCGCCTCTCGAGTGATCCTCTCCTGCTCTGCCTGTCGAGCCTTGTTTTGGGACTCAAGCGACTGACCGAGCTGCACCGCCTCCGACTCGTCTCTCGTGAGCAGCAGTTCCAATGCGAGGCCGGCATCGTCGAGGCGCCCGGCCGCATTCAACCTTGGTGCAAGCCCAAATGCGAGCGATTGGCTTGTAATCGGTTTACCGGTGATTCCTGCAACGTCCATCAGTGCACGAAGCCCTTTTTTCCCGGTTCGCGGGAGCTCCTGCAGTCCAAACTGTACAAGCGTACGGTTCTCATCGATAAGAGTAACGATATCCGCCACCGTTCCGATTGCAAAGAGATCGCAGAATCGCGTGCGAAACGAGGAGACATCATACCCGCAATCGCGAATGAGAGCTTCCGCAAATTTGTACGCTACACCAACGCCTGCCAGATTTTTGAACGGATACGGGCAACCGGGCTTCTTGGGGTTGATGATTACATTTGCAGGTGAAACCTTTGTGCCGACTTCATGGTGATCGGTCACTATCACGTCTATTCCGAGGCTGCGGGCATACTCCACGGGATCCACGGCCGTCGTGCCGCAATCAACCGTGATAATCAGGGAGACCCCGCGCTCCTTCGCCGTGTCCACCGCCGGACGACCGATATCGTACCCTTCGCGCTGGCGATGAGGTATGTACCAGCTGACATCCGCCTTGAGGAGCCTCAGTACCCTGACGAGCAGTGCCGTGCTCGTGATGCCGTCGACATCGTAGTCACCGTGGATCATGATCTTTTCACGCGCGGCGATCGCCTGCTTTGTGCGGGCAACGGCCCAATCAACGCCGTCCATGAGGCTGGGATCGTATAAATCGTCCATACAGGGGTTAAGGAATTGCTGTAGTTTACGGAGGGTGTCTATGCCGCGACTGAACAGAATCCTTCCAAGTGTACGTGACACAGGAAGCGATTGAATAAAGTCCTCTTCGGATGGATTTCCCGAATGAAGCATATTCCAGGTCTTGGGAGTTAATTCTACCTTAGAATGCATCGGACCGCCTTTTCAATGATATCTGTTCCAGGCGCAATTGCGATTATAAAAAGGCCCACGGCCGAACTCATACAGCCGCAGGCCTTCTATTCTTGGTTCAATCTACCAGATATTCTCTAGTAGCGTCGTTTGTTCTTCTTGGCCTTAGCCTTCGAAGCGCTGTCAGCAGCACTCTCGACATTCTCGTCAACCTTCGCTGCAGGAGCGGAGACTTCGGGATTTACCGGTCTGAGTACAGGACCAGCAGCAGTAACCGCTGCGGCAGCCTGCCTGCCCCCTACGATCCTGTTCCACAGAACCAGCAACTGGCTCGCGTTGAAGATCGATGAGTAGGTTCCACTGACAACACCGATCAGCAATGCCGCAACGAACTGTCGGATGTTATGCGCACCCAGGCAGAGCAGTGCAGTCAGGGTTATGATTACGGTTAAGGACGTATTGATCGATCGTGCGAACGACTGGAGAATACTTCTGTTCACCAGACCGTCGAAGTCCTCGTTCTTGCCCTTATGTCGCAGATTCTCGCGGATTCTATCGAAGATAACGATAGTATCGTGTGTCGAGAAACCGATGATTGTCAGTACAGCTGTCACGAACAGACTGTCTATCTCCCAGTTCAGGAAGTGACCCAGTATGGCGAATACGCCGATGATAACGCCGACGTCATGGAGTGTGGCCAAAATTGCGCACATGCCGAATCTGAATCCCTGCGCGATCCCGCCGATGGCGAAACGCACGGACAGGTAGAGTATGATGGCCAGGGATGCAAACAGCACGGCCATGAGCGCGTTCTGTTCCAGCTCTTTACTAATGGTAGCCCCTACGCGATCCTCTGACTGGATTGTACCACCCATTGAAGTCAACGCAGCCTTTACTTCGGCAGCCTTCTCAGATGAGATCACCTTGGTTCGGATGAACGCAAGGTTCGGATCTGTAGACGATTTCTGTATGATGCTGTCTGTGAGCCCAATATTCTTAAGTGAAGTCCCGATAGCTGCGCTATCTGCCGTCTGGCGGAACTCAACCTGCATCATGCTTCCACCGGTAAAGTCTATGCCCTTATGCAGTCCACCGGTTGCAAAGAAATACATACCGGGAACTAATATCAGTGCACTCAGTGTGAACCAGAGCCACATCTTACCGACGATGTTCATCTGTCGGCCGGATTTGCCCGTAACCCACTGTCGTCGCAATCCGAAGAGCGCAGGATGAGTGGCAACACCGGTATCAACTAACAAATACAGTATCGTTCGTGTCGCCGTGATGGCGGTGAACATACTGACCACAACGCCGAGGAGCAGGATTACCGCAAATCCACGAATGGGTCCGGTACCGTAGTACCAGAGAATCGAGGCGGTGATCGCAGTACACATATTAGAGTCGAAGATCGACGTAAAGGCTCGTGAGAACCCGGCGTCGATGGCGGCTTTAAGTGTCTTGCCGCTTCGCAGTTCCTCTTTAAGGCGCTCGAATATCAGGATGTTGGCATCAACGGCCATACCGATTGAGAGTATGTATGCCGCGATACCCGGAAGAGTCATGGTAACACTGATCACCTTGAATAACGCAAGTGTGAGCAGCGCATATATAACTAATGCTATATCTGCAATCAAACCCGGAAGCAGATAGTAGACCACCATGAACAGCATAACCAGAACGAGACCGACGATACCCGCCTGCACGCTCTTGGTTATTGAACCCTGTCCAAGTGTCGGTTCTACAGATTGACTTTGTATGACATCAAGCGGTACGGGGAGCGCACCGGAGTTGATATTATCTGCAAGTTTCTGTGCCTCATCGGCGGTAAAGTTGCCTCTGATGATTGCCTTGCCGTCGAGAATCGGTTCGTCGATGGTAGGCGCGCTCAGAATCCTGTCCTCAAGGACTATTGCAAGATACTCACCCTGATTTCGCCGGGTGAACTCCGCAAATTTTTCCTTGCCGGTATCGGTGAACTCAAGTTCTACAACATGCCCACCGCTACTCTGGTCTATATTACCTCTGGAGTTCGTCTGTATTTCATCTCCGCTCAGGATCAGCTTTGACTCTGCGATGACCTGGGCAGTAGGAACTTTGTTACCAGCTGAGTCTGTGAAGGTGTAGACATCATTGCCGTTATCATCCTTCTCCACCGACATCTGGTATCTTGCGGCAGGATGTCGCTTGGTCTTCACGTTCTGGAGATGGCGGAATTCCATCCGTGCAGTCGATTGAAGAGCTGCAATTGCCTGATCTTTGTTCTTGATGTTCGGAAGCTCGACGATTACCTGGTCTGTACCCTTAGGCTGAATCAGCGGTTCGGATACGCCAAGATTGTCAACTCGCCTGCGTATGATACTTATGATACTGGCAAGAGACTTCTCATCCCACTTCTTGCCCGCAGGCATCTTGTCTGTCTGTGCTTGAAGTACTACCCTTACGCCGCCCGCGAGGTCCAGACCCTGCTTGCTCGGCAGCTTCACGATGGCCACAATCGAAGCGACCACCAGCACAATAATCAGAGCTAATATTTGTTTATGTTTCAATGTGCTTATCCTCCCAGGATGCTTGCAACAGCCATTTATTTCATTATTTATGGCTGAACAATAGCGTAATTATACATAACAAAAACAACCTTGTCAAACAAATCGCCAGAGGAAAACGCCGCTTTTCAGCTTGGTTATCTGGCTATCACAGTTCGACGTCATTTATGATTAGTTTAAACTTGCAGCCAAGAACGTCTGCAGCCCGTCGGCACATGAGCATTCTCGAAAGAAATATCTCAAAATAATCCGTCACACTGGCCGATTTGGCATCGACTTCCAGTTCAAGGCTGATCACCTTGGTGCCTGCATTGACTCGGAGAAACGATTTCTGCGCCGCGTGGTTCACTCTGTCGTGTATATCGAAGGTCATCGGGTTCTGATTCTGAACGCGGGAGAAATGCACGTCGGATTTGTCCGCGATGATCACGGCCGCCGCTATCGGGTTAATCGGAGATCCGCTGTCCTCCTCATGGTTGCCTATAGCCCCCATGATATCCGCAATCTCCGCAGTCTCCATCCCCATCTGAGCAAGGATGTAGTGCGACAACAGCGCGCAGGTTTCCGGATGGTTCTGCCTGTTGATCACGTTCCCGATATCGTGCAGATACCCTGCAATGCCAGCAACCTCCGATATGCGGTCGGAATATTCAAGCTTATGCAGAATTCCGCCGGCCACCTTTGAGACGATTTCGGCATGTCTAAATCCATGTTCCGTATAACCGATAGCGACCATCTGCTCGTTGGCCTTCTCTATATATATTTGAACATCAGGATTATTCTTAACTTCTTCAAGTGTAACCACACTCATGAGCAAAACTCCTGCAACTGATTGGTTAACATCGACTGCGCTGCCAATGTTGTTACTTTGGTAGTCGAACGAAGTGAAGGATCTCATTAGGTAGAATTCTTCGCTACGCTCAGAATGACATTGCTTGGTATGTTTTTTCTGTTCCAGGTTTTTTATCACATCAGGCGTTGGTTCTAAGCTTCTCCGGCCGTATACTTGGATAGAAACTCCGCGCGATATGCGAGCAAGCTGTCAGACGCGATCGCCGCACGTATTCGCCTGATCACCCGCTGATAGAAATACAGGTTATGGTAAGTCGCAAGACGAGCAGCCAGTATCTCATCGGCCTTGTACAGGTGACGTATATAAGCACTGGTGTACTTCCTGCACACGGCGCAATCACACTCGGGGTCAACCGGGGTGAAGTCATCTGCATACTTTGCGTTCTTTATGTTGATGCGCCCGTATGTTGTGTACAGGGACCCGTTCCGTCCGAGCCTCGTTGGAAGCACGCAGTCGAACATATCGATGCCCTGAATTACGAAATCGATGATATCGAGAGGCGTGCCCACACCCATCAGGTAACGCGGCTTGTATGCAGGCAGCAGAGGCGTAGTCCACTCGACTATGTTGTGCATCTCTTCTTTCGGCTCACCGACCGACACGCCACCGATGGCATTGCCGGGAAAGTCGAGGGATGAGATGAACTCTGCGCTCCACTCGCGAAGATCTCGGTACAGCCCACCCTGAACTATCCCGAACAGCGCCCGATTCGCAGGTGCGGATGCCTTGCATCTCACGGCCCAATCGTGCGTGCGCTGGGTAGCCTCTTTGGTATACTGGTGTGTACTTGGATAAGGAGGACATTCATCGAACGCCATTATGATATCTGCGCCAATCGCCCCCTCGATCTCCATGACACGCTCGGGGCTGAACTCGTGAGACGAGCCATCGATGTACGACTTGAAGGTAACGCCCGCTTCATCTATACGGCGCAGGTCGTTCAGGCTGAAGACCTGGTAACCGCCGCTATCAGTGAGGATGGCGCCATCCCAGCTCATGAACTTGTGCAGTCCGTCGGCCCGTTTGATTAGCTCATGGCCTGGTCGGAGATATAGATGATAGGTATTCCCGAGGATTATCTTGAAACCAAGTTCGCATAATTCCTCCTGGGTCATCGCCTTCACCGTGGCCTGTGTACCAACGGGCATGAAAACAGGGGTGTCGATAACAGCGTGAGGAGTATGCACTTTGCCTAAACGGGCGGAAGTTTCCTTACTCGTGGCTGTGATCTCAAATATATTTTGTGGATATTCAATGTTCATCAGTGATACAAGTATAGGGCACAGCAGGCCTGAACGTCAAATCAAAATTGCATTTATTTCATGCAACAAACCGATAATCTTCTGATGTTCGTGAGCGAACGCCTTCGGATTATGGGTAACACTACTATACGTGGTAAATTCGGCGGGAGAACGGCGAATTGGAAAACGAAGACATCGAAATTCTGGGCGGGCTGTCGCAGCTCGAAGCCGATGAAATCCTCGCGCGCGAAGGGTTCAACGAACTCCCTTCCGCCAAGCCGAGGAGCATCTTCGCCATCACGTGGAGCGTGATTCGCGAACCGATGTTTCTGCTCCTCGTCGCGGGCGGGGTGATCTACCTGCTGCTCGGAGATCTCAAGGAAGCGCTCATGCTGATGGGGTTCGTGTTCGTCATCATCGGCATCACCCTGTACCAGGAACGCAAAACGGAAAACGCACTCCTCGCCCTGAGGAACCTCTCAAGCCCTCGAGCGCGTGTGCTTCGTGACGGGCGCGATAAACGCATCCCAGGCCGGGAGGTGGTGCGCGGCGACATCGTGATTATAGTGGAGGGCGACCGCGTTCCTGCCGACGGCGTGGCGCTGACATCTACGAACCTGCTGGTTGACGAGTCTGTCCTGACCGGCGAATCCGTTTCTGTGCGAAAGGTTTCGTGGGACGGCGAATCAGCCCCGACGCAGCCCGGCGGAGACGATCAGCCGTTTGTGTACTCAGGAACTCTCGTAGTGCAAGGACAGGGACTTATACAGGTACAGAATACCGGTGTCTATACGGAAATAGGAAAGATCGGCACAACGCTCGAAAGTCTGGGGACCGAGAAGACTATTCTGGAGAAGCAGACCGCAAGGCTTGTCCGCAATCTAGCGATAAGCGGAGCCGGGCTCAGCATTCTGGTGATCGTGGCGTACGGGATCACTCGCGGCAACTGGCTTCAGGGGTTTCTGACCGGAATCACGCTCGCAATGGCGATCCTGCCCGAAGAGTTCACGGTTGTGCTAACCGTATTCCTCGCCCTTGGTGCGTGGCGAATTTCACGGAAGAGGGTCCTCACACGGCGAACGGCCGCTGTAGAGACTCTTGGGGCTACCACCGTTCTCTGCGTGGATAAGACAGGCACGCTAACGCTGAATCGAATGACCGTTCGCGAGCTGTATTCCAACGGCCGAAGTTACGATGCGGAGACCTCGCGCGATACGTCGCTCCCCGAAGAGTTCCACGCATTGGTGGAATTCGGCATACTATCAAGCCAGCGTGACCCGTTCGATCCTATGGAGAGCGCCATCAAAGAGTTCGGGAATACTTCCCTTGCCCGCACCGAGCACCTTCACGGCGATTGGTCGTTGGTAAGAGAGTATCCCCTATCCCGACAACTGCTCGCTGTATCTCACGTATGGCGATCACCAAGCGGCGTGAAATATGTGATCGCGGCAAAAGGGGCACCCGAGGCGATAGCGGATCTCTGCCACTTCAGCACGGCACAAATGCGCATTTTATCATCGCAAATTGTGGCAATGGGCGAAAAGGGGCTCAGGGTGATAGGCGTGGCCAGAGCATATTTCGAAGAATCGGCTATACTGCCCGGCGAGCAACACGAGTTCGAATTCCAGTTTCTGGGGCTGGTCGGTTTGATAGACCCGGTACGCCCGGGGGTCCCCGGCGCAATCAGGGAGTGCTACGACGCCGGCATACGAGTCATCATGATCACCGGCGACTATCCCTCGACGGCTCGCAGCATCGCGCGTGATATCGGATTGAAACGACCGGATGCCATAATGACAGGAGTGGAACTTGACGCGATTAATGATGTCGAGTTGAGTGAGCACATAGAGCATGTCGAAGTCTTCGCGCGTGCGGTACCTGAGCAGAAGCTCCGCATAGTAAAGGCATTGAAGGCTAACGGCGAAGTCGTGGCTATGACGGGTGATGGCGTAAACGATGCGCCGGCATTGAAAGCGGCAGACATAGGCATTGCGATGGGCGCGCGCGGCACCGATGTAGCGAGGGAATCAGCAGGAATAGTCCTGCTGGACGATGACTTTTCATCCATAGTCGTGGCTATCAGGTTAGGCCGGCGAATCTTTGATAACCTGCGAAAGGCCATGGCTTACATAATCGCCATACACGTACCGATCGCCGGATTATCGCTTATTCCGGTACCCTTCGGGCTGCCCCTGATTCTGATGCCTGTGCACATACTCTTTCTTCAATTGATCATCGATCCCGCCTGCTCGATAGTCTTTGAGGCCGAGCCTGAGGAAACCGACATCATGTCCCGCTCGCCGCGAGATCCGCTCGAGCCGATATTCAACCGCCGGGCGCTGTCGGTGAGCGTTCTGCAGGGAAGCATCGTCCTGCTGATCGCGCTGAGCATATTCGTGATAGTGATGAGATCCGGACATGGCGCCGACAAAGCGCGGGCGATGACGTACACCACGCTGATCGTGGCAAATCTCGTGCTGATACTGACGAACCGCTCGTGGTCACGAACGATTCCTGCCGCACTCGCTACAAGAAACAGGGCGCTGTGGTGGGTTCTCGGTGGAGCAGCAACTTTCCTTGTGATGATCCTGTTCATACCGTTTTTGCGCGGCATCTTCGGGTTTTCAATACTCAGCCTGCGTGAGATAGGCATCTGTCTGATCGCCGGATCGTTGAACATAGTCTGGTTCGAGGTGTTGAAAGCAATTCTATCGAGGAGCCACAGAGGTCTTCTGGCAAATCGTGAAGACAGGGCATGATAATCTGAGACCACACATGTCACAGGATCAACACACGCCGTCATAGACATCAAGGTTCTAAATGCTTATTTTTAGAGGCTCTGTAAGCTTTATTGTGGGTGAATCTTCAGATGATTCATCCCTCACCCCAACCCCATTCGACTTCGCTCAGGGCAGGCTCTCTCCCGATTTCGGGCGAGGGGGGATGCCGCTTATCCCGAGTAGCCCGCAGGGCATATCGAGGGACGGTTCATGTCTACACCAGGCTTCGGCAGCGGCGACTTCGTGTTTTTGTTGCCGCGAATTTATACGCGCGGTTGTTGGAACACTTTCGCTATCCGCAAACTTTCTTATAGAGCCACAAAAAAAAGGGCGGCTCATAGAGTCGCCCTTTGATAAAGATTCGCAGTATTATATTCCAGCCATCAGTTCAAACTTGTATCCAACGCCCCAAATGGTGGTGATTCGGCACGGCGCGAGTTCGTTCTCGACTTTACGTCTCAGCCGCTTGACATGCTGGTCGACTGTGCGCTCGTCGCCGAAGAACTCTTCGTAATCCCAGACCTGTTTCAGCAACTGTTCCCTGGTAAAAACACGGTCCCGGTTGCTGGCCAGATGCCAGAGGAGATCAAATTCTTTTGGTGTAAGATCCAGATGGTTGTCGTTAATAGAGACTTCACGGGAAAGGAGGTTCATGTAGAATCCACTGAGGTTCATCACCTGCAGTTCGTCCGGCGACTGCGTTGCGGTCGCACGTCGAAGCACCGCTTTCACTCTGGCCACGAGTTCGCGAGTACTGAACGGCTTCGTAATGTAATCGTCCGCACCCATCTCAAGGCCCAGAACGCGGTCAAATTCATCCGCCCTGCCAGTCACCATGATGACCGGAACATTCGAAAATCGTCTGACCTCACGAAGGACTTCCAAGCCGTCTATCTCAGGCATTGTTATGTCTAAAAGCACTAGGGAAGGTTTTTGGTCTTTGGCCAGGGCAAGACCTTCTCTTCCATTTTGAGCACATAATGCTTCGTATCCGGCCACTTCAAGTTGAAGCCGGATCAGCTCACATGTATTCTCATCGTCATCGACAACCAGGATTCTTTGCTTTGCCAACAGACTCGTCCCTTCCCAATCTTAAGATGATTATTATATATTTCCTAATAAACGCCGTGCGTTTCTTTGTATTCGCTTATTAACGCGGGTGAAATACTGGTCGCACCGAAAAAACCGCCACACATTCGCATTGCATAGTTCACAAAACATTGAAGATAGTCATGGTTAATCCTGAAAAATCGGCCAAATAGTAATTACATGCATGTATCAAGATACGCCATGCCTCTTTGCCGACAAATTAGAGGGGGGTTTTCCGCACGCTAGCTTGCGATAAGTATACATAAATATGACAGCTTTGTCAATACCACTAACGGGACTTTAACAGAATATTTACCGCCGAGCTTTTGTGTCATTCAGGAAGCGTTTTGTGACAAGAGCTCGGCTATGGCAGCCATAATCCTACGACCGATCTCTTCCATGGCCGCTCTGGAGTCGGTGCTCTCATAGAGGTCAGGGAAAGTCATCGGCGTGCCGAAGACTATTTTGATAGGCTGAAAATGCAGCCGCTTTGCATGCGGAGGAAGCGTCTTGTCTGACCCGATAATAGCAGAAGGAACAACGGGCGCTCGCGATTTTAGCGCTATGAGACCTATTCCAAGCTCAGGTTCTAGAAGCTTACCATTTACCCCTCGAGTCCCTTCCGGAAAAATGCCGACTACCTTGCCGCCATCCAGCAATTCTATCGCACGTTTTATTGCCTTACGGTCAGCTGTGCCCCGACGGACGGGAAATGACCCGGCATTGTAGAGTATCGGGCCCAGAATCGGAGCATCAAACAACTCTTTCTTGGCCATGAAGTGAACGTGACGGCTTACTCCAATGGCGACTGTGGGAGGATCGGCAAAACTGACGTGATTCGGCGCAACGATAACGCCTACACCTCGAGGTATATTTTCTTCATTGATGGCTTTCACGCCACCTGTAAAACGGAATAGTATCCTCAACATTTCCCGGCAAATATAGTACCACATTAGTTTGCCAGCCTTTCTCTCGCCAGTCCCAGAATTCGCTCTATTACTTGCTCGATGGAAAGCTTATCCGTATCTACGACCACCGCTCCATCAGCCTTGATCAGCGGGCTGTCCTTACGAGTGCTGTCGCGCTGGTCCCGCTCGAGGATATCACGCTGCAATTGATGCAGATCGACATCCATACCCGACGCCTGCATCTCGGCAAAACGGCGGCTGGCACGTTCATCAACCGAAGCAGTGAGGAATACCTTCACTTCAGCATCAGGAAGCACCACGGAGCCGATATCTCTGCCTTCCATGACGACGCCCCTCAGGCCACCAAGACGGCGCTGTTGGTCCACCAGAAGCCTTCTAACGCCCGATATGGCGGATATCGGCGAGGAGAGTTTCGTGACGTCGGGAGTTCGTATCGCGGTGGAGACATCGGCCCCATCAACCAACACCTTCGATCCGTCACCCTCGGCGAAATCGACACTCGTCATCATGGTCATCTCGATAATCGCCGTCTCATCAGTGAGCGGTATGCCAAGCTGAAGCGATTTCCATGCTATCGCACGGTACATCGCCCCGGTATCGACATACTTGTAACCAAGCCTGTTAGCCACTTCACGAGCGACAGTCGTCTTGCCGGCGCCGGCCGGACCGTCTATGGCTATGGAAATCTTCTTGGACATATTCTGACCTCTCACTCAAAACTTGTATGTAAACGCCCGGTTACGATTTATCCTCTGGGTACAGCGAATCTCGAACCGTCCTCGCGGCATCGAAATACGCCTCAAGCGACTCGGCATCCCCTGATTCTAGTATCCGTGAGCACTCATCCAGCATAGACTTCAAGCCCTCGGTCGCATCCCTCAGCGCTTCGACGTTCGAAAGGCAAATATCTCTCCATATAACGGGCGAACTGGATGCTACGCGCGTCGCATCTCTGAAACTGCCTGCGATCAAATCGAAGAGTTGGGGATACTGCTGAGAGCGGTCATTGGCCAGCGACACGAGTGCTGCTGCGATGACATGCGGAAGGTGACTGATGACGGCTGTACAGCGGTCATGCGCATCGTGATCCATGACGACCACGCGCGACCCGACTGCTTCGGCCAACTGCCGAACCGTGCCAAGTGTTGCCTGATTAGTGTTTGCAGTTGGAGTAAGCACATACGTGGCGTCCACAAACATATCAGGGTCTGCCGATTCCACACCTGCCGACTCTGAGCCCGCCATCGGATGCCCACCTACAAAGCAGACGCCAATTTCATCGGCACCGATGCAAATATCACTCTTGGTACTACCTGCGTCGGTGATTATGCAACCGTCTTTTACGACAGAGCTTATCTGCCGTATGAAATCCAGCTCCAGCCCTACCGGAGTAGCGATGTAAACAAGATCCGCACACTTCACGCCGGACACAACATCCGTCGTCCAGGAGTCTATCGAGCCAAGTTCGACCGCCTTCTGAAGACGTTCAGGACTCCTCCCGATACCGATGACGTTACCGGCAACACCTCGCTTCTTCAGCGCCATGCCGAACGATCCGCCGATAAGCCCCACCCCGATTATGGCAACATTCTTAACCTGCTGAGAGTTCACTAGTACCACTCCAACCAGGTATTCTGCCGACTGCCGTGATGATCGGGACTAACTCTGCCATCAACTTCTCGAATGTGTCCAGTTTAAGCGATTGTGGTCCGTCTTTGAGCGCCATCTGTGGATCAGGGTGAACCTCAATCATCAGTCCATCCGCTCCGGCTGCAATCGCAGCCTTGCCTACAGGACCGACCAACTGCCAGCGACCCGTGCCATGGCTCGTATCGGCGATTATGGGCAGGTGACTGAGCTCTTTGACTGCCGGAATCGCGTTGATGTCGAAGGTATTTCGCGTGTACGTTTCGAATGTTCTGATGCCGCGCTCGCACAGTATGATATCGTAATTACCACGAGACGCGATGTACTCTGCGGCCTGCAGCCACTCCTCGATTGTGGAAGAGAGGCCCCTCTTCAGCATGACGGGCTTGCGTGCGAGACCGACTTCCTTCAACAGGGAAAAGTTGGCCATGTTACGCGCACCGATTTGAAGGATATCCGCATACTTGAGGACCAGATCGATATCCCGAAGGTCCATGACCTCGGTTATGATCGGCATGCCGGTCTCTTCACGGGCAGTCGCCATGAACTTTAGGGCTTCTTCACCGAGCCCCTGGAAGCCGTATGGAGATGTACTTGGTTTGAATGCCCCACCCCTAAGGATACTGGCACCGGCCGCATGCGCCGCCTTCGCGGACGCCATCAACTGATCTTCGCTCTCTACACAGCACGGCCCTGCCATGACAACAATCTGATCGCCGCCAATCTCGACGTCCCGGACGTTGACAACCGTGCGCTCCGGATGAAACTCTCTGCCGACCAGCTTGTACGGCTTCAAGATCGGAACCACACGCTCTACGAAGGCCAGCGCCTCGATCTGCTGGGCGATATCGGCCTTATCCTCCTCGGGTGCGCCAATGGCCCCGATGATGGTCTTCTCTACACCCCTTGAAAGGTGTATGCCATAGCCGCGCCCTTCCAGATTGCCAACTATTCGCTCTACATCCTGATCAGTGGCTTTCGCCGATAGGATGATAATCATCTCAATACCTCAAATCTCTTGTGCGGAGAGGGTCAAGCTAGGAAGCCAGTACCTCTTTGAGCGTCGCGATAAATCGTGCGTTCTGCTCCGGGGTCCCGATCGTCACTCGGAAGAAAGTCGGGCAGCCGAAGATGTCGCCGGTTCTTATGATGACGCCCCTCTTCAGGAGCTCGGTAAACAGCGGTCGGCAGTCGCGCTTCACGTCAAACCAGATGAAATTGGCCTCGGATGGCACGTAAGGCAGTCCCATAGCTTCGAACTCACCGTAGAGATACGACTTGCCGGCTGAGTTCACCTTCAGGCTCCGAGCGATCTGCTCGGAATCGAGTAGGCTCGCGACGGCTGCCGCCTGAGCAATGTTGTTTACGTTGAACGGCTCGCGGACCTGATGTATGCAGGAGATAAGTTCCGGTCTCGCGATACCGTACCCTATCCTAAGCCCTGCCAGCGCATATATCTTGGAGAAGGTGCGCAGAACGATGACGTTCTTGCCCTGATTCACATAATCGATCGAATCGGGGTAATCCGGGCTTTCAACATACTCAAAGTAAGCCTCGTCAAGAATCACTATGACGCGCTCCGGAACCTTGGCCAAAAACGCATCGACCTCGGCCTTGGTGACGATCGTGCCGGTCGGATTGTTCGGGTTGCAGATGATGATCAGCCGGGTCTTATCCGTAATCCTGCTTGCGATCTCATCAAGACTGAACGTATGATTTTTGGACGGAGCGATGCAGTATGCGCAGTTGCCCAAAACGGCAGCTGACTCATACCTCGAGAAAGTGACATCCGATGATATAACTTCATCGCCGTCAGAGAGGAAGGTCAGGCCTATGTAGTGGATCAGCTCATCGGAGCCGTTGCCGACGACCAGCTGATTCTCGTTGACTTTATAAAATTTGGCAAGTTCCTTGACAAGGGAGAAGCAGCTTCCATCCGGATAGAGCGCTACTTTTTCCAGCTCTTCCCTCATTGCCTCGACCGCCTTCGGTGACGGTCCGAGTGGGTTCTCATTCGAAGAAAGCTTCAGTATGTTCGTTATGCCGAATTCCCTCTCGACTTCCTCGATGGGTTTTCCGGGGACATACGGTTTAAGCCTGCATATGTGCTCTTTTACCAGATCCTGCATTGCCATTTGATTACTCCTAGCGGGTTTATTCCTCTAAGTTTACCAAATTAAGCCGGTCTTTGACAACCGATCGGATGTGCAATGCATTCAGGACGATTCTTCCGCGGCCTCAAGGGTTCTCTTCAGGAAGTCCATCAAATATTGTTCATCGTCACGCCGTCCAAGCCAACGCCCAAAAGTTACCAGCGTTGCTCCGAACGCAAGCAACGCTATAGGTACAATTGCAATCATCAAATCATCAGAAGAAATGTTATGTCCTGATAGCATTTGAACCAGGAGAAATAATGTTCCCGATACACTGCCTGCAAAAGCTATCAATAACCAAACTGACATGCCGACTTTAACAAAAGGAGTCACATCAAATCGGCCTTGTATCATCGTGCCCACCCTCCCAACTGCAGGAACAAGAGTACCAAAATACAGTGGGGCAAAAGTGTTGGCATAAATTCTATTGTATTTCTTTAGCACAAATTGGTCATCATTGATCGAACTGACATCAGCTATAGCCTGATGTAACCGATCTCTGCACTCCTTGATACCGAGCGGTGAATACAGCACTACTTACCTGCCGCTGATCAACTCTCTAATGGACATGTATTCTTCTCCAACACTAGCCTTATGCGATCACAAACCTGTCTGAAATAGGATATCGCATAAATTGGTAGTTTTCTGCATTCAGTATAACTTATCCCGCCTGTGAACTGGCGAGGGATTCTGTCTATCCCCTCCTTACGAAGGAGGGGTCAGGGGTGGTTCTTTAAAAAGCACCCCCTACAAAGGGGGGCATATCCTCATAAGTTCCATGAGCGCTTCCGGCAAGGCCATGGGCGGTACACGCCGCACACCGCTGCATCGGGCTGAGTCAGTACCTAGTGCAAGCAATCGCCTGAGCAACACCCAAAACAAATGATGAGTATTTAGACTTACGTCGTCCCAAATCTAATGTCACTGGAGTCTCCATAAGCATACTGGGAATTCCTGATTTGATGAAAAACCTATGGGAAAGCGCAGAGTCTTTATACTTACAGCTTATCCTAGGTATGATGCCAACTTCACCCAACTTCACTGCTTGTCTGGCAATTCTGAGCGTTCGACGGTCAAGTTGTGACTGCTGAACCTCAATAAAGTACGGTTTGCCCTCATGTAAATCGAGTATGATATCAGGTTTATACTGTTTTACCAGATTGTACACTACCTGTGTTTCCGGCTGAGTACGCCTGAACCAATCACGGTTGAGGTCTACATCATTGCTATTGCACCGTCTGAACCTATAGGCGCCATCGGGGTTTACTACTGGTATTATGGCTATTTCTGTATGTCTCAGCAAATCGATTTTCCGTCTGTCTTTGGTATTAGATAATTCGTTGATGAGGTCGTGCATCGCAATAATTGGGGTGATCTCATACCCATGCTGCCCAGACAGCACAAGAATTCGCTTTCTATGATTTATCTCGTTACTATTCTTTGATGAGAGGCGGATGATATTGATATCCCTGCCATCCACAGATTTACCTAGACAACGTACACTTGCATAACTTGATCTGTTCAATCGCCATATACAGAACATATTTTGCAGATAAATTTGTTTCAGTAATAGCAATCCACCTATTAGAAAAACTATGACCAATAACAATTTCTTCAGAACACCACGATGCGTTGCACCATGACGGGATAATTTCATGCGATCACCCTCAACAACCGTAAAGTTCCATGAGCGCTTCCGGAAGAGCGCGCAGTACATCGCCCGCGATCATCCCTGCCATACCGACGGTCGAGGCCGCTATGTCACCGGCGCGGCCGTGGACGTACACGCCGCACACCGCAGCATCCAACGGACTGAGTCCCTGTGCAAGCAATCCACCGATAGTGCCGGACAGCACATCGCCGGTACCGCCGGTCGCCATGCCGGAGTTGCCGGTGGGATTCATGTAGACACGACCGGACGGCTCCGCAATCAGCGTTCGAGCGCCTTTCAGCACGGTGACACAGTGGAACCTCGATGACGCGGCAAGCGCAGTGCCGATCCTGTCCGTCTGCACGTCTGCGATGCTGATACCGAGCAGGCGGGCCATCTCGCCGGGATGAGGAGTGATCACCAGATCGCCGTGGGCACCCTCAAGAATGTGCGCATCTGCGAGACAGTTGAGGCCGTCAGCATCGACCACTATCGGCTTCTTTATCGCAGAAATAAACTGTTGGACAAACTCGCAAGTCGACGCATGGGTACCGAGCCCGCAGCCGAGGACAACTGATGCCGCCTTATCGCAAAGTGTGAGAGCAGGTTCGAGCGCCGCCGTGCTGAGGGACAGCACCTCGGTCTCCGGCAGGCCGCGTGTCATGACCTCCGTAAGCTTGGTCGCCATGATATCCTGCAGGCTTAGCGGAATTCCGAGCGTTGAGAGTCCGGCCCCCACCCTGAGCACGGCCTCGGAAGCCATCGCTGCCGCACCCGTAAATCCCCGAGAGCCAGCCAGGACTACGGTGGTGCCGAAGGTCCCCTTGTGACCATCGGATGGTCGCTTGGGTAGATGAGCGCACACCCATTCCTCGCCCGTCAGCTCGATATTCACTTCGTCGTAGAGGCTGAGCGGAATCCCAATATCGCCCACTATCAGATTTCCGACACAGGTTGCGCCGGGAAAACTCAGCAGACCGATCTTCGGCAGTGCGAACGTGACGGTACATTCGGCTTTCACGCACACGCCCAATATTCTGCCGGTGTCTGCATCGAGGCCGGACGGGATATCGACCGACACCACGGGAAGGCCCGATGCGTTTATGGCATGGATGGCATCGGCAGCCAGCCCTTGTACATCACCGCGCAAGCCTGTCCCGAAGATGGCATCGACTATAAGTTCGCTGCGATCGAGGGCCAGTTGGACATCAGCCGCTGACTCGATGGATTTCACTTCAAGACCGGTCTTGCGCAGTATATGCAGATTGACCTTTGCATCGCCGGTAACGCCATTTGGGTCGCCAAGGAGGAGCACATGGACATCAGCACCGGCATCGCGAAGATGTCGGGCGACAACAAAGCCATCGCCGCCGTTGTTACCCTTTCCGCATACGACGGCAACTCGCCTGCGCCGGACGGTGCCAAGACGGTCACGAACAGCATCGAAAACATTACGGCCGGCATTCTCCATCAGCACGATACTCGGCACACCGAATTCATCGGACGCACGGCGGTCGAACTCCCGCATCTGCGCCGATGTGGCAATCTTTCGCGCGTGGGGCGGTATAGCGTTGTATTCACATATCACGGTACAATCCTCCCGATTATTGTTCATACTAAAACTTAATCCAGCACGGCCACGGCATGGGCGACGGCATACTCGTGACAATGGGAAATGCTCACCAGAACGCTGCGACCGTTCGCAACTTCAGCAGCTTGCCCCAGCAGCCTGACCACGGGCTTCCCTGACGGCTCGGACAGAATCTCGACGTCGAGCCACGAAAGACTTGTACCCAAAGCCTTCGCCACTGCCTCCTTGGCAGCAAATCTTCCCGCAAAACGCTGAGCGAAGTTGCCCCCCGGCCGGCAAATCTCGATTTCAGCGGTGGTGAACACGCGCTCAACGAAAGTCTCCCGTCGATCAATCGCCTGTCTGATTCTGCTGATTTCTATTATGTCGGTACCAACACCGGTAATCATAAAATTTCCACCTTCTATTACTGTCAGAATACTGCTTCGAAGCACAGATTCCTTCAATTGGCACTTGATTAAGTATACCAGAGCCACATACCGCCTGTACATTTTTACCCGCAGTTGTATGATTAACCGCGATTATGGGTATACATCGTTAAGATTTCGCTAGGGAGGAAACCTGAGTGGCAGAGACGTGGCGCGTATCAAGGCTTGAGATGGAAATCGCATATCAGGACAATATTCCGATCATTTCCGCTCGCGGGGAGTGTGATCTAATCACCAGTCGAAAAGTCAAGGAGGCAGTCGACAGCCTCATAAGTACCGGGCACTGCAAGTTGATATTCGATTTCCGCCACATGACCTACATAGACAGTTCCGGCTTCAGAGTCATGCTCGAAGCAAAACACAAGGCCACCGAAAAAGGTGGTGATATAGTACTGATAAGTTTAACCGAACCGGTTGAGCGAGTTTTCAAGCTTCTGCACCTCGACGAACTCATCACGCGAACCGACACGTTAGAGCAGGCAATAGATAAGCTAAGCACCATGGAATGTCCGCATGAATAGATGCTGAGATCTGTATGGTGGACCTAGCATATACTTGCTATTAATTATCAACAAAGCCTTATAACAAGCCAGTAAAACGGTATTTTCGCCCGTTTTCGTGCAGTATTACTTGACAAGCTGACCATATCCTACTATAATAACATGGTAATTGTGGCAAGCCTGCAAAACGCTAGGTGAAAAAAGGAGTTGAACGTGAATAAGGATTCTGGAGTACAGGATTACGTGGGTATCCGTAGGAGTATAGGTGGATATTCACTGGGTGAGCTGGAAGCGCAAATACTCGATGTAGTTTGGGATCTTGAGCCACCAATAACTGCTGCCAAGGTTTTCAAAATCATGTATCCTATCAGAGAACTCTCGTATTCCACTATCATGCTGACTATGTCAAAGCTCGCACGTAAAGGCTTCTTGAACCAGGTAAGATCCGGGCCAAAGAAAACAGATGCTTTCCATTACAGCGCAGCGATTACGAGAGATGAACTTGGCCTCAACCTGCTTGAAGAGATAGCTCAAAGAATTTTTCACAAATCTCTACTAGAGGTTGCAAACGGAATACCCAAGAAATAGCGACAGCCTAATGCACTCGTAAAATAAACAGAGACGAGGAGATTATATCCACGTCTCTGTAGTATTCCGTCTCCTCGTCATGCGCATAAGGCCTGCTGAACCATTTCAGCGAATTCGCCATCGGGAAGCACTCCCTCAAATTGAACACAGTCATTGATCACCACGGTCGGAACAGCGTTGATGTTGTACTTATTTATCAACTCCGGAAACTCGGCCGCCTCCACAGCGTCGGATGTTATGTGCTGTGGATTCTCTATGGCCATCTTGTGTGCAATCCTCACCGCCGCAGGACAGTACGGACACGTTGGCGTGACGAAGACCTGGATATGAACGTCAGCATCTACGGCTTTCACCTTGTCCCTGGCTTCTTTAGACATATCCGTCGAATTGCGTGAGACATCGACGATATCCTCGACAAACGAGCTGAACTCAAACCCTCCGGGAATTCCAAAGTATCGCACACCATTCTCGCTATCGTTGGACAACACGATTGCAGGCAGCTTATCTATATGGAGATCCTTTACCATCTGATTATCGGATGAATACTCGTGAAACTCCAGGTTAATCTTATCTGATAATTCCGCGACTTCGCTGATCAACTCGGTGGTTTCATCACAGAGCTGGCACTCCAAGTTTGCTCCCGTCTGGCCCGCAGGTCTTTTCGTGAAGGCAACTATGTTCACGGTATTCTGCAACTCATCGACGAACATGCCCTTCATCAGTTCCATGTCCTGATCAGAAATTATTGCCATTTATCAGCATCCTTTCTTGCTCCAAACGTCAATTCGATTCTATGCAGTGCAAACAACATTATCAGAAACTTATCGTCTCTTGAGTCGTTTTGATATGCTTATACCCGCGTGCGTGTATTTCAAAAACGACACGGCAATCCATAGGCATACAAGTCATCGTGACGCGCCCGCCATGATTGTCCAAGAACGATGAATGTGTGATATAATATTGGCGCAAGTTTGTACTTTGGGAGATAAAATTGAGCACCTACGATACGATCATTATCGGTGGCGGCCCTGCTGGGTTGTCGGCCGGAATATACGCTATGCGATCGCGCCTTAAAACGGTTCTGATCGAGAAATTCATGCCCGGCGGCCAGATGATGATAACGGATTTCGTCGAAAACTTCCCCGGTTTCCCTTCCGGAATCGGTGGGTCGGACCTGAGCATTCTGATGGAACAGCAGGCCAGAAGTCTCGGGCTGGAAATAGTCTCCACAGATTGCATATCGGTCGATTTCACGGGTGAGGAGAAGGTCATCCTCACCGCAGATGGAGAGTATCGCGCGCCGACTATCATCATCGCGACAGGTGCAACCCCGCGAAGGCTTGGAGTGCCGGGCGAAGATCGGCTAACCGGCAAAGGGGTATCGTACTGCGCTACATGCGACGGGGCCTTCTTCCGTGACAAGGAAATCGCGGTTGTTGGTGGTGGAAATACCGCGATTCAGGATGGCGTATTTCTCACGCGATTTGCGAGCAAAGTCACCATCATCCACAGGCGGGACACCCTTCGAGCTACAAAGATTCTCCAGGAACGCGCGCTGAAGAATCCTAAGATAGAAATGGCATGGTCATCGACAGTCGATGAAATACTGGGCGACAACAAGGTAAAGTCACTGGCTGTACGGAATTTGAAAGATGGCTCCACTAGAATGCTACCAGTAGATGGGGTGTTTATGCTCATCGGCACCGATCCAAACACTGACGTATTTCGCGGCAGGATCGTGCTGGATCAGGATGGCTATATACTCACTGATGAGAATATGCAGACTAACGTTCCCGGCGTTTATGCAGCTGGCGACTGCCGGCGCAAGAGCCTCCGACAGATGGTAACCGCTGCCGCAGATGGAGCCATAGCTGCTGTCACGGCGGAACACTACATAGAATCGCTGAAAGACAGTAAATTATAACAACGAATTCGACATCCAAAATATAACAGCTAACCAATGAATGGAGCAAAAAAATGCACTGTAAATTATCGGGCAAAAATGCCTTAGTTACCGGTGCCGCCCGTGGGTTTGGGCGGTCTATTGCACTACGATTAGCCCGCGACGGCGCAACCGTTGTCGTGAACTATCGACGGAGTAAATCCGATGCGCAGAGCGTCGTCGAAGAGATTGAGGCGATCGGCGGCAAAGCCATCGCACTCAGAGGTGATGTCGGCGATGATCAGAGCCTTGATCGAATGTTTGAGAAGATCAAATCCGAACTCGGGTTTTTGGATATCCTGGTGTCCAACGCAGCTTTTGGAGTACCGGGAAAAGTTATGGAATCAACTGAGCGCTACTGGGATATCACCATGGCCTCGTCCGCAAGGTCTCTTGTCAGCCTGTCCCAGCGTGCAGTTCCCCTTATGAGGGATAACTGGGGCCGGATCATCAGCATCACCAGCGAAGGCGGAACCAGAGTACTGGAAGGCTATGGACTGGTTGGCGCTGCAAAGGGTGCACTTGAATCGCTGACCCGATGCCTCGCCGTCGAGTTGGCACCTCAGGGCATAATCGTAAACGGGATCATGGCTGGAGTCGCGAACACGAAATCGTTCCGCTCCATTCCAGGCGCAGAGAAGATGCTCAATACTGCAATTGAGCGCACTCCCGTGGGCCGTGTTGTTGAGCCGGAGGACGTCGCTGACGTAGTGGCATTCCTCGTATCGGATGAGGCACGTATGGTCTGCGGCCAGTTCATCGTCGTAGACGGCGGACTTAGCATATTGATTTAGCGCTGTGTATTTCTATGGGGGGGAGTCACAGGCTCCCCCATGCCCCCACTTTTTCTTGGGCAACTCCAATTCGCTTCATAATTCTACGCATACTCTATTTCCAACCGTAAGATTTAATTTAGAGATTACTGTGGTATATACGAGTAAGCTATTTCCATCAAGGATACAAAGACATTGCATGTTCGGAATACGCATAATACTGTGTGTGGTTTTACTCTTATTGAGCTTCTGGTTACCATTGCCATAATAGCCATACTCGCAGGGATATTGCTGCCGGTAATAACATCAGCCCGTGGAATGGCTTATAAAGCCACCTGCCAATCGAACCTGAAGCAACTTTACGCAGCTATCGAACTTTACGCCAGCGATTGGGAAGATACCCTTCCATGTCCTGGCGGGCAAAGGGGAGATGATCCATACTGGTCACAGGAGAACGGTGGAGGGGTTGACGTCTATCTGAGAAATCAAAGTGCAGGCAAGGCGAGCGTGTATTGTTGTCCATCCTATTCAGGGCCTTTTGGAAACTATTCGCCTCGCACCTACGCGATGAATACCTTCCTGCGTGAACCGGCCGATACCGGGGCGCTTACTCCAACCGGCATTAACAGGACGAGGATTGTCAGTCCGTCGCAAACGATATTATTATACGAAGGGTACCAGACGGCTGCCGGAGTCACCGCTTATGGCGGCGATGGATATGTGTTTCGATGCGGCGATTGGAGCTGTGCACGTGGATACTATCCAGCCGCTACCAAACTGCTCAAACTGGCCGAGAAACCCTGCCACAACACTACAAACAACTATCTCTTCTGTGACGGGCACGTATCGGCAATGACGCCGGAGCGATACCCTTTCAGAGGGCCTTTATCCAGTGCTGATAACAGGTGGTTCGTCCAGCGACTGCGCTAGACTATCACAACATGATCGATGACGTCCTGAAGCATCTGCTTGATCCTGACTGCCACCCTGTGCAAATCCAGATTGCCGGCAACCGCCAGTTGTGCAATAGGATCGATAGCTTCCAGTACCGTGCCATCGTGCTGCTCGTATACCGCCACGTTGAATGGTATGAGCAGGCCCAGATCGATGTCGATCTTGAGTTCGTCGTAAGAAACTTGGGGTTTACATACGGCAAGTACGGTATAATGACGGAACTCGGCGCCAAGTTTATCCTTAAACAACTGGCGAAGGTTGATCTCCGACAGCACAACTAGCCCCTCATTGTTCAGCGCGTGCTTTGTGGCAGTCAGAGTCTCTTTGTACGGCTTTTGAACCCAAACTTTGATGCCGTATGCAGACTCCTGCTGAACTGCGGATGCATGGCGTTCTACCACAGCCTCTTCGGGATTACATATGCTCGGTCCCTCTGCAACTTCTATTATATCGGTGCACTCTCTATTTTCCATATCCACACCTTCCCAAATTGTCACTTGATCGGGCGGAACCAATCCGTCCTCACCGCACCTGTTTGATACCCTGGATGAATATTGCGTCAAACTCGGCGAGCAGCGAATTCGTATGACGGGGGAGGCTATGGTTGAAGGCTGTGCAGACGTGTATGCAGTTCATCGGGCGACAAACCATCGATTTCGAAGACCTTGTCGCGGCTCGTGGTGCCGGAACTCAGGCTAATCTGCGACTTCTTCACGTGCAGAAGGTCGGAAAGATACGCCACGGCCGCTTTGTTCGCGGCACCTTCAACCGGAGGCGCCGTTATCTTGATAGATAGAACGCCGTCCGTA
Source organism: Armatimonadota bacterium (assembly GCA_963663705.1). GTDB lineage: Bacteria > Armatimonadota > UBA5829 > DTJY01 > DTJY01. Next base: position 3,309,240 of record OY760504.1, on the reverse strand, counting down.
TATCCGGTAACCTGGTTTCTTGAACTGCGAGGATTAACTCTTACCTTGAGAAGTGTTTTATCAGCCATAATTTCGCTATGATCCAGACAATATCATAAGAAAAAGGGTGGCAGCGGCGTTGTTAAGTCCATGCGCCACCATACACGGAAGCAACGAGCCCCTGTTGTATGCGGCAGTGGCAAATACCGAACCAAGCGCAAATATAGGCAGGAAACTGAGCGGTAACGGATGTACAAGCCCGAAAACCGCCGCCGAGAGCAGAACCCCGGTTGTCACTCCCCATTTTGCATGAAAGCTGTGAAAGAGAGCTCCGCGAAAAAAGAGCTCTTCGAAAAACGGCGCCGCTATGGAGACCAGCGCGAAAAGGATCACCCGGGTGGCGAGCGTGCGCGCCTCGAGGAACTCTGGAACGATCGGGTTATCCGGCGTATGAACGTAACGATCGAGGGATTTGGTCAATAGACTGGCGATAAACAGCAATGGCAGAGCCGCTGCGTAGGTCCCAACCCCCGCCAGAACATCTATCAGGGGAGTTCGGCTGACTAATCCGACTACAGACCACGACCAACCTGCTGCACGTAACCTGTACCTTAAATAAGCGAGGGATAAGACACCTGCCAGCACATATACAAACGCCGTCAGATACGCGCTGTTCGCATGGATCGACGCGTTTACGGTATTCTTGATCAATACAATCACTATCCCAGCTACGGTTTGAACTCCGAATGTTATTAGAAGGTATAGTACAAAGGTTTCCAGCAAATATCCTGCCACAAAGCTACGCTCTACCGGCGACATATCGTCGATTGGGCTGTGGGGCTTTAGTTGGCCGTTCTTACCCATGACTAAATATATGATGATCAGCACAACCCCGGCTAGAAACAGAAAGCCCAAAACAGTGATTAACAGCAGCGCAAAAGCGAACGTTCGGCTTGCAGCAGAAGTCGCGATTTTCCGCTCCCTGGCAGCATCCGATTTCATGCCGGCGCTCGTGTATAGATCGGAGAGGGCCAGATGCTCATACCATCCAAGGTTCAGGCCGCGTATTCGGGCCGCATACGCCTTCGTTTGAGCTGCACTCAGGCGGTCGCTGATATATATTCGAGTCCACATTGCTGGTTCGGATGGAGTTTTTGACAGCCTGTTTAGCCGCTCGATATCCGCTGCACGCTGAGCCGGATCGTCGACTATGATCAGCTTTCGGAGGCTCCCAGTGGACGGGTTTCTCTTCACTGAATCACGAAACCCTGCGACAGCCTTTTTTCGCGCGGCCGATTCCATTCGAGCCGTGCTCGAGGTCCCAGTCGCAGATGATGGAAGCAATCCCTTGGATGCATATAATAGCTTCACCGCCAGGTCGTCCTGCAGCGAGGCTTCAGAAACACTCTTGTTTTTCGTTATCCTGACATCAGCTCGCTGTGCCCAGGCAAACAGCAGCAGCAAAACAAACAATACCGAGAGCATGGCAACAAACCTGTTGCGTGGATACCCCACATCAGGCCGTGCTTCATTCCCCTGAGGACTGCTCGGATCTCTCTCCAATTACTTTACCCTCGCATATGTCTAAGTAACTCCGCAGAAGCGATCTGAACTCCACAGAGAAGCGGTTTCTCATTTTCTGAAGCTCTTCGAGTTCACGGCTCTCCCGCTCCAAGTCGGATTTCATCTCATCTTTGGCCTGACGCGCCATAAGCTCGATCTCTTTTTGAGTGTTGACTCTCAAGTCATCGGCAGTTTTCTGCGCAAGCACCAGGGCGTTGTTCAGCGTGCCCTCGATATTTTTATACCGCTTGAGCTCCGATTCCAATCCATCGACACGCTGTTTCAACTGGACGTTCTCCGCCATCATTTGCTCATAATCGGCGGCGGCATCGCGCATAAACTCATCGACTTCTGTTGTATCATACCCACGCATCTTGTGATTGAACTTTTTGTTTAATATATCGTTTGGTCTTAGTTTCATTTCAATCTACCTTCCCATTGAAGCAAGCAGAGAAAGAATGATATTGCTGAGAAGTTGAAGTGCAAGTATCGCCAGAACCGGCGATATGTCTACGCCACCCAGTTTGCGTGGTGGCACAAGGCTCTGCAAAGGCCGCAGAACAGGGTCTGTTACCTTGTATATGATACGAACGACGTCCCGATACTTGTGCGCCAGATCCGGTATCCAGGATACGATAACCCGAACAAAAATCAGGATTATCATCAGGTTTATCGCGTAGCTGACTATGGCTGCTATCATAAACTTCCTCCAGTGGCACTCGCCACCGATAAACAAAACTCCCCGACTCGCTTCTGCGGACGGGGAGGCTGTATCAAATCAAAAAAACTGAATCTGGGCCTACTTGCTTTTGCCCAATTCACTCGACCGGTCAGAGGCGGCTTTGACTGCCTCGATTAGGGCTGACCTAAACCCGTCCCGCTCAAGGCTTGCTGAACCCTCGATGGTCGTGCCGCCGGGAGTTGTCACGCGATCGCGGAGATCTGCCGGGCTGCTGTCCGATTCCAGCACCATCATGGCCGCGCCCTTTGCGGTCTGCGCAGCCAGCAAGAGCGCCGTGGCCTTAGGCAGTCCCATACGGACTCCTCCGTCTGCCAGCGCTTCTATGAATGTATACACGTACGCCGGTCCGCTTCCGCTCAGTCCGGTCACAGCGTCCAACTTGTCCTCTGTGACCTGCACTGCGCTTCCTACGGCGGCGAATATCTCGTTTGCGAGTTTCATATGGTCGGCAGTGGCATACTTGCCCGGTGCCAGTGCAATCGCGCCCTGGCCGATCAAACAAGGGGTGTTCGGCATCACGCGGACGACAGGAATATCGCCCGCCAGCTTGCCCTGGATAAAGTCTGTAGGCACACCTGCAACTATGGATATTACGAGTTTAGCTGCGGTGAGTGCACTTCCGATCTCTGACAGGGCATACCCTATGACGTACGGTTTTACTGCGAGAACAATGATGTCTGAATTCCGAGCAACAGCCGTATTGTCTGTAGTTACAGCTACCCCAAGAACCGAGCTGAACAGATTGCGCCGCCCCTCATCAGGATCGGCGGCAGTTACGCGCGATGGGGCAACACCCGAGTTCAACAATCCCCTTGCGATTGCCTCTGCCATCATCCCGGACCCTATAAAGCCTATTCTTTTGTTTTCAAGCACGTTTCCTGATCCCCCTAGAGATTGTTTCGATCAAACATCAATCCTGGGGATGCCTTGTGCAAGTCCTCGGGAACGTCGATCATAACGTTACTTGGCGCAAACAGGTAGACGCGATCGCCGACCTTCTCAACGAATCCGTTGAGTGCATACGTAACGCCGTTCAAGAAATCTATGATACGCTCGGACATTTCCGGCGTCGTTTTTTCCAGATTCACAATTTGCTGCCGGCCGTCCTTGAGTCCATCTGCGGCTAATCGTGCATCATCGAATGATTGCGGTAGTCTTACTGACACGTAACTTACCCTCGTTGACTGGAGTTTTAATGTGACCGGGCGTTTTCTGGAATCGCCAACTACTTCATCGGACTCGATGTATTCTTCTTCAATCTCGCTTATGCCGAATCCTTCTTTAATCTTGGTCCAGAAACCCCTTTGTCTTAGATCTTCTGCTGACATGTTATTGTTCATCGTGAATCCTCCCCATTCCTCTGCGGAAAAAAATATGTATGTTAATAAAGCATGTGCTTACTGAATCGTTGTCTGAAAAAACTAACTTCTGGAACCAAAAATCGCCGTCCCGATCCTGACCATATTAGAGCCTTCCTCTATGGCGATCTCAAAGTCGGACGTCATCCCCATGGACAGGTGTTTTCTGTTGTCGGCAGGGAGTTCATCCCACATCGTCTTCAGGCTGGAAAACGATCGGCGAATAGCATCGACATCGTCTACAAATGGAGCCATTCCCATCAAGCCAGCGAGTTTCAGCCCTTCGATACCGGCCACGGCATCGCACAGCGCGAGCGTATCGCACGGCTGCACCCCGAATTTCGATTCTTCGCCGGAGATATTCACCTCAATCAGCACCTGCATGGTTTTTTCGATTGCGGATGAGCGTTTGCCTATCTCTTTCGCCAGCGAAATGCTGTCTACGCTCTGGATTGAATCGAAAATCGGCACTACCTGGCGAACCTTGTTGGTTTGCAGGTGACCGATCATATGCCATCGAACATCATGCCCTACGGCATCGGACTTCTCGATCGCCTCCTGCACGTAATTCTCACCTATATCCGTCACTCCGGCATCGATGGCTTCCCGAATTCTTGGAACATCCATCTTCTTCGTAACGGCTATCAGAGTTATATCGCCGGCACATCGCCCTGATCGAGCGGCGGCCAAAGCAATTCGATCCCTGATTATGCCAAGGTTCCCGGCTATAGACATCGTAGAATTCCAATCATTTGGACTGCATTGGTATTTTTAGGGACAGCATGCTTTGTCAAAAAGCGTTAACTTGCACCTATGAAAAATTATAGCACAAAAGGAATAGGTCAGCAACGAATAATAGAGTAATCGCTTGCACTATTTGCGCGCAACGAAGAAGACTCTGTCACAGCTTGGTGATGCAGTTTGAAAAGTATAGGCTTTGTAGACAGCAAGCACCTGTACGCCGGATTCTATCAGCATCCCCACGATCTCTTCGATATCGTACGCGCGCTGGTGATGCATGATGTGGATTTTCCTGTCGCCGCTCACGTGATGGTGCACAAAGTCCATGTCTATGCTGCAAATTCGCGTTGCGAGGTCATAATTACTGTGCCATTTGTAGTGAACATGGGCCTTGCTTCCAATATTATCCTGATCGAAGAACCCTGCCGCGAGAGCGTATTCCGTGTTCATGTCGAAGATGAACAGGCCCGACGGGTTGAGGTACTTCGAGACTCGCTGAAAAGCCTGTGAAAGCGCCGAAGGATCGAGTATGTAGTTCAAGCTGTCGAAGAGCGAAACGACGAGATCGAACTTGCCGCTGACGTGGAGTCTGGATGCATCCTGCGCGTAAAAGTTTATGGGCGCTCCGCTCTCTTCAGCCTTGTGCATCGCGACATCTATCATCTCCGGCGAGATATCCACACCGGTGACCTTGTACCCTCTCTTGGCGAGCAGAAGGCTCCCGCTCCCTGTCCCGCAGCAGAGGTCCAACACGGTCTTCGGCTGCACGCCGAACTCATCAAGAATGCTGTGTATGTAGTCGATCCACGCGGCATACGGCACTCCTGCCATCAGCGCATCATACAAAAGCGCTATTTCGTCAAACTGGTAGGCAGGGCTCGTAATCTCTTCTATTTTAGATGTAGGATTCTTTGGATTCATATTTAAGCGACACCATTCTAAATGTAAAATAATTGCAGTTTGATCGTGACTGTGCTGTCAAGCTGAGCAGTAAAGCAAGGCCTATTTTGATGCAGGGTGATTATTCTTCCTGTTAGGAAATTCGGCAACTTCCAGTTCATCGGTATTCACGCGTTGGACACCGGGGGTCCCTCGCACGATGAATTCCACGATATCACGCTGCTCGAGCGTCTGAACCCGGCCAATCAGATACACGTCATTGCCAACGATGTACGTATTGACAGGCTGATCCCCCACCCGTTTGTCCAGCGATAATCGATTCCGTATCTCGCTATTTAGAGTGGCCTCGCGTATAACGTTCATCTCTTCGCCTCTGGGACAGGCTGATTTTCGTGTTTAGCAAACTGACATCGTGATTGACGCCTTTGCCTGCCTACCTACGTTATTCCCCGAGAGCGCGCGCTTCTAACAACTTAAGTTCGCGAAGATTATCGATGGGAACACTGGCCGGTGTCTGTTACTGCGAAACAGACCGCCGATCGCGCTCCAGCACGACCATCAGAACGGAGATATCCGCAGGAGTTATCCCGGGAATCCTTGCCGCCTGCCCAACTGATAATGGTTGAACACGGCCAAATTTCTCCCGGCCCTCTTTGGAAATTGAAACAACCCTCTGATAATCAAAACCACTCGGTATCGCCAGAGATTCAAGGCGCTTATGCCGCTCTACCTGAGCCTCCTGACGCCGAATATAGCCGTCATACTTCACCTGAAGCTCGACCTGCTCCTCGACGTCTGCGGGCAGCCTGGCGGTCAAACCATTCAACTTGATGATGTCCGTGTATCCAATCTCCGGGCGGCGCAGCAGATCTTCAAACGAAGCCTTACTGTATAGATTGTCTACACCGACCGCTCGCAGCTTCTCGGAGTCACCTGGCATGACGAATGTACGCCTGAGCCTCTCGATCTCACCTGCTATCAGGGCGGATTTCTCACAAAACAGCGACCATCGCGCATCCGATACAAGGCCGATTTCACGACCTACCGGTGTAAGTCTCAGGTCAGCATTGTCCTGCCTCAGCAGCAGCCGGTGTTCAGCGCGAGACGTGAGCAGGCGATACGGATCGTTGATGCCCTTCGTGACAAGATCATCGATCATGACGCCGATATAGGCCTGAGAGCGATCGAGTATTAGCGGCTGTCTTCCACGAACAACCATCGCCGCATTGATTCCTGCGATCAATCCCTGTGCAGCGGCTTCTTCGTAACCTGAAGTACCGTTGATCTGACCAGCGAAAAATAATCCGGTTATCCTCTTTGTCTCAAGCGTGGGCTTGAGCTGCATCGGGGGCACAAAATCATATTCGATAGCGTAACCCGGACGCATCATACTGACGTTTTCAAGCCCGGGAATCGTGCGCAGAAACTCAAGCTGAACTTCCTCTGGCAGGCTGGTAGACATCCCCTGAACGTAGACCTCGTTCGTGTCCCAGCCCTCCTGCTCCAGGAAGACCTGATGCCGGTCTCTATCCGGAAACTTGACTATCTTATCCTCTATTGATGGGCAGTACCTCGGCCCAACGCCTTCTATGCGGCCACCATACATCGCCGAGCGAGACAGATTTCGCTCGATCACTTCTTTCGTGCGCTCGTTCGTATAAGTAAGCCAGCAAGGAAGCAGATTGTTCCGCTTCTCCCTGCGCGACATGAAGGAAAACGCGAGCGGGGTTTCGTCAGACTCCTGGAGTTCCGTCTTCGAGACGTCGACGCTCGATAGGTCGATCCTCGGAGTCGTGCCTGTCTTCAGGCGGCCAAGCTCGAAGCCGAGCTCTCGAAGGGAGTCGGACAGGCTGTTCGCGGCAAACTCACCCGCGCGCCCTGCCGAAAAACTGATCTCTCCGATATGAACCAGCCCCTTAAGGAAGGTGCCAGTGGTGATGATTACGGCATTCGCCCGGTACTCTATGCCTGTCTGAGTGGCAACGCCCGCAATCGCCCCTTCTTCAACGATGAGTCGCTCAACGAGTGCCTGCTTAAGCTCAAGGCATGGCGTGTTCTCAAGGGTATGCTTCATCGCCGCCTGATACAGCTTCTTGTCCGCCTGCGCGCGCAGTGCCTGAACTGCCGGACCTTTGCCCGTGTTCAGCATGCGAATGTGAGTGTAGGTAGCGTCGGTGTTCAAGCCCATCTGTCCACCCAGAGCATCTATCTCACGGACCACATGGCCTTTCGCCGGCCCACCAACACTGCAATTGCATGGCATCAGCGCCACGCTGTCCATATTTATCGTCAAAAGAAGGGTGCTGCACCCGATGCGTGCTGCCGCGAGAGCCGCCTCGCAGCCTGCATGACCAGCCCCGACTACTATAACATCATAATTGTACATAAATGTCTCCAATACAAACACGACATCGATACCGTGTTCGACTGATTAAATATTATACCACACCCTGATCGGTAATTGCCGCCAATGCAGTAGACGCAAAAAAGCCCCGGAGATCCCGCCACATGGCGCAGGATGGACTCCAGGGCCTTTGTTTACATTCAACTCTTGGGATTAACTAGATTCCTAGCAATGACTTGGCCTTGTCTACTGCACTTGCAGCGTCCGGCGAGTAGCCGTCAGCGCCGATTTCATCAGCGTAGTTCTGCGTTACAGGCGCGCCGCCGATAATTATGGTCACATCGTCGCGAAGGCCTGCATCGGTAAACGCCTGTATGGTAGTCTTCATTGCAGGCATGGTGGTGGTCAGCAGCGCAGAGAGCAGGATGAGGTTTACCCCCTGATCCCTGGCAACTTGTACAAACTTGTCAGCGCTTACATCCACGCCAAGATCGATGATTTGAAAACCGGCACCTTCCATCATCATCGACACAAGGTTTTTGCCGATGTCATGGCGGTCACCCTTCACTGTGCCGATAGCGGCTTTTGCGATAGGCTGTACTCCCGCGTCCGCGAGCCGCGATCGAAGGACGTCCATTGCACTATGCATAGCCCGCGCAGCGATGAGCACCTCGGGAACATAGAACTCGTTATTCTTGAACTTCTCGCCGACGACGCCCATGCCCGCTACGAGCCCCTTGTTCAAAACATCCTGCGGGTCCTCTCCATCGGCCAAAGCCTTCTCTGTGAGGTCTCGCACTACCGGCGCTTTGCCATTTATTAACGCATTGGACAATTCCTCGTAGTTGAACATACCAATCCCCCTGCATTTTCCCTTGCACACCGCGGCTCGGTTACATCTCGCCAAACAGCATAGCATCCGCAAACTTCTCCTGAAAGCCAGGATCAGTAGTCAATTCTATGTATTCTACAGAATCCGCAATCTTAGCCGCATCTTCGATCATGTCCAGGTTAATGAGCGATAACTTTGCCCCCTCACCGGCGGCATTACCCACGGCATGAACTTTCTCGATTGGCACGTCAGGAATCAGGCCAGCGAGAATTGCACTTTCCTTGCGCATATAGTTTCCAAATGCGCCTGCAAGGATTATCCTGTCCAGATCCGGCGCGCTGATGCCCATCCGGGACATCAGAATCTGTATTCCTGCCATGATTGCACCCTTCGCCAGTTGGACCTCGCGCACATCCCTCTGCGTGATCACAATCGGCTCTGCGAGGATGAACTCGTTGCCGCGCTCGCCGATGTGCAGGCGGTCACGAAGCAGCGCATACGAATCAGGGATTTCGTCAGCATCAACTATCCTGCCGCTGAAATCTATGACGCCTGTCTGTACCATGCAGGCCACCGCATCAAGGAGCCCGGACCCGCAAATGCCGACGGCCTTCGCTCCACTGATGGTACTGAAAGCCATCCCACCGTCATCGAGCCAGACGGCGTCGATGGCGCCGGGTGCCGCACGCATGCCGTACCTAATATGGGCTCCTTCAAAGGCAGGACCGGCGGCAGTCGAGCAGGCAACCATGCGCTTCCTGGAACCGAGGACAATCTCCCCGTTCGTGCCGATATCGACTGCCAGCGTAAGCTGTTCGTCCTGATAAAGCCCGGTCGCAAGCACCACAGCAACGGTATCGGCACCGACATACCCTGCGATATTCGGCAGGACGTGTAATCGTCCGAATGGATTTATCTTTATCCCAAGTTCGACGGCATCAACGCAAACATTCTGGCTGACGACAGGCACATACGGAGCCTGAGCCAGATACCTTGGATCGATTCCGAGAAACAGGTGGGTCATACAGGTGTTGCCGACTACCACAGCGTCGTAGATACGCTCGCGTGATATGCCAGCCGTGTTTGACAGCAGTTCAATAAGATTGTTGAGTTCGCGTGCAACCGAGGCCTGAAGTGCCAGGAGACCGTCCACATTTTCCGCATACGAAATGCGGCTGATAACATCGTCGCCAACAGATGACTGAGGATTCATGGCGGAGGCCGTAGCAATCTGGTCGCCTGTATTCAAATCAAGCAGGTAAGCAGCGAGCGTGGTGGTACCGATATCGAAGGCCAACCCGTAGCACTCTGATGTTGTATCGCCGGGTTCAATCGCAAGCAGATCACCGCCGACAAGGATTCCGGTTATGTCATACCCTGCAGCGCGGACTTCGGCTCCAACACGGCGCATAAACAACAGGTCGTGCCGCGCGGGAATATGGCTTAACCCGAAAGCATCCAGCACTCGAGTGAGGTCCGAGCGCAAATCATCGATAGATGGGGTGGGTACTGAGACGTGAGCTTTAGTGATCGCAGCTTTTAGTGGAACCTGGCGTGCCGTGCCGTGTGTGAGAATCCTCGGAGCATGCGCGGCATCAGGCATGCAGATAACCGCATCCTCATAGATCGAGGCCACGCAGCCAAGCCGGTAGCCCTGGAGCAATTCGGTTTCAGTTAGAGTCGCTTGCTCATCCGGCGTCGGCGCAGGTGCCCCCTGCATAAAAACGACTTTGCACTTCCCGCATCGGCCTTTTCCGCCACACGGCATTGCAATATCTATACCCACCGCCTTGGCAGCCTTGCGAAAACTTGTGCCCCGCTCTATCCGTACCGTTTTCTCGATAGGAAGAAACTCTACGCTAATACAATGCGAGCTCAAACATTTTCCCTTATGCGTCAAAAATAGACCATCTGTTTGCGGGCCTGCTCGTTTTCAGGGTCCATCGCCAGGACCGTCATGAACTCTGCCTTTGCTTCGTCATACATGCCCAGCATAGCGTAGGTCATCGCGAGATCGTTTCTGGAATCCAGGTTATCCGGGTTCAGCTCGATAGCCTTCTTGAATTCCTCCAAAGACTCATCGAACAATCCACTGAAGGTGTATGTCAGCCCTAGCTGCCGATGCGCTTCATCGTGGCAGCTGTCGTTACAGATCACCTCTTGAAGCAACGCTATTGCTTCATCATATTGGCCATCGATCTTCAGTGCGATTGCACGATTAAGGCTCTCTTCGTTGTTGCCCATCTCCACACCTCATAATGAACAGATTGTAGTAAAATAAGTAATATTGCAATCTGATTTTCCGGATCCGTAATGCTCTCATTTTGAGACAGGCTTCGGATCCGCGAGCCTTTGCATAGAGTATATCACTCGTCTACCGCCAAATCAACTATATTAGCTGGATACTTTTTTAATTTGATATCCTCGGGCGAATTCACCTGCTGCCATACGTTTTCTATTTGCCGGTTGGACCTCTGTTAACAGAACGGCACCGTCTCCTGCACGAACCACTATCCCATCCGAGTCAACCATCAGCACGTCGCCGGGACTTCCTTCCGAATCAGCATGATCCGCGACGCTGCACGACCAGACCTTTATGGGTATGTCCTGAATTACCGTGTGAGCTCCAGGCCTTGGTGTACATCCCCTCACCCGATTAACGATATCACGCGCACTCCGCGCCCATGCTATCTCGCACTCCTCACGCTTGACGGAAGGAGAATATGTAGCGAGCAAATCGTCCTGAGGCATTGGTGTCACGAGCCCCTTCTCGATAGCTTCGAGGGTCTCGATGAGCAGTTCCGCACCCACGTCCGCAAGACGGGACTCAAGCGTCGCTTCGTTGTCATCAGCCTGAATCTCGATCCCTCTCTGCTGAAGAATCGGCCCTGTATCCAACCCCGTATTCATGAGCATGGTAGTTACGCCGGTAACGGTCTCTCCGTTGAACAGCGCATAATGCACCGGGGCCGCACCACGATATTTTGGAAGGATCGATCCGTGAACGTTTACATTTCCAAACTTCGGTATATCCAGTATCGCCTTCGGGATTATCTGACCGAATGCGGCGACAACATTTATGTCAGGGTTCAGCTCGCGTACCAGTCCGATAAACTCTTCGGAACGAACCCGCTCCGGCTGATACACCGGCAATCCTACCTCGGCTGCGACACCTTTTACCGGTGATATGCGCAGTTGACGCCCGCGTCCTGCAGGTCTGTCCGGCTGTGTGACAACTCCGATCACCTGATGTTCAGACGCAAGCAGTGCTTTAAGCGAAGGCACGGCAAACTCTGCGGTACCCATGAATAATATGCGCATCCGGTATTAGCCCTCATCCTCTTCATCGTCATCGGTGACGTAATGCACCGACTCCGGCTCGGCACGGTCGATGAAGAGATGCCCGTACAGATGGTCCAATTCATGCTGAAGTATGCGAGCAAGAAATCCCTCGGCCTTGATCTTAAGCGGCTTGCCATTCAAATCCATGCCGCGAATGACTACCTCCTCGGCACGCCTGACCTCGCCCCATAGCCCTGGGAGGCTCAGACAGCCCTCGGACCCCAGTTCTTCCCCTCTGGCGCTTACGATCTTCGGGTTGATTATCACGCCCGGCCCGGAACCGTCGTCATACACGAATAGTTTTTGAAGGATAGCGACCTGGTTAGCCGCAAGTCCAACACCGTTTGCGAGTTGCATGGTGATCGTCATATCTTCAACCAGTTTTTTTGTATCCGGTCCCGGCTTGCCTATTTCCTTAGCCTGCTTGCGCAGAATAGGATCGGGATACCTTACGATTTCCAGTTCAGCCATTGAATTGCCTTTCGATAAACCGATATCTATCGGCAGATAATTTTGTGTATTATTCGTGGAGATATTATAACATTGTAAGCGGATCAACGTCGATGGTCAAACCAGTCCTAACTGACTGAGATATATCAGCGAGAACTTCCTTAATCACCTGCTGAATCCCGTCGCTCCCGCGATTCTTGATCAGAATATGCCATCGATACATGCCTTTGAGCCTGGATATCGGTGCCGGCGCCGGGCCCATAAGGGTGATCTCATCGGACTGGATTCGCGATTCAAGAGCCGACTTGAAGTCTTCCAGCCGCGTCTGGGCAAAACTGTCGACCGGATCGCTCGAGAGAATATTGATCAGCCTTGAAAACGGCGGATACCCGAGCTCCCGGCGATACTCGATCTCCTCATCGTAGAAGGTCTTGTAGTCCTGCTGTGCTGCCGCTTTTATGGCGTAGTTTTCCGGCGAGAACGATTGAACTATGACCTCCCCCGGTTTTTTCCCTCGACCTGCACGACCGCTTACCTGAGTAAGAAGCTGGAAGGTCCTCTCTGCAGAGCGAAAATCCGGCAGATTGAGAATAGTATCGGCGCTGATCACGCCAACAAGCGTCACGTTCGGGAAATCAAGCCCCTTCGCCACCATTTGCGTGCCGACCAGTATATCCGCCCTGCCCTCCCGGAACGCATCAAGAATCTGGAAATGGGCGTTTTTCCTGCGAGTTGTATCGCTGTCCATGCGAATGACTGAGGCTTCAGGAAAGACCTTCCTGACCTCTTCTTCTACGCGTTCCGTGCCTATGCCGAACTGCTTGAAGTGCGGCCCCCCGCATTTCGGACAGACGTCCGGAGCTCGCATGCTTTCATCGCAGTGATGGCATTTCAGAAGCTTCATGGCAGAGTGATAGGTCAGAGAAACATCGCAATTCGGGCATCGCGCCGTGTACCCGCACGATCTGCACAGTATGAACGATGCGTATCCCCTGCGATTCACAAAGAGTATGGTCTGCTCTCCGCGGCTCAACCGATCTTCAATCCCCTGCCTGAGTGGCTCGCTGAAGATGTTTCGCCTGCCCTGCGCAAATTCCTCGCGCTGATCGACGGTCTTAACCTCGGGCATAGGGCGGTCGTCGACACGTTTATCGAGGACTGCCAGCCTGATTTCACCGGTCGATGTGCGGTAGAAGGTCTCAAGCGATGGGGTTGCGCTGCCCAGTATCACCGACGCACCCTCAATCCTCGCTCTCTCTTCGGCCGCTAGTCTGGCGCTGTATCGAGGTGAATGGTCCTGCTTGTATGACGGCTCGTGTTCCTCATCTATCACTATCAGCTTGAGATTTCGGACTGGCGCGAATATGGCGGATCTAGGGCCGAGGACAACCTTTGCCTCGCCGCTCTCGATCCTGCGCCATTCGTCATGCCGCTCCCCCATCGAAAGCTTGCTGTGCAGAATCGCGATCTGATCTCCGAACCGGGCTCTATACGCATCCATGAGGTGTGCCGTAAGCGATATCTCGGGACAAAGCGCAATACAGCTTCCTCCCGCATCCAGCACATCCGATATACTTCTAAGATACACCTCTGTCTTACCGCTGCCGGTGACTCCGTACAGCAGAGTTGTCTGCGGTGTGCCGGAGTTCAATCCTTCGGCAATGATTTGCAGGGCATCCTGTTGCCCCTGAGTCAGCGTGAAATCGGCATGAGATTCAACTGCTCTGGTCGCGAACGGCTGCCTGCGAACTCGCAGTTTCACCCGCTCCGCAAGGCCTTTGTCTATGAGCGCCCGAGCAGGGCTCGAAGATGTGCCAACACGCCTTAGGAGTTCCGACTGTCTGACGGCGATCGGTGATTCGGCAAGTTCCTTGAGGATCGCCGCCTGCTTGTGCGCACGCGAAGAAAGCTCATGCGGTTCGGCAAGATCGTCCATCTCCGAGATTTGGAGCCCGTTGACAATGCGCGGCTTGGCCTTCGGAAGCTCAATCGTGCGTATAACCTCGACTACCCCTCGATCCCGGAGCTGTCTCAGCGTGGGAGCAAACTTGTCTATGCCGGATTTCACCTTGAGGATATCCGAATCCATCTCGCCGTCCGCGCCCTGCAGAACACCGACCAGCCGTTTCTGATTAGTCGATGTTGGATGAACGCGCTCCGGATCTATCAGGCGAACGATCGTGTTCACAGTCGCACTCATCACCTCGGGGACTATGGCACGCGTGGACTGGGCTAGTGGCGCCGAATAGTAGTCCGACATCCAGCTCGCCAGCATCATGAGCGGCTTTGGGAGAGCGCAGGCATCCGTGATTACGGCTGACAAATCTTTTATGCCGTCTATCTCGGGAGGTGTATCCGTCAGATCAAAGATATACCCGACCATCTCCCTGCCGCCGAATGGCACGGAAACGCAGGCACCCTCGGCCACTGCGCCTGAAAGAGCATCTGGCACGTGGTAAGTGAACGTCTGAAAAAGACCGGGAGCGTCTGCATCTACAACTACATTAGCGTACAACTATATACCGGCTTCTTTCTGTAGGGTTTCAGCCATATCCGTGTCTTCCCACCTGACACTCAGGTCTGTGCGCCCGAAGTGACCGTATGCGGCTGTCTGCCTGTAAATAGGGTGGGCAAGTTCCAACACATTTATTATGCCCTGAGGAGTTAGATCAAAGTATTTGGTAACAAGTTCGACTATACGGCGATCGGAGACTTTGCCGCTGCCGAAGGTCTCCGCGCGGACCGAGAGCGGCTCACGCTCGCCGATGGCATACGCGATCTGAAGCTCGCACCGATCTGCGAGACCTGCCGCAACTATATTCTTCGCTATGTAGCGCATCATGTAAGCCGCCGAGCGGTCGACCTTCGTCGGGTCCTTCCCACTGAAGCATCCGCCGCCGTGACGCGCCATGCCGCCGTAGGTATCGACGATGATCTTCCGACCGGTGAGTCCTGTATCGGAGCGCGGACCACCGATGGAGAAGCACCCCGTCGGATTCACCAAATACTTGATGTTCCTGTCGACTAGCTCCCTGGGTAGTATAGGCTTGATCACATGCTCAACGATGTCTTCAAATATGGTCGACTGTGGAATTCCCGGCTGGTGCTGTGCCGCTATAAGAACCTTGTCTATGCGAATCGGCCGGTGATCCTCGTATTCAACAGTCACCTGGCTCTTGCCGTCCGGGCGAAGATAACTCAGTTCGCCATTCTTACGTACTGCCGCCAACTGTTTCGCAAGCTTATGAGAGAGCATGATCGGCATCGGCATTAGTTCGGGAGTATCGGTGCATGCATAGCCGAACATCATGCCCTGATCCCCTGCCCCGCCGACGTCGACTCCCATCGCTATGTCGGGAGACTGTGCCTGTATGGAGGTAAGAACGCCCACGTTTTCGTAATCGAACCCATACTTCGCCTTGGTGTAGCCGACTTCCTGAATGGTCTTGCGCACAACGGACGGTATGTCCACATAAGTGTCAGTGGTTATTTCGCCAGCGACCAGCACAAGGCCCGTTGTGACCACTGTCTCGCATGCCACACGGCCGTTTGGATCATTCTCAAGAATGGCGTCCAGCACTGCATCCGATATCTGATCGGCCAGCTTGTCGGGATGCCCCTCCGTGACGGATTCCGAGGTAAACAAATGTCGTTCCATATCAGACCGCCTCCTAAAATTGCACTTCACTCATTATTCCCTCGCCGGTATGCGGGCAAAGGGACTGCCAAATCTGCGACCTCCCTCGCCCGTTCACGGGAGAGGGTCGGGGTGAGGGCTTCTACAAATATGGCCCACTTATCCTTCTACCACACACGGGAGAAGGGACTGTCAAATCTTCAATAAGCCCTTAACGTGATCCAGGATACTGTTCGCCACTTGGATCTTCGGCACGCGCGGGAGCGTCTCCTGGCCGTTTTCGTCTATGATAGTGACCTCGTTCACGTCCGACCCGAAACCGATTCCCGGCTTCGACACGTCATTCGCTACTATGAGGTCGAGGTTTTTTGCGCTCAACTTCTTTTTCGCATTCTCGATCAGGTTCTCGGTCTCTGCGGCAAACCCAACGAGTATCCTGTCGCCTTTGGACTTACCGACTTCCGCCATGATATCTGTGGTCGGCATCAGCTCAAGCGAGAATTCTGCGCCCATCTTCTTCATCTTGCTCGCCGCCGGAGACTTCGGCGTGTAGTCGGCAACTGCCGCAGCACCGATCACCACTTGCACTTCAGGCAGATGCGACATAACGGCGTCGAGCATCTGGGCGGCGGTCTGAACTTTGATTGTTTCCACGTTCGCAGGCGGTGCGAGCGACGTCGGGCCTGAAACAAGGATCACCCCCGCACCACGGTCTGCGGCTGCCTTCGCGATGGCATACCCCATCTTGCCGGACGAGTGGTTCATGATGAACCGAACAGGATCGATCGGCTCCTGTGTCGGCCCGGCAGTGACCATAAGCGATATGCCGGCCAAATCCTGTTTGAGGCTTAGCCGATCAATCACTTTGCGTACGATTGTGGCGGGCTCCGCGAGGCGTCCCACTCCCTCAGTGCCGCAAGCAAGCCTTCCTTTACCAGGGTTCACCAGTATATACCCAAGCGACTCCAGTCTCGCAACATTGGCGCTCACGATCGGGTTTTCCCACATCTTGCAGTTCATCGCAGGCGCGATCAGCACGGGTGCCTTTGTAGCCATCACCATGGTGGAGAGCATATCGTCCGCAATGCCGGATGCAATCTTGCCGATGATATTGGCCGTCGCAGGAGCGATCAGCATGAGATCGGCCTTGTCTGGAAGCGACACATGGGTGATCTCGTACTCGCGAGGCTCATCCCATAGGCCGGTGATTACGGCGTTGCCGGTCAGCCCTCTGAATGTGGTGGGACCGACGAAATGAGTGGCGTGCTCCGTCATCACGACGTGAACGATCGCACCGGATTTGACCAGATAGCTGCATATCTCGGCGGCCTTGAACGCGGCTATTCCACCGGTGACTCCAAGTATGATTGTCTTGCCTGAAAGGATTTCAACCTTCATATGTTTGTACCCTTGCACGCTCGGCGGTAATTATGCTGCATAGTTCACCCGCCGCCGTGTCGATATCGTCGTTCACGACGAGGTAATCGTACATGGGGATATGATCTATTTCAGTCTGGGCATTATGGAGGCGCTTTGCCACCGCTTCTTCTGATTCCGTGCCCCGACCCCTCAAGCGCTGTTCGAGTTCATCCATCGACGGCGGCGCTATGAAAATCATCACAGTATCGGGCATCTTTTCCTTGACAGCACGGGCACCCTGATAGTCAATCTCCAACAGTACATCTATGCCCTTTTCTCTGGTGCGGCTAACCGAAAACACAGGGGTGCCGTATAGATTCAGATGAACCTGCGCATATTCGAGGAACTCGCCCTTCTCTATCATCTCTCTGAACTGTTCAGGTTTGATGAAGTAGTAGTCAACGCCCTCGATTTCACCCGGCCGGGGATCGCGTGTGGTACAGGTTACCCCTCGCTGGGTGTTTTTGCAGACTTCGAGGAGCCTGTTCACCAGCGTTCCCTTGCCGACGCCCGATGGCCCCGAAACCACCACCAGCCGCCCGAGCCGATTCTCGAATTCGCTGAGATACTGCGCTAGATCCAACTTATAATTCCACCTTGCCGATTAATCAATATACGACCAATTCTAGCATGCACATACAGGTATGGTCAAACGCATTTTGGATTGGTCACATAAGGGTATAGTACATATGTTACCGCATTTCTGATGTTCGTGAATATGATAGTTGAATTTGCAATCATGCAGGAAAGCGCTATTTTCTTGTTAAGGAAAGTATAACACGGGCTAATTTTTTTCATACCGAGTGTTCGACCGCAAAATATATGTTATACTGAGCATGGTTTTATATGCTTAATTACAAATTCAAAAAAAGGAAATGGAAAGATGGACATTAGGGTTAACAGACTACGCTCACAGATCACAAAATCGATCTTCGTATGTGCGCTCGTGCTCTTCGTTTCCGCGCCGTCATACGCATCGACAGCGAAACTCAACAATGTGCCAGCGTTCGACTGGAGCTATGGCTGCTCACCAACGGCGGCCGCAATGATGATGGGCTACTACGACCGAATCGGATACGCAAACATGTACACAGGGCAGACAGACGGCGGCATATGCCCCCTGACGAATGCCATATGGGGAACTGGCGAATGTCCGATCAGCGCCACTCACATCTGCATAGACGGCCGCACCACAAACGGGCATGTTGAAGATTACTGGGTTACTTACGATAGCACAGCCGCCGACCCTTATATTACTAAAGGTGAGACTCCCCACGCATCCGACTGCCTGGCCGATTTCATGGGCACCAGCCAATCTGCGTATGGAAACGACGACGGCTCGTCAATGTACTTCTACAACCAAAATGGATATCCGATTAACGATTATACCGGCAGCGAACCTGGAAGCAGGGATATGTGCCACGGATTGAAGTTGTATGCGGAATATTGCGGTTACCAGGTACTTAGCAATTATTCACAAACCATTGCGGGATACAACAATGTTTCAAGAGGCTTTTCATTCGATAACTATGTGACCGAAATAAATGCCGGACGGCCTGTTATTATCCAGTTGTCTGGTCATACGATACTCGGTTACGGATACGATACAGCGGGAAATACGGTATACGTCCACGACACATGGGATTACAGTGAGCATACCATGGTATGGGGAGGCAGCTATAGTGGCATGCAGCAAACCGCCGTCACGATATTCCGTTTGGCGTCGGCACCTGCCCCTGTACCTGAACCAGCCGGATTGCTGGTATTTGCGAATGGCGCACTTGTGTTCGCCGGCATACTGATACGTAGAAGAGTGATTGTTAATTAATCGGCAAGCAAGTTTTTTCAGAAGCCGTCATGTAAAGAGAAATGGGCTCTATAAGAAAGTTTGTGGATAGCGACAGTGTTCCAACAACCGTGCGAATAAATTCGCGGCAACAAATACACGAAGTCGCCCTGGACCGACTAGATGCAGCCATACCCTTTACGGGTGCGTAGATCGCAGGCATAAAGCCTGCGGCTACATTATTGAATCCCTGAATACGTCCCTCGATATGCCCTGTAAGCTACTCGGGATAAGCGGCAGCCCCCCTCGCCCGAAATCGGGAGAGAGCCTGCCCTGAGCGAAGTCGAATGGGGTTGGGGTGAGGGCCGAATCATCTGAAGATTCCCCCACAAGAAAGCGTATAGAACCGAGAAATGAAAAGGGCAGCCCAATCGGCTGTCCTTTTTCGCTTTATCAGTGAGACTTGATAGCCTTTCGAAGGGCATCTGCAGCGGCACTATCCAACTTCGCACCCTTGCTGTCAGTTACATAGAATGAATCCCGAGCCCTACTTCCCCAAGTGCTCACTTTGGCGCTATGGATATCCCAACCAAGGAGTGATATTGCCTTTGTGAGACGGTAAAGCAGGCCTGGCTGGTCCTCCGCATCGATCTCTATAACCGTATGCTGATCGGATAGATTACTCATCATCGTGAAATTGGCAAGCTCGATGCCGACCTTGAGCTTCTTCCCAAAACGCTTCAACATCGAATCGAGGTTCGTCCCACCGGCAAGCATCTGCTCTAGTTCAGATTGAACTTGCAGCCGCTTCAATTCGGGAAGCGAGCGATGGTCAAAATCCACATACAGGATATCGATTGCAATACGATCATATGATTCCCTTGTAAATACCTGTGCAGCATGGATATCCACATCCAGCGCCGATAGTATAAACGCCATCTTGTACAGAAGGCCTGGGGCCGGATCATCCAGGGTACATATAGTAATCTCCGTATAAAGCCCCATGGGGTCGTCCTTGAGGTTTACAACCGGTTTCCCGTCGCGCGCACTGCGGACGTAGATGATGTGTGACGCCAGATCATCCGGTGATGTATTCAGCTGGTATCTGGCAGGCATGGCACGGCAGTGTTCGTTTATCTCATCAGACGAGAGATTGGACAGAGACAGCTCCCTTACGATTCGCCCTCTGTGCTTTTCGATATCGAAGTGAGCCGGCACCTGACCTCGAAGGGCTACATCCGCTCGATGGTACAACTCCCTGAGGAAACTTATCTGCACCTCACTCCATGTTGTTTGACCGACAGAGCGAGTATCCGCCACGGTGAGCAGGTACAGCATGTCAAGCATCTCCAGCGAATCAACGACTGAGATGAAATCCTGTACCGTCCGCTTCTGTGTCAAATCTCGAAGCCGGGCCACTTCCGACATGAGCAGGTGATTTCGGATCAGGAAGACAAGTTGAGTGGCCGCTTCCGACCTGAGGCCCAATCGATGAGCAATCGATGCCGCCACAACCGCACCGGATTCCGCGTGAGGGCCTTCCTTATCGGCCTTGCCTATGTCGTGCAGCAACGTTGCAAGAAACAGCACCTCCGTATTGCGTACGCCTGAGAAGATGTCACGCAATTCACCGTCCGGCCCACCGGCGAATGATTCCATCTGGTGCACTGCCTCCAGCGAATGAGCACCTACCGTCAGTTCATGCGCTGAATCGCCTGGGATCAGGTGCATGATACGGCCGAACTCGGGTATGAGCCATTGGATAGCCCCCACGCTCGACATGGAATCAATCGCTTGAGCAGCATGAGGCTGGCCCAGCACCCGCAGGAACGCTTTGGCAATCCTGGCTCCTGTTTTTTTCAAATGAGGCGGTCGTGATGACGCCACATATCCCCTCAAAGAGTCTGCGGTTTCCCGGCAGAGGCCCAATCCCAGCATCATCGCATGCTCGAATATTCGGATAATGACCTCTGGGTCGCGGGAGAGCAGGCCGCCATCAAGCAGGCGAATTTCCTTGCGCTGAACCACCAGCCCCGGTTCGATCTCCAACGGTTGATCGTGACACGCAGACGCAACTTTGCGATATATACCTGCGATATGCTCTGCATGCATGAAGTAATTGGCCATCAGGGTTGATGCCCGCCGCTTATATCCAAGCACCGCTGATATCTCATCCTGCCGATCGATATATAGAATATCCGTATCTCGCCCGCAAGCGATATGAAGCTTGTTTCTCACCTTGGCGAGAAATTCGGCGGCGTCTTCTATCCACTTGATTTCCTCATCCGATATAATCCCTTGCGCCCGCAGTGCAAGCCAAACGTCACTACGCGACGTGCCGAACGCCACCTGTGCGATCCATCGAGCTGTCTGTAAATCGCGGAGACCACCAACGCCTTCCTTGATATTCGCCTCCACTAGATACGGCGATGCGCCCCATTGTTTGCCTATGATGGCGCGTTGCTCCAGATGCCCGAAGACAAACTCTGCGGGTGAGATCGCTCGAAGAATGCCGGAATAAAAGCGATCGAACAGCAGCGCCCCCCCGGACACACGCCTGGCATCCAGAAGTGCGGTATGTGTGTCGAGAGGAAGGTTTTCGATATCATCTATGTACCGGTAGGAGTAGCCGACTTTCAGCCCCGTACCGTTCAGAAAGACATCCATAAGCAGCCGATAGACATTCTTAACGAGCAGATCGATCTGAGCGTCATCCTGATCGTCGACTATGAAGGTTATGTCTATATCCGAAAACGGGCACAGCTCACGTCTACCGTATCCACCAGTAGCAGCCAGCGAAACGCTCTCAAGTATATGAGGGCTTATTCGATCACCGACTTCAGCAGCGGTCTCGACCCATGCCTGATGAAGGATCTGTGATATTGCGGCATCCATCAAATCGCTGTGTTCATGCATGAAGACAATGCCGTTAAGGGATCGCCGATTCATCAGGCGTTCACGTTCTGAGATAATGAACTGTCTGATCTCAGAAGGGGAGCCAAGTTTACCTAAGCTGTATTTGGGCATAAGATAAAAGAACCTGCTTTATAAAAAATCAGGCCTCTCTCTCCATGGAAAGAAAGGCCTTTCAATATTGACTAACTCAAGGCCGTGTCGCCACGTTCACCGGTACGAATGCGGATGGCATCATCGATCTTGCTCAGGAATATCTTGCCATCGCCGATCTCGCCGGTCGAGGCATTCTGCAGGATGGATTCGACTACGGAATCCACGAGTGCATCCACCACAACCGTCTCCAGTTTGATCTTATCGAGAAGGTTGATTACGTACTCCTGCCCTCGATAATACTGTGTGCGACCGCGCTGCTTCCCGGCGCCCATGACGTGAGTCACCGTAATCCCTTTCACGCCCAGCTCATCCAGCGCAGCCTTCACGTCATCAAGCTTATCCGGCCTGATAATAGCTTCAATCTTAATCACTTGGGTCCTCCTGATTGATAGTCTTTAGAAATGGTAACCGATTTCTCCATGCTGACTCAAGTCGAGCCCTTCTTCTTCGTCGCTTGCATCTACGCGAAGTGGTGTAATCAATCGAATCACCTTCAGCAGAATAAATGTAACTACGAAGGAATATCCTCCAATCGCAAGGATACCGATCAATTGTTTATACAGAAGCGCCATGCTGCCGTGGAACAAGCCGTTTGCCCCGGCAGGGTTAACCGCCGTAGACGCAAAAAGTCCTACCGCTATAACGCCCCAAATGCCACCAACTCCGTGTACCCCAAAGACATCGAGCGAATCGTCGTAGCGAAATTTGTTCTTCAGCGTGATTGCGAAGTAGCAGATCACGCTTACGACTATACCGATCGCCATCGCCGAGAGAGGCCCGATATACCCTGAGGCCGGTGTAACAGCTGCCAATCCGGCAACCGCTCCCGTAGCAGCACCGAGTGCGGTCGGTCTGCCGTGATGCCACCATTCTATCATAATCCAGGTGAATGCAGCAGCGGAGCCAGCAGTGTTTGTGGCGACGAACGCGCCTACCGCTATCCCGTTTGCAGCGAGTGAACTTCCTGCGTTGAAGCCAAACCAGCCAAACCATAAGAGAGCCGTTCCAACTACAGTCATCGTCAGGTTATGGGGCGTAAACTCCTCTTTGCCAAAACCTTTTCGCCTGCCCAGCATAATTGCGCAGCATAGTGCGGCAATCCCTGACGATACATGGACCACCAGCCCACCGGCAAAATCGAGTGTGCCAAGCTGTTTGAGCCATCCACCGGGAGCCCAAACCCAGTGCGCGATCGGATCGTAAACCAGAATTGACCACAGCGCAGCGAAGATTATATATGCCTTGAAGCGCATCCGCTCGGCAAACGCTCCGGTTATAAGAGCAGGGGTAATGATTGCAAACATCGCCTGATAGATCATGAACAGCTGATGAGGGATCGTGGCCGAATATGCAGGATTCGGGGCCATGCCCACGTTCCTGAGACCTACCCATTCCAGCGATCCTATGATCCCCCAGTGATCGGTGCCGAATGCCAGGCTGTAACCGAACAGCACCCACATCATCCCCACCAGCCCGATCATGCTGAAACTCTGAAGAATGGTTGCAAGGACGTTCTTTCTGCGAACCATTCCTCCGTAAAACAAGCCCAGTCCAGGTGTCATCAGCATCACCAGCGCCGTTGAGATCAGAACCCAAACGGTGTCGGCCGGGCTTATGGAACTTGCGCCTGCCGCGTGTGATGGCGATGAAATGAGAGCAAACAGTGCCACCAGCACGAACAGACGCACCTTTCCGATAGAAAACATACACAGACCCTCCAGTTTATTCTGTAGATACTCTAACGTCGGAATGTTTCGCTTCGGTTTCCGAATTGTTACGAGCATGTAAACTGGGGAACGCTGAGCTTGCGATCAAGCGATATCTGCAAATTTTTCGTCTATGTAGGGTTTTCACCTAAGTTAGTGCCGTGTCTTCGCGCTCGCCGGTGCGGATACGGATGGCATCATCCACCTTGCTCAGAAATATCTTGCCATCGCCGATTTCACCGGTGCCGGCATGGAAACGAATGGCCTCTATTATTGAATCTACAGCGGAATCAACCACTATCGCTTCCAGTTTGATCTTATCGATAAGGTTGATCACATACTCCTGCCCTCGATAATACTGGGTGCGCCCGCGCTGCTTGCCTGCGCCCATAACATGAGTCACCGTTATACCATTCACGCCCAACTCATCCAGTGCTGCCTTCACGTCGTCCAGCTTATCGGGCCGGATCAAAGCTTCGATCTTAGTCATATTATCCTCCAAGAATCAGGCTACAGAGAGTAGCCGATTTCTCCATGTTCGGTAAGGTCCAGACCGGTATGCTCTTCCTCCCGCGATACTCGCAGGTCGGAGAACAGTCCGGTTATCTTAAGCAGTCCGGCAGTCATCGAAAACGAATATACGAAGACTGCCCCAACAGCCAACAGCTGTATGAGTACGAGCTTTGGGTTGCCATGAAACAAGCCGTTCGCACCAAGAGGGTTTATAGCCGTCGTTGCGAAGAGTCCGGTTGCTATCGCGCCCCAGATGCCGCCGACGCCGTGCACGCCAAAGACGTCCAGCGAGTCATCGTAACCAAGCCTGCCCTTCATCACGATCGCAAAGTAGCAAATGAAGCTTACTGCGCCACCGATAAAGATCGCAGCGAGCGGGCCTACGAAGCCCGATGCGGGTGTGATTGCAACTAATCCGGCTACTGCACCACTCGCCGCACCGAGAGCAGTCGGTTTGCCGTGGAGCCTCCACTCGATTAACACCCAGGACAGTGCGCCTGCTGCTGCAGATGTATTTGTAACTACGAATGCGCTTACCGCCAGAGCTGATGACCCAAGAGCGCTTCCGGCGTTGAATCCAAACCAACCAAACCACAGGAGGGCCGCACCTATCAGGGTCATAGTCAGGTTATGCGGTTTCATATCTTCCTTGCCGTAGCCCCTGCGTTTGCCCATGACGAGCACGCACGATAGCGCTGCCATGCCTGAACAGATATGGACTACGGTACCACCGGCAAAATCGAGTGCACCCATGTTGCGCAGCCATCCACCAGGAGCCCATACCCAGTGAGCAACCGGATCGTAAACGAGCGTTGCCCAAAGAATCGAAAAAATGAAGAATGATTTGAACTTCATTCTCTCTGCGAACGCACCACTGATAAGGGCAGGTGTGATTATGGCAAACATTCCCTGGTACATCATGAACAACTGATGAGGAATCGTGGCGGCATAAGCCGGGTTGGGATCAAGCCCCACGTTTCGAAGCCCTATCCAATCCAGGCCGCCGATAAAATGCCAGTGATCCGGGCCGAAAGCAAGACTGTAGCCGAAGAGAACCCACTGAACGCCAACTATACCAACCATGATAAAGCTCTGCAGTATAGTAGCCAGCACGTTTTTCCTGCGAACCATTCCGCCGTAAAACAACCCGAGCCCCGGTGTCATCAGCATGACTAATGCGGTCGACATCAACATCCAGGCCGTATCGCCAGTGTCGATCTTTGCCCCACCAGCCGCATGTGCCGGAACCGCCATCAAGCATATCAGACCTGCCAGCCCTAGTGCCCTCCTCAGCATAAAATACACCCTCCATCATCTAATCTGTTGTGTATATTTTGCACTACCGGAGTTTCCGCTCAGTTTCGATATTGTTAAATTTATGTTTCGCGGCATATATTGGTTGATAGCTTATGTGGGAGTGATTGTGACCTGTTTTGCGGAAGGATGAGGAAGGAACTGAAGAATCGGCTTTGCGATATATGTGGCAGCATCAAAAAGGGCCGGATGGAATCCACCCGGCCCCGGTTTATTTCAAGTTATATTATCGCGATCTACACCCAACCGCGAAGTTTCATGGCCTCTGCAACCCTCTGCACTGCAACCATGTATGCCGCGGTTCTCATGTTTACCTTGGCATCAAGTGATGTTGCGAGTACTTCCCCGAATGCTTTCGACATTTTCTTGTCGAGGCGCTCGTACACATCAGCTTCATCCCAGTAATACGAGTAGAGATTCTGCACCCACTCAAAGTAGGACACAGTAACACCGCCTGCATTGCACAGGAAGTCAGGGATGACGAAGATACCCTTGGAATAGAGAATTTCGTCAGCATCAGGTGTCGTAGGACCGTTCGCCAGCTCAGCAACAATCTTTGCCTTGATAGCATTGGCGTTATCCGCGTTGATAACTTCCTCAAGCGCCGATGGGAAGAGTATATCCACATCAAGCTCCAGCAAAGCTTCGTTGGTGATTGGCTTTGAGCCGGGGAAACCGACAACCGAACCGGTTCTATTCTTGTGATCGAGGACAGCTTCGGCATCGATGCCGCCATCAACAATGATTCCGCCTTTGGAATCACTCACCGCAATCACCTTTGAGCCAAACATCTTGCTCGCCAGAAGAGCGGCATAGTAACCGGCATTGCCGAAGCCCTGTATGGCAACGGTAGCCTTTGACAGGTCGATTCCGAGGTGCGACGCCGCATCTCGCACGGTATACATGCCACCGCGTGCAGTTGCATCGCCACGGCCTTGTGATCCACCGACGGCAATAGGTTTGCCGGTAATCACACCTGGAGTGCAGTGGCCCTCGAGCTTGCTGAATTCATCCATCATCCAGGCCATCATTTGGGGGGTGGTATAAACGTCCGGAGCCGGAACGTCTTTACCTGGACCGATCATATGCGCAATCGCATCGATATAAGCACGGCAGAGTCTCTCCTGCTCGCCCGTGGATAGCTCCTTGGGATTGCATATGACGCCGCCTTTTCCGCCACCCAGCGGAATGTCCACAACCGCGCATTTCCATGTCATCCATGCAGACAACGCGCGCACAGTATCTATTGTTTCTTCGGGATGAAACCGGATGCCGCCCTTGTTGGGGCCGCGTGCGTCATTGTACTGGACTCTGAAGCCCTTGAATATTTTGACGCTTCCGTCATCCATTTTAACCGGAAATGATACATGCAGTTCACGCATAGGTTCGCGAAGCATCGCATGTATTCCGGGTTCCAGGTTAAGTTTTTTAGCAGCACAGTCCAACTGAATCTGTGCGATCTCGAACGGGTTCTGGGTAATCACTTTTGCCTCCTGATCTTGGGTTCAGAAACATCAGTTTCCCACGCCGTCAGGACATCCGAGCCAGTAGACAAAACAGCCTATATGGATGGTATTTCAGATGCCAGCAGCGAGAATGAAGCGCCTAATTGATTATCGAATCACCTCCAATACAACCTGCATCCTACAGGCGATATGGCTCCACACACATAAACCACTCGATGGGAATCCATCAACTGGCATTCGGTATGGATATTCGGTGCTTCATTGCACGCTATGGGCACATCCATCGTGACCATCGCTAGTATACCGCTATAGATAGCAATGGTCAAGAACTATGTTCGATACAAACAAAAAAAGGGCAGGTCATTCGACCTGCCCTTTGCGACCAACCAGATTATGTGGTTCGAACCTCGGATATCACGCCTTCTCTCAAGCGGATATGAAGTTCCTTGAGCTGTTCCTCCGTTACCGACGAAGGAGCTTCCGTCATAGGGTCGACTGCGGTGGCTGTCTTCGGGAAGGCGATTACCTCGCGGATATTATCATCGCCTGTAAGCAGCATTACCATGCGGTCGATTCCTGGTGCGATTCCACCATGAGGAGGCGCTCCGTATTCGAAGGCTTCGAGCAGGTGCCCAAAGCGCGCCACCGTCTCTTCGAGCGAATAGTTCAACAGCTCGAAAATCCGCTCCTGAACGGCTCGCTCGTGAATCCTGATGCTTCCGCTGGCACACTCCGCGCCGTTGCAGACGAGGTCATATGCGTCGGAGCGCACGCGGCCGGGATCGGTATCAAGGAGTGCAATGTCCTCTACCTTCGGAGCGGTGAACGGGTGATGTGCCGAATCCCAGCGCTTCTCTGCTTCTTTCCACTCGAAAAGCGGGAAGTCGACCACCCATATGAAGTAAAGCATATTCGGGTCTCTCAGGCCAAGTCTATCGCCAATCTCCAGTCGAAGCCGATTCAGCGCCTGGGCAACAACCGACGGCTGGTCCGCGACGATCATGATCATATCGCCGACCTTCGCCCCCACCTTGCTAACGATACCGGACATCTCTTCGGGTGTCAGGAACTTCGCGCTTGGAGATTTGATGCCATCCTCAAGCACTTGTATGGTGAGAAGCCCCTTTGCGCCGAACTGTCGAGCCATGGCGGTAAGATCGTCGATCTCTTTCCTGCTGTAACCGGCACAACCAGGAGCCAGTATGCCCTTCACCTGCCCGCCACTGTCGATAGCGTTGCGGAAGACCTTGAACTGGCTGTCCGCGATTACATCAGACAGATCGACAAATTCAAGGCCAAAGCGCATATCAGGCTTATCGGAGCCAAAGCGCTCAATCGCCTCTGCATAGGTCAATCGTGGGAACGGCTTGATGAGCTTCTTATCGCTCAGTTTTTCGACAATTTCTATAATCAATCCTTCCATAAGTTGAAGGATGTCTTCCTGTGTTGTGAATGACATTTCGATATCCAGCTGAGTGAACTCCGGCTGACGGTCGGCACGAGGGTCCTCGTCGCGGAAACACCGTGCGATCTGGAAGTAGCGCTCGATTCCTGCCACCATCAGAAGCTGTTTGAGCTGCTGCGGGGACTGGGGCAGAGCGTAGAAATGTCCAGGATACAATCGGCTGGGCACAAGGTAGTCGCGTGCGCCCTCGGGCGTGCTCTTCATCAGAATCGGGGTCTCGACTTCTATGAAATCGCGATCGTCCATGTAGTCGCGCATCAGCTTGACCAGCTTATGGCGAAGGATGATCTTCTCCTGCATGACCGGCCGTCGAAGGTCCAGATACCGGTACTTCAACCTGATAAGCTCGTCCACATCAACATCATCCGATATCGGGAACGGGGGTGTCTTGGATGGGTTGAGCACATACACCTGCTCGGCAACGATTTCGACTTCCCCCGTCGCGAGCTTCGGATTCTCGGTCCCTTCCGGTCGACGTCGCACCTGTCCGCTCACGCTGAGCACAAACTCGCCACGTACTCCTTCAGCGGCGGCATGTGCGGCTGGGGCTGAAGTTGGGTCTAATACCACCTGCACCGTGCCCCATCGGTCTCTCATATCGATGAAGATGACTCCACCATGGTCTCGTCTGCGCTGCACCCAACCGTTCAGGCGGACTTCCTGACCTATATCCTGAGCGGAAATCTCACCGCATTTTTTTGTTCGTTGCCAATCCATTAAATATTCCTCCAAGCTATTCACAGGAATGCTACGGCGAGCATTCCCGACAACAAAACCCGCTTATCCCGAGTAGCTCGCCCTGCGAGCATATCGAGGGACGGCACGAGTCCTTCTCAACATGTTTAGCGAATCAACCATAAATTCTGTGGGGCCTTGATTCATCAAGGCATGCCCCGTGGAAAGATTCTCCCTCGGCTGCAAAAGAATATGGTTCGGCAGGAGCTCTCCCTCCCACAAGGATAAAATCCAAATTCTCTGTGTTCCAAAGTTTGCTGTATATCTACAGATGCCCTCACCCTGCCCTCTCCCGCAAGCGGGCGAGGGAGTGTTTGGTCTTAAAGCATACCCTTAATCCGCTCAACCGCATCCGCAAGATCAACTTCCGTCTCTTCCTTCGTCTGCATGTTTCGAGCTTTCACTATGCCCTTGTCCAGCTCGTCGTCGCCGATTATCACGGCAAACTGCGCGCGCTCCCGATCGGCGGAACGCATCTGGGCCTTCATGCTCTTGCCGGAATAATCGATCTCAGCGGCGACACCGGCATTCCTGAGATCGCCGAGCAGCTTGATGCCGGCTTCCTTTGCCCTGTCCCCGAGAGTAACGACGAAGACCGACGGGTGTGTGGTGACCGGAATCTCTATGCCCTGAGCCTCCATAATAGCAAGAGTGCGCTCTATGCCGGAGCCAAAACCGACTGCCGGTGTGGGCTGTCCACCCATCTCAAGCACAAGACCATCGTATCTGCCGCCGCCCAGCACGGCATTCTGGGCACCGAGCGCACCGCTCACCACCTCAAAGGCCGTCTTGGTGTAATAGTCGAATCCGCGTACCAGCCGGGAATCGAGAGTGTACGGGACGTTCAGCATGTCGAGGTAGTGCAGCACGGACTTCAGATGGCCGGCGCATTCGTCGCACAGGTGATCGACTATATTCGGGACGTTTACGGTTAACTCGCGGCAGTGAGCAACCTTGCAGTCGAGCATTCGGAGAGGGTTCGCCTCATATCTGATTTTGCAACTCTCACAGAGTTCGCCGACATACGGTTCGACCGCCGACTTAAGAGCGTCTCTGTATGCAGGGCGGCAGACAGGGCAGCCGACTGAATTGATTTTGAGCGTAAGCCCCTCTATGCCGAGCGAGCCGAGGTACTTCATCCCGAGGGTGATAACCTCAGCATCGATGGCCGGGTCCTGAGAACCGATTGCCTCTATGCCAACCTGGTGATGTTCCCTGAACCTTCCGGCCTGTGGGCGCTCGTAGCGGAAGATGCCGGTGATATAATATACCTTGCTTACGGGCATCTCTGCGAAAAGCTTGTGCTGGAGGTACGCGCGCACGACGGGGGCAGTGCCTTCAGGCCGAAGCGTAAGGCTCCGCTCGCCTCTGTCGGTGAACGTGTACATCTCCTTGCTTACTATATCCGTATGCTGGCCTATGCTTCGGGTGAAAAGCTCCGTATCCTCGAAAGTCGGGGTTCGGAGCTCGTCATATCCGTAAAGCCGGCATATCTCCCGGAATTTGTTCTCAATATATTGCCAACGAGGGCTATCTTGGGGAAGAACATCAGCCGTCCCCCGCGGTGCAGAATATCGCATCAGATTACTCGCCTCCAAAGGTTTATTCTAGGCCATTTTGAAGACGATTGTCAACGGCAGTATATACTTATGGGTACTAGTCTAGTAGGCCTTTTGGTTTTCCCCTCTCACACAGGGATACCCATTCGGCTAGCTGATTAAGCTGTTGCTGTAATTCTTCGTCCGATAGCCCTCTTTCGGCTCTCTCCCAAAGACACTTCATATAAATTTCGAGGACTGCAGGATAAGCGATCGCGTCATGATTGAAATTTTTGTAAAGATAGGGATTTCCTCCTTTGTCGCAATCTCCTGCAATCGTTGCATGAATGACATGCCAACCATCCTGCGTACGGTCGATTAGAATATTCATTTCATGTCCATAACGTTTCCAAATTACTTTAAATTCAGCCATCTTGTACTCCTGTTTAAATTAGCATTCGCTTGATTAGACATTATATCCTAGCATAAATTACTAATTCTGTCAAGATACATACGTCTGCTAGCTTATTCTACAACGGGTGCAAGGACTATGCCGTGATGCATAAACTTATCGTAGACGGCTTCTCTGAGCGCCGTCTGAACCGCATCCTGCCTTCCGGGGCGAACCTCACCGCAGACACGTATCGTAAGCCGGGTGGAATCGACGGCGGTTATACCCCCTGCGCGAGGCGGCTGTATGACGCCTTCCACGCTCGATGCCACATCCCTGCCTGCTTCATCTATCAGGGCACGAATCGCGTCTACGTCGGAATCAGGGGCCACGCTCACCTCGATGCTTGCGGTTATCGGGCCTCGCGAATGGTTTGTCACCATGACGATGTCCCCGTTCGCTATCGTGACAAGCTTGCCCACGTCGTCCCGGAGCTGCGTCACGCGCATGCCGAGCTCGACCACCGTGCCGGTCACCGCACCCAGCGTTACGTACTCACCGATCGAATACTGGTTCTCGAGAACGACGAAGAATCCGGCCAGCACGTCACGCACAAGCTTCTGCGCGCCGAAGCCTATAGCAAGGCCCAGCACTCCCGCCGCTGTAAGTATGGGCTTGGTATCGATGTTCAGCGTATCGAGGAGCATTATTATGGAAATCAGGACGAGCACGTAGAAGATGATGCTTTTTATCAAGCCGCCGAGAGTTCGAAGCCTGCCGGCACTTACCGGGGCAGGCCCATGCAATTCGCGCTCTGTAACCGACCGGATAACCCTGTCGATCAATCTGTTTGCAATAAACCGCACGAGGAAGAAGAAAACAAGTACTACAGCAATGCCCCAGGCCCTCATCAGCGCCACATCGAGTAAATGCTGCCAGAAATTGATATTGAAAATGCTCAAATTGATCAAGATAATCCCCCGAGATTTCGCACGTATATTCAGTTAAACTCTCCCCAAAAGGAGACGGCACATCAACCATAGTATTATACGCTAAATTCTCTACATTCGGCGAATTTTCACTGCAAATCGGCCCTCGTTTTGGGAAGCAATTCGCAGGGTATCTCTGTACACGTGAGTGAAGGCATGTGAATTCGACGGCAGATCGATGTTTGTCGATCCAGCCATCAGCGCGCCCAACCCGCTCCGTTAGAGAGATTTTGCGAGGTGTACAAATGTTTGACGATGCAAATCATTCTATGATAAACTTGCCCGAGGAGTCGATAATGGCCATTCAAAAGTCAGTCAACAAGATAACAATTCCAATCACAATCGACCGTTTGAGCATAGACGACACAGACGATATCGTCGAGCTTGACAAGAAGTGCTTCCCAACGCCATGGTCGGCCAGTGCTTACTTGACTGAGGTACATAACTCATCGGCATATTACATCGTCGCAAAGACCGACGGCAGGATCGTCGGGTATGCGGGCATGTGGCTGATTATGGACGAAGCGCATATCACTACAATAGGCGTCGACCCGGACTACCGCGGCAAGAAGGTTGGAGAGCGTATGCTCATCGACATGCTTAGGGCTGCAGTCCAAAACGGCGCCGCACGAGCCACACTCGAAGTTCGCAAGCAGAACCTTGCCGCTCAGAATCTTTATCTCAAGTACGGCTTCGAGATAGTCGCAATTCGCAGAGGCTACTATACCGACAACAACGAAGACGCCTTTGTGATGTGGACGAAAGACATGCAGCAACCCGAATACCGCAGGGTTTTCAATATGAACGTTAAACAGATTGAAGAGAGATTATGATCATTCTTGGAATAGAGACCAGTTGTGACGATACCAGTTCGGCGATAGTAAAGGACGGCAGGGAGATTCTCTCCAACATAGTATCCTCTCAGATCGACCTCCATGCGAAGTTCGGAGGAGTAGTCCCCGAAGTAGCATCACGAAAGCATGTGGAATTGATCAACCCCGTAATCAAGGAAGCGCTCGATACCGCAGGCCTGGCGTTCTCTGATCTGGACGCGGTCGCAGTCACGAATCGGCCTGGACTCCTCGGCGCGGTGCTCATCGGGGTTTCCGCCGCAAAGTCACTATGTGCGGCGCTGAATATCCCGCTCATCGGCGTGCATCACCTCGAAGGTCATATCTACGCCAACTTTTTGATTAATCCCGAACTGAAATTTCCCTTCATCTGCCTGGTTGTTTCCGGCGGCCATTCCGATTTGGTCGTTGTCAGAAACCACGCCGATTACGAGATTCTCGGACGGACGAGGGATGATGCCGCGGGTGAGGCCTTCGACAAGTCGGCGAGAGTCCTCGGCCTCGCATATCCAGGCGGGCCGGTAATCGATAAGCTGGCAAAGGAAGGCAATCCGAAAGCATTTCATTTCCCTCGCGCGCGGCTTGGCGACACGCTCGATTTCAGTTTCAGCGGCATCAAGACAGCCGTGATCAGGCTGATCCAGGAGAGGCCAAGTGAGTTCAGCACGGAAGATATCGCCGCCAGTTTCCAGGCAGCGGTGGTCGACATGCTGGTCAAAACAACCCTGACTGCCGTGGAACGCACAGGCATCCGACGGGTGGCCCTGGCTGGTGGAGTGGCCGCAAACTCCGGTCTGCAGAACCGTATGAGGGAAGAGACCGCCAGCCGTGATATAGAGTTCTCGTGCCCCCCACCCCGCTTATGCACCGATAATGCCGCCATGATCGCATGTGTCGGCTACTACCATCTGATTCGAGGGGAAACGGACACTCTGGACCTCGATACCATCGCCAGCCAACCGCTCGCCCGCTAGACTATTTGTAACTCGCAGCCTGTCAAAGTGACACTTTTGAGCATGTTACCAATCGCTTATCCAATATGGGGTAGCAGAGAACACGCTAATTGTGTATAATCACACTATAACGATCGCTTTGATTTACGGTATCCGATAAGGTAG
The DNA here is from genome assembly GCA_963663705.1 of Armatimonadota bacterium. Taxonomy (GTDB): domain Bacteria; phylum Armatimonadota; class UBA5829; order DTJY01; family DTJY01. The sequence goes on along the minus strand of OY760504.1, from coordinate 3,274,992 downwards.
CAGGCAATATGGATTTATTCAAGCAACTGAAAATAGCAGGGCTGGTAGTCCTGGGTCTCCTACTTGCTGGCACGGCCGGGTATTTTTTCATTGAGCATACAACTCTGCTCGACGCCGTTTATATTACCGTCAGCACGCTCACAACGCTCGGCAACGGGGAAGCAGTGATGCACCCCGGCAACGCCGGTAAGATTTTCACGATAATTTTTGCACTGGCAGGCGTTTCGATTCTGTTCACTGTAGTTTTCTGGGCGATAGGCAACGCCGTCGAAGTCGCCGCATCCGATAAGCTACAGCGCATGCTTGGGAGGAGAAGAATGGATAAGGCCATACGTAGCGTAAGAGATCACTATATTATCTGTGGATACGGCCGTATGGGCCAATCGATAGCCGGCGAGTTTCGCGCCCGCAAAGTCCCGTTCGTCATCGTCGAGAGCAACCCCGAGCAGCTGCCTAAGTTATCGACTGAAAAGACCCTTTATGTAGAAGGCGACGCATCCGATGATAAGTGCCTACTCTCGGCCGGAATCGAATATGCTAAGGGCTTGATTGCCGTCGCCCCCACAGATGCGGATAATACATTCATAGTACTCACAGCCAAGGGGATCAATCCAAAGCTGTTCGTGGTAGCAAGATCGATAAAGAGCGAAGACGAGCCCAAATTACGGAGGGCCGGTGCGGACAGGGTAATGTCGCCGTATATCCTTGGAGGCAAGAGGATGGCGTGGGCCGTTCTCCGCCCGACAGTAGTCGATTTTCTTGAGAGCGCCGTCTACAGCGAAAGTCTGGAACTTGAGATAACCGAAATAATGGCTAGCGATGATTCAGAATTCGCCAATAAAACCATCCGTGAATCTAAGATCCGCGAGAAGTCCGGTGCGACCGTTGTTGCGGTGAAAAGCAGAGGGGGCGCATTGATGAGCAGCCCGTCTCCTGACATAGAAATTCGCTCTGGAGACACCCTTATAGCGGTTGGTACACCTCATCAGCTTGAAATGTTGCAGAATATGGCACAATCTTAGGTTTTCATGAAGGATTTTCCCATTATCGTGTTGAACAAGGTGTCAGTAGCTCGTAAGTTGAGCAAGCAAGCTATTATCTTCAGACAGTTTGTCCTATAATTCCAAAATCAAGAAGGAGGTGAACTAAATGGAGGCATATTGCGTAAAGTGCAAGGCCAAGAAAGAGATCAGCAACCCAACACCGGTTACCATGAAGAATGGCAAACCAGCAACAAAGGGTTCCTGCCCAACCTGTGGCACATCCGTGTTCAGAATTGGCGCAAGCAAGTAATATCACCCGGTAATAAACGGTTTTAAACTGATGGGAGCGGTGTATGCCTTAAACGGCTACCGCTCCCAGTTCTATTTATGGCTCTATAAGAAAGTTTGTGGATAGCGGTAGTGTTCCAACAACCGTGAAATAAATTAGCAGCGACAGAAACACGAAGACGCCCTGCGGGCTACTCGGGATAAGCGGCATTCCCCCCTCGCCCGAAATCGGGAGAGGGTTGGGGTGAGGGCTGAATCATCCGAAGATTCACCCGCAATAAAGCTTACGGAGCCCTATTTATGGGATTGTTACCATGCGCCGTATGCTCATACCCTTGAACTACTTGCCTGCAGCGCATATACTTAATCACAGAGTAGACAATCAAAGTCTTTTACACATTTTATAAAGGATCACTGATGAGCAACAAAAAATGTTATCTGCTGGATATGGACGGGGTGCTCGTACGCGGGCAGACGCCCATCCCTGGCGCGCCTGAGTTCATAGCCGACCTGGTGAGAACCGAAACGCCGTTTCTCGTGCTCACTAACAATCCCATATACACGCCAAGGGACCTTCAGCATCGATTGGCGCTGCAGGGCTTGAACTTGCCCGATGGTCACTTATTCACCGCCGCACTTGCAACGGCTCAGTTCCTGTCTCAACAACGCCCGAACGGCACTGCCTTTGCAATCGGTGAATCCGGGCTTACGAGCGCGCTGCACGACGTCGGCTACGTACTGACAAACGTCGACCCGGATTACGTCGTACTCGGAGAGACGAATTCTTATCAATTTGAGCAGATCACCCACGCCATAAGGTTGATCGCTGCCGGCGCCCGATTTGTGGCCACCAACCCGGATACATCCGGTCCAAGCGAGAAGGGCATACAACCGGCATGCGGAGCAATGGCGGCCCTTATAGAAGCGGTGACTAACGTTAAGCCGTATTTCGTTGGCAAACCGAACCCATTGATGATGCGGAGTGCCCTCAACTTTATCGGCGAACATTCTGAAAACACCATCATGGTCGGCGACCGCATGGATACCGATGTCATCGGCGGCATAGAGGCCGGTATGGAGACGATCCTCGTCCTCAGCGGTCTCACCAAACGAACCGACATTGAGCGCTTCTCCTATCAGCCGACTATCGTGCTCGATTCCGTTGCGGACATCGTGATTGAATAAACAGGCCAGGCAATTTGGAGGATAAAATGACTGAACAGTTCGATAACGTCAGTATAATAAACAAAGCCAATATCTACTTCGATGGAAAGGTCATTAGCCATACCATCGTATTCGCAGACGGAAGCAGGAAAACACTCGGGCTGATATATCCCGGCTCATACGTGTTCAACACAGGAGCAGCCGAGCGCATGGAAATCATTGCCGGAACATGCGCGGCGAAGATCGCCGGTCAGACCGACTGGACGACCTACACGGCAGGCACATTCTTCCAGGTGCCCGGTCAATCATCGTTTGAGATAGCCATCGATGAGGACATAACAGAATACATCTGCTCTTACGAATAGAGGCAATACCCTGCTCGCGTACAGCAGCATCCGAACTGAGGGTTAATTTATATGCAGCACGAAGACTTTATGCGGATAGCTATCGAGAAAGCGCGCGAAGGCATTCAGCATGGTCAGACACCCTTCGGCGCATGCATAGTAAAAGATGGACAGGTGATAAGCTGCGAGCATAACGGCGTCTGGGAGACTACCGATATTACCGCCCATGCCGAAATCAGAGCTATTCGAGCGGCTTGCAACACGCTCGGCACCGTAGACCTCTCCGGCTGTGTCATCTATTCGACTTGCGAGCCGTGTCCGATGTGTTTCAGCGCGTGCCACTGGGCTCGTCTGAACGCGATCTTTTTCGGGGCGCAGATCGAGGATGCGCGCAGTGCCGGGTTCAACGAGTTATCCATCCATGATGATGTTTTGAAAAAACTCGGCAAGAGTACAATCAGGCTCGATAAAGGCCTACTTCGAGAGCAGAACACCGCATTGTTCCAGGAATGGATTTCAAAACCCGACCACAGAGTATACTGATTCACATACTCATATTGACCTCGCCCGTCATTTATGATAAAATAGACACAATAATGAATTTATACCAGCGGGGCCGAGTTCCGCAATGGAACTCGGGCCTTTTTGTGTGTAAGGCGGGCAGGAACATGAGCATAGCAGAAATACCGGGAACTACTGAGACCAATAAGGAATTGCGTCAGGATATCCGCAATCTGGCAATCATTGCGCACGTTGACCATGGAAAGACAACACTGGTCGATGTAATTCTACGCCAGAGCGGAACATTCCGCACAAACCAGGTTGTAGCAGAACGAGTAATGGACTCGAACGACCTTGAGCGGGAGAAGGGTATCACCATCCTGTCCAAAGTCACATCCGTATGCTACAATGGCATTAAGATCAATATTGTGGATACACCCGGCCATGCCGATTTCGGCGGTGAGGTAGAGAGAATTCTACGCTCGGTTGATGGCGTACTGCTTTTGGTTGATGCATGCGAAGGCCCTATGCCCCAGACACGATTTGTTCTCAAGAAAGCGCTGGAACAGAAGCTTAAGCCGATAGTCGTTGTCAACAAGATCGACCGCCCGGGCGCACGCCCGTGGGAAGTCATTGACGAGGTATTGGATCTGTTCATCGAACTCGGTTGCGACGAGCACCAGATTGATTTCCCATATCTCTTCGCTTCAGGCGTAGAGGGTTATGCTATTCTTGACCCAGATAACGCACCGGTTGACATAGATCCTTTGTTCAAGGCAATCCTGGCGCACGTACCACCGCCGGCAGTAGAATTCGGCAAGCCGTTCCAGCTGCAGATAACCAGTCTGGACTACGATGAGCATCTGGGCCGCATGTTCGGCGGAAAGATACTCAGGGGCAAGTTGAACCGGGGGGAGCAGGTCGCCATCGTCAAACGCGACGGCAGTGTGGACCGCTTCAATGTCACCAAAATTTTCATCTATCAGGGATTGCACCGAGTCGAGGCCGAAGAGGCAGCCGCAGGGGAAATCGTTCTACTGACAGGCTACCCCGAGGTTCAGATCGGAGAGACCATCGCTGACACCAATAATCCGGAAGCACTCGACCTGATCCATATCGATGAGCCGACAATCTCCATGGATTTCATTGTGAACAACAGCCCCTGGGCCGGACGAAGTGGCAAGTGGCTGACCATGCGCAATATATCCAACCGTCTTGACAGAGAGACAAAAGTCAACGTCAGCTTGAGGGTTGAACCGACAGACAGACCTTATGCCCTGAATGTATCCGGCCGTGGTGAGCTTCAGCTCGCCATCCTGCTTGAAACCATGCGCAGGGAAGGCTATGAGGTCGCAGTCAGCAAACCAAAAGCAATCACCAAAGTGATAGACGGTAAGCTGTGTGAACCTATAGAAGAACTTTACATCGACGTCAACGATGAGTGCCTCGGCACCATCATGGAGGAAGTCGCAAAACGCAAGGGCGAATGCACCTCCATGAGCAAAGATGAAGCAGGCAACAATCGCCTGGTCTTTGAGATACCGACAAGAGGACTTATCGGTTTCAGGACGGATTTCATGACCTGGACAAAGGGTCTTGGACTCATGTCTTATATATTCAAGTGCTATGGAACACATCGAGGGGAAGTCGTTACACGAACCAGAGGCAGTGTGATCTCGAAGGATACCGGTCGCTCGACCGCCTACGCGATTTCGCCGCTGCAGGACAGGGCCTCCTTCTTCATCGCACCGGGTGATGAGGTATATGAAGGACAGGTAGTAGGTGAAAACGTTCGTGCCGACGATATGCTCGTGAATATTACGAAGGCCAAGAAGCAGACCAATATGCGGTCATCAAACGAAGATCAGACGGTTATGATTACACCGCCAAGACCTTTCAACCTTGAGCAGGCGCTGGCCTGGCTTGGTGAAGATGAGCTTCTTGAGGTTACACCGGATGCGCTCAGGTTCCGAAAGCTGACACTGAATGCGGTGGAGCGAAATCTTGAAGACAGGCGAAATCGGTAGTACCCGGCGGGTATACAGTTATGGCTCAATTGCGGGCAGGTCAAAAGATCTGCCCGTTTTGCATGCTTGCCGTAATTAGTTTTAAGTGGATTCCGGCGGCGGATATCCCTCAAACCGGGCGCGAATGCATGCCCTGGCATCATCTTTTATCATATGTCGCCGATCATACCAAACCTGTTTAATCAGGAAAAAATAATTGATAAAACGCCCCAAACTCATTGACATAAATCACGAATTCGCGTAAGATATTGTTAATAAGTTAACGAATATTTAACAGTTTGCGCTTGTCACGAATGCATTATCTTTGATTGCGCAAACTTTGACGTGCCTGAATCTGATTTTAATCCGCCGGTCTGGAGTTGATCCATGTTACCTATGCATGGAGAATTCAACTTCAAAATACTGGCGGTTAGAGGGGCGTACCCTTTGGGTTGCGCCCTAGATTTGACGAGGCGACCCATACAAGGGGGGGTTTGCAATGGCCGCAGAGAAAGCTCGTGCTGGTAACTTAATGTCAGTCAGACGATTGCCGGCATACCTTAATCTATTCAAACAACTGAACGCTACGGGCCGCGAGTTCGTTTCCAGCACGCACATCGCAAGCGAACTCAGACTTCAGCCCGACCAGATCCGAAAAGATCTGGCGCTGACAGGGATAGTCGGAAAGCCAAAATCCGGCTACCACGTACCGGCGCTCATTAAGGCAATTGAAGAATTCCTTCGATGGGACAACAATACGGATGCTTTTCTAGTAGGCGCAGGTAATCTCGGCAGCGCATTGCTCGGATATCAGGGCTTCGCACAGCACGGTTTAAGTATAGTAGCCGCATTCGACGCTGACCCCGCGAAGGTTGGCCACATGGTTCAGGGTTATCAGATACTGCCCGTTGAAAAGCTTGCTGACCTCGCGAAGAGGATGCACGTTCACATGGGGATCATCACCGTGCCCGCGGAACACTCCCAGGCAATTGCGGATACGATGTCATTTTCAGGAATCAACGCCATATGGAATTTCTCGCCGGTTAACCTCGATGTGCCGGACGGCGTCATCGTGGAGAATGTTGACCTGGCATCCAGCCTTGCGGTTCTATCTCACAAACTGGTTTTTCGTATGATCCAGGAACATACTTTATCAGAGGACGGTGAACTAGAGCCTATAGCAATCCCCGAAGACAACTTTGAACGCTCAACAGGAGAATAAAATGCCGCAAACACTAAAGAAAACCACGCAGAGGATTCGACAGTTCGAAAAAGTCTGCGAAATCCTCGATCGTTACGATCGGGACCCCTCTAAGCTGATTCCTATTCTACAGGGAGTGCAGCATGAGTATCGATATCTGCCGGAAGAGGTGCTGACGTACGTTGCAACATCACTTGGGATACCCCCTGCCCGAGTTTACGGAGTAGCTACTTTTTACGCGCATTTCGCTCTTGCGCCCAAGGGCAAGTATATAGTTCGCCTGTGCGACGGCACGGCCTGCCACGTAAAGAAGTCGATCCCGATTCTAGAGGCGCTGAGAACCCGACTGAAACTAACCGAAGATAAGCCGACAACCCCTGATATGCTGTTTACGGTCGAGACCGTGTCATGCCTGGGCGCTTGCGGTCTGGCACCGGTTATGGTAATCAACGACGACGTGCACGGCCAGGTTACCCCTGAAAAGGCAGTCGTCCTAATTGAAGAAATCATGGCAAATGAGGAGAATAAATGAGTACGGCAACCATTAATCTCGATAATATAGCTCAGGAGTATGCCAAATCGACCAGCAACATCAATCGCCGGATCACGATCTGTGCGGGAACTGGCTGTGTGGCAAACGGAGCGCTGAAAGTTTACGATGCATTCGTGCAGCAGGCCAAAGCGGCCGGATTAGATATAGTCGTCGAGCTCAAGGAGGAATCCGATGGTATCCACCTGTCAAAGAGTGGCTGTCAGGGTTTCTGCCAAATGGGGCCTCTGGTAACTATATCGCCGGACGGCGTGCTCTACACAAAAGTTAAGGTAAGTGATGTAGCAGAAATCATCTCCACTACCCTGGTGGAAGGCGGAATTGTTACTCGGCTGCTGTATGTAGAGCCATTAAGCGGAGAACACTGCAAGGGTATCGGAGAGATTCCTTTCTACACCAAACAATCGCGAACGGTTCTCAAATCCTGCGGAGTAATCGATCCGGAAGACATCAGCGAATACATCCACAGTGGCGGTTACGCTGCAGCCAAACGTGCGTACACCGAAATGACCCCTAAAGATATTTGCGAAGAGATGCTTTACTCCGGCCTGAGAGGCCGTGGCGGCGGCGGCTTCCCAACCGGAAAAAAATGGGAAATCACCCTTGCCCAGCCTGGCGCCAAGAAATACGTGATCTGCAATGCTGACGAAGGCGACCCTGGGGCGTTTATGGACCGCAGCGTTATGGAGGGCAATCCTCACAGTGTCATCGAAGGCATCATGATCGCGGCACGAGCCATAGGCGCTGACGAAGCGTACGTCTACGTGCGAGCTGAATATCCACTCGCAGTGGCGAGAATCAGCAAGGCCGTTAAGGACGCCGAGAAATTGGGAGTCTTGGGCGACAACATTTTCGGCACCAAACAGAGCTTGATATGCAAGGTCATGGAGGGCGCGGGCGCGTTCGTCTGTGGCGAGGAAACAGCGCTGATCGCATCGCTTGAAGGCAAGCGAGGAATGCCGCTTCCGAAGCCGCCGTTCCCGGCGCAGAGCGGTTTGTTCGGTAAGCCTACTGTTATCAACAATGTGGAAACTCTCGCATCAGTCCCTATTATTATAAACATGGGCGCAGCAGAGTTTAGGAAACAGGGCTCTGCAACTTCCCCTGGAACCAAGACCTTCGCCATTACCGGTCATGTTGCAAACACCGGACTGATCGAAGTTCCGTTCGGTACCTCACTGAGAGAGATCGTAAATAACATCGGCGGCGGCGTAACAAATGACGACGGCGAAATCACAGGCGACGTATTCAAAGCCGTACAGATCGGTGGCCCTTCAGGTGGATGCCTGACCGAAGAGAACCTTGACCTGCCGATCGACTTCGATTCGTTGAAGACAGTCGGCGCGATGGTCGGTTCAGGCGGACTCGTAGTCATGAACAAGCAGACCTGCATGGTCAAGATCGCCCAGTTCTTCATGAAATTCACACAGAGCGAATCGTGCGGAAAGTGCGTTCTCTGTCGAGAAGGTACAAAGCAGTTGCTCGCTCTTCTGACTGACATAGTCGAGGGACGCGGTACAGGCGAAACGCTTGATCTTCTTGAGAAGCTGGCGAAGGCCGTTCAGAAGGGTTCGCTGTGCGCACTCGGCAAGACCGCTCCTAACCCGGTTCTTTCAACGATGAGACAGTTCAGAGCCGAATACGAGGCACACGTTTATCAGAAAAGATGTCCAACCGGACAGTGCAAGGCTCTGCGCGTACCAGAGATCATAGCGGAAAACTGTAAAGGTTGCACGGCCTGTGCACGAAAATGCCCTGTCGGAGCAATTACCGGCGAGGTGAAAAAACCTCATAAAATTGACGCGAAACTGTGTATCAAGTGCGGAGTTTGCGCACAGACATGCAAGTTCAACGCTGTGATTGGAGTTTAAGTGATGACAAAGAATGACTTTGTGATAATCGATGGAAGAGAAATCCCGATAGAGGGCGAGCGCAATCTCCTGGAAGTGATTCGCAAGGCGGGTATAGATATACCCACATTTTGCTATCATTCTGATCTAAGCGTATATGGAGCTTGCCGACTCTGTCTTGTAGACCTTGAAGGCCGGGGCATAGTATCCTCGTGTTCAACTATACCAGCACCGGGAATGAAGGTTAAGACTCAGACTGAAGAGATCCGGGAGATTAGAAAGATTTCAGTTGAGCTATTGCTCGCTAATCATGATAAAAGCTGCCCAACCTGCTCCAAGAGCGCATCCTGCCAGCTGCAGGATTTGGCTCGCAGGCTTGGCATCGAAGAGATAAGGTTCAAATCGACACACACGCCTATGCCGATAGACAACACATCGCCATCACTTGTTCGGGACCCGAACAAGTGCATACTGTGCGGCGACTGCGTGCGTGCCTGCAACGAGATTCAAGGCATCGGCGCCATCGACTTCTCGGGGAGAGGTTCCAACACCACGATACTTCCTGCTTTCGGCAAAGACCTCAATCAGGTTGAATGCGTATATTGCGGACAGTGTGCAAGCGTATGTCCAACCGGCGCACTCACACCGAAGTCTGAAGTAAATGCTGTATGGAAAGACCTTGATGACCCGAAGAAAACTGTAGTCGCCCAGATCGCACCGGCCGTTCGAGTTGCAATCGGCGAGCACTTCGGGATGGAGCCTGGCACAATCACAACAGGACAGATGGTTGCAGCCCTCAAAGCGATGGGATTCAATCAGGTATACGATACATCGTTCACAGCAGACCTTACCGTTATAGAAGAAGCCACTGAGTTTCTGGAGCGGAAGACCAAGGGTGAGAAACTGCCTCAGTTCACCTCGTGCTGCCCTGCATGGGTGAAGTATGCTGAGCAGTACTACCCTGATCTGCTGCCGAACTTATCATCCTGCCGTTCACCACAGCAGATGTTCGGTTCTATAGCCAAAGAGATCCTGCCGGAAAAACTCGGCGTAAATACAAAGGATCTTGTAGTGGTTTCGATTATGCCTTGTACAGCCAAGAAATCCGAAGCTAAAATGAGCAAGTTCAAGACGGATGGCATCCCGGACGTTGATCATGTACTCACTACGCAGGAGCTTGGCCGTATGATCGAGGAGAGTGGACTCAGGTTCAGCAAACTGGAGCCTGAGTCGCTCGACATGCCTTTCGGATTCAAGACGGGAGCCGGAGTCATATTCGGCGTATCCGGCGGCGTTACGGAGGCAGTTCTTCGCTATGCGGTAGAGAAGGTAAGCGGAATCAAGCTTGATTCGGTCGACTTCAAGGCCGTTCGCGGAATAGAGGGCTTGCGTGAGGCTAGTCTTTCAGTGGCAGGAATAGATCTGAAGCTTGCCATAGTTCACGGTCTGGCAAACGCCAAGGTAGTCGCTGAGAAGGTGAAGGCCGGCGAGTGCGATTACGATCTCATCGAAGTCATGACCTGCCCGGGCGGGTGCATCGGCGGCGCCGGACAGCCTGTTGTGCAGGACAGAGCGGCGGCCAAGCGATTGAGAACCAAGGGACTTTACGATACAGACAAGATGCTTGAGTTCCACAAATCGCAGGAGAACCACATGGTCGCAGAGTGCTACGATAAGCACCTGGGCGATGTTGGTGGAGAAAAAGCCCATCATCTTCTGCACACGAACTATCGCAGCCGAAGACGAATCGCCGATTCGGAAATGGATCTGTTGAACGGCAACGATGCGAAGAAGCTTGAAGTCAACGTCTGCGTTGGAACAAGCTGTATGGTCAGAGGCTCGCAGCAGCTGTTGCATGACCTGATGGATCACATCGAATCAGAGGGACTGCAAGACGCAGTTGATGTTAAGGCTACCTTCTGTTTCGAGCGGTGTGGCAGAGGGCCAACAATCTCAGTTGGAGATACAACGATCGAGAAATGCAATTTCGATAAAGCCTGTAAGGCATTAAAAAAGGAATTAAGCAAAGTAACGGCGTAAGTTATATTGTTATGTATACCCCCTCCATTCGTGGAGGGGGTTCCTACTATTAACAGCTCATGATTAAAATGCAAGTAAGTCATAACAGCGCGGGCCGTTCGAAGTCCTTCCCAACACAAGGTGAAGGATCAATATATTATCCTATAAACAGAGGGCATGATATGACGAATGAACCCAGATCAAGTCAGGTTGTGTATACGAACAAGGCGAGTTGCCGTGACTGCTATCGATGTCTACGAGTTTGCCCCGTTAAGGCAATTCGTATGGAAAAAGGGCAAGCGTACGTTGTTGAGGAGCGATGCATATCATGTGGCACGTGCATCAGGGAATGCCCTCAGGGCGCAAAGACTTTCCGTAAGGACCTCAATCCGGCAAAGGAACTGCTTGCATCCGATAACACTGTAGGCGCAAGCATTGCTCCATCATTTGTTGCGGTATTCAACGAATGGGAGCAGAAACGCCTTGCCTCCGCACTTCGACGCCTCGGATTCTCTTATGTAGGGGAAACGGCCATCGGCGCGTACCACGTGGCGAACGAAACCGCCAGGATGGCAACCGCAAACGCAAGCCATTCCCACATATGCACCGCTTGTCCAGCCGTCGTCAGGTATGTGGAACTCTACGATCCGGACAAGGTCAACCTGCTGCTTCCAATCGTCTCCCCTATGATCGCGCATGCCATGCACATCAAGAAAAAGCTGGGTGCTTCCTCAAAAGTCATCTTCATAGGCCCTTGCGTAGCCAAGAAAGCCGAGTCTCAGCGCAGTGAGAACAAAGGCATTGTAGACTGCGTGCTCACTTTCACAGAATTGGTCGAATGGTTCGAAGATGCAGGGATTAATCTCTCTGCCTGCGAAGAGAGCCACTTCGACGAAACGCCTGAGGGAGATGCCAGATGCTTCCCACTGGTCGGCGGAAGCATGAAAACGGCCGAGCTCGCAACCGATCTCCTGGCGCCGGATGTTGTTTCCATCAGCGGCTTCGAGGAAGTGCGGGGAATGCTGGACAGTCTGAGTCCAGGCGGCAAATCGAAAATCATAGAACCCCTCTTCTGTCCGCAGGGCTGCATCAACGGACCGGCGATCCCTGTCGAGAAAAACATCTACGATCGGCGGGCGGATGTCCTGGATTACGCGAGCAGCAACGCCGGAGCCGAGCCGGGTTCGCACGCCCATCCAGGCCTGATAACCAAGTTTAAGGCTGCCCCCATAGACAACAGTGCGGATATATCGGAGGAGCAGATACTCAAGGTTCTGGAACAGACCGGCAAGTCTGCGACTGAGAATCAGCTGAACTGCGGTGCGTGCGGTTATCCATCATGCAGAGATAAGGCCATTGCCGTTATAAATGGAATGGCAGAGTTAGAGATGTGCATTCCCTACATGAAGCGTCTTGCCGAGCAGCGCACCGACCGTATTATCGAGACCAGTCCGAACGGCATCGTGATACTGGACAGCCATCTGACCATCATCAGCATGAACCCGGCCTTCAGGAGCTACTTCATGTGCTCTGAGTCGATCTGCGGGCGGCCGATTTCATATTTGATGGACCCTGATCCGTTTGAGCAGTTGGCGTCCGGCAAGGAAGAGTTGGTCGAGACAGTTGTGACTCACAGCAACTACAACCTGGTTACGCACGAGATCCTGTACGCACTTCGGGAAGAGCAGCAGTATGTTGGGATATTCGTCAATATAACGAAGACCCGGGCGCATAAGGAGAAACTCGACAAGCTTCGAGGGCAGACTGTGATCCAGGCGAGAGAGTTGCTTGAGCATCAGATAAATATGGCGCAGACTATAGCAAAGTTTCTAGGCGAAAGCACAGCACAGAGCGAAGAATTACTAGACAGGCTTATGCTGTTTGCCGGTGGAGAATCCGGCGACACAGATGATTCTGAAAAGGATACTAAGTACGGCAAAGAATGGATAAAAGATATATACACGTCGAAATAGAAACCAAACAGGTTTCAAAAAAACCGGGGGCGCCGTGTGGCGATGTAGTCTCTTACGAGCGCACATCTTCAGCCACTACGCTAATCTGCAGTGATGGCATAGGTTCCGGCATAAAGGCCCATATTGCTGCCCAGATGTGCGTATCCAGATTGCTGGAACTGCTGAGGCAAGGATATTCTCTACGAAAGGCCTTTGCCAGCCTGGTGCATACGATGAACGAGGCAAAAGGGACGGATCTCCCCTACGCGGTTTTCACGATTGTTCGCATATTAAACGATGGTGTCGCCACCGTGCTATCGTACGAAATGCCGGCGCCGATATTTGTTAGCGCAAAATATGCAAGCGTTCTACCGCTTAGATCGGTTACGATTGAAAACGCACTTGTCGGTGAGGCTAATTGCCATGTCGAGCCGGGCGAAGGAATATTCGTGGTCAGCGATGGCATCACCCAGGCCGGGCTTGGAATGGGCCTGCACAATGGATGGACCATTGAAGGCGCATGCGAATATGTGAACACCTGCTTAAACAGCGGTATGAAAGCTAAAGATATTCTGCCATTGGTTTTGCGGCAAGCCAGACTGCTTTGGAAGACCGCGGCTGGCGATGACTGTACAGTCGCACTCGCCTCATGCCGATGGGGTAAGTCAGTTACCATTCTTACCGGGCCACCCGTAAATCCCATGAAAGATTCCATCGTCATCCGACGATTTTTGACGGCTGATGGCACGAAGGTCGTCAGCGGTGGCACCACATCGCGCCTTGTAGCAGAGTATCTCGGCACGGAGGTCAAAGTCGAAACGCTGCCGCAGAGCATGTTGGCGCCTGCTCGATATGAGATAGACGGCATCGACCTCGTGACTGAAGGTGCGATCACTCTGAATCAAGTCTACAATATTTTGGACGAGGACCCGAATTGTTTCGACGAAGTGAGCGGCGTGACGGAGCTTCAGGAACTGCTGAGAGATGCCGACAGAGTGAACTTTCTGGTTGGTGGAGCGATCAATCCAGCCTGCGACGACATCAGCTTCCGACAGAGGGGCATACTTACCCGTCCGATTATCATTCCTCTTCTCGCCAAAAAACTGCAGGAGGCAGGAAAGCTCGTAGTCATAGAACATTTCTAGCAGGCAGTATTTCAATTAAATGGGGGCTCTATAAGAAAGTTTGTGGATAGCGGCATCCCCCCTCGCCCGAAATCGGGAGAGGGTTGGGGTGAGGGCGAATCAGATTCACCCACAAGAAAGCTTACAGTACCTAAATAGGAGGACAAACACATGCCAGTACGAACATCGGAAGCACAATGGAACGGCGACCTTATGCAAGGTAGCGGCACCATGAAACTTGGAAGCGGCGCCTTTGAAGGCACTTACTCGTTTGGTACAAGATTCAGTGAGACCCCAGGGACCAACCCGGAGGAGCTGATCGGAGCAGCACACGCAGGATGTTTCAGCATGCAGCTTTCGGCCACACTGGCTGGTGCCGGTTTCCACCCGGAGCATGTGCATACTGTTGCGAAGGTACACATCGATAAAGTAGATGGTGGCTTTGCGATCACCAAGATCGAACTGCACACCGATGCAAAAATTCCGAACATCGATGACTCGGAATTCCAGAAATATGCTGAAGATGCCAAGAAGAACTGTCCTGTATCCAAAGCATTAGCCGCAACACCGATAACATTGGAAGCAAACCTCATCTAGAGACTTCGAGGCCCTCTCATTCTACAAGGTTGGGGTGAGGGGGCCTATTCTGTTTCAAACAAGGCAACAATCCCCAGATAACTTCTGATCCCACAAATTTCACTTGACAAGAATGAGGCCAGAGCGTACACTATATATCGTACTGTTACGATGTTTCGATATGGAGATGTTTCGATATGACTGACCAGGCACCGGATATCAATCTGCTTTCGATAGAGACTTTGGAAGAAGCGGCCGCATGCTTGAAAGTTATGGCCCACCCCGTCAGATTGAGGATAGTCGATATTCTGATGCAGGGTGATCTTGCAGTGCATGAGATCGCCGAACTATGCGACATGAAACAGCACCAGATCTGCGAGCACTTGAGGCTCATGCAGAACTGCGGCCTGCTTTCGAGCAGACGTGTAGGGCGCACTGTGCATTACAGCATAGAATCACCGCACTTGCCATCGCTGATGCATTGCATAAAAGCTAATTGCATTACGAGATTATAACAGCCTAAGGAGCTTTCAAATGACCGACAAAACCAGAATTGTGGTAGTAGGCGGAGTCGCAGGTGGCGCATCCGCGGCCGCCAGAGCGCGCCGGCTGTCCGAAGACGCCGAGATCATATTGATCGAGCGGAACGAGAACGTATCATTCGCAAATTGCGGGCTGCCGTACCACATCGGCGGCGTGATAGCGGATAGAGATCGATTGCTGGTGCAAACACCAAAAACCCTTTATGCAAATCTGCGGATAGATGTCCGCACAAAAACCGAAGTAGTAAAAATCGATCGTGAACGCAAGGAAGTGGTGGCACGCAATCTGGAAAACGGATTGGACCAGAACATCTCGTACGACAAGCTGATTCTCAGCCCGGGCGCTGAGCCCATCAGATTACCGATCGCCGGTGCAGACAGTCCAAAAGTCCACACCCTGCGCTCTATGGGCGATATGGACGCCATTATTCGCATTCTGGACGAGGACAAGCCAGCGCACTCCGTAGTTATCGGTGGCGGCTACATCGGACTTGAGATGACAGAGGCTCTGAGGGACCGAGGCGTCGGTGTGACACTGGTCGAACTATCACCGCAAGTCATGGGAACGATCGACCCTGAGATGGCATCACCCATTCATGCGCAACTTAAGCTTCACGGAGTCGATCTGCGTCTTGAGACATCGATCACGCGATTGGTTGATAATGGAAATACAATACAGGCGCAGTTGAGTACGGGCGAAAACATCGATTGCGGGCTGGTGATAATGGCGATTGGTGTCAAGCCAGAAGTGAACCTCGCACGCGACGCAGGGCTGGATATCGGCGAGCGTGGTGGCATCCTGGTCGATGATCACATGAGAACGAGCGATCCTGATATCCTGGCGGTAGGTGACGCCGTAGAGGTGATCGACTTCATCGGCGACTTCCCAACTCTGATACCGCTTGCTGGGCCAGCAAATCGGCAAGGACGCATCGCCGCAGACAACGCATTCGGCCGTGACAGCGTATACCGAAAAACCCAGGGAACGGGCATCTGCAAAGTGTTCGAACTGGCGGTCGGCATGACGGGCATGAACGAGAAATCGCTAAAACGCACCCATCGCGCATATGAAAAAATATACGTCCATCCATCCAGCCATGCGAGCTACTATCCTGGCGCAAGCCCTGTCAGTCTGAAACTGCTGTTTGACCCAAAGAGCGGTAAGATACTTGGCGCACAGGCAGTCGGGACCGAAGGCGTGGACAAGCGCATTGATGTTCTGTCTGTCGCAATTCGAGCCGGGCTGACGGTGTTCAACCTGGAAGATATGGAACTCTCCTATGCCCCACCCTTTGGGTCGGCGAAAGACCCGATCAACTACGCAGGGTTCGTGGCGTCGAACGTTTTGCGGGGCGATGTTCGGATCTTCCACACAGCTGAAGCCATCGCACCAGGTGACAATCAGCGGCTGATCGATGTGCGCACGCCTGCCGAAGTGGTAGGCGGCACAATTCCGGGCGCCATCAACATTCCACTGCAGGAGCTTAGGAATCGGCTGGATGAAATTCCTACGGATAAAGAACTGCTCATCTTCTGCCAGGTTGGGCTTCGTGGTTACCTTGCATGCAGGATTCTCAGCCAGAAGGGTTTCAACTGCCGCAATCTGACCGGCGGGTACAAAACTTACACGGCGGTCATGGGCAGTATCCCTACTCCACCAAAAGAGCCTGCCGAGATGACGGACGATGCCTGTTCTATTGCCCAAACTCCAACAGTGGATACGCAGCCCGCAGTCAGTGTCGTGAAGCTGGTGGACGCCTGCGGACTCCAGTGCCCGGGGCCTATCATGCGAGTGGCAAATGAGATTAGCGCAATCAGCCCAGGCGAAGCTATCGAAGTCATCAGCACCGACCCAGGCTTTGCGATGGATATCGGCTCATGGTGCCGAAGTACAGGCAACCGGCTGGTTGGGGTCTCACCGGAGAACGGCAATTACAAAGCAACAATCGTGAAAGGCTCAGGAGGAACAGCGCAAGTGCAGGAAGTGCCAGTCAGCAAAAAGAAGAGTATGGTCGTCTTCAGCAGCGACTTCGACCGTGTGGTGGCAGCGTTCATCATAGCGAACGGTGCGGCGGCAATGGGCAGCGAGGTGACTATGTTCTTCACCTTCTGGGGGCTGAACGCCCTGCGCAGGCCCAAGCCAGTCAAGGTTAAGAAGAACCTCATAGAGTCGATGTTCGGCGCGATGATGCCTCGTGGTGCGAACAAGCTCAGCCTCTCACAGATGAACATGGGCGGGATGGGCCTCTCGATGATCAAGGGGATTATGAAAAAGAAGAATGTCCCTGCCCTACCGGACCTCATTCTTTCGGCGCAAAATGCAGGCGTGCGCATGGTAGCCTGTACGATGTCTATGGACCTCATGGGCATCAAGCGTGAAGAGCTCATCGACGGCGTAGAAGAAGGTGGGGTCGCGATGTACCTGGACAACGCCGAGCGAGGCAATGTGAATCTGTTTATATAAATAGCTCTATAAGAAAGTTTGTGGATAGCGACAGTGTTCCAACAACCGTGCGAATAAATTCGCGGCAACAAAAACACGAAGTCGGCCTGCGCCGACTTCGTGTAGGCTCACCCTTCACCTGTGTGTTGATGCTTCGGTTGCAGAGTCGAAGACGCCGCAGCCGAAGACTGGTAGACATTTACCGTCCCTCGATATGCCCTGTGGGCTACTCGGGATACGCGGAACAAAAACGCGCTCGCCCAAAATTTGTTGAGGCGAGGGCCGAATCAGTACAATCTGAAGATTCACCCACAAGAAAGCTTATAGTACCATATAAATAGCCAGAGCCGGAACCTCCGCAAAGGAAGTTCCGGCTCTTCAATAGATCAACCAGTCAGAATCAACCGTATTTAGCCACGTTTGATTGTTACGGTATTCTCATAGGACTGTACATCGCTTATCCAATCGGTACCAACCGGCACGCCCTTCTTGGCGCAGTAGTAATCCCAAACTGCACCTGATGGAAGAGATTTGATCTCATCAAGGAGCGCCAGCCGCTCAAAGTACTTACCGGTCGATTCATACTCTGCAAGCGTGTCAATCGGTTCAAGGAGTCCCAGTAACAGGCCCTTCAGAGTCGCCCTTGAGCCGATCACCCATGCGCCAACTCGATTGATAGTCGCATCGAAGTAATCCAGTGCGATATGTATTCGATTCAGCTCTCCACTGCGAACGATCTCCCTCGTGACGTCCCTGATCTCATCGTTCAGGACGACCACATGGTCACTATCCCACCGAACGCCACGGCTCACATGCAGCAGCACCTCGTCGAGGAACAGCAGCACCGACGATATCTTGTCTGCGATGGATTCAGTGAGGTGGAAGTGTCCCGTATCGAGGCATGTCATCAATCCATTGGTGAGTGCGTATCCCATGTAAAACTCGTGCGAGCCGACGACGAAGGATTCGCTGCCAATCCCGAAGAGCTTGCACTCTACGGCATCTCTAAGCTCGTTTCGGGAATACTCTACGGAATATATTTCATCCAGCGAGTCTTTTAGCCTCTGCCTTGGAGAATAGCGGTCAACCAGAATATCCTTGGAACCATCCGGGATCCAGAGGTTATGGACACACGGATCGCCTAGTTCTTTTCCCATGTAAGCGCCGATCTCTCGTGCACGCTTCACATGCTCAATCCAGAAATCGCGAATGCCTTTGTCCTTATGGCTCAGGGTAAAGTTGTCTGCCGCATTGGGGTGCGAGAAGCAGGTCGCATTGAAATCGAGCTTTAGCCCGTGAGTTTTAGCCCAATCCACCCAACCGGTAAAGTGTGCCGGAGTGATTTCATCCCGATCAACCAGTTTACCGCCAAACTCTCCGTAGATAGCATGTATGTTTAGCCTATGATCACCAGGAATGATAGAATATGCCTTCTCCAAATCGGATCTCAGCTCGTCGATAGTGCGAGCTTTCCCAGGATGGTTACCCGTCACCTGAATACCACCGCCGGAAAGGGAGGCACCGGGCTTCTCGAAACCGCCTACATCATCTCCCTGCCAGCAGTGGAGTGATATAGAAATATTCGACAGTTTTTCCAGGGCTTTCTCGGTATCCACTCCGAGTTCGGCATAACGTTCTCTGGCGATATTATACGCATTTTCGATTCTTGAATCTTGCGCCATATGATACTCCTTTGCATTTCTAACATATATGCAACCCGCGGCTGATGGCGCAACAAAAATTGAGCAGCAACAAACCAATGGGAGCTACCATTATTATGTCTCAGCATGAGGTCTGCTGTCAACCTGGCGCATGATCTTTATATGCCTACACGAACACCGCTCACTACTTTGCGTAGCCAGTGTGACGCCTTGATGGCTATGTCATAGGTTCCAGGCAATACATTGTCGATTTTGTACTTCCCGCTTGCATCCAGGTAGATAGTAAGAGTGGTTGTACTCCCGCCTTGTTTCCTGAGCTCGACTGTGATCGGCAGCTTGGTGACGTCCCCAATGTAGTTTCCAAGGGTGATCTGACCACTAATCGATAACGGGGACGCAACTGAACTCAAGAGTCCTGCACCATTGGTAGCACGCACCGATACGTAGCATTGTTTACCGCCTGCAGCGGATACATCGAAATCGCAGGCAGTCCGCCAGCCCATATCGGTCCACGGCACCACATCCTGTGCGCCAGGTGTAGTTCCCACGGCGGCATCATATCGCAGAATTCCGGATTCGGTATCTCGCGCCCACCAGGAGGCATGAAGGGTGCTGGAACCAACGGTGTAACCGGTGACGGTCACGGATGGCAGCTCGGGAACTGTGCTATCAGGCTGATATGAAGTATCCCCTATCCAGGAATCCAATCCGGGCGTATCCGCGCCTGCGACTACCTCTACATAATGGAACTCCTTGGTCTCGCCATAATACACGGCCGTCACCTTATAAATGCCGGGCTGGATATTTGGTAGACGCCAGAGTCCGTTTGCCTGGGAATTGGTCTGCTTAATCGTACCACCGGCCATCGGCTGGACCTTTATGGAAGCGCTTTGTGCTGGAGTTCCTCTGTAGAAAACCTGTCCCGACACGCTGCCGACGGTTGCATTTCTGGTATTCACATCGAGCAAGGACTGCCGGACGTTGATGCGGCCGAATCCGTAACGGAAGTCATACCCGCCGTTCGCCGCACCCTGCGCGTTGTCTGCGCCTCTCTGGATGGCACGCCAGATCGCGAGGTTGCCGCCGGGAGTATTCGCGGTATAGCCTTTGTATTCAGCATATAAGGCTGCCAAGCCGGAGACATGCGGCGTAGCCATCGATGTTCCGAGGAGAGCGCCGTAGTTTACGAAGGGATTCCCAAGTTGATCATCCGTTATTCCAACGGGGTACGTAGGCGCGCACGACCATGTAGGCGTAAATTGTGGAAAATCGATAAAATCGCCATCGCCGCTAAAATCGACGGGGAAATAGACCATACTGCCGCTTGGAGCGCTTATCCCTATGTAATCCCCGTAACCCGCATACCCACCTTCCGCTGCTGTGCCGGACGGGAAGTCATCGAGCATGCCAGTAGGCGATACCGCAAGCACCTTGCTGCAAGCGGCCGGGTACATCTTGCCGAGGTCACCACCGCCACTTCCGGATTCGTTCGCAGCGGCTACTATCAAACAGCCTTTGTAATAAGCGTAGTTGACCGCCTCGGACAGCAGATCCGAGTAATCCGTACTGCCAAGGCTTATGTTGATTACCGGAAACCCCTTGTCTGCCGCATACCTGATCGCCTGTGCCAAGTCCGAATCATTCCCGGTACCGTCAGCGCTAACGACCCTTATCGGCACGATTTGAGCGTTGTATCCTACTCCGATCACACCCGTCGCATTGTTACCGGCCGCAGCGGCGATTCCTGAAACATGCGTACCATGCCCACTCTCATCGAAAAAAGCATCCGCTCCCATGGTCATCACGCCATCGAATATGCTGCATCCATCCGCCCAGTCTATCTGCCCACCTGAGGCTGAGTCGGTGGAAAAGCCACCGGCGTTGATGAAATCCGGGTGGTCGGGATCAATTCCACTGTCGATAACCGCTATGTGGATTGAGTTACTTGGTTTCGTGCCTGCAGTGAAATAGCGATTAGGGTATATGTCCCATCCTTCTTTTGCTTCTATCTTCTGCATATTCCACATGTATGGCCAGGTGATTTCCGGGAAAGACGAATCATGGTAGTCTAGTGAATAGTAGGAATCGTTTGGAGTAGGCACAGCAAGCGTATACACCTTATAGTTCGGTTCAACCCTCGATATTTCCCCTCGCTGCTTGAACAATCCTACCGCCTGCTCAACTGATAGCCCCTTTGGCAGGCGAACCACGGCCCATCCCGGCACATTAAGGCTGCGTTCCACTCGAGCACCGGCAAGTTGAGGCACAGCACTCACGACATTTTTGATGGAGATCGCGGCACTTGCTCCTGCAGCACGCGCTGAAGATTTGCTGCTCTGCACGGGAGCGATTTTCACCAGAATCTGGTCTGCTTCATAGCGGACCCTCGGCGTCCCCACGGATACTTGCTTGAGTGGTGCGGTTGATCCCACAGCAACCTGTGCTGCAAACAAGCAGATAACCGCCAATACTTTATACAATCGACGCATGTCAATCTCCACATTTCAAGTTATTTAAAGGCATTTTTACCAAAACAGGCTGTTTCTTACTAATACCCTAAGTCGAAACAATATATTCCAGTGTAGCACCGCTGGCTACTCCTTATATTATATGAAGCAATGTGTGGTTAAAAAGTTCCACTCAAAGGCCACTATTGTCAATTAACTTTGCATTGCAGTTCTACCCTATAATCACCCCGCTTGCGCTGTCCCAGGTGATTTTCGGGTTTCAATACTCTCAGCACTTGAAGAATTTTCCAAAATCTGTCATAGTAGTAATGCTGGGTAAGTATGCGATAGATGGCAGTTAGAGCCCTAGCAAGAATTCACCCTAGGACACCAATATTAATGGGCAATAAGAACGATTCGCGATTTAACCTGAAAGCCGTATTATACGGCCTTTGTATATCTACAGGATTGTATATTCTATACTTCGCACTGCTCGGCAGATGCCCCCTCATGGACCCGGATGAACCAGTATATGGGCAGGTTGCAAAAGAAATGGCTGCCGGAGTCGGCTGGCTGACCCCACACTACAATGGCGGCATGTGGTTCGACAAGCCTCCTCTGTTCTACTGGCTATCCGGAATCAGCGCACACCTACTTAATCCAACGGAGGGCGCAGTTCGACTTCCATCAGCGATTCTCGCGGTGGCGCTGCTATTTCTCGTTTACAAGCTGGCATCGTATGACTTCGGGCGCAAAGCCGGAATCCTGTCGGCAGTCGTGCTGGCGACCTGCATCCAGCAGATCGTCCTGGCACGGGCATCGGTTACGGATATGACTCTGGTGGTTTGCCTTACAAGCGCTCTCTATGCCTATAGACGCTGGCTGGATGCCCAGGGAAGATCCCGCTTCGGGTGGATAGCGGCGTGTGGCATCATGACAGGTTTGGGAATGCTCGCTAAAGGCCCTGTTGCACCAATACTGCTCTTCTCCACGTTTGCCATACACCTTTGGCGATCAGGCCGTCTGCGGCAATTGCTGAGCATCGACGTCGGCGTCTGCATCCTTGCGACCCTCATGGTCGGGCTGCCATGGTACATCGCGATGTACACGATGCACCGCGATGCCTTCGTTCAGGGGTTCCTCGTGGCAAACAACATCGTTCGGTTCTTGAAGCCCGAGCACGCCGAGACCACGGGGGGCTGGTATTCGTACTTCTTGAATATACCGATTTTGCTGATCTTCTTTTTCCCATGGAGCACATTCCTGCCTCAGGGCATGGCTCGATCATGGAATAAGAATGACGGCGCAAACCTGGCCGCAATCTGGATACTCGTTGTCTTTGCGTTTTTCTCGATATCGAAGACCATACTGGTTACTTACATATTCCCGCTGTACCCGGCCGCCGCAGTATTTGTGGGCGTCCTCTGGCACCTCGCGGCATCCGGCGATGACCATGCAAGGCGAGGATTGATATCAGGATTATTCGGCTCTCTCATGATTGCCCTGCTAATAACAGTCGGGCTGCAGATCGGCGCCAAACAAAGCTATCCCGATGCCAAGGGAGCGGCCCTGGTACTGGGCGTGATCGTATCTGCCGCAATGGCGGTCGGTCTGCTATGGGTACTCACAAGAAAAGGCGCAAAGATCGCTTACGGCGCTTGGATTATCGGTGGTGGAATGGCTTTTTTTACGATGTGGCTCATGGCGGGCGTGCTTCCATACACCACCTCACAATTAAGCACAAAAGCCCTGGCAGCCCGTCTGCCACATAACGCAAGGATTGCATCCTACGAGCTGAATCTTAAAGCTCCAAGCCTATTGTTTTACCTTGATTACCAGCCGGAACATTTAACGGATGTATCGAAAGCCCACAGCCTATTATCAGGAAAGGCTCCTGTTCTGATTATCTGCAAAGAATCATATGCAGCACAAGTCGCGGCTGAAGGGTCGGTCGAATATGCGCGATCCGGAGGTCTGGTAGCGATAGTTAACTCATCGGCGGCAACGCTGGAAAGAAAGAGATCACGATGATAAACAGTTTGAGCATAGTTTACCCTATGTACAACGAAAAAGATAATATTGAAACGGCAGTCGCCGAGGCCCTTCGCGTTGGATACAAAATCGCGGCGGAAATCGAAGTCGTCGTTGTGGACGATGCGAGCACGGATGGAAGCGGCGGAATAATTGACAGGCTCGCAGATCAACATCCTGAGGTAGTCGCCCTTCACCATGCCCGCAACCGAAAGCTTGGTGGTGCGCTCAGGACCGGCTTCGATGCTGCTACCAAAGAGTGGATTCTATACATGGATAGCGATCTCCCGATTCACATGGATGATGCCCTTAACGCAGTGCCGCTTACAGAGAATGCGGATATCGTCATAGGATGGCGAAAATCGAGGGCGGAGTCACGCCGGCGCGAGGTCATCTCCAAAATATACAACCGAATGATCCGCACTTTCTTCAACCTTCATGTGGTGGATGTCAACTTTGCGTTCAAGCTTTTCAAGCGCTCCTTCTACGAACGCATTATTCTCACGTCGGAGGGCTCTTTCATAGATGCCGAACTGCTCCTTGAGATGCAGCGAGAAGGCGCACGATTTGCCGAATTAGGGTTGAACTACTATCCGAGAGTGGCAGGGGTCTCCACCCTCGCCAGCAACAACGTCATACTGGTAATTCTTGTTGAAATGTTTAGATACCGATTGGAAGCATATGGTAGAAGCACCGACAATTTTAGTGGTCAACGCCGACGACTTTGGCTTGAGCGCAAGAATAAATGCAGGGATCGAGCAGGCGTATAGTCAGGGGATACTCCGCAGCACATCCCTGATGCCTAATGGGCAGGCATTCGATGACGCCGTGAAAATTGCGGCGCATACCCCGGGCCTCGGTGTCGGCATACACCTCTCACTTGTTGGTGAGGAATGCGTCGCACCTCAAGCGAGCCTCGGCGGGCTGGTCGATGCGGGCGGACGGCTGCCTGAATCCCATATCGACTTCGTGAAGCAATATGCCCTTGGCCGTTTTGGCGTCCGGGAGATCACGGCTGAAATCGAAGCGCAGATCGCAAGGGTTCTCGTCACTGGCATAAAACCTACGCATATAGACAGCCATCAGCACCTTCATATGCTTCCGGCCCTCCTCGGCATCGTCGTGGACGCGGCGCGCACGAACGGCATACCGGTCGTACGTGTGCCGATGGAAACGGCCAGCTTCGGGGGCAGGCGCGCGCAGAAGTGCGTCCTGTCGATGCTCTGCCGTCGAGCCATCCCACGCTTGATGAACGCCGGACTACGCCACGCAGATCACTTCTTCGGATTCACGGTCTCCGGCCGGATGGACGAGTCAAACCTCTCGCAGACGATCGATCGACTGCGGCCCGGCGTGAACGAGATCATGTGCCACCCGGGGTTCAGCGATACAGCCACCCAGAATCGTTACCAGTGGGGCTATCGATGGGAAGACGAGCAATCTGGCCTTGTCTCCGAATCGGTGACGCGATCGGTCGAAGAGGGAAAGATTCGGCTTGCGAATTTCGGGGATGCGTGGAATGAACCATTGAGCGGTATTGGATAAGCGCAGGCATAAGGCCTGAGACTAAATTGTTTGTAGTCGTTTATTGTGATATGCGAGGCAGGCACCGCGAGGCCTGCGCAGAGCGCCGCGATCAGCGATCTCGCCTAATGCTAAACGAGATTTTGCAAGTATTTCTCCAGCCAATCAAAATCTGGTCTTGAACAACCATTTGCACGCAGTTCTTTAATCAATCCCAGAAGCAGACATCTATATTGTCGATTGTCTCGTTCAAAATCATCAGATACGTTATCGTTATACGGGCATAGCAATAAATCAAAGTACGATCCTGACCCTCCCCAGAACTCTTTGCCGAGCAACACAGGAATGGTTTCATCTGGGCAATTCTTGAATTGATCTATTACTCTTTCCATATCGTTGGCATGACCGTATGCTTGATCCCTCCTTAATAGATGTTCCATCTCCCCCAAAATCTTTAATAACTCCGCATAATTGTTGCTTTTCATAATGCCTCCTGGTATATGGCGTAAACTCAGTGTTGTTTAACATTCAAGGTTTATTCCAATAACCCTTAGAATATCAATTTGACCTTTGGCAGGCCAGACAGCCTAGTCTGCGAGAAAACGAGCGCTAAGTTATATCGTATTTTCAAATAAAAAGGTCCATCCCGAATTAACAGGATGGACCTTGGTTTTTTATTCACCAACCGGTTCTTACACGGCTGCCGGTTGGGGCTTCTCGACGTTCTTGAAGACGACTCTGCCGTCCTCTAGTTCGGCATCGATGGTATCGCCATCTTTGAAACGGCCCATGAGAATCTCCTCACTGAGAGGATCTTCGATGAGTCGCTGGACGGCCCTGCGAAGCGGTCTCGCACCGAATGCCGGGTCGAAGCCTTCCTTCGCCAGGACTTCCTTCACGTCCGCACTAACATCAAGCGCCATACCCTGGGTCTTCAGCTGCTCCCGCAAGCGGTTCAGCATCAGGTCCACGATCTTCAGTATCTCGGCCGATGTCAGCGAGTGGAAGACGATAACCTCATCCACCCTGTTCAGGAACTCCGGTCTGAAGGTCTTCTTCATCTCCTCGGTCACTCGGTTCTTCATGCCTTCGTATGCACGGGCATTTTCATCGGCCTTGTGAGCCGATCTGAAGCCCATGCCACTACCGTCGCCGCTGATCTGCTGTGCGCCGATGTTGGAAGTCATGATGAGCACCGTGTTCTTGAAGTCGACCACCCTGCCCTGGGAATCGGTCAATCGACCGTCCTCCATAACCTGAAGCAGAATATTGAAGACCTCTGGATGCGCCTTCTCGATCTCATCGAGCAGAACTACAGAGTACGGCTGCCTTCGGACTGCCTCTGTGAGCTGGCCGCCCTCTTCATAGCCGACGTATCCGGGAGGTGCGCCAACCAGTCTGGATACGGCAAACCTCTCCATGTACTCGGACATATCGATGCGGATCAGGTGATCCTCACTGGTGAACATGAACGCGGATAGCGCCCTTGCGAGCTCTGTCTTGCCGACACCGGTCGGGCCCAGGAACACAAAGGAACCGGTGGGTCTCTTCGGGTCTTTAAGGCCGGATCGTGCGCGCCTGATTGCCTTGGAAACGGCCGTAATGGCCTCTTCCTGACCAACTATGCGCTCGTGCAGCGACTGCTCCATTGTTAGAAGCTTGGCCATCTCGGTCTCCACCAGTCTGGCTACCGGAATACCGGTCCAGCTGAAGACTATCTGAGCAATCTCCTCTTCGGTCACAACGGGCTCTTCAGCTTCAATGCCGGACTGCCACTCGGTATCCAGCTCGTTGACCTTCTGTCTCAGGTATCTCTCCTGCGCCTGAAGCTCGATTGCACGATCGTACTCATATGTGCTGGGCAGCGCTTCGAGTTGCTTGCTGACTTCTCTGAGATCCGACTTCGCGGTGCGCAGATCTCCAGGAGGCAGCGCCCTCTGAAGCCTCACCCTGGACGCAGCCTCATCGACCAGGTCGATGGCCTTGTCAGGGAGGCATCTGTCGCTGATATATCTGTCTGCAAGCTGAGCTGATGCAACTATCGCACTGTCACTTATCTTTACGTGATGGTGCTTCTCATATCTATCTCTCAACCCTTTTAGGATTTCGATTGCCTCTTCAACAGAGGGTTCTCGAACCTGGACAGGCTGGAATCGGCGTTCCAGAGCGGCATCACGTTCGATGTACTTTCGGAACTCGTCCATAGTCGTCGCACCGATGCACTGCAGCTCACCACGTGCAAGAGCAGGTTTCATTATGTTGGAAGCATCGATTGCTCCCTCAGCTGCACCTGCGCCAACCAGAGTATGCAACTCGTCGATAAAGAGAATTACTTCGCCGTTCGCCTTGCGAACTTCGTCCATTATGCGCTTCATTCGCTCTTCGAACTCACCGCGATACTTTGTGCCGGCCACGACACCCGCAAGGTCAAGAGCTACAATCCTCTTGTCCTTCAACATCTCTGGGATGTCTCCGGACGCAATTCGCTCTGCCAAACCTTCGGCAATCGCAGTCTTTCCGACGCCAGGTTCTCCAATGAGCACAGGATTGTTTTTTGTCCTCCTGCTCAGTATCTGGATTACCCTCTCGATTTCTGTAACTCTGCCTACGACAGGATCGAGTTTATCCTGCCGGGCCAGATCGGTCAGGTCACGTGCAAACTCATCCAGTGTAGGTGTTCTGGACCTTGTCTTGGTGGCTGTCGACGTGACGGATGATGTATCGTTATCCTGAAGATTCAGTACTTCTCGTCTGGTCCTCTCCAGGTCTACTCCTAGTTTTGTGAGAACACGTGCTGCCAAACCTTCGCCTTCTCGTATCAGACCGAGAAGAAGGTGCTCAGTGCCAATGTAGTTGTTGTTGAGCTGTCTGGCTTCGTCGTATGCCAGATCTATGACACGCTTTGCGCGCGGGGTCAACTGCATGTCCTGGCCTAATCGGCCATCACCCTTTGTGACCTGTCGCTCGACCTCTGATCGGACTCTGTTCATGCTTACGCCCATCCGATCAAGAATACGAGCCGCAACGCTGTCGTTCTCCCGCACCAGGCCGAGAAGCAGATGCTCGGTTGTTACGAAGTTCTCTCCGAGCCTTCCGGCTTCTTCCTGCGCAAAGAAGATCACTCTACGCGCTCTCTCTGTGAATCGTTGCCACATTCCGCTGTCCCTCCTTTTCTTTGGAATGGTATTACGGATACGGCAGTTTGTTGTAATCGGCCCCACGCTTAGGAATCCGGCTACTATCAAACTGCACGATTTATGAAGTCTCCAATTGCCATTGACGCCTCTTGTTCATGTTTTGTTTCCGTTATCTTCAAGAGTAATCAGCAGCAACGACTTCCAATTCTATGATTTCCGTGCATCACCACGGTTCTCACGTTGCATCGACGGCCTGCATTGGTTGCATAAACTGCATACGCAGGGTGTCTGGTAATTCGTAAACTTTTTTATTGACAAGCCCAAAGCACAACTAAATCCGCGTTCCAGGACAAACTATCCAGATTAGTTGCGGCATATACATAAATCAAAGCATGAGCATCAGCAACTCGCGCTCCGGTCCTGTGTGTAACTTACCCAATTCGGGCGCACTTTGGACGCCCGTTTTTCGGCTGGCGTCCATTTCTTTAGAGATCAGTCCTCTGCCGTGCGAATCAGATGAAAACAATAAGTGCATCCACAATTACAGACTAATAGTTAAGGCAGTCCGGATAAAATGACGGCAACTGAAGTCTGATGCCTCTACCAATATTTGACAGCAATGATATCATATACCCAAATCCATTGCAGTGCAAGCAACCATTTGAGAATCAATCCCTGAGAAACCATCAAATTTACCGTAATATTTGCAGCAGGGCAAACCTTTGTTCGATTCCATTCAGAAAAAGAAAAAAAACGGCAACTTATCTTCGGGATCTGCACCGCGCAAACACTTGATGCAGACCCCGAAGACCACGGATGATCTATACAGGCACACCCTCAACCTGAACCAAGGCATGGAATGCGTCCATAATTTTCTTTGTTATCTCGCCGGGTCTTCCCGAACCAATCGTGCGTCCGTCAACTTTAACCACCGGGATTACTTCCGCTGCGGTGCCTGTCAGGAAACACTCATCTGTCGAGTAAACGTCGAATATGGTGAACAGCTTTTCCTCAACAACTATACCCATTTCGCGGGCAAGCTGCATTACCGTATTTCTGGTTATGCCTTCCAATATTCCAGCATACGGCGGTGGTGTGATCACTTTGCCGTCTCTTACGAGGAAAATATTATCTCCGGTCGCCTCTGCCACATATCCTTCGACGTTCAGCATCAATCCTTCGCCAGCCCCGACTCTGTTCGCCTCGAGTTTGGCCTGGATGTTGCCGACGTACTTGCCGAGTGACTTAATTCTTGGTTCTATACACTGTGACGGCGGAACCCTCGTAGAGACGGTAACAATGCTCAGGCCATCGCTGTACATCTCTTTTGGATATAGTCCAAGACTGTCGGTTATGATGATAACCGTAGGGCTTTTCACATTTCGCGGGTCAAGTCCCAGACCAACCCCTCTTGTAATGGTAAGTCGTATGTAGCCGTCAACAACTCCGTTAGTGCGAAGTGTTGTCAGTACGGCCTGCTCCATCTCGTCCTGCGTTATGGGCAGATCGATCATCAATGCATGTGCTGATCGATAAAGGCGAGCCAGATGCTCTCGGAGCTTGAACACTTTTCCGGAATAAGCTCTTATTCCTTCGAATGCGCCGTCTCCGTAAAGCATACCGTGATCGTAAACTGTAGTTTTGGCGTTCTCCTGTGGAATCAATTCTCCATTAATATAAACAACTTTGCTCATCAGTACCCTCCGGAATTCTGTATATAAAGTATATCACAAATTAAAGAATGGCCGCAATACAGAAGGAAAGGATGAATCACATAAAGCTTGATATTTACACGCCTATTTGTCTATGGTGCAGGCATAAAAAGGGATTGGATCTTAGACCCAACCCCTTTTTGATTTGCCATATGTAGTTTATGCAGGGGCTGTCTACAACCTTACATCGATTATTGCGCTCACGCCTACTCCACCAATGCGCTTGATGTCCTTTACGACATCTTTGGATGCCACGGGAACAAGCGCCTTTATGCGGAAAGTCTCGCCGGACATGTTCATCTCGATCTGTGCTACTGCCTTCACCTTGTCGACGGCGGCGGCCGGACCACTTATCTGTGCTGCGCCCATGTAACCACCCTGCCCAACACTGAGTATCGGCACGACCTTCGTTTTCTCTTTGATGTTGACGCCTTTGTTCAGCGTTACGGTGTTGATAAAACTGTTTATCTGACCACCGAACTGGTTCAGCAATAAAACCACTCCGGTGCCTTTCAGCGCGCCTCCGAAGAGATCTATTCCCATGGATGGAGCCGCTGAGAATAATGTCACTGTGGAAAGCACTCCAACGGTTAACAGTGCAATAACCTTGCGTCTCATGTGCATATTAGATATCTCCTTGGTCTGATGAATTTTTATTTGATCTTATATTTATATAGACGCATCTGTGAGCAAAAGTGTTTCACAAATGACCGATAATTAAAAAGCCCCCCGGAGGATAAACCTCCGAGGGGCTTGTCTGTCTGTTATTCAGGCCAGGCTAGTATTAATACTTAACCTGGAACTGAGCAGTTGCGACTCCGCCACGGGAATCGGCCAGGCCGGTCACTGAACCACCCTGGAACTCGATTATCTGGTAGAGAAGCTTCAGGCTCGAGCTTGAGCTGAACGAATGGCCTACACCAAGAGAAATAAATCTCTCTTTGTCGGTGTTAGCACCAGCCTCAGCTGTAGGAGTGAGCTGCAACTCCTCGTAACCCAGGTCTACGCTGTTTGCTGAAGTAAGTGCATACTTCAGGCCAGCTCGCCAGTAGTTTGCCTTGTCAAGGTTAGCACCAGCGATTGATGCAACCTGACCCTGTGCAGTTGCTGTTCTGAATGCTACAGGAATTGCTGAATCCTCTGGCTGCAGGAACTCGCCTGCTACCGAGAAGGTTAGACCAGGTGTGAACGCATAGTTCACGTCAGCAGTAACACCCTTGACGTTTGTCGGGTTCACTACGCTACCAAGTCTATTCCAGTAACCAGGAGCATTGTAGTTGCCCTCAACCTGTGTGTAACCAGCAGCTATGCCGAGGTTACCGGTCTTGAAGTTCAACTTGCCGTTCCAAGCAGTGTTCTTGTTGCTCAGATCGGTTGTAAGAACTGCAGCCTTCAGGGTATTGTCAGGGTCACTCTTTGCCCACTCACCGGTAACACCGATCGATGCTACGTTTGCATTGATGTCAGCACCGAAGATGTTGTCCTGTCCGAAGCCACCAGCCAGACCTGCTCTTAAGTAGGTCAGTCCGAGTGTACCGTCGAACGGTGTGCCAACTACGGCTCTTGCACCACCGAACTGTGTGAACGGAATGCCTGCGCCTGTCTGAAGAGCAGGTGTCAGCAGTGACAGTACGTTCGTACCGTTGGTTCCAAGATTGTCCTTGCCAGCAAATGCTGTCAGGCCAATGGAGCCGATGTTCATGGTAGCCTTGGCACCATCCATTACGAAGTTGCCATCATCCAGCTTTGATGTATACGAGTAGCTGTCAGGATCGACGAGCTTGAATGTATACGGTGTCAACTGGAATGGGAATCGACCAACGACAGCCTGTGTCTTGCCAAGGAAGCCAAGATCAAGTGCTGCGTCGATGTTCATGTTCCAGAGTAGGAACTGATCGATACCGCCATTGGTTACGCCAGGATTCAGTGCGTATGTCAGATAATCGCCTGCTGAGATCATGGCGTTCAGGTTTGTTGTGTTGTTGACCTTAGCCTTCAGACCTAACGAAAAATCGTTAAATCCGACGACATTGTTCAGCACACTGTTGGTGATTGGTGTATTTGATGCCAATGTTCTGCCATCACGGTCAATCACGCTACCAAGGTTCGTGATATCTGCTCTTGCGATGAAGTTAGCTTCACCGGAGAAGCGGATTCGAGCCTGCTCTGCTTCGACTGCAGTGACCCTCTGTCCGAGAGCTGCTACGTCTCTGTTCAAGCGCTCAATGTCCACGCCCTGTGCCTTAAGCTCTGGGCCGAACTCATTGATAGCGCTCTGCAGTGCCTGGAACTCAGGAGTGTTAACGCCTGAAGGTCCGGTAGCACCGGTAGCACCTGTTGCGCCTGTTGCGCCGCAAGCGCCAGCTGTGCCAGCTGCACCACCGCCGCACATCTTCTCGATCTGCGGGATAGCCTTAGCGATTGCTTCAGCGAACTCATATCGAGTAAGAGCACGCTTGCCACCGAATGTACCATCCGGGTATCCCTGGATGATTCCGGCCTCTGACAGTGTCTGGACTGACTGATATGCCCAGTGTCCTGTCGGCACGTCAGCAAACTGTGCGAATGCAGGGACGCTCATCGCCAATGCAAGCACAGCAGTTGCGAATAACGCTGTTTTCTTCATTATATCCTCCTTGAATGTCTCTTGTGTTTCATGTTCCTGGTGGGAGGATATGCTATAACTGTCTGTTCGGATTCACTGGAGTATCCATGTTGCCTCTAGCTTCACCGGTTGGACAGTTTTCGCTTTACCCCTCACCTATTCTATCACCGCGGGTTTAACAGGCCATTCAAGGTGTTGTCACCTCCTTTCAACCTTGTGCCACGCAGTGTGATAGCCAAATTAATTTGTATGTAAGCAATCTGTAAAACTACTGCTTAGCTAATAGTTAACCAAGCCAACGCTGAATTCCTCCATGGGAATACACTTTTTTTACAGGTGCAGGCCCTATAGTTAACTCACTTACCCTGCGCTTTATGCTTACAGAATAGTTATACGAGCGATATTGCCATGATGTTACACAGATATTTGGGAATCGATGATTTTGTCTGCCATTCTGTTATCGAACGACTTCCATATTGTTCAGTACCCATGACGCTGAAAAAGGAAACTCTGCGCTGGCGTGGAGGCACACACAGACACTGTTTTGGAGATCGATATGCAGGGGAAGATATGAGGTTACCGTTGTATCTTGAAGTAATCTTCGGCGAGTATCACCGCGACATAATCATCATACGGGCGATCAGGGGCACGCAGCCCTCTCGGAATCAGCCGGTACAGTCCGCGCGGCGGGTTCTCGCTGAGAAATCTTGACCTGGCTCGCTGAGACGAGTATTTTTCATCTACAAATTCTATGGGATAACTGCAATCTGCCGCCTCTAGTTCGCGGGCGAGTGCGGTTGAGCCTGTACCGTCACCCAGCACAATTTTACCGGCCCCGTAACCTGCCGCCAGCTCGGATATGGCCCTTGCTGCGCAATCTCGATCCACAATACTCTTGTGCAGCACGCGTTCGAAGGTCACGACCGCTAGGCCGCATTTGTCGCGACCGGGATCGACGGCTAGCACAGTGATCATTTGGAATCGCTCATCGTAAGGTCGAGCCCCAGTGGACCAACTGACCATGTCTCGCTTGTAGATACAGCTTTCACCCGTACCAGCTTGCCTGTGGACTTAATCTGATCGGCAAGATCAAAGAGGTTATCCCATGCAATCTGGCCAACCGAAGGCTGACCGTCTTGATCGAAGGTCGGTATTATACCGGCTTTGATAGCGGACGGGCGTACATCGCGCCGCAGGAATATGACCAGGCTCTCAAGAATCTGCCCCCTGGTACCACGGCCATCTATAACAGTCGCGGCTACTTCATCCCTGGGTGCATAAATACGGCGATTGTAATAAAGCTGAAATTCAACGAGCGACTGTTCTTTCTCGACCGAGTTGCCCACAGTGACTATTCGAACTACAACGCTACCTGCACTGCTCGATATCTGATCAACGATAGCGTCAACGCTCTCTGATTCCTTCAGGAACCGCCCACTGTTGGGTTGATCGGATTCGACCTTCTTCGGCATTATCTGTATCGTGTGGCGGTTATCACCATTTACAGCGCCTTTGTCACGAGCCAGTTGGTCAGCCTTGTCGTAAATTGCCATAACACGGCTTCTGATCTCCGACTTAGGCAGATTGCACCGTATCTCGCCGCGCGCGATCTCTTCGTTGGAGCGGAAGATGATCTTGCCCTCGCGAAGAGCTATATACATCGGCCACTTGGAGGCAGCTTCACCCATCTCTTCTACAAACAGCTTAGCCAGTCTGGATCGTTGTGCAGTCAGTCTGTCGATGCTCGACCGCTGCTTTGCAATCTGCATTCGACGATAAGTGATTTCTTTTTTTGCAGATGCCAGATCGCCCTTAGCGATAGCGGTCTGTGATTCAGCCTTAGCCAGTTCAGCCTGATTGCGTTTCAGGTCAGATTTGAGCCTGCTCAACTCTGATGTCAGCTTAGCGATATCATTAGCAAGGATGTCTCGCTGGTGGATGGCCTTCGTGGATTCTGACCGAGCCTTGGCAGTTATCGACTCCTGTCGCAAAAGCTCCTGGGCAAGCATTTTCGCTGCTATCTTGGTGTCGTGGTACTCCTGAAGAATCGCCTTTCGCTCCCTGAGAATCTGTTCGCCTTGAAGCATGAGTGTGCGGATCTGACTGCTCACACCTGCCATAAAGCCTATGGTAAAAATGGCGATGAGCATTCCAGTGATAGTTGTGGATACGATAGCGGTGTAACGAGGTCTGAGCCCAAAAAGTGAAAGCCTGCGCTTCCCCATTCGTCTACCGATGAGATCGCCGAAATATGCGATGAAACCGCAAACTCCAACGAATACAGCTAATGCCAGTACGGTTCGCCAAGTCATCTTTCAGACCTCATGTTGCAGATTTCAGTTCGAGAAAAAGGTTGATGCATTCCCATGCGCACTGCCGAGCATCGAGTTACTTCGATGCTCGGACAATAAGGAATACGCCTGCTCCCAGCCCGGCAATAGTAGGGATAAAGCCTGCCATCATAGGAGATACCGATCCATTATCACCCAATATAGTCATATAGTGCATGAGTACCCAGTAAGCGAAGATTATTACTATCGACAGCCCCAGCCCCATCGCCGAACTGCTCCTCTGCGGACGAAGCCCGAGAGGCGCCCCGACCAGCGCAAATACAAGGCTGGCAAGCGGTATGGCGAGCTTCTGGTAGAGCTGAACCATGTACGAGTTCAAATCGCCGCCACCGCTCTTTAGCATCCCGATGTACTCTTTCAGCTGCACGAAACTCAGTGTATCCGCCCCCTTCTGAACAAGGGCTATCTGATCAGGGGTGCGGTCGATCTTAATTTCACGTGTCTGCGATCCCGCAAAGAACAGGCTTACGGTCTCCTTTGAAGAGAGACTCTTCCAGTAGCCATCTTTGAACGACCAGGAGTTTCCGCCCTTCCAATAGGCTTCTTTTCCATATACGAAGGCAGCCGGTTTATTGTTCCAATACTGAACTACCGCAACATCCTTAAGGGAATGTGACGACATATCGATGCCGTGCTGCACGTAAAAGACCGTGTTCGTCACACCATCGCTTGCGATAACGTCCATGAACGGCTTGTCGGTCGAGAGTGGCTCATTCTTAAGCGACTGCCACATCTGCTCGTAAGCCGAAGTGGTGCTCGGCACGATGACCTCGCTTAGAAGGAAGCTGAGGCCGGTAACACAAAGAGCCATCGCAATTACGGGGATCATGATCCTGTAAAAGCTGACCCCTCCTGCGAAGATTGCCACTACTTCACTGTCACCCGATAGACGGCCAATCCCCATAAGGGTTGCCAGCAGCATAGCCATGGGAAGGGTAAAGACGATGTATTTCGGCAGGCTGAGCAGCACAAATTTCACGGCCATACTAACTGGCATATGATATTTGGACAGCATTTCCGTAATTCGGAAGAGTTCCTGGCTAGCAAACATCAGGGCTGCGAATGCGGCAACACCAAATACGAACGGGCCGAGGAGTTCTAAAAATATGTGTCGGTCCAGTAATTTCATGCGTTAATTCTCCGCCTCGGCGGATTAAACCTCGTATCTATCTCCCAGGTAATACTTCCTGGCTATTGGATCGTTTGGAAGGTCGGCCGCGAGGCCGGATGTCTTGATATGTCCTTCTGAAAGTATGTATGCGCGATCTGTGATTGCAAGCGTCTCTCTGACGTTGTGATCGGAGATAACTACTCCGATGCCCTTGTTCTTCAGATCACCGATGATATCCTGAATATCGTTTATTGCGATAGGATCGACGCCCGTGAACGGCTCATCGAGAAGCATGAACTTCGGGCGCACGGCGAGCGCGCGGGCGATCTCCGCACGACGGCGCTCTCCACCTGAGAGCATGTATCCCTTGTGATCCTTGACATGCCGAATTCGCAGATCATCGAGCATCTCGTCGACTCTTTCCATCCGCTCCTTGCGCGGCACACCGGCGGATTCAAGAACGAGCAGCATGTTCTCCGCGACCGTGAGCTTGCGGAATATGGATGCCTCCTGCGCCAGATACCCTATTCCGTGCCGGGCGCGCGCGTACATCGGCATGTTGGTGATATCTTTGCCATCGAGCAGCACACTGCCCGATTTTGGATGTACCAACCCAACGATCATGTAGAAAGTCGTTGTCTTTCCGGCGCCATTTGGCCCAAGAAGACCGACTATCTCTCCCTGATCCATGCTTAGGGAGACGCCATCAACGACGTTTCGTCCACCATATATTTTCACAAGATCTTTGACTTGTAGCTTTGATTTCTCTTCTGTTTTCACTTTTTCTCTTTAGGTGTAACCGTAATCTCGGACTGCTTGTCGGAACTTCTCTGCACCTGGATCTTGCTTTTCTTCAGAAAGATGGTGACCTTGTCACCCGCGAGTGTGGCCGGCTCTGCGAGTTGAGGATCGGTGACCTTCACCTCGACGTTGCCCGTCAGCACGAGAGTATCTTCCGACTGCACCATAGTCGCCGTATCGCCGGTTGCAACGATAGTCCTGCTGGTATCAGTCGATTTATCGATCTGAGAGGCGTGTATCTCCACGCCGCCGGTGGCAGTTGCTTTCTCCAAAACCAGCTTGTTGTCCTTGCCCTTCATCAATTCGAGCTTGATGGTATTGGCCTTCACTGATGCTCTGGGGGATATAAGGCTTGCCTTCCCCTTTGCGGTGATCGAAGTGGCATCGAGATCGATGGTGGATGCGGCGAGCTTCACACCGCTAACGGCGAAACTCTCCGCTCTCGTGAGTCCACAGTAGAATCCCATCGATACTAAAACAATCAGTACTGCAATTAATCTTTTCATGTTAAACCCCATACTTACCTCAGGCTTGCCTCTGCGCCGGTGAAGCGGGCCTTCTTCAGCGCGGTATCCGCCTCAAATCTGCGCGCGGTGATGGAGATATTCCCCACAGTCATCTTCACCGCACCTGTGCCCAAAACCTTGTTCTCCCGCGATTTCCAGACCAGCTCGTCCGAACGGGCAGTCGCGTGCTGCGATGGAGACAGTATCTGCACACCGCCGGTCGCGAGTATCTCTCTCGCGCTGCTGTTTGCGGTCATAGTCGGAGCGATCAGTGTACTTGCTACCTTACCGTCTTTAAACAGGCTTGCCTTCACACCCCGGAGTTCCACCGAGGCACTTGTCCCCGACTGTGATGCAATCGCTTCTTTGAACTCGGCCTCCATAAGGCGCATGCCGTTTGCATCATCCCAGGCAATTCGCGCACCCTGGAAGCTGGCTTTCAATGATCCCTGATCAGCCGGTTTAGGCGTCGGATTAACAGCCGCGGCCTTCTTTGCTGGCATACCCGGCTGTCTGCCGGAGCATCCGGTCAGATACACCGGCAAAGATATAATAGCAAGAAGAAGCACGCACGGCAACACCCTGCGCACCTTCAAGATAACGGTCGAACAGTATATTATAAACACCTGTGTCACAGTATTACTACCCGGCCCACAAGTCTGGGCCTCTTATTCAAGTCCTCTTAGTATTGCATATTTTTGCGTCCGGGTCAAACTGTGGACGATAATACTGTCGGTCGGCAGCTCTCAGATATTGCGCTACTATGCGGCAAACTGTTACCATATAGCGATATGGCTTCAAATAACCCACGAGTTCATGAGACCTGGATCGATACGGCTAAGGGTCTTGGCATCATAGCAGTAGTGGCAGGACACGCTAATTGTCCCGGCGCTGCATACCTGTACTGGTTCCACATGCCGCTCTTCTTTGCGCTCAGCGGTTATCTGTTCAAACCACAGACCACTGCTCCTGCCTTACGCAAATGGGCGTGGGCTCGCACGAAAAAGCTCCTGATCCCATATGTCTCCTTCTTGATTCTGATCACGCTGACCAGATATGCGTACGCCCCTCCGCACGGCCTGCACGCCATCTCGCGTGACCTTTATCGTGTTGTCGAGGGGAAATACGTGGCTGGCTATGACCCGGTCTGGTTCATCACCTGCCTGTATGCAACTCAGATACTTTTCGCGTTGATCGTTTGGAAGTTCAGGGACATGCGCAAATGCCTGCTCGTAGTCGGAGCGGCGTATGTCCTTGCGCATGTGGAATCATACTACGCTCATTCCCACAGCGTATTCGTCCCGCTCGACCTGGACGTCGCACTGCTCGCGCTGAGTTACTATGCGTTCGGCTACTATGCACGCTCCATTCTCTCAACCAACGATCGCCGAATAATGCTTCCAGCCGTAGTGCTGTCGGCGGTATTCCTGATCGGCGGCTTGACGGGAGTGTTCAGTTACGGCCTCGATATGAAGTACATCAGGTACTACCATATAGCGCTTGACCTTCTGGTGCCGATCTCGATGCTGACCGCCGTCTGCGCACTGAGCCATCTTGCGGCATCGAACAGGCTGGGAAAGGGGCTGGCAGTTCTTGGGATCGCCTCGCTGCCGATTATGTACCTGCACTCGCCGCTCAATATCTACCTTCGAGGATTCCATAATTACATGTGGGCGATGTATACGGTGATCGGAATTGTGATTCCCTTCGCGGTCTGCAGGTTCGTGTTTCAGCGGTTCGACTGGACTAGAGCGCTGTTTCTGGGGGCGTTCAGGAAGCCTTAGCATTTGGGCCCTCACCCAATTCTGGGCGAGGGTGAATTTTGTCATTCTGAGCAGTGCGAAAAATCTCACGAACTTGCAGGTCCTTCACATCAAGTCGAAGGGTTCGGGATGAAACGAGAGGTCTATGCCGGGCGGAGAACGATCAGCGTCACCTCTGCCGGACAGTTGAATCGAACGGCCAGCGAGTGCATCCCCAGTCCCCTGGTTACATAGAGTTGAACCCTGCCGATTTTGTACAGACCGGACAGGTACTTTACATCCGTCATCCTGAGCGGCCAACCAACCTGACCCCCATGCCAATGCCCGGATAATACCAGATCGACATGCCTGCGTGAGAGCGCAAGCTCGTCGAACGCATAAGGAAAATGATCCAGCACTATCGTTGGAACCACCGATTTTCGCTCACCATTCGCCGCTGCACGGCTATCGCCTGAGATTCGCATCTTCCCGCCGCGAATGCGCACCGTCACGTCCCTGCCATCGATCATATGGACCCCTGCGCCCTTGAAATCCGGGATCAACTCCCGGCGGTCCCAGTTACCCATCACCGCGTATGTCCCGTACTTCGCATGAAGTGAGGACATGAAACGGGTGGCTTCCTTCCCGCAATCGCGCCATGTGTAGTTGCCGGGGGTGATGCCGTCGTCTTCAATGTAGTCGCCGGTAAGACAGATGAGATCGGGGTTGATACGATTAATCAAGCGGAGAGCCCTCGCCTCGCGTGCGCCGCATTTGACGATGTGGAGATCGGAGAGTTGGACTATCTTCAATCCATCGAGGGATTTGGGGAGCCCTTCGATGCGGACTTCCTGAGTGATGACACGAGGGAAATACGGTTCTATGTAGAAGGCATCTATGGCACACAGACCCGCCATTGTGAAAAGTATGCCCAGCCAAATCAGTACGGCGCGTATAAAACGCCGTGTTATCATGTGGCCGGCCATATATTAATCGACTTCGCGGATCACGGCGACTTCACCGCAGTTCGGGAACTTCACACAGTGGATGCACTCAGTCCAGACCTTGTGCGGAAGTTCCGATTTGTCGACGACGGTGTACCCAAGCCGTTTGAAGAACTCCGGCTTGTACGTCAGCGCAAAGACCTTGGTTATGCCAAGCGACCGCGCGTCGTCCATGCACGCCTCGACGAGCTTCCTCCCGAGCCCCTTGCGCTGGAACTCATCGGCGACGACGAGCGCCTTCACCTCGGCCAGATCGATCCAGTTCACGTGAAGGGCGCACGTGCCGATGATGCGATCATCTTCAACCAGTATGTAGAAGTCACGGATGTCTTCGTATAGTTGGTTCAGCGATCGTGGAAGCAGCTCGTCCCTGTCTGCAAAGACGTTGATCAGATGCTGCATCTCGGCTACATCCTGAATTGTAGGCCTTCTTATTTCCAAAACTGTTACACCCTTTCGAGTTGCGAATAGCGCTCGGCAACGCGCCGAACCTCTGCGATCAATTCATCCACCAAATTCTCCGGGGTGACTTTCCTGACGGCACGCCCGCCGGAGAAGATCACGCCCCCGTCACGAGAACCTGCAACGCCCACGTCGGCATCCTTGGCCTCACCCGGACCGTTTACAATGCAGCCCATGACTGCAACTTTTATCGGCGGTAGATCAGAGATGGCATCAAGTCGACGCTTCACCTCGGCGGCCACCGTCACCAGATCGAGGGAACAGCGTGCGCACGTAGGGCAGGAGACTATGGTGAAGCCGTGCTCCCTGAGACCCAGGGATTTCAGTATTTCCAGGCCAACTTTGACTTCCTCTACGGGATCGGCGGTGAGCGAGACTCTGAAGGTATCCCCTATCCCCTCGGCGAGCAGCGTCCCGATGCCAATCGCAGAGCGGATGGTCCCCTGTTCAATCAGACCGGCCTCTGTTACACCCAGATGGAGCGGATAATCCGTCTTCTGTGCAGCAAGCCTGTAAGCGGCAATGGTAGTCTGGACATCGAACGACTTCAGCGAGATTACGATATCCCGGAAGTCACGTGATTCGAGCAGCGCCGCCTCATCCATCGCGCTCTGAACCAGAGCCTCCGGCGTGGGGTCGCCGTACCGACGCCTGTCGATGGAGCCGGAGTTAACCCCTATGCGGATGGGAATCCCCCGCTCGCGGGCACTATCGGCGATCAGCGCGATCTTGTCGGAATCGGTGATGTTACCAGGATTGAGCCTAAGTTTGTCGATCCCCTGCTCGATTGCGGCGAGGGCCAACCTGTAATCGAAGTGTATATCGGCGACAAGCGGGATATTAATCTGCCCTTTGATCGCTCCGAGCGCACTCGCGGCCTCAGCGTCCGGGACCGCCACGCGCACGATATCGCACCCCGCACGCTCCAGACGATGTATCTGGGCTACGGTAGCGTCTATATCTTTGGTAGGCGTGTTCGCCATGGACTGCACCGGAACGGGCGCGTTTCCGCCGATGGCGACACCGCCTGCACATACCTGTCTTGTTAAACGTCGTTCAAACATATATTTACTGAAAAAGCTTTCCCGCTACAAGTTTGCTTAGATCGAGATACATTATCGCGATGAAGAGCGCAGCGATGGCAGCAAGCCCTATCCTTTGAGTTACCTCAAGCGTTTTCTGAGATAGCCGCTTGCCCTTGATACCTTCAACAAGCAGAAGCATCATCTGCCCGCCGTCCATAACAGGAATCGGCAACAGGTTAACGACTCCAAGGCTAAGACTTAAAATCGCCACTAATTGCAGATAGTATCCGACGCCTCTCTCTACGCTGGCTTGAGTTGCCGCCAGAATAGACAGTGGTCCGCCAACGTTGTTCTTCACATCGCGGCTGAACAGTACCTTAACGGTGGTGGTGAGGAACTTCGTCGATGCGGTCGTGCCGAATCTGATCGACTCGCCGACACCTATGCGCACCATCTTCTGATCCGGCGCTATGCCAATCAGGCCAACCTTGGGACCGAGTGCTCCAGGTCCGGGGGTGGCATGTATCTGTACCAAGCGACCGTTCCTGTCAATTGTTAAAACCAGCGGCTTGTTGACGCTGCTATGGATGACGTTGATCATCTCTTCGCCGGAATCTATGCGCTCGTCGTTGATCTTAACTACAAGATCCCCCTTCATAAGACCGGCTTGGGCTGCGCGGCTGCCAGGTTCAACCATACTGATGCGATTGATAGGGCTGGGCAATCCTACCGTAAAGCCAAGCATGGAAAAGATTATATATGCAAGCGCCAGACTTGCGACAGGCCCGGATAGAAACACAATGTATCTCATCCACCAGGGTTTGCTCATGAAACCGCTCTGTAAATCTTCCTGACCCGGTTCTTCACCGGCAAGCTTAACAAACCCGCCGAGCGGTATGGGATGAATGGTATACTCGGTATCTCCCCGCTTAAACAGTCGAATCCATTTGGGTCCAAAACCGAAAGCAAATTCGTCCACTTTGATTCCGAATAACTTCGCCACCGTGAAATGGCCGAGCTCGTGAAACATGACCAGTGTAGCCAACATTACGATCAGGCCCACTGCGGTAAGGAGAAAATTAGACATTGAGTACCTCCGTTATCTTTGTCGCCATGGCGCGAGCCCATGAATCTGCACACAGAATCTGCGCAAGGTCCGGGTCGCATACCGTGGTATGGCTGTCCATGACGCGTTTAACCAACCTGTATATATCCAGATAGCCGATTTTCCTGTTAAGGAACTGCTCGACTGCTATCTCATTCGCGGCGTTAAGCACAGCGGGCATAGTGCCGCCGGCTTCGAGCGCCGTGTACGCGAGATTGAGCGCAGGGTACCGGGTCAGATCCGGCTTCGCAAACGACAAACTACCCTGAGCGGTTATGTCCAGTCTGGGAAGATTCGTGTCCACTCGCTCCGGATACAGCAGCGCGTACTGAATCGGCACGCGCATGTCCGGGGCCCCCAGCTGTGCGATGGTTGATCCGTCTTTGAATTCTACCATAGAGTGTACTATACTTTGCGGGTGAATAACAACATCTATGCAAGAGGCGTCCACCCCGAAGAGCCAGTGAGCCTCTATTATCTCCAGGCATTTGTTCATCAGCGTTGCGGAGTCGATGGTGATCTTGCGGCCCATGCTCCACGTGGGGTGTGCGAGCGCCTGCTCGACCGTGACGCTCTCCATATCACAAATGGGATGGTTCCTTAGTGCCCCACCCGATGCGGTCAGAAGGAGACGGCGGATGTCATTCCAGTTCTCACCCTGCAGGCACTGGAAAATCGCCGAGTGCTCGCTATCGATGGGCAGAAGTTTCACGCATTTTTCAGCGACCAGACGATTGACGAGGCTTCCCGCCGCGACTAGGACTTCCTTGCTCGCGAGGGCGATATCCTTCCCCGCTTCGATTGCCGCCAAAGTAGGCGCCAATCCTACTGTGCCTGCTACGGATACAACCGTGACGTCCGCGTCCGATATCGTCGCCACGCGTTTGAGGCCGCCTTCGCCGTAGACTACTTCAACATCTGGCATATCATGGAGGAGTTCTCGAAGGCGTGCGGCACCTGCTTTCGTGCCGACAGATGCAATGCCCGGATGGTATAGCCTGACCTGCTGTGCGAGCAAATCTACATTGCGATGTGCTGCCAGTCCGACCACTTGCAGTCTATCCGGTAACTTTGAGACTACATCCAGCACCTGCGTGCCTATCGAACCAGTCGATCCTAAAAGTGTAATTTTTTTCATATTTACAAAACTCTGTATAAGTTTCGGCGCAAAACATGCACCAAAACGATATGTCGATCCATCGCTCCTTATGAACGAGGTGGCAAAATCTTGGACTGCTTAAGATCCTACCGGTGGAGGAACGGTTCCAAATTTACGAATTCGGCTCTGGTAATCTGCAATGGCCTTGATGAGATCTGCATCGCCGAAATCCGGCCAGAGGGTGGATGTGACGTGAATCTCCGAATACGCTATCTGCCAGAGCAGGTAATTGCTTACCCTAAGCTCTCCGGCTGTGCGAAT
This sequence comes from Armatimonadota bacterium, assembly GCA_963663705.1. Taxonomy (GTDB): domain Bacteria; phylum Armatimonadota; class UBA5829; order DTJY01; family DTJY01. The sequence continues at coordinate 3,230,805 of OY760504.1, read as the reverse complement.
GAGCAAATCAGGGTCCGGCAAGCCGGCAGTGTACATCAAATTTGAAAAATACTCTTCGGTAATCGCGTCTCTGTCGATCTCTCCGTCCAGCACACGGCGACTGGCTTCCTGCACGGCATCGAGGATCTCCCGGCGTCCGCCATAGTTGATTGCGAGGTTGAGGATGAGCTTGCTGTTTTGAGCGGTTTCCGCGGTGATTTCTGCGATGGTATCCTGTAGAGACTGCGGCAGTTCCCATATGCGGCCTATGGTCTGTAATCGGATCTTGTTTTTCTGGAGAGTCGGCACTTCCTGTCTCAGCGCATACTCGATTAGTTGCATGAGCGCATCGACTTCATCTTTTGGACGGCGCCAGTTCTCGGTGGAGAAGGCGTATAACGTCAATGCACCTACGCCAAGATCGCTGCAAGCCTGTGCGATGCCCTGTATTGTTACATAGCCCTGTGCATGGCCCATTGCCCTGGGAAGGCCTCGCTGGGTAGCCCACCGACCGTTACCATCCATGATGATGGCGATATGCCTGGGCATTCTCTCCGAATCGAGGGTTATACCTAATTCGCGCTGTGTCTCTTCAATGCTGGACATGCATATCTCCCTATTAAAGCCAAAAGCCCCCTTCACTCCGATCCATCGGGGGTAGACAGGGATGAAGGAGGCTTTCAGCAGACGGTTATACTCTAAATACGTTGACTAGATCTCCATAAGTTCCATTTCTTTGTTTTTTGTTACTGCATCGACCTGCTCAATATGCTTATCGGTCGATTTCTGGATCTGCTCCTGCGCTCGCCTGTCATCGTCTTCGGAGGCAGTGCCGTCCTTCTCCATACGTTTCAGTTCATCGTTGGAGTCCCTTCGGATGTTTCGGATGGCCACACGATGCTCTTCAGCCTTCTTGTGCAATTGCTTGATAAATTCCTTGCGGCGCTCTTCGGTAAGAGGAGGGATATTCAGGCGAATTACATTTCCATCGCTGTTTGGATTGAGACCGATATCAGACTTCAAAATGGCTTTTTCTATCAGCGAAAGTGCACTCTTATCCCACGGCGCTATGAGGAGCGTGCGGGACTCTGGCACAGAGATAGTGGCGAGCTGGTGAATAGGCATATTAGTGCCGTAATAATCCACTGCCACGCGCTCGAGAAGTGCGGGGTTCGCACGACCGGTGCGGATGGTGGTGTAGTCATGGCGGGCTGAATCAACAGCCTTGTCCATTCTTTCTTCGCTGCTCTTCACGATATCAGAGATCATTTTTGTCCCTCCCGATATACGTGCCTATCGGCTCTCCAAACGCTGCCCTCTTGATGGCTCCAGGCGTTGTGATGCCAAATACTACTATAGGCAGGTCATTTTCTTTACAAAGGGTAAACGCTGTCATATCCATTACCCCCAAGCCTTGCTTGATTGCATCCATGTAATCCAGACGCTGATATTTCTTGGCTTCCGGATAAAGCTTTGGATCATGGTCATACACACCGTCGACGTTGGTTGCTTTGAGCACCGCTTCTGCGTGCAGTTCGACCCCTCTAAGGGCAGCGGCCGTATCCGTGCTGAAATACGGATTTCCGGTGCCTGCCGCAAGGATCACTACCCGGCCTTTTTCAAGGTGGCGAATTGCTCTACGGCGGATAAATGGTTCTGCGACTTCTTCCATTTCGATGGCCGTCTGAACGCGAGTCTTAACATCGAGCTTCTCCAGTGCATCCTGAAGGGCCAGCGCGTTTATAACGGTAGCCAGCATTCCCATATAGTCAGCACTGGCACGGTCGATTCCGGACTTCGAGGCTTCGCCGCCGCGCATGATGTTCCCGCCGCCGATGATGATTGCGATCTCGACTCCACATATGTGAACGTCTTTGATCTCGTTTGCCAGTCTGGTAATGGTGGCGATATCTATTCCAAACGGCTGACCGCCTGCAAACGCCTCGCCACTAAGCTTTAATAGTACTCGTTTCCACTTAGGTTGCTCACAAATCATTAATTAAATCCTGAATCATCTATAAATATGCAGTATATATTCCCAGCCAGATGCCGGGAAGGCAGGACTTGCGATCCTGCCTTCTCCACTTACAATTTGAACCGACAGATTATTTATGCTTCCTCGCCAACTCGGTAGCGAACGAATCTGCGGATAACGATCTTTTCTCCAAGCTTGCCGGCCTTCTCACGAATGAGCTCACCTATGCTTGTGTCCTCGTTCTTGACGAACGGCTGATCCATCAGAACAACTGTGGAAAAGAACTTCTCCAGTCGCCCTTCAAGAATCTTCGGGATGGCGGCTTCAGGCTTGCCCTGATTCAGTGCCCACTGCCTGTTGATCTCCCGCTCTTTTTCCAGCCTGTGCTCCGGGATGTCTTCACGAGTCACATACTCCGGCTGGCTCCAGGCGATCTGCATGGCGATATCTCGTGCGAGATCCTTGAAATCGTCTGTTTTGGCGACGAAATCCGTCTCGCAGTTTAACTCGATCATTACGCCAACCTTGCCGCCTGTGTGGATGTAGCACGCGATCGTGCCTTCCGATGCGGTTTTGGCTTCACGTTTGGCAAGAACTGCAGCACCCTTCTCACGAAGGATGGTGGTAGCCTTTTCGATATCTCCGCCAGCCTGCTCGAGTGCTTTCTTGCAATCCATCATACCGGCGCCGGTAGCATCTCTTAGTTCCTTTACGCATTCTGCACTAATAGCCATGTGTTCTCCCTATCCTGTCAATTAAATTATTAAGCCGTATCGCCCGGCGTATATTTACTATTCAGCAGCGATCGGAGCCTCGGCTGATGCCATTACGATGTCTTCCTTCGCAATAACCTCTCCTGCCTCAGGTTTCTCTTCTTCGCCCTGCTCGAGCTCTGCTTCAATTTCTTCGCCCTGAGTCTCTACCTGGCGAACTTCGATGATAGCGTCTGCAAGCTTGTTTGTAATCAGCTTGATAGCTCTGATTGCGTCGTCGTTTCCTGGGATGACGTAATCAACTTCATCAGGATCGCAGTTTGTATCGACTATTGCCACAACCGGGATATCGAGCTTCCTGGCCTCTGCAAGAGCGATGCGTTCCTTCTTCAGGTCAACGATATATATCGCGCCTGGAAGTCTGGGCATAGTCTTGATACCGCCGAGGAATCGCTCTAGTCGATCTCTTTCCTCTGTCAGAAGAGCGGTCTCTTTCTTAGGCAGTTTTGCGAAGATTCCATCCTCTTCCATCTTGTTCAACTCGTTCAGCCGGGCAATTCGAGTCTGAATGGTCTTCCAGTTTGTAAGCATGCCGCCCAGCCATCGCTGGTTGACCCAGTACATACCACAGCGCTGTGCTGCGTCTGCAACTGCTTCCTGTGCCTGCTTCTTTGTGCCAACAAAGAGGATTATCTCTCCCTGCGCTGCCGTATCCTGGATGAACTGCCGTGCCACTTCGAAAAGTTTGAGGGTCTGATGGAGGTCGATGATGTAGATTCCGTTTCGGCCACCGTAAATGTACCGCTTCATCTTAGGGTTCCATTTGCGGGTCTGGTGGCCAAAGTGTACGCCTGCCTCAAGCAGGTCTTTCATTGTGATGTTCGCCAACTGTGTATCTCCTCGTTTTGGTTTTTTTATCCTCCCCTCTTTTCATCCTCCATCCCGACCTCGAATTATCCCAAGGTACCTGGGTAGGAGTCCAAGAGGGTGTGACATTCGCCATGCCGCCATCTAGGCCACACGACGTTCAAGTATACCATATCAACAGCCAATAAATCAAGGTTTTCCCTTGCTGCATAAATGTACGGCCGATGCAAAACCGGCAGACATTGCTGCCTGCCGGTTCATGTAAGACAATCAGTTATATTAACAGGCTACAAGCCCATTGATTTCTTGCCTTCTTCGATCAACTTTTTGACCTTTTGGCCGCCTTTATGGCCAATCTCTTCGTAGAAGCCGTGGCCGTATTTTTTGGCGGTTATTTCGCCGCCTTTCTCGCCGCCTTTCTTTCCGGCTTCTCGAACTGTCATGTTACCTTTATCAGGCATGTCGGCCACCTCCTCTCACTTCACAATATACTTGCATCAAGCTCCCGGCCATCTGTTATTTCTGGCCGAGGGCCTTTTTGCCCGCTTCGATAAGGTCTCTGACTTTGGGACCGCCTTTGACGCCGCCCTTGTGCCCGATCTGCTCGTAGAAATCGCGCCCGTGGGTCTCGGAAGTTCGTTGCCCACCCTTCCGTCCAGCGTCAGTGACGGTCATCGGGGTCTGTTCTCGTTTACGCATGGCAGTCCACCTCCTTTGTTGTACTTCTCATTGAAGGATTCCCGCACTATGAAACTGTCTAAACCTCAACCTTTATAAGCGGCATCCGCGAAGGGGGTTTGGACGTAAAATCCTCACAGAAGGATTTCGTCGGGTGAAAACCAGACCGGTATTTCGCGTTGCGCGCTTTCTGTGGAATCGGAGCCATGCACCAGATTCGCCTCAACATGCAGCGTCAAATCACCCCTTATCGTCCCAGGCAGCGCTTCCTCCGGCCGAACCGAGCCCATCATGCGGCGAACGATAGGGATCGCATTGTCGCCTTCAATCACCATGGCGACAATCGGCCCGGTAATCATGAAATCGACCACGCTATCGAAGAACGATTTCCCGCGATGGACTTCATAGTGGCGCTCGATCAACTCCCGTGAAGGTCGAACGATCTTGAGCGCCTTGATCTTGAAGGTCCGCGCTTCAAACCTGCCGATTATCGCTCCGATCAGGCCGCGTTCCACGGCATCGGGTTTAACAAGTACAAGGGTCTTTTCCATAACTGCCTCATTATCCTGGTTTTATTGCGGCAAGTATAGCAAAGCCGGTTATGGCTGTCAAGGAAACTCGCAGGCTGTCGCGCAAAAGTGTATAATAATCGCATGGGAAAGAAGCTCACAATAGTCTACCTCGTGCGGCCTGCAGATGGCGGAATCAAAAGCCACCTGCTCGCACTGCTTTCCGGGCTGGACGCGACCCGGTTCACGCCGATCGTCGTCTGTCCGCCGGCCTCTGCACTCTTCAATGAGGTCTCGCGCGCCGGATATACAGTAATCCCGCTGAACCTGGTCGGGGAACTGAATCCCACCAAGGACCTGTCGGCGGCATATCAGTTGAGGCGAATTCTTAATCAAATACGGCCAGATATACTGCATATCCACAGTGCAAAAGCCGGTTTTGTCGGCAGACTGGCGGTGGCATCGATGCGCCGCAGGCCCAGGGTTGTGATGACCGCGCACAGCTTCATCTTCGATGAACGGGTGAGCCCGCGCAAACGAGCGCTGATGTCATGGATAGAACGTCGATTACTTAGATATACCGACCGCATGATCGCAGTCTCGACCGCCCTGCGCGGCGAGCTGGTCACCGAGATGCGCCTTGATCCGGCGAAGATCGACGTGATCTACAGCGGCATAGAATTCGCCGATTACGAGAAATCGCCGCATGCCGGCATGCGGGTCGGGACCATGGCGCGCCTTGCACCACAGAAAGGCGTGGAATACTTCGTCGAGGCCGCCGCGTCGATACTCGCGAAGTTCCCTCTCGCGACATTCACGATCATCGGCGACGGACCGTTTCGGCCCCATCTCGAAGAACTGGCGGACAAGCTTGGAATACGAGAGGCGATCGAGTTCACGGGGTTCAGGTCAGATGCACTCGAGATCGTCAAGGATTTCGACGTTTTCGTGCTGGCGTCTACCAGCGAGACATTCGGGCTGTCGCTTGTAGAGGCGCTGTCGCAGAGTGTTCCGGTGGTGGCATCGAAAGTAGGCGGCATCCCGGAGATCATCGATGGAAAGTCGACCGGACTTCTCGCTGAGCCGGGGAATCCCGACGACATCGCAGGGAAAGTCTGTCGATTGTTGGAAGACAGGCGATTCGCAGAGCAGCTCGCGCATGATGGCTGTGCCTTCGTGCGGGCGCACTTCAGTCGTGATCGCATGGTAATCGAGACAGAAAAACTCTACGATAGCTTAGTGATTAAGGCTCTATAAGAAAGTTTGTGGATAACTCCGAAAATTGCTATTGCTACTAAGGTTCCGATTATTCTATATCGGTAATGCTGCAACAAGCCGTGCGAATAAATTCGCAGCAACAAAAACACGAAGCCGCCCTGAGTCGAGTAGCTGTAGGCGCACCCTTTATGGGTACGTAGATCGCAGGCGTAAAGCCTGCGGCTACATTGAATCCCTAAATAAGCTTCTGCCGAAGCCTGGTAGACATGTACCGTCCCTCGATATGCCCTGTGGGCTAACTCGGGATAAGCGGCATCCCCCCTCGCCCGAAATCGGGAGAGAGCCTGCCCTGAGCGAAGTCGAATGGGGTTGGGGTGAGGGCGAATCAGATTCACACACAAGAAAGCTTATAGAGCCATGATTATAGACTAGGCCTTCAGAAACAATTTTCTACGGTAGAGCTGCCAGAGAATCACCCACCAGAGGATGCTGAACAGAGTAACGCCTATCCAGCCATCAATATATTTATCGAATGGACTCAAAATAAACGGTTTGGATAGTATCGGCAGGACATAGGCGAGTATGGCGTTCGAGCCGAAGACCACCAGCGGAAACGGCCATGAACGATACCCTTTGACGTCGATCAGCAGGTAGAATATGCCGAGAGTGAGCGTTCCGGTCCCCGCGGCGAATATCACATACGGAGATGTCCAAATCGGCTTGTTGAACGGCAGGCTCAAACTCCAGGCGCATCCAAGCAGAGTTAGACACGCACCTATGGCAAGGATCCATGCAGACCTGCGAACCCCGTTAATATCTTTTCGCCGGATTGTATCACCTATCACCGTTCCGATCAGCACAAGCGCGGTAGTAGGGATTATTCGGGGCAAATTCCAGAGGCCGATTTGTCCCAGATACGTGCGATTCAGATGCAGGATGAAGTTTTGCTGCTCGGCGAAGGCGCCTGCACCCACACCAGGAATCGGCACAAACTTAATCATCGCCCAGTAAATGACCAGGCCAAACCCCGCAAATATCATGCGCCGGTAAGCGGTCAAATCGTATAGCAGCATACCCACAGCATATGAGATAGCTATTGTCTGCAGAACGCCTATCGTGAAGAAAGTCAGCCTGTAATCCCCGACAGTATCGAGAAGAGCACCAAGTGCAAGCAAGGTAATAACCCGCCTCAGTATCTTCAGCTCAAACTGCCACCGAGACAAACCTTTTCGCTTTAGAGATGCCACAGAGAACGGTATGGATACACCAACACAGAACAGAAACCACGGAAAAGCCATGTCTGCAAGATGGATTCCGCCTTCCCACCCAGCATGCCTGAACTGCAAAGGGGTGCGCTCCGGCGAGCCGAAATTGTTCACGAGCAGCATAAGAAGAATCGCGAGGCCCCTGAACGCATCGATCGACAGCAGACGCCCACCACCTGTAGATGGGGGTGCAGCCCGTTCGCTCGCCGTTTTGCTCTTTTGCGGAAACATTCTTGTCGTCATAATTGGTTGTTCGCTTCGAAATCAGAGTACGGAATATCGCAACTATATTACACCGAAACGTGTCCGGATACAATCGTCGGCAAACCGGGGGTCGAACTGATAGAAACTGCTCGCTACATCTCATTGTTTCATCAGACGCCCATCATGAGAAAGAACATATAAAAAGTATGCCAGGCGCGAAAGAGCGAAATGAAATCAGACGAAATAGCAATCGAAGTGAACAACCTAGTGAAGAGGTTCGGCGATATAACCGCAGTCGACGACATCAGCTTCACGGTCATGAAGGGTGAGATATTCGCCTTTCTGGGGCCGAATGGAGCCGGCAAGTCGACGACGATCAAGATGCTCACAACGCTGCTCATACCTACGAGCGGCAAGATTCTGATAGACGGGCACGATCCGACAACCGAACAGGATACGGTCAGGAAGTCGTTTGGGATTGTGTTTCAGGACCCCAGCCTGGATGATGAACTGACTGCTTATGAAAACATGGATTACCATGGCATCCTATACAGCGTTCCAAGGCGGATCAGGCGCGAGCGGATTGAAGAACTTCTGCAAATGTTCGGGCTGTGGGAACGCCGGCTGTCGCTCGTCAAAACTTTCTCCGGCGGGATGAAGCGCCGACTTGAGATTGCGCGTGGTCTACTTCACCATCCAAGCATTCTATTTCTAGATGAACCAACGATAGGTCTCGATCCGCAAACGCGAAATCTGATTTGGGAATACATAAAGGGCATGAACAAAGACGAAAGGGTGACGGTCTTTTTCACGACTCACTACATGGAAGAAGCCGCCAGAGTGGCGGAATGTGTTGTGATCATAGATTGTGGCACAGTAATGGCCATAGGCAGCCCTGAACAATTGAAAGAGCAGACCAAAACTACATCGCTAGAGGATGCGTTTCTGGCGATCACCGGCACCGCTATCCGTGAGGAAGCAGCAGGCGCATTCGACCGCATGCGTATGATATCAAGGAGAAGGTAAACATGAACGCAATCTACGTCTTATGGATGCGACAGCTCAAACGCTATTTACGATCGCGATCGCGTATCGTGGGTGCGCTTGGTCAGCCGCTGATGTTTCTGATTGCGCTCGGATATGGCTTCGGCGCAATCTTCAAAAAAGCTGGCGCCGGAGATTATATACATTTTCTGGTACCTGGTGTTATTGCGCAGACAATACTATTTACCGCCGTGTTCTCAGGATCAGAGATCATATGGGACCGGCAGTTTGGTTTTCTGAAAGAGACGCTGGTAGCGCCGGTATCCCGGTTCAACATCATGCTGGGCAGAACGCTCGGTGGGGGCACTGTCGCTACAATTCAGGGGTTGATCGTACTGGGCCTTTCCTACATAATCGGCTATAGAGTAGAGAACTACCTGATGCTCCCAGTCGCGGTTCTGTTCATGTTTGTCATCTCACTGATGTTTACGGCACTAGGGACGGCAATCGCATCCAGGCTGACGGATTTTCAGGGATTTCAGCTCATAATTAACTTTCTCGTGATGCCGCTCTTCTTCCTGTCCGGCGCGCTGTTTCCGCTGAATGATCTGCCTAGAGAGCTTGAGATTGCAACCAGAATTGATCCTCTCTCGTATGGAGTCGATGCCTTGAGGGGAACGCTGAACAATGCTGCCCATCTCGGCATAGTTACGGACATGTGGGTGCTGGGGCTGCTTACTCTGATTTTTCTGGCGGGCGGCAGTTACTTGTTCGCGAGACTTGAGGTATAACGGCTGGGGCCGGTTCGGGGGAAATGCAAAAAAAGGTGCGCTTCTACACTATGCATAGGCTAAAGTTATTACCCCAGCCTGCATAAGTGCATGAGCGCACCCTGTCTATCTACGAATGATCACTAAAGATCAGTAGTAATGTTCTGCGTATCTTCAGTTTTGTTGACTGTCGGCACATCGTTGATGATGGCTTTTTTGTCATTTATGTCCAGGCTCTTGACACCACCAATTACAAGGCCGGTCTCTGCATCAACCCAAACCTGGGTCTTTTTCCACGGGCCATCAAAAGTGACCACCCATGCCAATCGATGCGCTAGTTGCTTGCTGGATACTTTCTTTTTTGCATCAGGCTCCCAATAGTCGTTGTGCGGAACAATCGCCAAGTCCGAAGAAACCAGGGATCCAAGTTCAATCCCCTGTTTGGCCAGGTAGTCTTTAGCATTGGCAATGGCTGTTTCCATTGGCATCTGAGCCTGCATGCTCTCAGGCTCAGGAGAGTCGAAATTGTAACCGAACGATGCAAGGCTGCCATCTTCGCTATCGATTCTAACCAGGGCAAAATCCCCCTCATACACATACCCGTGAGTTGCCCTCTTGAACCGAACAGTCCATGAGCCGGTCTCGCCGACGTAAGTGCTTGAGGGTTTACAGCTATCAAGCTTAGCCTCATCGACGGCTAGTCCGGCCAGAGTCATATACTTAATTGCAAGTTCAGTGGCTTTTTCCGCTGAGATAAGTACTTTTTTACCATGCTCTTTGCGATCCCAATTCCTATTCATCGCATGTTTGACCAAACCGCTTGCATCGTCAACCTCGACAATGACGCCATCGGCTTCGAGTGACCACTGATTCCTGTGATCACGCTCCTTCGACCATTCCATCTTCTTTTCACCATTCATCTTCCAGCCTACGCGATCCATGAACTTGTTCGCACTATCGAGGCTCTTTGATGCACTGGTAACAGGCTGATCGACATCAGCCGCTTGCACACATAATCCTGTACCGATAAGCAAGCAGCATACTGAAATATATGTAATAACTTTATTCACGCTGTATACCCCCATTTATTGATTTAATCGAATGCAAACTAAAGGCTAAGGTTGATAGAGACCGTGTAATTTCATTTTGTGGTCTCCGATGATCTCAGCTACGCCACCGGGATCATGGTTTGTGGTTGCATACGCGACTGCCTGTTCGATGTTATCTCCCAGCGATAGACGCTTCCATACCGCGGTCGTCCACTCCAGGTGATCAGTGTCATCGTCGCATGTGCCATTGAATCCCAAATATACTCTGTCTTCCTTGTCCGATCCATCGGCATTCACCACACCGAAAGCGATTGCCATATCGTTGTGGATATTCACTCCGTCACCCGCACTGTAACTGGTATCAACATGGGCGATATTATACCCAGGCTGAGTGCCACTTTTATTGCTAAGAGCAGTAGCCACATCGCTGGGCCGTACAGCATGGGAAGGATCACTGCCTGGCTTGGAATGGCAGTCCCAGAAGACTGTCTCATTCGGATACGCGGAAAGATTCCATGATCCATAGAGATATCCGTAAAAAACTGTAGCAGGCAGCAGCTCCGTCATCATTGCCGCTTTTTCCTGATTTCCAGTGGAGCTCTCCTCATGAATCATGTCAGTACAGTAATGATTGACGTTATATACAGCTTGCTCACCACATATTAGCTCGTTAATATTACAGGCCGTATAAGCTTGATTGTATAGTGTGACTACGTATCCGATCGGTTCAGAGAGATACTCCCATCCGACTGCCGGGTTCACCCTTACCTGCAGTCCACCGGCCGTTTCTTCTACAAGACGTTCTGTACTATCAAAGTGAACAACCCCATATCCGGTGCTGGGCCAATCACCACTCGCGTTAGTATAAACAAATGGCTGCCCTCCAGATGAGACCGGGTCGACACGCAGATTGTCGATATTGCAGAATAAGCCCTTCAAAGCTATGCCTATCCGGTTGTCTGTATTGTAGTACATATTATCTATCTTGAGTTTCACAGAGATGTTTGTGCCGCTGATACTTCCACCGGCAACGTTACCACAAAGATCTGTTATGGTTGCAGTTCCAACCCTTATCGGAACAGTCCAACTCTTATCGGGATCATCCCTGTTACCAGTATCGCCGTCCGGAATAGCGGCATCATCTTTCGCCACAACCTTTACGGTATAATTGCCTGCTAGTCCATACCCCGTCCATTTCACAAAAGGTGAAGCGGCATTTGCGGTATTATCGCCAAGGGTGAATAATCCCGAGTCTGCACCTGCTGCGTCTTTGACAGAAAAAGTAAACGCATCCAGATTCAGGAAAGTATCTTTGATGAAGGTACCCTTCCCTGCCGTGGTAGAACGATCCCAATCGTTAATCGGCGCCATCAAAAATTGAATTTCCGCAGTAGAAGCATATGGCCATCCTGACGATGATGGGTAGGCTGAAAGAGGGTTGATCATAGAGCTGATGCCCGCATACGGATCCCATACTGCGGCACATCCAATGCCTGATTGTGATAGAAGCATCGGCAGAATAAGAGCAAATACAAGTAGCCATCTTACCGGCGTTCCGCGATTAACAAGTGACTTTAACATTTTTAGCTCCCTTACTGATTTATTGTGTCTAACAACATGTTTATGTCTTCAAATGAGATGGCCCGCATACCGGCCCTTTTCAAACTACAGATCTGAACTGTGTACGGCATGTCCAGCCCTATAATTATGAGAATCGTATCTGAGGCCCAATAGCCTGCCATCACATGGATCGATGTCTATGTGTACGAGATAAAAATTGCCGTTACTGTGCCACATGCCAAGCAATCCCACGTCTCTGGGAATAGCTAGAATCTTACCGTCCACTGGGTTATAAGAACCTGACATAGAGATCGAAACATCTTCCGGTGTTGAGCGTGTCGCATTGAAATACTGCTTGGCAAGTTTCATTAGAACCGCTCTCGAAAGGACCGGATCGTTCTTAGTACTTGAAACAGCTTCGTGAGTGTCTGCCTGTTCAATGCTTCCATCCTGTGAATTCACAGAGGCAGTCAATCCGTTGGCATACACATTCCAGCAGCCGGATTTTGAGTCAAGGGATGGTGTGCCAATGTTGCCTTGAACATTCCACCCTGCATCACTAAAGAACTGCCGTGCGAGAGAGACGGCCTGATCGGCAGTTATCCCCTGCCCGCTTCTTAGAACATCTGCCAGTTGCTGCCTTACATCCGCCCTTGATATATCACCCGAAAACGACGGCAGTCCTACAAGCGACATAAGCAGCAAAATGGAAATCCATTTTCGAGAAAAAACCGGGATGGCATTGTCAAGAATGCCCATCAGCCTTCGTTTCTCGATATCAAAAGGTTCGGCCATGGACAGGGCTGACTGTTTCATACGAAGCCCGTTCGCAAGTTTCACTGCCGACAAATATCCGGCTGCGTATTCCTTGCGAGTTATAGCATATGACGATAGAACCATTTCGTCACAAGCAAGCTCCCGTTCCCTCTCTATTTCACGCCCGGCCAGCCAGATAGCCGGATGGAAGAAAAACAGTATCTGTGCCAGATGGCATGCCCAAACACCAATCATATCTCTGCGCTTTATATGTGCAAGTTCATGCAATAACATGGCGGTGAGTTCACGCTGACCGCATGTTTGGCATATGTCTCGAGGCATAAGTATCAACGGATGCGTTACGCCAACCAACATAGGGGCCGATATTTCAGAAGAAAAACCTATTTCTGGAAGACGGGTAATCCCCAGTCGTTCAGAACAGGCCGCAAGCAGATTATTGGTCTGCTCATCGACTGCGCATACACTGCGAATCATTCTTCGCTGGTTCAGGTTACGTAACACAAGCAATATACCCATTACCACTATGCCAATAAACCAAATCACAATAGGCAACGGCATATCTTTGGGATGAGCCGATGTAGTTCCTTCGTTGTGCAGATATGGGCTTGTAGCAACAGCAGGTTTGTCGGAATGAGGAAAAAGGAAGTCACTATTTTTTGGATACTGCGACGTCTGTTCCTGCCTTACAGTACTGGTATGCATGTTTTGCCAAACAGCTACTTCGGAGGGGAGATTTACGAAGGGCGGTATGAAGGCTTTTGCAAGCACTATCATCCATAACCCATATCTTAGCGAGGCAGGAGCTCTATGGCTGTATTTTGAAATGCACCACACGATACATGCCAATACAAGCAATTGCCAGGATATCATTGATAGAGCACTCTCAATCCACCTGACGATATCATATATCATGGATTCAGACCTCCTTTTCAGGCTGCGACTCTATAATCGCTTCAAGTGCTGCAATCTGATCCGGGTTAAGCTTACTCTTCCTGGCTATGTACACTGCCAGTGTAGATAAATTGCCACCCAGTATCCTGTGTACCAAATCATCCAGCTTCCTGTCTTCAACCTGCCGCCGATCTATCAAAGGACGATATATGTATGCAAGGTTATCTTCGCTTGCTTGTACATACCCTTTATCGCGGAGGCGTGTCAATACGGTAGCTACTGTATTGTATGCCAGCTTACGTGCTTCCGGAAGAGCGGCCACAATCGTTTTTGTAGACGCTTGGCCTTTTTTCCACAGTATTTCCATTATCTCGAATTCTGCAGGAGCCAGGTCAGTAAGCTTAGCCAAATGCATCCTCCCAATATACCACTGTGTCAGCTAATGATCAGGTAAGCGTATTCTAGGATAGTATAGCGCATGGGTTCTAAATTTGCAATATTCTGCAGTTAATTGTGTGCTAATAATACAAAGCAAGCAAAATATCATGATGTCCGAAATATCAATAAATTTGAGATTTACCGCCAAAAATAGCGATTTTTTTCGCGTTTTTTCCGATAATCCTTGATAAATATGCAGGAATATCGCCATCTGTCGGCTAATGCTACTCATAAGCTTGTACTTAGAAATATTATGGCAGGGCAGTCTATCTCTGTTTGCAATACAGGTATTAGTGAATGAGATTTTTTCGGGAGCATTGAAATGAAGAAAAACGGCTTTACATTAATCGAACTCCTAGTTGTAATAGCCATAATAGCCATACTGACATCCATGCTTTTTCCTGTCTTTGGGCAAGCACGGGCGAAAGCTAGGCAGACTGCATGTCAAAGCAATTTGCGGCAAATCGCCATGGCATTCATTCAGTATACGAATGACTACGATGGACAATTCCCTCCAGTGGTGCCAAATACTACCGCTCTTGGTGGTTGCTGGACTTCAAGGCTGATGCCGTACGTCAAAAGTGAAAAGATTTTCGCATGCCCAAGTGACGATAGCAAACCATATCCTGATAATGAGTCTTATCCCTATGGCAATAATATAAACAGTTATGCATATAATGGCTGGCTGTCCGGATTGATGCTTCAGTTGGTCACCGGTGATTGGAACGCCCCAACGGATGTCGGCACGCCCATAGGTTCAGTAGATCAGCCATCCAAGATAGTATTGATTTTTGATAAGGAAACGGAGCCAGGTAACGATACTGGCGGCTATAACAGCACTATGGCTACCCCTTACTATGCACTTTTCTTCGGAATGAGGTATGACTGGCTACCGTTCAGACACGATAACGGGCAGAATTATGCATTTGTCGATGGCCACGTTAAATGGATAAAAGTACCTGCTGATGTTTGTGACCCCAATGCTCCGGGTGATTGCTTTTTTGATTCATATGCGCCCCCGGTTGCAGATCCGCAGGATGACATCGCCTTCGATTACCGCTACAATCCATAGCAATATGAGTATGTTAAAACCTTCACTTGCAGATTAAAAAAACGAGGTGCATGACCAATGTTATGCACCTCGTTTCAATTACAGACTCACGTTCCGAGCTCTCATTTCCCGGTGGATGCAGGGTTGATCTTCTCTACGGTAGCGTTGTGTCGGGCTCGCTCGGCGGCAAACACGATGAGGTGACTCTCCAAGGAAACATCAGGACCGGACGTGATGCGCGAAGGATCGTTGTCTCGAACGGCAGCAACGAAATCCTTGACTATGAAATAGTCGCCACCGCCGTGACCACTCGTAATCGACCCATCGCTGTCAGCGAACGGAACTGTGGTCACCTTGTCCGTCAGGAAATCAAGGTGCTGAATATCTCCCTCAGAGCACCGCAACGATCCTTGATCGCCCATGATGTAGATCTCTCTGCCGCACCCGGCGGTAAATGCGCACATGGTGAATCCAGCGGTTGCCCCGCCTTCAAACTCCATGTTGACAACCTGATGGTCGACGACATCATTATCGCAGGCAAACACGCATCTGCCGTAAGGTCCAGTGCGCAGCGCATCAAGCACACCCTCACGAGTGCCGCTGGTGCTTACAACAGCGACCGGCCAGGCCTTCAGGCTCTCCAGATTATCACTGAATCCACGGGTATCCTTCATGTAAATCTTCAATGCGGAGTATGGGCACAGAGATTCGACTGTCGACGGGCAATCCGTGCATCGATCTGCCGCGCCTTTCGGCTGGTTTTCACGGCTGAAATACGAGCGGTTGCCAAACGATGAAACCTTCGTACACTTCGACGGCATTAAGTAGTTAAGCAGATCGATATCATGGCATGATTTCGCCAGAAGCATAGAGGATGACTCGGCCTCATTGCGCCAGTTTCCACGCACGTAGGAATGCGCCTGATGCCAGTATCCCACCTGCTCTATCAACTGTATCGAATGAACCTTTCCTATGATGCCTCTATCCAAAAGCTCTTTCAGTTTCCTGTTGAACTGGGTATATCTCAGGACATGGCATACTGCCAGCATGATATTATTCCTGATTGCGGCGTCATAGATGGCCTGGCAATCCTCAGGGGTCGGAGCCATCGGCTTTTCGAGAAGCAGATGGTAACCCTTATCTGCCAGCGCAATTGCAGGAGCCTTATGCTGGGCATCTTGCGTGCATATGAAAGCTGCATCAGCAAGTTTTGGCATATCGATAATATCCTCCCAGCTTCGGAACTGCCTGTCAGCCGGGATTGAAAATAGAGAAGAAAACCACTGCCGGGCCTCATCTCGAGGTTCGCACACCGCTACGATCTCAGCTTCATCAGGATGACGACTAATGTAGTCGGAATACGCCCCACCGCGCTGGCCTGCACCTACAACAACGATTGATACCTTATTCATGAGTCCTCCATTGAACAAAAAACGTGAAACTCTCGCATCTCAATAGTGCCACTTGGGCTGCGATATGAAAAACGAACGCTTCGTTAGTCTGATTTTAACGACAGCGAATTGTAATTCCGACCAGCTTATAGGCCAGTCTTGTGTACACGCGCTGCCTATTGAGTAATTCCATAAAATCGAGGGTTTCCCCTTCTTGCGATGTTCGTATTTTCTATTTTCTGCCAACAATATATGAGACAGCGCCAAAATGCTCCTTGTTTTTCAAAATTAGCGGATAGAATGGCAATGGCTTGCATAATTAGGCCTGCAAGGATAGCAGGAGTTTTCGCACTAGAAAGGTAAAACTACAGATGAACCATAATCTAATCAAGGGGTGACTAATGAAAGGCTCTGTAGTCCTTGGTATACTCGCTTTGTTGTTATGCGGAACAGTAATATGCAGTGCAGACAATACTGTCGCTGAAATCACTACGAATGATCTGTATGCTGCAACACTGCAAAGAGGCGATATCATATTTGCAAACCAATGCACAGATTGGTGGCAGAAATATCCTGAGTTCTATTTGGATTTCGATCCTCTTCCAGGCGAAAAGTTCTACGTCGTACAGCAGTTTGCCAAAGTTAATGGCGATGATGAAGTTATACAGAATGCACTAACATACTTCACTGACGAAAAGTCAGCAAAAAAAGGATATCTTACCAAGATTGGGGATGACGTTAAGGGCGCCGTTCATGTAGACGGTCCGGTACTTGGGGATGAGTGCTGCTACACATCCGGTAAAAACAGCGACTTTTCTCATATTGTCACCGCACGATTCAGAGTCGGTCGGGTTGTAGGACGGCTCACGGTCATGTCCAGAATAAGGGACTATACACCGGATGAACTTGCCCTGTATACTGAACCCACCATTCAGCGAATAAGGATGTTGCTGTCCGGCAATATGAAAGCTCAACCGATCGCCAGACGAACTGAAGCGATCATGCCTCCTGCATCTGCAGTTGAGACTGTTGGACCATTAATGGGCAGTGCACCTGTCTCCCTGGATGCATGGGCCCTGGAAGATACCTCTCACGACCCTGTGGATGCAAAGCAGACCTTGCAGGATGGCGGCGTCAGTCATTTGTTATATCAGGTTTACCGGATCAAGGCAGACCCAAGCCAGATTGCGGCTGTCACACTTATGACTTTCAAAGACGCAGAGTCAGCAAACGACTGGCTGAAGGTCTTTATTGCCGAAGAATCTTATGGAAAGCGGCTGGATGCCGGCAAGACCGGTGCCATTTCTGCTTACAGATATTCTGAAAAGCTTCAATTCTATGAGCTTCAATTCGCAAACGGCCGGTATGTCTGTGATATCTCCGGTTACGCGCCATTTACCGATACATCATCTGCATGCCAGGGGCCTGTACGCGAACTTGCCGAGATGTGGTATCAGCAGATCCTAAACAAGTAAGAAAGGCAAACCAACATGAAAAAATTGGGGATTATACTGGCACTATTAGTCTATGCGGTCGGATATGCGCCATCGCTTTACGCTCAGACTAACGTAAAATCGGAGAATGGCACAACCTTCGAGCTTGAAACATACAAAGACCCCGACGGCAGAATTACTGTCGATCTCCCAAAAGGTTGGACTGAAGATACGTCTGATGGCACGGTAATATATATGTCAAAGGGATTAGTCTCTTTTAGCATAAGCGAAATCACCGGAGGGACGGGCGTAACCAAGCTTATGGATAGTATGCCGAAATTAATCGACGCACTGAAATCGTCTGCGGATATATCAGATCTGCAAACGGTCGAAAAGCCTGTGATTATTACCAATGCCAAAATTCAGCTGGCGCATGCAAAACTATCCTACACCATTTCCAAAAAAGTTGAATTTATCAGCGACGTTTACGTAGTAGGCGGATCGGACGGCACAGCGCGATACGGTTTGGCTACATACATGCCAAGCGATAGTCAGGCAAACTATCGATCCCTGTTCGAATCAATCGTTCGGAGCATCTCTATCTCCGGGAAGGCCTCTTCCCACCCTACAAGGCTCGTGCGAGTAGATACCCTTGATACATCGACCTCCACCAGCGAGATATCGAGGAAAATAGCCCTTGAAACCTTCACTGATCCGGACGGCCTTTTTACGGTCGAGGTGCCTTCAGGCTGGCACAAGAAAGACGTCTCCGAGTGCACACTTGCACTGACGGATAATACCGCTTCAATAGGATTGATGGATACTGCAGTCAGGCACAGAGATTTGCCACCGATTGAGACGTTACCGGAAGTCATTGGGCAGCTCAGGGAACAGTCGGAGACATTCACAGGATTGCGTGTAGTCGAAAAGCCCGCCTTGATTAAAGGCACTAATATTGCCCATGCCGTTATATCCTACAGGCAATCTGATAAAAGCACTACGATGGATCTATATGTTATCGGTACCGAAGAAACTTCGAGGGAAGTACTGATGGCGCATTCTCCTTCGGCTGATAGGGAACGCTATGTCTCATTATTTGACAGGATAGCTCGCAGCGTGGTTCTGGGGGATATAACTAACCCGGTGAAAGAGAAAAAGGCAGATCTCGAAGTAGCGCCCGGCGAAGTAACCAGGGCATCGCAGAGTTCCATATATCCCCTCTACTGGATACGAAATGACGAGCAGATTATAAGGAATGGCAAAGTAATACTGAGCGACGCGGCCGGCATCACATCCGCTCGTATATCCTGGGATGGAAAACTCATCGCCTATTCGAGAAATCATACAGCGATTGTTCTAGCAAACTTGTCGACAGGCAAGCGGATCAAACTCGCTGGAGTATCGGGCGATGTCACAGTGAACTATAAAGAGGGCGGAAATGAGCATGAGGTAGTAATCCCGGTAGGCTTCAGCCCCGACAATAGTAAAGTATATTTCATCAAGCAGCTGAGCAGCCTGTTTGTCGGCGGAAACGTTCTGCAATCCATCAGCATCAAAGGAGGTAAACCCTCGGTAGAGTATAAAGGGCTAATGGATGCAGCCATCTCGAAATCAGGAGATATGCTGATTTGCAAACCTGGCAGTATCATGTTCGACGGCAAGAATGGCGATAGCTGGGAAATGAAGCCGCATATCAGATCGATGTTTCTGATGGGCGCCGGTTTTACCTGTGAAGGAAAACCTTTCTATTACACAAATGACAGCGTTCGTGTATTTGATTCGAGTGGTACAGAGGTAAAGCTCAACCTTGATTCCAGCCTTAGTTCCAAGCCGGTGGTTATAGGCTCTGTGGTTGTATGGGATAACCGTGGAAAGATAGTCACCAACCAGGACGGTGCTGGCAAGCCGATAGACATAAAGGGCGCAAACGGCAAGCCATTCAAATAGCCGCCAGCTTATTTGCTGTAAGAATTACTCTGGGCAGACAAATGCCAGGCCTGCCCAGAGTATGATCGGGTCTATCTTGAGCAATTACGATGAGTACGGTCTCAAGGACTCTCGATAGATCGCCGCTATCAGCTCGCTGGATGACTCAACAGGGGCTATGCTTAGCAGACCATCCAGCGATGGTGTGGTCATGGCTAAGTTTGTAAGCTTTTCGATATCCCCCTCATTGAAGCCCTCGTCAGTAAGTTTGGATGTTATCCCCAAGCTAAACAACCACTCTTCAACAGACTTAGCCACTTTTTCAGCTTCTTCCGGGACGCCCTTAAGTCCGGGGATTATCGGGGCAAATACCGAAGCAAGCACTGGCGCTGTGCTTGGATATATCACTTTCACAACCGCGGGCAGTATCATGGACAATCCCAGCCCGTGCGACAGGTCCGGCTTCACCGCGCTTAGGGGATGCTCCAGTGCATGCGTAAAGTGAAGCAATCCGTTGTCGAATGAAATACCGGCAAGTAAAGATGCATACAGTAGATAGTAGCGAGCATTAACGTCTTCCGGGTTATCTATCGCATTTGGAAGATATTTTGCGACCAGCCGCACTGTCTCTTCCGCCAGCAGAATGGTGAACGGGCTCGCGACCGTCGTAGTTGCGGCTTCGATCACATGGTTTACTGCATCTACCGAGACGTAACGCGTCTGATTAGGTGACAGTTTTGTCATTAACGCCGGGTCATCTATGGAATAGAGCGGATACAGGCAGTCATAAGCAATCGCTGGTTTGTATTCTTTCTCAGGGATACTTACCACTGCGAACCGGTCGGCTTCAGTGCCTGTGCCATGAGTCAGGTTTATCGTGACAATCGGCGCGGCTTTTTCCGGCGTGAAATCGAGCTGGTAGAGATCTCGCGCGGTCTTCTCGGGGTAAGCGAGCAGCACGGCCACGCTCTTTCCGGCATCGATCGGGCTTCCACCACCGATTGCAAGCACGCCGTTAGCACTGAATTCCTTGCCTATCGCGGCTGCATCATCAACCTGATCAACCGTCGGGTTCGGGGTCACGCGATCGTACAGGACATAAGCGATATCGTGCGCATCGAAGGCCTTCAGAACGTAATCCCAGGCGCCTGTTTTCTTATACGACCCGTGGCCGGTTATAACTATGATCCTATCGGTTCCCTGCTTTTTGAGTTCCCCGGCGATGTAATCAATCTTCTTGATTGCACCGGCTCCAAGATACACCGTGCTGCGTGTCCGGATCTCACGGACGGCATCAATGAATACAGTTTCTTCCCACATATGCAATCTCCTCTTTAACCATAGTTTAACGGCTGGAAGCAGACCGGTATGTCTATTAGCGCATAAGCTTGGATATCAATCTTTACCAGGGCCTGCACTGCTTCAAAATGGCCCCTGGCACCAGAGCCGTTAAATTATTAACAATATAACCCTTAAGGGCGTGAAAGTCAATACGTTTCGGCAAATATATCAGGATTTTTTTCCTGGTATATTTGCACATACAGATCGTTTTTGCGAATATCGCTAATTATTTAACAAATGCGCGTGGAGATTGGCTGTGCTGCAGAATACAAATCAGTGGGAAATGACATTCATTGGTTCCTATAAGCTTTATTGTGGCTGAATCGTAGGATTGCATTGATTCAGCCCTCACCCCCACCCTCTCCCGATTTCGGGCGAGGGTGGATGCCGCTTATCCCGAGTAGCCCGCAGGGCATATCGAGGGACGGTACATGTCTACCATGCTTAGGCAGCGGCGACTTCGTGTTTTTTTGACGCGAATTCATTCGCACGGATTGTTGGATGACTGTCGCTATCCATTGTTTAGCGTGGAGTAACTTTCATGCAGGTGGTAACTTGAACTGCCGAATTCAAAGGATAAGATAAGTCGTCAAACTCGTAAGTTACGCCTATTTGATATGCGCAGGAGCATGCTTTCGGACGGCGAAAGCAAGTAGCCTTGGGTCCACCGGCTTTGATATGTAGCCGTTCATCCCAGCTGCAAGGCACTCTTCCCTATCATCCTTTACTGCCATTGCGGTCATAGCGATGATTGGTATATCGTGATTCATAACACCCGATGTCGCATCCCGTATGATACGCGTTGCTTCAAATCCATCCATCTCGGGCATCTGCATATCCATCAGCACAAGATCGTATGGGCCAGATGAAAGCGCATGCACAGCTTCGACGCCGTTATGCGCGACGTCAACCACACATCCCATTTTTTCGAGTAATACGACGGCCAATTTCTGGTTTACAGCGTTGTCTTCCGCAAGAAGAATACGACAGCCGTATAGATCAAATGTTTCATTGCGATCCGAGGTATTTGCATCGAATGATTCGTCGACAGTTCGAAATGTTGAGGTGAACCAGAATGTTGAGCCTTCCCCTTTTCGGCTATCGACGCCTATATCTCCGCCCATTACGGACACAAGCTCGCTCGAGATCGCAAGGCCCAGGCCCGTGCCGCCAAAGCGCCTGCTGATGGATCCATCTTCCTGAGAGAATGGGTTGAACAGGGTTTCGATTTTTTCCGGCGAGATGCCGATGCCGATATCTGTCACTTCAAATCGCAGTATCATAGTGCTTTCGTTTCGACTGTCAAGGAAGACTTGTACGGCGACTCCGCCTGATTCGGTAAACTTTACCGCGTTGCCAACCAGATTCACAAGAACCTGACGAAGCCTTACCTCATCGCCATGCAGATTTGATGGTATTTCGGGTGCTATCTGGCTGGAGTACGATATGCCCTTCTCTCGCACCTTGCCGGATAACATGTCCCCTACGGATCTGACAGCCGCATGCAGACTGAAATCGACCAATTCGAGATCAAGTTTTCCGGCCTCAATCTTCGAGAAATCGAGTATATCGTTCACTATTTCAAAAAGGGCGGTAGAACTTGTTTCGGCCAATTCAGCATACTCACGCTGAGTCTTATCCAAATCCGTGTCGAGAAGCAGCCCCATCATTCCTATGACTCCATTTAGCGGAGTTCGAATCTCATGGCTCATGTTTGCAAGAAACTGGCTCTTCGCGGCATTAGCAGATTTGGCTTCGTCTGCAAGTTTTTCGGCGTTTGTAAGGGCCTTCTCAAGCTCGATCTTTGCGGCCTTCAGTTCATCTTCTCTTTGTCTGCGCTCGGTAATATCAGTTATAATCGCCAGTTTTCCAAGCGAACGTCCATTTCTAGATGTTAGCGACGACACCTGCACCTCAAGGTATTTACGATGTCCTCTGTGCATAATCTCCACTTCTTTGCGATCGTGAGAGCCATCGATATTAAGCATGCCAACGAGCTCAGGGCATGAGGAAAATGCGGAATCCAAACGCGCGCCGATGACTTCGGATTCGGCGATCCCAAGTATCTTTTCGCACGCGTCGTTCACGTCTACCACGAGATTATTCTCGTCAAGAATCAGCACACCATCGCGCACGCTGTGGATTACCAAATCATACGCCACAGGCTTTATTTCAAAAAGCCGGAACCGCAGTATCGCTAATGCTATAAGCGCACATCCCAAGCATGAAATTGCGGGCGAAAAATCCATCCGCAGAGCCGGGCCATGATGGAAGATGTACAAGAAGCTGAACACAGTTGGCAGTGCAACTCCTGATATAAGCAGGATCAACGGTCTGCGATAGAACGACGTGGAGTGAATGAACGACCGGATAAGCAGCGTCAGGCTGACCAGAATTAGAGTGAACAGGTATACCATATTAATCCAGCACCACAAGCCGTATGTTTGACCCAGGAAATTCAGTCCGCCCGAATTTTCTATACAAGTGCCGTACCGCATGAGGTGGTGGTAATCGTTAGTCCATAAAAGCAGAATTGTAACTACGGGGACGAAAAACAGGGTACACAGCCGCTTGATTGTGAACCATTTCTGAATACCCATATACTGAAGTACCGTTAACAGTAACGCCACCGGTATGGTGTCATAACCGAAGTACTGCATATTTACCCAGAATTCCTTTGATGGAAGTACGTCAGCCCTTACTTCCATATAGCTGGTGGCGGCGAGTATTGCAATTCCTGATGCCATTATAAAGAGGGGGAAAGCGCCAGAACGAGTACGTCTTCGCCAGGATAGCCATGCAAGCACGATGGCAGTGCAAGTTGATATATAAAGAAGTGCAATATAGATTATAGACAGCCTTGTCATGTGAGGGCATTGACTCCTTGTTGGATTCAGGATTACTTCCATATATAGACAAAAAACAGGCGTATTGCAGCAGGAAGAAACCCTTACCCGTAAATTATACCATAATCAGTGTTGACTCAGAGACATTTGTTGATTTCACTTTCTTAAAGCGTGCGTATTGATCGTCTTTCATACCTCCTGTAAACCGCTAAAGTAGTTAAGCACATATAATACTCTTGACCCGCTACCGTTAAACTACTATCCCGAAAATAAAATAGTTGCAATATCTGTAGGAAATTCAACCGTTAAGTAATATAATAAGGCGTAGGAATATACATAAACGACACATGAGGTGACCATTATGCGCCGAAGCCCCATACTATTGATCCTTGTTGCACTGATATTTACCTGGCTGTACCCACCTTGCGCCAACGGTGCCGATCGCCCCAATCCCCGCCGATTCAGAGGAACCGGGAATGTGCAGATCGGCATCGAGCTCGCAGACACTGCCGACTCGAATGCTCGGGGTGTGCTTGTGAAAAGTGTTGCGGCTGGAAGCATTGGCGATGCCGCCGGGCTTATGGCCGGTGACCTCATAGTGAGCGTAGCAGGGAAGTCCGTCGAAGCCCAGTCTGACAGAACGACGGTTCTGGCTATACTCATGCGCATGATGCGAGTAGGCATGGAAGCGGAGATAATCGTCCTCAGGGACGGGAAGTCAATCACCTTGCATGCGATACCATCAGCGCCAGGGACACAATCCCAGAGAATATCGCTCGGAATTGTCATGAGCGACACGCCGAAAGACTGGAATGTAGAAGGCGCCGTGGTGACTAAAGTCCTTCTGGATTCGCCCGCGGACGATGCAGGGATCATGTCGGGAGACATCCTCGTCGATCTGAACGGTCAGTCCATCAAGAACCACAATGACCTCCAGAAGGCGGTCGCAGGGCTGGCAACTGGGCAGTCATATAAAGTCACCGCACGCCGTGGAAATCAAACGCTGGTGATGGATGCAACGAACAGGCAATATGCAGCTTCGGGAAGCGCATCGAATCCCACTAAGCGTCGACTCTCTGACATCAACGTACTCAAATACGCATTCATAGACCCTCAAAGCCGTGTCGTTACCCTGGTCGGCAAGTATGACCAGAATTACAAGACCGGCCCTATCCAATACTACGAGTTGCTGAATGACGCTCTGAAGAGCCCCTACCCCTGGTTCTCGCTGGAGCCCACGCAGGCAACGCGGAACGCGGTGAACGATATCAACGCCAAGATAGGTACGGATGTGCAGCGGATGTATTCGGAACCGGACTACTGCACCACCTGGGCTAATCGACTCATGGGCCTGATATTGAACGATCCCACACTCAACCTGGACCGGGCGCGACTCCTGAAGAAAGGCGCCCAGGCGTTCCAGATCAGCGAAAACGAGATGCTGACAGTCTTGCAGAAATCGCTAAATCCTTCAACGGATTCCGGTGATGAGATGATACCGATAACCGGCAAGATTCTGATTGGACTGGGTTATAATCAGGTTGGCGCTGCATTGATATCCAATAGCGAAGGATCTGGAAGAGCACTTGAGCTGCTCGGCATAACCACCGAAGCCCAGGCTATCGTCGCAAAGTTCAACTCCGGCGAGATGACTAAGGATCGGGCATCCGTGGAACTCGCCGTGCTGATAGAATCCGCAATGCTTCGCGGCCTGAACGTGCCAAACAACGAGATTGAATCGAGGGCAAACAATGTCCTGAACGGCAGGATGAGCGTGGCAGACTTCCAGAAATTCATGGAAGATCATATGTCGGCTATTCTGGTGGACAGCGTGGGGCTTAAGATGTTCAACGGTCTTACGCTATCTCACGAATTACTCTCCAAGCTCTATGACGCACCAGCGCCGCAGATGAACCTGGTCTTTAGGGATCTACCTGCCGACTCATTGCTCGGGGATGTCCTCTTCCGGGCCGACTATGCCATGAAGTCAATCTGTTCCAATCCTGACGTCAAAGAGCGTATACCCGAATTTCTCTCTGAGATGGACTATATGTACGACGCTTCCATCAAAACAGGGATTCGCATACCCTCCGATGTCGGCGCCAGCGCCGGACATCGGCTGATACCAGGTGAGGTCAGGATGCAGGTGTCTCCTTCAGGCACGCTCGTTTCGTTTGATGACGCGCAGGTAAAGATCATTGGATGGGTGATCGAGACAGATGGCGCGAAATGTACACCCAAGGTGGCAAACTTCATGAAGAGCTGTATTGAAGATTACGCCGGATACATGACGCAGCATTATGAAGAGCTTTCAAAAGTCTACCCCGAACTCCACCGTATCCGTGAAGCAGAGAAACTTATAGCGCTCGCCCGTTGGGCTAAGGCCAACAACTACCGGATTGTGGTCGATCAGGCGTATGGGATCAGGATGGCGCAGGCCCCAACAGCCATCGGATTCATACAGGGTGTATTTACTGCAGATCAGAAAGAATTCAGTCTAACGGTAATAGCGGAAGGCGGAGCCGCCTTCGATAAGGATGAAGGCGAGGCCTGGATCCAGCCGACAGTGAATACCAGCGTCACGGCCGACGTGTCGAAGCAGCTCGTGATGAGCGCCGTTATGGCGAAACAGGCCGCGATTGATGCTCTCGGCGGCGATTTGGAAGCCGCGCGCGACATGGCGGATAAGAGCGCCCGTGCAATGACCGGCGAAATCGATCTTACGCAGCTTCCGTCGCTCGGTGATATACCCATGCCCGGCGATCCCGCCCAGACAGCCCTCCTTTCAAATGAAGCAATCTCGGCAGTCGACCAGAATCTTCGACAGATCGAAAACGCAAAAGTGACTATGCAAAAGGCCGCCGATTTGGAGAATACCTCGCCCGCAGACGCCGCTAAACTTCGTGAGTCGGCGGAGGCACAGACACATCAGGCTGAGGCAAACCTTCAGGGCCTGCGCGATGCAATGGATTCTATAAAAAATGACCCGGGCAGAACAAACGAAGCAGTGGTCACCATACGTGGACTCGGCAAGGTGATTCCGGCATCGGGTACTGTGGCGAATAATACGCAGACGACCCCTGGCCCCACTATCACACCCGGCGGACAGACAGCGACTACAGACCCACAACCAGCGCTGGCCAGCGACATTACTCCCGAGCAGCGGGCAAAGTGGCTTGCTGAACTGGCATCCCTTGAGAGTCAGTTGGAAGTGACAAAGGCGCAGTTCGGCAAACTCAACAAATCCATTCAGCAGGACCGCATGTTGTTCGAGGACTGGGAGAAGGTCGCAACTGAAGGTAAGGACAAGTGCACAGGAATCCTGTACGGACTGCTCATGGATGCCGCTGCAGGCGGACTCTCGGATCGCTATGAAGAGATGACCAAACTTGCGAAAAAGCTGCCGGATAACCCGCAGGCTTACATAAGCAAGCTTGAACGAATACAGAACTGGTTCAAAGCCATGAAATATACGCAAGTATTCAAGGACGTGAATGACATGGCCGCGCGAGACGGCAAGACCCTTCCCGAACTGCTGGAAGAGGTCCGAGACGACCTGAATATCATCATAAGCGTGACGCCGCTCGATAAGACGCCCTTCGGAGCGGGCTGGAAATTCGGCACCAACGTCGTTGACATGGCTTACAGTTTCACACAGTTCTTGGCAGCCGATGATGGTATCAACCGTATGGACAAGAACAACGAAAATTACGCCAAGGCGGTCGCGTCGCTCACTGTCCGAATGCAGACACTGGTCGAGCGGATCAAAGAGCTAAAGAAGGGGCTGGGCATACAGACCGCCAGGTAGCTTAGTCCATCTTGAAAAGGACACTAAAGATCAAAGCATGGGAGCGCCGTCCATTATCTCATACCGGTATCCCTGTTCCGTGAGGAACAACTGGCGTTTTGCGGCATAATCCTGGTCTTTAGTGTCCTTTGTCACAACCGAGTAAAAGTGCGCCTGATTGCAATCCGCCTTCGGACGAAGTATTCGTCCAAGCCGCTGGGCCTCCTCCTGCCGGGATCCGAATGTCCCTGATACCTGTATCGCGACATTTGCATCCGGCAGATCGATTGCGAAGTTTGCAACCTTGGACACGACCAGAACTTTGACGTCGCCTGATCTGAACAGACGGTACAGTCTTTCTCGCTCAGTGGTTGAGGTCTTCCCTGTTATAATCGGCGCCCCGAGCGTTTCTGCGATTGCTTCCAACTGCTCGATGTACTGGCCTATAACCAGCACATTATCATCCTTGTGCCGGGAGATCAGCCTACTTACTACCACCAGCTTCCAAGGGTTCTCTGATGATATCCTGAACTTGTCGCGATCTCCCGCGGTGGCGTAGTCCAAACGTGCAGACTCATGCAGGGGAACTCTAATTTCTGTGCATAGGGCCTGAGCAATCCAGCCCTGCTTTTCCAGCACTCTCCAGGGCACGTCGTACTTTTTTGGGCCTATGAGAGAAAAGACATCGCCC
This sequence comes from Armatimonadota bacterium, assembly GCA_963663705.1. Classification (GTDB taxonomy): domain Bacteria; phylum Armatimonadota; class UBA5829; order DTJY01; family DTJY01. Next base: position 3,202,462 of record OY760504.1, on the reverse strand, counting down.
TCCAGCTTGTCCTCACGGACGAGGGTTGCCGTAAGACCGAGCCTTCGTCGAGCCTGTATATCGGCGGTCATCCTGAATACCGGGGCCGGCAGCAGATGAACCTCATCGTACAGGATAAGCCCCCAATTCTGGGCATTGAACAGCTTCAGGTGAGGGAATTCATTTTCGATGGACCCATCGTCGGCGATTTGCGCCTTCCTGTTGCGATAGGTCATTACCTGGTAAGTAGCAATAGTTATCGGTTTTATCTCTTTGCGTTCGCCGGAGTACTCCCCTATTAATTCCTCGGTAATCGTGGTCTTATCCAGTATTTCGGACTTCCATTGCCGGGCCGCAGTTACGCCGGTTGCCAGAATGAGTGTGCTCATCTGCACCTGCGACATCGCACCGAGGCCGATCACGGTCTTGCCAGCCCCGCATGGCAGCACAAGCACCCCGCATCCACCTGTAATACCGCCGCTCGCCCAGAAGGCGTCGCATGCCGCATGCTGGTACTCACGAAGGCCAAACGCCTCCCCGCCAAGCGTAGTCGCGCGAAGACCGAACTCGAATCGATCCCCATCCACGTAGCCGGCAAGGTCCTCTACCGGAAACCCTATCTTTATCAGTGCCTGCTTCACGCGCCCCCGAAGATCAGCCGGTATTTCGAGCGTGTGACCATCCACTTGAGACATTATAAAGGGCCTAATCTGCTTGCTGTGAAGTATTTCAGTGATCAGATATGAATCGTCCGAATACAGGAGGAGCCTCACGTCATCCCTGCGGAGCTTCAACCTGCCATACCTACTCATATAGCTCTGAATATCATCGATTACATTCTGGGGAACATCGTACTTGCTGTAGGTGAGAAGGCAGTCTTTCACGTCTTCAAAGGTTACCCCTGAAGCCGCCGCATTCCAAAGAGATAGCGGAGAGAGCCTGTAGGTGTGAATGTACTCCGGGCTCTTCTCCAGCTCGGCAAACGGAACAAGACTGTCACGGCATGCCTCGTAAAGGGAGTTTTCGACCTCCAGCAGGACGGTTTTATCTGATTGGACTATCAATGGATTCGATGGATTGTAGCTCACGATTTTCTAACTCCGATTCTCGCGGGAGAGCTGCAAACTCCCCCTGTAAAAATAGTAGCCCGCTCACCTCGAGTAGCCCTAAGGGCATATCGAGGGGTCCGCTTACAATCGAAAATCTTCTTTCTCGATCGTCTTCCAGCTCAGGCCGACTTCATCATCACCCAGCGCATGCTTCGATTTGCGCTTCTGCGGCATCTTTGGTGGATGAGCAATCGCGTTTGTCCAGGATTTGGCCCGGGACGCAATCTGCTCCGAATCATCCACAGGCATATATCCGGTCTTTCGCAGATCCTTCAGGAAGGCCTTGTACTCGCACTCACTGAAGACTGCCACGTTTTCAGTGAGAAATTTATCTATATACTTCTCAAGCTTTCCGTTAGCACGGATTTCGCGCAGCAACGATTCGTCCTTAACAACGAGATAGCACTCAGCTTTACCGAGCCTTATCTGCCCGTGTTTGCCTTCGGATTCCTGAATGGTATACCTGATATTCTGCGGCACTCCGGATGCTGAGTTAGCATCTAGAAACTCAACCATCTGACTACCCGTCATTCCGGCATCGAGTGCCCCTCGGATCGAATCCGACGTAATCTTCAGTATAACCGCCTGCTGATACGAATCGATTGAGCTGAATTCGCAAAGATAGAGAAGGAGCAGCGGATGGATGTGCTGTCCCGCAATCACCTCGAGGTTTGGCTGCACTACAAACTTCATCTCGTAAGCCGGGGACTCTGAATCAACCTCCTGCACGGTTTCATCCCCGGCGAGTATGCCCCGCAATATATCGCGTGCGTCAGATCGCAGGCGAACAAGGAGGTTACCGGCACCATCCGACGCTTTCTCCGTCACACCAAGTCTGAACAGGTAGTCGCACAGAACTATCGGGATGCTCTCCTCAATACCCTCTGTCGTTTCGTCTACATCAAAATGCCCCATAAACAGACTTGGCCATTTGAAAACAAGCGTCTTGTATAACTCGTTAGCACATACAGCCTGATCCGGTTGAAGTTCAAGCATCAGTTCACACAGGTATTTTCTCCGTAGCTCCGACCGGCGGCTACACCCGTATCTCGACTCCCTGATGATCGGATCGGGATTAAAATCGTTCCACTTGTACAGGTCCATCCAGGCACGGAGCATCTCGGTCTTAACGCAACTCGCCGGTTGCGCGAGATATTTGTGGGCGTTATCGGTGAGATCATACCTGCCGTTCGCGCGCTTACCAAAGGAGATAAAGGCTTCGTCGCAGACGCGACCGCGAGCAGGCTTCGATGACATCATGCCGCAATCTTTGGCAAGAATCGCAAGCAAACCCACATAGTTCTCGCCGCCATCGAGCCTCATCCACTTGGCAGCACGCTTGATATCCGGCTTGCCGATGCCGCCTTTCTGAATCTCTTTAGGCCTTGCATGTCGTATATACGAAAGGAAGACGGCAAAGTCCTGAACCGTGCGGTCATACCGCTCAAATGAGAGACCACTGACAGTTTGGATCTTAAGCTCGGCACCAGGCAGATTCCAATTCCAGGGGATCGGACCACGAATTATCTCTCTGATCTCTCTGGCGACGACCAACTTCGGATCGCAGCCCCATTCGGACTCGCTAAAGACCAGTCCGCGAGCAATCAGCCATTGAAAAATGTCCTCATCGCTATGCTCCATAGTATATCGAAGCGGAGAGTAGGTGCTAAAATTGCCTACCTTGGGGAATCTGGCGCAAAGATCTGTATAGGATATATCGTTTCCACCATCGAGGATAAACTCAAACACGGCTTTCTGCTCATCCGAAAATGTATCCAGCATGCATTTCAAGGTATCAGGGTTCGAGAGGTGACCCGCAATCAGTTCTATACGGGCATCCTTTTGTCCCGGCACAGTCGCCAGTTCAAGCAACCACGCCATGATCCTCAAATCATCGCTTTTCACGTATTGAAGCAAATCGCGAAGGCTGTATTCGGCAACTTTGGGAAGCTCGACAAGCCGGAGCACGTCAGCAGGTGCGAACATGGATTCCCCTGCCGAATCATTCAATCGAAAGAGCAGCGCAAGCTGTTCCAGCCTGCCGATAGCCGCATCCACAGTATGCGCCGTGATGACATTATCGATAGAGGCATCCAGCACCGACCTGGGTACGAGCCCTCCGTGAAATGCCGCAAAATGAAGGATGCCTACTTCGAGCATGGAAAGGTCTTCATACGCAGCAATAATTGAATCAGCGTTCGACAAGCGTTTAGACAGCTCGAGGACTAATTCTTTTTTTGATCGAGCATCGATCCGTTTGACTATCTTGCGTGCAGCAATTATCTCGTTAAGCCTTGAAGTCGGAAGTTTGCTTAGAATCGACGACAGCGTGCTTTTCATTCGAATTACCCTCTTCCTGGATTGACCTTATATTATACCGTTCCCGGCCAAACAATGTAATTCGATCGTCGAGAGAAAGAGAAAAAAACACGTTGGGGTGATTCGCGGTGTTGAAGGTTAGTCGGCAAACAGGAGCGTGCTAAAGCTCAATGCCGCTGCCAGGAGTAAGTAGCTGAACTCGGGCATCAGGTGATTTAGCGACCAGGTCCACGAAGGCTCCAGGCGACCCACCATGCTCGGCAAACAGCCAGAAGTGCGATGGGATGGCTATGCTGCTGCGACACGCCTCGACGAGCTTTGCGGCCTGCGCTTCGTTCATATTCCCGAAGGCGCCGTTAATGCATGGGATAACTATCTCCGGTCTGGCATCTATCGCAGGGGCAAACACAGACGTGTTATCAGCCGTATCACCGGTAAAATACAAAGTCCTTGTTCCGAACGTCAGCAGAAAACCGAGTGCGTCAGGACAGAGCTCCCCATGATCGGCATGTACGGCGGTTATGGATACATCGCCGATTTGAGTAGTATCTCCGGGTGCGGCAATTGCATATGATGCCCCGGTATCGGTCAGATATTCATCGCATGAAGCTGACGACCAAACCCTGCAGTTCGGATTTGCGCGCATCAGAGCACCGAAACTGTCGGGATCGAGATGGTCGGCATGATCATGGGTCAGTAGAAGAAGGTCGAAGTGAAGCGCATCCGCAGTGATCGGAGAAAGGCTCAATCTCCTGAACCCGAACATTCTTTCAACCGCATCGCTGAGGTATGGATCTATGCAGACTATTTTACCGCCCGGCGATTTGAAAACAAACCCCGATCCGCCCAGCCAATAGACTAAAATGCTGTCATCTGCACACCTGTCGGTCTGCACGTCAGCGATATCATACTGCATGTTCACTTCTCCCTCGATTTCTGTCTTTGTCAAGAAATTCCGGCTGACCTCATCTGCGCGAAAATCCGGTCGATCTCACGCGTCGGGCCTTCAAAAGCGCGCACAAAGCAGTCGCCTGCATACCGAGAGCGTCCGGAATCACCGCCTACTGCGGGCGAGTGATATTCCAATTCCCCGAACGGATTAATGCGCCCACCAAAATAGAGCTGAAATACAGACCCTTCAGATTCCGGGCATGTGAACGGAGTGTCCACATATCCGGCATCAGGGTCAACAGGAAATCCCCGTATCAGAAGAGTGCTGTTACCATCACCGCACTCTCGAATATACGCAACAGTACCTGCAACACCATGCACCGTAAATCCTATCTTGAAACTGGCAGACGCGCCAAAATCCACCATGAAGGAGCCGTTTTCCGCTCGATTGACTGCACCGCCGGGATCGCCAAAGAAAGAGATGTACTCACCGTCGGGAGAGTGAAGCAGCATCACCTGACCATTTTGCGGCACCTGTATGATGTTCCAGAAGCCGACTGCAATCGGGCAATTCTCATCAACCTCGATGATAGTTTGCTCCCGATAGCCTGATGCACGAACTAGTCCCGAGCGATCGATCAGATCGATCTCACCATCCAAAAGAGGGGTGATGCTGCGTGTAAGCTTGAAGTTCACGGGCACACCCGATTGTAAAGCTTGTATGCACCCAGCGTTCTCCATCACGACGGCATTTTCAGCCGCTCTGAACGAGTAGCAGCCTGGGTCCAAAACTGACGGAACCTTGTATGTTTCATCCACGTTCTCAAGATCTTCGATAAAAAACTCTCGCTCAGGCGCCATCCAGATGCGATCGCCACCGGGATTCGGCCACACGGCGTCGGCATGAAAATCTTGGTTGGTCCATAATGCGCTGTCGTGATCGCAATTGGGCCATAGGCCGATCACACGACCCTGTGATGGAAGCACAAGCAGCGCTCCATCCGCAGAGTTCATCCTTGCTGTTTCAAGGCCTATACTATTGAATTTCTCCTGAGTGCTTATTAACCGTGAATCCAACCTGTTCTCCTTTTTTGGTGCTATAAGCTTTCTTGTGGGTGAATCTTCAGATGATTCAGCCCTCACCCCGGCCCTCTCCCGGTGGGAGAGGGTGCACACTGTCACTTTGGGAGAGGGCGTTTTGCTCCGTTTATCCCGAGTAGCCCATAGGGCATATCGAGGGACGGTTCAGGAATTCAATAATGTAGCCGCAGGCTTTATGCCTGCGATCAACGCACCCGTGAAAGGTGTGCCTGCATCTAGTCGGCGCAGGGCGACTTCGTGTTTTTTGTTGGCCCCTTTTTCTTTAGGCCGGTGGGGCTATTGAAGACCGCTTGACTAGCGTTGCATCGAGTGTCTGCACGCTCGGCTGGAACTGTCTGCCTTCCATCATATCCAGAAGAACACCTACGGCTATTGACGATAGATCCTCATAAGGATAGTGAAGCGATGTCAGTGGAACTCTCAGCATATCATCATACCAGCAATCCCCTGCGCCTATGACCGAAATGTCGCGAGGGATGGATAGTCCGGCTGCCAATATTGCCCTCATCGCGCCTATGGCGACAAAATCATGACGGCAGATTATCGCAGTAGGCCGATCGGCAAGGTTGAGCAGTTGTTCCATGGCACGTGTTCCATCCTCAGGGCTCAACTGTGTTTCGATTATGTAGGAGGGGTTCTCGCTAATACCGGCGGCGGAGAGAGCATCCCGATAGCCGCGCAGCCGCTCCTGCCCTGCGTAATTAGCGTGGGAAATAGTCAGATTAGCGATCTTGCGATGTCCAAACGACATGAGATGCGCAGTTGCCAATCTGGCCGTCTGATAACCGTTCAATACGATCTGAGGGACTTCCAGCCCTTCAACATACCTGTCGATAACCACCACGTTTGCGCCAAAGTTTATGAGCTTCTTGTATATCTCTGCATCGGGTTTGCTCAGACGCGGATGCACAATCACTCCGGCTACCTGGTTATCAATCATATGTTCAATTGTTGCACGTTCGGTTACAGGATCACCTGAGGCCGAATTGAAGAGCATTGAATAACCGGATTTACGCAGAGCTGTCTCAATAGGCTCTATAAGAGTATTGAAGACAGGGATTACCGTTGGGGTAGCAAGTATACCGACCATCCTCGATTTCCCCAGCGCCAGACTTCGCGCTATGCGGTTCGGCCGATATTTGAGATCGTCCGCTATCGCCAGAATCCGTGCCTTGGTATCCGGGCGTATGCGGGCCTCGTTGCGTAACGCACGGCATACTGTGGATCTGCCAACTCCGGCGACTCTAGCTATATCATCAATCGTTGCAGCCATTGATTCACCTTTTCACTAAATCATATATACTGCTTAGCATATCATGAAACGCTGCTCCAAGCCAACCCTGGACTATATAGAAGCTATTTCCAAAGGAAGCGCAATCCGGCCGATTCCGTTGCGCATCCAAAGCTACGGCTCAAAATCTATCATAAACTTGATCCTGTCTTCATTTCTCATCTTCATATCGCACATAGCGGCTGGAACTTCATCGAGCGAATACCGGGCTGTAATGAGCGGCGTTAGATCGAGCATTCCGGACGCCATAAGCTTCAGTACCGGCATGAACATGCCCAGGCTGCCCGCAACGCCACGCAACGTCACGTCGCCGAAGACAAGCCGATCTATATCGAAAGCATCGACTGTTCGTTCGTAGAATGCGACCGACGAGACCACTCCGCCTGTTCTCACAAGCTGTAGAGACTCTTTCAAGAGATCGGTAGACCCTGATGCCTCTATCACGCAATCGAATCCATAATCAACGCCATGTGCCTTGGCGACATCGGCGGTTGATTCGCGGGTAACATTGACCGCTATATCGACTCCCAAATTGACCGCCGCACGGAGCTTGGCTTCCTTCCGACCGGTGATCATAACCAGCGATGCACCTGAAAGTTTTGCAAGCTTTGCCGCCATTATGCCTATCGGCCCAGTGCCTTGCACCAGCACACGGTCTCCTGTTTTAACTTCTGCTTTTACTACTGAAAGCAGCGCCGTCGCAGCAGGCTCAACCATGGCTCCGTTATCGAAACTAACGCTATCCGGCAGATGGAACAAATGCCTGGCGGGCATTAGCATGTACTCCGCGTAGGCGCCATCCCATGTGTTGATCGTACCCACACACCGCATATCCCTGCAGTAGCCATACCTGCCGGTCAGACACTCATAACAAGTGCCGCACGAAACACACGTATCGCCGACTACACGATCGCCGATTTTGAACGCGTCGACACCGCTGCCGATCGCACATACTACGCCTGACCACTCGTGTCCCGGAGTCATCGGAAAGGGTACCATCCCATTCTTGACGAAGGAGAATTCACCCGAGTATATACTGTAATCCGTACCACACATGCCGCATCTGACAACTTTACTCAGCACTTCTCCGGGACCCGGCACCGGAGTCGGTAAATCCTTAACTACAATTTCTGTTGGCCGCTGTATTTGCGCTGCTTTCATATGTTGACTCCAGACTCTACTTTATATTAGGATCAGCCTTCCAGCCGATGATGAATTTCTGCAAGGTCCCTTGTTGATGCCGCGAGCAGAAGATATATATCGCAAGCATACCAGATCATCTTCATGCCCTTTTTAATCCAGAACGCTGCTCTCTCCGGGTCTCCAACGGCTATTCCAGGCATTACTCCATGCCTGTTGCAGGCATCGATCATGCGCTCGACTGCGGCAATATATTCAGGGTTTAGAATATCCCCCGGAATGCCCATGTTCATCGAAAGGTCGTCGTTTCCGACTACTGCGACATCCACTCCATCAACAGAGAGAATGCCATCCAAATCTGCAAGCGCCTCGGCGGTCTCGATCTGGATACCGATCACCGTATTCGCGTTCACAGTCGCTATCTGTTCTTCGACAGAATTCCATCCCCTGTACTTCCCAACCGGACAACTCGACCCGGCCAGCCCTCGAATTCCGAGCGGCTTGTATCTGACGGTTGATACCAGTCTCTCTACCTGTTCCCTGCTCTTGATCCGCGGCACATAAATGCCATCCGGCGCCTGATCCAGTGCACGGTTCAGCTCATGATAGCAATCCTCGGCGACTCTGACCATACACGGAAAATCGAGACATCGTGCTACCCTTACGTGATCGGATATCGTCTCTTCGCTAAGGGATGTATGCTCCCGATCGATCATAACCATATCGTATCCGGCAGCCTGGTATACTTCCACTACCGCCGTCGACCGGCTGTCCATAATACCGCCGGAGATGATCACGTCACCCCGGTCAACCATGCTTCTTAGAAGTCCACTACATACTTTCACATTACTCTCCTGTTATTGTCAAGCTTTTTTTGTAAGCGGGGTTCAAAAGGTTGGACGGCGTTCTCCCCGAAAAGAAATCCGTCATATCTTTAACGCTGCAGTCCATCATCTCCTGCATGGATTCGGTGGTACATGCAGACGTATGTGGAGACAGGATCACGTTTTCAAGCGAACAGAGTTCGTGCGCCGAGTCCAATGGGCCATTCGCAAAGACATCCAATCCGGCACCGGCAATAACGCCACTCTTCAGCGCAAAGAGCAAGTCGTCTTCTACGACTATTTTGCCTCGTGAAGAGTTGATGAATATGGATGTGTCTTTCATACTGCGGAAGAAGTTTATGTCTACGCTGTTCTCGGTTTCAGCCGTTAGCGGCAGATGCAGGCTGATGAAATCCGACACTTCGAGCATTCGATCCCTGTCCACAAGCTCTGCGCCGTGAGCCTCGACCTGTTCACTCGTCAGGAACTTGTCGCTGACGAGGATTCGACAGTTGAATCCGCCCAACAGACGGGCTAGCCACTTTCCGATATCCCCGAAGCCTATGATTCCTACCGTCTTGCCGTACAGTTCGTGGGAAACCCCGGGAGCCCATGAGCCCGATCTGACGCGCCTGTCCTGCACGCAGATGTTTCGGCTAAGCCCGAGCATCATGCCTAGTGCATGCTCTGCCACCGCACGGGCATTCCGGCCGGGTGCGTTGGTAACGGCGATACCCATCTCGGCAGCGGCACTGATATCTATGTTATCGGTTCCTGTGCCGTGCCTGAATATCGCCCTCAGATTATCTTTCAACTGATCAAGCGCCCATCTATCGTATTTTTCACCGCCGGCTATAACGGCATCATACCCTTTGACCGCTCGCACGGTTTCGGCTGGCGAATAGTTACCTGGTATTGCCCAGGTAAGTTCATACCCCTCGTCTGCCAACTTCTTCGACAAGATGGTGTAGTTCTGGCCGTAATCCAGGTTTGTTATCACTATTTTCTTTCGTTCAGTCATTTCAGCTCTTTCTCCAAAAGCACTCAGTCGAATTCCTGTTAAGCGAAGTCAGCCTGATTGCCGTATTTGTTCAGGTATCGATTTCTTTCTTCGTCAACGCATTCCATGGGTATGGTGCTGATGCTGCGCCCGGCAGACATGCATGCTATCGTTATCGCGGCACTTTTCTCCACGATCTCGCATGCGACTGCGGCTTCGCCCAGATTGGCGCCGGAACAGACCACCCCGTGGTTCGCGAGGATCAGAGCGTTGGACCTCCCGATGCTCTCCATCGCCATTTTAGCCAGATCCTTATGGCGCCCACCCGGCACGTATGGCGAGCAGTTGATCGGCCCACCGATTATCTGCGCCATATCTTCGGTGACAACCGGTATGCCAACCTGAAACACCGAAAGGGCGCTGGCCATCGGAGAGTGCGTGTGGACAACGGCATTCATCGCAGGCAGAGCGAGCAGGATCGCCCGGTGAAGCTCCATTTCGGAGGATGGAAGCCTCTCGCCGCTCCTCCTTTCGCCATCCATAGATATCAAAACGATATCTTCGGGCGTCATCCGGGGATAATCAACTCGGCTGGGGGTTATGAGGAAGCCACCGTCAACCCTGACGCTGATGTTTCCCCAAGTACCGATAAAGAACCCGAGTTGAGCCATTCTGAGGCAGGTCTTGATTATCTCCTGCCGATCACTAAGACACTGTACTGCCAATTTGTACTCTCCCTGATGCATACCTGTATATTTTACGATTTGCGTCTGTCAGCATTCTGTATATCTGAAATACTTCTTCATAGGCCTCTGCTTTGCCCGCCGATGGCTCGAAGGTACGTGCGGTATGGCACAGGATATCCGCTGCTTCCGCCGCATCCTTGAACTCACCGTATGCTACCCTTGCATTTATGGCGGCACCCAGAGCACCTGGCTCCCTTGCACCCGGAATGTTGATGCATGACTGGTTGATATCAGCAAGCATCTGTGCCCACATTCTGCTGTTCGCGCCGCCGCCGGTGAGATATATCTCACTTGGCGATTCAGTCATCGTCGTGTAGCAGTCTTTCATGGCAAATCCAACGCCTTCATACACAGCTTTCATCATGTCTTCCGTGCTGTTCAAAGAGGACAGCCCCCAGAATGATCCTTTGACATTCGGATCCACAAACGGCGCCCGCTCCCCACCAGGATACAGGTAAGGATGGAATATCACGCCATTTGAGCCAGGTGGTATCTTCCTCAGGCGGGAATCCAAAACTTCGTATATACTCTGTCCGCAAGCCTGGGATTCGGAGATGAATCTCGAACAGAGCGTTTGTATGGCCCACTCGACGTTCGGTGTGGCATTCATCGCCGCAAGCATCCTGAGCCAGGTGTTGCCGGTTGCATGGCATAGAGTCATACCAACAAGCCTTGGATCAAGTCTCGGCCGATCCATTACGACCTCGTGGATAGCTGCCGTCCCCAGTATGCTGACTGCCTGTCCACTGCGAACCGCGCCGGCGCCGAGTGCACAAGCCGAGACATCCATCGGACCTGAAGCGACTACAATGCCTCTGTTGAGGCCAAGTTCATCTGCCAGCGAATCGGCCATGGTGCAGGAGTTCTCGGCACATGGACGGATGTCAGGGAACTTGTCCCTGAGTTGCGTGATGGAGAAAATGTCGAACAGCGCCTCCGAATAGTCTCTCGATTGCATATCGAGCATGGGGAGAGACTCATCGGTATCGTCGGACGATATCATACCGGTCATCTTAAAAAAGACCCAGTCTTTGCAGTGTAGAATTGCAGCCGCCCGCTCAAGAGATTCCGGCTCATGCTTCATTAGCCACTGCAGTATCATAGGTTGCGACCCTGTGAATACAGCTGTGCCGCATATGTCGAAAGCTCTTTCTGCGAGACCCTTACGGTAGAACTCATCGACCGCGGATTTAGCCCTCCCGTCGCACCAGTAGATACCGTTCCGCACCGGATTTCCGGCACCATCGATCATCCAGACACCGTCGCCGTGCGAAGTAATGCCGATACATTTCACCGAGCGCCTGGCATACGAATTTCTTTGCAGCAAGTGAGATAGCGTACCCAGTGTTTTCGACCATATGACCGCCATATCCTGTTCCAGCCAGAGACCCTCGCTTTGCAGATTGTCGAATTTATCGCTGACGGAATCGAGGACATTCCCGCGCGAATCGAACAAGACTGACTTCACAAGAGATGTACCGCAATCTATTCCTATAGAGAGTTCATCTGAAGGCATCTTCTCACCAATCCTGCGCTGATATTTGTTATGCATACCGCGTGTTAGCATAAAATGTATTCAAGTGATAAGCAAAATCAAATGTGCGGTACCGGTACCATAATCTGCTTACAGTTATACCGCAAAGTAATAGACTTGTCAAGATAGCCTGGGAATTTGAGTCTGTTAGCGGGTTGTCACGATGTTACTGGTGGAGGATATATATGGCCGGCGGTAGAAAGGAGTGAACGCCCGCCGGCCGTAAGGAAGGAAAGGAGAAAAGGATTTACGCTTATCTATTTTATTATACGCAGCCAGCACCATATAAGTTCCCATATAATCAATAAAACATTAAAATTATTAACAGCCGGTTATACTGTAAGAAATTCGACCTTGACGTGGTGATTTGATTTTATTGAGGCAGACAGGTACCAGTCAGCAGTATTTCGAAAATCATGTTAACATTTGCCGCATCGAAAGAGTATAAACCGATAGAAGAATTGAATCCCATATACGAAGGAGTATATCATGCAAAAGTACGCCCGTGTACTATTTGGCTGCATAATGCTTGCCATGGTCTTTGCCATGCCTGTCAGGGTATCGGCAGATGGGTTGCTGCTACCGATCAGACAGCCAGTCGACAACGTTTTTTCAGTAAAATACCACCATGTAGACGTATCCATCGACGGCCAGGCCGCGACTACGAAGGTCGACCAGGTATTTCACAACGAGACAAATGTGGAAGAAGAAGGAACGTATATCTTCCCGTTGCCCAAAGGAGCCTCCATCCAAAAATTCTCCATGTTTATTGGCGAGCAGGAGGCCAAGGGTAAGATTCTCGACCGGGATGCGGCACGGCAACTGTATGAATCGGTCGTGAGGCAAAGGAAAGACCCGGCGCTTCTGGAGTACGTCGATCGCAACACGTTTCAAGCGAGGGTCTACCCCATCCCGGCGAACGGAGACAAACGCATTCGCCTTGAGTACAACGAGATTCTGGGAAAGAACAACTCTCTCTGCAAGTACGTATATCCGCTCAGCACAGAGCAGTTCTCAGCCAAGCCGCTTCAGGACGTGCGCATAACCATACGCATAAAGTCCTCCACGCCGGTAAGCAACATCTACTCCCCTACCCATACGATAACGGTAGAGCAGACCAAGCCTAACGAGGCGACAGTCAGCTGGACGGCGAAGAATGTGAAGCCGAACGAGGATCTGGTGCTCTACTTCAGCGAGGCAAAGAAGGATGTCGCGCTGGATGTGCTGACCTTTAGGGAGAATGGAAAACAGGGCTATTTCATGCTTCTGGCCAGCCCTCAAGTTTCTGATGCGCAACAGGCCATAAGACCGAAGAACGTGATCTTCGTTCTTGATAGAACCGGGAGCATGGCTGGAGAGAAGATCGTGCAGGCCAAAGGGGCGTTGAAGTACTGCCTGAACTCTCTCAGATCGCAAGATAATTTCAACCTCATTACATTCAACGAGAGCCCTGATGCGATGTGGGATAAATCAGCACAGGACTTGGTGCCCGCGTCGAAAGGCAACATCGACAAAGCGCTTCATTATATCGACGGCATCGATGCCTCCGGTGGCACCAATCTGGACGCCGCAGTGCAGAGAGCGCTGAAAGCATATCGAAGCCCGTCGAAGGAGTCATCGACTGTTCCGGATTTCATAGTGATGATAACCGATGGGCTGCCTACGGTCGGCGAGCAGAACATCGAGAGCATCCTGAAGAATGCGAAGTCCGAGCAGTCGAAGGCGCGCATCTTCACATTCGGGGTCGGATACGACGTGAATACCCATCTGCTCGATCTTTTAACCGAGCAGAGTGGCGGTAAGCCGGAGTACGTGCTGCCGAACGAAGACATCGAAGCATCCGTATCCACATTCTTCACGCAAGTAAGCGAGCCGGTCCTGACCGGCATATCCATCAAGGCTACCGGCGCGAGGATCACGGAGATGTTCCCATCCAATCCTATGCCTGATCTGTTCAAAGGCTCACAGTTGATCGTCCTCGGCAAGTACGATGGTCAAGGGCCGACTACATTTACGATATCCGGCGACTCATCGAACGGCGTGCGCAAGTGGGATACAGTCGTAAACTTGCCTGCATCTGATACGGAGAAGGATTTCATACCCCAGATCTGGGCTGCCAGAAAGATCGGATTCCTCCTCGATCAGGTGCGCCTGCACAGGAGCGATGAGTTGATCAAAGAGATAGTACTCCTTTCGCAGGAATGGGGCATACCAACTGAGTTCACCTCATTCCTGGTTGAGGAGCCCGTTACGGCACAGTCAATCGACTCAGTGGTAAATGGCATCCGTAAAGAGGTCAAGAGTGCTCGAGATGCCGAATCCGGCCGATGGGGTGTATCGCAGAGTCTGAACAGCAATACCTTGAAAAACAGAGCGCAAGTTCAAGCTCCATCCAGTGCAGGAGCAATGGGTCCAGTAGGCAGTAACCGGATGGGCAACGTTCTCGGATACATGGACAGCGAAGGCAAGGTAGTGACAGTCGACCGCATACAGAACATCGGCTCACGGACCTTCTATCTGAGGGATGGAAAATGGGTTGATGCGTATGTTGATGGCAAGGATCTGAAAGTGACCAGGATTAAGCAGTTCAGCAACGCCCATTTCAAGCTGCTGAAGGCTTATCCGGAACTAACCCGTTATCAGCGACTCGGGAACATGAGCATCTTCGTAAACAAACAATCAGTGGAGATCGGCATGTCCGGCAAGGAAGATCTGAGCGATGACGAGTTGAAGGAAATAACCGGAATTAGGTAGTGTCAGTGATATACTGATTTCCTGTAGGTTTTCAATAAAACACGGCCGACGGTAGAATGGAGGAACACCCGTCGGCCGATGGAAAGGAGAAGATGAAGGATCGATTCTGTATCTAACCTGATATACGAGATTATTCTCCAATCAGTTCCGTTCTCTTTTCCATCGTGTCAAAATCCGGAAAGCGGGTGCGGACAGGATGAAACTCTACCGACTGCCTCCAATATACTGCACCGTGCCCTTCATCTTTTTAACGTTGTCAACATCGGCGTTATCTTTTCGCACGAGTTTGAGCCCTGCTATATGCCATGGATGCATCTTCGCGAGGAGACAGATGAATGGGATAGCATACTTCAAGTTATTACCGCCATCACCCCTTGCCAGCACTCCTTCCGCAAGTGTTGGAAGGTCAATTCTGCCACCTTGTTCCCTCGTGGTTTGGGCTGCACGATGTATCAGCGGTATGAACGAAGACGAGTATTTGCAGCATATACGCTCCACGCTCTTATCAAGCTGCCGTCCGCGCTGCCTGTAGAACTCCTTCTTTGCCGCTACTTCGCACAGGCTCATAGGAGGCATACCGGTCATCCCTTTACGCATAAGAAATACGGCTACGGCTTCTTCCGAGCTGCATTGCGTCCCCAACCATCCGATTAATGATGGGTATGGATTGTCGGGATCTATGGGAGCGAAATGGCTGTGAAGCGGATGTTCTTCAAGGTCATTCCTCCTGAATATGCCCGAGTAGATTCTCTCAAGATACTCCTTCGAGCTACAATCAGGCTGATCCATGATCAACGACGTCAGACGCGCCTGCATATCGACTATCTCACGTGTAGTGATCACGCCGCACATATCAAGCGATCTTATGTCGTTTTCCGTCATAGCGATTAGTTGTCTGAGGTTCTTTATCCCACCACGCTCAAGCACGCTGCACGCACGCTTACTGACGGCATCCAAAGTTGCATAGTAAAGTGTTTTTATATCCTTCTTTTGCAACTTTTTATTTATAAATTCCAAGGCATCAATATTCTCTTTTTCGAACCGGACCATACGCACCACCAGACAATGATAATCAGAGCATGGCACCTCGCTTATGTAGTAAAGGTGCCTTCGCTGTATAACTATAATAACATATTATCGCTTGCAGTTCCAGACAGACGGGTATTTATTGGTTTATGGAACAGGTTGAAGCAGTAAGCGGATCGCCGAGGACGGATATAATCTGTATTGTATGTATACAGATATATATCTATTTTCCATACATAAAATGCGTTAATGAAAAGTTATTTGATGAACAGTAGAAGTAGTGTTGAACTTGGCGCTAAGTTGCGTTGAATTTTAGTTGAGCCTCACCATATATACTATTGTTGTGCTTAAAAATGTAAAGTTTTTTTGCATGAAAACAACACATCTCGGGGGAATAATGAAAACGCGAAATATATACGCGCTGACCAGTTTAGCCATTCTGGGATTAGCCGCCTTCACCATGCCGAGCGCAAATGCAATCGAAGCCACAGGAAAAGGAACTATCATAGCAGGCATCTCGATTGTGAAGGACTCCGAAACCACCACCCTTAATTTCGGAAAGATAGTAGCCAGTGACAGTGCCGGAACAGTTACGATAAACCCGCAAACCGGAGCAAGGTCCGCAACCGGGGGAGCCGTTCTTGATACGTCAGACCCAGGGTCTCCTGCAGCCTTTCGTATAACCGGTGAAAACTCGAAGAACTTTACGGTTACATTGCCAAATAACTTTATTCTCACCGGTCCTGGCGCCAATATGACAGTCAGCAATCTCACATGTTCCATAAACAGCAACGGGAACAGCACTAGCGGCACAATCAACAGCTCAACTCCAATGAAGGTTGGCGGAACTCTTGCAGTAGCTGCCATGCAGGGTAGTGGTGTTTATACCGGAACATTTAACGTAAGCGTAGCCTACAACTAATCGACATTGAAATCAATCCAGCCAGCGCGTAAACATCGCCTGGCTGGAGGGAAAGCAGATTCTTCCGATGCCGCGGATTCCACATTTCTCCACTGGCACCACTAAAGCCTGTGAGTTGTTTACAATTTATTCGCTAAAATCATAAATATCCACATCAAGTCTTGCTCCAAGTTTGGCTATCCCTTGCACCTGCTTTGCAGTCAATAAGAAATAAGCCTTATATTCATGAAAGTAAAGTGCTATGTTCAGCATGATATCTATATCTGCCGGCAATGCTTTAAACCGATCTGAAAAAGGCAAGACCTTATCTAAGAGCACGTCAATCTGCTCTTCAAATGCTACTTTTGGATCACATGATGACTCCATCTCCCACACATTACACTTGTAAACAAGTTTAGTAGGGCTGCCTGCATAGTATATAAGATCACCTTTTCTCCGTGTCACAGTAGGTTCAGTACCTAAAATTTCGGTAAGATCGGAAGGGTCGCACTCTTGTCCCAAAATACACAAACTAACAAAAGCCTCATTACGCTTCTTTTCACTAGGATTATTCTCCATCTGGATTCCCCCCAACATAAGGATCACTCCGACTGCACGGATACATCTGCCGTAATTTATACCTTGTAGTAGTCCCTGTACCACTCTACAAACCGGGCAACCCCTGTCTCAATTGGTGTATCGGGCTTGAAGCCGACATCTCGCATGAGCGCAGACACATCCGCAAACGTCGCGGGAACATCGCCGGGCTGGAGGGGCAGCAGGTTCTTCTTCGCCTCTTTGCCGATACACTTCTCGATAGTTTCGATGAAATACAGCAGCTCGACCGGACTGTGGTTCCCGATGTTGTAGACCTTATACGGTGCAGCGCTCTCCGATGGCAGAAGCGACTCCGCATCCGCCAACTCAGGTCTTGGTTGAGGGACATTATCCAGCACACGAGTCACACCCTCGACAATGTCATCCACATACGTGAAATCGCGCTGCATCTTACCGAAGTTGAAGACATCGATCGGTTTATCCTCAAGAATAGCCCGTGTAAACATGAAGAGCGCCATATCCGGGCGTCCCCATGGGCCGTAGACGGTGAAGAATCGAAGCCCTGTGGTCGGGAGCGCAAAGAGATGGCTGT
The DNA here is from genome assembly GCA_963663705.1 of Armatimonadota bacterium. Taxonomy (GTDB): domain Bacteria; phylum Armatimonadota; class UBA5829; order DTJY01; family DTJY01. Next base: position 3,184,697 of record OY760504.1, on the reverse strand, counting down.
AGGTATGAGCCATAAGCTCGTTGGCCTTCTTGGTCGCAGCGTAGAGGCTTACCGGATGGTCCACGCTGTCATCAACGCTGAACGGGAGTTTCTTGTTGGAACCGTAAACCGAACTCGATGACGCATACACGAGATGCTGGACATCGTTGTACCTGCAGCCCTCGAGGATGTTCGTGAACCCAACGAGGTTTGCATCTATGTAAGCATGCGGGTTCTGAAGGGAATACCGCACCCCTGCCTGTGCCGCAAGATGGACCACCCGATCCGGTTTCTCCCGTTTGAAGTACTCGGCCATCCCGTCGCGGTCGGCCACATCGAGTTTCTCAAAACGGAAGCCTTCCCTGCCCTGCAACTGCGCAAGCCGATCTTCCTTCAAGCGAGGGTCATAATAATCATTCAGGTTGTCGATACCAAGGACGTCATCTCCGCGCCCAAGTAATCGCAAGCTTGTGTGGAAGCCGATAAATCCGGCTGCACCTGTAACTAAAACTTTCATTTGTCGAACCATGCCTTTCAAAATGCTACAGACTATAGTATAGAATATCCTCAGGCAACCTGGCCGTGTCCACAACCGATTTGACATCGATCAGCACGGCGTTCGGCTTGAGTTTTTTGATTATTTCAGATATATCCATATCAGTATACGATTTATGTGCTACGGCAAGGATGATTCCATCTAAATCATTCAAGCTCTCCCAGTCGGAAAGCTCTATGCAGTACTCCGCGACGGCCTCGACAGGATCGGCAAGCGGGTCGTGGACCATGGGATTGACGCCGTATTCCTTGAGTTCAGCGATGATATCCGGCACACGGCTGTTTCTGAGATCAGGGACGTTCTCTTTGAAGGTAAGGCCCAGCACACCGACCTTAGCCTTCCTGATCGAACCGCCGTCTGCACGTATGAGGAGCTTCACCATCTTCTGTGCAATGTATCGCCCCATGTCATCGTTTATTCTGCGACCGGCGAGGATCACCTCGGGAACGTAACCGAGCTCCTCCGCTTTTGTGGTCAGGTAGTACGGGTCGACTCCGATGCAATGTCCGCCGACCAGTCCTGGAAAGAATTTGAGGAAATTCCACTTGGTCCCGGCAGCCGCAAGAACGTCCTTCGTCGGGATTCCCATCAGGTCGAAAATCTTCGCAAGCTCGTTCATGAGAGCGATGTTCAGATCGCGCTGGGTGTTCTCGATCACCTTAGCGGCCTCTGCGACCTTGATCGAGGATGCCCTGTGCACGCCCGCGTCAACGATCGCCGAATAAGCCGAAGCGACTCGATCGAGCGTTTCCGCATCTTCCCCTGAGACCACCTTTATGATCCGCTGAAGGGTATGCTCCTTGTCGCCGGGATTGATCCTCTCCGGTGAATAGCCAAGTTTGAAGTCAACGCCCTGCACGAGCCCTGATTCGCGGGCGATTATGGGGCCGCAAATCTCCTCTGTAACGCCGGGATAAACCGTTGATTCATACACAACAACAGCGCCCGGACGAATCACTCTGCCGATAGTCTCCGACGCGCAGATTACCGGTGTGAGATCCGGACGGTTGGCCGCATCGATAGGGGTAGGCACTGCTACGACAAAGAAAGTGGCAGATTGCAGGTCATCCGGGTTTGACGACCATTTCATGGTAGAAGCGAGCAGGTCTTCGCGCGTGCTCTCACCGGTTTTATCGATCCCGCATGAAAGGGCATCGACCCTGATCTTGTCTATGTCAAACCCGATTGTCCCGGGAAACTCACGCGCGAACGCGAGTGCTACCGGAATACCGACATATCCAAGGCCTATAACTGCGACATTCTCTTGCATATTAATCTCTAATCGGCTCTGTAAGCTTTCTTGTGGGTGATTACACTGATTCGACCCTCACCCCAGCCCTCTCCCGGTGGGAGAGGGTGCACACTGTCGCTTTGGGCGAGGGATGGTTCATGTCTACCGGGCTTCGGCAGGGATTCAATAATGTAGCCGCAGGCTTTATGCCTGCGATCTACGCACCCGCAAAGTGTGCGCCTACATCTAGTCGGCGCAGGGCGGCTTCGTGTTTCTGTTGCCGCGAATTTATTCGCACGGTTGTTGGAACACTGCTGCTATCCACAAACTTTCTTATAGAGCCCTCTAATCAAAAGCCAAACCCACTAATAGATTAAATCATCTGACTGCAAATACGATTTTGGCATCATCCTTGGGAGGTGATGCCAAAATCGACTAACTATGATATGTAAAGTTTATGCTAATTACTTCAGCGATATTATGGTCGAAGCGCCTAGAATGAATCCTTCACGGCCGTTGTAACCGGCAATCCCAGTCAAGCGACCATAACGTCCGCCAGGGCGATAAGCTACGGCTGTATTCAACTGAAAGCCATCCCATTCGATTGCGCCATTGAAATAATCACTAATCGGCATCGATGCACCACCGAACAGACCTGTCTTGAATCTATCGGTCCCAACTCCCAGTGTACCGTAAATCGTCTTGGAGTCCACCTGGAAAGTCTTGGTTCCGACAGCATAGAATGACCGGCTATTTAGCTCGTGCGCAAATATATCAGCTACACCTACGGAAATCGCAGGGCTGTTGCTCTTTTCCGGAAGTAACTGTACCTGCGCATTTATGTCCATCGCGCCAATTTCATTGCCCAACTGTGTCAGGGAGACGTATACATCATTGGTACCCGGAATCGTCGTACCTGCACACACGGTCTTGTTGTTTAATGTAGTATCTTTACTGCCTGTACCCCCAAAGAATGCCCCAACCAGCACGTTTCCAGGGGTCGGGATATAAGCGACTGGAATGTTCAATTGGATAGCTCCGTTGCCATCAATATCACCAACAGAATTTATGGCGATTCCATCACCTGGCAGCGCAGTGACGTTGCGATGGTCAGGGTCTGTACCGGATGGAACCGGCACCTGTGCCTGGGTAGAGCCGGCAGCACATAAGGCCAATGCACACAATAGTGTAGTCTTAAAAAGTTTGAACATGGCTAATACTCCTCATACTATTTTCACTTGACACCAAATGGTGAGTATCTAAGCGGAATTTGAGGCTAACATACGAATATATAATTATTCCCTATGCCAAGCCTAAATAAGCTTACAAGCAAGCCCATTATAGTTTTCATATAGAAAGTTGTCAATACGCGATAAACCGGCAGCGCAGGCATCCCTTGTATATGTCAGCTATTTGGCTGTATAATCTACTTAGAACCGGCAATCGTTTATCTACTATCACTTGTATACATACTAGAATATGACATTGGCTATATTAGTATGCGATAAATAATTGACAATTCAACCATACATGAGGTACAATATCATAGATTACTAACCAAACCTCACAGCTCGACACCATGAACTGACAGAAACTTTATCCGCACTACAGGAGTTACACGCCTTATGAATTTCGCCAAGATCCTCCATAATCGGTCTTTTGATCGACCCATACTGGGAAGAGCACTGCTGCTCGCAGGAGTCATTCTTAGCTGTGCCCTACCTCAGCATGCCAGCGCACAGACTACTGATCAATACAGACTTGGTCCGGAAGATTCAATAACAATCACCGTTATCAGACATCCGGAGTTTTCAGGCGAGTACTTCATCCCAGCGGATGGGCATATTGATATACCGGCAGCCGGACAAACGGTTGTAACCGGCAGGACATTGAACGAACTCTCAAATATTGTAAGCGCAAAGCTGAAGGACAGGTTACTTGATCCGGAAGTAATAGTAGCATTGAAAACACCCCGCATGCAGCGGGTGTATATACTGGGTGCAGCGGGCAAGCCAGGGCTATATGACATGAAGCCGGGATGGCGCATCACCGAAGCACTCAGCGCATCCGGCGGACTATCGGCAGGCATCGAATCGACAGACTGCAAGGCCATTGTTCTTCGTGCCGGAAACGGCGTGCGTGAGGTGGTGTCATTGTCCGAAGCACTAAGAGGTATATCAGGCAGCAACCTCCTGCTTAATGCCGGCGACGTGCTCACCATTGAGGCTGTAGAGACCATACCGGTTTACGTCATGGGACAGGTGAAAAGTCCAGGGCTATACAGGGTCAGGCTAGACAGCGCCGGGGTAATGGAAGCTATTACCATGGCTGGCGGAACGATGGATGCAGCCAATCTCACCAACGTATCGATCACGCATCTATCCGGCAAAACAGCAGCAGTCAACCTTGTGCCAACAATGCTCGAAGGCAAAACCGCAAGTTCAGCAAGACTTCAATCCGGGGATCTGGTAGTAGTGCCCGAATCCACATCCAGAATTGCCGTATTGGGATTCGTCAAAGAACCGGGTTACTATACCCTTAAAGATGGCCAAACGATAACACTCTCCGATGCCATCGGCCTTGCAAAAGGTACAGACAACAAGCGAGCAGGGATAAATGCCGTAGCAATCGTTCGAACGGAAAACGGCAAGCAGCAACATTTGGTATTCGATATGCATAAGTTTCTGAAGACCGGCGACATAACCCAGAATCCGGTGGTCAGACCCGGCGATGTTGTATTTGTCCCCGAAACAAACAAGTTTGATTGGGAAATGATATTCCGCGGGCTTTCGACCGCCAGTGTACTAGCTAACCCATTTGTCAAAAATTAACATATTTGTCAAATAAGAGGATACTGGATTAGTATTAACTTTTTAGAACAGGATAACAACGACTTATGGCTCCACAAGAAACCATTAACAGAGTGCAACCCATCAACAGCCAATCGGTGATGCCGATTGAACCTGAAATGAGCGATGCAGAAACCATCGATATTCAGGAATATGTGGATATATTCTTCAGACGGCGCTGGCTGATGCTTGCTACCGTCGGGATCGTGTTCGTAAGCGGGCTGCTGTACACGGTCACTCGGAAACCAATATACGAATCAACCGCTAAGATAGTTGTATCGACCAGTTCTGCACCAAAGGGTGGTGGTTCGGCGGATGACATCAGCCTCCTGAGCGACCTGCAGGCCCTGACGCAGAGCCGTTCCATCGATACACAGGTGGAGATCATATCGAGCCCTGATCTAATCGATGAGGCATATGCCCGACTGGACACTACGGTAAGATCCAAAGGTTTTGCAAGCAATAATGCCCCTGAATGGGCCTATAAGGTAGCAAACAAGAAGAATACGGATGTGATCTCAGTTACAGCAAACGCTTATACCCCTGAGGCAGCGGCCGAGCTCGCAAACAGCATCGCGAACACGTTTTTCATCAGGGATCTGAAATCCAACACACAGGCAACCCATCAGGCACGCGATTATGTGGCACGTGAGATGAAAGATGCAGAGCGGAAACTTGCAAGTGCAAATACAGACCTTGCCGCCTACAAGCGCAAGACCGGTCTGGTTTCGCCTGATAACCAGCTTGCCAAGATGGCTGACGATATGGCCGCGCTTCAGATTGAACGGGATTCGGCAAGCACTGAGCTGGCATCTACACAGCATGAGATATCCTCGTTAGAGACACAGATGGCCAGTCAGAATGAATCGGTCGACTCGAGCGTGACGATAGCGCGAAACCCGCAGTTTTCGGCCATCGTAGATACAATCGGCCAGTTGAGTAACAAGCGAGCCGAAATGATGCAGGAGTATACACCCGCATCGCGAGAAGTCAAACAGATCGACGGTGAGATACAAAGCGCCGAGCGGCGGCTCAGGGATGCTACGGAAAACATAGTCGCATCCAAAACGGAAGCTCGCAATCCTATAAGGGATACCATGTTGACTAGTTACTCGGCAAAGGTTGCAGCGAGCGCAGCGGCTGCCGCAAAGGTTAACGCTATAAACGGCGTGATGGATACGCGAAAGCGCGTTTTTCTGGCTCTCCCCGAGCAGGAACGCCAGCTGTCCAACCTTCTGCAGCAGGCAGCGATATTCAGTCGAACGTATGATATGCTGTCAACCAAATACTACGCATTGCTCATCAACGAGCAGTCAGCTCTTCCAAATGGAAAGCTTGTATCCCATGCACGTGTTCCAGTCAGCCCATCGTATCCGCAGACTAAGAAAAACGCCATGCTGTTTTTTATGCTGGGTGCAATGCTCTCTGTAGGAGTGGCTGTTATCGCCGAACGACTGGACTCTCGAATACATGACTTGTCGCTGGTCGAGAGAATGACGGGTCTGGTGTCGCTGGGTGCTATACCGGAAACAGAGCATCCGGATAGCGAGAGACTGCTGATAAACAAGCAGCATCACAATAGCGCATTCCTTGAGAGCTTCAGAATTCTGAGAAATAACATCGCATTTTCTGCAATCGACCACCAGATGAAGGTCATTGCGGTTACAAGTCCCGGAGCCGCAGCTGGTAAGACTACGACGTCGATAAACCTCGCGATCGCGTTGGCGATGGATGGCAAGAAAGTTATTATCGTTGACTGTGATCTCAGGCGACCAAGTGTTCACAAGTGGATGGGCAAGCCCAGAGACCTGGGGTTCACAAATGTAGTCAAAGGTTTGTCGACCCTTGATGAAGCAATCTCTACTACGGAAATAGAGAACGTATCGTTTCTCGCATCGGGGCCGCTGCCTCCAAACCCGGCGGAGTTCCTGAATTCGCAGCATAGCCGGCAGATCATTCGAGAACTGGCAGAAAGATACGATTTGGTTATCATTGATACGCCGCCAGCAGCTGGCCTCAGCGATGTCCAGGTGATCTCTACGTTCGTCGATGGGATACTCATGGTAATCACCATGAGCAACACGATGAAGCATTACCTGCAGATCGCCATGCGCACCCTGAGACAGGCTGGAGCGCCGTTAATTGGCTTTGCGGTTAACAGGCTTGAAGTCAAGAGGCAGGGTTACGGTTACTACTACAGATACTACTATTACGATTATGATTACACAGAAACCGCTGACACTACGAAGAAGACAAAACACAGACATCGAAAAAAGAAGGATCTAGCTAAGCGCAATTGATGATAAATGAAAAGGCCATGTACATTTACCGTACATGGCCTTTTTTTATTGAGGCAAAAACAAACAACCGGCTAACGACGCCGCAAGAATCCAAGTATCCGAGACACCCATGATTCCTTCTCTGAATTGCCGGTATATGGCAATGGGCTGGATTGAATCGACTCCCCGTTGACTACCCGCTCCCCGTTAGTCAACGTTAACATGCGCACGAGATCCTCTCCGAACTCCTGCTCCAGTTGATCTGCAGCCGCACGAAGAACTGGTTTGGAGTTGGGCCGGTGAACATCAGATGCAAGGAAATGCACCCAATTATGATCAAGAAGCGTATACGCAGTTTCAAGCGGTGCGTTTCCATATCTACCCATTACGCTGCCGGCGTTGACTTGGAAAAGCATCCCACGGTAGAGGTAATCCTCAAGGATTTCAGGGGTGTTCTGTACCGGCACCAATCGCTCCGGGTGAGCGATTATCGGAGTTATGCCCCTCGCCTGGATCTCAAATACAACCTGTTCGAAATCCATGGGGATAGCGCTGAATGGCAGACCGAGGAGTACATACTTTCCGCTGCCGCCAAGTGTTACAGGACAGCCGTCATCGAGGGCCTTAATAAGATGAATGGATGGATACAGCTCTGCGCCGGAGAAGATCCGAATGCTGAGGTCAACCTCATTCAGCGCACCCTTAAGCATCTGTATCGATTGCATTATTCGATCGGCGCTTTGCAGCTCGCCTATAGAGTCTACATGGGGAGTTGCAAAGATTGTGGAAGTTCCACCGCTGATCGCACTCCGTAAAATCTGTACCGATTCATCCATGCTTTTAGCGCCGTCATCAATATTCGGCAATATATGGCTATGGATATCGATCATCTAAACCTCAATCTGTTGTGCAGACTAGCGTTAATTTCTGCCAGCCGTGAGTTCCGACGCTACATGCTTAATACCCTTAGGTGTCCTGGCCCTGACTGGTCGATCTGCAAAACCCGGTATCAGGGTTTCAAGGAGATTGAACATAGCGTCTTCATCACCATCATCGATCAGGCCTTTGAGCCGACCAATAAGCGCGGAGACATCAGCAGCTGTCAGATACTCCGGTCGCTGAACGATTGTTAATCCCTCCCATTCAGACTTACCGATTTTCTCTGCGGGAGATGCCAATTGTTCATGCAGCTTTTCGCCTGGCCTGACACCGGTATACTCGATATCGATATCCACCCCGGGCTCATAGCCTGATAGCCGGATCATATCCTCGGCCAAATCTGCAATCTTGACAGGGGCGCCCATATCGAGAAGATAGAGGCAGCCGGACGATCCCACTGCGCCCGAGTGAAGAACCAGAGTAGCGGCTTCAGGGATAGTCATGAAGTAGCGTGTCATATTTTGATCAGTCACTGTGACTGGACCGCCACTTGCGATTTGAGCCTTGAATATAGGCACTACGCTTCCGCGGCTTCCGAGCACGTTGCCGAATCTGACTGCGATGAAATCCGTGTTCGACTCGTATGATGCTCCGGCGCGCACTATCGCCTCGCACAGCCACTTGGTAGCACCCATAACGCTGTGGGGTTCTGCGACCTTATCGGTTGAGATCTGCACCATCTTCATAACGTTGTAACGTCGGCAAGCAGACACTATGTTGTACGTTCCAATAACGTTGTTATGTACGGCCTCCAGTATGTTTGTCTCCATTAGCGGTACATGCTTGTGCGCTGCCGCATTGAATACAATATGAGGCTTGTATTTGCTAAACAATCGATTGATACGGGTCACATTGCTGATACATCCTATGGCAGGACTTATCCTGCATGCCATATCGGGATGATCCCTAACCAATTCCTGTTGTATCTGAAAAATGGAGTTTTCCCCGTGGCCGAAAAGGATGATCTCAGCTGGTTTTAACTTGATAATCTGGCGACAAAGCTCCGAGCCTATGGAACCGCCGGCACCAGTAACCAGTACCCGTCTGCCAGTAAGATACTGGCCAAACTCTTTGATGTTGGAAGCCCTTGTAGGACGACGCAAAAGGTCCTCTACAGTATAATCATCGACCTTCAAACGCGACCGCCCGTGAAGCTGGTCTGCGAGATTGTGTATAACTTTAAGCTGCACACCCCGTTTCCGGCATTCCAGAACGTACCTTCTTATCTTCTCTCCACTTGACAGCGGCAGCGCTACAACTACTTCATCTATGTTGTGCTTCTCGATCTGCCTGAACAGCGATCCTACTACGCCAAGCACAGGAGCGTTCGCAATATACGTATTCAGCTTCATCAGATCATCATCCAGAAAACCGACAACATTATAGTTAAGGGAGTCATTCTCTCTGATCGCTCGTATGGTGCGCGCGCCCTGATCCCCTGCCCCAAGTATCAATATCTGCTTGGGCCGACTATGCCTGGTTTGAATTGCCAAGTCGGAATCGGACGAACCCCAAGTACTAACGAGTCTCAGGCAGATTCTCGATATTGCAGTGGTCATCATGTTCAAAATCCAAAACATTGCTATCACTGATCTGGGGAAAGTCTGCCCATGTAGAGCCACCTGCAGCACGACCATAACCATTATCCCGATGCTGTTTGCACATATTATGGACCACAGCACTTCGAGGCTTGAGAATCGCCATGCATAACGGTAGAGTCGGAAGATTGCGTAAAGAACTGTAAAAACACATACGATAACAGGAATATCGTATATATGCGGCGCGACGTAGTCTTGCAGCACGTCCTGATACGGAGTGGTATCAAAACGCAGCCAGAAAGCCAGTCCAAGCGCACAAAGCAGCGCACAGACGTCATAAAACACGATAACCGGCTTTATGATGGGCCCTATACGACTTTTCAATTCTGCCATGATCTTTTTCATCGGGCTTTCCTTCACGATCTATGTGATAGTACAATCGAGCGATACACGCTCAGCAGCACTCAATCAACCTATACTGGGATTTACCGGTATGTATACTTAATGGCAAAAGCCGGCAAAGCGGTTTCGTATCCGCACGCTTACTATATTACCATATTTCCTGTGCGTTGTGAATGTCATACGGCAGATGTCAATGGTATTGGCGATACAATTTTTGTTCACAAAAAGAGAGAACGCTCGGATGGAGTATCCTCTCATGAATACCAAAGGCGTGGTGATTGTCTTCTAAAATCGTATTTTGTGAGACAGAGCTGCAGTGGATGCGCTCAGTTGCACAGACAAAGGAGAGGAGTTACCGGCCATCGATTGGATAAAATCTTTCACGATAGTATGGTCATCCTGCAAGACTAGCCTTGCATTCTGGAATACACTTTTTCAATCAGATAGTTCAGTGCATATTCCGGGATTTCCGGAAACTTAGCTTGCACCTGCTGCTTAACATCATCCCTGATCTCAGTGCCGTTATTCGACGGCAATAAACCATGTGCTTTTTTGATTTCCGCCTGAGCCATGGCATTTCGTAAACAGTCCATTATGTCATCCCTTTTGACAAAGCGTTTGATGTGCTTTGGCTCATGACATATGAAGAAATCCACCAAATTAGCAATCATCCAGCCCGCACCGAAATACAGCAACATGATGATTGCCTTGTAAATATAAGCTTTCATAGCGGATAAAAACACTCCTGATTCGATTGAGGGTCCGTTTTAATCTAACACCGGTCGATCTCGAATCTATACACTATCTATTACTGAAACAGGCGCTATCTATAATGGATCTACTGCCTGCTTAGTTATGTTAACACCTTCAATTATTATAAAGTATTACAAATTGTATACCGTTATTATAGGACATTTCTTATAGCAAAGAGTATGCCAGCAAACACAACAACCTACTTAACATATAATATACCGTATATTAGAGGTGCTGTCAATATACCCAGGGCCTTTTCATAATGCATCTTCCCTGTGTGGTTAAGAGCGTAAACCTGTCAACTTTCCGATTGCACTCGTTGCAGCCTGATTATCGCAAAAAAGCCCTCCGCGGGAGCATTATCCTACGGAGAGCTTTGCTTACTACTTAGAACTAGGTTGGTCTGGATGCAGCCTATAGAAGGGCATCAGGATCGACGGTCAACGGCCAGATACTCGGGGTTCGGAATCCCTCCGCATAGCGGCAACCACACTGGAATCCCCTCGTTCCCGAAAAGCTCTTCATCATTTCAGCGCAGGTTACACCGTACTGAGAGACCATCCATGGATCCTGGCTCTTATGGCATGCAAGCATTCGAAGTTTTGTATCTATAGTGGATGTTATATCAACATACTTGTTTGGGATGAAATTGACCCCGCCTGTTGTATCCATATATACGATATTAGGGATGACATCGCACGGGGGATTGTCGGTCACAATGTTAGGGACCGTTAACATGACATGTATATCCCAGATTGTCTGTCCGGTCGTTGTGTGATCGGGATGGTAATCGTTCTGGGGATCGCTGCAGATGATCAGGTCAGGCCGGGCAGCCCTCACCGTATCGATGAACTTAAGGCGTGTCTCTCTGCAATTGAACAGGAACTCATCAGGATATCCCATCCAATAGAAATCTGCACCTATTATCTCGGCAGACGCTTCAGCCTCTTTTTTCCTGATAGCGGCGATTTCTTCTTTGCACAAATCAGGAGACCCAACTTCGCCATTGGTGGCAATCGCTATAGCCACGTCATGACCGAGCGCTTTGTACTTTGCAAGAGTTCCAGCACACTGAAACTCTATGTCATCCGGATGTGCACCTATTGCCAGTATCTTCATTTTTGCTACTCCTCCTAAGTTTCTAACGGATTGAATATTAAACGCCTGTTTTCCAATAGTGAGCAGGCAGATTTGAAAGTCCGCCTGCCCCTATGAAAACATCGAATTACTGGAACACCAAATAAAGGGCGTATCTTATATCGCATGCCGTTACATCTGACAGGTGCCGGCACGAACTATGCTTGTACGCCGTTCACAGTGACGCTTCCATCACGCGGCAAACGTATCTCGAGCGGTATCCCTTCCGGGGCAGTTACGCGCATGACAAACGGCTCGCCGGGTTCATTCTCCCACTGCACCCCTATATCACCGGCCGGTGTGGGCATGAACCCTCGGCACCAACCGATATCACCGGGATGAGGCTCGATGATCACAGGACTGAATCCTCGTCCTCCCGGTCTAACCCCAAGCACATAAGTACTCAGGAAGAACGTCGGTGCTGCCGACCAGCCGTGACAGTGGCTTCTCGTCAACCTGCCGTCAGGAGCAACTACCGACCACATCTCCCAGAAGGTACTGGCGCCCTTGTCTACCATGAAGCCCCAATCCTTCCGTATTGTATCGATGAACTCCTGCTGCCTGCCTTCACTCTGATACGACTCAAGCAGGAAGAACTCGAAGAAAGGACTACCCGCTGTGACGAAACCTTCCGGCGGGTTGTGAACAATATCACGGCACCGATCTGCCCGATCACCGGCGGCTACACCGGACATGAGTGCAATTGTCTGCGTCTGCTGGCTGTATACACTGCTGTGCGCGCCATCCCGCAGACAGTCAGTGTATGCCTGTTGATCTTCATTCCACAGATGCGAATTGATCGCCTGAGCAAGATTCCCTGCCAGCAGTGTCCATTCATGTGCAAGTTCACATTCGCCAAGCCACTCAGCCATCTCTGCCGCATCGTGCAGGGCAAGGACGGCAAAACAGTTCTGATGGGTGACGACACCGTAACCCGGTGTATCCATGGCTGCCCAGTCGAACATGTTCCAGCCTCGAATATCAAACAATCCCTGGGAATTCAGATGCCCCTTTATCCCTTCGATATTGCGTTCGATAAACTGCAGGAGGCGTCGGCTCTTGTCTTCATCGCCTGAAAAGAGAAGAAACTCCCTGCATGAACGCATCCAAAGGAAACTCCATGCCGGAAGAATATTTATCCAGCCGCTCGGCACCTCTGACTCGGTGATAGACGACCGATCGAGACTGTCTCCGGTCTGCTCAAGGCATCTGTACCACAGACGGGGATCACCGTTTATCACCCAATCGATCAGCGCCTCATTTCGAGCATCCCCTACCCAGTGAGTCTGCTCGTAAGTTGGGCAATCGGTATAGGTATCCTCTGCACAGCAGCGCAGGGTATGCGCCCCGACTTCCCATATTCTGTTGAGCTTCGTATCGGAACTCGCGAAGCTTCCTCGATGGGATTGCGGGTATGTGCTGAAAAGTACTTCTACCGTATGGAGCTTCACCGGTCCTGTCATGTTTCGGAGTATCAGATAACTGTACTGAAAGCCTCGGCGCTGATTCGTCTGATAAGCCTGGCGACCTTCACGGCAGATGTAACGGAAGCTGTTGTTCATCCCCTCTGCGAAGTTGTGCCGTCCATCCGGCTGGATGAACTCAAAATTGTGAAAGTCGACGATGGTTCCCGCGGGCGCATCGATGTCAAACCGGTGATACCCGACCACCTCCCGGCCAAAGTCGAGAAGGATGCGCACGTCATGCCCATCAGCCGCAGGATTGACCGTAGTCCATTCGCTGCCGGAGATCAGGCCGTCGGCATGATCGATAACTACGCGAGCATCCTCAATTCGGTCGGTGTATGCCTGAGCGAAGACATTAACGGACGGCAGATGTTCGGGACGTATCTGCTGGAAGTACAACTCACTTGTAATTGATGCAACATCGCCCGAGTTCCAGATTGCCTCACCGCGTGCACAGGTAGCGGATGGAGCCATTGCGCCAACCACTATGAGCGACTCATCCATATCGATGGTAGACTGTTCGATCTCATCATCGCTCAGCCCGAACGGGCCGACGAGCGCCCACGGTGCCCCAGGCACATCGCCCGTAGCGCAGAACTTCAATTCAGTCGGGCCGTCGACACTTACCACATATTGCGGCAGGTGTGCAAACCCTCTAATCGAGAGCATCAGGCTGTTCCAACCCTTGGACAAACGAACAGATGAACCATCCGCAGGGAGTCCGTTTAATTTAGCACTGATCTCCCCAAGATTGCGGTGCAGTTCGACATCAACATCAGCCGGAGACCATACCTGTGTTGCGAGGTATGCGTGCACCATGTTGCGGTTTGATGAAACATCGTTTGGAGCCAGGTACGGCTTGGCTTGTATGGAGAAATGATGCGAGATAGAGCTTACCGCCGATATCTCAACCACTCTCTGCGGCAACACGGGCTCCATGGTTAGAAAAGGTATCCCTCTCGGCGCCATATCCATATGACAGCCATCGTCTGCAGGTCGAAGAATTTTGGCACGGCTCCACGAAGCATCATCGTAGCCGGGTAGAACCCATCCATCGTCCAACCTGCCATCGTACTGCTCCTCGAAGCCTTCCTGCACGTCTATTCGAGGGGCCACAGATACAAACGACGCGTCCGGAGAAGCAAGCCATGAATCGTCTGTGGATATGATGCCGTCTTCCACTTCAATCTGTGCCAGCAGGCCTTGAGGGGCCTGTATATACTGGAAGTTACTTTCACCATAATGATTCACCAATATGGCAACAGTATTCTCACCCAGCTTTAGATGTGGCTGCAAATCGTAGGTATCATACCGCCAGTGGCCCGGCCATGCACGCACAGGCCCTTGACCCAGGTATTCACCATTAACATAGACTACATATCGGCTGTCTGCCGTGATATTCAGTGATGCACCGCCGCCGTTGTAATCAAAGCATCGGCGGAAGCGCACAAAAGTGTTTCTTTCGGCTAGTTCTGCCGAGGTCCAAATCCAGTGTCCTTGCCAGTTCATCTGTAATAACTCCAACATAAGTAAACATTCCCTAAATACAACAGTGTTATCCCTTCACCACCCAGCGCCAAATTCCCTTCATAGAGAACGCTGGCTAGTATATAAAATATTCGGCAGCTATGGGATCACTGATTCAACCCCGCCTTATGTTGGAGTATCATTTACAGTGGTTATCGCCGGTTGTATCTGAACATTCTACTCAGGATTGACATCAGCCCAGGCGCCGGTTTCCTTTGACCTTATCGCAGCTTCGAGGACAAGCATCTCGTCATGCCCAGCCTTGAAATCAGGATAACGATAATCTATCTGGCTGCCCTCATTCTTCAAGTCGATTGCCTTATAGAAATCGCTGAACAGATTGAGCACCGCATCCATGTATCCCATAGGATGTCCCGACGGGAGCTTGGCATAGTGCCTTGTGCTCTCATCCTGAAGTATCGGTGACTCGAAGAACACCTGATTTGCATCATCCCTGTGGCCAAGCCAAAGTTCAGCACTGCGCTCATGATTCCATGCAAGCGAACCCTCGGCACCATACACCTGAATGTCTATGTTGCATTTTCTGCCTGCCGCAAGCTGAGAGGTGGTGAAAGTTCCTCTTGTGTCGTTATCAAACCGAAGAAGCATCCCGCCGTACTCATCCATAGTGATCGGGATATCTTCGTACTCTATGTTGCCGGCCTTGGCGAAGGTAAGTGTCTCGCCGCTCCTGGGTCTCTTCCTGACAGGAAGAGTGGTCCTCATATCAGCCATGACTTTGGTTATTTTGAGACCGGTGATAAACTGCGCAAGATCGCACCAGTGACTGCCGAGATCGGCGATGATATTGGAGGCGCCTGACATGCTGGGATCAAGCCTCCATGAATAATCAGTGTCGTAGAGCAGCCAGTCCTGCAGGTAGTTGCCCATGACATTGTAGACTGTTCCGATATCGCCACGCGCGACCCTTGCGGCTGCTTCCTGAACCACAGGATAATACCTGTAGCAGAAGTTGATACCGGTAGTTGTGTTATGCGCTTCCGCCAGTTTAACCAGCTCGCCGGACTGCGCGGCAGAGAGTGCGAGTGGTTTCTCTGAGAACACCTCTTTGCCTGCCTCTATCGCCAGCTTGTTTATCTCGAAATGCAGGTTGTTCGGCGTGCAGTTATGAATAACATCTATAGAGTCGTCAGCAAGGGCCTCGCCGGCATCATTGTATACCTTAGAAATGCCGTACTTCTCAGCAAGCTGTGATGCGAGTTTCGTGTTCTTGTCTGCGATACCGACAACCTCTACGTTTGGCAGGCGCATGAGTTGTTCGATGTGAACTACCCCTATGTAGCCTGTACCAATTATCGCTACCTTATATTTCTTCATCATTATGCCTAACCTTCCACAGCAGCAAGGAACTCTGCCACCTTACCGGCTATCGCTGATTCATCCGAGGTCACTATAATGCCGAATCCGGCACCAAGCCCACCATCAGATACCCCTATGCTGATATTGACTGCGCGTGAAAGAATATCGTCCGTCACAGGGAGCATGCCTTTATGGTACTTGACATTGCCACTATTGTGCGGGCATGTGAACGGACATTTCTCCGGGGTCACCGTGAGCTGATTAAGTACCTGCTCCATATTGTTGTAGACGTGCCAGCCGGATTTATCAATCGTCTTTGTCTTGAGCTTGCCGCACACTTCCTGAGCCTTCTCTTTCGTGTCGAAGATCACGGTAAGCAGCGTGGCACATTCGCCTTCAGGATCGTTCAGCTTGCGGAACGAGTAACCTTTTCCACCCGAAATTGCATTCTTGAACGCAGTTTTCTTCTCGTGCATAAGGCTGATGATGCCGTCCAACTTACGCAGTTGCGCAAGGAGCACTGCTCCGCTCAGCTCAGTCATTCTGAGGTCAAGCCCGATAAATGGTCGATTACCTACATCTACACCCTGTCTTAACGGCGAATGGCCCTGATCGTGGAAAGCGAATGATCTGCTATACAGCTCAGGATCGTTAGTTACCACTGCGCCGCCATCTCCGGCGGTTATAGTCTTGAATACGTTGAAAGAGTAGATTCCGATATCTCCTATAGAGCCTACCTTCTTACCCTTGTAGCTTGCCCCGAATGCCTGTGCACAATCCTCGATGACCTTCAGACCATGCCGCTTTGCAATATCCATTATGGCATCCATGTTGCATGTGTTACCAAGCATATGGACAGGCATGATGGCCTTGGTGCGAGGAGTAATTTTAGCCTCTACGTCTTTTGGGTCTACGGTCAGTGATTCATCGATCTCACACAGCACGGGGATCGCACGAGACTGTATGATTGAGCCAATGGACGCTATGAAAGTATACCCCGGAACGATTACCTCGTCCCCTGGCCCTACTCCAAGTGCCGCAAGCGCAGTCACAAGGGCCATAGTTCCGCTGTTCACGGCGAGACAATGGTTCACGCCAGCGTACTTTGCTATCTCTTCTTCAAGTGTCCATACCTTGGCCTTGAAGGTTGGGTCGCTTCTATCTCCGTACCTGAAGAGATTACCGCTTTCAATAACCTCAAGTACTTCCTTCTTTTCTTCTTCACCTATAAAGTATGATCCTGGTCCAGCCATATCTATTCACCCATCCTTATCAACTCTGGCCCAACAGAAGACCGGTAACGTACATGCTCAATTCTTCGTAGTCACGCTGTGCACGAAGTTCCTCGATCAGATTGTGATCGCAGGCTCGGACCTTCTCCACAAGCATCTCGAATATCTTCTTGCTGTTCGAGAGATGCTTCATTGAGACTTCCTTCGCCTGTGTCCTGAGCACCTTGATGTCGAGGCCTACGTACTCACCGTTCTGTCCATAGCCGTATTTATCGAGGATGTATACCTGAGAAAACGCTCGACCGAGGTTCACGCTGCCGAAGGTCTTGTCCTCGTCGAACTTGAGACCGTTCTGATCGTTTAGGTGAACGCCCCATAGCTTGCCAAAGGAGAGTGCAAATCCCATCTCTTCCGACGGCTCGAGGTTTGCGAGGATTGCATGCGCGCTCTCGATCAGAATCCCCACCCTTTCAGGATCGATGGTTCTTGACCCGATCGCAAGGAAGTGGCCGGTCGTCGGGCAGAAAGTCGAGTCCATGGGCTCGTTCGGTTTCATCTCACCAAGGACCTTTATCTCTTTGTCATACTCGAGGAGCATGTTGATGTAATCTACAAATCTGTCGATTGCTACTTTTGGGTCTTTGGCTTCGCGGATATATGTGCCTTCTCTAGCCGGCCAAAGGACTATCCGCTTTGTGCCTAGTGCATTCGCGATATCGACAGTCCTCTTTGATCTATCGTATGCATACTGTCTGCATGCGGCGCTGTTTGAGGTCCAGCCACCGTCGATTGTCATCGAGTGTTCCCACAGTCTAGGTGCAAGGAACTCTGCCTCAAGCCCCATTCCATCCAGCATCGACTTCAATTCCGCGAGCTTTTTGTCCTGCTCTGCGATAGGGAGTGTTATGTCAACCGCATCATCGTCATGGAACTGGATGCCCTGAAACCCTTCTTTTACCGCAAATTCCAGCTTCTCTTTAAACGAGAACGGACTCCTTACCATAGGCCCGAATGGGTCTGCCCCTTCATGTATATTCCACGGCCCGAAAGAAAACCTGTACTTCCCTGCCATAATTACCTCCTGGTTTAAATATATGTTGCCTGTTATTAGAAAGGCATTGGCATAGCCGGGCTATTGCCCAATCACCAATGCGCACATAGTACAACATAGTTTACGTTTTGTCAATAATATGCAACAGTAGAATTTAAAAAATCTACATCTAAATTCTCCAACAGATGTTTGAGCCCTGGGGTACACCCCTCAATTTACGCTGGATCATTGCAGAAATCGAAAATAGCGTGTATCATCTACAATGAATTGCATAAAGGCTACACAATAACGACTCAAAGGCGAATATATATGAAACGAAAAAAACTAAATGAAGAACAGATCGGCGTCAAGATAAAATTGCTGAGAGAAGCGAAGTATCTATCGATGAGGGATCTGGCAACGGCATCCGGCTTATCGGTGAGTTTTATATCGAGAGTCGAGAGCGGCAAGACAAACCTGTCCGTACTCTCCCTGCAGAAGATTCTGGAGTCTCTCGACATCGACATGTACGAGTTTTTCCTCGATAAGTTGGACAAAGATCCATCGGAGCAGATAGTTTTCAAGAAGTCGGATATGGCCGTCTCTGAAGATGACGAGCGCAAATGGTGTTACGCTTATCCGAAACATCCTAATATCAAAATGGAACTTATAAATGAAGAGTACATCGCCAATTTGCAGCATGTGGAGGAAGAGGCCCACAAGACTGATATCGGTGGCTTGATTATTTCTGGAGAGCTTACACTGGATATTAAAGATCAGGGTACTTTCATGCTTAAGGCAGGAGACGCTTTCTACATTAAGGCCGGACAGATACATTCGGTCAGGAACGAGAGCGGCAAAACCCTGAAAATAGTATCAAGCAGATTGAAATAATCGATCGGCATTGTTTACGAAGTCGCCCCTGATTCAAAAAAATCAAGGGCGATCAAGTGCGCGTTACTATTTTGTCGTCAACATAAATACAAGATCCTGCGGATAATTGCCGAACGACTTTCCAAAGATGGTTAGTCCGCCTCTATGGGTGGCAGCTTCCTTTACTTCAAGTCTCAGTGTAACCGCATGGCAGCTGTAGTCAATTATGGCATCAGGTGTCACGGAGGAAACGCGGGTGCCATCGATAAATGTACCATCATTACGCACACTCAGTGTTTTAAGAAAGCCGTACTGGGTGCTTGAATGCAAACTCCACCATGCCGGATTAAGGGTCCCTGCTTTACGGCCCATATCTCCAGGGCTTGTCCATGTGCCGACTTCCACTCCGTTGATCGAGAACGTAATATCCGAAGGGTATTCCTCTGAATATCCAGGGGCCTCCGAGCAAATCTCCAACGAAATATCTATACGATCCATATCCTGCCCTTTTAGCAGTGGATTAGTAAAGTCATACTCTACAAACCCCCACCCGAACCACAAGAGTTCGGCCTGCGTACGCTCGGGGAGATAAAATGAGCGAGGATCATCAAGAAATCCTACGATCGAATTCGCCGACGCCAGCCCGCAGGTTGGAGTTATCCTGCACCGTGAGAAATTACCTACTGGCATGTGCAAAACAGTTCTCCGGCCGGCATCCGGGGGAGCCAGCGGCGTGAAGCGGAGGTGAACTTCATCGTACGTGCGGCTGCATAGCTTTGTTGCGCCACGTTCGCCCGTGCCGGCGAAGATTTTCAACAAGCCCGCCCGTTCAAGTACTTGCACATGGTTGGTTACAGCAGGTTGAGCAATCCCCAATTCCAACGCCAGTTGGCTGATTGTGAGCGGATATCGCCCCACTATGTCCAGTATTGCAACACGAACTTCCGAACCCAATGCCTTTGCAGCTTCAACGGCATGAACTCCGTCAAAGACCCTTATGCGATCGCTCATCCTGCCATTCCCCTTCTTTACGATTTTTCTTTCGAAGCCGTATCATCGATCTCTATTGCAGCAACTTGAGTATTGATCGCACGAATAATCTCAGGATCGAATTTAGGCCTGCGATCGTAGGTGTACAGCCCATTGACCTCTTGCTCCACATCAGTGAGCTGAGTATAGCAAAATCCGCACATTTTCGGATGGTTCAGCAATACTTCGGCAAGCCCTTTATATCGTGCGATGAACTCGTCTTCGCACGTTGGATGACCGCCGTAACCCCATGACTCGCCATTTTCAGCCTGATCGGGATTCCACCATATTCCACCATATTCGCTGATAAAGTAAGGCTCCCCTGCATAGGGCGCATCCTCGGTGAAATAGGCGCGAGGAGCTCCGCCACATGCAAACGGCAAGTGATGTTCGGCGAAGGTTGCCGGGTTCTGCTCGTAGTCATGGGCGTCATAGACATCGGTTGTACCAACGTGATAGCCGCCGCTTGTATCTATGACAGGACGGGTTGGGTCCAGTTGTTTGGTAAGACGGTAAGTCATCTGAAGCAGATCGGTATATATGCCGCCCCACGTCTCGTTGAACGGACACCAGCCGACAATGCTCGGGTGATTGTAGTCGCGCTCGATCACCTCTGCCCATTCGGAAAGGAAGCGCTGTCCAGCTTTGGGATTGCCATGATCCATCCCCCAGTTTGCCATTTCACCCCATACAAGATAGCCCAGTTTATCCGCCCAATACAGGAAACGTTCCTCAAATACTTTTTCATGGAGCCGTGCTCCGTTGAACCCCATAGCCATCGACCGTTCGATGTCAGCGCGCAACTCGTCGTCGGAGGGCGCCGTGTATATGCCGTCGGGATAAAACCCCTGATCGAGTACCAGTCGTTGAAATACGGGATTGCCGTTCAGGAGAAGTGCCGACTTGCGCATGCCCAGTGAACGCAGGCCAAAATAGCTTGATACCGAATCTGTGATGCCGATGCCGGATTTCACAGATAGCTGAAGATCGTACAATACGGGACTCCCCGGTTCCCATGCCCTTACCTGGTCAGGATCAATCGCCAGGCTCAACTCTGCAAGTCCGCCTGAAATCTTTGCCGAACCTGCGCTCACTATAGAACCGCCGAGTAAGACAGTCGCAGCCAATTCAGAGCCATCTGACGCGCCATCGATTGTCGCCAGCAGATGGACACGCGCATTCTCCAAATCCGGCGTTGTGCGCAATTTCGAGATATATGACGCAGGCACGGATTCCAGCCATACTGTCTGCCAGATACCGGTTGTACGTGCATAAAAGCACCCATAAGAGCACAAACGATCGGACTGCTTACCGGCGGGCTGCAGCTTCGATCTCACATCATCCTCGGCACATACGACTATCGTATTTTCGCCGCCGTGCAATGCCTTTGAAATCTCAAATGTGAAAGAGCTGTATCCGCCGATATGTTTTCCAACAGACTGCCCGTTAACCCATACTTCGGTTGCATAGTCTACCGCGCCAAAATGCAAAAGCACTCTTTGCGCTTCCCAATCCTCCGGCAATACGAACGTGCGCCGGTACCAGATGCACGCTATGAAGTCTGTATACTCTATGCCGGAGAGACGGCTCTCCGGGCAAAATGGAACGTTTATTCGGCCATCAAAAGCATCGGCATCTG
Organism: Armatimonadota bacterium; assembly: GCA_963663705.1. Classification (GTDB taxonomy): domain Bacteria; phylum Armatimonadota; class UBA5829; order DTJY01; family DTJY01. The sequence goes on along the minus strand of OY760504.1, from coordinate 3,162,918 downwards.
CAAAGCATCGCTCTCGCCCGCTTTTACCGTGATCGAAAGTAAATTCCCATTCTCCGTTAAGATTCATCCATGATTATCGTACCATTTGCGGTCTTGGATATTCCGAGCGACTGGTCGACATTGCAGAAAGCCTCCTTATGCGGTTTAGGTTATAAGTATAGCCTGCGCATTATATCATTCACATGGTTACCTGTCAAGCGATTGTAGTGGAGGGCAATACTTGAAGGCTGCAACGCGCAAAGAGCCACATCGTGATATCTGACGTAGCTCTTTGCGCGATTATTATACTTATGAGATATGATTTGCTGTTTCGAATAGTACGCCATCTTCAAGCCCGTTCAGCTCGAAAGCTGTTTCCGCCCGGCTCAGTTCATTACCTATCAGGCTGATATCCTTGCAGGCTTCTCCATCGACCGCAAGGAATGTGTCGACCGTATCTGTCCAGCACCCGCGTATGAAGGCTCTCTGCGCGTCATGCAGATGCACGGCGGGCAGATGAGAAACCGATTGGAAGTGCTCGCTGCCGAAGTTGTCGATCTCTATTCCTTCGACGTTCTCTGCCAGAATCTGGTTTCGCCAGTTCCCGGTTGCCTGCCGCCAGTCGATATGAAGGTTGTGCAGTTTCAGACCGCTGATGTAACGGCAGAGCAATCCGTAAGGATGTTGACTCCCGCCCCACACATCCGGCACCCGCATATCGGGTTCGTCGATGCCGCCCTGCATGATCAGCTTGATGTTGTTCAGCTCCACGCCCTCTATTCGAGCCTCTTCGCATCCGCCGATGTAGCATGCGTTCTTTGCGTAAGCGATGACATTGCTTATCTTGATGTTCTGTATCCTGCCCAAAAGAGGGTCGCCTGTCTCATTGCCAAGCCACATGTATATCGGCCTGACAACGTTCTGCATAACGATATTGTCGAACACAATGCCATCGATAAGTGTGCCCTCATTGATCTTGAACCAGCGCCGTGACGGAATGACGCTGATGATATCTATGCCGATGTGCGTGTTATATATGGCAAGGTTGCTGAATGTACAATTTCTTATGGGAGCATCGCCCTCATATCCGAGTCTCACCGCACATGCAGATGATGACATTGTGCAGTTAGTGACCGTTATGTTTTCACAGGGAAGCCGCTCTCCCAGCCGGTTTGAATCGCTCTTTACGGCAATGCAGTCATCGCCGGCATCGATGTGGCAACCGGTGATACGAACATTCCTGCAGCAGTCGATATCCAGACCATCAGTATTGGGACCATCGTGCGGGTTGAGAATAGATATGCCGTCGATATTCACGGTGTCACAGCCCAGAAGCCACAATGTGTAACATGGAGAGTTGGCAAGCGTAATATCCCTAAACAGCAGATCGCGGCAATTCACCATGTAGATCAGTGACCTTGGGCGCTTCTCCTTTGGAGCCACTACGTATGCATTGCACTTATCGGACGTCCAGAATGCCCGTCCTGATCCATCGATCGTTCCCCTGCCCTCTATGGCAGCGTTCTCGATGCCCTCTGCGTATATCAGGTATCCGCCTGCAAAAGCTGGTGGCATGCCATCTCTATCCTCTAAAGTGCTTTTCTCGTAGTCATCTATGTTACCGCTGCCCTGTATGCGGGCATTGGCCTCAAGGTAGAGCCTCACGTTGCTTCGGTGGTAGAGTGTGCCTATGAGGTACTCCCCTGGCGGGAAGTAGATCGTCCCACCGCCTGCCTTGTTGCATTCATCGATGGCACGCTGGATCGCTTGCGTATCCATTGACTTGCCGTTTCCAGTTGCGCCGAATTCGAGCACTTTGTATTCGCGAACAGTCATCATACAATCCCCTCTATTCTTTACTAACAGCCAAGTCAATCCCAAAATGCTCGCAGTAGCGGTCGAAGAGTCCCTTCGCCTGCCCGTAGTCCGAGTTCGGGCTGAGGAAATGGGAGAACTCGAAGGTGATCGCCTTCTCTAGCCCTGCCTTCTCTGCAGCATCCAGTTTCAGAAGCAGCTTCTCCCACTTGATCGGGGGGAACTTGATCGGCATGTCGCGGTCGAAGGTCTCGGTGTTCGTCCAACACTTCAGTCCGTATTTGTGCGCCAGATCGTTGTTTATGCGGAGAAACTCCTGGAGTTCCTTAAAATCGACGTGCCCATCCTGAAACGCGACGATATCTACCGCTCCTGCGATCCCACCCATTATCTCGTTCCATTCCTTCTCATGCTGTTCAGGGGTGATATTGCTTGTAGTCGTGTTATCCTTTATCCCCTCGATGTACGGCGAGATCATCACCGGCAGGCCGCCTGACAGGTCTTTGCAATGACGCCCCATTCGGGTGTACATGTCGATAAGTCCGAGGCTGTTGCGGCTCACCTCCCAGGAGAGATACCAGCCCTTAAACGATTTATGGTGACCATACTCACGCCAGACTTCATCTGCAACTTTCCGGTTGATGTCCAGTTCCTTCTGGTACTCTTTTTTCATCCAGTACTGCCCTGAATCATAGATGCCGAAGTAGAAGTCCATGCCATACTTATCCGCCAGTTCGAGGAAGAGCTGCACAAGATCCATCGGTGGCGTATAGGCGTTGACCTCTTTCTGCAGAACCTGCGATGGATACGTCGACCATTGCTTGTGTCCACATCGTATCATGATTACAGTATCTATACCGACCGCCTTCATGGTCGCAAAATCCAGGTCCCACTCTGCCCTTCCCCAATTTTGGGATGGGATATCGTGGCTGATCTCATCAAGAAATGTTCCAGTTAATATCATATTATTCTCCTCTTATGTTTTGAGTTACTAGTGAATTACGGCAAGGATGCCAATCGTTTAGTTGTAATAATCGCTATTCCGCTAAAATACCATGTTTGGGATAAATCAACAACCCACTAATCCGAGTTTTCGGCCACCTATGCTGGCGGAGCGCACGAATCCTGGATGATTAATTCCATATCGAACAGTTCTTTTCCATTCGCGCCACTATCGCCGCCGGCTATGGCCAGTAATTTTTGCATAGCCCTGAATCCCATTATCTGCAAAGGCTGACGTAACGTTGTAAGCGCAGGATGAACATAAGCCGTGGACGTAGGTCCGTCGAACCCCAATACTGATATATGCCCCGGCACGGTGAGCCGTAGTTGGCGAATAATCCTTACGGTATCCACCGCCAGGTGATATCCTCCGCAGAAGAACGCTGTAGGACCTTCAGGATCAAGCACCATGTTCTTCAAGATTTCTTCATGGCGATCATCCATGTGCTTGCCATCTGCCACATCGTCAATACACCAATTCTGATGGAATTCCAGCCCATATTCGGCCAGCCCTGAAATAAAGCCTCTGCGGCGCTCCAGTGTATCTGCCTGGAATGGATTTACAAATACACTGCCAATACGACGGTGACCCAAACGATGCAGATACTGAACGCCCTTCACAGAAGCCGAATAGTTATCGCTATCCACACACGGCAACTCGACATCCGGCAGGGACGCCCCCAGTATCACGAAAGGCACACCTCGTTGGGACAATGACTGCAACTCGGGCAGGTGCCTTACTTCCGGGTCGATAATCAGTAACCCGTCGGACCGTCGGCGATTAAGTAGTGAACTGTAGTCTCCATCTTTTACGCTGGCATACAAAACATCCAAGCTTTCATTAAGCGCTACTTCCTGAATCCCTCGGTGTAGACCTACATAGTACTCATCCTCCAGCGTATCCTGAAGGCCTACGACAGTTATCTTCACAGCGCTATGTTGTTGTGTGGCATCCCTGTAAGCTACGAAGGTGCCTCTGCCCACATGCCTCTCCAAAAGTCCTTCTCGTGCAAGTGCAGACAAGGCTTTGTTCATAGTTACCTTGCTTATGTTGAACTCAAGTGCAAGACTTCGCTCTGACGGCAATCGGCCACCTGGCTTCAACTCTCCGGATTCTATCCGAGAGCGCAGCTTGTCCATAGCCTGAATGTATAGCGGTGTTTCCGCTACACTATCGATGTTTACACTGCACAAATCATTATCCTTCCAACCACGGCGCATTGGTATATACCATTCAGTTCGACGCATATTGCGCAAATCCTCCTGTTTGCACAATTTATTTTCCATCGACGGACATTGGTGTATGGTAAACGAAATAGAATGAAGGAAGAGGTCTGCCGTCACCCCTACCCCATTCATCTTCACTAAGGGCAGGCTCTCTCCTGAAATCGGGCTAGGGATTCAGGGCTATTCGCAATGAAGCAGAGAAATAAGCGATAACATGATAATGCCTGCGCCTAATGCATTATCATTAAAATCAAAAGTGGACGCATGAAGTCCCGGCGAATCCTGTCCAAGGCCTAAACGAAATACAGCGCCAGGCCGTTCGCTCAGGTAAAATGCAAAATCCTCCATAGCCATGCTCGAAGCATCCGCTTCTATCCAGCTCCCATGCGGCAGATAGTTGCTTGCTATATTTCGGATGTGCTCATAGCAGTGTCTCTCGTTTACAACCGGAAGCTCATAGTCGCTTCTGAATTCGAAGTCGATGCTCACACTCCTATTCAGCCCTATATCATCGACTATACTGCGAATGGCGCCTTCGATGTGCTGCCCAACATCGGGCGACAGATAGCGCGCGGTACCCAGAATGATCGCAGTGTCCGGTATCACATTTGCACAGCTTCCGGATTGGATGGAACACACCGAAACCACGGATCCATACTCCATGCTTACTTCCTGGTGCAGTTGTTCCAGGCGTTGTACCAGTTCAGCTGTTATAGGAATGGGATTAATGCCATTTTCAGGCATTGCTCCATGACATCCTTTGCCATTTACGGCTATTGTGAACTCTGCACCAGCGGCGAACATGGCACCGGCTCTGGCGCTCACACTGCCGGCAGGGAGCCCCGGCCAGCCGTGCATCGCAAAGACCGTCTCGCAGCCGGAGCACACGCCCGCCTCTACAAGTTTTCTTCCGCCTGCAACCATCTCTTCCCCGGGCTGGAAAACGAACCGCACCGATACGGGAAGCGCGCCTTTCAACCTGTCCAGCACGAGGGCCGTCCCCAGCAGAATCGCGGCATGCCCGTCATGACCGCATGCATGCATTATCCCATTATGACTGGACTTGTACGGCAGATCGCTGTGCTCATCTACTGGAACTGCATCTATGTCTGCTCTCAGACAGACCGTGTGCTTGCCGCCACCAGCAAGCTCGCCAACTACATCGCCGCCTATAAGCGGATCCCACGCATCGATGGATGTGCCTTTGAGCGCAGTCCTGATCTTCTCTGCTGTACGAAACGTATCCAGACCAAGTTCAGGCTCGCTATGCACGGAATGCCTGAATCGCACAATCTCCGGCAGGATATCGGATACAGCCTCCCGTACCTTTTGGATGATCTCTTTATCCATCGCTAACTCCACGCTCTGTTTTTCGATGATCTAACCGCTTAGCCATTCATCAAGATGCTCTTCAACAAATGAATCATCATTCAAATGAGGGTATGCGGCATAAACCCTGTCTATCTCTTCAATCTGTCCGTGACCCAAAATTTCGTGTGGATCAAGGCACCAAATCCCTTCAAGCAGTCCCTGCCGCCTCAGCACTTCATGAAGGCCTGCGATACAGCCCCTAAATCCGTTTGCAGCATCAAAAAACGCAGAGTTCGAGTCAGTAACCTCTATGCTCTTTCGCATGAGATCGAGCGGCACATCTCCGCCCCTCGATATTACATCATGGCACTGGTTGAGCAACTCGACGGCATTCCGCGTCCACACCGACCAGTGACCGAGCAGTCCGCCCGTCATCCGTCTCTCGACTGGACTGCCGTTTACCATAAACCGGTATGGAGTGAGAAGATCCATCACTATGTTGTCATCGTTTCCGGTGTAGAGGACGATATCATCTCTGCCCGATTCCGCCACGGCACGCATAACATCAATCGTCTGATATCGATTGAACGGAGCCATCTTTATGGCGGCCACGTTTTCTATCTCTACAAACCGCTTCCAGAACTGATAGCCAAGTACCCTTCCTCCAACCGCAGGCTGAAGATAAAAGCCGATCAAAGGTACAATTTCGCCTACTTTTTGGCAGTGCTCGATCAGTATGTCATCAGGTGCATCCTTCATGGCGGCAAGGCTAAGGAGCCCTGCATGGTATCCTAGATCACGAATAAGCGAGGCCTCCATGACGGCCTGCTCTGTTTTACCGCAGATGCCTGCAATCCTCACCAGAGGCTCCGATCGCGATGCGTCTGCTGCGGACATCTCTTCCGCTGCCAGCTCAAGTACCGGCCGGAAAAGCCCGATCTTCGGGTCCCTTATCGCAAACTGAGTAGTATGGACTCCAACTGCAAGCCCACCTGATCCGGCAGCTATGTAGTACCTGCACAGCGCCCGCTGACGACGCTCATCGAGCTTGCGCTCTTTGGTTAAAGCAAGCGGATTTGCAGGTATGGCCACTCCCCGCTTCATGATATTATGGATTGATGAATTAATTTCCAACATGATCGATTCCTTCTCTAAAAACGGCTCTATAAGCTCTCTTGCAGGGGGCTGTGCCGATTATCCCGAGTAGCTCGCTTGGCATATCGAGGGGTGGTTCATATCTACCGAGCTACGCCAGCTGCGTCTCCGACTCTGCAAATGTAGCCGCAGGCTTTACGCCTGCGATAGCATTTCCACAAACTTTCCTATAGAGCCTTTAAAACTTGCCGTCTCTGGCTTCGAAATGGGTCGGTTTGCCCAGACTCGCACCACCGCGCATAACCCAGTCTGCGGTAGATCTTATAAGATGCTGCACGCCTACTCGTGGATATCCGAACAGGCGGTGGCCCATCTGACCGTTGCTCAGTATTCCGTACGGCGATTCAGTGCCGGAAAAGTTGGCGTCTTTGCCCATGATCTCCCCCATCTGCTCCGACACACGCCGAATGCTCAGCATCTCAGGGCCTGCCACGTTTATTACAAACGGCGGGCTGGATACATGAGCGAATGTGCTTAGTATCATAGCGTTGGCGTCACCTTGCCAGATGACGTTCACGTTGCCCATGGAAAGATCGATCGTTTCTCCGTTGAACACCTTCCTGGCCACGTCTATCAGTACACCATAGCGCAATTCAGTCGCATAGTTCAATCGGATGATCGCCATCGGTGTTCCATGGGTTCGGCAGAAGTATTCGAATATGCGCTCACGTCCAAGTGCGCTCATCGCATATTCGCCAACAGGGTTCGGGGGATCGGTTTCCACGGACCCTCCGTAATTGACCGAGCTAAGTCCATATATATTTCCTGTAGAGAATGCGACTATTCTACTATTTATATACTTCTCGCAGACGATTCCCGGAAGGTAGCTGTTCATGGCCCAGGTAGTCGATTCATTGCCTGTTGAGCCGAACTTCATGCCTGCCATGAAGATGACATTTGGAGCATCCGGCAGTGCATTGAGCGCCTTTCGATCCAGGAGGTCACACCGTATGGTCTCTATTCCTGATGATTGAAGCTCGGACTCCAGGTTTCCGGACGAAAATCTTGAAACACCGATTACTCTTCGCTGAGTTCCCGCCATATCCGAGGCCCGCTTTGCCATCCGCGCGAGGCTTGGCCCCATCTTGCCTCCGACTCCAAGCACTATTATGTCGCCGTCCAATGCAGCCATCGCATCAAGGACACCTTGAGTCGGCATGCTTAGGGCATTCTCCAACTGTTCGACGTTCTCAATTTTCGGTGCTTCGCATTCCATACTTAGCATGCGGTCGTTATCCTTTCCTGTAGCTTGCACGGTAAAATCAAAATTGTTGTCCACCAGAATAATCCGATAATTAGACGTGCTCTTTCAAAACGAGAAATCGCTGTATAAAAAAATGGCTCTATAAGCTTTCTTGTGGGTGAATCTGATTCGCCCTCACCCCAACCCTCTCCCGATTTCGGGCGAGGGGGGATGCCGCTTATCCCGAGTAGCCCACAGGGCATATCGAGGGACGGTACATGTCTGCCAGGCTTAGGCAGCAGCGTCTTCATGGATTCAATAATACAGCCGCAGGCTTTATGCCTGCGATCTACGCACCCATAAAGGGTGCGACTACATCTAGTCGGCGCAGGCCGACTTAGTGTTTTTGTTGCCGCGAATTTATTCGCACGGTTGTTGGAACACTACCGCTATCCGCAAACTTTCTCATAAAGCAAAAAAATATAATCAAGGAGCAATATAATGCGCTCGTCGCAGCGCGCGCATGCCCTAACGGAGGTTACCCCATTCGCGTGAAAAGTTGCCTGTCAACTTCACCACATTCTATTCTGCCATTTCGGAATTGTCAACTTGCGCCATTGAGACTGCCGAAAGCGATGACGCCTCTCTGACGGACTGTAGTTCATCAAATTTACAGGTATCGAAATGATGTGCAAGTTTTCGCTATTAATCGCCAATAAATGGCGAGACAATCCTGCACGTTTGGTGATACTCTCTATCAAGAGTCACCGCGAAGTCATTTTTTGTGCCATGCAGAGACCCGGGGAATGCGAATTAATGCTGACACCCCCGAGTCGAAGAGGAGGAACTGTGGTCAATCGTACAGATACGAGTGAGCCTTCAGATAGCAAAGAGATTAAATTCCGACTGAACACTTTGGAGTATACAAAGCGCGGATTATTCATGCTGTCCATTTATCTGCTATGGGGAGATTTCTGCTTCACACTTATGGAATCTGTCTTCCCTGCCATTACGCCTATTGCCATGAGGAATCTGGGAAGCAGCAATTTCCTGATCGGCATTGTAATTACGACCATCCCCAGTATCTTCAACGCCATAGTCTGCCCGTGGGTCAGCTTTAAGAGCGATCGCCACAGGAGCAAATGGGGAAGACGAATACCGTTTCTGATGTTTCCAACGCCATTCGTTGCACTCTTTCTGGTACTGATAGGTTTGTCGCCAGATATCGGAAGGCTATTGGGCCACACTGTTCTGCGCACAACCGGTTGGACGCAGGCATCGATAATTCTCGGGCTCCTGGCCGTATTTTCCGCCGGATTTCAGTACTTCAACATGTTTGTGGGCTCTGTCTACTACTATCTGTTCAATGATGTTGTACCCGATCAATTTTTGAGCAGGTTTATGGCGGCATTCAGGCTGGTTGGCACAATCGCAGGAGCGTTATTCAATTACTTTATCTTCCGATATGCTGAAACCCAGATGAAGTGGATATTCATAGGTTGCGGCATCCTGTACTTTGTAGCCTTTATGCAGATGTGCTGGAAGGTCAAAGAAGGCGAATACCCGCCGCCGCCAGAGTATATGGATGGTAAGCAAGGCGCCTTTGCCGGTTTGAAAACTTATCTGGTGGAATGCTTCTCGCACAAATTCTACTGGTATTTCTTCCTGTCAACGGCGGCATGGGAGTTGACCGCTTGCATCAACCCATTCAACGTCTTTTTGCAACAGAAAGCGTTGGGGCTCAGCCTTACCCAGATCGGGTGGATCATAGGAACAGCTCAGATAGTTACAGCTGCATTGATCCTTCCTGCTGGATGGCTGTCTGACAAGCGACATCCTCTTCGGACAACTCTTTACGCTAGCATCGGCCTTCTCTTTGTCACGCCGACAAGGCTTATCTACCTGTTCTATAACTTCGATCCGGGAACTGCATACAAGGTTGAGTTTGCGCTGCAGATGATGCTGGTTCCACTGGCAACCATATACACAGTGTCAGCTTTGCCTATGTATATGCGAGTGCTCCCTACCGAACGATATGGCCAGTTCTGCTCGGCTCAGGCGATGTTTAGAAGTGTCTGCGTAATTATATGCGGTGCCCTCGCCGGAGGACTGATGGATCTCATGAAAAAAGTATGCGCTGGATACCACATGCCGGAATTTTACTATTATAAGTTCGCCCCAATCTGGACGTGGACATTTCAGATTATTTCTGTTTTGCTGACAGTCCAGCTTTACAGGTACTGGAAGTCGTACGGCGGTGACAAGAACTATACCCCGCCTGAAGTCGGCTGCGCGGCAAAAGTACAGGAGCAGCCAAGTGAGTAGCAGTGAAGCAAAACGTATAACTTGCTATAATTGACCACACTCCGGCTCATTCAGAGTGCTGCAGAGGCGCAGGTGACCACGCCTCTGCATATTTCTGTGGTTCGAACGAGGCCGGCAAATGAAAGGATGATATATGATGCATGTGTGCTACTACAAGTGCTTCCTATTGTGTATGGGCCTTTTCACGATTCCGGTACTCTGCACAGCCGCCGTTCTTTCCGCAGACACATCGGCAGCAGACCAGATCAAAGGCATCGTTGACAAGGCGCTGACACACCCATATACGGCTCACGCAGTTCAGGGAGTGCTGATTCAATCGATGGATACAGGCAAAGTCATCTACAACCATAACGGCGACATGATGCTCATTCCCGCATCCAACATGAAACTGATAGCAACCTCGGCGGCATTCGAGCTAATCGGCGCTGATTACAGGATGACCACCTCACTGTACGCCATGGCGAAACCGAAATCCAACGGCGTGCTGAACGGCGATCTGGTGCTTGTGGGCCGTGGCGATCCGATTCTCAGGGTCGAGCATCTTCAGCAGATGGTGGATGCGCTGAAGCTGGCAGGCATCAAAAGTGTCACCGGAAACATCGTCGGGGACGACACATGGTTTGACGATCAGCGGCTGGGGCCAGGATGGGCCTGGGATGACGAGCAGTACTACGATTGCTCGCAGCCTAGCGGTCTTAACGTAAACGAGAACTACGTAGAAGTGTATGCACGGTCGGGCGCAAAAACAGGAGATCCGGCGGTAGTGGAGATACGGCCCGCCACGAACTTTTTCACGATAAGGAATAAGACAGTTACCACCGAAGCCAATTCCGCTTTCACAGCAAATGCATCTCGAGTGCACGGAGAAAACATCATAGAGGTAACCGGCAACGTTCCGCTCGGTTATAAGGCCGCGGATTGCGGAGTAAAGCAGACAGGCCTTGAGATTCAATCAGATACAACTCCCTACTTCAAAGGCATGAACCCGATAGCGAAACTGAGCATGAATGAGCCTACCCTCTTCGCGTGTACCATTTTCAAGGAGATGCTGAAGAAGAACGGGATAGAGGTCAACGGCCAGCCGGTTCGCGGGAAGAAGGCCCCCGGTGGAGTTCTGATCGCAACACACGATTCGCCACCCTTGTCCGAGGTGATTCACATCTGCCTGAAACCGAGCGATAACTTCATGGCGGAATGCATTTTGAAGACGCTTGGCAAGGTGGTTAAGGGCGAGGGTTCATTCGCTGCGGGTAAAAGTGTTGAGCGCGATTGGCTTAAGGGCATCGGCGCTGACCTCAACCAGATTTACATCGCAGACTCGTCCGGGCAGTCTCGCTGCAACCTGATTTCGCCGCACAATCTGGTGGTTCTGCTGACGCATATGTACCATTCCAAGTACTATGACGCACTGTCGAATTCCCTCCCCATCGCAGGGGTGGATTCGCATCTGAAAAATCGTATGCTCGGCACGCCGGCGGTGAACAACGTCAAGGCAAAGACCGGATACATCGAGCGGCAGTGTTCGCTATCCGGCTATGTAAAAACTCTGGCGGGTGAGAACATGGCTGTTTCCGTGATCCAGAACAATCATTTGTGCTCTCTTGACGAGGCCTATTTGCTCGAGGATACGATCTTTGCAGCGGTGTCGGGCATCACCACGAGGACTGACGCGAATACCGGTCGTCAGAAGAACTAGTTATCACGCGGAGTTTATATATGTATTACAGCCCTCATATCGCAATCCTAATGCCGTTTCTTTTGGTTTCGGTAGTCCTGCTGTCGCTGGGATGCTCATCGCAGGCGGATGAGTCAAAAGCGCCAACAAGTCTTCCCTCTTGCCCTCGCCAAATTCCCGCTGACTGGCTTGCTTCCTCGGGTTATCCACGACTTTTCTGCACACCAGTGGAGCTTGTGTCCGCGAGGGAAACGGTTAAGCATACGGCATGGGGAAAGGCGTATATCGACGATGAACGCCGTATCTGCACATCGTTCATCGATATGGACGAAACAAGCCTGCGAGCTCTCGTGCCAAAGCCAGGAAGCCTTTTCGTCTACGGCGCAGGGATGAACCTGGACCCGATTCACCAGAAACGGATGATATGGTGTGGATGGAATCATCCATTCTCCATAAAAGACGTGGATGGGCGCGTGTACCCAAACGATGAGTGGCGCGATGACGGGTCCGGCGTGATCGACCCAAAGACGGCCCAGAGATACTATTTCACGGCACAGGCTAATGCCTTCATCGTAAAGCAACTGGAACAGCAAGTCCTGCCTGCACTGGCAGATGTATACGCGCTTGATGGCAACAAAAACGCCGCCAGAGCTGCCGCCATCCTGCTCGATCAGATCGCTGTCGTCTATCCAACGAACCGCAGAGGACCGATCGACTACCCCCTTGACTACCCTGATGATCCCACTGAGGCTGATCGGGCTGGCAGGCTGGACAGGCCTTACTATCAGGTAGCACGCGGTCTCATGAATTACGCCAACACCATAGACCTGATTGCGCCAAGCGGTGAGTTTGACAAGCCGTCGATCGCGGGCGGCGGATTGAGCATTCGAGAGCACATAATACGCAACCTCCTTTGGGACGGTGGCGCTTACTGTCTGGATTATGCCGTGCGGGAATACCAACTGTACAACGGACACTCGGACTACCTGCGAGGTGCAGCAGTCACAGGCATTCTGCTCGGCCAACAGGTTTTTTCCGATCCCTTGCTGCACGGTATCTCAGGCATGCATGCGATGCTGGATAACAATATCGACCGCAGCGGGCTATATTACGAGACGTCACCGCTGTATGCAGAACACACCCGAGAGCTTTTCATCAGCATGGCGGAGCTGTTCGAAGCGGCAAAAAACCTGCAATGGAAGGATGTTAAGTCCGCGTACGCCAATCCTGCAATGCGTCTATTTCTGACGGAGACGTTCGACCGCCAGGAAGTTGGGGGACATATTCCTGTCCTCGGCGATGACGGGCCTGATGCGTTTGCAAACGACCCTATGCGCCGATTGCCTACGGGGAGTTACGTGCTAAGCGACAACTACATAAAGGGACAGATTCTCGGTGCCTGGGTTCGACTGGTTCGCAGCCCCGATCAAGACGACCGCCAGAAGGCAGCACGTCTCCTTGCAGATACCTTCGCAGGCAAATCCCCGGTGGTGCCGCCGATCGACAGATGGTCAATCTACCATATCGGTTTGGATGCCGTCGAGCAGGTTCAGGCTCAGCGGCCAAATACCGACCACTTTGAGACCGACTCGGTCTTCTACGGCGGGAAGGGACTTGCGCTCCTTCGGGGAGGGCACGGATCGCAACGTTACGGGGCTCAGTTGTTCTTCGGGCCTCTGCACAATCACGGGCAACAAGAAGCGCTCACATGGTCATTCTACGCTCGCGGCGCCGAATGGAGTATGGATCCGGGCTACTTCCAGTCCCACTATCGATCTGGATGGACTGCACAGACAGTCGCACACCAGGCGGTCACGGTGGATGCATCCAGCATCGACCCCGACCATGGAAGCGGGCATCTCCTTTCATGGCTTTCGACGCCGGAGGTGCAGTGGGCGATGGCGGAGCATCCGGGAGCGTACAGGGATTGCGGCGTTACGAAGTATGAGCGGCTGATCGCGCAGATCAGCAATCCATTGACCGGTGATATAGGATATTGGCTGGATGTAAGTCGAGTGGCAGGCGGCAAGATTCATGACGATAGCTTCCATACTCAGATGACCGATGTGAAGCTGAGCATCGACCTTCCAAAGCCAACTGACGGCAGTGTAATCGGTTCGATCGACTACGGGCGTATGATTCAGGACGACTTCCGGCTGAGAGATTTTCCGGACAAAGGATTCTACTGGTCACCGGACGGGAATGGATATGGATTTCTGGGCAAGCCGCGCAGGGTTGCGATGTCATCGAACGTACGGGTAGTGATGACTAACCCAGGCTTCGCAACAAAGATTCCGACATCCATCGTAGCAGACCTCTCATGTTCTCCGGGGCGGGAGATTATAGTGGCGAACGGCCCTCAGGCGCTCGGCACTCCATCGGTGCCTTATATTCTAAGACGAGATACCGGCAATGGATTGAGCGTCTTCGCGAAAATAATCAGGCTGGTCGATAAGCCGGAACTCGATCACATCTCAACATTTGCAGAGATACCGATGAAAAATGCTCCCCAATCGAGCGCATGGTGCGTAACGTGGGCGAACAACCGCCGGGATATCTGGATAATCGGTGATGGCGAGCATACTGCACGAATAGCGCCGACTGGCCTTCCCGAGATCAGTTCGGATGCACGCATTGCGCTCATTCGCTTCGACGAAAACGGCAAGGTATCGGCGATTCGGGCGACCGAAGCATCTGCGGTCAGCGTGACCGGCAGCGTCGATGCGCGCTCACCTCGAGCCCTTTGCGGCACCGTTAAGGCGATCAATCCAGAAGAGTCTCCGGTTGCGCTGAAAGTAGCCTGGGATCGCTCCACGCCGGAATCGGTGCAAACGGGATCGCCGATGATCAGCATTCCTGCCAAGGGACAGCCAGCCGTATGGGAAATCGAGTCTGTGCGCGGCAACGAGATCAAGCTTGCAGACATAAAGAGCGTTATGGGCACCACCGACTTCCAGCCAATCGCAGGAAAGCCGGGCTGGTACCGAATGCTGACAGCGGTAAGTCGTTTCTACTCGCCAAGTGGTAAAAGCAACCGTGCGTATGCCATCGGGAAGCCGGTTTATGCGGGGAAAAAGTATCTCGGCAGGGTGAGCGATATCGCGGATGATGTGCAATCGATCAAAATTGAACTGAACGGCAGGCCAGTCTCCATGAGCAGACGTTTCACGGGTCGAATTCTGGAATGCGGACCCGGCGATAGGTTCCGCATTCCTCTTACGCTGAACTGGATAAACAAGTAAGGGTTTGGTAGGTCGATGCACTTACTTTAAAGGCATAATACCCCAACAATTACGCTCGACCATGATCGGAATACGGGCTGATGTGCCATGCTGCACATCAGCCACAAATAAATAGCTATTTCCAGATTCTCCTGGAAAAACTTCGCATAGTACATAGCGACCGCCAGGGGCCCACTTAACGCGCGTTAGCATATCCGGTACCATGAAAGGGGATATCATGACGGGAGAAGTTGAGGAACCCAATAACCGCCATACTGGCAATTCTCTGGTCTTCATACTTGTAACGTCCAGAATTTTAAGCATCGTAGAACCTTGCGAGACAGAGAACGCGATCTGCTTGCCATCCGGTGACCAGTCTATATGAGGCCATATGATAGGATTTGGGGAAGAGCTTTCAGATGGAAATTCCTCGAGTCCCTCTCCTGAAGCCACATGCTTCAGCATTTTAGATTCAGTGTCAATTAAAACGATGTCACCATTGGGACTAGCGAATGCTACTTTACGGCCATGAATCGATGCCGCAGAATGCCATTCGCCTGCAAACCCTGAACCAAAAGGCAGCGATGGAAGACTATGCACTTCGAGCTTGCCATGCAGATCCAATTCATGAAGCTCAATTGAACGCCCATGACCAACTATCTGATAGAACCTTTCTGCCTGAAACTTCCACGTGGAACTCGAATCGATCTTCCCTTTAAGACCGTCTAAAGAAATCGATTTGTTGGATATACTGGTACCATCTAATCTCAGCAGTATAACGGAGTACTGGACAGGCCAGCCGCCGGAATCCTCTCGAAGCAACAGCACACCCCTCAATTGCTTGGAATACCCAAGCCAGGAATCGACAGAATTGTACCCTGCAGGATTCTTCCCAAGGCTGAGTATCTTGCCGCTCTTATACAGCAAGATTTTATCTCCAGTTGGAAATACAACTCCGCATCGAGAGTCACTGATCAAGCGAGCGGCATTGCGCGAGTTGAGGAAGCTCGTCAACAGACCGGTAATTGTCAACGCAATAGCGACACCTGCCAATATTTTTCCAACATTACCGCTACGCCGTGAGTTGCCTTTGGACGTCATGAGTGCCTCCCATTATGCTACTTGGCGAAAAGATAGTTTATGAGAGCCGATGAATCCCTGAAATCGGGGATGATGATATCAGCGCCGACTCCAAGGAGCCTCTCCCGCTTCAGCGCGTCGGGTTTGCCGCTTTTATCCGTCTCATCCGTTGCAACCCCGATGCCTGTGCCGCCCGCACATTTGGTGTTGTCGATCTCTACATAGCCATCACCGAAACCGAGCAGGTGCTTGCCATCGATGTTACTCTCCTTTAGAATTCGGTCGATAACCATGGCCTTGGAGAAATTACGGTAATCGTTTATAGCGCCGTATATGTGACTTTCGAAATAATGCGTCAGTCCGAGGAGTTCAGCCTCTTCCTTCACGAAACATTCATCAGTACCGCTTGCAAGGTACATCTGTACACCCTGATCTTTGAGTGCCGCTAGGAACGAGTACGATCCAGGCACCAGCATATCCGCCGGTTTCACACGTCCACACCGAAGTCCTTCTCGGCGCTCGCTGATAAGCTCCATCAACAGGTCCATGTACTGCTGTTTATACGCCGCCGGATCGAGCGGGACCCCGCCTCTCTTTTTCACCTCTTCGGCAAAATCCATCATCTGATAGATTGTCTGCTTGCCCATTGTGCACAGAATCATATCCTGTACAAGCGCACTGATCTCGGCTTCCGACTCGTGGTCCGGAGTATCCATAAGGATTCCGACCATCATCGGCCCCATGACTTTCGGCCAGCCCTCACGAATCAGGCTGAGTGTGCCGTCAAAGTCGAACAGGGCATACTGATATTCTCCCCTGCCACCCGGTTCGCGCATGACCTCTATGCTGGTTCCGGGGATATATTTCCCTTGCACGGTATTGTCGTACCGCACCTGGTAATCTCGTTCCTGTACTGATGTGCTCATGTTTGCTCCTTGAAGCTTACTTTAAATGTCCTTTTCCGGTGTGTATTGTCACCGCCTATTATATACCGAATTAAGCTGTAAGTCGAATATCGATTGAGGAAATAAGAGGCGGGAGTAGCAACCAAGTGACTAGATCGCTGACATTAACTCAAAGGGTGCTATAAGCTTTCTTGTGGGTGAATCTTCAGATGATTCACCCCTCACCCCAACCCTCTCCCGATTTCGGGCGAGGGGGGATGCCGCTTATCCCGAGTAGCCCACAGGGCATATCGAGGGACGGTACATGTCTACCAGGCTTCGGCAGCCGCGACTTCGTGTTTTGTTGGAACACTGTCGCTATCCACAAACTTTCTTATAGAGCCACTCAAAGAATAGATACTTCAAGCGCTACTAAAGCATCCACCAACGCAATATAGTAACCGGCATGCTGAAATAGGCTCGGCTGGACTTTGCCGCACTGTTTTCCACCACCCGTCCGTCATCCGGGTTTGCCTCTATCCACCTGCCGTCCCCTTTGTAGATCATGACGTGAGCGCCGCCATCAGTGACAGCCAGATCTCCAGCCTGCAGTGACATTCCTTGGTCCATGCGGATAGACCCCGGCTCCGAAAGCTCATCTGCGTGGCCGATTCTGCGGGTGTACCCGTAGGATTCATTGAGCATTCCACTCGCACTCGTGTCCCTCCACCAGAGGCGCCATGCGACTGGCCAGATAGTACGGGCATTACCCTCATACCAACCCTGCGCAAGCATCGCATCTACAAGAGCCGTACGAGCCAGCCCGGAACAATCTATGCCTAATCTGGTTTCACCGCCCCAGGAATACCTCACCCCCAAGTATGAATTCAGGCGTTGAGTATACGATGAACGCAGCGATAGCCTGTCTATCTCACTGCCCCCCGCAAGCTGCTT
This sequence comes from Armatimonadota bacterium, assembly GCA_963663705.1. GTDB lineage: Bacteria > Armatimonadota > UBA5829 > DTJY01 > DTJY01. Next base: position 3,145,107 of record OY760504.1, on the reverse strand, counting down.
CACGGAGAGTGCTACGGTCGATAACAGAAGCAAAATCAGAAAGATGATGCGTATCCGGCGCTTATCTCGCAGGAATCTGTGCAGTAAGAGCGCGGCAGTAAATACGGCGAAGAGTATCGTGCCGACAAGCAGCATGCGTACGGTAGAACCAATCAGTCCATAGTAGAGAGCGAACACCGATGTTATGACGAGAAAAACGAGCATCGAGAGACAGAGATCGGAAAGTTTTCGCCGGAATATCAATGACATATTCATCTCCTTGTCGCTAACTTGATTCCATATACCAGGTTCAGGGATGCAGACCTATACAGCGTTGTTATTTCTGGCGAGCGCTTTTACGATAATTTGAGTATAGACCATCCTTATACCGCTGTCAATAACTCCCAGAACAATTGATCGGCGACGCCTTCAAAGAATCTCGACTTCGAGATTCGGCGGAAGTCGGGCATCTACATGAATTCACGCTCGGAGGTATGCAAAAGCCCCGCCGGAGGGCCGGACGGGGTCGAAATGCTTGACATAAAAATGGCTGAGCCAACATACGACTGGAAAACCTGCGGTCTGTTTTCCTGGGGCATCAGAGTATGCGAAGATGGATTTTATTGCAGACGCCAGAGGGAAAGCACCTTGAAATATTTTCACTCCCGGTATCCTAAACATTTGGAAATCTCGCGCGATATCCACATAATTGATTCTCCATACATCTCACACGTTTTTTCAATGTCGCAATATATGGTTGAAAAGGAAGAGCCGACAGACCCAACAGCTTTTCCCGTGTAATCGAAGATGGGAGCCGAAAAGCATATAATTCCGTTACTGTATTCCTCATCGTCGGTTGCAAAGCCCTGATTCCGGATTTGTGCCAGATGCTTTTGCAGTGTTGCCCCATCGGTGTTTGTATTATTTGTGAAGCTTTTCAGACCGAGGGCGATGTACTGTTGGATGAATGCGGCATCGCTAAAGGCGAGCAAGACCTTTCCAGGGCTTGTGCAATGGAGGGGATACAATCCACCTACAGCGCCAGCCACCCGAACGTTTTTTAAGGAATCGAGATGCTGTATATACAGAACTTCATTCCCCTGTAAAATGCCCAGATGTGTGCTCTCACCCGTTTTTTTCCACAGTTCGTAGATATAGGGAATGGCAACGGTGTTAAGCGAGAGATTGTTGGCGACACGGCTGGTAATCTGAAAAGGGACGAGTGACAGCCTGTATTTGCCGTCTGAACTCTTGTCGCAATATACCCATCCGTCCTGTTCAAGCGTTCTCAAAATCCTGAAGACCATGTTTTTACTCAGGTTAAGCCTTCTGCTGATTTCGGAGACTCCCACGGGTTCTCTTTCATCCGACAGCAGCTCTATCAGTTTAATTGCATGACCTACGGCCGGCGCTAGATCTGACATGAAAAGCGCATCTCCTTTATCCTTTTTTCACTGTGACATTCGTTTGCGATGCTATCGCGTGCATCCATTCTTCGACTGCTTCGTCACTAGGGAATGTCGTATCGTTTAGCGGGTATCTCTTTCCGACGTTTTCGCATTTGGATTTTCCCAGCGTATGATATGGCTCGATATTGATTTCGAGGATATTCTTTAGCCGGTTTGCTGTTTTTGCGATTCCCTCAAAATGGTCGGCTCTGTCGTTGCAGCCGGGGACGATCGGGACTCTGAGTATTACTCTCCCACCCAATCGGTCGATGTGGAAGAGGTTCTCAATTATCAGATCGTTATCCACTCCGGTGAACTCTTTGTGCAGAGCCGGATCTGTTTCCTTGTAATCGTACAGAAAGATATCTACGAGATCCAGTATTTCATCGAAGTTGTCACGCGGCGCAAAGCCGCAGGTTTCCAGGCAGGTATGGAGCCCGTTCGCCTTTGCCTCGCTTAGAAGTGCGAGTGTAAACGCAGGCTGCATCATCGGTTCCCCACCGGATAATGTAATGCCGCCATTGGAATTGGCATAGAAAATCTTGTCCTTCAGCACTTCGTCCATGACTTCCCTTACGGTCACTTCGCGGCCGATCGCTTCAAGGGCGTTACAGAAGTTTTGCCCGCACTTGCCGCACCGAATACAATCTTCACGGTGATAGATGTGCATGCCGTCTTTCATCTCGTGACAGTGTCGGGCGCATGACGACACGCATCTTCCGCAGCCGATGCATCTTTCTTGATTGTATGAAATTTCAGGACGAGTTTCCTTTGATTCCGGGTTATGACACCACAGACAATCGAGCGGACAACCTTTAAGAAAAACAGTTGTGCGGATGCCCGGGCCGTCACCCGTGCAAAACTTCTGTATATTGAAGATTTGGCCTTTTTGCTCGTCCACTTATGCTTTTCCTTCTTCGTATTTTGTTCTCTCGATCAATTCCAGTTTGGATATATTCGACATATCGCAGAAACAAACGCTGAATCCCCCGACTCTGACGATTAGATTCCTATAGCTGTCAGGGTTTTCGTAAGCCGCCTCAAGCGTAGCGGAATCGATGCTGTTCACCTGGAGCTGCATCCCACCAAGCTCGAAATATGTTTTGATCAGTGACTTGATTTTATGCCGTTTCTCTGCGGTAGAGAGATTCTGTTTGTCAAAATACAGGTCGATGGGCTGACCTCCGCTAAATCTGTGCTGGTTCAGCGAAGCCGCGGAGAGGACCATACTCGTCGGCTCGCTTTTGCGCACGTCGTTGGTAGGCCCGGCGTTTTTGTTCACGGGCTCGCCCCTCATCCTAGCGTCGAGTGTTGTGTAGAGCCGCATTCCGTAAGCTGCATTTGCATCGAGCGTGTGCAGCGACGGCAGATATCTTGTGTTCCCGGAATTGAACGTAGCACAGATATCGGCGAACAGGTCTGCTATACGCCCGCAGATATTATCAGCAGACTTTGAATCGGTGCCGTATTTTTCACAACCCTTTATATCCCTTTTCAGCACTTCATAGCCGGAAAAATCGCTTTTTGCCGCGGTCACAAAATCTTCGAGCGTGTATTTTGCGCTTTGGAAGACCAGCTTGTCGATCGCTGTTACGGCATTGCCGGTGTTGATCATGCCCATTGCCTCGACGGTCACGTTGTTGTATCGCGCCCCTATGGCCCTGTCGAGACCTCTTTCCATGCATCCATCAGTCAATGCAGACAGAAGCGGGTCGGGAAATCTATAAGCACAGTCGAGCGCTGTCTTTCGGTTCAGGTCGAGACAAATTTGTAGTAACTCATTCAGATATCCGCCGTACTGGTCCAAAAGCTGATCGAGGTTTTCGATCTTCTCCAGCGGTTCTGTTTTCAGATCGACCGGCAGTCTTCCAAACAATGGCCTGCCTTTGTTTACGGCCAGCTCAAGCGGCAGGTGCATATTGAACATCCAGCCCCACATGTCGGCGATCTCCTCGCCCGCGATCACGAGGCCCATGCAGCTGTTTACAGAGAATCCTGCAGCAGCCGCTTCGCCGATTCCACGGCCAGCCACCGCTTTTCTACAGGATTCTTCCCCGTAAAACGTCGGCTGCCCTATGGTGAACAGGCTCTCGTCAATCAACTGATCTACAATGCGGTCCGGCGTCTTTCGGCTGATTCGAGCAGCCAGAATCGGTGCCCTCAGCCTCATCTGCTTTTCCACGTCTATGATGATTTCGGAGAGTTCGTTCATCTGGTCGTTGCCGTCCAAATCCATTCCGCCGATATTCAAGGCGCAGGCCCCATCGCCATAGCTGTCTAGCAGCACGAACAGGTTTTTCAGATAATCAACAACATTCTCTTTTGTCTCTCCGCTTTCCATCGATTTTTTGTAGAACGGATACAGGTATTGGTCAAGCCTGCCAAGTGAAATCGACGCCCAGTTGTTTTCCGCTATGGGTATCAACGAATGCATGATCCCGACTGACTGCAGTGCCTCATGGAAATTCTCCGCAGGGCGCATGGGGACCTTCGACAAAGCATGATGCATCCTGACAAGTCTTTCTTTCTCCCTGGGCGATCTTGCATTTTCGGCTCGGGAAGAGGCGATTTTCGCGAACCTTTCAGCATACAGACCGACCGCCGAAAGGCTGATGATCATGGCCTCTAAATAAACAGCCTTCTCCGAATCGATGTCAGGGGAAAGCAACTCTCTCTCAACTTTGCTGATATATGAATTCACGCCCTTTTCGACGATCGTTTTGTAGTCGATGCAGGTATGCCCCGGGCCGAAGCCGCCTATCAGAGCAAATTTGTCGTCCAGCACGGTTTTTAGCTCCACGTCGCTTCCGCTCAGATATTCCTGACAGGCAGTGTTTACACTGGTAGACTTGAAGTCCGCAAGCTCGCAAGGACAGGTTTCGTAGCCGTACCAACCGGCGATGTAATCGGTCTCCTTTATTTGCAGGGGCATCGATTCAACGGTCTTTTTGAATATCAGCGCTTCCCTTATGGGCGCGGGCTCCGATGAGAATTCATCGCGATATGCTTCTTCAATATAGTCATGCAACCTGTAGTACATAGTTTATTCTCCCAATTTCGTGCGCTCGATGATGAATCCTGCAGGGCGCCTCTCGAGCAGTGTTCTATACTTATTACACCGTTCTACTAATGATAACACAACCTAACCTAAAGTCAATACTTAGAGCCCTGTTTTCAAACTTGGGGGTTGCAAAAAATCGATCCGAGCATAAAATGACATTTTCACGTATTCACCGAGAGCACTCGATTTTGCCGGTAAAATCTGCTCCAGCAAAGGCCCAACCTTGTTCCGCAATGAGGGCCGGGACGCCGATCGCGCGTTCCATGGCGTCTGCCTCTGTTGCCGTAACTTCCCCACCACATAGATACGGAGAAAAGAGTATCTCTGCATCCGAGTCTTTTCCTTCTACTTCATAAAACCTCAGCACAAATCCGTCGCCGTCGGCCCGCTTCTTAAGCGACGATATAACCAGACTGCCATTCTTCAGCTCGATAAACGATGCATAGAGCATCAACTTGGCGCTGTGGCCAATCTTCCATACAAATTCTGGATCAAGCCCGACGTATTTGTCTCCCATTTATGTTCCTGGATCTCGTTAGACAGTTGCCTTTGAACAGTATCCGCCCGCAGAAGCAATACCGTGTGCTGGCATATCACCTTGAGGCATATGTAACCCGGGCCATGCCGCATGTGCTGCAAGTAGCGCCAACAAATGTACTATGGTTGATTCGGCTCCCTGATTTTCATTCACCCCAGTGGAATGCAGGCCGTCATGACAACCGCCACTCTCCGAATCATAGACCCAGAGGCCATGGGTATTGCTCCCGTAGAACCAACTCATCGCACGCGTCGCATCATCGCGGTAGACAGGTTCGTGCGTGACATGATATCCGGTGAGGCAAGCCTCCACCATGGCGCCGGTATCAATGGGCTGCTGATCGAATTCGGCACGCTGCTTTCCGCGTGGATACCAGCCGTGACATCCGACCGGCGAGAAGGCACCATCGAAAATCGTTTCGCGGCGAAGAAAATCGAGCGTGCGCAGGCCAATCGCAAGGAGAGTCTCATCGTCTAGCAAGAGTGCACTGCAGAGCAGAGCCTGGGGCAATCGAGCATTCGCATAGGTGAGGATCGGCAGGAACCATTCCCATCCATCAGCTCGTTCCCGATGGTAATATGCTTTCAGTGCATCAGCCAGCGGTCGTGCTGCTAGTTGGGCGTACTTGCGGTAGTCGGGATTTTGTCCGTAACCATAAAGGCCGAGCAGAGCGTATGCAAGTGAATGCGGAGGAAAATCGGCCGTGACATGCGGAAGTGCCAGGCGAAACATCTCTTCTGCGGGCTGGGCAATGTAATTATGCGCACAGGTAGCCGCTTCGCCCAGGGCCCAGACCGTCTGACCCAAACAGTCCTGCGAACCTATCTCATCAAGGTAGGTTCTCTCATAACTTACGAAATTTCGCATACGACCATCCGAATGCTGAGTAAAGCGGAGAAATGCCAGATAGCGTACCATCAATTCCTGTGCATCTGCGTCGTTGCCCCATCGACAATAGCGTGTGGCTGCCAACAATGCCCGGCTGTTATCATCGGTGCAATAGCCGTTCGCATAATCAGGGCAGCGGAACTTGGCATGTTGTATTATGCCACACCCATCAGTTAGTCGCTGAAGGTGGCGAAGTGTGGGAGAAGGCCATGGAGGTTGCCCTGCGACTGACGGCTGCTTCTCTCCCGGATAGGAAGTAATCATATTCTCCTCTATTCTCATGCGCTTGCCAGAAGTGGTTTGTCCATCAATGGCTCTGTTCCAGTTATCCGTAAATCCGTCCGAGTAGCACTTTTAACGCAAAGATTCACAAAGGCTTGGCCGACCCTCGGCCACAGCAAGTCTTGGCCATACTGCAAATTCGCACTTTCCATCCGAGCTGCGCCTGCCGGATCTCCGAGGAGTTGCTCACATGCCTCGGTAATGGCCGATGGCTGGCTTGGTGGGACCAATATGCCCCGTCCTTCATTAAGCAAGAAACGCGCGTGCAGATAGGGTGTGGAGATGATCGGTCGCCCACAGGCCATTGCGTAAGCCAGCGTGCCACTGGTAACCTGCTCCATATCGAGGTAAGGAGTGAGGTATATATCGGAGACCTGGAGGTACTGCAGCAATTCGTCCTTGGTCAGATACTTGTCTACGAATACCACATGCTCGGCTACCCCGATTCGACAGGCCAGTGCCTGCAACCCCTCGCGATAGCGTTCACCCTGCTGTTCTTTCACGACCGGATGGGTTTTCCCCAATATGTAGTAGTAAACATCCGGATGGCGCTGGACAACTGCAGGCATGGCCTGCACGGCATATTCCAGGCCCTTGCCTGGTCCTATCAAGCCGAAAGTGGAGATAATCCGCCGATCCTCACAGCCTAGACGCACTCTCAGCGTTTCCGGGTGACGAAGAATAGTCGACGGCGCGCCATGGTGGATCATTGCGACTTTCTGAGGATCGATCCAGTAGACATCCTCCAGGACATCGATGGCCAGTCCATTCATTACCATGAGTGCAGTGGATCGCTGGGCTATCGCTCGTAACTGTCGCCACGCATCAAGCGGTGGATGCTGCAAAACCGTATGCAGTGTGGTGACTATCGGGATATGAACGGCATCCAGCAAACGCAGGAGATGATCGCAGGCTGTCCCGCCATAGATGCCAAACTCGTGCTGAATACTGAGCATATCAAACCGGCCACTGTTGATGAGATCGGCAACTGAAAGATAGTCTTCTAACCGATCTTCCTGTATTCTCGCTACCACCCGTCGGTCATAGGCATGATGCTCACCCGGACGATTCATTGCAATCACACTGCATGACGCTCCCTGAAGCGTGGCGGCAGCCATCAAGTCCTCTGTGAACGTAGCCAATCCGCATTCGCGGGGCACGAATGAGCTAAGGAACAGAATCCGAAGAGGCGTACGGGGAATCCAGGATGTTCCTGGGGCATTAGATACTAGCATTGTTGTAACCTTTCCTGGTGCTGTATGTGAGAGCCACACACCGCTTGTATACAGTGATGCCGGAGATGCGAATCCGGTTGGTGCTTCCGGCATCACTATGTCTCGCTGGATTTAAGGAAGCATTATACGGTAGCTTGCACCCAAAGCAATCTGCTTGAAGCCCACAAATGCTGCGTCAATACGTAGTTGCGGCAGTGCGGCATATCGAATGCCTGCATTGAAGAGATTTTTCGACCCGCCAATGTTTCCACCGTTGAACTCGGCTATAACGCTGAGTTTCGGCTGCAGTGCATAGTCCAGACCGGCGAAGAAGCCATTGAACACACCCGATCCCACCCCAATAGTCGCCCGCATTGGATTCTGCGGAGAGTTTGTGGCATCAGAAGCGAAGCCTGTGATGTTCTTTGAAAGTACGATATATAAGCTGGGATCGGCGCTTAAGAAGTTGGCCGACCCAGCTGCATCGAATACCCCTATCAGTAAGGCAGGGGCAGTTGCGGTCTCGGAAACCACTCGGTACTTGCTGCTTATAGTAAAGTTGGATGTGTCGTTTCCGATGAATGCAACTCCAACTTCCAAGTTGGGTGAGAGGCCTATAAGTGCACCGGTTGCTTTTACATCGGTTCCGCCAAAGCCCTTCTGTGTGTCATGGAAAGAAATGTCCATACTTTTCGTTGGCTGGATCAATCCATCTGGAGTACAAATGCCTCCAGTATATCCCCCAAGAAAGCTAGAGGCTCCTAGTGATGGCAGCGAGAGAGTTGCCATCACTGCTATTATCGTCGATATTGTCAGTATTTGTTTCATGTGTATTACTCCTTTTATTTAGTAACTTCGTGTTAGATATAACATTTTCTCTTACCTGATCCTTATTGTTACACCTTGGCTGCGACCATATTCGGCTTCAAATTACCAGAATAGGGATCGCTCAATGCTTGCCTTGGCCTCCTTTATGCTGGTTCTTTCCAACATCATGAGAATTGCCTCCACCTTGCCCACCCTGCTGGTTTGAACGACTTTGTCCTCTGCCCACCGTCTTACCGATGTTCGCTGGAGTTGGGGATTTCTGTCCGCGACCAGATTTTTTAACTGCCGGGGTACTCCGGCGAGGTGTATTCCGATTGCCGAATTGTCCGCTAGGTTTTTGCTTCTGTGTTCGGCCAACTGACGGTCCTTTTTTGCCCGACGTTCGGCGAGCGGGAGCCAATTTAGGTTGAACAGCGTGAGGACGGCCATAATTCGGCGTGAGCCGTGATGTGTTCTTAGGTAATATGAAACTGCCCGTATTCCGTATGACGCTCTTCCTGTATACTTTAATATCACGATTCGTTACACTTCGGCCTATCGAAATCGGCCCTAGCGCAAACTTGGTGTTTACGTAGTGATTATCTCCTACACGCACGAATGGTTTGGAATGGCTTATCCATCCCGGCCCACTCCAACCATGATAGTAGACTCGATTACTCTGCCAATCACAGTCACGATCCAGCCATACTCCTATCAACAAACCGACCCCAAAGCTAATCGAAATCGAATTGATTGAGGTTCGCCTGGTGACGAACACTACCTGCGGATTGTACTGGGGCACGAAAATATACGTACTTTGCATCGGAACAACCCTTATACGCCCAGACTGAACGTTCACGGTTTGATACCGGTTTGTACTGAGGAAGCCATACGATCTTGCTTTATGCCGCAACCGTTGTATTGATGAAAATACATCAGACGGCTGATTGACATAGGCCTGTCCGATCGCGATGGTCCAATCCGGATGCTTAACCATGTAATTCAGCACGGCTGGGTAATGGCTGACCGCTTTGACACTTACATCCCAATCCTGATCGCCGATCCTGGAACGGTTTTTGCCATGTGAGGTAAACCTGGACGCGTCATATAACTGATCCGGGTAGGTCGATGCCGGAAGCACCTGGGCGAGCAATGGATCTGGATATAGCGCTATCGGACTGATCAATTTATCAAGTTCGCGTGCAGAGTAATACTCTCCGTGCGACCACGCAGCCAAGGATGCGGTTGAGAGTAGAATCACCGAAATGGCGATAATCGCCTTTCGCATATTCATAGTGAAAGTTACCTCCTGGTTATTTTACGTACTATCGATTCTCTTGAGAAAAGTTACGAACCGGGGGTTACCCCTTTGTTGCTTAACGCCAGCTATAGTCTTCATACAGGAAATTTGCAGGCGACAATGTGTCGGTACTGCCACTCAAGACTACGGGCCTTCCGTCTTGGCCTTGGCTAACGGAATCACTCTCTTCAGGTTTGCAGCCCATTCCTTGGCAAGCTTTTCAGAACTAGTCTTATTGTAGGCTGCAGTTTTGCTGTCCGCGATGACAATCAAGCAGTTTTTGTGCATGACTGCATACTCGCCACAGTACCTGCGAACTGTTATCAACGCTGGATCAAAGGGTTTGCCACCCAACCGCCTGTTAAGGCGAGTCGTCACTTTGTCCACTCTCTCCTGAATTGACAACCCTCCGGCAGCACTGCGAATCCTCAGAACGACTTGATAACCGATGATCATTTCTCCGCTGGAATGTGCGATTGCGGGCAGTGTGAACAGTGTCAGCAGCACTATTATCGTCGAGACTGACAGTGCTTGTTTCATGTGTCTTCCTCCATAACTTTTGCGCTAGCTATGCTATTATCCTGATATCGGGCATTACGTTGCCTGACCTCACAGATGAAATCAGACAACGCAATGAGGATTTATTATTTCTTTCTTCTGAAGAATGCGACCGCAGGAATGATCATCATTCCAAGAGCCATAATGCCGCTCGGTTCGGGAACCGGGCTTGCGCCGCCATTATTCACCGTCTCCGCGCTGCTCATCGTAATTGCACCATTTCTGGCTAGCGCCCTGCCGTCCAGAGTACCACCATTAAGCGTGATGTTCTGCAAAGCCATAATATTGCCCGCAAAAGCGTTATTCGCACCTATGGTGGCGGAAGAGCCGACCTGCCAGAACACCGCGTTGTTAGTTGCGCCGTTGATCAACGCTATAGTGGAATCGGCAGCGGTCGTCAGAGTACTGCCGACCTGGAAAATCCACTGTGCGTTAGGATCTCCTCCGCCATCCAGCGTCAGATTGCCGGTCAGTGCCGCTGATGACGAGTAGAAGTAGACCCCCGGACTAAGAGGATTCGCCGCATTGTAGAAGCCCAGATCCGTGCCCGTTAGGGTCACGGTTGGTGTGGCACCCGCCGCTGTGTTGTACGCAACGGTCAAGTCCGACTGGGCTTGGGAAGTTGCTGGGTCAGCGGTGGTGTATAAGTTACCGTTGACCATTCCGGATGTTAGCCCCGTCACAGCCGATGTCGGAGAACTGCCCACATCACCTGTTATTACGGTTCCCGAAACCGCGTTGGTGATACCACTGCCAGCCAGCAATCCGAAGCTGCCTGCGGTTCCCAAGTTGATGGGCGTGGCGTGTGCACTGACTGCCAGAAGCACGAGTGCCGTTGAAAATGCTAGTATATGTTTCATGTGTTTTCCTCCTCTGCGCAGGATTATCCATATAGATTTGGGATATCCTGTTTGTTGCTGATTACTAAGAATACTTGGTTGGGCATATTTCATTTCTAGTCTCTCTCCTTTTCTGCAAGAGAGCGCTGGTCCAGTATCACCTGAAGCGCTGGAACACGTGTCGGCAGTGCGAGCAGTGCCAGTAGTGCGATTACCCAGGAGATCGCCAGTACATATTTCATCTTTTTCCTCCTTTCCCAAGGTCCAGGCTTTTATCCAAAGCTCTAGACTGTTAAAACTTCATCATGCTGGACAAGTGACGATTTACCAGCGCCTTTGCCTCTGGAATCACACGGCGCAGGTTATCGGCCCATATGTTCGCAAGCTGTTCCGTGGTGGAACCGTTGAAATCAGCCGTTTTCTTATCAGCGGTGATGAGCAGTTTGCCGTCAATAAGGACGACGTATTCCTTGTTTTGCATGGCTACCTTTACATCGGACGGATTGAAGGCCGCCGATCCCAATACCTCGTTGATCCGTTCCGTCACCAGGTCAGCGCGCTCTTTTATGGAATAACTCCCTGCAGGATACCGTATCCTGAGCACCAACTGCTGACCGATGATTACCTCGCCACCATCTTGTGCCTGGGCGGGAAGTGACAGACCAGCCGCCAGACTCGCTAGGATCACCAGGATTACTGTTCGCTTGTTCATATGAGTTTTCTCTCCTTTTGCATGGCCCCTGTTCCATCAGCCATCACGTATCAAGGCCATGTTTCTTGCTACCGTATGTCCTGCTTCATGAGGATCCCTAGCAGTGCTTTTCCTGCGTCTTCAGGTCCGCTATCCTCAAAACCATGCATGCCGGCCCTGGTGCGTATCTGGCCGATGAACACTCCGCCGACCAGCGCCGCATCGAAAGCGCGGTTTACCAGGGTTTCAAAAGTCTCTTCGCAGTCAGCCGGGCCGAAGCCATTGGCGAAGTAGGTGTGCATGATATCGGTGGACGAACTCATGCCCCCAGACATCACTGCCCCTTCCCGGAATACTTGGAGGGCACTCTTCGCATCTTTGAACCGCTCTATTATTGGGTGGCTCTCATCGACATCCTCGTAATTGTTAGCATAGAGGATATAGTTGACCGGATACCCGGCAAGCACATCATCCAGGGTAGTCACCGGCAAGACCACTCGTGAGTTGGGGCCTGCTATGCCCATTGCTATTGCGCTGTCCAGCCCGACCATGGCATGTCCGTGATGCAGGCTGTCATGTCGGACAAACTCCCCCGTCTCCGTCCCAAATCCGCGCACCAAGCCCGTCGGGTCAATATCGAGCGATACCATGTCGCTAGCGACGATTCGCGTGTCTGAGATCCAATGTTCGCCGTTCACATCAAGAGAATCGAAGACAGCGGACCTGCCGGTGGATGAACCACCGACCAGCAGCACACCCGCAGAACCCCCACTACGTAGTACAACGCGTCTCAGTGCCCCGTGGATTGGCAATCTTCCCGACTCGATCATTGACGCATTATGAAGTGTCAGGATCATGCTTTTAAGGCAACCGAAATACCCAAAATCGTCCTCGCGAGGAATAACACCCACCAACAGATTATTGCGGACATCACTGCAGTACACGGCAGGAGAAAGCGCAGGGCGGTCAAGCCTCTGTGGATCAGCGCCGAATATACAGATCGCACGAGGTCCCTGCTGTATCTGTTCGTCGGATGCCAGTTCAAACAGGTTCGCCAGCGCACACCCCATACCCATGAACCGCTCGTGGAAGTAGACGAAGACTACTGTAGTACCCACCTGGGCCGGATAACACAGCCATTCATGAGGTTCCGTAGGCATTCCCGAAAGTGGAACCGAGTTCACTCTCTGAAACCGGCTTGTCCGTCCATCCCTGGTTTCGATTCGCAGGGGTTGGTCGATCCATGCCTGACGGATAAATGGGATACTCTTCAATACCGAGTACTCGCCTTCAGGACATGTCCAGTCCTTGTTCAGGGCGATAAGCGCCACCTGGCATCCCGCAGCAACGCGATGGAAAACTCTCGGGTGATCCCCGGTGATGTTTTCGCACATATCCCAGTACATGTCTCGAACCATCTGGGCCAACTGTTCGAGTTTGGCGTTGAAAACTCTATACGGCCGGGCCTCCGGCGTCCTCGATCCCACCTCCGAGCGACAGATCAGATATCGGTCGGAGCCACGCCAGCAAGTATAAAGCCCCTCGACGAACTCGTGCAGAGACTTACGCATACTCGGATTGAGATAGACGACGGCGGAAGGAATAACCTTCGCAGCTTCGTGCAGCGGCGTCTCGGCGAGCACCCTGATAAGATCAAGTAACTGCGCTTCCGGATCCGCCACGTCACATCCGGCTGGTAGAAGTCTGAGAAGAGGGGCATCGTGGTCCTTGAGTTGGCGGATGTAATCCCTGCCAACCATATCGAATACGGGGCTGGTGAGCAGTGCTCGCATAGATCCGCATATTCGGCCGTTTGTGTGGATCACCACCTGCCTGCCATCCCAATGCACTTGTGTCTCCATCATAATCTCCCACACTCTTCAGGGCGCCACTCGGCATACCCGCAAACGCAATGAGCCGGCAACACGGATATTCTCCATGTGCCGGCCCATTGCCCAACTGGTAGCCAAGCTACCCTTCGGATGATCTGCCAACCCTATAAAAAACAAAAAGCTGGCAGTACGTTACGAACGTACGCCAGCTTATATTGCAACTGGTACTCATGCTACCCTTTGCGCGATCTGCTAACCCTAAAAAACAAAAAACTGGTCACACGTTGTGTACGTGCGCCAGCTTATATTGCAACTGGTAGCCAAACTACCCTTTGCGCGATCTGCTAACTATATAAAGAGTATAGCAGATCGGGGCATACCTTGTCAAGATCTTATGCTAATCGGTGTTCTTGGGAATGTCGCCTCCAGGCGGCAGAAATCCACTTCTCACCTTTCAAGGCTTTTTTCATGCATGGTCACCTCGCGCGGCTGCTGCTGTCAAACAGCATTACCTGATCCATAGTGAACACGAGGATGGATTCACCCGTGACCGTGCTGATATCACTGTGCATACTCGTAACCTTTACTCCCGTGACCTCTACGATGAGCATCTCCAGGAGTGAACGCGCCTTCTCCACCAACTCCCTGCGAACATCCTTGATGAGAGTGCGCCCTGCGTCGGATTCGCCCGCCGCCAGTTGGTGTTCTGCGGTGGTAAGTACGCCCTTTAGGCGAACGAGAACTATGTCATCCATAATGTAAGCTCTGGTCTCAGTAGGTCCACGACCCATATATTCTCTCTCAAACCTTACAACCGCCTCGCTGATAGCCGCTTCGATCTGTCCTCTGGTTTTCATGTGACTTGTTCCCCCGATCCGTATGGTCCAGCAAAGGTCATGCTCCCGCCATGGGAAGCCCATGACTCGAACATTGCTGCTTATTCCCTGACTGCAGACGCGTTTCACCTGTCCGTACTCGTCGATACGATTGTAGGTCGTCACTCACCTACCAAGGATGTGCGACCGCTTTCCTGCCTGCCATATACACTATTATAGCAGTAAAGCCACGATAATTTCCACCACGGCTCATGAGGGAGATCTCGAACGTTCCCCATGGCACATGAACGCGCTATCTCTTCGACGCCCTCAAGCCCGTATTGCTTTGCGATCTTGCCGAACATACTATAATCCTGTAAGCATCCACAGCAGTTTTAAATGCGAGCCCGTAGTAGTCGGTTTATTCGATTCAGAACAATACATTCCTCTAGCTGCCTCCAACAGCAATCCTTTTCTATGTAACCGCCGTCTATAACCGGTGGACGCCCAACTTGTCCTCACTGAACAATACAGTGCCAGGCTCTATAAGCTTTCTTGTGGGTGAATCTGATTCGCCCTCACCCAACCCTCTCCCGATTTCGGGCGAGGGGGGATGCCGCTTATCCCGAGTAGCCCACAGGGCATATCGAGGGACGGTACATGTCTACCAGGCTTCGACACCGGCGTATTCAGGGATTCAATGTTGCGGCAGGCTTTACGACTGCGATCTACGCACCCATAAAGGGTGCGCCTACATCTTAGTCGGCGCAGGGCGACTTCGTGTTTTTGTTGCCGCGAATTTATTCGCACGGCTTGTTGCAGCATTACCGATATGGAATAATCGGAACCTTAGTATCAATAGCATTTCCACAACCATTTTCGGAGTTATCCACAAACTTTCTTATAGAGCCCAGTGCCATTCACCTTAGTGTGCGGCTTTCTTCTGTACACTGATACTCCCTACAACCTTGCCATCACTGTTTAGCATTGTCGCCGTCATGTCTTTTCTGGTTGCCTCAAGCTTTATAACGGTGGCCCCTTTCATATACGGGTCACCGCCGACGACCACTGGGTAAGGGTAACCACAGCCCTTTTTAGGGTCGAATACATTGTAAGTGTGGATATGACCACATATGGCCATGTCGACTTTCGCCGAGTTTAGGATAGGTTCGAACAACTTGCGGCAATGCGTCGACCACTCGATATCATCATAGAGCGGTATGTGCATGACTAGGACGCGAAACGTGGCGCTTTTGAATTCGGGTGAAGCCACTTCCTGCTTCAGCCATTCCGCCTCTTTCTCCCGATATGGCTGGAAGACTTCCATCTTCTTATCAAAATCTTCCCCGCAATCCAGGACGGTAAAATGAACCGGTCCCTGTGTAAAGGAGAAGTACCATCGCTGTTCGCCCCAAGGATCCCTGCCCTTCAGGTTAGGCAGGTCGAACAGCGTCCACCACTCTTGGGAGAACCCGCCACGCCACTCGTGATTTCCACGCACATACACGGGTAAAACTCCGGGTTTTAGACCCTTGTTATAGATAGAAAGGGTTTCCAGTACATAACTGCGCTCACTCAGGGATGGTTCGTACCAAATATCGCCGTTAAAGAAGGCCAGCGAGTAGTCGAAGTCACGGCATTTCTCCACCACGGACGGAAAAGCATCCCACTGCATGTGCAGGTCATTAAATACGATTGCACGCACAGTATCGGCACGGCTATCCAGCGTGGTGAATGTGCCTACTTCCGATTCTATAGGCGTTCCATCTGCAGACTTTGCCCGAACGCGATAGTAATATTTCGTGCCGGGCTGCAAATTGCAGACTCTAACCTTGCAGATATCCGGTTTGATATTGTTAGCGGCGACAAACCTTGCAAGCTTCTTTGGAGTCCGCCCTACCTCCACATGGCCGCGTGAAGGTTCATTTGTGACCCACATGATGGTCATTCCGGTTTCAGCCGGATTTTGAGTATACGGCTGCACCGCAAACGACATACCCTGCACCGAAGAAATATTAAGCCCCATACAAATCAAAGCGGCAGCACCTGCCGATAAACAGGGCTTCAGTCTCACCTTGCCAAAATGCAACAACTTCATTTGATAACCCTTTCCTTCAGATTTAGCGATTCACTACTAAGCATGGCATTTTTTATGATCTCGAAAACAGCGACACCGTAACCTTTCACAGGGGCATATGCGCTGCCGTCGCTTTCGATACCTACTCTACGCCCGGTCTCCACATTCACTAAGGATGTTGCGTCAGTATAGATAGCTCTATCCACGAACAGTTCAACCGCCATTTCCATCGGATTCCGGTTTATCACGAAAATATAATTCGATTCGGCGTTTCCCCACATGGTGACAGCCGTACCTTTACTGCACGTCTCCACCCGGTAAGAACAGCCGACAATCGATTTGACTATCGGGAGTATCGCCGCACATGGGGACATCCCGAACTCCACCACTTTACCTCGCCCGCATTGCTTAACGAATCCCAGCAGATAGCTTTCTGACGAGGCACCGGTGGCGCTGATATCCACCAGCAGTTCCTTGTTTTCCAATATCGGGCGGCCCCATATGGGAGCAGCATCTTCTGGAATGGAGTTGAAATACAGCGTGTGCACTCTGCCGTTATGTCCGCATTTCGGCATACGTGCCGATCCACTGTCCCATATTATATCGAAAGGACTCATAATCGGCCGCTGTCCATCCGGCGACGGCATACCGAACAGATCTGTATTTACGCCCGAACGAGACAGCTTTGGGATGCGGTTGAAAATCACCAGTGTAGCCCCATTTTTGACAGCATCATGTAGGGCGTGGGCTTCGTCCTCTTCTACAAACTGGGAGCCTCCGTAGAAGATAAGATCGCACTTGGGCCGGGCATATCGGCAATCCACAGTTTCAAAGTCCACACCACTTTCTGTGAGTGCCCTCCAAAGGTTTTGCCAGTTGCCAGAATCGGTCAGTCGTTGGCGGCGCAGTGTCACAAGCGATACGGCAGGATTGCGATCCAGCGTGTGCAAACCTATTTTATTGGCAAGGTCAATGATTCCCTTGTGCACGGCAAAATATGGAGTTTCCCTGCCGAACTGGTTGATCGGGGAATGGCACCAATTGTCTCTGTTCACGATCACATACCAATTCCATGCCTTCAGCCCATTTGCGATGAACGCGCGGTTCATGAAATCTGCAGCTTCGGGATTGATATCTTCCCGGCTGACCTCTGCGCCTTCATACACCCCGCATTCCAATTCCGCGGAATAGCCCCATCCGCAGTTGTTTTCCGTAACCTTCAGGGCTTCCATGTTGTAATCCCAGTCATTCGCATTCGGTGTCCAAGTCGATGATTTGAACCATGCGGATGGATAGAGGTCCACACCGGAGAGGGGTGCGATATCTTGCATGCCATGGAAATTCTGCGCATAGGGATGCCATCCATTGCCTACAAACGGAACATCTATTCCGTGCTCTCGATACACCCCGGCAGTCCATTCCAATATCTCTTTGGCGTACCACTCCACAAACTCCTGAGAATCTATTATTCTGGTTTCGTATTCCGTCTCAGGAGTAAGCCGTCCGTTTTCCAGCACATCATCTCGATTGATGTACGGCTCTTCCCAATAGATACATGCGGTTTCAAAATCTTTGTGATCCGTCTGCCACGCAGCGTTCAGCCGCGCGATATCGTTGCCGTATCGTGATGCAATCCAGTCTTTGAAGACGCCATGTCCGCCAAAACACCCCAATTGGGTGCCCTGACTTGCAATGGCCGGATACGGCTCGTTGTCCAACTGGATGGTTATTACATTTCCCCCGCGTGTTGCCAGAAATGGGCAGATGATATCGCAAACAGCCCCTATCCACTTTTCCGCAAGAGCCTTGAATCTCGGATCCAGACGATGGTATTGCGCAGCCTCGTCGGTCGGTCCACCATTGGGCCATTCGCTGTAGATATAGGGACCAGGACGCAGCATAAGTTTGAAGCCCATTCGCTGAGCCAACTGCAAAAATCCTGCAAGATTTCGCTCCGGACATGTTTCGCCGGTAAAATCATAGCTACCGGGTGCTATCTCATGGAAGTTCCAAGCGATATACGTCGCAATGACATTCAGTCCCATATCACGTATCTTTTGCAGAATAGGCTCCCAGTTGGACGCCTGGATTCGCCAAAAGTGAAACTCCCCGCTGTAGAGTGGAATAACCTCTTCGCCCACTCTCACAGCACCGCTCAATATCTCTACAGAAACACTACTATCTTTCATATCTACTCCTATATATGCCATCTGAACTCCGCCGGGGCTCCATATTCACAAGAAGAACCAGCGGCACAGACTCGATTATCATCACTACTGAGCGAACTGAAGTGTCTGCCACTCATTCGGCATGTGAAAATCAGGCTTCGAAAGCGGCACACTTGCGAAGAATTGCATTCCATTCGACAGATAAACTGAATAGTCATATCTGGCAAGCTGGAACATCCACTTATCCCCAACATTTGGGATCTTGCCACCAAGGGAAGGAAGTGAAGAAAACGGAATCGCAACTTCCATGATCCAGTAATCGTCAATATCGTTGGGGTTGTTCAGTGTACCGTTAATGCTGATTCCAACTTTCAGCCCCTTGCAGTTCCAGCGCTTCCATCTGCCATCCATGCAGCCATCAGCCTTCTTGATCGTATATGCGTCGTAGACGGTGCCCAGAGCGTTGATTTCGAAGTTGCAATACGGCTCTTTTGTGGGATCCGTTTTGAAGAAGATCTCGAGAACGTCTTCAAGGCAGGTCTGGGAATCACGATCTGTCATATAGCTCCAGATGTCTTTGTCGGAGGCCTTGAAGGCGACATACAGGCATTTATCATCCCAGAGAACTTTCCCTTCCGTATTGCTTATCGGCTTTGCGCCGGTCACTGGTAAGTAGAAGTTTACACCAGGCACACTCTGCCAATCAGCCTCGTCCAGCTTTCCATCAATCGTGACCGGGCCGGAAGCACGATGGCATTCATACGCCGGAAGCATTGGCCCCTTCACCTCTGCAAATGAGCTCTGCTGGAACGCCAGAATCTGAGCTGCGACACACAACCCTAATGCTTTTAGTACGATTCCTTTGCGATTCATAATCACTCCTCAAGACTACGATTTTTCAGACACAGCATTCCCAACCGGAGATTTATCTTCAGATATCACGGGATCTGCTTCACCTGCCGGGATGTCTACCACTCGCCCATCATCTGTGTGATCTGGGACGGCTGTGTCCAGATGACGATAGAGTGCACGGATATCGAGCACTCCACCTACGGTGAACCAGACGACGAACGGTACGCTCATCACAAGGTTCATTATCAGCGTTACGCGCCAGTACATGCTCCATGAGTAATCGGATACGTTGTAGACGAGGTTTGCTACCGAGAAGATGGCAAACCACAGGAAGTTCAACAGGTTCCATATCACCAGCATGATAGCGAGGAACCGATCGCCTTTAGTGAACTCATTGGTGATGCCTACGAGTTTCTGCCATACGCTTATGTGGCATTCTTTACTCAATTCGGCGGTGTCTTTGTCTGCATACTGGCCTCTGTGGAGCATTCTCTCAAGGTTGAAGCCTTCCTGCCCCCTGCTTGTGACCAGAGAGACGATGAAGTAGAGACCTATTGAGATCAGCATGGAGAAGAAGAATATGACCTGCGAGTTTATCGGAAACTCGTGGTGGTATATCTGTTTCCATATAACAGGGAGCGCTGTGTTTGCAAGCCCCAGAATGCAGCCGGCGTTTAGAGCTGCGTATGCTCCTGCGGTGGTGCCCCGCTTCCAGTATAGCCCGCCTATTACGACTGCGCCTGAGCCTGCAAGCCATATCGTGCCGGTTGCGGCAAAGAACATCAGGATCTTCTGACTCGGCGGATATACCCAACTGAAGATGAATGAGAATGCGGCTACTCCAAAGATCGACCAGCGCAGAAGTTTGATGTGCTCTTGCATGGAGAACGCTTTGTTCTTTATGGGCATGTAGACGTCCTGTATGAAGATACTTCCCCACGAATGCATGTAGGTGTCATGACAAGTAAACGAGATGAAAAGCATGATGGTGCCAAATAGCCCTTTAATGCCTATGGGAAGGAGGTTGACGATGGCTATCGGCACAGTCATCTCTTCTCGTATGGTGCTGTTTGGAATATGGCTGAGGGAGTGCTGGATTACGGCAGCGTTCTCTGCAAACTGTGGGAGACGCAGCACTGCGAGCCCTGCGAGGCCCAGGAGGGTGATCATCAGATTCTGGGGAATGCCTCTCCATCCGCCTATGATTGCACCCATCTTCTGTTCGTGTGGGGTGCGGGCGCTGGAGTTAAAGCCTTGCGTTCCCTGCCACGACATATAGGTGTAGTACATGCCGAATATGCCTATGAGATAGAACCAGATGTTGAAGTCCTGTACTTTGCTTGTGTGGAACGGGTTGATCGTGGATGCCCCCACTTTGGAGCCCATCTCAAGCCCGCGCATCAGCTCCGGCCAGGTAAAGTGCGCTATGACGATGAACGATATCACGAGGAATGCTATGGTGCAGAACATCCCCTGCACGCATTCTGTGATCATGACGGAGATTTGACCGCCCATCAGCACGAACGAGAGCGCAAGGGCCATGTCTATTGCCATGACTACGACGTATGTATTGAGCGCCCATGGAATGCTCGGTATGTGGAAGTACGTTGGGAGTCCGCAGTAGTAGACGAAGAATCTGGCTGCTACTCCTGGGAAGATGCCGAAGTTCAGGATTCCGCTGATCCAGCACAGCAGACCTGCGTTTATTCTAAACTTCCTGTTGTAGCGCATCTCAAAAAACTGGGCCAGGGTGAGGGCGCGCGTCTCCCTGAACCGGTAGTAGACCCACCCCGCGAGCACGATGAGGATACCGGCTGGGATTCCTAATCCCGCCCACCAGTTCGGGGCAAGCCCAACGGTCTGCATCACCTCGTACATTGCGACAACGCTCACTACCCCGATGCCGCCCATTTGCGATGCAATGGTGAGCAGGTACCGCCCGGCAGAGCGGTTTGCGGAGAGGAAGCCTGCCACACTCTTCATATGCTTGCGAGTGCTCAGGCTCACGAGCCGGATCGCTATCACGGCAACTATTAGTATGGTCCAGTCAAGTGCGCTTAGATTCATTGTTGGTACATTCTCCTTGTCAACAGGTAGCTAAAGGCCTTTAATCGATGTCGGCAGATCAGGTATGATGTTCACCTTTCCACCATTTCGCAGCGACTCGGTTGCGGCACAACCTACGGCGATGCTCATTCGCCCGGCTATCGGCGTCGCTACCGGGCTCTTTCCATCGAGGATCATATCCAGGAAGTCCTCGCGTATGATGGGATCGGCCCCACCATGTCCGCCGACAACTTCTTTTACGGAGTAGTCCTGATCCGCAAGGTTCTTCCAGCGGTTCGAACGGTTTCTCAATTTAACTACAACTTTGTTAGTATCGTCCAGGTTCTCCATTCGGCCTTCTGTACCGATGAAAGTGTAGTTTCGGAAGTAGTCAGGGGCAAAATGGCACTGCATGTATGAAGCCTTAATGCCGTTCTCCAGTTCCATAATCACCATAGAGTTGTCTTCTACATCTACTTCTTCTCTGAACACGCACCTGGCCATCCAGTCTTTGTTTAGGAAGTCATAACCCTGATACTCGATACACTCGTTCTTTTCCGAACAATTCGGACATTCCAGGTTGTTCGGATGATCTCCCCCGTAGTAGTCCAGGCTGCCGAATGCAGCGACTTTTTTAGTGTATTGACCGGTTATCCAGTGGATCATATCGATATCGTGCGACGCTTTCTGAAGGAGAAGGCTGGTGCTGTTACTACGGGTACCATGCCAATCGTGGAAATACCAGTCGCCGCCGGTGCCGATAAAATGCCGTACCCAAACGGCCTTGATCTCCCCTATAGCGCCGGAGTCTGCGATATCCTTCATGACCCGAAATATCGGCATATATCTCATATTGAAACCGACCATCAAATGCTTCCCAGACTTCCGCCAGGCTTCAAGTATCCGGTCGCATCCGGCGGTGGTTATCGCCATAGGCTTTTCACAAAAGACATGCTTGCCTGCGTTAAGAGCGGCGACTGCGTACTCTTCGTGCGTGAAGTCCGGGCTCATCACGGCCACGGCATCGACATCATCTCTAGCGATCAGTTCCCTGTAATCGGTCGTCACAAAGACATCCTGACCGATATTCTCTCTGAACGCATCAAAGTTCTTTACATTCACATC
The DNA here is from genome assembly GCA_963663705.1 of Armatimonadota bacterium. Taxonomy (GTDB): domain Bacteria; phylum Armatimonadota; class UBA5829; order DTJY01; family DTJY01. Next base: position 3,122,587 of record OY760504.1, on the reverse strand, counting down.
GGCACCTGCCGTGATTATCGATCTGCCATCAGGGGTATGCCAGCCCTCAGCCATCTTACCCCTGCCTGCGACGCCTATGATACCGATTCTTACTTGATCCATGTATTCTTTCATCCCTTCAAGGCTTACAAATAGTTATATCTAGGATTGATCTGCCAGTCGAAAGCTCCGACGGCATCAGGTCTGCGAGCACGTTCCACGAACCGAAGTGCTCTGCATACAAAGGCTCGCCGGTCTCTGCATCGTAGTTTTCGTGCATCATGCCATTTTTTGTGATGTCGCACGCGAGGGCCTTGTGCAGGTTATGCATGGCGTCTTCGGCTTCCGACGCGTAGCCGTAGTTTATCAGTGCACGGAACATAAAATAGTTGACAAGCACCCAGACCGGGCCCTGCCAGTTCGAATTGGTGAGCCGCTCTGGGCAATCGAACCTGGGGGGATTCCCCCACACGGCGTTGTTGTAGTACTCGCTGGACTTCGATGCAGAGCGTATCCCCCACTCGGCGAAAAAATGCATTGGCGATAGGAGATACTCTTCTATCGTTCGCATGCCCCGTTCGAGAGGTGCGATGGCGGCGTATAGCGGCATAAGGTTTGTCCAGCTGAGAAACGCGAATTCCCCCTTGTTAGCACCAACATCCAGGGAGAAAGACACCTTTCCGCTCTTCCTATTATACGGCGCATAGCAGGCGTATTCTTCCATCCACAGGATATTGTTTATCGCATCGCGAAGGGAGTCCGCTTTTCGCTGATATTCGGCTGCCTTGGATACTTCTTGAAGCATGCTACAGAGCTTTGCCATTGCACGGTATTCCAGGTAGACAAGCGAGTTGATATTCGGCGGGCAGAGCGACGAGTTCGGGAAGAACGATATCGCAAGGTCGTTGTCTACTCCACCGCTCCAACAGTATTTCCAGAAGAAGAGCCCGCTTTTATCCTGCTGATGTTCCTCGTAGTATTGCAGGTACAGCGACAAGTTTGCAAGGATGCTTTTCGGCCATGACGTATCACCTGAGACGCCTGCGTAGGTGAGGACTCCCTGGGCTAAAAACGGCATATAGACATCCGATGCGGCCGTAACTATTCCATCATCGACGCTGAAGTACGCAGGGATAAATCCCGACTGCGCGTCCTGCTGGTCGACAAAGTTCTCTGTCATAAACCTCAGCCACTCTGGTTCGCCGGCGGATGCCAGCCGGAGCGCGACGTGATGTGCGTCCCAGCCGAACAGAATGTTGTCATAGCAGTCACCTGCCCAGTTGACACTCAGGTAAGGCCTTGAAATTCCTTCGGTGGCATCCCGTTTCAGGAGTGGGAGGATCCTTTGTATATGCGCTGATACTACGCCAGCATCGGTTTTCATACTGCTACTCTACCTCGAATGCTCTATGACCACCATGCCGTAACCACGGATTTCCGGCACTTTTACGTGGACGTATCCGCTGCTTACCTCAAAATCTAATGGCTCTTTTGTTGGCGCCGAGTATACCTGTTCTACTTTGCGATCGTCGAGTCTCACCGATATTTCTATGTTCTGCACAGTGATCGGCTCTTCGATGATCTCTTTGTTCGGCCCTCGAAGTTCAGGGACATATGTGAGCAGGTGGGTTATCAAACGCCCTTCCTGTTTCGTGAGCGTGACCTGCCCGAAGCTCGGCATGTTCTCTGCCAATACCATCGGTTCCGCGAGGAGGAGGCGCAGGCAGTTTCCTATGAGCGTCTTGTCCGGCACGGGCGCGAAGTTGTAGTATGCACTGAAGATCGGGAAGGCTATGTGTATGATATTGCCGCATCGGAGAGCAGCCGCTTTGCCGGTTGGTGCCGGGTTTGGCGGGGCGTACAGGTACATGTGCCGCCTGTCCCAGTCGCCCATGTTGAAGTAGGGGTCGTACACCTCTGCGAGTGTCGCGCCCCCTGCTTTCGCCGACATGCTGATGCCGGTCGTGTACGCGGAGTGCAGCATATCCGGGATGCCTTCGGATACCTCGGGGCTTGTTTTGTAGTATGATTCCTTGAACGGGTATTTGCCTTCAAAGGTCATCGCGTATTCAGGGAGGGCGAACTCTTTTTCGTCCGCGTCGAGCCCTGATGTTCCCGAGCTTATGATTGCGCCACCTCTTGCTATGTGGGCGCGTATCTTCTCTTTCAATTCGCCTTCCAGTGTGACATGATCAGGGAGTACTATTACACTATATTTCGAGAGATCGCTCTCTGCGTTGCAGACGTCGAACTGCATCTTGAGTTCCGATAGCATCCTAGCCGCTCCGCGCAGGGAGTCTGTGAAGGATTGAACATTTTTTGCCGGCAACTCAGGGAAGACCTTCATCCCTGGCTCAACTACCGCTATCTCTGCGATCGATTTGGCATTGTCCGTCCAAGGATCAAGTTCTTCTGTCTTTGCAAATACTTCTTTTACCATGCTGTAAACGGCAGGATCGAGCTTGCCTGATGGGTGCAGGTGATCCCCGATGGAGCATCTGCCACCGTTCGCTATGGAGTAGTAGCAGTCAAAGAGTGCGCTTTCCACAGATCTCAGCCCTCCGAAATCACCCCAGCCGTTGTGAAATCTTCCGGTCATGGTGATATACGGCTTTCCAAGGGTTCTAGCATATCTGATCGTGGTTGGGAGGTAGTCGTATCCCCATGTTTTTTCGGTTGGAAGCACTTCCATCTCTATGTGTGCCTGTTGGCGTTTGTAGTCCGATCCGTTGTAGACGATGTACAGGTCATCTGCACGGCTACCAAGCATTTCTTCCAGCTTATCAAAGAAGTTTCTGTAGCTTAATCGTGCGTACTCGTATGCGGACCGCTCATCCATCGGGTCCATGCCAAGCTTTTCCATCCCCTCCAGACATTCGAGCCCGTAGCAGGGCGCGATGAATATGCAGTCTAGAAAGATACCATCCACCGGGTAGTTGTCTACTACTTCTTTTATCATCGAGAGCATGTAGTCGCCGTACCCGGTGTTTACGCATCCGGAACGGAAGAAGTGGTCGTGGGAGGCGATGTCGTATATACCGCCATCAGTATCGAGCCGAGCCCAGTCCCTGTGGCGCACCAGTTGCTCATGGTCCAGTCCAAGGTTGAAGTAGGCCGAAACGCCGATTCCACGCTTATGGCAGCCTTCGACCATTCCTCCCAGCAGGTCATTTTTGATTCCAGGATATGGTATGCCTACCTTAGTCGGATAGTAAGCGAACCCCAGATTGCATTTTGCGAAGACGTTTACGAACTCTACGCCGCAGTCTGCCAATGTCCCTGCAAACTCGTCTGCGTCAAACGCCTCCCCCAGATCGGGAATCCCTGGGAGAGTGTGGAAATCCAGGTGTATTGCTCTTTTTGGGAATGCTCTTCTTGCCATGCTCGTTATCTCCTACGCATACTAATATTGGCTCAATAAGCTTTCTTGTGGGTGAATCTTCAGATTACACTGATTCGCCCTCACCCCAACCCTCTCCCGATTTCGGGCGAGGGGGGGATGCCGCTTATCCCGAGTAGCCCACAGGGCATATCGAGGGCCGGTACATGTCTGCCAGGCTTCGGCAGCGGCGTCTTCAGGGATTCAATGTAGCCGCAGGCTTTGCGCCTGCGATCTACGCGCCCATAAAGGGTGCGCCTACATATAGTCGGCGCAGGGCAACTTCGTGTTTTTGTTGCCGAATTTATTCGCACGGTTGTTGGAACACTGTCGCTATCCACAAACTTTCTTATAGAGCCCTAATATTCATGGTTATCCAGATTGTGCAGCACTGGAATTCGACTGTTCTGTCACGACTCGATTCCAATTGATCGCTAAATGAATCTGCCCATCTATCCTTAGCTTTATTTTTTCACAAGAACAAATTTGTCACAAAAGGCCTTATCTTCTGATGCACTGGACCCGAAGGAAGGGCCTTCGAATTTTAGTGAGATATAGACATCAAAGGTCTGCATTGGATTCTTGCCGTTATATGCCTCAACGCAGCTTATGTAATATTTGCTATCAATGTCTATGTAACAATCTGAAGTCAGCGTACTTGTGCCAATCAGGTAAAGATTATAGCGATCGGGCTTGATTTCTGCTGAAGTCAGTTTAAGATTAGCCAGCTTTTTCTGCATTGTGTTGTCATATAGACAGACACGGAATGGAAGCTTAGTTGTCGAGGATCTGGTCCAACCAAGTGCAGCATCCGGGTCTAGAACCGAGGTGCCCTTTTCAGCAAAGATTTGTATGGTTCCAGGCTTTGCCGGAATCTGCGCTATCTTAGTCCGTTCCTCCAGAGCAGGCAGAATGCCCTTCAATTCGGCAGCGCGAGCTTTCTCTTCACCTTTGGGGAACCGGGTGGCAAGAGCACTTTCAAGGTTGGCCCGTGCACGTTTGGAGATCAGCTCCACTGTGGGGAAGTTTGCGCGATTCCCTGCAGCAATAGACTGGTATTTGTTGCCTAAACAGGCCATATCCAGGGCGAAGCGCAGGATGCCGACATTCTCCAGGGTCCTTTGATCTCCTCTGCAGAGGCTCTCCATTTTGTCGAAGCGCCGTTGCTGGGCCTTGAGCCACTCGGGGGTCATGTAGGTCAACATTCCCTCGCCTGCATCATAGGGTATTCTGTCATGTAGCGTTTTTCGGCAGCGTTCCAACTCATTGAGATATGCCCTGGCTTCCGGAGCCGCGGGACCGTAGTAATAATCCGTAAATTCATTTATAAGCCCTGGCACGTCTGTATCGACGTTTGAATAGATGTTATCTATCACATAGGTGTAAAGGTCAGCGAAGTTACCGCCATAGTAAACGCCCGTGACATCGTGTTCGAAGAATGTGCCCATAACCCCTGCTTTTTTCATCAGGCGAGTGTCTGTGACAATGCGATCAAGAAAGGCGGATGGCAGCCCGCAAGTATTGTAGATCATGGGGTAGTACCAAACGATTATCTTGTCTGAGACTTTGCACCAGTTCTTTAAATTCGTGTATGTATCCGCATTCTCCGGTGTGTCAAAGGTCTTGCGGAAGTCATCATCTATAGGAGCAAAAATTATTGCGAGATTATCCGGAAGCTTCCCATTTATGACCGGCGGCTTTTCCGACTGGGATTTGCGGTAGGCCAGAGTTGACAGACCTGCCTCAGGGTATTTTGCCTTAATCGCTGCGCAAGCTTCAATAAGGTAATCATAGAGCGGCCCGCCAGGACTCTTGTACTTTGCTTCGAGCGCTTTGCAACCCGGGCAGTGACAGAAACTGCCGCCGCAGTCCATGGCAGATAGGTTCCAATAACCCTTTCCCCCTTCACGTCCGATGTTTTCAAGCAGGCGTCCAGTCAACTCATTCCGCAGCTCCGGATTACTGAAACAAAGCTGCATCGTGGATACCCGCACACCCTTGGCGTCCATAGAAAAATATTCCGGATGGCTCTCGAAATAATACTGCACTTTATTCCAGGGCCAACGCACTGCGACGTGTTCCGGGTCCGGTGGAATGTAGCTGAAGCTGGTGTGGCAACCGGGACCAAGCAACTCGAAATCTTTTAGGTTGCAATACTCGGCCAGCTCAGGATAGAGTGACTTTGAGAAATGGGCTGCGGTAGAATTAAGCCCGTTGCGGACGAAGTAAAGTCCGCTGTTGGCATGCTTGTAGGAATAGTCAAGCATATGATTGCGATATGCGAATGATGGTATGAAGTGATAAGAGAATTGCTTCACCTCCAGCCTCTTCCGCACCGGAGTCAACTCGTCATCATAAGGAGTAAACCACCGGCATCCCACCTGGTTCCGAAGAAAACTGTAAACCGCCTGACTTGTCCCATGGGTTCCCTGACCGGCCAGAAGAATGTCATTGCCCTTAGTAAGGACAACAGACTCCTGGTTTTTGAGGCCGTCAAGTGTTTTAGCCCCAAAAAGCATTCTGGCAAAAGAGCCATTTCCCACAACCAACCGCCTGGAATGCGTTCCCGCCTCCTCTGCCGTAACCAGATGAAACTCAGCACCAGTGGCTTTGCCGAGATATCTGCTCAATTCCCGTGCTGCAATCTCGTCCAGAACACCACCGGTATCGGGCTTGACGATTACATAGTGGGTTTTGCCGTTATCCGCAAGCACAATAGGCGAAACCGTGGAGATAAACGCCTTTTTCCCATCCAGTTTGGTATGTTTGGCAGTATAGGCGTATGACCGTACGGTCCCAAGCTTAGGAGCACCAACTCCGACTGTATGATTGCAAAATGCAACGACTGCTGCAAACACCGCACATGCCAAAATCTTCTTTAGTAGCAAAATGGCTCCACCTTCCTTCTTACCTACAACCGTTCCAATTTGTTGGTGCTAGTGGTCCCGCCTCAACAAATTGGGTACCGACAGGTTAGTGAATTAGATGCCCATCGATACCCAATTTGTGATACATGCTTCGTTAGTTAAGAATTGTCCCTAGGGTGCACCCCAAATGGAATCCTGCAAATCTGCGGGTGCAGGCTTGACAAGGAACTGTTTCACGCCAATCTTCCTTGCGTGGCCATCTGCACACACAAGGTTCAATCCGCCGTTATGCCTTGCTGACTGGCCTAGATTGTCCATAACTCCATCACCGTCAGTGTCCTGGTCGGGAGCCCAGAAGACAATGCTGTATATGACACTTGCAAAGTTCGCATTGCAATTGGCATCACAAAAGAGAAACGTGTTGGAGCTGAGGTTATCCAGATGCTTCGGCGCAACAGTACCACCTAGATCCGTAAAAACATAGCCGTAGTTGCAGCCGTAAGAATACCAAGTATGCTCATAATCGCTCCCATTGAAAGCAGGCGCAGAAGGGCATCGCATGAAGTTTACTCCGGTGTTCATGTTTTTACCACAGCCCATATACGGAGTGATCGCCTTTATCCATGTCATACTGGGATAATCATTGTACCAAACCTCGGAACCAGCAGTGCTGAAGCCATAACATAGAGAGCCATCCCAATCATTGGCATACTGCTGGATTGCCAGCCCCATTTGTTTCAAATTGCTCAAACATGATGTTTGGCGAGCGCTTTCTCGCGCTTTAGCAAATACAGGGAACAATATTGCTGCTAATATCGCTATAATAGCTATAACTACTAAAAGCTCTATCAGCGTAAACCCTTTTCGGCCTTTCATAATTCCTCCTCTTGTTTGCTTGATAAATCAGATACAACCAATATATTCTTCAACTCCAGTGACGTATTTCGATAATAGGCTTTACCTCCAACTCGATACATTCCATCGTCTTCCAGGGACTACACTGATGCGAGACGACGGTAGAAAATTCTATGCGACGCTCACCGCAAGCTTGATACCACATGATTCCCTCGCCACTACGCGGGTAGGAACAACGATTGTCTTAAACTCCCCTGCGACCAATCTACCTTCAAGCCTGTCCTGCAGCATCTCGGCAGCAAGTAGCCCCATCTTACTAGGTCTCTGATCTACCGTAGTAAGAGGCGACCTTGTAAGCATGGCAATGTCTGTATTTCCATATCCAACAACAGCTATATCCTCAGGAATGCTGAGCCCCAAGTCATACACGACATTGGCCAAGCCCACTGCTGCATTATCGTTGCAGGCAAAGATCGCTGTAGGCCGTTGTGCGGATCCACACGAAATAAGGTATTGCTTAACCCCATTATATCCTTCCTGAGGATGCCAGAATTTAAAATGCACCAGGTCGGGATCGTACTCTATACCGTGCTTTTCCAATGCCTGCTTGTATCCTGCGATACGCTCTTTGGTGGAAGATTCATCTTCCGAATTTCCGGCGAGAAGAATTATTCGTTTATGCCCCAATGATATCAGGTGTTCCGTCATTAGATAAGCCCCTGACTGGCGTTCACAGAGCACTTTATCAGCATTCACATTGGCAACATCATCATCTACAATGACTATCGGAATTTTGTTGGAAAGCTCGTTCAGCAGATCTGCGTTATCCTGGGTGTCATCGTCCGAAATCAGTATGAGTCCGCAGAAGTCACCCTCCATAATCTGAGAAATGAGCTGCCGTTCCTGCAAGGGATGGCCGTCCTTCAGGAACAGCACTGAGTCCATATCGTTCTTTGCTAATTTTTTAACCGCTCCATGCATTATCCTTGCAAAGAAATCGTGTTCCGCAGAGAATACCACTATAGCGACTTGGCGCTTCCGCTGCGATGTCATCGGGGCTGTTTCATTCTGCTGAGGGAGTACAAAAGTACCTTTTCCCGGCACCCGCTTAAGCATCCCGTTGCAGATAAGCTCTACTACGGCCTGACGGGCGGTCATAAGGCTGACGTCATACTCCTGCGCCAGCTTGGCTTCAGAAGATATTTTTTCGCCCGCCTGGATTTCCCCTTTACCGATTCTGTAAACAAGGTCATTCTTTATCTGATCAGATAGCAATATGGAACTTTTGCGATCTACTTTTTTCATATATCCACCACCATTAGTATTACAACGGCATTATATCGCTTTTATAAGATGATGTCAAGCGCAATTAGATGTTTTTTTGCCTTTTCTTAATGTCGGATTGGGTGCCAGTCTCAACGCTCGTTGAATGCCCTCCCCTTCTGCATGTTTGCGCTATTTTCGTTTTCAGTTTTTCCACGGAGTAATGGTTGGAAAATCGTCCGTGCGGAACGGAGAGGCGGGAAGATCTGCCCTGTTCCACAGGTTGACGACAGGACAATTCGACCAGCCGAATCTCACTGCCACAGGGGCCTTCACATCGGGACTGCTCACGACTACCGTGTCGCCCACTATCTGTGCGTTCGCATTGTAGAGCTTCCTGTCTGCCCCGGCAATTGTGAACCCAGTGAGCGCTTTACCTTTGCACACCAGCCCGCCGCCGACGGAATCGAAGCTCAGTATGGCACGGTCCACATCAACTTTCATCGATTTGTATACCGGGCCTGAGTAGACTATCTGCTCACCGTAAGCGATGCCTCTTGCGGCAATGGCCAACCGCTCGCCTACTGGCTGCTTCTGCCTTGGATGGATGTCATTCGGATCCCCGACGTCGGTGATAACGGCCATGCCGGCCTTCGACGTGTGCTGGCTTACATACAACTGCGATTCCCGAGTCTCTGCCCAGGGGCTCTCCACAGGCTGAGTGTCTATCGCCGTGAACGGTGCAAGCTGCACGATCAGGAACGGGAAGTCGCCCTGCTTCCATCCCGTGCGCCAGTTTTGTATCATGCCATCAAGAACGTAACGGTATCGGTATCCGTGATTGGCGTTTGTTTCGCCCTGATACCAGATCGCACCGGCAATCGCATACGGTTGAAGCGGCGATATCATTGCATTGTACAGGACGCTTGGATGGTAATGTACATGTTTGATACCCTTTAACTCATCTACGAAGTTGGTGACAGGATTGTTCTTAAGCGTAAGTCGGCTCATCCAGGCTTCGGCAGGTGATCCACCCCAGGACGTATTGATCAGGCCGACCGGCACTCCGAGCGACTTACGCAGACTTGATCCAAAATAGTATCCGACTGCCGAGAAGTCAGCAGATGTAGCTGGGTTGCATTTCTGCCAGCTTGAGTTTACATCATTCAGCGGCACATCCGATACGACGTTCGGGACTGTGTACAGCCGAAGATCTGGATCGGTTGAGCCTGCGATGGCCTTCTTTGCGTTGGCATCCAGGTTCAGTCTAAACTCCATATTCGATTGACCACTACAGATCCAGACTTCGCCGACCAGAATGTTGTGTAGATTGATGGTGTTCTCGCCGGAGATCGTCATCTCGAACGGACCGCCGGTTTTGAGCGGCTTCAGCCAGACGAGCCATTCGCCGCCCTTCGTGACTGTCGAGACTTCCTGATCCTGGAACTTTACGGTGACGCTTTCGCCATTCGCGGCACTACCCCACACCGGCACAGCGATGTTCCGCTGAAGCACAGCGTCGTCCGTAAATAGACCGTTCGGCTTCACGAGTGCAAATGCAGACGATGACAGCATCATAGCTGCACATAGCAGTAGAACCGATTTTATGATTGCCCTCTTCATACTACTCCTCCTTAAGATAACTTGATTTTTCATTTTGGACCGACTTGGATTATATCCTGCTTGGTTCTATAGTGCAGATCTAAAAAGTAATCTTTCGCACGCCCGAATTACCCCTTTGCGATCAACTTTCTAAGGTGCTATAAGCTTTCGTGTGGGTGAATCTTCAGATGATTCAGCCCTCACCCCAACCCTCTCCCGATTTCGGGCGAGGGGGGATGCCGCTTATCCCGAGTTGCCCACAGGTCATATCGAGGGACGGTACATGTCTACCAGACTTGGGCAGCCGCGAATTTATTCGCACGGTTGTTGGAACACTGTCGCTATCCACAAACTTTCTTATAGAGCCCTTTCTAATTTATCCGCCACCGCTAAAATCACAACGGCATTATATCGGCTTTATAATGTACTGTCAAGCGCAATTAGATGCATCTGTATTTTACATCAGGGTTTTCGCATATATCGCCAAATCAGGTGTGAGGCCCAAAACGCTCGTTGAATGCTTTGAAGTTGATGGTTATGACCGCCTTCCGGCAGGTTTACAGCATTTGCAGGAAGTCCAGTATCTCTTCCAGATCATTCGAGACAGCCGATGAATTATTCCTCGCCGCATAAGATACGTTTGATCTACCGCAGCGCGTAATTGCGTTTGACTTTATCTTATAAAGGCAATATAATGCCATTACAATATCGCCAGATGCGCAGATAGTTTGTTGTCTGTTTTTTATCAACAAAGTCTCCGCAATCACATAACAAGGAGTGAAGTAACATGCGCAATGTTTTCAAAACATGGGTGATGATGTCCATGCTTCTTGCATGCTCATGCATCATATGCATCCCCGGACAGTCGTTCGCCAGCGATACAGGGATGCTGCCTCCGTTCGGGCAGATGAAGCCGAACGACCTCAGATTGATTCCATTTCCAAAAACAATGAACATCCTTCCCGGAAAATTCGCTCTCGCCAAGAAGATGACTATCACGGTGAGTGATTTCGAGTCCGGACGGCAATTGGCCGCCCGATTGGTGAACGACCTTTCCACGATCACTAAGACAAAGTGCAAAGTGAAATACATGCCGTCCCCGATAAACGGTGGTCCATGGACGCTCACCCTCTCGGCGGCAAGCGTATCGTCCGTCGATACTCGGTCTGCCTGCTATAATTTGAGTGACAAAACGGAGTCCTACCGCGTCATCGTGAACAATCGGCTGGCCGTCATTGCCTCGAGTTCCAAACAGGGCCTGGTGTATGGCACCCAGACGCTCCGGCAGTTGATCCGCGCAAACAACCTGGACGGATGTATCCCGTGCGTCCGAATAGACGACTGGCCGTCGCTTGAGTACAGAGGCTTTCAGGACGATATCACGAGGGGGATCAGCCCGAGGCTCGACACGCTTAAGTCCGAAGCGGCGATGTCCTCTTACATGAAGATGAACTTCCTCACTTACTATATGGAGTACCAGTACGCGTTCAGCAAGCATCCCCAACTCGGCCCGAAGGACGGCAGTCTCACGCCTGCCGAGCTCACCGCGCTGGTGAAATACGCTAAGCAGTATGAAGTGGATATCATCGGTTGCCAGCAATCGTTCGGTCATTTCAACGGAATACTCTGCCATGGGGAGCTCAAGGACCTCCGTGAAACAACCTGGGTGCTGGATCCAACCAACGAGAAGTCCTACCAATTTCTGGACGACTTGTATTCCGAAGTGGCCCCTTTAACGAGCTCCAAATTTTTCAATGTGTGCTGCGACGAGGTGGAGGGATTGGGCACCGGCCCGGCCAAGTCTGCGGTTGCAAAGTATGGAGTCGGAGATGTGTACGCCGGTCACATGAAGCGCATCCACGATCTTCTACAGGACAAGTATGGTAAGCGGATGATGATGTGGGGCGATATTATCCGCCAGCACCCGAAGAGCCTGAACAAGATTCCCAAGGATACCGTGATGCTGGTATGGGCCTACTACCCGGACGATTCGTTCGAAGACGAGATCGCCCCGTTTTTGGGCACCGGGTACGATTTCTTCGTCTGTCCGGGGGTGAATTGCTGGGGGCGGCTCCTCCCGGATTTCGACGGTGCAAATATCAACATTCAGAATTTCGTGCGGGACGGCGTAAAACGTGGCGCAAAGGGAATGCTGAACACTACCTGGGATGACACCAACGAAAACTTCGACGCCTTCAACGTCTACGGAGTGGCGTGGGGCGCGGAGTGCGCTTGGAACGGCTCTACCACGAGCATCGACGATTTCAACCGCCGCATAGGCGCGGTACTCTACGGAGAGAAGGCCGACCACTTCGGGCAGGCGATTGAACTCCTCATCAAAGCCCAGCGGGAGCCCATCATGAGCTGTATGAGCGACTCCCGGTTCTGGAAATTCGACGATGCCCACTTGACGTCCAGCATGAAAGATACCATCAAACATGCGAATGCGGTAATAAACCTCGTGAACCAGGCTGAGAAACACTTGAAGATCGCCAAAGCGGAGTTCGTGTCCAGCGCCGACTACATCTCGGCAGACAACATCGACTACTTCCTATTCGGCGCGGACAGGATGAAGCTGATCGCAGACCGGTCCATTCGGTTCATAGATGCCGCAAAGGACTACGCCGCCGTGCAGGAACAGCCTGCGCAGGCATCCAAACTACTCGATCGGGCATCCAAGACCTTGCTCAGCATCCGGGAAAAGCATGTTTCCATGCAGAAACGGTGTCGCAAGCTTTGGACCGCGGAGAACAAGACCGACAATCTGGATAATGTTGCCGCCAGGTACGACGTGCACATCAAGAAATACGACAAGATCATCGCGGATCTCGACGACGCCAGGAATGCATTCGAGACGACGAACAAGCTTCCCGACGCAAAGGCCCTCGGCCTGGACATCACAGATACTCCATAAGCCCATTGTCACCGCAAGCCCTGCCATCTCCGCTGTGAGCGCCGCAGGGTTTGCGGTTCCATGCAGCAATGCAAAATCATCTCAGGATCAAGATAGACAAAGCTTCATTCTTCTTTCGGCTATCTGAATCATTAGGTACCATACATTAATACAGCAAGGAGATAGATACGATGCGTGCTGAGAGCACCTATTTCGACGTAAGCCCAAAAATCATACCAGTTGGCCGAGAGTCCGTGATTTCTATCCGGCCTATGTTCGATCACTGCCGATTTCGTGAAGGCATCACATACCAGGTGGCTTTGCTTCCTGCTGAGGGTTATCCCAATCAGACATCATGGATCGATTCTGAAAATCAGGTTGGGCCTATTCCGAATGTCTACGCTTTATTTAGTCAATATAATAGCAATTTGTGGAAGAATGTTCCAAAACACCAGGTTCAACCTGTATCAGGTAAGATATCGGTTCCGTATACCTTTCTATCAGAACAGGAATATGTGCTGATTTTGGAACAGGTTAAGGATGGGCAAGCAACGTTTGTGGCGGAGTTCCGAGTGTATGCGCTGGATGCAGACTTGTTTGAGCTCCGTCCGTTCAAAGGCGATACCCACAATCATACATGTCATTCTGATGGCATAGAGTCACCAGCCTTTGTAGCAGGATCGAGCCGTCGGATAGGTCTTGATTTTATGGCCGTTACAGACCATGGCAAGTATGCGCCGTCACTTGAAGCAATTGAGGCTTTCAAGAGTATTGACACCGATATGCGCATCTATCCGGGCGAGGAAGTTCACCCGCCAGGAAATCCCGTGCATATCGTCAATTTCGGTGGGACGTTCAGCGTGAACGATCTGTTCAGGGACGAGGCTTATCTGGCTGAGGTCAAGGCTCTGGAAAAGACGCTGCCAGGTCTGCCGGATGGTGTGGATAAATATACTTATGCTTCATGCGTGTGGTGCTTCGATAAGATCAGGAAAGCGCGTGGACTGGGCGTGTTTTGCCATCCGTATTGGATGAACTTCCATCGCTGTGACGTGCCTGGATGCCTTACAGATTTGCTGTTTGAGAACCAGCCATACGATGCATTGGAATTGATCGGCGGTTATTTTAGACACGAAACAGAATCAAACACGCTTCAGGTAGCACGCTACCATGAAGAGAGGGCGAATGGTAAACACATACCGATTGCTGGCGCGAGCGATTCGCATGGTTGCGTACAGAAGGATCTTTTTGGCTGGTATTATACCATTGTCTTCGCGCCATCATCGGATTTGGAGGACCTGATTGAAAGCATCAAAAGCTTGAACTCTGTGGCTGTTGAAGCTATTCCGGGTGAGACTACAAGGGCCTATGGTCCTTTCCGGCTGGTTCGCTACGCGCAGTATCTACTCCGTGAAATATTTCCAGCCCACGATGAGCTTTGTGCCGAAGAAGGCCGGCTGATGCTGGCCTACCTTGCAGGGGATCAGAATGCAGCCAATCTCATCGGTAATTGCAAAGGGCACACGGCAAAGTTATATGACCATCTGTGGGGGGCCAAATGACCCTAACTGCAGTCATCCTGCTCATTATCTCTGCTTTTGCGCATACAGGGTGGAACTTGATCGGCAAGAGCAAGAGTCCATGCCCGGAATTCCTTTTGCTTGCCAACACGGTGGGCGCTCTTTGTCTGACACCCATACTGTTAAAATACGGATATGTGGTAGCTCAGTTTACTCCGAAGGTGTGGTTGCTGATTGTGCTCACAGGACTGTTCCAAGCTGTCTACTACGCAGGACTAGCTAATGCCTATCGTGTTGGTGACATGTCGGTAGCATATCCGCTTATGCGGTCGATTCCTGTTGTCCTTGTGATGCTTGTGAACCTGATGCTTGGCAGAACCGATGATCTTTCATTTCTAGCAATTATCGGCATCGCGATGGTCGCGCTAGGCGGCTGTATTCTACCTGTGGAGCGACTTAAGGATTGGAATCTGAAGAAGGTTCTTCAGACATCGACTTTACTTGCGCTTGTTGCGGCGGTAGGCACATGCGGTTATTCGATTATCGATGATCGTGCATTGCGCATACTGAAAGATACCCTGGATGTATACAGACATGGAATGCCATGGTGGACCCTTGTCTATGCGATGATTGAGGGACTCTCCTCATCCGTCTGGCTGGCTATATTCGTACTGGTCAGTAGAGATAGGCGAAGGAGTCTTGCAAGGGTAGTCCAGCATCAGTTTGGTCATGCAGCCCTCACAGGGATAGGCATATTTGCTGCATACTCACTGGTGCTTGTTGCCATGCTATTTGCTCGTAATGTTAGTTATGTAGTAGCTTTCCGTCAATTAAGTATTCCATTAGGAACGATGCTTGGTATAACCATTCTGAACGAACCTCGTTACAAGATGAAGTTTGTAGGTGTGGGGATCATGCTGGCTGGGCTGCTGCTTGTGGCAGTCAAATAAGATGAAGAATGACTTTGGCTGCTCATGCATTCATAATTAATGAGGCAGGATTGATCTGCATGTATGAGGATTTGCAGGCATGTAGGCGTGATGATTCGATTTCTGCGTCTAGAAGTCTGTCCGAGTATTGAATGACCGAGGGCTACACGACTTATGATCGAAAAGCAAATCAGCCGGCAGACCTGGGCCACTCAGCAATTTCTGTAATCCATTCCTGACAGATCGAGGATGCTCCGTTCGTAGGCCCAACCCGACTGCCCGCAATGGCGCCGTCTGACTTTATCCCATACACATGCAAACGCCATATATCCATCTTGAAGTCAGTCAAGGACATCCCTGCGGCAGCGTGCATCGACCTGCGATTCAGTGTAAAGCTCCACATCGTTCTTCATGCCAACACCATGCAGGATGAAGCCATTGCCGAAGTGTGATCGCAAGCACAGTGCTCGAACTCCTTCATTCGTGATACGGCAATTCAAACGTTTAGTAGTATGATTGGTTAGTTAGTGGCAAATTAAGTAGGCTCTATGAGAAAGTTTGTGGATATCGGTAGTGTTCCAACAAACGTGCGAATAAATTCGCGTCAACAAAAACACTAAGTCGGCCTGCGCCGACTAGATGTAGGCACACCCTTCACGGGTGTGTTGATGCTTCGGTTGCAGAGTCGAAGACGCCGCTGCCGAAGCCTGGCAGACATGTACCGTCCCTCGATATGCCCTGTGGGCTACTCGGGATAAGCGGCATCCCCCTCGCCCGAAATCGGGAGAGGGTTGGGGTGAGGGCGAATCAGATTCACCCACAAGAAAGCTTATAGAGCCAAAAGAGGAAATCCCCGTGGAATTTGCAGAGGGGTTCTCTGCGGAGGAACTGGGCGCAGTTTCAGGATGTATTTGTAACCTTCTTAAACATGTGATATGCGAGAAGGACGTGTGCAGGCTTCTCGCATATCACATGTATTCAGTTTCGCCCGAGATTATTACTAAACAGTTCGGCGTCTCCTTAAACCAAGCAATGAGACCAGGCCGGTTCCCAACACGATAAAGCTTCCGGGTTCGGGAACGGGAGCAGCTGTTTTGCTGAGGGTCAGATCGTCAAAATATGCGGTCCCATAAACGTCAGTGTTCAGTTCGATAACGTTGTAACCAACATTCGTCATAGAGTTATGTGTTAAGCACGGATTGAGCATATCATCAACATAGAAACTGACGTCATTCGTGCCATCAGCCAAAGCATCACCGACTACTATGCGCATTTCATGCCAGCCAACAGAGCGAGTAGCCGTAGTGTTGAACCAGCCAGCTCCGAGACTATCTGTCGATCCCATGACTCTCGCCTGGTAATAGTTGGTATCACAAGCAGTAGCGCCCCTGGTACCAAGGCATAATCGCTGCAGGACTGTGGCACCCTTATTAAGGCTTCCATAGGTTTGGGCTCCAGTGGAGCCTAGTAGTGGGTAGTCGCGGTCACTGGGAGCCGTGGGATAATTTGAAATCGCAGCATAATCCCACAGCGCAGTGCTACCAGCACCCACCGTATCATAGAACCACCAATCGTATGTTAAGCCACCGGTATACGCATTGCCGTTATTGTAACGGTACGCGATGTTGACATAGTTCGCATCACCATCATTCTCTACATTCCCACGAATCATATGGGATCCGGTGTGTGGGGTAATACCAGACTCAGTCTCGATAACTCGCGCGTTGGGAGAACCTGTGGCACCAACTGGGCCAAACCATGGGTTACTTGCACCAGTATTAGGTCCGCCTACCAAGTTGTTATCAATGGAACCGATATTGTAGCTCTCAAAACCCTCAGAGTACACCGCTGCAGTTGCAGCCGAGCTCCGTGCGCACATAAGCACGACGGCCAACCCGGCGATTGATAGAATTTTCAACTTCTTCATTATACTCCTCCTTCTCCTGACTATATTTGTCTGCGATGGATTCCAATGTCTTATGTGCTCTACTCAACCCTCCTTTGGCGCGAGATAGTCTATATGTTTGCGCCTGTTCTTTTTGGATATTTTAAAGCCGGATAGATGCCGTGCATCGTATGGCAATATGGAACTTTTGCTATCTACTTCATTGATTTAGCCACCGCCGTTGGTGTTATAACGGCATTATATCGCTTTTATAAGATGATGTCAAGCGCAATTAGATGTATTTTGTGGTCTCTTGTTAATATCGAATTCGGTTGTCAGTCTCAACGCTCGTTGAATGCCATATCTTCGTCTTGGCAGACGATCCAATCCTGTAGATGCATAAGGGGATGACTGTTCAAGCTATCTCCGACGCTCAGCCTGCATCTGATATCAGTTGGCACAGAAAGAGCAACATAGACATCATCGATGTGCGGAGAGTATCATCAGCAGGGTCGACGCGGAACTGCAGGCGATCTGTATTAGTCTATCGGCTCACATGACGGCAACTGACATAACTGCGGAACCGGGCATCTGCAGACTGACATTCTATGCCCGAAAATCGAAAGTCAAGAAAGTATTCGAGGATACAGGAATACAGGTGTATGCGAGTGCATAGAGGGTAACCCGTGAGCGAATTTATAAACGTTCTCGGGAGATAGCCACTATTTCCAGACATGCAGTTGACTGAGCGTGACTCAAGATTTCTCGACCACAACTTCCTTAGGTCGATTGACCTTAAATATGGCTCTATAAGCTTTCTTGTGGGTGAATCTGATTCGCCCTCACCCCTACCCCTCTCCCGATTTCGGGCGAGGGGGGATGCCGCTTATCCCGAGTAGCCCACAGGGCATATCGAGGGACGGTACATGTCTGCCAGGCTTCGGCAGCGGCGTCGTCGACTCTGCAACCGAAGCATCAATACACCCGTGAAGGGTGTGCCTACATCTAGTCGGCGCAGGCCGACTTCGTGTTTTTGTTGCCGCGAATTTGTTCGCACGGTTGTTGGAACACTACCGCTATCCACATACTTTTTCATAGAGCCTGAAATATATTGCTGTCATTCGCCCAGTTTGAGAGGGAGCTTATAAGCGAACGAGTGAGGGTTTGCACGAGCTTACTGTTGGCAGGAGATTCTGGAGGCCGGAAAGTACTCGTCTATAAAGGAGATGGCCGATACATTCGGACTTAAGGCCTCATACATGTCGAGGATTATGAGGCCTATGCGCCTTGCCCCGGATATAGTGGAGGCGATTCTCCGAGGCGACGAACCGAGCGGGCTTTCGCTTAACATGCTTGTCAAGGAGTTTCCCTGGTATTGGGATAAACAGAGGGTGAAGTTCGGGTTTGAGGCATCAAATGAAGATTTGGCCTTTTTGCCCGTCCACTTATGCTTTTCCTTCTTTGTGCCCAGATTTCTACACTCGGACAATGAGGCAGTAACCAGAGCAAGGTTCTCAGGCGCAGAATTCAACTTATCGCGCATAAATGTTCCGGCTGATGAACTCATCCTGTATCTCCGGGGTCAAGTTGATAAAATGAGCCGAATAGCCGTATAGACGTATAATCAGATCTCGGTGTTTCTCGGGGTGTACGCGGGCATCGAGCAATTCTTCTTTATTCACACAGTTCATTTGGAGCATCGCCAGGCCGCAAGCTGCAAACGCGCGTTCAAGCTGTCCTAGAACCTGCACACTGACTCCATTGAGAGGCATGGAGATTGTCAACACCGAATTTGCGGGACACCTCGTCAGATCAAGCGCAGAACCACTGTTGATCGTCGAAGTAATATCAACAGTACGCTTTAGTCGCGAAGGAGTAATGCCCTGGGTGAGAAGATCTCCTGATCTCCGACCATCCGGGGTTGCATAAGTCAACTTTCCCCAGGAGATCACTTCACGGTAATTGTAGAATCCCAACTGAAAGGGCCCGCCGCGTTCATTCTTCAGATCGCGGGTATTCTCATAGATATCATCAAGCACTCGGCGAGCGAACGCATTTGATTCCGCCAGATCATCTCCAAAATGAGGCATGTTCAGAGCCTCAGCTCGCAAGATATCGTAACCTTCCCAGTTTGCTCTGACGGCTTGAAGCAACTCGTTCAGCGTATAACGCTTACTCTCAAAGCAGAGCTTGCGGATTGAAAGCAGCGAGTCGATAAAGTTAGCGAATCCACCCATAGGTACACCGTGCGGGTTATAGCGTCCTCCTCCTGCAGTGTAGTCTTTGCGATTCTTGAGAGAGTCTGCAAGACACGCGGAGAAGAATGGCGACGGGTTCACCTGCGGCCAGACACTGCCGTTCTTTCCCATAATCGTGCACATTTGACGGATGGCCCGAATCGCGTTTCCCATGATAGTCTGGTATACGGCCTCAAAGTCTCTTGAGCCATCGATCTTCTCACAGATGACACCAGTCCCGGCGAGTTCAGGATGTTCGTGGATCGACATGTCTATGATGCGGGCAAGATTGAAGTAGCAGTTCGCTCCTGCTGAATGCTCACAACCTTCAAGCATGATCTCCCAGCAGCCACCGGCGACATATCTTCTGGCATCCTCCAGGCGTTTCCCGACATTCACCTGCGCAGGTATAAGGCATTCGTCATTCAGGAACGATATGACATTCCTCCCGCTCACAAAGTCGCGGTTGATAGCATCCAGATAATCCTGTCTCGCGCTCCTGGTGATCCGGCAATGGATTTTCGGATAAAGCATTTTCTGCTTATGGTGTGCATCAAGCACCATGAACGTGATGTCGTTGCAAACCTCCGTGCCGCCCTCGTCGCAACCTCCAAGGATAATGACCTCTCCCATCTCCTGAAGATTGTAAGACTCCGCAGCCGGCTTCGAGGAGTCGAACTTGCAGTCGGTGTAGATCATGAATCGGCACAGAAGATCGTAAGCCTCATCTGGAGTCAGGCGTCCTGCTTCCAGGTCGCGACGATAAAGCTCTCCCAGCATTCGGTCAATATGGCCGATCACATACATCCCGATGCCATCGATTGAGGCGCAGACCTCATGCAGAAACCAGATGGTGCATAGACCCTCGTAGAAAGTCTCCGGTTTTCGCCAGGGAACCTCACTGGCTGTTTGTGCAATCATCCCGAGAAAGCGCTTCTGGGTTTCATCACACGTATCGTCGTCTTCAAGCAGAGCGGCCGCTGCTTCCGAGAATTTCATTGAGATCTTTCTCACGGCAAGCAGACCCCGCATGGCGCACTCGATGAATTCCGACTCCTCGCTGGTCGTGCAGCGCTCAAGTGCAGATTCCGCCTGTTTGTATATATATTCAAGTCCATTCTCCATTACGTTCGAGAATGGAAAGCAGTGATGATCGTAGTCAACATAGGGTCCGTAAGCTAGATGAATGCCGCCCCTCTCCGCTGCAACATACTGGTCATACTCCCGAGGATTGATGTCACGGAACAAGTGCGCATTTCGGCAGAACAACCATCCCCCAGCGTTCAAAGCAGGAATTCCATCACTCTCAGCGATTTTCACTCCCATTTCAGAGTAGAACGGAGAGTTCTTGAAGATGACCGGGGTGAAGTTCTCTGCAATTATCTCATACTGAGCAGCTTTAAGCTCGACCGCACTGAGTCCCGGATGTGCCGAATAGTATGCATCCATAATATCCCAGAGTGGATTGCCACGATGAGCTGAGTCGTATTCAACCGTATTGTCCCAGATTGGATCTATATAGCCTTCTCCACACATTTCGGCGTATGAATGCTTGAAATAGTAGGTTTTCAGTTCTTTGCGCAGTTCTTCTATGCTCACAGTGAATACTCCTTTGCTCTAGTCCCCAGTGAATCCGCCATCGACGATCAACGTCTGCCCATTCACAAATCTACTAAGGTCACTTGCCAGAAACAGCATCGGTCCGACGATGTCCTCTGGCTCTCCCAGTCTTCTCGCTGGATATTTCCTGACATGGTTGGCATACATTTCCTTATCAGAGAAACAAGTCTCGGTGAGATCGGTTCGGATGATTCCAGGCGCAATCGCATTTACGTTGATGTTGTGTTGCGCCAGAGAATTGGCCATGCATCGCGTCATACCGACAACGGCTGTTTTCATCACACCATAACTGAAATTGTACCCTCCCTCACGAAATGCACAGATAGAAGAGAGGTTTATGATTTTGCCACTCCCCTGCTTTATCATAATCGAAGCTGCCTGCTGTGAAAGCTCGAAAGTCGCGTCCAGAAGAATCGCTCGCGATGTGTCCCACTCTTCCAGTGTACAGGTTGACACCGACTCATTGTGCTGCATACCTGCATTGTTGATTAGAATATCTAACCGACCAAAACGCTCGACCACTTTATCGATCACGGCGCTGCGTTCTTCACGTTTGCTCAAATTCGCCTGAATGTAGAAACCTTCGCCCCCCATATCCTGGATTTGCTGCATCAGTTCATCCGCTTCTGGGCTTTGTGAGATAACGGCTACTTTCACACCATGCTCTACCATAGCCAGCGTCATCGCCCGACCCAGACCTCTGCGCCCACCAGTTATGGCCGCAATATTCCCGGCAAGATTCAGGTAGTCATTCATCAATCAACTCCTCTTGAAGCTAAAGCTGCGGTTATTCTGTAACCCCCACTGACGGACTGCTCGCTGAGTCGTATTCAACCGTATTGTCCCAGATCGGATCTATATAGCCATCTCCACACATCTCGGCGTATGAATGCTTGAAATAGTAGGTTTTCAGTTCTTTGCGCAGTTCTTCTATGCTCACAGTGAATACTCCTTTGTTCTAGTCCCCTATGTCCTTATCAGAAACAGACTCCTGTTGTATGCAAAAAAAGAGAACATAAGCAGCCGCTATAGTTAGCTTTTAGGCAAGCCACAAACTCGAACGCCATATACATCGGCTAACTTTTCTCCTGCATTCTGTATATCCTCCGCACTGCATATCCATCCGGATGCAGAATCGACGGTTTCTCTGCCCAGGTTATGCATTTTGGATTCTCCAAGAGGATGATAAGGCAGCAATTCTACACCCAGGCAATGCTTCAAACTGTGATAGACAGCTGCTATACCCGCTATATGTTCATCATTCAGGTTGATGCCTTTTAGGATTATGCAGCGAAGTATACTGCTGCAACCCGCATCGTCGATCATTCGCAGATTGTTTACAACAGTAGAAAGCTCCACTCCCGTTTTAGCGCGGTGGCGAATACTATCGGTATCTTTGATATCCCATAGGAATAAATTCGTATACGGTATAATCCGCTCGTATGCTTTGCGAGGGGCATTTCCGCTGGTTTCAACACAAGTGTGGAGGTTCTCCACATTGCAGGCCTTGAGGAGATCGCACGCAAAATCCGCCTGATAGAGCGGCTCACCGCCGGACAATGTTACCCCACCGCCGGACTGTTCGTAGAATACCCAGTCCTTAAGTACCTCGGCCATCACGTCTTCCACGCTTATCAGCCTACCCGCGACCTCCAGCGCTCCCGTTGGGCAGGCATCTGCACAGGCCATACAGCTTTTGCACACTTTACGATCGAGAATATGTGTATTACCGCCAAACGAGTGCGCTTTTGTTGGGCAAACCTTAGCACACTCCCTACAGCCGATGCACAGAGTATCGGCAAACAGAAGATCGGGTTTGCTGCTTCTGCCCTCCGGATTATGACACCACGGGCAAGTCATCATGCAGCCCTTTAGAAAGACTACCGTGCGGATTCCCGGGCCGTCGTGCGTGCAGAAATGCTGTATATCGAATATCAGCCCTGATGCCATCTAAAACTCCTGCTGAGTCCGCTGAATTATCATGTCCTGCCACTCTTTTGACATTGTGACAAAACGTGAGTTCCAGCCGGCTGCACGCACTATAAGGTTCGGGTACTTTTCAGGATGTTCACGAGCGTCGAGGAGGGTTTTCGTATCAACGACGTCTATGTTCATATACATCCCGCCCAACTGCACAAAGCTGCCGAGCAATCCAACGAGCGCGGCTATGCCGTTCTCACCTCGAACCGATGACGGCAGGATCTTCAACTCCAGAGTTCCGCAGCTAGGCAGCCTGGTAAAATCCATCTTGCAGTAGGATTTCAGCACAGCAAGAGGGCCTTTTCTGTCAGTTCCCGGTGCAGGGCTGAAATTACAGGCCAGAACATCACCCGCGCAAGTCCCGGCTGCTGTCGCACCGCGATCTGCCGCCCATGTTATCTCTCTGCCGAATGTGCTTATTCCGGCAGGTGTGAGCAGATCTCCTATGCGGCTGTTCCTCGCCATAATCTCTGTATAATCGTTGAACACCCTTCGGACTATATCATCGCATTCATCGTTGTCATTACCATAAAGATCGAGATCTTTTCTGATCTTGAGCCTCATCACATCATGCCCGGACCAGTCAGACTTGATGATATCGATCAGATCGCGAAGCGATATTCTTTTCTCGTCATAGACTAATCTCTTTATCGCATAAAGGCAATTAGCCGTATCCTGAAGTCCGCCTGCATGGATTGCCTGCACATTGTAGCGCGCACCACGCTCGTAATATCCTCTGCCGTTTTCAATGCAGTCATCGATAATCATCGAAAGAGCAACCGCCGGCAGACCGCTGTTAAACACATCCTTCGATTCACTTAGACTGCGAAGAATCAGTGCCTCGATCCGCTTACGAACGTCTTCATATAAAGAATCGAAATCGGGATAATCTACACCAATCCCAAGCGCATCCTGAAGGCATGGAAGTATATCATTAGGATAGTAACTGAACGCAGTTTGTCCCGGAACGAGCGGTTCCCAACATCCGTCATTGGCGAACTCCCTGGCAACGCGTACGGGATAACCGAAAGTTGTCATTGATTCAATAACAACATCCTCATCGTAGACAGAGACAAAACTAGCTCCCGCCTGCCATACTTCCGCAATGCGCCTGAGCAGCCGCTTATCCGTCTTAGAACCTATACGCACTGCTATCGGGAAATCACTGATTTTCAGCTCTTCCGCAATATCCAGAACCAGATAAGTTACCTCGTTGGTTACATCATTGCCGTCAGAATCCACGCCCGAAAGCACAATATTCTGATAGTACTGCGCATCTCCTGACGACCATACCGGCGCTCCGACCCATTCTGTGCCTCTTATCCAGAAATGCGCGAGTATCTCGCGGGCCTCATCAATTGTAATGGCATCTGTCTTCAAATCATTCTCAAGGTACGGCCCGAGTATATAGTCAATGCGACCGATACCGGGCCAGTTGCCGAGCAGGCGCTGAAAGTCATATGCAAACCAGAGGGACTGAACTGCCTCATGGAAGTTTTGCGGAGGATTCTGAGGAACATTCTCAAGAGCTGCGCGCGCGCGCGTATAACACGCTCTTTCTTCTCCATCACTTGCAGCAATCGCCGCATCAAGAGCGTCCATATACCGGTTGTGCCATATCTCCGCCGCATCGAGGCAGAGAAGCATCGCATTTAGAAGATCCCGCCCCTGATCGTCGATATCCCTGTTCAGCCTGTTGGAGATCCGCTGCCTAATGCCTTTATAGCCTTCCTTTAAGACTCTGGAGAACCCGGGCGTATGATGGCTGGTGCTATCGATATCCATGATAGGCACCTTGTGTCCAGTCGATTCAATATATGTCGCCGATCCCGCAAGCAATTCTCCAGGCACTAGGCGAATAGGAGCGTTCTCTGCTATCAATTTGGAGGTAAACGCATAGCGCATAGATCCAGACATGTCTCCGGTCTCGGGAAAATCGTCCAGGCTGATTCCTGCCTCGACCATAGACCGGCCATGTTCTCCGCGAAGACCTTTTTGAGCAAGTTCGTATGTGGATGCTTTGAATCGTTCTGTATTTTTGCTGCATGTAGTCATCTATGCATCCTCCTCATTTCTTTTCCATGTGTTTAGCATATCCCATTCTTAGTGAGACTTGCTCAGATGCCAGGATAACGGAATGCGCCATCTCTTCAAGCACACTTTCAGCTGAATGCGTTATTGTTGTCAAAGACGTTCCCAATGCTCCGATTACTTCGCCGGTATGATCATAAACAGGAGCAGCAAAGCAGATTATCCCCTTGCCGTGTTCTTCGTTATCAAGGGCCCATCCCTGCGATTTTACCAATTGGAGATGCTCGCGGAGCTTGCCGGGATCACATATAGTGTTCTGAGTAAAGCGTTGAAATTCGGATGATGATAAGCGCTCAAAAACCTCGTTATCAGCATGTGCCAGCAAAACTTTTCCCGCTGCATTGCAATGAAGAGGGTATCTTCCTCCAACCATTCCAGCAATTTTTACACTGCTAGTGCCGTCTAGATGCTCAACCAGTAACACGCAATCCTCATATAAAACACCAAGATAGACACTCTCCCCGATTTTCTTTCGAAGGTCTGCGAGAACATCACTAGCAGCATTTCTCATGGTTATCTTATAAATGCTCTGCGATATCACTTCAAAAGGCTTCAAGCTGATCATATATCTTGCCTCTCCGGGGAGCTGGAAAACCCACCCCTCATCGTGAAGAGTATACAAAAGTCTGAACGCCATATTTTTGTTTATATCCAGCGCACGGCTTATTTCCGAAACGCCAAGTGGCTTATCGGAATCGCACAAAAGGCGGATCAGCCTTATCGCTTTCCGAATTGAAGGCACATCATAGTTATTATCCGTCATCAGTATCCACTCTCAGCACAAAGGCTGGCTGTTATATTGGTATAACAGCGTTAGGAATAACGACGATATTATATTCTGCATTCTTATGTTTGTCAAGTTCTCTGCAGTTGTGTTTTGATGCTCGGGTGGTGGTCGAAGGAAAATATCCTTATAGTCCCTGCCACCGAATGAAACGCTGCTGATCGCGCGAACAGGAGACTATACTCCCCTATTGCATTCCAGACTGGCGTGTACCGTGTTAGCAGGCCACCCCAGTGCGGCTTAGCAAAAGGAAAGATCTCTTTATATCCCCGTCACCGCGTGCACGAGCGTGCGTCCGGCGCGAACAGTGACTGCGCCGGATGAGTTCCAGGCAGAGACTTCGATGTGCGGGAGATCACCGCCCTCTGGTGCGCTGAAGGTTACGACCTTCTCTTCGCCTGGGAGCATGTCGAAATAGTTGTCTGAAAAGTAGAGATCGGCGTCGAGGCAGACCACCCGTGCATATCTCTCCGACGATATGCGCAGCTCTCCACGCGAGGGTTCGCAGGAGACTCCAAGCTCCGTCTTCGGCAGGTCCATGCGGAAAGGCATGTCGGGGTAGAAGAAGGCTCTGTCCGACCCGCACGACGAGACCAGATCGCAGACGAGCATGACCTCGGACCTTTCCGGCTTGCGAAGACTCATCACCACGGACGATTCGTTCGCCCGCACGGAGAAAGTCGACTCAGCAAGCACGCCGTGACTAGAGGATAGACGCAGCGTGACCCTCCCATCCGCGAGGGAAAGGGTATCGTTGCAGACCCATATGCGGTACTCGTCTCCGGCATCCTGAATGGAGGCGATGACCGGGGCGAACCGGCTCTTCATAGCGTAGTATCCGGCCTTCGGGAAGGTGTAGTAGTCGACCACGCTCCAGCCGCTTGCGGGCCAGCAGTCGTTGTACATCCACGACATGAAGCCGCTGCAGTGGTACTTATCCCTGCGCGCGGATTCTATGGCGAGACGCAGCCACTCGTACTGCACGTATTCCATGCGGCTCACCTTCTCCCGGATATCCGAGATCGGGCCGAAGAGGCACTCCGCCGTGCGCTCCAGCATGCGGTAGTGGCTCATCCCTACCTCACTAAATGGGTTATCTTTCGTGTGAAACTCCCACATCGTCCCCTCAGGGTCGGCGATGTCTTCGTCGGTCATAAACTTCCGGAGCGACCGCATCGGAGGCGCCCCCGATATCGCGTATTCACTCACGAAGCGCCCACGGCACTCCTCTATGCGCTTGCGGTAGTCGGACATGTCGGTACGATAGAGCTCCGGTTGGTACCAGGCCGATATATGACAGTCACCGGCGTGCGGGGAGTTGTTGGCATCGCCTCCGAACGGACTCGTCGCGCGGAAGGGGCGCGAGGGGTCGAGTCGGGCACAGAGCGGGCCAGTGACCTCGCTCGACAACTTCTTCCCCGGATACTCGTCGGTGGGCTTTGCACCGAGACCGAGTTCGTTGTCCCCGCTCCAGAGCACGAGGCTCGGATGATTTCGCAGCATGCGTACGGCGCATTCAAACTCGCGGGAGATCTCTGCCATGAACTCAGGATTGTCTTCCGGATATTGTCCGCAGGCGAGCATAAAGTCGGCAGTGACCATCACCCCATGCCGGTCGCAGGCCTCCCAGAACGCCTCCTGCTCGTAGATGCCGCCGCCCCAGAGACGAAGGACGTTTATATTACCCTCTGCCGCAAGGGATATCAGACGCTCGTAACGCTCCGGCTCAAGTCCTCCAGGGAACGGATCGGCGGGTACCCAATTGCTTCCCTTGGCGAAGATACGCTCTCCGTTGACACGGAGGGTGAAGCTGCTTCCTTCTGCGTCGGGAATCTCCTCCAGCTCGACTGTGCGTACTCCGAAAGTGGTGTCGGCGCTGTCGATCTCTCGCCCTGCTTCATCGATCAGACGAACCGTGCAGGTGTAGAGCGGCCGACTGCCGTACCCGTTCGGCCACCAGAGCCGGGGATTTCGGAGAGAGACCTTGATGGAAAGGTCCTGCACCTCTTCGGACCAAACCATGTGCCCCTCTTCGTCGGTGAGCGTA
The DNA here is from genome assembly GCA_963663705.1 of Armatimonadota bacterium. GTDB lineage: Bacteria > Armatimonadota > UBA5829 > DTJY01 > DTJY01. The sequence goes on along the minus strand of OY760504.1, from coordinate 3,094,656 downwards.
ACCATTGCTGTGACCCTGGCACCACACTCGATCTCTGTATCGAAAGATATCGAGAGGTCCGCGCGGGCGGGGGTGAGAGATTCGGTATAGACGTAAAGGTTCCGAACTGCGGCGCGTTTGCCTGCGTGCAGGGTCACCGAACGCCAGATACCCGGACTTACAAAACGGTTCACCCAGTCCCAGTGGAAGGTACACTGCATCCGCCGCACAAGGACGCGATCATTACAGAAGGCGGCGGTATACTTCCCGACAGGCTTATCGCGCAGCCCCTCAGCCAGTGGAGCGAGGCGCACTTCCACCTCGTTTGCGCCGGGTCTGAGGAGATGCCCTACCGCAAAACTGTGCGGGATGAACATGTTCTCCGTGCTCCCGACAACTGTGCCGTTGATCTCTATGGTTGCAAATGTGTCGAGCCCGCCGAACTCGATCTCCGCACCATCTATATCGAAGGTCTCTTCGTCGAGCCAGAACTCGCGCCGATATCGCCACTCCCACTCTTCCACCCACTGGCATTCATTCGCCTGGTCGCGCCAGAAGGGGTCGGGTATGATCCCCTCGCGCAGGAGGTCGCGGTGGACATGACCGGGGACCATGCCCTTTAGTGTTATGGTGCGTCCGGTGGAGGGATCGTGCCCAAACAGGTCCCACTCGCCGCATAGTTCCAGCTGACTGATCTGCAATTCTTACTCCTTACAAGGGTATCTATTCAGGGCAGGGTGAGAGAATGGTCCTCTCGCTCTGCCCTGTTATGTTGTTTGATCTTACTGACCCGGTATAAGGGCCTTGGTTTTGCCTGTGACGCTTTTGGCGATCGCCTGCCACGTCTCCGCGGAGACGAGCTTCCACTTCGGAAGGCTCTCTGTGTATACGACGATCGGAGCGGAAGTCACCTTGAATACGGGCTTCTTCTTGTCGACCTTTATCTGATTGAGCCTCCAGTTCCAGGCTGATGCTATGCGCGAAATCCCGGAAACCTTCGAAGGCGGCAGCTCGTATTTGCGATCGTAGACCTGCGCGAGCTCTTCTGCTGCGCCGTTCTTCCACATCACTATCGAGTATTTTGGGCCGCTGCCTTTATACCCACGCTCGTACTCCAGTACATAGGCTTCCACGTCCTTTCCGGGATTCGCTATACCCACGAGCTTCCGGTGCTTCATGGCATCTACGGAGAGGGTATACGCCAGCAGCCTTGGTTTAGGCTGCCACTTGGCATCAAAGAGTCCGCCGGAGATAAGCGATCCGTTCTCAAACCAGTCTCTCGCAAGGTAGTAGTAGAAACTCTCGAAATCATATAAGAACAGGTTGCGCGCAAAGATCCTTATGACATCCCACGGCTCCAAATACGAAGAGTCTTCGCTGTTGATGAGCGGTTTTGTGCCGCCGCGCTTCGCCGTCTCGCGGCGGAAGAACGCCGGGAAGTCCTTTGACGCTAGAGTCCAGGAGTAGTGCAGCGAGTAGGCGTCCGCGTAGTTATTCAACCCCAGATCGAAGCATTTGCGCACGAAGTTCCGGCCACCGTCCGGCGCGCCCAGCTCCTCGTTCCTGGCGTAGGTCGATCCGAGGGCCACGAACGGGACTGACGGGTCGATTTTTGAGAGTTCTTCCTTGAATATCCGTGCGTCCCTGACGTATTCAGTCGGCCCGACTCCGCGCCACCAGTATGACGGGCAGTCTACCTCGTTGCTGTATTCGGCGTACTGCATGTGGCCCTTGACTCTGGTGAAGGCCGCCCGCAGGTACTCCCGGAACTGCGGTTCGTATTCCGGCTTGAAAGTCGAATGCATGGTCGAGGAATCTACGTTAAACTGCTCCGATGGGGCGCCGAAGGTGAACATGAAGTTCATCCCGTATTTGTCCGCCTGGGCCAGTTGGTAGTCTATATCTTTGAACTTGTCGAAGTTCGGCCCCATTCGGTGCCACTGAACCTCACCGGAACGAAGCGAATCCACTCCGGCGCGGGCCAGAAGCTCGAAGGCTCGGGCGGAATCCGCATCGTTTCTCCCGGCTTCTACAAAGGGGAGTTCCATGCCGTGCACGCCGAACCGGTGGATGCTGTGATCGTTCGGGTCTGGCTTAGGAAGAGGACGCTTCATCAACTTTCTCGTCACCTCGGCCGACGACGCTGCTCCTACATCCTCGTTGGTGCGAGCTATATTCTTGTAATATAACGCCTCTTCCATCCCTGAGTGAATCGCGTAGTACGAGGACTTCGCTATCATCTCCGAGAGCAAAGGCTGCGGGGAGTTGTCGGGATGATACCCCGATGGCACAAATGTAAGGTCGGTGGTGAACATGATGGCGTCCAGGAACGTGGCGAACAATTTGTCCGTCATTTGTCTTGGCGCGGGAACCTCCAGGCGGAGGGTATGCGCCCCCGCGGAGAGTTGCACAGTATCGGCAGATGTCCAGCAGAAGTAATCCTGCGGCGGTGCCTGGCCGTACTGCGGACTGGACGGCGTCTTGCCTTGCAGATTTACCACAGGACTACCGTCGAGGCTGTAACGCATCGGGCCTGCCCAGGTGACGTTCTGCGGTGATGCTGCAAACCAGAGCCTGTACGTGCCGCTCTGTTTAGCCGCGAATTTGTATTCGGCAGAGTAATCACCACCGGAAGAATTCCTGCCGTCAAAGGTATACAGCCGCAGATAGAGGCCTCCGGAAGTCCCTGTGCCGTAGGGAGTCAGAGATACGGCCGTTCCAGGGAACCAGTTAGTATGTACGGCGTCTTCCCCTTCGATCCATATGGTTGACTGGCCTGCACTTGATGCTTTGCCCTGCGACATGACCATGAAAGATAAGGTGCAGATTAAGCTGACAAGACATAGTTGTCTTATCAGAATAGACTTTAAGCTACTCATATTAAGAAACTCCAACCGAAAAGATTATGATTCTATTATTGCCTGGTTTGTGTAACGTGCCCGCCATATTGTCGCAAATGGGATACAACCACGACTTACCCCGAGTGACCAGAAGCTTCTGCAATCCCGAAACTGATTTATAATGAATGAAACTTCAATAGAAGAATAGAGCCCTGTGATGGTAAATCTCTTCCTCAATGCCCTTTGGCTACCAGCGAGCCGTCAGAATAGTCGTTTGTAAGGAAGAATTGCATGGTGTCCGCGGCAACGGCGGGTTGCCGCGGACACCATGTCTATATTGCTACGGTGTGTAGGTTGGCAGGAAGCTTATACCATTCAATGTGTAGACTAAATTGGAACCGTTGTATGGCGCCAAGGCGGAAAGATTTATCCACTTGGCGTGTCCGTCTGCAAGCAGTACGTTACTTCCACCGGAGTGAGGGGGGTTTCCTTGTAGTTCGGTACACCAAAATGACTCGTAATCGGCGCTATCCATATAATAGTAACCGTTTACAGCTCCTGTGCCCTCATATAGTACGAGTGTCGAAGACGGATTAACAATTTGCGAATCCGTGCCGAGCCAATCCGACCACAGGTAATTGTTGAAGCTATATGTGCAACGTGCTCTAGTGGGTGGGACATATCTGCCGTCGCTTGGACATGAAAACACGCCGTTGTTTTTGACATAGGGTAGTATCTGTCCCGGCCATTGCGTGCCATTCACCGGATGTTCTGCCGTCTGATTGTATATTGTCGGGTACTTTTCATCATAGTCCTGCTCGTACATCATAAATGCCGTACCGAGCTGCTTGAGGTTGCTTAGGCACGATGTTTGCCGCGCCTTCTCACGCGCCTTTGCGAATACGGGAAAGAGAATTGCCGCCAATATAGCGATTATAGCTATAACAACCAGCAGCTCAATAAGCGTGAATCCTTTTTTATCCTGTTTAAGCCTCTTTAACATAGTTGGTATCTCCTTTTCATGATTTCGACCGAACTTTCGCTTGGTTTTCCATGACGCATATCATCGATATGCTTTGCTGATGCCGGCCCAAACTCTACGACCAATCGCTGAGCTGGGCTATACCAATAAAGTTGCTGTAGACTACCACCTCCCGACTGCAAATAGGCGCGTCTCACACCAATAGACTTGTTGGTGCTTCTCTAAGAAACATCTTAACTCGTAACGCCAAATATGTCAATACTTTTTTTGTTGTCTTTACTACTTGCAGGCGTAAGGAAGGATATTCCTCGCTGGTAGACAGGAGAACATCTACTTGCGAGGCGTTGTAACTGAGTCTCTTATTATCAACTTGGTCGGCAGCACTTCCTGAGAAACCGACTCTTCCCCACGGAGGAGATTCACCAGTTTTCGCATTCCGGCACGCCCCATCTCGTAAGTGGGCTGCGCCAGGGCGGTGATGGCGGGGGTGAGATGCGCCAGACTCCGGCGATCGTCGATGGCGACCACGGAGAGGTCGGCGGGTACGCATACGCCGCATTCATTGAGTACCTTGAACATGGGGAGGGCCAGGTAGCCGTCCAGGATCAGGGCGGTGGGCGGTACGGTGAGTCGGCGCCACCACACACCGAGCCGAGAATCGTTCATTACGCCGCCGCTGTAGAGCAGATAGTCCGGATCCAGAGGGATATTCGCCTCGGCCATTGCACACTGCAGACCGATGAAGCGCTCCATGACATCGTTGCCATATGCGTTGTTCATTACACAGGCGATCCGACGATGTCCGTACCCGGCCAGATGACGGACCACCTCCTGCATCCCTTCGAAGTTGCTGGCACTGACGAGCGGGACCTCCTCCACCCTGCTGCGCTGCATGAGGCCGACTATCTTCACCCCGGCTTCGTGCAGGCGAGCCATGGCGGTCAGATCGTCTATGCCGTAGGCGCTGATGGAAAGCACGCCGTCTACCCCGAGACGGTGCACCACGTCGCTCTTGGGCACCGCAGCCTGGGTATCGTAGGCTATGTCGACTTTCTGCGCGCTGGCCTCGTCGCGAATACCGGCGAAGACCGGGCCGTTGAAATCATCGTTCGTCAGCGGGAGGGAGGTCACGAGGATTCTGTTGGAGAGCCCTACCTTCTGCACGTAGGTGCCGCTGCCTCGCACGCGCTTCACCACGCCTTCCCACTCCAGGTCCTTGAGGGCCTTGTTGACGGTCACGCGGCTCAGGTTGAACTCCTTGCACAGCGCCACCTCCGGCGGGAGTTTGGCCCCAGGCTTCAGCCCTTGTGTCTCTATATATCTGCGCACGGCCCTCTTTACCTGCTCATAGCGCGGAAGTTCCATATTGGACTGCTTCTCAACAGTTTCCGACAAGCGGTCTGCCATAGTATTTGTCCCTTCAAATGTATAAATCGAACGGTAGTTGCATACAAATTGTATACCCCCACCGTAAAGTTGTCAAGGCTGCCCTTGACTCGGCAGCTACGAGCTGTTACAATCGTGGTCGACTATATATTATTTCTTGTACGGAGGCTTCCAATCATGTACTCACAGCATTTGGGCTGCTACCTCTACCTAGTGGACCCAATGACCAAAGTCTTCAAAGACGCATCGTTTACCCAAGGCATCCTATCCGAAACGATCGATATCTCCCTGGCAGGCAACGAATCGGAGCCCGCACAACTGGTGATCGCCGCAAAAACAGACGCGGACCTGCACGATATCAAGATCGAGTTCTCCGACCTCGTATCCAACTCCGGCGCGGTCATCGAGAGCGTAAACTTCAAGTACAACCTCGTCGGGTATGTGCCAGTGCGCAAGAATGGGGCCAATCTGCCCGCTTGCGAGATACTGCGGGCGGCTCCTGGCGAGTTCCCTGACCCACTCCTTAATGTTTCTTCGTTCGACATCCCAAAAGGGGAGCTTGAAACCGTGTGGCTGACCTTCTATGCACCGGCAGGCACCCCGGCCGGGCAGTACACCGGCAGCGTCAGCGTCGTCACCGATGCCGGGCGCGAGGATATCCCCATAACGGCTCGGATCTGGGACTTCACGATCCCGGCAAAGCCCCGCGTCGAGAACGTGCATTGGTGGATGGTCGAGAAGCTGTGCGAGTTCCACTCAGTCGGTCCCTGGACGGATGAGTTCTTCGAGATATTTGCCACCTACGCCCGCGACATGCGCGACCACCGCATGAACGTGATCTTCATCCCGATCTTCGCACGTGCCACATTCCATGGCGGGCAGAGCGTGCAGATAACAAAGAAAGCAGGAGGAGGCTACGCATACGACTTCTCGCGGGTTGCCAGGATGATCGACACGGCAGAATCGGTCGGGGGGTTCGACAAGTACCTTCTCTCACACCTGATAATGCGTGACGAGTGGGAAGGCCGGGACTTCTTCTGGCACGTCATCCAGTATTTTGACGAAGCGACGGGAAAGACCGAAGAACTTACGCGAGTCCACTTCGATTCGCCTGAGTTCCGGGAGATAGCTGCCGGATACCTCTCAGCTCTCGACACGTTCCTTGGGGAGAGGGGCCTACTCGACAAGACCTATATGCACATCACCGACGAACCGCTCGCGGCGAACCTCGACGTGGTGATCGACATTGCCACCTTCGCCAGACGCCATGCCCCAAGGGTCAAGTTTCTGGAAGCCGTGAGGTGTGAGGGGCTCCGGGACGTGCTGGATGTGCAGTGTCCGCAGGTCGATGAGTGGTCGGATTACTACGCATCGCACCGCGCGAAAGGGAACGAGGTCTACTGGTACACGTGCCAGATCCCCCAGGCGGACTACCCGAACCGGTTTGTAAATATCGCGTTGATCAAGGCGAGAATTCTCGGGTGGCTGACGTGGAAGTACGATGTCAGCGGGCACCTGGATTGGGCCTACAACTATTGGGTCGGCGAACCGTACAAGAACGTCGAGACGAACGATTTCCCGCCAGGCGACAACAACATGGTCTACCCGGATGGGAAAGGTATCGTAAGCTCAATCCGTTGGGAGATAATCAGAAAAGGCTGGGAAGACTACGAATACCTGGCGGAACTCGCAGAACTGCTCGGCGACAGAGCAAAGGTCTCCGACATGATCGAGAGAGTCGCACACACCACAAATGACTTCACGCGGAATACCGGGCTGCTCCTCGACTGCAAACGGCAGATCGCCGAGATGATAGAAGCCTGCAAGCGCAAGTAAGTACGAGCGGATTGCTGCTCACCCACGGGCAGCAATCCGCACTAAACCCCGATAATACACAATAGCGTTTAATTTGTTGGCAGCAGAGAAAAACCAGCATATAATATAGTCTCTTGCTTACTATTAACCCTCCTGCACACGCCCGGCCGTCACTATGAACGTTATGACCACGCCACACTCACTCGATCACTATGGCAGAATGTATGTGGACCGCATCGGCCAATTAAACCGCACTTTCAAAAGGCTGAAGAGATGCACTCCAAGGGAAATACGGCGGATGATCCTTGGACGATCGCATGAAGACCAAACTAACCCATCATAAGAGGTAGCGAACCATGAAAAGTCGGAAGGAATATCTTCGAGTATATCTAAGTATCCTATAGCCGGCAAAGATTGCATTCGAGCTTGGTCCGCTCGATGCCTTACGCCAATAACAGGCATTATTTATTACGTCCAACCATCCATCTACACTGCTATTTGTATAGTTGCTTGCAGCTGTTGGCGTCACCACCATATGACGGATCGCAGTAGATAGAATCCCCAGTTCTGTGTATGATCCAGTGACGAACTTTTTTGAGGCGTTGTCATATTTTGGCCAGCAACTCCACTGCCTATCCCATTCAGTATTCGCGATGCTGTGAATTGTTAAACCTGGGTCGCTGAAATAGCCCAATCCAAGACTATCTTTGTCATGAACAACTTCTGTATGCATGCACCCTGAAGATAGCAATTTTCTTGACAGCGAGATAAAATAACAGTCCTCACGAATCGAGACATACTCCTTCAATCTTAAACTCATTGGTATACCTCCTCTGTTCCATTACAGGATGGGACATAATCGCTGGACAATTAACACAGACAAAACGGATTGTTGACAAATTGGGCAATTGCCGGTATACTGCATCCAATGCGCTAAAACGTTTTGCGCATGTCGATTTTGCGCCGGCTGTAGATGTGCGTCAGCTTCGAAGAGTGTCCAACGATTTTGGAGATGGTCGTCGTAGATTGCAGCTCAGGGTAAAGAGAATCCGCATCCCATATGCCATGCAATCGCACATATAACCCGGACGCGAAATCATATCTCAATTTCCAAAGGGGTGCTACATGAAAAAACTGATCGTCCTTGCCATCGTTACCTACCTTGTGGCCATATCTTGCCTGGCATCATACGCCGAGCAGAGCGGCATCAAGCAGCTGAACAACCTTGTAGTAGAACTTCTGAGCACTGACTCCATCCACCCCAAACCTTACCAGGAGCTAACGTTCACTACTCCCCGTGACGGCTGGGTCTTCTTCAGCTGTGTCGCCAAGGTCACCGGAAAAGATCGGGTGGGAATCACAGTAGACTCAGTGGAATCACTCACCACCAATACCCACGAGAAACCTGCCTCCCAGGAAGCCATGAGGTTTCTGCCAAAAGGCAGCCACACTCTCAAGATCCGGTGCACTGGACGGCCGACCATCCAAAACATCGTCGTACGTTCCATCCCCGAACTCATCTACGGTGACTACCCGGAGAGTTCGTACTGCTACAACTTCGGGCTCTACGACTGGGCGTTCATAGAGAAGTACATCGCTCCAAACGTCAACACGATCGTCGCCCAGCCCAGAGTGGTACCCTGGAACAGCGAGATCCTCAAATCTTGGCAGGCCCGGGGAAAGAAGTGGATCTTCCACTCCTATGTCCCGGGACATGGGAGCAGTGACTATCCGCTCGAAGAGTCCTACAACTTCTGGCACAGCGAGCCGGGCATGACGAATCCACAGATCGGCGGAATCATTGTAGATGAATTCCCTGGCAATGACGACTCCAGATACGCGACCTGGGCGCCTGCCGTCGAAAAGCTCTACCAGGACCCGGCGATGAATGGCAAAACCTTCTACCCATTCGTATACGGAAGCCCCATCTACAAGGGTGTAAGAAACAGAGCATTCGCGGAAACGATCATGAAACACGGCGGCAAGTTCGTAATGGAGTATTACCTCCAGGAGAAGCCCACCATGCCGGAGCTGCTCGATTCGTTCCAGGTATTCCGAAAAGATATCGCCGGCTGGCATGAGGCATACCCGAACGGCGCGGAGAACGTTATTCTCGGTTTCGGATACATGTCCGCCCCCAGGGAAACTCTGAATACAGATCCTTCCAAGGATTTCAAGGTCCTTCTAGACAAGCAGATGAACATCGCTGCCAACGACCCCGCTTTCATGGGGCTGTACGGAATCCACCATTGGAAGAACGCCTACGCTGACGAAGAGAATAATCGGTGGGCCTCCGAACTCTACCGTCACTACTGCATAGAGGGCAAAAAAACCATGCTCTCAGACAAATACGGCTTTACCTACAACCTGAACTACATCACAAACCCCGACTTCGATGAGGGGCTCAAGGGCTGGACCGTTTCTCAAGCAGAAGAAGGAAGCATAACATCAGGCACCCTTCCTGGCTGGGGATGGCTGCAGGGCCGCTATCCAAAAGGACCGAAGGGCGACAACTTCCTATTAATGAAGCGCAGCGCCAAAGGAACGAACTCAGTCTCGCAGACCATCAGAAACCTCAAACCCGGAAAATGGTACTCCGCAAAGATGTACAGCGCAGACTACAACGACATACGAAACGGCGTTTCAAACCAGCGCTCGCCCTGCGTCTGCCTCAAAATCGACAACGTGGTGATAAGCCCGAAGTCCTTCGACCAGTTGACTACCAACGACTACGACATAGACTACAGGGGCTTTAACGACAAGCACAAGGCATTCTTCAACTACCATTGGCTCGTCTTCAAAGCGAAGGGCACTACCGCCACGATCAGGATTTGCGACAAGAGCAACGATCTGTTTGATCCCGGCGGCTATGACGGACAGGAGATCATGTACAACTTCGTCGAGGTTCAGCCGTACTTCCCGGCAGAATAGCCGGACTCGTCCGGTGAAGCTTCGTTGAGATCGCATTTCAAATCAGGGGGCTGACTCTTTCTTGTATAAAGACAAATAAGGGTCAGCCCCCTTCTTATACGAGGCAGGGTTCATTCGAGGATATCGTGCTGCATATAATGAGCCTTGCACTGATTTTCGTTGCGTAATACCGCTTGTCGGCACTCAGCAACGGCCCGAAATCGCACTCAAGGGAAGCGGAGAACCACCTTTACAGGGTTCTCCGCTTTTCATTTGTCATCTGCACCCAAAAGAATAATGGGCTCTATAAGAAAGTTTGTAGATAACTCCGTAAATGGTTGTGGAAATGCTATTGATACTAAGGTTCTGATTATTCCATATCGGTAATGCTACAACAAGCCGTGCGAATAAATTCGCAGCAACAAAAACACTAAGACGCCCTGCGCCGACTAGATGTAGGCGCACCCTTTATGGGTGCGTAGATCGCAGGTGTAAAGCCTGCGCTATATTGAATCCCTGAAGACGCCGCTGCCGAAGCCTGGTAGACATGTTCCGTCCCTCGATATGCCCTGTGGGCTACTCGGGATAAGCGGCATCCCCCCTCGCCCGAAATCGGGAGAGGGTTGGGGTGAGGGCGAATCAGTGTAATCTGAAGATTCACCCACAAGAAAGCTTATAGAGCCGAATAATGAAAAGTCGGGGCAAAAAAAAGAGCCGCCTATGCATGAAGCATAAGCGGCCTTTTAGTAGGCTACTTACCCAAAACAGAATCCAGATACTTACCTACGATATCCGCCCACATCTTACCGTGGGCACTGAGACCTTTGGGGCTGAAATGAGCACCCTTTCCGTCGCGATCACGCATATCGCCGACCAGTGTGTCGGTATCCGGCCCCTGCAGCGCGACAGCCTTATCCCAGAGCATCTGCTGTCCGGTTCGCACCAGGGTAGACGAGGGGTTCTCAGGGAAACAATACGAGACGTGCGCCACGAACCAGGGGAACGACCACCCAGCGTCACTGTTCGAGTCGTTGATAATCTTCGCCATCCCGGTATAATACTTCTCGGACGGTGTTTTTGCATCCGATTCGCCCTGATGCCATAGTACAGCCCTGAACCCACCGGGGCCGAGCTGTCGGATGCGGGTCATCATCCAGTTGTAGAGTGTGCCGCCCGTGTCCCACTCGGCGACGGTAGTACCGCCATTCCCGGTCGATGCGATCCCTATGGGTACGTGGTACTTGGCGTACATAGCATCCCCGAACGCAGGGTAGTAGCTGCCACCACCCGAGCCGTCGTGTGCGCCGACAAACGGATCGTCCCGTACCTCCCAGGAGTTTCCGGAGAAGCAGGAGACCATGCCGCTCTGCTGCTTTGTCGCAAACTGCCCGTTGTTGGTGGAGTTCGACTGTCCCGCTCCTACAAAGACCTCTCCGACACCGAACTTCTCTATATGCTTTGAGGTAACGACCTTGCCACTTTTCAGCCCCCGAATATCAAAGCTGTACCAACCACCCGCGGGGACGGATATCTCCTTGTTGAAGCGTCTGCCTACAGGGTCGAAAGCAAGCCTCTGCCACTTACCTGAAATAGTGCCCTTGAGCGGTTTGCCGACAATTCTGTACTCGATGGCGTCACAGGCCACATCTGTCTTTCCGCTCACGAGTACCCGACCGGCATAGCGGCTCTGGCGTTGAAAGACTCTGGCATTACTAGGCGAGATGAGCAGAAATCCATCGTAGTCTGCAGGCATTCCAAGCTGCACGTTCTGCACGGCTTTCGCTTCCGACGGGCTCGCGTTCGCAAAGGAGAATACGGCAGTTTTTGACTCGCCGCCGTCGAGATCAGATTCCCACATCTGCAGCCCGGCGGACCAGGGTCCCCAGAGCTTTGAACTCCCCTTTATGTCGATCTTCTTCTTACCGACTATCCATGAGGTCTCCGCGCCGGTTGCCGAGAGCGGCGTAGACCTGAACTGATCGCCCCCGACCTTCACGAACTTTATCGCGGGGTCTATAGCGAGTAAGAACGACATGCATGAGCCCGCCTTGTTCTTCAGCGCCCAGACCATGCCGGTATCACTGAAAGTGTAGGTAATCTCCGCCAAATCGCCTGTGGCAGAGATACTGTTCTCGCCGGTGACACGCACATCCGGGAGCTTTAACACGCCGTTCTGGATGTAGAAGCTGCCACGCGAATTGTCAACGCCCGGTTTTAAAAACTCCACCCCATCGACGGCCAGGTTCGTCAAACAGCCATCGGGCGCGACAGTGGCATCGTAGGCTGCTGCGTGGACCTTGTACTGCCCATTGGCCTGGGTGATACTGACGGCCGCCTGCAATGCACATACCTGACAGAGCACGAGCAGCAAAACTGTGAGTAAGAGTACAATCCTTTTCAACTTCTCTTCCTTTCCGACACTGGATTCATGTTCTCTGCTATCTACTTACGGCAGAAACGTCTTCTCCCTTCACGAACCTCCAGAAGTTGCCGGAGAGGAGAGATTCTACATCTCGCTTTACGTCCGCTTCGTTTACCGGCCATCCTGACAGCCTGATATCCTCGTATTTCTCGGCGAGTACGCGCCCGATGATCTCTTTTGAGTGCGACCATTTGTATATCAGCTGGTCGAGCACCCTGGCATCGGAATGCTGGGGGATGAAGCTCTCTCCCAGAAGCTCAAAGCGCATACGGGTTATCTCTTCGATGAGGCTCGGGTTGTTCAAGAACCACCAGCAGCCGAAGACCATGAGATTCCTGAACTTCCGGGCTGTCACGCAGAGCTCGTGCTGGTTCTCGCGGGAGAGCATCGTCACCATGAACCTGGCATCCGGGTACTTGGCACACATGTACTCGACTGTCTCTATACTGCTCCTCCCGAGGGAATCGCCCAGCATCCCGAGCGCCGGGTTTACGAGCCTCTTCACCCCGAGCATCACCGCAAGGGGGATACCCCGCTCACAGGCCACGGGAATGACGCACTCTTCTATCAATCGCCCTCGGGTCGAGTCCTCCGGAAGGGTAAAATCGGGAGGGAGGGAGGCGGCCATGTACAGGGCGCCCATACGGTCTATCCAATCGGCTATAAACCGCTTTACCTCTTCGATACTCTTTGCGGTAACAGAGTCATCGACATCGTACCCCCACTCCGCGAGCTTAGGCCATGCGGTCTCCCAGGAGAGGAGACTGTCGAGCCTGAGAGCCGCATGAAACCGTGCATCGTGCGCCCCATGTTCCCAGACTGCACCTTCACCTGCGTCGAACGGATCGTTTGTCATGACAACGGACTCTACCCCGGACAGCTCGAATACTCTTTCTATATGCTCTTCTGCAGGCATGGCATCGAAGAAAGCGCGGTACTCGTTCAAGTCCTTCGAGGAGACATCGAGGCCGAACTTCGCAAGCGTAGTCAGCACGCCGCGGCACGACTCGCTTATCGGAGAGTGCGAGAGGAAGAGCGTCTTCCACACAAGATCCGCCTGCTCGCGTTTTGTGAGGGCAAAATACTTCTCATACGGGATGTCGGCCCATCGCATAGTCTCGGCGGCGAGGTAGTGATATGTCAGCAGATCGTCCACCCCACGGAGAAGCAGTCCGCCGAACTCCGCAGAGTACAGGTGCGTGTGTAGATCCGTTATCCGTGTCTCTCTTATGGCTTTATCTATCATCGCAAAAACACGCCACATGGCTAAACATTACTCCTTCCGGTTATGCCCTGAGTTTGATGCAGTCTCCGCTGCAATACTCCCTGCCGTCTACGATCGCCCGACATCCTTCAGGAGAACTGAACCTCAGTATAAATCCCCCATCGCTGTCTCGCTCGACACCGGCTTCAATCGTGCCTTTCGGCGTAGGGACTTTGATCTTCGCCCAAGAGAGAGATGCTGGCTGGGGTTTGATCTCGAATTTTTTCCACCCCGGCTCTACCGGCCTGATACCGAAAAGCCGCCGTGCTATTATGTTCGCAGGCGCCGTCGCCCACGGATGCGCCCAGCTCATGTTATCCTTCTGCTCCGGATCCCAGGACTCGGTAGTTATGGTGGCGTGGAGATCGTAGATCATATGCCCCCAACTGTTACCTCCCTTGGCCGTCAATAGCCCGAGCGCATACTCTGCCTCGCCGTAATCGTACAGAGCATCGAGGAAGAACTGCGACGCATAGACGCTGCATACCATGCCTTTGTATTTCAGAAATCCAAGACAGGCATGAACGCGTTCCGGCGGGACCAGACCGAATGCCAGTGGGAAAAGATTCGCGTGAAATGACGAGTGGTTACTCCCTTCATGGTCTACATACAGGCCGGTCTGCGCATTGAAAAGCTTGGCATTGAACGCATCTTTGATTTGCGATGCGATACCCGCGAGCTCCTTCGCTTCATCCGCGCGCCCGAGGACCTCGGCCATGCGTGCGAGGAGCACCACGTCCTTATACATGTAGGAGTTCGCAACCGTGTTCACCGGGCCGAACTCGTACCCATCCAACTGAGACTCCGGCCAATCTACCAGAATGCGCTTGCCGAAATCGCTGCGCAGGCCATCTGTCAGATTGTGGTGGAAGCTGCAGTCGTCACGCAGGCGTTCGTAGTACTTCTCAATGAGAGACAGATCGCCGGTCTGCATGTAATCCGCCCAAAATATCGGAACCATAAGCATGATCCACTCGGCAGGCCACGTGAGGTGGTTGAGGAGGTACTCTGCAGTATGCCTTGCCAGCCGGGTATCGGAATCCAGCGCGTAGTGCGAGAGCATGCATACATACGCATCGCCCTCGTACGCCTGGCGCTCTCTGGATGGGCAGTCTTGATAGAGGTCCATGTTCGTAGCTTTGATGCTGTATTTGCAGAGATTCCAGACATCGTTCAGCACATCGTCTGACGAACTAAATACCGAGGCATCATCATCGAAGGGGTAATGCACTACCGTTGCGGAGATACTCTCCGTTCCAAGCTCGCCTGGCCAGCCGATGACCTCCCCGTACCTGAACGCGCGCAGGCCGAAGTGCTCAAGAACCGCCGGTTCACCACCGAGCTTCCATATCTCCTGATAACAGTTCTGTGTCCGCATCTGGAAGCGCACCTCATCCGGCCCACTGCATTCCTCGCCGAGCCGGATTTCGATGTCTCTGCCTGGCGAAGCAGGCGTGTTGAGCCTGAGACTCGCCACGACCTCCCTGCCGAAATCGAAGAAGAAATGACCGTCCCCGCGCTTGATTATTCTCTCGGGATGCACTCTGTAGTGGATCAAGTTCGGTATGTCCGGCTCGGCGTACGCATGGCCCACAACCCCAAATGTATGTGCACTATGCCACGCCGAGTCATCGAATCCGGCCTTATCCCACCCGACGGGGAAGAGCATACCATCGATATGCTGCTGCAATTCACCGGGGCCGGGGAAGCCTTTGAAAAAATTGTCCACCCCCGGGTGATCCCACGCCACCGGGCGGAAGATCTCGTTACCGGAGATGCTCTTCCATTCTGTACCGGTCGCAAAGACCCTCTCGCTGCCGTCGCCAAGAACAACCCTTATCAGAGCCGCAAACCCACGGAGTTCTCCCATACTGATTACGGCAACGGCGTTCCTGCCTTCGTGCAAACCGTCCAACGCATAGCACTGAACGTAAGGTGCATCGTCCACCGGGCGTGCAGGACCGAGACCGACCAGATGCCCGTTTGCGAATATGCAGTACTTGATGTAATTCCCGCCGAGCAGCCACGTCTCAGGCTTCTGTCCATCTCGCAGCGGAAAGTATTCACGAGCATACGTGTGAACGTCCGCAACCACGAAGACTTCTGCCTCCGAGACTTCCATAGGAAGGTCGAACTCGAACCGGTTGAAGGAGTAGCCCAGACCTCCGATATACTCTGCCGCATGCATTGCTTCATGAATAGTTATGGTAGAATTCGCGGACATACAGGCTCTCCTCAAAGTTTTGTAATATCGACCCCAAGGTCTTCCCAAAAGAGCTTCGTCTCTACCGGCAGATCGTCCCTCTGCCAGTACTCCGTCATGGGAAGCTCCTCAATCAGCCCTGCTTTCGGCAACGACTCGCAGAAGCTCTTGAACTCATCGGCACTTATTCTAACCGCAGACGAACTATCAGATGATTCCAGGTATGCAACCAGTTGGCTCAGCAGATAGTTGCTCTCTATAGCATCACTGAAGTTGAAGGTGCAGATGATCAGATGCCCCTCCCCTATCGCCAGGTCCAGAAGATAGCCGAACTTCCGCATGTAGTACTTCGGATCGAACCCCGTCGATCTCCCTTCGATCACAGCGACTCGGTCTCTGACCGGTCTGTCCAAACCTTCGATGACCGGATCTATGGCAACCGGGAAATCGTCCAGGTTTATCTTCACTGCGCCTTCTACAAGGTTCGCAAGCTGAAAGTCCATCACGCCGTCATGCGGAAAATCGCCGAGTACCGGACTCTGCCGCACTATGCCACCCATCTGATGCCCCCTGTCCCAGATCACAGGCTTAAAGTGATCTTTGACATGCGGGAGGAAAAGGCTTCCCTCCGGGCATGGAACGGCCTCGGGGTTGTACAACCAGAGCACCTTCTCACCTGCTTTTACCCTATCAAGCAGAGTGTCGTTCAAGAAGACGGTTACGATCGAGCCGTCTTCTATTCCCGGCATATCCGTTTCGGGGAACATCCAGATATCCCAATTATTCTCTACGATATGGCCGTCATTCGTCTTGAGCGATGCTCGCAGAGTAAGCTTGGTCGGTTTCTCTACATGCGGCAAAACCGTAGTGAATCGTCCCAGAGAGTACATCTCCCTGCGAAAGAGCTTGATCTCCGCACATGAGAACTCTTGCAGCAAACGGTCTTCCTCGTATATCGACAGACAAAGGCTCCCGGCGCAGAGCGTATCCGACACCGAGTAGTTGCTGACAGATAGATCGAACTCGTACTCTTCGCCCGACCTGAAACAGCACTTCTCCAAGTCAAGCAGAAGCACAATGTCGCTGTTTATCTTCCGAAACTCTTCCGGTGCAATGAATTTCGGCTTGTCGAAACAATCGAGCAGCCCGTTCTGGTTTTCGTAGTAATGCGTGTCGGCGAGTTGGAGCATCATGAATCCCTGGAGATATGTGCTCTTCCGGATCCGCTCGATGGCCTCTTTTATGCAGATGGAGGCGAACTTCCTCGATGCCGCCATCACGAGCGCCTTCTTCTCCCCTTCTATCCCCTTCGCTGCCTCCAGTTTCAGTATCTCATCCAGCCACCAGGGTTCGGGAAAACCGCGATCTTTGAAACCGACTTTCAGATTCTCTGCATCGGGCCACGATATGTAATGCAGCACTTCGTGAGCGAGCACCGGACGAGCGGGGTTTATCGCCTCCGTCAACTCTCCCGTGCCGCTCTTTTTCAGTGGGCCTCTGACCGACCCGTCTAAGGCAAACACATCCTTCGAATCGAACATATCACTGTGTGCGCCCCAGGGGAAATAGTATCCTATATGCTGGCAGAAAATGTCGCTGGTCTCTCTATCGTACTCGCCCCAGCCACAGTTGTCCATAACCAGCTTCGATGGATCAATCTCCCGGATTATCGAAAGCAGCCTGCGGACCTCTTCCCTGCGACCGGAGTTGTGAATCTCGTTCCCCAGACAGTACACGGCAATGCAGGGATGCACCGAGAGCCTGGCTACCGTCTCACGGACCGACTTCTCATCGAACTCAACACCGGCAAGCACGTTTCCGCCCTGACTATCTTTTCCCCAAATCGGTTTGAAACTGAACTCCACGTGGCAGAGCAGTCCGAGCCTGTCCGCCTGGTACAGGAAAGCCTCGTCAGGTATCGTGGAGTGCCACCTGACATAGTTGAACCCGTAGGCTTTCGCGACTCTTATGTGATGCTCGTAGAACTCCTCTTTGGTAGCAAAAGAAAAGTTCGCGTGATCATGCGCCTTGAGCCCACGGATATACCCTCTGATGTAGTAGGGCTTGCCGTTCAGATAGATATGGTCCTGGGACGCCCGCATATCCATAATGCCGAAAACCTGTCTACCGATCAGGTCCTCGCCGCTCCAGATCTCCGCGTTGTAGAGCGCAGGGTCTTCGGGCGACCACGCGCGAAGCTGAGGGCAGTAGACACTTACATTCGGCATGTTACTCTCCAAGCCTACTTGAGCAACAGCACGATTATCCATGGATGTCAGCCTCAACGTCAAATCGTCGCTCACACAGGGAGGGACACTGACCCTTATTGTCTTCGAGGCATAATCCGTTTTGATATCGATAAAGTATCCCGGTGCTTCCTGACCTTCCGTACTTCGGCAATATGAACTTTCGAGTTGAGACTGATCTACAATCATTTTTTTGTCCTTTCATTAGGCTACAGAGGTAATCGGACACGGGGTGTCACCACGCACACCTCATCTATATAGCCGAACATAGAAGGTTGTCCTGCATACCGCGATCAGGCGATATGCAGGATCGGCAACCTACTAACGAGCCGTCTTTCCCGAGGGATAGTTTTGAGCGATGCAGCCCAGCCCCTGCGGGTAGAGTTTGAGATCTATTATCGCCACGCCGTTTTTGATTTTCGGAGCGATGGTCTTGTCATTCCATACGTCATAGTATGTAGCGCCCGGTTTGTGAGCGATCGATATCACCTGTCCGCGCACGGTAGTGTACTTCGTGTTGTACAGCGTCCAGACGGTGCGTCCTTTCCCAGGCCACCTGTTCGCATAGACTCCAACCATATCAGTGTTCACAAACGACGTAGGATTCGCCGACGTGAAGCAGTCAGCGTATTTCTTCTGCAGCCTGTGAGCTTTGTTCATCAGCTTCAGGCTATCGCTGCCAACGTAGAAGTACGTACCATCGTGCCACCCCTGCCCGTTGAAGAAGAGGAACTTCAGATTGCTCCAGTCCCCCAACCCCTGACCGACAGGGAACCCGAACTGCTTGATCTTCGGAAAGACGTAGCGAATCGTGTTCATCGAGACTTCTGCGTTCTGCTTCGCGGAGTCGTCCCGGTCATACCACCTGGCGAAGAAATCGTGCAGCGTCAGGAAATCGTAGCAGATCCACCCGTCGGTATATTGGCAGTTAACATCGCTTACCGGGTACTCGCTCCAGAAGACCTTGTCCGGAAGCGCCGCACGTATAGCACTGACGTACTCGAAATCGCACTTGTTGTTCCACGAAGGAATCTCGTGGTTGTGCTCGGCTCTCCAGCAGAGCGCACCCATGTTGGAAGGAGTCCCCAGAACATCGTGGTAGACTGCATCCATTCCGGTCTCTTTTGCCATCTTCGCTATTGCATTGACAATGTAGTCGCGCCAGACTTTGCTGCCTCTGCATGCATACCATTTGAGAGGCTCTTCGGCTACCCAACCGTCATACCTCTGGAATGCTCCTACACCGCCGTATTTCTGAGCAAACTCAGTATCTTTGTTGTACCGGTCGGCGATCGTATATGTCGAGATGGCTACCCCGTACTTCTTCTGCCACTCTTCGATCGCCGCCTTGAATTTCACGAGCCCGCCTGCATGGTCGTAGTCCTTAGTAGAGTATTCGCCGTCTCGCTGCGCGTCGTTCACTTCATCGTACGCCCACGTGCTTAGCAAGTACATCTCCGGCAGTACGCCCTCATAGTACTCTTTGTCGAGTTTGATCGCCTCGTCTATGTGGTACTCACGAGTCACTGGATCGTAGTACATCGGAGGTGTCTGGTTTATCGAACGACTGTACTTATCCGACAGCAACACTGACCGGTACAGGAAGGTTTTCGACCACCATGACTTGTTCTGAGCGTTGACAGGTCGATACCACGAAGCGAGCCACTTCTGGTAGAGTCCCATTCCCTGATGCCAGTCGCCGGTATGGAATCCAATAGTCGATTCTACATAACTCCGAGTTCCCCCCGGGCTTATCTTGTAGAATAGGCTCGGATACTCAATGTAGGCCCTTACTCCACTATCGTTCTTCGAAACACCGTATTCAACCGGAGCGAAGGTCAGATTATGCGTCATGAACGTGATACCGGACCCATCCACCGGGTTGTAGACATCGAAGAACTGCATCGGAAAGCCCGTGTCCTGCATATGCTTGCAGAAACCGTTCTCGTTGCTGTTGACGTTCCTGAACTGAGGGAACATATACCAGGTATCTGATTGTTTACCTATCTTCAACTCTCTGAGCACAGGGAAACGTACCCCCGGGCTCATCTCAGTGTTACCGTTATTTGATGCGGCGATTTTGAAATGTATCTCCGCCGAATCATCCACCTGAACCTGAATCGTCAGACCGAGCGGTATGGACGTCTCACGAGACTGCAGATCTATGGTCGCCCTACGTCCGGTGGTACTCACATTCACGGTTTTGAAGGAGCGTCCGGTAAGAATCTTGTTTCCTACCGTGACTTCGAGCCCCGATGTACCGTCGAATGTCACGGGCGTCTTCGCAGCCAACAGGTTCTTGCAGCCGCTGATCACAAAACCATCACGGCAGTTTATTACCACACTTCCAAACGAGTTCGAGACTGTCAGAACCTTATCTTTTAACTGTATGCCCGCTTTCTGACCTTTCGGAGCAGGGTTACAGGCAACTCTCGCGGGTTTCTGGACTTTCCACAGGTTTGCATACAATCCTGTTTGCGCCGTGTTTACGGTCACCGCTGCTACATCTGTAGAAACACCATAGTTTCTGTTCTTGATGACTATCCGCTTAAGCACGCGGGAACTGTCTGCCGGGACTGCGTAAACGCCCGCCATTCTCCGCAGGATGTAGCCCTTATCTGCAATGGAGTACGGAAACGCCAGGTCGTTGTCCCCGTCGGCGTATTCAAGCTCGATTGCAAAGCCTTCGATATCTTCTATACAGTACGGCCTCGCGGGTAGGGCGTAGATTCCCTTGGAGACCGGGAACTCGTTCACCAGCACCATGTAGACTTCGCTGACTTTTTTGCCGACTTCGACTGTTATCTTGTCGTCTCGTTGGATGGGACGCCAGCTCGTGTGCGGCACCTTTATGCCCATCAGTTCTACGGTCTCGTTCTTCCATGCGCTGCTCTCCGCCGGGTGAATCAGGTTCGCCGATTCGCCCTCCATATTGAAGGGGATTCCGCCGACTACAACCTTCCCGGACGGCAGACTGACCGTGCCGTCAACTACGGCAGAGGTATCCAAGACATGCGCCAGAGCCTGCGCATATGTGTAGTTGAACTGGCCGCCGAGATCCACGGACTCGAAAGGCTGACCGGCGCTCTTTGCCCCGGTTGCCATATCCAGACCGGATACCGGCAGATCCCTGCGGAACTCCAGGCTGCCGACGACGAAGTACGCGGATGAGTCCTCAGTGTAGAGCCTCACATTGACCGTGTCCGCCTTAATATCGAACTTCTTCTTAAAGATTACGCTATGCCATTTGCCGTCGTTTGTTATCTGGGACGAATTGATCACCGGAAGATCAACACTCTTACCGGAGGCATCTTTGCCACTCACATACACGATTTGCAGAAGAGAGTTGTCACGGGCTATGCCGTTAGCCTTGTAGCGAATGATCGCATAATCGTAGACGCCCAGGTCTCTCTGCCCGGCATCCGTCGGCCACACCATGCTGCGGCGTTCTGTGGAGTTCCCCAGAACCGAGAACTCCATACCACCGCCTACAGCCTTCATGTCGTAGCCGGAGGTCAGTTTGGACTCAACACCCTTATTCGCTCGCCCCAGGAAACTCGACTCCTGGCTATAGCGCTGGTCCTGGGTGATCAACTCCGGACACACCTTCCAGTCTGCCGATGAGAGCGGTACGGCCCACGAATTCTCGGCTGCGTTCACCGCTTTCCCCATCAGTGCCAGCATGGCAACAAGAACAATACTGAAGGCAAGTATCGATATACTCTTCATCCGTCCCACCTCTTAACGAGCCGTCTTTCTCGAGGGATAGTTCTGAGCGATGCAGCCCAGCCCCTGCGGGTAGAGTTTGAGATCTATTATCGCCACGCCGTTTTTGATTTTCGGAGTGATGGTCTTGTCATTCCATACGTCATAGTATGTAGCACCCGGTTTGTGAGGGATCGCCATCACCTGTCCACGCACGGTAGTGTACTTCGTGTTGTACAGCGTCCAGACGGTGCGTCCTTTCCCAGGCCACCTGTTCGCATAGACTCCAACCATCTCAGTGTTCACAAACGACGTAGGATTCGCCGACGTGAAGCAGTCAGCGTACTTCTTCTGCAGCTTGTGAACCTTGTTTATCAGCTTCAGTCCGTCGCTGGTATAGAGCCAGTACGTAGCATCGTGCAGCCCCTGCCCGTTGAAGAAGAGGAACTTCAGGTTGCTCCAGTCACCGTACTCCTGACCGACCGGGAATCCGAACTGCTTGATCTTCGGAAAGACGTAGCGGATCGTGTTCATCGATACTTCTGCGTACTGTTTCGCAGCCTCATCACGGTCGTACCACCTGGCGAAGAGATCGTGCAGCGTCAGGAAGTCATAACAGATCCACCCGTCGGTGTACTGGCAGTTAACATCGGTTACCGGATACTCGCTCCAGAAGACCTTATCCGGAAGCGCCTTGCGTATAGCACTGATGTACTCGAAATCGCACTTGTTGTTCCACGAAGGAATCTCGTGGTTGTGCTCGGGACGCCAGCAGAGCGCGCCCATGTTGGAATTGCTCCCCAGAACGTCGTGGTAGACTGCATTCACACCAGTCTCTTTTGCCATCTTCACTATCGCATTGACAATGTAGTCGCGCCAGACTTTGCTGCTTCTGCATGCATACCATTTGAGAGGCTCTTCGGCTATCCAGTTATCATTTCTCATGAAAGCGCCGATACCGCCGTACTTCTCGGCGAACTCGGTGTCTTTGTTGTACCGGTCACTGATCGTATATGTGGCAACGGCTACTCCGTACTTCTTCTGCCATTGCTCGATCGCCGCCCTGAATTTCGCGAGCCCGCCCACATGGTCGTAGTCCTTCGTGGAGTACTCGCCGTCTCGCTGCGTGTCATTCACTTCATCGTACGCCCACGCACCTAACGAGTACAGCTCCGGCAGCAGGCCGTCATAGTAGTCCTTGTCGAGTTTCATCGCCTCATCTATGTGGTACTCACGAGCCACCGGATCGTAATGAAACATCGGCGTATGGCTTATCGAGCGACTGCACTTATCCGACATGAACACTGCCCGGTACAGGAAAGTATTCAGCCACCATGTCTTGTTCTGAGCGTTGACAGGACGATACCATGTGGAGAGCCACTTCTGGTAGAGTCCCATTCCCTGATGCCAGTCGCCGGTATGGAATCCAATAGTCGATTCCACATAACTCCGAGTTGCCCCCGGGCTTATCTTGTAGAACAGGCTCGGATACTGGATATATGCGGTTACTCCACTATCATTCTTGGAGACGCCGTATTCCACCGGGGCAAAGATAAGGTTGTGCGTCATGAAAGTGATGCCGGACCCTGCCGTCGGGTTGTAGACATCAAAGAACTGCATCGGGAAGCCCGTATCCTGCATATGCTTACAGAAACCGTTCTCGTTGCTGTTGACGTTCCTGAACTGAGGGAACATGTACCAGGTATCGGACTTGTTGCCTATCGTTAACCCTTTAAGTACCGGGAAACGTACCTGCGGGCTCATATCGGTGGTCCCGTTGTTCGCGGCGACTATGTTGAAATGTATCTCGGCCGAATCGTCCGACAGGACCTGAATCGTCAACCCGAGCGGTATGGACGCCTCACGAGACTGCAGCTCTATGGTCGCCGTACGTCCCTTCGTGCTCACATTCACGGTTTTGAAGGAGCGTCCGGTAAGAATCTTGTTCCCTACCGTGACTTCGAGCCCCGATGTGCCGTCGAATGTCACGGGCGTCTTCGCAGCCCACAGGTTCTTGCAGCCACTGATCGCAAAACCATCATGGCAATCTATTACCACACTTCCGAACGGATTCGAGACTGTCAGAACGTTATCTTTTAAGTGTATACCGGCCTTCTTCCCAGTCGGAGCAGGGTTCCACGCAACGCGGCCAGGTTTCCGGCCTGCCCACAGGTCTGCATACATACCGGTTCGTCCGGTGTTTACGGTCACCGCCGCAACATCTGTGAAAACGCCGTAGTTTCTGTTCTTAAGGATTATCCGCTTGAGTACTCGAGAGCTGTCTACAGGTACTGCGTAAACACCTGTCATTCTCCGCAGGATGTAGCCCTTATCCGCAAGGGAGTAAGGGAATACAAGATCGTTGTCCCCGTCGGCGTATTGGAGCTCGATCGCAAAACCTTCGATATCTTCTGTGTAGTACGGCTTCGCCGGCAGGGAGTAGATACCCCTGGATATCGGGAACTCGTTCACCAGCACCATGTAGACTTCGCTAACCTTCTTGCCGACTTCGACCGTGATCTTGTCGTCGCGCTGGATGGGACGCCAACTAGGGCGCGCCACCTTTGTCCCCACCAGATCGACGGTCTCGTTCTTCCAGGCGGCACTCTCCGCCGGGTGAATCAGGTTCCCCGACTCGCTCCCCATTTTGAAGGGTATGCCGCCGATAGCAACCTCCCCGGACGGCAGGCTGACCGCGCCATCAACCACGGCAGAGGTGTCTAAAACATGCTGGAGAGCCTGTGCATATGTATAGTTAAACTGGCCGCCGAGATCCACGGGCTCGAAAGACTGACCGGCGCGCTTCGGCTCGGAAGCCATATCCAGACCGGCTACCGGCAGATCCCTGCGTAACTCCAGGCTGCCGACAACGAAGTACGCGGACGAGTCCTCCGTATAAACCCTTACGTTGACCGTGTCTGCCTTAATATCGAACTTCTTCTTAAAGATTACGCTGTGCCATTTGCCGTCGTTTGTTATCTGCGACGAATTGATTACCGGAAGATCAACACTCTTACCGGAGGCATCTTTGCCACTCACATACACGATTTGCAGAAGAGAGTTGTCACGGGCTATGCCGTTAGCCTTGTAGCGAATGATCGCATAATCGTAGACGCCCAGGTCTCTCTGCCCGGCATCCGTCGACCATACCATGCTGCGACGCTCTGTGGCGTTCCCCAGAATCGAGAACTCTGCGCCGCCATCCACGGCCTTCATGTCGTAGCCGGAGGTCAGTTTAGACTCCACGCCCTCATTCGCTCGCCCCAGGAAACTGGATTCCTGGCTGTAGCGCTGGTCCTGGGAGATCACCTCCGGATGTACCTTCCAGGCTGCCGATGAGAGCGGTACGGCCCACGAGTTCTCGGCCGCGTTCGCCGCTCTCCCCATCAGTGCCAGCATGGCGATAAGAACAATACTCAAGGCGGGTATCAATCTACTCTTCATCTGTCTATCCTCATCAAATCTGTATTTCCAGAAGATTATCCGCCATGTCCAGCATGTCGTAGCTTATATCTATGCTGTCATCCGAACAAATCTCTACAGGAGTGCCGTTGAGCACCGCTGCTATTATTCCACCGGTATTGGAGCTCTCCACCTTCAAGTATATCTTGCTATCACCATATCTGACAGGCTGGACCTGCTCGTATACCTCTATTTCAGGGTAGATATGCGGGCGGATCACCAGGCTGTCCGCAGTGTAACGGTATTCGAAGAGCCCTCGCAGCGCTGCACCGACTACCTCGAAGAAGTCTATCATCGCCACGTGATTGTATTCCTTCGGGTACAACGGATCTCCGTTCCCTTTAATCTGATCGCAGATAAGCCCCTGGTCGTACAGCTCGATATGCCGCAAGAGAGGCGATCGCAAATCATCATATTTGCCGAGCATGTATTCCGCCATTATCATCCGGGAGAAGCTGCCCCACCATATGCTTCCGTTCCAGTGCACCCCCGGCCCATGCTCGTGAAAAAGTTTGGAATAGTCGATATTCGGATCCGCACCCGGAACAGGCAGCGGATTGATGCCATGGTCGTAATTCGGCATGCAGTCATCGTGCGTAGGATAGACGCAGCGCAACTGCCCATAATCATTGAAGAGACCATCTACGGATTTCATCGACGCGTAAATCTTTTCAGCGGCCTGCCTGTCAACTACCCCCGCGGCAATAGCATCGTGGTTCGGGTTCGATTCAAAATATCCGTGCTCCGATGCGCCGAAAACTCCATGAAACTTTCCATTGCTCTCGATGTAATTGACCAGGTACCCGGCGGGGGCGAAGAGCCGGTCGAGTCTTTTACGCCCATCGGCCGCACGAGAGGCGTACTCTTCCGCCATATCCGGACGCCCCGCCAGGGTCTCTAACTCGGCGAGCTGCCTGTTTGCTGCGATATACCAGACCATCGCTCCGGACGGATAGCCCTTCTCATATTTGAGATTGCCGAGATAAGTCGCGCCGTACTCCCGCTCGATCAGAGTGCCTGCGGGACCGACCGCCAAAAGACCGTTGCTGTCCCGAAGAGAATATAACCAGTCGCAGGCCAGTTCGATGTGCGGCAGGTATTTCGCAAGCAGTGACACATCACGCGTACAGAGCATGAGTTCGGCGAAGGAATAGGCCATAGCTGCGGTACCTTCCACCCAGAAGTCCTGATATGGGACCGATGTTACAAGGTACTCATCGGCCTTGTATCGGGGTCGGTGGTCTTCGCAGTTGATATACTCCGGTATCGCCCCTGCAGGCACGATCTCGCCGCCGTAGTCTACGGTTGTACCATCGCTTTGAAGATCGAAGAAACGCTTATACGAACCTGTATGAAAGCGCATCAAATCATCAGGGATAATCGGTGTCCAGGAGTGCATTCCGAGATAGTTCTGACTCCACAGTCCGGCAAAGATCTCCGGGTTGCCCTCCCAGAAGTGCCCGCCCTCCGGGTAAATGAGATCGTGCAGGCTGTCACGAGACTCACGGCTGCACGACAGACCCCAGAGACGGTTCAGAACGTCGAGAATATGTTCGTCTCCACGTCCCTTGCAGAAAACACTCGCGGCATTCCTCATATCATCTCAACGCTTTCTACGTTTCTCCGATCTTGGTTTAAAAGGGGCCGGTATGGTGGAGAGCATTAATCTCTCTCCACCATACCGAGGGATCATATACTATGGCTTATCAGCGCCATCGTAGGACGGCGTCATACTTATATGGTACGGATAGCAGGTCTCATTGTCAGGGTCGGCGCAATGTCCGCTTGTACCCCAGACGTCCTTGTACCATTTGACATGTCCGTCGCTGAAGAGCCAGTTGTTCCCACCGGAATGTCTGTTATCCGCCGAGAACGCAAAATGCCACCCATAGTTGCTGAAGTTCCAGTTATTCCAACCGCGCCCAAACGACTCATCGTCTTCCATCATAATTATGAATTGTGAGGGGCTCTTGATGGCAGCAAGGGGAATCCCGTCTTTAGCCGCACCAAACGGGAACTGCCCGATGGCCTGGTTCGGGATATAGCTCAGCAGGCCGCTCGCTTCTGTTGCGTACGGATCGCTCGGGCAGCGAGTTATACCCTTGTTCTTCATGTAAGGCTCGAGCATCTTCGCCCATGACTGCAGTGTGTCATGCAGAGGGTAGAACTTCTCGTCGTAGTCCTGCACGTACATCATAGTGGCCGTGCCTATCTGCTTCATGTTGCTCGCGCAACTCGTCTGTCTTGCCTTCTCCCTGGCCTTTGCAAATACCGGGAAGAGAATCGCGGCTAGAATAGCTATTATAGCTATAACAACTAGCAACTCGATCAGTGTGAAACCTTTTCTTGTACCCTTCATTGTTACATCCTCCGTTTCAAATATGGAGTGCATCAATCTCCACCTACCAGATGATCATATACTGTTTCTAGATTCCGTCGTATTCTACGTTCATGCTTATCTTGTACGATGCACACTTCATATTGCATGGACCGTAGTTGTTATTTCCGCTCGCAGCATACAGACCCTTGTACCATTTGACATGCCCGTCGCCCAAGGGCAACAACTGTCAACGTATTTTTCGTTTGGCACTGGCTCCGAATACTCGGACAGGTTCCTAGGGCTTATCAGCACCATCGTAGGACGGCGTCATACTTATATGGTACGGATAGCAGGTCTCATTGGTCGGGTCTGCGCAGTTTCCGCTTGTACCCCAGACGTCCTTGTACCATTTGACATGCCCGTCGCTGAAGAGCCAGTTGTTCCCACCGGAATGTCTGTTATTCATCGAGTGCATGAAATGCCACGTGTAGTTGCTGTAGTTCCAGTTATTCGCCGAGCGCCCAAACGACTCATCGTCTTCCATCATAATTATGAATTGCGAGGGGCTCTTGATGGCAGCAATGGGAACCCCGTCCACAGCTGAACCGAGCGGGAACTGCCCAATGGCCTGGTTCGGGATATAGCTCAGCAGACCGCTCGCTTCTGTTGCGTACGGATCGCTCGGGCAGCGAGTTATACCCTTGTTCTTCATATAAGGCTCGAGCATGACTGCCCATGACTTCAGTGTGTCATGCAGAGGGTAGAACTTCTCGTCGTAGTCCTGCACGTACATCATAGTGGCCGTGCCTATCTGCTTCATGTTGCTCGCGCAACTCGTCTGCCTTGCCTTCTCCCTGGCCTTGGCAAATACAGGGAAGAGAATCGCTGCTAGAATAGCTATTATAGCTATAACAACTAACAACTCGATAAGTGTGAACCCTTTTCTTGTACTCTTCATTGTTACATCCTCCATTTCAATCGTTCCTTCCTGTTTTCGAAAAGTCATCACCATAGCAGTTTTTTGCTCTGCCACCCCCCATCCTTCCATCACCATGCCATAAACTTTGTCGCGAAACGTTTTAAGCAATGAGGTAAATCAATCGCCGATCTGATCAATAAAGACCTTCTCGCGATCGTGAAATGGATCGATAATCTCTCGCGAGATAACGGCCATTTCCATGCTTCTTTGGATGCCGAACCGGCATGCGCGAAACGTTTTAGCTAACAAAGACAATATAGCACAAGAGCACCGAACTGTCAACGTATTTTTCGTTTGAATTGAGTAAAGTTTTTCGCACATATTGCAGAGCCGCAGATATCTGATGTCTATGCGCAAAGACGTCAAAATACTTACTTCCCAGGCACGCAATGCCTGACGATAAAGTCTACAACAGGTGTGGGATCATCGAGTCCATGCGGGTGATGCCCGACTCCTTTTTTTACGATCGTGGTAATTTCTCCGCCGAGTTTTTTGTAGCGCTCAGCAAGGATCATTGTATTCTCCTCATGCGGCACGTATTCATCGACATCACCGTAGATGTGTATTATCGGGACGTGCGCCTTCGCCAGGGACTTGAGGTTGTCGATAGGGTTCTTCTTGTATGCGAGCGCCTCCGCCTCCGACTTGAAGTGATAGCATTTCATAAGGTCCTGCCAGTCTTGCGGGCTTCCGACGCCTTTCCCCTTCCCTGCCGGCCAGCTCTTGAAGTCGCAGACCGGTGCGTCGCCGAAGAGACATCCCACCTGCCGAGGATGAGCGTCTGCCCAGTTGTAGATGTAGAGTCCCCCACGGCTCAGACCCTCGAGCGCAGGTTTCTTCGACAATCCGTACTTGGTAGTCAGCTCCTTGTAAAAGACATCCCAGTGCTTTAGCGCATCAGGACATCCGAAAGTATTGCCGACTTCGATATACGCCAGGTGGAAGCCCTTTTCCAGCAAGGCGAGATCGACGCCGGGGTATGCATCGAAGAACTCGGCGCGCCAGATCCACGGTCTGCCGGGGAGTTCTTGTTTCGGCGCTACCACAATCGCGTTACATCCATCGACAGTAAAGTCATATCTCTGAAAGCTGTGGTAGTCTTTACTAGCCCCCGGAAAGGAAGCCGGTGCTTTGGCATCGCTTGATCCTGCACAAAGCATACAGATAGCTGCAACGGTGCATGCCATCAACATTCTCATATTCTACTCCTCCATACTATCGTCTATGTATATATTATCCCGACGCTGTCCAAACCGAAGTCGAAGAGGTCGTAGCTCTCTTTGAACATCCCCATCTCCGTGTATTGCTCCGTCCAGATAATCTGTCCATCGGCCTTTCTGCCAGCACACCGATTCGGCCCGAGTAGGTTCGCAAGGGTTGTCGATATCTCGATCTCCAACTGGTTCTCCCCTGCCTTGACGGCCTTCGAGATATCCAGGACGAACGGTTGCCAGCGTAGTACGCCGCACTTCTCCCCGTTGACCATCACTCTTGCACTTGCCGCATGAACACCATTCAGCTTCAGGAAGACTTCCTTCGCCGGTTCACTACCGACAGAAAAAGATGCCCTGTACCTGAAACTCCCGGCGTAGAACGGGAAGCCTTCGTACGTCAGGTTCTTGCCACGCGGCTCAGCATACTGAGATATAACATACAACGCCTCAGAGAGCCCTTTCACCTTGAACCGTCCGCATATGTAAACTTCTTCCGCCTCGGTGGGAATATGGTTCTTCGGGTCGTCCACAATAGAATGGCCGCATGGGGTGCTGATGTTGTTGACCTTCTTCCCCTCGATGACAAGCTCGTTCGTGCCGCGTGGGATCGTCGGCAGTGGGACCTTCGTAAAGCTTATGTCCTTCCAGCTCTTGCCGGGGTCAATCACGCCGAGCTCACCTCTTGCCTTAAGAGGGGTTACAGGGACGCCGTTGAAGGTAATCGAATCGAGGTTCTCGGCGACCTCTATCGCCGCAAAGCATCCCTCGACCTCGGCCTCAGACTGGAAGGTATATGTGGCTCTGAACGCCGTACCATCCTGCGCCGGGTAGAAGTGCTTGTACCAGGCGTCACAGACCGGCCCTTCGTGGACTTTTTGTCCATCGAGTTCGAGGATGAAGTCATTCAAGAGTAAAACGTTCTCCTCGCACGGCTCGCAGTTGAACGTATCGATAAATATATTCGGCACAACGCGGTCAAACGACCTGAACGCTGCACCGCTGCCTAGAACGGACGGAGGCGCTGCAATCTCTCCGCGCGCTTCTTCTCCGCAGAGCACAAGGAGGCTGCCCGCAGGAGAGAGCTGAACGTCGAAGCTGCCATCAACTGCATCCAACTTATACAGCCTGCCATCATAGAGATCGAAGACGGCCATATCCGTGCCGACTCCCTGGGGAATGTGTATTCTAGCCCAAACCGGCCTCGTGTTATCCGAATTAGCGATAAAGTGCCTTGTCGATGCTCCGACGGAACGACTGCACACGTAGACCTTGTCGGCGTTCTTGCCGGTCAGCGTGTCGATGACGCTCACTCTGTCGAGGGCGAACTCACGAGCGGCTTTCACTGCCTCCTCGATCGACTCGACTACCACTGCACCGGATATGCTGACCTCCGACTCTACGCCGTCTATATAGCGAGGAGTGCCTACGAGTATCAGCTTGTTCCCTCCTCCGGCGTACTCCCGCAGCAGCGCTATGGTAGACGCCCGGAGGTTCAGGGTGGGAGGAACGATCACAAACTTGTAGCCATAGTCACCGATGGCGATGCAATCATCCTTCACGGAGGCGTGTCTTGCCATCAGTGTCTCGTTGCCGTAGTGGAAATCGATCTTCTCGGCCATCAGCGTGTTCGAGATCGATTCAAACGGAAGGTCATACGTACTCTCCTCGGCAAAGTTGCCGAGCTTGTGCAGCGGAGAGTATATACTCCACGCGGTAGAGAGCGGCTGGAGAATAAGGATATCGACCATCCTCTTACCCTCTGCAGCAAAAGCGCTCACCCTGGCCTGATAATCTGCGAATCCACGTTCGTCATCCCACCACGGCTGCTGGTAGAACATGTTTACCGGATGGTCATGCTTCCGCTCGCCACGGAGGGAATACGCCGCGAGGCTCTGGTTCAGGAAGTTGATCCCCAACACTGCCTGCCAGTCGCCAACGTGCTTCCGAACGGCAAAGTCCGTCTGCTGTCCGGATCCGGCGAACACCTCGCAGAGCGCGCGCTCTTTCCCGAGCTGTTCGGCGGCAGACGAGAGCTGTTTTATGGTGACAAGATGATCGAGCTCTTTCCCGAGCCGGTCTATCCCCGGCCAGTGCATGAATTCGTAGTGGGCCATGACATCGCCGCACCACTGTGCCTGCAGACGAGTGCTGTCTTCGAAGAGATAGTGCCCGGTCAGGATGAGGTTATTCTCCTCGCACCAATCGTAGCACTGCTTTGTATAACTGCGCTGGAAGAGCTCCGTAGCGGTATGGTAGAAGTCAAACCTCGTAGCGTGGTAATCTCCAATATCGAAGAATAGCTCTTCTACCTTGTCAAGGATATCGTAACCTTTGAACTCCTGGAAGAACCCTTGCAGATACTCCGACCACGGCACTGCGTGGACGGCGGTGCTTATCCACCACGAGAGATATGCTGGTTCATCGGTAAAAATACCCGGAATAGCCCCGCCGAAATGCTCACCGCACGCATTCTTGTAGGCCTCGTGAGTGCAGTCGAGGAACCCGCGAACTACCTCGGGGTTCATCTGGTCTACAAAGCAAGTCCCGTTGAACCAGAGCTCGCCCATAGGAGAGACTCGCTTGCATATCTCGTACTCTACCCCTGCATGCTCCACGGAGCGCAAGAACGTATCGTCCTCTGTGGCAGTGCCCTTTTTCAGCAGAACCAGCGCTCTGGCTCTGAACGCCTCAGACTGCCGGGGCACGATACCCCCAGCGTAGCAGGATGGCCATCGATCTTCATCGTAGATCCACACGTGCGTGCCCGTCTTTGCGGCTTCATCAGCACAGGCGTTTACAAGCTCCATCCACTCATCGGAGAGATACTTCGTCACCACTCCGCCGCGGCAGTGCATAAAGTATGATCCCCACCCCTTATCAGACATCTCGTGGAGCTGGCGGATAAGCTCATCTTTATCGAGCTTATCGTTCCAGCACCAGAAAGGAGCTATACGCATCAGCGCAGACGGATTGATCAGTTCTTTCAGTGTTTCGGAAGACATAATATACCTCGTAAGTCTCGTTCAATCTTTCTACAAACATGTGAGCGATACATCATGCAGGCCATGCAAGTCCAGTTGGAACGAAATCGCCCCTCCTGCACCGGCAGTGATCCGCTTTGCAACGCCATCGACGACCAGAGAGTAT
Source organism: Armatimonadota bacterium (assembly GCA_963663705.1). Taxonomy (GTDB): domain Bacteria; phylum Armatimonadota; class UBA5829; order DTJY01; family DTJY01. The sequence continues at coordinate 3,061,782 of OY760504.1, read as the reverse complement.
TTAGCTTTTGGTTTCACGGAGAAGTCTCCGGTTTTGACCGTAACATATGCCCTGCCCTTGCCGTTCAGCAGGATCTTGATTCCCTTGCCGTCGTACTGAGAGCAGGAGACATTCACCCGACCACTTGTCTTCATGGAGACGGGGATCTTCTTCACTACAGCGGACTCCTGGTCTCTCAACGAAACGAGAGTGCGAACGCCCTTGACGTCTGCGGTCGTCACGAAGTCGGGAGTGACGGAAACGCCCCGCGGGTCGTACTTGTAGCCAAAGTGAAGGCTGTTGTCGCCCGGCCAGCCATAGACTCCTGAGTTCATGGTTACTATCCGCTCCCGGCCCTTCACGCAGCCGGAGTGTATCTCCTCGAAAGTGATCGGGAACATCTGCTGCACGAGCGACGGATATTTAAGTATGTTATCGCCTGTAGCATACACAAACATGAGCTCGCCCCACTTGAGCTTGTCGAGCGCATCCCTATAGATATCGACATCGTTCTGGATATTGTACATATTCGAGAGAGCGATCGATGTGGGGGCGAGATGCGTATCGGGATTTGCAACCACTTCCCTGTCATGTATGATCCTCTGCTTGCCGATGGTACGGGTGATCACGGAGTTATTGGCTATCACCGTCGCACCTTTCGCATGCGCCTTATCTACGAACTGCACCAGCGAAGGCTGTGACAGGAGAAGCACCGAAGCGTACTTGCGCTTGATGGTCTTGGTAGCTGGGTCTATATCGACCGTGTGGTTGTCCCAGCGGTCGTAGGTATACTTGCCCATGTAGCCTACCATATATCCATCCAGGAAGAAGCACTTGTAGCCGCACACATCCATATATACGTCGGCACTCTTCATCAGCGCATTGTGGAAGCTGTTGCCCGGGGTCGGATAGTATGTATAAGCGTTCCAGCCCTCGTCAAGCCTCTTCTGACTTATCCACGGCGGATTCTCAGGCCATAGCGCCTGTTTCCCGCTCTTTTCGATCACCCTGGAATCCGCGAACGTCTCGTTCGGCTTGTTTGTGTCATAAAGGCTGTGCGCGATGTGGAAGAAGCACTCTATTCCCGGATGCGCTTTCGTCGTCTTGTCGGCCAACTCCCTGTTGAACTGCATAGCCTTGGGATAGTTCATAAAATCGATCCCCTCTACCGAAAGCTCTGGATCATCTGCCAACAAGGCGAATGAACCGGGACCGAAGTATTTGATATTCCCATTTTCAAAGAACTCATCGCTCGGCAATTTTCCAGACTTGTCGAACGGGCCGTTCGGCCAGCATGCCCACTGCCCTTCGACCGTCACGCCGTTTCGTCCTTCGTCTCTCCTGACCGCGTTGATGAAGTCGTAGTAGTCGCCGGTGCTGTTCGGGTAGATCGCCCATTCGAGCGTGTACGATGCCTTGCCGGCGAGCCCGAACTTGTTTGAGCTGACACCAATCCGTCCATTCTGATTGAAAACCTGAGACTGAATAACATAGACATCGTCCAGAGGAAGGATACCAATCCCCAGATCTTTTCTTCCCACGAAGGCACTGGGGCTGTAAGTCTCCTCCAGCAATCCGCCGCCCTTGAAGCCGGAGAGGTACGAATCTCTGAACTCCTGCCCCGAAAGGTTCATATGGTTACTTAGTATTATGCCGATGTCTTCCGAGGTGTTGTTAGTAATCTTATCCTTCACCGATATTCGGTTCGGGAAGAGCTGGATATTCCGCTCGATCGTATAGTATGCACCCTTCGCATACACCCTGTACCGCGAGGCATCCAGCCGCTTTGAAGAGACCTTCCAGGAGGATTCGCCGCCTTTGCCAGGACCTGCGGAGGCAAGACGATTCTCCCCGCCCGAAGGGTACGAATACGATGACTCAAAAAGGTACTCAGTGCCGTCGATATTAAGATCGAAACCTCCACCGGCGGATATATCGAACTTGTACTTCGCCGGCTTTGGAGCTGCCGGAAGAAGCGGCGCAAAACGCGTGCCCGGCGACGCCAGCTTTACCGCTGATGCGGTATACGCGAAGGAGACTCGCTCCTCGGGACGCACGCCCCGGCCATCGGTGAAGACTGCACGCGCCTCGTATGTGCCGGGCTGCAAGTCGGTGGTATCGAAAGAGACTTCCTTCTCGCCCTTGCGTGTCAGACCCGACAGATCGGCGGTTCGAATGGCGGTCTGCTCCCCTGTCTTCGCCAGCTGCACCTGCACGCGGCCATCTCCCGCGAGAGGGAGAAACCCCCTGTAGTCGACGTCTACAACGATCTTCCCCATATCGGGATACGCGTAAGGGATCAGCCGCACGCGATTGAACCAAACGGGGTCAATAAACTTCTTGAGCCCGTCCCTGAAATGGGCGGTAACTTCATCCGGCGAGAGCGCCCGGTTGTAGACCTTCACGCCGCCGATCATCCCGAGAAACGGACGAACCCCCCCGTAAGCCGGATCGGGAGCGTCAGGATTGGCAAGTATCTTACCGATATAGAAGTTCTTTCCGGGATTTGCGGAAGGGATCTTGGTCGGGGATTCGGCGATTTTCACCCCATCGGCGTACAGCTTCAACACTTTCCCATCGAATGTACCGATTACGTGCACCCACTTATCTGACTCGATCAGACCGAAGCATCCGTTGCTGCCGCTGGAGATATACCACCACGCACCACCCTCGCGCCCATAGGTCAGCGCATAGTTGTCGTAGTACTTGCCTACGATACCTGCGGCGTCACTGGGCTTGGCAGCAGGCCGCATCCAAACCTCAAGGCTCAACTTCTCTTTGAGATTCAAACTCGGCGTGTCACCGCAATCGACGCAATCATCCTCACCGTCAAACCTGAGAGCGTAGCCGTTCTCGACCTTCACCCATTCGGCGCCCTGTATCTTGCCGTCGTTGCCATTTCCGCTCGAATCCTTCAACACCAAGCCAGAACCTTCGCCGAAGGTGTAGTCGGCCACCAGTCCCTCGTCAGCTCTCACAACGCTCATTCCAGCAACCAGCATACAGATCAAAACACCAAAGATGCGTGCGCGCATATACCTTACTCTCCTAAATATATATTCATACCGATTTTTACACTGTTGAAATGCTTGCTTTTATTCAAGGGTGCAATTGCCGCCATGGAGTCCGGCAGCTACAGCCATCCCAATACTCACGGCCGCCCCAATGAGGGCGGATTGGTCTAGTTCCCTTCGTAACCTACGAGAAAGCTTATGTAGTACGCAGCGTGGATCGTCGCCTTAAGTGGATCGTCGATAATCCCCTGTGCCTCATAGAGATCCTTGTACCACAGGTGAGCCGAACGATCTTCTCGCGATCGTGAAATGGATTTCTCGCGACATAACGACAATGCCCTTGCTTCTCCGTATGCCGAACCGACATGCGCGAAACGTTTTAGCTAACAAAGGCAATATACCACAAGAACAGTGAACTGTCAACGTATTTTTCGTTTGGCACTGGCTCCGAATACTCGGACAGGCTCCTAGGGCTTTGAAGCCGCGCCATCGTAGGACGGCGTCATACTTATACGGTACGGATAGCAGGTCTCATCGGCCGGATCGGCACAATGTCCGCTTGTACCCCAGACGTCCTTGTACCATTTGACATGCCCGTCGCTGAAGAGCCAGTTGTTCCCACCGGAATGTCTGTTATCCTGCGTGAACTGGAAATGCCACCCGTAGTTGCTGAAGTTCCAGTTATTCGCCCAGCGCCCAAACGACTCATCGTCTTCCATCATCACTATGAACTGCGAGGGGCTCTTGATGGCAGAAAGGGGAAGCCCGTCAACGGGTCCAGGAAACGGAAACTGCCCGATGGCCTGGTTCGGGATATAGCTCAGCAGGCCGCTCGCTTCTGTTGCGTAAGGATCGCTCGGGCAGCGAGTTATACCCTTGTTCTTCATGTAGGGCTCGAGCATGGACGCCCATGACTTCAGTGTGTCATGAAGAGGGTAGAACTTCTCGTCGTAGTCCTGCACGTACATCAGAGTGGCCGTGCCTATCTGCTTCATGTTGCTCGCGCAACTCGTCTGCCTTGCCTTCTCTCTGGCCTTGGCAAATACAGGGAAGAGAATCGCGGCCAGAATAGCTATTATAGCTATAACAACCAGTAACTCAATAAGTGTGAACCCTTTTCTTGTACTCTTCATTGTTACATCCTCCATTTCACGCGTTGATGATTGTACTTGGTGAAAAGCCTTTATCACGCCATACTTCTGCCTTTCGCCCTCCAAGCGAAAACAATTTGGCATACAAATCAATAAACAGCTGATGCAAAAACAGTATTAAGGACAGGATACGCCAGACGATTTTCTGGCGATCAGCGAAGGATTCAAGAGTATCTTTGTGCCTGCGTCCTGAGCCAGACGTCCGTCCATAATGTCTACGAGAAGGTCTACTGCCGTCCCACCCATCTCCGCGTACGGAGGCCTGATGGATGTAAGAGGCGGATCGTAATACGCGGATATGTTCGCCATATCGTTGAACCCGACGATGGCAATATCCTCCGGAACGCGAAGGCCCTCTGCCTTGACCGCCGAGATTATTCCGAACGCGAGAACGTCGTCATGGGCGATGATCGCGGTAGGCCTATTCTGCATATGCAAGATATCGGTGCCGGCCTGATAGCCTCGGCTGGAGATCTCTTCAGGACTGCAGATATCTACGAAAAGGACCTCCGAATCGTCACGCTTATCGAGCGCGGCGCAGGCACCTTCAGAGCGCTTCTTTCCAAGAGGATCGTTCTCCATTGCGATTGCGATCCTCTCGTGTCCGAGTTTCAGCAGGTGCTCTGCCGCCATGTATCCGCCCTGGAAATTATCGTAGAGTACAGTCGGTATCGAAGACCCGACGATCTCTCGACCGACCAGTACCATTTTCATACCCTCTTTGTGAAGCTTGAGTATGGACTGGTCGTCAAGCTTATCGGCGCTTTCTCTGATCAATACGCCGTCCACGTACCCCGTGCCGAATGCTTCCCGGATCGTCTGAACCGGGTCTTCCTGCTCTTCCAGGAAGGAGAGCATAAGCCGGTATCCTTTATGATGTGCAGCGCGATTTACATATTGAAGTATCGTCGCCGTATACTGGTCATACAGATACGCCGCACATACGCCGATAGTATTGCTTTTCTGCGTTCGGAGCGACCGGGCGAACGGATTCGGCTGGTACTGCAGCTCTTCCGCCGCCTTAAGCACGCGGGCACACGTTGCCGCGCTGATGCGCACTCCCCGCTCCTTGCCATTCAATATCATTGAAGCCGTGCCTACAGAGACATTTGCCTTTGCAGCTACGTCACGTAATTTAGCAACCATAGGAAACTCACTTTCAAGCTAAAACCATCTTGGAGAACCGTTTCAGCACACGAGCCAATACTATCATCAGGAGAGCATTATGTCAAGGCCTTATATCTCAGGCATTTTGAGAATACGCGTATATCGATCAGCGATTCTTGTCTAGAAATCTGTAAATATGAAAAGTCCCTGTCTGCCTTATATCTGCTCTAACTCGGCCACCTTTTCGGATTCCGCTCTGACGCCCACAGTGCCATCGTCCGAATGATCGCGCTCGGTGTTTTCCAGTAAGTAAAACAGTGCCTTGATATCCTTGATGCCACCCACCGTAAACCAGACCGTGCTAGGTATGCTTATCAGCAGGTACATCCAGACGTATGTATGCCAGAGTGCAGACCACCATACATTACCAAACGGCTTTATCAGATTCATAATGGTGACCGTGAGGAAGAATGCAAACCAGCCCAGATTCCAGATGACCAGTGTTATGGCCATCATCCTGTCTCCCTTGCTGAACTCTTCGGTAATGCCGATCAGCCGCTGCCAGAAACTTGTCTTATTCACAATCAACGCACCACCGGTTTGTGCGTGTCGACCCCTATTCAATATCTTCTCGATCTCGAACGCGGACCCTCTGCAGGTATACAGGGAGACCACAACATAAGCAAGTGTGGCTATAACCATCGCTATTAACGAAAGCCACTGGCTATTTATCGGAAAAGCCTTATGGAACTGCGACTGGTAGATCTGTGGGTAGATCAGTCCGAAGACACCGACTATCGCCCCAACCGCAAGCGCGATATACGCACCGGCGGTGGTACCCTTCTTCCAGTACAGCCCCCCGACAATTGCGGCACCTGACCCACCAAGCCATAACGTTCCGGTGATCGCCATAAACATGAGTATCTTCTGCGACTGCGGGTATATCAGGCTGAAGATGAACGAGAATACAGCCACGCCTACAATCGATCTGCGTAGCCATGCAATATGCTCCTCAGGCTCAAGCGGTTTCTTGCGCAATGGAAGGAGCACATCCTGAACAAAGATGCTCCCCCACGAATGCATATACGTATCGTGGCAGGTAAAAGAGAAGAAGATCATGATGACAGCCAGCAATCCCTTTATGCCGACCGGCAGTACGTGTGCCAGTGTGATCGGCACCCTCATCTGATCCTGTATAGCCGGATTGCTGATGTGTTTCACTGCCTCGTTGATGATCACCGCTTTGGCACTGAACTCCGGCAGGTGAAGAACCATGTACGCTATCATGGGGAGTATCAGGATCATAAGCGTCTTCGGCATCTCACGCCATGCCCCGATTATGTTACCCATCTTCTGTTCGTGAGGCGACCGTGCGGAACAAAAGAAGCCTTGTGAGCCCTGCCAGGACATGTAGCCGTAGAAAGCGCCGATTACCCCTATGATGAAGAACCAGGCATTGAAATCACTGGTTTTGCTGGTGTGAAACGGATGGATCATTGAAGCATCGACCTGTGCCATAGAAAGAGCCGAAGTGATTGAGCCCCAATTGAAGTGCAGCAGGCAGTAAGCCGACACCACGACAAATGCTATGCAGCATACGATCCCCTGCGCGCACTCGGTTACCATGACGGATATCTGTCCGCCCATGAGGACGAATGCCAGTGCGAGCCCCAGGTCTGCAATCATAATGGTGGCAAAGGTGGATATGGCGAGAGAAATCCCCGGTATGTGGAAGTACTCCGGCAGGCCCAAATAGTAGATGAAGAAATGAGCGGCGACAGCAGGGAAGATGCCGAAGTTCAGCATCCCACTTATGAAGCAGAGGATTCCCGAGGTCACTCTGAACCTCCGACTGTAGCGCATCTCAAGGAATTGAGCCATCGTGAGAGCACGCGTCTCCCTGAACCGGTAGAAGACCCATCCGGTAAGCGATATGACTACCGGAACCATAATCATCAGCATTCCCCACCATACTCCGGTGAATCCTGCGGCATAGTACATCTGGAACATTGCAACTACGCTGATGACACCTGTACTACCCATTTGGCCGGATATGGACAGGAGATATCGGCCTGCACAACGGTTACCCGAGAGGAAATCGGCAACCCCTTTCATGTGCGTGCGCGTGCTCATACTGACTAATCTGATGCCCACTATCGCCACAACGACCATAGCCCAATCGATCCAGCTCAAGTTCATTTCTTCACTCCACATCCGTATTTTTCTTCAGAGCACCCCTCCCGGCGCATCATTGCGCTCGGAAGGGGTGCTTTGTCCACCGGTGTGGTATCGGTTCAACGATACCTCAGCCATCGTAATCGTCACAATAAGCTGACGGGGAACACCGGTGAAGTCCTATTCGTTCACAGGCCGAATTTCTCTATCGCAGCAGAAATCGCCTTATCTACATTTCCGATCATGATGTCTATCTCGTCCTTGCTCATGACTATCGCAGGTGCTATCACGAGAAGATCGCCGTTGTTGCGCAGGATCATCCCATTCTCCCAGCACCAGTCTCTGATGAACGAGCCGACTTTCAGACTAGGATCGAGCTTGGCCTTTGTCACTCTGTCAGCTCTGAGTTCGATTGCCCAGAGTGTGCCCAATCCGCGAATGTCCGCAACAATGTCGTACTTTTTGAGCTTCTCCAGCTCCGATTTGATGTACTTACCTTTCTCGAGGGCTTGCTCCACGAGATTCTCTTTCTCGATTATTCCGAGAACCGCCAGGGCGACGGTACATGCTATCGGATGGCCGCCGTAGGTGCTGCCGCTTCTGAATTCGCTACCGGGATCTTTATTGAAGACATCGGCTATCTTCTTGCTGGTGACAGTGACACCAATAGGAGCGAACCCGGCGGACAGGGCTTTGCTGATCGACATCATATCCGGGACTACACCCCAGTTATCGCAAGCAAACCACTTACCCGTCTTGCCGAAACCGGTCTGCACTTCATCGAAGATGAGCATGATGCCGTACTTATCGCAGAGATCTCTTACGCCCTGGAGATATCCGTCGGGCGGAATCGGATATCCGCTGTTCGAGCCGGGGATCGGGTCCATGATGACCGCCGCAACGGTCTCCGGGCCTTCCCATTTGATCATTCGCTCCATCTCTTTCAAGCAGGCCATGCCGCAGGTCGATGCCTCACAGCCCATCTCGCACTCCCAGCAGTTCACTGCCGGCGCGAAGAGGCAGCCCTGTACCGTCGGCTCCAGGAACTCTCTCAGACCCTTGAACCCTGTATAAGATGCTGCTGCAATAGTAGTCCCGTGGTAAGAGTTCTTCCTGGAGATGACTTTGTATCGCTGCTTCTGACCGGTCTGCCAGTAATATTGCCTTGCCATCTTTATAGCGGTCTCGTTCGCCTCCGAACCGCTGCAGATGTAAAAGCAGACGTCGAGATCTCCGGGGAGCAGCTCTGCCAACTTCTCGGAGAGCTTAATCAGCGGGATGTTGTATGTATCGTGATAGTTCGGGAAGAACTCCAGGTACTTCATCTGCTCCAGAATCGCTTCTTTCACCTCGGGTCTGTGATGCCCGCAGATGGTCGTGATGAGCGACGAGAACGAATCGAGGTACTTCTTCCCGTCGATATCGTAAATGTAGCACCCCTCACCGGCCGTGAAGATCTTCGAGTCCTTCGCCAGGTCTTCGTTGCTGGCCCAGTGGATCAGGATATGCTCCTTTGCACTCGCCATCAGTTGCTCTTTTTCAGCTTGAGTAAACTTCTGTAGTTCCATATCAAATACTCCTTATACTATTAACCCTTGGCCATGCTCTCAAAGATCTTCAGGCTCTCTCCAGCCCAAACACTGAAGCAAGCGGCATGGTCAACGTAGATGAGCAGTTCATCCGGCTCGTCCTCGTAGCGGAAACCACCCTCGGCGGTCTGAGTATCCGCAACAAAATCGCAGAACTGATATGAAGCCTGCTTTGCCCTCTCGTCACCGGTGAACATGTAGTAGTAGGCCGCAGCCAGGGCACCCTTTCCGCTTCCCCAGTATGAATAGTTGTCCGGAGCGCATTTCAGCATGAACTCCAAGAAATCCTTTGCATGATCGAGGAATGATTTATCCCCGGTAGCCTGATACATCTTGCACATGAGCAGCATCGCAAACCCTACTTCCCAGTAGCACTGCTTCTCCTTCGTCGTATCGATGAACTCAGCATTCGGGAACTCTTTCTCTGTGGCAAGCTTGCCGTCCCGCGTCGTCTGATAGTAGAACCTGTCCGCACGGGGCTGCTGGCGAAGCATGCTGATGCACCAATCTGCTGTCTTCTTTGCGGTCTCGAGGTCCCCAAGGTAGAGAGCTGCTACACCGGACCATGCCGTTCCGATCGCGCGAAGTAGTTCATCGCCATCGAAATGCGGCAAGCCTCCGCACGGCGCCATCTGCGAACGGAGATACTTCATCACAGGGTACGCAAGATCGAATCTCCCCAACCGCTGTGCTCCCTGGCAGAACCATGCATGCTTGTAGTTGTCACCGTTGTAGTCAACCAACATACCGTTTGACTGCAGCTTATTCTCGCCGACCCAGTTCAGAAGCTTCATCGCCTCTACGAAATGTCCGCCCAGCTGCCATGACAGCGCCTGCTTGTGGAAAGCATCGACAGCATAGCCATCCCAAATGTAGCTACCATCCGGGCGCTGAAAACTGATCTGATACTCTACCGCCTTTCGGACCGCTTTTTTGTACTCATCATGTCTCTCTTGCATATCCTGAATCTCCTTCTGTAGTTTAATATTTGAACACCACTCGACATTCATCTCGCAGGTAGTCTAACTGCCACCAAATGATCGATAGCGCCCGACCGACGGGCACAAGGAGCAACCCACAGCCCTTGCTGCAAACGCTCCGGCACGCCAATGCCAAAACGACATACGCGAACCGTTTTAGCAATATACAGACATATTACAGCAAGTATGTCGGCTTGTCAATAGCCTTTTTCATGGAGAATCATCAAGATGGCACTGAGCGACTTGTAGCGCCGGCCTTCATACTCGAAGCCACCATATACGACTATGACCTCGTATGCACGTCCGTTCCATTCGCGCACCAACCGGGTGCCTACGACTGGCATGACGATCTTGCGCTTCTTCTCTGCACGCCTGGTATTCATATTCCACTATTCGGTGGGAAGGTAGTGCCGGACGATAATTGCCAGAGTGACCAACTCAAAGTGGCAGATAAGGCGGTCAAGATACCGAGAAAGCCTATCACCCAGAAATCGCTATTCCAGGAGCCGGCGGGTGTACAGTGAAGGCGAAATTCATCTTCCCCACCCATCTCCGGGTTGCTGGAACGAGAAGAGTTAACAAATGACAGACATCAATAATACAAACGAATCAGAGCCAGCTATAGGCATCTGAGATACAGACGGGAGGGTCATGGTGCGGTGGAAGGCAATCTCAATGCGCTAGAACATCGAATCTACGCTGACCGGTTCCTTTCGCCGGATGAAAAGAAACTCTTCGATGTGATTATCGAACAGCTCCACGATGACTTTGTGTTCAATAAAAGCAGTGACCTCATACAGGTCGAACTTGTTGAGGTCTATTTCCTGAAGCTGGGGCGTACGCAAGAGGCAGGCGATTGGGAGACTTCGGAGAGGCTGGATCGGATGATTCGCTGCCACATGAAGAATCTGAAAACAACCAAGATCACCCGTGAGGGAACCGAAGCTCCCTGAGACCACTCGGCGGCGCTGCTGGAGAAGCTGGCTGAGGCAGAGAAGAAGGGAGAGGTCGTGACTACGCCTGTGAAAACGCAGGAATGAGTTCAGCGAACACAGAGAGGGCCATCGAAATGCTAACAGATGTACGCGTGCTTGATGCCTGCCACCAGAAGGAGAGTTCAGAGAATACATGTTCTTTGACAATCGAATACCGAGTATATAGTTCTAATCTTGATAAGCTCAGCTGCGATAGTAGCCATTTGGCTCTAGACTCATCCACGCGATTAGTTCCAGAATTCTGACTGGTGTCAATGAGTAACCCTCTCGGGAAAGAGCCTGCTGCAGTTCCCTGATGTCATTTGATACCGCCCTTAGATCATCTCTAAATTCAGCCAATGCACGCATGCCCATACTCGCCGCCGTTTTCCTATTCTGTGTGGGTGCAGGAAGATTATTAGGACTGGGAGCGCGGAGGTAGTGAGCGATCATTACGTTATCCAGCATGGGAATTAGGTTACGCCTTTTCCGGTGCAGAACCTTTGTGGCCACTGGTACGAGCACTCCAAGAACCTGCACCGCCTCATGCAGGAGTACTTCAAGCTGCTTCACAGCATTGTCGTCTATCAGGAGGTCGGCATATTCCGGGATTTCCCGCAGGAGTACATCACATCGTTCTGCCATACCTCTATGGATTCTACGCACAGTCTTCGCATTCGCGTTATACAAGCCATTCACCGGAATTGTCGCCAGGATGTCCATCGGCTCAATTCTGTTCACATCGAGGCATGGTAGTCCATCATAGTAGGCGTACTCCTCAAGGCAAAACGCCTTGAGCGCTTCGAGCGGTTGTTGAAGACTGACTCCGCTTGGCAAATGTATCGTATCAACCATCATAGGTTTCTCCTCCTGCAGATACCGCTGGGGACTACTCTTGTGCAGCAGTTTTAATATACTGATACCCGCGAATCGCTTCCATTAAGCGATTCTAATAGTCAGCATGTTCAGATATGTTCCAGCGCATCTTCGAGTGCTTCATCTGCCAAATGAGTGTAAATCTCAGTTGTGGAGATATCCCGGTGGCCGAGCGCGCGCTTCACGAGGAGCAGGTCGGATGTGTTTGCGTAGAGGTGAGTAGCAAAGGTATGGCGGAGTCCGTGCGGCGTGATCTTCTTTGTGATGCCGGCCTTCGATAGCCAGTATGAAAGACGCCGTGCAACCTGGCGATTGCAAAGCCAGGTGTTGCGAGATGAGACAAAGAGTGCAGAGGTCTCGCTACCTGTGAGATGCCTGCGCTCCTTCAGGTAAGTTCGCATCAACGTCCGAAGCGATGACTTGAGAAACTTGATCTGAGGTACTCCGCCCTTGCCCACGATGCGGATGTGCTTGCCGTCAAGGTCGACATCGTCGATATCGAGGTTCACCAACTCCGAGAGTCGATGCCAGTGCCGAGGAAGATCTCGAAGATCACTCTGTCACGACGTGCCAATGGATTCGAGCGGTCGTGCAGTTCCTTCAGGAGCCTGCGCTTTTCACTCTCGATCAGGTACTCCGGCGGAGTTCTGGATAGTCGTTTCATGGTGATAAGCCTTGCCGGATTCGTATCGATGAGCTCGGTATCCAACGCCCACGAGAAAAAGGATTTGACTACCGCCTTCATACGATGCATTGTCGCAGGCGACTTCGGTAGCCCGTCGGGAGTGTTCGCGACAGTCGGGTCGGTCAGTACTGTGTCGATTGTTGCCGGCGTTATATTGGCAAGGTCAATGCCTCCCAGGGATCGTGCAAAGAGCCGGAGGTCGCGCATGTAGGCAAGCCGCACGGACCATTTGCCATCGCTTGACGCCTGTGAAATCGCCTCGTTACCGTCTATGCTAACGGTAACGCAACGAGAATACGAATGGATTGTTACGTCAGTTCTTTCCGAAGCATACAAGCTTCTTGACTGTGACGCAGGAACAGCTGGATCTGCAACCCACCTGCACAACAACCGCCCGCGGAGATGTCTCAATTGGAAAACACCTTATCAGGCCTTGTCTGAAGAATTGTTGCACTTGATTTGACAAACCGCCACGATATAGGAAAGAAGTTCACTACCCAGGATGAGGCAAGAAGGGAAATCTTCAATTTTATAGAAGTGTCCGTTTGAGAGTGCCGTCAGACATCACAACCAGGCTATCTATGTCACTATCCGGCCGGGCCTGCCCGCGCGCACTCGAACCAAAGAAGATTATGCGCAGGGGATGAACAGCTTGCACAATCCGTTCTACAACCTCTGATATCTTTTCATCTGTAACGTTCAATAACATTACCCGCCGTGAAACAATCGCTTATTCTAAAGCTATTATATCAGAAAGATTGCCTTTGCGGAACATGGGTCTTATACCTATCAACAAACAGGCTCCTGCTGTCGTTTTATGCTCGGTTTTCCTTGCGCCACAGCCTGGGCGACTTGCCGAACTCTGCGAAAAAGTGACGGTAGAAACTGGATGGCGATGCGTATCCTACACGGCCCGCAATGTCCAGAATGGACAGCTCGGAGTTCTCCAGGAGAGCTGTCGCCATCCACGGCCTGAACTTCGTGAGGTGGGCGAGCGGGGATTGCCCGACGGAACTGATAAACAGACGTCGCAATTGAGGCTCGCTCAGACAGCATTCATCTGCCATATCAGAAACCGCAATCTCTTCTTCATAGTGCTGTGCTATCAGGCGCAAGGCCGGAGCTATTCGGATAAACGGTGATCGGACTACGGCCGCATGTGCACTCTCCTCGGCCATTGGAAGCCGTCTTAGTTTGCACAGTAATGACAGTATAAGGCCCGATGCAGACGCCCTGAAGCAGTCCTCGCAAGCCAGCATCTCGGAAAAGATCTCTTTTGAAAGCGCTGAGATTTCAGGGTTTTCATCCTGCCGCAATATGGACTTACATGCAGGATTGCACATTTCCGCGACGGTGCTTTTTCCGAGGTGCCCGACGAACGGGGTTGCGAAAGTGTATGAATCAATGAACTGGAATATGATTTGGGATAACTAAGCAAAACGCTATAGAGTTAATGACAGGGGAGATACATGCAAAAACTGATTATGAATCGCGACGAATTGCGCGACAAGATTTACGGTTGCTGGATGGGCAAGAACATCGGCGTGTTACTGTCCACCGACTTTGTCCCGGTTAATTGTCCAGCGAATATGTCCTATATAACCGCTCAGGGACTTTGTCCACCTGATACACTGCTGGCTATGTTTTTTCTTGGTATGGCAAATAGCCGAATTATTATGGGAATTGCACATGGTGTCACGGAGAGCGATTTGATTATTTGGACTCAAGAGAAAACCAACGTCACGTTTTGTAAAAGTGACAACTTCTCCACCAGTTTTAATTTCGCGCTTGATGCCAGGCTGTTTACACCTAGCACCACTCCAACGCCACTCTGAGCCAACCGCCTTATCGCGCTAACCTGCGTATTCACGAATCTGCCTGGATGCTTGCAGTATTACCTCTCGTATACGGAACAGCTCCGACTCTTTGTTTCTTCGACGCCAAAGCTGTGCATACCTGTTGTATAACCGCTCGAATTCAGATGCCAACTCTTCCGGGACACCTATTGCCTCGCCGATTATAAGTAAGGCATATTTGTTAACTGCCACTATCATGGATGCTGACCAAATGAATTCATCGTAATCCTGCCTGTGATAAACAGCCGATTCTGCTCTAAGATGCTCCAGTTCTCTCTTGATTTCCAGCGCAACGCCGTGGTTTTGCCGGATTGTGGCGGCATCCATATGCAGATCATCGATGCCTATCTTACGCAGTTCGTTGAAAGGTTTTGCTTCCGTTATCCAGAACCGATAGGGGTCGGTCCCGCCCAAACGCCGCAGAAGACTACCAAGCGTTCTACTTTGATCTTTGTATGCCACAACGGAAAATGATTCGTCAAAATCGGACTGCTCAGGCGTACTGGCAACATTCCATCCGTAAGCTGCACCCATGATTATCCCATGAATAGACGATGCCAGCAGATTCATATGCCCGTAATCACCCCAGTTGGTGTTAAGCAATCCAGACGCACGATACTTCAATCCATGTTGTGCCATATGGCGAATATTCGGTTCCGCCGCAGTAATATCCTGGGCGAAGAGTGACCAGGCATTAACTCCTGGACAAAGGTATTGAGTCAATCCAGTTTCCGCAAATCGCGCGGATGTCTCCTCGTTGGGATCTGAGCTGTAGTCCCAGTTCAAAACAACAACATTGGCCGGCAGCTTGTCCATAAGGCCATCGTATTCCAGAACCATGTCACCCCAGAACATCGCACGCTTCCCTCTGTCCTCGACCAGTTTCACAACCGATAACAGATGCTTAATGTACAGTTCTCTAGGCTCCATACCCTGATTCTTGCCCTTGCCCAGATCAAACGTTTCATCGCAGCAGATGTTGACGTAATCCGACGAAAACAGCGGGAGGAACTCGGTAAAGATTCGTTCGATCAGTTTGATAGAATCAGGATTATTGGCATCCAAAGTGCCATGCACCTGTCTATTAGACCAGCTGAACGGCACTTTCCCCGCATCCAGATCCAGCTCGCCCAGATGATGAAAAGTATGAGTGCTCAGCACTCCGTACATGTGCCCGAATGTAGAAATAGAAGGGACAAGATCGATATGTCTCTCGAGACAGTAACGATCAAGCTCCAGTATCTCTTCCGCGGTAAGAGGATCCATACCAGCGCCGATCTCCGTCATTGAGCGGAAGAGGAAACAGTGTTCCACATAGAACTCAAGGTGGTTCATCTTGTACTCGACGCACAAATCGGCAATGTGTTTCATCGTATCGAGAGTAGGGACCTGACCTCGCGTGACATCGTGGTACAAGCCGCGGACGAGGAAGTCTGGCGTGTCATAAATTTCCAGCGAAGGAAGATCGATGCCGGCTTGATTCACGATCTGCAGGAGCGTTTCCACGCCGTAGCGAAGCCCAGCCGCAGATGCACCATCGACTACTACAGAAGCTGGAGTGATCATAAGCTTGTATGATTCAGGGTTCTTGTCATTCGGGGAGATTCTTAGAATCAGATCGCGAGAAGTGCAATTCGCGTCTAGACGGATAATTTCAGCATCATACCCCGTAGCACTGAACAATCCCTGTTTCAGTCTCATGGCAGTTGCAAAATCAGCAACCGATGTTCCAGCCTCCAAGAGAATGGCCGTAACATCTCTTACGCTGAAAAAACCCTCATGCATAGCGATACTTTGGGGCTGAGGTAGCAATCGTAGCATATTTGATTCGTGAATCATTGTTAACTCCAGTCGGCATAAAATGTCAGTTGGCCGAAATACACGTGATTTCGACCAACTGATAGTGCCTGCGCTTTCAATATTGATTAACTAGGGAGTTACACACTATATGCTTTTATTCCTTCTTAAGAAAACTCTGTCGACATAAATAGAATCGACGTTCGCTGACTTGGGATCCCTGCCCCGTGAGTTGATGATTATGCCGTCTGCAGATAACCGCTTCCAGTCAAAGCCCTTCGGGATCCGCTTTGTTTCGCTTGTTTGCCCTATAAAGATTCTGATGTTAGCACCTGTCTTCTCTGCGTTTCCAAGTACGATACCCGCTAATCCGCACACTGATCGCCACCTCCTTCCTCTGGCTCGAGACCTCGGATTACACACCTGCTGTAGAAATTCCTGTTGTCGTACACCCAGAAGGCAGCATCGATAAAGGCCATCTTGATAAGAACATCTATGACCACCGGTATGTCAAGCATATTGGTCTTGCCAGAGTGCCGGACTGCTTCCAGGCCTTTCAGCACGTTTGCAGGAATCCTCACTTTAAACCGTTCCACAGCACACCTCCGTTGTCTTTGTGTTCTTTGCGGCAGAAAGTTTGGAAGTTGGTTTTCCACGCTTCCATGCCGAGTCGCCCGTAAGATTTGCAAGCAGATGCCGCCTTACGTTCTTGTATGGCTCGCCGTTTAGCTTAAGGGCAGATATGAGGAATACGCGCATGTCATACTTCCCCGAAGCAGGGTCATAGTCCCGTCTCTTTGCGGACGCTCCACGGCAACTCATTGCACGTGCAAGGAGCGCCATGCTGAAAATCAGGGCAGCGCGTACGCGACCAGCGTGAAGCGAACCTAAATACGCTCTCAATTCCAAAGCACCCCTAAGAAACCAACCGTTCAGGTTCAAAATCGAATATCTCGAGCTATGATACCTCTGAGGCTGTGCTTCATATCGTCCGTACCACTGGATATTGAGCCCACGGAAATTCTTCGGAGGGTTCTTTGTGATTCGTTCAATGAATTTGGGATCGATCGGTTTGCAGTATTTGCTCATGCGTTCAGTGGTCACTCCGAGTGCCGCGTAGATGATTGCCTCCTGCTTGTAGATCAACTTGGTAAGATTAGCGAGCGCCTTGGGGGTGACATCGGGATGGCTAAGATGGACATGAATCCCACAGGTCTTTGATGCATGGCAGCCAGTTTTCCTTGCCGCACGGACTATCTCCTGGAGTTCCGGTATGTCATCATAGCTGAGAATGGGGCACACTATCTCTGCCCTGTGATTCGCGGGAACATCGGTTAATGACGTATCTGCCACTACTTTCCACGTTCTGTTTCTCGCATCGCACACTTCCCAGGGATCGAATGTCCCTGGAGTGCCTATATGCCGGACTTCACCGCCTACTACGGATTGAATCGCCCTTGCCACGGTTCCTCGCG
The DNA here is from genome assembly GCA_963663705.1 of Armatimonadota bacterium. Lineage (GTDB taxonomy): Bacteria > Armatimonadota > UBA5829 > DTJY01 > DTJY01. The sequence goes on along the minus strand of OY760504.1, from coordinate 3,044,124 downwards.
TCTGGGAGACCGTTTCCAACTCGATATTATGCTGACTTCCTGATTATGTGGAGTAGATCTGATCTGCAAACTCCTTGAAACCCATTGCGTTCCGCATAATAATGTGAATGCCAGCTGGTCCTTTAGACCAGTAATATAGGCATCAGGAGGCATTTACATGTTGGAGTACTACTTCCCACAGGAAGTGATGCGGGCAAGGATAGCTCAAAACCCTCTTTCGGTGTGCATTGAAGAGAAATCACGCCGTTTCTACGCAGAGAGCTATTATTCTCGCTATGCGAAAGGCTATCTGCAATCGATGATGCGTTTTGGCGAATGGTTACAGCAGAAGGAACTTCCACTCTGCCAGGTAACGCTTGTCCATGCACGCGAATTCCTCTCCGGTTTCGACCCACCTGAACTCTCCATCCAGTCCTGCGGGACAACAACACACAGACGGCAGCCGTTGTTCGCGGCCGTAAGATGCGCCATGGCCTGGATCAATGAACATCATACGCCGATAGTAAGCCCAAGTCCCGTGCAAGTCTCTGTGGAGCAGTATACTGACCACTTGCGTCATAACCGCGGGCTGTGCGAAGGGAGCATTTTTCATCACCGTCAAGGATTGCAGGCTGCGCTAAACGCCTTCTTTGGAGATGGAGAGATTGATCTCACCACGATAACGTCTGAACGCATTCATAGCTACATCGATAGGCAGCATGCCACGCACACGTCGTGACAGCGCACGTCGGAAGGCCTGCACCGCCCTTCGTGGATATCAGATTCCTGGAGATGCAGGGGATCACAACCAAGCATCTGAGTGACGGAGTGCCGATATTGCCGTCTTGGCGTGCTGCATTGTCACCCATCGTGTTAACTACGGATGATCTGAACACGCTACTGGACTCCATCGACCGAATCACGGCCTGCGGGAAACGCGAGTATGCCGTAATCTTGTGCTTGTATGATTTGGGCATGCGGATTGGAGATGTCGCTCGGTTGTCTCTTGATGACATTGATTGGCAGCAGGGCACAATACGCATCGCTAATCATAAACAGAACCGTCCTTATCATTTGCCACTGCCGCAACGCGTCGGCGATGGGCTTGCGGAGTATCTGATCCACGGCCGTCCCTCATCACCATCACGCGCAGTATTTGTGCGGCATATGACTCCGATGGGACTCCCGATAATGGCGCATGCTCTAAAACGAGCTATCAATCGCATTTGGGAGCGCTCACCATTACACGGCGTCTTCTCGGGAGGTCAATTATGAGCAACCTTCAAGGAACACCCATGCTGGATTACGTTAACCGGTACCTGACCCATAAACGCGGCTTGGGCTATAAGCTCGGCACCGAAGGTTATCTACTGCGCACATTTGCAGAATATGCCGATGGACAATCACCCGGACAGCAGTTGACGGTGGTGTTAGCCCTGAACTGGGCGACTGCGCCACAGAATACAAGTCGACTCTATCATGCCAAACGCCTTGATGCAGTGCGATCCTTCGCCCGATATCTGGCAACATTCGTGCCCGGCACTCAGGTCCCGACTGGAGGCATCCTCGGCCCAAGCTACCTGCGGACTACGCCATATATCTATACAGACGAGGAGATTGCCGCCCTCATCAAGGCAGCTGGGAACTTGCGTGCATCTGCTCATCGAGCCAGGACCAATCCAGTAAGGAACATGACTATCATCGGCCTTCTGGCATGTACAGGCATGCGCATCGGAGAGGTGTCCATGGAGAATCGGGACGTTGATCTCACACATGGGTTTATTACCATCCATGAAAGCAAGAAACTCCCTATGCGTTTGGTTCCGATTACAGAGAGCGCCGTCACACACCTGCGACGATATCAGACTTCAGATTCATTAGACGATTGCTTGCCATATTCATATAATGGTGAGCAAGATATCCATATATTGCCATGACCGTTCAGAGTTCCATCATAACTGCAATGGCCGAAGATTACGGGTACCCCTGTTTTGGCTTGCTTCATTATCGATAATAACATTATGATAGGTTTCCGAATTGGTGCTGCGCTGGTATACTTTGAGAGTTAATGACGGTGATCTTTGGGCTGCTGGAAGATTTTTCTTTACACGAGTAGTCGATAGGATGCTGCAAATGGAGGAACCCAAACTGCAGAGCGATTCATCACCAAAGGATTCCGCTCCATCATATATAGTTGCAATCGGCGGCTCAGCCGGGGGATTTGAGGCGTTCGAGCGCTTCTTCGCCGGAATACCTGCGTATACCGGGATGGCGTTTGTTGTGATCCAGCACCTGGACCCAACACATCAGTCGCTGCTCTCTGAGTTACTTCAGCGCGCCTCGGCAATACCGGTTAGAGAAGCAGCGGACGGAATGACGGTCGAACCCAATACCGTCTATGTTATTCCCCAGAATGCCGATCTCACGTTACATGACGGCCTCCTACACATAAGTGAACCTGCAGAGCCGCGCGGGGTGCATATGCCTGTAGATTTGTTCTTCGAGAGCCTTGCAGCAGAAAAGGGTGATAAGAGCATCGGCATTATCGTCTCAGGCATGGGCACAGATGGCACGCTCGGACTTAAGGCGATCAAGGAAGTATCCGGCGTGATAATGGTCCAGGACCCGGACACCGCCAAGTTTGATGGCATGCCGAGAAGCGCCGTCGGAACAGGACTGGTAGACTACGTTGCCCCGATAGACGATCTGCCAAAGAGACTGGTCGCCTACGTAAAACATCCACTACAATTGCGCGCCAAAGAGGATGAGAACGAGGCAGTCCCCACGGGCGCACTGCAGAGAATCCTGCAACTCCTGAGAACCCGCACGAAACACGATTTCACTCTTTACAAAACCAGCACTCTATGCCGACGCATTGTGAAGCGTGCCAGTCTCCTGCAGATCGATAGAATACCGGAGTATGCCGACTATGTAAAGGCCCACCCAGAGGAATTGGACTCTCTATTCAGAGAGTTTCTGATTGGAGTAACCAGGTTCTACAGAGATCACGGGGCATTCGATTACCTGGAGAACAGCGTCCTTCCCGATTTGGTCAATGCAGCCGCACAGGACGGAGCTATCCGTGTCTGGGTGCCGGGCTGTTCCACGGGCGAGGAAGCCTATTCCATAACCATCATCCTCCGCGAAGTCATAGACAGGATTCGCCCCGACGCGGGTTTGCAGATACAGATTTTCGCCACGGACATAGATGATAGAGCCATCGCATTTGCAAGGAAAGCGATCTATCCTGCCAATATCGAAGCTGATGTATCACCGGAGCGGTTGGAAAAGTTCTTTACCAAAGTAGAAGGCGGTTATCAGGTCAAGAAGCTAATCAGGGAAACGGTGGTTTTCGCTCTGCACGATATGGTAAAGGATCCGCCGTTCACCAAGATGGATATGGTCTCGTGCAGGAACATAATGATCTACTTCAGTCCCGAACTTCAGAAGAAGATCATTCCGATACTTCACTATGCACTCAACCCCGGCGGAATACTCTTCCTCGGCACAGCGGAATCTATAGGGGGTGCTCCCGATCTCTTTTCAACAGTAGATAGCAAGTGGAAAATATTCAGGCGCAATGAGACCAAGACTCCCCACAGGAGACTGGTCGATGTTCCGGCTTCTCATCCAATTATCGAGACTCATGAAGCAGGGAAACTCCCCAGTCAACCTCAGCCTGCGGTTTCAGAGGCAGTCAAGCGTGTGCTGCTGGAGAGATATGCCCCACCATCAGTCATCGTGGATGCAAACGGTAACATCGTTTACATAAGCGGCCGTACCGGCAAGTATCTGGAGCCGCCGGAAGGCAGCGCGAACTGGAACATCTGCGCAATGGCTCGCGAAGGGTTGAAGATGGAACTGCCGAGCGCCATATATAGAGCATACAGCCAGAAGACCGATGTGGTGCTGGAAGAACTAAAGGTAAAGACTAACGGTGACTATGAGACCGTCAGTGTTACGATCAGCCCCTTCACCCAACCGGATTCCATGAATGGACTGCTCATGATTGTATTCGAGGATGTCCCACCGCCAGTGACACCAATGGTTCCGAACGCCAAAGAGGAACCGTCCGGCGAGCCGAATACGAGGCTTGCACAAGTTGAGAAGGAACTGGCTCATATAAAGGAGCGCCTGCAGAGCAACGTAGAGGCGATGGAAGCTACTCAGGAGGAACTGAGAGCATCTAACGAGGAATTTCAGTCAACTAATGAAGAACTGCAAAGCACGAACGAGGAGTTGATTACCTCCAAAGAGGAATTGCAGTCGCTCAACGAAGAGCTGGTCACGCTGAACAGCGAACTCCAGACGAGAGTCGATGAACTGACTACTCTGAACAACGACATGACCAACCTCATGAACAGCACTCAGGTAGCCACAATTTTCCTTGATCTCAAACTGCAGGTGAGGCGGTTTACTCCCGCTGTTGTTGGGTTGTTCAACCTTCGCGCTGCAGACATCAGCCGTCCCATAACCGACATCACCCAGAGTCTCCGGTATGAATCAATAGAAGAAGATTTGAACGCCGTGCTTGATTCGCTGACAACACAGGAACGCCAGGTAGAGAGCAATGACGGTCGATGGTTCATTATGCGTATCATGCCATACCGCACTCTCGATGGCGTCGTAGGCGGCGTTGTGGTTACGTTCAGTGACATCACGCCGCTCAAGCAATTGGAGGGCGAACTGAAGAACAGTGAGACTCTGAGCCATGCGCTGAGTGAGATCATTGCTGAAATCAGTGCATCACGCGATTCCGAATACGTGATGCGCCTGACAGTCGAGAAGGCGTCACAGGCTCTTAAGGTTGATGCCGGAGATATAGCCGCTTATGAGAACGAAGAATGGGTGATACGCCAGTCTCTGGGATTGACAAAGCTGTCCCCAGGAATGCGGTTCACCGATGAAGAGATGCCGTATCTGAAGCTGGCGAGGGAAACGACGGAGCCGGTCGCCATAAATGATGTCTGTTCAGATGACAGGGTGAGCTGTGATATAGCCGAGAAGTACGAGATAAAATCAGTCCTGGAAATCGCATTAATTCCGGGCGGTGAATTCCTGGGAGTCCTGTCGCTGATCCGCACATCCGGGCCGAGCAGTTTCACTGATGCCGACGCGGATTTCGCTTACAAGCTGGGGATTGCCGTCTCGCTGGCTCTGAACAATATTCGCCTGTACGAGGCTGAAATCAAAGCAAAGAACGATGCTGAAGATGCCAGAATGGGGCTGCTGGAGCACCATAATATGCTGCAGCAGGCGCTTCTGCCAGCGGAGATGTACACTACCCCGGATTACGTGCTGGCGACTCGCTTCGTTCCCGGCGCTGCCGGCAAATATATCGACGGTGATTTCTACGATGTCTTTGAGACAGAGGATGGAAAGACAGCTCTGCTGATAGGCGACGTGACCGGCAAGGGAGTGGAGGCCGCATCCCTTGCGGTTGCAGTGCGCAGCACCATCCGCGCATTTGCGTATGACTTCGGTCGACCGGATCAAGCCCTGACTCATGCGAACGCTGTCACATACACCCAAAGCCAGTTCAGCGAACGCTTTGCCACAGTCTTTCTGGCGGTACTTGACCCGCAAACCGGGCAGTTTACTTACGCAAGCGCCGGGCATCCGCCGTCAATGGTTCTCCGAGCAGATGGCCGGGTAGAGTTGCTGAGCACAGGGCAGTTACCGATTGGGATAGAAGACCGGACTGAGTACGAATTATCAGAATTGCAGTTGTCTCCTGGAGATAAACTCGTCATGTATACAGATGGTATCAGTGAATCGCACAGGGGCTTCACTATGTATGGCGAGGAGGGTGTACGAGCTACGCTTGAACAGTGCGGAAACTGCATACCAGAAGAGATACTTGACGAGATGTACCGGGTCGCGATGGCCATCGCTGAAAACAAGCTGGAGGACGATGCTGCAGTGGTTATCATCGGACGGGAAGTATAGCCCCATAGCTCAGCCCATAACAGTGACATTGGTTTAGTCAGCATCGTCAACGACAACCCGCTCGGCACCAGTTTCGCATGCATCCCCTGTATCTCATCGTCTACGTCCTAAAGCCGTCGCTGAGCCTCAACGTGTTCCATGAATTATTCTGGTGATAAAGCATGTAAATGAATCGGCAATTTCATCTGTTATAACAATTTGACCATCTATTAGTATTGATTCGTGATCAATACGCACAATAGGAGCATCATATACCCCAACTGGTCTGTTCATATCAAAACAAACAGGATCAAAATCACCTGTGTCTGGATTTGCAAATTGTATATACCCATTACTCAACAAAGGCGGGAATAATTCATGATTTTCATACAGTTTTACCCGCAATTCATGGTAGTCAGTACCCTCCGGTGTATTACCGAATAGAAATAAACCTCCAACATCAAAAGTTGGAAAAATATATCGTTCTACTAGTGATCTGTAAGGCATAGGAAAACGAAAAGATATTCGCCTTTACAACGATTCAACCCAATCAATCCTAGAATATGGCTTAATATGCCAGTCAGAATATGATCCGTCATCAAATGGTTCTCCAATTCTAACGCTATCGGGGGAATCTTTACTCCATATAGGTACTCTGCATCCTTTGTTTATCTTCGCAACAAAACAATCTACCAACTTATCATTTTCCATCCTACACCACCATGTAATCGCTATATGAATTTGGGCATACGCTACAATACTAGATAGTTCACTTACATATAAGAAAAGGCTATGGTACTGGTATAAGATTTCTAATTGGAATGAGTCTTGATACCTCACTGATGATCCAGTATGCTATTACTCCTACTGACACACCAGTCACCACCTTTTTTTGTGTCTCAGAAGGCACTGGCACCTGTAATCGTACCGGCACTGGTTGGGAACATTTTGTTAGGCGCTTTTCACATTCCATGAGATTTTTTCTTAACTGGGCAAGGTCTTGCAAATGCCCTGTGGGATCATCATCTGGATGGTGTTTGATCCACCCAGCGTGGCTGTTTTTCATACGAGTTAATATAGCAATTTTACCTTTAATGGTTTCTGCTGTATCTCCAAGTTGGCATTTAGTGTGAGTGCCTATTCGAGGATGCCATGGTCCACCCTTCGCATGCCCTGTTTGCGTCGTAGTCGTAGCCACTGGTGTAGTTTCCATCTATCGAGCGCCAGGACGTCGGGTTGCCGGAGTTGTCTCGCGCTGTTCGGAGTCCGCCGTTGTCCGTGATCGGTCGGTGCATCTGTAGGCGTAGTTGATGTCGTACAGGCGGTATCTCGGGTCGGTATCGTATGTGAAAGTCTGCAGGCCCCGTTCACAAAGGTGATCTTCGTTCGGTTTCCAAACTCGTCATAGGTGTAGCTCGCGATGGTCTCAGTGCCTTTCTTGACGACATTGAGCCATATGCTCTACCATCCTAACCGTCCCCTCGGTAGACTGTTCGTCATCATGCAACTCCACTCTTGCTCGAATGCCTTGGCCAGAGGATTGTTAGAGCCAACCTTGCGGACAGACACTGAATCAAAGTACAGTCTATGGCCGATGTCACACAAACCTCCCTCGATCATACCTAGATCTGAATAGAGAATCTTGGCCTCTTCAGGCACCTGCAGGTACATGCTATCACGTGGTCTTGCAATGAAAACTGATTGGCGCTTCCATTTGATCTCAACCACATCACCCGTATGCGGCGGCGGAATCCCCTTGAACCATGAGAGTTCAGGTTTGAAGTTCCTCAGGTTATGTTCATCCCTTGTAACCTTCTTGGCGAGGGCCGTCACCTCAGCCTGACTAGCACTCGCCTCCCTTACAGTATAGATATATGAGCCTGCCTTAGGATCATAGCGTTTGTGGATTGCTCTGATTCTCCGGGAGGACATATCGAGTGTCACTTGGAGACTGTCTGGATTATACGCATAGGCTGTAATACGCAGCAAGGGATCTGCAACCTCCGATTTGTATACAGCCCTATCCTTCAGTTGACAACCAAATACCCAGAGTGTTGCAATTATGCAGGTAAATATGAGAACTCCCGTATAGCTTAGAAACCGCATTCGTGACTCACCGCCTCTGCCGTACTCTCCTCCGTGGCCCACCAGGTCGATACCACGGTGGTCACGCCACACCTGCGTAAACCGTCCTGACTGAGTATCATAGAACCTCACACCCAATTGAAGCATCTAAAAGTTCGCATCCTGGTAATGCGTATAGTACCCGTATTTACCCACATACTGATAAGGCTGACTCGTACTTCCGTCATGCAGGCGCATACGGAGATGCATTCCGGTCACTGCACGTCGAGCGGGTCTGGGTGGATGAGGGCGCGTGGCTCACGGAGAAGGCATGGAAGGCGCTCAGACAGTGTCTCAAGGCGGGCGGCAAGCTCAGGATCTATTCGACGCCGAACGGACTACGGGACACCACCTACTACCGGCTGACCACATCGTCGCAGTTCAAGGTATTTCGCTGGCCATCGTGGATAAATCCTGACTGGAGCGATGATCGGGAGAGCGAACTCCTCGAGTTCTATGGCGGACGCGATACCGCAGGCTGGCAGCATGAGGTCGCTGGCGAACATGGCAAGCCGTCATACGGAGCATTCAGCCTGGAGAACCTGAATATCTGCCGCCAGGAGACGTTGGAGTACAGGAAGGTCACGCTGCTTGGAGAAGACCTGGCTTCCTGTCAGACCGAGGAGGAATCCCACGACCGGCTGGAGATACTCCTGAACCTCATGCCGCAGACAGGCGTGTTCTGGATAGGCGGCGATCTCGGCTACACCAACGATCCTACGGAACTGGTGGTCTTCAGGGAGATGGAGATCGGGGATAGGTCGGTAATGACGCTCGCGCTCCGCATCCACATGGAGCATGTGTCGTATCCGTATATCGCCCAGACGATTGCTCTTCTCGACAGGTACTACACGCCGGTCGGTATAGGAGTCGATAACGGTGGCAATGGTCTATCGGTCGTGCAGGAGTTACTCACGCTCGACAAGTACAAACCACTCCAACTTGATGGCAGGCTCAGGGGTTATGACTTCGGCGGGATGACCACGCTCGCATCAGGGATCAGATCGGCGATCATGGCTCCTTACGAGGCTGCAAAATCGGTACTCGCAAGAATCAGGAGACTCCTGCCGTTCTCCGATGCAAAGGAAGGCCCGCTTTCGTCACTTACTGCAAGCGGTATGGCAATGCTTCATGCGTTTTCCGCCGGTATTGATCGAGCATCGGAGATTCCAGCAAAGGCAGTGTCGAGGTCACTTTTATCAGCACGGCGGATAATGAATGCGTCTCTTATGTCGGGCGTAGTTACTGGGACACTGGCACTCTCGCCAACGATTGCCGGCGCTATGCCGAATCTATCTGCTGCGCCGATGCCTGTAGTGAGTTCGGTATCTGCCGATCAGCCTGTGGACAACAACGTCCAGTCGCAGACAAGGCTTCTTGCAGAGACCAGAGGTGTCGCATCTCGGGGTACTGGCCTTGCAACTACCGGAAGAACGGATGATCTGCAGTCGGTAATATCCGTGCTATGTGCAAAGCTCGATTCGATCTCCGAACGCCCGATTGAGATTCAGGTTACAACAACGCTCGACGGGCGAAAGATAGCGCAGTCGGTATACAAAGATATGCGTGAACGGAAGGTCAAGAATTATGAAACGATATGAGGTTAAAGTTGGATAGCAGGCAGATCACAACCGGGCATCTGGTAGACGTGGTAACCAGGGAGTCCCTCGAATTCCAGTACAACCCGGATGAGATCACTGATGATAAGAGCACCGACTTCGCCACCATCAAAATCCCGGGGATGAGCCATCCGAGATATCAGTATGTGGCAGGAGAGGCGCGCAGAATCACATTCAAACTTGCCTTCTTCAAGGGAGACGTAAGGAAGAAAGTCACGTGGCTGCAATCGCTCCTGTATCCGCAGCATGAAAAGACGATGCTTCGAAATGTTCCGCACAAGGTTCTGTTCTTCTTCGGCGAACTGTATGTTGGTGTTCCCTGTATAGTGCGGCAGGTCAGGGTCAGGTATTTTCATATGTTCGATGCATCAAATCTGCTGCCTCAGCATGCGGAGGTAGATATTACCCTTGAGGAGATCGTCGGAAAGTCGGTGAGTTATCATGAGGTGAGGAAATGATCAACGAATCGTCGAGATATGCGAATTGCGTGCTCTATGTGGATGGGACCGATGAGTTCATCGGGGTAAGGCAGCGAATTGACACATCGCCCGAACTGGATGACATCTTCCACACCGTCCAGGAAGGTGACCGCATTGATCTGCTGGCTTACCGGTATCTCGGTGATCCGACCCTCTGGTGGGTGATCTGCGATTACAACTACATATTCTTTCCGCTCGATCTGGAACTCGGATCGGTGCTCAGGATTCCATCGGCGGAACATGCGGAGATGAGGTTTCAAGTTTAAACAATGTCGATAGGACAGCGATAGCTATCTGTTGCCTGATAGCGCTGTCCTACGCAATTGCGTCACACTGATAAATGCTCCTGAAACTTGGATAATCTACAAATCAATATCTTTACTGTTTGATTGAGAAGCAATGTTCTCTGTGAGAGTATTTCCGGTTGGCTCCTGACCTTGCATTATGGTCCTGAGATCAACCTGTATTGGTGGTAGCGGAGCTTCAATAGTCTTGCCCGTATCTGTTGTTTGTTGTCGGTTATCATCATCTGACATGATTGTACCTACTTTCACATACGAAGATCTACTGATTATTCTGGATAACAATCACAATAATATAGACCTATCGGGTTCTTATTTTCTTGTTCATATCAAGCCCTTTTCTTAGATCCTGCAAAGGCACCTGAACAGGTTTGGGTGGTTTCGGTATAGCGCTTTGTTGAGGTTTGTTATTAGACCTCGGCTGCTCGCGATTCTCAGTCATTTGATACCCTTCTTGATAATAGTGTCAACAGGACGCTTATCGGCGCCACTAGTAACAATTCTTGGCTCAACTTTTACTGAGTCGGGTGGTTTTAACTGCTTTTGATCATTGACATTTGGAATTTTGCCTTTATCTGAAGCCATAGTTTGCACCTCCTTAAATTTTGATGCCGGTAACCCGCAGGTAGCATGCCAAGTCGCATAACTATACATTCCGACGAGAACTATCGTTAACACAAAACTGATTGTTGTGCATCTCATCGACCAGTTCACTTGTAATGCGAGTTTCTCATTCGTTATTGCATTGTGATCGGCAGTTGCTTGATAGATTTCGGCAAATGATCGGCTCATTGTATCACTGTTCTTATTGTAAAGAAGATCGACATAATCACTGCATCGTGCTACTGCCTTGCATTTCCGTGCGGATAGCGCAAATACAGCTAATATAACAGAGATTCCTAATGACACTAGTGACACAACAACGAATATTAACACTGCCCATCGCAACACTGATGGTGACTGTGCGACAAGCAAGAAAATGTCGCCAAACTTTCCGAGTCCAATAGAACCTATAAGAGCTGCTACTAAGAAAGTAGCTTTTGCTTTTTCAGTAAGGAGTTTATACCGTTCTTCCTCTTTCTCGTAATTTGTGCGAGCTAATTCTTTCTCGTACTCGTAGAGCATGTCCCATTCCGAAGGTCTATCAATGGCAGTATCATCTCCAGATGTTTTTACATCATGTGAAAGCCGATTTTTCAGTAGTTCAATAACTTCTTTAATTAGCGATACCATAGATTAATATACCATATATTCTGTAGGCGCATCAATGCACATTGTATCACCAACATTCATAATCGAGATCGAGGGACATAGGCTCTCAAAGGACATAACGCACGAGATCACCTCATTCGTCTTCGAGGACAACGAAGATGAGATGGACGTGATGGAGATCACCGTCACCGACCGGAGCCTCCAGTTTGTCGACGATCCGCTCTTTCAGGAAGGGAACGAGGTGGTCGCCCGGTTCGGCTACGTCGACAATCTCTCGCCAAAGAAGGTTGCTGTCATCAAGGAGATCGACTACGACTTCCCGGAGAGCGGCGAACCTACGATCAGGCTCAAGGCTTACGATAAGGGATACAGGCTCACGGGCAGGCAGATCCAGCGCGTCTGGCAGAAATCCGCTCCCGGGATACTATATTCGGAGATTGCAGAACAGATCGCTAAGGAACATGGGCTATATCCGGCGGTTGAGCAGACTATCGGTCGGCATCTGCGGGTCGCCCAAGGGAATATGTCCGACGCGGCGTTTCTGAAATCCCTTGCCGCAAAGTCACGGGCAGATGACGGCAAAGGTTCGGCGGGTTACGTGTTCTTCGTCCAGGACAACGAATTGCACTTCCACTCAAGGAAACTCCATACACGACCGGCGCTCATATTGGAGTACTTCACCGATAAAGATGGTGTGCTTCGGTCGTTTCAGCCATCGACGCAAACTCAAACGGTGAAAGGTGCCGGCACGGAGACAAAGAGTATCGGCGTCGATCCAAGGAAGAAACGCCATGTCGAACACAAGGCCAACGATGCCAGCACAATAGAGCGTACTGTTCTAGGTAAGAAGACCTACCTGGTGGATGATAAGTATCGCGAGCAGGAGTCGGGCAGGATAATCCCGCACTACGGTCACGGGCGTGAGCATGCGGAGAGCCGCTTCAAAAGCGCCGAACTGCGGCAGGTCGAAACGACTGCCGTTACCGTCGGAATCCCGGCGCTTGTTGCCAAGCAGAACATAGAGATCAGGGGAGTCGGCAGGAAGTTCTCAGGCATCTACTACTGTACATCAGTCAGGCATATCTTCGAGAACGGCTATTCGTGTGAATTGAAGCTCAAACGGAACGCCCTCGGCAAAGGTGCAGGCGCTAAGGCATCGGATACCAATGGTAAGAGGAACGAGCAGTCGGCGCCAAAGCATTCGAAGAAGAAACCGGCACATGCCAGGCCCGGAACACAAGCTACTGCACCAAGGCCGGTTAAACCAAAACCGAAGATGGTGCGAATCGATGCGAATACAGGTCGAATTATCGGCAAGTAAACAAACACCAAGGAGGCAAATCACATGCACGTTAGTGACACTATCAGGTTCATAATTGAGAATAAGGATGTACTCATCACCTTCCTGATCGCCCTTGTAGCGGTAGTAAAGCTTACTGCCTGGGGAAAATCTCAGTCATCTGCGCTCGACGCGGTGGTCGGCGTAATCGAAGGGCTCGGGGCGCGCAATGTTAAGGTGGGAGTCTCGGATGCGGCCAGCGATCTTCCTGCAGGCGCACAGGACGCTATCGGTGATTCCGTGGCAAAGGCAGACCCTAAGAAGGAATCATCGAGCCTGTTCACCCGAATCGTCCGCGAAGTCTTTCGAGGGATATAGACGATGCTTGAATTTGAGAACGAGGAGCATGCAGATCGGTATGCCGGAAAGTGGTATGGAAAGTATCGGGCGTTCGTTCGCGATCACCACGACCCTGAACGCCTGGGAAGATGCCGCCTTGAAATACCGGCGATACTTGGGGTCGGCGAAGATAACTGGTCGGACTGGGCAGCACCCTGTTTCCCATACGGCGGCATCGACGACTGCGGAATGTTCCTCGTTCCCGAAGAAGGTGCGTCGGTCTGGGCTGAATTCGAGGGCGGCGATCCGCAGTATCCGATATGGTCAGGCGTCTGGCTTGCGATGAGCAATCCTGGCGAGCAGCCTGATGAATCGAAGCGGCTCTGTGCGATCGCAACGTGTTCGGATTGCCTTGATTCACGCGAACATGCACTGAACCGTGCGGACAACCTCGAACACAAAAAGTATCACGCACATCCGCCGTACTACTGTCCAAAGATGAAGGTGCTCGCAAAGACAGCGCTCGGCCATACGATTCTACTCGATGACAAGGACGATACCGCCTGCATAAGGATAGCGGATTCATCCGGACAGGAGATCGTCCTTGAGAGCGGCAAGAGAGTGCAGATTTCCGACAAGGCGGGCAGTAGCCTGACAATGGACTCTGCAACCGGAAACATTATCATCCGCTCAGCGGGCAAAGTCCTGATCAACCCATGACATAGAGAGGAAACTATGACAGAACCAACAGAATGCCAGGGACCCGGAAAGTGCGGCTGGGTAGAGAGCGAGAGAATGCTCGCAAAGACCTTCGACCAGTGGCGTGCGGAGTTTCGGGAAATCCTCGAAGACCACCGCAGGGACATACAAAGCCGCCTTGAAACTATCGAACGGAGAATCGAACTGAAATCAGATAAGGAATCGGTCGACCTGGTCGTTCGGAGCATCAACGAAGAACTCGCAAGGCATGCAGACGATATCAAATCACTACGGTCGGAGATCGGTTGCAAGGTAGGCAGCGACACACTCTGGAAGATGGTCGGTCTCGTAGTAGCGCTCGGCGGGATAATCTCCGGCATAGTGAGCGCCATCGTAGGATTCTACAGGAAGTAGGTGTGCCATGGGAAGACCATCTGCACGACTTGGCGATACATCGAGCCACGGCGGAACGATTATCACCGGATCTGATACTACCTTAATAAACGGCAAACCCGCCGCAAGGGTTGGTGATATGCACTCATGCCCGATACCCGGCCATGGGGTCACATCTATAACATCAGGTAGCGGTAGCGTCATGATAGAAGGCAGACCCGCCGCACGTGTCGGGGATTCCGTCGGCTGCGGTGCGGTCATCGTTTCAGGCAGCGCGGACACGGAGGTTGATTAATGAACATGGATTTTCTTGGTAAGGGCTTGAAGTTCCCGCTCGAGTTCCACAGGCGTTCGGGCGGCGCCCGTATATCGACCGCGACGTCGGCCGACCACGCGCACATACACGAGAGCATCCGCCAGATCCTCGGGACGCGTCCCAGCGAGCGGCTCATGAATCCAGAGTTCGGTTGCGGACTGATGGATCTGATCTTCGAGCCGAACGGGCACGTGCTTCGAGGGCTCATCCGTCACTACGTGATAGATGCCCTCGATCGATGGGAGAAGCGGATAGTTGTGACTGATGTGACCTTTGACGATTCGAACGATGAAGGAACCATCAACGTTCGGATCTCTTACAGAATCATCGATTGTCAGGTAGACGGGAACATGATTTACCCGTTCTGCCGCGAGATTACAGGAGCATAAATGGGAAGAGCAAGCATCTCATATACAAACAAGGACTACGAATCGATACGGGCCGAACTCCTCGCCCGCATCCCGCAGCTCACCGACCGCTGGACTGATTTTAATGAGTCCGATCTCGGTGTCGTGCTCCTCGATCTATTCGCGGGCATCGGGGATATGCTCGCATACTATATCGACTCACAGGCGGCAGAGGGGTTCCTCCAGACGGCCCGTCAGCGGCAGAGCGTGATCAACCTTTGCAAGCTGATCGGCTACAAATTGAGTGATCCCGTCCCCGCGCGAACGACTCTCCGGTTCACGCTCAGTGCGGCGAGAGAGGATGATGTAGTCATCCCAAAATGCACCGTGTGCAGGGCCGTAATGGACGAAGGGGATGTCTATTTTGAAACCATATCCGATGCCATTATTCCACGAGGAGAATTCGGCGCAGATATCGAGGCCATACAGGGTGAGCGCAAAACAGAAGAGTTTATCGGCACCGGTCTTGCAAATCAGGTGATACAGCTTAACTCGGCAAACATCGCGGAGGGTTCGGCTAGAATAACGATTAGCGATGTCCAGTGGACACAGGTGCCAGGCTTTATCGAGAGCGGCATGGACTCCCTGCATTTTGCAGTGGAAACGGATGGATTGGGTGTAACCCGCATCAGGTTCGGGGACGGCTATCTAGGCAGGATACCGTATCTAAATGAACCGATTGTAGCAGATTACCTTGAGACCCTTGGGGATGATGGCAACATCGGGCTCGGGCTGGTGTCGGAGGTAGTGACCTCCATATATGTCGGCGGCGAACAGGCCAACCTGTCAGTCACAAATATAACTCCCGCCGCAAGCGGGGCAGACAGGGAATCGATCGATCATGCAAAGCTCTACGCGCCAGCCCAACTCTCATCGCTTTGGAAGGCGGTCACTAAGGCCGATTATAAGGCGCTCGTCGAGGGCTACCCCGGAGTTGCGAAGGCCGAGATCATCGACGCCAACGATTCGGGCGATCTCAGGTACTACCAGGTCAAAATCGCCATCGCCCCGGACGGCGGAGGGATGCCCGCTCCTTCTCTTTTGCAGGAAGTGGCAGATTATATAGAATCAAGGAAAGTGATCACGCTTGAAGTCAACTTTGTATCGCCGGCCTATGTCCCGGCTTCTGTGTCGGCGGAGGTTTATATCTACAGGCAGGCCGACCCGAATGCCGTTCGCCGCCGTATAGAAGAGGCTATTGGATGCTTGTTCGCCTTCGATAGTGTATCCTTCGGCATGCCGATACACAGCTCGCAGATCATCTCGGCGATATCGGGGATATCCGGCGTGAGCCACGTGAAACTCATCTTGCCATCCGATGATACAGCAATCGGACAGACTGAAATCCCCGTACTCGGCGAAGTAACCCTCGATATCAGGAGGGTCGAGTAATGGCGTCATATTTTAAGGATAAACTCTTTGACCTGCTGCCGCCTGTATATCGTGCGGAAGACTCGACTGGCGATCTGCGGGCATTCCTTCAAGTGCCGTCAGAGACGCTGGACGAGATCAAAGCGTTGATTGACCGCATGACCAATCTCTTTGATGTCGACACCTGCGAGGCCCGGTTCCTTCCTCATCTCGGCGCAATTGTTGGCTACGATTACGATCCGACCCGCGACCCGGAGTCGCAGCGGAGGGAGATCAGGGAATCTGTAGATCGGTACAGGCGGAAGGGCACAAAGGAGAGCATCCGGCGGTCGCTTGAGCGCTCAGGCTGGCGTGGGAACGTCGACGAGACTTACCGGAGCACACTCAAGTTGAATAGCAAGGGCGTGCTCAACGTGCAGAAACTGCCCGGCAAGATCTACAGCAGGGGAGTCTACCAGGTCGAGTGCAGGAATTTGATCGAGGGCCTGCGCCACGCACTTGCAAGCGAGCACCCGGCTGGAGCCAAGGCATACTTCAAGCAATGGATGAACGCCCTTCTCTACTCCGGGGACGAGATACTCGCCTGTATCGCCGAGATCGTCACTACCACTATCTTTGCCGAACCGAGGCATGCCTTTGGGCTGAACAAAACAGCCCTAAATTCGTATATGCCGCTCACTCGTCGGGAGACATCGTGGGCGTACTGGCGGATCACCGATCAGGTCTATGCGGCACATGACCTCGGCGGCGCCGGGATCAGGGTCGACAGATGGATGGGCTTATCGGTGCTCGGAAAACTGAACGGTCTTCAGCTAAACGAGGGAAAGCTTGCCGATGTAGACAGCACTTCCTGCCTGCATCTATCGTGTGCCAACTTTGACGTGGGCGCAAGCGGCATCGAAGCTAAAAGTACCATGCGGTTGTCGCATAGCCGGCTATCGATATCCAAGCTTGCAAGGACTATCCCCTGCTGCGAATTTCAGACCATATTGGTGTTCTTTTGACTCTGCACATATATCTTGATTCCAAACTGACAAAGCCGATATCGGAGGGCGACATGACGAGCCCCGACGCCGATTCGTTCGATGGGACGCATGGTGAGTCGTATGACAGAGAACTCTTCCTCGCAAACGAGCAGAGTACGCTCGCGGGGCAAATCGACGGCGTTCAGACTGGGATAACGCTCGTACGTCCAGCATTCCGTGACGGCGATCTCCTGATAGTCGGGCAAGAGGTCATGAAGATAGTTACCACCGAAGCCAATTCCGCTTTCACAGCAAATGCATCTCGAGTGCACGGAGAAAACATCATAGAGGTAACCGGCAACGTTCCGCTCGGTTATAAGGCCGCGGATTGCGGAGTAAAGCAGACAGGCCTTGAGATTCAATCAGATACAACTCCCTACTTCAAAGGCATGAACCCGATAGCGAAACTGAGCATGAATGAGCCTACCCTCTTCGCGTGTACCATTTTCAAGGAGATGCTGAAGAAGAACGGGATAGAGGTCAACGGCCAGCCGGTTCGCGGGAAGAAGGCCCCCGGTGGAGTTCTGATCGCAACACACGATTCGCCACCCTTGTCCGAGGTGATTCACATCTGCCTGAAACCGAGCGATAACTTCATGGCGGAATGCATTTTGAAGACGCTTGGCAAGGTGGTTAAGGGCGAGGGTTCATTCGCTGCGGGTAAAAGTGTTGAGCGCGATTGGCTTAAGGGCATCGGCGCTGACCTCAACCAGATTTACATCGCAGACTCGTCCGGGCAGTCTCGCTGCAACCTGATTTCGCCGCACAATCTGGTGGTTCTGCTGACGCATATGTACCATTCCAAGTACTATGACGCACTGTCGAATTCCCTCCCCATCGCAGGGGTGGATTCGCATCTGAAAAATCGTATGCTCGGCACGCCGGCGGTGAACAACGTCAAGGCAAAGACCGGATACATCGAGCGGCAGTGTTCGCTATCCGGCTATGTAAAAACTCTGGCGGGTGAGAACATGGCTGTTTCCGTGATCCAGAACAATCATTTGTGCTCTCTTGACGAGGCCTATTTGCTCGAGGATACGATCTTTGCAGCGGTGTCGGGCATCACCACGAGGACTGACGCGAATACCGGTCGTCAGAAGAACTAGTTATCACGCGGAGTTTATATATGTATTACAGCCCTCATATCGCAATCCTAATGCCGTTTCTTTTGGTTTCGGTAGTCCTGCTGTCGCTGGGATGCTCATCGCAGGCGGATGAGTCAAAAGCGCCAACAAGTCTTCCCTCTTGCCCTCGCCAAATTCCCGCTGACTGGCTTGCTTCCTCGGGTTATCCACGACTTTTCTGCACACCAGTGGAGCTTGTGTCCGCGAGGGAAACGGTTAAGCATACGGCATGGGGAAAGGCGTATATCGACGATGAACGCCGTATCTGCACATCGTTCATCGATATGGACGAAACAAGCCTGCGAGCTCTCGTGCCAAAGCCAGGAAGCCTTTTCGTCTACGGCGCAGGGATGAACCTGGACCCGATTCACCAGAAACGGATGATATGGTGTGGATGGAATCATCCATTCTCCATAAAAGACGTGGATGGGCGCGTGTACCCAAACGATGAGTGGCGCGATGACGGGTCCGGCGTGATCGACCCAAAGACGGCCCAGAGATACTATTTCACGGCACAGGCTAATGCCTTCATCGTAAAGCAACTGGAACAGCAAGTCCTGCCTGCACTGGCAGATGTATACGCGCTTGATGGCAACAAAAACGCCGCCAGAGCTGCCGCCATCCTGCTCGATCAGATCGCTGTCGTCTATCCAACGAACCGCAGAGGACCGATCGACTACCCCCTTGACTACCCTGATGATCCCACTGAGGCTGATCGGGCTGGCAGGCTGGACAGGCCTTACTATCAGGTAGCACGCGGTCTCATGAATTACGCCAACACCATAGACCTGATTGCGCCAAGCGGTGAGTTTGACAAGCCGTCGATCGCGGGCGGCGGATTGAGCATTCGAGAGCACATAATACGCAACCTCCTTTGGGACGGTGGCGCTTACTGTCTGGATTATGCCGTGCGGGAATACCAACTGTACAACGGACACTCGGACTACCTGCGAGGTGCAGCAGTCACAGGCATTCTGCTCGGCCAACAGGTTTTTTCCGATCCCTTGCTGCACGGTATCTCAGGCATGCATGCGATGCTGGATAACAATATCGACCGCAGCGGGCTATATTACGAGACGTCACCGCTGTATGCAGAACACACCCGAGAGCTTTTCATCAGCATGGCGGAGCTGTTCGAAGCGGCAAAAAACCTGCAATGGAAGGATGTTAAGTCCGCGTACGCCAATCCTGCAATGCGTCTATTTCTGACGGAGACGTTCGACCGCCAGGAAGTTGGGGGACATATTCCTGTCCTCGGCGATGACGGGCCTGATGCGTTTGCAAACGACCCTATGCGCCGATTGCCTACGGGGAGTTACGTGCTAAGCGACAACTACATAAAGGGACAGATTCTCGGTGCCTGGGTTCGACTGGTTCGCAGCCCCGATCAAGACGACCGCCAGAAGGCAGCACGTCTCCTTGCAGATACCTTCGCAGGCAAATCCCCGGTGGTGCCGCCGATCGACAGATGGTCAATCTACCATATCGGTTTGGATGCCGTCGAGCAGGTTCAGGCTCAGCGGCCAAATACCGACCACTTTGAGACCGACTCGGTCTTCTACGGCGGGAAGGGACTTGCGCTCCTTCGGGGAGGGCACGGATCGCAACGTTACGGGGCTCAGTTGTTCTTCGGGCCTCTGCACAATCACGGGCAACAAGAAGCGCTCACATGGTCATTCTACGCTCGCGGCGCCGAATGGAGTATGGATCCGGGCTACTTCCAGTCCCACTATCGCTCGGGATGGACTGCACAGACAGTCGCACACCAGGCAGTCACGGTGGATGTATCCAGCATCGACCCCGACCATGGAAGCGGGCATCTCCTTTCATGGCATTCGATGCCGGAGGTGCAGTGGACGCTGGCTATGCCAGATTTTCAGCCGGTTTGCCAACTGTTCCGGCCGAGCGCAGCCCGTCTGTCCAAGGCATTTCACAGTGATCGAACCGACGAGATTCGCCATAAGCGCCGACTCCTCATTCGAAGCACCGCTAGCAAGCGAAAGGACCGCCGCCGCAGTCGCACTGTCACCGGCACCAGTCGGATCGATCGGGCCTTCGACGCTCACGCCGCGCACCTTGTGAACGCAGTCTGTGTCGAACACGAAGATTCCTTGCTCGGAGCGCGTGAGGAAGATCGGTCTGCCGCATGTTTTGTACAGTGCCTCGCCTGCTTTCAATGTCAGGATATCGTCTATTTTGCCGGTATGCCCGGGGAAAGCCGCACGAACAGCCTCTTCCGCATTAGGCTTGATGATCATCGATTCAAACTTTGCAGCTCTCAGTCTGCTGTCCACCCAGAAAACGGTATCCGGATACTCTTTGGAAAGCTCGATAAGCGCCTGTCTGACTCTCCTTGTTATGACCCCGCAGTCCTCCGCCTCGGTCTCCACCTGATCCGCGATCATCACCGCATGAACGCTTTTCACGACTTCCCTCAAGTGCTCGATGATCTTCTCTTCGACATCCGCTGGGAGCGGTTCCCGATTCTTGGTGTCATACCGACCGTTCTCTCCTTCAATGCCCGATACCATGTAGTTCTGAGGTTTCAGGTAGGTAGGGGTATGTCGATTGGAAACATAGCGCATGTAATCGGTGGTGCATCCAAGCGACTTCAAGTCCTGCCTGAGCTCATAGCCCTCACCGTCATCTCCGGTAAAGCCGATTGGGATAACCTCACCAGCGCCAAGTGAGAGCATATTTTTCGCTACATTTCCAGCCGCACCAGGGCTGTGCCGTATAGACACAACCTGATTTGCCGTCTTTCCTGTCTCAATCGATATTTCTGCAAGCGCAGGATCGAAGTCCAGGTATTTATCTAAAAAGAAGTCACCAACGATCGCTATTCGCCGTGTGGGGAACTCCGATAAAAGTTCATGCAGCCTTTCCTGATTCATTTCACATCCTTCAGTGCGTGATATAGCCCTAGCATGAATGCTCTGTTATCAAGGCATATGTAGTCAAGCGCACCACCCATCCTGTAGAACGATTTGCAGAATCTGAGATAGTACGCCGGGTTGTCCATCGGAGGCTCACCCTGGCTCCAATCCCAGTCTCCACCATCCGCTATATCCACAACGGTCAGGTAGTACTCCTCAAGCGCTTTTCCGGTGTCCTTGATGGAGAGGTTGTTCGACATCGAGAGCGATTTCTCGAAGATCATAGGTGCCATAATTGCGGAACCGACCGCCAGATGTACTCCCCCTCCGCCAATATTACTTACACTGTCTGCGAATGAGAGAAAGTCGCGAACCGCACCCCTGCCGATCGCTCCTCCGCAGTTCATCGGATGGGTGTAGATGATGTCATAACCGATGCCTGGATGGACGGTGAATGGAATGCCTTTTTTCCAGGCCGAATATTGAACGCAGTATTCCTTGAAGGGATGGCATATGTCGATCCTGCCGTTGGGTATATCGAAATTTGATACAAGGTACAGCATGTCCGAGAGTGCGCCAAGTGTTTCGTCAGGTGTATTTTTAGATGCCGCCTGCACGATTCTTTCTTTCAGATCTTCTTTGGATGGAATACTGATGCCGTCATCAGCTACCATTTTTCCGACTGAGCTTCCGTATCCCAGACCCTCGATTCCACCCACTGCGACGGCCAGGTTGATGTTTGTGCCGGTCTCATCCCAGGTGCCGAACTGGCCGCTCGCGGTGTTCGCTCGCACGCTCTCCGTACTCTTGCCAAGATACGCAAACTCCCAGTCGTGGATCGACCCTGCGCCGTTTGTGGCGATGTGAGTAATCCAGCCGTCTTCCAGCAGGCGTATGACCACAGGGGCCAGGCCGTTTTTGATGAGGTGTGCCCCGTATGTGAGCATGACCGGACGACCGTTTGCTCTTGCAGCGATTATATTCTCGACTGTCCGCTCCACTTGCGCGGCAACTTTTGCCGGCAGTTCGGGCGTCGGACTGTTCGGCGATATGGCTATCTCATCCATGACTAGTTTATGCTTGCGCTCTGACAGCGGGAACATGATCAGCCGCCGCCGATCCATTCGATTTGCGAAACTCTTCTGATACATCCTATTCCCCCGCGAAAAGATAGTTTATGAGAGCCGATGAATCCCTGAAATCGGGGATGATGATATCAGCGCCGACTCCAAGGAGCCTCTCCCGCTTCAGCGCGTCGGGTTTGCCGCTCTTATCAGTCTCATCCGTTGCAACTCCGATGCCTGTGCCACCCGCACATTTGGTGTTGTCAATCTCTACATAGCCATCGCCGAAACCGAGCAGGTGCTTGCCATCGATGTTGCTCTCCTTTAGAATTCGGTCGATAACCATGGCCTTGGAGAAATTACGGTAATCGTTGATAGCGCCGTATATGTGGCTTCCGAAGTAATGCGTCAGCCCGAGGAGTTCGGCCTCTTCCTTCACGAAACATTCATCAGTACCGCTTGCAAGGTACATCTGTACACCCTGGTCTTTGAGCGCCGTGAGGAACGAGTACGATCCAGGCACCAGCATATCAGCCGGTTTCACACATCCACACCGAAGCCCTTCTCGGCGCTCGCTGATAAGCTCCATCAACAGGTCCATGTACTGCTGTTTATACGCCGCCGGATCGAGCGGGACCCCGCCTCTCTTTTTCACCTCTTCGGCAAAATCCATCATCTGATAGATTGTCTGCTTGCCCATTGTACACAGAATCATATCCTGTACAAGCGCACTGATCTCGGCTTCCGACTCGTGGTCCGGCGTATCCATAAGGATTTCGACCATCATGGGCCCCATGACTTTCGGCCAGCCCTCACGAATCAGGCTCAGGGTACCGTCAAAGTCGAACAGGGCATACTGGTATTCTCCCCTGCCCACCGGTTCGCGCATGACCTCTATGCTGGTTCCAGGGATATATTTCCCTTGCACGGTATTGTCGTACCGCACCTGGTAATCTCGTTCATGTACTGATGTGCTCATGTTTGCTCCTTGAAGCTTACTTTAAATGTCCTTTTCCGGTGTGTGTTGTCACCAGGCAGATGCGATAAATGAATAAAGGAATACAATGAAGACCGTCCACACAGCGGACGTTACTGCTACGGGAAGACACCTAAAGAGGCATGGCAGGATTCACTGCATTTAGCTAGGGCAAAAGACTTGAGTTCTCTAACAATTGAACCAGCGATTTTTTAGTGTCAGAGAACTCAGTTGTGTCAAGTCAAGTCTTGGCTAGTACAGGTTATCATCGGACGAGATGTATAGCCCCATCGCTCATCCTCTGCTCAGCTTATACTAACTTTACCTTGAAAGTCCTGATCTCAAATGGCTTGATTGAGAATTTAATCTCAGAGCCGCTGAACTCCACCGGAAGGTCTTCTTCCTCAAGCAAGTTACACTCCGCAGCGACTGACAACATCCGATCGAAGGAGAGCCGCACCGGACCTCTCGCGCCGTATGCTTCGTAGACGCGCACGATCAAGTCATCGCTGTCCTCTGCCTGCTTCACCGTATCTATGATCACGTTTCCACGGTCGACACTCACAAAGGAATGCGATGCCGGGAGATCGCCGCCATGCGACTTGGTAACCACTGCCTGAAGTTTGGCATTCAGTTCCTGACCGGCCTGCACGGTGCCGTCTTTCCAATCGCCGGCGTGTGGCAGCAGAGAGTATGTGAATTCGTGAACTCCGCGGTCGGCCTCCGGATCAGGGCTCTCAGGCGCGCGAAGCAGTGTGAGCCGCATCACGTTATCCTTGATATCCCATCCATACTTACAATCATTGAGAAGGCTGACACCATATTCCGGCTCGGATAGGTCTGCCCAACGGTGGCCCGAGACTTCGAACCGCGCCTTGTCCCAACTGGTATTCCAGTGTGTCGGCCGCTCAACAGCGCCGAATGCGATCTCGTATGTAGCACTTGTGCTGTTGACGTCTACAGGAAAAGCCACCTTCAGAAGGGTCTGGCGCTCGTTCCAATCCACCGTACTGACGAAATCTATGCGCGGCGAGTGGGTGTAGAGTATCACCTGCTGATCTATGGTAGATGCCCCGTACATGGACGTAAATCCGAGCACGAGCCGGACTGGTCCGTTTTCGAGAACGATCGGGGGAACATCGAGCGTGAACTCCCAAACCTTGTCCTGGTACTGCAGTTCAATATCCCATGCATCCCAAGCGCTCGGTTTATCCTCGAAGACTTGCAGCACGTTTGACCGAGCACCTGCAGGGAGAACTTCCCTCTCGTTTATGCGATCGTAGAGCCGAGTAAGGGTTCCGTCCCCGGCGAGTGTCAGCTCGTAGTACGGCGTAGTGATCGTCTCTCCATCAACGGTGAAAGGACTTCGAGCATCTGAGCGGCTGTCAGCAATCCGATACACACTGTAACCGCAGGAAGGCACATTGTTCGATATGAACGTCAGTGTCTTGCCGGAGATCTGATGTGGCACAGTGGAACCGTCGGAATCGATCACCTGTATATCCGCGTCAGAATCATCCAAGTCCAGACTGACTATATCCTTCCTCGGCCAGGAAAGGGAATTGAATACGACAACCGGTGTCCCCTCGCCCGACGTATCGATTTTATCGGTAATCATCTCGATCGCCAATGCCCTCAGCTTGCTTCCGGTCGCCAGCAATTCCTCATACTGCACGGTGGAGACTTTATACACCTCGTTGATCGACGATCCGGGGATAATATCGTGGAACTGATTGAGAAGGATCGTCTGCCAACCGCTCACCAGATCCTGCTTTGGATACTCCGCACCGAAGGTCGTGCCTATGGCGTTGTACACCTCTGCGTCTCTGTAGAGAAGCTCGCTCATGCGATTATAGCGCTTGTTCCTTGCCTGGCTGGTGTAGGTTCCTCGATGCAGCTCAAAGTAGAACTCGCCGTTCCATGTAGGTAGATTCTCGGTCTCGGATGCAATTCTGTCAAAGAAATCATGCGCACGGCCGGTTCGGGCTTTCGCGAGACCCGGAATGTTCGCCATACGAGGCAGATACTCCATATTCTTGCGAGTCGGGCCGCCTCCGCCGTCACCCCACCCGTAGGACGAGATAAATTCAGGGCACTCCAGTTTGGACCTATAGTCATCCCAGAATTGTCGTATCTCAGCCGGTTGCGCAGCCGCATTGTATTCGCCGTGAATGAAATGGGTGAATATTTTTGTACCATCGATCCCCTGCCACCAGAAAGTCTGATATGGGAAACGATTGGTATCATTCCATCTGATCTTCGAGGTCATGAAATAATCAAGACCTGATTTCTTATATATCTGAGGCATGGCCCACGAGTAACCGAATACGTCCGGAAGCCAGCCCACACGTACGTCAGCCCCAAACTCGTCTCTGAAGAACCGCTGTCCATACAGGCACTGGCGAACCAGCGACTCCCCTGACACCACGTTGCAGTCGTTCTCCACCCAGGTGCCACCGATCGGCTCGAAACGGCCTTCAGCAACTCGCGCCTTCACCTTCTCGTACACGGACGGAAAGTACTGTTTCAGGTACAGAAACAACGGCACCTGGCTGCATACGAAATGGTAGTCAGGGTACTCATCCATGAGCGCCGTAACCGTCGAGTAGGTGCGACCGACTTTCCGCATAGTCTCCTTGAGAGGCCACAGCCACGCGACATCGATGTGCGAGTGTCCAACAAGGAAGTTCACCGCGTTAGTGTCACCGAACTTAATCTGCCCGAGTTTACCCCAAAGCAGCGCCCTTGACGATTGCAGCGTCTCCTTGAAGACAGCGGCACTCTTATCACGGAAGTCTACGGTATGAAGTACGTCCTTGATGGCCAGAAGGATTGCCTCTTGGAGGACCGTATTCTTCTCGGAAGCCGCCGCTTCATGCACAACCTTGAAGTCATAGTAGGCCGCTTCAATATCTGGATCGATCGCTATGAGATTGCACTCCGACAGTAAATACGGCTGGTTGGCATCGTTCACTACATACTCGAAGTAGTTGCCGGTCTTGATCTCTATTTCACAGTCGTAAGACTCGCCGCCCTGGCACGACTTATTCAGCAGAATATATCCACGGTTATCATCCACTCCATGGAATGGCTGGCCATCGATGGAGAGCAAGCCTTCGCCACCAGTCATTGCAGTCAGTCCGACCCGCATCCCGGCCCAATCGGCAGGAATCTGCACCTTTCGGCGCATAAAAACGGTCTGTCCCTGTCTGGCCCAAATATCGCCAACATTGAGTGGTTTCCAATCATCATCCAGAAACTCGTACTTGCCTGGAGCCAGGTGCTTGGCAGCTTTCATCGACCAGTCGTTAAGCACTACTTTCTTTACTATTATTTGTCCTTTGATCTCCTCAACTCGACAGCTGAGAACATCGAGCAATTTCGCCATGTTAAACTCCTTCGTACGCTAGCCGGCACAATGAAAACTATTCTAACCATATCATATTCAATTACGGCTTTCCAAACTATCGATCGTATGAATGGTTGAGTCTTTTCGATCATTCTTTCTACCCAGCGCTAACAATTACTCCCTCTGTGTCAATATATATGAAAAAGTCTCCAGAGCATACAGTCAGAAGACGGACGTGGTGTGGAAGCACTAAAGTTAAAGACTAACGGTGACTTTGAGACCGCCAGTGTTACGATCAGCCCCTTCACACAACCGGATTCCATGAGTGGGCTGCTCATGCTTGGCTCACATAAACGCACACGGCGTGAACTCGCCGATATTACCAGGATGTTCTCCCAGCTTCTCATGCATAGCGAACGCCGTGGCCACCATGCCACCGGAGCGGCGATTATCACAGGTACCGTTAAGATGTTGATAGAGAAGGCCCCTGAACCCGCTCACCGGTTCGTCTCAATGAATGCATATCACCATCTCTGTGCTCAGATCAGTCAACAGACGACGTCTTCCGCCCCCAGCTGGAGGAACTCCCTGCGGGACAATCCGCGCATTTGATTTGCCGGTCTTGACGCTCTCCCATCGCCTGGCATAGATGTCGTGCCTGCAAAAAAACAAGGGTTCAATGGAATCACCGGTATGCCTCGACCTCCGCGATGCACATCTGACCGCCGCGTTGTTTGGGCGTATTCGGCTTGATTCCCAGCACTCGGATATAACGCACATCGGTTGGCGGCATCTCCACAACAACCGGCTCCCCGATCGCTTCGGAATCTTGCGCGACGGTCTGCCATGAGAAGCCGTCGGTAGAGATGTTCACCTTGTATTCAGTCGGATAACCTTCTTCCGCGAAGATCGTAGGGTAGCCGCCTCTCGCAAAAGTCAGGCGAATCTCTCGGATCGGGTAGATTTGCTCCAGATCGATATGATAGGTCCAGGCCCATTCACCCCCGGCGGCGAAGGTGTTTGGCATGCTGTCCACCCCTTTTGATGCATAGCCCGAGTTGCATGCCGGCGGGATCTCATGGCTCTCGTCGAGCGAGAGGAGCTTCGCCGGTTTCATCGCCGCCAGATTTCCCGGTTTGGGGGCGGTAAAGACGGTCTTGCCAAAGCTCGCCGGGCGGCATTCGGAAAGGAGCACCGGGTCTGCCAGGTGAATTGCCATGATGGTATCGACAGGATCGGCCGATACCCCGGCAAGCGAGATGCACAGGGCGTCTTCCGTCTGCTCAAAATGAAGAGATTTGCCCGTATTCATCCACGTCACCCCCGAAACTTTGTGAGCAAGAGGGCCTACGGATATCTGCTCATCAGGCGAAAGCCCCGTTTTGCCCCTGGGGTTTTCGATAAAGTGCAGATAGACGGTCATGCCGTCCGAACTGGTCAGGTTATACCCCCAGTCTGCTATGGGGAGAGGCCCGGGGTTTACCATTGTATAAGACGTGTAGAGCGGAGTAAGACCCTCCGGATTCGCCCAATCTGCCATTTGCTCGTGCGCCTGTATGATCACGGACTCTGAGAGAGATTGCAGAAAGCCGTTCCTGGTCCCGACCGTCGCGGAGTGGTCCATGTTTGCGATATGTCCATCCCCTATCAGGGAGATTTGCAGGCGAAGCATATCCTGCCAGTCGGGAGCTTCCACGTTTCTGACGAGTGGGTCTTTACTCTCTACGCCGCCCGGGGATGATATGGGGTTCATCATCAGACGCCAACTTTCCATGGCGTTCGCCTTGGGCCATTCGTAGACCATCGGGAAGTCGTTGCGCATATTCTCGCCCGGCCACTCGCCCCAGATCATCGAGTAGTCGCCATAGCTGAAGTTCTCCAGGCACAGGATGTCCCAGTCTCCGTTGCCCGGACGTATCAGGCCGTTCAACACTATCACAGTCTCCGGATTCGCGCTCTTGATCAGGCTGTAGATAGCGTCGGTCGAAGGGTGATTCACAGTGGCCCAGTCGAACCAGAAAGCTGAGGGTTTGTAGCGGTCGATCCCCTCTTTGAGCATCGCCACCGACTGCCGGTATCGGAACTGGGGCGCGCCGACGAGATTCCCGACGTACATGCCGAACTTCACCCCGTTCTGCTCGAGACCGGCCTTTGTCTGACTGACGTTATCCCCACATTCCGTATCGGGATCGAAAGGCGACGGCCAGCGGAAGATGTATTCGCCGTTGTTGTAGGCGATCGGCAGACCGATGCAATATCCCTGGCGTTTCATCAGCTTCCCCAAGCCGTCGAAATCCATCCCCGGCAACACCTCTGGCGCGTGGATCAGGGCGCTGAGTCGGCCTTCTTCATACCACTTGTTCGGACGTTCATTTACTATTATGGAGAGGCGTTTCTCCGCTATCTCGCCATCCGCATCGGTGACCTGTGCGACAAACGGCCATTCGTCGATCCTTGCGTCATAAGCCACCTTCCCGACGATCCGCCCGTTGGGGATCAGGGAGAGTCCGTCCGGGAGCTTCCCGCCGGTAATGCTCCACTTGTACGGGGGCTTTCCACCCTCGGCGGTGAGGACGAAATCCGACGCTTTGGGCCAGAAAGGAGCAAATTCCAGCGTCTCAGGCCATCGTTCTTCCATCTCCTTCACGTATGGAACCGTGAAAGAGACATACGGCCAGTCCCTGTACCCGGTCGGCATGTTCTGCTCGGAGATATCCGCAAGGTTTGTGGTGGAGACGGCGAGCTTGCCGGAATCTCCTCCGGTGGAGTAGACCAGTTTTGGGAGAGCGTTTCCGTCGCCATCGCATATGCGCGCGTAGAAGCCGAAAAACCCATCGGTGTCGTTCGCTACTTTGAGCAGGAGGCTGTTCCACCCGGCCGACAGATGAATTTCAGTCTTTGAGTCGTCCCGGGAGCAGCTCTCGGGGGTCACGGTGGTGCAGATGTGCTTGCCGTTTAACCAAACCTTGTGCATCCGGTCCGCGCCGGTGCGGAGCTCGGCCTCTGTCGCCGCAGGGGAGTAGACATAGACATGAGCATAGACAAGTTTCGCGTCGGAACTGCTATTCTGCTTGATGGTATAGTAGCTGTACAGATCCAGATAATCGTCATAGTTGCGGGAGAAGAGGCGGTCATCGAAATACTGCCACTTCCTGTCGCCGATGAATTCTCCCGCCTGGGGACGCGCACGGCTCTCTCCTATGAGGTCTTCCACAAAACCCTTATTTTGCGAGTTATCGAAAGTTCCCAGAAGAAGCCATGTATTGATAAATGGAGCTTCCATAGTGTTTTTCGCATTACTGTTCAAAGCGTCTCTCCTCCAATTCTACAGCCCATGAAATGGCGAATTCTCTATCCGCGCAGTTTTGCTATGGATTCAGGCAAGGCCGGGATCACCTTGACCACGCCGCCGTTTCGAAGCGACTCAGTGGCGGCATACCCGGCGGCCACGCTCATACGTCCGGCCAGGGGGGTGGCTATGGGGCTCTTGCCAGCGAGTATCATATCCACGAAATCCATGCAGATCTTAGGATCGGCTCCCCCGTGCCCGCCTGCGGATTCTTTCACATCGTAGACTTGGTCGGCGAGGTTCTTCCACCTGTTCGAGCGGCTGCGGAGTTTGACTATAACTTTACTGCTGTCATCAAGATTCTCCATACGTCCCTCCGTGCCTATAAACGTATAGTTCCTGAAGTATTCCGGGGCAAAGTGGCACTGCATATACGAAGCCTTGATGCCGTTCTCCAGCTCCATGATCACCATGTTATTGTCTTCTACATCCACTTCCTGACGGAAAGCACACTGTTTCATCTTATCCTGATCCAGGAACATGGAGGACTGCATATCCACACATGTTTCGCGCTCCGGACAGGTCGGACATTCGAGGTCGTTCGGTTTGTCTCCGCCGTAGTAGTCAAGACCGCCGAACGCCGCTACTCTCTTTGTGTACTTGCCGGTGATCCAGTGGATCATGTCGATATCGTGGCTGGCTTTCTGCAGAAGTAGACCTGTGGAATTCTTCCGGTTCGCATGCCAATCGTGATAGTAGAAGTCACCGCCGGGGCCTACGAAATGCCGCACCCACACAGCCTTGATCTCACCGAGCGTTCCGGAATCCGCGATGTCCTTCATCACGCGAAAGATCGGCATGTAACGCATGTTGAACCCGACCATCAGGTGAGTGCCGGCTTTTTGCCATTCTTCGAGGATATGGTCGCATCCTTCCGTGGTGATGGCGAGGGGCTTTTCGCAAAAGACATGCTTACCGGCCTTGAGAGCGGCAACGGCGTACTCTTCGTGCGTAAAGTCGGGGCTCGTGACGGCGATGGCATCGATATCCTTCCGGCTGAGGAGCTCACGGTATTCGTTCGTGACAAACGCATCGGGATTGACGTCGTTCCTGAAATCTTTCAGGCTCTTGTCGTTTATATCCGCACCTGCCACCACTACCGATTTGCCGTCCGGCTGGTGCCAGTTCTTTGCGATGCTGCCGCGGCCTCCCACGCCTATTATACCTATTCTTACTTGTTCCATTAATAACCTCCAAAACATTGTCTTCCGGTTTCAGACTAAGCTTTCTTGTGGGTGAATCTGATTCGCCCTCGCCCCAACCCCATTCGACTTCGCTCAGGGCCGGCTCTCTCCCGATTTCGGGCGAGGGGGATACCGCTTATCCCGAGTAGCCCACAGGGCATATCGAGGGACGGTACATGTCTGCCAGGCTTCGGCAGCGGCGTCGTCGACTCTGCAACCGAAGCATCCACACACCCGTGAAGGGTGTGCCTACATCCAGTCGGCGCAGGCCGACTTCGTGTTTTTGTTGCCGCGAATTTATTCGCACGGTTGTTGGAACACTACCGCTATCCACAAACTTTCTCATAGAGCCATTTTTTGTTTGTGCTATGATCGGCTTCGGCGATTTCAGTGAATCATTTCAAATAAAGCATAACCGATTGGAGGGGTTTCATGGTTATTTTCTTCACATCCAAAGTTTTGCCTTGACGCATCTCCAGGCACAGGCCGGGAGTTTTCCCCTCCATAGATAGTGACACCGTCTGCGGAAAGCCCATATGGTTTACCATAGATACCAGATATCCGTTTTTGTACTTGGCATATCGTTATTCTATCCCCCAGGGATTTTTTGCGCTTTGCCCTTTTATGGTAATGGCCCTGTGTATCCCGGCTTTCGGGAAGAATGATACCAGCTTGTCACGCAGTTCCATCGCATTGCAGTCGAGCGGCAGAATTTTTGTGCCGGAACCGGATATGGTGAAATGGCAAGCCTTGTCATGCTCGTCCCGAGTAAGCGAAGTATTCCCAAGGCTCCAGACTTGCCCGCCGCTTTCCTTGAACTTTTTCACCTGCGATCTGACGGCGTCGGGAACATTGCGAGAGTCAGGGAGTATCAGAGCCTTATATTTTTTCAATCCCCCGCTCACCACGGCTTTTTCCGAGATGAAAGAGGCCGGCAGACCGGTGAAATTGAGCGCCTCATAGGCTTTGTACAACGCGTCCGATGCTTCATCGGACCAGATCTGAGAAGTCATGCTGTAGAGAATCCCCACCGGCGCATCCGCCTTTTGCAGAAGGCAGACTTCCGGCGCAAGCCGCATCAAGTCCAGCGACGCGACGCCAACAGCCATGACATTCTCCGGCCGATGCAAAATGCTCCCGTCGAAATCGCTCTTGGGATCATTGCTGCGTTCCCACAACCATATGGTGCTGGCCCCTTCGCCATGAATCGCTCCCTGCCAGAGGGCACAGTCGGTATACACCGCCGGGATATTAAGCCTTTGTTCCCTATCGGCAATTATGTGGTTCTCGGAATCGTAGATCGGCACACGGCGCAGGGAGTATTGCAGGTCGTACCACATATTGCGTTTCAGCAGTGTGGAAGCATAACCCGAGCCAAAATCTTTGAAATTGACGACAGCATCGTTTCCATTCAGATCGGTAATGGCTCCGATCTCCTCCGGATCGCAACCCCAGGTCAGATTTTGCCGGGAAGCAGGCACATTCATCACCTTGGAACTGGTCAGTATTTTCGGATTGACCGCGTGTGCCGAATCATTCAGAAATTTGTGAAAATCGGCAAACTGATCCATATTGAACCTGGCTTCGTCATAACGCAGCGGAGTCATGCCTGCATAAGCCGGAAGCGTAAATGTCGGCAAAATCGGCACATCTTCAAAGCTCTTGTATGATGATTTGCAGACCGAGTTGAGCTTATCGATGCTCCCATAAACCTTCTTAAGATAATTGTGCCAGAGCGGTTTGCGATAGGAGTCGTTTATCCAGTCGGGATATAACGGTTCATTGGTCAAGGCGATGCTGTGGAGCGCAGGGCTGTTTTCCGCTGCTTTTATCCCTATCTCCAGATGCTCACGAAGCACATTCCGGGCCTCGGGCGCATCTACACTGTAGCTGAATCCTACGCCGTTATGGGCGATCTCCGGCCATTTCTTTAGAACCCAATCCGGCATGTAGTGGGGAGATGTCATCCAGCAAACCATCACATTGTTTTTCTCACCCTCCGTCAGGGCTTTGCCTATATAATCGCGGAACGCGGCGTCGGAAGTCACCCCATAAGCGGGGAGCGTATTAGTAGGGCCGCACTCAATTTGAATTATATCGCAGCCCAGGCTTGGCATCTTTGCGATATCACTCTGGATCCTGCCGAAATGTCCGTAGCCTTCAAGGAATACAGGACGTCGCTCTTTCTTCCCGGTTGTCGGGATTATGGTGTCGCCCCAGAAATTCCCATCCTTCACGCTTAAGCGTCCGGTCACAAAACGCGGGACGATTTGAGGCTTGCTCTTGCCGGAGATATAAGATTGAAGCGACTTTTCGGCATCTGTGAGAGAAGCCTCCAATACGTCGCACACATGCGCGGCTCTTGGGGCTTTGCCGTTTTCCAAGTCCTCCGACGCGTAGCCGATGAAATCCCTTGCGGTTGCTATGGTTACGTCCTGGTAGTCGGTTGCGATCTTCATACCGGCGGCTTGCTTGCGCAGATTTTCCACGGCATTAAGTTTCGCGCCAAGCGCGTTGATCCTGGATGCTATGCGCGATTTTGACACCAGCGGCAAAACCTGCGAAGCGGATATCACGGTTCCGCCCTCGTCAACCCGGCATTCTATGGTGAGCTTGTCGGCCTGGATGTCATCCGAACTGATATCGGATTTCATGATAACAAGTTTCCCAGGCTCGGTAGTGATTTCCTCGGCGGATTCCTTTTCCCAGCCGTTTTCGGCTCGGTATGCAAGCTTGAAAGAGGCTTTCCCTGGTGTTGTTTTTGCAGGGGAGTATGCCAGGGTGACCGGGATATGAGTTTGATTCCCAAGCCCGGAGTCGCTCCCAACGCCGATGCACACCGCCTGCGAATCCAAACCCATCGCTTGGAGATATTCGGAGGGGTCTTTCTTCGTCCCTATCCCGGGAGTGAGTTCGATCCACCCCTTGCGCCCGGTTCCGTCGTTATCATTAACAAGCATGGAAAACCCGAAGTGCGGCCCCTTGGCGCCGGGGGGTGTGCATCCGATGGCTGACCAGGGGAAGGCGATGTCGTAGAGGGTCTTATCTCCCTTCCTT
The DNA here is from genome assembly GCA_963663705.1 of Armatimonadota bacterium. GTDB lineage: Bacteria > Armatimonadota > UBA5829 > DTJY01 > DTJY01. Next base: position 3,009,673 of record OY760504.1, on the reverse strand, counting down.
GCCACGGTGCACGATACGGAAGCCGACCTGTCGCCCAGATCGATTGACTTGTGAGAACATACCACGAGACTCTTTCCCGCGTCCGTACGTAATATGGTGAATTCCGTACCATCTTTCTCCCATGAGTTTGGGCTTCTGGAAGATGTCGGGTCGAAAGCAACCTGAATGCTGTCCTGCTCCCAGGGATCTTGAGCGGTTCCGAAAAAGATATCGTCTTGTACGGCTACTCCCAGATAAAAAGCTTTATCGTCCCAGGCGGTGAAAAGATCTGCCGATAGATCGGCGTCCCCTTTCCAGCCGCGAATGCAGTTGTTTCCGGCCGAGTCGGGGAGAGATATCCCCTGCATGCCGGAGGTCCAGGCGAGCGTCCCGTCGATATTTGGGGTGATGGAGAGTCGCCTGCAGGGAAGAAAACCGTACTTTGCCGCTTGTGCCGGGGTGACATTGCTGATCCTCGTCGGGTTTATTTCGCGCATACTGGCATCGGAAAACGCGCACGTACAAACGAAAAATGCGCTCAGAATAATGGTAAATATCGATATTGCTTTTAGGAGAGAATTGGGCCGCATTCTTTATACCTCATGATTCTTTGTAACTATATTCTTAACCGCAAATCTTATAATATCCTGCGCTCGCGTAACCGATTCTTGTATTGTTGTCTGCTCGCCGTTGCTTCGAGAACACGTTCAAAGAAACAACGATCACGCAGATCCGTTGTTCCCTATGGTAGCGTAGGCTCCGCCCGAGGCAAGCCAGTCGCTGGACCAGAATATGGTGACGCAATACCCGGTTTTCCAAAATCGGTCGGGAGCGCCATTTTCAGACGCTCCCGACTGTAAAACACTATTGCACGTCGTAACATACGCCCGGGTCCAAAGGCCACGGTGGAACTCCATACATCGGCCAGTGAAAATCCCAGTCGCCAGCATTTGGGCGACCAAGGACTGATGCGGGATATGACTTCGCATGACCATCAGCAAAGATGACGTTTTCAGGAGCGTTTGCCGAGCCCCAAGTGTTATCATGAAAGTGATAACGCTCATATATGATGAATATCTGTGAAGGATAACCGAACTGAGAAAGGGTCAGGGGCTTGCCCGTCCTGTCCCAGATCGGTTGCGGACTGCCCCCCGCAAGGGCCATCCAGTTCCGATAGACGTAGCTGGTCTGGTAGTGACCATTGTTGCTGTTGTCGCTACTAATAATGCATTCAGAATCGCTTGGGCACTTGAACACATTGCCATTTTTGATGTATGGTTCCAGTTGAGTGCGATACCCACAGGAACCAGTATACTCCCCGTTGTAGATGTAGCAATTGCTCTCAGTATAATAATTGCCACCACTAACAGTGTTCCAGGGTATGGACGGGTATGTTTCGTCATAGTCCTGCACATACATCATAAGCGCAGTGCCGATCTGCTTGAGGTTGCTCACGCAGGCGATCTGCCGCGCCTTCTCCCTGGCCTTTGCAAACACAGGGAAGAGTATGGCTGCCAGGATAGCTATGATGGCTATGACGACTAGCAACTCGATCAGTGTAAAGCCGTTCTTTTTTCTCATGGTATCCTCCTCTACTTACTTAACCTGTCAATCTAATTTACTTTGCCGGTTTTCTGTTTTGCCTTCACCTCCTCGGATCATTTGCCGTTTTTCAATACGGCGCGTACGGTTTCAGCATCAGCGGCACATTGTCCAAAATTATCACAGGTCTCCGGTTGAATGCACTGTATCACTGCGCCGTATCGCCTGGAATGTTTACAAATGCTTCGAATCACTTACAGGCCTTATTCTAGCACAATATATTATTTTGTCAACAAGAAATCTAATGTTTTTTTTAAAAATGAACGGCTTTGCTGCTTTGTTCTTTTGCGCCTACCAGACGCCGATAGTGGTCGTCCAGCATTGGTGTGTTATTATGTGCAGCTACCGGACAGATGAGCGCATCCAGTGGCAACTTTTCTGGCGGAACCCCGAGACAATCATGGTAGACACCGAGTAGAAGAATAAAGGTGTTACGGTACAATTTTATCGTGTTGGAGCTCAAGTTTCTTGTAGCCGATATGTATCTTCCTAAAAAATCTGGGCTCTATAAGAAAGTTTGTGGATAGCGACAGTGTTCCAACAACCGTGCGAATAAATTCGTGGCAACAAAAACACGAAGCCGCCCTGCGCAGACTCAAAAATACCCCAACTGTATCATAGCTGTCCAAAATCCCCTCACCCCAACCCCATTCGACTTCGCTCAGGGCAGGCTCTCTCCCGAAATCGGACGAGGGAGAAGTCTTATCGATATGAGTTCATACTTCACACTTTCCCCATACCAAACAATGTCATTCTGAGCTGCGAAGAATCTCCTTCCTAATGAGATCCTTTGAGGTTGATGCTTCGGTTGCAGAGTCGGAGACGCCACTGACGAAGCCTGGTAGACATGTACCGTCCCTTCGATATGCCCTGTGGGCTACTCGGGATAATCGGAACAAAAACGCGATCGCCCAAAATTGGTTGGTTGAGGACTTGGACTCACCATGTTCCAAAAAGCTTGCCTCGGCATGCTTCGTATATCAGACTGATGCTTTAGCATCAGTGCCCACAAGAAAGCTTATAGGGCCAAAATCTGTAAGGTGCTGAGCAAAGTCCGTAGGCTTCATACTTCCCTCCTTCGTGGAATGACATTATCAGCGAATGGCTCCATCGTTTGGGCGACTTCAGGGAAGATGCTCGGAAGCCATTTGAGGTCTCTTTGTGTTGCCATGCGTCTCTCGATAGTTCGCGGATCTACGCCACGGTTGAAGTTGTGGAGGCGCAAAAGAACAAAGCAGCAAAGAAGTTCAGTAGAGGTGTTTTCAAAATAACTAGATTTCTTGTTGACAAATAAATAAATTATGCTAGAATAAAGCTTGCAAGTGATTCGAAGCATTTGCAAACGTTCCGGATGATATGACTCGGTGATACAACACATTCAACCGGAGAGGGGGCCCAATGCGTTTCAACCTGGATAAAAAATCTTCAAGGCCTTTGCATTCTCAACTTGCGGAAGGCATAAAGACGGCAATAGTAGAAGAAGGCCTGCGTCCCGGTGCAAAACTTCCGAGCACTAGAGAGATCAGGGCTGAGTATGGGCTGAGTTTCGCCACAGTCATCCACGCATTGAAAGATCTCGAAGACCAGGGGTATGTCGAATGCGCTCAGGGGCGTGGTACATTTGTAGCGGATCGATCAAAATCCTCCAAGATTGTTAATATAGCTTTGATGCTACCTCACCTGCGTTTGGAAACAGGGGGAAAATACTCCGCATTCGAAGTTGAAAACTCTATGATTGCAATGACTGCCGAAGAAGAAGCTAAACGGTTCGGCGCAAGTCTGATAATTCGTTTTTCCGCCCAAAACCTGGATGCCAGTGCCAAAGAGCTGAAGAAAAACGAACGCAATAATCTGGAAGATCTGCTTGCGCAAAGGGTGGATGGGCTGTATGTCCCGTTCCTTTATGGAGTGGAGAACGAAAAGATCCTGACCAAAATGCGGAACGCCGGAATTCCCGTAGTCCTTACCGATAAATTCCACATCTTGAAAACGTACGACGCGGTTGTAAGCGACGACCAGATGATAGGATATAAAATAACCAAAATGATTCTGGAAAAAGGTTACGAAAAGGTTCTGTTTTTCACCACCGATCGTCCAGGGCCTCCCAGGGAAAGGGCCGATGGGTATCGCCAGGCTATGGAAGAAGCCGGTTTTTCCCCCGAAAAGTATCTGTATGTATCTAAATTTGATCCCAGATACAGCGAGGCCACAAAGAGGTTTTTCTCCATTGCGTCTGACGCCCTGAAGGAGATCGAGCCTCCGTACGCCATGGTCGGTGTGGACGGGTTGGTGGCTTCGGCTATTTTGGACGCAAAGAATACCGTGTCGATGGACGTTTCTGATTTCGCCCTGGCCTCGTGCGATAGCATGCATGGCAGCTTTTATGGGCGAATAATCCCAAAGGCTTATTGCCTGGAAGTGCTGCCGCAGTCTAAGGAATTCGCAAAAGTGGCCATATACATGATCATGAATCGTCTTGCTGGAGTGACCGGCGTGCAGCGGGTAAGCCTCATGCCGAGAATTCGTGTGATTCAAAACGGGGTTTCGCAAGTCATAGTAGACTCCGAAAATGAGCGCAAGACGAAGGAGTTAGTTTGCAGTAAATTATAATGGTTTTTTGTACCATTCGGGCATAAGGAGTCGGTCATACCAAAAATGTACCCGATAAAAAGAAAGGGGGGAATACAGAGCCAAGCGCACAGTTGATACGAGATCACAAAAAGGAAAGGTGTTAATAACATGAAAAGACGTTCTGGTTTTACATTGATCGAGTTGTTAGTAGTTATAGCTATTATCGCTATATTAGCCGCCATTCTGTTCCCGGTTTTCGCAAAAGCGCGGGAGAAAGCCAGGCAAGCCACCTGCCAGAGCAACCTCAAGCAGATCAATCTGGCCTTGCAGATGTACATGCAGGACTATGACCAAACCTACCCGGTGGCAGTAATACCACCTTCTGGCAGTTCATGCGCCAGAGACTGGGCCGATCTACTACAGCCCTATTCAAAAGACAATCGAGCGTTATTGGCACACGGTTGCCCGAGCACCAAAAATACCCTCACTGACTGGACCTATGGCTTTAATATGATGGAATTAGGTGATGGTTATTGGTATGCAACCCAGGCAAACCCGATAGTGGTATCTGAGGGTGATGTTCAATTACCCGCCGAAACAGTATCGTTTACTGATTCTTCCGATGATCACGATAAAGGGCATTGCGTCTCCATATTCTGGTCCAGCGACTGGCTTGCCCCGGGTGGAGTCAACGCTCCCATAGGACACAATGGTGGCATCAACGTAGCCTGGTGCGATGGTCATGTAAAGTGGCTTACCCTGGCCCAGATCTGGGACAACGGATCTCAATATTACTTCTTGAGAAATAAATCGAATAAAGTTCAGTAAATTCGCCCTACATACTCGAAATCAGTATGGTTGAAGATCCAGACGCTTAGCGTCATCGGCACTGACTGATCCAGCGCTCGCGTAGCCGGAACTTGTATGAGTTATGGCTACGCGAGCGCAGGAGATTATAAGGTTTGCGGTTAAGAATATAGTTACAAAGAATCAATTGGAGATCTGCCTCATGTACAATGAAAAATATCGCCCACAGTTCCATTTCACTTCGGCAAGCGGCTGGCTCAACGATCCCAACGGACTCATCTTTCACGATGGGATATATCACATGTTTTTCCAGCATACTCCCGACCCTGCGCTTCCGGCATGGACAGAGAACACTGGCTGCTGGGGTCATGCGGTAAGTCGCGACCTGGTGCATTGGGATGAACTTCCCATCGCATTGCGCCCGGATGAGAATGGTTCTTGCTGGTCAGGCTCGGTAGTCTTCGATTCGTGCAATGTCTCCGGCCTGGGTGAAGATGGGAAGGGTCCCCTGTTGGCCTTTTATACCGGCTGCGTGCGCGGTCAATGCCTGGCCTATAGCACGGACGGCGGCACGGTTTGGGAAAAATATCCCGGCAATCCCATCATCCCTCTATCCAAAGATATCGACCCAAAGATAGGGCCGGATCGCGATCCCAGGGTGATATGGCATGAACCCTCCGGCAAATGGGTGATGGCGCTCTTCGTCTCACAGGCTGCGCGGCTGGCTGAGAAAAGCGCCGGATTCTACACGTCGGACGATCTTATCCACTGGGAATACGCAAGCGAGATTCCAAACTACTGCGAATGCCCGGATATCTTTCCGTTTGAACTCGACGGCAGCACAATCTGGGCGATAGTCGATGGGACCGGCTGCTACCAACTCGGCGATTTCGATGGCATGGAATTTCACGCCGTCACGGAGCTCATCCCCGGCCATGTGGGAAGAAATTACTACGCCACCCAAACCTGGGGCGATATTCCCGCCGAGGATGGGCGACGCATTCAGATTGCCTGGATGCCGATGATTGAAATTGGCTTTCCGGGCATGCCGTTCAACCAGCAGATGGCATTTCCCTGCAACCTAACCCTGCGCGAAACGTCAAACGGCCCGCGCATCTTCCGCGCACCCGTGGAGGAGATGTCCATGCTCTATGCGGACACCTGCAACTTTGAGAAGCAGACCATCCAGGCGGGGGAGGTTTTCGCTGCGGAAGGTTTCTCAGACGCGCTCGATCTGACCGTGGAGTTTGAGCTCGGCGAGAGCCCCGATGCCGAATTCGGTTTGCGCACCAGGCTTGGGGAGATTCGTTATAGGGTGGCGGACGGCAGGCTCCAAGCGTTGGACGCGTTCACCGCGGTTCCGTGTGAGGACGGTATTCTTAGACTTCGCATACTTCTGGATCGCACCAGCCTGGAGATCTACGTGGCGGATGGCCTGACTTTCATGCCGTTCTGCCAGATACCGGACTTGGACGCGCCTGCCATGGAACTTTTTGCGGAGAATGCGCCTGTCATGGTGAAGAAGCTTACCGTCCACAACATAAAATCCATCTGGCCCGATGATGCGTAGCTGCGACGGATGGATTATTACTTCAAACCGATCGATCCGAAGTTCATAGAGCGCATAACAAAGAATCCCCCGCAGATCTTCCGCCAGCTGAACACACAGTCGACATCTATCATGGCTGCAGGCCCAAATAGTCTGCTATGGCATATTGCAGAGCTCTTACCCCATTGCCATGTGGGGCAAACGACAAACCAAGTCCGTCATCTCTTGCCCCGCACGCATAACAATCGTGATGAAGTCCGTCTATGCATTCATGACACACCGTTGAATCAGTCATTGTATCAATGGTCGCAAAGATTGGAACCGGTCTCCAGAGTGCCATTCAAGTATGCTTTCACGACATCAGCCGGAGAAGCAACAGGTGCGCCAACAACGGCTTGCACGCCGTTCTGCGCGAAGATATCCTGGGCACGAACACCCATCCCCCCTGCGATAACAAGGGTACCCCCTTTTTCATGGACCCATCTTGGCAGCAGACCTGGCTCGTGCTCCTGGGCAGGAATAGTCTCTGTACCGGTGATCTCCTTCGTGTCAGGGTTCACGCTCACGAATGTGAACTCATCGCAGTGTCCGAAATGAGGACAAAGCAGGTTATTTGCTGTAGGTATCGCGATCTTCATAGTGATTGATTAACCTTTCTTATGTTTAGTTATCGTTTCTAGCTTCTGTTCAACGGCCTTCCATAAGGCCCTGATGTCTCGCGAGGCGATGCTGTCACCGTATTCGATGACGCTCAACCCGGCGATCTGGGCACGGGTTACCTCCGTGTCGTAGTGTATTACTCCAAGTACGTCTACTTTCTTTTCAAAACAATGATCGTAGATACTGGCGGTCATCGATGGATTGATATCACTCTTGTTCACGCATACGGCGGTCGGTATGCCAAAGTGACGGGTCAGGTCAGCGACCCGGTTCAGATCGTGAAGCCCTGAGAGCGTAGGCTCAGTCACGGCAAGCACCATCGTTGTACCGGTGATCGATGAGATTACAGGACACCCTATGCCTGGTGAGCCATCGATGATCACCAGATCAAGCTCCTGCTCTTCGGCGATCTCTTTCGCCCTTCTGCGCACTGTAGCGACCAGCTTGCCGGAGTTCTCTTCAGCGATTGGATGCAAACGGATACGTACAATCTGAGTGGGATACCAGCAGCAGTGGACCAGCGAGGCATGTGTACTGCATCACAGAGAGCGGTAGAGAGCACCTTCGCGAGTGGTCAGTAGTATTGGACAGCCTCGCCCGGTCTATGGCGTCTTTTGTCGGTGATGTGAATGATCTTTCGATCCAGGCACCAAGTGACACCGGTTAGTATTATCGAATGACACCAAAGCTAGATCCCCCTTCATATGGCAGAGTCACGCTTTTATAGGTCCCTGACTGGGTTCTGGATGTTACGATGAACGAGGATGTGAATCGAATCAGAAAAGATAATGCAAAAGCCCTGGTCAAGGAGATGCACCCACACAAACGAAAGAAGCCCCCGAATCAATACGATTCGGAGGCTTCCAAATAAAGCTGGCGATTACCTATTCTTCCGGAGGCTTGTGCCCCAAGTACCGTCGGCCAAGAAGAGCTTAACTTCCGTGTTCGGGATGGGAACGGGTGTACCCTCTTCGGTATGATCACCAGCAAATCTGCTGCGCTCATTGAAAACTGCATAGAGTTTGGGTAAAATCCCTACGATCGCTCGCAGAGAACATATAATTTATGGTCAAGCCCTCGACCGATTAGTACAGCTAAGCTGAACACATTACTGTGCTTACACATGCTGCCTATCAACCAGGTAATCTACCTGGGGTCTTACTCCGTTAACCGGATGAGAAGTCTAATCTTGGGGTGTACTTCGTGCTTATATGCTTTCAGCACTTATCACGACCAAACATAGCTACCCAGCTCCTGCTCCTGGCGGAACAACTGGTACACCAGAGGTCTGTCCATCCCGGTCCTCTCGTACTAGGGACAGCTCCCCTCAAACTTCTTACGCCCACGACGGATAGGGACCGAACTGTCTCACGACGTTCTGAACCCAGCTCGCGTACCGCTTTAATAGGCGAACAGCCTAACCCTTGGGACCTAATCCAGCCCCAGGATGCGACGAGCCGACATCGAGGTGCCAAACCTTGCCGTCGCTGTGAGCGCTTGGGCAAGATAAGCCTGTTATCCCCGGGGTAACTTTTATCCGATGAGCCACGGCACTTCCACACGTTGCCGTAGGATCACTAGGTCCGACTTTCGTCTCTGCTCGACCCGTCGGTCTCGCAGTCAAGATCCCTTATGCCCTTATACTCAACACCTGGTTTCCAACCAGGCTGAGGGATCCTTTGAACGCCTCCGTTACCTTTTGGGAGGCGACCGCCCCAGTCAAACTACCCGCCTAACACTGTCTCCTTGCAGGATAACTGCGCGGGTTAGAGTTCCAAGATAATAAGGGTGGTATTCCACTGTTGCCTTGCGGCTCCCACCTATTCTCTACATACTATCCCAGAATCCAATGTTAAGGTGTAGTAAAGCTCCACGGGGTCTTTCCGTCCTGTCGCGGGTAATGCGCATCTTCACGCATGCTACAATTTCACCGAGTCTCTCGTTGAGACAGCGCTCAAGTCGTTACGCCATTCGTGCGGGTCGGAACTTACCCGACAAGGAATTTCGCTACCTTAGGACCGTTATAGTTACGGCCGCCATTCACTAGGGCTTCGATTCAGAGCTTCCCTTGCGGTAACCCCTCCTGTTAACCTTCTAGCATTGGGCAGGCGTCAGCCCCTATACATAGGGTTTCCCCTTAGCAGAGACCTGTGTTTTTGGTAAACAGTCGCTCGAGCCTTGTCACTGCGACCCCAGTAAACCTGCGCGTTACAGCGCAAGCACACCAGGGCACCCCTTCTCCCGAAGTTACGGGGTTAACTTGCCTAGTTCCTTAACGAGAGTTATCTCGCACGCCTTAGTATCCTCTACCTGCCTACCTGTGTCGGTTTGCGGTACGGTCAGACTTTTGCTGGCTAGAGGTTTTTCTTGGCGACCTCCATCTCTACTTTCCTTCAGATTTCTCCTCCGGTCGTCTGTTGCCGGGATCATTGCCGAACGGATTTTCCTATCCGACGACCCCTACAACAGAACACGGACTTCCAATCCCGTGATAGAAACTTCATTCGCGTCACCCCGTTGCTCATAACGCTAAGCCTGGTACTGGAATATCAACCAGTTGTCCATCACCTACCCCTAGTTACTCTAGGACTCGGCTTAGGCCCGACTAAACTCAAGAGGACGATCCTTCCTTAAGAACCCTTAGGCTTTCGGCGGAAGAGATTCTCACTCTTCTTTTCGCTACTTATTCCGGCATCCTCACTTCCATGCGGTCCACCCGTACTTACGCTCGAGCTTCATCCCACATGGAACGCTCCTCTACCACTCCAACCTAAGTTGAAGTCCATAGCTTCGGTGGCTGGCTTAAGCCCCCTTACATTATCGGCGCAGAATCACATTCGGCCAGTAAGCTATTACGCACTCTTTAAATGATGGCTGCTTCTAAGCCAACATCCTGGTTGTCTATGCAATTCTACATCCTTTTACACTTAGCCAGCTCTTAGGGACCTTAGCTGATGGTCTGGGCTGTTTCCCTTTCGACTATGAAGCTTATCCCCCACAGTCTCACTCCCGCGCTATATGTATTGCCATTCGGAGTTTGATTGGGTTCGGTAACCTGGTAAGGCCCCTAGCCCATTCAGTGCTCTACCTGCAAGACAAAACACGCGAGGCTGCACCTAAATGCATTTCGAGGAGAACCAGCTATATCCGAGTTCGATTAGTATTTCACCACTACCCACAGCTCATCCAAGCCATTTTCAACTGACACTGGTTCGGTCCTTCACTGGGTCTTACCCCAGGTTCAACCTGGCCATGGGTAGATCACTCGGTTTCGGGTCTAATCCACGCAACTAAACGCCCTATTCGGACTCGCTTTCGCTTCGGCTCCGTGCTTGCTGCACTTAACCTTGCTACGTAAATTAACTCGCCGGATCATTATGCAAAAGGCACGCAGTCACACATTCCGCGATTGCTCGCGGCATAGTGCTCCCACTGCTTGTAGGCATACGGTTTCAGGTTCTATTTCACTCCCCTTCCGGGGTTCTTTTCAACTTTCCCTCACGGTACTAGTTCACTATCGGTGACAGAAGGTATTTAGCCTTACCAGGTGGTCCTGGCTGATTCACACAGGGTTTCTCGTGTCCCGTGTTACTTGGGTGTCTTGCAAGAGTCCTATATTTTTCGCCTACGGGGCTTTCACCCTCTGTGGCCGACCTTCCCATGTCGCTCGGCTAAATATAGGATTTTTGACTCTTTGTGAGGTTACAGTACTCACTGCAAGATCCCGCTACCCCCATAATGCAACGCCTGTAAGCTATCACACACTATGGGTTTAGGCTCTTCCCCGTTCGCTCGCCACTACTAGGAGAATCATTGCTATTTTCTCTTCCTCTGGGTACTAAGATGTTTCAGTTCCCCAGGTGCCCTCCCCTTGCGGGGTGACTGGTCATTACACCAGCCGGGTTTCCCCATTCGGAAATCTCCGGATCAAAGCTTGTTTGCAGCTCCCCGAAGCATATCGTCGCTGACCACGTCCTTCGTCGGCCCTCTGTCCCAAGGCATCCACCGTACGCCCTTTGTAGCTTGACCAATTTAATCTTTCGATGTAATTGTTATTAATTTACCCTACTCTATGCAGTTATCAATGAGCGCTCCATTTTGCCGGACTTTGTCCAGCGCGGATACCGTACTATGCCGATATCCAGGAACAAACTTTGTTTTTTCTTTGTGTCTTTTGTCCAATCCCGAGGATTGGTGGAGGCTAGCGGGATCGAACCGCTGACCTATTGCGTGCAAAGCAATCGCTCTCCCAGCTGAGCTAAGCCCCCTTGGACTGTACTCCACCGGTACTTGTTGTACAAGTGGTGGGCCTCGTTGGAATCGAACCAACCACCTCACACTTATCAGGCGTGCGCTCTAACCAACTGAGCTAGAGGCCCGTATGGCGGGTTCCCCTGGCGACCAGTATTACTAGCCACTAGTAAGAGACACAAAGAAGGGGAAGACTGACGCCCTCCCCTAAAATATTTCAAGGTGCGATTGTCTGGTTATAAGCTTTTATTCACTTATTTTTCGGATAGATTTCATTCTGTCCTTTTCCCAGACAACTGAACAGTGCAAGCGAAACTACCAAGTAGGATCGACCTAGGGTTTCCGATATCACGGGCAAGATTCCGAAGAATCAGGAACCGGATACCAAGAATCCTTAGAAAGGAGGTGATCCAGCCGCAGCTTCCGCTACGGCTACCTTGTTACGACTTAGTCCCCCTTACCGGCCACACCTTAGACAGCTCTCTCCTTACGGTTGAGCCACTGGCTTCGGGTGCAACAGACTCAGGTGACTTGACGGGCGGTGTGTACAAGGCCCGGGAACGTATTCACCGCAGTTTAGCTGACCTGCGGTTACTAGCGATTCCGACTTCATGCAGTCGAGTTGCAGACTGCAATCCGAACTGAGGCCGTATTTTTGAGATTAGCTCCACGTCGCCGTATTGCTTCCCTTTGTTAACGACCATTGTAGCATGTGTGTAGCCCAGGATGTAAGGGCCATGCCGACTTGACGTCATCCCCACCTTCCTCCCGCTTACACGGGCAGTTTCAGAAGAGTTCCCGACATTACTCGCTGGCAACATCTGATGAGGGTTGCGCTCGTTGCGGGACTTAACCCAACATCTCACGACACGAGCTGACGACAGCCATGCAACACCTGTCTCACTGTCTGTATTGCTACAGAGGGTACCACTTTCATGGACTTTCAGTGGATGTCAAACCCTGGTAAGGTTCTTCGGTTAATGACGAATTAAACCACATGCTCCACCGCTTGTGCGGGCCCCCGTCAATTCCTTTGAGTTTCAACCTTGCGGCCGTACTCCCCAGGCGGGATACTTAATGCGTTAGCTTCGGCACAAGTGGGGTCGATACCACTTACACCTAGTATCCATCGTTTACGGCTAGGACTACCGGGGTATCTAATCCCGTTCGCTCCCCTAGCTTTCGCGTCTCAGCGTCAGTAATGGGCCAGAAAGCTGCCTTCGCCATCGGTGTTCCTCCTGATATCTACGCATTTCACCGCTACACCAGGAATTCCACTTTCCTCTCCCATACTCAAGCCCTCCAGTATGAAATGCAGTTCTGCGGTTGAGCCGCAGGATTTCACATCTCACTTAAAGAGCCGCCTACACGCGCTTTACGCCCAATAAATTCGGACAACGCTCGCCCCCTACGTATTACCGCGGCTGCTGGCACGTAGTTAGCCGGGGCTTTCTCTACAGGTACCGTCATTTTTTTCTTCCCTGTAGGACAGAGTTTTACATCCCTAGAGACTTCATCACTCACGCGGCGTCGCTGCATCAGGGTTTCCCCCATTGTGCAAGATTCCTAATTGCTGCCCCCCGTAGGAGTCTGGGCCGTATCTCAGTCCCAATCCGGCTGATCATCCTCTCAGACCAGCTACCCGTCGTCGCCTTGGTAAGCCATTACCCCACCAACTAGCTGATAGGCCGCAAGCCCATCCCAAAGCGCATTGCTGCTTTAGATACAATCTCATGCGAGTTAGTATCCACATGCGGTATTAATCCTCCTTTCGGAGGGCTATCCCACACTTTGGGGCAGGTTGCCTACGTGTTACGCGACCGTTCGCCGCTAGATTTACAAGAACTTTGCCGAAGCATCATTCAGCGTAAACCTCGCTCGACTTGCATTTCTTAGGCACGCCGCAAGCGTTCGTCCTGAGCCAGGATCAAACTCTCCATTAAAAAACACAAAAACTGACCACAATCCTCTTTGAATGGGGTTCCCGAAGGAACTGATTCTTAGAGGAAAGCACTCAGTTTTAAGCTTTCATAAGAGCAATTGTGGACCTATCCATAAATGGACAGTCCTAGTTTGACCCACTTAGTATACATCAAATTAATATTGACGTGTGTCCGCTTGCACTGTTCAGTTGTCAAGGTTTTCCACCAGAGGATCTTGCCTCCAGCGGACTATCAGTATACCAGAATGCGCTTCGTTTGTCAACACTTTTCTTTCGAAATCTTCAGGCGAGCTCTTCAGCTCTCCGTCCAGTTGACTTCCGCATCCCAGCGGACGTTTAGTATACCAGAATGCGCCTTGCTTGTCAACTCTTTTCTTTCGAAATTGTTCAGCAAACTCTGCAGTTCGCCTCGCGGTTGACTTTCGCATTCCAGCGGCATTTAGTATACCAGAACGTATCTGGCTTGTCAACTCTTTTCTTTCGAAAGGTTCGAGCAAACTCTGCAGTTAGGCTCGAAGTTGACGCCCCCGCATCCCAGCGGACGTTTAGTATACCAGATAGAAACTCATCCGTCAAGAACTTTTTCGAACACTGCCATATAGGCCGGTTTCATGATGCCGGGGGAAATCAATGCAGACGAATCACTGCATGCGCCATGTTATCGCTCACTGCCACGATCTGCAATCATACCGGGGGTGTACCCGTGTGTCGATAGGTCATTCATCATTGTATCAGCGTCAGATTTGCTGCCGTATGCACCAACCTGCACCCGATATAGCGTGCCCCTGTCTGACTGTACCATCTTTATATGAGCCCCATAGCCGTGTGCCTTAAGGTCTGATGCAAGCGCATCGGCATGGGCGCGGTCCGCAAATGTGCCTGCCTGCACTCTGAACAACCCTTTAGGCGCTGTGTGCGACTCAGTAGCCGCCCTTGACTGCTCCAATCCACCAACTGATGTCTTCGGCTCAGTTTGCTGCATCCGCCCGGCCCTACTGTGAGATACCGATACCTGTACATTTCCATTTGCACTATCGCCACTATCGGTAGGATCGAGAGTCAACGTAAGACCACTTTGATCGTGCTGAATGCCATTGTTAGGGATTGATTGCCTGCTTTGGGAACCCGCATTGGAATGATCCGTGATCTGCACATCCAGCTGCGACTGTTCGCCTGCCATCGAGTTGGGCGCTGGCTCATGCTGAGGAGCGGTCGGAGGCACATACGCCGGCGCCTGTGTTGACTGAGTGGAGACCGGCGAGTTCATATTCAATCTGGGCCCAAGAAATGAGTATCCCCCGACGAACGCTAATCCGAGAATTATTACTCCAAGGACGATTATTAATCCATTGTTGGTGCCATTCTTCTTTGCTGTTTTCATTTGGTTTGGATCCTTTCAGGATAACTCAGTTTATGATCTTCACGTCCAAATGTCAACATCGCAATGACACATTATTCCGGCGGCTGACAAAAGATTTCTAGGCTCTATGAGAAAGTTTGTGGATAGCGGTAGTGTTCCAACAACCGTGCGAATAAATTCGCGGCAACAAAAACACTAAGTCGGCCTGCGCCGACTAGATGCAGGCGCACCCTTCACGGGTGCGTAGATCGCAGGCGTAAAGCCTGCGGCTACATTATTGATCACTGAACCGTCCCTCGATATGCCCTGTGGGCTACTCGGGATAAGCGGCATCCCCCCTCGCTCGAAATCGGGAGAGGGTTGGGTGAGGGCGAATCAGATTCACCCACAAGAACGCTTATAGAGCCGATTTCTAAGGCAAATGAGGCTGGCAGCAATGTGTGGTCAAGTATGTCCCCTATTCAGGAAGGGGTTGCAGTTCAAAACAGGAGGCTTATATCGCGTGAAGAGTCTATGGGGAAGGAAGCCATAGCTATACGAGGCATGCAATGGATCTACGTCAGCGACGATTTGAGGGAGGGTTCGATACACAAGCCCTCCCTGTTTAACGTCAGGTAAAGCTTTTCGTGCAGGTTTGGCTCTATGTCTGCCCAACTGCGCAAACCTTCCGAGTCACGATTCCTGAGGGTCCACTCACTACCGCTGACCCCAATGCCGGCATAAACCGACACCGCTTCCCTGAAGCCCTGGTATCTCCGCACGACGGAATAGTTGACGATTTCCGGCTCGGTTTTTTCGGGGTACATAAAAGCAATATTACGGTGGCCTTTTTCGATGAGGTACTGGGTCATTTCGAACCCGGAAAGGCGATTGTCGAAAATCACCCTCGGACGTTTAAGTTCGGGGTATGCCATGTCAACAAGAATGATTGAGTCATTAGTGAATTCGTGTGTCAGATAATCATTCCTGAGTTGCTCAAGGTTTCTGACAACAGGGAACAATATGACTGAACCAACCGGCCTTCAGCAATCTAGGTAGAATCGCTAAGACGCCGAATTGAAGCGGGACTCTCTCGTAACTCGACACTATTAGCCCCAATCGGTTTTGTTATTAATCGCGCGGAGAGGATCTATCGGTACTACTTTACCATCCGAGTCAGGTGCAGTCAATATAGTGAAGTCTCGATGTTGACATCGGGGTCGGGAAGTGTTATAATTTCTGCTGTAATCCTTGAGGGGCGGGAGTAGCTCAACTGGCAGAGTGCTAGCCTTCCAAGCTGGATGTTGCGAGTTCGAACCTCGTCTCCCGCTCCATTTATCAGCGACTTTATTGGTTAAATAACATGCCTCCGTAGCTCAGGGGATAGAGCAACTGCCTTCTAAGCAGTGGGCCAGAGGTTCGATTCCTCTCGGGGGCGCCATATTCCATTTTCAGGTTTATCATGGCGGGTGTAGCTCAGGCGGTTAGAGCGCCAGGTTGTGGCCCTGGAGGCCGTGGGTTCGAGTCCCATCATTCGCCCCATTTTTGATCTGTAAAACACTTAGCGGAGCTCACGGCGAGGACTCGCTCCTACCGTTTGCTCCGTTTTTTGTGTCTGTCAGCCCCTGTTAAGTAACCTCAACGCCTGCTCTGCACAGATGGCAAGCAATTCCCCCGCATTCGACTGTGCGTCGTGAAGGGTCATCGGACTGTTCACTATGGAGAGTACCGCAATTGCGCCATGACTCAGGAGTTCGTAACCATCGGGCTCGATTCCTCCACCTATCGCAAGAACCGGCACGCATTTGGAATTCGCTGCACTCAGCACACCACTGATCGTCTTGCCATGCAGAGTCTGGGCATCGATTCGCCCTTCCCCTGTTATCACAAGCGATGCACCATCCAACCGCTCAGCGAAGTTCGTGGCCTCAAGCACTATCCTAATCCCCGATTTCAGCTCGGCATGCAGAAATGCGAGCGACGCCGCGCCAAGCCCACCAGCTGCACCTGCACCCGGGACATTCTCGACATCGAGACCGAGCTCGCGGCGTATGACAGCGGCAAGATTCGCCAAACCTGCATCCAGAGCGGCAACCATATCGGCGGTTGCACCCTTTTGCGGACCGAATACTGCAGAAGCTCCAAGCAGTCCGGTGAGTGGGTTATCGACATCACACGCAACGGTTATCTTCGCATCACTCAGCCGTGAATCGACCTGAGAAACATCAATCGAGTGGATTCTTGCGAGTTCTCCACCACCAAATCCTACCTCATGCCCGTCTGAATCTTTGAAGTTGATACCAAGCGCCTGCATAGCGCCTATTCCGCCATCGTTAGTTGCACTGCCGCCGATGCCAAGGATTATCGTTCTGCACCCGGCATCCAGCGCAGCCTTGATCAATTCGCCGGTGCCGTAGCTCGTCGTCAGCATGGGGTTTCGAAGCTCTTCGGGGATAAGTGGCAGGCCGGAAGCAGCAGCCATCTCAACAACGGCTGTGTCCCCATCGCCGAGGATACCGAAAAACGAGTCTGCTCTGCGACCCAGCGGATCAGCGGCCGGAGTGTGAATAATCCGCCCGCCGGTCGCCTTGACCAATGCTTCAACAGTCCCCTCGCCGCCATCTGCAAGCGGGACAAGAGCTGTCTCAGCGTCAGGGACAGCCCTGAGGATGCCTGATAAAATTGACTCGGCAGCCTGTGTAGCGCTCAGGCTGCCTTTGAATGAATCCGGTGCGATGACTATTTTCAAATCACAACCCCCGTTCTACTTGATTTCGGACTTTGATACCGGGATTATCTTGCGGATATTCTCAGCCCATGTTTTGGCAAGCAGTTCCGGGGTTGTTTTGTTGAAAGCCGCTGTATCCTTATCCGCCGTTATGATGATTTTATCGCCCATCACGACAGCATACTCTTTGTTGCGCACGGCGACAGTTATCGTTGACGGATCAAAGTCATCGGAGCCCAGCAGGTTATTCAATCGTTCGGTGACCAGATCTGCACGCTGCTTGATCGTGAATCCGCCGGACGCGAACCGGACTCTGAGCACGACCGCGTTTCCGACGACCACGTCACCTTCAGACGCCGAAAAAGCAGGCATGGCTAAAGGAATAAGCAAACAGGCAATAGCTGGTATTACGAGTAATCGTTTGAACATTTTTCATCTCCAGGTAGTGATTTTATATCATTGGTGCTATAAGCTTTCTTGCGGTGAATCTTCAGATGATTCAGCCCTCACCCCAACCCTCTCCCGATTTCGGGCGAGGGGGGATTCCGCGCATCCCGAGTAGCCCACAGGGCATATCGAGAGACGGTTCAGGGATTCAATAATGTAGCCGCAGGCTTTACGCCTGCGATCTACGCACCTGTAAAGGGTGCGCCTACATCTAGCCGGCGCAGGGCGACTTCGTGTTTTTGTTGCCGCGAATTTACTCGCACGGTTGTTGGAACACTGTCGCTATCCACAAATAGAGCCTTATCATTAGAATACCAATAGGATGGTTAGTAGTCAAGACGTCTATTACTCAGCCTGAGCTGCATTCTCACCAGCGATCCATCCCGTGGAAAAGGCCGCCTGCAAGTTGTAGCCACCGGTTATCGCATCGACATCGATGACTTCGCCGGAGAAGTACAAGCCCTTGACCAGCTTTGACTCCATCGTGCGCGGATCGATCTCCTTGATCGAAACGCCTCCCGCGGTCACGATAGCCTCGTCTATGGAGCGCGCTCGCTTAATGGTCAAGCGCAAGCCGTGCAGAAGCTCAATCATACGTCTCCGCTGGATGTTCGTAATCTTGTTGACCGGTGTATCTGCCGGGATATGGCTCAATTCCATGAATACCGGAATCATTGTTTTCGGCAGAAGGTCAGGCAGGTAATTTTTGAACTGCTTGATCTGGGTGAAGTCCTCCTTCAAACGAGCATCAAGCTGTTCCTCATTTAGCGCCGGTTTCAGGTTGACAGAGATCACCACGTCGCGCTTGTCGGCAAGTTTCGCGTATATCTTGCTCAGCGAGAGTATGATCGGGCCGGAAACGCCGAAATGGGTAAAGAGCATCTCACCGAATTCCTGTGAGACCTTCTTGCCGCTCACATACAGAGTGGCAGTCACGTTCTTCAGGCTCAACCCTTGAAGCTGACCTAGCCATGGATCGCGCACTTCAAGCGCCGAGAGTGATGGCGTGGGGGTGACGATAGTATGCCCGACCTCTGCCGCCATCTTGTACCCATCGCCGGTCGAACCGGTCTTCGGGTATGTGATCCCACCCGTCGCGAGCACCACTTCGTCGGCAGGGATGACGCCGGAAAATGTCTTAACGCCGGCAATACAGCCGTCTTCAACTACCAGACCCTGCACCCGTATACCTGTGCGCACGTCCACCCCAAGATCGCGAATCCACTTCTCGAATGCGGCTTCGACGTCCGAGGCCTTATCTGATTGAGGGAAGACTCGACCGCCGCGCTCGATCTTCGTGGGCACATTGAGTCGCTGAAGAAGGTCGATAAGATCCTGATTTGAGAATCTGGTGAAGGCTCCGTAAAGGAACTTGCCATTCGGGCCAAAAGCAGCCACAAAGTCATCCAGATCGGCAGTGTTCGTTACATTGCCCCTGCCTTTACCGGATATAAGCAGCTTTTTGCCTAGAGTGCTGTTCTTCTCCAAAAGGATTACTTTGGCCCCACATTCGGCTGCTCGCCCAGCGGCCAGAAATCCGCCCGCGCCACCACCGATTACGATTATTTTTGACATATACCTTCCTTAAATAGTTATTACTGTAAAAGTGCCATATAGAGATTTTTCGACTCTTCCAGTGCTGCAGGTAAATCATCCAAAATGTACCCGAGCATCTTTATCACCCTTGGAGTCCGCGGATCCACGGCCACCTTGTCGGCGGCAAATACACAGCCTTGATACTTCTTGCGCAAGTCTCTTGAAACTTCGGATGCCAATCTGATCCCCGCCCCGAACTTCATGGATATCTGCTGGTTGTCTGATGTGATAGCGGCTATGCCGGAATGTGCTGCTTTTATCCTCAACCGCAATATGCCAAGAGAGTTTACGACCGGTTTCGGAGGCTTACCGAACCTGTCTTTGATCTCCTCTTCGAGCTTGTCTACATCCTTGTCTTCACGAACGGCGGTCATCTTCTTGTACAGCGAGAGCCGTTCAGACTCCATTGGAATGTAACTCGACGGGATATAAGCATCCATCGGAAGATCCGCAGGCGGCAGGTCGAAGTGTTCGACAGCATCACCCTTCAACTCCTGTATCGCTTCCGACAGAAGCTGACAGTACAGGTCAAACCCGACCGACGCCATCTGACCGTGCTGCTCCGGGCCAAGCAGGTTTCCGGTGCCACGGATTTCCAAGTCTCTCAGCGCAATTTTGAAGCCTGAACCGAGGCCCGTAAACTCCTTGATCGCCTGCAACCGCTTCTCCGCTATTTCGGACATCACCCGGAAAGGCTCGTACAGCAAATATGCATACGCCTGACGATTCGACCGGCCCACACGCCCCCTCAACTGGTAAAGCTGTGAAAGCCCCATCTTGTCGGCGTTGTTGATGATTATCGTGTTGATATTCGGGATGTCGAGGCCGCTCTCGATGATTGTGGTACATACCAGCACATCGGTTTTGTCCTCATACAAATCGACCATAACCTGCTCAAGCTCATCTTCATTCATCTGCCCGTGGCCGACCGCCACCCTGGCATATGGCACAAGGTTTCGGATGTGATCTGCCATATGCTCGATGTTGTCAACACGGTTATGCACGAAGTAGACCTGCCCGTCACGATCCAGTTCCCGCAGAATCGCGTCTCGAACGAGCTCATCCTCGTACTCTCGGCAGACTGTCCGTACGGGTGAGCGACCTTCAGGAGGATCGTTTATCAGGCTCATATCACGGATGCCGGACAGTGACATATGAAGGGTTCTTGGAATCGGTGTAGCCGACAGTGTAAGCGCATCCACAGTCTTCCTGAGCTTCTTCAGACGCTCCTTGTGCGCCACACCAAACCGCTGTTCCTCATCAACCACCAGCAGCCCTAGATCGCGAAACTCTATGTCTTTTGACAGCAGCCTGTGCGTGCCGATGACGACATCAACCTCGCCGGTTCTGAGCCCCTCGATAACCTTCTTCTGCTCCGCACGGCTCTTGAATCTGCTCAGCATCTCAACCCTTACCGGATATGCCGCAAACCGCTCGGTGAACGTGTTAAAATGTTGTTGCGTCAGTACGGTTGTAGGGGTGAGTACTGCCACCTGCTTGCCATCGTTGACTACTTTGAAGACCGCACGCATGGCGACTTCCGTCTTTCCGTACCCTACATCGCCGCAAATCAGGCGGTCCATCGGCTTAGGCGACTCAAGGTCGTGCTTCACATCCTGGATAGCCTCCATCTGATCCGGAGTCTCCTCATACGGGAATGCGGACTCCATCTCCTGCTGCCAGGGGGTATCAGGGCTGTACGAATATCCCTCCATGGCCTGCCGGGACGCATACAGTTCAATCAGATCCTTTGCCATCTCACGAACAGACTGTTTGACCTTCTTGGTGGTTTTAGCCCATTCTGTGTTACCGAGTTTATTGAGAGTCGGACGGACTCCATCGGCGCCGATGTATTTTTGAATACGGTCCATCTGATCCATCGGCACGTACAGCTTGTCTGTGCCTGAATACTCGACGATCAGATAATCCTTATCTCCGCCGGAACCGGAAAGCCGCTTCAGCCCTCGATAACAACCTATTCCGTGACTTATATGTACAACAAAATCGCCTTCCTGAATTTCGAGAAGGGATGTTATCGCCAAACCCTGCTTGAAGGTCTTTCTCCGCTTGCGCACCCTGTGTGATCCGAACATCTCCGAGTCTGTAACGACCATCAAATTGGCGTCTATCAGCTTAAACCCGGAGCGAAGAGAGCCATCCACCACAAAGATTCCCGCTTTGCCCGGCACCAGGTCCGACAGTGGCGATACGGCGATTTCATGCTCGGTCATTAGCTCTATGACTCTATGTGACTGGCTAGATACCAGAACGACGTTAGCCGCATGAGTCATCCACATCTTCAGCTGTTCTATAAACATCTCCGTTTGTGAACCGAACGATTCCATCGGCGATGCAGACATGACGATTGTTTTATCAACAGTCAACCAGGTTATTGGTCTTGGCAGCAGCGAAAGAAGTAGCTTTTGATGGCGGCGCTTAAGCTTGTGCGCGGCATCATCAAAGGAGATGACGTGATCCACCGGAATCCCCAGCACGTCGCCCTTGCCTATTCTGGCATGCATGGATTCCAGCAACTCCTCGTGAAGTTGGTCCCAGTGCGACTTTATCTGGTGCGGTTCGTCCAGAACGACTACGGTATGCGCCGGCAGATAGTCAAGAAGAGAAGCCTCCTCCGGGCATACAGCCGGGAGATAATACTCCATGCCATTGAAAGCCGTTCGATCGCCTATGTTTGAGATGTGCTCCCCTGCTCTGTTCTGAAGCTTGGCCGCGACATCCCGCCCGGATTCCTGTTCAAGCCTGTTGACTTCGGACGATAGCAGGAGGGTCAGGGCATCGGACGCCTTCTTTGCTGCTACGGTATCAAACAGCATCTCGCGAGCAGGAGCGATATCCACGCTTTGCAAATGCCCCGCCGATCTCTGTGTTTCCACACTGAAATGGCGGATACTCTCTATCTCATCACCAAAAAGTTCTATCCTTACTGGCGAATCAGCGTTTGATGGGAATACATCAAGAATGCCACCTCGACGGCTGAACTCACCGGGACGGCCGGTCATATCCGCGCATTCGTAGCCCATCTCCACCAGAGTGTGAGCGCATTTATCAAGATCAAGCTCGTTCGAGGATTTGATGTTCAACCGGTGTGCAGCCAGAACAGCCGGAGAAACCGTCCGCTGGAGTACGGCAGCTATCGGGGCGACCACTATACCGGGTCTGGCATCCATGAGATGGATCAATGCCGCTATGCGCTTGCTTGTGATGTCCGCATCTGTCGATCCGTCCTGATAGATCATGCCGTCTGCAGGTGGAACAAGCAAAATGTCGTCGGTATCAAGTGTAAGCGCGGAGATATCCTCATACAGGCGCTCGGCCTGCTCGTAGTTGTAGGTAATCAGCAGTATGGACTGTCGCTCTCTGGCCAACGCAGAGACAAAGAAGCCCTTCGCAGCCACGGCCATGCCTTCGATCTGAACGCAGTGGTTGACGCCGTCCAGATCACGCCTCGCCTCGCAAAAATGGGGGTTCTGCCTGATTAATTGTACTAGATTTTCCATATTCAACCTACGACCTATTCAACGCTGAAAAGGGTTTTGGCCCGACACTAGGGTGTCCACCAAAACCCTGGATTCAATATATAATCTGTGCAATTATATCAAATATTTAAGAATCAGGCACGCAGTGACGGCCTAATTGAATAATTTACGCTATTTGAATAGACCTAGAACCTTCTCCCTGACAGATATCCAGAAGGATTTGTGCACGGTGGCAGCGGCTTGCTGAGTGGAAGGATTCTGGATTTTACGCGGCTGCTCAACTACGATGGCAATCTCGCCAGGCTTAACCCATCCAAGTCGCCGAGCCTCTGCTTCCTTGCCTCTGTCGGTCTGAAGGTACTGTATGTCGCTGTGCATGGACTTGTTTTCCGACTCTGCGTTAGAGATTTGCTGTTTGGTTTCGATGATCTCTTTCGATTCGCTGTAACCGATCATATATGGCCTGGACAGCTTGGAAATGATCAGGAAAACGGCTACCCCTATGATACCGATTATACAGGCAGCCGCAAGCACTCGAACAAGCCTCTTTGTTTTAGGATTCGCCTGCTGCTTCGCACGCTGTATCACCGGGCGAATGTTCTTTTTCTCGTTCGATTTTTTAACCATGCCAGTCAACTCCAGTGCTTGTATTACATGCCCATTGCCTGTCCAACTGTGTGGACCTTTATGAGGTTGGTTCTGCCCGGCACTCCTGCGGGAACTCCGGCGGTCAACACCACGGTGTCGCCGGCACGCACCAGCCCGGCGCGCATGGTACCTTCAACGGCTTCCTCTATCATGTCATCGGTGTTTCGACTCGGAGCCACGAGCACCGGGTAAACTCCCCATGACAGTGCGAGTTGGCGGTATGTGATGGGCTTTGTAGCCGCACCGATTATCGGTGATTCCGGACGATATTTGGATACAGCTCGTGCTGTCGCGCCCGACGATGTCGGGGTAACGATGGCAGTCGCTTCCAGATCCAGCGCTATATCAACTGTTGCCTGCGCAATTGCATCTGTGACGTTATTTGCCACAGCGAAGGACTTTTCCTCCCACAAACGCCTGAAGTCCAGAGAGTCTTCTGCCGCAATGGCAATCTTGGACATCATTGTAACAGTGTCTATCGGAAACTGCCCGACGGCTGTCTCACCGGAGAGCATCACGGCGTCCGTACCGTCGAAGATAGCGTTGGCTACGTCGGTGACTTCCGCTCTGGTGGGACGGCGATTGTTTATCATGGATTCAAGCATCTGAGTGGCGGTAATAACCGGCTTTCCGGCTGTATTGGCCTTTGAGATTATCGATTTTTGTACCGACGGGACTTCTTCCAGCGGAATCTCAACCCCTAAGTCTCCCCGTGCAACCATTATACCGTCTGCAGACTCGATAATTGCATCAATATCGTCAACTGCTTCGTGCATCTCGATCTTGGCGATAAGTCGAGTGGCTTTTCCTGACTGCTCGATCATCTGGCGAACGGGATATAAGTCGCGGGCATCACGGATAAACGATGCAGCGATCCAATCCACGTCGTTCGAAAGTCCAAATGCTATATCTTCTATATCTGCTTCCGTGATGGAGGAGACATTTATCCTCGCACCCGGCATGTTTACGCCCTTACGCGCCGACAACGGTCCACCTATAACCACCCTTGTGACTATATCTGTAGGGGTGACCGATTCGACCCGGAATTCCAGCTGTCCGTCTGCCAGGAATACCTGCTGGCCTACCTGGGCCTGCTGCACCAGCTCCGGATAAGGCAGATTTGCTTCATCTACGCTGCCTGGAACGTCTCGAGTTGTGAAGATGAACTGTTGGCCTTGTACGAGATCGACTGTGCCAGGCATGGCGCCAGTCCTGATCTTCGGACCCGGCAGGTCTTGAAGGATGGCGATCGGAACTCCAAGTTCGGCCTCAACCGCTCGTATATCCTGTATGCGCCTAAGATGCTCTTCGTTGGTGCCGTGTGAAAAGTTCAGGCGCGCAACGTTCATGCCAGCTTTGGCGATTTGCCGTATCATATCAACGGATTCGGACGCAGGTCCGATTGTGCAAACTATTTTTGTACGTCTCATGGGAAAACCTCATATTTCGGGGTAATGTCAATGTGCTAACTTGATCTACAACTATTGTAGCTTGAATGAAGGGGTTAGTCAAACAGTTTCATGCGCCAAATCGGCATGACTGCAAATCTTAATCTTGATGTAACAAAGATTTAATGTGGAAATAAAAAGCAAACGGGACAGGATAAAATCCTGCCCCGTAGGTTGTTCTTTTTTGTGCTAACGACTACACACCACAGGCCAACTAGGGCTTGCGGATGTTGTAGAATGAACCCATGCCGCGGAAGATCGCATCCTCGGCCAGCTCTTCTTCGATTCTGAGCAACTGGTTGTACTTGGCAACCCTGTCAGTTCGGGAAGGAGCACCGGTCTTGATCTGTCCGGCGTTCAGTGCAACTGAGATATCGGCGATTGTGGTATCCTCGGTCTCGCCGGAGCGGTGGGATACTACTGCCGTGTAATTGTACTTCTTTGCGAGTTCCATTGCAGCCAGGGTCTCGGTCAGCGTACCGACCTGGTTGACCTTTATCAGAATGGAGTTTGCAACGCCCTGTCGGATACCTTCCTCAAGGCGGGCAGTCTGGGTGACGAACAGATCGTCGCCGACGAGCTGAACCTTGCTGCCGATGCTGTCTGTAAGCATCTTCCAGCCGTTCCAGTCATCCTCTGCCATACCATCTTCAATGGAGATGATCGGATATTTGTTTGCGAGGTTGGTCCAGAACTCTACCATCTCTTCGCTGGACTTCATCATGTCCGATTTCCAGAAGTAGTACTTGCCTTCCTCGCCCCTCTTCTTGGCTTCATCGAAGAGCTCGGTAGCGGCCGGGTCGAGTGCGATGCAGATATCGGTGCCAGGCACGTATCCGGCAGCCTCGATAGCTTCGAGGATTACCTCGATTGCCTCTTCGTTGGTTTTCAGGTTAGGAGCGAATCCGCCCTCATCACCGACTGAGGTATTCATGCCGCGCTTCTTCAGAACTTTTTTCAAGTTGTGGAAGACTTCCGCGCCCATTCTCACTGCTTCGGAGAAACAACATGCGCCAACCGGCATAGCCATGAATTCCTGAAGGTCGACGTTGTTGTCAGCATGCTTGCCACCGTTCAGGATGTTCATCATAGGAACAGGGAGCTCTCTTGTGTTGGTTCCACCGATGTATCTGTACAGGGGTAAACCAAGCGAGTTGGCGGCGGCCTTTGCCACAGCCAGTGAAACGCCAAGGATAGCATTGGCGCCAAGTTTGCCCTTGTTCGGGGTACCGTCAAGCTCGATCATGGTGTTATCGATCTCGACCTGATTCAGTGCGTCCAGATCGATGACCTCTGGAGCGATCTCTTCGTTTACGTTATCTACTGCCTTTAGTGTACCCTTACCAAGAAAGCGGGAGTTATCTTCATCTCTGAGTTCTACTGCTTCATGCATTCCGGTAGATGCGCCTGACGGCACAGCCGCCCGACCCATGCTGCCATCAGCCAGGTAAACATCAACTTCTACTGTCGGGTTTCCTCTGGAGTCCAGAATTTCCCGTGCTTGTACATGCTCTATCGTTGTCGGCATTCACAAACCTCCGTTTGATTTATTTTCATACAAAATATATATTCCCGTGATTCCAATTGCTGGAACATATGCAAAAATTATAGCATAGAGACAAGCCATTGTAAACTTTGTTAGTTACCATTAAGGCATTTCTCTGGTGTTTATACCATACACTCACCCTGCTTCGAGAGTGCATGATAATTATATATGTTGTTTCCGTGCATGTTATTGACAACAAACCTTCTGTGGTATACAATTCCTTTGGCTATCGGCTCTGAAAAGTTTTTACAATTTTGCTGGAACTATCTGCATATGTATAAACGTATTAGATATAGCAAAGTGTTTTTATTCTAACGAATAGGACCTCTGATTCCGGACGTATCCTCTTTCTTGTGTTGCGAACGGACTTGCGCGTCTTTACGAAACGAATAAATTCCAGACCACGGTACACCCGAAAACCCCCTGATTTTTTGTATGGATCAGATGAGTTATTCGGATTTTGCTTTGGCAAAGACCAAAGATGCTATTCGACTTCAAAGTTATCTACAGGAACCGAAAGGAGAACCAACAAAGATATGTGTAGCACACACAAGAAAATGCTACTTACGGTGGTTGCTATGTTTGCACTGGCAACATTCGTAGTAGGATGCGGACGAGACTCGGTGGCTAAAGTAAACGGCCACAGAATTACACGTCAGGAATATTACACCAGGCTGGAACGAGTGCAATTGCCGTCTCCAAAGGGTGGCCAGCAAGAAGCAGGCGCAACAGTACTACAGCGGCTCATAGATGAAGAGCTGGTTCTGGAACTGGCTGAAAAAGAAAAGGTATCCCCAACTGAGGCACAGATCAAAGAGCGAGACGACCAGGCAAAGAAACAGCCGGAACTCGCCAAAAACCTCAAAACATCCGGGCTGACTAAAGAGCAGTTCAAACAGATGCTGCGTGTTGAACAAGCAGCATTCAATCTCCAAACAATTGGGGTTACGGTCTCTGACAAAGAAATCAAAGACTTTTACGATAAATATAAACAGAACCTGTTCACACGGCCTGAGCATGCATTTCTTTCGATCATCGTAGTGAAGACCAAGGCCGACGTTGACAAGGCGATGAAAATGTTAGGCGACAATGTCGACTTCGGCACCGTTGCCCGCTCGATGTCCATCGACAAGACAACAGCGTCAAAAGACGGTCGACTTGACAAGGCAATGATTCGTGGCGACCACGGCGTACCGGCAGCAATACAGTCAGTAGTATTCAATACCCCGGCTGGCAAGTATACCAAGCCTATCCAAGTTGGTGGAAGCTTCCTAATCTGCAAGGTTATGGAACGCCGTACTGCTACTACACAGAAGTTTGACGATGTGAAGTATCAAATCCGCCAGCAGCTGATGGTTCAGAAAGGCGTTCAGAAGAGAGTCAATCTGAGCGAAGACATGGCCAAATTCCGTGACAACGCAAAGATCAACGTTGACATCGAGCGCTACAAGACTCTGTTGGCGCCAGCGAAAAACAACTAAAAAACATCCCGGAAAGACACAATGATAAAAATAGTCGGTCTAGGACCGTCGGTGTCTGGGAGTATATCAGTGGGTGCGTATGGAGCAATCCGATCCGCACCCACTGTTTTTGTGCGTACTTCCCACCACCCAGCGGTAGATGAACTAGCAGCCGAGGGAATTCACTTCATAGCCCTCGACTACATATACGAGTCGTCGGAGACATTCGACGAGGTGTACACACGGATAGCTCAACTCATCCTGTCGACTGCGGCGGAGAAGGGCGACGTTGTGTATGCAGTACCAGGGCATCCGCTTGCAGGCGAAATAGCCGTCCAAAAGCTGATTCGTGATGCCCGGAGCGCCGGCATTGATTTTAAGATCATCGGCTCCGAAAGCTTCATCGAGGCATCGCTTGAGGCGATCAACATCGGGTTTGATGCCGGACTCAAGATCATCGACGCACTCTCGATGGACCGCGTCTCCCCCGCTGCCGAAGTCGGCACCCTTATATATCAGGTTTACGACCGCACTATAGCGTCTGACGTGAAACTTCGGCTCATGGACGACTACCCGGACGATTTCGCGATCTGGGTGATAACAGGCGCGGGCACAAATGAAGAGCAGGTGAGCGCAGTTCCGCTGTACAAGCTGGACCGCTGTGCATGCGATCATCTCACAACTGTCTACCTTCCTGCTAAAGCAGAATAGTTCACTCGGACAGATGCGCCCCTCCCTTTTGGGAGGGTGGCATCCCGTACACTTCGACCTCTGAACCTCATCCCCCACGGCAGACACACAAAGATTGCGTAAGTAACGATCATTCAGGTAAAATAAGGGAAGTAGGCAATCGATTCTTGGATGCTTCGGTAGTTGCGCGAAGCGGAGCTGCCGATGCCGATTGAAATGACGGGGATATACCCTTCGATACACCCGCTTTGCGGGCACTCAGGGCAAACGGATTTGATGCTTCGGCAGTTATACTCATGGCTGTCCAATATCTGGAAGCATAACTAAATATACTGGGATATAACAACGAGTTCCTTCGCCCGCGTGCGGGAGAAGGCCAGGATGAGGGGGCATGTTCCTACTTGCAAAATCCCCTCACCCCAACCCCTCTCCCGTAAACGGGCGAGGGAGAAGTTGTATATCATACAGGAATACAACCGTTATGCAGTTTTGAATACGTTTCCGTCTCTATTTTGGACAGCAATGAATTACACGGCCGGAGCTTATGGCAGACTTAAGCAGTATTAGGAATTAAGATGAACAGTGAAACAGGCAAATCATTTGAAGAACTGGTAGCGATCATGTCCCGCCTGCGCGGACCTGACGGCTGCCCGTGGGACCGTGAGCAGACACACGAGACGATCAAAAAGGATCTGATCGAGGAGGCCTACGAGACTATCGATGCGATAGATTCGGGCGACTCGCATGAACTCAAAGGGGAGCTTGGCGACATGCTCCTTCAGGTCGTCTTCCACTCACAGCTTGCAGCCGAACATGGCGATTTTGATATCAAGGATGTCATTGACGGCATCAACGCAAAGCTCATACGCAGGCATCCGCACGTGTTCGGGACCACCGAGGTCTCGTGCGCCGATGAAGTGGTCACGCGATGGGAAGAGATAAAATCCACCGAAAAGGGCCACGAGAATCGGACATCAGCGTTGGACGGCGTGCCGATCCATCTGCCGGCGCTTGCAAGGGCGATGAAAATTTCCAAAAAAGCGGCTCGAGTCGGTTTCGAGTGGCCGAATATGGATGCAGTAGTCGACAAGCTCGACGAGGAAGTCGACGAACTGAAGCATGAACTCCGCACAGGGAACAAAGAGCGCATATCCGACGAGATCGGCGACCTCCTGTTCACCGTGGTGAACATCGCGAGGTGGAACAAGGTCGATCCAGAGGACGCTCTGCGAACTATGACGAAGCGGTTCTCACAGCGATTTCGGTACATCGAGGACGCTGCACGAGCGAGCGGCCGATCTATCGAGGAGATGTCAATCGAAGAGATGGACGCGGTTTGGGATCGCGCAAAGCAGGAAAAACAGTAGCGGAGGTGGAGACTATGCGAACAATACTGATAGCCGCCCTGATTATGGCGACATTTGCCCCTTATTCTTTAGCTCAGACACAACAGGCACAGCCCGCGCCCCCGGCCTACACAGATATCAGCGGGACCGTGCTTTCCGTGCGGCAATTGACCTTCCCACACACACGGTTGAGCATAAAGGTCACCCAGAGCTCAAACCCGGCCGTGCTGGCACTCAAAGGAAAAACGAGCACGGTAACGGTTGAAAATTATCTCTGGAGCGTAGCCGGCCAGTTGGATTTCAAGGACAAGCGAAACATTGCATCCATTGGAGCGTTCTACCTGTTGCAAGGAGACGAAATAAATGCTAAACTAATTAATGGTGCCACCCGTGGATCCGTTAGATACGTTTACGGGATATCACGTGGCAAGGCGGCTGTCAAAGCAGTAACAGCGGTAAAAAAACTGCAGCAGCCCGAGAGCATCAAGAAATACGATGATCTTGAACTCTCCATTAAAACCGATAGCGATGTCTATGCATTTGGCGCGCCTGTACCGCTGGTTTTGTCGGTAAGAAACATCGGCAGCCGGTCAAAAACCCTTCGATTCGATTCAGGGCAGAAGTTTGACTTCATAGCGATGAGGGGCAGCCATGAGATCTGGCGATGGTCGGATAACGAAGTATTTATCGAGCCACTCGTCGATCGCACGTTGGGACCCGGAGAGGTACTGACTTTCAAGCAGGTCTGGCGTCAACAGGACAGCGAAGGACGGCAGATGGGTACGGGCGAATACAAGATTCTCGGCGTGCTGACTACGTCGGATAGAAAGCGTCCGACTGTTGGTCCGATCAGCATTAAAATAGTTTCAAAACCCTAACGGGTTATATACCGGTTTACCCTGAGGCCAGGGTAAGTAAGCGCCGGGTAAAAGCACATTCGGCCGTATCGACGACTTTGCTCGATCGTCGAATGTCCATAGCCTTATTCACACGGCGCAGTCTTATAAACGTCGACCTCAGGAATTAGGTCGATATGGAAGCATCCAATGTGCCACCCATCCGCAACAGCGGAAACGGGAGCATTTTTGCGTGCGTCCATTAATCGGTTTCTACCTGGGAAAACGCAATAACTATTCCATATAAGAAGGAGTATCTACGCATGGCTAACAAGAAACGCGTATACCTGTTCCGCGAAGGTAACGCAACTATGAAATCCCTGCTCGGTGGCAAGGGTGCCAACCTGGCAGAGATGACCAACATCGGTCTTCCTGTACCTGCCGGTTTCACAATCACCACCGAAACCTGTAACGAGTACACAAATCTGGGCAAGCTACCAGATGGTCTATGGGAAGAAGTTCTGACCGCTCTCGCCGATGTAGAAAAAGACATGGGCAAGAAGCTCGGTTCAAACGACAACCCACTCCTGGTTTCCGTCCGCTCCGGCGCAAAGTTCTCCATGCCTGGTATGATGGACACCGTTCTTAACCTCGGTCTGAACGAAGACAGCCTCAGCGCGATCATCAAAGCCACCGGCAACGACCGCTTCGCTTACGATGCATACCGCCGATTCCTTATGATGTTCTCTGACATCGTTCTTTCCGGCGACTATCCTAAGCTGAAGAAAGAGAACTTCGAGAAGATCTTCTACGCACTGAAGGACAAGCTCGGCGCTAAGGTCGATACCGAAGTCGGTGCTGCAGACCTGAAAAACCTTTGCAATGATTACAAAGCATACTTCAAGTCGATTACCGGCGAGGACTTCCCATCCGAGCCGCTGAAGCAGCTTGAACTGGCTATATCCGCTGTATTCAAGAGCTGGAACAACGATCGTGCAGTAATCTACCGAAACCGCGAAAAGATTGCACACGACCTCGGAACCGCAGTAAACATACAGACCATGGTCTTCGGAAACATGGGCGACGACTGTGGAACCGGCGTTGCATTCACCCGAAACCCTGCAACCGGCGAGAACAAACTCTTCGGCGAGTTCCTGAAAAATGCACAGGGCGAAGACGTTGTTGCCGGTGTACGAACTCCTGAGCCGATCGATCAGCTCGAGGGCGAGTTCCCTGCAATCTACGGCGAGTTTGCATCCATCGCACAGAGACTTGAAGACCACTACCGTGAGATGCAGGACATCGAGTTCACCATCGAGAAGGGCCGGCTCTTCATCCTGCAGTGCCGTGCCGGTAAACGAACCGGTGTTGCCGCAGTAAAGGTCGCAGTAGACATGGTCGAAGAAGGCCGAATCACCAAGGAAGAAGCCCTCATGAGAGTTCCACCACTGGCTCTTGAGCAGCTTCTCCACCCAAGAATTAAGAGCGCAAAGGGCGTATCGCCGATTGCCAGAGGTCTGAACGCAGGTCCTGGTGGCGCATCCGGCCAGGTAGCATTTAATTCCAAGACAGCTATCAAGATGGCAGCTGAAGGCAAGAAAGTTCTGCTTGTCCGCGAAGAGACCAACCCTGACGACCTCGGCGGCATGCTCGCATCCGTCGGCGTACTGACCTCCCGCGGTGGCCGAACCTCCCACGCTGCTCTGATTGCACGACAGTACGGTATCCCTACGATCTGCGGCTGCAACGCACTGCAAATCGATGAGGAAAAAGACCAGTGCACGATCAACGGCATTACCATCAAAGTAGGTGATGTCATCACCATCGATGGTACCCTCGGCGAAGTATATAACGTAGAGCTCGAGACCGAGCCTGCAACCATGACCGGCGACTTCGGTACCTTCATGGCTTGGACAGACGAGTATCGCAAGCTTGGTGTACGCGCAAACGCCGATACACCTGAGCATGCAGGCGATGCAGTCGCTCTCGGCGCAGAAGGCATCGGTCTCTGCCGAACTGAGCACATGTTCCTCGGCTCCGAGCGCGTGCCGCTGGTGCGCAACATGATCCTCGCAGACGACGAGCCTACACGCGAAGCCGCTCTCGCAAAACTGCTCCCTATGCAGCGCGAAGACTTCGTTGGTATCTTCAAGGCAATGGGTGGCCGACCGGTGACAGTCCGACTGATCGACCCGCCGCTGCATGAGTTCCTGCCTGCTCATACCGACCTCCTGGTGGAAGTCGCTGAGATGCGCCTTAAAAACGCAAGCCCGGCAGAGCTCAAAGAGAAGGAAGAACTGCTCTCCAAGGTTATGGGCATGCACGAGCAGAACCCTATGCTGGGTCTGCGCGGTTGCCGACTCTCGATCTACTTCCCTGGCATCGTGAACATGCAGGTTGCCGCCATCATCGGCGCAGCATGCGAGCTCAAGAAGGCCGGACTGGAAGTACATCCTGAGATCATGATTCCTCTCATCGCTACCGTTAACGAGCTGACCTACCTTAAGAAGCAGCTCACCGAAGTAGCGACCAGGACCATGGCCGAAGAGGGTGTAGAGGTCGATTACAAGATCGGTACCATGATCGAGATCCCACGAGCTGCTCTTACAGCCGACGAGATCGCAAAGGAAGCTGAGTTCTTCAGCTTCGGTACCAACGACCTTACCCAGATGGGCTACGGTATCTCCCGTGACGATGCCGGCAAGTTCCTGCCTGTCTACATCGACAAGCAGATCTTCAAGACCGACCCTACCGAGACGATCGACCAGAAGGGTATCGGCCGACTGATGAGCATCTGCGTTGCAGACGCTAAGGCAGTGAACCCCACGATCAAGCTGGGTATCTGCGGCGAGCACGGCGGCGATCCGGACAGCGTAAAGTTCTGCCATAGACTTGGCCTGACATACGTATCCTGCTCACCGAAGCGAATCCCGGTTGCACGGCTGGCAGCAGCACAGGCAGCAATCGAGGAAGCCGGCAAAGACAAGTAGGTCTTTCTCGACATATAAGCAAGTAGCAAAGCCCCCGGTGGAGTATTCCATCGGGGGCTTTTTGTTTTGACGTGCAACGGCGTCGATCGAAACGTTATTCGGACACGCAACGGCGTGCGCGTCGGACGGTCTTCATATTTTCTAAATTCGGTGGTGTGTCGGACGGCCCTTGTATTTTTTCATGTTCGGACATCGATCGGACACGCAATAGTAGTGTGTGTCGAACGGTCTCATTTATTTTCAATATTCGATGGGTGTGTCGGCATATATTCGGACGCGCAACGGCGTGCGCGTCGGACGGCCTTCGTGTATTTTCTAAATTCGGTGGTGTGTCGGACGGCCTCGTGTATTTTTCATATTCGGTGGCACGTCGGACATTTGTATTTCCCTTTAGCGTGCATCCTGACAAATGTTTCGATCCCCCCCCACATATGGATAAATACCCCACAAGCGCTTAACTTGACAAAGCCCAGTACCGAGTCGGTCGCCGTACCGACTCGGGGATGAGAAACCCCTCGGAGGCTCCCATGCAGAAGCACGAACACAAGAAACATCGCCTGCCGGTCGAGTGCTACGCATCCGCGGAGAGCATCTACTTCTTCACCATCTGCGCAGACAGGGGGCAACCGTTCACGAACCCTGGGCTCGCGGAAGCCGTCGTTCAATCGCTCCAGTGGAGGGCATCGCAGAAGAAGTGGCGACTGTACGCATACTGCCTGATGCCTGATCATCTTCATTTTCTGGCGCAATTCAACTCCACAGGCGATGAATACGTAAACGCTGGTGCGAGGGGCATAGTGCCAAAAAGCATCCTCGACGAGGTTTGTGATTTCAAGAGGTACACAACCACTCAGATATGGATGACCCACTACGGGCACGGGCATCTTTGGCAGCGCAGTAGTTACGATCGGATAGTCCGCCATACAGAATCGATTGGTAATGTAATCTCCTATATACTCGGAAATCCTGTAAAGAAGGGATTGGTTGATGATTGGCAGGATTATCCGTATTCGGGGGTTGTCCATGATATTTGAAAGACACGCAACCGCGTGTGTGTCGGACAGTTTTTTATATCACACTTTTTCATAATTCCACATTCGTTTCACTCCCCCATTGTTTTTTTGTGTTATGGGTAAAACGATCTAAAGCATAAAATTCGAGAGGTGAAATCATGCTGGTATCAGTCATCCTCGGACACCCGCAGGGACCGAGCTTGAATCTCAGAATCGCGGACGCCGTGTACCAGGCGCTCGCAGACAACGGCCACAGAGTCCTCTACCACGACCTGTATGAAGAGAGCTTCGACCCGGTGATGACCACAGCGGAGTCGATGGAGCACCCATCAACCGACCCACTTGTCCAAAAGTACTCCACGGAACTCGCCGAGTCGGACGGGATCATCGTGATTCACCCGGTTTGGTGGGGCGAACCTCCCGCCATGGTGAAAGGCTGGATCGATCGGGTTTTTACCGCTGGAAAAGCGTACCGGTTCGAGATGCCTGAGGGGGGCGAGTTTAAGATCATAGGGCTGCTCAAGGCACGGGCGGTAATTATCTTCAACACCGAGGGCGGCACGAGCGCCGGAATGGATACGTCCGCCGAGCCACTGGATACTTTGTGGAAATCGTACATATTCGGTACGTGCGGCGTGCAGAATGTCGAACGGAAGGTATTCGGCGGCGTGATGGGCAGCACGGATGAGCAGAAAGCAGCATGGCTGGACGAGGTACGTCAGACCGTTAACAGGCTATTTCCGAAAGAGAATGCACCTGATTAGCCAAACCGGGTTACGGGTAATAGCTACAAGAACAGCCGTCTGACGAATTTCGAATTCGAGGAGGGTCTACTGATGATTCTTGTGACCGGAGCCACCGGAAACACCGGCAGTCTGGTGATTAAACAGCTTTCCGAAAACGGAATCCACGCGCGCGCCATGGTCCATAATCCGGACAAAGCGAGCGTTATCGCGAACTACGACGTGGAGATCGTTCGCGGCGACTACGACAACATCGATTCGCTGAACTCGGCGATGCAGGGCGTGGATCACGTCTATCTGGTCAGCCCGAGCGGTCCGAAGCAGGTTCAATGGGAAAAGCACATGCTCGATGCCGCGATTCGTGCGGGAACAGGCCACCTGGTCAAGCTCTCGGTGATGGGAGCGAGCCCGTTCTCGCCGATTGCGATCGAGCGGTTCCACTGGGAATCAGAGAAGAATATCGAGAACTCGGAGATACCGTTCACCTTCGTGCGCCCCAATTTCTTCATGCAGGATATGCTGTCGTTCGGACCGACCATCGCGGCTGAGGGGAAGTTCTACGCGTCGATGGGCGACGGGCGCATGAGCGTCATAGACGCGCGTGACATCGCATCGGTTGCAGTGATGGCGCTCACGGAGAAAGGCCATATCGGCAAAACATACGAGATCACCGGTCCGGAAGCGCTGACCTACAGCGAAATGGCGGCGAAGATATCACTCGCCATCGGTGCGACGGTCGAGTATGTGGATTTGCCGCAGAATGTCGCGCGCCAGAACATGATCGACGCCGGCATGCCGGAGTGGCTGGCGGAGGATTTCATCAACTACCAGCGCTACTTCATGGAAGGGTGCGGCTGGAACACGACGAACTGGGTCACCCGTGTGACGGGCAAGACTCCCATCGACTTCGACCGGTTCGCCCGCGACCACGCATGGGCGTTCAGGGGTGTAGAGTTTCTGGCAGCGTAAGGAATCAAATGCAAAAGCCCCCGATGGCACTTACACCGGGGGCGCCGTTTATTAAAGCGTCAAAGTGCCCTCCCCCATCATTTTGAAATCAGGCGAGGGCACATTTAGTCAGTCCTTGATTTTCGACTTCTTTTTCACCGTCTCCCATTCGGAAGCACGCACCCATTTGACGTGCCCGTCCGCAAAAGCGACGTTCCTTCCACCGTCTGAATCGAGGTTCTTCTCGTAGAAGACAGCCATCTCGGCTGGAGAAACGATCTGAGCAAGTTTATGCTTCGAAAGCACTGTGTTGACAGCATACAGCTCGCCTGTTCTGGGGTCAGTGAACAATTTATCGTTTGCCATGTAGGGCATCAGTATCTTCTTCACACTGGCGGAGTCCACCATCGGAGGCAGAACTTCATCATAATCCTGGGAATACATCATCAGCGCAAGGCCGATTTGCTTCAGATTGCTCGCTGAAGCTGCTCGTTGAGCCTTCCCGCGTGCACTGTCTAAAGTCGTCTCTGCGCTCTCCTGCACGGCTTCACTTTCTGTGGCCAGCTCTTTGAGATCAAACCTTCTTATGTCGGTGAGATTGCCTGAATTTTTCAGGTTAAGGAGAGCAAGTGTAAGCACTGTATCCGGCGTCAGTTTCTCAGGTTTGGGCAGATTATCACGACTGAGGTCATTGAATAGATCTGGATCGAGAGGCTTCAGCTTATGTCCATAAGCTACGATATAAATCTCGCCACCAATACCGACAGTATCGCCCTTGGTATAGTACTTGCCCGCTTCGACATTGCCGGTCATCACCGACAACGCAAATAACTGAGCAAAACCGCCGGGATCTGCTTGCGGACCGCTGATGCTGAATTGCCTCCAATCGCCGTTCAGGTCTTGAAGCTTCATCGTAAGCGGGTAGGTGTTGCCGGACAGCAGTTCTTTCAATCCCGTGTTTGCAGGGGTTTGCGCTCGTGCAGGTAGAATTGTCGCTGCAAGTAGCGCCAGAATCAGGATTCGCCGCATGGCATATATCTCCTTCGATAAAGTATTTACAGATATGTTATTGATATCTACATAATAATCCTTCCGTTCAACTGATTTTATTACGAATATGCGCCTATAAGCTTTCTTGTGCGTGAATCTTCAGATTACACCGATTTTGTGCGAGCGCGTTTTTGTTCCGCTTATCCCGAGTAGCCGCAGGGCATATCGGTTCTACCGGGCTTCGGCAGCGTCGTCTTCAGGATTCAATAATGTAGCCGCAGGCTTTACGCCTGCGATTTAAACGCACCCTTAAAGAGTGCGACTTAGTGTTTTTAATGCTGAGAATTCACGTCGCACGGTTGTTGGAACACTGCCGCCATCCCCAAGCTTTCTTATAGAGCCACGAATATACAGTGCAGCGGCGTCAGACATGGGGAGTGCGATTGTGATATCATATATGTGAGCTGAATCACTCGATTCAGATGAAAGCAAGGTAATTCTGTTGTCATTCCTGCACCAGACAATCGGTTTCAGTTTCGCGCTCATGGCCATGACCCTGTACGGATTATACATGGTCCCCCGCAAACAGAGTAAACTCTCACAGAAAGCGTATACTTTCTGGATGGGCTGCGGCCTGCTTGCCGGCACATCGATCATCGGAATCGCGACGGGGAGAGGCCTCCCCAGATCGACGGCCGCACAGTATGCGCTCATGGTTGCGAGCGGCATAGTCTGGGCGACCGGCACACTTGCGTACTGCAGTGCGGTCAAGAGCATAGGGCTCTCCCGCTCGACACCGATCAAGAATACATCAGCGATACTCGGCACCTTCTTCGGCATCATACTCTTTCACGAGTTCTCGTTCCAACGGATCTTTCCGACGGTGATGGTGATTCTGGGCAGTGTTGCGGTGGTAGTCTCCGCTGCCGTACTTGCCAGGGTAGAATCGATCGATGAGGCGGAAGGATCGCTTGAGCGGCTGAACCTCCTTAAGGGAGTGCTTGCCGCCGTATGGGCCGCCATCGCGTACAGCGCATACACCATCCCCATGAAAATCGTCTACGCAAGTGGCGTCACACCCTCGGAGTTCCTCTTCTTCATGGGTCAGGGCTGCTTCATCGGCATGATGATGCTCACATTGCTGATGAAAACAGCGACAACCAATAGTATTACATGGAGAGACCGGCGTATGGCGATGCTATCCGGCGTTATGTG
This sequence comes from Armatimonadota bacterium, assembly GCA_963663705.1. GTDB lineage: Bacteria > Armatimonadota > UBA5829 > DTJY01 > DTJY01. The sequence goes on along the minus strand of OY760504.1, from coordinate 2,970,832 downwards.
GGCAGGTGGATCACTTTGCGCTAACATGGCAATCGAAAAGATCGGTGTGGCAGTCGCATGGCCGTTGACGAAGAACACGGTCATCGCAGTATTGTACGGGGTGTTCATCCTGAAGGAAGTCGATACACACAAACACCGTAAAAGCCTCAGTTTAGGCCTGATACTTTCGGTGATAGGGGTCGTTCTACTGGCGCTTGCCATGAGATAAAGAAGAGGGAGGACACCCGGCCGCTCCCTCCGAATTTAAAAGCAAATCAGACCTTGAAGCGGACTACCATGATATCGCCGTCGTGCATCACATAGTCCTTGCTCTCAAGGCGCATCAGTCCGGTGCTCTTCGCGGCCTCGAACGACCCGGCCTTTACGAAGTCATCGTACGAAACGATCTCAGCCCGGATAAACCCTCGCGCAAGGTCGGAGTGAATCTTTCCGGCGGCATCTACAGCCTTGTCACCAAGATTGATCGTCCAGGCCTTGACCTCATCCTCACCGGCAGTAAAGAACGATATAAGTCCAAGCGCCCGATACGCGCTCTGAACCACTCGGTTTCTTGCCGGCTCATCGATACCCAGGGCTTCCAGATACTCTTTTTCCTCGTCCGCAGGAAGCTGGGCAACTTCGGCCTCTATGCTCGCGACAAGCTCGATCAGTTCAAGCTTCTCAGTCTTGCAGTACTCTCTCAGGCCGCCGAGCAGTTCATCGTCCGACTCAGGGGAATGATCCTCGCCGAGGTTCGCGACGATGATCATAGGCTTGAGCGTCAGGAAGTCGAAACTTCGGATGTAGCGCAGTTCGTCGGCAGAAAGATCGAGCTCACTCAGCGGTTTCATCGCATCGAGGTGAGCATGAATCTTCTGCATCAGTTCGCGCTCTGCCACCTGAGGGCTGCTGGGATCGACTTTCCTGTTCCGCAGGCCCTTTTCGATGCGCTCGAGACGCGTCTCTACGAGCTGGAGATCGGCAAGCATCAGTTCATCGTTGACTTTGCAGACGTCCCTGAGCGGATTGAGTCCGCCTTCGGGGGCAGTCAGGACAGGGCTCTCGAACGCACGAACGACGTGGATCAAGGCCTCCACCGCTCGTATCCCCATGAAGAAGTCGGTTCCGAACTTGTCTGCCTGCTTGTCTACGCCGATGGGCGCAGCGCCGTCTATGACCTCGATGCTGGCAGTGCTGGCTTTTTTGGGATGGTACACCTCAACAAGCTTGTCGAATCGGGTATCCGGCACAGCGATCACGCCTACGTTGGCCTCTGCCCGCCGCCCGCCGAATTCCGTAACCGGCGCCTGACCGTGAGTTAACGCGTTAAAAATGGTGGTTTTCCCGACTTCGGGCAACCCGACTATTCCTGCTTTCAATGAATACTGCCTCCTGACAAAGCACGGACAGCATCAAACAGCGCTGTCCACAAATATAAAAAATTTCTACGTTATTATACCAGAAATCATCCCGGCGCTGCTATGGATACCTTAATGAGTGAGGAAAGAAGTGGTGATGTAAAAAGTGTGGTGGGCGATACTGGATTCGAACCAGTGACCTCTTCGGTGTCAACGAAGCGTTCTCCCCCTGAACTAACCGCCCACATGTATGTGAAGAAACATTATTATACACGGCTCAGCACGATTTGTAAAGGGGTTGGACTGGGCAAATACACTTAACAGATCACTCTACACAGATATGAGCGGGGGTTTTGATGCCACAAGAAGCGACGTCCTGGCACACACTATCGGTGGAACAGGCGATGGCAGAACTGAATACGAATCCTGACGGGCTATCCGATCGCGACGCAAAGCTCAGGCTTCAGCAGTTTGGCCCGAACGCGCTGAAAGAGGAGCGAAAGATCCCTCGCTCAGTCGTATTTCTAACTCAGTTTCGAAATCCGCTCATATACATACTTCTCATAGCATCCATCCTATCGTTCATCGGCGAACATCCTGTCGATGGAAGCGTGATACTGGCAGTCGTCACATTGAACGCCGTGATAGGGTTCCTTCAGGAGCATCGCGCAGAGAAGGCACTGGAAGCGCTCAAAAAGCTCTCCGCACTGCACGCCACAGTCGCACGGAGTGGCGAGGAGATAGATATCGACACGGCGGAACTTGTGCCGGGCGACATAGTCGTGCTTGATGTCGGGGATAAGGTGCCTGCCGACTGCCGGCTCTTCGAAGCCGTAAACATGCAGGTGGATGAGTCGGCACTTACCGGGGAATCGCTTCCCGTCAGCAAGGGAATTGAGCCGATGCCGATCATAACAGCCCTCGCGGACCGATCGAATATGATCTACTCCGGGACCACCGTCACATACGGCCGTGGCATGGCGATCGTTGCAGCGACAGGGATGTCGACAGAGATCGGTCGGATCGCATCGGCGGTTGCGGCTGAACCATCCCAGCTGACTCCCGTTCAGCGCAAGTTATCCAGTCTCGCAAGTTATCTTGGTATTATCGGCCTGTTAGTTGCCATTGCCATAATGATCGCTGGTTTCGCAAGACATCTTCCACTGCTCGATCTGTTTTTCCTCGGGGTGGCGGCAGCCGTATCATTCATTCCCGAAGGACTGCCTGCCGTGATCACGGTAGTACTCGCGATAGGCGTGCAAAGGATGGCAAAGAACTGCGCCGTAATCCGCAAACTGCCCGCTGTGGAAACCCTCGGTTCTGCGACAGTCATATGCTCCGACAAGACCGGCACCCTTACGAAGAACGAGATGACCGTTAGGGCGGCCTATACGGGCACAGAGGCGTTCTCCGTCTCCGGCGAGGGGTATGCCCCGGAAGGCGCATTTTTCATGCACGGCATGAAGGTTGCAGCAGAGTCGCATACCGATCTGGATGCCCTCATGACGGCGCTTGTCCTATGCAACGATTCCAGGCTGCACAGGGAAGACAGCTCATGGCGAATAATCGGCGATCCGACCGAAGCGGCGCTCGTGGTGGCGGGAGAGAAACTCGGCTTCAAGAAGCACGATCTATCGATAGTCCAGCCAAGGGTGGATGAGATCCCGTTCGATTCCCAGATCCGGTACATGGCGACACTGCATGAGTTACCGGATGGGCGCAAGGTGGCATACGTGAAGGGCGCCCCGGAGCGCGTGCTCGGCATGTGCGACCGGTACTTGCGCGATGCGCGGGAAGCACCATTGACCGCTGATATCTCCGAGGGCTTTGCTGCGCAGAATGCGTCGATGGCTGCAGATGCGCTGAGGATGCTCGCCGCTGCATACAAGGAGTTTCCAAGTGAGACGTGTGAGATCGAGCACCATGACGTAGCGTCGGGGCTGACCTTCCTCGGAGCGGTCGGCATGATGGACCCACCGCGGGAAGAGGCCAAACTCGCAATTCAGGCGGCACATAGAGCGGGAATACGAGTCATCATGATAACAGGCGATCACGCTGACACGGCACGCACCGTGGCGGAGATCCTCGGCTTGCTTGAAAGTGGGATGAGGGTTGTGCCCGGTCATACACTGGATGCGATGACGGACGCCCAGCTGATCGCATCCATAGGCCGGATAGCGGTCTTTGCCCGGGCCGAACCGGAGCACAAACTGCGTATCATTCGTGCGCTCAAGACTCGGGGCGAGATTGTGGCAATGACCGGCGATGGAGTAAACGATGCTCCGGCGCTGAAGCTTGCGGATATCGGGATTGCGATGGGAATCACCGGCACCGATGTGGCGAAGGAAGCATCGCATATGATACTGCTGAACGATAACTTTGCCACCATAGTAAATGCTATAGAGGAAGGCAGAAACATCTTCGCCACCATAAGACGGGTGACCCTGTATCTTCTGGCGACGAACACGGGCGAGGTGCTGATCTACCTGTCGACACTGCTTTCCGGGCTTCCTATCCCACTGCTGCCGGTTCAGATACTGTGGGTTAACCTGGTGACTGATGGATTCTCCACAATTCCTCTCGCGATGGAACCGAGGGAGGCCGGAATCCTGCTTGAGCCCCCGCGCAACCCGAATGCACCGATCGTAGACAGGAGCATGTTACTCCGAATGCTCTTCATAGCAGGCTTCATGTTGGCCGGAACGCTGGGGCTGTATTACTGGGGGCTAATGCATATACCAATCGAAAAGGCTCGAACATACGCGTTCGTCACGATAGTCTTCTTTCAGGTTTTCAACGTTTTCAACATAAGGTCCAGCCGGTGCTCAATTTTCAGCATAGGATTCCTGTCCAACCCGTACGTCCTGGCAGGAGCCGCGGCCTCGGTTATCGCCCAGATACTGGCTGTGCATACGCCCTTCTTCCAATCGATATTTCGCACTGTACCACTGAGTCCGGCTGAATGGATCTTATGCGCAGGTGTAGCAAGCACCGTCTTCTGGGCAGAGGAAATCCGCAAGCGATTTATCTCCAACCGACGTAACGAAGAATCCAAATGAGCCGATATCACATATGGTCGGCCGAAAACTGCATGTCGTGCAAGCGCCGGTACAACCCGTCGCGGTTCAGAAGTTCGCGATGTGTGCCACTTTCGACCACCCGGCCGTCCTCTATAGCCAGAATCTTGTCGGCCTCGGAGATGGTGGAGAGCCGGTGCGCGATGACGAACGACGTCCGTCCCTTCAGGAGCGTGCGGAGTGCCTCTTGAATGACCATTTCCGTAGCCGTGTCGATGCTCGAAGTCGCTTCATCGAGAATCAGGATGCGCGGGTCGGCGAGGAGCGCGCGGGCGAACGAGAGCAGCTGCTTCTGCCCCGACGATATGTTGGAGCCGCCCTCGTGGATATCGGTATTGTAACCTTTATCCATGTGAGAGATGAACTCATGTGCCCCGACGGCTCTGGCCGCAGCCTCGACTTCCTGATCGCTGGCATCCAATCGTCCATAGCGGATATTATCCTTTACGCTCCCGGGAAAGAGGAAGCTGTCCTGAAGCACCACCCCTATCTGCCGCCTGAGAGATTTCAGTGTGACGTCGCGGATATCCAGTCCATCAATCAGTATGGTGCCCGATTGTATGTCATACTGGCGGCCGAGCAAGTTGATGATGGTCGTCTTACCTGCGCCAGTCGGACCTACAAGGGCGATGGTCTGCCCGGCGGTTGCGGCAAAGCTCATATCCTGAAGGATAGGTTTCTCACCGTACGCAAAGTTCACGTTTCGGAACTCGACGTCGCCTCTGACCACAGGCATAACTGCCGCACCGGGACTGTTTTTGATCGTCGGCTCCGTATCGAGTATCTCGAAGATTCGCTCGGCGCCGGCCATGGCACCCTGCATCGTCTGATAGAACTGGCTCATGTTTCTGATCGGCGTGAAGAATCTGTCCAGATACAGGTAGAACTTGACCAACGCGCCGATGGTGAGCACGCCGGAGACTATCTGCATACCGCCGTACCAGAAGACCATCGCCGTTCCTCCGGCAAAGATGATATCGATCGTGGGCCAGAAGACGGCTCCGAGGAAACCTGCACGCATCAGTGCATCCTTGTTCTCCTCGTTCACCACTTCGAACCGGCGAAGGTTCTCTTTCTCTCTGGAGAAGGACTTTACTACCTTGACGCCGGAGATATTCTCGGCGACGTGTGCCGTGACGGTCGCTACCTTTTGGCGTATATTCCTGTAAGCCACCCTGGATTTTGCACGAAAGATAGAGGTGACAGCCCACAAAAACGGTGACAGGGTGAAGATCAGGAGGGTCAGTTTCAGGTTCATCTTCGCCATGATGACGAGCACCGCGATCAAAGAGATGGTGTCGCTCACAAGTGACAGGGAGGCAGCCGTGAGCAGCGCGTTCAACGAATCGACATCGCTCGTAAGGCGTGAGATTATGCGTCCAACCTCCCGCTTATCGAAGAAATCGAGCGACATACCCTGAACGTGCGAGAAGATGGTGCGTCGAATGTCATATATGACAGTCTGCCCCAGCTTCGATACCAGCACCCCCTGCCAGTACTGGCCGATCCAGTATACAAGGTAGGTCACAACGTAGATTACGGCGGCGGCCATAACTACTTTGGTATCTCCCTTGCCGATACCTTTATCGATCGCGTAACCCACAAGTTGCGGGGCAACGAGATCAGCGGATTTGGCAACGATCATAGCCAGCAGAGCTACAACCAATTGTTTCTTATACGGCAGGACGAAGACTATCGCCTTGCGCATCAGGCGGCCATCATAGGCCTTACCCAGTACTTCATCATCGAATACTTGCTGTGCCATTTATTGCTCCTGGCTCTTGAACTGCAAATGATAGATCTCCGCGTACAGCCTGCCGCGCTCGATCAGTTCGTTGTGAGTGCCGCATTCCGCCACCCTGCCCTTGTCCAGCACCACGATCTTGCTCGCCCGTTTGATCGTGGAGATGCGCTGTGCGATCACAAAGGTGGTCCTCGATTCCGTCAGCGAAACCAGCGCCTTCTGTATCAGCGATTCAGTTTCAGTATCAACGCTCGATGTAGAATCATCCATTATCAGTATCGGCGGATTCATAAGGAGCGCCCGGGCAATCGCTATTCGCTGCTTCTGCCCGCCGGAGAGATTGACCCCTCGCTCACCGATTCGTGTCTCGTACCGATGCGGCAGCGTCATTATGAAGTCGTGGATGTTCGACGCCTTCGCGACCTCGATCACGGCATCCATGCTCGCGTTCGGCCTCCCGTAGGCGATATTGCCGCGAATGGTGTCGCTGAAGAGAAAGGTCTCCTGGGAAACTATCCCGATGTTTCGCCGCAGAGATTCCAGGCGGAACTTCCTGATGTCCACGCCGTCTATAAGAATAGCGCCTGATGTAACGTCATAAAACCTGGGCAGCAGATTGATCACCGTGCTCTTGCCGGACCCCGTCGAGCCGAGCAGAGCGATCATCTCGCCGGGCTTGGCCTCCAGATCGATATTGCGCAGCACCTTGCCGCCAGACGCATAAGCAAACGACACATCGTTGAATTCTACATGTCCCGTGCAATTCTTCAGCTCCACAGTGCCGTCTTTCATACCGGTTTCCGGGTGAGTATCAAGTATCTCAAAGATTCGATCGCCGCCCGCCACTGCATTCTGTGCCAGTCCCACAACCCAGACCAGCACCCTCACCGGCCAGATGAACATCATGAGGTAGGTAACGAAAGCAATCAGCTCGCCCAGGGTAAGCTGATGGTTGATCACCTGCATGCCGCCGTACCACAGTATGAACGTCACTCCAAATGCCGCTATGAAATCCATCATCGGCCCGTAGAAAGACGAAACGCGCGCGGCCTTCATGTTTCGCTCGAGAAGTTCGTACGCCTGACTCGAGAATTTATCTATCTCCTGCTCTTCGCACGCGAAGGCCTTCACGACGCGGATCCCCATCAGATTCTGCTGGATTGCGGTTGTCATATCACCGATCTGGTCCTGAATGGATGTGAACAGCGGCCGTATACGGCCTTTGTACTTAATCGCCACCACCGCAAGGAACGGCATCGCAGACATCGCAAGCAGTGCGAGCTTCCAATTGGTGTATATGAGGACCGACGCAATCCCGAATATCATCAGAATATTCACCACAAGCTGCAGGAGCCCTCCGCCCATAAAGACGCGGACGGTATCGACATCCGAAGTCGCCCGCGATATGAGCTGGCCGGTTTCAGCCTCGTCATGGTAGCTGAACGAAAGCCTCTGAATCTGATCAAACAATCTATTTCTTATATCGTAGACGGTCCTGTTGGCAACGTACTCCGACAGATATATCTCACCAAAGACAAATATCCCCTTGATTGCCGTTGATCCTATGATCGCAAAAGCCATGTATGGGATCAATTTATAATTTTTCTGTGTGAGCCCTGTATCGATAATAATTCTGATGAACTGTGGGTAGGCAATGTTCAGCGCGGTAACAACCAGCATGCAGAACACGCCTAATCCTGCGGAGCCCCAGTACCTGCGAGCAAAACCAAGTAATCGTCTGATAGTACTCATAATAAAAAACCTCGGATTTGCATGGCGGATGCTTGTTATATCCCTGGACAATACCATGCACACATAAACCTGTTCAGCGCAAAACTTCGTAATCCTCCCCTATTTTCAATATTTCTTCAGCGCCGATTACTCATAGACTCGTATCTGCGTAGCAGAAGTTAGCCGTAAACTATGCGACCGTCTTCACATAAACCGCCAACAGACCAAAATAACTCCTTGAAATTTCCTACAGTTGTAAAGTATAATGCGAGATAGAGAATCTGGAGGATTCACGTGCGCGCTGAAATAATTTCGGTGGGGACGGAACTGCTTCTGGGAGATATCGTCGATACGAACGCTCCCTACCTTAGCAGAGTTCTCTCCACACTTGGCATTGATGTTTTCTACCGTGTGACGGTTGGAGATAATGTTACCCGGCTTTCTGATGCGCTGAACACAGCGTGTGAAAGAGCTGATTTGATAATTACTATCGGTGGACTGGGACCTACGCAGGACGATCTTACCAAAGAGACGATTGCGGAAGTCTTTGGCGAAACGATGGTGTCTGACCCTGCGTCTGAAAAAACCATACTCGAGTTTTTCGAGCGCCGGGGTCTGCCGATTGCCCAAAGCAATCTCAAACAAGCCCTCAAACCGGAATCCGGTATACCGATACCAAACAGCATGGGAACTGCACCAGGGCTGATACTGGAGAAGAATGGCAAGATCGCCATTGCGCTGCCAGGGCCTCCCTGCGAGTTTATCCCCATGTTGGAAAAATCGGTAGTCCCCTACCTTAGCAGCAAGGCTGTCGGTGCCCCATCGATCATCGTATCCAGAACCCTCAGGGTCTGCGGCATCGGGGAATCGTCTGCGGAAGAACAGATCAAGGATCTTCTCTCCAGCACGAATCCATCCGTTGCGCCGTATGCAAAATCCGGCGAGGTGCATTTCCGAATCACGGCCAAAGCGCCGAACGAGGAAACTGCACTCGACATGATCTCCGGTCTGGAGAAAAAGGTTCGAGAGCGCCTCGGCGATTACGTCTACGGCATAGATGCCGAAACACTGGAATACGCCGTAGTCCACGCCCTCATCGACCGAGGGATGACTCTCGCGCTGGCGGAATCATGCACCGGCGGACTGATCGCGAACAGGATCACGGATATCCCGGGGAGTTCCGAAACCTTCCTTGCGGGCGTAGTGTCATACAGCAATGCGGCAAAAACCGATTTACTCGGTGTGCCGGCGGAACTCATCCGCGAACACGGTGCAGTCAGCCCGGAAGTCGCGCAAGCGATGGCGGAAGGCGTGGCGGCCCGTACAGGCGCAGATATAGCTCTTGCAGTGACAGGGATCGCAGGTCCCGGCGGCGGAACCGAGGAGAAGCCGGTCGGACTGGTATACATCGGTCTGAAAACGCCGGATGGAGTAAAATCCATTAAGAACCTCTCCGGCGGAGGCCGCACGGATGTCAAGCTGCGAGCATCTCAAGTCGCGCTCAACCTGATCCGAATGTATCTGCTGGGCCATGGATAAAATACGGACTTTCATAGCAGTTAAGTTGCCGGTCACAACGTGCAGCAAGATAATGGAAGTCGAAGCGCAGCTCATGGCATCAGACGCAGATGTAAAGTGAGTCCGCGAAGAGAATCTGCACATCACACTGAAATTCATCGGCCCGGTTGCACCCGAACAGATAGACACCATAATTCAGACTGTGAGAACAGCGGTCGAAGGCATACCGGCCTTTGATGCGGAGATATCCGGAGTTGGCGCATTCCCAAGTTCAGCCCGCCCAAGAGTGGTCTGGGTGGGAATCACATCCGGCAAAGAAAAGTTTATGGCGCTTGTAGAGCAAATCGAAACGGCGATGGAAAAAGCCGGCTTTGCCCGCGAGCCCAAAGGATTCAGCCCGCATATAACCGTGGGCCGAGTAAAAACCTCGAAAGGCGTTGAAAAACTCCGGGAGGTACTCGAACAAATCCGCAACGAGAACACGGATTCGTTCAAAGTCGAAGAAGTTGCTATAATAAAGAGTGAACTAAGTTCGACTGGTCCGGCGTACACGACGATAGAAGCCATCGCGCTGGACATTTCTTAACATTCTACGAATTGAGCTCTTGAGAGGAGATATACCTTGGAGAAAGGGAACGGCAAGGAGAAGCAGCAAGCACTGGAGCTGACACTCAGCCGCCTTGAAAAGCAGTTTGGCAAAGGCACAATAATGCGATTGGGAGCATCCACACACATGAATGTGGATGTTGTACCCACCGGATCGCTGGCGCTCGATATCGCACTTGGTGTTGGCGGAATACCAAGAGGCCGAATAAGCGAGATATACGGCCAGGAATCCTCCGGTAAAACAACCCTTGCATACCATATTGTGGCCGAAGTCCAAAAGCAGGGTGGAATAGCTGCATTTGTGGATGCAGAGCACGCTGTTGACCCTACATATGCGCGCAATCTGGGCGTCGATGTAGATGCACTCCTGGTTTCACAGCCAGACACGGGTGAAGAAGCACTGGAGATCATCGATGCATTGATACGCAGTGGTGCGGTAGATGTAGTAGTTCTCGACTCTGTGGCGGCGCTTGTGCCGAAGGCAGAGATCGAAGGTGAAATGGGCGATTCGCATATGGGTTTGCAGGCGCGCTTGATGTCTCAGGCACTCCGCAAAATCGGCGGATCGATCAGCAAATCGAACACGGCGGCGATCTTCATAAACCAGGTCAGAGAGAAGATCGGCGTAATGTTCGGCAACCCTGAGACGACCCCCGGCGGTCGTGCACTCAAGTTCTGGTCGTCTGTACGGCTTGAAGTCAGACGAGTTGAGACCCTGAAGCAAGGCACCGATATGGTGGGAAACAGAACCAGGGTTAAGGTAGTAAAGAACAAAGTCGCACCGCCGTTTAAGCAGGCGGAGTTCGATATTATGTTCGGCAAGGGAATTTCCAGATCCGGCGGCGTCCTCGATCTGTCTGCAGAGCTTGGCTTTGTAAATAAGATGGGGACATGGTATGCTTGCGGCGACACCCGTTTGGGTCAGGGCAGAGAGAATGCCAAGCAGTATCTGGAAGAGCACCTTGATCTTATGGATGAACTGGAAGCGAAGATCCGCGCGCATATCCTGGATAAAGCGCCGTCAGTAGAGGCAACCACAGAACCAACGACTGCACCCGCAGTAGAAGAGTAAGTGTTGCCGTAAGAGAAGGTTAATGGTAATTGAGCAGAGAATAACTGCTATTGAAGCCCAGGAAAAGAGAGGCAACCGCCGATCTATTTTCCTGAACGGCGAATTCGCGCTGGGCGTAGACGAAGCGGTAATCGCGGATTTGGGCCTGCATATTGGCCAGCAGATCAGCGAAACCGAATTACAGGAAATCGTTCGTGCAGAGTTGATCGCCAAAGCGAAGGAACGAGCCCTGACGCTTCTTGATTATCGCCAAAGGAGTAAAGCGGAAATAACCCGCAGGCTTACGCTTGCAGGTTTCGCCGGCGATATAATCGAAGAAGTCATGGCACGCCTTAAGAGTCTGGGCCTGGTAGACGATGCACAGTTCTCCAAGAGTTGGGTGGATCACAGACTCACCGGAAAACCCATGGGGAAAACCCGCATCAGATGGGAACTCAGGCAGAAGGGCGTTCCAGTCGAAATAGCAGAAGAAGCTCTGTCAGGTGTTGATGCCGATGTGGAGTACCAGTCGGCGATGGAAGCAGCAAGGCGCAGATGGGAAAAGGATAATAATCCTGACCAGTATGTAAAGCGCCGCAAGTTATCATCGTATTTAAGCAGGCAGGGTTTCCCGTGGGAAACCATTTCCAAAGTAACAAACGAACTTGCCGGCGAAATCGATGACGACTAGATTTATCACTGTGGAGTTGGCGAACTCATTCTTATAGCAATTAGCCTGACCTGAAAAGGTCACAAAACGCTCAACCTCTCGCCGATATTTCGGGAGGTGGGAGAAATAATGATAACATCAACATTACTAATTGAAATCGCAGGATGCATAGTATTAGTGGCTGCGGTTTTAGCATTTGGGTTCCTGTTCTGGCTGAAGCCGTTAAGGGTTAAAGCTGAAGCGCAACTATCAGATGCTGTTAAGACTAAAGAGCTGTCTGAAAAGGAAATTGAAAACAAACGCAAAGAAATTCTTCTCGAAGCTAAGGATGAAGCTCACAAAATGAGAGCGGAAATCGAGCGCGAGAATCGTGAAAAGCGTGCAGACATTCAGAGGTTAGAGCGAAGGCTAACGCAAAAAGAAGAGACATTAGACCGCAGATTAGAAAACCAGGAGAAAAAAGAAAGATCCCTGTCATATAAGGAACAGGAAGCTGATAAACTGAAAGAAGAGATGCAGGAAATCGTTGCCAAAGAGCAATCTGAACTCCAGCGCATCTCAGGACTTTCCGCTGAAGAAGCAAAGGTCATTCTCCTTAAATCAATCGAGGATGACGCCAAGCATGACGCAGCACGCTTGATTAGAGACATCGAGGCCAGAGCAAAAGAAGAGGCCGACAAGCGAGCGAGAGACGTCGTGACGCTGGCAATTCAGCGCTGTGCAGTCGACCAGACGTCTGAGACGACAGTCTCGGTGGTCCCGCTGCCAAACGACGAGATGAAAGGCCGAATCATCGGCCGTGAAGGTAGAAACATCCGCGCTTTTGAGACACTCACCGGCGTGGACCTGATAATTGATGATACACCCGAAGCGGTTGTACTGTCGGGATTCGATCCCGTTCGAAGAGAGATTGCCCGCGTTTCGCTAAGCAACCTGATCTCCGACGGACGGATACACCCGGGGCGCATCGAAGAAACAATCAACAAAGCTACAGCAGAAGTTGACGCCAAGATCAGAGAGTCCGGCGAACGCGCCTACTTTGAAACCGGAGTGACCGGGCTGGACCCTGATATCGTCAAACTGCTTGGCAAGCTTAGATTCCGAACCAGCTACGGACAGAGCGTTCTTGATCACTCGATTGAAGTAGCGCATCTGGCTGGAGCGATTGCGGCGGAACTGGGCGGCAATGTTGGACTCGCCCGCAGAGCAGGACTCCTGCACGACCTGGGCAAGGCAGTCGACTTCGAGGTAGAAGGCCCTCACGCTGTAATCGGCGCAGACATCTGCCGAAAGTACGGAGAGCCTAAGGAAGTGGTTCATGCAGTCGGCGCTCATCACAACGATGAAGAACCGCAGACGATGGAAGCAATTCTGGTTTCCGTGGCTGATGCAATTTCCGCCGCCAGACCTGGCGCTCGCAGAGAAAGCCTTGAGACTTATGTGAAGCGCCTGCAGAGACTGGAAACCATTGCAGACTCTTTCGCAGGGGTCGATAAGACCTATGCCGTCCAGGCAGGACGAGAGATTCGCGTGATGGTTAAACCTACTGAAATTGATGATGTAGCAGCCGCTAAGCTGGCTCACGATACGGCAAAGAAGATCGAAGAAGAGATGGAATATCCCGGACAGATCAAGGTTACCGTAATTCGAGAGACCAGATCGGTGGAATACGCGAAATAGTTATATGAGGATGGAGTCTATTAGGCTCCATCCTCATCTTTTGAAGGAGCACAACCGCTTTTGAGGATACTTTTTATAGGCGATATCGTCGGCGAATCCGGACGGCTTACGGTAGCTCAGATGCTGCCTCGCCTCACTCAGGAGCATTCTCCGGACATCGTTATAGCCAACGGTGAGAATGTGGCCGGTGGGATCGGGATAACAAAAGACACCGCCATGCAAATCTTCCAATCCGGCGTAGATGTACTTACCATGGGCAACCATGTATGGTCAAAGCGCGACGTATATCCGTATCTCGATCAGGAAACGAGGATTGTCAGACCGGCAAACTATCCGGCAGATGTTCCTGGAAGAGGCTGGGAGATATATCGCACCGAATCCGGCGAATCGATCGGGGTTATCAACTTATGCGGACGGGTCTTCATGGATAATCTTGAGAACCCGTTTAAGACCGCAGACGCCATACTGGAGACGCTGTCTAAGGAAACGAAGATCATCTTCATCGATTTTCACGGCGAGGCCACTTCGGAGAAGATCGCATTCGCATGGCACATGGACGGCCGGGTATCGGCGATCGCGGGAACGCACACCCATGTCCAGACTGCCGATGAGTGTATCCTCCCTGAAGGAACGGCTTACATAACAGATGCCGGAATGACCGGACCGATTAATTCGGTGATCGGCGTAAAGAAGGAACTGGTCATCCATAAATTTTTAACTCAGATGCCAACAAGGTTTGAAGTCGCAACAGGGGAAACTATCCTGTCGGGCGTGGTAATAGACGTAGATTCAGCCACAGGGAAAGCATCAAACATCAAACGGCTGCGCATATTCCCTCATAGGGCATCTACCGGAACACATAACGAATGTATCAGGATCGGTTCGTAGAATAACAATCTTACGGAAAGCAACATTTTTCGCTATAATGTAGTTAGACTAGGGATTCAGAAATCCACAGCACATCGGAGGAATGCAGCGATGAGAGCAGGAAAACCAATATCCAAACGGGTACAGTCAGTCGTATTAACGATGGCAATCTCTACACTCGCAACCGCCGGATTAGGCGTACATGCCTATGCCCAGGACGTATTCGGGCAGAAAGACGGCATAGTGCTCTACGGCGGAAGTTCTACCGTCAGGCCAAATGTTAAACTGGCAAGCTGGGGCGGTGGAAAGTGCAAGGAAACCAACAAGAACACTCTTAACGGCACAACCGCTATAGAACTAACGGCTAAAGGGCTTTATCAGGGTGGAAGCATCGATCTTGAGACTCCGGTCGACGTGACCAATGAGTTCAAAGATCCAAATGCCTACCTTCAACTGATGGTCAGGCTCACAGGCAGCACGGCATCCACAACCGCTAAGAGAACCAACGCCTTTGGCGGATTCCCCATGCCCGGAGCTCAGCGCTCTAAGCAGGTAGGTATGCCAGCTATGCCTGGAATGGCTGGTATCCCAGGGATGACCGGTATGCACGGAATGCCCGGGGCTTCAAGTACAAGCACTAATTCGGTACAGCGGATACAAATAGTCATAGTCCTTGATAACGGAGCATCAACAGAAGGCCAGATAGACCTGGCAGGGATCATGCCATCAGCAAACGGATGGCTTCCGGTGTCTTTCCCGACATCGAAACTCAAGGGCAATCTGGATCTGCCTGCATACAAGATCAAACGGATTCTAGTTGCCGGCGACAGTGCTGATCCTTTCTGGATAGGTGAGATACAAACCGTTTCGGACACGGACGCGCTGAAACCCGATGCAGGTAGCAATAAAGAAGTCGCGCGCAACGACAACGTCTCATTCACGGGATCGTGCGAATCCGGCGTGAGCGCAGTGAAGTATGCATGGGATTTCGACAGCTCGGATGGCGTGCAGGAAGACGCACTAGGGTACACTGCATATCACCAGTTCAAGAAAGCCGGAACTTACACGGCAACACTCACGGTCACGGATTTCTTTGGAATAAAGAAACCTGCAACAAGCACAATTACAGTCAAAGTTAACGAATAATTATTGCAGAGTTCCGAATTTCCGACTAAAATTGAATCATGATACGACGATGGCCGTGCACTTGTGCCGGCCATCTGTTCTATGTCTATCCTTAAGCGAAAACAGGTGACGAACTTGATACCTGCAATTATCCAAAGCATGCGGCCAAGACAGTGGTCGAAAAACTTTTTCGTACTTGCGGCAATAATGTTTACACTGGATGCCCACCACCCTGTAACCGACTTCGCGAGAGTTGCACTGGCCTTCGCCATCTTCTGCCTACTGTCCAGCGGCATCTACCTGATTAACGACATCCTGGACGTGGAAAACGATAGAAAGCATCCGGTAAAATGCAAGCGTCCAATACCGGCAGGGAGGCTATCAACAACCACCGCAGGATGGACCGCCGCCATTCTACTGTCTGCAGCACTTCTCGCATCCACAGCGCTGAATGAACAATTCACGGCAGTGGCAGCGATATACACCGTGCTGATGATTGCGTATTCCAGCGTCATAAAGAACCTCGTCATCCTCGACGTGCTCACCATTGCAGGAGGTTTCGTGCTGAGGGCGGTCGCGGGCGCGGTTGTGATACACATCATGATATCCGCATGGCTGCTGATGTGCACCGTCCTGATTGCGCTCTTCCTGGGATTGGCGAAACGGAGAGTGGAACTCGTGGGATTGAAGGATGATGCGGTAAGCCATCGATCAAGTCTTGCGGACTACACCGTGCCGTTTCTGGACCAGCTGATAAACATCACCGCCGCATCGACCATCATGGCCTATGCGATGTACTCTTTCTTCTCACAGACGGGGGCCAGGCACCATTACATCATGGCCACCCTGCCCTTCGTGATATACGGCATATTCAGGTATCTGCTGCTGATTCACAAGGGAACCGGCGCCGGTAGTCCGGAACTGCTCCTGCTGGAAGACAGACCACTGCTGATAAACATGATCTGCTGGACGCTCAGTTGCGCCGTAATAATCATGTTGAGATAAAAATTACCTCTTCAGCCAGTCAAAGCTCATTTTGATAGCCCATAGCTGGCCGGATGCTATCAGGTAGAGGAAGGAAGACCCGAGAAAGAGGAGAAACACCCCGCACGCCTGCACTATCATCCCATAGACTTTTGGATTGAGGAGCTTGCGCCCGGTGGAAACCGCCATACCAAGCGCCAGATACCACACGATATCGCCCGTGATATGGCCGAAGTAGAACGCCGCTATGGTGGTCACCGCATTCTGTGACAGCGCGGCGAAGAATGTCAGCCCGATAGTCGCCCACCAGATTACCCAGTAGGGATTCGATATGCTCACGAGCATGCCAGCGATTACTGGATTCTGCAGGATACCCGTCTTCGCGGGAGACGCTCCGTCGGAAGCGGTCAGCCCGATATCAAGCACCCCTCGCCGGGCGTCGCGAATCATCCCCCAGCCCATCCAGAGAAGCATCGCACCGCCGACCACTGTGATAGTACCGATCACCGGCCGAATCTTCAGGAAATGCCCGAGTCCAAACCACAGGCCCACAACCAGCATCAGTTCAAGAATCGAGTGTCCGATCACAAGCAGGACGGATGCAACAAACCCTCTTCTGGCCGTTTGAGCGATTGTCACTGTCAATAGCGGCCCGGGCATCAGCGCCCCGGAAAGTGCGGTGATAAATGAAATAAAAAATATCGTGCCGATTCCCAATCGATTCTCCTGATGCGTCGCTCGCGTTACGCAGAAAGGCCATATCTGCGTAATGTCGGCAAGCCATTATTGGTTAGGCCCTATAAGAAAGTTTGTGGCTAGCGGCAGTGTTCCAACAACCGTGCGAATAAATTCGCGGCTGCGCCGACTCAAAAATACCCCAGCTATGATTCTTGTATAATCAAAATCATAGCTGTCCAAAATCCCCTCACCCCAACCCTCTCCCGAAATCGGGCGAGGGTGAAGTCCTATCGCATATATGAGTTCTTCCTTTGAGATTGATGCTTCGGTTGCAGAGTCGAAGACGCCGCTGCCGGAGCCATGTAGAGATGAACCGTCCCTCGATATGCCCTTTGGGCTACTCGGGATAAGCGGAGCAAAAACGCCCACGCCCGAAGCAAAATAGTGTTGGACTCACCATAAATGGCGAGTCTGTCACAATCGAAGCGGGCTGATACCGAATCTCACCATGTTCCAAAAAGCTTGCCTCGGCATGCTTCGTATATCAGACTGATGCTTTAGCATCAGTGCCCACAAGAAAGCTTATAGCACTATAGATTATACTTTAGCAGATGAGATCGGGGGCGTCAATGCGAAGAGGAGGCGTCCAAAACGATTTCCTTGACTCGCGGCCCGTTTTTCTGATATACTTTCATGGTGTAAAGCACCCCGTTCACCTGCTAAATGCAGACGGGGTGTTTTTGTTGTGAGAGTAGACACACGAAGGATCGTTCTCGATTATGAGGCTTTTCAAAGGATTATTTCAGAAGGTAGATCAGCTGCTCACCGGGCGAAGGCCCGTGGATGACGAGCTCTTCGACGAGCTTGAGGAAGCTCTGATTCAGGCCGATTTGAATATACATACAACCATGGAGATCGTCGATGACCTCCGCGCTACGGCACGACGGGAGCGCATCTCCGACTCTGAGGACATCCGAAATCGCCTGCGTGATGACATTGCCAAGGCACTGTCGTCGAGCGTCGATCAGAAGCTTAACGTTGCGGCTCAGTCGCCAACGGTGTATCTGGTTATCGGCGTAAACGGAGCGGGCAAGACTACATCAATCGCGAAGTTGGCATACAGGCTGAAGTCGAAAGGCAATAAAGTACTCCTTGTCGCAGCAGACACGTTCAGGGCTGCCGCAATCGATCAGCTTGAGATATGGGCGAACCGCGCAGGTGTGGACATCATCAAACAGCGAGAGGGAGCCGATCCCGCAGCGGTTGTCTTCGATGCCCTGCAAGCCGCACAGTCGCGAAAGACCGATGTGGTCATAGTGGATACGGCAGGCCGGTTGCATACCAAGTCAAACCTTATGGAAGAGCTGAAGAAGATCGGGCGAGTGATCGAGCGCGAACTCGGGCATCCGGCGGATGAGATTCTGCTCGTGCTGGATGCGACCACCGGTCAGAACGCCGTAAGCCAAGCGAAAGAGTTCTCGGCCGCCGTACCGATCACAGGCATCGTCCTGTCGAAACTCGACGGGACGGCCAAGGGCGGCATCGTTGTGACGCTGAAGAACGATTTGGGGTTACCGATCAAGCTTATAGGAACCGGTGAGAAGATGGAAGATATGGACGAATTCAACTCTATGGAATTCGCCGGCGCACTGCTTGGATAGGGTATTTTTCCATATCATGCGCTAACAAACTTGAAAGTTTGACAAAACCATACTTTTTTTTGTATACTTTACTTTGCCTTCTCTGGAGATTATTGATAAACCGTGTTTGAAAGTTTAGCCGAAAAACTGCAGAGTACTTTTAAGAAACTGCGCGGCAAAGGAAGCCTTTCCGAACAGGACGTCAGTGAGGCACTGCGCGAAGTTCGGCTGGTTCTTCTGGAAGCAGATGTTAACTTCCGCGTGGTTAAGGATTTCGTCGCTCGAGTAAAAGAGCGCTCGATAGGCAAGGAAGTGCTGGAGAGTCTTACCCCGGCACAGCACGTAGTAAAAATAGTAAATGAAGAGCTGATAGCCCTTCTCGGTGGCAGCGATGCGGAGTTCAAACTCGCACAGAAACCACCGACTATCATAATGCTGGCGGGGCTTCAAGGCGCCGGAAAAACGACAACTGCCGCGAAACTGGCGAATCTAATGCGCAAGCAGGGTAGACGGCCTCTTCTCGTGGCGGCAGACGTTTATCGACCGGCGGCTATCAAGCAGCTTCAAGTTTTAGGTGAACAACTCGGGATTCCGGTTTTCACACTCGGTGACAAGCAGGATCCTGTAAATATCGCAAAAGCAGCGGTAAGTTCAGCCGTATCGAACGGCCAGGACGTAGTGATTCTGGATACCGCCGGACGATTGCACATCGACGAAGACCTGATGGGCGAACTGTCGCGCATCAAATCGGAAGTCTCACCACATGAGATCCTTCTAGTCGTAGATGCGATGACCGGGCAGGATGCGGTTAACGTTGCCGAACAGTTTAACTCTGTGCTGGCAGTCGATGGCTTCGTCGTCACGAAGCTCGACAGCGATGCGAGAGGTGGAGCGGCACTGTCCATAAAGGCAGTCACCGGAAAGCCGATCAAGTTCGCAGGCATCGGAGAGAAGCTGGATTGTCTGGAGCCGTTCCATCCCGAGAGGATGGCGTCCAGGATTCTTGGGATGGGCGACGTACTGAGCCTTATTGAAAAGGCTGAGGCAGCCCTTGATCAGAAAACAACCCAGGAACTGGAACGAAAGCTCCGGGAAAACAAGTTTGATTTTGAAGATTATCTAAGCCAGCTCCAGCAGATGCGCAAGATGGGTCCGCTGGATCAGATCCTCGGCATGATACCCGGCCTTGGGGGTAAGAAGCTGCAGGATGTGCAGATAGATGAGAGTCAGTTAGGCAGAGTGGAAGCCATTATCCGGTCCATGACCAGAGATGAGCGGCGACACCCTGAGATACTTAACGGCAGCCGACGCCGCAGGATATCCAAGGGAAGCGGCACAAGTGTTCAGCAAGTTAACCAGCTTTTGAAACAATTTGAGCAGATGCGGAAAATGATGCGCGAAATGTCCGATATGCAACAGGGCTCGCGCAAGCGACCGCGCTCAATGCCGTTCTTTGGTTAATTGATTTGTATTTTAATGAAAAGAAGAGTTTATTTAAGGAGGCTACGTATTGTCAGTAAAGATAAGACTTAGGAGAATGGGCGCAAAAGGCAAGCCGTTCTACCGCGTGGTTGTAGCAGACAGCCGCTGTGCACGTGATGGCCGATTCATCGAGATACTGGGTTACTACGATCCATGTACTTCACCGGCTACCGTGAAAATCGACGAGGAAAAGACTGTAAAGTGGCTTAGTTGCGGCGCACAGCCAACAACAACCGCAAAGGCTCTACTTAAGAAGCAGAATATCGGCATCGCAAAAAAAACAGCACAGCCTGCAGTAGCAGCAGTTGAAACCAGCGTTGCCACTGAAGAGCAGCCAACCGAGTAACTGGGCAACAACCCAGGGTACGGGGGACGACTTTCGATCGGATATATTCGATTCGAGGTCGTCTGGCACGCACTACTATTGCAGTCATACATGCTCATGACCGTGTCTTGAGCACTTTTCACCCTGCATAGAAAGGAGTGTTAGGCTTGAAAGATCTCATCGAATATCTGGTTAAGGCGTTGGTGGATGACCCCGACCAGGTCAATATTAGCGAAGTCGCCGGTGAAGAAGCTACCACTTATGAAATCAGAGTGGCCGCATCGGATCTGGGCAAAGTAATTGGCAAACAGGGCAAGATCGCAAATGCCCTTCGTATAATTGCCAAAGCAGCTGCCATGAAGGAAAAGAAACGCGTATACCTTGAGATCATCCCCTAGTAAATCGAGGGATGTACCAGCTGGTTAGGTGGTTTGCGAATTATGCTCATCAAACGCAAAGTTGCTGTTAAGATAGTGGTTACGGAACAATTCAAGCAGCAAATGCGCGATGAGGTGAGCACGGCGATCGACAAGGTTAAGCTGACACTGCAGCAGTTGGAGCGCGACGGGGCGAGGTATTTATCCGAACTCCAGCGTAAAGACTCATCGCAGGCGGCTGAGTTCCAACAGAAACTTGTGTCGCAAAAACGGCAGCAAGAAGATCTTTTGGAAAAACTATGCGATAAGATGGCTACTACCGAACAGTTGGAACCGGGAAGTGAATATTCCCAGGGAAATGTCGAAGGGTTAGCGGAAATCCAAGTTGGGGATAACCTATTCGAAACACTGAAGTCGGCAGAGTTGGTCATCAAAGATGGTATTGTATTGGAGATACGTCACGGCTGATGAGTGAAAACGAATGGAATGTGATAATTGGCAAGGTGGGCGCTACCCACGGGCTTAAGGGCGACGTTAGGGTCTGGCCGGCGACCGATTATCCCGGTTATCTTGAGGAACTGCATGAGTTCATGATCTCAGGAAAAACATTCGGGCCGCGAATCCTGAAAGTTTCGAAAGCCCGCGTACAAAAAAATGCGGTAATCATGCGGTTTGACGGTATCTCAAATATCTCCGAAGCCGAAATGCTCCGTGACGCGGAAGTCCGCATAAGAGAATCGGACATCAGGCCCCTCGGAGAGGGCGAATATTTTATAGAAGATATAATCGGCCTTGAAGTCTGGACGACAGAGGATGAATGCCTCGGCAGAATCACCGAAGTTCTCCAAACGCCTGCCAACGATGTTTACGTCACTGACACGGCGATGATCCCGGCTGTCAAGGAGTTTGTTGTGGAGATAGACCTGGAAAACAGGAAGATGGTAGTTCGCCACGTAGAAGGCCTGGTGCAGAGTTAGTATGAGGATTGATATCCTTACCCTATTCCCGGAGGCCATCAGTTGCGGAGTGGATTACAGCATCATCAAACGCGCCCGGGACAAAGGCGTCATTTCAGTCTCAATCCACAATATTAGAGATTTCACCGTAGACAAACACAGAACCACCGACGAACCTCCCTACGGAGGGGGCGCCGGTATGGTGATGAAGCCGGAGCCGATCTTTGCGGCAGCCGAGCACGTGAAAAATGAATACTGGACCGAGCAGAGCAAGGTGATATTGATGTCACCTCAGGGCGAGACATTCACCCAGGCAAAAGCCGAAGAGCTTTCGACTTGCCCTCATCTGGTGTTCATCTGTGGCCACTACGAAGGCGTAGATGAACGCGTGAGGCAGCACTTGGTGACAGACGAGCTGTCGATCGGAGACTACGTCCTGACGGGAGGAGAACTCCCGGCCATGGTAGTGCTGGATTCGGTGGCAAGGTTAATTCCGGGAGTCCTTGGGGCAGAGCAATCTGCGCTTGAGGAATCATTCACAGAGAGTCTGCTGGAATATCCGCAGTACACCCGACCGGCTGATTTCAAGGGCTGGCAAGTTCCTGAAATCCTGCTCTCCGGTCATCACGCGGAGATCGCAAAATGGAGACGAACAGAATCCATCAAGCGCACTCTGCAGCGCAGGCCGGATCTACTGGAAAAGGCCACGCTTACAAAACAAGATCAGAAGATACTAGAACGATTGAAGGAGTCTCAATAATGTCCACGATCATCCAGGAAATCGAGAAGGCTCAGTTAAAGGCTGATGCACCAAAGTTCGGACCCGGCGACACAGTGCGAGTACACGCACGAGTCATAGAGTCCGGCAAAGAGAGAATTCAGGTCTTTGAGGGAATCGTCATTGCACAGCGCAACGACAGCACCCGAGAGACTTTCACAGTAAGAAAGATCTCCCATGCCGGTGTAGGCGTAGAGAGAACCTTCCTACTGCACAGCCCAAGGATCGCAAAGATAGAAGTAACCCGCAGAGGCCTTGTACGCCGAGCGAAGTTGTTCTACCTGCGCGAGAAGGTTGGTAAGGCTACTAGAATCAAGGAAAAAAGAACACAAAAATGACGGAATGGCTTGCCAATATAAAGCCTCAATATGTAATAGCCGCATCGATTGTACTCCTTGTGGCTCGTCTAATCCTGGGACGGTATAAGACACCCCTTGCAAAATCGGCCGCAGAGACAGTCGAATCAGCACTTATCGCTATCGTGCTGGTATTTCTGGTCATACGACCATATGTTGTGCAAGCGTTCTTTATACCATCAGGCTCTATGCTGCCAAGACTTGAGATAAGCGACCATATTCTGGTCAACAAGTTTATCTACAGGTTTAAAGAACCGAAGCACGGCGACATCATAGTCTTTAAGTCGCCTCCTGCTGCAACGCAGGGTGTAAGTTATATGGGTAAGGACCAGGCTCTTATCGACTGGAACGTGGTAGTCGGCAATGTAGTAGGACCTTACGGTGACACCGGCGAAGTAGAAGTAAAGCCTGAGTCTGAATATAAAGACCAGTACGGAGATTACCCGGCCCTGTGCGCGACATCCAACGACATCGGTTATCAGGTACTGGATGTGGCGAAGTTCCGCAAGGACGGCGCGAACATCATAGTGAGGTTCGCCGGCATCAACAATGCCGCAGAGGCTGAATCGCTCAAAGGGGCCGAAGTCAGGGTTGGCGAGAAAGACTACATCAAAAGGCTCATCGGACTTCCCGGCGATACGATACAGGTGAAGAACGGAGCCGTCTACCGAAACGGGCAGCGACTCAAAGAGCCGTATATGGCGGAACCGGACCAGATCAATTATGTGTTCGGACCGTACAAGGTCCCGCCTGGCAAGCTGTTCATGATGGGTGACAACCGCAATGACAGCAACGACAGCCATGTCTGGGGACCGCTCGATCGGAGCCGGATCGTTGGCAAAGCATGGGTCAGGTTCTGGCCACTGTACCGAATCGGCCTGGTAAAATAGCAATCCAGAGGCCACACGCGCAAACGTGTGGCCTTTTCTTTTGGCTCTATACGAAAGCTTGTGCATTCCATAGCGATAGTATTCCAACGACCGTGCGAATTAATTCTCAGCAACAGAAAAAACGAAGTCGCCCTTCGCCGACCAGGTGTAGGCGCACCCTTTACTGATGCGTAGATCGCAGGCATAAAGCCTGCGGCTACATTATTGAATCTCTGTAGAGATGAACCATCCCTCGATATGCCCTTTGGGCTACTCGGGATAAGCGGCACACTCCCTCACCGAAATGGGCTTGGACTCACCATAAATGGCGAGTCTGTCAAAATCGAAGCACGCTGAAGCGAGCTGATACCGGACATCACCATATTCCGAAAAGCTTGCATCGGCATGCTTCGTATATCAGACTGATGCTTTAGCATCATCGGAGCGTGAAGATATGCAAGACCAGACTCTGCTGACTCGCAAAAAAATGAGTATATTGCATAGACTTATCCACATCTTTGGAGTGATTGCACTATCATATATCATTCTAGTGCTGATAATGCTGCTCATCGTTCGCCCGTTTTTCATCCAGGCATTTTTCGTACCTTCAGGATCGATGCGCCCTACCATTCACTTAAATGACCATATCCTGGTGAACAAGTTTCTATACCGCTTCGCCGAACCCAAATTCAAGGAAATTGTTGTATTCAAAAAGCCAAATCAGGCAGGCCGCTTTTCGGTTATGCGGATAATTGGACTCCCAGGTGATACAATTCAGGTCAAATATGGAGCTGTTGTCAGAAACGGCACTCGACTAAGTGAGCCTTACACTCTTGAACCTGATAGCATATACTATAACTTCGGACCTTACAAGATTCCAGAGGGCAAGTATTTCGTCCTTGGAGATAACCGCAACGATTGCATCGACAGCCATACTTGGGGGCCGCTTGAGCGAGGGAGAATCCTGGGCAAGGTCTGGTATATATTCAAGCCTGCAATTCACAGAGGAGCCATACACTAATGAACGGCATCACTAACAGCATTGACCTGTGGCACTACGAGCGCCTTGCAATAAGTGACGGGTTCAAGCTCGTCGCGGGAGTGGACGAGGCAGGACGCGGACCGATCGCAGGACCGGTGGTCGCCGCCGCGGTAATCCTCCCTCTCGACTGCGATATCGCCGGGATCAACGACTCGAAGCAGCTCACCCCGGCCAGGCGCGAATCCGCCTTCGAGAAGATCCACAAGATCGCTCTCGGCATCGGGGTCGGGATCATCAACCACAAAGAGATAGACCGCATAAACATCCTGCAGGCTACATACGCCGCTATGCGTGCCGCCATCGCCGATTTGAATACAAAAGCCGATATATACCTCGTGGATGGCAGCCCCATCAGAGACTTCGGGCACCCGCACAAGTGCATAGTGAAGGGTGACAGCAAGAGCGCATCGATTGCGGCGGCCTCCATAATCGCTAAAGTCACACGAGACCGCATCATGTGCGAGTACGACGCACGCTTCCCCCAATACGGATTCGCGAAACACAAGGGCTATCCGTCACCCGAACACGTCCGAAATCTGACTGCACACGGCGCATGCGCGATACACAGGCGAACATTCGAGCCGGTCAAATCCCTGTGCGGGAACGTAGAGGAGATAGAGAAGAATTGGGTACAGACAGAGCTAAACTGGGAGCCTTAGGTGAAGAACGGGCGGTGCGGCATATCGAATCGCTCGGCTACGTCACAATCGAGCGCAACTACCGATGCCCGTACGGCGAGATAGACATAGTCGCGCGTGACGGCGGCGACCTGGTCTTCGTAGAGGTCAAGACCCGCAGAAGCACATCCTTCGGGTTCCCGTCGGAGGCCGTCGACTCGCGAAAACAGCAGAAGCTCATCCTCTCAGCCCAGTCCTACCTCGAGGCGCGGGAGCTTGGCGAGATTTCATGCCGCTTCGACGTGGCCGAGGTATACGTGCAGAACGGCGCACCCGTCAGGGTGGAGATCATCAAAGGCGCGTTTTCATCCGATTACTGAAAACATCCCCCTACTACACAAGCTCGGCGCTATCAGCTTTCTTTTGGGCACTGATGCTAAAGCATCAGTCTGATATACGAAGCATGCCGAGGCAAGCTTTTTGGAACATGGTAAGCTCCGGTATCAGCCCGCTTCAGCGTGCTTCGATTGTGACTGACTCGCCATTTATGATGAGTCCAAGCCCATTCGACTTCGGGCGAGGGCGTTTTTGTTCCGCTTATCCCGAGTAGCCCACAGGGCATATCGAGGGACGGTACATGTCTACCAGGCTTCGGCAGCGGCGTCTTCGACTCTGCAACCGAAGCATCAACCTCAAAAGGTCTCATTAGGAAGAAGATTCTTCGCTTCGCTCAGAATGACATTGTTTGGTATGGGGAAAGTGTGAAGTACGAACTCATATATGCGATAAGACTTCTCCCTCGCCCGATTTCGGGAGAGGGTTGGGGTGAGGGGATTTCGGACAGCTATGATTTTGATTATACAAGCATCGCAGATGCGGTGTTTTTGAGTCGGCGCAGGTCGAGCGAATTTATTCGCACGGTTGCTTGAACACTATTGCAACCATCCCCTACTCCACAAGCCCACTGGCCACCCGGATACCGTTTAGCGCCATGTGATACAGAAAGAGCGGATGGAGTAGGTCCGCATCATGTGGAAGGATGCTCAGCTCACGCGCCACGTTGTACTCCGTCTCGAAGGTGTCTACGCAGTTCGCCGGGACTATCACACTGTAATCCATCTTGTATTGATCCGCCCTCAGCTTAAGGAACATGGCGATCTGGTAGACGCACAGATCGGTGCAGTCTCCCACTACTATGAACCGGCGCACGTTTCGATGTTCGGCAAGCCAGACCGGAAAGCCCGTGTCTATGCCGGGATTCAGGTTCTGTTTGGGGATCACATCGAACCGGTCCGAGAACGGGAGTGCCATCAGCTCAGGGATCGTCTCCGCCTCCTCCGACCCGACCATGGAGTGAGGCCCATACGCGACGAACTGGGGCGAATCCGCCGGATGTGCATCCTGCGTCAGCGCAAAACTTCGAATGCCGAGCGAGTAGGCCAGTGTGAACAGATGCACGATGTACGGAACCACTGCCGCGACCCTCGCGCTCGCCAGCCGACCCGTACTGACGAAAGCATTGGTCATGTCCGTGCAAACAATCGCAACGTTTTCCGGGCCGCCAGCGTCATGTACTACTGACGATAACTTTTCGCACGGCAGATCGAAAGCCCACTCATTCAGAAACGCTAGAAATGTCTCCCTGCCGGCTATGAACTCAGTTGTATTCTGTTCCACTGCACACCCCCGCACCCGATATATTCCTGATATTACCCAGTTCTGGCAGTGTATATTGATGGCCCATCCATGATATACTATTGTTGAAATATTACGCATCCATCAGGAGTGCAGAGTTCATTTTGATGAAGACAGTCCGCGACGTTATGACCGCTGATATAATTGGGCTGCAGCCGTCCGATACGGTGGAAACTGCCATTGCGCGCATACGGAGCCACCATATTGGAGGGCTCCCTGTGTTGGATGAAAATCGCTTGGTCGGACTCATAGCCTATGAGGACGTGCTGGGTATGCCAATCGACACGCCGGTTGAGCGGATCATGGATACCCATCCCCCTACGGTTTCCCCGGATACAACCGTCTCGGATGCGGCAGAGCGCATGATATCGGCGCATTCCGGCAGGCTGCTCGTTATGGACGGCGATTGCATGGTTGGAATCGTCACCGCATCGGATGTTATGACTGAGCTCCGCAGATCGCTCGATCCGCTGACGGGGCTGCCGAGAGCGGATGCACTCCGCGACTGGGGGCTGGCCGTTCTGAAACGAGGAGAAGAAATCACTATTCTATTTATCGACCTCGATGATTTCGGTCAGTTCAACAAGAAGCACGGGCATGTAGTTGGAGATAGCGCCCTTAAGCATGTGGCTCAAGTCCTGCAAGATAACGTCGATCCGCAGCGCGATCTGCTGTGCAGGTATGCCGGGGATGAATTCGTGATTGCGACCACCAGAAGCGCGCGTGAATCGGTGGAATTGGCAGCTCACCTCGATGAAGCGCTCGGCATGGCACGCAACCCCAAACTCCCGGAACCCGTCACTGTCTCGATCGGGGTTCACGGCGGCAAGCGCATCAGGCAGCGAGCGGACGCGCACCACATGTCGGTGCTGGACAATCTGATAAACCTCGCCAGCAAATCGAGTACGCTGGCAAAGGAACGCGGCGTGGCCATCGTCTGTTCGGATACCGAACAGCAAACGCATATTTAGGAAGCAATCATCTATGGCAAATCGTTTTTACGTTCAACCCGAGCGCATTCTGGATTATACAGTGAAGTTCACAGCCGACCAGGGCAAGCAGATACGGAACGTGCTGCGCCTTCGCACAAATGACAATGTGCGAGTCTTCGACGGCTCCGGCCGCGAATTCGGGGTCCAACTTGAAGAGGTTGGAGCAGTAGTCACCGGCAGCATATTCGAGACTGTCAGCCCTGGTACAGAGCCGAATCGCCGACTAACCCTGGTGCAGGCCCTCCCGAAGGGCGAGAAACTCGATTGGATTCTGCAGAAGTGCACGGAAATCGGCGTGTCCGAGTTTATATTCGTAGATACCGCACGCAGCATCACCAAGATTTCGAGCGAAAAACTCCCCCAGCGAATCGAGCGGTGGAAGGCCATCGTCAAAGAGGCCGCAGAGCAATCAGGCAGAGTGTGCCTGCCAACTATAGCGGGAGTGACATCCTTTTCGGATGCGCTCGCACGAACGAGCGATCGAGGAGTCGGGTTCATCGCGTGGGAGGGTGAGACAGAACGATTGCTCACCACGGAGCTTTCGCGCGTTCAAGATGAAACAGACATCACCTGCTTCATCGGCCCTGAAGGTGGTTTCACGCAAGGGGAGATCCGTGCCGCAGGGAACGCCGGGATAACCCCCGTCTCGCTTGGGCCACGGATTCTCCGCACGGAGACCGCGGCTATAGTAGGGAGCGGACTGATCATCTACAGTCACGGCTCACAATAATATCGAATCTATGACCGCAAGTTTGATTGCACCCTTACCCTGCGACGAAGGAAATTTGCATTTCCCAAAGAACATAGCAGTGGAGCGTGCCGAACATGGGTATGTAACTTGTGAATGGAATCCGCGAGGGTCGTAATTTGAGCCCACGCCATTTGGAGATGTAGATAACGCCTATGAGACAAGAGCAGATTACAGATAATTTAACTCAGCTGCTGGAGGTCTTGCCTCCCAGCATCCGTACGTGTCTTGAGGCACAACCTAATCTGGAAAGCCTTCTGGAAATCATCATGGATTTCGGGCGACCCGCCGAGGCCAGATTTCCCGGACAGGCCGTTACGCTTTGCGATATCGAGGTAACTCCGCAAGATATCGAGTATGTAGTTTCACGGGTGGGAGAGTTCGGCAAGGACAATCGAGCGGGCATAGAGCGAACCCTCCACCGCATCTCCGCCATACGCAACCGTCAGGGCAAGATAGTAGGCCTTACCTGTAGAATTGGCCGAGCGGTCTATGGGACCATCGACATCATCCGCGACGTAGTGGAATCCGGGAAGAGCATCCTTTTCCTCGGACGTCCGGGCGTCGGCAAGACCACGAAACTGCGCGAAGTGGCTCGCATCCTGAGCGACGAGTTCAAGAAACGCGTTGTGATCGTCGATACATCCAACGAGATTGCAGGAGATGGTGACATCCCCCACCCGGCGATCGGACGTGCACGGCGCATGCAGGTGGTCGCACCGGAGCTTCAACACGCGGTGATGATAGAGGCTGTAGAAAACCACATGCCGGAAGACATCGTGATCGACGAGATCGGCACGGAAGCCGAGGCATTCGCATCGCGAACGATAGCCGAACGAGGCGTAGTGCTCATCGCCACGGCACATGGAAACTCGCTTGAAAACCTGCTCATGAACCCGACACTGTCCGACCTAGTCGGCGGCATACAAGCGGTTACACTGAGTGACGACGAGGCCAAGCGCAGAGGCACACAGAAGACTGTACTGGAAAGAAAAGCCCCTCCCACATTCGAAGTCGTCATCGAGATCATGGAAGTCGATAAACTCGCCATCCATCACGATGTAGCGCTGGTAGTCGACCGTCTGCTGCGAGGGACTGCGCCGAGACCAGAGATTCGCGTTCGAACAGCTGAAGGCGAAATCGATGTCGTCCAATCCGCCGAGGCAGAAGAGCGGGCGCCTACCCGAGGCAACGGTTTCGGGCGGCCCACAGTGGCCCCAGCCGAGCCGAAGCCGCTTCCGACCACTGTTCGGGTATTCCCATATGGAGTTAGCCGCAGCAGGCTGGATAGAGCTATCCGAGAGCTGAAGGTTCCAGCGTACATAACCAAAGACCCCAGGGAAGCAGACGTTGTACTAACGCTTAAGGCACAAGCGAGGAAAGAATCTGCCAGGCTGCGTGAAGCCTCCGGGCAAAACGTTCCTACGTATGTGATCAAAAGCAACACATACACACAGATCGCGGGCGTCATACGGTCGATCTTCAAAGTCGCAGGTTACGAAAGCGAAGATCTGGCCCTCGAAGAAGCAGAAGAAGCGGTCGAAAGCGTCGTTTCCGGCGAGGAAGAATTCGTTGAACTCGCACCACAGACCAGTTACGTGCGCAGGCTTCAGCATAAACTGGCATCAGAGAGCAATCTGATGTCTGCAAGCATCGGCACGGACCCGAATCGCAGGGTGCGGATTATGAAGCCCTGACCGTATCGCACGTAACCCTCAAAAATAACGCATGGAGATTGATTTGCCATCTTACTTTATAACATTTGAAGGCCCGGAAGGTTCCGGTAAAACAACTCAGGCAATGCTGCTAGCGGATGCACTCCGCAGCCTGGGATTGAAAGTCATGCTAACCCGCGAACCGGGCGGCGACCCCCTGAGCGAAGAAATACGAAAACTTCTACTCGACGGGCCGGACCATTCCGTGACCGACCGAGCAGAGCTCTTCCTGTACCTGGCTGCACGCGCCCAACATACGCATGAGATTATCCGACCGTTTCTCGCAAAAGGCGGCGTGGTGATCTGCGCCCGATTCATAGATTCCACCGTTGCATATCAGGGCTATGGCGGCGGTTTGAGCATCGACGCCATACGCCGTGTGAACATGCTCGCGACCGAGAACCTGAAACCCGACCTGACTCTGCTCATGGATATAGATGTCGAAATAGGGCTCAAACGGCAGGAGCAGTGGAACAGGATGGAGCGTAAGGCGGTCGAATACCACCAGCGAGTGCGGCAGGGATTTCTCGAAGAGGCAAACCTCTTCCCTAATCGAATAAAACCCATCGATGCCTCGCAGGATATCGACTTCGTTCACCGGCAAATTCTTCACTACGTTGCAGAAAAGCTCAAAATAGCCGTATAATTGGTTTATTGAGTTTTGCGTTTTTATTGCTTCGGTAGCCTGCAATTCGCATCGACTTACCGAAGATACCGTATCGATCGTCAAGTTTTGTTACTTCGGTAGTTCTACTCGCTGCTGTCCAAAATAAATTGGAAACCGCACTTTGGACACTCCGACTGTGCTCAGGATAAACAAAGTGGCTTTATGAGAAAGTTTGTGGATAGCGGAAGTGTTCCAACAACCGTGCGAATAAATTCGCGGCAACAAATACACGAAGTCGGCCTGCGCCGACTAGATGTAGGCACACCCTTCACGGGTGTGTTGATGCTTCGGTTGCAGAGTCGAAGACGCCGCTGCCGAAGCCTGGCAGACATGTACCGTCCCTCGATATGCCCTGTGGGCTACTCGGGATAAGCAGCATCCCCCCTCGCCCGAAATCGGGAGAGGGTTGGGGTGAGGGCGAATCAGATTCACCCACAAGAAAGATTATAGAGCCAACAAAGTGAAGGATCTCATCATTTAGAAGATTCTTCGACTGTGCTCAGGATGACATTGTTTGGTATGGACACAGAGTGGAAGTAAGGACTAAGTTAGCTTTATTGATTGCATCGGTAGTTGAGCGCAACAGCATTTTCTTCGCCTAGTAAGGATGAGATAGAATTCCTCTAGCGTAAACTGGCATTGGGAAGCTTTATGAAGCAGCCCAGTTTACTATCGACCGTCGCGGAGGTACACACATGAAGCTCGTGATAACAGTCATCCACGATCGAGACAAGCACAAGATTTCCGAGACCCTGCTGCGTAACAATTTCAAATTCACCAAACTCGCAAGTACTGGCGGGTTCCTGCGTGAAGGCAATGTAACCTTCCTCATAGGGGTCGAAGAGAAACGGCTCGACGAGCTGATGAGCGTCATAAAAGAGAGCTGCAAGACGAGGGAACAGTACGTCAACTTTGTTCCACCTGAAGTCGGCCCGGTGGGGTCGTTCATGCCCAACGCCGTAAAGGTACTCGTCGGCGGCGCCGTCACCTTTGTAGTCGATGTAGATAGATTTGAGCGATTTTAGATAACATGAAATTTTGCGATATAAAAGCGCAGGAAACAGCCGTCCGAATGCTGCAATCCTGCATCCAAAAATCCTTCGTAGCGCACGCCTACCTGTTCACAGGTCCCAAAGGCAGCGGCAAGACAACCACGGCGCTGGCGTTCGCCGCTGCGCTGAACTGCAGCAATCCCACGCCTAGCGGTGATGCGTGCGGGCAATGCCTGTCGTGCATGCGCATACAGGGCAGCACCGATGCTGACGTCACGGTGATATCTCCCGACGGCAACCAGACAAAGATGGAACAGATGCAGGAGATGATCAAGAAGCTGGGATTCGCGCCGCTGTCCGGCAGATACAAGGTTTTCATACTGGAACAGGCGGATACGCTGAACGCCAGCTCGGAGAACTGCATCCTCAAAATTCTGGAAGAGCCGCCGCCATACGCGGTCCTTATCCTGCTTTCGAG
Organism: Armatimonadota bacterium; assembly: GCA_963663705.1. Lineage (GTDB taxonomy): Bacteria > Armatimonadota > UBA5829 > DTJY01 > DTJY01. Next base: position 2,938,035 of record OY760504.1, on the reverse strand, counting down.
CAACCAGAACGCCCTTCTACCCACCATTCGGTCGAGATGCCGCTCTGTACGCTTCAGAGGTGCCAGTATGCACGAGATAACAGCCGCTCTGAAGGAGCGATGCGATGTGCCGGACGACGAATTGCAGATACTGGCCGCCTGCGCACAGGGAACCATCGGCCGCGCGTTCAGGATGTCGGCATCACCTGCGTTTATGGAAGAACGTCAAATTGTGCTTCAGGCGCTGAAGGACTGGGCTGCCGGACCTCCCGTGCTTGGACTGCAAACGGCAGAACTGCTCAGGTCAGAAGCCACCGACCGTAAGTCGGCAAAGGGCGATCCGGAGTCACGCACGCTTGTAGGAAATCTGACCGGCATGGTCGACCACATTCTCTCGTGGTACGCCGATTTGCTTGCGGTAAAGGTTAGAGGCATCGATGCTCCTGTCACCAATATGGATTATCTGGATGATCTGACCGCCCATTCGGAGCGGTACAGCACGAATCGGCTCCAGCATGCCATCCGCTCGATCATAGAGACACGGCGATATATTGAGGGCAACATCACCCCTCAACTTGCCCTTGAGAACATGTTCTTCGAGATGCAGCCGGATATGTGACCTGCTAGAATGGGAACGGAGGCTCAGCGACCGGCACATCGAAGGTGAACTTATTCGCGGAGACCGAATTTCCCTTGCTATTCACCGCCGATACTATAACCGCATATACTTCAGGACTGCCATCAGCCTGAGTATTCGCTGGTGCCATATAGGTTCCAGTGTAAGTATGCCCGGATAACAGGGTCATATCAACCAGATCTTTCTGCGAATCATCCACTCCGGTAATCTGCGCCTGGACGTGATCGATATCACTCTCCGCAGTTACATCGGCCTTAACAACCACCGGTATCTGAGGGGTAGAAAGATCGGATGGCACCTCCGCATAGGTGTTGCTGATAAAAATACCACCTTGAGAACTACTTCCTCCGCCCCCGCATCCAGATATAATAATTGCCAATACCGATATCAGCAATATGGCGGACATCATCGACATGCGGCATTCGACATCCCTGAGTCGTACCACGTGGTAACACCTCCCTTTAAAGTGGCTCTATAAGCTTTCTTGTGGGTGAATCTTCAGATTACACTGATTCGCCCTCAGCCCAACCCCATTCGACTTCGCTCAGGGCAGGCTCTCTCCCGATTTCGGGCGAGGGGGATGCCGCTTATCCCGAGTAGCCCACAGGGCATATCGAGGGACGGTACATGTCTACAAGGCTTCGGCAGCGGCGTCTTCAGGGATTCAATAGCATTTCCACAACCATTTTCGGAGTTATCCACAAACTTTCTTATAGAGCATTGAAAGTAAACGCCCTGCAAAATCCGGTTTACGCATGCTTCCAGTATATGGTTTATTCCACATAAAGGCGTTATATATGCAGTGAAACTCGTTAATTCCGAAAATTTGTGTCCCCATGGTAGAGCATAATGATCTCCGCTCTACCATGTGGAAGTATAGCGGTTACGATTTAGTTGGCGGCTGGAGGCGGCAAAATCAAATCGCATTCCTTGTAAGCCATCACCCAATATGCTTTCCATGGCTCCAATGTACCATCGAGCCCACGATATACGGAAGCATCAGTTATTATGTAGTAACTGCCCTGGTATGGATTCGCTTCATCCTGCGCCCAGCCCCAGACACTTTGCCAGAGTATACCGCCTGAGTCGCGCAGGGACTTTGTAGATCCATTGTACTTAATCATGATACGATCCCAATCCCATGGTATTTCTGACAGAAACGGCTGACCGATCAGGTTCCACCCGCGCGACAGATGTATCGTGACGGGCTGATCCTGTGGCAGCGCAGATCCTGCGGGCACCGGTGTTTCACCATCAAATTTGGCCCAGAACCCTCGTCCCGGCGTAACATCCGCAGGGACAAACCACGTGAAGCGATCTGGATAGCCTTTGAATGCGACAGAGTCAGGCTTGTAGGAGAGCCAGCTGTTTCCACTGAACCCAACGACTTGCTTTGGGTCCTGCGCATCCGGGATCAACGGCACGGCGACCATGTCAATACCGCTCCATGCCTTGCGATTCGAATTGTTAACAAGCACAAGCGCAGAATAAGGGGGCACAGCTATGCTGCCCGAGAATTTATCGCCGTTCAAATTACGATAAGCCCGATCGAGTTTATAAGATACCGTGCTTGCACTGTTGTAGTTCAGGAGCACGATGCCTTTTGTATATTTACGTTTCCAGAAGTATCGTCTGGCAGTGTCGCTTGCAAACGGCTGCACGATGCCTTCTGCCGGCACACCAATATCCAAGTCCCACAGCGGATACCAGAATGCTCTGCCTGTATTGTAGAAGTGGAAGTACGCAGAACTACCCTCATGCGTCGGCATGGCTATGTAGTACATTGCCAGAGCAACATCCGCCTTTTGCTGGTACTGGCTGATGGTACTTTGTAAACCATAATCAGCAGTCCAAACCTCAAGAGGATCAGCATTGAAGGCTTTAATTCTCGCTTCTATTGTTGACCCAGGAAGCCAATTGCCCTCCCAATTGACAGCCCATTGTTCATAGATCGCAGCATCTACCTGTGATCTTTGCCATATATACTTGGCATCCTGAGTGTTATACTCCCCAACACAGTTGCCTACCACGGTGTAGCCGGCATCCCTGAGCCCTTCCGATACATAGCGCACAAATGGTTTCCAGGCATTGTTGAACCAATCATCAGGATTTGGGTAATCACGGTACACATATCCGCTCGGAATCCAGGTGTTCGACAATGTCGTATACCAACAATCGAAAACAAATCCATCGAATCCTTCATCCCGATTGCGCTCGAGCATATTCTTAAGAAAGGCTTCCTTGAAACCCGGCTTGCCGACATCTAGTGCCCATGAGTAATTATTTACTTTTGCGACCTCACGTTCTCCGGTGGTTCTGTTGATGCCGTAAAGCCACCAATCATTATCTTCTATCATTTTCTTGGTCATCGGTATCTGCATATGACTATCATTTATTGGATTATTCCAATCCGTATCCCAGACACTCTTAACCGCAAGATTATATAGCCGAAATACCTTGGCGTTGATATTTATCTGCCTCAGCATGTCAGGGGTAAGCCTGGAAGAATAACTCTGATACTCAGTGAAATTTATGCGATCCATCTTGACTAACGCCGCAACCTCCTGATTGTACGTTGGCTTTCCAAAATCTGGACCATACCATTGATTGTAGTTATCAAGCTTTACTGATCGCTGGGCATTAGCCCCAGATGCGGAAAGCAATATCAGCGCTATTATAATAAGCACTTTCTCTCTGTTCTTTCTCATCTCTGCACCCCCATTCTCGCACTCGCGAGTTTTTGGTTCGCACAATCTGTTAATACCCTGTTTTACAAGTATTTATTTATTATGGTAAGTTGGAGCTCTATACATGAATTGCAGCGATATACGCTCTGCACCTTTTTCGATAAATGGAATTCTTACATCGCCGCTTGCCCGACCACTGACGCGAGCCGTTTGAACCTATGCGCCTCATCTGGTATAATTTCTTACAGCTTTAGTCAGATAGAGGAATGAATTCAATGGCCAAGACTCACACCAAATTCGTGTGCCAGCAATGCGGCTACGAGTCGCCAAAGTGGATCGGAAAATGCCCGGACTGCGCGCAGTGGAACACCTTCTCCGAGGAGATCGTTGCGCGGGCAACGGCAGGGTCGAAGCGCGAGGTGGCCACTGTATATAATCCCCCCAAGCCGATCTCCGATATAGTAATCGGGGAGCACCACCGAAGGAGCACGATGATCGGCGAACTCGACCGCGTGCTCGGAGGCGGGATCGTCCCAGGCTCGGTCGTTCTAATCGGCGGCGACCCAGGCATCGGGAAATCGACACTCCTCACCCAGGTAGCGAGCACCCTGAGCCCAATCGGGAACGACACATCGACACTGTACATCTCGGGCGAGGAATCGGCGGAGCAGATCAAAATGCGCGCCAACCGCCTGGGAGTCACTACGGATAAGCTCTATCTGGTTTCCGAAACAAACATCGAGCAGGTTGAAGCCTGCATCAATATGGTCAAACCCGGCGCCGTGATCATCGACTCCATACAGACGATGTACGACCCGAATCTCGAGTCCGCGCCCGCCACTGTCGGACAGGTGCGTGCGAGCACCAGTGCGCTCATCCGCATAGCGAAGAGCACGAACATCCCAATCTTCATCGTCGGCCACGTTACGAAGGAAGGTGCGATCGCCGGGCCGAGGGTCCTCGAACACATGGTTGACACGGTGCTCTACTTCGAAGGCGACCGCCATCAGACATACCGAATCCTCAGAGCAGTCAAGAACAGGTTCGGCTCAACTGATGAGATGGGGATATTCGAGATGCGTGAAGAAGGTCTGGTGGAGGTTTCAAATCCATCGGAAATCTTTCTGTCAGAGCGCCCCCTGCAAGGCTCGGGATCGGTCGTAGCTTCTACAGTAGACGGCTCAAGATCGCTTCTCGTGGAAGTTCAGGCGTTGGTCGCACAATCGTATATCACAGTGCCAAGACGTATGGTCGCAGGGTTGGATTTCAATCGGGCGATGCTCATCATGGCGGTTCTACAGAAGCGGATCGGGGTAAATCTATCAAACCAGGATGTGTACGTAAACGTAGCTGGCGGAATTAAGATCACCGAGCCAGCGCTGGATCTTGCAATAGCAGTAGCGATAGCATCGAGTGCAAAAGATCTGCCCGTCGATCCTGGCACGATCATAATCGGAGAAGTAGGGTTGGCGGGTGAGGTGCGCGGGGTAAGTCAAGTAGAGAAGCGCGTCAAAGAAGCTGACAGGCTTGGCTTCAAAAGAGCGATCATACCGGCCAGCAATAAGCCGCGAGTAAGTAAGAGCGGCGGAATACAGGTTCTGGGTGTTGATTCGGTATTCAAGGCAGTAGAGACTGCTATTGGAGAATTTCGACGTAAGAGGAGCGAGTAAATGTCAAGTCATACAGGCGGAATCATAGACGCAACCATGCATCTTTTGGGTATTATAGAAGTCTGGCAGGGGCGTAGAAATGCCATCATCCTGGCGCACAACTATCAGTTGCCAGAGATTCAGGACGTCGCGGATTTCATCGGCGATTCACTGGAACTCAGCCGAAAGGCCGCCGAAACATCAGCGGAGACAATAGTTTTCTGCGGCGTGCACTTCATGGCGGAAACAGCCAAGATACTCTCACCGCAAAAGACCGTGCTGATCCCCGATCTGGACGCGGGATGTCCTATGGCGAATATGATCACCGTTGAAAAACTTCGGGAGTTCAAGGCCAAGTACCCCGGCCGACCTGTGGTTGCGTATGTGAACACATCAGCCGCCGTGAAAGCCGAAGTCGATATCTGCTGCACCTCGGCGAATGCCGTCAAAGTGGTGGAATCAATGGACGCCGATGAGATACTCTTCGTGCCGGACCAGTGTCTCGCGGATTATGTCGCGTCTCACACATCGAAGAAGATCATCCCCTACCCCGGTTTTTGCCCGACCCACCACCGTATTCTGCCGGAAGACGTCCTGAAACAGAAGGCTCTGCATCCGGCTGCACTTATCACAGCTCACCCAGAATGCACAAGGGCGGTTATTGACCTCGCAGACGCGGTGTCCAGCACATCGGGCATGCTCCGAATCGTGAAGGAAAGCCCGGCGAGCGAGTTCATCATAGCGACGGAACAGGGCATCATCCACAGAATGAAGCAGGAGAATCCCGAGAAGTCGTTCTACTCGCCGACCGAGCATACCATCTGCCCGAATATGAAGAAGATCACCCTTGAGAAGCTCGCATGGTCGCTGGAAGACAATCAGTATCCGATAGAGCTTCCGTTGGATATAATCGAGAAGGCACGCGGATCAATCGAGCGCATGCTTGAGGTGGGCTAGATTCCTCGCCATAAATGGCGCGTCTGGCACAATCAAAGCACGCTGAAGCGAGCTGATATCAGACCGTGCCATGTTCCTATTAAGCTTGCTTCAGCATGCTTAATATAGCTGAGACTGATGCTTTAGCATCAGTTAGCATACCCCCTCGCCCCCCGGGAGAGGGTTGGGGTGAGGGAATCAAAATCGGAAAAATACGTTTAATACAAGGATGATTATGAAACTGAACTTTATCGAAGTTGAAGATATAATTCGAAGGGCGCTACTCGAAGATATCGGTACCGGCGACATCACGACGGCGCTGACTATCCCGAAGGATTCGACATCCAAAGCACGCATCATCGCAAAGGAAGCCGGAGTACTCGCCGGGCTGGAAGTCGCCGCTCTCGTGTTCGGTCTGACCGCCAACAGCTACTCTGCAATGGGCGAAGATCTGGGAGTCACACTCGTTTCGGGCGATGGAGTCACCATATCGCCGGGAGACGCAGTGATCGAGATCGAAGGCCCCACTGCGACGATTCTGACTGGCGAGAGGGTCGCATTGAACCTGCTTCAGCACATGTCCGGCATAGCCACGAAGACGGCGCATCTGGTTGAGCTCGTGGCGCACACAAAGGCTCAGATTGTCGATACTAGAAAGACCACACCTGGCCTCAGGATACTCGAAAAGTACGCAGTCCGAATGGGCGGCGGTCACAATCACAGGTTCGGGCTGTACGATGCGGTACTGATCAAGGACAACCACATCGCGGCGGCAGGCGGCGTGAAAGAGGCAGTCGAAGGTGCAAAGGCGGGCGCCCCTCACACGATCAAGATCGAGGTGGAGTGCGATACCATCGAGCAGGTGGAGCAGGCACTTGGCGCGGGAGCGGATATGATTCTGCTGGACAACATGGCCCCTGACACCCTGCGAAAAGCCGTCGAGATCTGTGAAGGACGAGCGCTCACCGAAGCATCCGGCGGGATCACCGAAGAGAGCATAGTCGCGGTAGCGGAGTCCGGCGTCGACCTGATATCGGTCGGTGCGCTCACGCACTCCGTAAAGGCCCTCGACTTAAGCCTTGAGATAGTTGAATAGTTTAGCTCTATAAGAAAGTTTGTGGATAGCGGCGGTGTGCCAACAACCGTGCAACAGAAACACGAAGTCGCCCTGCGCCGACTAGGAGGCACACCCTTCATGGGTGCGTTGATGCTTCGGTAGCAGAGTCGAAGACGCCGTTGTCGAAGCCTGGCAGACATGTACCATCCCTCGATATGCCCTGCGGGCTACTCGGGATAAGCGGAATGAAAACGCGCTCGCCCGAAATCGGCTGGGGTGAGGGCCAAATCAGTGTGATCTGAATTCATCCGCAATAAAGCTTACATAGCCAATAATTTAGTGGTAATCTAGAGCTAATTCGCCTATTCTGAGTCCACGAAGTGTGTGTCGAAGGATTGTCTGAATGCTTATAAACCACCGGCATGGGTACAAATGGAATATATAATCCACCGATTCGATAAAATCCACTCCACATGCGATACTGCCAAGGAGATGGCGGCGAGCGGCGCTCCCGAAGGGACCGTCATCGTCGCAGGTGAGCAGACCGCCGGGCGAGGCAGGCTCGGGCGAAACTGGTCGTCGCCCATCGGCTCAGGGCTGTATCTCAGCCTTGTTCTGCGTCCATTGAAGCGTTTTGACGAGCTGTGGCAAATCGGGTTCGTCGCGGCAATCGCGGCGGTGGATGCAATCGGGCGGGTGTCAGGCCTCCCGGCACGAATCAAGTGGCCAAATGACATCCTGATCAACGGTGGCAAAGTCTGCGGCATACTGGTCGAATCCCCGTCGGCAGAGGGTGCTCACACACGCCCGGTAATCATCGGCATCGGGATAAACGTCAACACGCCTGACTTTCCGCCTGAACTCGAGCAAAAGGCGACCTCCATATTTCTCCAGATGGCCCCCAATAAACGACTGGATCTAGCGTGCGTCGAAGGCACGCTGCTCGAATCACTGAAATCAAGCTATTCGCAGTACTTGTCGAGCGGATTCGCAACCGTCATTGAATCATGGCGGGCACTCGATTGCACGTCGGGTCGATGGGTTTCGGCGGTCACTTGCGACGGCACGGTAGCAGGCATCGCGAAGGGTGTAGACACGAATGGTAACCTGATCATCGAAACAGAGTCCGGCACGCAAATCACCGTTACCTCAGGCGATGTGATCATCGGCCGAGAGTAATGTCTTGACTGGATCCAGTGCTTATGTTAACATCATCACACTAAACCACCAGCAAAGGGATGAACGTGGAATTCTTCGTAAATACATACCTCAAGTTGTTTTTCCTGCTTACGCCATTTTTCGTAATGTCTATGTTCCTTGCCATGACGCACGACCTCGATACGCGAGGTAAGCATAAAATGGCTATGAAAGTTACACTGGCAGTCATGGTCCTGAGCTTTGCACTATGCTTTGTCGGTAAATATGTTTTTCAGGTCTTCGGTATAACGCTGGATGCTTTCAGGATAGGCGCAGGAACTCTGCTCTTCCTTTCCGCGATAGGCCTTGTACAGGGAGGACCCGCCAAGCAGGAGCAGAACCCGGAAGGCGACATCTCGGTTGTGCCGTTAGCCATACCGATAACTGTAGGACCGGCAACGATAGGTACGCTCCTCGTTATGAGCGCTGAGGTCAACAGCCTCCGCGACAGGCTGCAGATATCGGGATCCCTGTTCTGCGCGATTCTGACGGTCGGCATTCTCTTATACATGTCAAGCCACATCGAACGGTATCTGGGCCAGACAAGGCTGTTGATTCTGACCAAGCTGACGGGATTGATCCTCTCCGCCATAGCAGCGCAAATGATCTTTACCGGCATCAGATCCTTCCTGCATTAGTTCCTCTTGCAGAAACGATCGTATCTGCGCGGCATTTGACGTTGACCCGCCTCCGTGCTATAATTTTTCTACTATCGTTCAGGTTCCGCACCACCGCATGTTGATCAAAGTCTCCGATCAACGACTTATTATTTAGCTCTCGGCGCTGTTACATTCGCGCCTCCGGTTGGGCGGATTATTGCAAAAAGGAGTGAAATCACATTGTCTGGTCATTCAAAATGGCATAATATACGGCTTCGCAAAGGCAAGCAGGACGCCGAACGCGGCAAAATTTTCACCAAACTGGCACGTGAAATCATCGTGGCAGCTAAAGATGGCGGCAACAACCCCGACACCAATTTGCGCTTGAGCACCGCGATTCAGAAGGCGCGTGAAAACAGCATGCCGGCGGATAACATCAAGCGTGCGGTTCAGCGCGGTTCCGGTGAAGTCGAAGGGGCACAGTACGACGAGCTGAGCTATGAAGGCTACGGCCCGGGCGGCGTGGCAGTGATTGTCGCATGTCTGACGGATAACAGAAACAGAACCGTGGCAGACGTAAGATCGATATTCGCGAAGAACGGCGGGAGTCTGGGCGAATCCGGCTGCGTCGGCTGGATGTTCGATACCAAGGGCATGATCACTATCAACAAGGAGACTATCAACGAGGACAACCTGATGATGGTCGCGCTGGAGGCCGGTGCAGAGGATATCAAGCTGGAAGATGATGTCTATGAAGTCATGACAGCCCCTGAGGATCTGCACGCCGTTCGTCAGGCACTGACCGAAGCGAAGATCAAGTTTGAAGAGGCGGAACTTACCAAGATACCGCAAACCAGTGTACTTGTAGAAGGTAAGGAAGCGACCCAGATACTGCGCATGCTGGACCAGCTTGAGGACCACGACGATGTCCAACAGGTCTACGCAAATTTTGACATTCCAGAGGACGTTCTTGAGAACGCCTAAAAATTAAACTACAAATGTAGTAGTAATTCGCTTGTATGCCTGCTATAGGGCTTGACAAGCCGTTGTTTAGCAACTATGATAATAATTGATTCTCCGCCTTGCCCTAGGCAGATAATTTTATGTCCTGGTTACAAGGACAACGCAAACCCTGTTTGTGGTCCGAAGTAGTTATCATGCTACTTCGGACTTTTTTATTGCGTCGAGATCAGGTGTTTGGAAATCCACTCCAAAGGCTAAAGACATAATAGCTCTCGTTATCAAATCGGCTAGAGGTGGATGACACATGGCGCTGCGCGTAGGCATAATTGGTGCAGGAAGGTCAGGGACGCACCACGCAAGAGAACTTACGTCGTATCCTGATGTGCACGTCACCGCTGTTGCAGACCCCGATCGATCAAAGCGAGACGCATTTGCGAAGAGTTTCAACACGCGACTCGCGGTCAGCGATCCGCACCGACTATCAAAAGACACCGCTATCGATCTGATTTACGTATGTTCCCCTCCTTCCACACACAGCGCGATATGCGTCGATGCCCTGAAGGCCGGGAAAGACGTTATCTGCGACCAACCTATGGCTACGACTATGAGCCAGGGCGAAGAAATGATCGCTGCATCAAAAGAGAGTGGAAAACGATTGTTCATCGCACTTCCACAGAGATATGATCCGATAAATCAGGAAGCAGTGAGAATCATAGATGCCGACGAAATCGGGTATCCGTTCCTCACACTTCTAAGTTACATCGAAAACGATTACGACAGGCTGAATGACTGGCACGATTGGCTGGGCACCTGGGATATCGCTGGCGGCGGAATCCTGATGCAGCGGGGATCAGAGCTGATCGATCTGCTGCACTACTGCATGGGGTCGATTGAAGGCGTGAACGCCGTTTGTACAAGGTTTGCCATTCAATCTCTGAACAAGGCCGAAGACTCGTGCCTGCTTGAACTGGAATTCAGGGAAGAAATTCTGGCCCAACTCAGCCTGACTGGCGCGGCACGTTACAGTCCATGGCCCAAACCGTATACCGGAAGCGCCATGCGGCTTGATATCTACGGCCTTGACGGGGGAATACAGATTCTCAATGCAAGTCCCAGGTTGATCGTGGTCACAAAGGGCACCGGGTACAGAGAGATCACCGAGAGCGAAATCAAAACCGATCTGCCCACCGATATGAACCGCGATTTCATCGATTGCATACTGGAAGGCAAGGACCCTCTTGTGAGCGCAGACGATGCGCTGGAGACTCTGAAGGTTATACTCGCCGGATACAAAGCCTCGCAGATGAAGCGGCGAGTGGAGACGATGGAGAATCTGTAGGTTCACGCGTGGGCGACATCCTCGCGCCGCCCCGCGCATGAATCGATCACAGTTTTATATCAACCAACCCTGCCACACTGGTTCCGGGGACTCGCCGGATATTCGAGACGACGTTCTCCGTCGATACCGGCACCAGTATCCTCACTCGTACCGCATTTCCGAACTGACCTTCCACCTGTGCGACTGCGACAACCTGCGCCAACTTGTCGCTTGTACCTTCCACCAGCGCCCCACCCACTCGGGTGCCGGAGCCTATGCTCAGGATCGGCACAACCTTCTCCGAAACCGGCGCATCCGCGACGGCAGTCCCTGTCACGGCATTTTCAAGGCGCTTCGCCCAAAGACTCGCCAGGGCGGTGGATGTCGTGCCGTTCAAGCGAGCATGTGCGACGTCGGCGGTGACCACTATCTGCTTCTTAGCCATCACCACCTGCTGACCGTTCACATATCCCGTAGTGATATCCTCGGACTTCAATGTGTCATCCAGCGCATTCAGACGATCAGCCACAGACTGGGCACGCTGATACGGCGTGTATCCGCCCGCGGAAGTCCTTATGCGAAAGATCACCTGATCGCCCATTCTGACTTCACCTACAGGCGTTCCCTGAAGTGTGCCCTGAACGGCTGTGAAATTCGCAGCTGCATAAACAGGCGATATAAATGTCGGTTGCTCGGCTCGCTGTCCCCGTGCAGAAATATAAATCAACGCTCCTACAGCAGCTATCAGCGATAATGTCACAAACTTCCTGGTCATGATTCCATTCCTCCCGGTCCGTTAGATTTTGAAATCGACGAGCGCGGACACGCCGACGCCCTTCACACGGGAAAGACTGCTGCTACCCTTGAGATTGGTAGTGCCGACTGGGATCAGCAGACGACCGCGCAGGCCGGAAATACGGGTCTCAACCTGACCGACCGCCTTGACACCGCCCACTGCGCTGGACGGTCCCTGAACCTGTGCCGCCCCTACGTACGTGCCCTGCCCAACTGAAATTATGGGAACAACTTTGGTTAAGCCCTCCCACTTGACACCCTTCTGACCCGCAAGGTTATTGATGAAGTCGTTTATCTGGGGGCCATAGGTAGCGACAACATATCCGATTCCAAAGATCTTCAGGGCATCTATTATGAGGCCCTGTGCAGATCCGGCATTAGGCAGACAGACCGTCAGCCCTACCACCAGAATCAGCACCAGCGATATTAGTTTGTAAGCTGTCATGTGCGTATCACCTCCATAGTGTTCACGATGTACGTACCCTTGCCGTGGATTTGACTAAACCGCTTGTCGCTGCGGTGGCAGGGTGATACAATAAGCACGAGCTCGCGCCATATGGATGCCGATGGCCTCCTCCCTGTATGCTGACGGCCCATGCTGGCCTACGTTCTCGACACTCTGTCGGAGGCCGGAATTACAAACCCTGTCATAGTGATAGGTCCGAACGGTGGGGTGATTAAGGAATCGATGGGCGATAAGTATCGATATGCCGTTCAGGGCGAACAGCTCGGTTCCGGGCATGCCTCGTGTGTGCCCGCGAGGCGGCGATGGGTTCGAAATACATCATCGTGATGTGCGGAGACAGCCCTCTCTTCCGAGTCGAAACCCTCCGATCGTTGATGACCGAGATCGAGAGCCAGAAGGCATCGGCGGCGCTCATCGCGGCAGTGCTGGACAATCCGCAGGGTTACGGGCGGATCGTCCGAAATGCGTCGAGAGAGATCACGGGGGTGGCGGAGGAGAAGCTGGCATCGGACGCCGAGAAGGCGATCAACGAGATAATCGGTGGGTGCTATGCCTTCGATGCTGACTGGCTGTGGGCTAACCTCGAGTGTATGCGCCGAAACGAGGCCGGAGAGTACTGTCTCACCGAGATGATAGATATCGCGATTTCTCAGGGGCTCAAAGTGATCGCCGTGCCGGCAATGGCTGAAGAGGTCCTCGGCGCGAACACGCCCGACCAGCTTGTGATAACGGAAGGGATTCTGCGCGCTCGCGAATGATCACTGTCACCCTACGATTTTTCCTTGCCCGACTCCAAGTCTGCGAGATACTGACGAGCGGCGGTTATGCGCTCCGAAGTCACCGGGTGAGTCTGAAAAATCTGCTCGAAGTTAGATGGCGGATTCTTCTCGATTTTGAGCAGCTGGTTGAAGAAATTGATCAGCCCGTCAGGATTGTACTGCTTGCACCGGAACATCTCCTTAAGGCCTAACCTGTCAGCGGCAAATTCCTGTTGGCGGCTGTACTTGAGGAGCGTGATATCCGCGAAAATGCTCGCTACCTGCTGAACCTGTCCCTGGGTAAGCGTTCCTATCAGGATGCTTGCATACATCTGCCGACCGATCATGTCCGCGTGATGCCTCGCCACGATGTGCCCGATCTCATGCGCGATCACGCCGGCAAGCTCGTTGTTGTTGCCGGCAGTGGCATCTATGAGCCCCTTGTTGACGTATACCCATCCGCCAGGCAGAGAGAAAGCGTTCACATCCTTTACATCAAGTATCTTGAACGTGTACTTGATATCCTGCCGATCCGAGCATTTGACCAGATTCTGTCCCATAGTATTCACGAGATCGTTCAGCTTCGGGTCCGTGATCACCTTGTTCTCGCTCTCGACCTGCTGTGACGCCTGCCGCCCTATGTCCACTTCCTGACTGGTACTTACAAGATCCCTTGGCTTGCAACCGCCGAGGAGCATCGAGGAGAGTGAAACCGCAAGAATCACGAATATGGTGCCGTATCGTTTATACATTACCGGTCTCCCTTAGCTTTGGACGGCTTTGCGCCCATTTTTTTCCACAGGTCCTCGATTGAAAGCCGCGTGTTGTCCAGCGTGCGTTGAAATTTATCCAATGCCTCCGCAGGTGGTGCGGTGGCGTTTTTTCCTGCCTGCTGCAGGAGTTGGAGGCTCTTCTCAAGCTCTGTGCTTCCACGCTTGAAATCACCTTTCAGGATGCTCTGTCTCGCAAAATCCGCGTGCTCGCGGGCCTTCGAAATCAACGAGAGCCTGTGTGAGTCCCGCGATTCGGCGCGCTGGTCAGTCTTGATCGCCACGACCTGCGTCTTCAGGGTCGCAACCTCATTCCTCAACAGGGATATCTGCCAAGCGTTATAGCCCATAAGCACAATCAGAATCAGCGTGAACAACCTTGAGATCATATGCCGCATAGCCCAACTCCATATGCACGGACAAAGGCTAGCGGCGTGCAGAGATCGAAGAACCTCCACACTCACATTACCCTTAATCACTGCGTGCAAAACTCGAATATTATCATAACAATTATAGCGGTTACCAAGCGCTCTTGTAAATCAGAAGGCGCTCATTTGCTCGTCGATTTGTATGTACCTGCTATGACGAGCGTGTACTTGTCCGGGTGGATGTACTTCGCCGCTGCCGCGTTCACCTGCTCGAGGGTCACTGAGCGGTAGATCTTCTGGTAGTTGCGAATGTAGTCCATCCCGAGGCCGTTCAGCTCTGACGAGTGCAGGACGTTCGCAACTGCCGCGTTGGTCTCAAGCCTTACAGGGAACGATCCCGTGAGGAACGCGACGGCGTCTCTCACTTCCGACTCGGTTGCACCCTTGCCACGCATGCGCACCATTTGAGCCACTAGCGCCTCTGTAGCCTTGTCGACATTCTTCGGGTTCGTGCCGAGACTCGCGTACCACGGACCGGCTCCGAGCGTGGCATCGAACGTGCTGTAGACATCGTAGACGAGCCCCATCTGATCGCGGATGACGGTGCCGAGCCTGCTGTTCAGCGCACCACCGCCGCCGAGGATGAAGTTCATCACGTTGGCCGCATAGAAGTCCTTTGACGAGCGCTTCAGCCCGCCAGCGTAGCCGAGTATCACGCTCACCTGAGCCTTGCCCGACATTGGGATAATCTTACGCTCGATGGTGGATTGTATGGGCACATCGGGGATCGCTACTCTTTTGGATGCAGCCGAGCCGGTCCAATCACCGAAGTAGCCCTTGATCTTCGCCAATGCTTCACCTGTGTCCACATCACCGACTACAACCAGTATGACGCTCCCCGGCCCGTAGTGGCTTGCGTAGAAATTCGACACATCATCACGCTCAATCGACGATATACCGGCGATCTCCACATCAACCGAAGGCTGATAGTACGGGTGGCCGGCAGGAAAGACCGTGCCGTAGAAGGCTCGCTCTGCGACCGACTGAGGGTCCTCCTGCTGCTCGCGCAATCCGGATATGCTCAATGACTTCATTTTCTGAAGCTCGGCATCCGGGAACGTGGGATTCCGCATCGTATCGGAGAGGAGATCAAGCATCGTGTCGAAATTTTTAGCAAGGGAATGTCCGGTAAAAGTCGCTGATTCCACACCGGCGCCTGTGTTCAGGCTCAAGCCGACGAAGTCCTTCTGGGCCGCGATCTGATCTGCCGTGCGCTTTGCAGTCCCTCTCATGAGCAGCTCGGCGGTGATATCGGCAAGGCCATCCTTACCGGAAGGCTCAAGCGCGCTCCCGGCATTCAGGCTGCCGCTTATTGCGACGGTCGGGTTGCTCCGATTCTCCTGTATGATAACGACCATCCCGTTATCGAGCACCACCCGGGTCGGACGCTGGGTCGCGGGTTTTGATGGTTTCGGCGCGGCCAACGATTTCCCAGCAAGCTTAGCTTCCATGGTGCCATTCATTGCGCTGCCGTTTCTGTACGCATCCAGCCTTTCTGATGGCAGTATCGGGCGCATGCTTACCTTGGCTGCAGGCGTCGTTGGGACCGCCGCGTTCTCGGGGATAAATGTGATCGTGGTGCGATTTCTATCGGTAAGATATTTCTGCGCAACCCGCTGGACATCGGCCTTGGTCACCATGCGAACGTTCTGCATGTACTGATCTATATACCGCCAGGACCTGATCGTCTCGAAGTAGCCGAGCTGTCTCGCCTGATCGGTCACGCTATCGTTGGTATACGCAAACTGGGCCTCAAGTTGATTGAGCGCCTTTTGAAGTTCTTCGTCGTTGATTGGCTGGCTCTTCATCTTGTCTGCCTCTGCAAGGAGAGCGTCCTGCACGTCAGCGATCTTCACACCGTCGCGGGCCGTCGCGCCGAGCATGAAGAGCTCGGGGTCGGTGCCGGTACCCGAATTCGACCAGGCCTGCGTCGCGAGTTGCTTGTCCACGAGACCTTTATACAGCCTGCTGCTGGTCCCGCCGCTCAGGATGATATCCAGCACGTCGAGCGTGTATGCATCCGAATTGCCGACCGCCGGAACGTGGTAGCCCATCATCACCCTGTACGCGTTGCCGGGCATTCTGATTTCCGCCGTTCGCGCGCCGAGTTGTGCAGGCTCAAGTGCGGTCACTCGCGGAATCGACTGGTTCTTCGAGATGCGGCCAAAATACTTGTTAACCATCGCCAGCGCCTTGACGGTATCGAAGTCGCCTACTATGACCACCGTCGCGTTGTTCGGCGCGTAGTAGGTCTTGTAGTAGGCGTAGAGGTCATTTCGAGTGATGCTCTCGAGGTCGTGCACCCAGCCGATGGTCGGCCACTGATAAGGGTGAGCCTTGAAGGCGTCGGCATAGAGTTCGTAGTACATCACGGAATCGGGCTCGTTGTCATGACCTTCGAGCTCCGAGCGCACGACTACCTTCTCTGATTTGAATTCCATGGGATCGATCAGGCTGTTTATCATGCGGTCGGATTCTATGCGCATGCCAAGATCGAGCTTATCGCTTGAGAGGGTTTCCCAGTAGAACGTGAAATCCTTCGATGTGGCGGCGTTCATCAGCCCACCGTTCCTGCTGACGAGCGCGTCGATATCGCCCTTCTTCAGGGTCTTCGTCCCCTTGAACTGCATGTGCTCAAGCAGATGAGACAGCCCCGTTTTACCGAGTTGTTCATTCCTCGAGCCGACCCTGTACCACACCTGGAACGTCACGACAGGCGCCGTGTGGACTTCCTTGGTGATGACCTTCAGCCCGTTCGGGAGTATGGTCTCTTTTACCTGTGCATACGCCGGCACCAGCGTGGCGAGCATAGCGGCCAGGGTAAGGAGGATTGATATGTTTATTCGAGTGATTTTAGCTCTCAAAAGCGTTCCCTCTCACAATTATTAGTAAGTTTCAATATGCAATTATATCAGAATATTCCCATAAGCGCTGTCATGATATCCGAAAATGCCCCGTTTCGATGCCGCGATCCGTCACATCGAAGGTCCAGTAATCGCCCTCGCAAGTATACCCAACATTCACGATGATTCGCCCATCCTTCAGGACCCTTTTCTGCTCGGCATGCAAGTGACCGCAAAGGTACAGACTAGGATTGATCGCATGGAAGGCATCCAGAAAACACCGTTGCCCGCCGTGACGCCCTCCCGGCAGTGTATCCGCGATGCCTACCGGACACCCGTGGCTGAGCAGCACATCCACTCCACTCGATTCAAGCGCCGAGGCCTGCGCCGCAACATCGTCATCCGTCACGTAGTACGGCTGTGCATGCGACTTTGCCCATATCCCGCTGATCCCGGCGAACTTCAGCCCATCCCGTTCGACTACCTCGCCCGGCTGCAGAATTACCGGACTGCCATCCGAATTCGCGGCAGTTGAGAGGAACGGTATATCGTCGTGGTTGCCGTATACGGATAAGACATGCACGTGCGAGAGAATCTCCCTAAACTGAGCGTGATCGAGTTTTCCGGGATCGCCCCAGTCACCACAGCACAGCAGAAGCTCGGGTTTCGATTCATCTATGGCCTGAAAAACGTTCGCCAGTTGGCCATGCATATCGCCGACAGCACATATTTTCACTATTTTCTCCATCAACCAATCTACCAATTACTAATCATTATACCGGTTTTGGCGAACAATGGAGCGGATGCTTTGAATTCGCACGATCTATTTGCACCCCATCCAGAACATCCGTTTGATTGACGAAATCCTCCACCACTCTGTATAATTGAGCACTGTGTTACAAGGGAATGGTATGCTTAGTCGTAATAATATCAATCCCTTTGCCAGTTATCGTAGAATCTATAAAGGCTTTACATATGCCCCGAATTCCGCAACAAACCAATATTAGCAGGCCTATACGGCGAAATACCAGGCACCGTATAATATGGAAAAAGACCCTGCTATCCGTTTTACTGGTTATCCTGGCCATTGGCGGCGGGATGGTGGCATACTTCTACATATCATCCGCAACCATCCGAGATGCCGTGAATGCCTCCATCACGAACACCGACACCCCATCGAAAGCATTCCCCGGCAGAGACAGTATAAATCTTCTTCTGCTTGGCAGGGATCTGGATAGAGACAACAGAGGCCGGGTGATCCATACCAAAGGCCGAACCGACGCCATAATGCTCGCACACGTAGACTTCCGCAACCGCCAGGTAAGCATTCTGTCGATACCCAGGGATACGCTTGTGCATATTCCGGGATACAGGGGAAAGCGAAGAATGAATTCCGCCAACGCGCTGGGCGGACCGGAGCTCACCAAGGACACCGTCGAAGAACTAGTCGGCGTACACCCGGACTACTATATGCTAGTCAATTTCGAAGGGTTCGAGAAGGCGATTGACACCATGGGTGGCCTTTCAATCGACGTTGACAAGCAGCTCGACTACGACGACAACTGGGGCAACCTCCATATCCATCTTAAACCCGGCCAACAGCAGCTGAACGGGTACCAGTCTATGGGCTTTGTGCGCTACCGAAAGTCGAAGGACGGCGATGCGGAGACCGACCTTATCCGGATCGGCAGGCAGCAGAAGTTCCTGTGTGCAGTGAAAAGCAAGCTCTCCCACCCCAGTGTTATGGTACGCATACCGAAGATTCTGGACACCATCCGGGATGACACGGAAGGCGATCTTTCCCCGTGCCAGACCATGTGCGTCGCACGTTTCATGAAGTCGATTCCAGGCGGCTCGGAGATCAAAATGGAAACACTGCCGTCCCTCGAAACCGGCGGAAACTACGTCCATGCCGATACAGATGCCGTGCGTGAACTCGTCGGTCGAATGTTTCTGCATGCAACTGTAAATTGATATAGTATCGAGATTCTCCAGCCATATTCTCCACCTCATGTAGAAGAGCCGCACTTGTTGCCGCAAATTCATTCGTCTCAGTTAAATTTTCGCCCCCACCCGCTCTCAGGAGATGTTCTCCGTGCCATCCTTGAAATGGCGGTAACAATTTGATATACTCAATGTGTCTTAATGTTGGGATTGGCCGCGAGACGCCGCTATCCAGCGTTAAGTCAAGTAGTTGTATTTGGGGTTTTATTGTAGTAATGCAAGAATATGGTAGATCCAGTATTGGATTTGAAGAGAATGTAGTTGCAGTTGCAACCTATTTCGGCTTCGTTGGCCTTATCCTTTTCTTTGTGGAAAAACGCAGTAATTTCGTTCGATTTCATGCAGTGCAATCGACTTTGAGTTTTACTTTGCTCATGGTCTTCTGGCTTGCCGTAAAGTGGATTCACGGTCTTTCATTTTTATCGTGGGCGCCAGGTTTATCGGCACTGATATTCACCAGTTACATGATGCTTAAGGCATATGATGGAGAAGAATTCAAGCTTCCTGTGCTAGGCAAACTGGCATTCTGCTCAATCTACGAGGTCGAACAAGAATAGCCTGAAAATAATCAATCGGTAGGTAGTTATGGAATCCTGCGACATGCACGAATGCATACCTGAAGAATGCCTCGTTAGAAAGGTCACGTCGCTTGCGACATCGATGACCGATCTCAACGAACTGCTGCAGACTATACTTGACAGCGGTCTCACGGCAGTGGGCGGACATAGAGGGTTTATTGCCCTTGTAGATTTTGACAAAGGTGAACTTGTTATCCAATGCAGCGCCGGTGAAGGCTGGGATGACGACAAGAAGCGCAAACGTCTGGAACTGCACACCGGCGAGCAGAAGGGCATCACCACGTACGTGGCGGCCACCGGTAAACCGCATCGGACCGGCAATGTCCATGAGGACCAGTACTACATCGAATACTTCAAGGATGTCCGAAGCGAGGTTGCCGTACCAATCATCGATGCGCACGGACAGGCCAGGGGCGTCATAAACGTAGAAAGCCCCGATTCTAACGCATTTAGCGAACGCCACGAATCCTTGCTGCTGTCTCTGGCAAACATCGCCAGTCTCTCGCTGTCGGTTGACGAACACCGAATGAGGGAACGAGCATTCGTTGAAATAGGAACCGAACTGGCAGACAGCCCGGATATACCAGCCCTTATATCGAAGGTCATAAGAGTCGCATCTGAAGTACTGAGATTCGAGGACTGCTCGCTCTTTCTGCTGGATAAGGACCGTCATACCCTGACGCTGGAAGCCTCCCGTGGGCAGCTTAAGCAGGATGTCGGTAGCGCGATGTACAGATTGGGTGAAGGTCTCACCGGTTGGATAGCCGAGCATGGCCAACCAATACGAAGTACCAAGCCACAAACCGATCCCCGGTGGAGAGGGCTGTACTGCGAATTCCCTCCCGGAGACATGGCAACGTATCTTGGCGTCCCTATAGAGAGCCGTGAAGGAATCATCGGTGTGCTTCGGGTACTTAGGCGAAAGAGCAGATTCCCATGGTTCCACAATGAGTTTACCGCTGATGATGAAGGCGTCCTCATGAGCATCGCCAGCCAGGTAGGCGCAATGATCCAGAACCTGCGCCTCATGGATCGAGTAGTGAACTCTGAGCGCATGGCCGCATGGGGCGAGATGTCCGCGAGATCCGCTCACATGATGGGCAACCGCATATTCGCCATCAAGGGTGACCTGAACGAGCTTGATTACTATCTCGAGCAGACAAACATCGAACGTGAACCCGTGAAGGAACTTGTCGAAAGCACCAAGAGAGGCGTCTTCAGGCTGGAAGAGATGCTTCAGGAGTTCAGAGACTTCGTAATGGCGACGCAGCTGTATCTTTCAGAGCAGGATGTAAGCCAGGTGGTTAAGGAAACTATCGCTGAATTCTTCCCTAAACGGTCACCCGTCAGATTGGAGCTCAGTCTGACATCCGATATGCCGAAGATACAGGCCGACACCAGTAAACTAAAGCGTTGCTTTGCAGAGTTGGTAGAGAACGCTATTAGTTTTCAGTTGACCGGTGGTTTGCTTAGAGTAAGCACAAGCATGGCTGCCGCCAAGGAAGCCAGATCCCTTTGTGGACTTTCAGTCAAACGCAAGAAATACATCAGAGTAGAGTTTGCCGACGCCGGCCCGGGAGTTCCGGAGGCCGACAAGGAGAAGATATTCACTCCGTTCTTTACGTCCCGAGCGAAGGGCATGGGCCTTGGACTATCCATCGTTAAGGGGATAGTGGAAGCCCATCGCGGACGAATATGTGAGATAGGCAGCACTGGCTCTGGTGCCAGGTTTGTGATATTTCTTCCGGTATATGATAATATATCAACCAGTAACAAGTAGATTAAATCTAGCATCCTTTGATTTGGAGGTGTCCAGAATTGTATAGAATACTTATCGTCGACGACGAAGAGGAAGTAAGAGCTGCCACGCAACGACGCTTGAATAGAGAAGGTTTTCAGACCGAGACGGCATCCGGTGAGGCAGACGCTGTAGAGAAAATAAACAGCGCCAGCCAGCCTTACGATGTGATTATGAGCGACATGGTGATGGAGAATCCGGACAGCGGATTGAACGTCCTCCAGTCAGCGCTCGCCCGCGACATATTCACAGAGGTGGTCATCCTGACCGCTTACGGAAACGTCACAAACGCCGTCGAGTGCATGAAGCGCGGCGCGTTCGATTACGTCGAGAAGAACATCCCCGGCGTGGACGTGTACGACCTGATCAGCATCAAGGTCGGCCAGGCGATGGATCGCAGGAAGTCGTCGCTGAACGCCGTGCGCAGAATCGATCAGTTTGCGCGCAACCACGGGAACTAATCCCGGCGGAAAACGAGCACAGACAATTGCAGGGGCGGACGCATGTCCGCCCTTTTTCATTCGCCAGTAACAGCACCATCTGGTAAAGCCGCATTTCGCCTCATACTTAACAAAACACCGATACCCATAATTACCACCACTGTGAGCGGCAAAAAGAAGAACTGCTCAGCTACAACACCAAGCAGAAAAGCCAACGGTGAGCCATAACCATCTGCCCTCTCCATGCCGCCGTTATGAATCACAAACAGGACTCGTCTGATAGTCTGTGCCAGCAACAGTGCCCAGGGCAGACAGCACAGAATGAATGAAATGGCAAACGAACCCTTTTGCAGCCGGCGCAGGCATGAATATGTAAACCACCACAAACACAGAAATCCGCCGGAAAGTAGTACTTGAAACCAGTTTAGCATTGCCAGCCCTACTACAAGAAGCAGTGTACCTGGAATTGAGCACAAGATCCCACAAATCAGAAACGCTTTAGTGTATGATTTCATTGGTTACCTTTCCTAGATGTTATGCGCTTGATGGAGCCAACTGTCAAAGCAGCAAAAGTATCTTCCACATATTATACTACAAATCGCTGTAATATGGCTCCAAAATCAAAGTATCCCCCATTCTCTTGACTAGCCAGCCCCCTCCGACTTATACTCTACTTGCAAGCATTACACCGAGAGGAAGATATCATGGCAACACGGCTTCTGGTAGGGCCGACGGGAAGCGGCAAGACGAGCCGCGCCGTCAAAATTTTCTCGCAGTTCACCGCCCGGGAGCGTGAGCACTCGATCCGGTTCATAGTCCCAACAATCACCGAATCGCGCCTGATTCGACAGCAACTGCTCGCCGACCCGGAGTTTCCCGGTTTGCTTGGCGATCCCGTCTGCACCTTCTATGCCTTCGCGAGCGATATCCTGAACCGGGCGATGGTGAGTGGCAGCAGCGTTATCTCGGATATGCAGAAACGGCTGATGCTGAAAGAGATTATCGGCCAGGCTGACCCCGGCTATTTCGATGGTATCAAAGACTGCCCCAGTTTTCCTGAAGCTATCGGTGGCGTGATAGACGATCTAAAGCTCGCGGCGATTGCGCCGGAAGACCTTGCACATGCAGTGGCATCCGCCGGGCGTGAACTCTCCGAGAGCTCGAAGGCCAAGCTACTCGACCTCACAGCCCTGTACAAGTCATACCAGAACGATGTGCTGCTGGCACACAACCTCCATGACCACGAGGGGGTGATGTGGCGGGCGCTCGATGAGGCACGTAAAAACCCTGAACTGCTGAGCGCTTACAAGTATGTTATCCTCGACGGATTCGCAATGCTCACGCCTGTCCAGAAGGAGCTTATACGCCTGCTGTCCGAACACTGCGCGCAGGTAGTCATCGGCGTGGGGTACGAGCCCGACCGCCCGTCGGTGTTCGAGTGCATAGAGCCTGACATGCAATTTTTCGCTCAGTTACCCGATGTGCAGATCGACCGCCTGCCGCGCGCGCAGGATTCGACCAATGCGTCACTCGCTCATATTGAAGCAAACCTGTTCGCCGGCACGCCTCAGCGCATCCAGCCCGACGATGGGATCACCATACTATCCGGCGCCACCCCGTCTATGGAGATCGAATTGGTGGCGGGACAGATCAAGCGGCTGGTTAGAGCGCAGGAGTTCCGATACACCGATATCGGCGTAATCGTGCGAGGTGTCGACCAGTATGCGCAGAAGCTTGCATCCACTTTCAGGCAGTACAATATTCCGCTCACGATGCACGATTATCCGCTCAGGGAGAGCGCACTCGCACGCACCATTGCCCTTTGCATGAGAATCGTCCGTGAGGGATGGAAGCGTGAGCACGTACTGGCAGCGCTTAAATCCACATACACGCCTTGCGACCCGGTGCTGTGCAGCCGAATCGAGAATACGGCCAGATCCTCGGCGATACAATCCGGCCGGGAGGTGTGGTTCGCAGCATGGAGAGCAGACGATGACACGCTTCAGCCTCGAATGGATGCCCTTCAACCGATTGCAGATTTTGAGAGCGAGTTCGCGAGCCCCGGTGCCAAGGGACTGTGCGCCGCCGTTCAAGCGCTCTTCACAAAACTTCGGCTACATGCGAGCGACGACCGTGTGCAAGAGGACTATTCCGCCTGGAAATCGATAAAAAGTATCATGGCCGATATCGTTCAGGGGGAAGAGACGCTCGGCAGCCAGATTACACCGGACGAGTTTGCAAACCTCCTTGAGAGCGGCATTCGCACCGGGAGTTACCACACCAGGGGCGATAATGCAGGCGGCGTCTCACTGGTGAATGCATCAGCCATCGCCGGGCGGAAATTCCGGGTGGTCTTCGTCATCGGGCTGATCGAGAAAGCCTTCCCAAGGCAGGTGCACGAAGACCCGTTCCTGCATGATTTCGAGCGTGCCGTGCTGAACCGATTCCTGCCGCACAAGCTCGACCTGAGGGCAGATGACCGGGATAGAGAGCGTTATCTGTTCTACTCAGCCGTGAGCAGCGCACAGAATCGACTTTTTCTATGCTACCCATCGTCGGATATATCGGCAAAGGACAGCTTACCATCCTTCTACCTGGATGAGGTCTATGCGCTCTTCACGGGCAAAACCAATCGTATAACGCGCGATCTACGCGAAGTTGTCCCTGCCACTGATCAGGCAGAAACCGCAAAGTCGCTTATAGCCGGAACGGTGCTGGATTGCTGTGCGAACAAGGATTCCGATGGACAGGAGAACGCCGTCGCAAGCTATAATCTGCTCCTCGAAAAAGGGCTCATCTCGCGTGAATCCTTCGATTGGCTAAGCGAGCGACCGGCGGCACTCACGGATACGGCGATACTCGATTATATCCGCACCCGCCCGCCTGTATACCGAGTCACCGCCCTCGAAACCTACGGTGTCTGCCCGTTCAGGTACTTCTGCGATCATGAGCTGAAACTCTCCGAGATTGAGGACGAGGCCGGCATGCTCCAGCGAGGGGCCATCCTTCATAAGGTCCTGTACCGGCTGTATACCGTGCTATTCGGCGACGGCACACCAAGCGATATGAAGATGGACGACATACTGAAACTTTCAGACGCGTTTCTGAACGATTGCATGTCTGACGAGAGACTGGTCAGTTCCATGCCTGCACACCTGCGTAAGATCGAGCGCAACACGATGGCCGAGATGCTCAGTCGATTTCTGGTTGAAGATATCGCGCGGATAGAAACCTCGGATTTCACGCCGGCTTACCTGGAACTCGAGTTTGGGACAACGGCAAAACCGGGCCGCGACAGGTCGGCATCATCGGTCGAGGAACGGCTCAAGATACCGCTCGGAGGCACACAGGAAGCCGAGTTGGTGGGCAAGATCGATCGCGTGGATTTGACGGCTGACGGCAGCGCAATGATCGTTGACTACAAGACCGGCGCATGTCCTGATATGCGTGATATTGAGAATGGCACGCTTCTTCAGGCACCGCTCTACTCGCTGGCACTGCGCAAACTGTTCCACATCAAGCCCGTCGGCGCGGAATACTGCAGTCTGAAAAAATCCGAGCGCAAGGGCATCTACGCCGACGATGCCGAACAGTTCGAAGAGAAGATCAGAACGGCGATCGACAAGGCGGTTGAGCACATAAACGGCATACGCCGGGCGAACATCGAGGTTGCGCCGGTCGAATGCCCGACCTACTGCGGGCTGAAGTCAATATGCCGGATCGAGAAGTGACCTACGAGTGAAATTCCGTTAATTCGCCGGTCTCCATGTAGTAGATTCGCTCGCCGATGTTCGTGATGTGATCTGCTATGCGCTCAAGGTATCGCCCGATGAGCAGCAAACTGATCGCTTGATCGGCAACACTGGGGTCACACTTAATAAGATCAACCATGCTACCGTAAAGATCCCTGTATAGCTGATCGACTTCATCCTCGTGGACCATCATCTGATGCAGGATATCGAGATCCCGCGTCGCAAAGGCGGTAAGGGTTTCGCGAAGCATTTCCCTGACTTTGCGCCCAAGCACCGGAATATAATCCGTCGGAGGAGCGAGCGGCTCATCTGCAAGGCGCTCGGTAATTTTGGCGATATCGACAGCGTAATCCCCCGCCCGTTCAACGTCCGTAATGATCTTCATGGCAGCAGCGACGGTTCTGAGATCACGAGCCATAGGTTGCTGAAGAGCCAGCAGCTTGAGCGCATCGCTCTCGATATCGATGTTGTATTTATCGACGATATCGTCCATCTTTTCGACTTCACGCGCGAGCCCGGCGTCCCGCGTCTCCAACGACCGTATGGCGATCTCGAGCATATCCTCGACCACCGCACCCATGCTCGCGAGCGCGTCGCACAGCGAGGCCAATTCCTGGTCGAAGGTCTTCCGCACCGACTGATCGGCACGGCCACCATCAAAGCCAACACGTAGATTTCTCATGCATAGCCTTTACCCGAATAACGTATCAGTCTAATCGCGTAATTCATCATATAAGACAGCGATGTGTTATCTCATATTTACGGCATTCCTGGGTATATAAAAGAAAATATCGATGAGAGCGTGGAATTTATGAGAGTCGGATTTTCGTGCAGATCCACGGTTAAAGAACTGAAGAACCCGAGGCCGGACGGTTTCGGGGAGTACGCGCGCGTGACAGACGTGATCCGCCAATGCGAGGATTGGGGACTGCGCTACTACAACATGCCGCCGGAAGTCGTAGGATGGGGCGATTACTCGAAGTACAAACCGAACGTGGCGGAGATGGAAGAGAAGTTCGCGGAGGTTCTCATGAGCGTGAAGGAGGCGTCCGAGAGCGCGGACATCATCCTCTCGATGCATGCGGCGGCGTACAACGTGCCGACGTCAGACGATCCCGTGATACTGGAACGCTCGATTAGAGAGATAGCGGTTGAAAGGCGTGCACTCGAAATGTGTGGGGGCAAGGTGCTGTACATACACCCCGGATACGCGGCCGGCGATCCGCATGGCGCGCGTCAGAAGCTGGTAGACCGCCTTGGTGCCCTGCCGACGAGCCGGGCGGCGCTCGGTATAGAGGTCGATGATGTCGGCATCGGCGATCTGGAGACTGTCCTGTATCTGGCGTCGAATATACAGGGGGCCGTCCCGGTCATCGACTTCGGGCATTTGCACGGTCGGGGTTGGACGCTCGACAGCACGGTAGACTTTCTTCAGCTCCTTCATATCGTGCGGCCGTTATCGGGAAAGTACCTATTCACTCATTTTTCAGCGGTATCCAAGCGGAAGCATCTTCCTTTGGAAGAGAACCTGCCAGATTACAAATTATTCGCACGCGCAGCAGTCGAATTCGAACGGGAGAGCGATCAGGAGATAGTGGTTCTGATCGAAAGCCCCCGGCGCGAACTGGATGCTTTCCTGTTCAGAGACGAATACGAGCGAGTTTCGGGATCAATGAGGGTGACAGGAGGAGAATGACATGGCAACTTTTGGATATGGGGCGGAGATCGACGCAGGCCGCAGGTTCCTTGAGAGCATTCGGCCGGGTGAGACCATAGTGCTGCTGTTTCACGGGGATGCGGATGGATGCTGCGCGGCCGCCATCATGTACAAAACCCTGCGGTATATGGGCGATCATATAGTCTTTCCGGTCTACATGGAGAAGGGCGAAAACGTATATTCCGACACCCTGCGCAAGCGTGTGATGGCTATCGGGCCATCGAGGCTGATTGTGATGGATACGGGGAGCAGGAGCCGTGAGATCATGCACGGCGTGCGCACGATGGTGATCGACCATCACGCGCCGGACGGGATTCCTCCGGTGGAAGCCTTCGTGACGTCATTCGGCGCTGATCCACCAGCCCCTGCCTCGCTGCTGACATACCAGGTGTGCAAAGATCTCGGTCAGTTGGATGGCCGCGAATGGCTGGCTGCCATAGGAACCGCCGCCGATTTGGGACCTGATGCCGATTTCGAGGTGTTGAAAAACGCACGGTCGCTATACGGAGTGAGCACCATCAAAGATACGGTGGCGCTGATCAATGCGGCACGACGCTCGTCCGCCCACGATATCGCGGCAGCATTCGGAGCACTGGTGAGCGCAGACAACCCGACTGTCATCGCAGAGGGGGCAGTCCGTGAAGCCGCCATCCTCCATGACTACTGGAAAGAGGTGAACGCCGTATTCCGCCAGGTTGTTCGTACTCCACCCACAATACAAGGGCAGTGGGCACTGATCAAATTTGGCGTCCCGGAGCAGATTCATTCGCTCGTGGCGACGGCGTATGCACGGCGTTTGACAGACAATATCGTGATCGCAGCCAACTACGGATACACGGAAGGGAAGGTGCACTTCAGCGTGCGCTCGGCGAAAAACATCGATCTTCAGCGGGAACTGAGAAGCGCCTTCCCTGCGGAAGCAGAGGCCGACTTTGCGCACGGGAATCCACAGGCTACAGGTGGAATAATGACTGTGGACAGATTCGAGGCTCTACTGAGCGCGCTGGGGTTCCCTCCAGAGATTGCAAAGGCAGCATAAGATCGCCGAATCATCCCTTCCTGCTCCATTCAGTGTGAGGGTCGATGCGAAAGCTTCGGCCCTCATCCCAGCCTCCTGACTGCACTTCAGAAGAGATTCATCGAATTTGGCTCTATAAGCTTTCTTGTGGGTGAATCTGATTCGCCCTCACCCCAACCCTCTCCCGATTTCGGGCGAGGGGGGATGCCGCTTATCCCGAGTAGCCCACAGGGCATATCGAGGGACGGTTCAGTAATTCAATAATGCGTCACAGGCTTTACGCCTGCGATTTGAACGCATCCGTGAAGGGTGTTCCTACTCCTAGTCGGCGCAGGCCGACTTCGTGTTTTTGTTGCCGCGAATTTATTCGCACGGATTGTTGGAACATTACCGCTATCCACAAACTTTCTCATAGAGCCTCGAATTTCAAATTCCTCTGAACAAACTTGTCGCGACTACGTCTACCTTTATGTACGGACAATAAATCCGCAAAAATGCGGCGTACAAACGAATGACAGCAAACACAAATTATGAACCGGAGGAAAATTAGTGATACTAAGCAAGAGAATAACGCTCGCAGCCCTGGCATTGGGCACAATTCTGGTCTTTAGGCAGCCTGCCATGGCTGCACCCGGCAAAACATTCAATATGCAGAAACCCGGCATTGCCTGCAAAAGCATGGCGGGGAAGATGGATTTGACGGATGCACAGAAAGTCAGCCTTAAGTCAATTAGACAGTCATGCGCACATAAGATAAAGGCAGTGCGTGATGACAATACGCTATCCGTGCAAGACAAAGCAGCAAAAGTCAGCGCAATTAGAAAATCGACCCAGGCTCAGCTCAAAACGATCCTCACCCCTGCACAGCAGCAGAAAATGGCTGGACTCCGTGCGAAGGGTCCGGGACATGGACAGTTTGGGGCAAAAAGAGGTGGAAAGTTCGCAGCCGCGCTCGACCTCACGAATCAACAGAAATCATCGATCAAATCGATAATGGAATCGGCGGCACAGCAGGTGAGAGCCATTAGTGCCGATAAGTCTCTATCAGCTCAAGATACAAGGGCTAAAGTACAGGCAATCCGCAAGTCAGCCATGGAACAGATGATGTCGGTCCTTACCCCTGCACAGCAGCAGAAAATGGAGCAATTCCGCGCAGGAGCCAAAGGGCACAAGAGAGGCATGCAAGCACAATAGATATCACTCCGAATAGACTAACTAACCATGCCCTGGGGGGGAGATTCGTCTCCCCCTGTTTTTTGTGCCAGACGATGTCATTCCGAACGTAAAGCTAATTCACATCAGGCGATATTCCTTATGCGGATGTATGTGCTGCCTGCACTGCCACATCAACCTCGCGGAAGATGGCTATGTGCTCTTGCAGCTTGACTATCTGAAAGATCTTCCTTAGAGTCGCGCTCGGATCGTAGATCGTCAGTTCGCCGCCGCTCGCTCGCAGCATATTTGCGAACCTTGCCAGCATACTGATCGAGCCGGCATCCATATATCGAGTGTAGCTCAGGTCTACCACCAGTTCGGTATGCCCCAGGTTGATCATCCAGTGAATAAGCTCCGAGACGTGCGGAGTGGTCGCAATATCCAATTCACCGCCCACACGTATCACGGGAGTATCGGAATAGAAATAGTACTGAGCGAACGGTTGATGCATGGAACCGTCGGAACGTAAGCGATCGACAATTTCCGGCAGATCATCGATCAACTGCTCGGGGGCAACATAGTTCTCATTTGGAGAGACGGAATTCTCAGATAAAATCAGAGGGTGTGTCTGAAGGCAAGCATCGAGCAGGCGGGAATCAAGGCGGTGGGCATCAAAAGTGCAGATCATTGTTACGGATCTTCCGGTCAATAGATCGTTTGCTTTTGTTTCGGCAGTCAGGAAATGTTGAATGAATATCTTATCGTACAACAGATGGTTGAAGCTGGTGCAGACCCGCGTGCCATTCCATCTCTCATTTGAAGTATCGATGATATAGTCTACGAAGGCTTTATCAGCGTTAGGTTGAGCTAAGTCAGGCCGGCAACGATATAGCTTTGCGGGCGTTAGGATATCGAGTTGACCATCAGGAAGATTATCAGGGTCGACTCCCCTTTTGCGCAATCCGTCCATCCACAGATTATCGCTGTATTCTGTGATTGCAGCGATACAGCGGTCATCGTTTTGGAGTCCTGCACACATAAAATCCAGTAGATGGTTGAGGCGTGTCTGCTCTGTCCGGTAGGGATAACCAATATGGCTTCCGGGCGGCGTTTGAAGATGCGAAAAGCCCAACGAGACCTGTTCAGAAGACATAATATCCTCCTTGACCTCGTGATGCATGCATCGATAAAGCTAAAACCTGCAGTGCATCACTGAAGACGTTTCCTCAGAATCGCAGACTACGATCTAGCTAATATACCGTTTTAATGTACCCCTAGTAAGCGCATTGTAAACAGAGGCTGTTATTCAGGCAGCAGTGTCTAGGCGAGTTTTGCTACCTCTTCAGGCTTGACATGCATACGCGTTATTGTCGCACCAAGCGATGAAAGCTTACCGACAATATCTTCGTAGCCTCGATCGATATGCTCTACACTGCTGATCTCCGTGCGGCCTTCCGCGACCAGTCCTGCGAGGATTAGCGCTGCACCCGCCCTGAGGTCGGATGCGGTAACTTCTGCCCCGGTCAGTCTAGGTACGCCTTTGATGACGGCCGTTCGACCTTCCTGAATGATATCGGCGCCCATACGCTGGAGTTCCGCTGCGTATCTGAACCTGCGCTCGTAGACGTTCTCGCTGACGATGGATGTTCCGTCCGCTACTGCGAGCATCGCCGCGAGGGGCTGCTGCATATCGGTCGGAAAACCTGGGTGAGGCATCGTTTTGATGTCGATTGCAAGAGGACGTTCACTTGCAGATACACGAACGACATCCTGGTTGATGGAAATCTCCATACCGGCATCCTGAAGCTTCTGGAACATTGCTGTGCAGTGCTCCGGGACAACGTTGCTCATGGAGATGTCGCTGCCTGTGATACCTGCCGCTATGGCGAATGTACCGGCCTCCATGCGATCAGGGATCATCCGGTAGCGCACGCCATGCAGTTCTTTGACGCCCTCAATCTCGATGGTGCCTGTTCCCGCACCGGTGATCTTTGCACCCATGGCGATAAGGAATTTGGCAAGCCCGGAGACTTCCGGCTCCAGAGCTGCATTCTCTATTCGAGTAATGCCTTCAGCAAGGCATGCTGCTGTCATGATATGCTGGGTCGCACCTGCGCTCGGAAAGTCGAGGTATACTCGAGCGCCCACAAGCTTTTCAGCCTCGCACTCTACGTACCCATGCTCCATTACAACTTTGGCGCCTAACAGCTGAAGCCCCTTGACGTGGAAATCGACCGGACGTGCGCCGATATCACAACCGCCGGGCATCGGGACTTTAGCATACCCGCATCGAGCAAGCAGCGGACCAGCCACGCTGAATGAAGCCCTCATTTTCTTTACCAGTTCATAAGGAGCCTCACAAGAGCTGATCTCAGTTGCGTCAATTTCTATAGTATTTGAACCCTTTATCTGCGCCCTTACGCCAAGTTGTTGGAGCATCTCCACCATGGTTCGTATATCGCCGATATCCGGGGTATCTTCAAGTATAGTAGTGCCTTTTGCCAGAAGCGCACCTGCCATTATGGCCAGTGTGCCGTTTTTACTACCGCTGATTCTTACGTTACCTTCAAGTCTGTTGCCGCCAACCACGTAAAACTTATCCAAAAAAATATACCCTCCCGACAATCAGTTTGAAGCTCATAAATACGATAGATGCAGTATGGATTAGCTCACATGAAAATCAAGGCTGACATGCTAAACCCATTTAGCCGCATTGAAAGCTCTAATATCCACATATAGCTTACTTACCAAGTTTGAGCTGACATTAAAGTATACAAAACGGTGAGCTTGATGTCAAGCTACTAAACGTACTAATCGGCCATATATTCAATACTGTAAACTAATCGAATAATCATTTATGGCTGACTAGAGGCGCACGCACCATGACCGGTGCATCTCCGATCGACCGCTATCCGCGGGCCATCATAATCAAAGCCGCCAACAAACGGATGCTCGGACACGAGCAAGTGACCGTCCAGATCCAGACGACCAAAGGCCCCCGTCCCACAAGCCAGATGGATCGCCGCTGACAGGCTTATCCCGGTTTCGATCATACACCCGATCATCAGTTCTTTTTGCCGCGCCCGGCACATCTCGATGATCTCCAGCGCACTCGAGACGCCGCACTTCATCAGCTTGATATTGATCCCGTCCACCGCATCCATCTCTATCAGTCTGAGCGCGTCTGCAGATGTGACTACGCTCTCGTCGGCGAATACGGGCACCGGCGTATGCCGGGTAACGTACAGCAGTCCATCGGCATCTGCACGATCGACCGGCTGCTCAAGCATATCGACAGGCACTCCAGTATCAAGCAATTTGGACACGAATTCAACTGCCGCAACAGGCGAGAATCCCTGATTGGCATCCAGGCGTATGCTGCACCCCGGCGCACCCTGGCTCAGGGCGACCACACGTGCAAAATCGTCATCAGGGTCTTGACACCCGACCTTTACTTTGAGAGAATTGAATCCTCGCGACACCGCCTCGCTCGCTAGCATCCGGGCAGTATCTGGTGGTACAATCGGTATAGTTATATCCGTCTCGACCAGTGATGAGGAGCCTCCGAAGAAATCGCACATCGATATATTGCGCATCTTGCATACGGCATCCAGAGCAGCTATCTCGATCGCCGCTCGTGCTGAGTGATCATTCGGGCGCATATCCCTGAGATCACTGAAAATTTGCTGATAGTTCGCGATATCGATCCCAACCAACTCTTCCGCAGAGGCAGCAACGGCGGCGAGCACAGAGTCTGTATCCTCACCGGTAACGTATTTGACAGGGGTAGCAGACCCTAATCCATGAAGGTTGTTCGCCAAACGAATGTCGACGACCACCGACGGGGATGAGGTTTTGCGCCCTTTCGAGGTCTCGAACGGATCGGTAAGCGGCAGTTCCAGAGGATATGCAACGATTTCAGCAATTTTAGTCATGATTTTTCTTTTATCTCCACGCTCATCGTGTGGAGTAATTATAACACCTGAGATAAAGTGCTACAAGGAGAACGAATGAAACCTCAGATTTCGCATATGTATTTGCGCGTAATGTATATATTGTTCCTGGGATTGGCCATGAGCTGCTGCGCTGGAACTCCATCCGGCGCCGTTGATACGCATATAGACAAGACGCTAAACACTCTTCTCGCCGATGCTGCACTCGATCACGGCATACAGGGAGTGTTAGTCGAATCCCTGAAAGACAATCGAGTGATTTACGAGCATAACAGCAATCTACTATTCCTCCCTGCATCGAATTTCAAGCTGGTAGTCGCAGCAACAGCGCTTGATCAACTGGGGCCGAATTACCGATTACACACTACGCTCTATACATCTAGCGAACGAACATCCAACGGCATCCTTAAAGGCGATCTAGTGCTGGTTGGAGGCGGGGATCCTCTGTTTACGATGGAACAACTCCAGTCGATAGCCGCGAAGGTCAAAGCCATGGGCGTCAAAGTAATCGAAGGAAACGTCGTAGGTGACGATACCCTCTTCGACGACTCGAGGCTTGGCTGGGGATGGGCATGCGATGATGAATCCTACTACTACTCTGCCGAGGTCAGTGCGCTTAATCTTAATGAGAATGTTGTAGATTACTGGGTGCGTCCAGGAAACAAGGCAGGCGCCCCTGCGTTGATAAAGCCCTCGCCATTCACCGGATATCTCTTCGTAAAGAACGAGTGCAAGACTGCCGATGCAAAATCAGCCAAGGCCGTAAGTGTCGAGCGCATACATGGCAAAAATACCGTACTCGTAACCGGGACCGTTCCGTTGGACTTCAAGCCTGCGAGGTGCGAAGAAGCCATAACCGTAGCAGATCCGACAACCTTTACCTGCCAGACTCTTATCGATATGCTCAGACGCGAGGGCATAAAGGTGAAAGGCAGCGCAGTTCGTGGAACCAGGCCACAGAACGCCAAACTCATAGCCACCGTTGATTCAGCCCCCATCTCCGAACTTCTGGCGCTACTGCTCAAACCGAGTGATAACCTGGTAGCAGAGTGTCTGTTGAAGACGCTTGGCGCTCAGATGAAAGGAAAGGGATCAGAGTCGAACGGAGAGGCAGTCGAACTTGCGTTCCTGAATAAAATCGGCGTGGACTCAGGGCAGATCTGCATCAATGACGGCTCGGGGCTTTCGAGAGTGGACTACGTTTCACCCAAATGTCTGGTGTCGATGCTTGCGCATATGTATAAACACAAGGACTCCAAGGTCTATCTTGATGCACTGCCTATCGCCGGTGTGGACGGGACTCTGGCGAATCGGATGAAGGGTACGGCAGCGGCAGGAAATGCGAGGGCTAAAACCGGTCATTTGAGCCATGTGAGCGCGCTTTCCGGTTTTGTGACGACCAAGTCCGGCGAACCGCTGGTCTTTTCGATTATCATGAACAATCATCAGGGGGATTACGATGGACCAAACCGTGTGCAGGACAGGATGCTCGAGGCGCTTGCGAACATGGATTAGGCCTCTATGGGGGGCATATCTCGCGGTACAGCCCCCCTCACCCGATTTCGGTCGGTGCCGTTTATCCCGAGTAGCCCACAGGGCATATCGAGGGACGGTACATGTCTTCAGGAATTCAATAATGTAGCCGCAGGCTTTATGCCTGCGATCGACGCACCCGTAAAGGGTGCGCCTACATAATACCTAACCAAATAATATCGAATCTAGCCTAAAGGGACGCTTTCTGCCCAAGCGCTGATCTCATCCCATTTGCGATAGTCGCCTTCGGGAGATTTCATCTTTTTCATTATGAATCGCCAGATGAACCACAGCTTGCTAAGATCCATAACCCCGGCAAACAACCCTTCGCTCGCCGGTTTCACCAGCGCACGGATTGGGGCAAGGTAAGCACTGACGGTTTTGCGGTTAGCTTCGGTGTCATCCTTGAGGGTCAGGCAGACGATGAAGACGCTGAACACCTTCTGCTGCAGGGCGGCCTGGTTCTTTTTGACGAACTTCATCGCTTCGGGAATCGGGCGACCGGCGCGGATGGCGCTCCCAAGGATCACCGCGTTGTACGGCACGAGATCGGTCACACGATCGACCGGCAGCACATCGACAGAGACGTTGCGCTTTGACAGAGTTTCCGCTATGCAAGCAGCGACTTCTGCCGTTGAACCGGCCTTGCTGGCGTATGTGACAAGTATGCGATTACCCATTTTTTTCTCCGCTGAGTAGACTTGCGCCTACTTGATCGCTATGTAGATGTCAAATTCCGAATCCGGCTCGAAAAACTTGAAACGCTCATCGTAGAGTTCGAAGTCGTAACCGCGCAACTCACAGCCGCAATTCGGCAACCACTTCTTGTAGATTAAGTCGTACGTCGCATCGAGCTTATCCAGTGAGCCCTTGTGCGTAAATACGGCGTACTTTCCTGCAGGTATCCTCTTTGACTTCATCCCTTCAGGAATTTGCGAATCGTCTGTTACCGCAATGCCGGCGAGGTAGGAAAACTCACCCTTATCATTCATCGAATCGCAGATGCCATAGGAGGTGCCGTGTTCGGCAGGATTTGGTATCTCGCTCATTCTTGGCCCGAATTGACTCCAAAGCTCCCGAATCTCCATGTTCTTGTTGTCGCCAAAGTACTCCATTCCAACGACAGTGAATCCGTCGCGCTCAACGATTTTACTTTCCACGATTGTTCCTCCATAATAAACTAAGGTTTGTTCTCAGTTTTAGGCTCATCCTCGTCTTTGATGTATATGGAACCGGTGGCCTTCTGTGCCTCAATCCACTCGTCGTTCTCTTTGAGGGATATCGTTACGGCGGGCGCAGAGAATGTGTGTCTATCCTTGTCGTCGCTTCCCCTAACGTTTCCTGACAGATGTACGATTTCATCTGTGGCCTGGTATATCGCCGAATCAGCGGTCACAAGCCTGTTCTTCTGCGAAATCTTGAGCGGCGAAGATATAACGGCCTTCTTCTCCTTGTACAGATAGTCGATTGCGTCGCAGGTGACGACGGTCTCATCCTTTAGATCAGACTTCAGCTTTGATCCACCGGATGCGACTTTAGGCTTGATCACAAGCCGGACGTTCCCTGTTATGCTCCCCTTCTTATCCTTGAAGCTCATGGTGCAGGCATCGCCGGTGATGGTGTGCTGGTCGTCACGGATGGTCAGGTTTCCGGCGGCAGCAGCCATTTTTGTGCTTTCACGGTAGTCGACCTTGTTCGCGGTCAGAATGGTGTCACCCTGCATAAACTTGACGTTGCCCGCAAGCGCCAGGACACGGTCATCGCCTTCCCACCGGTAGGACGATGAGTCGGCTGAATACTTAACCTCAGTGTACTTGACCGCCGGCTTTGACGATACAACTTGTTGAGCGGCCAAAACTGCGGTCACCATCACCGCAAGCGCGGCGAATATCACTATCAATCTTATGGAATGCTTCATATGCCTTCTTGCCCCTGCATCTCCGGCGGCAGGTCGGTATCGCCGATTTTTATCTGACCGCTTACTTTTTCGACCCTGAACTCTTTCTTCGCAATATCTGCCGTCATACGCGCTGCGTGGAAGGTGCTGCCGCCAAGGGTTCCATCAACCCCACCTTTGCAGTGAAGGACGGACTTACTGCCATCCCAGAGGATATCCCGCACCTTGAACGACGGGCCACCCTTCAGCATGAAATCCGCGCCGCCCGGCACCAGCACATTCCGTGAGATGGTATTGTAGACTACCTTCCCGGCAGCAAGCGATGCGAGCGGTTTGCCGTCCTTCATTAGAACGCCTTTGGTGACTCCGCTGAATGTGGCGAACTGGTGGTCCTGGCTCATCTCGATGGTTCTGGTATCGAAGGCCCAGACCTTCTTCCCGTTCGACCGCCCGACGAGCTTTGCCCCCTTGAAGACGATGAACAGTTCCTGCCTGCCGTTCCCGAGCCGCGCCTCGGCAGAGCCGAACGGATGCCAGTCCTTCAAGTACAGGAAGGACCAGATGCATCCGGCGATTATGATCACACCGCTTATCCAGGGAATCAATCGTTTCATGATTTCAATGGACCTATAAGCTTTCTTGTAGGTGAATCTTCAGATTACACTGAATCGATCCTGACCCCAGCCGATTTCGGGCGAGGGCGTTTTTGTGCCGCTTATCCCGAGTAGCCCATAGGGCATATCGAGGGACGGTTCAGGGATTCAATAATGTAGCCGCAGGCTTTATGCCTGCGATCAACGAACCCGTAAAGGGTGCGTCTACATCTAGTCGGTGCAGGGCGATTTCGTGTTTTTTTATTCGCACGGATTGTTGGAACACTGACGCTATCCACAAACTCTTATAGCGCCAGTTTTATAAAAGTTAGTGCATGCCCTTCGATACACCCGCTTCGCGGGCACTCAGGGTAGTCGGTTGTGGTCAAATCCGTGTGATCGTCATATTACGTATCCAGCAATTCCAGCGCCAGCCGGATATTCTCACGAGCGGCCTCACGCATGATCGGAACTCTCTCTGCCAATATGGATGCCAGCGCATCCCGTCTGTGCCAGGCATCAACTACCTGTGTTGCAAGCTCTCCGGCTACGACCTCCGGAAGCGTGATTTTCGACTGGCCAATCGCATCAAGGAAGCTTTCCACCTTAGGGTCGTATGAGATGCCGATACAGGGCACCCCTACGGATGCAGCGAATATCAGCGCATGAAGCCTCATGCCCACGACGAATTTGCACTGCCCCAGCACGCCGAGAAGTTCATCAGGCGTCCATTGACCTGGTTGGACAACACAGTCTGTGCCGTGCGCAACTCGCGCGGAGAAGACGGCGTCATCTGGCGTGTGCATGGTTATCAAGAGAAGCTTTGCCGGTAACTCGTGCGAAATGGCGGCAAATGCCTCGTGAAACCGTTCAGCGAGCCCGTCGTACTCCGGCCAATCGCGCAGAGCCACGGCGATCACGTCATCGCCGTGCCCGATACCTGCGCCCGCCAAAAGGCTCATCGCATGATCAGGCGAACACGGCGAAAGAGCTAAAGTCGGGTCGGCAGTGACGCGAACAGTCGGCGTGCAAACTCCGATCGAACGGAGCAGTTCCGCCGACTCAGTATCCCTCACCGTAATAAGGTTTACCCCGTTTAGCGCCATCTTAGTCATAAATCGTGAAACGGGCGAGCGCAGAGGGCCAATCCCCTGCCCCAGGATCATCACCTTGCGTCTGAATAATCTTGCAAGCCAGATGGTGCCGAGGTAGTAGATAAGCGAAAGGAGACTTGTAGCATCCTGAAGGAGGCTTCCGCCACCGCTGATGAAGAGATCGCAGTGCCGGATTGCATTCGAGACGTCGGCGATCGAGGTTCGGGGGATAGCATGGACACCATAGGTGCGCCCAGTAGCATCCGGCGACGCAGAGAGCACGGTGATATCGACGCTCTCCGCGCACGACTTCAGCCCGGCAACGATGGCGGAAAGCACCGCATCGTCGCCGGCATTGGAGAAACCGTAATATCCGGATATAACCACTCGGCGTGATCGACTCACGGCCTAGGCCTTTTTCCTGGCGTGCCGTTCGCGGACGAACAGCCACCAGATCGCCACACCGAGGAACAAGCCCACCCAGAGCCCGTTGAAGGCCCTTAAAACGGATATGCTGAGCGGTGTATGGATATGGCAGAATGTATTGAGCAGCGACGCCTGACCGAGCACTCCCAGCACAACCAGAGGCAGCCCCCATGCCCTTCGGCGCTTTAAGAGCAGCATGATACCGAGAAACATTGCCGGATGTCCGATCAGGAACTCCTTGGTCCGGGGACGAACGACCATAATGTGATCGAGGAGCGCCCTGAACTTGAGCTCCAACGGGCTCACGCCAAGGCCTGAGTCGTTGCCTGTACGAAGGAGCGCAAAACCGACGACACCGACCGCAAAGACCACGGCGATGACGTGCCACACGAAGAGTGGATTATCCGCCATCCTGCGGTAGCTATCGACCACCTTGGTGCGCACCTTCGAAAACGGCTGATTGAAGATCGGGAGGCCGCCGACTATTGCGAGGCCGACTACGAGGAGCGGCAGAATATGTGCTGCCTTGATTCCCATAAACTGGTTCACTTTTACCATGTATGATCTATCAGCGAGTAATCCCACGACGAGCAGTGCCCCGCATAGCGTGATGATCGACGCCGCGATGAACATGATTGATGCCTTTAACAGCGGCCTCTTTTCATGGTTTTCGCCCTTGAAGTAGGGGCCAACGATGGCAGTTACACCAAGCGTAGGGAATATCAGGGCTGATGCAAGCGCAAGAAGCTGAGCGCCCTTTTCACCCGCCACCGATAATCCGGCGAACACTACGGCACCGGAGATGAGCAGCCCGAACATACCGGCCGATGACAGGCTCACCAGCGAACCGATGAGCAGGACCAACCCGGCAGCTACTGAGAGCGCCATCAGTGCCATGAAGAGTTTAGGCCGATGCAACTCGCCAAACAGGTGGGCGGTTCCAACTTTATATCCTGAACCCTCTATATGATTGCGAATACTGGAGACAAAGCCCAGATCCTCTTTTACCGGATCCTGGCCGGATGTCTGAGGGAGCCTCACGTAGCACAGGCGGATGCCGCGCTCTTTGACGGCGCGCTCGAATCGTTCGACGGCGGTCGCCGGAGCCATCTCAGCCATTTCGGCATACGTCACGCTGTGAACTCGAATAAAATCAGCACCGAGTGCCTTGCAGATTCGAGCATCGCCCTTCTGCTTTGCAAATTCTATCGAACCGAAGATCAGCCCCGACGACTTGATGGTTTCGGCCGCATAAGGGATGAGCCCTTTGAAACCGAACACCTCTTCGCCCGAGGAGATCAGTATCCTGATTCCATCGCGATGCAGATCGTCTATTTCAGCGCGAACAGCTTCCTTTGTGAGCGCAGGGTGGTTCTGAAGCCGTGCCACAACTCCCAGATCGGCACGCTTCACAATCTGCACTGCATCCGGCGGCAGCCCGATGCCTATGCCGTTCAGCGTTGTGGGTGCTGCCCTGACGACAAACGTCTCCGGTATCTCACCCTGTTTGAGTGAAGCAAGGTTCGGAGTGACCATCCCGGGCGCCAGACGCACGCTGAGTGCCCTGAGCACACGTCCCTCGAGACGCTTGTTCGATATATGAATTACAGTAAGCGGTCCAAGGTCGGAGGCCTGCTGCGTGTAGGTCGCCTGCCCGGTCGTTACAAGATCGCCAAGGAGTTCCTCGCTGATTGCGACGCTTGTGATACCGCTGTGCTTGAACTGTGTGAGAAGAAGAGGTATCGGTTTGCCGGAAGAAACAGAGAGAGTCTGCATCTCTGAATAATCGACGGCCAGCTCGACTGCCTTGTTTCGCGATTCCACACTGTGCCGCTTGGCGCCAAGGCCTAGTGCGCATATCAGTCCTGGAATCAAAAGTATTATAGGAATCCAATAAATCCGTAGACGGTTCTGACGTGCGTTATATGTTGACAAAAGATACCTCCGAAGAATGAATTTCAGATAGCGCTGATTCACATTACCATGAGTTAGGACGGCGATACTCAACAGAGCGCCTGCCGTTTAGAAGCTTACGCCCGCCGAGAAGAAGAATCATCACTACCCCGGCTGAAAATCCGCCGACATGTGCAAGGACTGCGACTCCGCCACCGTTATATCCTGTCGCAACCATAATTAAAGAATTAATCACCTGCAAAATGATCCAGAACCCAAGCACTATATATGCCGGCAGTGCAGTCACCTGTATAAAATAGAAGACTATCACGAGACTTGTCACGCGAGCTCTGGGAAACAGGACGATATATGCGCCAAGTACTCCGGCGATGGCTCCACTTGCGCCGACCATCGGTATTTTGCTCATCGGATCAGTCAGCACCTGCGCGGCCGCGGCGGCGACACCTGCGAGCAGGTAGAAGATCAGAAATCGCGTGTGACCCAGCACATCCTCGATGTTGTTGCCAAAAATCCACAGGTAGAGCATATTTCCGCCTATGTGCAGAAAATTGGCATGCAAGAACATAGATGTGAAGATTGTCACCCAGAAAGGGTACGGTATCGCCGATCCGATGCTGCTCCCTGTGATAAGTTGGTATGGGACCAGCTCGTAACCGCTGCGGGCGTTATCTCCACCAAGTGTTAGCGAGGTGTATATGAAGGCGATTATGTTCAGAATGATTATCCCATACAGCACGTATGGTGTTGTTCTAGCAGGGTTATCATCTCTAAGTGGGATCACCGGATGCCTCCACTGTAAGACCTCACAAGCATTTTATCACAAGGGGTCAGTGGTGTAAACGCGATGCACAACAAAAGGCCAGGATCACTTGTTTGAACCTGGCCTCATGAGTGCTCAATTATCTCGTTTTCGCTAACTCGTCTGCTCTGTATCTTCCGATACCGTTTCTTCCTGTCCCATCTGTTCTACCAGATCTGCCAGCAGATTAGTCGACTCCATCTGGAAATGAAAACCTATCTGCTCATGAACATCGATCGGCCCCATACTCTGGAACGTCTCGTTCTCGGTCTGGTTGACTTCAGAGGGGATGTCTTTCAATATGCCGTCTTCCCAGTCTTCCTGCTTTACAAATTGCTCACCGAGCTTTTTGCATCGCGAGCAACGGAATTTCACGTATACAAAACTTGGACCAAGCAGCCGCAGGTAGTAACCCGTCTGCATAACGTCCTTCGCGACTATCCGCTGACCACAGTTGCATTTAATGGTAGCTTTCACGCTCACGACATCCACCTCCAATATTGATTTTATAATGTGCTACCCAATCGTGAGGATACCGATCATTTTTACCGTCGGCACCTGACAAAGGTGGTTGGGTGTCTACTTAATTATATCACAGCCCTTTTCGATTTTCCAATGCCGGAGGCGCGCGGCAGAGGATTTTTTTAGAGACCGACCAGAGCTTCCGGCAGGAAATACTGCGCGTATCTGTGCTGGGCGTACCTGTCAGTCATCCCCGCTATGAAATCGCATGCGACGCGCGCTCGCGATTCGACCGCCGATATCTCGGACGAGCGCCACTCCGGGAGCAGCTCCGGATGTTCCATGTAGAATCTGAACAACTCCTTCACCAGACGACCGGCTTTTCGCAGTTCTTCGACGCCCGTGCCGGACGCTTGCGGACCATAGACGTTTGCAAACAAAAAATCTTTCAATTCGTTCATACCCATTAGAACGTCATCGCTCATACTGAGTTCGAATTTATCGCGGCTGTTCTCCACCAAATCGATGACCATCGTCGCTATACGTTGCGAGTGCCTGCCACCCAGCACCGATATACACCTCTCCGGCAGCCCGGCTTCCGATAGCACCCCGGCCCGTATGGCGTCGTCTGTATCGTGATTGATGTAGGCTATCCTGTCCGCAATACGTACAACCTGGCCCTCAAGGGTCTTGTTTCCGCCGTCAGCCGTGAAGATGATGTCGACGCTGCCCTTCGAGTGGTTCAGGATGCCGTCACGCACTTCCTTTGTCAGATTGATCCCCAGCCCATCGTTTTCGAGAAAATCGACGACGCGAACGCTCTGCCCGTAGTGGCGAAACGATGCAGCCGGGACGAACTCCCGGTAGACTTCATCGAGCGCCTTTTCCCCCTCGTGACCGAACGGCGTATGGCCGAGGTCGTGGCCAAGCGCAATCGCCTCGGTCAAGTCCTCGTTCAGCCGCAGGGCTCGGGAGATCGTGCGGGCGATCTGTGAGACCTCCAGCGTGTGAGTGAGCCGCGTGCGGTAGTGGTCCTCTTCGGGATCGATGAAAACCTGTGTCTTGTGCTTCAGGCGGCGAAAGGCCTTGCAGTGAATGATTCTGTCTCTGTCACGCTGAAAATCGGTGCGTATCGGACACTTATCCTCGGGTCGGGCGCGCCCGGCGGATTCAGCGCTCAGCATTGCATACGGAGACAGATGCTCCCGTTCAAGATTTTCCTGCTGCATGCGGATATTTGCAATCTTCATATCGAATGTCCTGTAGGGTTTGGCCTTGTTGCCGGCCGATGTTGAGTAGGATTATCAGCGGATCAACTTAAGGTTGGAAAACGGCCAGTACAATAGACCGGCCTTTGCTTGAACATTGCTCAGAGGCAGGTTTCCCCAGTATCGGCTGTCGTTACTGTTATTACGGTTATCTCCAAGGACGAATACCGAGCCCTTTTCTATCTTCCTTGGGGAAAGATTTCCATTCGAAGGGTTCTTCACGTAGGTATGCTCATCTATCGCCCGGTGGTTCACGTACACCCTGCCACCACGCATCTCCACGATTTCGCCGGGGAGCCCGATGATCCTTTTTACGAAGATTTGTTTTGGATCGCGAGGGTATTTGAAAATGACTATGTCGTGTCTTGATGGGCGTGTAAACTGATATATCAGCTTGTTACCAAGCAAGCGCTCACCCGTGAACAGGTTCGGCTCCATACAGCCGCCATAGACCTTGTACCCCTGGGCCACAAAAGTTATCAGGAAGAGAAAAAGAGCCAGCGTTAATCCGGCGGTCTTAACCGATTCCCTCATCATGTAAATATGTTTCTTTTTCACTGGAAAAAACCATGTTCGGATGCAACTCAATCTTTGAGCGACTCAAGAGCGGTGGTTGATACCTTACGCTTTATTCGAGCAAGGGCATTGTCAACCGACTTGGTCTTGCATCTGAGTTCGATCGCGATTTCGCGGTAGGATTTGCCCACCCTGTAGCCGGTAAGGACCATCCACTCAAATTCGCTGAGTACCTGTTGAAGCATCGACTGAAGGACCTTTGAGTCCTCTCGTCTCAGCACCAACTCTTCGGGGTCAATCACTTCGTCGGACGTAAGGATATCAGACAGGGTCCACTCTGAGCTGGATTCATCCGATGGGGACTCGAGAGACAGCGAGGTATTGAGCGGCACCTGTTTCTGCCGGGTGGCAGTCTTTATAGCAGTGATGATGTGACGCTGTATGCAAATTCTGGCAAAGGCCGGAAACGATATCGCCTTGTCTGCCCGGTAGTCGATGATGGCCTGCCAAAGACCTATCATGCCGACCTGCAACAAGTCTTCCTTTTCGGCGCCGATTAAAAAGTACGATCTAACTTTATTTCGAACGAGATTTCTATATTTGTAAAGCAGGAACTCCGCGGCACCTTCTGTGCCCGTTTGTGCCAAT
The DNA here is from genome assembly GCA_963663705.1 of Armatimonadota bacterium. Lineage (GTDB taxonomy): Bacteria > Armatimonadota > UBA5829 > DTJY01 > DTJY01. The sequence continues at coordinate 2,893,388 of OY760504.1, read as the reverse complement.
CTCACTATATCTGAATCGTCAAGATCACTGAAATCAACTGCTTTCGGAGATAATTTGCCGCAATAACTCACTAGGTAGACTCTCCCTCGTCTGTGTCAACCTCGATCACCAGTTTGCTGATGATTACAGCAGCAAGTCCAACGGCCAGCGCGGCGGCCGCAGTGAATGCCACCGGGGTCTCCTTCAGAAGCCTGTTTCCATATTTTATCCGAAGCCGTCTTATGGGGCCGCCGTCTATAAGGTTACGCACCTCACCGACAAATTCCGCTCCCATCGACAGCAGGTCTGTACTATTGGCATGGTTCTGCTCGGCCACGGCGAGCGCCCCAACTAAATCGCCTGAAGCAGCATCCAGTACTTGCCGTGACTCTTCATAACCAAGCTTGAATCTGCTTCTAATTATATCTATTTTTTCAAGATCGCTATTCATAATGTACCACCTCGGCAATTATACATCACGGCATCGCAATTAGCAAGGGAGAAAAAGGAGGATTTTGTTGAATAGTTGGTGTATTGTTTTTAATAGCTTGATTTTTATGCGAAATCTTCTACCTGGATATCTCTACTGCCGCATACCCTACAACCTCTGCATAATCCCCTGTAACATCGCCGGAGTTTCGATATGCCAGTTGCCGGGCAGAGACTGCGCCCATCTTCTTGCTTGTTACGATTGAAACAGCCGTAGCAAGCACGCCACACATGCTTATCCCATGCGATTCGACAGTGCACAGCAGCCCCTCTTCATCCATGCCAAGTATGCTTGATATGGCTTCCGAATCCTTGTGAAGAGCTACTTCGCCAGGTTCATAGTGAGTGAAATCCGTGCTGGCGATCAGAACGGCGTTTTTCCCTTGGAGAACCTCGCCTATGCACCCGCCCAAATCCCGCACGAAGTCGAGCGTGGCCGAACTCGGGGGCGCACCGATCAGTATCGGGACTATCGCGATGCGCGTAGATGCTAACTGGGCTATGTATTGAAGAAACGGGAGCTGCACTTCAAGCGAATGCTCAGCCTGATGCACGGCTGAATTGATGCTTGCGCCGGGATACTTTGCCGCGATTTCTGCGACGACATCCAGCTCGATCGGAACTTCGCCGAGGGGCGTCAGCCACGCATCATCGTCCGACAGCGCAACGGAAGGGGAATATGAGCGGTGGTTTGGGCCTATGATGACGACTATATCGGGGATACCATCCTCAGCCATGCGATAGTAGTTCCATGCGGCAACACTTCCCGAGTACACCAGTCCGGCATGCGGGCTCACGAGCGCCGTGATGTTTCTGTTGCCGTCGTGTTTGGCGTCGGGAAGGCCGGGTCCGCCTGGTCCCGCAAAACAGTATTCAACAAGTGTTTTCAACTGGTCGGGGCCGGCAGGATAGAAGGTTCCTGCTACTGCGGGTTTGCGTACAGACATCGTAATCCACCTCTTGTAGTGATATGGATCGAAATTGCGCTATGTCACTAATTTTTCCGAAATGCTGTCACATGATACCCAAAAGGACACCCTTATAACAAAAAATGGCCGGTATAAAACCGGCCATTTCATATTCTTGTTATCGGACTGGCGATTTACTTCTCTGCCAGTGCCTGAGCCTTTGCTACGTCCACTTCTACGCCAGGTCCCATGGTGGAAGATAGTACTATCTTCTTTATATAGCGACCCTTTGCTGCGGAAGGCTTTGCCTTCATCAACGCGGTCAACAGTGCCGAGAAATTCTCGAGCAACTGATCCGCTGTGAATGAGACCTTTCCGATAGCCATGTGGACAATTCCAGCCTTGTCGACCCTGTACTCTACGCGGGTAGCGGCCTTGATGTCGCGAACGACTCTGGCTACGTCCATCGTAACTGTACCGGCCTTCGGGTTAGGCATTCTCGGTCCGAGGGTTCGTCCAAGCTTACCAACCATGGCCATAACATCAGGGGTTGCAACCAGAATGTCGAAGTCTCTCCAACCGTTCTGGATCTGCGCGACGAGGTCTTCGGCCCCTACGGTATCTGCACCGGCATCATGTGCTTCCTGAGCCTTCTCACCTTTAGCGAATACTGCAACTCTCCGTACCTTGCCGGTTCCGTGAGGAATCGTGGTAGTTCCCCTTACCATCTGATCGCCATGTCGAGGGTCAACACCCAATCTAACTGCGATATCAACGGTCTCGTTGAACTTTGCGGATGCAGCCTCTTTTACGGCCGCCAAAGCCTCTGATGGATCGCAAATCTTATCGGCCTCGATCTTGCCTGTGGCTTCTTTGTATCTTTTTCCGTGTTCGATCATATCTGTATCCTCCTCGTGGTATAGTTCGGCTCGCCCACGTAAGCGGGGTCACCTCCCACCAGCACAACTAATCGGTGATTTCGATTCCCATCGATCTAGCAGTGCCTGAAATGACTAGCATCGCTGCCTCAACATCGTTTGCGTTGAGATCAGGCAGTTTCTGTTCCGCAACTTCGCGCAGTTTATCACGCGAAATGGACCCAACCTTTGTGCGGTTCGGTGTACCGGAACCCTTGGTGATCCCTGCAGCTTTGCGCAGAAGCTCTGCAGCTGGGGGGGTCTTCAGGACAAATGTGAATGACCTGTCTTCGTAGATAGTGATCTCGACCGGCACGACGGTTCCCATCTGAGGCGCAGTCTTTTCATTGTACGACTTGATGAATTCCATCATGTTAATCCCATACTGTCCTAGTGCAGGACCGATGGGTGGTGCCGGCGTGGCTTTGCCCGCGTTGATCTGGAGCTTAACCACTCCCATTATTTTTTTTGCCATTGTGATCCTCCGAAACTTTGCTACTTATCGGGATATTATAAAATCGGCGATTGCCGATCGAGTTATACTTTTTCTACCTGTGTAAAATCGAGTTCAACGGGGGTATCGCGCCCGAATATCGAAATCAGCACCTTGAGTTTTTCCTTCTGTGCGCTTACTTCCTGAATAGTGCCAGTGAAATCCGCAAACGGGCCTGCGGTAACGCGGATAATCTGGCCCTTTTCCCACAGAACTCTGGGTTTCACTCTGGGGCCTTCAACGGCCGACAGAATATTGGCGATCTCTTTGTCCTGGAGCGGAACAGGCTTGTTGCCGGAACTGACGAATCCTGTAACGCCGGTAGTACTCTTTACAAGATACCAAGTACTGTCGTCCAGAATCATCTGAATCAGCACGTAACCGGGGAATATCTTCCTCTGTACCTCCTGTCGCTTGCCTGCACGAGTTCTTAACTCCTGCTCGGTAGGGATCAGGATGCGGAATATCTTGTCTTTCAGGTTCATCGATTCGGCACGCCGCTCGATTGTTGCCTTGACCTTATTTTCATGTCCGGAGTACGTATGAACCGCGTACCAGTTCTTCTCCATCAGCTACAGCCTCTCAATCTTAGCAGGTTTTACGCCTACCAGCCTACAAACCGCCGTGTTATGGTACCGAATATAAAGTCGAGCCCGCCGATCCAGACAGCCACTATAACGATGACGCCCAGTACCAGTGCGGTGGACTTTTTCAACTCATCGTAACTCGGCCATGAGGTTTTTTTTAGTTCCAGCCAGACCTCTCTGAGATACTTGCTGGCACTGCTGGATACGCCCTCAGGCTTCTTACTGGTGGTGCTTACCATATGCTCACATCCTCTAATATCCGCCGTAAGAACAATCGGCGGATAATCGTGATTCACAAAAATGCTCCGCTGCAAACCGTCATTCGCGCTGCAGGGAGCCTATTTTGGTTCCGGCGTATTCAAATAAATGTGGCAGGGCCAGCCGGGATCGAACCGACGACATCCGGTTTTGGAGACCGGCGCTCTACCAGCTGAGCTATAGCCCTACATTTTCCATATAATGGTATCACATCTCACGCCGGATGTAAAGAACCCGCAAATTCAGCGACATTCCTCACATTTCAGTATGAATTATTTAGCTTCCCGATGAGGGGTGTGCTTCCGGCATGTTGAACAGTATTTGCTAAGTTCAACACGATCGGGATCATTTCGCTTATTCTTTTTGGTGGAGTAGTTTCTGGCTTTGCATTCTGAACATGCAAGGTTGACTACCACTCTAACTTCGTTTGCCATTTAAGTCTCAGACCTTCCTAAGAATACCTTCGGTATATAAGAGGGCCGGATACCGACCCTCTTATAATTATTTCCGAGATACTCGATTTACTCGATGATGGTAGCGACAACGCCAGCGCCGACTGTGCGGCCGCCCTCGCGGATTGCAAATCGGAGACCTTCCTCCATTGCAATCGGCTGGATCAGCGTTCCCGTGATTGATACGTTATCTCCAGGCATTACCATCTCTACACCCTCTGGCAGATCGATGGATCCTGTTACGTCAGTTGTTCTAAAGTAGAACTGCGGTCGATAACCATGGAAGAACGGGGTATGTCGTCCACCTTCTTCTTTGGAGAGGATATATACCTCTGCCGTGAACTTGGTGTGCGGCTTGATGCTTCCCGGCTTCGCGATTACCTGTCCGCGCTCTATATCCTTGCGCTCTACGCCTCTCAGCAGAAGTCCTACGTTGTCTCCTGCCTGACCCGAGTCCAGAATCTTTCGGAACATCTCGACGCCGGTTACGACTGACTTTCTTGTCGCATCCTTGATTCCGATGATCTCGATCTCTTCTCCGGTCTTTACCTGGCCGCGCTCTACTCTACCTGTTGCTACTGTTCCTCGTCCGGTGATCGTGAATACGTCTTCTACCGGCATAAGGAACGGTTTGTCGATGTCTCTCTGAGGTTCAGGGATGTAAGAATCGAGAGCCTCTACGAGCTCCCAGATCTTCCCACACCACTCGCAGTCTTTTTTTCCACAGCCGCACTCAAGTGCCTTTACTGCGGAACCTACGATTATCGGGGTATCATCCCCTGGGAAATCGTACTTTGCGAGCAGTTCCCGTATCTCAAGCTCTACCAGTTCGATCAGCTCAGGATCGTCCACCATGTCTGCCTTGTTCATGAAGACAATGATGTACGGTACGCCTACCTGTCGGGCCAGAAGAATGTGCTCTCTGGTCTGAGGCATTGGTCCGTCTGCTGCCGATACTACAAGCACAGCTCCGTCCATCTGAGCGGCGCCGGTAATCATGTTCTTTACGTAGTCGGCGTGGCCCGGGCAGTCTACGTGTGCGTAGTGCCTCTTCTCGGACTCGTACTCCGCGTGAAAGGTAGAGATGGTTATTCCCCTGGCTCTCTCCTCAGGTGCGGCATCGATCTCTTCGAACTTCTTAGCCTGGGCAAGTCCTGCCTTAGCCAAGGTGCTCGTGATCGCAGATGTTAATGTTGTTTTTCCGTGATCTACGTGGCCGATTGTTCCCACGTTTACATGCGGTTTAGTTCTTTCGTACCGCTGTTTAGCCATTGTTTTGCCTCCGCTGATTATGTGAAGTGAAGGAACGTACTAGTTGCCGTTTTACTCTGTACTGCAAATGAAATGGAGCCCACGATGGGAGTCGGACCCATGACCTCCTCTTTACCAAAGAGGTGCGCTACCGCTGCGCCACGTGGGCATGTGAGACATAAAATAGATACTGGATCATAGGTGCCAGGCACCGGATTAGCCGATGTCATTACCAGTATCCAGTATCTAATAAAAAAATGGTGGGGGGAGGAAGATTCGAACTTCCGAAGCATTGCGCAACAGATTTACAGTCTGCTCCCTTTGGCCACTCGGGAATCCCCCCAGATAGAAACTACAGGTGGCTATTATACCAAACCCTGTCTCTAATTTCAAACATTATTAAATTTTGCTGGGGCCGACGATGGGAATCGAACCCGCAACCTACGGTTTACAAAACCGTTGCTCTACCGTTGAGCTACGTCGGCATGCTCCATTATCGCCTTCATAATTCAGGAAATATCGGCGCTCACGGAGGTATATTATAATCCCGAATGCCGTTATTGTCAATACCTATCTAACAATTTCATCGATTGGTACCCGATATCGGTGCAGTTTTTGCGCGCGATACGGATATGATCCTGCTCTGCGGCCGATAATAGTTCCTTGAGACAAGTTCCTTCTCTACGATATCACCGTTCCGCTTAACTATTCGGTAGATGGTCACCCTTTGCCCTCTGTGGCCTTTTTCGAGTGTGACCTGCGTCCCCGGTTTAAGGCTGCCATCGATCTGCTTTACTACAGGCGCCTTCACTACTTTTCGGTCTTCTGATATTAGGGATATTTCCTGCCCTGTTACTTTCTTTCCAAGAATGCTCACATTGACCGTATGACGGCCGACAGAGGCAGCGACGTATATAGGCGCATCCGAGCTGTTCTCGAATTCGAAGTCCAACGATGGATAGGCAACCGTAGCGTCCCTGCCCAAAGGGGCGTACTTGACGGGTTGAGAATGATGTGCCCTGCGCCGGATCTTCATATTGGCAAGTAAGGCCGTGTTATACAGCGTTGTGGATACCTGGCATATTCCACCGCCGGTTCCCGGCTCCACTTCCCCGTTAACGAATATCGGCGCATCCCGAAAGCCGAATTTCTTCAACCTGGGGCCGACTTCCTTGTTATAGCTGAAAACTGCGCCAGGCTTAACTACCGTACCATCGATAGAATGACAGGCAATTCGCAGATTAACTGTTCTGTCTCGCTGCCCTGGCCTATAATTGGTGGAATACGATGCGATAACACTGTCGATACCTTTGAGGTCGCCCGCAGTAACCTTAGGAGGAGCGTCGTTGACTACCAGTGTCACTTCTCCCTTGCCGGCGTCTATAGCGGCTGTTACGGTGGCGAGATTGCGCTCTACGTCCAGTCTGATCCCCTTAGATGACGGCAGAATGCGGATGTGCCCTTTATTTATTACCAGCCTGGCATCCACCGGCTGACAGCCAATTTCGGACGATAAGCTGCTAATGCGGCCAACTGCCTTCTCTTTATCGATTGAGAATATGACAGGAAGGTTTACGCCTTTCGCTCTTGCGTACATTATGGTAGCCAGCTGATACAGGAAGTTCCCGTCTCTGCCAATCTCGAATGCACTTGCCGCGCTGGATTTCAAATCAGCCTTCGCGCCCAATTCGGCGTAAGGGATAACAAACCGCCTGCTGTTATATTTTAGAACCATATGTCTTTCATCAGGATTATGCAGGCTTCCCGAGAGTTTAGTCTGAGCCTGATCAACAGTCAACCCCCCAAGATCTACGCCGCTAACTTTAACTCCCTGATGAATGATATCTTTGCTGCCCGAGACAGCCAGACTTGAACCAAACAAAGCAACAACCAAAACAGGAACACCAATCGCCAGAAACCGAACCCCACGCAACATTACCAACTCCAACACTATCAAGGGGAAGCCAGACCGAGCACCTGTACAAGCGCAACAAACCGCTTCCGATGTTTTCTATATAAACTATATCAAGTTTTGCATTCACCTACAACCTATTATCATCCGTGCGGTCTATTATGCAGAATTAAAATTCAGGGGAGGCTCAGCATTCAAAAACAAAAAGAGCAGACTTCACATACAGCCGATATTCCGGAGGTATGCGAGCTACCCTCAATTGAATGACCAGCGCTGATTTTATTACGAAGCTCTGGAAACCGCCCACTTGGAACCGCCGCCAGGTTCCGCAGTGCTGCCTGATATTGTTATGCGTGCCCATCGCTCTATGACCTCGAAGAGTGCTTCAGGACACACCGGTTTTGAGATATAGTCATCCATGCCGACCCGCAGACACGACTCACGATCGCCCTGCAGAGCATAAGCGGTCATGGCAACTATCGGTATATGGCTGCCAGTCTCACACTCCTGTTGGCGAATAGCCTTTGTAGCTTTGAATCCATCCATTACAGGCATTTGCACATCCATCAGGGTCAGATTGAACTTCTGAGCATTCAAAAGATCAAGGGCCTCTTTGCCGTTGGACGCCACCACGACCTGATGCCCCATTCTTTCGAGCAATCTTGATGCCAGTTTCTGGTTAACATAGTTATCTTCCACTAACAGCAGGTTCAATGGGGTCTTGCTTTTCAGCGAATTATTTTGATCAGCAGAGTGGGTAATTTTGGTTGGCGGCATAATACCTAGCATGCCTGTTATCACTCGCAGCAGGTTTGATTGTCTGACGGGCTTTACCATGTAGCATGCGATACCAAGTTCCTGGCAACGGGCAATCTCGCCTGGATTATCGGCGGATGTCAGCATCAGAATCAGTGATTGCGTGCGTTCTCTTATCTGGATTGCAAGGTCAAAACCGTCGACCTCCGGCATGTTTGAATCCACGACGATCAAGTCGAATGGCTCGCCTTTAGCGCCAGCGGTTTCGATAGCAGCAAGGGCCGATCGATGTCCGTTCGCAACTGTTGGTTTCATCTGCCAGTTGATAAGCATTTCTTCCATAATTCGGCGGTTGGTTTCATTGTCATCAACTATCAGCACTCGCATATTGCACATGTCTTTGACGAGCGGGACTATCCGCGCTTCGGCAGGACGTTTTTGAGATTCAAAGGGTATGGTGAAATGGAATACGCTCCCCGATCCTACTTTGCTATTGACCCAGATCTGGCCGCCCATAAGGCCGATTAGTTGAGCAGATATCGTCAACCCGAGGCCGATACCACCGTATTTGCGCGTTGTAGATCCATCAACCTGCTGAAATGCCTCAAATATGATGGCTTGTCTATCCGGCGGTATACCGATTCCCGTATCGGACACAGCGAAGTGCAGCAGTATCTCATCGTCGCTGCCCGGTTCCCTGCGTATATCGATCAGTACTTCGCCTTTATTCGTGAACTTTATGGCGTTGCCGACCAGGTTCAGAATGATCTGCCTGAGACGCCCTACATCGCCTATCATAGCGTCCGGTATATCGGGGGAAACTCTGCAAGCTAATTCCAGCCCTTTTTCACGCGATCTTGCCGCAAGGGTCGACATCATATCGTCGAGGCTGTCGCGGAAGTCAAAATCGTATGGCGAAAGATCCAGCTTGCCGGCTTCGATCCTTGAGAAATCCAAAAAATCGTTTAGCAGACTCAGCAGCGACTCAGCAGATGAATTGACTGCGCGCAGGTATTCCATCTGATCAGGCGCTAACTTAGTGTCAAGCAGAAGTTCCGTCATGCCGATGACGCCGTTCATCGGGGTGCGTATCTCGTGGCTCATATTCGCAAGAAAGTTGCTCTTGGCCTGGTTTGCGCTTTCTGCTGCATCCCTGGCGCGCTTCACTTCCTCGCACGCTCGAGTGTGTGCGGCAGACTGCGCAATCAAAGGCTTGACCACAAATATATATAAGGCGGGAAAGATCAGAACAACAAGCATAAGAGGGCTAAGGCACTTGCTCAGGAGGATATTAGTGGACCCAGCCTGATGCGAATGCGGCTATCGTTTCCGCCGCCACAATTGCTATGGTTAATTTCAGCAATATATGAATCGGCGAAGGATATATATTGTCGCGGTCTGGTTTATTTGTGCTCATTACATCGTCCGCTTTCGGCTAATATCTCTAATCTGGACAATGGTGTCGCAATCGACCAGCATCCATATATTAGAGCTAGTTTAACTCACGAACTTCACATATTCATCAACGCATCCTCACAGGTATTACAACAGTACATCTACTTTTCGTAAACGCACACGATTTACCGTATGAATTGCATGTGGGGAGTAGTAGATCATCAGAGAAACGGATAATGGAGGCGTAAGGGCGTGGGATCGGCGTGATATTCAGCGGATGAATTTCTGCAGCACGGGTAATTTCATATCGAGGGCAGATCTAGTTGTAAGCGACTGTAATCCCGAAAGATCCAGTGTAATCTCCCACAGGCTGGCTCTTGCCTACATCCAGAGTGGCTCCTACAGTCACTGTCTGTTTGCCTGCAATAAGAGTGCCCGTATCCGAAGGGTTGCTGGTGAAGGAAGTTGCATTCATCGATGCGCCGTTACCGCTCGTCAGAAGTACATCCACTTTGGGGAGTTGGATGCTGAAGGTGTTTCCGGATGCTCCGGTTACCTGGAATGCCGCGGCACTTGCACCGCCCTGGCCCAACGATGCGCCGCCGGTAGCTATTCTGTTACCATCAACAGTCACCGTCACCTTACCATTATTATCAACATCAGCTAAGACATCACCAAAGCTGAGATCTGTGGTCTTTTCAATAGATATGGGAGTTATAATCCTGGCGCCTACCTTTGCGGTGGCCGTGGCAGCGTAAAGAGTTCCTGCAGAAACTATCATTTCTACAGCAGCAACACCTACCATTGCGAGGCTTTTGATGCTAATTCTTCTTTTCATTTCAGAAAGTGACCTCCGAGAGCTGTAGTATGTACCATCGCTAAGTATAAACATCCTACCTGCTGGTACCTAATCACTTCTGGCTACCTGAATTACCAATATCGGGCTAATATTAATGACCGCAGTTCAACTAATCATGAACTATATGTATTTTCGCTCTCTTAGCAAGCAATTCCTTCTTAATTCAGAGAACTTATAAAAAAATAATTGATTTTATGCCTAGTAGGCAAACAGGCGGTGGTACAGGCATATTACAGCACTGAATTTGGTGCAAAGATGCTGAACATCAGAGGGGCTAACTACTTGGTAATAGAGGTATCAAGCGGTTCCAATGTGATATCTATTCCATCTACCATGGAGCCTGCGGGGAGGATCTCCACATCGTGAGATGGAGCGAACAGTTTCGCACGAGCAGCCTGCTCCGGCGAGACACGCAATTTATACTTGCCTACCGGTACTTTGCTCATTATGTAGAAGCCGTCATAAGCGGAGGTAACAGACTGAACGATCTTGTCGTTTGCATCGACTAGTTCTATATGAACGCCGGGAGCTTCATGCGCAATGTCGACTGGTTTTATGCGAACTGTACCCGTGATTTCACCGGTTACTACAACAGGAAAATCGATCCTGATGACATTGCCGGGACGAGATGTTAATCTTACTCCATTTGGCACAGGCATCCATAGAGGATCTTCCAACGTAGCCGTAGATATGCTTAAATCGGTAGGCTGATAGCTTGGCAAACCAGGAATGAAGGCGGTGCCGTTCTTATCCGTGCGAATCTCCTGCTCAGAGCCGTTTATCGCAAACCCTACGCCCTCCAACGGCTTCTCTCCCGAGTCCATTTTGCCGTTCTGATTTGTATCCAGGAACACATGCGAAATAACGGCACCTTTGGAAGCAAACGGCTTACTATCCGTACGCCATTCCCCTGTTGCAGGCTCCCACCCAATCCCGACATGAAGGCCCATGGTAACGCCAAAACAAATCCCATTCTGTCCTGAATATCCGCCCGTAACACCTGCTGTATATTCGCCGATCCTGCTGTTATAGCTTGCCAGTATGCTGGTCTGGTGTTCATCGAGAGATCTCAGCACCTCTATATCCAGCGAATGGTCATTTGGCAACAAAGCTTCGGCCGACACTGCGAGATTGCTCAACTTGAATACCGGAGCGATACTGTATCCCGCCTCGCCGCGCAAGGAGATATCGCGAAGACGGCGGTTCAACAGAATCGTGCCGGTTGCATTTGATTTCGACTGATACAGCGAGCCGTCGTCATACTCCCACTCCAGATAATGAGAGAGCGTGTACCTCCGAAGATCTGCGGATACACGATTTGTCATGTGAAATACTGACTGCCCGGATTTGTATCCGTCATGGCTCAGATCAAAACTTATCGGTTGTAAGTGCAGGAAGGATGGAACAGTTATACCGTCCAGTCTGAGATCGGTATGCGAAGATAAGGAATTCCCACCTGCCTGGTACAGATCGCTGTAGAAATTATTCAGCAGTATATGATTGAGTGCGACGCTTACATGCCCAACGCGAGTCTGCATGCCGAACTCGTTTCCCCAACCGCCGTCCTGATCAACTACAAAATCGTTATGGGCGAACATACCCTTCCAAAAGCCCCTAAACCCAAGGCTTGCATAGTTATGGGTGCTGTCTTGCATCTGTACGCTGGCAAGTGATGCGCTGAGCGACAAATTCTCCATAAGGCCTATATCGTTCTGCAACGCAAAATGGGCATAGCCCTCTTCATCTTGTGTGGCAGAAAGACGGTAGTAGTATTCGCCTTTCTTGATCTGGGATTCACCGACGTAGAATACCTGCTCTTCTACCCGCTTTTCACCTTGCGGTCCGTGGAACACCAATCGGAACTGGTTCAGGCCAAAAAGCAGCGACACGTTACGGAACTCGTACCGCCCATCTTCCCTCGCCTGCTGGTAGTCGAGCAGAACAGTATCCCGATACAGCTCTACATCCCAGTTTGGCAGGATATCGCCCTGAAAAGTGTGCGTGTCAAACTGGCTCTGCATATTGAGCGGATACCGGCTGACAGTGAACCCAAAGCCAGCGTTCGACCGCGAGATCAGCGGCAGATCCGGCGAATAGGTGCTTCCGAGTGTTACCGATCTCGCCCGCATCAGGCCGAGCAGGTCCGCATCTGCCGACGATCTGGTCAGGGTAAGGCGTGCATCCGGAAGCAAGCTGCTATCGCGAGCATTCAGGTACATGGCAGCATTCATATACATCAGATCTGAAGTGAGAAGAGTCGAATACTGAAGGCCGGTTTTGCCATTAGGGCCGGTCAAGCTTGAGAACGACATATTCTGATCTATGAACGGTACTGACCAGAGCGTGTAAGGGTTGCTGACACGGGGGTAGCCGGGGTCGCTCGGCGGGAGATAGGCACTGCTCTGCGTCAAACGGCGCTCCCGGTCCATGCGAAGTTGTATAGGCAAAGGTTCGCGCGGATGCACGCCTACCATGGAAGCATTTTTATCTACGGTAAGTGTGACGGGCAGCCATCGTTCAATAAGTTTGCTGTCAACGTAGATATCGTTGCGGTGCAGTTCCACCATTGATGGCTCGAAGGGGGTGAGGTGATCGGCGATTACGGCCTCGCCTTTGATTGCATCCAGATGAAAGCGGCGTTTTTCATCCACCACAAAACCGGATGCAGTTCCGTCCTCTGGATTTACGGTGATACCGATACCCAGCGCCTGGCAGACTGCGCCAAATGGCAGCAGTACACCGTTCGGGTATAGATATGCATCGATCTCATCGCTTAGCGTTATCGAATTGAGCTGCAACGCCATTAGCAGCAGATCGTCCTGCGAGTGATCCACGAAAGTTACCGGCGAAGAATGAGCCTGATCGGCATAGCATTTCGGATATTGTGCAAAGCATATAGATATCAGTGCAATTAATATCACACTGATTATTGCGATGGCGGATGGATGAATATATCTTTGGCTTACATGCATTCTTATGTCAGATTAATGTATTGCGACCCTACGGCAGATCCAGCGACGATTCGGCCCATACATTACCGCCATCCTCCGGCTTCTGTGCATAAGTGAGAGTCAATCTGCCCTTCTTCAGTTCCATGTCCTTGGGGACCTGAATTGATAATTGAACAAGTCGTGAAGCATTTGGAGTGTAAACGGCTACACCGTTAATCTTGGCAACCTGTTTCGCTGCGCCACCATCAGGCGAAAAGACAACGGTCAAGTCACCGTAGGTAGATTGATTGCCAGTTCGGTTGAAACGGGCAGCAAGAACCGGCAGCTCGGTGGTGCCTGATGCAGGGCGAAGTTGCATGTCTGAAATGACAATCTTCGCTGACGTATCACCATGGCGAATTATCACAGGGATCGAAACGCCGTAGATAGGTGTCAGTTTAATGCTGATACCTTCAGCAGTCTTTGCAGTATCGGCAGACAAAGACGCATCCGGCTGCTCAACAGGCACGGCCCTAAAAAGCAGGTGCGAGCGATATTCTCCCACCGGAAGTTCCGCCGGTTTCTTCAACTGCAGGCGAACGGTCTGTGCCACACGCGGCTCCAGTGTGATCTGTCGTGGTGTAAAACGCACCAGATCGTCTGCGAACAGCTCACCTTCCAACGGCTTGTCGATATCCTGCAGTGCACCGGCTTCCGTCATTCGCTGATGGATGAAGGAGATTCGGTATGTCGCGGCTGCCTTGCCGATATTTATGAGGGTCAGCTCGGTTGTTCGCTGCTTGCCGTCAAAAACCACCCGCGTCGGAGCAACAAGCAAATCACCGATTGACTGCGCGTGCGCGATTGTGATACAGGCACACGCAAGTGCCAGCACAGCTATGCAGGAGAGTGTTTTTTTTGTGATTGTAGCGGCAAAGAGAACATCGAACATAGAAGAAAAACCTCCATTATGGCATGATATGATAGTCAATGCATCGTCACAAGGGGCTAATATGAAAACTTAGTCATAGAATACGATTACGGAAAAAGTCCCCGAGTATCTACCGGCCGCCTGTCCTTGGCCAACATTCAGAGTAGCGCCTACATATAGAGTATCGCGGCCCATATCGCTTTGAGGATACGGCTTATCCAGTTTAAGATTGTGGCTACTGTTATCGTCCGAATTGCTTGTAAAATTATCAAGCAGCATTGAATGACCAAAGCCATCGCTGAGAGTTGCGGATGACGGCATGGAGACAGTGTAGTGCGCGTTTTTACTTCCTACCACATCGAATGCTGCGCACTTATGCTCGCTGTCTGCCACGACAACTACGCCGCTCGAAGATCGCATGTTATCCGGAGATATCGTTACTGCTCCGGGCGCCCCCCCAATTGGGATAATATCGCCAAATGCCAGATCATCCAATCTAGAGATGGAAATACCGATGGCATCTTTATCTGCTTGCGCAGGTAGCATCGTCAGGCACGCAAATGCAGCAAGGACGATGATGCACCAGACAACGTTTTGGCGTCGAACTAGTAAGCGACATATCAGCTTCGAATTGACGGCAGACATTGCTCGACCTCCTATTGTTAACAGTATCACAAGGATGGGTTTATTGCAAATTCATTTATGAGTTAGAGAGCACCCAGGAGGAGGAGAAGCTTTCTGTCTTGCGTGGCAGACTGCATACAGGGGCGGAACAACTCATCATTGGTAGGATATAGTTATGGAAAATATACCGTTATATATGCCAGTCGCCTGATTGGGGTTAACATGCAGGGTTGCTCCTACATAAACCGTATCTGCCCCCATCCTATCCTGGGGATAATCCTTATCTAGCTTACCTTTACTATTGACGGCCGGAATGCTGGTAAAAGTGTCCACTAGCATCGAATGGCCAGCACCATCGGTGATGGTTATGGACGTCGGCATGCCAACGCTATAATGATCATTCTTGTGACCAACGACCAGAAAGGATGCCGGGCTGAAGAAACTCGACGTGATCACCGCCACGCCATTCGCCGACCGTATGTTGGCAGGAGTGACTAGCACTGTTCCACCAATGGCATCCGCGATGACGTCGCCGTAAACCAGGTCTGCTATCTTGATCACGGAGATTCCGCCGATTATTTGTGCTGTGGCCGACGATTGTGCTGTGGCAGCACTTGCCGCCGGCATACATATGGCAATAAGTGTTGCCGCTACTCCTGCAATTATTATCGATTTAAGGTTTCTTATAGCATGCATATGCTTATCCATTCATTGGTTAGGAATTCAGGCGCTGTATTAGATACTCATAGTTTTGCTGACTGTAGATAGTTTACTTTATCAACTTCTCTTTTTCATCAACAAAACCTCACTAATTCAGCAATCTTTGATGATTTTTCTACACAACAGTTTTCAAATTGAGGCTCTATGAGAAAGTTTGTGGATAGCGGTAGTGTTCCAACAACCGTGCGAATAAATTCGCGTCAACAAAAACACGAAGTCGGCCTGCGCCGACTAGATGAAGGCACACCCTTCACGGGTGTGTTGATGCTTCGGTTGGCATAGTCAGTCGACGCCGCCGCTGCCGAAGCCTGGCAGACATGTACCGCCCCTCGATATGCCCTGTGGGCTACTCGGGATAAGCGGCATTCCCCCTCGCCCGAAATCGGGAGAGGGGTAGGGGTGAGGGCGAATCAGATTCACCCACAAGAAAGCTTATAGAGCCCAAATTGATATAAATAGCATATGCACGATGATTCAAACTGAGCATTGCAAAGCAATGTTCGCGGAATACCGGCAGTCGGTAAATTGCTGATTCTACCGACCGCTGACTGTCATTTCTGCAACCTTGAATGTTGGGGTTACTATCGTTGACATGAACTTCGCATCGTTGGCTATCTGGTCTACGTTGCGCATCATGTCCATCATATTCCCCGCGATGGTGACTTCCTGCACGGGAAAAGCGAGTTCCCCATCCTTAATCCATATGCCGGAAGCGCCTATCGAGAAGTCGCCGGTGACGATGTTGGCGCCCTGCCCCATGGTCTCCGTCACATAGAATCCGTTGCTCACACCTTTGATTATCTCGGATGGGTCGATATCCGACGGCTGAAGATAGAAGTTTGATGGTGCCACCGAAGGTATGCTCGAATACCCGCGTCGGGCATTGCCGGTCGCCTCGTGCCCGTATTTTCGACCCGTGCGCGTGTCGTAGAAATAGAGTTTGAGCACGCCGTCCTCAATCACTACTTTGCGCTTAGTGAGAAGACCCTCTCCATCAAACGGCATCGACCCTATTCCACCGGGTATCAGCGGATCGTCTATTACCTGCACAATCGAGGAGGCTATTTTCTTGTCGATCATCTTCTTGAGGAACGACATTCCCCTATGGACATTTTCGCCGTCAAGGGCGCTGAACACCGCACCCCACAGCACGCCGCCGATCATCCAGTCGAAAACAACCGGAACCTTCTGCGTCTCTACTGACTTTGCGCCGAGCTTCCTGACAGCTCGAATGGCTGCCTGCACGCCTACATCTTTCGGGGCATCCAGCTTATTTAGAAAGCGATTGGACGACCAGTACCCCGCGACCTGCTTCTCCTCGCCCTGCTCTGCTATCGGCGAGCACGATATGCCACAGTCGGTGCCGGAATTCGAGTACAGGATGCCGTTCGAGTTCGCAAGGACGCGCGTACCCGAATGGCTGCCGAAACCTCCGCCATGGCTGTTCTTAATCCGGGGATCAAAGTCAAACGCCGCACGCTCGCACTCTTTGGCCATCTCAATCCCGCGCTCTGCCGGGAGCTCCACGACGTCGGTATCAAAAAGGTCGAGGTGGGGCGGCACTCCCTTTTCGACGTCCGGCAGCCCGTTGAAGCGATCACGGGTTGCTGCCTTGGCGAGCTGAACGGTGGTCTTCACCAGATCGTTCACCACGTCCCGATTAAAATCCGTTGTGCTCGAAAAGGCCATGCGCTTATCTACAAATATCCTCAACCCCAGGCCCTTGGATGATGCCTGAGTCAGCGTTTCGATTTCGCCCTTGCGCACATCGACGTTGAATTCGTTGCCGGTCTGCACTAATACCTCGGCCTCGTGCGCCCCGGCATTCATGGCGGATGTCATTATCTCTTGGGCAAACTGCAAGTAATCCATATTATATCCTCTCAATACCCTACTCGGTTGCTGTTCCGCCGACAGTCATCTCTGATACTTTGACCGTCGGCATACCGACTGTCGTGGGCACAGACTGACCGTTCTTGCCGCAACTGCCGATTCCCGGATCAAGCGCGAGGTCGTTCCCTACCATGGAGATCTTCGTCAGCACATCCGGCCCGTTACCGATAAGTGTGGCCCCCCTGATGGGAGCACCAACCTTGCCTTTTTCGATGAGGTAGCCTTCCGTGACCGAAAAGACGAAGTTTCCGCTCGCTATGTCCACCTGTCCACCGCCCAGGTTCTTGGCGTAGATGCCATAATCCACGGATTGAATTATTTCATCGGGATCGCTCTCCCCTGCCTCCATGAAGAAACAGCTCATCCTGGGATACGGGACATCCTGATAGCTCTGGCGCCGACCGTTACCGGTAAGCGGTAGACCCATGAGCCCACCGTTCAAACGGTCGGTCATATAACCATTCAGGACGCCTTTTTCGATCAAAACCTTCCGCTGACCCGGCGTTCCCTCATCGTCCATGTTGTACGAGCCGCGCTGATTTCTGACGGTGGCGTCATCTACGATAGTGCACAGCTCTGACGCGACCTTCTGCCCGACACGGTCCGTGTAGATCGACATACCCTTCCTGATGAAATCCGCCTCAAGCCCATGACCAACCGCTTCGTGGAAGAGCACGCCGCCCCACGCATTGTGTATCACGACAGGCATGCTTCCGGCCGGCGCAGGCACGGAATCGAGCTGTACCACGGCCATGCGCGCTGCTTCCCTCGCCATGTCTTCAGGCGAAACGGAGTCGAAGTACTCCATGCCGATCCGTCCACCGCCGCCATAGTTTCCACTGCGGGAGGTCGTTCGCTCAACTGCCAGACACCTGACCATCATGCGCAGGACCGTCTCGCTGTCGGAGATCCAGAGGCCGTCGGAGTTCGCGATGATGGTATCATCATCCGAATCCGCATAGTAGACGTCGACTTCCTTGATTCGGTGATCGAAAGCGTATCCCGACTTGTTCGCGCGTTTCAGAAGAGCGATCTTTGTGGCGATCGGACTCTCATCCGGGTCCAGCTCAATCGTATAGTAGTCGGGCGCAAGTTGGGCGGTGATGTTGATCGCGCGTTCGGTGCCGGAACCGTTCGCTATGTGAGCCGCCACCTGTGCCGCCTCGATCAGGCTTGTCATGTCGAGCCTGTCCGAGTAAGCATATCCGGTCTTCTCGCCGGAGATAACTCGTATGCCCACGCCCTGACTTATGCGCCGTGAGGCAGATCGAATTTTTCTCTCCTCGAGCGGTATGCTCGTGCTCCGCGACCGCTGGATGAAGACCTCGGAGAATTCCCCTCCCCTGCTCAGTCCTACCGCCAGTAACTGCTCTATGGCGTCTTTTGACAGCAGAGGATTGTCTTCGGAATTTATATCATATGGAGATTGCGCTCTTTGTCCCATTTCTGCTCCTGTCCGATAACTTCTATCAAGCAATGGCTGAATAGTATCAGAATCATTAAGCAATCGTCAAGTATTGCAGGAGGCGTCTCCAGACGCCGATCATTCCCTCTCCTATAAAACTTAAGGTTCTATAAGCTTTCTTGTGGGTGAATCTGATTCGCCCTCACCCCAACCCCATTCGACTTCGCTCAGGGCAGGCTCTCTCCCGATTTCGGGCGAGGGGGGATGCCGCTTATCCCGAGTAGCCCACAGGGCATATCGAGGGACGGTACATGTCTGCCAGGCTTCGGCAGCGTCGTCGTCGACTCTGCAACCAAAGCATCAACACACCCGTGAAGTGTGTGCCTACATCTAGTCGGCGCAGGCCGATTTCGTGTTTTTGTTGCCGCGAATTTATTCGCACGGTTGTTGGAACACTACCGCTATCCACAAACTTCCTCATAGAGCCAAACTTAATAACATATACCCCGCAGAATAAGATCTTACTCAAAACTGCATGCTAACACGATTTAGGATCGTGGCCGTCTGGAGACGCCTCCTACAAGTCTAATTCCAATTTTTCCATATACCAGAAAACAAAACTACTTGACAGTACCATTATCAAGTATTATGATGTGTTTAGAAGCATGTGCGGTTTCCACAACATATATCAGGCGACCGCAAAGGGGGATTTTTGACCCATGAGATTAGATAAATTTACAATCAAGGCTCAGGATGCTGTGCAAGCCGCTTACGACGCTGCGGATCGGAGCGGGCATCAGGAGATCAGCACGGAACACCTCCTTTCTGCACTCCTATCGCAGGAAGAGGGTGTGGTACGCCCTGTTATCCAGAAGATCGGGGCCAGCTTTAACACTGTGCAATCGCAGGTTAAGAATGCGCTGGACAAGATACCGAAAGTCACAGGCGTCACGAGCCAGCAGTATATATCGCCCGCGCTGAAGGCCGCCCTCGATGCGGCGTGGGACGAGGCCGAGCGCCTGAAAGATGAATATGTGAGCTCCGAACATCTGCTCCTTGCCCTTGCCGATTCCAAGAGCGAGGCAGGGAACATCCTTCGGGCGAGCGGCGTCACAAAGGACAACGTGTTTCAAGCGCTCGCGGATGTGCGCGGCGGGGCGCGGGTCACCGACCAGAACCCCGAAGAGAAATATCAGGCGCTGGAACGCTATGGACGCGATCTCACAGAGATGGCCCGCAAAGGCAAGCTCGACCCGGTGATCGGCCGCGACGACGAGATTCGGCGGGTGGTCCAGGTTCTGTCGAGGCGGACCAAGAACAACCCCGTCCTGATCGGTGAGCCGGGGGTCGGCAAGACCGCCATCGTCGAAGGGCTGGCGCAGAGAATTATCTCCGGTGATATCCCCGAGAGCTTGAAGGAGAAGCGCGTGGTCTCACTCGACCTCGGCGGCATGCTCGCAGGCGCAAAGTATCGCGGCGAGTTCGAGGACCGCATGAAGGCCGTCCTCCGCGAAGTGCAGGAAGCCGAGGGGGCCGTCATCCTTTTCATCGACGAACTGCATACGGTTGTTGGGGCAGGCGCCGCCGAAGGTGCGGTCGATGCCTCGAACATGCTGAAGCCGATGCTCGCGAGGGGCGAACTGCGCTGCGTGGGTGCGACTACCCTGAACGAGTACCGCAAGTACATCGAGAAGGACGCCGCTCTTGAGCGAAGGTTTCAGACGGTGCTCGTCTGTGAGCCGAACATCGACGACACCATCGCCATTCTAAGGGGCCTTAAGGAGCGGTATGAGGTTCATCACGGCGTTAAGATAAATGATTCAGCGATTGTATCCGCCGCAGTCCTTTCAAATAGATACATAGCTGACCGGTTCCTTCCCGACAAGGCGATCGACCTGATTGATGAGTCGGCATCGCGGCTTCGCATAGAGATTGACAGCATGCCGACCGAGATCGACGAGATCGAGCGCAGGATTCGCCAGCTTGAGATCGAGCGGGAAGCGCTTAAGAAGGAGACGGACAAGTCTGCCATTGAGCGCCGAGAGAACCTTGAGAAAGAGCTTGCCGATTTACGAGAGCAGAGTTCGCAGATGAAGGCCCACTGGCAGAACGAGAAGGATATCGTCCAGAAGATTCGAGCGATCAAGGAGCAGATAGAGCAGGCCGGAATCGATGAGCAGGCAGCCGAGCGCAAGTCTGACCTACAGAGGTCAGCAGAGCTCAGATACGGAATCCTGCCGACTCTCGCGCGCGACCTCGAATCCGAGGGGAAGCGGCTTGAGGAGCTTCAAAAAGACAAGAAGATGCTCAAGGAAGAGGTCGATGCCGAAGATATCGCTGAAGTTGTGAGCAAGTGGACGGGCATCCCCGTCTCGAAGATGCTGGAAGGCGATATGCAGAAACTCGTTCGCATGGAAGAGCGGCTGGCGCAGAGAGTCGTCGGCCAGGACGAGGCCGTTCGCGCGGTGTCGAATGCGGTGAGGCGGGCACGCGCCGGTCTGCAAGACCCTGACAGGCCGATCGGAAGCTTCATCTTCCTCGGCCCGACGGGCGTCGGTAAGACGGAGCTTGCACGGGCGCTTGCCGAGTTCCTGTTCGACGACGAGCGAGCTATGATCCGGCTCGATATGTCCGAGTATATGGAGAAGCATTCGGTTGCGAGGATGATCGGCGCACCTCCAGGATACGTCGGCTTCGAGGAGGGCGGACAGCTCACAGAGGCTATCAGGCGCCGTCCGTACAGCGTGCTGCTCTTCGACGAGATCGAGAAGGCGCACAGTGACGTGTTCAACATCCTGCTCCAGATTCTGGACGATGGGCGCATGACCGACGGACAGGGGCGCACCGTCGATTTCAAGAACACGGTGATCATTATGACGTCGAACGTAGGCTCGCAGTGGATACAGGAGCTTGGAGGCCTGAACGATTCCGAGATGCGCGGCCGGGTGACCGATGCGCTGAAGTCGCAGTTCAGACCCGAGTTCCTGAACAGAGTCGACGAGATCGTCATCTTCAACACACTCGGCGTTGAGCAGATCAAGGCGATCGTTGGGATACAGCTCGAGCACCTGACTAAGCGCCTGGCTGACAGGAAGATCGCGCTGGATGTGACCGAGGCTGCGAAGGAAGAGCTTGCGATTGCAGGGTTTGACCCAACGTACGGTGCCCGGCCGCTCAAGAGGACGATTCAGCGTAAGATTCAGGACCCGCTGGCGATCAAGATCCTCGATGGCGAGTTCCACGACGGCGACCGCATAGTGGCCGATGCGGAGAACGGTGAGTTCACCTTCGCCCGCGCGTGACGGACTGTCAAACAAAACGGGGGCCGCATGTCAATCGACCGCGACCCCCGCAACAACCCTCACCCTCGGCGAGGGAGAACATTTCAACTATTTTACCGATTTAGCTATCTGCCGCACCTGATTCGACGGCAGCCGACCTATGATGGTAAGCGTCAAATCGCCTCGTTGCCAAGTATAGTCATCAACCCCTAATCGGCATGGATTGTGCCTCAACCTGTCGTGAAACGGGCGGTTCAGTATGCTGCCCGGCGACTGGAAGAGTGAGAACGAATTTACGCCGTCAGTATACCTTATAGCGACTATATTTCCACCCCTGAAAGGCTTCACCATGACACCAGCGGATTTGAATCCGGCAGGCAGATAGGCAGGCAGCAGGATGTGAAAATTCACCTTATGCTGCGCCTGAGCGATCGACATTGCAGAACGTCGAGCATCGTCACGGACCACCCTGACTCCCGGACGGCGTGCTATCTTGAAATGGTCTGCCGGGATGGATTTCACAAACTTGATATCAGTTAGATATGACGATGAAACTACCGTACCGTTAGCCGAAATATCCTCGGTCTTAAGCTTAACCCACTTCTCAGCGTCAATCCATAACTTACGAGTGGCACCATTACCGGATCTGGCATTGACTTTAACAATGTACGCCTTACGGCCCGCAACCTTGTCCGTACCCAGAAGCCTGGCCTTCAACCCGGCACGCGGTAGTTGGCGCATTCTTGTACGCATTGCAGCAAGCCTCGACGGTCGAAGTATCAGGACTTTGTCGCCGGGTATATAATGTGACGATACACGGCTGTCATCCGCGATGACTTCACCTCGGAAAGCGGAAGGATCGATGTACTCCTCTCGCATGCCCCGGAACCCTGCACGCTGGATGAGCTGCCTCGATCTGAGGGATGCATTCCCTGCAATACGGGTCACTTCCGTGCCGGTGTACGTGACGGTTCCCGCTGCATGGAACATCTTCCGAATCACCGTTATGCCGTCGAGTTGCCCGGCCTGAACTATGGCAGACAGCGAGAAAAGAAGAACCGCAATACTAATTATTCTTGAAATTTGTTTCATAAGTATATTCATCTCTTAATTTGAAAGCGCACTACTCTTAGAAGTCCGCTCCCATATCCTGTGATCGCTCTTTAAGCATCGCAGCCGAATCGTCGCCGAGCGGATTCGTGGCTGCGAACGAACTGTGCTGCGAGCGTACAGTCTGCATATATCCCCAGTCAACCTGTGAATTATCGACTGGCGTATTGTGTGAGGTCATGAGCATAGACCCTGCCGCTATTATACACACTACCGCTCCGGCAAGCGCCGGTCTGAGTGCAACCCTGTACCCGTAGGCAGGGGTGGCAAATATGGAACGGAACCAGGCACGAATCGGGTGTTCTGACGCTATGGTTTTCTGGGCAGCCAATCGAGCGGCCAGCCGGGACTCAAAGCCTTCAGGCGCACTCGTACGGTCAAGCGACGCCACCATTCGAGCCGTGCTTTGCAGCTCCCTGACCAGGCGCGCGCACTTTACGCATGAATCCACATGGGCATGCACCCTCGCCGATTTCCCACTATCTAGTGTTCGATTGACATAATCCCCTATATATTCAGAATACTCTTTGCAACTCATACCGCACCACTCACTTCCATATAAGGCTTAAGCAAAGTCCTCAACTGCATGCGTGCATTGAATATGCGCGACTTCACCGTTCCAATCGGACAACCAAGCGTCTCAGCGATCTCATCGTAGGGCATTTCTTCAAGATCGTACAGGGCTATTGGCGCCCTAAGCTTATCCGGCAGTTTCAGAAGTGCTTCCTGCACTTTGGCCTGAAGTTCCGTGCGCTCGCAGATCATGAGTGGATCGTGATCGCAATCCGGTATCTCCATGGCGACCGAACCCTCCCCGTCGCCGCTGTCTTGCTCAAGCGGTATGACGTGCTGCTTCTCAACCCCTGACTTTCGATACTTATCGACACACAGGTTGGTTGCGATCCTGAACAGCCACGTCCGAAGGTTCGAGTCCCGGCGGAATGATTTCATGGACGCGTAGGCGCGCACGAAGACTTCTTGTGCGAGGTCCTCTGCGTCATCGCGGTTGGAGATCATTCGGCAAATGTAGTTGTAGATCCCGTCTTTATATCGTGCAACTATTTCGTCGAAGGCCTTACAGTCATCCTTCTGACATCTCAGCACCAAGACGGCGTCTGTGCTCAGCAACAGGCACCCCTCACTTCAGCGCATCATGCACTCTCATATTGGTAGACGTATTAGTTTTGAAAATGTTCAATTATTTATAATTTTGGAGGCGTCTATTCAAAATCACCGAAAAGATACTTGAATTTGTCGGCTTGCTGAAGTTCTATAGCGGAGAATATGAGGTCAAACGAGAGGATCCAGAGCATTACCAGTGCTTCGTCCTTTGGCAGATCCAGCACCTTTGCGAAGAAATCTTTCACGACTTCCTCGTACGAGGAGGCTTTTTCCTCCAGCACAATTCGGCCTTTCAGACCCGGCCCCAACGCGTCGACCTGCACGCGATCGAGAAATTCGCGCACGTTCTCCGGTGTGGCGTGATCCAGTCCCTTACCGAATTCCTGGTTAACGAGCTTCTTGAAATCTCCCAGATCCATGCGCAACCTCAGGCTATCTTAATCGCTCGACGTGAACCTTGTCCAGTAATTCCAGCACCTGCGACCGTCGACCGATCTCAGTGCCGTTTGTCATTGCTGTGGCTGCTCCCGCTGCGGAACCCCATTTCATGGCGTCCTCCAACGAACCATCCTGGCTCAGTATATGTGCAATCCCCGCGACCATCGAATCGCCGGAGCCTATCGTGCTCACCGGCTTCACCTGCGGAGGAATTGCGAGCCAGACATCCCCGTTCGCCCAGCGCGCCACTGCGCCTTTGGACCCCATGGAGATGACCACTAATTGTATACCAGATTGCCCGAGAATGTCCAATGCTTGGATGCAATCGTCAGTCGATTTGATGTTGATACCGGTAAGACGCTGTGCTTCCTCGCGGTTCGGCTTTACCATGAAAGGAACGGCCTTCATGCCATGGACCATCGGCTCACCATCCGCGTCGAGGATCGCCTTCACGCCTACCTCATGTACGATATCTATCAGCTTCGCATAGATGTCTGCGGGAACTCCGGGGGGCAGGCTGCCTCCGAAGAGGACCATCGATGATGCACGTGCGATCCGGCGGAGTTTGGCGAACAGCTCGTCGAGCGCGTCCGGGGTCGCCTCCGCGCCGGCTTCGTTCAGCATGGTCGGGGGAGCGCCGGATGCGTCCTGTATGGCGATATTGGTGCGGGTGTCGGATTCAACATGCACGAAGTTCGTGTCGATACCCTGAACAGTCAGCGTGTGTTCGATGAACCTGCCGGTCGGTCCGCCAACAAAGCCCATCGCGACTGTATCATCACCCAGCTCTTTGAATATTCGGGAAGCATTGATTCCCTTTCCGCCTACGTCGGTCTCAACTTTTGTGATACGGTTTGTATCGTATGGGATGAGCACGTCTACGTATATGGTTTTATCGAGCGCCGGGTTAAGCGTGACTGTGGATATCATAATACCTGCCATAAACAACAGGGGCGACCAAAAATAGCCGCCCCCGTGATTTTATACTAGCCCTTGATTGCAGCACGAACCGCTTCGAGCTGTCCGGCTGAGCCGAGAAGTTCGTTTCGGCTTGCGATGAACTTGGCATACTCTGCCATGAAGATCTTGCCCATCGGTCGGAAGTCGAAAACTTCCGGCTTGTCGCGGAAGAACTCGCGGTAGACTCTTGTCCACACAAGTCGGCCGTCGGTGTCGATGTTGATCTTGCACACGCCGAGCTTTGCAGCCGGGAGGTACTGATTAGGATCTACACCCTTGGCACCAGCAAGTTTTCCACCGGCAGCATTGATTCGCTCAACTTCATCCTGAGGAACCGAGGATGAGCCGTGCAGAACAAGCGGGAAGCCGGGAACTAGACCCTTGATAGCCTCGACTACCTCAAAGTGAAGTCCCTGGGAACCGGCGAACTTGAATGCGCCGTGGCTTGTTCCGATTGCACATGCCAGACTGTCGCAGCCTGATCGCTCGATGAACTCAGCAGCCTGAGTAGGATCGGTCAGGTGAGCCTTGTCTTCGGATACGCTGATGTCTTCCTCAACGCCACCCAGCTGGCCAAGTTCTGCCTCTACGCTGATGCCCTTGTCGTGAGCTCTGTCAACGACTCGCCTGGTTGTAGCGATATTCCCGTCGAAGTCCTCGTGGCTGGCATCGATCATAACTGAGGAATAGAAGCCTGACTCGATACAGTCGTAGCATGTCTCCTCATCGCCATGGTCCAGATGAACTGCAAAGATAGCGTTCGGGAAGATTTCATCTGCTGCGCGGATCATACCCTCAAGCATGCGCTTGTCGGTGTATTTTCGTGCGCCCTTGGAGATCTGAATAATAAACGGGGCCTGTGAATCAATGGTCCCCTGGAAGAGACCCATGGTCTGCTCGGCGTTGTTGATGTTGTACGCGCCGATAGCATATTTACCATAGGCTTGTTTGAATAATTCCTTGGTAGTAACGATCATTAGTAGCTCCTACTCCTTGCGATAATCACTGATTCAGAAACTCAAGCAGTTCCTGATGTGTCGGAAGTGAGGTAATTGCGCCTCTCTTCGTTGTTGCCAGTGCACCTGCGGCATTGGCAAATTTGCATATAAAATCGAGTTGATCATTGTCAAGCTCGGCAATTCCTGTGACGTCAAGGTTGCGCTGTAACAATTGAAATAGCGTTGCGCCTACGAAGGCATCACCCGCACCTGTAGTGTCCAGCGGTTCCACGGGGACTCCGGGAACGTGCCCATCGACTGCGCGAGTGGCGTAGAAGCAGCCGTCCGGGCCGCGCGTCACGAGCACGAGCGCGATCGAATCAGAGATATCCATAAGAGTCTCTGCGCCGGCTTTCAGATCCGATTTACCGGTTATGAACAGAAGTTCTTCTTCGCTTAGCTTGACGACGTTCGCACCTCGAAGGCCTTCTATCATGCCGTGCTTCGCGCTGTCTGCGTCCGGCCAAAGGGATAGTCGCAGGTTCGGATCGTAGGTGATGATGGCACCATTCTCGCGTGCGACCGCGGCTGCATCAAAGGTGGAACTCCGGCTCGGCTCCGAGATCAGAGTTATGGAGCCGTAATGGAAGATTCGAGCGCTCGAGATGAAATCATGGTCGAGCTCGCCCGTATCGAGCAGCATGTCGGCACTGGGATTGCGGTAGAACAGAAAATCCGGCACACCTCCGGGCTTCAGCGCTACAAACGCGAGCCCTGTCCTTGCCGATTTGTCAAAGATCATGCGAGAGACGTCTACTCCCACATCTGCAAATGTGCGTTCCAGAAACCGGCCGAAGGGATCCTCACCGACTTTGCCGATAAATGCCACTTTGCCGCCCAGTTTGGATACCCCGGCCGCTACATTGGCAGGAGCTCCTCCCGGAGCCTTCTTGAAACCGGAGACATCGATGAGAGGCAATCCGCTCTCAAGTGCGATAAAGTCGATCAGTGCCTCTCCGAGGCATATCACATCTGGCATAATACCTGTTTTCAAACCTTCCGGGGTACAGATGTGCGCACGATCTGTACCCCCAAAATATCAATCGGGTTGCTACGCCTCTGGTTCTATCAAGCCGTAGTTCCCGTCTTTTCTCCTGTAAATGACGTTGACAGTTTCGGACTCATCGTTCAGGAATACGTAGAAATCGTGGTTCAGCATCTCCATCTGCATGGCAGCTTCTTCGGCTGGCATGGGCTTAAGAGGGAAACTCTTTATTCTCACAATTGCAGGTGGCGCCTCCACTGCAGAAGGGACTGCAGTAGCGAGAGCGAGTAACTCTTTCGGAGGTGTTGCCGGATGAGCGCGCTCGATCAGCTTACCCTTGAAACGCTCGATCTGATGCTCAAGTTTATCGATTGCCAGATCGATGGAGGCGTACATATTGTCCGTGCTCTCTTCGGCCCTAAGCAGCAGGCCGTCACAATCCAGGTTGATCTCCACGATCTGCCGGTTCTTCTCCACAGACTGCGTGACGATAGCCTCTCTGACTGCGCTAAAATATTTACCAAGATGCTCGACTTTCTTCTCCGCGTACCTCTGGAGCGCATCTGTCACTTCAGTGTTCTTGCCTTTTACTGTAATTCTCATGGTGGTATAACTCCTTTCGCACTATTAATGGTAGTCCGTACAGGGTTAGAGTATACAGTGCCTTATGATCCTTTATACCCGGTAAATTCTAGCATGGCATGCAGCCCGTTGTCAACTGTCAATACAGCCGAGCTACCATCGATAAAAATATATACAGCTACGCCTTTGGATACAGAAGAGCGACTGCGTGGCACTCTATGCCGAGCCCTTCGCCGATGGGGCCGAGGCCCTCCGCAGTCGTCGCCTTCACGCCTACGCACGCCGGATCTATGCCGAGCGCACGGCCGATATTTTCCTGCATGACAGGAGCATGTTTGGCGATCTTCGGGCGTTCCGCGATCAGTGTCACATCTACGTTACCCACTTGCCAGCCTAATTCACCAACTACTTCGCCCGCCCTCGCCAATAACATGAGACTATTAGCGTCCTTGTACGCCGGATCGGTGTCCGGGAAGTGGCGGCCGATGTCGCCCGCGCTTGCGGCGCCCAAAATCGCGTCGGCGACGGCGTGAAGCAGCACGTCCGCATCCGAATGGCCGAGCAGACCTTCTTCGCCCGGGAACTCGACACCTCCGAGGAAGAGCTTGCGCCCGAGTGCAAATCTATGGATGTCATATCCGTGCCCGACTCTTGGGGTCGACTGCAATTCGGCGGTTTTCCTACTGCTCATGATAGCCTCCGCTATGGCGATATCTATTGGGGTTGTTACCTTGATGTTTTCGTACGATCCGCGCACAATTCGCACCGGAACCCCGAGCCTCTCCACGAGCGACGCATCGTCCGTTCCAACGAAGCCGTCCACGCACGCACGCTTGTATGCACATTCGATGATATCTCGCTTGAAGGTCTGAGGGGTTTGGACCGAGTAGAGCTTTTCGCGCTCAGGAGTGTAATCGACGGTGCATCCATCGAGCGATGTCTTGATGGTGTCTATGACGGGGACGGCCACGATAGCGGCACCGTCTGCACGCGCTGCATCTATTGATGATGCAATGATCGCAGGGGTCACAAACGGGCGAGCGCCGTCGTGTACGGCAATGATCGCGCTGGTGGGAGACACGGCCGAGATCCCGTTTAGCACGGAGTCCTGCCGCACATCTCCGCCGGGAACTACCGCTGTCACCTTTGTGAAGGAATACTCCTTCGCCAGCGCTTCAAGATCCGCAATCTGGTCTGCAAGCGCGACGAGGATGATTTCGTCGACCGCCGGGCAATCCTGAAACGCAGAGATAGTATAGGCGATCAGGGGCCTGCCAGCGATAGATACGAACGCTTTGCCCTGTCCCTTACCTAACCTTTTTCCGAGGCCTGAAGCTGGAATAACTGCGGACGTTTCGATCAATTAATTCGTCCTCTTCTTCCTGTATAGCTTTGAGGTTGGCAAAGATCATCTTGCCGGCAACTGTTTGAAGTACGCTCGATACTACGACATCGATGGTCTCACCTATATGCTTTCTGGCGTCCTCAACCACGATCATCGTGCCATCGTCCAGGAAGGCTACACCCTGATTGTACTCTTTGCCCTCCTTAACAATGGAAACCGTTAGCTCCTCACTTGGAAGAACTACGGGCTTGAGGGCATTCGCGAGCTGGTTTATATTAAGTACGGTTACTCCCTGAATCTCCGCAACCTTATTCAGGTTGAAATCATTCGTGACGATATCGCCGTCCAGCTCTTTTGCGAGCTTTACAAGGCGAGCGTCAACTTCTTCAGAATTATCCGCATCTATGGCATCGAACTGCTTCACAACAAGGCCCAGCTCGTTGCGCAACTGATTTAGTATATCAAGGCCCCTGCGACCCCTGGCACGCCTCAGCGAATCAGCTGAGTCGGCTATGTGCTGAAGCTCATCGAGAACAAAGCTCGGCACCAGTATCTGCCCCTCAACGAAGCCGGTCCGGCAGATATCGGTTATGCGGCCATCGATGATGACGTTTGTATCGAGGATCTTCGGTCGCTGATAATTGGCATCCATGTCGCTGCTTTGAGAGAGTCTCGGAAAATAATGGCTCAACTCTTCCTTCATACTCATGGTAGCCACCAGACTGAGATATATGACTATGATGCTCATAACACCGGTTACCGGCGTACTGGATGGCATTTTAAAGAGTGCCAGGAGCATGGGAAGTAAATTTGCGCTGAGCAGTAGACCCACAAGGAGGCCAAGAAACCCTGTGATTTTATCCATCGTAGACATCTGCGTCAAACGATCGCCAAAATCCACAAGGTGGCGAAAGGCCATGGATGCGATCAGAAAGCCGCTGAGAATACCCATTGACACAAGACTAAACAGAAGCCCAAGAGCTTTATTCGGCGCGCGTGAATACAGTACATCGAACTGTACTTTTTCCGGAAGATTTATTACATCATCTTTGGTGATATATAAGGCAGTGGAATCGGCAGGCTTTTTGATAGTACCTTCGTACTGTTTGTAGTCGATGTTCATGCCAGCAATCTCTTCGCAGATACGCCACCTGGCAATAGGTCGCACAGCTAGTACTTCGACAAGCATGATCGTGCATATGGTGAATATTATCCAGAAAGGCCTTGCTGATAACATAATTAACTCCTATCGATCAACTTCGCCGAGCACTATATCCACACTCCCCAAAATCGCCACGGTATCGGCGATCTTGCAACCCTTCATCATCTCGCCGGCGGGTGCAAGATTGATGAATGACGGCGGCCTCCAGTGAAGCCGGTAAGGATTAGTGGACCCATCACTTATAAGGTAAACTCCAAGATCTCCCCTCGGGGATTCTATCCTGGCATAGGACTCTCCCACCGGAGGCTTGAATACCTTAGGCATCTTAGCCGTAAAATCTCCGGTCGGAAGCATATCGAGCGCCTGCTCAATTATCTTCAAACTTTCCCTTAGTTCTCTCGGACGAACGAGATACCTTGCCAGACAATCACACGCTTGCTCCGTGACGACATCAAACTGCAAGCGATCGTACACGGAATACGGATCGTCTCTGCGAACATCCATCGGCACACCGGACCCACGAATCATTGGGCCGCTAAGGGCATAACTTATCGCATCTTCCGGGGAGATAACGCCTATGCCCCGAGATCTAATCCGCAAAATCTGGTTATTAGTCAGCAGCTCGTCGAACTCGTCCATACGAGACGGCATCTTCGCCAGAAAAGCTCGGAGCTTCGCCTCGAAACCCGCCGGGAGATCGCGCATAACCCCACCGGGACGTATATAGCTGTAGGTAAGCCTGGCACCGCAAGCCATCTCGAAGAGATCGACTATATCCTCTCGTTCCCGGAAGGCGTAGATGAACGGCGTGCTCGCACCAATGTCGAGGCCGTATGCGCCCAGAAACACGAGGTGGCTGGATATTCGCTGAAGTTCCATCATGATAATTCGGATGAACTCCGCTCGCTCAGGAACTTCGATGCCCGCAAGCTTCTCGACCGCCATCGCGTAGACGGCATTGTTCGTCATCGATGAAAGGTAGTCCATGCGGTCGGTCAATCCAACAATCTGTGGGTAAGTGCGCCTCTCCGCCAGCTTCTCGAATCCGCGATGCAGATAGCCTACGTCGGGTTTAGCATCGACGACGGTCTCGCCATCGATGGTGACTATCATTCGCAGCACACCATGAGTACTCGGGTGCTGAGGGCCCATATTAACCTGAAGTTCCTCTGTTCGCATCATTTCTCTACATAATCTTTCCGAAGAGGGAACCCTTCCCACTCTGGCTCAAGCAGTATACGGCGAAGGTCGGGATGGCCGACAAAACTTATACCAAACATGTCATAAACCTCTCGTTCCTGCCAGTCGGCCGCTTTCCACACAGGATACACGGACGGCAGAGTAGGATCGGCCTTGCCAACCTTAACCTTCAGGGTGACATAGTGCTTGTACGCAATCGAATACAGGTGGTAAACCGTCTCGAACCGGTCAGGCCAGTCAACCGCTGTCAGCGACATGAGGTAATCAAACTTTAGAGCAGCGTCTTCTGACAGAAAAGCGCCGACTTCAACGATCGCAGCCGGCGCAACGTAGAAAACCGGCGAGCCTGATGAATCGACGGCGCATTCTACGCCTTCCGGGAAACGAGCGCATATTATATTTTTAATATCTTCCGGAACTGCCATTATCCTACTGTTCTCTTTTCAGCAACGCTTTCCTTCTTGATCTTCTCATGCAGTTTCAGGCAGGCATCGATAACCGCCTCTGGACGGGGCGGGCAGCCTGGTACGTAGATATCGACCGGAATGACCTGATCGACGCCCTTGACCACGCTGTACGAATCGTGGAAGGGACCGCCGGAGATGGCACAGGAGCCCATCGCGATGACGTATCGAGGCTCGGCCATCTGATCGTACAACCGCTTGATTCTGGGAGCCATCTTCTTTGTGACGGTCCCGGCCACTATCATAAGATCGCTCTGTCTCGGTGAGGCGCGGAAGAACATGCCGAACCTGTCGAGATCATATCTGGCAGCACCAGCCGCCATCAGACCTTCAACCGCACAGCATGCGATCCCAAAAAGCATATACCATAGCGAAGATGTGCGAGCCCAGTTTACTACGGTATCGACCGATGTCGTGACTACGCTTCCTTCGGGTAGTTTTTCAATTAATCCCATTTCAATACTCCCTTTCGCCAGGCATAAACCAGTCCGACAAGCAGGATTGCGATGAAAACGATCATTTCCATGAACGCGAAGACGCCCATGTTGACCCCGCCGATGTGTTGCCCCTTAAGGTGCAACAACTGCTGTGCCCACGGAAACATGAAGACGGCCTCGACGTCGAAGATGACGAAGACCAGTGCGAAGATATAGTATCCAACCCTGAACTGCTTCCACGCATCGCCGAGAGGGAGCTCACCGCATTCATACGGCTCAGCCTTGTGCCCGGTTGGCTTGTGGGTCGGACGAACCACCCATGAAAACCACATCACGGCAACGGTAAACGCGACTCCGATAATGGCAAAGAGCGCTATATAAGCGTAATTGTTTCCCAAAACAAGCTCCTGCGAGCACAGAACCAACCGGAGTTCGCCCTGTCCACTCGATGCGATATACTCCCTGAGATTATAACATAAATCCAAACAGTACAAAAGACTTGACGAAGGGCGCATGCAGGTTTACAATAGGTTAGCGATATCTTTTAAGCCCTATAACCAAGAGTCGCATGGCAAAGATGGAATTGACTGATAAAAAGGAAGATAATTAAAATGAATATACGAAGAATTGGCATCTGCATTGCGCTTGCATCACTTGCGCTAACTACATCAGTATTTGCAGCCACCACAACCTACACCGACCCGACAGATTTTCTGGCAGCCATCAGTAGTAACTATTACCTGGAGGATTTCAGCACAAATAATATATATTCGTCCATCCCTTCGCCGCTGTATTCACAAACCATAAACGGATTTCAATGGACGGCAACTACAGACGGCAGTTTTTATTTCGACGGGATCGGATTGTCGGCCGCATCCGAAGGAAAAACGATCACCATAACATTCACAGGTGATCCGGTCACAGCTGCAGGCGGTACTTTTGCATCAACCGACAGTTTCGGGTTTGTGTGCGACAGCGATGTACGGGTAACGCTAAGCGACGGTACAAGCAGTCTCTTTACCAGCGATTCATTTGCAGGTTTCACTTCCAGCATCTCGATTGCTTCATTATCGTTTGAGTGCAGTGACACCAGTTATCTTCCGAGGGTAGCTAATCTCTATGTCGGTGCTACACCAGCGCCTGACCCAGGCCCTGCACCGGTACCGGAACCAAGCGGCATTGCAGTCATGACGTCGGGGCTTTTCGGCGCATTGGCGTTTACATACAAGCGTCGAAAAAACCTGTAATATAGCCTCGGTCCAAAATATATCAGATATAACAAGCCCGCTTTCATCCATGAAGCGGGCTTTTGTTTGTGTAAAAATTCGGCCGGTTTCCATAAGACGCAAGTGGGGCATAAACAATGAAAGAGCGAACGGCAGATCATCCCCCGGGAGTGTGTGATGGCAGGCTTTTTCAAGCGTATCGGAGCTAAAATCAGCGAGCGAGCAGAAGAGATCGAGGAGCGCCGACCAGACATAGCAAATGACCGCACACTCAGGGATCTCGATCATCGCATCGAAGAGCTTTCCGTGGAGGTGACGAGACTTCGGGAACTCCTCGAGAGCCTGCGTCTCCAACAGTACGTTCGGGCCCTGCTAAACAAGCGATATATTGCACTCATGGGACTCCTCAACGGAGTTATGAGCGGTCTGGGAGCGGTCATCGGCGCCACGGTTTTGCTGGCGCTGCTTCTTTTCATCCTGGGAAAACTTCAGGTGCTTCCCTATATCGGCAAGTTCATCGCAGAGCTTATCAGGATCGTGCAATCGCAGCCAAAGCATTGATCACACACCTATATCAACGAGTGCCGCTTGTAGAACCACATTTTCACCACCTGCACGAGCGCTAGATATGTAATCGTAAGCCCTCCAATTACTGCCAGCAACCCTGCCGGCAAAGGATCAAACCCCAGCAGCCGACCGACAACAGTGTACGGGATGATCACGCCCAGCCCGGAAATCGCAAGCATCGTTGCGAGAAGCGGCGCGCTCGGCCGACTCCTCAATGGGTTCGCCGCAGTACGAATCACAAATATAACGAGCGTCTGGGTGGCAAGCGATTCGACGAACCATCCGGTGTGGAAGAGCCGTTCATCCGCATGGAACAGGTACAACAGAACGGCGAAGGTTATGAAGTCGTAGATGGAGCTGATCGGGCCGATGATCAGCATGAACTGGCGGATGAAATCCACACGCCAACGTTTCGGCCGCTGCAGCAGCGCAGGGTCGACCTTATCGCTTGGAATGCTCACCTGGGATGTATCGTAAAGAAAGTTGTTCAGCAGTATCTGAGTAGGCAGCATAGGCAAAAATGGCAGGAAGAGAGATGCCGCCGCCATGCTGAACATATTGCCGAAGTTTGAGCTGGTACCCATAGTGATATACTTCATTATATTCGCGAAACTGCGCCTGCCTTCAAGAACGCCGTCGTGCAGTACACCGAGATCTTTCTCGAGCAGGATGATGTTCGCTGCCTCTTTTGCCACGTCCACACCGTTCACGACCGAGACACCGATATCGGAAGTATGCAGCGATGGAGCATCGTTTATGCCGTCGCCGAGAAACCCGACCACCCACCCTCGTGACTTCAGGGCGGTGATTACCCGGTTCTTCTGCTCCGGTGACACGCGCGCGAAGATGGCCCCTTTCTCCGCCTGATACGCCAGTGCAGCATTGTCCATCTTGTCCACGTCGCTGCCGATGATTATGCGGTCGGCGGGCAGGCCCACATCACGCGCGATCTTCTGAGTCACGTATTGATTATCGCCGGTCATGATGACTACCGTAATCCCGTCCCGCTTCAGGGTTTGAAGAATGGTCTCGACCCCTTCCTTGGGTGGATCGAGAAAGGCGGCAAATCCAATGAGCGTCATATCCGCTTCGATGTCTCTCGTATACGAATCCTGCGCCGGGACCGTCCGAACGGCCACTGCCAGCACCCTGTACCCATCCGAACTGAATCGCCGGTAGGTCTCATCGGCGGTCGCACGTCGATCGGCATCAAGTGGAACCGTGCTACCGCCTGCGCCGACGGTGGAACAGACCTCAAACACACTCTCCGCCTGGCCTTTAGTAACCAGCGTTGTTTCATCACCCCGGCGGACCACCACCGACAGGCGTTTTCTATTGAAATCGAAGGGTATCTCATCGATTTTGGTAAACTCATCGATGCATGGATGTGTATGCTTGAGCACTGCATCGTCAAGAGGGCTCTTGATTCCAGCCTCGAAGTAGCTGTTCAGGTAGATGAACTGAAGGACACGCTCGTCCTCGGTTCCAGCCACATCGACATGCCGGTCGAGCACGATGTCGCCTTCCGTGAGAGTGCCGGTCTTGTCGCTGCACAGGATCTCCATGCTGCCAAAGTTCTCTATCGAAGCGAGTTGCTTAACGATAACCTTCTTCTCAACCATGCGCTTTGCACCCTTGGCGAGTGTTACGGAGATGATGACCGGCAGCAGTTCAGGCGTCAATCCCACAGCAAGCGCAACTGCAAACAGGAAGGATTCAAGGAAGGGGCGTTTCGAGACTATGTTGACGAGAAAAACGAAGAGCACCAGCGCCAGTATTACTCTGGTTATCATGAGGCCGAAGCCCCTGATACCCCGGTCGAACTCAGTTTCCGGCGCACGCTCGGCGAGTCTTGCGGCGATATCACCAAACTGCGTTGATCTGCCTGTATGCACGACTACCGCTCTGGCTATGCCAGTCTGCACATCGGTACCTAGAAATACGCTGTTCGTGGCATCATTGACCCCGTGCGCGCCATCCGTGATATCTACCACCTGCTTCTCGACCGGTATCGATTCGCCGGTGAGCGCCGATTCGCGGACATGCAGATCTTTCACTTCCAGTAGACGGGAATCGGCAGGAACCAGATCTCCGGCATTCAGTATCACGATGTCGCCGGGCACCAGATACGCGACGGGGATCTCCTCTTCCTTGCCGTCCCTGAAGACCGCCGCCGTCAACGCAACCTGCTTTCTCAGCGACTCCACTGCATGCCGCGCCTGGTACTCCTGGAAGAAATTCAAGAATACACTGAGAAACACCATGGCGATAATAATGCCGGCGTTCAGCCTTTCGCCAAGAATCAAAGTTACAATACTTGCTATGAGCAGTATAATTACAAGGGGATTGGTCAGAAAATGCAGGAACATGCGCAGTGACGTGAATCGCGACTCCCGTGCCAGACTGTTCGGCCCGTATTCGTGCAGGCGAGCATCGGCGTCGTCACTTGTAAGCCCCTGCGGAGAGGTCTTCAAGCGCTGCATCAGATCGTCCAGCGGTATGTTCCAGAAATCGTTCTGTTGCTGCTCCCTGTTCATGGCCTGCCCTCACCCTGGCCCTCTCCCGAAATCGGGCGAGGGAGTATTGGTGGTATTATACCCAATAAGGGAAAATGTACCCGCTACTGTTTCAACGGGAGAAAGAATAAAGTATAATCAAGTAAACGTCATCTACCGATAACATGCCTGCAAAAGTAGCGTATTTTAACATACAGGAAAAATTATGTCTGATTCGACTAAATTGACCCCAAATCAAAAAGCCGCCATTACAACGCTTGATAAATCTGTTTCCGTATCTGCCGGTGCCGGCTCTGGAAAGACAGAGGTGCTCGTCAGGCGATTCCGCCATATAGTTGAGAGCGGCAGGGCGGCGGTCGACGAAATCCTCACCGTCACATTTACAGAGAAGGCCGCGAAGGAAATGAAGGCTCGCATAGTCGAGCGATTTGCCGCCGTAGAACGAGAGTCCGACCGTCGAGCAGTCGAATCGGCGTATATCAGCACGATACACGGATTCTGCGCCCGAGTGCTCCGCGAGAACGCGATCGAAGCAGGGGTCGACCCGCAGTTCACCGTTCTGGATGAGGCGGAAAGCCGGACGATCGCAAATCAAGCCCTCGATGCACTGATAGAGGCCCATCAGGATGACGACGATGTGATCGCACTGATTCAGCACGTCGAATTGGATAAGATGCGCAGCGCGATTCTATCGTTTTACGGGCAAATTCGCAGTCTGGGATGCGCTTTGTCTGATGAGCTCATATCTGAAGTGAACCCCCCGGAGCCTTTTCTGGAAACGTTCAACCGATGTATTCTTCAGCTTACCGCACAATCCGAATCTGCAAGCGACGCTCTCGCGAAGGTCATCGATGGGATTACGTCCGGGCTGGCGCAGGCAGGGTCTGATATGAAGCGGTTGGCAAACAGCCCAAGCCTCGATTGGGAGAGTCTGAAGCGCCTGCGTGATTTCCACAAACTGTTTCCGGCGAACGCCGGCTCAAAAGAGGCGAAACAGTGGATCAAGTCAGCGCGTGAAGCTCTGGCGGATTTTCTTGCGGCATGCCTCGACCGTGAATCGCATCGCAACTCGTCGATCTTTCTACGACTGATCGCTAGTTATGATACCTACTACTCTGAGGCCAAAGCACAACTCGGTATGCTGGACTACAGCGACATGCTCACTAAGACCAGAAACCTTTTTATGACCGATGACGGCTCCCCATCCGAAGTAGCATACAGATACAGAGACAAGTTTGCATTCATCGCACTCGACGAATTCCAGGATACCAACCGCCTGCAGAAGCAGATC
Organism: Armatimonadota bacterium; assembly: GCA_963663705.1. Lineage (GTDB taxonomy): Bacteria > Armatimonadota > UBA5829 > DTJY01 > DTJY01. Next base: position 2,854,945 of record OY760504.1, on the reverse strand, counting down.
GTTGACGCCGTTTCCCGCCCGAACAACGTTTTCACCGTCGGCGATGTCAAGCAATCGATCTACAGCTTCATGTACAGCGACATAGACGTCTTCCAGGCGCACCACGACAATGCGAAGGCCGATCAGAGTAAGTGGGCGGTCATCCCTTTTCAGGAGAACTTCCGAAGCCGCGACGGAATCCTGGGCTTCGTGAACCGATTTTTCGATGAGCTTTGGGGCGAGAAGTTTGAATTCGAGTTCGAACATCTGAAGTGCGGCGGCAAATTCACAGCCCAGGCAGAGCCCAATATCGAGGTCATGCTGGCCCCAAAATCCGGGAAGGCGGAGCAGGGCCGAATGAACGAGGCTCTCTCCATCGCCCAGCGAATCGTAGAGTTAACGGATGCAGAGAATCCGGCCCGACATACCAAGGGCGATAAGGCCGGCCAGCCGATAACTCCGGGGGATATAGTCATCCTCCTTCGCTCGACTACTAATCTCCATATATACGAACGAGCGCTCGAAGAGTACGGCATCGACACCTACGTGGTGAGCGGTCGAGGATTCTACAGCACTCGTGAGGTGCAGGACATCGTGTCACTTCTCAAGGTGATCGACAACCCTCTCAGCGACGTTGCGATGGCTGCCGTACTCCGATCGCCGATAGTGGGTGTATCAGATGATGCGCTCTTCTGGCTTTGCAGGGATTGGACATCGCCGACCGACAATCGGGTTCCGCCCCTTAATGAAATCACTGGCAAGCTTTGGGAGGGATTGAGTTTCGTCCGTGATATCCCACACCTCACCCGCGACGATGCGTCGAAACTGACAGCCTTCCGCGACATGCTGAACGAGCTACTCGGGATACGCTCTCAACCGCGGATCACCGATATACTCGATCTGGTCCTTGAGCGGTCGCTGTTCGACGTGCGGCTGCTTTCCATGAGAGGCGGGCGCAGGAAGTACTCCAACATACGAAAGTTCTACGAGGTCGCGCAGGATTTCCAATCGAGCAACCTGTTCGGGCTGACCGACTTCATCGCGTACGTTCAGGAATTGGAGCGCCTTGCTGAAAAGGAATCGGAGGCCGCAATCGAAAGCGAAAGTGGCAACGTCGTCAGGATAATGACCATCCACAAAGCGAAGGGGCTTCAGGCGCCGGTGGTCTTCGTGGCGGACACCTCCCGTAAGCTCGGCGGCAAATCGGGCTTTTTCGTATTCGACTCCGAGTACGGGCTGGCTGCGCAGGCGGCTAACCCTTGGACAAGCGAGAGTGAAATCCCGCTGTGTCACCGTGAAATCGGCGAGCGACTCAAGGAAAAGGGTATATCCGAGGAGAAGCGGATCCTGTATGTAGCGATGACTCGTGCGGAAGAGCGATTGATACTGACAGGGTCCAGTGACCTCAAGGGCAAACCGAAATCCACATACAGCGAAATGTTCAACTGGTCGGGCTGGATGGAAAAGGCGCTCGGCATCGGGCCGGAATCGACAGAAGGCGAGATATCTTTCGGTGGGATGAAGGTGACTTTCCGGCGTTCACTGCCCGCCGATGCGCCGCTCCCCGTGAAGAACGAACTGCCGACCCTCGCACGCCGGTTTGCACCTGAATTCCTCAGTGGGAGGCAGATAACAGGCATTGATATACCATCGAATACCCTGCAATCAGCCGGTGTATCAATCGACCGGTGTCTCAGCGAAGAGGCCGCTCCCGAAACACGGCTGTCAAGGCTCTCGGTGAGTCAGGCGCTCGACTATCTCGAATGCCCGGCGAAGTACCGGCTTGCACACATCATAGGCATACCCGAGGAAGCTGTTGAGGGTCAGACTACCGGCGCAGGCATCTCCGCCGCCGACATAGGTCACAAGGTCCACTTTCTTCTATCCATAATCGATTTTTCAGCAGATGTGGATGCGCAAATACAGTCGTTCATCAACAAGATGGCTGATGATCCCGAGCGGCAAAAGATTGAACCTGCACTCAGGGCATTTGCATCAAGTGAGTGGTGCCGCAACCTGGCCGCGGCAGATCAGATCATCAGGGAGACGCCGTTCGAGATAATGATCGATGGAACCTTGATCGCAGGAAGGATGGACGTCATCTACCACGATGCGGACGGATGGACTATCCTCGACTACAAGACCGGCCGGGCGGAGGACAAAGACCGTTACGAACTGCAGGTCGGAATCTATGCGTACGTGGCGCACAGGCTCCTCGGCGAGATGCCCGCGCGCGCGGTTCTGCAGCTTCTCTCATCATCAGACGACGACTGGGTGAGCGACACACGCGATGGTGCAATCGCTCAACTTGCGGCAGAGAAGGTTGGGCGGGTGGTCGATCACATATGTGCAGACCGATTCGAGCCTAAACCGGGAACATATTGCCAGTGGTGTTCATTCGATGAGCGGTGTGGGAAGGATAAATCTCCTTACTAATAGAATCTCTATATAAGCAGGAGGAGATTAGATTGACACTTGAGGAACAGTTCGCAAGATTGATTAAAACATTGCAGCTCATAGAACAGGACCCGTGGGCATGGGACGCCGCCAGACTGGAGCTGGAATTTAATGTTGGCAGAGCAACCGTGGAGAGGGATATCCGCATCCTGCGCCGTTGGGGTACCATACAACGCAGAAATGGACATTTCGCGATCAAGCAGTTGCAGTTCTTTCCAAGCGCATTCAGTTCAAGTGAAACGCTGGCACTCGTTATGGCGGGAAGCATGGCGGCGGAACGGATCGGGATGCCGCACACCGATTCGCTGCGCAGCGCGCTGAGCAAGATCGATTCCATTCTGCCCGAGCATGTAGAGGCTATGACGAAGAAAATGCGCAAAAGGGTCTCGATAGGCGTGAACCTGGTGCGCGACTGCAGTTCGGAGATCCTCGATTCCATCAGTAAGGCCATCTCAAGCCACACACCCGTAGACATCGAGTACTACGTCGCCATCCGCAACGAAACGACTAAGCGCAGAGTCAATCCGTACGGGCTGACATTCAGATTCGGGGCATGGTACCTGATCGGTTTCTGCGAGCTGAGACAGGATGTGCGCACCTTCGGGGTCGACCGCATCCGCTCTCTGCGAGTGGTAAACAGCCACTTCGGATACCCCAAAGATTTCGATTTACACGAATACCTCGAGCGCGGATGGTCACTTCAGGCTGATGCTCATCAGGAGGACATTGTCCTGCGCTTCGATCCGTCGATTACGAACTGGATCAAGGGCTGCAACTTCCATCCCCAGCAGAAGATCACCGTACAGGATGATGGCTCGGCGCTGTTCGAGGTCAGGATTGCGGGGATCGACGAGATCAAGCACTGGGTACTTGGGTTTGGGGATAAGGTGGAGGTCGTTGCGCCGGAGAGCCTTCGCGACTCCATCGAGGAGACGTGCGCGAGCATGGTTCGCAAATACCAATCGTAGGGGCGGTCTGCACCCCAGCCCTGCCCATTCCTTTGTCAAGAAGCCCTCACCCCTACCCTCTCCCTAAATCGGGCGAGGGGGTAGTTTTTCCTGATGCTGAAGCAAGCTTTGGGGGAAATGGCATGGTCCGATTTTAGCTCGCTTTAGCGTGCTTCGATTGTGCAAGACTCGCCATTTATGGCGAGGGACGATAGAAAAAAAGGGCAGGTCTTTGACCTGCCCTTTGATTATTACATTATGATTCTGTCGATCACGCTAAGTAGCGCCCTCACCTAACCTCTCCCGGGGGGAGAGGGATGTGCTGGACTATCTGCCCTCGTCGCGGTTCTTGACCGGACCGATGACCATACCCTCGGCCAACGAACGCGATATATTCGTCAGACGGGCTTTCACCCGCTGGCCGATATACTTTCCGCCGTTCGTCAGATCGAGCATGTACCCGTCCGTCCAAGCGCCCGCCCTCGGCAGCACGATGAACGGGTCGCGCACGACCTCGCATTCGACTACCTGGGACCGCCTGTACGGCAGCATCTGCCGCTCGATCTCCTGAAGGTCGCCCGGGATGATCTCATACTTCTCGATGTGCAGGTCGCCGTTTGCGCGGATGTACACCGCTCGGCGCATCTGCTTCTCAAGTGTATCGAGAGTCTGCCCGTTGCCGCCTATCAGATATACCGCTACCTCAGGATGCACCGTCACCAGGAAGGCTTCGTCATCCACCTGCGCAGCCAGTTTTCTGAGATCGCGCTCAAGCTGTATGCTCACGGATTCCGGCGAAAGAATCTGGCCGTAACCCTGGCAATACGGACATGGCTCGTTGATAACCTCGGAGATTGTCGCTCCGGTCCTCTTTCGAGTCATCTCCACAAGGCCGAGTGGGCTGATGTGCGAGATCTTGGTGCGGGTTCTATCCTTCTTCAGCGCCTTCTCAAGGGTTGTCAGGATGTTATTCCTGTCCCTGGCGCTCGACATATCGATGAAGTCGATGATGATGATTCCACCGATGTCTCGAAGCCGCAGTTGGCGTGCAATCTCCGTAGCCGATTCCTGATTGGTTCTCAGGATCGTGTCCGACAGGCTGGTGCTCCCGATGAACTTTCCGGTGTTCACGTCGATCGTCGTCAACGCCTCAGTCTGATCGATCGCCAAATGACCGCCTGATTTCAGCCACACTTTGCGCTTCAACAAGCGTTCAATTTCATTCTCGATACTGAAGTGCTCGAAGATCGGCTCCGGCTCATCGTACAGAACAACTCTGGATTTCTGTCTTGGCGATAAAAGGCCAACCAGTTCCAGCGCCTTGTCGTAATCCGCCGGCGAGTCGATGATCAGTTTGTGAACATCGGCACCGAAAACGTCTCTGATCGTCTTGTAGATCAGGCTTAAGTCCTGATGCACCAGGCTTGGCGCGGACGAGGTCTTCGATCGATCTTGAATCTGATTCCACATGCGAAGCAGGAATTCAAGGTCGTTCTTCAGATCTTTTTCGTTTCTGCCTTCAGCCTCGGTTCGGACAATCAGCCCAAAGTTCATCGGTTTGATCTTCTCGATGATCTTCTTGAGCCTGTCGCGCTCCGCCTTGTCTTCGACCTTCCGTGATACGCCGATGTTGTCGGCATCGGGCATCAGGACGAGATATCTGCCAGGCAGAGAAATTCTTGTAGATACACGAGCGCCTTTGGTCCCTCGAGGAGCTTTAACCACCTGAACCATAAGTTCCTGGCCCACTTTGCAAAGATCCTTGATATGCGAACCTCTGGACGGCTCCGGTTTTTTATCCGGAAGTTCTTCTCCCGCTTCCGGGAGGATGTCTCCAGCGTACAGAAACGCATTCCGCTCAAGCCCTACGTCAACGAACGCCGCATCCATTCCTGGAAGGACGTTTGCTACACGGCTCTTGTAAATACTGCCTGTAACCTGTTCCTCTCGCTCTACATGCAACTCGACCAGCTTACCGGCGTCGATTAGCGCCACTCTGGTCTCACGAGTTCCAACATTTACTATAATCTCTTTAGACATTAAATTTCACCTCCTTTCCTATTGTCACAAGTATTTCAATTGACCCACCCCGTCAGAGGTGGGAAACGATAATCTGTTTTATGATTCAGCGTTAAAATGAAACTGCCTAAGCCTGTGCACCCTGCGCAAATCGACTCCGGGCACTTTTTCGCCAAGGGCCTGCGCGAGATCCTGCGGACGCGCACCCCCCGAATCGTTGCGACCAAGACTGACATCCACAATCACAAGGTTTTCCTGAAGTTCCACCGCACCGAGCACCAACAGATGCGGGCGGATGTCGACTTCCTTCTTCTTGCCCTGCCGGTCCCGCACGACTTTGACTTCTGGAGCCGCGAATATCGCCCTCAGCGTGCCTTCGACAGCGGACGAATCGCACTCGACCGAACACTCGAAGGTCAGCCTGTACTGAGCGGCGTTCAGAGTCGATATCGGCGATTTCACGCCTTCAGGAACCTCTTCCACGACAGAGACTTCCATGCCGGGCGGAAGTTGCGAGTTCAACATAGCTTTGATTTCCGACGGATCGAGCTGACACGCAAGGTCCAGCATAGTCCAGTCATCATCGCTTGTGACCCCCACCCCTATCGCCGGGCCGAACGCCATCTTCGGTCTAGGGTTGAACCCTTCGGTGAACGCAAGCGGCACGCGAGAGCGTCTCAGCGCGAACTCGAATGCCCTGACCATGTCGAGGTGCGACAGGTATCTGATTTCATCGCCCTTACGGAGCTTTAGTAATACACGCAACGTCAAGCTCCTCACTTCCCTCGCATTTGTCGGGCAGCATACGCGTTACCCCGCATCCCATGCACTTCTCAAGCCGACAGTCGCCGGTGACTTCACACGTCTCCGATCGAGAGTCTTCGCGCATCAGGAACTGCTTGCTGACACCACAACTTATATGATCCCACGGGAGAACTTCATCGTACGACCTGCGCCTGTTCGCGTAGAAGGCAGGATCGATACCGGCTTCTCCCAGGGCTTCCATCCACTTATCGAAATTAAAATGCTCATGCCATGCATCGAAGCGGCAGCCCTTACTCCAGGCCATAAGGATTCCCTTGCCAAGCCGCCTGTCGCCTCGAGCCAGAACTGCTTCCAGATGACTCGTGCGAGCGTCGTGCCAGCTCAGGGTGACATCCCTGCTCCGCGATGCATGCTTCAAAATATTCTGTTTGCGCTCCATATCAGCGACTGTATCCTGAGCCCTCCACTGGAATGGAGTCTGCGGCTTGGGAACCAGGCTCGAGACGCTGGCGCCTATTGTAGGTCTAGTACCCATTCTGCGGCCAATATGCGCAACAGACGAGGCCAATTCCGGAATTCCGGCGACATCCTCGTCGGTCTCCGTCGGCAGGCCGATCATGAAATACAGTTTTATCCTTCGCCACCCGCACTTGAACGCGGCCTCTGCCGCCCCGAAAAGGTCGGCCTCGGTGACATTTTTGTTGATGACGTCGCGCATTCGCTGTGTCCCGGCTTCCGGCGCGAGAGTCAGACCCGACTTGCGGACTTTCTGTATTTCGTGCGCAAGCTCGACACACTGTGCATCCGCTCGTATGGAAGGGAGCGAAATTCCGATTCGCTCGCTCGCATACTTCGCGATGAGCTTTCGAACCAGATCATCTATACCCTTGTAATCTGCGGTGGACAGCGACATCAGTGAAATTTCATTATACCCTGAGTTGCAGGCCAGTGAATCGGCGAGTTCCATCAGCTTATCTTCAGAGCGCTGACGTACCGGACGATAAACAATCCCCGCCTGGCAGAACCGGCATCCCCGCGAGCAGCCTCTCATGACCTCGAGGGTCACGCGCTCGTGTACCGTTTCGATGAACGGCATTACGAGGGATTCGGGATACTGCGCTGAATCAAGATTCCAGACGATCCTCTTAGTGACGACCGGAGGAACCCCGTCGGCTGTTGGGATGATCGAGCTCAGAGTGCCGTCATCGTTGTACGATACTTCGTAAAGGCTCGGCACGTACACGCCGTCGATGGATGCAAGCGCCCGAAGGAGAGTGCCCTTCGCTGCGCCCTTGTGCTGCTTAACGGCGTCGACGATCTCACAAATCACGTCCTCGCCCTCACCGATCACGAACGCATCGATGAAGTCCGCCATAGGCTCCGGGTTATACGTGCAGCATCCGCCCGCAATAACGAGAGGAAACTCGTCACCACGATCCGCGGAAAGGAGCGGTATACCAGAGAGGTCCAGCATGTTCAACACGTTGGAATAAGAGAGCTCGTACCCAAGCGAGAAACCGATGATATCGAAATCTTTGGCGGGCATTTTGCTTTCCAGCGCGAAGAGAGGGATACCGTGCTGTCTCATCTCGGCTTCCATATCCGTCCAGGGGGCAAAGACCCTCTCGGCAGCTACGTCAGGCCGTGCGTTCAGGATGTGATAGAGGATTCGGAGGCCGAGGTTCGACATGCCGATCTCATAGGTGTCAGGAAAGGCAAGCGCAAAAGTGACGTCTACGCTGTCATGACCCTTTATTACGGCGTTGAACTCGCCCCCTGTATATCGCGCCGGTTTCATGACGCGGGGCAGTATGTCTTCAAAAAAATTATGCATTAAAACTATGTGGCCACCTAAATGACGACCTTATATAAGCCCCAAAGAAAGGGCTTGGTTTTTCTTATATTTTTCGTCGAATCGCTTGTATAAACAAAAAAAACTGGCTTAACCCATCCGCACACCAAAACCCTTTTACGGCGAACGAATCCGGGTGCCAGCACACTTTCAACTGCTGGAATTATATCACGGCTTATGACCTGTGTCAATTTTTTGCGGTACATGCGCTGCACATCGGCTTTGCGGCAAAGAATATATTTTTCGCGACACCATAGATAGCGATAAACATAGTAAAAAGGCCCTGCTCGATACCCCCTTTGTCAAAACTACTCAAATTTATTATAATAATGCATGAGTATGTTTTTCTCCGTTCGGAGAATTTGAATCTTTTTACAGAATCCGGGGAAAGAGGAAAGCCAACAAAATGAGCAATAAAAAATCAGCATTACAGCAAGCACGTGCAGCTTATCAGCCAAAAGTGCCGAAAGCTCTGCGCAGTGGAAACATTAAAATCGAAATCGGTGCCCCTACGGCGCCCGCGACAGATCAGGAAGCGATCAAGAGCCTGTTCCCATCCACATATGGACAGCCCCTTGCGACTATCGTCGGCGGAGAGAGCACTCTTGCTTCCGCGCCTTTGAAGATCGGTGTGGTATTGTCCGGCGGACAGGCACCTGGCGGACACAACGTAATCGCAGGATTGTTTGATGCCCTAAAGACAGCAAACAAGGAGAGCAAACTCTTCGGGTTCCTTAAGGGCCCCGGCGGTGCTATCAAGGGCAAGTACATGGAAATCACCGATGACGTGATCGACGCCTACCGCAACACGGGCGGTTTCGACATGATCATGAGCGGACGAGACAAGATCGAGAAGGCCGAGCATCTCGCGGCATGCAAGAAGCACTTCGAAGACATGGCGCTCGATGGACTGGTTATCATCGGCGGAGACGACTCCAACACCAACGCCGCTGTTCTGGCCGAGCACATGAAGGCCGTGGGCTGTAAGACTGTGGTTGTCGGCGTTCCGAAGACCATCGATGGCGACATGAAAAACGAGCACATCGAGGCGTCATTCGGCTTCGACACCGCAGCGAAGACCTACTCCGAGCTGATCGGCAACATCTGCCGCGATGCTACGTCGGCGGTTAAATACTGGCACTTCATACGACTTATGGGTCGTGCAGCAAGCCACGTCACACTCGAATGCGCGCTGCAGACACACCCGAACATCACGCTGATCTCGGAAGAGATCCAGGAGAACGGGACCACACTCGAAGAGATCGTGGACTACATCGTTGATGTTATCGTAAAGCGAGCGGCAGCCGGTAAGAACTACGGTATCCTGCTTGTACCTGAAGGGCTCCCGGAGTTCATCTCCGACATCAAGGTCATGATCGATGAACTCAGCACCATCCTCGGCAAGGATGAGAAGTACATACATACCCTTGCAGATCATGGGGAAAGAGTACAGTACCTTAGTGCCCAGCTAAGCGATGCGAGCGCAAAGGTCTACGCATCCCTGCCTGTCGAAATTCAGGAAGTTCTGCTGAAGCGCGACAGCCACGGAAACGTGCCGCTGTCACAGGTTGAAACCGAGCGATTGTTGATCGACCTTGTTGCGGATAAGATCAGGCACATGAAGTCGCAGGGCAAGACGGACGCAAAGTTCAGCTCCCTGTCGCACTTCTTCGGATACGAGGGACGCTGCGCCGCTCCTACGAACTTCGATGCGGACTACACCTACTCGCTGGGTTATACGGCCGCACAGCTTGTTCGGGCAGGAATGACCGGTTACACGGTGAACGTTGAGAACCTGACCAAATCTTCGGATGAGTGGGTTGCAGGCGGCGTTCCGGTCACTATGATGCTGAACATGGAAATCCGCAAAGGCAAGCCGACACCAGTTATCAAGAAGGCCCTCGTAGATTTGGACGGCGCACCGTTCAAGCACTTCGCCGAAAACCGCGAGGACTGGGCTCTGAACGATGCCTACGTCTTCCCCGGCCCGATCCAGTACTTCGGCCCATCCGATGTCTGCGACGCGCCGACGATCACCCTCAGCCTGGAAAAAGGCAAGTAATAACGCCATCACACGGGCGGCTCCAGTTGGGGCCGCCTTTTTTTTGTATCCATAAGAAAGTTTGCGGATAGCGGCAGTGATCCAACAACCGTGCGAATAAACTCGCGGCAACAAGAACACCCCAACTGATGCGTTGTACAATCAAAATCATAGCTGTTCAAAATCCCCTCACCCCAACCCTCTCCCGAAATCGGGCGAGGGAGAAGTCTTATCATCTATGAGTTCGTACTTCACACTTTTCCCCATACCAAACGATGTCATTCTGAGCGTAGCGAGTCTCACAAGAGGGCAAGCTCCTTTGTGGTTGATGCTTCGGTTGCAGAGTCGGCGACGCCGCTGCCGAAGCCTGGTAGACATGTGCCGTCCCTCGATATGCCTTGCGGGCTACTCGGGATAAGCGGAACGAAAAAGCGCTCGCTTGTACCTTCACCGAAAAATAATTCCTCGAAATTTCACCGTACCTGTTGACAAAGCCGCCGTATTCGGGTATAAAGGTACTGGAATACTTCATTACACTCTTTTAACCATTGGAAGGCGTTAGCTTATGGCGAACATGCTTAAAATATCGGAGGCGGCATCCCTTGCGCTGCACACGATGGCGTTTCTGGCAAAGGCGGACGATCGATGCGTATCTACGCACGAGATCGCAGGGACGCTCAAAGTCTCGGAGAACCACCTCGCGAAGGTCAGGCAGAGGCTTGCAAAAGCCGGACTGGTCGATGCCGTTCGCGGCCCGAGCGGAGGATTCAAGCTCGCGAAACCCGCGCATACGATCTCTCTTCTGGAAATTTACGAGGCCATCGAAGGCCCGTTCAAGCCGAATGATTGCCTGCTTGGACGGCAGCCTTGTGCCGGAAGCAGGTGCGTGCTCGGCGGGATGACTCAATCCATAAATCGGCAGGTCAAAGAGTACCTGTCCGAAACAACTTTGGACAAACTGACGACTTTTGATTCGGAGGATGCCAATGGCAGTTAGGAAGATAGTCAAAATCGACGAGGCAAAATGCAACGGATGCGGATTGTGCGTGCCATCCTGCGCCGAGGGAGCGATTCAGGTGATAGACGGCAAGGCACGTCTTGTAAGCGATGTCTACTGCGATGGCCTGGGTAACTGTCTTGGAGAGTGCCCACAGGACGCGATTACGATCGTGGAGAGAGATGCCGCGGAGTTCGATGAGGCGAAGGCGATGGGCCACGTCGCGCACGCATCAGCAGCACCAGAATCGCCGTGCGGCGGTGGCGGATGCCCTGGATCTGCAATGCGAAACATCGAGCGGAAGTCCAGCGAAGCATCGAGCAATGTTATGGAGACGCCATCTGCGCTGATAAACTGGCCTGTTCAGCTCAAGCTAGTTTCTCCGGCGGCCCCTTACTTCGAGGACGCGAATCTGCTGCTCGTCGCCGACTGCGTGCCGTTCGCGTATGCAGGCTTCCACAGCAGGATACTTGCCGGTAATCCGGTAGTCATCGGATGCCCCAAGCTGGACGATGCTGCCTACTACGTAGATAAACTAACCGATGTTCTGAAGTTATCATCGGTGAAGAGCCTGACCGTGGTTCACATGGAAGTACCATGCTGCTCCGGTCTGAGTAGAATCGCCGAAGTAGCTATAGGTCAATCAGGGAAGGATATTCCTTTCACCGATATAACCATTACCATTCACGGCGAGGCCGTAGAAAAATAACGAGGAGAAAAACATGAGACCATACGTAAATGAAGACGAATGCATAGCTTGCGGAGTGTGCGAAAGCATCTGCCCCGCCAATCCTGTAGTGTTCGAAATGCACGATAAGGCGCAGGTTGTACACCCTGAAGCCTGCACCGAATGTGGAGCATGCGTCGATTCATGCCCGGTAACCGCTATCGAACTGAAATAATTATTAATTCAAGGCAAGGAGAATCTGCAATGGGTATGTTCTGCTATCAATGCGAACAAACAGCAAAAGGCACCGGATGCACCGTTCAAGGAGTATGCGGTAAGGACCCAACCACCGCAACGCTTCAAGACCTGCTCCTGTACGCCACAAAAGGCATCTCAATGTATGCCCACCGTGCGAGCGAATTGGGAGCAACAGATCGGGACGTCAATGTCTTCACGATCGAGGCCCTGTTCGCTACCGTAACCAACGTCGATTTTGATCCTGTGCGGCTGCAAGGCCTTCTTTCGAAGGCTGAGTCAATCCTCGATACAGCGAAGGCTCTATATGAGGATGCTTGCGCCAAATCAGGGAGTACGCCCGAAACACTCGGCGGACCGGCAGCATGGGTGCCGGCAAGTAACCTCGGCGGTCTAATCAGCCAGGGAGAGGCGGTCTCTATCCTGAAGCGCAAGGAAGCATTCGGCGACGACGTCGCCGGGCTGCAGGACGTGATCATGTTCGGGCTCAAGGGAGCGGCCGCGTATGCCGACCATGCGAAAGTGCTCGGCATGGAAGACCAGTCGATATACGCAGGATTTCACAAGTATCTCGATCTCCTCGCGAGCGATAACCAAAACATCGATGAACTGCTCGGTGCGGCGCTTGGCGTCGGTGAGCTGAACCTCAATACGATGGCGCTCCTCGACTCCGCAAACACCGGGACCTACGGACATCCCGAGCCGACAGCCGTCAGAATAGACCCGATCAAGGGCAAGGCAATCCTGGTCTCAGGCCACGATCTGAAGGACCTGGAAATGCTTCTCAAACAGACCGAGGGCACTGGCATCAACATCTACACTCACGGGGAGATGCTCCCGGCGAACGCTTATCCAAAGCTCAAGGCTTACAAGCACCTTGCAGGTAACTATGGCGGCGCATGGCAGGATCAGGCGAAAGAGTTTGATGAGTTCCCTGGCTCAGTGCTGATGACAACGAACTGCATCCAGCGGCCGAGGGAGACTTACAAGGGCCGAATCTTCACTACAGGCCTTGTGGCATGGCCGGGCGTAACCCACATTGCAGACAAGGACTTCACACCTGTAATCGAGGCGGCGCTTGCTGCCCCGGGATTCGCCGAGAACAGCACAGGCAGGACAATCATGGTCGGGTTTGGGCGAAACAGCGTGATGAGCGTCGCAGGCCCCGTAATCGATGCTGTGAAGAGCGGCGCGATCCGGCATTTCTTCCTGGTCGGCGGGTGCGACGGCGCAAAGAGCGGTCGCAGCTACTACACCGATTTCGCGCGCGCGGTCCCGGATGACTGCGTGATCCTGACGCTCGCATGCGGCAAATACCGGTTCAACAAGCTGGATTTCGGCGACATTGGCGGAATCCCGAGACTGCTGGATATCGGCCAGTGCAACGACGCCTACTCTGCGATTCAGATTGCGGTGGCTCTTGCGGGCGCATTCGAGTGCGGCGTGAACGATCTGCCGCTTTCGATGATCCTCTCGTGGTACGAACAGAAGGCGGTCGCGATTCTGCTGACCCTGCTCCACCTGGGCATCAAGGATATCCGACTTGGCCCGACCCTCCCGGCGTTCATCACTCCGGCGGCGCTCGGCATACTGGTGGAGAAATTCAACATCAAGCCGATTTCTACCCCGGCTGAAGACCTCAAGGCGATTCTGGGGTAGAAACAGGACAGTCTCGACTGTCTAGGGCAAACAAGAAAGGGATGGAGAGCATATTCTCCATCCCTTTCGATTATATAAGTTCCGTTAGCGCCTCACCCTTACGGTTTTTCAGATTGTTCAAGCACTTTAAGTGCAATCGCCAGATTCTTGTGTGCAATGTCATCATCCGGTTTCAGACTAATCGCCGTCTGATAAGCCTTGACAGCATCCTCGAATTTGCCGCGAGCGGAGAGTATATTGCCCAGTTCAATGTTGGCGGATACATGCTCGGGGGCCAGCCGAATAGCGCTATGGCACTCTGTCAAAGCCTCATCCAGCTCCCCTAATTCTCGAAGGGCACTGGCAAGGGCGCCGTGGGAATCCGGGCTATCAGGATTCAGTCGAATGGCGGCTCTTTGCTCCTTCACGGCATCCTCATACCTGCCGAGCGCCTCAAATTCCAGCCCCAGATTGTAGTGTGCATCCTCGTCATCGGGGGACAGGCGAACAGCGCCTTCATAGGCATGCACAGCTTCCTCTCGCTCGCCGAGATTCGAAAGCACATTGCCCATCTGGAAGTAAGCGGGCGCATACTCACCATCAATACGAATAACGGATTCATACTCAACTTGCGCATCGTGCAGACGACCAAGCTTCTCTAGGGCAAGTCCGCAATTGAAGTGCCAATCGGGATCGTTCGGGCTGAGCTCAATGGCCGTTCGATAACACTCCAATGCCTCATCGGGCCGATCGAGATCAAGAAGCACACCCCCAAGATCGCCTGATATGTCAGGATCTGTCCGATTCAGCTCCAGAGCGGCGCGATACTCGACGGCAGCGGCTTCCAATTTCCCCTGATCTTCCAGTTCCATAGCCTTATCATAATGTAATTTGTAATCGCCAGATTGTTCCATTTGTTCCCCCTCGCAAAGTTAGGCATCGGCAGCGGGTTTTGACACGCTGTCCTTTCGCTGGAGCTTGCCCCACCCTACCATTCCGCCTTTCAGGGCGGCAACGATCGATTTTATTATTACATAGTACATGAACTGCCGGTAGAAGAACCTCTGCCAGAAGAGCCACGCCAACTGCTTCGGGTCCTCATCGTCGAGTTTCAGCGCAAGGGCGGATCCCAGGAAATCGATCACGAAGAACGCCGCATAATAGATCAGCGCCGTGTAAAACTGGTGGTTGAGTATCGACAGCACCACGGCAATATCCACAATGGGCGAAAATGCCTGGAAGAAAATGTTGTATATCCACATAGCCGGCATGACGATTATGCTGAACGCGCCGTATTCCCTCTTGAACATGACGCGCCTGTGCTTGAACAGGCATTGCAGGGTGCCGAACGACCAACGGAATCGCTGGCGGGCAAGGTTGTGCACGCCCTCCGGCGCCTCGGTGTAGGCCAGGGCTTCGTTCTCCGTGGCAATGTGGTAGCCAAGTAGCCTGATCTTAAAGGTGAGGTCGGTATCCTCCGCCAGAGTCTCCATGCCGTATCCACCGGCTTCCAGGATCGCCGACCGCCGCCATGCTCCGATTGCGCCCGGCACAACTGTTACCGAGTTCAGCGCGGCATATGCCCTCCGGTCGAAATTCTGGCTTGTGATGTATTCGAGGCTCTGCCATATGGTAAGCGGATTGTTCCTGTTACCAACTTTGACGTTCCCTGCAACAGCGCCTACCCTGGGATCGGCAAAATGTCGAACCAGTTTAGAGATCGTATCCGCCGCAAAGATCGTGTCCGCATCAAGGCAGACGACTACTTCAGACTCCACCATCGATATGCCGAGGTTGAGCGCAGTTGACTTGCCGCCGTTCTCTTTGCGGATAAAGGTTAGCCTGGGTTCGGACGCAAACTCGGTCTGCACACGCATCGCCGTGTTGTCGGTCGAACCATCATCCACGACTATCACGTGCATATTCGGGTAGTCGCTTTGCAGCACGGAATGTATGGTCTTACAGATCACGCCCTCTTCGTTGTACCCGGGGATGATTACCGTAACTTCCGGCGCATATTCGGGGGAATACTTCGCCTTGCGCGCCCGTCGTGCCTGAAGAATCGCGAGCGGCGCAACGAGAAGGATGCGAAGTATTCCGAGAACGATCGATATCAGGAATATCGCCTGCACGAATCTCGTGACGAAGAAGCTGAGTTCCAGCATCGCCAGATCGAAACCGGCAAAGGCGCCCTGATGATGTGTGACCGGCGGAAACATCTTATCACGACCGCCGGCGCCCAACAGCCCCGAAACCGGTATAAACTTGTATCCCTTGCCCTTCAAGTCCTTTATGATTTTGGGCAACGCGGCGACTGTTTGTGACCGATCTCCGCCTCCATCATGCATCAGGATAACATTGTAGGACATCAGGTTGTGGTTAGCCTGAGCAATAATGCGATCTATTCTGTTGACTATCTCATCTACGCCGGGCTTCTCGTAATCGTTCGGGTCTATATTCATGCCGACGGTGATGTACCCGAGCTTCTGGGTTTCGAGCAGATGAACGATCTCGTCGGGGTCTGCAGCGTTTGTATCCCCACCTTCTCCGAACGGCGGTCTGAAGAGACGAGTGGAACGCCCGGTGATGCTCTCTATGATCCGTTGAGTGGCGTTCACCTCAAGAGCAGCACGCCATGCGGATATCTCGGCAAAATGAGGATGTGTGAATGTATGGTTGCCGATCTCGTTGCCGTCATCCCACATCTGCTCCAGTATCTCAGGATACATCTCCGCGTTGCTCCCCAGCACGAAGAATGTGCCCGGAACATGATTTTCCTTCAGAATGCGCAGGATCTGAGGCGTGAACGTTGGGTCCGGCCCGTCATCGAATGTGAGCGCGATGGTTTTCGATTTATCCCCGTATCTACGAATAATATATGGACTTGGATACTTGCTGTAATCTTCCGAATCTATAAGGCCATCGCTATCCATAGTGATCTTACGCTCGCCGGACGTGGGGCTTGAAACCACCTGCATCAGTTCACCCTTGCTCTCGATATCCACACCGACGCCGGATGTAAAGGCGACTTGATCGAAAGCTGAAGGCCTCATCGTTTTGCCAAGATTGCCTTGTGAGAAGAACTTCCATATACTTGGATCTTCCGATCCCATGTACCACAGGGCGGCGCCACGTGGCTCATAACCTTTAAGTGCCATGATCTGGTTATACGCCGTCACGGCATCAAGCATGTATATGATGTGGTCATCGCCGGTATTATCTGCGTATGTGAAGTACGGATTCAGGTCCATATCGTCCATGTTGACCGCAGCCCCGGACTCCCCTGCTACCCTGAGCACCGAACCAAGAGAGGCACTTATGCCTGTGTGCTTGAGTTTTATATTGCCGCCCTTATCCCAGGTTATCGGCCAGTCATAGCAGTAGTTGCCGATGCCAAGAATGACCTTCGATGAATCTATCTTAAAAAAAAGATTCTCTGCACACTTCTCAATCCACGTCTGTGCCGCGATTGGGCCGGGCGCCGAGGTCGGTACATGCTGATCGTACAGCATCGCCACCACAAGATCATTTGACTTACCAAGCTTCTCGTAATCGAAGGTCTGATCAGAAAATTTGGTGTTATCGGACACCAGGACGTCCTGTGTCACGAGTAGATGCGCCGGTTTGAAGACCTTCCTGAGAGTCGACATAAACTCAGGCATTTTTTCATATGCCAACTTCTGTGCTTTAGCGCGCTCGGTTGTATCCTTGATGCTCCAAATCGCAGGCTCGAAGTCGATGTTGATACCGGCAAAATGGCGGCCGCGCAATTCGTCGCGAAGGTTCTCTGCCAGATCCCTCTGCGTATCAGGGTTGGAAAGCAGCTTGTGCAGGCTCTCCCAGTCCCAGGAACCCTTGGTGAAATTCTTTATCATAGGGATGATGGGTACATTGTAGTTTTTTGACAGCTTGATGACTTTCGAGTTGGTGCCTGTCGAATCGGGTATCATGGAGAACGACTTGCCATCTGCATTAAGCGTATACCACTCCGGCATGATATACGTGAGCGACTCTATGTGACGGCTCAGACTGGCATAACTGGCAGGCTCCCAGTTCACATAGAACCCGATGACTGTTGAGTACGGTTTTGCGGATGCACCAGGGTGCGTATTCCGCCTGCGAGCTTCGTGGGCGATCTGTGTCATCAGCTCGTCGCGCGATTTGCGGGCGACTATCTTGCGGGCAACATCTTCTCTGCTGATGAGCAGCTTGGGGATATGTATGTGCGTGTAGATCGGGTTCGGCAGCGAGAGAGGCGTCGCGGGCAACACCAGGACGCTGAACGAGAATATAGCGCCAAATACGGATATGATGAGTAACAGTGCAAATGCAAAGCGTACGGCTGTTTTCCACCGCTTGCCAGAGTGATCGAAGAATACGAAATATTTATGCTGTCTCATTTCCTGAAATAGCTCCCAATACAAATTCGCGACCGCATATTAACAGTGCGTGGCTCGAAATATGTCACTGCCGATGAACGTTCATGCGCGTCAGTACTGTGAGTTATTATACTATTTTTGGCGAAGTGAGACCGGATAAATTTTGCGGCTCTATAAGCTTTCTTGTGGGTGAATCTTATTCGCCCTCACCCCAACCCTCTCCCGATTTCGGGCAAGGGGGGATGCCGCTTATCCCGAGTAGCCCACAGGGCATATCGAGGGACGGTACATGTCTGACAGGCTTCGGCGGCGTCGTCGACTCTGCAACCGAAGCATCAACACACCCGTGAAGGGTGTGCCTACATCTAGTCGGCGCAGGCCGATTTCGTGTTTTTGTTGCCGCGAATTTATTCGCACGGTTGTTGGAACACTACCGCTATCCACAAACTTTCTCATAGAGCCAATTTTGCAAAGGGATCGCACTCAGACTTCTCTCTCAAGCAGGCTTCAAATCGCAGGCTGAAGCCTGCGGCTACATTGAGGGCGAATGTACCTTCACCATTAAAGATCCTGAAGATTCAATCCTCGAAGGAGTTGGGCATTCGCGGCCACTATCACGGTGCTCACTGACATAAAGAGCGCTCCAACTGCAGGGGGAAGGATAATTCCATGCCCAACCAGAAGCCCTGCCGCCAGTGGAATGGCGATTATGTTGTAACCCGTCGCCCACAGCAGATTCTCGATCATCTTATCGTAGCTCGCCTGGCTCAGGCGGATGACCTTGACTACATCACGGGGATCGTTCCGCACGAGGATGATGTCACCGGCTTCGACCGCAACGTCGGTCCCTGCACCTATCGCAATCCCGACATCCGCTGATACGAGCGCAGGGGCGTCGTTTACGCCGTCGCCGACCATCGCCACTCTGAGCCGCCGACTGCGCATCTCCTCGATTCGCCTGGCCTTCTCTTCGGGCAGTACGTTAGCGTAGTACAGTTGTATACCGAGCTGTTCTGCTACCGATCTGGCAACGTCTTCGCTGTCGCCGGTCATCATGGCCACTTCTATGCCAAGCTTTTTCAGCTGGCGAACAGCCTCCACAGACTCCATGCGAATGAGGTCGGCCAGCGCAACAGCCGCAGTGACGCAATCGGCTTCTATAAGGAATACTATCGTCTGCCCGGCATCGCGGGCACGCGCCACCGGGAGTTTGAGTTCGGTCGGCAAGTCCAGATTCAGCGATTCAAGCAGATTCTCTCCCCCCACCCTGACGTCACGGCCGCCCACATTCGCCTGAACGCCAAGTCCCGGGATCGATTTGAAATCGGTAACGTCGGGCAGCCACAGATGTCGGTCGTGGGCCGTTTTGACGATGGCCTTCGCAACGATATGCTCTGAATCCTTCTCTGCAGCGGCGATAACAGCCAGCGATTCAGCTTCATGTGCCTGTGAAACAACATATACGCCTACTACACCAAAGCGGCCTTCAGTAAGGGTGCCGGTCTTATCGAATACGACTATGTTCAGGTTACGCGCCTTCTCAAGGGCAAGTCGATTCCTTACCAGCAGACCGTTCTTGGCTGCGAGCGCAGTCGACACTGCTATGACGAGAGGAATCGCCAGGCCGAGTGCGTGCGGGCATGCGATAACAAGCACAGTGACAGCCCTCTCCAGCGCAAACGATTTTGGCACAGGACTCAAGTACCAGTACGCGAATGTGACGGCGCTGGCGCTGATCGCGATCAAGGTGAGCCAATACGCGGCGGTATCTGCAAGGTTCTGCGTGTAAGTACGAGACGACTGCGCCTGGTCCACGAGGCACATTATCCCGGCGAGAGCGGTATCCCCTCCTGTTTTGGTGACATGCACTCGGAGTGAGCCTTCCCCGTTTATGGTACCGGCAATAACGGCTGAGCCGGTGACCTTTGCCACGGGGCGCGATTCGCCGGTGAGCATCGCTTCGTTAACGCTCGACTCCCCGCTCACCACTTCACCATCTGCAGGGATATTGGAACCTGGCCGTATCAGGACGATATCGTCCACCCTTAGCTCGGTTACCGGGATAATCTCCGTGCCACCGGTCAATATGCGCTCGGCCTTGTCGGGCATAAGTTTTGCGAGTTCCTGCAGCGCCCCACTGCCACTGCTGACCGCGCGCATCTCCATCCAGTGGCCGAGGAGCATAACCATGATAAGGGTGGAGAGTTCCCAGTAAAGAACCTCGCCGGGCAAGCCGATGTTGATCAGCAGGCTGTACACAAACGAGACGATGATCGCCAGTGACACAAGTGTCATCATGCCTGGTCGGTGTTCGCCAAGTTCTGCCGCCGCACCCTTCAGGAAGAAGGTTCCGCCGTAGAAAAAGATTATCGTTGCCAGGACAAAGGGTACGTACTGCGAGAACGGAAATTGGGGTGGCGTAAAGTGGAGAAGCTTTTGTATCCCGGCCGAATAAACGATAACAGGGATAGTCAGCGCGAGCACTATCCAGAATCGACGGCTAAGCTCCGTCATTTCGTGACCGGTGTGCTGTCCGGATGGCTGTCTCATACCCGGCCTGCAACCGGGCGCTCGTTTATCATGTGCATGATGGTCCATAAGCTCACCGCCTGATAAGTCTATCTAATCAGTATGATGCCTTTTGCGGCCATATAGTTCCAGTTGAGCCTGAAATTGATGTCTCATGCGCCAACCCGTACAACCAGAAGCGCTATATCGTCAGGCAAATCACCATTCACAAAGCCGGATACAGACTGATATATGGCATCTACGGTTTCCCTCGGAGTGCCTTCAAATCCTTTCATCAGATCTTCAAGGCCCTCCATGCCGTACCACTCCTTGCCGTGATGAACATCGATCACCCCATCCGTATAGCAGACGAGGATATCACCTTCATCCAGCAGTATATTATGTGCCTCATACAGCGACGACTCCATGGCGCCAAGCGGTGGACCAGACGGCATTACCAGCCATTCCGTTCGACCGCCGCTGCGACGTATTATCGGAGGAGGATGACCCGCGTTCGCGTAGGTCATCTCACCCGTATCCGGGTTGATGATAGCAAAGAACGCGGAGATGAACGACCACTCCTGAAGGTACGATCGAATGGACAGATTGAGCCTGCGCAAAGCCGACGCAGGGTCCGGGTCTTCACTCGCGAATCCCTCCAGCATATATTTAGCCATAGCTGTGTGAACCGCCGCAGACAGACCTTTCCCGGAAACATCGGCTATCAACAGCCCGATTAACCGGTCCTGCAGGGGCATTACATCGTAGAAGTCACCCCCCAGTTCTGCTTCTTCCAGAGCCGGAAAATAGCCGGTAGCCAGTTCCAATCGATGGATATTCGCAGGAACATCAGGAAGCATCCTCTTCTGCAAAGCGCTTGCTATCCGGCGCTCACGTTCATACGCAGCCCTGATTTCTTCGTCTCGCTGCTGGATAGACTCGGCCATCCTGTTCATCGTTCCCGCAAGCGTTGCGAACTCCATTATCTTCGGAACCCGTGCTCTTGACTCAAGTTTGCCACGTCCAAGCCTCGCTGCAGCATAAGACAGATCTTCCACCGGACTTACCATCTGTGCTGCGATGAAAGAGCCAACCAGGAAAGTGAACATCAATACCAGCAGGGTCAACAGAACGTCTTGTATGGCAGATGATATAATCGGCGAGACGAACTCTTCCTTGGAGATAAACGATCCAGCTGCCCATCCGATGTTTTCTATTGGCAGCATAGTGCCGTCCAGGGTCGTACTTCCGGATACGGCGAAATCGATAACCTCCTGATCCTCTCCGTGAAGGGCCTTCTGCACAAACGGATACTTCCCCCACTGTCTCTGTTCAAACGTCAGATCACCCTGACCGCTGATAAACGCGACTTCCCCGCGGGTATCCACCAGAAGAAGCCGGCTGGCGCGCCCAACGACAAGTCGAAACTCCTCAGCCAATCGGTCTCCGTCTATCCCCGCAAGCACCATCCCGAGCAGCTTGCCGTCTGAATCACGTATGCCGGTAGCTATTACGAATCCAAGCTTACCGCTTGTTCTATTTACAAGTAAATCGCTGACTGCCCAGTCCGCACCAGACAAAATCCGGTGAAAATACGGTCTGTCCGAAAAGTCCAGACCACTGGGTGAAGAAGGAGAGCGATCAACAGTCTTTCCCGACGTGTCCACGAAATAGAGTTGTCCCAGCGTAGGCACGGACGCCTGTACCGATTGCAGATACTCCGCGCGAGCTGCGGGATCATGCCAGTGAGACAGCGTCACCGCCTGGCCTACCGCCCGTTCGATTGCCACCGTGCGCGTCACAAAGATCTGCATGGCCCTCGACAAATCCCTCGCCGCCTCAGTCTGCTGGCTCAGCGCCGCGGACCTGTTGTCCATATACTGTCGGTAATGGAAATAGGCATTGCTCGCCAACAACGGTATGAGCAGTATTATTAACGAGATTATTAATCTGGCCCTGAAACTCATATCGGCAGACTCCGAAATACGATCTATATGCTGCATTTACCCATAAAAACGGCTTCATTTCGCTGTCGGCGCGACATTTCGTATTTTGCGACGTGATGCAGGAGGAAGATGAAGATAACATAGCCAGCAGGAATATCTGCAGCGGGTGTCGAACACATAATTGAAAGGCGGTAAAGTATATGAGACAAATATCCTTGATCATGATTTGCATGTGCCTTGCGATCGGGGCAACTGCATATGCACAGAATGCCAAACCCGATAGCGAAGCCGCACCTGATAAGCGGCTGGAGCAGAAGATATCCATCAAATCTACAGGGCACTCCCTGGAAGCTCTTCTCGCGGATATATCGTCGAAAACCGGCGTGAAGATGTCGGCGGACGAGGATGTCGCTGACAACAAAATCGTGGTTCTGGTGAAGGATCTCCCGCTTTCCAAACTGCAAGAGGCCATAACAAAAGTGCTCCACCTTAAATGTTCGCAGAGCGGCAAGCAGGATGAGTGGGAATACGAGTTCTGGCAGGATTTGAAGACCAAGAATGAGATCGCCGACGCGAAAAAAGCCGAGATAGATAACTTACATTCCCATGTTGATAAACTCTTCAGAGAGTATTCCGATATGGAGAGCCAGGGAAAGAAGCCAGAGGATATCGACAAGGTTTTCAAAGATCCCGGAAAAGGCGCCGCATTCAGCATGTACTCGCAACTGAATCCCGATCAACTCAAGCAACTCTGGGGTGGCAAAAGGGTTGTTGTGGATATGAAGCAGGTGCCTGAAGATCAACGAGAGCAGTTGAATCAGCGATGCCAGACCTGTGTTGCCGACTCCACAAAGGGCCATGAAGATGATAGCGGCAGGGAGGAGATCATCCCGGAGAATATGTCCCGCTTCACAATGAAGATGGGACGCGAGCTCTCGGGCAACAGGGTGGTTCTTGCCTACGGGATTGAACTCGAACCGGACTATTCGCAGGAATACTCGGAGGGCACATCAATCCTATGTGGATATGGCAGCTACATATATCCGCCCGAAAAAAGCAGACCCGAAATCGAGCATCCGCTTAGCCCGGACATATTTGCGAACCCCAACGATCCAAACGCACCGGGGTTCAGATTCGAGCCAGCGCAGGATTCTGAGAAAGAAGACCTTAGCTACTGCGAAGCCTTACAGTCTCTGGCTGACTCGGCAAACGTCAATATAGTATCCGACTATTTCACCCATACAGCCATTTCGCCGTTAAGCTCGAGATTCAAATTCGCATCTATGGATAGCGCGCTCATCTTCATAGCGTTCTCGATGCGTTCCAGCATGGAGAAGGATGGCAACATCAGGCTGCTGACTAGTCAGGACTGGATGGCAAGCAGGGAAAGGGAAATTCCCGAACGTTTGGTGTCCAAGTGGAAGAAGATCATAGAGGAATACAAGGGCATCAGGATTCAGGAAGCTACCC
The DNA here is from genome assembly GCA_963663705.1 of Armatimonadota bacterium. Lineage (GTDB taxonomy): Bacteria > Armatimonadota > UBA5829 > DTJY01 > DTJY01. Next base: position 2,831,025 of record OY760504.1, on the reverse strand, counting down.
AGATCGCCTCGCTAAATCCCGCGCAAATAGCCGACCTACCCCTTTACGGTCTGGGGGATGCCTGGGTCCTTCGGGACAGCATGCCTGCGCTAAGACTGGCAGCATCACTTACAAGAGATCAGTGGACGAAAGCCTTTAGCGCTGATGGTGTTAACTGTTCAACTTTGAGCGAATCACAGATGGAAATACTGCGGAATTGGATAGCTAACGATGACGGATCAATGGTAGCCTGTATACAAAGCACGAACAAGAATTTCGAAAGCCCGGAAAAGCTGCGCAATTCAACATTCAAGATCAAGCAGATAGCATCCGATGATAACATGGAAGTGAAAGCCAAGTGGGTATTCAGTATTGAGCCGCCGAAGGATAAAAACCCTGATCATGACAGCGGAATGATATCCATCGGCAGCGGCAAAACTCCAATTTCGATGACCGGCGATTCAATGTATTGCACGCTGGATCTATCGTCATTTAACCGGCAGTCATTGTCGAAGAACAAGTGATGAATTTGAGCTTATAAACGGAATTGGCTGTGAATTGTGCCGTATGGGGTTGAATTTCACTTCCATACAGGAAGAGGAAATCATCAAGCACTTTATTGATCCTTGAAAATTCGGCGCAACTGTGGTAGTATTTACGCCTGAAGCACACGATTCCAATGTGGAACCCTGCTGTGTTCGTGATTATGCCGAGGAGGTTTTGAGCCTACACTCAAAACTAAAGGGGCAAGGTTTTCGTGTCATTCGTGGCAGCCCGGCTAGTCTGGGAATCGCAAAGCACGAAATATTGTACCCGCCCGTATTTTACGGGTTCAAAAACTTGTTAGGCAAACGGCATGGCGGGGTTCCTTTATTTGTCTAGAACTTGCTAACTAGGGAAGCGAACATGCGCCAGACGCGAGACGAATCACAGTCTGCAGACCTCTTCGATCGAGTGGATGCCCGACTGGAACAGTCAGGAGCAGAAATGCCGCTCGCCGCTCGCATGCGCCCGACCAACCTTGACGAATTCATCGGTCAGGAACACATAGTCGGCGTAGGCAAGCTTCTCCGCCGCGCGATTGAAACAGATGAGCTTAGATCCGCCATCTTCTGGGGCCCTCCCGGTTGCGGCAAGAGCAGTCTGGCCGCCATCATCGCAAAGACCTCCAAATCGACCTTCGAAAATTTCAGCGCTGTCACTTCAGGCGTCGCAGATATCCGCAAGATAATCGAGCGGGCGAAAGAGCGCAGGAAGTTCTACAGTCAGAAAACCATCCTTTTCGTCGATGAAATCCACCGTTTCAACAAGTCCCAGCAGGACGCCTTCCTGCCTCACGTAGAGGACGGCTCCGTCATCCTGATCGGCGCGACCACCGAGAACCCGTATTTCGAGGTGAACTCCCCTCTTATATCGAGGTCACGCATCTTTGAGTTCAAGCAGCATACAAACGAGCAGATCGGGCTGATACTCGGAGCCGCGATAAAGGATACGGAGCGAGGCCTTGGACACTGGAATGTCGTGTTGGATGACGAGGCGATGGCTCATTTTGTAAACATTGCAAACGGCGATGCTCGGACCGCTCTGAACGCGCTGGAACTCGCGGCGCTCACCGTTCCGCCGAACGAATCGGGCGAGCGCATAGTCACCCTCGAAATCGCCGAAGAAGCGATCCAGCATCGCGCGCTTAGATACGATAAGAACGGCGACAACCATTTTGACGTGGCATCGGCCTTCATCAAATCCATGAGAGGCTCCGACCCCGATGCGGCCCTGTACTGGCTCGCGCGGATGATATACGCTGGCGAGGATGCCCGGTTCATTGCACGCCGCATAGTCATACAAGCATCCGAAGATATAGGAAACGCCGACCCAATGGCTCTGGTAGTTGCAACTGCGGCTGCGCAGGCGGTCGAGTTCGTCGGATTGCCGGAAGCCCGCATCGCGCTGGCACAGGCGGTCATATATCTGGCCTGCGCCCCGAAAAGCAACGCATCGTACGTCGGTATCAATCGAGCGCTGAAAGACGTCACCGAAAAGCGTGCCGAACCCGTGCCGATCCACCTTCGATCATCAAGCTACAAGGGCGCAAAGATTATGGGTCACGGCAAGGATTACAAATATCCGCATGCTTATCCCGGCAACTGGGTCGATCAGGACTACATGCCGGACGGCATCAAAACCGAGGATTATTACGAGCCGACCGAAAACGGCCGTGAAGCGAGCATCAAAGAGCGCCTTCAGCGATTGAAGGCACGGCGTAAGACCGGCGATTCGGGTGAATAGCACAAAACAGTTTACATCAACAAAAATTACGGAGTCACCATAAAATTCATGTCAGTAAATTCTGAAAAGCGGCCAAAAGTAGTCGTCGCCATGAGCGGGGGCGTTGACAGTTCCGTAGCGGCGGCGATCCTGCTCGAAGAAGGGTACGACATCATCGGCGTGACGATGCAGGTCTGGCCAAGGGTGAGCTGTGCGGAAAAACAGTTCGACAAAGCCTGCTGCTCCATCGAGGCGATAGACGACGCGCGAAGGGTCGCAGACCGGCTCGGCTTCCCGCACTACGTCCTGAACTTCAGGGACACGTTCCAGGAAATGGTCATCGACAACTTCATCGAAGAGTATCGGAGAGGCCGAACGCCAAACCCTTGCGTGCGATGCAACCGATTCGTCAAATTCGAGAGCCTTCTCACGAAAGCACGCGGGCTCGGGGCGGAGTACGTGGCTACAGGGCACTACTCCCGCGTGGTGTACGACGACAGCATCGACCGATGGCGTCTCAAGAGAGGTTTGGATAACTCAAAAGATCAATCGTATGCGCTGTACTCCATGAGCCAGTATCAGTTGGCGCATACACTTATGCCGCTTGGTACGATGGCAAAGGACGACGTGCGCGCCCTCGCCGCGAAACTCGGTCTGAACGTGGCCGCGAAACCGGACAGTCAGGAGATCTGTTTCGTAGAGAACAAGGACTATCCCGGCTTCCTGAAGCAGCACGTGCCGGAGGTCGCGAAGCCCGGCCCGATACTTGATATGGACGGCAAAGTGCTCGGTCAGCACAACGGCATCGCCTTCTACACGATCGGGCAGAGGAAGCGGCTCGGCATCTCAGCAAAGGAACCGCACTATGTGGTGCGGATAGACACTGAAAAAAACGCTATTATAGTAGGGCGCAATGATGACCTGTACACAAAAGGACTTATCGCGACTGACTTGAATTATATTTTGTTTAAAAGTCTCAATAGCTCAGTTGCTGTTACAGCAAAGATCAGATATAATATGAAAGATTCGCCCGCCCTGCTTACCAATGTGGTAGAAGGGCAAGCGCAAGTAATCTTTGACCAACCGCAAAGAGCGATAACCCCAGGACAGGCAGCAGTCTTCTATCAGGGAGACGATGTGGTCGGTGGGGGAACGATAGATCGCATACTTGAATAACGGGGGGTATGGCTCATGCAGACAGCATTACAGGTGGTCGCGACGATAGCCATAATCGTAGTCGCCGTGGGATTCATCGCATTAGTGCGTGGAGTGCTCGGCGGGCTCGGGAAAATCGTTAAGACGAGCGAAGATGCGTCGCATTTTCTGAGAATCGCAGAGGAAGAGCTCGCTGGTACAGCAAGCGAGGTTCGATCTGCAGTTTCGGATGTCGACCGTCTGGTCCTAAAGGCAACGGAGACTGTGGAGCGTATAGACAACGTTGCCGAAATTGGTGAGCGACTGATGGATGGCGCATTCGTGGCATCATCGGTAGCAAAAACAGTTAAATCATCTACCGCAACGCTGATCAGTGTTTACGAAGGAGTCAAGCAGGGAATAAGAATACTGCGAGGCTCACAGGAAACCAAAAAGGGAGGCACATCCAATGAGCAAAAATGAAGAAAGCAACGTCCTGGTGAGCATACTTGCCGGTATCGGTCTGGGTGCTATTATAGGAGCAGCGGCAGGCTTGCTGTTTGCACCGAAGCCGGGAACCGAAATGCGAGAAGATGTTTTAAAAGCTGCAGAAGAACTCAAAAACAAGGCAGAAGGCGTAATCGGCGAACTGGGGACTTCGGTGGACGAGTTGGTAAGCAAGAGCAAAGACCTGGTTGAAACCACGAAGACGCGAGTTCAGGCCGCGATCGAATCCGGCAAGCAGTCCATAGCCGAAAGCCGAATCGAAGTTGAAGAAGAAATTGAGCAGGCGGAAGAAGCCTAATTCACCGGAAGCGGCGGCCGGGTGCGGCAGTCATGTACGAAGCAGTCGCATCCGGCCATTAACTCATACGGAAGGTGACATACAGCATGAACCTTAAGATGAACACCCGATCCATTGATGATCTGATGACGCTGATAGATCTCGAAGGTGAAATTGATGTCTACACCGCACCGGATCTCAAGCAGCAGATTATCAATCTCCTGGACTCAGGCGTACGGCATGTAATCGTAAACCTGACCAATGTTGAGTATTTGGACAGTACGGCGCTAGGCGTATTAATCGGTGGGCTAAAAAGGCTTCGTGAAAGAGATGGAACACTCGACTTGATTTGCCCGAATCCCAGGATTAAGCGCATATTCGAGATCACCGGACTGGACAAAATATTCGACATATTCAGCACTGAAGACGAGGCTCTGAAAAAGAAGAGTTCCAAGGAGGGTGACTAGTTGGCCAATGAAGTACGCCCTGCCATGGTAGAGCTTAAGATACCGTGCAAACCCGAATTCGTTGGCGTCGCAAGATTGACGATATTAGGAGTTGCCAGCAGAATGCACTTCACGTACGACGAGGTGGAAGATGTACGCCTTGCCGTCGGTGAAGCATGCACGACAGCCGTTGAGCGCGCGATAAACGTGAACAAAGAGGCCGCCAGCATAACCATCAGAAGCGAAATCGCAGATGGCAAGCTGACCATACAGGTAGAAGACGAGGTGGCCCGCACGGCTGAATCTGTTCCTCCCCCTCCCTCGCCGGAGAGTCTGGATGAGCAGAACCTCGGCACACTCCTGATGGAGTTACTTGTTGATGAATTCAGAGTTGAGCCTACTGAAGCCGGCGGGACTCTGGTTACGATGGTGAAATACGCAGGATAAGAATATTATGGTATCACGAAGGAAAGGCGTCACGCCTGGTTTATTTGAAGATGATGCCGAAACTCTATTCGCGAAATTCGCAGAGAACAGAAGCCCCGAGATAAGAAGCCGTCTGGTAGTAATGCACCAGAACCTTGTGCGCTTTCTTGCCGGAAAATTCGTTAACCGAGGGGAACCGATCGAAGATCTGGTACAGGTTGGAACAATCGGCCTGATCAATGCCGTAGACCGCTTCGATCCCGGGCGCGGAACGAAGTTCTCTACGTACGCAACGCCTACAATAGTGGGCGAGATAAGACGGCATTTCCGCGACAAAGCATGGAGCCTGAAGGTGCCGCGTCGCCTCCAGGAGCTGAACCTCGCCGCGAACAAGGCTGCCGAGTCGCTGTCACAGAAGCTTGGACGGTCACCAACCATACAGGAAATCGCGCAGCTTGTGGAGGCCTCGGAAGAGGAAACTCTTGAAGCGATCGAACTTGGCAACGCATACGATACGGTATCGCTGGACACCAAACTCGCCTACGAGGGCGAATCGGCCCCGCTCAGCCTGTCGGAATTCGTCGGAGCCATAGATATCTCGCTCGAAGACCTGTCGAAGTATGGCGATCTCAACCAGGCCTTGGACTGCCTTGAACAGCGTGAGCGAGCGATCATATACCTGAGATTCTTCAAAGACATGTCACAGACCGAGGTGGCGGAAAAGCTCAACATCTCGCAAATGCACGTCTCGCGGTTGCAGCAGAAAGCGCTGAAACGGCTGAAGGAACTATTGTCTGAATAGGAACGTATTTTAAGTTAATGAAGAATCCCTGGTATCGTACTCTCGCTCTAATATTGGGCCTTACGGCTGTGCTCGTTGTAACAGGCAGGTTTCTGTATCTGGTACGCGATACACTGCCGCCCTTTGCGATCGCGTTCGTGATCGCCTGGATGCTGGACCCTTTACTGAACTGGGTTGAAGCCCGTCGATGTCCCCGGGTACTAGCCATATCCGGGGTATATATCATCGCCATCGCTGCACTAGCGGTGGGGCTGCTGTTTCTAATCCCTGCAGTCGCAGATCAGTTCAGGCAGCTGAGCGAAGATATTCCATCGTACATCCAGCATTTTGGGCAATTCGCCGTAAACTTCATGAAAAAGCATCACTCAGCGCTGGCTCAGATAAATGCCCCCACATCCATGAACGATATTTTAACCCGGTATGGGGATAAGCTGCAGGGCGCCGCCAGCACCACGATGAACGTAATCACGACCTTCCTTGTGACCAATCTGCCAAAGGCGCTATGGATCGTGTTGATACCGCTGATATCCTTTTATTTCATGAACGATCTGGACCGCATGAGAAAGCGCTCGGCCATGTTCATCCCTGAAATCATCCGCCCAAAGACCGTCGAAATGTTTTCCAGAGTAGGCCATGTCTTCAGCAACTATATCCGTGGATTAACGATAGTCAGCCTGTTTTACGGCACGGTTATGACTATTGTGCTTGCTGCCTTTGGCCTGAAGTACAGCCTCATCGTCGGCTTGATATCCGGCATCCTGTACGCGATACCGTATTTTGGACCTTTCGTCACGACGATGATTGTCTTCCTTGTAGGACTAGCGACCTTCCCCCATGGATTCGTCCACTCGGCAATAGTGGCAGCAAGCGTGCTGGTCGTAAATCAGATCTTTGACATGCTGATCTCTCCCAGGATACTAGGTAAATCGGTGGGACTGCATCCGGTCATAAGTATCTTCGCGCTGACGGCTGGTGGAAGCTTGTTTGGACTCGTGGGGATGTTGATTGCAGTGCCGGTCGCAGCTTGCATACAGGAGATAGTGCTGGAGTTCTACCCTGGACTGAAGGCAGATATCGTGGATGAGCCTATAGAGGAAACCCCCGTGGAAAAGGCAAAGAAGCCTTCACCTGATGCATCAAAGGCTTGATAGTAAATTAGCCTACGTACACTCTCTGAATCCGGCTGGAAGTTGTCGTCCTGCGCGACGGAACCAGCGCCTCATCACCGACCTGCACCCCTGGAATATCCGTCACATCCACCGAGCACATCTGCATCGAGACCCTGCCGATTACGCGAGCCTTCGCCCCACGAATCGTGACGTGAGGGCCTGATGCTCTTCCAAGTAACCTACTCGCAACGACTCTCAGGGGATTATTCGCTCTCTGCGACACACTCTCAGGGCTTACTGTGAAGCCGTCCGAGTACCCGATCGCAATCACGGCGGACAGCGTTGGCCGGGTTGTAGTGAACTCGCTGCCATAACCGACGGCCGATCGTGCCGGCAGCCACTTCAGTGCGACAATCCTCGTCTTGAGGTGCCAGGTATCGCTGAGATCGAGCCTCACCTTTACGTTCCTCGATGGATACTGCCCATACAGGATTGTCCCCGCTCGAACCATGTCATACCGGGCGTCGGGAAGATTCAGAATCGCAGCACTGTTCGATGCATGGCGCAGACCGGTTGGTATGTCCTTCGACGCGAGCAAATCCATCAGGGCGGAGAACCGGGCATTCTGCTTCATGGCATGCGACAGATCGGTCGCTCCTGCATTCGCAAAATGGGTATATATACCGCCGACTTCCACTCCGTGAAGATTGAGCAAGCTGCACATAAGGTTCGGACATTCATCGACAGGGATACCAAGTCGGCCCATGCCTGTATCAACTTTCACATGAACCATCGCCCATTTGCCGGTTCTTTCTGTCGCGCCAGAGATAGCTTTGGCGGCATTGATATCGCTGACGGTTAGCTGCAAATCGTACATTATGGCCGTATCGATCTGATCGGGCAGAAGTGGGCTGAAAACCAGGATAGGCGTACAGATGCCGTCTGCTCTAAGCTCCAAGCCCTCTTCCAGAGTGGTCACACCGAAGTAGTTTGCACCGGCTTCAGCGAGCGACCGTGCAGTCTGAACCGCGCCGTGACCGTAGGCATCGGCTTTCACCACTGCCATGATTCTCACATCGGGGCCGACGAGATTTCTAACCTCTGCCAGATTATGCGTCAAAGCCGGTAGATTAACCTCTACCCATGATGTAAGCCCCTGTCCATCCATTTACCATACCCCTTGCGATTCCAAATCGCCGCCATACGTAGTTAGTCGCCGGATTGAGACTGAATTCCTGTTTTACGGCGTCTAAGCGATTTTATAAACGAACTCACCTTCGGCTTGCCGGTGGTCCATGCCCAATACCATGACGGAGAGAGCGGCAAATCGAACTCACCGATGTACTCCACAAACTGGGCGCCGAATCCTTCTTTGAACCTGTTCAGACCGCTCAAATGATCATTCGAATCCTGATCCTGCTTCTGAGATACCCCTCGGAAGTCATACCATATGCACCCTGCCTCTTTTGCCCATTCGATCATGCGCCACTGCATCAGATGGTTAGGCATCACGTTTCTGTGACGATTACTGGATGAGCCATAAGTGTACCAGCATTTATCGCCAAACAGGAAAGAGAGCGCACCGGAGATGGACTCACCCTGATATTCAGTTAGAAACAGCTTGGCATATCCGGGCACAACCAGAGTATCCCACATATGCTCGTAGTACTCGTAGCCGCGAACCAGGAACTTGTCCCGCTTTGCGGTCTCCTGCAAAAGAGAGTAGAATACCGGCAAATCAGCCTTCGTGCAGTCGGAGCGAACGATGACGCCCTTCTTCTCCGCAAGACGAATATTGTAACGCCACTTCGGTTTGCAGTTTGCGAGGATATCATCTATCGTCGACGTCAGAGGGAGCTGCATCACGCAACGTGGCTGGACGCCGCCGAAGCCCTCGGGATCGGATGCGCGTATGAAGCCTGCCCGCTCCAGAATCGGAACGACGGCGGCATCGACAACGGCAGGATCTATCTTAAACAGGATAGCGCCTTCACGCCGTGCGCGCTCTGTCACCGCATCCATCAGCGTTTTCAGCACCTCTATGTTCGAGAAATCGCACACGGGGCCGCGGGGGGCGTAGAAGATGCACTTTTTCAGGTGAGGCAGACTGCGCTTCAGAATAGATACAGCAGCGACTATCTCGCCGTTCTCTTCGACGGCTAATCGGATAGGCTTCCATCCACCCTTTTGCTTCAATTCGCCCCACTCGAAGGATTGCAGAAGATCGCCTGTAGGGAACCAAGCCACAAACTTATTCCACCGTTCCTTATCGTTGTCAAAAAACTCCCTGACCTGCATGTGGTCCCCTTTCAACTAATGGCAATTGATGAGAATTCTAACATACCCTATCGCCGGGTGTAAAGTGGCAAATGCACTCAGCGGCATTTATTGTTGTGCACTCGTTCGGATTTACGCTCACAACACAATAAAATATGGGCTTGACAACTCAGCGATGAGCAAGTATAATATCGAGTATACCGATCGACTTACTCTACTATCTGAATAAACAGAGAGTAGAGATGAAAAACAGGAGGAAGAAATGAATTACAAAAAGCTATCTACACTACTACTTTCAGTGATAGGAATCACGGCGATGACGTTACCGGCGAGCGCTGCCTTGACGCTTGAAGGACAATCCGGCGTTTTCCTTAATCCGCTGGCATACCCTATCGTGAATGGCAAAGTAGAGGTGTCGAGCCATTATGTCGGACTGAACAGTCTGGGCAACGTCACATCGTTCAACGCGGCCGGTGGAATCGGCAAGAATCTGGAGGTGGGGCTGACCAGAATCAGCAGTTCCGTGAGCGGAGTAAGCGACCAGACCAACCTGCTGGCAAAGTGGCAGTTTCTACCGGAGACGCAGTCGGCACCAGCGATAGCGGTATGGGCGATCGACAGGAATCTCTCAGTCGGAGGCAGCGATCTCGACTACGGGCTAAGCGCGAGCAAAGTCGTCAAGGTGGGGACCGTTCCTGTACTGCTTGATCTTGGAGCGCGTTCTACAAAATCGCTAGGACTCGGGCTGTTCGGCGTAGGCAGCGACAGGCAGTTGAAGTTCGAGGGACTAGCCGCAGTGTTTGTAACTCCCAAGCTGATAGTCGGCACAGAGTTCAAGGATCAGATAGGTGGGAGCACGTGGCAGGACATAGCTGTCAGGTATGTAGCGTCCGATACACTGAACATCGACGCAGGCCTGGCTGATCTTGGCCCTGGTCTGGGGAGTCAGTTGGCGCTTGGAGTCACACTCGCCCTGTAAATGCGGCAATCGGGCAGGAAGTGGATAATATTCAGGAAAATTTCACCACGAATGTTTGGACGCTATTGCTGCGGGGTAGAACCTATGTGTACCGGAAATGCCCTGGTACAAATACAATATGGTTTGCCAGGCTAAACCACGAGCCTATTTTCTTGAACCTGGCTGGAAACGGTCCGGGAACTGGATATATAGGTTGTTCGTAGGGAACCCTAACCTTCGCATAGAAGTAATTCTATTCGGGGCGGTAAGGCTACCGAAGGGCACATTATGATACGAAAACGCCGTCACCTGCCTACGCGATCGCATCAAGAGGCAAGGAGCGTCGTGTAAGTTAAATGATGACCGTGCTAATGCCTGGCATTTTTTTATGCTCTATTTAATTACTTACCAATAAATTGTAAAAACGAAAAGCATTGCAAAATTATACAACATACCGTATACTAGCAATATCAGGCAACGGCATCGAGTCCCGTGTTAATTTATGCGCACCGACCTTCTCCAACGAAAAGCTCCGACCGCATCGAATTAGCCTCGTGGCACAAGTGACGAGCCCAGTCATCTTGGGAAAGAACTATTCCCAGAAAAGAGTAAGGTAAATGGCAAATAAATCATTATATGTAGGAAACATTTCCTACAGCACGACAGAAGAGGATCTGAAGACCCTCTTTGCGCCTTGGGGACCGGTAGGCGAGGCTCGCATCATCCAGGGACGAGGATTCGGATTCGTTGACGTACCGGAAGAGACTGCAGCTGAAGCAATCGCACAGACCAGCGGCAAGGAATTCATGGGTCGTACGATCACAGTAAGTGAAGCTCGACCGAAGACCGAGAGTCGCAGCGGCGGTTACGGCGGCGGAAGCCGTGGTGGCAGTGGCGGCGGTTACGGTGGCGGCGGCGGCGGTCGCAGTGGTGGTTACGGCGGCGGTGGCGGCGGAAGTCGCTGGTAATCCAGCCCCAACGTTAAAATGAACCAATGAAAGGGAGGCCGAAAGGTCTCCCTTTTTTAGTACCATAAGCTTTCTTGTGGGTGAATCTCCAGATGATTCAGCCCTCACCCCAACCCCATTCGACTTCGCTCAGGGCAGGCTCTCTCCCGATTTCGGGCGAGGGGGATGCCGCTTATCCCGAGTAGCCCACAGGGCATATCGAGGGACGGTTCATGTCTACCAGGCTTCGGCAGCCGAGAATTTATTCGCACGGTTGTTGGAACACTGTCGCTATCCACAAACTTTCTTATAGAGCCCTTTTTTATTCGGTGATCGATTCCGCGGGGACGATCACAGGAAGAATGCGAGGGGCGACGACAATATCGAGCGGCGTTCCCCCAAACGGATCACCGTCGAGTTGGGCCATAATATGTGGATTCGACCGTATCTTCACCCGCGCGGCCTGAAAATACTTGACGGCGTCGTCGCGCGGATGACGCCGGGTGAAAACATCGATCAATTGGCGCAAAAATCCTATGCGATCGCTTACCGGCCGCTCGAAAACGCAGATATCGAGCAGACCATCGTCAGGATAAGCGTATGGGGCCATCTTCATCTGCCAAGCGTAAGTAGAGGAATTGGCAACTATCACCAGAAAGGCTTTGGATGAATATGTTTCATCCGGCATCTCGAGGGTCACATCGGTAGCGGTGTACCTGGCGAGTGTGCCGAGCGCCTGGAATACGTACGCCGATGTACCAAGTATGTCTTTTATCGGCTGCAGCACGTTTGAAACAACATCGGCATCGAAACCAAGACCTGCCATCAGCGTAAAATAACGGCCGTTCGCGTTCCCGAGATCTATTCGTTTTTCGTTGCCTTCAACAATCGTGCGGATGGCCTGCCGTGGATTGAGGGGTATCTTCAGTTCTCTGGCTAGAACATTGACTGTGCCCATGGGGAGTATGCCAAGCCTGGCATCGGAACCGGCAATGCCGTTTATTACCTCATTAACCGTACCATCTCCACCAACCGCTATCACAAGATCATATCCACGCTCGGCCGCACGCCGCGCGATGGTGAAGCCATCGTCTGCTCTCTCTGTTACAAACAGCTCGCACTCAAAGCCTCGATCACAAAGGCTGCGTTCAACTTGCTCCTGCACCAGCGACGGCCGACCTTGACCAGCCTTAGGGTTTAGTATAACGGCTACTTTCATGCACATCCCTATTTCACCTAATTACCTATTATCAATTCTACCATACGCATGCGAATTCCTACACAAAGATGTTTAGAACGCTCAAACATGTGGTAAGAAATCTATGTTGCGTAAACATAGCAACCCCCGACTTTGCAAGAACTAACATGGCAAGCCGGCACCCAAAACGTCAGGAGTTCATCAAACATGGCCGCAAGGGTTGGCATACCCAGGGGTTTGGGCTACTACTATCTATACCCATTCTACAAGACTTTTCTTGAACAACTCGGGGCAGAGGTCATCGTGTCACCACCGACCACCAAGGCAACCCTCGACAGCATGGAAGTCTGTCCAACTGATGAGCCTTGTGTCGCCGTGAAGCTCTACTTCGCACATACGGAAGCGCTCAAAGCTGTCGGCGCAGACTATATATGGAATCCAGTGCTGGCCAGCATGGGCAAGGATAATTTCTGCTGCCCGAAGTTTCTCGGAATCTCGGACATGGTGCGAAACGGGCTGCATCTGGACGCCTCCAGCCTCCTTATGCCGAGATTCGATTGCCAGAAGAAACCTGCACAGGCGGATAAACCTTTCTTCGATGTGGCGGCCGAACTTGGAATAACCGATAAAGCAAGGGTTCGCCGGTCGTTGGAAGCGGCATGGAGCGTGCAGGAAGAGTATGAGAGTTTGATGGTATCTGAACAACTGACCATCGCCGAGGCATACAAGGTCCTGGATGGAGGCAAGAAGCCAAAGGAACATGCCCCAGTATTGCAAGATGGCGAACGTCAGCAGAATATAGGTGTCATCGGTCATCCGTACATCCTGTACGATATGCTGAGTCACAACATGATCGATCGGCTGCGCGAATTCGGGAGCGTCATCACGGCTGAGATGGTGAAGTCAGACGACGCCGAGTTAGCGGTGAACGGCATAACGGATGGGCATAAGCTGTGGTCATTCGAGGCGCGCATGCTCGGGGCGGCCCTGCACCTTCTCAAAAACCGATCGATAGATAAGATAATCCTGGTCGGCTCATTCGAATGCGGGCCGGAATCCGTGATCGAAACGTACGTCGAGCAGGAGGCCGAAGCCCAGGGGATTCCGTTTCTGCTCCTCACGATCGACGAGCAGACCGGCGAAGCCGGCCTTGTCACCCGCATAGAAGCTTTCATGGATACGGCATCCGCGCGCGCGACGGAACACAGCAGTAAGCCATCGCCTGATGCCGGGATCAAGCACGGGGTGTATACTGGCACGGAAACCGAGATGATCGTCGGATTTCCCTCCATGGGATACCTCGATGTCGCGATACGGTCAATGCTTGAGGATTGCGGCACAAAGTGTATCAAGAGCCCCGGCACAAGCAAGCGATCGATACAGTTGGGATCGGAACTCGCCCCAGAGTTCGTCTGCTTCCCGTTCACAGCAACGCTCGGGCAGATGCGCGAACTCCTCGAGATGGGCGCAAACACCCTCTTCATGGTCGGCGGCAAAGGCAGGTGCAGGCTCGGGTGGTATGCGCAGGTACAGGAAGAGATCCTGCGCCGTGCAGGCTACGACTTCGAGATGTGCGTGCTCGATTCGCCGGTGCCGTTTCGGCCCAATTGGAAACCGTTCAGCGAGCTGCTGAAATATCTCACACACAATGCGTCATGGTCGAAAATCCTGTCATCGATATATTTCGGCTACATGAAAATAGCCGCACTGGACAGCGCCGAAACCGTGTGCCACAAGCTCAGGGCCGTCGAGCGCGAACGTGGGGCAGCCGATAAATTGTTCAGTCGGTATGAGCGCCGAATCGAGCATGCATCGGATACATCCACTGTAAAGCGAGCGACGCGAGAGTTCAAGGAGGCGGTATCGGCGATTGAAATCGAGGATACCGATCCAATTCGGGTGCGCATAGTCGGTGAGATATGGGTAGTGTTGGAGCATTTCGTCAACCAGGAGATCGAGAAAATCCTGGCATCCCAGGAAAGCATCCGGGTAGAGGTCGACAGGGAACTTTCCGCGACTCACTGGTTCCGTCAGAACGTACTGTCAGACCCGGCGCTTAAGTCACGTGAGCGGCAGATCATACACGCCGCCACTCGATTTCTCACAGAGGAAGTCGGCGGGCATGGGCAGGAGAGCATCGGAGCGACCGTGCTTGCCCATGAAGAGGGCTGTGATGGCGTTGTGCACATCTTCCCCTTCACCTGCATGCCGGAGATCGTGGCACAGAATATTCTGGTTGAAGTCAGCGACGTTCTCGATATCCCTGTTCTCACTTATATCATCAGCGAACAGATGGGTGAAGCCGGAATTCAGACGAGGATAGAGGCTTTTCTGGATGTGCTTGAAGAGCGCAGGCGGTATCGGCGAGCGGCAGAAAATCACGGGAGTTTAGAATGGCACACTACTTAGGCATTGATGTCGGCAGCGTAACCACGAAACTCGTTGCCATAGACGAACAGAAAGCGGTTCTGTTCGATACATATATACGCACGGAAGGCGGCCCTATACATGCAATCCAGCAAGCCTTCCGAGAGATGTACTCGGCGCTCGGCAATGATCTCGAAATCAGAGGCGTTGCAACCACCGGCAGCGGACGGCGGCTCGCAGGGATTATGGTCGGCGCAGATATCGAGAAAAACGAAATCACGGCTCATGCGACCGCCGCGAAATTCGTGCGACCGGACGTTCGGACGGTTATAGACATCGGCGGGCAGGATTCCAAAATCATCTTTTTGAAAGACGGCGTATCATCCGGGTTCAACATGAACAGCGTTTGTGCCGCAGGGACCGGCTCATTCCTCGACCATCAGTCGACACGGCTTGGCATCCCGATCGAGGATTTCGGCGAATATGCCGTCCGGTCAACAAGTCCTGTGCGCATAGCGGGCAGGTGCGGGGTCTTCGCAGAATCAGATCTCATCCACAAACAGCAGATGGGATACAGGAAGGAAGACTTGATCGCCGGTCTGTGCATCGCGCTGGTCAGGAACTACCTCACAAACGTCGCGCGCGGCAAAAAGATTCTGCCGTCGGTCCTCTTCCAGGGCGGAGTGGCGGCAAACATCGGGCTCACGGCTGCCTTCGAGAAAATGCTCGGCGTAAAGGTGATCGTCCCGCATCACTTCAAAGTCATGGGGGCAATCGGAGCAGCACTGATCGCCAAAACACATATAGAGACTACCGGCAGGCCGACCGCATTCAAAGGCCGAGAGATCGCCACATTCGACTGTGCCCCGCGCACATTCATCTGCACGGACTGCGCGAATCAGTGCGAAGTGAATGAACTCAACATCGATGGCAAGGTTGCCAGCAGGTGGGGAAGCAAGTGCGCAAAGTGGGAGAATCTCAATCTCTCGTCATTCGACCGCACCGAAGAACTTGAAGCGCCACTAGCGGTAGGTGTTTAAGTATCAGGGCTTTTAATTCCCTCACCCCAACCCTCTCCCAACGGGAGAGGGAGGAGTCCACGCAACACCGAATTCGCTCCCCTTTTCCACTGATGGCGACATACCGTTTGGTAGAACGCAAAAGATATGCATCAGGTACTTGCAAAACACACGGCTGTAGAGTTATTATGTAACGGATTTCCTACAGAGCACAGCGTTGTGGCGGTATACCCCAACTCATGGACAACTCCGCATACGCCGAATGCATTGCAGCATCGGTCCGCTTAGTAACCAATCCATACACGAAAGTGGAGGTCTCTATATGTTAGCCTGGCTACGCCGCCTGATATTAGGCAGCCCATTGTCAAATGAACGCGCAATGCATGAGCGATTGCCAAAGATATTAGCTCTGCCAATTTTTGCATCCGACGCACTCTCATCAGTCGCATATGCTACCGAGGAAATACTCCTCATCCTGGTTCTGGCAGGTACAGCGGTTATTGATTCCAGGTTGCTCCCTGCGATTGCCATTGCTATCGTCACGTTACTTGCCATCGTAGTAACATCATACAGGCAGACGATCAAGGCTTATCCATCCGGTGGCGGCGCATATATAGTTGCTAAGGATAATCTGGGAGATTATGCCGGACTTACCGCTGGCGCAGCATTAACCATCGATTACACGCTAACGGTTGCAGTTAGTATCGCTGCCGGAGTAGACGCTAT
Organism: Armatimonadota bacterium; assembly: GCA_963663705.1. Classification (GTDB taxonomy): domain Bacteria; phylum Armatimonadota; class UBA5829; order DTJY01; family DTJY01. The sequence continues at coordinate 2,814,588 of OY760504.1, read as the reverse complement.
CATTTCTGCGTTTCCAGCATTAGCCCCGCATCGTGTGCCACTGTGCCTCGCCTTGATAGGATTGGTAACAGTGATAAACCTGCGTGGTGCACGTGAATCCGGACTCCTCTTTGCCATGCCAACGTATATTTTCGTCGCCAGTGCATTCACACTGATTGTAGTTGGCCTGTACCGTCTAGCTACTGGCGGATTTACAGTTGCACCTCCACCCCTGGAGAGTATCCCTCACCAGACCAGAATGCTAGGTTTATTCCTTATACTTAGAGCCTTCTCAGGAGGTTGTACCGCAATGACGGGTACGGAGGCAATAAGCAATGCCGTTCAAGCTTTTCGCCCACCTGAGTCGAAGAACGCAGCCACCACGCTCGTCACTATGGCAGTAATTCTAGGCACTATGTTCCTTGGAATAAGCTACCTTGCCTGGGCCGGTCATGTAATCCCTATGGAGCAAGGCACACATGGATATGAGACGGTGATATCGCAGATCGCGAAAGGCGTCTTTGGAAAAATCTGGTTCTACTATCTGATCCAGGGTGCCACAGCGGCCATATTAATATTGGCAGCTAATACAAGCTATGCAGGATTTCCCCGGCTGGCCTCAATCATGGCTCGTGACAGGTTCATGCCGCGGCAGTTCTATAATGTGGGCGACCGGCTTGTCTTCACAAACGGAATTTTGTTTTTGACAGTGCTTTCTGCAATACTGATCATCGTTTTCAAAGGTATCGTAAACGCGTTGATACCTTTATATGCTATCGGTGTTTTCCTATCCTTCACTCTATCGCAATATGGAATGGTAAAACATGCCATTCGGCTGAAAGAACGTGGATGGAACAGAAGTGTGCTTATTAGTGGATTAGGCGCAGTAACTACAGGGATAGTTACGCTGGTCATTTCCATTACTAAATTTACCGGCGACAAGCCCCTGTTCACATTACCTATAAATGGACATGTTTACACTATCACTGCAGGCGCATGGATTGTGATACTTTTCATACCGCTGTTTTCCTACGTCTTCATGAAAATTCACAACCACTACATCACTCTGGGGAACGAGCTCAGGCTTACCCCCGAAGACAAATTCAAGCCGATCAACAACATAGTCCTCGTGCTGACGCCTTCGCTGCACAGAGGCGTACTCCCGGCGCTGGAATATGCAAAGGGTCTGTCGCCTGACGTGCGGGCGGTGCATATCGACACCGATCCAATCGATTCACGACTGCTTGAGGAACGCTGGGAGACCTGGGGTGGAGGCATTCCGCTAGTCATATTGGAATCGCCGTACAGATCTCTCGTCGGGCCACTTCTAAAGTATCTTGAAGAGGTCAAGCGCGAGCGTCCGAATTCGCTGGTCACTGTTGTTATTCCTGAGTTCGTTTCGACCAAATGGTGGCACAGGCTCCTGCACAACCAATCGGGGCTGCTGCTCAAGTTCATGCTGCTTTTCAGACGAGATATCGTTACGGCTAACGTGCGATATTACATACAGAAGTAAAAGGTATCAATCATGATAATTCAAGCTAAAGGCGATATAATAAAGCTAAAAGGGGCATTAACTGAGAACCAGTGGCCTGCAATCCGCTCTGCGGTGAGCCTGCTCCTCGATGAACACCCCAGAGGCGTAGTAATAGATGCAAGCGGCCTGACAGAGGTGTCCGAGGCGGGCGCATATACATTTCTCGATGCCAGCCATTTCATTCAGGCACATAACGCGAGAGTCGTTGTATCAGGATTGAGCGAAGATATCCTAACCGCTATTCGTAAGATTCCCGGAGTGCGATCGCAGCTCGTGATAGCATCGACCCTTGAAGAAGCCCAGGCATCTCTTGAGACCGGCAGCGTCGGAATAGCCAAAGAGAAGCACATCGGCCCCACGGTGCTCGTGCCCCTGGTGGGCGCATGGAAGAGTGCAATGCCGCTAGCAGTTTCAGAAGCATTGAAACGTCATGCGATGATACACCTTCTTTACGTGCTGCAGATTCCGCGAAATCTCGCGCTCGGCGTACCGGTACCGGAGATGGAAAAGGTCGCACAGGAAGTACTGAGCGAAGCCGAGCAGATGCTTAAGAAATCCGGCGTCAAGCTGCGCAAGTTATCCATTCGTGCACGGGACGTTGTAGAAGGCGCGGCTAAGTATGCAATAGAAACAAACCCTGACCTTGTAGTGGTGGGGTACTTCAAAGAGGATTTGGCAAGAGGCGGAAACAGTTGCGGAGTTGTGAGTTCATTCTGCCAGGACATCTCAGGCGACGTAGTGTTCTACTGCGCGAAGGCTTGATAATCCCATAAACCATGAATTTACCGGTGGATGGTGAATGCCCTCCATTGCTTTAAGGGGCCGAAAGGTCCCTTTTGCGTATCCGTATCCCTACATGCTTTTATGGTGACTATACCGTAACTTCGGCCTCAAGGGGGAATGCAGATGAAAGACAGCAAAGATTCGCTGGGTCCGGCAGCAGATTATCGCCATGACCATCCGCCGGTGCGCAACGTCAACGCGGAATATGAGAAAATTCGAACGTTCGGTCAGCGTTTGGCAGACAGGCTTACGTCTGTTATCGGCAGCTGGCCCTTCATGATAATTCAGAGCAGCTTTCTTCTCGCCTGGATGGCGGTCAACGTCTACCTTGTAATCAGCTATAAGGCGCATCACGGGAATCTAACCGCATGGGATCCCTACCCTTTCATACTTCTAAATTTGGTGCTAAGCTTTCAGGCAGCGTATACCGGGCCCATAGTTATGATGAGCCAGAACAGAGAGGAACAGAAAGACCGTCTTCAAGCGCAGAACGACTATGAGATCAACAAGAAAGCCGAGTTGGAGATAGAGCTCATCACGAAGCAACTCATGCACCTGACATCCATGACTCTTGACACGAGGAAACAGATGGAAGGCCTCAAGTCATCGGCGGCCGAGCAGCCTGTACTGGACAAACTTGATGAAGTGATGCGCCAGATCGAAGAGATTCGCGTGCAAATGACTCCGGCGGCTAATGTAGATAGGAACTAACCGCAAGATCTTCTCCAAATCCCGCTTGTGTGATATAATACTGCCAATGATGCATTATCATTATAGTTAATTGCGAGTTATAAACATGGACCATCAACAAGAAGTATCACAGAGTGGAGATTCACACGGGCCGAAAGCGACAAAACGACTGATGTCGCTCGATGCGTTTCGCGGGCTGACTATCCTTGGAATGCTGCTGGTCAACAACATCGCTCTGGACACCGACACGCCGCGGAACCTTACTCACGCCCCGTGGAACCAGGGGATATACTTCGCAGATCTGATCTTCCCGTGGTTTCTATTCATAGTGGGCGTCGCAATCACGTATGCGGCTGCATCGCATATCAGGAAGGGACTGCCTCTTTGGAGGTATGACCTCAAGGCATTTAGCCGTGCTGCATCACTGATACTGCTTGGATGCCTGATAGATTCGAGCCTGGCAAAACGGCCGGTATTCGACCTCGGTGTCTTGCAGATCATCGGGTTGGCGTATCTCATAGCGGCGCTGCTCGTCGAGCTCCCCGTCTCGCGGAGGATGATCATCGCGGTCGGCCTCCTCGCAATGCACTGGGCGGCCATTCGCTTCCTCCCAATTCCGGGAGTAGGAAGCGGTGTTTTTACACAAAACCAGAATTTGATAAATCATCTCAACCAGACATACCTCATGCCGTTCCATTTGAACGGGCTGATCTCCGTGATACCGACCTCCGCTCTGGCGTTGATCGGCACCGTAATCGGCGACATACTGCGGCGCGACGAACTCGGTCAGCGCCATAAGACGATCTACCTTCTGGCAGGCGGACTGGTGCTCGCACTGATCGGTTGGTTGTGGAATCTGGACCTGCCATTTAACAAACCGGTCTGGACTTCATCGTATATTCTGTTTACCTCCGGGCTGGGGTCCATACTCCTTGGGGTCCTGTATCTGCTGATCGACGTGCGCATGTGGCGAATGTGGGCGTTCCCGCTCGTCATCTTTGGGATGAATGCCATCGCCGCATACGTCATCCCGATTCTGGTGAAGGTGTACGTCCTTCAGGGATGGACATGGAAGATGCCAGATGGATCGACTCAGCCACTGCAGGCGGCGATTTTGCATGCATGTAAAGCACACTTTGGCGGCATCGGAGGCGGCTGGACATATACTGCCTCATACATCCTTGTCTGGTGGCTCGTTCTGCTCTATATGTATCGCAAGAAGGTTTTCCTGCGGATATGACGAAGGTATAAGAGATCATACTTGCCCAGGATAGCACACGTAATGGGCGATACAACGATGAAATCGCTATATCGATGATAGGGTACAACTGATTTGACGATGACTAAACTCTCTATTAAGATGCTCCATCGGAGGCTCGCCATGCGCACTGCATATTCGCTGATTGCAGCGACTTTGTTTTTGTCCGCAATCACTGCTGGATGCCGAGCAAATACGCCGGAAAACGGCGTGGCAGCCACCAGCCAGCAAACATCAAACGTATACTGGCAAAATGCCAAGCTGGAAGTGGATAAAGGCGCCCTGGAACTTCTTGTACAGCACAAGATAGAGTTGGCCAGAGGAATTAAATATCACAAACTCATACGGGGCAATCGAGACAGGAAAGAGATTGCAATCACTTTTGATGACGGCCCGCATCCTAAATACACGCCAAAACTGCTGTCCATACTCAAGCGATATAATGCAAAAGCGACGTTTTTCGTAGTTGGCGAGCAGGCGGCCAAATATCCGTTTCTCGTGAAAGCAGAGATCGCCGCAGGGCATCAGGTCGGAAATCACACTTACCATCACGTCAATCTGACCAAGATCCCGGTTGAAGGGGTTGCCACCGAGATCAAGGCTTGCGGAGATGTGATAAAGAGCATAACGGGAACGGCTCCTCACGCATTCCGACCACCCGGTGGAGACTACAACACCCCGGTAGCGGAGGCCTCCGAGGCGCTGGGATATACGATGATCCTATGGACCGACGACCCCGGTGATTATGCCAGTCCCGGCGATATAGTCATTCAGGATAGATTGCTGACCACCGCGAACAACGGAGGCATCGTCCTGATCCACGATGGAGTGCAGCAGACAGTCGATGTGCTGCCAAGGATACTTGCTTTTCTCCATGCCCAGGGATATAAATTCATAACCATCGATGAGATGATGAAGAACAGGTAGAGTCTGCATGAAATATTTTGGAGCGGCGAGGATAATACTCGAGTTAGTGCTCGTGGGATTGGTGGTGGTGTTACTTACCCATCCAATCTCTCCCGGCGTATTCTGGGTAGAGAACGTGGTACACAGGGTTCCTACAGACGAAAAAGTTGTGGCGCTCACATTCGACGATGGGCCGCATCCCACATTTACGCCACAGATCCTTGATATCCTGAACAAATATGACGTAAAAGCAACGTTTTTCATGATCGGTCAGCGAATGGAGCAGTATCCGGATATCGCAAGGGAAGTTATCGATCAGGGGCACGAAATCGGCAACCACACGTACACGCATCCTCGCAATCTCAAGGCCGATACTGAGGGGCAGGTCATAAGAGAGCTTGACCAGTGCGAGCAGGTTATCGAGAGAATGACCGGCAAGCGCACCCATCTCTTCCGCCCGCCGCGAGGCCTGATAGACGGAACGGTATTCAATATTGCGCAGGAAGAAGGCTACCGAACGATCCTGTGGACCGTATGTGCGGACCACCACGATGCCCCCACCCCTGAGCTCATGGCGGAGCGCGTCTTCAAGCACATCCGTCCGGGCGGCATCATCCTGGCCCACGATGGAACATTCAACAGCAGGTGGAAAGACGTTAAGGCGACAGAGCTCATCATAGTGGGGATGAAAAAGCGCGGATACAGGTTCGTAACCATGACCGAATTGCTGAAGATGGGAGCCCGCACCAGAGTGCAGGATTACCAGTAGTATCGAATGGGAAAAGAAATTAATTCATCAACCAAGTTGAAAAAAGACCTGACAGATATGGTCATACACGATATGAGAGTGCCGCTCACCGCCGTGCTGGGTTCCGTTGAGACTCTCGCAGAGCTGACGGAGTCAAAGCTTAATGCGCAAGAGACAAAGCTGTTGAACATAGCCGTCTCAAGCGGCGAAATTCTCCTCAACATGATTAACGATCTTCTGGATATCAGCAAACTCGAGGCAGACAAGCTCACACTGAACAAAGGCCCTGTCCCGGTAAGACAACTGATCGAACAGGCCGTATGCCAGATAGCATTCTTCGCCGAACGCAAAGCGCTCTCCATAGCTGTCGACGTGCCGACGGATCTACGCGAGGTCATGATCGACCGCAGCCGCATCTCGAGGGTGATCGTAAATCTGCTCGATAATTCGCGCAAACACACGCCCGCAGGGGGACACATCGTTGTTTCGGCACGTCAAAATAGCGATCAAATGGAAATCCGCATCAGCGATACCGGACGCGGCATCCCAAAAGATGATGCGCACCGAATATTCGATAAGTTCGCCCAGTTGGAGTCAGGCCACGTCGGCGGACGACCATCGCCCGGACTGGGGCTTGCCTTCTGCCAGATGATGGTTGAGGCTCACGGCGGAAGGCTGTGGGTGGAAAGCGAGCAGGAGACGGGATGCACCTTCATATTCACGCTTCCTATATAAGCAGTTCTTTAGCCCTCCCCTAGCCCCTCCTTCATAAGGAGGGGACACGCAAACCGACCACCCTCACTCATATTAATCGCCAATAAAGGCGATCGCCTCTATTTCAACACGGACGTCTTTCGGCAGGCGAGAGACCTGGACGGCTGCACGCGCCGGGGCCTCGGCCTCGAAGTGCCGCGCGTAGACCTCATTCATGTCCGCAAAATCGTTCATGTCAGCGAGGAAGACCGTCGTCTTCACGACGTCGAGCAAGCTCGCGCCGGCTTCGTCCAGGATGCTGCGGATGTTTCTGATCACCTGATCTGTCTGGGCCGACACATCGTCGGACACGATCTGTCCAGTCGCCGGATCGATCGGTATCTGCCCGGAAACGAAGATAAATCCACCGGCGGCGATCGCCTGAGAGTACGGACCTATCGCTGTGGGTGCCTTGTCTGTTTTGATCGATTTTTTCATGTGATCCCCCTTGTTTAGAAAAGGCCTGATATTTTTCCATTGGCATCTATATCTATACGCTCGGCAGCTGGGCGTTTCGGAAGTCCGGGCATCGTCATTATGTTGCCCGTGTAGACAACGATGAACCCTGCACCAGCTGAAACCTTGGCATCCTTCACAGTTATCTCGAACCCGGCAGGACGGCTGATCAGTTTCGGGTTGTCAGAGAGCGAATACTGAGTTTTGGCCATACATATCGGCAAACGTCCAAAGTCCAACGCTTCGATCTGCGCCAACTTTTTCTCTGCATCATCGGTATATGCAACGCCAGTTGCACCGTAGATTTCCCGTGCAATACGGTCGATCTTCATCTTCATAGGCATGCCCGATGCATACAGCATGCGGAACCTGCCCGGACTTTCGAGCGCATTCAACACGAGCTCGGCGAGCTCAACCCCACCCTCGCCGCCTTTCGCCCAAACATCAGAGATGGCGGCCGGCATATTCAACTGGCTGCATCTGGACATCAGGTATTCGATCTCTGCATCCGTATCGCCGGAGAAGCGATTGATGGAGACTACTACAGGCGGCCCGAACAGCTTCATGTTCTCAAAGTGCTTTATCAAGTTCGGCAGTCCGCGCTCGATCGCGCGAACGTCTTCGGCGCACAGCTCCGATTTCGGCACACCGCCGTGCATCTTGAGCGCCCGGACAGTCGCGACAACCACGATTGCATCCGGCGCTATCCCACCGATTCTGCACTTTATATCCATGAACTTCTCTGCGCCAAGATCGGAACCGAATCCTGCCTCTGTTACAACGTAGTCGGCAACTCGAAGTGCCATCTTTGTAGCGATGAGCGAGTTACATCCATGGGCGATGTTCCCGAACGGCCCTCCATGAACAAGCGCTGGAGTACCTTCCAATGTTTGTACCATGTTCGGCGATATGGCATCCTTGAGGATGGTAGACATCGCACCGTTCGCGCATAAATCCTTTGCGGTTACCGGCTTACCGTCTTTGTTGAAACCGACTATGATCCTGCCCAGCCTCTCCCGCAAATCCATGAGATCGGTAGACAGGCACAAAATAGCCATGATCTCGGAAGCAGTGGTGATATCGAAGCCGGATTCCCTCGGTATACCGTTTGCCTTTCCACCAAGCCCTGTAATTATGTCCCGGAGCACACGATCGTTCATATCGATCACGCGCTTCCAGACGATCGTGCGGGAGTCAAGGCCGAGATCGTTCCCCTGCTGAAGATGGTTGTCCACCATCGCGGCGAGCAGGTTATGGGCCGTTGTGACAGCATGGAAATCGCCGGTAAAATGGAGGTTGATATCCTCCATAGGAATGACCTGCGCGTATCCTCCACCTGCCGCCCCGCCCTTTATGCCGAAGCACGGCCCAAGAGACGGCTCTCGGACTGCGATGCAGGCGTTCTTGCCCAGTCGATGGAAGGCATCCCCCAGACCGACTGTGGTAGTAGTCTTGCCCTCTCCTGCTGGAGTAGGGGTTATTGCGGTAACAAGTATCAGTTTACCCGAAGGCTGATCCTTAAGTCGGCTCATTACGGTGAGCGATATCTTAGCTTTATATCTGCCGTAAAGCTCCAGGTCGTCCTCTGATAGTCCCACAATTTGCGCAATCTTCACTATCGGCTGCGGACTAGAGCTCTGTGCAATTTCGACATCTGACAGCATCCATTGCTCCCTTAAAAAAACTTATTGTTCTATGTTATCACACCGTTCAGTATATATACAAGAAAGCTACCTATCCATCATGAGATATAGCGCATTTCAGACTGCGCGCAAACCTACCACTTGGTGAGAACTGTATATTTGATCTTGACCTTCGCCATCCTTAGGCACGTCCACCGGTATCTCGACAGTCGATGCATCCTTAAATAATGTACAGCAATACGGATCCCCTCACCCCTACCCTCTCCCGCATGCGGGCGAGGGGGAATCTATGCCATAACCACACGTGAAGCGGGATTTGCGCTCGAGCACAAACCACACAATGTCATCCTGAGTGAAACGAAGGATCTTCATTCGCAGTGGTAGATTCCTCGTTTCCACTCGGAATGACATATCAGTGAAGCATTGCCTTGTGTGCCCGACCAACATGCGCAAGGATCTGGACCAACTGCAATCCATTGGCAAAACAAGACAAATGCCTCTGATGTCGAACACGGCACCAGAGGCATTATGGGATACAAAGCGTTTCAGACCGCGCGCAGACCTACCACTTTGTGCGAACGGTATAGTTGATCTTGACCTCGCCGTCCTTAGGCACGTCCACCGGTATCTCGACGGTCGACGCATCCTTCTTGAAATACTTATGCGAGCTCTGGGTGATGGCCCAATCGCTGGTCAGGTGCTCGGTATCGACCACTGTGACGGGCGCATCCTTGTGATTTCTGAGGCTGATCTCGAAGGTCTCCTCGACCTCGTGATCGCTTATGCGCTTGAAATTGGTTCGTGTGTGAGTCGCGACCACGTCGAACGCGTCGCCGAGGTACAGGCGAACCTTCTCATCCTTCGGGGTATGATCGATCAAGTCCTCTCCGACGAAATGCTGATTCGCGTCTGCCTCCGACTTGTAGACCCTGATCTTGCCCTTAGGGAGCGGCAGCCCAAGGTTGTTCTCCTTGCTGTTCGTGATCTCCATGAGGACGTTGACCTTCTTGTTGGCGCTTACATCGTAGCTCTCACCGGGGCGATATCCACCATAACGGTAGCTGGACCACCAATCTTTTCGCCCATCGTAGATGTAAAGCTTCTTCGCCGGGACGCGCGAGGCCGACATCAGCGATATCTGTTTGGTCTCTTTGTCCTTGACGGTCGTCTTGTCCTTCAGCGTGTACAGATGGTATTCGAAGAGGCTCTTCTCCGTGAATGCTGGCGCCGCTGATATGTCATATGCATCCGACATCATGGCATTGGCCCCCTTGTATCTGGTCTGCGGCTGCACCCTGTGGACATCGCCCGCCATCAGGTTGAGCGACGCGTTGTTGTAAGTGACGCCGCTGTTGTTCGTGAGCGTGACCCATCCCGTAAGATCGATGTACTTGTCCGACGGGTCGACGACTGCCACGTAGTCTGCACTCCATGTGATCGAATTGGCGATATACGAGACTTCCGTCGCCTGAGAACCCGACTTCGCGGATTCAAGCTTCCACATGAGCGTCGGCTGGGAGACCAGACCCTCGGGGAGCTCAGACACCTGATTCACGCTGGCATTAAGTATTATGCCATTCTGGGTCTGTACAACCAATCCATTGCTTTGGGTTGCACTGTACGGATTATATTCGCCTGAAGATAGAACTGTCACGGTCGCAGGGTTAAGCAGGATTCCCTCGACTAATTTCCCTCCGTCATAGACCTTGACCTTTTTCCCGACCGATTTGTTCAATATCGTATTCGGGTTGATCAAGTCGTACTGGTAGTTCTGCTCCCGGACAACCACCGACATCGGGTCGGTCAGCGACTTGAACGCGACCGAACTCGGCTCGATCGTCGCGGCCACGTCGCCGACGAAGATGGTGTTCATCCCCTTATCAAGCGACATGGCCCGCTCTTCGCGCACGAGGGCGAAGTTCTGGTTGTAGATGGTCAGCTGTACATTTGATGGTTTGCTGGCTGTTGGTGCGGCAAGACAGGCCGTCGTGGATACAAGGCCTGCCAGTGCCAGGAACGCTGCTGTTTTCATACAGTTCAATCTCCTCTGCCATAAATATATGATCGGTCAACTATTTATCCTACGACAATCATATCTGTATTGTTCCAAAATGTACAGCAAGGAAATTGATTGTTTACTGAGGCAGAAACAATGTTCTGCAATACGGATCCCCTCACCCCTACCCTCTCCCGCATGCGGGCGAGGGGGAAACAACACCTGAAGTGCATTAGGGTTACGCTCGAATACAAACCACACAATGTCATCCTGAGTGAATCGAAGGATCTTCATTCGCAGTGGTAGATTCCTCGTTTCCACTCGGAATGACAATGACATTGTTTCGTATGGGTATCGAAGGTTTTTAATTCACATCAGTGGTGACACTTATTTACGGATATTCCACGCTTGATGGAACAATGTTTCGCCATACAGATCCCCTCACCCTGCCCTCTCCCGCATGCGGGCGAGGGGGGAGAACAATACCTGAAGTGCATTAGGGTTACGCTCGAATACAAAACACACAATGTCATCCTGAGTGAATCGAAGGATCTTCATTCGCAGTGGTAGATTCCTCGTTTCACTCGGAATGACAATGACATTGTTTCGTGTGGGTATCGAAGGTTTTTAATTCACATCAGTGGTGACACTTATTTACGGATATTCCACGCTTGATGGAACAATGTTTCGCCATACAGATCCCCTCACCCTGTCCTCTCCCGCATGCGGGCGAGGGAGGGAGAACAATACCTGAAGTGCATTAGGGTTACGCTCGAATACAAAACACACAATGTCACCCTGAGTGAATCGAAGGATCTTCATTCGCAGTGGCAGATTCCTCGTTTCCACTCGGAATGACATATCAGTGAAGCATTGCCTTGTGTGCCCGACCAACATGCGCAAGGATCTGGACCAACTGCAATTCATTGGCAAAACAAGACAAATGCCTCTGATGTCGAACCGGCACCAGAGGCATCATGGAAATCGGCTTCAAGAGAAGCCTCGCTCATTTTGTTTGCGTTATGTTATGCGCCGAATTTTTCCTGAACGTTCATCAGCTGAGTGAGAATGTTCATGATGTCTGTGCCGCGCACACGGTGGACGCCCCCGCCGTTGACGGATCGCTCGTTGTACTCACTCACGGAGTCGACGCGCACGTCGGGGCCCCAGAAGACGATCGGAACTGCATCGCCGGAGTGGTCCTTCACGCTGATCGGTGTCGCGTGATCGGACGTCAGCACGATATAGGTACTGTCGTCGACCTTCTCCATCAGCATGCCAACCATTTTGTCGAGGCTCTGGATCATTGCGACCTTGGCGTCTGCACTACCATCGTGTCCTGCGATGTCGCAGCCTTTGACGTTGCACAGAACGAAATCATGCGTCTCGAGCGCGCTCAATATCGCGTTCCCGATGGCAGTGACGTCGGAATCCAGCCCGCCGGTGGCACCGGGAGCCTCAACGATATCCATTCCCACGTAGACAGCTATGCCGGCGATCAGACCGGTCTCTACAACTGCAGCACCGCTGATGCCGTATTTCTCGGAGAAGCAACTCAGCGCCGGAGCGAATCCAGCACCCCTTGGCAGGATGACGTTTGCGGGCATAAGTCCGGCCGCCTCGCGCTCCTTGTTGACCGGCATGTCCTTCAGGAGTTCGTAGGATCGCGCGACGAACGCGTTCATGATCCGCGCAGTCTTTGCACTCGCGGCATCATCGGCATCGATCGCACGGGCGTCCAGAATCTTGGCGCCAGCCACGTGAGGATCAGTATCGGTGACAGCAGCACCAAGCCCTGGTCCGCGGAGCACCAGCGCGCCCCTATGGGCGACTGATTCCTTGAAGTAGCATGTCACATCCTCGATTTTCATGCCGTTCACCGCCGCCGACAGCTGATCGGTGCCGGTCTCGATGCGCCCTGCCCTGCGGTCGATGATGACCATGTCGCTGCCGACTGTCGTGAAGTTGCATCTGAAGGCAACGTCGCCGGGTTTGACGTCCATGCCGATGCCAGCAGCCTCGAAGGGTCCGCGGCCGGTGTAGCATTCGAACGGATCGTATCCCAGTATGGCGAGATGGGAGGTGTCGCTCCCCGCCCGAATACCCGGCGCAATTGGGTCCATCAAGCCGCATTCGCCCTGAAGAGCCATCGTATTCATGTTTACGTTATCGGCCGCTTCCAGAGGTGTTCTGCCATCGAGTTGTGGAACAGGCCTGTCGGCCATACCATCGCTTATAAGAAGAATTGCTTTATAACCTTTCATTATTCCTCCTTGATCTTCGGTGGGATTTTACCCAAATCCCGGAATAATCTTACAATATCCGGGCCAAGGTTGGCAAGAAAGCCATAAAAACATAACTATGTTTGTTTGTATAATACGGCAAAATAGGTTTATAACGGCCAACTGGCAGGGTAACATTCGGGTAGTAGGATGAATATCAATGCCTTAGGAGGTCTACTATGCGATCAAGTGGTTTTCGAACACTGCAAGTGTTCGCCATGTCAGCTCTGGCCGCAAGCATCATTGCAGGATGCGGGGGAGGAGGGGGCACGTCGACAGCTCCCAAGGTTATCAACACTGCCCCGACACTAACACTGGTCACTCCATCGACGTCTATACTGGATGCCAGTCAATCCACATCTATGGATATAACCTTTAAAGCAGACGATGTGGATGGTGGGACGCTTAGATACACAGCTACCGGCGACTCCGGCTCCACAACTCCTGCCGAAGGTACCGTGGAAGCAGGGAAAGACGTAACCCTGAAATTCGATGCCCCTGCTTACAACGGAAAGTGCACGCTCACACTTTCGGTCAACGATGGTGAAGCCAGCGCCGTGAAGACGGTCACTGTCAACGTGGTCGGGGTCGAAACTACCACGAATCAGCTCAAAATCGACAGCATGGAAATATCGTCGAACCAGATTGCCCCTGGAGGCACCGGAACGATCACGGCTGGTATATCCAACCCGGGTGGCAAACAACTGACTTACACCTGGCAAACCAGTTACGGCAAGATCATTGGCACAGGTAGCACCGCCACCTGGACAGCCCCAGCCGATGCGGGCATATATGCCGTCTACCTGATAGTCAGCGATGGTACGGAGGCACAAAAGGCTGGAGTCTCTGCGACGGTCTCTCAAAGCCAGGGCGGATTGAAGGGCGAATACTACACCGTCTCATGGGATAAGGGAGTTACCGTAAAGTTTGACTACAAGGTCTTCGAGCGAACCGACGCGCTGATCAATATCAACTGGGGTAAGGGTTCTCCTGATCCCCGTCTAAACGGCGACAAGTTCGGAGTTATATGGACCGGCTTCATAAAAGCCGAGCAGCCCGGCGACTACAGTTTCAGAACTTTTGCGGATGACGGTGTTCGAATGAAGATAATGAACGACGCCAACCAGTGGGTGGATGTCATTCCGGACAACAATGTGAACTGGGCAAATCATGCTCTGGGCGCATGGCTTCCGGCCACAATGGTGCCGATACATCTGGACGGCGGTAAATGGTATCCAGTGCATATCGAATATTACGAGGATAAATCGGATGCATTTATCACTCTGTACTGGACAGTTCCAGGCGGGCAGGAAACGATAGTTCCGCAGACCGTCCTGAAGGCTCAGTAAAGTCAATCCATGTGAAAAGGCCCGCACGTAATAAACAGCGCGGGCCTTTTCTTTGCCTGATTATTTATCAGTATTCCTGCTAATGCTCCTGCGATTTACTGATCGCTTGTTTCAGATCGCCGATGATGTCCCTGATGTCTTCCAATCCGACCGACAGCCGGACGAAATCGTCTGTGACGCCAGAGGTAATCTGCTCATCAGGGGTCAACTGCCCATGCGTCGTCGATGCTGGATGAATGATCAGGCTCTTCGCATCACCGATGTTTGCCAGATGAGAGAAGAGCTTCACAGAGTCAATCAACTTGACACCGGCGGCTCTACCTCCCTTTATACCAAAGCCTACTATGCCACCCTGTCCGCTAGGCAGGAACCGCTTGGCATTTTCGTAATCGGGATGGCTGGGCAGACCGGGATAGTTCACCCACGCCACAGCCGGATTTGCCTCCAGCCACTGAGCTACAGCCAGCGCATTCGCCGAGTGCTGTCGAACCCTGATCGGCAATGTCTCCAACCCTTGAATAAACAGGAAGGAGTTAAACGGCGACAGGGTCGGACCCAAATCTCGAAGAAGCTGCACTCTCGCCTTCAGGATATACGCAATTCCAGGCACAACAGCCTTGTCGTGCAGACCGAATGCGTCCCAGTAACTCACCCCATGGTAAGACGGATCGGGCTCCGTGATCTCCGGAAATTTGCCGTTATTCCAGTTGAACTTACCGGAATCTACTATAGCGCCTCCAATGCTTGTCCCATGCCCGCCGATGAACTTCGTCAGCGAGTAGACCACGATGTCAGCGCCGAAATCGATCGGGTTCAGAAGCGGCGGCGGTGTCACCGTGTTATCGACTATGAGCGGAATGCCGTTTCTGTGAGCGACTTCTGCGATGGCAGGGTAATCGTCGACGTTGTTTGCGGGATTGCCCAGAGACTCTATGTATACAAGTCTGGTCTTGTCATCAATGGCAGCCTCAACAGCGGCCGGATCGGACGAATCCACGAATCGAACCTCTATCCCGAACTTCCGCAGCGTGTAGTGAAACAGATTATACGTGCCACCGTAGAGGTAGGTGGTCGCAATGATGTTCTGTCCAGACTGCGCGATGTTCAGTATGGAAAGGGTAATCGCCGCCTGCCCGGAAGCGACGGAAAGCGCTCCGGTGGCACCGTGGATTTCAGCAAGCCTCTTCTCAAGGACATCGGTGGTTGGATTCATGATCCTGCCGTAGATGTTGCCGAACTCCTTTAGCCCAAAGAGATTCGCCGCATGTTCAGCCGAATTGAAAACATACGATGCCGTCTGATAGATAGGTACAGCGCGCGAGTTGGTGGTTGGATCAGGCTGCTGGCCTGCATGCAGAGCCAAAGTGTCGATACCGTATTCCGTTGCCATTATTTGTCTCCTCCTGATGTTATCGAAATGTCGATCCTGATGCAATGTTTACTAAATTGACTGTATTAGTCGAGTATACTCCGGATTAATCATGCTGTCAAGAGTTTTTTTGTTGATGCCAGTTAGCGTCGCCCGAATAATTTCGTCATCGCACATTTCAGTTTTCGCTTGACAAAACCGGCAAACGCGCATATAGTAGAGTATGTAGATTGGATTAGTACACTATCCCCGCTCAGGAGAGTGGATTTGAACTTTACATCAAAAGAAGAGTATGGCCTGCGCGCCGTGATGCATCTTGCGATGCACGAGGCATCGTGGCCCGTACAGACTCGGGAAGTAGCATCGGCTGAAGGAATTCCCGAACAGTTTCTGGAACAGGTACTCGCAGCACTGCGCAGGGCAGGCATCGTCAGAAGCATTCGAGGGGCATCCGGCGGGTATGAGCTTACTAGTTCACCGCACAGTATCAGTGCAGGCGACGTGGTTCGAGCGCTCAGCGGACCCATTGCACGCATCCCCTGTCTAGATGGCGATTCCACAGACAAATGCAATAAATTGGACCGTTGTGTAGTTGTAAATTTATGGAAGAGAGCACAATCCGCAATATCACAGGTGTTAGATAAAACAACGATACAAGATATGGTGGACGAAAGGATGCTTCGTGACGGCGAAAGCGGTTTCATGATGCATATATAAAAATTAAACCATCATATCGGAAGGAGATCTGAAATGGCCAAAATAGCAAATAACATCATCGAGTTAATCGGCAACACACCACTGGTAAAACTAAACAAGGTTGTCGGCGACGCACACGCACAAGTGGTCGCGAAGGTCGAATCATTCAATCCCGGCGGTAGCATAAAGGATAGGATCGGCGCGAGCATGATCTACGATGCGATCGATAAGGGCCTGATCAAGAAAGACACCATAATCATCGAGCCAACAAGCGGAAACACCGGGGTCGGCCTCGCACTCGTATGCGCCGCACTGGGGTACAAGCTGGTTCTGACTATGCCGGATACGATGAGCGTCGAACGAAGGAACCTGCTCAAAGCCTATGGAGCCGAGCTGGTGCTTACTCCCGGCGCCGAAGGCATGAAGGGGGCTATCAACGCAGCCAATGAACTGGCAAAAGAAACCCCTAACTCATTTATCCCTATGCAGTTTAACAATCCGGCAAACCCCAAGGTCCACAGCGAGACCACGGGCCCCGAAATCTGGAACGATACCGATGGCCAGGTGGATTTCGTGGTAGGTGGAGTAGGCACCGGCGGTACCATCACCGGTATTGCGGAGTACATCAAGCCCAGAAAGGCCGGTTTCAAGGTGATCGCGATTGAACCGGCAGACTCACCGGTTCTAGCTGGAGGAAAGCCGGGCCCCCACAAGATACAGGGAATCGGGGCTGGCTTCGTGCCGGAAGTCCTGCGGCTCGATCTGGTGGATGAGATCGTCCCGGTACCGAACGAGGACGCACTGGTCACTGCCCGAAGCCTCGCCAGGGATGAAGGCATCCTTGTTGGCATCAGTTCCGGCGCCGCCGTGTGGGCTGCAATCCAGCTCGCAAAGCGCGAGGAGAACAAGGGCAAGCTGATAGTCGTTATCCTTCCGGATACCGGTGAGCGCTACCTGAGCACCGAGCTCTTCTCCGAGTAAGAAATCGAATCGAAAAGGCCCTTCGATAAACAGGCTTGCAATAAACCGTCTGCCCTGAGTGCCCACGAAGTGGGTGTATCGAAGGGTTGTAATCCACGCGCCTGATAGCGCCCCGATTTGCGCGTTTTCTTCGTCTCCCTTCACGGGTACCCTTTACACGAGGTGGTAGAGATGTTCGATATGCATGGTTGCCACATGGACACGGGGGACTGGACGATGATGGTTTTCTATCTGATTATATGGCTACTCATGCTTGGAGGCATAGCGGCATTGGTAGTCTGGCTGGTGACTCGATCGAAAACTGCTGACATCTCGCACGAGACTCCACTGGACATCGTCAAGAAAAGGTATGCTCGAGGGGAAATCAGCCGGGAGGAATATGACCGTATGAAGCAGGATCTATCATAGTATTATCAAATATGGCGGCCGTGCCTGAGAAGAATCTCTCGGCACGGCCGCCATGTCTATTAGAGTTTCAGTTCGCTAATTTATCCGTACTTGAGCAGTGTATTTACCGGACAGTCCGGCAGGCACGGACGGCACGTTCCATCTGACGGTCTTCGTCGCAGAATCGTATGTTCCGCCGTTGCTCGCGCTTCCATCGACGTATGTCGTATTCGACGGAATCGGGAAGGTCACCGCGACGTTTGCCGCAACCCCGCTTCCCGTATTTGCGTAGATTATGGTATACGTAACAACATCAGATGGCACAGCACTGACTTTATCGGCACTTATCTGCAAGATTACCTTAGGGTCTGAGGATGCGGATGTTCCACCGTTTTTTATGATGGCGGCCGTATCCTTTGACAGGGCTGATACAGATAGAGTGAGCGTGCCTGAAGTTACGCTCTTTGTCTCTGATTTCAGTTTTGCGCCCGTGTAGGTGTCATACCAATCGATGGTGTACGTTCCGTTTGCGAACTCTGGTATGGAGATATCCGCGCTTGCCGCAGAAGGATTAACCCCTCCACGAACCACCTTAGCCCAGGTATTCTGAACGTTTTGCACCCATATGTACGCACTGTTGCCGGATTTCTGGCCAAGCACACGGATGGTCGAGTTCGTCGACGTCGCGCGCACGGTTCCAAAGACCGGATCGGTTGAGACAGGCTCCCCAATCGTGTTGAACGGGATCTTCTTCGCGAATTCGGTAACCCCTTTCCATACAGGCCAGAGGTTGTAGTGATTGACATAATCCAACCACCAGTAGCATGGCGTCTGAATCGCCGAATTAGCAATGAATATCCCCCACAGGGTATTGTGGATGTGAATTCCCTGGTCATCATGCCTTGAGTTGGCACTCGAATAGTTTATCCAACCGGACCAGTCGAAGTTTGGCCCCATGAGCCCGAACTCTCCAGCGACCCACGGCTTCGATGAGCCGTTCGGACCGGCTTCGTTTATCTGCTGGCTCCTTAAGGTATTGTAGATAGACCACTCAAACTCATCATCGCCCAGACGGACAGCCTCGAAGCCGCCGTTGAAGAGCAGGCTCTTTCCATCCGTATTATCGATCAGTTCAATATCGTCCATACTGCCGGAACCGGAGAGAGTGATGTTCACTGAGGCAGTCGTACCGGTTGAAGTAAACGCCTGCGACTTCTGCGTGTAAGTCGATGCGCCGGAAAGGGACACAGTGCGACTCGCCACTCCTTTGCCGGTCTCATCGCTTTCACTTACACCACAGTTTACACTGCCCTTACCGTAGAACCGGACGGTGTAGCTGTGAGACGGCTTGATGAACAGAATTCCCTTCTGACTTCCGCCTGATAGTTTGAGCGATTTCGAACCGCTGTGAGCATTCGCGCTGCTGGTATCGATCGAAACGCCGGACGACATATTGCCCCACTGAGGAAGAAGCGTACTCTTTGCCTCATCCATCATGTAGTAGTGTTCCTGGTTGATATTCATCGTGTCCAGCTGCTCGAAGCGGATATTCGCTGGGAAGTTCCAGTAGGAATTGGTGACCATATGACCGTACGGATCGATTGAATGGATGTAGTCGGCCTTGTCCTTAACCCATGCGCCTAGAGTGCTCGTCCAGTTTGAATCCATCTCATTCATCAGTTCGTAGCCGAGCATTGATCGGAAGTGACCAAACCTGGCTACCAGATATCTGAGCGATGCATCTTGCTGAGCGGCAGCATCCGAATTGGTATCATACCAGGTATTGCCGTAGAACTTGGTGTAGAAACCGGTCGCAGCATCGGTCAGCTTATAGTCAAAGAGCACCAACTGCTGGGTTATCCCAGCCTTCTCATAATCCGAGAAGAGCTGCTCAACCCTCTGCAGCGCGCACATTCGAAGCTGAGTCGGGTTCCACTCCTCAAATGACGGCGTCCAGAGATAGTTGCAGTTTACCTTTGTGCTGTAATCGGAATTGCACTCGATGAGTTCGACGTCGTCAGCCCATACCGTTCCGGTACTACCGGATACGACGGCCACCTTGAAATCCAGATAATCCGCAGATTTTCCGGAGGAGATGCTGTCGAAATTCGCAGACGACCAAGTCCAGCCCGCGCCTCCGCCCACGGAGCTTCCCGTGAACGTCTCCGACGAACCGTCGGTATAGTGGACTGTAACTCTGACGGCTGCCTGCCCATTGAAATCCGAGCTGGTTTTTATCCAGGCAGAGGCTTTGTAATATGCGGAATTACGTATGCCGACTCTTTGTTCGGTTGCGAAATCACCGCTGCCGGTTACGCTTCGCCGAACCGAGCGCTTACCGGAGTGCCAGGTGCCTGCATCATAACTTGCACCTGCGAGGGTCCATCGCTGGGGAGCACCCTCCTCGTACACGCCGTTATACTGGGAATTGCTGATCCACGTGCGAACAGTGTTTATTCCACTGGCAGCAAAGTTTGTCGCGCCTATGGATTTGCCCATGAAGGCGGTGTATGGCTCACCATTGGAATAAGCGAGCCGCTTGCCATCGCCTGCAACATTCACAAATCCCTTGTTGTCTGCGCTTACACAGTTGAAGGTGTACTCGGCAGATGCGGCCGTGCCGGATGCATCACGAGCGTAGACGCGGACCTTGTATGCGCCAAGCTCGGACGGGGCATATCGCACGTTCCAATGAGGGCTGGAAGTGGGAACATACCGATCGTCTTTGCTGCTCCCAATCTGGCCGAGATACTCAAAATCCACATTCCAAAAGCCGTAGACTTTGATGCTTTTCCCGCTGGGAGTTGTGATTTGAGACCACACGTCAACACCCGGCGCCTCGCTCCAGGTGCTTCCATCAAGTTTGGTATGGGTATCGGGCAGCGGATTTGGGCTGAACGGGTTTGTATCAGCCGGAAGACCCGATAGATTGAATGTGAGCTCGTACTTGTTGTACATTCCTATTGTGCTGCTGTTCGATGTTATCGTACCGATTGTTACGGCTCTGGCAGCAGACGAAAGCGATATCACAAGTATCGCCCAGACTGCTATTATACACAGCCTACGGACCGATGTCTGAGTTGGCATTTATATTCCTCCCAACGTAAATGTGCCCATTGTATGCCTGCAACCAACCATGCGCATACAATGGGCGGATTGAGAATGGCTGAAGACTGCTAGTTGACTTTAACGCTGTATGTAAGCGTTCCACTAGCCCCTGCCGCAACGGCGGCGACATTCCACTTGATTGCACGAGCGGTTGAATCGTAAGTTCCGCCCGAAACGTAAGAGACGGATCCGGGGACGGGAGCCGATATCGTGACGTTACTTGCGCCACCAGCCCCCGAATTCTTGTAACTGACTGTATATGTTACGGTATCGCCGGGAACTGCACTCGTCTTGTTGGACGATATGCCGAGAGTGATGGCCGGCGAGCTTGCAGATGCCTGCCCGCTTAACTTGATGTAGACCACCATATCCTGTGAATATGAAGGTATCCCCGAAATGGTGTTCCCGCTCACGCTCAGGTTAGTGTAGGCGCCAGTCGAAGGGTTATATGCCTTGGCGGTGTATGTGTAACCGGAAGTCAGATTGATCTTCAGGTTTCCACTGCCGCTTCCAGTAATGTAAACCACGTATTCGGATCCCGGTTTCGCCAGCGTGTATGCACTTCCGCCGGGAGTACCGGTGACGAGCGAGTTGTTCGGCGACATCTCCCAGAAATGAACATCGTTCGTCTGGATGAAGTTCCTCAGATAGTTGATGGCATCGAGAGCCGCAGAGGGGTTTTCGCCGTTTTCAAGGTGGATATGGCCCCCACCCACGAATGCCGCCCACGACATGTTCCGGTAGTTCTGGGATGATATCCCCGTGGTTTCCGGCGTTTCATCGTAGTTTATCGCGATGTTCTTCGAGTAATAAGAATTCATGTTGCCGTTTGTAGTACCTGGGGACGTTGTCACCCAGTGGAATTTGACCATATCAATGCCAGCCGCAGTCCAATACTCGGCCGGAGCACCGGTCACGCGGTTGACGCTGATCATATTCGACACACGGGAGTTGACATAGTTGAGCCAGTAGCCCTCCCATGCCCATGCCTGCGAGTACTCGTTGCAGATCTCATAGATCACGTTCGGGTATCCACTGGTCTCCTGGAGAAGTTTGTCGACGTACAGTCTCTGCAGGTTCATCAGATTGCTGTTGTTCAGATCGTAAAACCCGGGGACGCCGACGGAGGTCGATAAGCTCAGCCCGTTTACGTTGTTGCTGGGATTGAACGGATGATTAACCCATCGGCCGGTTCCGGATTCCATGCCGCACTCGTCGAAGAGCATGACGTCAACATAGATATCCTTGCTCTGCGCATACGCTATGGCAGCCTTCAACTGGTTCCAGAAGTTGGAATCCCAATGTGTCAGGTTGTACTTCCCCTGACCGTCTTTCGCGGTGCCGCCGCCGTCACGAGCCCATGGCATGTAGACGTTCGTCGACTCCCATACCGGGAGAGTCCAGAGTCGGACATAGTTTCCCTTATGTGCTGCTACGCCATCGATCTCCGTGCGATAGTCCGCCGACTTCCGTCCTGGCAGGGGTTGCCCCACTCCCAGAATCACTACCGGCGTGCCGTTATTGGTGAGGTAATGATGGTTGGCAGAGTAAACTGTCAATGGAGTACTAATCGTAGCCTCTGCCCCACTACTCGCCCACGCAACCAGCGTGCAGATGGCAAGGAGAAGCAATGAAGGCATAATGAACTGTTTCTTGCGCATGATTTCCCTTTCTACGCTTTGCTTACAAGTCTATGGCTCAGCGCATGCAGGCGCGGGATCAACTGCACAGGGACGTATCCAAACCCTATCAGTACTACCTGGCCTTGAAACAGCTTGAGCCACTTCCGAGACCAATTCTAACGTAAGCAGTAATTATTAGTCAAGTCTTTTTTAATATATTATCTTTTATGGTAGTTAGTAACATGGCGCAGACATGTTCCCCTACCAACCATACGATTATTATGCGGCGACATTGATGGCAGCATCATGTATAGGATAGGTTACAATCGCTGTTGCTGGGGCGTTACAAGGTAGACCCTGACTCGATCATAGTCATGCTCTTCGATGACATGGTACTTCGCGCGTATATAGTCCTCCACGTAACCTTCGCCGGTATTCTCACGATCGGAGACCATGAACCATATCCGCGCGCTGCCATGCGGAATAACCGACATCATGCGAGCCATTTGACGGTCGCTCCAATCGGAGGAGTCGCGCTCCTCGAGGCTTTGGGGTCCCAACTCCACATGCGGCGCCGTTCCCGTGTAATAGTAATCGAAAACGTATTTGTACCCAAACCTGTAGACGGCGATCGAGTCACCTGCCGCCAGATGTTGCTGCACGTAGCTGATGGCAGGCTTCCACTCCGGCCGGTGAGGTGCACCGTAGTAGACCCCCAGCCTTGAAACCGGCATGATAAGTACTGCAACAAGTGCCAGTACAAGGGTTCCACGGCTCTTCACCATGGAGAGCGCCAGTGCAATAAGCAGGTACAGGGCAGGTGATGCATAGATCATATATCGAACCATCCATACATTCACCATGAAGTTTGAGATAATCGCCATAGCAACGATAATGACGGCGAGCCACAGCGAAACAAGCGCCGTCTGACACGGAGCCTTCCTGTACGCGAGGACTCCGCCGCAGATAGCGAGCCCCAGCACAAACAGACCGTAGCAGTCGCCCATTATCACGGCATCGTGGTGGTGAAGCGGAATTTGCCACAGGCTGAAATCGCGGGTGGCGCGCATCACATCGACGAGCCCCGGCTTGGCCATCCCTCTCACCCAGGCGCCACCGAATTCCTGTAACGCACCGACGGCCTTATGTACAAATGGTATCGCTGCGAGACCGATAATCCCCTGGCATACTACCCATGACTGCAACCCCGCCCGATGCTTCCGCATCATGAACAGGTAAAAGGCGTTGAAGACCAGGAGCATCAGCACCGTCAGCGGATGCGTCATAAATGCGAGCCCCACAAATAACAGGCATATCAGCAGATCGCGCACCCTGCTTTTCTCGACATATCGTATGAAGAAGAGTACTTCCGCTGATACCAGGAAGGTTGTCAGGGAGTACATTCGTATCTCCTGAGAATGGTTTATGTGCAGCGGAGATATGGCCATAAGGAGCGCCGCGAGTATGCCCACGCGGCTATTGAATAAACGCTGGCCAATCATGTATATGAGCGCTACTGAGCCTATACCAAAGATCACTGATAGCATCCTAAGCCACATAGCGCTGTGACCAAGGTACATCCAGAAATGCAGCATTATGAAGTAGAGAGGCCTGACATCCATCCATGCAGACGGATTGCCGGCATCCCGAAGGCTGTATCCCTCATCTATCCACAGACTGCTGTCACCTAGACCGAACAAGCGCAATGCAGTGGCAAGCAGCATGACTAGCAGGACTGCGATATTCTTGTTTTTCAAATTGCCATCAATCTTCCGCTTACCCAATGATATCCAGCCCCAATCTATGCTTGCGTATGCCCGCTATGATATCTGCGTAAACAGACCGGTCGAGCAAATACACACCGATTGCATACGAGCACCCGAATACGAGACTCAACTTCCCGATCTCGAACCAGGAAGGCTCGCTCGAAACAGCAAGCCCCAACCATGCAGACAGTATTCCAGCTACCCCTGGAGGACCCATTACTCGAAGTAACGATCGAGCGGTCATTTGCAGCAGTCGACCGGCTCGGGTCAACGCGTAGGCCGTGCCAACAAATGCCGATCCTGTAAACAAGTATGCGACACCTTCCGTTCCGAAATACTTTGCCGCAGGATACACGAGGATGCCGCCGATCAGCAGTTGAATGAGATTCATTCGCCGCATCAGCGTGGCATTGCCTGTAGCCATAAACACCGAATCGGTGGTAGTGCCTATCGCTCGGATCAGGCCGTACAGGGCCAGCATAGGAAAGAGTGGAATCGCCTGCTCCCATTTGCTCCCGTAAAGCACTCGAAGCAGCGGGCCTGCAAGGATCATGAGGGCTGCCGCACACGGGAATGCGATGACCGAGAGAGGCCTCAGGACCTGCAGGTACATGTCTCTAACCTCTGTAATGTCGGCCAGTTTGGAGAACGCAGGATACATCACCCGATTTATCACGGCCGTGAGATTAGTGACGGGTAGGTTGCAGATGGTGAAGGCTATGCTGTATGCGCCCAGCGCCGATACACCCAGCCATTTTCCGATAGCTGCCTTATCTATCTGCACGAAGATGAAGGCCACGGCGATGCTTACCACCAGATGTTTTCCGTAGTTGATTATGGCCTTGCATTCCTCCACGTGGAACTCCCATTTCGGACGCCACGAACAGATCGCCCACGTGATGCCGACATCCACAATCACCATGGAACACCAACCGACCACCAGGCTCCACACACCAACCCCCATGGCAGCAAGAGAAATCGATACCACGGCATATATAAATGCGCCTGGGACCTCGGACATGGTTTTCTTCTTGAATTTGAGCCCTCTATCAAGAATTACCGATGGAACTGATGCAGAGCCGGACACTATGAGAGACAGGGCCATCACGCGCATCGGCCAACATATGGCCGGCACACCGAATATGCTGCCGATAGAATTCACAGAAAAGAAGAGTATGGCTGCGAGGGCAGTGCTGGTCGCGATGCTCAGGATGAATGCCGTGTTCGCACTGCGCTCAATATCGCCCTTGAGGTATATCAGCACCTGCGCAAAACCGATGTCGGAAACGATCGCCAGGGCATTGATGACTATGGAGGCGAGCGCGAAGACGCCGAAATCCGCCGGCACGAGCAATTTGGCCAGCATGAATGTGGTGATGACCTGAAATATGCGAGAAGAAATCGAGCCGATAAAGGACCAACCCACGCCTCGCACGGCATCGCGCCGAAGTTGCTTATTCATGCCCGAACCTTTCTCTGAATCTGCCCGCTTGCATTAGGGGTGAAGCTTATCCGGTATTCAGGTTGATACCCGAAGAGACGCCCGGATAAACGCATTGAAGGCTTGTTGTTTGATCAGAGAAAAAATCGAGATGAGGCGCTGGATGCTAACGAGGCAGGCTTCCCTTGGCCGCCTCAATCAGGGGAAGCACCAGGTTGACCTTGTTTCTGGGCGTGATTATGTAGTACCCGTGCACCCTCGGCGCACTGCGACGGATGAACTCCACCGCAATCTCCTGCCCTGCAGCCCGTTGATCTGCGACGGACGAGAATGATGCGATGCGCTCGCGGACATCGTCCGGGATGACGATACCAGGCACTTCGTTATGGAGAAAATCGGCGTTGTGCAGGGATGTGAGCGGAAAGATTCCTATGTAGATGGGGATATCTATTCCAGCCTCATCCAGAGCGCTCAGCATGGCATCGAGCCGCTCGTCGGAGAAGACCGGCTGCGTGAGAGCGAACTTTGCCCCTGCCTCGATCTTGCGCTGAAGCTTGCTGATCTGGCCGCTGAAACTACGGACATTCGGATTGAGCGCCACCCCGATTGCAAAAGACGTCTGGCACTCCTTGCCCATGCGCCGGCCAGCATTGAAATCAGCCGCCAGCTTCACTAGCCCCACCGATGTCAGATCGAACACTCCTGAGGTGTTCGGCTCCTCGTACATGCGAACAGGGTCACCGGTCAGACAGAGGATCGAGCGTATACCCTGCACGTGCGCGCCCATCAGTGTGGATTGTATGGCAATTCGATTGCGGTCCCGACCGGTAAGATGGAGCACAACCGGAAGGCCTGATCCTCTCTGCAACAGGGATCCTACAGTAAGCGTATCCACCCTTACCGATGCAAAGGGATTATCCGCTATTGTGATAGCGCTGGCTCCGGCCTTTTTCAGGGCCTTTCCGGCAGAGATTACCGGCGCAATATCGAGTGTCGACGGGGGATCGAGCTCTACCAGAATGGGGCCGGGCACTGTGGGCTCCGGTGCGATGGTGGCGAAATCCTCCTGCCTCGCAGGCTGTTTCACCGAGATGTGAGGTTGTATCTGTCCGGCAGATTGGACACTTAATGAAATCGCTCGAAGCATATCCGGATTGGTCCCGCAGCATCCACCTATAAGCCGTACTCCAAGCTTTGCCAGCGCAAGTGCCCGATTGGCGAGGTATTCGGGGGTCGATACGTAGACCAAACGCCCTTCTACCTGCTCAGGAAAACTCGCATTCATGTAGGCGCTTACTGGAATACCAACCGGTATCATCTGTTTTATAGCTTCGGTGATGGCAGGAATGCCGTATCCACAGTTTGCCCCTACCACATCTGCGCCTGCTGCATGGCAGCGAACGGCAACCTCACCGGCAGTAACACCGTCCTCAGTGCATCCGCTCGGCTCGAAGGCCATCTGTGCGATTATCGGAATATCTGTTAGCGAACGGGCTATGGATATAGCGACCAGTATATCATCCAGGCTGGTGAAAGTCTCGAGGATCAACAGGTCTACGCAGCCTTCCACAAGCGCTGCAATCTGCTCCGTAAAGCAGGCCGTCGATTCGGCACGGCTGATCGGCTCGCCATCCACAAACGGGAGCGGACCGACGGACCCGGCGATATAGACGTCGCTGTTGGCGGCAGCACGCGCGAGGTTGGCGCCCGCGAGAACGATATCGCGCACGTCCGCCCCAGCCCCGTATCTGGCAAGGTTCAGCCGGTTTGCGCCAAAGGTATTGGTCTCAATCACCCTGCTCCCGGCCTTGACATAATCCCGGTGGAGTTGGAGTACAAGCTCGGGGTTCAGAAGGTTCAGGCGCTCTATACCGGCCTCACGTACCGCACCGCGAGCGAACAGCTCCGTACCGATAGCGCCGTCACCGATTAAGACTGTATCCTGTATTTCTGAAAGAAACTGCTGTCCACGCGTCAATGCAATATAACCCCTTTACCCTGGAGATCCTGCAGTTTGCGCTCGGAGCACTCCTCGCATCGGAACTCAGGCTCAGGGTCACTTTGGCGATCGTAGTTACGTGCGGATACCAATCGATACCCTCTGGCTACACGGCCGCAATCAACGCACGAGACCTTGGGCTTCATATCCCATATCGGACGATCGAAACGTTTGGAAAAGATAAAGCGGTCGACCCAGAAGAAGATCAATCCACCGATGAAGTTGGCGATGATCGTCGACCAGAATGTATTCACATGATTGACATATTTCAGGCATACGAAGAGTATCGGTGTGGATAATTGCCAGCGGATGAGATAAAGAAAGTAACGTCGAAGCATATTTAGTCCCTCCATGCAAACGCCCTCAAAGTCTCCAATTGCAGCAGATGGCATCGTACTTTGTGGGGGGCGCACTTCGTACTCTGCATGGAGAGCAGGGGAAAGTTTGACGCCGAATTGTAGATTTATTATACCTATTGACCGAGATATAGTCAACATCGACCTACCGGCAAAGCACGCCAACCATTCAATAAACTGGTCTTGAGGATGGAAGTCCGGCAGGCTGCTGAATGTCTTTGCGGCCTGCCGGAATATAGGGCTATTTACTCGTGGCAGTGGCAGAATCCCCCGCTCTTTTTCACATCGCCCCTGATAAATGCGGAAACAGCCTCTTCCGGGGTGTATTCAGATTCCAGAATGTACGCTTTTATCCCATTCGCCTGAAGGTCCTGCGCAGCTCGAAACCCCATCCCATAGCAGAGCACAGCATCGCACTCCTGCAAAGCCGCGACTATCCCTGCGTGACTGTGATGTTCCTCGTGATGAGCGTGTTCCCCGTTGCATTCACCAAGAGCGTGCGCGGTAAAAGTATTCTGCTTCACCTCTCGGCTCTTAACCTGCCCATTCTCTACCTCAAAAACGATGAAACACTCGCTTCGCCCGAAGTGATGTGAAATATTTGTCCCGTCGTTAGATGCTACTGCAATCTTCATTTTACTTCTCCTTCTGAATGCTTACCTGCGCATCTTCTGCGCTGCTTTCCGCAACAAGATCGTTCGTTGTCATCGGTTCTATGGATATCAATGCTACTGCAGGAAGGGCAGTTCGCTGGTCTGCCGGTGCCATGCGTAAGTTCCCATGCATGCCCGCAGTCACGGCACTCGAAACGCCTTGATTCCGACACCGTAAACTCTCCACCCTCTATTATCAGAGATTTTCCCTCTACCAACGCCTGAGCCACTTTCCGATGTGCGGACTCGATGATCCGCCCAAACGTTTGCCGGGATACGTTCATTTCCTCTGCCGCCTGGCTTTGATACAACCCCTGTGCATCAGAGAGTTTGATCGCCTCCAGTTCGTCCAACTTGAGCACTATCTGTTCGGTTTCACACATAGGAACGCCCTGCGGCTTGAAACAACGTGCGGTGGGTAGCCCGCTTATTCGCCTGCAATTCATTTTTCTTGGCATGATTATCCTCACTATTATTATGGGCATATGCTCATAATTTGTCAAGAGCATGTCTACTGGATCAGCCTGTGATGCGGAACGGATCGAATTCGGGTGGTGCGCTTAATTGGATGGGTGCGATTTCTGCAGTTTCAAACGCTTGACATATTCATACCACGCATGATATACTTCCGCACGTTGGTAATACCGATCTGCACGTCGGCTCGGTATACTCAAGTTTGACAATAAGGTAATATCGCCGAATTTCTGCAAAGAAAACGGGGGAACCAGTGTTCCTGGGGCGTATCGCATTCGTGCGTAGGGCAACTCTTCCAGCCCGAGCCCGTCAGCTAACTCCGTAGGCGAGGTGTGAAGAGAGCATTAGCGATATAAGGATGGCTCGAACTCTCAGCTATCACTATTCCGCTGGTAAATTCACCACAGTTCTGCTTCTTTTTCTATCAGTTTGGGACTCGTATCTGAATCCCAAACTCCCACTGTTGATGCTCTTACTTCCCTGGCCTCACTGCGTCTGGTTTTTCCGACTCTGCAGGCGATCTTTACGAAATGGATACCTACAGAAGGGAAATAGCAATTGTATTATCAGAAGAAAGCAACCGTATTAATCCTTGGTATCGTGTGTTTGCTGCTCTCGATTGTCAGCACCGTTTTAGGTGAGCCGATATCTACAGCAGCATCCAATTCTGCCCAGGCATCAGGTGTTTTGGAGCCAACTCCCGCAATCATTCCGATCGATACCGTAAAAAGCACGAGCATCACGGTAGAGGCAGTGAAACCCGTCGAGGTCGCATCGGCTCCGGCTGTTGAGCAGCCAGTAATCATGCCGATTTCGATTGATTCCACAGCCAAGACGGCGCAGAATTTTGATATCAAATCGCCGACACCTTTAAAATCAACGGCAGATATCAAACCTGCCGCCAAGCCATCTCCAAAAATTATATCAGCCAAACCAGCTGCCAAAGTGTCATCGAAACGGCGGGCGCTGTACAAGCATAAGGTGGCTACCGTTCAGCAGCCTGCACCGAAGGCGGCACCACAGCCACAGCAAAAAGAGCCAGGATTGATCTCGAAGGTTGTCACCGAGACGAAAGCCATCATCGGCCGTGCTTTTTCATGGCTTGGAACACGGTACGTTTGGGGCGGAACATCAAAGAAAGGCGTGGATTGTTCGGGGTTAACTAAACAATTGTACTCGAATGAAGGCGTTGCCCTTCCTCATTCGGCGAAAGGACAGTCAAAGATTGGACTCAAGGTCACTCGTTCATCGCTGGTCCCGGGCGACCTGATATTTTTCAACACGCAGAGAGGTCCGAATACCCATGTGGGCGTGTATATCGGCGACAACAAGTTCCTCCACGCAGCCAATCCGAGGCGGGGAGTGCGGGTGGACAGCCTCGGGTCAGCGTATTACAACAAGCGTTTTGCCACCGCTCGGCGCTACAAGAACGCATAATAGATTTGAGATTTACACGTCAGTCGAGCCAATTACGACCGGCTGATATTTTTAGCGGCTGGATTGTTCTACTTGATTGCCTTCGAGTGTGGTATAATATCAGCGGAGTAGGCCAGGTGATCGCTGCGATCTGTTATGCAGATCGGGGAGGAAAGTCCGGGCTCCGCAGGGCATGATGCTCGCTAATGGCGAGGGGGAGCGATCCTACGGAAAGTGCCACAGAAAAGAAAACGCGACCCCCGACTTCGGTCGGGACGCAAAGCTGAAACGGTGGTGTAAGAGACCACCAGCTCCGCAGTAATGCGGAGGCTTGGTAAACCCCATCAGGAGCAAGGCCGAATAGGAAGGGGCTGAGGCTGCCCGCCGACCCTTCGGGTAATGGCCGCATGAGATTCGGGGCAACCCGCGTCCTAGATAGATGATCATCCACGACAGAACCCGGCTTATGTGCCTACTCCAAGACCATTTTGCCAACATAATTCCGTCTGACTGCGACATAACTCTTTACGTAATGCGAAAAGTGATGGGTTCTGTCGCGGTTAACAGAAGTTTTTACCCACGACAGAATTCCCCTAAATGTCGCTACTCAATTCTCTCTATTGCTGATGACCCAATATCGCACACAGGAGATTTTTACTATGCGACTGGAACCGTTGGCTGAAGAATTCTATTCCTATCTGAGAAACGAACGCGGCTCGAGTGAGCTCACCATCACTGCCTACAGATACGATTTCCGACTGTTCACCAAATTCCTTGATGAACAGGGCATTTCACATGAACTGGATGCCGTCACTACCCAGATCTTCAGACGGTTTTTGGCGTATTTGAATCAGAAGAGCTACAAGGCTACCTCGATACGCAGACGGGTAAATGGGTTGAAGTCAATGTGGAACTACTTGGTCGATGCAGAATATCTAGTTCGATCTCCGCTACGGCAAGTCCATTCTCCAAAAAAGGAGCATAAGATACCCATATGCCTGACTTCTGATGAACTGGAAGCCTTGATTGCAGCTTCTGAACAGTGCAGATCTATCAACCAGGCATTCCGTAACAGAGCGATTATGTCAGTGCTCATACACACCGGCGTCCGTCGGCAGGAACTGCTTGATCTCAAGCTTGAAGATATTGATCTTGGCGAAAAAATCATGCAGGTTACTAAGGGCAAGGGTAGAAAAATGAGATTGATTCCGCTAAACGATAAAGTCTGCGATGCGCTCGCGGATTGGCTGGAACTTCGCCCCACATGCGATCATAGCTACCTTTTTGTTTCCAGACAAGGCGGAAGACTGGATAGGGACTCTTTATACAGGGTTTTCTATCGATGTATGGATCTTGCAGGCATAGAACGCCGGGATGGCATGACCCTGCATAAGCTGAGAACATCCTTTGCGACAGCTCTGCTGAACAGTGGTTGTTCGCTCGTGGCTATACAGCGACTGCTTGGGCATGAAGATATCAGCACGACAGCCTCTGCATACCTGAGTACTGATATTACCACTCTCAGGAAGGCGGTCGAACTGCATCCTCTGGCATCTCGCACTGAATGACCATTACAAGGGAGCATGGGTTCGACATTCATGCTCCCTAAGCTACGTTTGATTGTTTAATTATCCGATATGTTTTACCATCTGATAGGCCGGATGTGCCTACGTGGCATGGCCTTGAGTGTCTATCGTGCATTCTCCAGCTACCACCAGAATGGTACCGAGCACAGGCAGGGCCACCATCCTGCCATTCAGTTGAACATGCAGTACCGCAGGCATAGGTGCAGTCGTGTTTGCATCCGACACGAGAATAACATCGGCAGAATTGGCTGACGGAATGACCCTATCGCCTTCGTGGTAGATGTCAACTCTGGCAGCCACTTTCGAGTTTTCGGCATCCTCATGAACATGGGCATATGTCTTCAGAATCATCGATGGATCAGCATGCCCAGCCCATCTCTGAACCACATGAATCTGATACCCTTCGTTCAGTTTTTGTGTCAGAAAGTAATGCCGCAATGAGTGCACGGTAAAACCACTTCCCTCAAGGCCCGCTTTCTTGGCTGCACGTTTCAACCGTTCCCATACAGCCGAGCCGGTAACCCTTTTACCGCTGGACGCTTTGAACAATGCACTGCACTCATCATCTGCTCTACCGGTCACATATTCCCTGAGTGCGTCCAGCATCTCACGGTTCAAGATGGGTACTACACGGCGTTTTCCACCCTTGCCATGCCGAACGATAACCTCAGCTTTATCGAAATCCAGATCACTTACATCAAGCGCTGTGAATTCTGATTTCCGCAGACCAGTCTCTGCAAGGAACTGAAATGCAAGCCGCCAATCATTGTTGTCCTCGGCGTCTAGTATCCGCTGGACCTCTTCTGGTGTTGGACATGGCGATTCCGTATCCACTTCCTTTGCGCGCTCTACAAGATCCATTGGATCTTCAGCAATAAGGCGTCTTTTCCGTGCGAAGTCGAAGAAACTCGCAAGGCTCGCCATCTTGCGATTTCTGGATGCCGGCTTTAACTTCCCTGCATTACCCAAATCCCATCTCTCGATCGTCTCGGCAGCTACTGACTTGATATCAAGACTGTGCCCTTCGGATTCAAGGTATTTTATGAACTGCCGGATATCCCTAGCATAGGCTTCAATTGTCGCTTCGGACTTTTCCCGTCGGCCCATATCCGCACAAAAATCATCGAGTACTTTGCCTAACTGTACAATTTCTTCATC
The DNA here is from genome assembly GCA_963663705.1 of Armatimonadota bacterium. Taxonomy (GTDB): domain Bacteria; phylum Armatimonadota; class UBA5829; order DTJY01; family DTJY01. Next base: position 2,781,196 of record OY760504.1, on the reverse strand, counting down.
CTCATACGCCTTCACAATTTCAAGATTCTCTACCACTAATTCCCTCCATGTTTCAATAAGCGCATTACTTCGTAAATTTCTCTTTAGTTTTCAATCAAGCTATTATATGCTCGTAGTCAGAATAATATACAGCAGAGGATTTTCCGCGTTACGAAGTGAGCCGCCGGAGGCGGCCCTGAAATATGCATCCAGCAATACATGATGCCGATCATTGCAAATAATGGCTTCCGCGAGAGGGCTGGGGGCGAAATAATCCCCCACCCCCTGTGTTTACAGACAGGACTAGGTCCCTAGATGGGCCACATCGGACTTTGCGCCATTGCAACTGGCATTGTGCCGGATCATGTCCGAACATCCTCTGATTTGTCAGATCACTGTAAACTAAGCTGCCACCTCAAAAAGGTCTAATATAGAAGGGCTGCAGCATTCAAGATTTCCTTCTATGATTTTTCTTACATCGTCACGTAACTCTTCAATAACAAGAGGTTCCGAGATCAGTCGGGTAACTATGCCCTCACCTTTGGCACGTGCATCAACGGCACTACATATCTCTTGAACACGAGCGTCCAGCCTGTTCTTATCACTGCAATACAACGTAAGGCCATCGTGCAACCAGGAGAGAATATGAAGCCGTTCGTCACGCTCCAGAACAGGAAGCATAGCATACATAATATATTGCTCCCAACTTTGAGCTGTTGACGCAAGTATTGATGGCACGTCAAGATTTCCATTCTCATCCAGCGTGGCAATCCAGTTATTGAAGGCATCGCGGGCTCCACCATCATTCTGCGCTGATGTTGCGGCTTTCTCTCTAGCCTCAAATAATTCTTTGACCATAGGGTTAGTGAGAAATTTGGACCATATATCCTCATCACCAACGCCTGAAATAGATTTTACGCCTTTTACGCATCCTTCCAGGAATTGCTTCTTAAGACGAGATTTCCCCATACCATAACATATTGAGTAAACCGCAATTTTAATTACGGGCTTGAATGTTTCATCCAGATCGCAGTAGGCCAGGAACACCGGCCAGATACTTGTTCCTGCCTCGGCACATTCATGCAATTGTTTGCTGGTCTCTATTAAGTTCCATCGCCTGGCGGTAATCGCGAGTTGCGCTTGGCACAGGTCGAGTTCTACGCAACATCCGGGATGCCCCTCTGCGATCGACGTTAACAACAACTTTCTTATCTTCCGCGGAAGCCCATTGCTATTCATGGAAATTGCATGTACCCGCGATGTTTTCGAAGATGGTTTGTAGATCAGCGGAGGCTCATACTCAAGGGCATCTAGAACGGTAAGAGAATAATCTCGATAACGCGTAGCAACTTCACTTGAGGGGTGTAATGATCCCAGAAATTGTTTCACGCCCAGATCGACATCTTTTATCTTTCTAGCGGTATATCTAGAGTTACTCCCATTGAGCAGGTTAAGAAGCCTTGTTTGCTCTTGACCTAGATTTAGGCTGACAATACAATCAGACACAACTTTTCTTACATCCATTGCCGCTGATTCCTGATCACGCTTACGGCTTCTTTGACTAACCTTCTTACCACTAGACAGGTAAATGGTCCTTTCAGAAACAGGTGCCGCAAAGTTTCTGTAGAGTGCCTGTTTAACAAAAGGATCAATCTCGGGATCAATAGTGGTAGCTTGGCCTTTATATCTGTTATACGTCCCTGTATTCAATGCGATTCCCGTATCTTTCTCAAATTGACATAGTAGATCACATAACGATTTATGACCTTTAGCAACCTTCTTCATCTTCCAAATCAGCTGTTGGGTTATCACAAGCCGCTCTGGGTACGTTTCATCATGCCATGTGCTGAAAAGAATATATTCCATGAAACGGCGATAGAATGGATCTTTATTCAATCCTGGATATTTTGCAAGACATAGTTTTTCAAGTTCTTCGGTAACCGGTCTGGGTCGAGGTAAGAACTGAGTCATTAATGAAAATTCTCCTGCGTATAATCACTTGCGCATCGATGCCAAATAGAGCAAGCACTAGTGTCAATGGATTATATGCAGGCAATCAAAACTTTTACTTATCAGGCGCTTTCCAGACAAACACCATACACTTTATGAGCGTAAATGCTACGCCTAGGGAGATATATCGGTCATTGTCTGTATCAGATAGTTAGTAATAAAGAAGATGGCTTCTAGGAGATGGTTTGATTCTATGTACTTCCCCTCCGTGATGCACTATGGAAGTTCAGGACTAATGTGTGAATCTGAGAAATAACTCTGACCGGTATCGATTAGACATTACATCCATCCTTGTGCACAATGCCCTTTAGCATGGAGTGATTAATGTCAAACCTTACCCGTATACCTGAAAAAATACGTGGAGGTCCTATTCACGGCCATCGTTCTGAACACTACGATATGCATATTGCGGGCAAATCGATATTTTACCTACCAAACACGCTCAAGACGGCCTGTAAGTGGGCAAATTCCTAGATTCAGAGCCCAGTATGCGCGGAATTACAAGGTAATTACAAGCCAATCGATGGGCCAATACATGGTAATTACCCCTAAATCGCAGTACCGTACGAGATTGTTCCAAGAGATGCGCAACCCACTAGCCAAGCTGCAATTCTATTTCATAGGCAGTCCACTTAAGTTCGGCTACTTATCTCCATGGCATTTCATTATCATATAGCAGACGGCGTTCTCCAGAACGCACCATAGCATTGCTATACCAAGGGATACAATGGCCGTTGCGATCATACGAGGCATCGGATTGTCCTTTCACTAAAGTTGATTCTGCGTTTCATCATGCCATGATGGCGATTGCCGTGATTTTACAGAGCAAATCAGGGCAATATGAAGCAAATGTGCTCAATTCGATAGGATGGTGGGACTTTAAGGAGATGACGGAGAGTTTCTGTAGAAAATCTGTAACGTAAACAATGGCGAAGCCCTTACTTTATTATATACTGGAATCTCAAATCTATCTTTACCGTCCAAACTTTGTGTCGTCTAATTTGAGATACAATCTGATTGGACTGTTTCGCCACGACAACACCCCGTAATATGCTCCGCCAGTTCGTTACACGTGTAACGAGTATATTAACAGACGTCGGTTGTTTATTAAACTATTATTGGAAGACCCTCCAGATAATATGAGGAATATCTGGTGGCAGTCTGGTCCTGTCAGAAGAACGTGCGGTTCACCTAATGTCATTTCTTTTGGATATTTCAATTCCAGTTTGGTACGATTAAAAGTTTATCCTTTCTCTGCCGGCCTTTAACTGCAAAACATCATTTTTTGGACTATCCGCGCATCAAGTTCTTATACCTGGAATAATCTGCTTATCGCGTCGGTCATTTCATTTTAACAACTTCAAATAATGTTCGCTCATCTCAAAAATACCACCGCTCTTTACATAGAAATCATCATCAAGGTTAAAGAGGCCTCGCACGGTATCCATCCAGGGTACGCCTGCAAGGGGATGATATCCCCTCATATTGCCCCAGTTCTTGTAGTTCTGGTGACCGTTAGATTCCAGTACGCCTATCTTCATACCAGGAAGCGGGGCAAGCCTTGATGCTACGTTCTTGTTCCAGTCCACCAGTATCGGGTTTACGGTAAGATCTGCACAGAAGCACGGTGTTCCCTTCTCATGCGCAAGCTTTGCGATCAAAAGGCTCATGCTCATCGTCTTCGCGATGGGTTTCAGGGCGATTGCACCGTAGCCCATATCTATACGCTCAAGTGCATCCTTATCCGAGTGAGCGCTCTCGTCTGCTGCCAGTCGGACTGGGATATCTCGCGCATCCACCCTGTACTCCTCCGGGAACGGCTCTTCCATGATCATGATACGCTCGAGCGCCCCTATTCTGTCCGCATGGTCGAGGAGCTTCATCAGGCGATCCTTGCTGTCATACCTGCCATTTGCATCCAGATAGTATGGGATGTGTCCATCTTCCGTGTAAGAAACTTCCTTGTCCTTAACTGCATTATGGATGGACTCAAGCCTTACCTTGTCCCATTCGAGCATCTTGTCAAGGTCGCCGTCTTTAGCCGGGTCGGAGCCGATCTTGATCTTGAGGAAGAAATAGCCGTCATCTACTGCCTGGACTATATCCTCAAATGGTACGCCATAGCTCATCAGGGGAATGCTTGCCAGCTCTCTGTGCCTGTATGACAGGGCTGGCCTGATATCCTCAGGAATCATCTGATCGAAGTTTTTGATCCCATTCTCGGCTGCATATACCTGCCAGGCAGCGTTGTCTACTGCTACAAGTGCATTAAGCGCAAATGTGAGGCGGAGATCCCCTCTGCCTGTGATCTTCATCCCGTAATCGTATGTGATCGGGAGCAGTTTCTCAAGCAGATCTATGGGCGTGTCGAACTCCATGCCTTCCGCCTCTTTGAGTGCGTATGCGGTCATCAGGTACATCAAGCCGTTTCCTGCAGATTCGGAGTTCCCCGTGAAGATCCCCGCATCCGACCATAGCGTGCTCTGGGTGCCCAGTCCGAGCCCTTTGTGTCCGTTCTCGCTCTCTATTAGCGCTACACTCTGCCATAGCTCGGATAGATACCCACCTTTGAAACCGAACGGCGATATGAGAGGTTCTCTCTCGAAGTTGCTGCTGGTTCTCTTTATGCGAATCACTTCTGTACCTCGAAGAACTTCCTTGCCTCATCCCAATCAAGTGGGAGCACGACTTCTCTCCCTGTCGCTGCCGACATCTGTGCTGCCCAGCCGATCTCTGCTATCATGGATGAATTGACAAAGCTGAGCGGTGACTTTCGCCCGCTCTTCACGCACTCTATGAAATGGCCTACACAGGCTCCCGTCTGATGCTCTACCACGTTGCCGCTGTCGGGGGTGGTGGTGTCCGCAGGCCAGATGAGCGATTCCTGCCCCTCCGCCTTGCATCTCTCGGAGTCTAGAGGATATGTCCACTTGCCACCTGTAGACTCTGCTGACCAATAGCGAACCTTGTGTGTCCTCTCAAGCTGTGAGTCGAAGACGACGCCTCCCTCGGTGCCGAAGAGGTTGTGGTAGGCATCGTATCCGTTTCCGTTGTCGATGTTTCCTGCGCAGAAGCCGGTCGCCCCGTTGTCGAATCGGACTACGATGTTCCAGACAGGGTCTGCCTCGAAGCCTCTGACCTGTGCAGGAGTGCTGGTGGCGTATACGGCTACTGGTTTAGCCTGGGAGCTCATGAGGTTTACCATCACGGATATGGAGTGGTTTATCCCCATACCGATGGCGTCACCCATTATCTCTTTCTTGAGCTTCCAGACCTTGTCCCCTGCTATGTTTACGGGATGCCGGTAGTTCACCTGTATCTGGGTGATGGTACCGAACTCGCCGTCTGCCACCATCTTCTTCAAGCGGTCTTCCATCGTGTCGAAGTTAAGGATGTAGTCGACGTACGTGATGAGCTTCGGGTTCGCTCGCTCCGCCTCTATCTCGGCGCAGTAGTCGGCGAAGGTTGTTGCTGCCGGTTTCTCGCAGAAGACGTGCTTCCCGGCTCTCATCGCCGCGAGTGCCTGTGGCGCATGGTATGCGTTCGGGCTCACGACCCAGATCGCATCGATATCGGGGTTGTTCACGATCGCTTCATAGCTGCCTACGAGTATCTCTTCCGAAAGTCCGAGGTTTCGGAGGACTTCCCTCCCCCTCTCTACATTCGCTTCGTAGAGGGCGACTATCTCTGCATCATCCCGCTCTGTTATCCGCTTCATCTGCACTGACCCCATCCAGCCTGCGCCGATGAAGCCTATTCTAATTTTTGACATATCGCAATTCCTTTATAGCCAAATTGTTTTGACATCAGCATAGCGTATTTATAAGTCAAGGCCCATAGACTAAGCCGGTGGACCTTGACAACGTGAACCACTCAAAGAGAATTATCTTTTTTTAAGACTTCCAGTCCGTTATGTTACTTCTCCAGGATTCAAATGATATGTAGTTAACTATACAGCCGGATCACCGCTCCATGCTTGATAAGAGGAATGTCGATCGATGCATATCTATCACCAGATATAATCGATACATTCGATGCAAATGCATCCTCCGTTGTAATAATCTCAGCTTTCGCATGATCAGACAGAAGCGTATTCTTGAGCCTTATCGTTATATTGCTCAGCGGCCGGTCCACCGCCAACGGTATCGCAATAGAGCCATCCCTAAGTTTGAAACAATTGCCGATTACGCCTTCCGGTAATTCGAGTAGGCTTGGCAGGAGTATCCATTTGCGTCCTTTAATCAGATCCAGTAGAGGCCTGAAAGCCATGCAAAGCGCCTGGCGATCAGGATCATCGGCCGGTTTAGGTGCAAAGCTTTCCTTAGAATCGCCAGGAATGGCGCTCTCATCAAGTTGCCACAGTACGTCCGGCTGTCCTCCACATATCAGCGCTTTTTTGAATCCGTTCCAGAGTTCATCGATAGAATCTCCACCGGCAAGCAGCACCATCGGTTTCTCCAAGCCAAAATACTGAACTGTACCCATCCATACACTGCTGTGCTCGGCCATGAATCCATCCAAATATTTGGCTATCTCAATACTCGTCGGGCCGTTAGCCCATACAACCTTTCCTGCAGCATGGACGATTCCGCAGATACGCTCGGCCATTTCAACCATGGGAAAGCCTAGCATACAGCATGATTTGTTATGAACCATGGTGATGCCATCATCATGGGCGAAATCGTAGTGGCGGTAATGTGCCTCATCGTAGAATATGCCATCGCAGTTCGGGAACTCGAGCATCATACGCTCTACCTGTGCGATCAAGTACCGACCCCAGCATCCGTTCGGATCAGGGTTCATGCTTACGCCAAAGTAGTATCCATCACCGCAAGGAGTACCATCTTAGTTTCTGGCGATATCGGACTCAAATTGTCCGACGATATGTTTATCGCAGAGAACGGGGTTAAAGTAGATGAAAGCAGCCACGCCGTTTTTGTGCAGAAGATCGATATAGTCGCGCAGCCTGTCTTTGCTCAGATACGGATCGGGCGCATCCTGAACTAACGCGTCATACTCTCCGCCGAGAGGATCAAGGAGAGCCAATTTTCCGAGGTCAAGGTTTCTAGCCAGGTATCGGGAGTTGATTGTCTCCCAAGAATCTTCCTCCGGCATATATTCACCATAGAAAGAGAGCATGTTAGCATGCAATTCCTGCCATGCAAATCCCTGCCGATTCCATCTCTTGATCTCGTCCTCGGTGTGCAAAACATGAGAGCAGAGCATAGCTCCCTCTGATTTGTAGACATCCTCGTTCTTGACCGTGAAGTAGTCGTGATATCTTTCGCTGTACCATGCCAAACCATCCTGCCAGTTTCCACCATGCCCATGTATGAGCATATCAATCTCGATCTGACAATTGGCAGAGAGCCGCATATTGGTAAACTTGCTCACAAAACCGACCTTATCTGACTCGTGGAACATAGAATACCATATGATCGGCACAGACGATCCCGCAGGTACGGCGCACGTCAAACCCGCATCTGCTTGGGGCTGATAAAACGTAACGACAGGTAATGCGACAGCCCTATGCAGTTCGCCTCTGAACATATCTCCGCCGTATACATACCGCAGATGGCGAAAATTCTGTGGCGCCAGTGGAGCATCATTGTGAGCAACGAAGACATGGCGGTCCTGTCCCAATACAGGCAGAACCATATAGACATGTGCAGTTCGAGGAACTTCATCGCAAGTAGATACACGTACTTTCCACCTTATGGCTCCTGAATCACATGAAAAGATATCTTCTATAGTCAGTCCGCTGCTCGGGAAGAGCCTCGAAATGAAAATCGCGCTATTTTCCACTCGAGTCTCCACCTGCGGAGTTTCGCAGTCTGGCCCCCCGATGATACGTTCCTTCATGCAATCTTCAACCGCCGAATAACCCGGAGCTCCCGAGATAAATTCATATTCTCTATCAATGAGCCGGATAGACTCCACAATTCCCAACTCACTTACAGAAATGCTTAGGTTTTCACTTTTAAGTTCCATAGATAATTCCTCCCCACGAATTAAGCATGCATAGCGTTAATCTGACATATTTGGAAACCGACAACAGTTTAGTATTCTCCTTAGATTCTTTTATTCCAAATTCTCGATGGCAACCCCCAGGTAACATCCCTCACACTTGTTATAATATTGTCTGCCATGACTTCTCTAGTTCCACCAACCTTGAATAATGACCGGCCACCATAAATTCAATGGCTCTATTAGCTTTCTTGTGGGTGAATCTGATTCGCCCTCTCCCGATTTCGGGCGAGGGGAGATGCCGCTTATCCCGAGTAGCCCACAGGGCATATCGAGGGACGGTACATGTCTGCCAGGCTTCGGCAGCGGCGTCGTCGACTCTGCAACCGAAGCATCAACCTCAAAGGATCTCATTAGGAAGAAGATTCGCTACGCTCAGAATGACATTGTTTGGTATGGGGAAAGTGTGAAGTACGAACTCATATCGATAAGACTTCTCCCTCGCCCGATTTCGGGAGAGGGTTGGGGTGAGGGGATTTTGGACAGCTATGATACAGTTGGGGTATTTTTGAGTCTGCGCAGGGCGGCTTCGTGTTTTTGTTGCCGCGAATTTACTCGCACGGTTGTCGGAACACTGTCGCTATCCACAAACTTTCTTATGGAGCCATTTTTTTATTAAGAATCAGGCGTCAAAATCGGATATTTGCGGTGTACAAAGGGGTGGCTTAATCAGTCACTCCTTTGCTATTCTTCCGAGATTCCAGGCATCTCAGCGATTTGGATAGTAGTCTTTCCCTTGGCCGACAGGAGGATGCGGTGGGCATGCCAGCTTGTCAGGTCGTCAGAAACCATGAGTCCCTTGAGTTTGGAGTCTTCTTCAGGGGTGATAGTACGGACGAAAGTTGCCATAGGATGGACAATATGCCGATGGTGAATTTCATCGCACGCTCAAGACGAGCATATCGACAGAATGCCGAGACATCTTGGAAACAGCTTGTGCTGCCGTTTATGTAAACCGAAGTTCGGGGGAGAAGGCTCTTTCATCTAGTAGCGGCTCAGACAAAGCAGAAACGTTAGATTATCCCAGCAATGAGTATAAAATGGTTCAACTGGAATGTTTTTTTCTCCAGTTTAGTGGAGAAAGACCCTCTATCATCTTGAATCGTTTGGAAAAGTTGTACACATCTTCGCAGCCAACTCTGACAGCTATCTCGTTGATCGGCAGATTGGTATTGATAAGTAGTTTCTTGGAGACCTGTATCCTGTGTCTGGTGAGTGCAGCCATCGGAGGGATACCCATCTCCATAGAGAACTGGTGACAGAGATATTGAGGATGCAAGCCGGTCAGATTTGACAGGTCTGAAAGAGTAATCGGTCTGTTGTAATTTCGTTTCAGGTAATCCATGATGCGATGGTTTCGGCCCTCGATGCAACCCGACTTCACCAATAGAGAGGCATCTCGGAGGTAACTGATCATGGACAGGAAGAATACGGTGAAAAGAGCTATGGATAATAAGACATTATCCTTATTTGCCTCTATACATGCCCGACGCAGATTGTGTTCCAATTCCTTCTGCTGGTCGTGCGGCAGTAGACCCAAGTTGCCGATATAGTTTGGAAAAACATGATTCTTAGCGTCACCCACCGATGGATTGAATTTTACCATAATGCGTTCGACAGGCTCTGACTTGAAACAACAAATCTCATGTCTGTCTCCTGGGTTACAGATAAAGATGTCGCCCGCCATGACAATATACTCTTTGCCTGCAATAGCAATCCTGCCTCGACCGTGATTGAAGTAATCCATTTGATAATAATCGTGCTTATGCTCAGCTATACTGTGCATCCGCTCTTGCAGGATCTCTTCTCCGAAGATGAAGGTGGGATTTCGAAATTCCAAAAGCAAATCATCCCAAGCCGTGCTTGCTTTCAACATGGTCTTTCTCTCCATATAAACTCTCTTCAAAACACCTATGTAAATTATAGACAAAAATGAAGATTAGTCAACAAACAAAAAATATGTCCAAACTAAATATCGACTATTGTGCATATAGCGATATGAACCTATAATTGATTTACTAGCTCGCTACGCACCTGTCTGGCAGGTTAGCCAGCAGCAGGCGATATGTAATGACTAGAAAATCGGTGGAACAGCCAGTTGGCGTTGTGATAAAATAGTTATATGAAGCACACATGCTCGATCTATACTCTGACTATCTTATCTGTTCCTTTGACGCCACTACGGCCACAGGGCTTTCTGCGCTAGCAAGCGCTTACAATCAGCTTCAAGAACTTACGGCTGGCATGACTACGAACCTATCTGGCGCTTAACGTAAGTTATTTAGCTATTTTTGCCAAAACGATTCGGCAAAGGATATGGCAAGGTTTTGGGAAAGGGGGTGGCAGAGTAGAAAAAACCGGCATAGTAATGGTTTTTCGGAACAGTAATTCACACTACGAAATGGAGGAAAAGAAATGAAGTGTACAAGAAGAAAAGGTTTCACTCTCATTGAGTTGCTAGTCGTAATTGCTATTATAGCAATCCTGGCAGCAATTCTCTTCCCTGTATTTGCCAAGGCCAGAGAGAAGGCAAGGCAAGTGAGTTGTCAGAGCAACATGAAGCAGATAGGTACTGCTACCATGATGTACCTGCAGGATTACGACGAGAAGTTCTTCCCCTGCGGTGGCTCCAGCCCGTCGTGGGCGGTCGTTCTCGAACCGTACATAAAAAGCAAGGGCTTAAAACGCTGCCCGAGCGATCCTTATGCAACAGATTCGAGCGGCTACCTGAGTTATCTTCCGAACCAGAGCGTCGGACAGTTCCCCATGGGTGTGGCTATTGACGGGGTGCCCCTTTCGGCCGTCAAATGCCCCGCGCAGTGGGTAGTGATGCTGGAAGACGACGAGCCGTGGTGGCGTTGGGCGAACACATTGGACATGCCAAACTACTGTAACAATTTCGCTTACTGCCAGGGGGACAGGCACAGCGGCGGCGACAATATCGTCTTCGGTGACGGTCATGTCAAATGGTACAAAAATCTCGCTGAGGCACAGGGAGTTATCAACGATCCCCGTACCGACGCAACGATTCACGCTCCGTACCACATAAGCTTCCTGATCAACTATGAGGGGGACTAGAACTGACCCTCCTTAGTTGGACTCTCTGCTGCCGGCCCGGCTGGGTGGCCGGCAGCATTCGAATTTAGGACGAAAGCAATCATCCAAACGGCGGATTTTTCCCATAAGCATGACTCCGTCGTACGATGGTGCGGCTACAAAGCCGTAATATATGATAGTTCGGTGCGGTGGAGGTTTTGTACCCTTTACTCCACCGCACCGGAACCCTTGAGACCGAGATCGGAGAAATGCAGCATGTGTGGAAACGATGTGAGGAATGCCGTTGATATCTTCCGCAGGGTGACAGGCACAATGGGTGCGACAATGTGTTTTGGGTGACGGCCGTGTCAAGTGGTACAATGTTTCTATGAGGCGCAGGGGCAGCAATCTCCTTGCGATTCACGCTCCGTACTACATAAGCTTCTTGATAGATATGCATTTGGGAGGGTAAGGCATATGCGTGTGCGCATCTTTTGGGGTATTTTGATCTGTATGCTTGTCGCGGGAATGAGCGCTGTGAGAGCTGACGATGGACTGATCGCCGACTACACCTTCGGCGAAGGTTCTGGCTCGGTGCTGAAGGATTCGAGCGGAAACGGAAACGACGGCAGGATACAGGGCGCCGAATGGGTGAAGGTCGGAAACGGCTATGCATTGAAATTCGACGGTGAGGACGATTGCGTCGATTGCGGGGACACGCCGAGTCTGAACCTCAAGGATCAGCTGAGTCTCGAGGTCTGGATGCGGGCTGCCGCCAAGCCCAGCGACGCCGCAGGCATCGTCGGCAAGTACTACGACAACTACGCGCTGACCTACGGGCGCGAGGGCGGCGCGTGGTGGTACATCTCCAGCGGCTGCAACGGCTGCTTCGGCCTGATCGAGTTCGATAAGTGGGTGCACATAATCGGCACATTCGACGGGAAAGTGTTGAAGCTGTACGCCGACGGGGTGAAAATCGCCGAATCCCCGACCAAGATCCCTTCCGCAAATCCCGGAAAGAACTTCTATATCGGTAAGATACTCGCCAATCCGGATGCTCCCGACCCGGCTTATGGGGTCGTTCGCCCGTTTCTCGGGATGATCGGCGGCGTGAAGGTCTACAACCGGGCGCTCTTGCCGGATGAAGTTACCGCCCATTTCAGGGACGGGCTCAAGAAGTTCTCCGACCCCGTCTGGTTCAACCGCGTGCGTCTGATCCCTTACGCATATCCCGACAGAGGACAGATCGTCGTAGACGTCGACTACAGGGGGCTTCTCCCTCTCGCGGGAGATTGCCGCGTGCAGGTACAGCTGGCGAAGCCGGGAGAGCAGACCGCCATTCGAACCGCCGAGCTGTCGGGCCTGACGCGCAAGGGCGAGAAGGAAGCCTCCTTCGATACTGCAGGCTTCCAGCCCGGGACATATGAGGCGCGTGCAGTCTTCACCGATGACCGGGGCGTGCGTCCCGAGGAGAGGGTCTCCTTCCCGTACACGAGATCGGCGGTCAAGCTGGCGTCGCCGGACACACGCTATGCGCCGATCCTCCCAAAACTTTCGAAAACGGCGAAGTACAAGTTCGACCTATCCACCGGTGGAGGTTTCGATCTTAATATTGACGGCACCAAGTACCCTGTAGAGTCAACGTATTCGTACCCCAGGGGCGGAGAGAACCGTCTGGCCGTTACCGGAGCAAGCAGCGACGGCGAATCCTCCTGGAATGTCTCCACAAAGCGGCTTGATGACTCACACTACAGGGTCGTCGCGAAGGGTGCGTACTACACGATAGAGCGGAATATCCAGCTCTTCCAGAATAGAGTGTCGGTGAAGGACAGGATCACCAACAACACCTCGGAAGACATCGGTATAATACTTAGCAACCATATGGGCCTGTCGAGGCAGGAGTTCAGCAACTCGTACCTCTCCGGCTACAAAGGTGCCGGAATGCAGGAGGAGACTCTCAGCCCGAGTGTCTTCGTGGGAAGAAAAGATCTGGGGATTGGTATCCTTCCTCTGGACGATGTTTATGTTATTCAGTCTCAGGTTTTCAATCAGAATGGACGGATTGGTGTCAGCTCAAACAAGTTCGGACTCGCCGGCAAGGCATCGTACACGCTCGAATGGGCAGTCTATCCGAACAGCACCGGCGACTACTACGACTTTATAAACGCTGTGCGGAGAGACGAAGGCCGAAACGGCGTGACGGTCGAGGGGCAGTGGGCATGCTGGCCGAACGGCCCGTTCGACAAGTCTGGAAAATTGCCGAGCGATGAGTTCTTTGAAAATGGGAATATCAAATACTTCGGTCCCGGTTCATTCGCCGGGTTGGCTGATGATCCAGAGCTTTCGTTAGAGGGGATCGATTTTATGAACTACCCCAAGGCTATTCAGTTCAACAGGGAGTTGGCCGACAAGACGACGAAAGCGCATCCGGGAATGGAGTGCTTCTTCCACATAGCGCACAGCCTGTATATCACAAACAAGCCGAGCGAGACGTTCGCGGATTCACGGGTGATCGATAAGTCCGGGAACCAGGCGCTATGGCCTGAGAATCCGCCGTGGATAAGTCAGAAGAGACTTGACGAGGGCTGGAACGCTTATACATACTATCCGACTCCGGGCAACAGCTTCCACAATGCGCTGATGAAGAGCGCCGACGTGTACATGGACGAGTGTGGCTACAACTGCTTCTTCCTGGATGGATATATGGTGGGCTACACGGGCAAGTATACCTACGACCGCTGGGACAACCACTCGGTGGAGATCGACCCAGCGACCAAGACCATAAAGCGCAAGATGGGCTCGGTGCTCCTCCTGTCACAGCCTTCGCTGGTTCAGTTCGTAGATAAGGTGCACGCGAAGGGTGCGACGGTGATAGCGAACAACTCCGTGATCACCCGTACCATCGGCAAGCAGAAGATCATCCATGACAAGGAAGTGGTTGCAAATCCCGATACGCATCTCGCCCCCACATCGATCGCTCTCTCGAATATGTACAATATCCAGAACGATGTCGATATCTACCGAGATGCGCTCGACAAGCTCAAGTGGGGCGAGCTCATGTTTTTGTATGCTACAGGCGATAACATACTTAAATACCCATCGCTTGCACAGCAGATGTTCCCGATCACTTTCGAGGAGATACACTCCGGCTGTGTGAAGGGCCGGGAGCGGATAGTCACCATGAACTCGGGAGTCTACGGATGGCCGGGCGACAACAGCCTTCACTTTGGCTACAAGTACGACCCGCGGGGCGTTTCCGTCACTCCCGACTTCGTGACGACCGCAGACCGCAAGGGCGTCCGCACGATGGTTGCACTGAAGGACTCCGAATCAGCAGTGGTGAAGAAGATCCCCATCTCCATGAAGACGGACGGCAGGGTGAATGTCTCCTGCACTCAGTACGACGACAGGGGAATCAAGATTCAGCTGAACGGGAAGGACAGGGCGAATCTCACGGTCAAAACCGGAGACTTCTCCGTGAAACCGAAGGCCGAATACACGCTGACCGTCGATGGCGTTGCAAAGCGGATCACTGCCGGTGCGGGAGGTAATATTTCGTTCCAACTGGACTTGCATGGCCTGCATGATGTATCGCTCACACGTTTGTAGAAAGATTGAACGATCTCTAAGAATGAGGTAACTCACGTTGCGCATATCGCCTGCAGGTTAGCCAACCAGCAGGCGATATGTAATGACTGGAAAATAGGTTCGAACAAGCCGATGGGGGTTGCGATAAGGTCGAAGAGTATCACAACTCCAAAAAATCCAACGCATCGTTTGCAAAATCACCGACAAAAACGGTGACGACTCAAGGCAACCATTTCTTCGCCAGCATATACGCTTACGCAAAGCTGGCAATTCTTAGCACAGCGCACAGGTTGAACCATTTTGCCGTGAAGGCCAAGCTGTACCGCTCTGCACTAGCAAGCGCTTACAAGTAGCTTTAAGAACTTACGGCTGGCGCGTAACATGGGTTACTAGCAAAACATTGGAGGAGATCGGCCAATTGCCGATTTTGGCGTTTTATATGTCGAGGAACATCAGGTTTTTAAAAGATTTGTTTAGATACTACACCGTGCACCCGTTAGATGGCTGCGTCGATGCCGTCGAGCAGGCATACGGAATTTCTCTGGGAAGCAGGTACCTGGATATCCCAATCAGGAACCCCCTGCTTATCGCTCCAGGATCTATGACAGTCAATCTAACGCAGATGCAAGCTATCAAACATTCCGGATATGCGGGCGCCGTACTCAAGTCCGTGGTCGGCGAGGGAGCAGACGGCAGATGCTCGATGATCGTCCAGCGAAAGAAACCCAGTGTCGTCCGTACATTCTTCAATCCAGGTGATACTGCCGGAGAACGCCCGATAATTCATTGGGATGGGAGGCTCGACGACCGGTGCTTGCATGAGTACAAGGAATTCGCAGGGAATGCAAAAGCTCACGAAGAGTCAAACAGGTTCTTCGTGATAGCATCCTTCTTGTGCCACCTGCCGTTCCCGGGTGAAGACTTTATCGAGGACGAATGGACATATACGAGTGCGTTGTATCGGGAAATCGGATACAAGCATGTAGAGATCGACTTCTGCCCGTTTCTCCTCGGCGATAACTATACAGCAGACCAGGAAAATGTACTTCGCTGGTACAGAACATGTACATCATACATCAAACGCGCAGTTCCCGATATGAAAGTCTTTCCCAAAATCCTGAACCTTGAGTGGGGCATAGGATTTCAGACCAGTATGGCTGAAGCCGCTATCGAAGGTGGAGCAGATGGGCTGGTGGTTGGCAACAGAATATACAATCCCGAGTACAAGTCGGGGCATGGTGGTGAAGAATTGAGACAAAGGAATCTTAAACAGATTCGTACGATAAGAGATAGTTTTCCAAAATTACCGATCTCCGCAACAGGAGGAGTCTACTCCGGTAGAGATGTCTATGAGTATATGAAGGCTGGAGCAGAGAATGTTCAGATCTTGAGCTATGTCATGGGCAGGGTTGACAAACCATTTGCGAAATCGAGTGGTTCGAAATTGGAGAAAGTCTTCCATAAGTTGATACTAGACCCATATGATGGGCTTGTTGCCTGCATATTGAAGGAAGGCCACTGGAATGAATAAGGTAGCATGCGTTACGGGTGCAGCATCAGGGATCGGATTTGCCATTGCAAAGGCACTAGCCGCCGATGGATTTCACATAGCGATAGTCGATTTGAGAGATGAATCTGAGATCGCAGGCACTCTGAAAGAGATTGCCGGAGAAAAACATGTCTACATCCATGCGGATATAAGCAGCAGCGAGGACAGAGAAAGAATTGCCGGGGAGATCATGGATAACTTTGGCAGGCTCGATCTCCTCGTCAACAACGCCGGAGTAGCGCCAGCAAAGCGAATGGACATCCTTGCGATGATAGAGGAAAGCTACGATCGGGTCATGGCAATCAACCTGAAAGGTCCGTTCTTCCTGACACAACTCCTTTCGAAATGCATGATCGAATTAGTGGCAGGTCAAATAGTGACGAATCCAAAAATCGTCAACATATCCTCCATGTCCGCATACACATCGTCGGTATCAAGAGGCGAATACTGTATCTCCAAAGCAGGCGTGAGCATGATGACAAAGCTCTTTGCCGACCGTCTTGCAGAATATGGAATAAACGTCTACGAGCTTCGACCGGGAATAATACGAACCCCTATGACCGATACAGTCAGCGCCAGGTACGACGAATTAATTGGTGAGGAGAACTTGCTCCCTATACGCCGGTGGGGCGAACCGGAGGACATCGCTGAGGCAGTTCTGGCAATCGCTCGCGAGGCGTTCGCCTACTCCACCGGGCAGGTTTTCAACATAGATGGCGGGTTTCATCTGAGACGGCTTTAGGCATATCGAAAAAGCAGATTAGTAAGGTAGAAAATGGAAAAGATTCGAATTGAATTGGAGAATGGACTGTGGCTCGATATGTACACGTGCCATACCCTGGTGGTAGGCAGTGGTGCAGCCGGATTGAACTGTGCCGAACGGTTGTATAATGCCGGAGTAACAGATGTTGTCATTATCACATCCAACCTGTACGGTGGAACATCTTACTGTTCAGGTTCAGACAAGCAAACATATTACAAAATGAGCGTCTTTGGAGATGTGACGGACAGCCCCGCTGAGATGGCGCATAGTCTCTTCGATGGCGGATGTATGGATGGGGATCTAGCATACATCGAAAGCCTTTACTCACTCCCTGCGTTCTTTCACCTTGTGGAGAATGGCGTGCCATTCCCATTCAACTCCTATGGGGCATTCGTAGGCTACAAGACCGATCATGACCCCAGGCAGAGAGCAACAAGTGCCGGGCCCAAAACATCAAAATTTATGGTAGAAACATCCCTTCGCAAAACCCGGGAGAGCAACATCCCTGTGCTTGAAGATATGACAGTCGTAAAGCTGGTGACCACAGGAGAAAAAGACAAGCGGATCTGCGGACTGGTTGCAATCAACTCAAAGGAAGTTGATAGAGAACACATGGGGATGACGCTATTTTGCGCTGAGAATATCATACTGGCTACCGGTGGACCGGGCGAACTTTACTCATCATCCGTATATCCGCGTGGCCAGGTAAGCTTACATGGGGTCGCGCTTGAGGCAGGCGCCAGCGCAGTAAACCTCGGCGAGTCTCAATTTGGAATAACATCCGCAAAGTTCCGGTGGAACCTGTCCGGCACGTATCAGCAGGTCGTACCATCCTACTTCAGTGAAGACTCGGAAGGACGATGCTACAACTTCCTTGCAGACTACTACCGTGACCTCCCCGAAATGGCGTCAAACATCTTCCTTAAAGGCTATCAGTGGCCGTTCTCGGCCAACCGAGCCCATAACTTCGGTTCATCACTCGTGGATATTGCGGTAGAGCTAGAACTCCGAGCAGGCAGGCGTGTATACATGGACTTCATGGAAAATCCGAAATATGGCGATGAGATCTTCGATATACAAGCCATGGTCCCCGAGGCTAGAGACTACCTTAGCGCGTCCGGAGCCCTGCAGCCAACTCCGTACGAGCGTCTACTGCATATGAACCCCATGAGCATCGACATCTATAGTGAGAATGGCATCGACCTGCGCGAACCGCTTGAGATAGCTGTATCTTTCCAACACAACAATGGCGGACTTAGGGTAAACAGCCTTTACCAGACCGATATCGCAAACCTTTTCGCCATAGGTGAAGTGGCAGGAGTACACGGGGTGGCACGTCCGGGAGGATCAGCGCTGAACTCCGGGCAGGTAGGTGGTATAAGGGTTGCACAGTATATCAGCAGTCGGAAGAATGAGACTCATGCCGAAGATACGTCTTCCATAATAGAAGAAGCGGCAAAGGCTGCTCTCAATGAAAGCCGCAGGATGCTTGGCGCCGGCGGAACGAATCATGTCTCCATTCGCGCCAATATACAGAGCAGGATGAACAGTGCCTGTGGGTTCATCCGTGAGCCGGAAACCCTCCGATCTACACTTGCTGAAGCACAACTCGAGCAAAATATCAAAATCTCAGCAGAAAACTGCTCGCATTTGGTAGAGGCATGGATAACGAAGAATCTGATGCTCGCTCATCTGGCCTTCCTCTCCTCAGCAGACCGGTATATTGAGAATGGCGGTGGAAGCAGGGGTTCGTACTTAGTAAAAGATGTGGGGCCAAATATGATTCCTGTTGAGAGCAGTGCCGGGATACTCTTTTCCTATCGCATGGAACGCATGGCGGATCGCAAGCAAAGAGTAAAGGTGATTGGACCCGATATTTCTGTTGTCGATGAAAATATCAAGCCTATACCCGAGGATGTAAGCTGGTTTGAGACCGCTTGGATAGATTACCGTGAAGGAGAAATCTGGATATATAAATAATACTATGGAAAACATTATTAAACTGATAAAGCATGGAAAAATAATCGCTGTGTTGCGAGGAAATTCGACGGAAAAGGTGATACGAACCGTCGATGCACTTATCGACGGTGGAGTGAATCTTATAGAGGTGACATTCACAAACGAAGCCCCGTTGAGAATTATCGAGAAGTGTGCAGGCTGTGATGATATAGTAATCGGGGCAGGAACTGTGCTTAACCTCAAAGATGCAAAGGATGCAGTAGCTGCTGGGGCGAAGTATATCGTAAGCCCGTGTTTAGTTCCAGAGATAGTGACGTGGGGGAATGACAACAACATCCTGGTGATGCCGGGTGTGTTTACTCCGACAGAGGTCTACCAAGCGATGAGGCTTGAGACGAAAGTCTATAAGTTGTTCCCCGGTTCTACTGGATGTATCGGGCATATGAAGTCGCTCCGTGGACCGTTCCCAGGAATCAATATAGTGCCAACCGGCGGAGTAGACAGAAATAACATCAGGGAGTGGTTTGCGGCTGGAGCAATGGCTGTTGGCTTAGGAACAAATCTTGCTCCCAAAGAATCGATTGCCCGTGAAGATTACGCCAGCATACGGACATTAGCAGTTGAAATTATGTCTCTACTAGATTCAGCCAAGGTTAGTCAAATATAGACTCCAGAGAAAGATTCCTGGCAGTACTGCAAGGAGATATGTTATGCTTAAGGCCCTCTATATAATGAATTCCGATATATTTGACCTCGTGTATGGAAAAGCTGAAAGAGAAGAAATAGAAAGCTTGGTCGATATTTACGCCCCAGTTCAGAATAGTTATTCTATCAAGAAAGATCCTTTGGTTCTGCGAGATGTGGAGCTTATTTTCACAACATGGAGTGCTCCGCCCATAGACGAAGAGTTTCTGAACGCAGCCCCAAACCTCAAGGCGGTATTCTATGGTGCAGGGTCGATACGGGATATGGTCTCTGAAGCGTTCTGGAACAGGGGTGTAGTAATTACGAGTGCCTATGCTGCGAACGCCTTGCCAGTCGCCGAGTTCGCGCTGTCACAGATTCTCTTTTGCCTTAAGTGCGGCTGGCATCATATGCTTGCCATTAAACGAGATCATAAGTACCCCATTTCGATTCAAACTGCCGGAGCATATGGGAGTACCGTAGGGATTCTCTCACTGGGTATGATCGGCCGTCGTGTTTGCGAACTACTCTCAAACTTCGATGTGAATATAATCGCATTCGATCCGTATGCAAGCGAAAGAGATCTCCCGAATTCGAAGGCCAAGCTGGGTTCACTTGACGAAGTCTTCGAGACATCTGATGTTGTCTCTGTCCACACCCCGTGGATTAAAGATACGGAAGGAATGATCTCAGGACGACATTTTGAATCCATGAAACCCTATGCCAGTTTTATAAACACAGCAAGAGGCGCCGTGGTTCGTGAGGAAGAGATGATCGAGGTACTGAAGAATCGTCAGGATATCGTAGCCGTGCTGGATGTGACATGGCCTGAGCCTCCGACGGATGGTTCGCTTCTCTATACGCTGCCTAATGTGGTTCTCACTCCACACATCGCAGGTTCACTAGGTGCGGAGTGCAGACGCATGGGACGCTATATGGTGGAAGAATTGAAGCGTTACCTGAACGGCAAGAAGCTAATCTGGTCTATTGATAGAGAGAAGTCAAAAATACTTGCGTGAGAGTGATTAGCTATTATGGTAAAAGCAGGCCTGGTTTCGGTAACATTTCGACAGCTATCATCAGCCGAAATAGTGGATCTGGTTTCAACATCAGGATTGTCGGCGATTGAGTGGGGTGGAGATATCCATGTTCCGCACGGTGATTTACATACTGCGCGTGAAGTAGGCCTCATGACCCAGCATGCCGGGCTTCGCGTGGCAGCCTATGGCTCCTACTATTGTGTGGGAAGCGAATCAAGTATATCGTTTGATGCTGTGCTTGAGACGGCGGCTGAGCTTAATGCTCCTACCATACGCGTCTGGGCGGGAGACCGGAGTTCGGCCCAAGCAGATGAGGCGTATTGGAATACCATAGTCGCCGAATCTCGCAGGATTGGAGATATGGCGGCGGCTCTGGGTATCACGGTTTCCTTTGAATTCCACGGAAATACGCTGACCGATACAAACGCTTCGGCTGTAAGGTTGTTGACATCAATCGATCATCGTGCCGTCAAGGCATACTGGCAGCCACCGGTCGGGAAGGGATTCGAATACCGTCTGGATGGTTTGAGAACAGTTCTACCCTGGCTTACGAATGTGCATGTTTTCTCCTGGGAATACGATTGCACTCGCCTCATGCTTGGAGAAGGACAGACTGAATGGCAAACTTACCTCTCAGAACTTGTATCCGACGACCAGGATCATTTTGCTTTGATAGAATTTGTCAAAGATGACGATCCTGCAATGTTTCTTCAGGACGCAGCTGTACTGGCAAGCTGGCTATAACCCATCTTCCTGTGCGTAAGGCGATGTCTCAATACTGCTTGCGCCGGTCTGGAATTTGCCTTCAACCTGATCAGTTGTGTCAGCGCAGAAGTGAGCCATCTTTGTCCTTGATGGTTGACCAGAGGACCGTTTCAACTCACTTGGCAGCGTGAAATAGCGATTATGCTCAATTCGTGGAGTTGCTCATGAAAACAAAGATATATTGCTGGCCGATCATCATAATAGTCGTTTTTAGTATGATAACTCTGCGGTTTGGGTGGTCAGAGGTATCATCCTTTCTTTCGTCGCGGCTACTTGGAATAGGAGAAGCACCAGCGAACGAACTAGTGGTCTGGCAGGTCTTCGGCGGCACGTATAAAGAGAACCTGGAGAAAGCGGTTCGAGGTTTTGAGGCCGCTCATCCAGGTATCAAGGTACGTTTGGTCTTTACTCCAAACGACACATCGAACAGCCAGAAGTTTTTTACGGCGATAGCCGCGGGAAAAGCGCCGGATGTTACCTTTGTAGACGGCCCACAGGTAGCAGAGTGGGCGGAACAGGGCGCAATCCAACCTCTTGATGCTTTCATGGCAAAGGAAGGCATAACAAGCGACGACTATTTTCCACCTTGCTGGAAGCAGTGCAACTACAACGGACACACCTGGGCTGCAACGTTCTGTGCTGATCCGAACTTTGCTTTTGCCTGGAACAAGGAATCGTTTCGGAAAGCCGGTCTTGACCCGAATAAACCGCCTGCGACGATCGAAGAGCTCGACCGCATATCCGATCGGTTGACTAGGAGAGATTCAAGCGACCTGAAGTCGATGGCCATCATACCGTGGAACCAAGCTGGACTAGCTAACTCGCTGTACACGTGGGGCTGGGCGTTCGTGGGGAGCTTCTACGATGAGGAACGTCACAAGATCACCGCAAACGATCCGAAGATCGTCCGCGCGTTGGCCTGGATGTGCTCTTACGCCAAGAAGTACGATGTAACGAAAGTAAGTAGCATGCAGCAGGGCTTCGGGACTCTCGATAAAGACCCGTTCTGCATTGGGCAGGTTGCTATGACCTGCTATATGATGGGCTCCGTAAAGGATGCCGAGATCTACGCCCCGAACCTCGACTACGGGTTAGGGCTTGTGCCTGGTCCTGCGGGAGGCGAAACGGGATCGTCCTGGATTGGCGGGTGGTGTCTTGCCCTGCCGAAGGGGTGCAAGCATCCGGAACTCGGGTGGGAGTTCATCCGCTGGATGTGCGCCGACCCGAAGGGAACTTCGACTGTAGGCCGATCTATGGCAATCCTTCCGGGTTACCGAAAATCGCCCTACTTCACGGAGGTCCATGCGAACTCCAAATATGCTAGATTTATTGAGATAATGCAGCGATGCAAGCATCAGCGCCCGGTGATGCCTGCTCAGGCATACTACACCGGAGCGCTGGATCGTGCAGTGAGCGCTGCGCTCTATGGATTGAAGACCCCGAAGCAGGCACTAGACGATGCTACCGTCGAGACGCAGCACGAACTCGACCTGAAGCTCTCCGGACGATAAGAGGAAGAGAATGACAAAGATCTCCAGTACCGAACGCCGAAATACGATAAACGGACTTCTTTTTACCATGCCTTCGATTATTGGTTTGCTGGTGTTCATGGTCTATCCGATAGCTATATCGATCTACTACAGCTTCTGCAACTACTCCGGGCTCAAGCCCCCTACGTGGATCGGCCTGGCGAACTACAAGCAGATGACTCACGATCCACTCATCGTTAAGTCGATCATGAACACTCTCATATATGCGATTGGCTCCGTGCCGCTCGGGATTGCAGTGGCTTTTTTTCTCGCGCTCCTGCTCAACCAGAGAGTGAAAGGCCTCGCGTTCTTTCGGACGATATTCTACCTGCCGAGCATCGTACCCATAGTCGCGAGTTCGGTGCTCTGGATGTGGGTGATGAACCCGCAGTACGGGATACTGAACGGGCTGCTGCGCCTCGCACATATCAGCGGCCCCGGCTGGATGTCAGACCCGCTCTGGGCGAAACCGGCGCTTGTACTGATGAGCACCTGGGGTGTCGGGTCGTCGATGATCATATTCCTTGCCGGGCTGCAGGACGTTCCTCAGGAGCTCTACGAGGCGGCGGAACTCGACGGTGCGTCCTCGTTCAGCCGGATGCGGCACATAACGCTTCCGTTCATGAGCCCGCATATATTCTTTATATTCGTGATGGGAGTCATCGGTTCGTTTCAGTATTTCACACAAGCGTACGTCATGACCTCCGGGACAGGAGCGCCTGCAAACTCGACTCTCTTTTATGCGATGTACCTCTTCCAGAACGCCTTCCATTTCTTCAAAATGGGGTATGCTTGTGCGATGGCGTGGTTACTCTTTCTGGTGGTGCTCGCCGCGACTATCATCATCTTCAAGACGTCGTCGAAACACATCTACTATCAAGGGGGAAGTTAAATGGGCAGGAAGATGTCCCTCTCCGCGAAAATCGGCTCATATACAGCCCTCATACTGATGAGCCTTATCTTTGCGATACCGTTCTACTGGCTGGTGTCGACATCCTTCAAGACCAATGCCAACATAAACATCTGGCCGCCGCAGATAGTACCTCATCCGGTTACGATGGAACACTACAAAAAGGGGCTCGAGAGCATACCGTTCGGTCTGTATCTCGCAAACACCCTGCTGATATGCATCCCGACCGTCATAGGGACGCTGATCTCATGTTCGCTAGTCGCTTACGGGCTTTCACGAATACAGTGGAAGGCTCGGGAGCCGATCTTCTGGGTACTGCTCTCTACGATGATTATTCCGTATCAGGTAGTTATGGTGCCGTTATTCAATATATTTACAAAACTGGGTTGGGTAGACACATACCTGCCGATGATAGTACCTGCGTTCTTCGGCACTCCGTTCTACATCTTCCTGCTCCGGCAGTTCTTTATGACGATACCACAGGGCTTGAGCGAAGCCGCAAGGCTCGACGGATGCAGCGAGTTTCAGATATACAGGTTGATTATGCTGCCGCTCGCAAAACCGGCGCTCGCTACGGTTGGGCTCTTCACGTTCATGGGGATGTGGAACGAGTTCCTGCAGCCGTTGATATACCTGTTCGACGAGTCACGCTACCCTCTTACGCTCGGCTTGCAGATGTTCATGGGGCAATTCGGATCGTACTTCGGACGGCTGATGGCTATGTCGACGCTCTTCGTACTCCCTATAATAGTGATTTTCTTTTTCGCACAAAAGACGTTTATCCAGGGCATGACCATGACCGGCATGAAACAATAACAGTGTTTGCGGGTTATATGACCCACCATGAGAACTGAGCCTTATAAACACGAATCAGAAAATTGTAGAAAGATGCTTTGCGCCTGTAGAGACTTTGTGGAAGGAACAAACATGAGACGGATTTCAAAATATGCAGTGCTTGTTGCCATGTTTGTAGCCTGCGTAGCCTCCTTAGGATCTTTGGCTATCAGTGCTCCGGTAATCGGCGGAAAGTCTGGGGTAACCATGTGGCAATTGCCGGAGAGCAGCCCAATGGGCCCATCTATGTCGTATGTCATACGCACGGAAAACGCCCGCATTGTAGTCGTAGACGGCGGTTTCCCACAGGAAGCACTTTACCTGCGCGGGTTTCTAGCGGCGATGGGAAACAGAGTGGATGCTTGGATCGTGACCCACCCGCACCCCGACCACGCAGGGGTTCTGAACGATATCCTGAAAGCGCAGAACGATCTCAAGATTGACCGCATCTACGAATCGATCTTCGACCGTGACTGGTACACGAAAGTCGAGCCCGAATACATGCCCTTCACCGAAGAGTTCTACGCAAACGTTACTAAATCAGGGATACCGGTCACTGATGTTCAGCCTGGCATGAAGTTTGTCGTAGACGGTGTAAGGTTTACGGTCCTCAGTGCGAAGAACCCTGAGTTCACCGGAAATGCCTACAACGAGTCGAGTCTTGTCGTGAAGATGATCGCAGGCAAGAAGTCCGTTCTCTTCCTCGGAGACCTCGGTGTCGAGGGTGGTAAGAAGCTTTTAGTAAGTCCGTATGCCAAATACCTGAAATCTGATTACGTGCAGATGGCTCACCACGGACAGACCGGTGTGCTCCAAGATGTTTACAAGGCGGTGAGCCCCAAGTACTGCCTTACCCCTGCTCCCGAGTGGCTGTGGAACAACGATTCTGGCAAGGGTGTGAATACAGGCCCATGGCTGTCACTAGTCGTGCGCAAGTGGATGGAAGAACTGCATGTGAAGAAGAACTACCCGGCATTCGAAGGGCTGCTGAAGGTCGAACTGTAGAGAAGTATCTTAGATCGTGTGCTTTTCGGCCAAAATGAAATTCCATTACAGTTTGCTTGGTTACCGGCCTTCGACTCCAAAGGCCGTATGACCGCATAATGCTTATATCCCTAATGGATACGGTGCGATTCTGAATATTGCCGACTGGTATGCGATCATATCCAGCGTGGATCAGAAGAGTTCCCGCGTAAGAAGAACTCACGTTGCCGACCGGGCAAGCCGTCCCATAGGCGGGCGGGGTTCCATATGATTGCCTGCAAATCGCAGAATATTCAGACAATTCGCCGGCAAGGTCTATATTAAAATTCGGATACGAATGAGTAACAACCCGAGCCTAATTCAAGAACACTGCGGTCTCCAGACATTTCGACAAAACGTACGCCTTCCACATCTGCTAAAGAGTTTCCGCTTTCGGCAACGCATTCTGGATTTTTCGCTGGCAGATAGACAGTGGCCGATGTATTCACCGGTATGCAGATTTCCCACTCGAAAGAGGACTTTACGATCTTCCATTCGCTTGTTATATTGCCATACATGGATTTATGGGAAGCTTTTGCAGAACTGAATTCCTCTAATGCTATGGGATTCATAATGATATGTTTAAAACCGGGTTTTGATTTATCGGGCGCAATGCCTGCAACGTATTCGTACAACCAAATGCACAGGTCGCCTATTTGCATAACGTGGTTGCCGGAGTTCATAAGCGGATCGCCCTTATCTCCATTCCACAATTCCCAGAAGGTGGTCGCGCCTGCGCCAAGCATATATCCCCAGCCGGGATATGTCGTCTGGAATAGAAGCTTGCAAGCTATGTCGGACCTGTCATTGTCGGAGAGCGCGCGCATCATCCATTGAGCGCCCATCATACCGGCGCCTATATGGCATTCATTCTTTACCAGGATATTGCTTACAAGATTTTCCACAACTGCTTGCTTCTGCTCCTCATTCACAAGCCCAAAAGCCAAGGTTAGTATGCCTGAAGACTGAGTATTGTTGTTACCGTAGAAATTCCCATCGTTATTGAAATACTTTCCGTTAAAGGCGGCTTTGACCTTTGCTGCCAAATCTGAGAACTCCGCCGCGTCTTCAGATTTTCCAAGAATATTTGCATATCCAGAAAGCAAATTCAAGGTTTTGTAGAAATATGCGGTAGAAACCAAGGACCTGTCCGTTACTCGCTCCGGATCTTCTGACCATATTATGTCAAGAGACTCCGGAGGAACGCACCAATCGCCATAGGTGTCATCCGGCATTAGGAAATCCTTCATTTTCAGACTTATCGACTCCACCCACTTTTTCATTGCAGGATAATGAGTCTCAATGATGCGGGTATCGCCATATAGATCATACAGATGCCCCGCTATTGCCACGAAGGTAACCGGGAAGGTTATACTGCCAGAGTAGATGGCCCAATAAGCCGGAGCCAGATCTGGAAGAGAACCATCTTCACGCTGAGAATCTTCTATGTCTCTCAACCATTTCGTATGCATCGCCGCCGTATCGAAAAGGTACATTTCCCCCCTGGATACCTGGCATCTATCTCCAAACCATCCCTGGCGTTCATCTCTCTGAGGGCAATCTGTCGGTATGCTTCTGTAGTTACCCCTGACGCTCCAGTAGATATTGTGGTAAATCTGATTGACCAGGCTGTCCGCGCATGAGAAATCTCCCGAACGGCTCAACGAATCGCAAATGACCCGGCCTTCCACCGACAAAAGATTTGGCTCGCCAGGGAAACCGGTCAGTTCTGGAAAGGAACCCCTAAAACGGACACTTGGAAAGAGTCGTATAATATGAGCGAGGAAACCAAGTGAAAAAAAGACAATAGACAAATGAATTCAAAGCAGAATCGGTCCGACTTGTAGAACAAAGTGACCAGAGCACATCCCAAATTGCCAGGGAACTGGGGGTCGCACCGAACGTCCTGAGCCGATGGGTGAGAGAGTTCGGCACAAGGCCGGACGGCAAAAAGCCTATTGCGCCAAGCGAACACGAAGAACTGATTCGACTGAGACGTAAGCTCGCCCGCGTCACTGAAGAGCGGGATATACTAAAAAAAGCAATCGGTATCTTCTCGAAGGAACTGCGATGAGATACCGGTTCATCAGCCAAAACAGCAAGCAGTTCCATATCGTCGTCATGTGTAAAGTGCTGAAAGTTTCGAAAAGCGGCTACTATCAATGGGCAATAGCTGCCAATCGAAAAGATGCACAGGAAGAAATGCTTTGCTCCAAAGTACTTGCGATATTCAAAAACAGTGGGATAGGTACGGCAGCCGAAGAATTTGCCGACAGATGCGAAGAGAATGCATACACTGCAGCAGGCGGCGTATATGCAAGATTATGCGTAAGCTTGGGATAGCCCCAAGGCGACGGCGGCGTTTCCGAATAACAACCGATTCAAACCATAGATTCCAAGTATATCCGAACCTGCTGATGCGCGACTTCCGTGTGGATGCCGCAAACAAGGTATGGGTAAGCGATATCACGTACATATGGACAGATGAAGGATGGCTGTTTCTTTCGAGCGTGATAGATCTGTATTCACGCCGGGTAATCGGCTGGTCTATGGGCAAAAGTCTCAGGAGCAGGATCGCCCAGGATGCGCTCGCAATGGCGGTAACAACGCGGCGACCGAAAGAAGGATTGATCCACCATTCGGATCGAGGGGGCCAATATGCATGCAAGGAGTATCAGAGACTGCTTAAGAATCACCAGATGAGGTGTTCTATGAGCAGGAAAGGAGATCCATGGGACAATTCCGTGGCAGAGAGCTTCTTCTGCACCCTGAAAAAAGAACTGATATACAGAAAGAAGTTCACTACCCGAGATGAGGCAAGAAGGGAAATCTTCAACTTTATAGAAGTGTTCTATAACAGGCAACGGATGCACTCATACCTTGGATACAAGAGCCCGGTGGAGTTTGAAGCCGATGCCGTGAAAGTTGCCTGATAAAGTGTCCGTTTGAGAGTGCCGGTCCAATCTTCAGTGAGAATGTAGTTCTCCTGGGCTACTTTGGCGGAAAGTGCTGCGAGTCTTTTCTTGAAAGTTTCAAGATCGTTCCTGAGCCATATGCTGCGCACTCCCCTCTGTGTCAATATATATGAAACAGCCTCTAGTGTATAATTAGTGTAGAGGGCGAGGAGGCATGGAATGGATTCAAGCAAGTTAGATACGTCAGGTAAACCGGCATGTGTAAACGCTCCCGATCCGGAGGTATCGGCGACGAGTGGGCGCAGGAGATTCTCGGCGGCATACAAGGCGCGGATCGTACGAGCAGCCGATGCGTGCAAAAAGCCAGGGGAAGTCGGTGCACTGCTTCGGCGAGAAGGACTGTATTCTTCTAATCTGACGAAATGGCGCAGAGAATATCGGCATGGAGCCGAAGTCGCACTCACCGACGACAAGCGCGGGCGGAAGCCGACGAAGAACCCGCTTCTTCCCGAAGTTGAAAAACTGCGCCGAGAACTTGAACGGACGCAGAGGAAGCTCAAAGGGGCAGAGCTCATCATCGAGTTCCAAAAAAACTTGTGCGAGATTCTTGGAATAGCTCCGACGAGCATCTCGACCGAAGAGGAGAAATAATGGAAGCTGCGAAGAGACTGGCTTCCATTACAAACTGGACAAAGGCTTGTCGGGCGTTGGGTATCGCACGTGCATCGGCATATCGGTTCTGGAAGCGCAAAGACAATCCAGTCCCACCAAGAGAGTCGATCACGCCTGAGCGTGCCCTATCTGACAATGAAAGGGATCACATTCTGGATGTTTTGCACTCCGAGAGGTTCGTGGACATGCCACCATCAGAGATCTACGCCACACTTCTCGATGAAGGCGTCTACCTCTGCTCGATCAGCACGATGTATCGGATTCTCAATAAGAACGAAGAAGTCCGTGAACGCAGAAACCAGACAAAGCATGGAGAATATGCCAAACCCGAGTTGCTTGCCACCCGGCCGAACGAGCTCTGGAGTTGGGATATAACCAAACTCAAAGGCCCTGCAAAGTGGACCTACTTCTATCTCTACGTGATCATCGACGTATTCAGCAGATACGTAGTGGGCTGGATGATCGCATATAGGGAGAACGCAGAGTTGGCAAAGCATCTGATAAGTGAAACTATACGGAAACAGGAAGCAGACCCGAAGCAGCTCACGCTCCATGCCGATCGAGGCTCATCTATGAGATCGAAATGTGTAGCGATGCTACCCTCGGACCTTGGGGCGACCAAGACGCACAGCCGACCGTATACATCAAATGACAACCCGTTCTCGGAGAGCCATTTCAAGACGATGAAATACCGGCCGGAGTTTCCGGAGAGATTCGGCAGCATCGAAGATGCACGAGGATTCTGCGGTACCTTCTTCGATTGGTATAATCAGGAGCATCATCACTCCAGGATAGCCCTGCTGACGCCGGAGATGGTTCACTATGGCATGGCCGAATCGGTCAGCCAGGCTCGCAACGAAACGCTTGATCGGGCCTACCCTCTGTGTCAATATATATGAAACAGCCTCCAGTGTATAATTAGTGTAGAGGGCGAGGAGGCATGGAATGGATTCAAACAAGTTAGATGCATCAGGTAATCCGGCATCTGTAAACACTCCCGATCCGAAGGTATCGGCGACGAGTGGACGCAGGAGATTCTCGGCGGCATACAAGGCACGGATCGTACGAGCAGCCGATGCGTGCAAAAAACCAGGGAAAGTCGGTGCACTGCTTTGACGAGGATCCCCGAGGCACGTGCGTTTGTATTGTACAAGTAATGATATATTTCTGCATTATTTCGACGCAAAGCTGCCGAGATCTACCTTATCCTTCGGCAGGTATCTGAAGACGCGGACGTCGAAGGGACCCATCACTATCCGCTCCGTCTTCTCCCTGTCTGCGACCTGCCCGAACCGCACGTACTTCGGCGAGGCCAAAGTCGGAGATTCACCCGTGATGTCGATGGCCTGCATGGTATCGACATTCAGCCACGGCAGGACGTTGCCGTACGGAAGCGTGACTATGTCGCGGGTGTGGTTGATGAGCAGAACGTCCTTCTCACCGTCAGGGCCGTCGATGTATCTCGCTTCTATACGAGGGTAGATCATGTCGAATGTGTAGTGCCCTTTCTGCGGTTCATACCATCCGTAGGAGACTTTGCCGTATGCATTGTAGAAATCAGGCAGATCCTTATCTTGCAGGGCATCAGTGAGTTCCTCACCATCGTCGAGCTGTTTCGCCCTCTTCTTCAGTGCAGAGAAATCGGCTGCAGAAAGCTTATACCCATACTCGTCGGTGCTCGCCCAGGGACCCACCCAGTAGATCTTCACACTCGCCGGAAGATT
Source organism: Armatimonadota bacterium (assembly GCA_963663705.1). Lineage (GTDB taxonomy): Bacteria > Armatimonadota > UBA5829 > DTJY01 > DTJY01. The sequence goes on along the minus strand of OY760504.1, from coordinate 2,750,189 downwards.
CAGCACCTGTGTAAGCGTTCTTGCGGGCATCTGCGAGCTCGTCCAGATGACCAGCGTGTCCAAACTCGAGGCCTCTTTGGAGAGATCGAGATCGAGCACGTAGCGCCACGGACGGCCAGTAGACCCGAGCGCAGCGTAGGCAAGGCCGTATGCGGCCGTCTTGTCGTCCACACCCTTCATGTCGGTGCTGTGCTTCGTCTCTTTCACTCCCATGCCGTTATAGGCACGCACATCGGCGAAGTTCTCCATGCAATCGCGGTACTGAGGTTCAGTCACCAGTACTCCGATGCGGCTCTTCAGCTCGGCCTCGTGGAAGCGCTGGAGGTACGGAGTCAGCCGATCTGCCTCCTTCAGAGTATCCGGCGTTTGGCTGTGGATCTTCGCGATCGCTGGCTTGTTCCAGCTGCCCCAACTGAAGCTCGCGGTCGTAAGCTCTCCATTCAGCACACTGGTCAGATACCTGTACCTCACCAGCTCGATGGAAGGGAAGAACTGGAAATCGTCATGGTAGAGATGCAGCTCCGAGTTGTACGAGGGGCGCGGATCGACATCCGCTGTGAGCTTTATGCCCCACAGCGGGTAATTAGCCATCAGATCGTCCCACCCTATGACCGTGGCGCTCGGGTAGTCGCGGTACGAGTACGGGTTTCGGCCCGTCTTGGTTGTGTATATCAGGTTGTCGCCGAGTTCCGGCTTCACGACCTTATCGAAGAGCTCTCCATAGAACCGGCCGAACTGCAGCATCTGAAATCGCCGCAGATCGACGTAGCCGGGGGCTTTCTCGTTCGGAAAATCGATCTCCGAGGGGATCTTGTACTGAGTACCCCAGGCGGCGTTCAGCTTATCGAGACTCCCGTGGTAGTCGACCACCCATTTGCGAAATCCTTCAGCATAGTGAGGTATGTCCACCGCATCACCCGGCACACGCCCGATGCCGACCTCGTTTCCGAGTTCCATCCCTATCACACACGAATGGCCTTTGAGTGTATCGACCCAGTCCACGAGATGCTGCCGGAAATATTTGGCCGGATCGACGTAGATATTATCGAAATATTCGGAATTCCAGCCTTCGTTGTACTGGATGTTGTGATGCAGCAGCACACCGATGCCGTTCTTGTCACACCAGTCGAGCAGAAAGTCGGTGTTCTCGCGCAGATCAGAACCGGGCGACGGGAGAGTCCACATCCATGAAGAGATGGCGATGTGCTTGTAGCCATCCGCCTTGACCTTCTCTAGCTCACTTGCGATCTTATCTTTGTCCTTCGGCGTGTACCAGACGACCCCGGGGTCGAAATACTCCGTCCCTTTGATCTTCGCAGGCGACGCTTGAGCGAACGCCATACTGGAAAACAGTACCAAAGCTGCCGTAACATTGACTATTCTGCCTAATCTCATCTCTACTCGTTCCCTTTCCGATGCTACTCATCGACGATGATACTTGCCATAAACTGTGAAGGGCTTATCCCCGTCCGATGTTTGAAGACGCTGCTGAAGTAGTAGACGTCCTCATACCCAACCAGGTTGGCGACCTGGCAGACGTTGTACCCGGTCTCGAGCAGGTACTTCTTGGCGAGAGATATGCGGTAATCCGTAAGATAGTCTATCGGAGACTTACCCAGAATCGCCTTGAAGACGCTCCCGAAATAGCTCGGGCTAAGACCGGCAACCGCGGCGAGGGTCTCGAGCGAGAGGTCCATGGCGTAGTTCTCCATGATGTGCTTCTGGGCCTTCAGAATCCCACGGCGACTCTTCATGTGCTGGGGTCTGATATCCGGCTGCGAATCCATATGCCGCTTGAGTATCAGGCCGATCAGGGTAAGAAGCTTTCCGTTTGCGATTATCCGTGACGCTGCGGGATTGTGGTCGTCCAGACTCTGCAGAATTATATCGACGCAGAGAAGCCTTGCATCGACATCGTCTACCATATGCACCAGCCTCGGCCAGCGAGAGCCGTCATCGAGGGTCGGCGTAATCAGACGCTCTTCCGAGCCGCTGAAGAAGTCCATGTGTATATAGTATCGACAGAGTTGCTCGTTGCTCGTCGACTCCACACAGAAGGACTCGCCTGGAAATATTGTGATGATATCCCCCTTTTCAAGAGGTATCACCCTATCCCCGATGAACATCTTACCGCGGCCTTTGTAGACCAGCTGGATGTCATGGTCTCTCATATGAGGATCGACGCCGTTGTTCGTCATCAGTTCCAAAATATGCTTGCCGCAGCCCGAACGTACCACAGCCGATATCTCTGATATTTGCAAAACAGCTTCCTCCTCTATCTTGTGGAAAGGGTTGTAGGATACATCATTCTAATCACAGAAACGCAAATCCGCAACTCCCAAAAGTCAATGAGGGAGGCGTTATTCCATTCGCGGCACAGGGGGCAGTGCCCAGAAGGCTGAGTGGATTCGAGTAACCGACCTGCCACAGCTCATCTTCAGACAGCAGTCCCAAGGACGCCAGATGGTTCATGCACTCGAGCATCGTGCTGTGAGACCCTCCCAGTCCGCCGCTCTCTGGGCAGAATATGCGGCCGGTAAGCTCGATCTGCATCCTTTTCCCAAGATATTGGTACTCTCCCGGAGGCAGGGCGGCGAGAGGTGACGCATCGCTCACGGCCACAAACCGCTCCACGCCCTTCGTACGCAGCGCCGTTTTGATAAAATCGGCAGGCAGGTGATGCCCGTCGGTTATAAACGTGCACATCAGATCGTCGCACGCCAGTTGCCACCATAGGGGGTTGTGGTGACGGTCGATCGCATTCGGGATGCCGTTGCCGACGTGCGTGGCACACCTCGCACCTGCATCGACCGCCCGCTGCATCGCATCCCGGTCCGCATAGTGATGCCCAAGCGAGACCAGCACCCCGCGTGACGACGCGTGACGGATCAGAGCGGCGGCATCGGGCATCTCCGGCGCTACCGTCAGCATTCTGATCTTCCCGCAAGCCCATTCCTGCAAGCGATCGAAATCCTCCACGGATGGCAGCCGCACGTACTCCGCCTGATGTCCGCCTCGAGCACCCGGCATCGGCGAGATGAACGGGCCTTCCAGGTGGATTCCGAGCAGGTGCGGCGAGAGTTCGGGGGAATCCATCGCGCTCGAGAGCACCGAGAGGTTCTCCCGGTAGACGTCCATGGGAGCAGTTACCAGCGTTGGGCAGTACGCCACCGTGCCGAGCCCGACCAGGCTCTCCGTAAGCCACCGAACGCTTTCAAATGTCAGGCCGGGCTGTGAGATATCCAGCCTCTTAAGCCCGTTGACCTGCAAATCTACAAATCCGTTTTTAGCACAAACCACATTCTTCCCCACATTCACTACAGCTTCTCGCCGCCTGTTTGCGGCTGGACGACCACGTAAAAAATCGCCTCATCACCCATCGGGCGTTTCACGGAGTCGCCGCAACCTATCGGCATGTCGAAGTCCACCGTTACGCCCGAATCGGTGATCGTGGTCTTCGCCGCATACTCATCACGCCCCTGCAGCGGGAGGGCTTTCGCCGTGTACTCTCCCGGATGCTTCAGTTTCAGCACGAGCCTCGCGTGGTTGTTGAACGCCATGTGGCGGGTGTCCCCGGTTTTCCGGTCTATCCAGTGCCCGGACGAGGTGACCGGAATATGGAATGCAAAGACGTACCGGTCGTCAGCATGGAAACCTTCGACCGAGGCCGGGCCGCTCTCTCGTCGAGGCTGAAGCCTATGTTCAGGTCAGTGCTGTACTGCGTGAAGGCCTCTACCTTCTGCCCGCGCAAGAGTTCTGAGAACTGGTGAATCTGCAGGCCGTGGTCGGTAGGTGTCTGGCCTTTCATCAGGCTGCAGTTGTACCCATACGCCTTCGGGTCGTCCGGACTCCATCTGGCGAACCAGAAGACTTTGTACTTCTCCGGGTCGTCGAACTTGTGCGTCAGCGCCCAGTAGAACATCCGTGGATAGGTATTGGCTATCTGGTTGAAGTTCTGAGTGAAGCCGATCTCCGTCATCCATATCCCTTCGCACTTGCCGTTCCCTACCCAGCGTTTGTAGAGGTAGTCGAACGCCACCGGCGGGAGGTAGTGGACATCGAGGATGTCGGTGTACTTCCATGCATCATGACACGCGAGTGCCTTGTCGTACTCGGAGAGCGGGTTACAGTCCGGCCAACCACCCCAGACCACTTTGCCGCCGTACTTCCGGATGATCTTCGCTGCCGGGATATGGACGTTGTCCACGTAGTTCTCGATGTTCTCGTCCCAGAAGCAGCCGGATTCCATCGTCCCTTCGTTCCATATCTGCCAGTACTTGACGTTGTACGGCGGTTTGGAGTAGTGGGAGACGAGCCGCTCCACGTACTCCTCCCAGAGTTCCCGTTGCGGCGAACTCCGCTCGTTGCTCATAACCTGCCGGCTGACTTCTTTGCCGGTGGAGTCTGTGCCGATGCGCACCCGCCTGTATCCACCGGGGCTATTCGGGTCTTTTGTGACGAGCACTCGGTAGTGGATGCCTTTGTAGTCGAAGTCGCAGCTGTGCGTCTGCGCCGCCCAGGGTGCGACGTACGCAAGGATCGGCAGTACCGCTACGCCTTCTTTCTGCGCAGCAAGGATCTCCTTGTCCGATACGGAGAAGTCGTAACCACTTCCAGCCTCCAGCGGCCAGCCCTGGTCGTAGAAATGCTCCCTGTCCCATCCCAGACCGAGTTCGGCCAGGTTCGTGAAGTTCCCGCCCGCCTGGTTAGTGCCGAGGAAATCCCTGACCGTCACCGCCCGCGCAGACCCGCAGGTCGCCAGGAGAGCCGATAGTGCACAGAGTACAACCGATCGTTTCAAATTACTTACCCTTCTTTTATGGACTCGACCAGCCGCATAACCCTGCGGCCATACTCGATATAGTTTGCATATCTGACGTCATCTTCCGACCGAACCGATGCGTCGTGAAAGACGGCCGCCATGTGCGGCTCGATTGATATACCACCATCATAGCCGTTTTTCAGCAGGTCTTCCAGGATTCGGCGCACTTCTGCCTTCCCTTCGCCGGGAAACGTGAAGACCTCTTTATCCATCGAAGCGTCGTAGTAGCCGTCTTTTATATGGATGTAGGCCACGTGATACCGGATATGCTGGTAGAACTCCCACGCTGACTGCTTGGGGTACGGTTTCAGCTTGCTCCGGTCATCGGTAAAGACTGGGTTCCCGGTGTCGAAGACCAGCTTCAGCCCTTCGACGTTTTCGAGCAGCTTGATCGTGTACGGCCAACCCATTCCGCCATAGTTCATGCAGTTCTCGTGCAGGGGGGTGATGCCCGCGTCGGTAAAGATGCTCTGAATCTCCCGGAGCTTCCTGAACCGCTCTCTCTCCATCTGGTCGTTCGGCTCGCGGTCAGGCATGACGGCGTAGCTCATGATGCGGATCATCTTCGTGCCGAGCCGCTGCATCCGGGGAATTGCACGCTTGACCTCTTCCAGCGAGAGCTCGAACGGGGCATCGACGCACTTTCCCCAGTTGGCGATAGTCGAACCCAGGCAGTTCACGCTGATGCCGGCATCCACCAGCTTGCCGCAGACACGATCGAACTCCGGCTCGGGAATATCGTTGATATTCGTGCCGTTGATGCTTCTCGCCTCGATGTGCCGCCAGCCGAGCTCACACGTGGCGCGTATCTGCCCGTCGATATCGTCCGCAGCCTCATCGGCAAAACCTGTATAGTACATATATTCACCCTTCTTATATGCTCTTCCTACCCGTGAAACGACTTCGTGAAGTCGGAAGTCTCCACCGTCATCGTCTTTTTGACGAAGCACGATTTCGCCACAAGGTCATTCAGCATGCGCTCGTACTTCTCTCCGTCGAGCGGCAGCTCCACGTTATCGTCGATCATCGACGAGTAGACCATCGCGTTGGCGAGCTCGACGGAGTTGATCCCGTCTCTCGCCGGAGCTATCAACTCTGCTCCCTCGGTTATGGCATCGACGAAGTTCTGGGTGATCGCCTTCTGCCCGTCGACTCTGCCGCCGACCGGTATCCGTATGTCCCACCGGTCGGGCTTCTCGAACCCGGAAGGTGAGTTCCGGATGTACGCCCTCGACGAGACCTCATTTCGGATCATGGAAATCTCTCCGTCCTCAACTACGCACCGGCCGATATCTCCGACTATCTCCAGCCGGTTGGTGCCAGGGCACTCTCCCGTTCCGGCGATGAAAACCCCGGTTGCGCCATCGGGGTACTCCAGAACGGCCGTCACCGCATCCTCGACCTCGATATCGTGGCAAGCCCCAAACCCGCAGAACGCCCGGACGCGCCTCGGCATGCCGAAGAACCAGCAGAGCAGATCGAGCTGATGCGGACACTGGTTGATCAGCACCCCCCCGCCCTCGCCCTCCCAGGTCCCACGCCACGCGCTGCTCGCATAGTACGCGTTCGTTCGGAACCAATCCGTGAGTATCCAGTTGACTCTCGTTATCTTTCCAAGCTCACCCTTTTGGATAAGGTCTTTCAGTTTCACATACAACGGGTCAGTACGCAGATCGAACATCGCCGCAAAGACCTGCCCCTTATGTGCGGAGAGCAGACGCTTACAGTCCGCCTTGTGCACGGAGATCGGCTTCTCGACAAGAACGTGCAGACCGTGTTCGAGCGCATCTATGCCGATGCTCGTGTGGAGATAGTGAGGAGTCGCGATCAGCACCGCATCGACCTCGCCGGAGCGAAGCATCTCCCGGCTGTCCATATACGTATGCACGTTCTCGAATTTCTTCAGCTTTTTCTGATCGGGATCGCAGACGGCGGAGAGATTACACCCTTGTATCTCCCCGTCGCCCACATAGGAAGCATGATAACCACCCATGCCACCAAGCCCTACGACTCCCAGACGAACACATTCGATCATTCTACGACTCCTCACCTGATATCCAATTCCACTAGAGAGAGATGCTCTTCTTCTCCTGCAGAGAACGCTCCGCCGCATCGAGCATGGCGATGATCTCGAGGCTCGCTTCGAGCCCGACCGGTGCTTCTCCACCGCTGAAGAACTTAGCTACCGCTCTCACAAGTTCGGTGTAATCACGCCCGTCGTCGACGATAGCAAACGGCACCGCATGCTCGCCGGTCTTGAGCATTCCGCCGAATATCCCAGCACCTACCGTCAGCTCGACCACACCGCGACGCCCGTCCACGTACTCGACGACCACGACTACCCCGGACGAATCCGGTGTCGTCGTCACCTTCGCCGCACCGTTCCCCATCATCATCTGCAGCATCTCGAACGAGTGTATGCCGTACCAGATGATAGAGCTTCCGGCCGCCGCCTTGCCGAGAATACCATACGCATACGAATACGACGGATTCGGCATCGCCGCGCACGCCGTGCGGACCTCCGGCACGAACCGGAGCGATGACGAGGTGAACATGCGGAGATTCCGCTCGGATGCGATCCGGCCGATCTCCCTGCCGTTTTCAAGGTTGTCTGCGAGCGGCTTGTCCAGGAAGATAGGCTTCCCAAGATCTGCGCACCTCTTCACGTACTCCAGGTGCAGCGATGGGTCGTTGATCTCGAGCATCACGGCGTCACAATCGGCAACGGCTTCATCGAAGCTCGTCATTACCGGTATTCCCCACGCCGTGAGCTGCTGCTGGCGCGCGTTCAGCCCCTCCTCGCTCTGGAAAGGCGTCGAGAACCGTAGGCAGCTTACTGCACGCATTCCGTCCACCCTCTCGGATTTCGGGCAGTCCGGCGACTGCATGCGTTTAGCGAACTCGATAGTATGGCTTGTGTCCAACCCTATCAGGGCGACTTTGATATCTTTGCCGGTCAACTTCTTATTCCTCCGAATCTATAATCAGATGTTAGTTCCCGCACATGCAAGGCAGCGCACGCCGTTCTGGGCTAAGCACTCCTCAAGAGCGGCGACTTGCTGGAGAACCTGCTCGGGCTTCACCTCGAGCGGAGTCCCCTCTGTAATGGCGCGGTATAGGTTCTCGTAGTATGCCACCTTCATCGACGTGTCCCAGTCTCCCTGCTCAGCGGGAAGATCCCAGGACTCTTCGTACCATTTGAGATCTTCGGAGCAGTAACCATCCATGGCGGTTTTGATAATCCTCTGCTCAGGCGCCTCCTCTGGCTTAAAGTACTTCCACTCCATATGCTCATCGCTTCCGGTGAGTCCGCCGCAGGTTGCGTATATCTGGAACGTGCTGCCGGGGTACGCGCAGCACGACGAGACCTCCAGGTCGATGACCGGACGGTTCTCGCGCTGCAGGAGCACTTTCACGTGGTCCTCGGCGTCGCCGAACGAGTTGGCGCTATCCATACAGCACTTCACCATCGGCATATCGCTCGACCCGTAGATCTGCAGAGCCATATCGAGCAGGTGCACGCCGTTATTCAGCAGACTCCCGCCGTTGAACTCGCGAAGCGTTTGCCAGTCCCACCGGCGCGCAAACGAGGTCTCGTAAACCTTGAACATAACCACCCGACCCAGCACGCCAGAATCGATAACCTTCTTCATCTGCCGGAAGTACGGAGAGAAACGGTGCTGGTGGAACACCGCGAGCAGCTTACCCTTCTCCCGCCCCTTAGCGACCAAACTCTCGGCATCCGCAAGACAGGCCGTAAGCGGCTTCTCGCAGAGCACATGAAACCCGTTATCGAGGAACTTCTTCGATAGCGGAACATGCATCTGGCTCGGCGTAGCGTTCACGATCAGGTCTATATCGCTCCGAACGAGCAGTTCCTCCGGCTTGCCGTACACGTCGCATCCGAACTCAGCCCTGGCCCTGTCACGCCGCTCGGGAATCGCATCCGCCACGGCCACGATCTCATAGCACTCCGGAAGTTTTGCAATAGCGCAGGCATGAATTCCATAGCCGCTACGCCCCTGTCCCAGAATGCCCACTCTGATTTCCTTCATTTTTATCCTCCGTTTACCTTAGAACTCTTTGCATCTCAGATGATGGCTGCCGTTTCTTCGATACGATCTTCTGCACTTTGGCCAAAGTGACTCGGTGGTGGAGTATATCCGCCAACCGACACCGGCAGATATACTCCACAGTTGCTAAACTAGAGACTGTCGTTGTCGGGATTGTAGCTGATGCCGTTCTGCGTCCAATCGCCGGTTCTGCCGACGCGATACCACTTCACATGCCCGTCGACAAAAGCGAAGTTCGCACCGTCCGAATGGATCGTTGTATTGACGGTCGAGAAATCATTCGCCCAGTCATGCTGCTCGATCAGCCAGTAATCCGAATTCCAGAAGTTGCTCTCGTACCAGAGTATTATGGAAGACGGACGCAGCACCGAACCGAGCATCCGAGCCGACAAGTTGTACGGCGCTAGATTGTAATTATTGCCATAGCTGCATGTAATACCACTGCGCCCGTCGCTCGGACATCTAAATACCTGTCTGTTCTTAACATAAGGCGAGACTGCCATAGCCCAGCTTATTGTCGTCGGGAAGCGATTCCCTGCACCGAACAGGGGGAAAGACTCGTCGTAGTCCTGCACGTACATCAGCGTAGCGGTGGCGATCTGCTTCAGATTGCTCGCACAAGCGGTCTGTCGGGCCTTCTCCCTAGCCTTCGCGAAGACCGGGAAGAGTATAGCCGCCAGTATCGCTATTATGGCTATTACTACTAAGAGCTCGATCAGCGTGAAACCTTTCCTATTCCTCATAATAATCCTCCTCGTTTTGTTCGTAGCATCACTACGTCTTGCTTCATTACCTCGCCGGCCGAATACCCCGGCGGCTTGCCTTTGTCCCGGGACTTTATTATCCGTTCATGACCTGCCGGGCAGGCCGTGAACGGATAAACGCTAATGGCTAAATGCTATCGTTATCCGGGTTGAAGCTTATGCCGTTCTGCGTCCAGGCGGCCTCGGTCTTTGCCGGATACCATTTCGCGTGTCCGTCTGCAAAACAGAAGTTCGCGCCGTTCGCATGGGCATTTCCATTGACGAATCCGAACCCTTCGGACCAATCGTTCTGCTCGATTTTCCGGTAGTTCGTATCCGTGTAGTTGCTCTCGTACCAGAGTATCACCGAAGATGGGCGCATTATCGACCCTACCGACCGTTCCGGATAGGTGTATGCGGCTAGCTGGTAGTTGTTGCCATAAGTACAGGTAGAACCAGGCAGATTATCGCTCGGGCAGTGAAAGACCTGTGTGTTCTTAACATACGGTGAGATCGCCGTAGCCCAGCTTATCGTACCGGGGAAACGGATTGCTCCGCCAAAGAGAGGAAAGTGCTCATCGTAGTCCTGCACATACATCATCGTTGCAGTGCCGATCTGCTTCAGATTGCTCAGGCAGGTGACCTGCCGAGCCTTCTCGCGTGCTTTGGCGAAAACCGGGAACAATATCGCCGCCAGAATAGCTATTATAGCTATGACGACTAGGAGTTCGATCAGCGTAAAACCTCTCCTGCTCTTCACCTTAGTCCTCCTCGTTCTTTGACGAAATATCACCGCAAAACCCGCTTGCAGATAAGCACTCATCACATCGAGGCTGTATCATGAGCAAAGTTTACCATCTTCAGCACACCGTGTGAATGGAGAATTTCACCATTGTTTTTGATTTTTCACGGTATCTGGATGGGACATAATCGCTGGACAATTAACCGGGACAAAGTCGCTGGACAGTAACAATTTATTGCATTATTACTTGACAATATCCTGTTGCCATGGTATATAATTACCGCAATAGCAGATCATCCGGTGGGTGCGCCTACCTTTATCGCCATATCACCGGCAGCACCCGTACCTGAGCCCTCGGGACTAAGTATAGTAATGCTCGACGGGTTAATAAGCAGCGTTAAGCCAGGGCTAATGTTCCTTAGAAGGCATCGATAGATTAATAATTGACGCCTGGCATACATAGCAAATTATGATTACAAATCGAACATGAGGGAGCTTACACGCTTCCGCATGTTCGTGCAAATTCCATGCGAAATTTTGTGACGCTCAAACGCCTCAATCCGATATATCATAGTTTATCACCCTGCACACGCATCAAGGAATAATATAATGGATAATATAGTTTATTGGTTACAAAGTTCGTTGATGCGAGTTTTTCCAAACTCCCCTGCATCCAACAAAAAAAACATTTGCATCCATGGAGCAGGCAACGAACGGATATCGTTTCAAGCATGCCTGCGCAATCTAACGCCAGTGCAGATTAATACACGGATATCAGTATCAGGACCGAAAGATTTGGGAATTCAGGTTAGGCGAGTAGGCTATGTGCTGGTACGCCACCACAATACGGATACCAATGAATCGGAACTTGACGGGGTTGGACATATACCAGGCTACGTGCCAGACCCCTTGTTTCCAGAAGAAACTGCAACTCTTGGCCCATTTGAATCTCATGCATTCTGGATTACGGTATCTATACCTCCTAATTTGCAACCCGGGATTCGTACGCTTAATATTCAATTTATCGATGGAGACACTGTAGAATGTACATTAACAGCTAACATAACTGTATATCCGTTCACATCTCAGCCCAGCCATAACTTTCCAGTAACTCATTGGATATACGCAGATGCCATTTGCGACTGGTATAGCGCAGAGCCATTTGATGAAAGATTCTGGGCTATCGCTGAGCAATATCTAAAAAATCTGGTTGAGCATGGAAACAACTGCCTGTACGTACCCTTGTTCACGCCTCCCACCGACGGGGTGAAACGTCCGACACAATTGCTCAGAGTTACTACCACTGGACCAGACAAGTATTTATTTGATTTCAGCGATGTACAGCGGTGGGTGCAGTTGGCAAAAAAGCATGGAGCGAAATACTTCGAATGGACACATCTCTTCTCGCAATGGGGCGCACGGTACGGTATACGTATCTACCGCAACAATCAGGATATCAATTCACTGATCTGGCCACCGGAAACAGAAGCCAACTCGGAAACCTACCGCAAATTTCTTGCTCAGTTTCTACCGGAGTTTCACAGATTTCTGCAATCTAACCGCCTGGTGGAACAATCATTCTTCCATCTCTCCGATGAACCGGGCAAAGATGATCTGCAAAACTATAAAGAAGCACGCAATATCCTGAAGGAACTTGCGCCTTGGATGAAAATTGCAGATGCATTAAGCGATATCAATTACGGCAGAGAAGGACTAACTGACATACCTATCCCCAGCATAGAATCGGCTCGATACTATGCAGACGCGGGCATTCCAGCCTGGACTTACTTTTGCTGCGGGCCGCGGGGGAATTATCTGAACCGCCTCATGGATACTTCTCTGGCTAAAATACGAATGTCTGGATGGTTATTCTACCATCTGGGCGCCAAAGGTTTTTTACACTGGGGGTATAACTATTGGTATAAGCGGGGTGCAAATTGTTTGATTGATCCGTTTATGGAGCAATCAGGACAGGCGTGGCCCGAATGGCCTTATGGAGACACATTCGTGGTCTATCCGGGTGAGCATGGTCCCATCGACTCTATTCGATGGGAAATATTTGCCGAATCTTTGCAGGACTACTCTCTACTGCAAACGGCAGGGATTGCTCGTGATGACAATCTGTTTTCTGCGCTTAAAGGCTATGATGACTTTCCAAAAACAGAAGAATGGCTAGACGCCGCAAGAAGCCATGTCCTGAGTTTATAGCGCGAAACACATTAGCACAATCTGTCTCCAGCCTGCTTAATCCTGATCCGGCAAACCATGCCAAATTACCGTTTTCCCTGCCCAAGCATCAAGATTCAAAGAATAACCCAAGCATGAATTGTTGATAAATAGACTGGAGAGCAATTTGCTTAACGGCCGTACACTCACACAATCGCCTTCTTCTACGCATTCGATATTCAAGCCTTTACAGTGCCCATTATCGCAAAACAGGTAGGCATTATATAACACTGTATCCACCAGAAGCTTTGTGACCTCATGCGTCTCACAGCCGGCCTCGAATCCCGATCCGGGGCCGGCAATCTGCAAATGTGTTTCACCGGCTACCTGACGATGGCTATTGTCATAAATTACAGGTTCTGGAGTATAGCAGAAATACACCCGCCCCGATTGAATATCAATCAAATTCAGACAAGCCATAAGGGTATTGTAAAAGCAGTAATAATAATCTATATTACCTGTTACTAGATAAAGATTATGCCAACCGATTGCCCAATAGCTTTCCCAAAAGCGAATCGTGGCACCATGTGTCCGTGCATCAGCCCCGCGCCAAGTACCGACAAATATCAGGGGGAGACTCTTGGATGAAGGGTCAGCTCCTCCACATATTACCCGCTTGATCTGCGCTGATTGCAGACTCGCAAGTATCGAGGAAGTAATTGATAATTGCTACGATCAAATCCTTAACAACTATCTGGACAGACTTGATGAAGAGTATGAATAGTACCAAACGAACAAGGCTAGACATAGAATAACACGCCTTGATTTGTACACTTTAATCCGTAGCCCGGGATGCATCACCCGATCTTCATTCAGGGCTCTTGCACAGTTTCACATCAACAACAGATCACTTACTGACATTTCCCTTTGCGTTTTCAACGAATAGGTGTTTCGAGGATACTTCGTGGAACACTGCATCTCTTAACGAGACACTCAGGCGGATCGCAGAGGGCTGGGGGCGAAATAATCCCCCATCCCCGTGTGGATCAATAAGCACATGGGCCTTTCACTTTTTTGTTACACGTGTATTCCGATTCCGTATATCCATTGCGCCGGTGTGGCGGCAGGACTTGCGTTTAAACAGACGTTGAAAAATACTGACGTACTACATCATATGCCGGACGAAATATGGCTGCAGACACGAACGACTTAAAACCAAGCATAGGCTTATAGCATGATTTAATACCTCGTGATCCTGTTCAATTCGATGGTTCCATGTACTTGCTGGTTCGATGTTCGGCATTTCACCCTGCGGTATGATTCCAGCCCATCGGTAGTAACGCATTCCGGATTGATTCCAGTGGTATCCCTAGGAGGCTGTCCGAGTATTGGCGGAGTTCCTCATACTATACCTCCCATACTCTAGCCGAACAGATTCCGATTCTTTTTTGATAGGCCCAACATGAGACTATCGTCCGAATCTGCGTGAATTTGTCTGCTGCAGACGCAATATCAGGCGGTGCAGGCTTGATATTGCATCATATTTGCTGGTTTTCCACATGACGTTGCCGCCTTCAACCTGTCTGCGGCGCCATGGCGGAACAACTTCAGCAAATTGTGCGCGGTACAGACAAGACTCCATTCCCTCTCACACTTCTCTACTCCGCGCATCGAAAAGCCGGCGGAAACCACGGCATTCCTTTATCCCGAAGACCGGCTCTACAGTCTCTTTGCGAAGCCCCGTATTTCTTGCGGCCTTCCTCTGCTTGAGCCTGGTGGGAAGGACATACGCATCAATGTTTTTGGACTCCAACTACTTTACAGAGGGAACTATGCTTTCGGCAAAACTGCATTGGCCGGCCCCGCCCCAAGCAGGATATTTGTGATGTACAGACTAAGCTCTTCGTAGTCACGCTGCGCACGAAGTTCCTCGATCAGATTGTGATCGCAGGCATGAACCTTCTCCACAAGCATCTCGAATATCTTCTTGCTGTTCGAGAGATGCTTCATTGAGACTTCCTTCGCCTGTGTTCTGAGCACCTTGATGTCGAGGCCTACGTATTCACCGTTCTGTCCATAGCCGTATTTATCGAGGATGTATACCTGAGAAAACGCTCGACCGAGGTTCACGCTGCCGAAGGTCTTGTCCTCGTCGAACTTGAGACCGTTCTGATCGTTTAGGTGAACGCCCCATAGCTTGCCAAAGGAGAGTGCAAATCCCATCTCTTCCGACGGCTCGAGGTTTGCGAGGATTGCATGCGCGCTCTCGATCAGAATCCCCACCCTTTCAGGATCGATGGTTCTTGACCCGATCGCAAGGAAGTGGCCGGTCGTCGGGCAGAAAGTCGAGTCCATGGGCTCGTTCGGTTTCATCTCACCAAGGACCTTTATCTCTTTGTCATACTCGAGGAGCATGTTGATGTAATCTACAAATCTGTCGATTGCTACTTTTGGGTCTTTGGCTTCGCGGATATATGTGCCTTCTCTAGCCGGCCAAAGAACTATCCGCTTTGTGCCTAGCGCATTCGCGATATCGACGGTTCTCTTTGATCTATCGTATGCATACTGTCTGCATGCGGCGCTGTTTGAGGTCCAGCCGCCGTCGATTGTCATCGGATGCTCCCACAGTCTCGGTGCAAGGAACTCTGCCTCAAGCCCCATTCCGTCCAGCATCGACTTCAATTCCGCGAGCTTTTTGTCCTGCTCTGCGATAGGGAGTGTTATATCAACTGCATCGTCGTCGTGGAACTGGATGCCCTGAAACCCTTCTTTTACCGCAAATTCCAGCTTCTCTTTGAACGAGAACTGGCTCCTTACCATAGGGCCGAATGGGTCTGCCCCCTCATGTATATTCCAAGGTCCGAATGAAAATCTGTACTTCCCTGCCATAATTACCTCCGTTTGCATTAAGATAGCTTCCTTATCGGCAGAAACGAAACGAGCGCCATTGATCGAGTGAATCTGCCGATACAGGGCTACCATTTGGTACTATTTGATGCCTGATGCAAGCCTCTGTGAAGTAAGATATTTGTAGCTCTGTTCAACGGCTTCAAACATGTCGCTTGCACATTCATCAAGCTCTACTATCAACCATTCGAGTGATTCAGGATCGGCTGCATTTACGATCTCGGGAATAGGAACCACTCCCGATCCGACCGCCGTCATGGGGACACCTTCCTGAAGCGTGCCATCCTTAAGGTGCAGAAGCGGTATTCTGGACTTATACTTAGCGACGACCTTCACCGGGTCCGCTTTTGCGAAAGCCGTCCAGTATACATCAAGTTCGCTGAACACATTCGGGGCTTCGGCCATAAGGATGTCGTATGCGTATTTGCCTTCGAAGGACCTGAACTCCCACCAGTGATTATGGAAGCCAAAGCTCATGCCGTACGGTTTGAGGAGTTCGGCGGCAAGGCTGAATCTGGCTGCGATCTCCTTGCATGAATCCGGTGTCGTAAAGTCGTCAGGGCCGAAACCGCTTACGATTCTTGTGTTACCAAGGGTCTGTGCCGTCTCCACGATATCGCCTATGTTGTCTGGATTCGGAAGGTCGGTATGACTACTGCACACCACCATCCCTAAATCGCTGATTAGTTTGGCGATTTCTTTGGGATCATGGCCATGCAATCCGGCTGTTTCGACGCCGTTGTAACCGATATCCGCTACCCTGCGAAGCACGCCGGGGAAATCCTTCTCTGCTTCGGCACGAAGGGTATACAATTGAACTGCTATTGGTTTCATATAAACTTCTCCTGCGCTAGATAACCTATTTACCGAAGGCTTCGTCAAATACCCGGTCAGACTTCGGGAAGTCGATGTCCTTGGTAAAACGGCATGATTCGGCAGCGCCGAACTCCCTGTCCATCATAGCATCTTCCCACTCAACAGACAGCGGACCATCGTACCCTATGACGTTCAGCGCCCGTATGATCGATTCGAAGTCGACCTCACCGCGCCCGACGCTCCTGAAATCCCAGCCTCTGCCTGGCGTGCCGAAGTTCATGTATGACGCCAGTATCCCGGCCTCTCCATCCAAAGTAAGCGCTGCGTCCTTCATATGCACATGATATATACGATCGGAAAACGCCTGTATGAACTTTACAGGATCGACCATCTGCCAGTGCAGATGGCTTGGGTCGAAGTTGAAGCCGAACGCTTCCCTGTTCCCTACTGCTGCCAGTGCACGCCTGGCGGTAACTATATCAAACGCTATCTCTGTAGGATGTACCTCAAGCGCAAACTTGACCCCACACTCATCGAATACATCTAGAATCGGGTTCCACTTGGCTGCAAAGTCGGCGAAACCTGACTGTATCATCTCCTCGCTTACTGGCGGAAAACTGTAGATGAGGTGCCAGATGGATGATCCAGTGAAGCCGTTTACCACTTTGACGCCCATATTCTTTGCTGCGCGGGCGGCGCATTTCATGCTTTCGATAGCCCATGCACGCTTTGCATCAGGATCGCCTGCGTACTCTGCGGGGGCAAACGCGTCTGATCGAGCGTCGTTGTTCAAATCGCATATAAGCTGCCCTGCCAGATGGTTGCTTATGGACCTGACCTTCAGCCCATGCTTAGCGAGGAGGTCAACCTGTCCCTGTGCATAGTCCTTATCGCTTGCCGCTCGGAAGACATCAAGGTGATCACCCCAGCAGGCCAGTTCCAGCCCGTCGAATCCCCAACCAGAGGCCTTTTTTGCAAGTTCCTCGAGCGGTATATCTGCAAATTGTCCGGTGAATAGTGTAACTAATCTTGCGCTCATTTCAATTCCCCTTAAGCTTTGATATTTATCCATTTTTGATTAGATGCCGAACTCTCTACCACTGATTGAATAAAGGCCATCCCACGGACGCCATCATCTACAGTGGGGAAGTCGCCGGTTGCGGATGTATCGCCTTCAAGCCGCTTGGTCAGTGTGTCGGCGAAGTTTTTGTAGATGTTTCCGAACGCTTCCAGGAAGCCTTCCACATGTCCGGCAGGAAGGCGCGTGTTCGAGGCTGCGTTTGCGCCTACGAAGCCGGTGGATGTTCGCCGAATCTCACTTGGCTTGTCTAGCCAGTGAACGATGAGGGTGTTGGGATCATGCTGGTGCCACTCGATCGCGCCTTTTTCTGCGTAGACGCGGATGTTCAGGTCGTTCTCTTCACCAACGGCAATATCGCTCGCCCAGAGTACGCCTTTTGCACCACCGCTCAGGCGAAGGAGCACGCTGCCGTCGTCGTCGAGCGCACGGCCGGGCACGAACGATGTGAGATCAGCGCAAACCTGCTCAATCTCAAGACCGGTGATGTACTCGGCAAGATTTGCGCAGTGGCTGCCTATATCGCCCATAGTGAAGCTTGCGCCTGCACGTGCAGGGTCGGTTCTCCAATCTGCCTGTTTCTGACCAGTCGATTCAAGGGAAGTCGCCATCCAGCCCTGCGGGTACTCGACCACCACGCGCCGTACTGCACCTAATGCGCCGCCGTTAACCAGATCACGAGCTTCTTTAACCATAGGATAACCCGTATAATTATGGGTGAGGCAGAACAGGAGCCCTGTCTCTTCAACCTTTTTCGCGAGGGCTTTGGCCTCATCAAGAGTCAGCGTCATCGGCTTGTCGCATACCACAGGAAACCCTGCATCGAGGGCTGCCATTGCCACCGGATAATGCATGTGGTTCGGAGTGACTATCGAGACGAAATCCATCCGCTTACTCGATGGCAGGGCTGATTCCTTCGCAAACATATCCTGATAGCTACCGTAAATTCTGTCATCAGGCAGATACAAAGCACGCCCGCTCGCCATCGACTTATCGCGATCGGAGCTGAACGCGCCGCAGACCAGTTCTATCTGTCCATCCAATTGCGCAGCCATGCGGTGTGCACCACCGATGAATGCACCTACTCCGCCGCCTACCATACCCATTCTGATCTTTCGATTCATAGCTTGCTCCCAGCTGGTTCCATGAGCCGGTCTTCTATGGATTTCAGGTAATCTATGGCTTTACGCACAGCCTTGTCTGCGGGATATTCACCGCTTTCGTACTCTATATTGATCCAGCCGTCATATCCGGCGTCTATCATGGCTGCAACAAGCGGCGGGTAATCGACAATGCCTTCCCCTATCAGCGCAGCGTCATACAATCTCCCATCAAGCCCGGTAAAGCGACATCCGTTCTCTGCGAAATCTTTGAAATGAACATGCACAATGGACTCTTTGCTGCGGAGGAATCCATCAACAGGGTTCTCTCCACCGATGAGGACATTTCCACTGTCAAATGTCACCTTGAGGTCGGGGAGTTCGCGGATGGCGGCGTTCATATCCGCCGAGACTATGAATGGGGCATTAGGCGTTGAGAAGTGCTCCGTGCTTATCATTACACCGCACGATTTGGCATAATCCATCGCATCGCTGAGCCCTGCAATGATATTCGCACGGCTTTCCTCGCGGGAGAACGCATCTTTGCCGGGAAAAGGCAGCATCACCCTGTCCGTACCCAGAATCAGCGCCGTGTCTATTCCACGTTTGATATCATCCACACCAGCCTGTCGTGCACTCCTCTCGGGAAAGTTCACATCAACATCGAAGGTGTAGCAGACCGTTTTCAGGCCATGATCATCCATGAGGATCTTCACTTCTCGCGGGGAGACACCGTAAGTCGTAACCCAATCAATTCCTTCAATGCCCATCGTTGAGGTTATGTGACACAGTTCGGCAACGTCGCAATCTTTACCCCAGTCTCCAATAGCCATTGTGTAAGACATCATCGCATATCGCATCGTTTCCTCCAGAGTCGCCTGGCAAGCAGGCCTCAAAAAAATGCTTGGTATGCAATAATTATAGTGTTGATGGTACATATGGTAAAGGGTAATATCTTGCTAAGAAGGTTGGTTATTTGCGGTCAATCCTGATCAGGCAAAAGTTTTGCCCTGTAAACTTTGGGGGATATTCCAAAATAAGCCTTGAAGACCTGCCCGAAGTAGTGGCTATCGCTAAAACCAACGGCCCGCCCGACTTCAGCGAGGTTGAGGCGGGAATCGTCGAGCATCGCGACAGCCTTTTCCATGCGAATCTGGGTCAGATAGCTCGACAGCCGGAACCCGCTCTCTTCGCTGAAGACTCTCGAGAGGTAATATGAACTGATATTCAATTGCGATGCGATGAGAGCAAGGTTTATGGGTTCGTTGAACTTATCCATGATAATGCGCTTGGCCTGCATCATCAACTGCACGCGCCGCGGTTTGCCCACATCGCTTGAGTGAAGATCTTCCATCCCTGCAATATTTCCAGCCTCTCTGCACATGATGGCTATGATGCGCAGAATGTTCAGGCTAGTCATCTCTGCCCCAAAAGGCATATGATCGGAAAAATCGCTAAAGAGGCTTTGAAATTCCGCGGCGATCCGCAGCTTACCCGGCTCCGAGATATCGGCCAGCTGCGACGGATGAAACGCCTTGAGCAAACTCTCTTCGCCTGCCCAGCGGAATTGGACCAGGTACGCTTCAAATGCATAGCCTTTTTCAAATATGTCGCGATGCGGCACATCGGCAGGCAGGTAGATACTATCACCCTCTTTGCCGTATATAGTGAAATCACGGGTCCGAACCTCCCCGCGCCCATGCAGAAAGTGAATGAGCTCGGACGATTTATCAACGTGTTCTTCCTCTGCATATACAGGATCGAAGATAGAACGTCCGATGCATGTGATTTCCGGGAGGTATTCTCCCATTTCGGTTAAGAATTCCAATTTATCTACTGCCATCTACATTCCTCGAAGAGGAAGCACCTCAGTCAGCGCCGTTGATGCCGGCGATGATTCCTGTCGATTAGCACTTTCTATTGCTAAAACCAATTTCCAGCTTCGACTGCAAATCTCCTTCTTGAAAGTGTTATGCCGTAAAGGCTTTGTTCAGTAGATTCAGGGTGGTTTGTACGATGATCCCTCCCGCGGGCTCGTCAAGTAAGCTGCTTTCTGCAGGCATTGTTTCATATCCCCCGTGCCGGAAAGCTTCTTCTGTAGGAACATAACCGACATTGCCGTCCGTAAGCTCGGAGATGAGCGTAATGTTTGATGGGGACGACTTTTTGATCTGCAGCCCGTAGTCCACGAACAATTCTCCTGGGTTTGTACAGATGCTCGCGTCCCCTATGCGCAGAACGTTGATGCGAACCTTCATTGGGCTTTCCTTGCGTATGACTTCGGGCCAGCGTTCTTTCTCCAGACTATAGAAGTCCTGGAAGGCATCGCTGAGGGTGTCGTTCGACATCCAGGTCAAATTAGGCCAGGGACGGATCGCTATGGGTACCGACTCCTGCTCCAGACGCAAGAGGGGATCAGGCATCGGTTTTATCGTCCCTGCGATGGTTTTTAGTATCTCGCTGCCGAGATATAGTCCCGAACGTTTCCATCCTTCCTCTCCACGCCACGGCATCTCACCGTTCTTGTTATCATCAAGTTTGCTCGGAGCGGTATCCCCTGCGGCGCCGGTGAGATAGACTACGCCCACATCTTCGCCGAGATTCTGCCGCAAGAAATTTCTTGTAGCGCCTACCAGATCTGCGCTGTAGAAGCTTTCGCCTTCCATAGAATTCGGATGGGTAGAGAATGAGGTAACCACTGCTTTTATGCTACCATCCGGTCTGCGGGCAAACAGAACGCCGACCTGACCATCTCGCGGGCCTTCCACCCTGTCGAAGTCTGCCTCCCAGCTGCCGTAATACATCTCCGCGTGACCGGCTTTGGTAATCCCCCGGCGGTTGAATCCCATCTGATCGATCCATCCTGCTCCGGCGTAGATATCGACATCTTCTGCATTTTTCAGGGCTCTGCGGACTATATCTACCACAGATTCTTTGTACGTTTTTATAAAATTTTCGTTTACGTCTCCATACAACGTATCGCGTGTGGCAGGGGCCAGATGCGTGTGAGTGCAGGCGATGATAACCGAAGCCGCCGGTATCCCTAGTTCCTTTTCACACAAAGTCTGAACATCATCAATGACATTAATCCCCATATAACAGAGATCACAGGAGACCAGCGCCACCTTTGTGTCATCTTTCTCAAAGACTACGGCATTCACTGTTATCGGGTCGTGGGTGTACTTCCCTTTTCTCACAACCATTTGCCCTACGATGTCTATGGGGACGGATGGGGTGATATCCGCCCATGCGGTTCCAACTTTCATGATGTGCTCTCCCATTATTTTCACGTAAGCGGCGAAAGATTTCGAGGAGTATCTTCCGCCGCCTGCATATTTTATGCTTCGCTCGGAAGCTGATCCAGGTTCTCGAATACTTTGCGGATACCTGATGCTATCGCATCTAACTGTTCGCCGCCGTTCGGGGGGCGATGCCCGTTGATGGCTATCTGAATGCAGGTGTCCACCACGCGGTTTGTTATGGGATACTGATCCAGAGAATAGTCGATATCCTGCCGGGCGTACTGGCACTCCCATGGGCAGCCTTTGCCGTAACCGTTCTTCGCCTGAAACACCGTATGTGCGGGAAGCATCCACCTGGCAGACGCCACCGGGACGCCTTCGGCCGCAAGTGCGTTTATCACGATATCGCGAAATTCCGAAGCTTTACCGTTCCAGCCTGCGGATTCCGGTTCTACCCTTATCACATATGCATATCCGTTACTCTTCTGATCTTCGGTGTCAAACGGCAGTACGATCCCCTTAAGGCCCTGCAGGCTGTTTTGCAGACGGTCGAAATTTGCCCGGGCCTGCGCGTTTGTCTTATCCAGTTTGGCAAGGGCACTCCTGGCGTATGCCGCTGAAATATCATCGGTTCTATACATCCAGCCCATGCCGTAGGAGTGGAAGTCCCGATTCGATTCAGGAGCGCGCATCTCGCCAAAGCTCATCAGCGCACGTGCCGCCTCAAACAGTTTTTCATCCTCTGTGACAAATAGACCGCCCTCACCCGCGGAGAAGTTTTTGTTCTGGTTGAGACTGAAGGCGGAACACTCCCCAAAAGTACCGGTCTTCCGACCCTTGTAGGTAGCACCGTGGCCCTGGCACGCGTCTTCCAAAACATATAGCCCATGCTTCTTTGCAATTGCCATTATTGCGTCCATGTCGCACGGCACACCCCAGTAGTGCACTGGCAGAATGGCCTTGGTCCTCGGGGTGATGGCTGCTTCAATCTTTTTGGGATCTATCAGCATAGAATCCCAATCCACTTCTACAAAGATAGGGATGGCATTGTGATGCATCACACACGTGGCAGTGGAGGTCCATGAGAGTGTGGTGGTAATCACCTCATCGCCCGGGCCTATGCCAAATGCAGCTATCGCCATATGAAGCGCCGCCGTGCCACTGTTTGTGGCAGCGCAGAATTTGTTGCCATTCCATGCGGCAAACTCATCCTGGAGCGCAATGCAGTTGGGCCCCCAGGCATGATTGTTCTGATGAAGAGATGCCAGCACATACTCTTCGTCTTCTTTGGTAACTTCCGGCCATATTTTGAATTCTACATCTTTGTCTACAGCCGGTTTTCCACCTAAAAGTGCAAGTTTATCACCCAATTTAGTAATCCCCCTGATCTTGTTGCAAATACAGATTCGCTGTTGCATAATAAGTATAGCATTCCACAGTGGGGATTCAAGAGTAATATCTTGCTATAACCGGCGATATATTGCACTTAGGCTGTATATCTTCCATAATTAGCAAGCAGTTCTTTTGTCTTGCCCTCACCTTAGCAAATGGTTGTTTTCTATTCTTATGGCGAATTATATCCATTCATTTGCCATATCAGAGCCTGAGCATACTTACTTTGTATGATGTAGCACTCAGGTATCTATCGTGACAAAAGTCTCGAGGCCCTCTGCACGGCGCTTTGTCTTCATCCTACCTTATGGCGTCTATTTATCGAGGCCCTATTCAGAATCAGTGACATACAGTCAGCTGTTAAGACGGATTACTGCTGCATGTTGGAGAAGAGGTATGTCTATCGAGGCATACATATCCCCTGATCCGATACGCAAAGTTGATGCAATAGCGCCCTCCGTTGTAATTACCTCAGCCTTTGCATACTCGGGAAGAAGTGTATTCTTCACCTTCACCGTTACATTGCTCTGCGGCTGATCCACAGCCAGAGGTATGGCGATAGAGCCGTCCCTGAGTTCGAAAAAGTTGCCGACTACGCCTTCAGGTAGTTCGAGCACGTTCGGCTGGAGCACCCACTTGCGCCCCTTGATCATATCGAGCAGAGGTCTGAACGCCGTGCATAGCGCCTGTCGAGCAGGATCGTCGGCCGGTTTCGGAGAGAGATTCTCCTTGTTATCGCCGGAAATTGCCTGCTCATCGAGCTTCCAGAGTACGTCCGGCTGCCCACCGCAGACCAATGACTTTTTGAATCCGTCCCAGAGCTTATCGACAGGGTCTCCGCCGGCGAGCAGCACCATCGGCTTCTCCAGACAGAAATACTGCACCGTGCCCATCCATGTGCTGCTATGCTCGGCCATACATCCGTCCAGGTATCTAACAACCTCCAGGCTTGTCGGGCCGTTTGCCCAAACGACTTTTCCGGCGGCATGCACGATTCCGCAGATACGCTCTGCCAGATCAGCCATCGCGAAGCCTATCATGGAGCATGGCTTGTTGTGAACCATCGTGATGCCGTCGTCGTGGGCGAAATCGTAATGGCGGTAATGCACCTCATCGTAGAATATGCCGTCACAGTTCGGGAACTCACTCATCATGCGCTCGACCTGTTGTATCAGATGACGCCCCCAGCCTCCATTGGGGTCCGGGTTCATACTTACGCCAAAGTAGTATCCATTAGCACAGGGTGTGCCGTCTTCGTTTCTAGCTATGTCGGACTCGAACCTCCCCACTATCTGTTTGTCGCAGAGTACGGGGTTAAAGTAGATGAAAGCAGCCACACCGTTCTTGTGCAGAGTATCGATGTACTCGCGCAGGCGGTTCTTGCTCATATACGGATCCGGCGCACACTGGGTCAGCGTGTTGTACTCTACGCCCACGGGATCGAGAGCGGCGAGCTTCCGCAGGTCCAAGTTCTTGGCAAGGTATTTGGAGTTGATCGTCTCCCATCGCTCGCCCTCCGGCATGTATTCTCCGTAGTAGGAGAGCATGTTGGCATGAAGTTCCTGCCATGCGAAGCCCTGTGCCTTCCATCTCCTGATTTCATCTTCGCTGTGCAGGACGTGCGAACAGATCATAGCGCCCTCAGTCCTGTAGACATCCTCGTTCTTGACCGTGAAGTAATCGTGATACCGGTCGCTATACCAGGACAAGCCGTCCTGCCAGTTGCCGCCATGCCCGTGTATGAGCATCTCAACTTCGATCGGATGCTTGGCCGAGAGCCGCATGTTCACAAATTTACTCACGAAGCCTACCTTATCCGACTCGTGGAACATCGAATACCATATGGCAGGCACAGGCAAGCCCGCGGGTACTGCACAAGTCAGTCCGGCGTCCGCCTCGCGCTTGTAAAACGTAACGACTGGGAGAGCCACAGCCCTGTGCAGCTCGCCTCGGAACTGATCGCCTCCGTACACATAGCGCACATGGCGGAAATTCCCCGGCGAGAGCGGTGCGTCGTTGTGCGTAACGAAGACGTGCCGGTCCTGCCCGAGTACCGGCAGAACGAGAAAGAGATTCGCAGTTCTAGGAGTCTTTTCCGAAGTAGAGACATGCACTCTCCACCGGACCGCACCGGAATCGGATGAGAAGGTATCTTCTATCACAAGCCCGCTCGCAAATGACCTCGTGACGTAAATCGAGCCGTTCTCTACGCGGGTCGCTGCCTGCGGAGTCTCGCCATCAGGGTCTCCGCTGATAGAATTCTGCAGGCAATCTTCGACCGCCGAGTAACCTGCTGCACCGGTTATAAACTCGTAGTCTTTATCGATAAGTCGTACGGATTCCACAATTCCTTGACCGTTTACACTAAGGCTCAATTTTTCGCATCTAAGATCCATTGATCATTGCTCCTATCGGGTATCTTTAAGTATGTATTTTACTCAACTACCATAGACTGCTCGTGCAGTCTGTTACATTTTCGTTTTCATATCACATGAGGGATGATCCTTTACCGGTATCCATGTCTGCAAGTAACAGCCCGAAGAAGTCTTCCCGCTTATCCCTGACCTGCATAATAACATCCACTAGCCTATTGAGGTTGTAACAGATTTCACTTTACGTTGATAGGTTCATGTTTGGTATGATGGACTACTTTGAAGGTAAGCCCCCGTATCTGCCGGAGGCTTACCTATCACCACTTTATCTAGTGTCAGAACAATATTATTGAAGATCCGGCGACCATTTCACCCATACAGGGTCGCGCCACGATTTACCGCCCGAAGTGACCCAAGCATCCTGTTTACACGTCTTTACATGGCCATCCGCGAACCCAATGTTTACCATATCATTGTGCCGTGCCGCAGGCACCCTAGTGTTATAAGCATCGCCGCCCGTGTATGGTCCAACCATATAGTAATCACAATCGGCTATAAAAGGAGTATCCGACGGCATTTTTATATCTGACATCGTAACACCGCCGGTGTATATGCTCGACAGTATCCACGAATTCGCACCATACGAAGCGATCTTCGGATTATTAGCCCCAAACGTTCCCCCCCAGTACTGTCCTCCTGTATAGTCCAATCCGCCAGCGCTGGGGCACACAAAGACTTTGTTGTTCTTAACATAAGGATAGATACATGTCAGCCATATCTGATAGCCCGCCGGGTCTCCACTACTTGCCGGGTCACCATTTGGAAATGTACCGCTCATTCCTACAATCCAGGGAGGGAGTGTCTCATCATAATCCTGAGTATACATTAGCATGCCCAAAGTCAACTGCTTAACATTGCTCTGGCATGATGCCTGCCGTGCCTTCTCCCTTGCCTTTGCGAATACAGGAAACAGGATTGCTGCCAATATAGCTATTATAGCTATGACAACTAGCAATTCAATCAGGGTGAAACCTCTTTTTTCTTTCATCATAAAACCGCCCTTTCATTATAAAATGTGGAATACCTTTGAAACAGGACACTTTACTTATGCCATATTTTCATCCCTCCTCCACACACCATCCACAAATCTGTGGCATAACTATTACCTTTTCTTCGATATATCAGCCAATCTAACCTGTGCACTTTCGAACGATAAGCTCGACGGGCAAGATATCTTTTTCTGTCGACAATCTGCATTCTGCGAACACCCTTGGCCTCGCAAAGTGTCAGCGTCATCGGTTTGTCTCACCCTACGGAAAGCCCTGCATCGAGAGATGAGATCGCCACCGGGTAGTGCATGTAGTTCGGGGTAACGATCGAGATGAAATCCATGTCTTCCGGTCGGGCGGCTTCTTCAGTGAACATTTCTACATAGATTAGGTATCAACACTTAACATGTACAATTATAATGGGGATAATACAAACGGTAAAGGGTAATATCTTGCTAAGACCGTCGGATATTTGCGGTCAATCCTGATCAGGCTGAAGTTTTGTCAGATGACAACAGAACAGAAGATAATACGGAATAAAATCGGGTTAATAGAATTGGCAAAAACACATGGAAACGTTGCCCGGCGGTGAGATGGCGCTCCTTGAGATCAGCCGAAAGAAGCCGATTCTTAAGAACCGAGTAGAGGGTTACATCGAAGAGGCTGTACTTGTATTTGCTATTGAGAAACCGGCCTGCGGTCAGATTAGGGTATCGAATGAGTTGAAGAAACAGGGCATCTTTATCTCACCTGGGGGAGTAAGGAGCATAGGGTAATCCCGTTCTTTGAGGAGAATGGAGTTCACGGACTAAGGGCTCGCCGACTGCACCAACACATCCATATGTAAACCTCACTAACGCAATCCAAGTGCTGCACCGCCCGCTATCCCTAATTCAAGAAATGTCGAGCGTGGGAATGGATGCATAATCAGCATCCTGAACTTAGCGCGGATCCAATACCAACTGTCCTTTATCGACCACGTTCGCCATGGTCATCGTAACCATGCGAATGGTACAACAGCCCAAGCATCCCCCTTACAGCTATTACCGATTTCCGCAGTTTATACAACAAAGCCGGCCTGCAAGTGCTGAAAGAAATCCCGCTGAATATCACCGTCGAGGGACAGTACAGCGTCTAGAATTTCGCTTGCATTTTGACTGATGTAGCCATATTCATCGCCGAAGAAGGCCCCGAATAGACATGTAACTAATTTTTCAGAAAAGCTCTATATTTGGCAGGAATTCGGGCTACCGAGCGATAATGGTTTAAGAATATTTACTACTATTCAATAGGTATTATGATGGAGGAACTTATCCAATGCCGATTATCGACATGCCACTCGAAGAATTGATGGAATATCAAGGTCGTAATCCGCGTCCGGCCGATTTCGACAAGTTCTGGGATGACAGCCTTACCGAAATGCAAAACATAGACCCCAAGGTTGAGTTGGTGCCGAGCGAATACAAGCATCCGTTTGCAGAGGGCTATCATCTCTACTTCACCGGCGTCGGCGGGGCGCGCATCCACGCCAAGTATCTCCGCCCCAAGGGAGCAGACAAGCCTCATCCCGGAGTACTGTTCTTTCACGGCTACACGAGAGACAGCGGAGAATGGATCAACTACCTGAGCTGGGTAGGCCAGGGATTTTCCGTAGCGGCGCTTGACTGCCGGGGTCAGGCCGGTCTATCGGAAGACATAGGCGGCGTGACAGGAAACACTTATAAAGGCCACATAATCCGTGGATTGAGCGGCGATCCTAAGAAGCTCTTCTTCCGCTCTGTATTTCTGGACTGCGCCGAACTAGCTCGGATACTGATGGGCATGCCGGAAGTCGATCCTGCGAGAGTAGGAGCGACAGGCGGTTCGCAGGGAGGCGGACTCACGCTCGCCTGTGCTGCTCTCGAGCCCAGGATCAAACTTGCAGCGCCTTTCATGCCGTTTCTCTGCGATTACTTGCGTGTATGGGAGATGGATCTGGACAAAAACGCTTACGAGGAACTGCGCACGTACTTCAGGATGACCGATCCCCTACATGAACACAAAGATGAGATATTTACAAAGCTAGGTTATATCGACAATCAACATCTGGCAAGCCGAATCAAAGCCGAAGTGCTGATGACAACCGGATTGATAGACGATATTTGCCCTCCATCCACGCAATTCGCAGCCTACAACAAAATCACATCGAAGAAAAACATGCTGATCTACCCCGACTTCGGGCACGAATGTCTCCCCGGCGTAGACGACAAGATACTCGACTTCATGTACGGTCTATAATTCACACAAGGCAACGACTCGGAACCTATCCAAAGGTTTCGAGTCGTTTAGGAAAGTGGACTCTCTACGGACACTTGGCTAGCACGTACAATGAATCAAATGATTGCTATAAGATAAAAGTAATTACCGCATTACATCCACGGAATATGCCCAATCCTTAAAAGGGCCGAGGAAGCATAGCCGATTTTGCGAACCCTCCAAAATCGAAAAGGTGTGGAGGATGTGCCTTTGCCGACAAAGTCCGGTCACGTGATTTGGCGTGTTCATATCAGGTGCAAAGGTCAAATACGGTTTGAGTACACCCGAAAACGGCGGTGTATCCGGAGAGGCACGAAAAAAGGCCCAGGGACTCAGGATAGAGTCTCCTCGGCTTCTTGAAGAGCCGCCATTGCTACAGACAAAAGAGCCAGTTCATCGAGCAGCAATTCGTAAAATAGTATTCCTCTTCTTGCTCATTAACACAGCTACAGGCTTGCCACCCTTATCGCCTTCAATGCCAATTCGCCACATGGGCAGGGGACGTTGCAGAAAAGTACACCGCTGAACAGATCCTCTACCAGTTAGAAATGGTCTACGCCCATATCGAAGATATGTGCGGGCACCGGGTTTCCCCCTATACCGCGCGCCATCATGTCCTGCGAAGGCACGACCGACGGCACCCCGATTGCCGACTCCATCGCAGCAAGCAGCGGGTTCGTCAGATCGGTGGACGTAGTCGATATCCGCATACCGGCAAACTCGGTCGCAAAGAGATTAGTAAGCTGGTCGGGGTTGTCTTTATATCCTGCATCTACTACAGTGACCGAACCATCCTCAGAATCAACAACAACCGTCGCATACGCGCTCCTGTCACTACTGTAAACGATATCCGCAACGGCGAGCCAGCGGCGGGTTATGTACGACGCCCAAAATGCCTCGGACCGAACCAGCCCTCCCGAAAGTCTTGCAAAACTCCCATCGTAGAGCCTCTTTGCGAGCGCCCAGTCCTTTGTCTTCACAAGCGGCTCTGCCTCGCCTGGCACACGCCCGGTGACGTGGCCGTGCCGCTGCATGCGCTCAAATCTAACCTTCTCGTAGAGGCCGATGTGCCCGGAATATAGGATGGAGGCGTGAAAGCCTCTCTGCGTCATGTACTCTATCGCATTCTGCAGGATGACGAGCGAGAGATCCCTCCCCCGAAAGTCGGGATGGACGGCGACGTTCCCGATTCCGCCAAGCAGCAGGATCTCCGCATCGGTAAAGACTGCACGAATTGCCACCACAACAGTGGCCGCAATTCGTCCATCAATCTTGACCAGGCGCAATTGCTCCGGCTCGAAGTACGGCTCGTTGGTCATAAGGTTGTAGAAGTAATCCTTCCCCCGATTCGTGGCAGCGCAGTTGAACGCCTCCCACATCATCAGGCTCGCAGGCTTTATATCATTGGCAGTTGCCCCGGTTATTATCTGCATGTTGCACCTCAAAATAAAAAGTTAGGGTATCTGTTACTCCATGAGGAACAACTCCTCACTTAACCCGCAATATGGGTCGACGTCTCTGTGAATCGATATTGCTATTCAAGAGAAAGAATAGCAGGTTCAGGTTTGTACAGCTCAGGCTTGCAAGCGCTTATTTGGGCATGTTTGTGAAACACTGTGGGACACCCCGCCACATGGGATGCCCCACAGTATTTTCTAAGGTTTGAAGTAGAGAACTGGAAAGCCCTTCGTATCCTTCGTGCCGCCTATCAGCGATGGGTCTTTGGTGGCTATCCACTTGCGGCCAAAGTCATCGGCATCATTTACTATGAACGCAAGCCGGATATTGCATCCAGGGTATATAAAGGCTCCTTTGAGCGCGGTAAACGGGATCGCGGCTTCGTAGATGGTCTCGCCAGGGTTACGTTTGATGGCAAGCTTCATGCCCTCGACCGGCACTCCCTGATTAGCACCCATGTTCATGAAGTGCACAACGCCTGCCGAAGACGAGAGCCCGAAGCTGATCTCGGTGTATGCGTCTGGATACTCCATGTTCCCCAGCCCGAGTTGGATGCTGTCTTTCGCCCAAATCGTTCCGGCGGGTTCATCGTTTGTCTGCATGTCATCCTTCACGGCACAGGCAAAGTATAGGTACTGATCATCGTACTTAATGTATCCGGTAGCCGAGAGATCCTCCGGTCCTTTCCAGAACCCGGGATCCGGTGGCGATACGAGCTCGTGCTTGTCCAGGACAATCGGAGACGCACCCTGCCAGTCGACCAAGTCGCCGTCGATTGTGATGGGCTTTTCGGCTCGTAAGGCGACCATATCCGGCTTAACCGTCTCTTTCGATACAGACCTGGTCTTTGCTATGCGGCTACCTCCTGCCTCCACGATGACTTTTATCGTCTGACCGGCATGCTTCACAGGGAAGAGGAAGTCCTTCTGTTCACTTGCCGCTAACTTGACGCTCCAAGATTCGTCCCCAAGCTCGACCTTGGCGGTGAGCGGCTTTGCCGTTTTGTTTCGGAGCACGGCAGAAAGATTTGTACCGACGATAGCGATGTCAGCGATCTCGACAGGTTCTTTGACGATGATCTCTGCCCTCTCTATCCGCTCAGTCAGACCCGCGTCGTCACTTGTGATGTAGAACGGCTCGCCGGTGAGTGTGAGCGTTATCTTCCCGTTTACGGGATTAACTTTCGACTCCGCACCCACTATCGAGGTAACGTCGAGAGCCTTCTTGCTGTCAAAGGTCAGACTGTAGGGATCTCTCGCTGACCAGAGGGCGAGTATCTGCTTATCCCCCCGGCTATGCAGAACACCGTATAAGCTCTCAATCGGGAAGTTCAGCTTGCGCTCGAATTTCGCACCGTCGATCAGGCTCGCGAGGTTGGCGTACGCGACTATCTGCGGCGTCACGTTGTTCTCTGCACCAAGCAGGCTGTAGCTCAGCTTCTCTGCCGGATGAAAATCTTGTGTAGAAGCATCCTTGCTTAACTCGAACCAGACGACTTTCTCCATATCGGGAACACATCGGGCAAGCAGGTAGAGCCGCACAAGGTAGTTTGCCATCACACGCTCGTTCGCGTCAACCTTCGCACCGGGAAAGTCGAGTATCCCCTGGTGCATGTAGCCGACCTCCCCGATCCACATCCGCAAGTTGTTCGCCCGAGTCAACTCCTGAGCACGAAGCATCTTCGGAAGCAACTGGTTGTCATCCGGGCTCATAGGATTTAGCCCATCGCCGAAGAGACGTATGCTCGAATACGGATGGAAGGGTATGACGTCGATGTACTTTCCACCCCCACACACGAGAAACCTCCGGGTGAAGGCGAAGTCGCTGTCACTGTCGCCGCCGCTCACATCACAGCCCAGCACCATCGCACTCGGGTTGACCGCTTTGATCTTCTCAACCGTCACCCGCACCTCTTCGGCGTACTGATCGGGCCGCCAAGTGCCATTATTCGGTTCGTTTATGATCTCCCAACTCTTTCCTAATTCCTTGTATTCGCTCGTGACGTCATCCCTGCCGGCAATGAGTAGAAAGTAGTCTATGTCGTGTTTTGCGAGGCTTCTCAGATACGCCTTCGCATCCTCTACGCTGCCGGGGTGCCACACTCCTCCTCCGAGGCGCAGCATCCTGATACCGAACGCCCGAAGCATATCCATGTCCTTTTCTGTGCCGGGATAGAAAACCGGGTCCACGCCAAAGAACGAATCCTTCGCCGCAACAGTGGCAGGTTTCGGAAGCACTGCAAACCTGCTCACCTTCTGCGCATTATCCGCAGATAGAATCACGGTGTAGATGCCCTTCTCTTTGACCGCCAGCGGGATCACCACTTGCCGCATCTCGGAAGGAGCAAGAGATACGCGCAGAGTCTTCGTAAAGGTATCACGATCTCGGTTGTCGCGCACCCTGCAAGAGAGAACCACACTCCGCCCGAACTTGTCAGAGAGGTTGTGAAGCATCACCGCGATCTCTTTCTTGTCGCCTGCGAAGAAATATCTCGGCTCAGGGGTCTGCGGGAGTACCCACTTTCCGCCGTCTTTTTCCATGATGGAAAGATTCACCCCATCATCCCAGGTACACGCCTCAATGGATGCAGGGTGCTTCGCAGATGCATCCCACGCAGAACGGAGTTGCACGGCGTTCTCGTAACCGGCCGGAAATGCCTTACCGTTTGGTGGTGCGATTTCTATATACGAGAACTTGTGAAAGCCTCCCATCACGTGCGACCATCTCGTCTCGCCGTCGTGCAACGTCATACCCGCAGGCTTCGCAACAGAGAAGAGGCACGAAAGCTTCCGGTCGCCCAGGTCGTACTCTGCCTTGGAGGCATTGGCCTCCGGGAAGATGAGCCCGTACTCGTCACCTTCCGCACCTGTGCCGCCGAAGTACTTTACCGTGCCTTCGGGAGGGCAGTACGACAGAACAACCTTTCCATCGTGGGCTTTTAGAAAGCGAAAATAAACTGTAGATGTGATGCCTTTTGCATCTATGGATGTCCGGCACATGTGGGCAAAGCCGGTCCGGCTGTCGGTGTTCCCCCACTGCCAAACGTCTCTGCCGTTAACCTTCGCGGATTGCACCTTTATATTCATCGGATTGTAGTACTCGGTCTTGCCGGTAAGCCCGATACGCCCCCAGTAACCCAGGATGAGCTTGTCCTTGCAGTAGACTCTCAAGTCACGGACGTCGTCAACCGTTTCGTCGGGTCCGTTGTACCCGACGGTGGCGGAAATCTCTCCAACCTTCGCCTCAGGGTAGTAGAGCGACTTTGCCATCTTCTGCATGAGCCGTGAGGTCTTGTCGGCAGTGAGCGGAGTCGCCCGCCTCTCCTGCGATGAGTAGAGCTTTGTGGCCGATGCGCTCACACCTTCCAGATTGCCAAGAAAGATGGCGCCAGTTTTCGGGTACTCAGAGGTATTGCAGGCCATTATGCAGAGCTGTCTTACGGGAAGCACCGGCTGTGGGGTGGGAGTGCCGTCCCATGCATTTATCCAATGCCCCGATACCGGAAGCGTTAGAGCCACCTTTGTATTCGCCTTGAGGTCCCTGTAATCCCCCTGAAACGTCCTGCCGTTTGCATCGAGTATCCGGTAGCAGATCCGGCAGTCATTAGTAGACCAGATGTTTACACGGAACTCCTGCATCTCGGGAGGCGTACTTCCGCTGTATCCAGCAGCAACGTACTCGCCGCCCTTCGTGAAATCGTAGTTCAGCGAGAGCCTGCCGTCAGACTTGCAGGCAATAGAACCATTCGCACCGGGAAACTCGCCGCCGTTTGAGAAATACCACTGCGATGAATATTCAAATCTGTCCAGAGTTACCGTCTGGCTCGCCAGGCAGGCGGATGCGGCGAGTACCAGGAGTACCACCGCCAAACTTCTCTTAAACCAATATAGCGACATACCAAATATACTCCTTACCGTTTTCTTATTTCGCTAAGTTCAAATAATGCTCGCGTCTACCTTGCACAATGCGGATTATTTTGCTGTCGTTAGCGTCACCAGCGACACACTCGATGGTGGCATCACGATGCTGAAATCCAGCTTGCCATCCTTGACCTTGTAGGTTACGTTCTCTATCTGCTTGAGCGCTGTGTTTGTGTCATCAAGCTTGACGCCTTTCTTGAAAAGGTAATGAGCATTGCTCGTGTCTTTGCTTACAAGCCATCGTTGGACCTTAATGTTCCTGGCGCCAAAGAAAGAGACAGCATCACGAATGCGCACGGCCACCTTTTCCTGCTTCGCCTTCTCTATGGCTGCACCATGCTCGGGAATGACGGCACCGTAGTTCCAGACGAGCATAGCGACCTTCTTCTCATTTGCGTCGGCCGATGCGATGCAGTTGACTGTGTCGCTTCCGCGAGTCGCCTCCACCCGGTGACCTTGCATCCGCGATATCATGTCAAAGACATGGAACGGAGCCTTGGGGTACGTCCCCAATACCGACGGATTCACGAACATCGTCGGCCATCCCCAGATATCCTCCCACTTACCATCTTTGTCTCTCGCTCGCAAGTCAGTAGTAGTAAGGTAGAGCGCGCTGTCCACCTTGCACTGGAGCATAACGTTCAGAAACGCCGCCGACCACGCCGCACCCATATTGTTTGCATTTATGGCAGAGGGCTCGGAATTGTCCGTGATATAGCTCGGACCCCACTCCGTGAAGTATATAGGCACCCCAGGACAGTACTCATCCCGAGCCTTCTCGGTGACCCTGTACATATCCGTGAAAGAAGGATAGATAGATGGATACTGACCATCCAGCGAAGATATATTGCCGTAGTAGTGCAGTCCGACAAAGTCGAGCTTTACCTTCTGCTCGCCACAATCACGGATGAACCGCTCTGCCCAGTTGAAGTCTCCGAACTTATAAGTAAACGCCCACGCCAGCGCCGGGCCGCCAAGCCTCAAATTCGTCCCCTGATGCTTCACCTCAAAGCTCTCAGCAGCCATGGCAATGTTCTTGTACAGGTTGAAATAGGCTTCGTAGAGCGCTCTTGAGCCGGGAGCGGGCAGAGGCGGATATGGATAGACTTTACCACCCGTATCAGGCTCATTCGACACCTCGAACTCCGCATCCTTGAAGCCGTTAGTGACCATCACATACTCGAAGCACGCCTCAATGTAGTTCCGAAACTTAGGCCAATTCGTAGGACCCAACGTAGCCGAACTCACCAATCCCATGATCGACTCGCTCTTGTCCTTAACATCCTCCGCCTTCAGAGCTAGGTCCGGGTGCAGAGTCACCGCAATAATCACATGCGGATTAGCCCCGATCTTGCGGCATAATCGCAGATGTGCATCCAGCTTATCGTTCGTCCCGACGATGAAATTGCCTTTCTCATCAAACTTACCGCCCAACGGATCGACGTTGATGCAGCGGATCGTCTTTATCCCGACTCTCTGAAGAGCCGCATCCGTATCGGCATTCGGCTCAAACTCCCAACCGACACCCGAAGCCAGATGCTTGAGCTGCTGAAGATCGTCCCCACCAGTCACGCTCCAGCTTGAGCCGGCCTTGACCCATATTACAGCATTTGAAAAACATGGCGAGGATAAAACAAACAGTACCGCCAGTACCAGAGACAGTATTGTGATGCCTTTGACAGTTCTCATTTCCCAAACCTCCAATAGTGCTCGCTCATCTCAAAGATTCCGCCGCTGTGGGCATAGAAATCATAGTCTGCATGGAACAGTCCTCTATCTGCGTTCATCCACGATGCCCCTGCACATGGGTGGTATGACTTCATCTCATCCCACCGGGCGTAGTTCTGGTGGCCGTTCGATTCGAGCACTCCGATCTTCATCCCCGGGAGCGGCGCGAGTCGGGCGGCAACGTTCTTGTTCCAATCCACGAGTATAGGGTTCACGGTGAGGTCTGCGCAGAAGCACGGGATTCCCTTCTCGTGCGCGAGCTTTGCGATCAAGAGGCTCATGCTCATGGTCTTCGCGATGGGCTTCAGGGCGATTGCACCATAGCCCATCTCTATCCGCTCGGCTGCATCCTTATCTGAATGCGCGCTCTCGTCCGCCGCGAGCCGCACAGGGATGTCTCGCACATCTTCACTATACTCTTCCGGGAACGGCTCTTCCATGATCATTATGCGCTCTAGCGCTCCGATCCGCTCCGCGTGATCCAGAAACCTCATCAGGCGGTCTTTGCTATCGTACCTGCCGTTTGCGTCGAGGTAGTACGGGATATGCCCGTGCTCTGTGTATGGGGTTGCTATGTCTTTTACGGCGTTGTGGATCGACTCAAGCCTCGCCTTGTCCCACTCGAGCATCTTATCGCGGTCGCCGTCCTTCTTCGGGTCGGAGCCGATCTTTATCTTGAGGAAGAAGTATCCGTCTTCCACTGCCTGCATTATGCCGGGAAGCGGCACCCCATAGCTCATGAGCGGGATGCTGGCGAGTTCCCTGTGTCTATGCGAGAGCGCAGGGCGGATATCAGCGGGGATCATATCATCGAAAATTGCGATGCCTCCCTCTGCCGCGTAGAGCTGCCAGGCGGCGTTGTCTACTGCCACTAGCGCGTTCAAGGCGAATGTGAGACGGAGGTCATCCCTCCCTGTGATCTTCTGCCCGTATTCGTAGGTTATCGGGAGGAGACGTTCGAGCAGGTCGATGGGAGTGTTGAACTCCATGCCTTCTGCCTGTTTCAGCGCGTATGCGGTCATGAGATACATCAGGCTGTTTCCTGCTGATTCTGCGGTGCTTGTGAATATCCCCGCGTCCGACCAAAGTGTGCTCTGCGTGCCAAGGCCGAGGCCTTTGAGCCCGTTCTCGCTCTCCAGGAGTGCTACACTCTGCCAGAGTTCGGAGAGGTAGCCGCCTTTGAAGCCGAATGGTGCGGTGAGAGGTTCTCTCTCGAAATTGCTGTTGGTTCTTCTTATCTGAATCACTGCTGTGCCTCGAAAAACTTCTTCGCCGCAGCCCAGTCGAGCGGAAGAGGTACTTCACTGCCTGTCTTGGCGGAGATCTGCGCTGCCCAGCCGATCTCTGCTATGATCGACGAGTTCACGAACGAAAGCGGCGACTTCTGCCCGCTCTTCACGCACTCTATGAAGTGCCCGACGCATGCGCCGGTCTGGTGCTCTACAACGTTTCCGCTGTCTGGTGTGGTTGTGTCCGCAGGCCAGATGAGCGCCTCCTGTCCCTCCACTTTGCACTTTTCGGGATCGAGCGGGTAGACCCACTTGCCTTCGGTGGACTTGGCGGACCAGTAGCGCACTTTGTGTGTCCTCTCAAGCTGTGAGTCGAAGACGAAGCCGCCGTCTGTCCCGAAGATGTTGTGGTAGGCGTCATACCCGTTGCCGTTGTCAATGTTTCCCGCACAGAAGCCGGTCGCCCCGTTGTCGAACTTAACCATGATGTTCCAGACCGGGTCTGCTTCGAAGCCCCGCACCTTTGCGGGGGTACTGGTGGCATAGACTGCTGCAGGTTTAGCCTGGGAGCTCATGACGTTTACCATTACGGAGATGGAGTGGTTTATTCCCATGCCGATGGCGTCGCCCATGATCTCTTTTTTGAGCTTCCAGACCTTGTCGCCGGAGATATTTATGGGGTGGCGGTAGTTCACCTGTATCTGGGTGACGTCCCCGAACTCGCCGCCTGCGACCATACGGCGAAGGTGATCTTCCATGCTGTCGAAGTAGAGTATGTAGTCTACGTAGGTTATGAGCTCGGGGTGCGCACGCTCCGCCTCTATCTCGGCGCAGTAGTCGGCAAAGGTTGTGGCGGCCGGTTTCTCGCAGAAGACGTGCTTCCCGGCTCTCATGGCTGCGATGGCCTGTCCTGCGTGGAAGGCGTTCGGGCTCACTACCCAGACAGCATCGACATCCGAGTTGTTGATGATCGCTTCGT
Organism: Armatimonadota bacterium; assembly: GCA_963663705.1. GTDB lineage: Bacteria > Armatimonadota > UBA5829 > DTJY01 > DTJY01. The sequence continues at coordinate 2,712,078 of OY760504.1, read as the reverse complement.
AATTGTCTACGAGTATGTCGGGGGAGAGGCCGAGGTTTGTGAGCACTTCTCTGCCTCGCTCCTGGTTGGCCTCATAGAGCGCGACGATCTCTGCGTCGTTTCGCTCGGTTATTCTCTTCATCTGCACAGACCCCATCCAGCCCGCGCCGATGAAGCCGATTCTTATCAGTGACATTTTGTGCCTTTCTGCGTTTATCTGTATATCAGTTTAAACAATTTAAGGCTCTATAAGAAAGTTTGTGGATAGCGACAGTGTTCCAATAACCGTGCGAATAAATTCGCGGCAACAAAAACACGAAGCCGCCCTGCGCCGACTATATGTAGGCACACCCTTCACGGGTGCGTAGATGCTTCGGTTGCAGAGTCGAAGACGCCGCTGCCGAAGCCTGGTAGACATGTACCGTCCCTCGATATGCCCTGTGGGCTACTCGGGATAAGCGGAACAAAAACGCGCTCGCCCAAAATTGGTTGGGGCGAGGGCCGAATCAGTGCAATCTGAAGATTCACCCACAAGAAAGCTTATAGGACCAAATTTTCAATAATAGTCATGCGCTATTTGGGAGGCGCACATGACGCTCGTTCAGTAATCGTCGGCGCGAACGACACACCGGGGAAGTCTTCACGCTTGTCCTTCGCCTCGATAGCCTGTATCAAGACCTCTACCGCTCTCTCACCTGCTTCGGCGATCGGGGTGCGTATAGAGGTCAACGCCGGCATAGCACACCGAGCCACTAGCGTGTCGTTGTAGCCAAGCACAGAGATATCGCCCGGTATCGACAGGCCTGCTTCGACGATGGCTTTGACTGCGCCTATAGCTAATATATCGTTACGCGCCATTATCGCTGTAATGCCGTTTCGTTCGCGCAATTTCTCTTTCACCAGCTGGTAGCTGTTCTCCAACTGGTCGGGATCATTTGTCCCAGTCCACTCTTCCCAGTAGACACCAGCATCTTCCATGGCCATCCTGAATCCTTTGTATTTTGCATTGATCGGCAGCTCGCCCGAGATGAACGCCATCCTCTTGTGACCTAGTCCTAGGAGATACTGTCCTCCCTTGTAGCCGCCTTCTACATCGCTCCACGACACACTGTGCGGCTGAGTCCCAACCATATCCCAAACGAATATCCTCGGCAGATCGTCTGGCAGCACACCAACAACAGAATCATCCAGTGATGAAAGCATGATCACGCCGTCAACGGCACCCTGCCCGCTTATGCTCTCCAGATCACCGCAGACGAGTATCTTGAAATTTGAGGCACGCGCCTTCGGCTCTATCGCTTCGATCATGCGCGCAAAGTGCATCCCCGAGCGTTCGTACATATCCTTGCTGTATATAGCGATGTTATATGTACTACCCGTGACCAATGCTCTGGCCAGCCTGTTCGGACGATACCCCAGCTCCTTCGCCACCTTTTGGACTCTCTCCTGGGTCGCCTTGGATATCAGCTCGGATTTCTTTCCGTTAAGCACCCTGGAAACAGTAGTAGCCGAAATATTCAGTTCTTTTGCTATGTCATAAATTGTTACTGCCATAATATTAATCCTACTTTGTTTATTGTCGCCAGAATACGGTAATATGCCTGCAATTGTCAAGCTCAACACTGCCAATGGTATATCATCTAATCATTGCTGCAATGCGATTTTTCCAAGTTTCTCACATAGCATTTACAGCCGCACATAATGGATATGCTAACTCTTCCATCTATTGCCTAGTACAAACTACTTTAGCCTCTATATGACGATAGTGATCCACAGACATAGCGCAAGTTACTCGAGTTGCCGATTTATACTTTTACAAAAGCCACTATAAGGAGAACACAAAACCATAGTTTTGGATTTATGTTCTCCCATAGAAGCGTTGTGTATCTCTACTGAAGCTCCGGCATCCACTTCACCCACACAGGGTCATTTGCAGACGGAGCGGAATTCGTAACCCACGCAGCTAACTGCACCGCCTTGACATGCCCATCGCAAAAGCCCATATTGACTGTATTGTCTGCATGCCGAGCGCAGGGCAGCTTACTATTGTTATAATATGCCGGATCTGATGTAACGTTTATATAGTCACACTCACTGATGAGTGGTGTGTCCGCAGGAATTTTGATTTCGCTTAACGACGCTCCGACCCAGCCACCAGAGTTGTGAGCGCTGGCAAGCCAGCCATTATATCCATAAGAGAACCGATCGTTATCTCCTATAAAAAAACCACCTGTGTATTTTGTGCTTACAGATGGACAGTTCAATATGTTAATGCTCTTCAAGTAGGGAAAAATTCTGTGATACCATAGTTGGGAACCATTACTCGCTTCTCCATTAGGATATGGCTGGCTGCCGTTAGATAAGTATTGCGGAAGCATCTCGTCATAATCCTGAGCGTACATCATAAAACCCGTCGAAATCTGTTTCATATTGCTGAGACACTGCGTCTGCCTTGCATTCTCACGCGCCTTTGCGAAAACGGGGAATAGAATTGCCGCAAGAATGGCGATAATGGCAATTACAACTAGCAGTTCAATTAATGTGAATCCTCTTTTTCCATTGTACATACCGTTTTCATCCTTTCCTTTGTGCCGCCAAATGCAGCTACCAAGTGCGTATTCGACCATTAGTCTCTCAATGATCTATATTTTTGTATATGCCTGCTCCTTTCTAAGCGTCCGCATAGATTCTATGTTATCGCTATACCGCAATCGAATGCACAGCCATACTAGCATGCACTTTTGCATTTGTCAACATATTTTTTGAGACTTCCAGCGGTGTTCGCCAAGCCGCCACGAGGGTATTTCGGTAATTACGCTGAGTGCAGGAGTGCATCTCGGGAACACTAGCGTTTAACTGCTCGCCTCTCTGACGCAAAGATAGCGATGTCATGCAATATCATGCCAACGCACCTAATCGAGCAGACTGCGCTTTCGAGTAACGTCGAGACATCCTCGTTCTCAAGGCTAAGAAACACCGATATGATCACCAAAACAGGGCGATTCTAAGCCACAAACAGACCGATCAGATTCATCGGGTCTAATCTTTTCATCCAAAGCACTTCAAAATGCGTTCGACCTGCTGCAACTCCACCCAGATTCGGCCCATAACACGGCCAAATCCGGCATTGACAAATAGCCATGCCTATGCTATTCTGGCTGTGTTATGGATTTACGTACACCGATTGCATGACATTTTCGAATATGCCAGGCAGTATGACAAAGAGGCTTTTCTACTTCTCAACTGGATATCATACTGTTTTCGGAACTATCTGCAATGGTGAACTAATTGTGCAACTGAAATGCGCTAACTTCGCCTGAACGGGAAAGTCATTTCTGATTATTCCCGCTGACAGCGTATATACAGAGAGGAAGACAGACATGTATCATAATAGCAGGCCTTTAACTGCTATAGTCGTAGGCGCCGGACACAGAGCCGTTGTGCTGTCTAATTACGCACTCGATCATCCGACGGAACTCAAAATCGTGGGAGTTGCGGAACCCAGGGAATATCGCCGAAAGCAGTTGGCCAAAGCGCACGGCATACCCAACGATATGTGTTTTGAAACATCGGATGAACTAGTGCAGCGGCCGCAGCTTGCAGACGCCATCATCAATGCCACGATGGACCACCTTCACGTTCCAACAACTATTCCGCTTCTGAAAGCAGGTTATCACGTATTATTGGAGAAGCCGATCTCCATGTATGAGTCGGAAGTAAGAGAACTGTTCGATGTGGCCAACGATACCGGGCGAACTGTGATGATCTGCCATGAGCTTAGGTTTGCGCCATTCTACGCCGCAATTCGGCGTACCATCCTGGATGGTGTCATCGGCGATGTGATCGATATACGAACCTCCGAAAACGTGAGCTACCACCATATCGGGGCTGCATACATCCGCGGCAAGTGGAACAAAAAATCGCTTGGAAACTACAGCATGCTCATTGCGAAATGCTGCCACGATATGGACCTTCTCACTTGGATGAAGGCTGGCATCAGGCCGAAGTCCGTCGCGAGTTTCGGTGGCATTGTGCAGTTCAAAGCGCAGAACGCGCCTTCCGGCTCCGGCTTGCGGTGTCTGGTAGATTGTGACATTGAAAACGCATGCCCCTACTCCGCCTACAAAAACTATATCGAAATGGATCTGTGGGGTCCATACGCATGGGATAGCATAGAGCATATGTCACCGACTCGCGAGCAGAAAATCGAATCACTGAAGACTGATAACCCTTACGGCAAATGCGTATGGCACTGCGACAATGACGTAGTCGATCACCAATCCCTGGCTATTGAGTTTGAAGACGGCTGCACGGCCACTCACAGCATGGCAGGTGGTGTGTCCAGACCTTGTCGGCAGATGCATATCATCGGCACCAAGGGTGAAATCCAGGGTGTGCTTGAAGATGGCCGATTCGTGATCCGCCATCCCGATGCGCGAAGCGGTCACGAGTACTCGGAAGAGTGGATGGATCTGAGTGTGAACATGGACATGCATGGTGGCGGTGATCACCGTTTGGTAGAGGATTTCGTCACTGTAATCCGCGGTGGGCAGCCTTCTATTTCATCGACTGTTCTTGAGGACTCGATCAATGGCCACCTACTGGGCTTTGCCGCAGATCGCTCTATGGACGATCATCGGGTGGTTGATATCGAGTACTAGGTACAGGTGTGTTTATAGGAAGAAACGTCTGTGCGGAAGAAGGGCAGCTAAAGACATCAATCTTGTGTCTGAACAGTATTTTCGTATGTTGGAATCTCACCGCGAGGAGGATTAAATGAGAGAATTGAAAGTCGGTATTATCGGATGCGGCAGCTTCGTACGAGCGATCCACATCCCGAACCTCAAGAAGAGTCCGAAATACACGATCTGGGCGACTATGGATACCAACGAAATTGCAGCCCGCGAAGTCGCCGACGACACGGGAGCAAAGTACTCGACAACCGAAGTCGACAAGCTGCTCTCCGATCCCGATATCGATGTGGTCTTCATAACCACCAGGCACGATTCGCATGCAGAGCTTGCCATCAAGGCGGCGAAAGCAGGAAAGCATATCCTCTGCGAGAAACCCATGGGCCTGAACCGTGAAGAATGCCGGGCGATCGCCGATGCAGTCAAAGAGAGCGGAGTCAAGTACACGGTCGGCTACAACAGAGGGATGGCTCCCCTGATTACCAAGGCCAGGGATCTTCTTTCCGGTATGCCGGAGAAGAAGCTGATCTACCACAGGCTTCAAGCACCATTTCCTGCGAACATCTGGACTCACGATCCAAAGGTCGGCGGCGGTCGTTTTGTCGGGGAAGGCTGCCATATCTTCGACCTTCTCTGCGAAATAGTGCAGGCACCTCCCGTCTCCGTCTACGCATCCGGCGGCACCTTCCTCGACCCCGAGCTGGTCAAGGTCCCGGACAGCGGCAACGTTACGATCACCTTTGCCGACGGCTCGGTAGGAACTACCCTGATCGCAAGCGCTGGCTGCGCGAGCTTCCCGAAAGAGTGCACGGAGATATACTGCGCAAATAAGTCTATATACATAAACGATTTCAGGGAGATGGAATACTATGGCTTCGAGGGCCAGGATAAGATAAAGATCGAGCTCGGCGGCACAGACAAGGGCCAGGTCGTAGAGATCGACGAGCTGTCGGATGCCATCACAAATAACACTGAGAGTCCGAACGGTCTCATCAGAGCGGCACGGGCAGCCGTCATAAGCTACATGGTGAACGAATCCATAGCAACCGGGATCCCCGTCCGAATCAAGAAGAGCGATTACGAATTTTAACGCATAAAGGAGCTTACGATGATACGCATTGGTACAGTAAACATTGACGTCTCTCACCCACTGGCGTTCTCCGATTACCTCTTAAAAGGCAACCAGGCAAGATACGTCGCCGTCTACAACGACGGATTCCGTGGCGACGATGAGGTAGAAAGATTCATCAAGAATCGCGGTCTCGAAAAGCGCTGTTCGACCATAGAGGAACTCGCAGACTATGTCGATATCGGCTTCATACAAGGCTGCAACTGGGACAAACACCTCGAACATGCAAGGCCGTTTCTCGACAGAGGCAAACCTGTATTCATCGACAAACCGATCGTCGGTAATATCAGGGACTGTGTCAAGCTCGAGAAGCTCGTCTCAAGCGGCAAAGTAATCCTAGGCAGCTCATCGATGCGCTACGCAGAAGAAGTAGTCACATATGTAGAAAAGCCCGTGGAGGAGCGAGGGGAGACCTTAAGCATATTCGCAAGTATCGGCAGCGACGAGTTCAACTACGCCATACACGCCGTCGAAGCCATATGTGGGGTACACGGCCTCGGAGCGGTATCGACACGTTTTGTCGGCCGGGCAGAATCAGACGGCAAGATCGGCGAGACGTATTTCATCAAATTCGCAGACGGAGTAACCGCCGTATACACCGTCTGTCACGGTACTTGGCAGCCTTCCGATATGACCATCGTCACCACCAAGTCCACATACAGCTTCCGTATAGATACGTCTAAGATCTACGGTGCGCTGCTTGATAGAATATGCGCCAGCATAGAGTCTAACAGTAGACAGGTAGCAACCATTCAAGAGCTGACTGAATCGATAAGAATCATGCTCGCAGGCAGGATATCGAGAGAGAGCGGAGGAGTCGAGGTAAGGATCGACGACATACCGGAGGACGATCCGGGGTACGACGGCACAAAATTCGAGCGGGAATACGCCGCAACAGCAGCCAAGATATACTTGGCATAACAGGTCGGAACTCCGCCACAACAACGTGCTTGCGGAACTCCGACCTGCACCACCAGAAATAACCAACGGCCATTGGAGTAAACGAGATGAGAGAGACGCGAGTATCGATAGTAAACACCATGGTAAACGCAGGCCAGTTTCCAGGCGACTGCAAAAAGGCACGCGCCCTCGGCCGCGAGCGGATAGAGTGCGTAGGCCTCGACCGCCCGGACATCGTACTCTTTTCCGAACTATTCGCAAACTTCGAAGGGAACGAGCCGAACATACAAGACTTCGCCGAGCCCGTGCCCGGTCCAATCACCGAGGAGTTCGCACCGCTCGCACGAAAGTACCATACGTACATCGCCCTCGGAATGTACCGCCGTGACAAGGAGCAGCGGATCTTCAACAGCCTCGTCCTCCTCGACCGCAACGGAGAGGTCGTCTGGGTATACGACAAAGCATATCTCACCGTTGGCGGGCTAGAGTCCGGCTGCACCCCCGGCGCCATACCCCAGTCGTACATGTGCGATTTCGGACGCGTCGCCGGAGCGATATGCTTCGACATCAACTTCCTCGAACTCGCCGACCTCTACAGCCGACAGGGCGTCGAACTCGTACTCTTTTCGTCCGCCTTCCCCGCAGGACGGCTGCTCGATACGTGGGCCGTAAGGTACGGATTCAACATCGCAGGCGAAACATGGTATACCCGCAACCGCATACTCGACTGCACCGGCGCAACCGTCGGGCGAACGAGCGACATCATGCAGTACGCTACCGCCGTGTTGAACCTGAATCGAAGAGTCGTGCACATGGACTTCAACATGGATAAGCTCGACGCGATGCGCACAAAGTACGCGGGAGACGTCATCATCGAAGACCTGCGAGAAGAAGCGCTCTGCGTCATCACGAGCCTGAAGGACGGGCTCGAAGTCGCCGATCTCATCAAAGAGTTCGACATAGAGCTTCTCCCGGACTATCTCGACAGAAGCCGCAGCTTGCGGAAAGAGTACGGAGGCGAGCCTCTCCCTGCGAGCTGGACGGTGTAAAAACGAAATGCATATCAGCCATGACAGATAACTTTGGAGGTTATTTCGCAAATGAGCAAAGTACTATTCGCGGTTAACAACTATTTCTTCTCATCCCTATTTTCGGAGCAAGACCTTACAAGGGTACGCTCCATGTGCGATTTCGCAGTAGAATACGCGCCGCCCGAAGTCGACAAGGACTACCTGCTCGCAAATATCGAGGATGCCGACATCGTCGTAACATCCTGGGGAACGCCCGCCCTCGATGCCGACGTGATGTCCAGAGCAAAGAGGCTGCGCCTGCTCACTCACGCCGCGGGTAGCGTCAAGCCCGTAGTATCGGACGCTCTCTGGGATGCGCAGGTGCGTGTAACGAGTGCTGCGGCCGCAATCGCGTATGGCGTAGCGGAATACTGCCTCGGCCTCATCCTGACAGCCACAAAGAGGGCCTTCTGGGCATCAAACGGCACCAGCGTAGGACAGTGGCAGGAGTCCCTGAAGCTCTACGGCGGACTCTCCGAAATCTACCAGCAGAAGATCGGCATCATCGGCGCAAGCCACGTCGGGCGGCAGCTCGTCCACCTGCTCTCGAACTTCACCTGCGACGTACTTCTATACGACCCGTACTGCTCCGACGCCGATGCAGAGCGTCTCGGCGTCACCAAGATTGCAACTATGGAGGAGTTGTTCTCCCAATGCAAGGTCGTAAGCCTCAACGCGCCGTACACCGAAGAGACCAAAGGGATGCTCCGCGGCTCGCACTTCGCCCTCCTCTCTGACGGCGCTGTATTCATCAACACCGCACGCAACCAGATAATAAACGAGCCCGAGTTCATCGGCGAACTGCGAGAGGGACGTTTCGTTGCATGCATAGACGTCACCGACCCGCAAGAGCCATGCCCGCTCGACCATCCGTACCGCACTCTGCCGAACGTAGTGCTCACCCCGCACATCGCCGGAGCAGTCGCCGAGAACCAGCGGCGCATGGGAACCTTCGCCGTAAATGAGATCGAAGCTTACCTAACCGGCCGCCCCCTAATCTACGAGGTCACCCGTGAGCAGCTAACCAGAATCGGCTGATACCATCGCAGACTTAGGTGGGGAGGGATATGATATATAATGAGAACGGGTGCAGCGAATACACTGGGCGATAACTCTGAGTCAGGCATACATTTGATGGCCGCTTCTACAAGCTGGGATACGTTGTCTACCATAGAGGTTTGTGCCGCAAGGTAGTACAGTGTGGTTTTCTGCATCCAGAAAATGCATGGAGCAGATACGTTTTGCCAATCCTGCTCCTGCCATACAGCAATGCAAACTGAGCGCTGTCAGATTCCCACGCGGATTCCAGCGCTAATAGTTCGTTTTCACGATCGAAGAAGATCATCGGAGAGCACCTGTTCAAGTATAGTTGAATCACTCATGATTGACAAGCGCAGGCACAAACTTTGGAGTGGACCCGGTCTAGCTGGTTCGGGTAAGGTCAAACAGACAAGTAAAAACCCGTACGAGCACAAAAAGGCCGATTCTTGATGTGCTGATCGCATGATTGACCTGATTACTGCTCTTGCTTGCCATTTGCATATACAATTTGATGCCCCATCGCCACCCAGTAGTGCCAGTCTTCCACCGGAGGCATCCCGACCACCTGTTATAAATCTCCAATCACGGTTGAAATCCTTTGCCCTTATACCCAAACATTGTGCTTTATGCTCAGGTTCACACTGATTATGAAGAGGAGGTTCGCAAAACGAGGATCACTCTATTCCATTTCATCAAGTTGCGAATATCCAAGCGATTTGTAGCCTTTCAATCGCCGCTCATGCATTCTGGCCAGCATCGTGACATAGAGATCAGCGTAATCGTAAATGCAGACTTCTTTCTTGTTTGCATGGATGCGGTGCAAGCGGCCTGCATACTGAGCAAGTGTTCCTTTCCAGGAAATCGGCATCGTCAGGAAGAGTGTATCGAGTCGGGCATCATCGAACCCTTCTCCGAGATATCGACCGGTAGCGACGATGATTCGTTCCTCGGAGTCAGGTATATTGGACATCTTCTCTGTGATCGCCTTGCGTTGCCGAGCTCCCATTCCACCCTTCAGTACGATAACATTCCTGACGGCTTTGCCGAGTTCGCCAGCCAAAAAATCCAGATGATCCTTACGCTCTGTTATGACTACGGGAGAGCGGCCCTCTTCTACCGCAGTTATGATGTCGTCGAGAATCATACTGTTTCGATGCTTATCCGCAATGATCGCAGCGTAGATGTCCTGAATGGCAGGCTTCTCTTGAGAAGATAACTCCGGCGGCAATACGAATTTGGTCCTTCGCACCATGAGCCTGTGCTCAAATGGCCTCAACGCCGCCTGATTTCTGGCGTTGTCTCGATAACGGATGAGACCGCACTGCATGAAGATGATCGGATGATGACCATCCTTGCGCGTCGGTGTTGCCGAAAGTCCGAGTACATATCGGGCTTTGGAAGCTCGTGCCACCTGCTCGAAGCTGCTAGCTGAGACGTGATGGCATTCATCAACGACCAGGTGATCATACTCGGCGACAACATCATCGACAACACCTTTCTGGCATAAGCTCTGTAGCAGGGCGACATCGATGTGTCCTGTCGGTTTGCGCTTCCCTCCACCGATTCTTCCGATCTGCTTTGGGTCAATGTCGAGGAATGCGGACAAGCGAGCGATCCACTGATCCATGAGTTGCTGACGATGTACGAGGACGAGAGTATTCACTCCACGGGTTGCGATGATACTGATGGCGATAACGGTCTTACCGAAAGCAGTGCTTGCCGCCAGTACACCATTATCATGAGCTATCAGCATCTTGGCTGCTTGATTTTGCTCCGGAGTAAGCTCTCCGTGAAACTGCACGTTGATTGGAGCGCCGGAACGCCTCTCGTCCAACAGGTTTACTCTGACGCCCAGAGACTGCAGCAATTCGGATATCTCATCGAGACATCCTCTTGGCAGCGCAATGTGCTTTGTGAAGTCCTCGGCGCACGATATCACCCGTGGCTTTCCGAAGGTCGGCAGTCGCATTGCCTGCGCCTTGTAGAATTCCGGGTTCTGAAATACAGCCAGGCGGACGAGTCTGTTTAGGAGTTCGGGAGGGAGTCCATTCTTCTCTATGTAAATCTGATTTCCGAGTACCAGCTTCACGCTGTCAGGTATGTTACCTTCTATTGGAACTTCGCTAAGTCTGCGAGACGGTGGGGTTATCCAGGGTGCATCTTCATCATCGTCGGTCAAAACCATCCGCACTCCCATTACCTCTCCACGTTTCTGGGCTTGTTCGACAATTGCCATCAGCTTGGACCGACTCATGGGTTGGAGTGACGATAAGAACGCCCACTGGTCTGGATATTGAACGAAATCTTCGTCGACAAAGAGAGTATTGCCAAGCTTTCGAGCGATCCCCTGAAATGGAAGTGCTATCAGGTTGCCGAAGCCGCCTTTGGGGAGAGTATCCTGGTTGGGAAAGAATCGGTCGTAAGAGTCGAACCCGATCTCCGGCCTCCGCTTCATCGTATCGGTTACTAAAAACGCCCCGAGTTGCCTGGCTAAGCTGGCCGGTACAGGCTCGGCGAAGAAGACCCATACGTGCCCACCTTTGCCGGAACGAGATCGTTCGAGCCCTGCCGGGATGTCGTGCAATCTGCAGGCTTCTAGGAACGCGGCCGAGTCCTGTTGCCATGAAGACTTGTCGAAGTCCACGGCGAGAAACCAGCATGTCTCGTCTCGAAGCATAGGATAGATGCCGATGATGAAATCCCGCGAGGCTCTGTCGCCTGAGCGTTCGTGGCCAATTATGTGGCAGCGGAGGACAGATTCGGTTAGTGGCAGGAACTCTCTGCGAGGACAGTCAGCGCACTTCACACAGCGCTTGTCACACAGGCCATCGACCCATTCATTGCGGCAGGCCGGCTGGTAGCCCGACTTCCCGGTTTTTGGGCTCTCCCATCGCCGTGCGTATACATCTTCTCTGCCTCGAAACAGTCTGCAGATGAGAGCGATCTTGGCTTCAGCCGATGAATCGTTGTGGATCGTCGCAGTAGGAAAAACCGGACATGGAGGCTTTTGGTTCTGTTCGCGCACCAGATGGTTTTTGGCAGCGTCTAACTCCGATATGAGTTTTGCACGCTCCGTATCCAGTTGCGCCAAGCGCTTCTCAAGCTTGGATATACTATACTCAATGTCTTTATTCAGATCGGACATATGCTAATCCCAGTATGTATCCCAGAATCGGTCGTCAATCTTCCATTTCGTCGTAGATGGTATAGTGTCGCATTTATGGCGCGTTTCTTAGAGTGCTGTCCGGGTGGAAATCGTCACGAAGGACCAAGCCGAAGAACGCGAGTTTGCTTACATGATTCATTTTGCAGAATTCGGAAAGCCGATCTTTATCAACCGATATGCGCAAGCTCATGAGAATGCCACCTCTGGACTCAGAAATCATTTTTTGAATTATACCACAAAAAGACCATCGGTAGAGATTTTGTGCTTGTCCGAAGTACCCTGCCCCGACCACCTGTCGGATTCTGAATTCACACGGGGGAATTGGAATAGACGACCTGCAAACGAAAAACCGGAGAGAGAGCTGTCTCCGCTTCTTGATTGGTATGTACCACTTGTGGAGCTATAAAACTTGTGGTTGCTTTTCGGAATGTTTTTTTGATGTTATGCGAGCTCATTTTTTCTTGACGGCATCACAGTATCTAGGCTACGATTTCTCACCCCCTTGAATTATCTTTTCCGCCATGTTCACAACATCAGCAGCTATGCTGACCGCTTCATCATATTCATCCTTCGGGATCTCTTCAATATCTCCAGGGTATCTGGTCTGCACAGCATATGAGGTTAGTATGACAGATTGCGATATGGACTGAGCTGACTGCAATTCAGTTGGGAGTAGCTCTACCAACTTTTGAATGCTATGCGTATTTGGAAAATCTATGCCGAAATAGATCAACACGGCTTTAAGAGCCTTTTCCGCTGCCTGCTGGGAATGGAAACAGAGCTGACTGTACATTACCCCAGCTGGAAGGGTTATGCTTGCAAGGGCAAGGTCTGCCTTGGCATAGTTCATCCATGTTATTGGCGAGTCAGTTCCAGGCTCATGCTGCATACAATTCTCTCCCATCACGCAATGCCTCTCGATACACTAGACCCGGAGAGTTACCATATCGTTCGAGATCGTAAGGAGTGGCTACGACAACATCCACAGCAATGCCAAAGCCGATGAGGTTCCGATATATCTGCTGTGCGGTCTTTCGTCGGTGAATGCCCTCGGGAACAACTACAAGCACATCTATATCGCTGTCCCTAGTTGTTTCTCCACGAGCGACCGAGCCAAACAGGATTATCCGCAAAGGATGAGACGTATCAACTATTCGCGTTATCAGTTCCTTTAGTTTTTCATCAGTTACTAGCATATGAATTTCCTCTTTGGAATTATACCACAAAAAGACAGTTTGTAGAGATTTCGTGTTCGTTTGAAAATTTGTTACTATTCACCGACTTTGTCCCGGTTAATTGTCCAACGATTATGTCCCATCCTGTAAACTAAAGGAATGGAGACAATAACATTGAACAAGAAACAGATTAGTAGCGCAGAAATCCTAAAACAACTATCCGCAGGCCGTATTTCCAAGCTGGATGCACAGAAACTCCTTGGGCTCAGCCTGCGCCAGGTGAACCGCATCTTCCGAGATTTTGGCGAGAAAGGGCTTCACTCACTTGTCCACGGCAGTTCTTTATGACGATACCACAGGGCTTGAGCGAAGCCGCAAGGCTCGACGGATGCAGCGAGTTTCAGATATACAGGTTGATTATGCTGCCGCTCGCAAAACCGGCGCTCGCTACGGTTGGGCTCTTCACATTCATGGGGATGTGGAACGAGTTCCTGCAGCCGTTGATATACCTGTTCGATGAGTCACGCTACCCTCTTACGCTCGGCTTGCAGATGTTCATGTGGCAATTGCCGGAGAGCAGCCCAATGGGCCCATCTATGTCGTATGTCATACGCACGGAAAACGCCCGCATTGTAGTCGTAGACGGCGGTTTCCCACAGGAAGCACTTTACCTGCGCGGGTTTCTAGCGGCGATGGGAAACAGAGTGGATGCTTGGATCGTGACCCACCCGCACCCCGACCACGCAGGGGTTCTGAACGATATCCTGAAAGCGCAGAACGATCTCAAGATTGACCGCATCTACGAATCGATCTTCGACCGTGACTGGTACACGAAAGTCGAGCCCGAATACATGCCCTTCACCGAAGAGTTCTACGCAAACGTTACTAAATCAGGGATACCGGTCACTGATGTTCAGCCTGGCATGAAGTTTGTCGTAGACGGTGTAAGGTTTACGGTCCTCAGTGCGAAGAACCCTGAGTTCACCGGAAATGCCTACAACGAGTCGAGTCTTGTCGTGAAGATGATCGCAGGCAAGAAGTCCGTTCTCTTCCTCGGAGACCTCGGTGTCGAGGGTGGTAAGAAGCTTTTAGTAAGTCCGTATGCCAAATACCTGAAATCTGATTACGTGCAGATGGCTCACCACGGACAGACCGGTGTGCTCCAAGATGTTTACAAGGCGGTGAGCCCCAAGTACTGCCTTACCCCTGCTCCCGAGTGGCTGTGGAACAACGATTCTGGCAAGGGTGTGAATACAGGCCCTTGGCTGTCACTCGTCGTGCGCAAGTGGATGAAAGAACTGCATGTTAAGAAGAACTACCCGGCATTCGAAGGTCTGCTGAAGGTCGAACTGTAGAGAAGTATCTTAGATCGTGTGCTTTTCGGACAAAATGAAATTCCATTACAGTTTGCTTGGTTACCGGCCTTCGACTCCAAAGGCCGCATGATCGCATAATGCTTGTATCCCTAATAGATACGGTGCGATACTGAATATTGCCGACTGGTATGCGATCATATCCAGCGTGGATCAGAAGAGTTCCCGCGTAAAAAGAACTCACGTTACCAACCGGGCAAGCCGTCCCAAATACTCCGTCCCATAGGCAGGCGATGTTCCATATGATTGTCGGCGAATCGCAGAATATTCAGACAATTCGCCGACAAGGTCTATATTAAAATTCGGATACGAATGAGTAACAACCCGAGCCTAATTCAAGAACACAGCGGTCTCCAGACATTTCGACAAAACGTACGCCTTCCACATCTGCTAAAGAGTTTCCGCTTTCGGCAACGCATTCTGGATTTTTCGCTGGCAGATAGACAGTGGCCGATGTATTCACCGGTATGCAGATTTCCCACTCGAAAGAGGACTTTACGATCTTCCATTCGCTTGTTATATTGCCATACATGGATTTATGGGAAGCTTTTGCAGAACTGAATTCCTCTAATGCTATGGGATTCATAATGATATGTTTAAAACCGGGTTTTGATTTATCGGGCGCAATGCCTGCAACGTATTCGTACAACCAAATGCACAGGTCGCCTATTTGCATAACGTGGTTGCCGGAGTTCATAAGCGGATCGCCCTTATCTCCATTCCACAATTCCCAGAAGGTGGTCGCGCCTGCGCCAAGCATATATCCCCAGCCGGGATATGTCGTCTGGAATAGAAGCTTGCAAGCTATGTCGGACCTGTCATTGTCGGAGAGCGCGCGCATCATCCATTGAGCGCCCATCATACCGGCGCCTATATGGCATTCATTCTTTACCAGGATATTGCTTACAAGATTTTCCACAACTGCTTGCTTCTGCTCCTCATTCACAAGCCCAAAAGCCAAGGTTAGTATGCCTGAAGACTGAGTATTGTTGTTACCGTAGAAATTCCCATCGTTATTGAAATACTTTCCGTTAAAGGCGGCTTTGACCTTTGCTGCCAAATCTGAGAACTCCGCCGCGTCTTCAGATTTTCCAAGAATATTTGCATATCCAGAAAGCAAATTCAAGGTTTTGTAGAAATATGCGGTAGAAACCAAGGACCTGTCCGTTACTCGCTCCGGATCTTCTGACCATATTATGTCAAGAGACTCCGGAGGAACGCACCAATCGCCATAGGTGTCATCCGGCATTAGGAAATCCTTCATTTTCAGACTTATCGACTCCACCCACTTTTTCATTGCAGGATAATGAGTCTCAATGATGCGGGTATCGCCATATAGATCATACAGATGCCCCGCTATTGCCACGAAGGTAACCGGGAAGGTTATACTGCCAGAGTAGATGGCCCAATAAGCCGGAGCCAGATCTGGAAGAGAACCATCTTCACGCTGAGAATCTTCTATGTCTCTCAACCATTTCGTATGCATCGCCGCCGTATCGAAAAGGTACATTTCCCCCCTGGATACCTGGCATCTATCTCCAAACCATCCCTGGCGTTCATCTCTCTGAGGGCAATCTGTCGGTATGCTTCTGTAGTTACCCCTGACGCTCCAGTAGATATTGTGGTAAATCTTATTGACCAGGCTGTCCGCGCATGAGAAATCTCCCGAACGGCTCAGCGAATCGCAAATGACCCGGCCTTCCACCGACAAAAGATTTGGCTCGCCAGGGAAACCGGTCAGTTCCACATATCTGAAGCCGTGATAAGTATACCTCGGTTCGTATACTTCAAGCCCATTTCCATCGAGAATATACGAATCTACAGCCTTTGCCGATCTCAGGTTGTCCGTAACAAGATTACCATCAGAATCGATCTTTTCTGCATACCTGATATATACCCGAGTGCCCCTAGACCCCTCAACTTTCAAGCGGCACCACCCGGCCATATTCTGTCCCATATCGAAGACATACGTACCGGGCGCGGTATTCTTCATAGATAATGGATGCAGGGTTTCCACCACTTTTATCGGCTCTGCCATTTCGGAGGAAAGGATCCCTTTGGGAGGCTCGACAAGCTCTGCCTGCCGCCAACCGGAAGCAGGGAAACCGTATTCGTTCCAGCCATCCATCTCTAGGCGGGCATCGTATATCTCTCCGTCATATTCGCTGTTTCCTCTTATAGGACCATCTGAGGTGATTTTCCATGAATCATCGCTGACGATCGCATCCACGGAACCGTCATTGTATTCAGTTTCGATTTGCAGTATGAGTTTAGGATACCCAAAGCTGACCGTGTCGGTGGGAGTATTCTCTCTCATGGAATAATAACGGCCGTTTCCAAGAGTCACGCCTACTGCGTTATCGCCCGGCTTGATGTCGGCAGTTACATCGCGCGTAATATATAAGGCGCGCTTATTATAATCCGTCAGCCCGGGTGAGAGTACGCTATCACCTATTTTGCAGCCGTTTATATAAAGTTCAGACAAGCCCAGGCCGCACATGTAAGCCGTAGCACGCTTGACTCCTTTGCCCGCAAAGAAGTCTTTTCGAAGCATACGGGCCGGCAACCGTTTGAAATCGTTTCCTAAGACTTTTTTGAACGGAGCCTTCCCGTTTATCCCAAGCTCGCATGCAGGAATCCAGGAGGAATCATCATATCCTATATCGCTGCAGCAAGCGGAAGTCTTCCAATTCGCTCCAGAGGTAATCAGCAGGGTCTCGCCGGAATTCAACTCGGCGGAAATCGTGCAGATAAGACCAGAAGGTTCATCCTCTTTTTCATTCCCGTCGGCTTCTATCCCTATAACGTTACTGCCCGAAAGGAGGTATTTTTCCAGATCCGTTTCAAAAGACGGTGCAAAAATAGTTTTGGCGCCGTTTTTGATTTTTTTCCCATTCACCCATATGGAAAACAGGCTGCTGGTAGCGATAGTCAAACGTGCGCCGTAGAGTTCGGCATCTTCGGGAATGTGAATTTCGCAACGAAAATATCTTTTCACAGCAGGCACACTATTTTCGTCCGGCAACCATATCCAGTTCGCCTCTGAGAAATAGTCCTGGTTTCCTCCTGCGTCCAAGCCTATCCATTTCGCCTTCCAATCGGAAGCCGACAGCAGCCCCATAGACCAGGAAGCGATCTTGCTCCATGGCGAAGCTGTATCATTTTTATCCCAGCTTCGGACTTTCCAATAGCAGCGCTGCCGAGATTGCAGATCGACGCCGCTATAAATTACATTGACGGACTGACTGGAAATAACTTTTCCGCTGTCCCATAACTCACCCTTGCCGTGCAGGAGATCCTCGCGGTTTTCCGAAACCAATATTTGATAGGCGGTTTGGGTCTGGCCGCGCTCATTTGATTCAAGAATCCAGCTAAGCCTGGGGCGGATTATATCTATCCCTTGCGGATCAATTCTGTATTCGCATTTCAATTCTTTTATAGTGTTGCCTGCAACCATAGTCTCTCCTGTCGATAATAAATTGATGCAATTTCTTAAGGAAGTGCATCAATTCGGCACATCGCCTAATAGTATATCAATTTGCATCGGTTTGTTATGCTGCTGGACGGCGTAATTACATCATTAGATGGCCTGGCTCCCAAGCCCAAGTTGTATATTATCTCAATGACTCGAATGTCACAGAACCGTTTGCGTCCAGTTTCTTTGTGATATTGAACTTATGCCCGGGTTGTGTGCATTTGATTGTCACATCTTTGCGGGTTGCTCTGATATTGAACTGGATTCCGTGGAATTTCATGTTGTCGATTTCGATCCAGGGAATGCCTGTCGGTAGGTTTGGATGTATGCTTAGCCCGCGCGTGTCTGCCGAGGCTCCCAATACTCCGTATACCAGCCAGCATGGAACCAATCCGCTTTCAGGGAATGGGATATCCGTTCCCGTCATTCCTGGACTGAACTGCTGAGGAGTTTCTCCGGTTACAAGCGGCGCCCCACCGCAAATGTGATCTGGAAGCCGCCAGCGGTCCATTATCTCCTGCCAACGTTTTTGGGCGTTATCTATCCCCATAAAGCGGAGGCGTGCCATCAGGTCGAAGTAGCTGAGGTAGAAGATACCGCCTCCGTCCTCACACTGTATTCCGTAAGGGGTTCCGTGCCATCCGAAATGCCACCACGGATCTTCGGGGCAATCTTCCTTTTTACCAGTATTGTCCTCCCACATAGGGTCGTGTATAGTGTTGGCTCGCGGCGCAAA
Source organism: Armatimonadota bacterium (assembly GCA_963663705.1). GTDB lineage: Bacteria > Armatimonadota > UBA5829 > DTJY01 > DTJY01. Next base: position 2,693,343 of record OY760504.1, on the reverse strand, counting down.
AACAAAAGTGCTGTATGTGTCAGCTTTGCCGGTGCTGGTTGGTTCGGTCTCCAACCAGTGATAAATTCTTTTGGCTTTATCTTCACTTGTCAGCCCGTATGCAATTGCCTCCAGATTGATGAATGTGAATCCATAATCGTGCTTTATCCCGTCTATATCTATACAGCCGATATAGCGTCCGGCCCGGTCGTCCCAGAATGTGTCGTTGTATGTTTTACGGACTTTTTCTGCCAGACTTCGGTAAAACTCCGGCGAATGTATTTTTCCTGGTGTTTTGATTCCCCCGGATGAAGCCAGAGTATCCTCAATCTGCGCCATCGCTTCACAGGAAGCATACCATACTATGTTGGCATAGGCGTCCAGATGCCCGAAGGGGAGGACGTCCCAGTAGTTGTTTCCAAGGGCTTTATGACGTCCGGTGCTGTCTTTGCCTGCCGCGATGATAAGGCCATCTTCTCCATGGAGAGTCGTAAGTTGATAATTCATTGCTTTACGGAGTCTTTGCGCCTGATTTCTCAGGAAATCAGTATCTCCCGTCCAGGCTGCATATCGGAAGCAGGCCAGAATGAAGCGTGCATTGGTGTCGAAATGACGAGTATCATATTTGCTGTTATCAGGAAAAGGCCAACCGGCGTGGTCACCCCATGTGTTTACATATCCTTCGTCGCTCATAGGATATTTCGACAGGTAGTCTTTCAATGCTTTCAGCCGTGGCCCGGCATGCCATACTTCGCCGATAGCCATCCACTCAGCCCAAGCTGCGTTTCCCCATACCGGCTGGTATGAGAATGCTCTCTCGTAAAAAAGAGTCGTAGCTTCTTCCCCGGCCTTCTTGTTGGGAAGCACGAATTTAGGCCAGTCGGCAGGAATTCTATCTGCCCTTTTTTGGGCTGTGAATTTGAAGAGCGTTTTGCTCATATCCGAGCTGACTTGGGGGCTTGAGTTGAATATCAGTGTGTTTTTGTTTTCTTCAATATGCCAGGTTAGGGTTGGGTTATCTGAGGACAGCCTCATGTCCCAATTGCCGGTTCCTTCTAATTCTATCCAGTTCTTTCCAATTATAGGATGATCATACCATCCGTTGTTGTCTCTCCAGCGTTTGAGCTGTCTGGCGTCCATGTAAAATTGGATGTCTGTGAAAAATCGAGAGAAAGGAGTGGATTTGGACGAAATGTCATATCCGGAGTTGTTCCAATAGATGTCTGCACCTAATGGAGCTGCCTCTTCGCCTTTAGGTGTGGTAGCTGATATCAGCAAGTCGGGACCCTTCAGGAATATGCTGACTGTGGCTGATTTACCTCCTTTGGTGGTCAGACCGGATACTTCAATGCTGTTTCGAGATGCGCTTATGCTGGTTGATTGCGTGGCGGAATAATCGAATCCCATGCTGGTAAGAAAGCTGCGGCTGTAATTGCCTTTACCGTTTGGGTCGACCTGAAGGGATGTGATGTGTCCGTTATCAGATGTGCAAAGACGGAAGAAGCCGTTTTTCAAATCACCTGCATCGGCTGCCTTTGCAGCGGAGACTAAGCAGATTGATGCCAAGAGGATGGCGGTAGTTCTTACGGTATTCCAGATCATGTTATTGTCGCCTTTCAGGTATGGAATAAAGGTTAATGCGTGCACACATCTTAAGCAGGTGTCCGGAGAACCGGGATAGGCCAAATGGAATCACCTGTTAATCCCAGACATATTCACTCCGGAAATAAACGTCCTCTGAGCGCACAGGAAGATCACAAGACACGGCATCATCACCAGCAGTGATACCGCCATCAAATAGTGAAGCGTCACCCCATAATGCCCTGAGAAGAACTGCAAACCCAACGCAAGCGTCATCTTGTCCGGAGTTGTAAGATAGATTAGCGGCCCCATGAAATCGTTCCAAGTACCCATGAATGTAAATATCGCAACCACGGCGAGGCACGGTTTGAGCAGTGGAAGAACAATCCGCCAGTAAATGCCGAACGTACTGCATCCATCCAGACGCGCCGCCTCTTCCAGTTCGATTGGGATCCCCATTATGAACTGACGCAACAAGAAGATATTTACAGCTCCGCCACCGAGCCACGCGCTAACGGTGAGCGGCTTAAATGTATTGAGCCATCCAAAATCGCGGAACATCAGGAAGACCGGAATCATAGTTACCTGCGCCGGGAGCATCATGGTAGCAAGCGTCACCATAAAAACAAGGTTTCTCCCAGGCCACCGCAGCCTTGCAAAGCTGTAGGCCGCAAGCGAGGCTGTAAAGAGATTCCCCAATATCACCGTGAAAGTGATGATGCAGGTGTTCACCAGATACCGGTTAAACGGCATCGTCTTCCAGCCTGCTATGAAGTTGCGCCAGACAACTGGATGCGGAATCCATTGTGGTGGAAATATCATCACCTTATCCGCTGTCTTAAGCGAGGTGGAAACCATCCACAAAAACGGGAGCATCAGCACGCAGGCTCCTAAGAGCAATACGACATATGTCGCGACCTTCTTCCAGGTCTTTGTTTGTCTTACACCAGCAGGCATTATTTAACCTTTCCTCTCGCTTTCATAATAAACCCATGCGCTGGACGACTTAAGCACCAGCAATGTCAGCAACAGTATGATAGCAAAGAGTATCCAAGCCATGGCGGAGGCATAGCCCATATGGAAGTAGCTAAATGCTTGCCGGAAGATATAATACACATAAAAGAGGGTAGAGTTTGCCGGTCCTCCGCTGGTCATAACAAAAGCTTGCGTAAAAACCTGGAAGGAGCCGATTATCCCCATTATCAGGTTGTATAGGATAACAGGAGTCAGCATAGGCACGGTCACATTGATGAACTGCTGCCAACTGTTCGCCCCGTCAAGCTCAGCTGCTTCATAGAGCTGCTGCGGAATCCCCTGGAGTCCGGCCAGATAGATCACCATTCCGCCGCCTGTCCCCCAAAGGCTCATGAGTATGAGGGAGCCCAGAGCAGTCTTCGGAGAAGCGAGCCACTGCTGGGGAGGAATATGCACAGCCTTCAATGCGATGTTGGCCAGCCCATAGTCAGGATTGAATATCCAGACCCACAACAAAGAGACCGCGACCCCGGAGACAACGGCCGGAAGGTAGTAGATAGTCCTGAAGATCGCTATCCCTCGCACCTTTTGATTCATCAACACGGCTATCGCCAGCGACACCACCAATCCGACCGGCACGCTGATGACCGAGTAGATAGTAGTCACCTTGAGCGACTGCCAGAAGAAGGTGTCGTGCATGAGCTCGATATAATTGCTAGCCCCAATGTACCTGGCAGGAGTAATTATGTTATACCTGCACAGGCTTATCATGAACGAGCGATAGACGGGCCAGAAAGTAAATACCAGGAGGCCGATGAGCAGCGGCATGGCGAAAAGTATACCTTCGATCGCCTCTCTGCCAGAGTTTTTGTTCGTCTTTTTAATCATCACCAGCACGCTCCTTGGCTAGAAGGATATTTATCTTCTCATCAGCTTTCTTAAAAGCCTGTTCCGGCGACTCCATGCCGACAAAGACTTTTTCAAAAGCTTCCGCGACACTGTCGGATATCTCCGGCGAAGAAAACGGACTAATCTTATTCCACTGGATTCCATATTTGACGCCCTTGATAAAAGCGTCCAGATTTTTGGGCGGAAGACCCGGTTTGCGCCAGCATTTGTCATACGCCAGGGATTTGACAGCGGGGGTTCCGCTCCCGGCGTTGCCCAGTAACCTCTGCCCTTGCTTGCTCTCAATATACTTGAGAAACTCCCAAGCCTCTTTCGGATGCTTAGTCCTGGCATAAATCCCATAGCCGGCCGAACCGATGCTTATCACACGGCTGACGGTCCCAATAGGCATCATCTCCACATCCCAGTCGAATTGCTTCATAGTGGTGCGGAATTGCGGAACCTGCGAAAAGACCTGCGCTGTCATTGCGGCCTGTCCGCCCACAAACGGGTCTATCTGCGGATTCGCTCGGGCAGTATTGGGAGACATTGCACACTTATCTTTGCACACCATGTCCAGAAGCGAGTTCAATGCCTTCATCGATTCCGGAGAAGACAAGGTAGACTTGCCGTTTGTCATTGCGTGTCCACCATTGGCTTCAATCCAAGAGACGTAAATCTGTGGCCAGGCGTAAGATCCGAAAAAACCATACTGTTTGATATGCCCGTCCGCATCCTTGATAGTTAGCTTTTTGGCAGCTTTGGTGAAGTCCTCATAGGTCCAGTTTTCATTTGGGCAGGGAACATGCGCCCGCTTAAACAGTGTGCGGTTATAGAAAAGCGAAACAACACTCAGTTCCCTGGGAATCATATAAACATGACGTTGATCATCCATTCCGGTAACCATCATCTGCGGATATATGCTGTTGATGTCAAAGGTTTTGTCTCTTTTTATATCCTGGGAAAGATCGCGGACGACATGGAATTTCGAAAACTCCGGGACAAGCGAGTCAGAAAGAAAGAGAACGTCCGCAACAGTCCCAGCAGCCGATTGCATGATAAGCTTCATATCATAGCTCATCCCAGCCACCGGTTCTATATCTATTTTAATATTGGGATGAGTTCTCTCAAACCCCCTGGCAAAAGCCTCCGCCAAGTCTGATTCCTGCTTGCAGCCAAGGACGCTGAAGCGCAAATGAACCGTATTCTTAGCTTCTTTCGGAGGCCTAGAACATCCACTGGTAAAGAGCAAAAGCCCCAAGCAGGTTGCAACCAATACGCATAGTCTCAGGTGCCACCGCCTGCTCGATCGGATGTTAATCATCTTATTTCTCCAAGTTGCAATGGGCCGTCCTTACAAAAGGATTTTTGCTGCCTGCATTACAACCAAGTGGCGTTTTGTGGTGCGGCAGGAAACTCAACCTCTGTATAGCAGTCATTGAATAGCAATTATAGTAATCTAAGCTACAAGACCATTCCCAACTTTTGCAAAGGCTCACGAATAAAGCTGGAGCTGCGTGAGAAGCTTAAGCAGATCGGTCGTCTTGTCTTCCAGCAACATATTCAGAACTGCACGAAAACATATCCGCTGGACTAGAAGCCACTGGAGAGATTATCGCACGCATTCGGTAATTCTTTCGACCTCGTCTGAGCTTGGTACCTTCAGCGGAACCGGAAGCACCCGTATGATAGGAACGGTTGTTTGAATGCATTCTACCTGCTTGATAGCCATTCTGGCGGCGATCTTTCCGGCATAGGTGAAATCAGGTTCGTGGTAGAAAACGGCGGGATGCATGACTTGCCGACCCTCAGATTGTCAAATCCAACCACTTCCAGCTGGTAAGGCATATGAATTCCCAACTCACGGGCAAGCAGAGCGCTGGTCGGACACTCGTCGTCAAGCCACTTGTGCAGACAGTCAGCCAGATTACTCATCAAACCGTCTTAAGTTTCTTCTTTGGATATGCGATGATATATAATCCAGTGATCTTCCGGTCTGGTAGCCAGATGGTTATTTCGCATTGCATGGAATATGGGATGCGGATTATCTTTACCCTGAGCTGCAATCTACGACGACCATCTCCAAAATCGTTGGACACTCCTCGAAGCTGATGCACATCTACAGCCGACGCAAAATCGACGTGCGCGAAACGTTTCAGCGCATTGGATGCAGTATACCGGCAATTGCCAGATTTGTCAACAAACCGTTTTGTCGGGGCCTTTTCATTTTGAGGATACACCCATATTGATAAGTACAGATTCTCTTCCAAAAAACGCAATTTTAACGCAAAAAATGCCTGCTTTGCAGCGGCCGAGGTCAGTTACCTGTAGGCATACAGCTAATAATTGCCCAGCAGGCATTAATCATCCGCAGTAGATCGACGTATCTCCAGGTTATATCAGCGGATGCCGCTTATGAATTGCCAGGTGGTAAGCGATAATAAAGAGTTAATATGCAAAAGCCCTGCAACGATGCGAATTGCCTCAAGGTTAGCACTGGAAGATGTCTGCTTAGTGGTGATACTATCAGGCGAGTTTCGTATCTTCGCCTTCCGGAATCGCAATATCGAGTGCACGCAACGTGATGCAAAGCATGGATCAGTTCAGCATTTTAGTTGGCGTTGCATTGCATCAAAAAACGTGGCAGAATTTTATGGTTATCGACTACACAAAGATGACAACAGAGAAAATAACCTGGAATCTGTCCTGTAGTACCAGCACAAAAGGTAACAATAACGTCGGGTTGTCCCAATATAACCCGGCTCATGTGCCTACTCCAACCCCGGCTGAGTTCGAGTTTCAGTTCCAACTAGCCGCGTATGCGGCATAGGTAATCGGTGCCCGAAAATTCAGGGCAAGATCACAGTGGAAAGTGGCATCTCTGCGTGCTCTCTGCTCTTCGTGTTTTAGGCGTCCCCAGGCTCATCTGGAGTAATGCCCACGCCGCCATCCGGCTTGCCTTACCCAGCGGCGTAGAGCCTCTGCATTTACCCCAAGATCTCTCGCAACTTGGGCAACACTTCCACATACAACCTTAAGATTCCACAAATACTGCTTAACATCCGCCATTCCAAAGGCTCAATGTAAGAGGTACAATATTGTCAGTAACACTAACTTGCAGGAGCTTTAAACATGTTTTCAGGAATGGGAATGGGGTTGGGTAACATATTTCGACTCTCCAACGCGGAGACACGATCGATCAACGCCGAGAACGTATACGGAGAGAAGGGACGCGCATGCATGGCGGAAATTACGACAACGCCGCCACCCGATGTTGAGCGTATAGGGCAGACATGGTTCACGGATAAGGATATTGCTGAACACGCGGCTCGTGATTTGGGACGCGGGTGGAAGGTTCGCATACACCCAATATTCCCTGCCGGAACAACCACCACAATAATGGACGTAGACGGTCCCGGCTGCATTCAGCACCTCTTCCTCACGTTTAGTCAGGAGCCGGTGTTTATGCGCGACCTGATACTGCGTATGTACTGGGATAACGAAGAGACTCCCAGTGTCGAATCTCCCATAGCCGACTTCTTCTGTAACGGCCTTGGAATACAAACTCCCATCCTGTCGTTGCCCATAAATGTCAATCCTACCAGAGCAATGAACTGTTATTTCCCCATGCCTTTCGGCAAGCACGCCCGTATAACCATCGAAAACAGAAATCCCGTAAAGGACGAGGAGATCGTGTACAACATCACCTACGCCATAACTGAGGTGACAGACGAGGATGCTCGTTTTCACGCTCAGTTCCGACGTACAAACCCGCTCCCTTACAAGGAAGTCTATACCATCCTCGATGGTGTGCACGGCCAGGGGCACTACGTCGGCACATCCCTCGCCTGGCAGCAGAACAACAACGGCTGGTGGGGTGAAGGAGAGACCAAGTTCTTCCTGGATGGTGACGGGGAGTTTCCAACAATCGTCGCAACCGGCACAGAGGACTACATCGGCGGTGCGTGGGGCTTCGGCGAAAACTTCTCGGCCCCGTTCCTGGGTTATCCTGTAGGAACATCATTTGGGAAAGCCGGCGATCGTCACCTCATGTATCGCTTCCACATCATGGATCCGATCCGCTTCAAGCAAGACCTGAAACTGACAGTACAAGGTCTGGGCTGGCATAGTGAAGGCCGGTATCTCCCTTTGCGGGATGATATATCGTCCGTCGCATACTGGTATCAGTCCGAGCCACACGGTGCGTTCCCGGTGCTACCGGACAGAGACTACCTCGAAGTGATATAGCACACGCGCAAATGGGCCCGGATTTCGTCCGGGCCATCAAAACATACCCGCCGATGTCCAGTCACATCAGTTGGAATCATCTCATGAGCCGCTCACGCATGAGCCGAGGCGACATGTGATAGCGGTTACTAAACAATTTGGAGAACTGATAGAGGTCCCGATACCCGACCATGACAGCTATCTCAGTGATCGATAAGCTAACATCTCTCAGCAGATAAGCAGCATAGCGCATCCTGTGTTCTATCAGCATACTTATCGGCGATTGATTAAAATAGCGCTTGAACAGGTTGCAGAAATGGGGCACGGAGACATGGGCGATTTCAGCGAGGTCAGCAAGCCTCGTCGGTTCGTCAAAATGCTCGGAAATATGGCGCTTGGCAGCCAGGTACTCAGGGGGTACAGCCGGCGCTTCGTCTCTTCCGTGGATATCTCGGCCGATCTCATAGATCCAGTTTTGCAGGATGTTTCGTGCTATGCGTGGGTCCGGGGACGAAAAGAATGCAGCCTCCCGGTGTATCTGCACCAGGTAATGATCCATCATCTCAGGAGCACTTATCCGCAAGGGCTCGTTCAATGGAATGGCGCACTCTGCGAGCATCGGAGCCAAGCAACTGCCATCGCAATGAAGCCAGGAGTGTGTCCACGGAATATCCTGCCGGCCAAAACAATGCCCGTGCTCGGGATCCCAGACTATCAGCGTATTCCCCGGCTGCTCACCATAGCCGTCCACGAAATTCGGCTCATAGAGGAACATGAAGAGCCAGTCCCCTGTGCTGCCGGGCCTGTGGGTAACCGTGGGAGGCACCGCTTCCCGTATTCCGACCGCATGTATACTCAGCTCCGGGGTATCTATCGGGTATGGAAAAAAGAACTGTCTAATCTGGTACATTCTAAATTACATCCTGCATAGCCCGGCTTGCGCACTCGAAGAGCCGGTCATCTTTCGAAGAAGATCGCGTATTTCATTTCACATGTAATCCATAACTCTGTAGAATATCATAAGCCTGGCCTAGCAAATGCCGGGAGGGTTCCTTCGCTGATTCGGCAGGCATTCTAAGCCCAAGTGACCGCCACTTTATTTCCCCTCGTCGGTGAAAAGGCAATATCTCAACGCACAACGGCCCAATCGATGCCAGGACCTTACCGAATTCGTAGAGAACGGCCTCATCAGAATTGTATCCAGGAACAAGAGGTATGCGTACCACCATATCGCCACCGTGTTTCCACCTGGCGGCGATATTGGCCAGAGTTACCTCGTTTCCGAGACCGACTATCTCTCTGCACTGCTCGGATAAGGGATGCTTGAGATCGATCAGCAGCATGTCCAGCAGTGGGAAAATCTCCGGCAACCTGAGATGTGTTCCGTTTGTCTCCAAAGCCGTATCGATAGAGCGTTTGTGGAGTTCAGCCAGAATCCCTTCGAGAGCCTGAAACTGACAGGTCGACTCCCCTCCACCGATCGTTATTCCCCCATTGCTTCCAAAGAATGGCCGGTACTCCTCGGCTTGACTGATAATCTCACTCACCGAAACCGTTCGGCCGCACAGCTCAAAGGCAGGTGTGCCGGAATCGGTACACGGATGCAGTTCGCATAATCGGCATCTGTCCGTATCACGCAATACTTCTCCGCCTATCGCGCTCACTGCACCGTAGGGACAGGCGTCGATCAGCGATACCTGAGAGGGTGCGCGGTCAGGATACAGCAGGACTTCCGAAGCGGCAGCGATAGACTCCGGCGACGCGCACCAGGGACAGCGGAGATTGCAGCCCTTGAAGTACACGACCATCCGTTGTCCCGGGCCGTCGATGTTATAGGTGAAACCTATATCGAATATGGTAACAGCGATGTCACTCATGCAAAGCAAGTCTTTGAAAAGCTGGTCGATTCCTCATCGAGCCGAGTGATTATATCTTCCTGGATCGCCGGTGAGAGATCGAGGAAGTTCACGAAAGTCCCGTGTATGCGCATAATGTAGATTCCGCTGGGCACGAGTTCCATCGGGTTCGCCAGTATCTTTCTGAGATGCTCCGCAGAGTCGACGTTGAAGTAGACGTAATACCCACCATTCATACCCTCGCCGTTGAACCCGAAGAGCGGATCGATGACGCAGCCGCGAATTGTATCGACGAAACCCTTGCCATCTTCGGCGGCTCGGACCATAGCCGGTTCCAACCCGATGTGGCTGGCATAACCTCCGAGGAATGCCTCGTAGGGCAGCGCATGCATGCTGAGTATACGTGGAGGAAGTCCGTGTGTAGCCATACCTGCCGTGGGGTCGATGCCGTATCCAAGCATCTGTCTTGCCATTCTCCCATCCGGAGTAGCGCCGACCCAGTAACCATACAGCAAATGTGTGCTGGGAGTGCTCCAGTCAGGGAGAAAATGGTTTCCCCAAGGGTTAGTCAACGCCGTCACCCGGCTCGACGTTCCCTCGGCGATCTCCGCGGCTAGCTTCTCCGGCAGCCCCAGACGGTTCCCATACTTGGGTGCTGCAAGACAACGCGAGCGCAGTGCGTCAAATCCCTCGAATTTGGCGAGCAGTGCCCTCGGTAGATCTGCCAACTGATCGGGCGCGGTTCCCTGAAGATGGGCAATAGCAGACAGACTATCCGCGACTACGCTCAGTCCGTGAATTAGGCATCCGGATGCATTATACTTCGTCCCCTGAGCGGTGTTATCCCGCATATCGATACCGCTCTCAAACCCTCCCATGAAGCACGAGAGGAACGGCACCGGGAGGAGAGAGAGCGCCTTAGTGCACGCATTGGCAGCCTTTTCCATTCTCGGCAGCATATGGTCCAACTGCTTCCAGAACGCCGTCTTGACCTGCTCCATATCTTTGACGGGCTCATCGGGATTCAGACCGAGTTCTTCGTATGATAGGCCGATCCGCCTCCCCGTGATAGCGCTCTTGCCGCCGTGGATGGTCAGTTCCAGGATCTTCCCAAGATTCAGCCAGCTATTGGTAGTGTTTCCCGATTCCTTGCCCATGATCAACGGCTCCTGGCATCCGGCGATGGAATACAGAGGCAGGTCTTCGCGGGCGATTCCTTTCTTCGTAAGAATAGGGAAGAGCACGTCGTCATTGAAGAAGCTCGGTGTCAGACTCCCCGGCGTGGTGAAAAACGGTGCGAGTGCGGAATAGACCTCATCGGGAGTTCGCGAATGGAGTTTTACCGAGAGTGCCGGCTGCGGGTAGTTGCTGCGATAGAATGCCGCGAGCACGATGGTGGTCATATCGCAGGTCAGGTCTTTGCCGTTCTCGTCACGACCGCCGACCATGATGTTCTGGCTGATCGCCCAGTTTCGGTCTCCGACGTTAAAGAGTGCGAGCAAATGGCGTGTCAGTTCGATGGCGACTTCCCGATCGATTGCGTCCTGTGCGAAGTAGGGCTGCAGAATCCGATCGAGGTTTCCGACGCTGAACGCATAGGGATTTGGTGCTTGTTCGAGGGTCATTCCCATCCACAGAAGCATGAATGCCTGGATGGCATCGTAGAGCGAACTCGCGCCGGAATGCAGCACTCTTCCACATGTCTCGGCAATTCGTTTGAGTTCATGTTTGCGGAGCGGATCGGTCTCACCGCTCGCCATATCTGCGGCCAACCTCGCATAGCGGTCACCCAGCGCAAGCACAGCCGTGAGTGAGATCTCCGCGGCCGTATAGAAATCCTTCTGGCTTCCGCTGGTTTCCCGGGCTCTGGACTGCGCTTCCTCGATGAGCGGCACCAGTCCGTTCTGGAGAGCCGGACGGAAATCGCAGATTGTGTGACCGGTAACCTGCTCGACAAAGTATGCAACCTCAGACAACTCATCACCAGTCTCTGCGTAGGCTGCCTTGAGTACACTGGCAAACGGCTCCATAGCCCAAAAGTCGCGGACCGCCTTGATACGTTCGGCCGTGAAACCGAGCTCAGGTGCGCAAGTGATGTCGCCGTAGACCGCCATCGGGTCGCAGTATCCTGCGAAGGTTTCGACTTTGAACTCGGGGTTGATCAACGCATAGGTACGAGCAAAGGCATCGTCCTGCGTTCCGGCAAAGACTTCATCGTCTCGGATGGTGAGAGGTAGTTGCTCACAGACTGCCGCAAAAAGCCTGGCCTGCACTATGATGTTCGGCAAATCGGTAGCGGTCTTGCGCAACACCGCGAGCGCCCGCATGCGAATCTCCATAGTAAGGAACCAGCCATCCAGGCGTGTAGTGTGTTGATTCTGCGACTGCACAGAGAGTAACTGCTGTGCCAGGCGTTTTGGGTCAAATCCCACGGTTTTCTCAACGATGCGAACCATGATCCGAGCTCCTTCCGGTAATCTACCAAGTCATTCTTTTGCGGCCGAGTGAGACACAGCCATCCGCCAGTCAGAATAGACTCCGGCAGCCACTCCGCCGACCAGAGCCGCTCCAACCGCAGCCTCCTCGGTACGTGACGAGAGGTACAATGGCATCGAAAGCCGTCTCTCAATCTCATAACGGACTATGGGATTGCGTCGAATAGCATTCCCTGCTCCGACGACGGTGCCGATATTCGCTCCGGCATCCTCCGCCTGCGCATACATGGAGACCAGTTCATCGACCATGCCTGCAATGCAGGCGCGTGTCAGATTGGCAGGAGTGAAATTCTGCGAACTGATGCCGATGAAGTCACCCCGGATGGTTGGGTCTTTGCGGGTACCCTCAAATAGCGTATGGGCGCACAGGTGATCGCAGTCCTCTGTAGCCTCATCCGCAAGCACGTTCATCCGCTCGTATAGTGCATCGCCGACATCGCAGCCGAAGAGTTCACGTCCGACATCGGCAAAGAAGTCTGCGAGAATCTGGTATGCCCGCCCCCCGCAGAGACTAGCGCCGACGAGCAGCCAGAGTCCCGGCAGTAATGGTCGTGTCTCCAGTAAAGGAAGTGAAGCAAACCGATCGATAGGCACGGATATCTGCCCGCCCGTCCCCAGATTCAGGAGCAGCGACTCGTGGGCGGAAGGAACACTCCCCAAAAACGATGCCTGGTTGTCTCCCAACGCGACGGCGACCGGCAAGCCGTGAGGAAATCCTGTCACTCGTGCTGCACTCGAACTTATCCTTCCCGCGACAGTGCCCGTACCGAGAACGCTTGGCAGTAGATCCCTCATGAAGGGAAAACTTACTAACGCTGATGGCAGCCACCGTTGGCCGTCGCGCACATCGAAAATCCCCCAACTCGCGGCATCGGTCGGATCAGTGGCGGCTACATCACAAAGCTGCATCACGACGAAATCATGAATGGTAAGCGCACGGGAGTTCGCCGGTATCAGGTCTTCGTCTTTGAGGCGGAGGAGTGTGACGGCGCCGTAACCTGTCGACGGTTCGCATCCTGTATCCTCGGTTTGAATCCGCTCGCGGAGTTCCTCGACATATGTACGGCCGCACCTGGTGGATTTGCGATGACCACGCTGATCCTGCCAGGAGACCAGAGGGGAAACCGGACTGCCATCCGCATCTATCAGGAGCACGCCGTGCATCTGCCCTGTGACACCAAGACCGTCGATGGAGTACCCATCGAGCTCCGGTCGTGTGCTAAGGCGTCGCGCCACCTCCTGAATGCGCATCATGACTACGGCAGGGTCTTGTTCGGCCCCGCCAGCCTCTGTCGGTATGTGTGCGTCATTGGGAGCAGATTCCACAGCAACAAGTCTGCCGGTCTCCGACTCTACGGCAACCGCACACAGCTTGGTAGTGCCGATATCCAATCCGAGTAAGATCGATTTCACTGCATCTCCTCTATTCGTTGGCAGATGTAACCAACTGCACGCCGCTGTCTGCGCAGACCTGCTCGACGGAGCGGTCTTGCCGCTCCGTCACCCAGATGTCGAAGTCGCCCAACTTCAGGGCCTCGACGTGCGAATCGCGCCCGAACTTGCCGGCATCGGCCAGGAGCATCTTCTGCGTGCTCGCCAATGCCGCCGCACGTTTCAGAGAAGCTTCAGGCGGTCGGGCCACTCTGACAGACCCGGTCGCCGTGACGGCATCGGCCGACAGAATCGCCCAATCAAAATGGTATGCGGCCACGCTGTTTTCTGCAGTCGGGCCGGAAATAGCCAGACTTCGGCAATCGACCTCTCCGCCTAGAAGCTCATGCCGTATCCCGGCAAGGCTCAGCTGTTCGGCCACATGCCAGCAGTTCGTGACCACCCATACCGGACGCCATCCAGACAAAACCAACTCCTTGGTGAAGGCTATGGTAGTAGTTCCAGCATCGATGTATAGACTCGCCGCATCTGCGTTGAATAATGTAACCGCCGTCCTGGCAATCTGCTTCTTCTCCTCCGAAGTGACTTGCTGACGGTCGCCCAGACGAATGGCAGCAAATCCGTTTTGTGTCTCGGCCAGCATTGCCCCACCATGGGTACGCTGCACCCCCGGCTGTTGGCTCAATTGATCGAGGTCACGCTGTGCAGTCGCCCGCGCAACCCCCAATTCCGACATCACATCACGCAGTCGGAGTTCACCGCGCTGCCGAAGGAGCGCATAAAGTTTCTGTTGCCTAGTTGAATTAAGCATCGGATTTTAACTCACGTTTACTCAAAATATCAATCACGTTTAGTCATTTTACATCAAAGCCGGTATCCAGTCAAGAGGAAATCAGTGCTTTTGCATTATGTTTACAGTTATCTATGGCCGACCCTGATTTACCATACTTACGGCTATTCTTCTTATAACCGCCAGATTCTCCGGGGCGTTATCTTTTCGGATTCGATTCATATCCTCGTTCATCGTAACATCCAGAGCTATCACTTGCCCCGAAGTTGCACTCCTCAGGCTCTCCATCCAACTCATCAATCCTTCCTTAAGGGCCTTTGGATCGAGTATTTGAAATACCCTTCGTAAGGTGTAATACTATGGTATGCCACAAGGGAGCTCAATATACTTTCGCAACCATTCTCTCGACGCGTTGCAAAGTCGATAATATCACTGAATCCTCGCCATCTGAACGAATAGTTCACAAAGCGATGAACAGCACATCTATGAGTTTGTGCTTCTTGCATCTCTCGGCCCTCATGTCAGGGATTAGCTTCAAGTGTGCAATCAGGTTTTCGTATTCTTCCATATCAGACTCCTCACCGGTTTTATGTGGTGTTTGATATGTGTAGTATTATTTCCTCGTGATAGATATAATATCATTAGACGAATTTGCTACAAGCCGTTAATATGTAAAAGCCCTGGGTCAAGATGCTTGCATGGGACTGTTATGTATGCCATCATACTCACGCCCAAGTCCTGCCAACCAGGGTCAAACTTGATATTCTACACGGTTATGTACCTACAACACAAAGTAATACGCAACAAAAACGTCGGGTTAGTCCCAATATAACCTCAAGAATCGGCGAAAATCATACTTGTATGAACTGATAGTCAGTTCGCTTGATCCTCGTTCATTCTTCAAGTAGGCATAAAACTCTTCGGCCAATGGTGTTAATAACATAGTGCCTATCTCCTAAAACTAGAATTAGGCCATCGATCATGTGGGATGTCAGTGGAAAATAACAGGGGGTTCTGTCGTAGCTGAATATTTTTGCTCACCGAGACATAACCCCACGCTTTTTCACATTATGTAACGGGTTATGTCTCGGCCAGACAGAATTATGTTGGCAAAATGGTCTTGGAGTAGGCACATAAGCCCTGGGTGAGCGGGGCATTCCGCATGAAATGGAATCCATCACCACTCCCGTTATCCGGCAATACCTGGCATACTTGAATGGGAGCGACTATAAGTCGGCCTATATACGCCGAAAGGTTAACAGCCTGAAATCCATGTGGAATTACCTTGTGGATGCGGAGTATATCGACCGTTCTCCACTTCGACGAATCCCTACACCAAAGAAGGAATACAAAGTACCCATTTGTCTTACCACCGTAGAGATGGAAGCTCTGATCTCCGCTTCCGAGCAGGGCAGATCTATCAACCAGGCATTCCGTAACAGAGCGATTATGTCAGTGCTCATACATACCGGTGTCCGCAGGCAGGAACTGCTCGATCTCAAGCTGGAAGACATAGATTTGGAAAATAGCGTAATGCAGGTGACGAAGGGGAAGGGAAATAAGATGCGACTTATTCCTCTTAACTCCAGTGCATACGATGCGATTAAGGACTGGATGGAACTCCGGCCCGAATGTAGACATAATTATCTCTTCGTCTCACGTCACGGCGGAAGGTTGGATAAAAGCTCGCTAAACCGGAATGAAATCCCACCAACCGTTGAGACATTTAGTTTTATCTGCGATCATTCAAATTCCGCCATCTGATTAAATTACTCCTCACGATACTTGGAAAGAGAAAGTTCCCCATCCACATAGCTTCCTTCGACAACAATGCCTCCACACGCATGCAATTTGAAGTCTACATTCCATTCTTTCGGCCAGGTAGGAAGCGGGACTACCTCTTCTTTGGATGTATCAAAAAGCATACACTGCAGTGCTGTAGCTGCCACTGAACAGTGGTCCTGATCCGGTATCCAGTCGAAGTTAGGCCCCCAGAATGCTGGAAACCTGCTGCCTGCATGCTTCGATGCAAAACGATCGACTACCATCGTTTTCGCTTCATGGGCAAGCCCAAGGCAGGCCGCTTGTATCGGGTCTTGTGTCCACCCTGCGTTGGTGCTGTTCAGGCGTTTTCTGAATGTCAGAACGCCGACATCATTATGGCTGGATACACCGAATAACCGGTATGGGAATACTGCATAGAGTTCGGGATTCTCGCTGTTCATCGAAGGTCCCAATATCTGCTCTGCCGCAGTAAGATATCTTTCGCCGTCCGAGCTGCCGCTTGGTATCTCGGGAAGTTCAGCCATGATACGATTCAATTTGGCACGCCTGTTTTCCATGACAACCTCGTGAGGTAATCTCAACAATCCATCTATTATCCACTGCAATCCTGCGATATCCGGAGCCGGATTGATTACGTCCTGCCATGTTTCAAGAGAGGATGCCGGGTTCATGACAATTTTACCGTGGTCATCCCTTCCATAATGTTGCATGTAGAAGTCGATAACGGCCTCAGCGATTGGCAGTAGTGTGGTTTCAAGAAATGCCTGCTCCTGAGTGTAATCGTAATATGCAAGCATCATTGCCACCAATTCAATCCCGCCCTGCCAGTAGTAGCGAATGTACGTATTGTTTACATGCGATGCATCCTTGCCTTCGCGATTCCAACCGTAATTATCGTTGACATAGGCTCCCCAAGGGTATAGTGTCTCAGGAAAAAATGCTCCTTCATGGCCAAAATAAACACTTGTGCGAGCAAGGGCAAAGGGCAGCATTTTTCTGTACATTGCAAATAGAGGTAACATAAGATCGAAATCGCCGGATGCGAGCATCGGCCAATAGATCAGCCTTGTGTTTTGGAACCAGTACGCTCCACCCCAGCGACGATAGTCGGCGTTGAACTCTTCGTTTGGCTCTCTGGCATCTACCGTAAAGATGCTTCCGTTGAACTTGATGGGATAAGCCCCTCGACCAGCGCAGGCATTCATAAACCGCTGCAGCGCATAACCGCGTGAAACGGTTTCCGCATCAACATCGCCATGAACTACGATGTAACTGCGATTCCAGAATTCATCCCACCACTGCCGGTGATTTTTCCGGCGGGTCGATATCGGGATCGCCCCGATATCTTGAGCACGAACACACAGCCTATGGAGCCACTCCGAACTTGCAGGAGTCTGATCCGTCAATATGTGAATCTGAATAAGATGCTCGCATGCAGGGTTTGCGCTTCTCAACGAATGCGTTCCGCTGCGCTGCATTCCCGCGCCGGTTATCATGCCGCCAAACGTTCGGTTAAGCAACGGATCATCCACTGTATCCGATATCGAATTCAATCCTTGAAGGCTAAGGGTGAGAGGCACAATGGAAGTCGGGTTTCTGTGATACCAGGTAATTGAGTTATTATCGTTTGATATGACATCGGCGCATTCAACCACTGGAAAAGGTGCATCCACCAGACCGTAAGCGCTCTCGAGTTCTTTACCCTCGAGCACGCGCTCCTTGTCTCGCCAGTTTTCAAGGCTCACATTCACGGACGCGGCCCGGCTCAGCTCGGCTTCGACACATATCACGGGGTGATTGGCATCCACCCAAATCCGTATGACGTCAAGTTGATCCAAGCTGCCGGATCGGATCTCTATCTCACCCTGTCCAAGATGAAGAGCCTGCACGAATCCAGCCCCGATTGGTATCGCAGGCGTGAATGAAATCCTCACACGAGCAAGCTTAAGAAGCCTGCCTGTTTCACTCCACGAGTCAGTCTTGGATATATAGAAAACGATGTCGCCATTGGGTTCGACCCAGAGATTCAAGCCTGTATCACCATTCCCAAGCGGCATTGAACCTGAACTGTCGAGGCTGGGTTCAGTCCAAACCACATCGTACATGTCAGGATTAAATTGCACTCTGTCACTCCTAATCTATTTTATGAACTATTCGCCTCTGCTCTCAATCACTACGCTATCCATTATGCCGACACCGCGCACATGCACCTTAAGCAGGCCGTCACTCCAATCCCAGGTGAGCCCATCAAGGCCCGGCGCGAGGTATACGCTTGACGGGCGGCTCATTCGGGTGACTGCAAAGAGCGCTATCGCCTTACAACCGGCTGGGTTCATGTTCTTCACATGATCGCGTTCCTTCTAACAGGGCGATAAAACCTATGAACTTGGGCTCTGCCTGGAACATATCCTTGATCTCAGCCAGGAAGTAACCCTTCCCCGGATGCTTGGCGAGTATCCCCTGGTTCGCCAGATAGGTGAGGCCATGAACGATGGTGTGCCCGCTCGCAGTGTATTTCTTCTGCAAATCACGGATGGAGGGGAGACGATCCCCTATCGCGAGGCTGCCACTAGCAAACTTTGCGCTGGCTGTATCCTGCATATTCCCCTCGAAAATCAAGTTGTTATCTTAACACCGGAATCTTCGGCTGTCAAGTAAAAATAAGGCTCTATGAGAAAGTTTGTGGATAGAGGTAGTGTTCCAACAACCGTGCGAATAAATTCGCGGCAACAAAAACACTAAATCGGCCTGCGCCGACTTCGTGTATGCACACCCTTCACGGGTATGTTGATGCTTCGGTTGCAGAGTCGAAGACGCCGCTGCCGAAGCCTGGCAGACATGTACCGTCCCTCGATATGCCCTGTGGGCTACTCGGGATAAGCGGCATCCCCCCTCGCCCGAAATCGGGAGAGGGGTAGGGGTGAGGGCGAATCAGATTCACCCACAAGAAAGCTTATAGAGCCGTAAAATAATCATTTATTCTTCTGTTGCCAGGCTTTATTGGGCTCTACGAAACCGTTTGTGGATAAGCCCACAAACGGTTTAGAACAAAGCATTATGACAGATACAGTAGATGCTCGGTAGGTACCGATTGAATCCGGGTCGGATGCTATTTGGACTGTCTGAAGTGGCTTGGAGAGAGGCCCGTCAACTGGCGAAACTGTCGGCTGAAGAAGTAGATATCCCGGTAACCAAGCTGCTCTGCTATCGTTTTGAGCGGCAGATCAGTGTGAATCAGGAGCTCGCAGGCAGTGTGAATGCGTCTGCGCACAAGGTAAGTATGGATAGGCACACCAGTAAAAGCCTTGAACTGGCGGCGCAAGGTACTTACAGACATGAAATGCTCTGCGGCCAGCGATGCGTAGTCAGGCTGATTCAATGATATATTGTTTAGTTGCTCGATAATGTCCTGAAGCCACAATGGACGATCCACCCGGTCAGCGCGGCATCTCGCCAGATCCAGCACTACCCGTTCGAGTTCATTCGCCGCGGAGAGGAACGACAACCTGTCGCCGGCATCGATCAGTGAGCGAAGGAAATCAAGGCGTGCTCCGAAATCCGCCGAAGGGCGTACCTGCTGAGGGACAAACGGCAGCAGACCTTCCCATACCCACTCATCCACCCGCGGGCCTCGAAAAGTGACGTAACTATGCGACCAGAATCCGTGGATCTCAAGCGGTTTGTAGACGAAGTGCGGGCCGGGATACGTGCACCACATCCACTGCCCCTCAAGCTCATAGTCACGATCATCTATTGATAGCGCCACGCCACCCGAGCCCACAAACTGCAAGCCATAGTATCCATCGAAGACCCTGTCAACCGTAAGCCTGTGATCTGGAACAGCGTTGGCAGCAAGAAACTCCAAAGACTCAATCACCATGAATATATAGTACAACAATTCGCTCAGATAGTCCATTTCAAACAGACTATTGTGCTTGTATACTTAAGTTAATTTGATATTCATCTGTTTGCAGCAGATGACCATTTTGTCCAGACATGAACACAACGATATATTTGAAAGGGCTATCCGGGGTAGACAGGTTCGCGCGGGAATTACCCGGGTCGATTTCTTAAGATGAATAAGCCTTCTACTAAAGAAATGGTGATGCGTGCTGTTGCAGATGTCAAAGTCATGGACATGCATACCCATCTGTATGCACCGGAGTTTGGATCGTTTCTGCTTCGGGGGATAGATGAACTGCTTACTTATCATTACCTGATAGCAGAGGCAGTTCGCTGGCTGGATATGCCGTACAGCGACTTCTGGCTGCTCCCCAAATGCGACCAGGCGGACCTGATATGGAAAACCCTCTTCATCGAGCACTCGCCAATTAGCGAGTCGTGCCGTGGGGTGATCACCGTGCTGCATCACTTCGGGCTGGATACGCTCAGCCGTGATCTGAATAAATACCGGGCATTCTTTCGCAATATGAGCGTAGATGAGCATATCGATAAAGTTTTCGAGCTTGCGAAAATCGAATCGTTGGTGATGACGAACGATCCGTTCGACGATGCGGAGCGCAAGGTCTGGGAAAACACAGCACGGTTTGACGCGAGGTTTCATGCGTCATTGAGGCTCGATGTGCTTCTGAATTCGTGGGAATCGGCGTGCATTCGTCTCAGGGAATGGGGCTATGATGCCAATGCAGACTTCGGCGGGCGCACCATAGCCGAGGTACAGCGATTCCTCCGCGACTGGGTAGGTCGAATAGATGCGCATTACATGGCAGTCTCGCTCCCACCCAACTTTACGTTTCCTGAGAATTCCCCTCGCGGGCGCCTGCTGGAGTCGTGCGTACTACCTGTTGCAGAAGCGTCGGGTATCCCACTCGCTATGATGATAGGAGTGAAAAGGCTATGTAATCCGGAACTCAGGCAATCCGGCGACTCCATGGGCAAAGGCAGCATAGAAGCCGTTGAGCGCATATGTGCCGCTTACCCGCAGAATAAGTTTATGCTCACAATGCTGTCGCGTGAAAATCAACATGAACTGTGCGTGACTGCAAGGAAGTTTCGGAATCTCATGGTGTTTGGATGCTGGTGGTTCTTGAACAACCCCAGTCTGATTGAAGAGATTACCAGGATGAGGCTGGAGATGCTCGGCATGAGCGTGATCCCCCAGCATTCGGATGCCAGGGTGCTGGATCAACTTGTCTACAAGTGGTCGCACTCAAGAGAAATAATCGGCCAGGTTCTTGTGGATGAGTACGCAAACCTGACCGCCGCAGGATGGAAAGTCTCAGATGCTGAGATTCGCCGAGATGTTAAATGCCTTTTTGCAGGAAACTATCGGACATTTCTTGGCAGATAAAATATCTGGGCTCTATGAGAAAGTTTGTGGATATCGACAGTGTTCCAACAACCGTGCGAATAAATTCGCGGCAACAAAAACACTAAGTCGCCCTGCGCCGACTAGATGTAGGCGCACCCTTTATGGGCGCGTAGATCGCAGCGTAAAGCCTGCGGCTACATTATTGAATTCCTGAAGACGCCGCTGCCGAAGCCTGGTAGACATGTACCGTCCCTCGATATGCCCTGTGGGCTACTCGGGATAAGCGGTATCCCCCCTCGCCCGAAATCGGGAGAGGGTTGGGGTGAGGGCCTAATCAGATTCACCCACAAAAAAGCTTATAGTGCCAATATCTGATAGGAATACGCCTGTATGAGCGTGGGGAGACCCATGAGGATTACCGGAACGGATACAGACCGTGGACAAATCCGGCTGGCACGTCTACAACAACATGGAACAGCTACTAAACCAACTGACCGTAACCGGCGAGAAGTGCCCCTTCACCAGCCAGTATTATAAAGGAAAGGCCGAATATCACAAGGGGGATGCTCCAGCAAACCGACGATATCCTCTCGCGCGAGATTCGGCGTCACGGCGCTTGCAAACGAATCGGAGATAGCAGCCAACAGTGCAAAAATATGGCGGTATACTGATATTGGGTTGTCAGTATACCGCCATAAAAAGTCTTATCGCTTCCCTCCGACATCTCGCAGGGCTGCTCCGCTATGGACGGTGAGATATTAAGATACAGGCTAGCGGTTGGCGGATTGAAGAGGCGAAACCACTTGATGCTTCAGGATCAAATCCGCCTGCATAACTGCTTATGCTATACCGGTATGAGAGTTCACCCCTTTGAGTCGCCGGGAAATTTGTGAACCAGTAGTTGTTCATTACCCAGGACATTACAAGGCCATTATGCGCAGGCAAAGTCTTCTGCCACTTCCCTGTATTTATACCATTCACCTGCACTATCGGGATATCCGGTGACGCTACGGTTGTAGTGTTACTCCCATCCGATGCTGCAAAATAGTTCTGCAAGCCATGCCAGTCGGTTGCAGTCTCGGGCAGTTGATCTATCCCCGGCCGCATGACCGCGCCTGGCGTATCCAGATATACCGTGCATCCACTTTTCCCAATAGGGAAAGCCTGATAGAATGACTCTGTGTATTCGGATGGTAATCTGCATATGCAGTTTTGTATATCGATCCTGGGCAGATTATCGTAGAGGGTGATTGAGTTCTTTACACTATGGAATTTGCCTTTCCCTTCTACAATTAGAGATGCTCCAAAAGGCATCACCGGGCCAACTTCCAGACTCATCTCCTCGGTCTGCCTGATAAATGGCGTATCTTTTCGCAATTCGGCCCAGGTACTCAACGCCTCGCGCCCTTCCGGCGAGTCGACCGTTTCATGGATAAGCTGATTCAGCGTATATTCCCCGCATGCTACCAACTCGCGCCCAAGCCGCTTGTCGTACAGGCTCCTGATGCCACCGGTAACAGGGTCTACCTCGACTTTGAAGAAGGCGTTTTGAATTGTAGAGCCACTGCAAACAGATGCCGCCTCCATTTCCAGCGCTCCCGGGACAATACCATATCTGCGGCTGCCCGACCCCGGCACGTCATTTGCGACAAACCGGATTATCTGGCCCGGCATACGGTCGCTACCCAGGATCACAGGCCGTCGAGACACCGGAATCTTTGTCCCCGATTCCAGGTCGACAAGATGCAAAGGTGGGCAGCTTTCCTCTATCTCTTTACTGAGCACCTGCTCGCTATGCCCTGTTATGGCGGCGTTTGGGATCGAAATTTCAGCTATATCGGTTCGGGTATGAGGCAGAGGGTTGAATACCAGCACGGCAGGCTCTGTTTTGGCCTCACCAGCGTATGTACGCAATGCATCGTAAACCAACGCAGAGGATTCCACTGCCGCCGTATATGCAAAGCCTGATTTGACGTTCCATCCGGCCTTGCTTTCCAGAGAATCCGGCGAGTCAGTGCTGCACCAGGCTCCCCAGGTATGTTCAGCAAAGAACATTGATGACTCTTGAGCATCAGAGAGAGTCTCTTGATCCAGTCGCCCGCCTGAAGCCTCTATCGCCTTTGCGGATTTCAGGTTTGCCTCTGCCGTACGCACCAGGGCAGATTCATACGCGGCTGAACCTATGCCATCCGTCCACCAGTCCGGCCATGCTTTTTGCAGCTCCTCGATCGGCTCCGGCCAGGAGGATTCCAGATGCTGGAACCATTCTCGCGATGTGCAGAGTCGGAGTTTGGGGTAATCCTGATGGGCGTTCCACTCTCGCACGAAATCACAAAGCCACAGAGCGGGAGGAGCGTTGTCGCGCGTCGCGCCGTGAACTCGCATGGCTACCGCAGAATGCGGATAACCGGACGTTTCAAGTGATTTAAGGTATTCTCTTACCTTGCCTATTCCGTCAGCCGGATCGATCAAAAAGTTATTCCCATGCATGTAGCTTTCGCCATGCCACAGCAGCACGCGCTCTCCGCCAGGAGAGACCCAATAAAAAGGCCGAGGTCTTGGGCTAAATACCAAGGATCGGGTTTGGTTGATCCCAATGTCGAAGTATCGTATCCCCTGCTCCGACAACATTTTCGGCAATCCCCACGCCCAGCCATTTACATCGCTCTGCATGGCGGTTTCAACGCTGAAGCCATGATCATCCGCCAGATCATGCGCATACGATATAGAATGTTTCAGCAGGTCTTCATCAAAAAGATCAGTCAGGTTGAGGTAGATGCCGGTAACTTCAATGCGTCCCTCTCGGACACGGCGGAAGAACTCTTCGGCGCGTTCAGGATACCGTTTCAAGAAAGCCTTAACAGTCCATGATACTTCGCAAGTCCAGACAAAACGTTCGCCGCTAGGGAGATGATCCGTTGCCGTGCAGTAATCCAATGCCTGAGCTATGAAGTCAGCCTGTTTCCTCATTGCTATCGGTTGTGGGTCGGTATAGCCGATATCCACATGACTGTGATGAACAAGATATATCTCCCAGGGGCGACTCTGCTTGTGTGCGTTCATTTTCAATCCTTTCCATTATTATATATATATGTGAGAAGGTTTTGCACTACTCAACGAGCTTTTCCCACATAGCTACAGACAGAAGCTTTTTTAGAGGCGGCGACTTCATTCAACCGACGCAGCTCTAGTTGCCGGACACAATTTTCAGTTTTGGGCAGGTATGATGTGTGCTTCATTGTTTAAGCTTATCACATGCAAAGCAGAGCCCGCGATTCTGTTCCACTCTCGCACCTCTTCTCCTACATGTCCATACCCGATCATCCAGTGATGCGAGATACCTTGTTCGTGAATCCACGACATGATTGATTCCACCGGTTGATCGAAATGAACCCTTACCGGATTGCCGGGGAACACCATCTCCACAGGCAATGCTTCCCCTTCCAAAATTGCGCACTGGTATCCATCCTGAGCAGGTGTCAGGCTTATAAGGGTGACAGGCCCGACCTTTGCAGGGAAAAGAACGCATGCGCCCTGCTCCATAAGCCTTACCGGACTAAGAGTGATTTTCTCTTTTGGGGCTGCCAGGCTGAACGATCCTGAGCCGCAATGAGTGAAAATCACCGTGCCATCATCCAGAGGTTCCAGCCAGTCAGTGTTGTGAGTTGGCTGCCCGGTAAGCGTGGTAAGTATGACCTGCCCTACAGCCCCATTCAAATCTCCTTCGCAGGCCAGCGGGATGCCTTCATCGGCCAGAAGCGATGCCGCCAGACAGACCTTACCCATGAGATTGGGATAGCAGCCGATAGCGATTGCGTTGAGATTGTATTCCGCGATAACTTCTCTTAACGCCAGATACATTTGTGCGGAATAAAGGCCATCCGCCTGGGCAACACAGCACTTAGCAGACTTGCCCAAAATATTCTGCCATACCAAAGCAGCTTCCTTCTCCGATACATTCTTGACGCGTTCAAGAATAAGTTGAGAATCCAGAAAGACTACCCGAGGGCCAATACTCTTCTTAAGCGCAAACTCATTTGCCGCCGTGTGAGTCATCCCATTGACCCTGCTTCCCATGAGACCGACGCGTGTTCGCCGCAGAGTATATTTGAGGGCTGCGGCTCGCAGGAAGGTTGAGGTTTTGCGTATACATTCAGGATTTCCCAGATCTCCGTATATGCAACAGGCGTGTATGCCCAGATATTTGAGGTATGAAGTCAGTTGCTGCGTCCCACACAGAGCACCGGTCTCCATTCCCGGAAGCGACCAGATCATTACCGGCGCAGAGCACTCTTCCAGCAGATCGAGCACCAGGTAATCTTCATACCAACTGGTTGCTATCAGCGCTATGGCATTAACATGGGCTTCTGCCATTTGTCTACCGGCTGCTATGGCCTGATTTGAGCCGTTTATCGGGCCAACGTCCACAACCGTGCAACCGATAGACTCAAGGAGTGCGTGCAGGTCGCTCGCGGCTTTGTGGGCGTTGCCCGCGCCAACTTCCAACGGGCTGGATAACGAGGCCACTCCAACCTTCAGCGTCGATGGCACGGCTGATGTAGATGATTTCGATAAAGATGCGATTGCAGGCATTTTATATTCAATTCTCCAATCTCATGGCCCAACGGCTCCAGGCTGCTGGTATTTTGTCTTTGGAAGTTATATATCGTGGTCTGATTCGCAACACGAAATACGTTGCATTTTGTCAACAGACCGGTAGACATTGCAGCGTTATCAAGGATGGCGGGGACAGCTGCCGATTCTTTCATAAAACCATCCACCATTGCCTTGCCCGCATGGAATAATTCCTGATTTTCTGAAAAGTCCAAAGGCGCTAGTTCCTCCGGCAGAACTGACATTAACACAACTACATTGTGAAAAGGGAACGCCCGCCACATTTACGAAACTGATGTTCCGGACTTCTCATCCGATACACGTTGGCATAGATCCCATGTTACAGGTTGTTACTTTGCCAAGGCTAAACGACTCAATCTGCGTGCGAAGATGTCTGCAACCGGATTAGTCAAAGTCCTGCCTGCCAATTTCACCTGACACAGCCTAAGCATACCGTTTCCATGCGGCTTTTCTGCGGCGGCAAGAGTCGGCTTCCAATCAAGCGAGGCCCACCCCCCACTGCCGCTTGTAAGGATAGCCTTCCAGCCATCAGCAACAAACTCTGCCGCAAAAAGCGGTGTAACATATCCCGCATCCTGATCGAACCAGAACCTGAAATCGTTCGGGGCAAAACCTGCCACCAGAGGATGACCGGTGTCTCTTGAGACGAAATGTCGTGGCCCCATACCGCATCCTTCGACCCTGATCTCATCGCCGGCAATATCGTATTTGCCCTCCGGCAGCTCCAGGAAAACGGCCGTGGCTCCGCTCTCTACCGCCGCCAAGACCACCTCTCGCTTCTCTGCAAACAGGGTATAATCATCGATAAGTATCGTATCAGACGAACGAATCTTCCCGGAAAAAACGGCTGCGAGTCCGCCTTCATGTCCCAGTTCTTCGGTCAGCTTGGTCGCCACCCCGTCTTTGGCCCCAAGGATATAAAAGCGGGGCATTTTTCCCGTCTTCGTAGAGGGGAAAATCTCTATTTGAGATTGAGAATCATGCAAAACGGTGCCGTCGCCCTTCACAAGCGCGAGCCGGATTGTCCCAGAAGTTCGCGTTTCCACATTCGGAGCGGGGATAGAAAGATATCCTTGAAACTCGCTTGCGCAAACCGGCACGTTAGCGTCTGTTTTTTTGGCAAACATCACCTTGCCATCCAGCTCAAACTGATAATGCAACCGAAGATTCGCCGGAACAGTACAAAGATCGTTGCACACCCAGCCTTCAAAGCAGATGTTTTCACCCGCAAAAAAAGCATACCTGTCGGATCTCAAGCACGCCATGAGCGGAGTAAGAGCCTCACGATACTCAAAATACGCCGGTTTGGGATGTCGTTCCACATCCATAATGGTCTTCATCCAGCCTGAAGGAAATGCGTCGATAAAGAGATGTATCGCAAAGCTGACCATACGATTGTCGCGTCTGAACGCCTCAGTCATAATGCGGGTCACCCATGCCTGATGAGCCTGACTTGCATCCGCCCAATCCTGCATGGAATGCCTGGTATCAAACCACATATAATGGAATCGTCCCGTCTGAGCCAGCGGGATCGAGCTCGGGCTCCAGTCTTTCTCCTGACAGTGCGATCCGGGGAGCCAGTGCTGAGGATATCGCCTGCGCATGAGATCCGCATAATCCAGACCTTCGGCCCCAAACTCTCCGCACCCATACATCCAGTCAGGTTTGACCCTCTGCCAATAACCTTTGTGCAGCTTCCCCAGATCCAGCCCGTGGCCGTTATACCAGCCGTTGTAGCAATGGTTATCCGGCAGACCGGGGGCCGGTGGGTCGTAATCTCCATCCACAGGCTTTATAACTCTGTCGGGATTCATAACCTTTACCACTGCACTCGCAGCAACAAAGAATCTCTCCAGCTCCGGTCGGGGCAGATGGCGATGCGGCTTGTCCCAAGCGTTTGGAATGGGTTCGTTTATATAAGTAACCATTATGTTGCATGGGTGAGCCCGCACCAAGTGTTCCATTTCGTCCGACTGCCTGACAGCCTCCGCAAACTGAGTGCGGCGAAGTACGCCAAAAAGCGGCAGATCCGTCTGGGTCATGAGCCCAAGCTTGTCGCAATAATCGTACACCTCGGGCTGTACCGGACGCTGAGTTAAGCGCCAAAAGTTCATATGGCATATCTTGGCCAGCAGGATATCATCGATCAGTTGATCCCAATCTTTGCGCATTACGTCCTGCTGCTCAAAGCCCATGGTATTCGCACCGCGCAAGCGGATCTCTCGGCCATTCAATGACAAACGCCCTTTGGGGGTACCCGTCTCATCCATTGTGAATGAACGCATACCGAACTGTCGACTAGCGGCATCCAGCAACCCGCCACCGGAATCGAGCACCTTCACCTGCGCCTGATAAAGCCAGGGTTCATCGAGTTCCCAAAGCCTGGCGTCCGGGATCTCAAAAATCTGCTTGTAGTAGTTGATTCCGGGGCCAGCCTGGCCGACCGACTCAAACTTTTTTCCACGCAGTACGGTCCGCCGGAAGTTCTGTCCATATACGGACAGCTCCAAACCTATCTCCTGCCTGATCGTATGGCAGGAGTTCACCTCGACCCAGACCTCTGCGCGGGAGCTTTCCGGAAGCGGCCTGACAAAGATGTCATGCACATATATCGACGAGCGGGCTTCTACATATACATCCTGATAAATCCCCATCCCCGGTGGGCAATGATGCCAGCCAACCTCCGGCTCGTCATAGCCGGGCCCGGTAGCAGCGTATATCTTATCCCCTTCATACTTATCCCCATCGGTTCCCCACGAATCGTTGCTCATGCATACGGCGTCATTCTCCACCACCACCACCAGCGTATTCTGACCATCTCTGGCGACTCGGGTAAAATCAGACTCAAACGGAGCAAAGAAGCCTTCATGCGAGCCCAGATGGGTATTATTCATAAAGACGTCAGCCTTATAATCCACCCCGCCAAAGCAAACAAACAGGGCGCCGCCGGATATCATTTCGGCGTTCAGTTCAAAAGTGGTGCGATAATACAATGTAGCCCGACCAAGCGGACCGCCAAAGTCAGGGATTCGCACGCTTTCCCAATCTCCTGCCCCATTAAGTGTTGAGGAAAAATCCTTCAGGTCTTCCGGATTCTGCAATCGTCTGGAAAAGGACTCGAGCATAATCCGCTTTCGGGTCTGCACAGGTTCCGGAGCCAGATTTCGCAAGAACTTTGCATAGGCGCGCTTTTGGCGGTTTAGTTCCGCCATAAGTTTTGGGTGGGTATCCAGCTTTGGAAGCGGTTTGAATACCGCGCCGGGATCCAGGGTATCTGCGCGAAGAAAGATTCCCGGCAGTTCCGGAGGCTGCGGCTCACTAATCTCACTCGCGGCGGGCTCCATCCCTTCCGCGCCTATTTGGGCGAATATGTCTTTTTTGTTCGAAGAATCCGTATTGCTCAACGTTCGTCTCCCCTACCCCGGCCTAGCCGGAACCAAGAAAATCAGTCGTAGAATCGTTCAATAATACATCATTTAGAAGGTTATCACAATTCGGCTGTTTCAAAGCAGAAGTCGCTTCACAGAAGCCACAAAAATGTTATTACCAGTGTGCGCTTCGTATACTCCAGCGTTCCAACGCTGTATTTGATCCCAGAGTCAGGCATGTTCCCTCTTCACTAATAAACGGTATATGATACATATGGGATGGGCTCAATCCAATACTTTGTAATACACAAAAAACTGTGGCGGTTTCGAGATGAGGCCGCCACAGTTTACAACATTAGCTTATATCAAAGTGCAGCTTATTACATCAATACCCTTGTCCCCAGGCATTTCCACTTACGTTGTTGCCGGCATCGATGCACTGCTGTCCGAGTGTCTGCAACTGAATCCATTTTGCATGACCGTCGGCAAAGGCGACATTGATTCCCCCACTATGTCGGGGTGTGGAATAGCTTGGGTCGCTGGTCGGAGCAGACACACCATTGTATGCCCCCTCACCAGGGAAGTAGTAAGCGCTATTCGGCGACGACCAGTTCACGAAACCGCAACCGGGGCAAGAGGAGTCATAGATGAGATATGTACTCGCCGGGCTGGTTACGGAGCCCAGGCTCCTGCATGTTTCGCCCCAGGGTATACGACCGCACAACGTAGTGTTCAGACCGTATCCACTCGTCCAGGCATTTGCATCGCTTGTGTTGGCCTGGCTAGGACAGACAAAAACAGTATCTTTATGATAGTGGTTGCCCTTTATATAAGGATAAAGCCCAGCTTGGAAATAATAAAAGTTGTTACCATTGCCATCATCCCATACCGGCCAAAAGTCGCCATCGAGCGGGCACTGATTACTCGACATCACGCAGGGAGGGAAGACTTCGTCGTAATCCTGCATGTACATCATGGTAGCCACGCCTAACTGTTTGAGGTTCGATAGGCAAGTGATCTGCCGTGCCTTTTCACGGGCTTTGGCAAAAACAGGGAATAGTATAGCTGCCAAGATGGCTATTATAGCTATAACAACTAGCAGCTCAATTAGTGTGAATCCTGTTCTCTTTCTCATGATTTCTCCTTTGCGGAAGTTATTCCGGCTTGTTGTTGCAGTGCATACGGGACATGTATAACTCTTGGCCCTTCCCTACATTCGCATACCACAGCAAACCTACAACAGTCTCCTGGAGGTTTGCTGTTGTATACTATATGTCAGCGCTATTCTCGGTCCCAGATATTGACCGTATCGCCTACCCCACTGCCCCAGGTGGGGCTCAAGGCGGTTCTCTTCATCCATTTGACATGACCGTCCGCAAAGGCCAGGTTCGCGCCACCGCTGTGATAGTCGCCTACGCAGCCGGTGTTACTACCTTGAGACGAAGGCGGGTTATACCCGGCAATCATCGTGGGATAGATACAATTTGAGCGGCAATACTGATCCGTATCGCACAAGACCACGGTATCAGCAGGCGATTTCAAGCTGGAATCGGTCGCAAGTCCATTGTACCAGCCACGACTGGTCAGATCGCGCGTGTCTCCAAGCATGTACCCGTTGTAACCGTAGCTGTACGCCTGATTGAGCGTAGGGCAAACACTTACTTTCGCGTTCTTGATGTACGAATCGAGTTCATTCAGCCAATAGAAGTAGGTCCCATCCGAATAATTCCCATCCATAATGGGGTAAGCCTCGTAATCCTGAACATACATAACCACAGCCATACCAAGTTGTTTCAAGTTACTCTGGCAACTCGCCTGACGGCCCTTTTCACGGGCTTTTGCAAATACAGGGAATAGTATAGCAGCTAATATTGCAATTATAGCAATAACAACTAGCAGCTCAATCAGTGTAAATCCTGTTCTCTTTTTCATGATTTCTCCTTTGTTAAGTTATTCCGGTTTGTTGTTGCAGTGTCTACGGGACATGTATAACTCTTGGGCATCCCCTCCATTCACATACCACATATCAATACACATGGCAGGTATTATCAACGCTTATTCGCAAAGCCCCGCACCGTGAAGTCTTTTCCCCACGGGTCGGCGTCCGCCATCACGGAAGAGTCGATGCAATCCGCCACGCGTTCGCGCCAGGCGTACACGGCTTTGGAACTGCGCGAATACTCGGTCATGCTGGTCACCAGAGTTTCCGGCACCGACAGAGCGGCTTTGGCCCGGGTCAGCCATTTGCGCTGAGATGCGGTGAGTGTTTTGCCATTCGCCTCATACTTGCCTATGATATCTTCCAGGATCTTGGCATAGGCGAAGTCTTCCATGCCATCCCGATAGTTTTCAAGGCGTATGGTCGGCACCGGCATCCCCTTAGGCCCTAGATATATGAGGTTTCCATCCCCGTTGGTTCTTGCATCCCAGTTTGTGTACGGGCCGCTGTCCATCGGTTTGTTGTCATTCCAGAGGGTAGTCTCGTAGTAGAGGAACCCATCCGGTCGGTACTTGGCAGACATTGCGCCCAGAAGCAACCTCGGCTCGATGGCGTCGCGCTGGATAAGCAGGTTAGCGTACGGCAGGTCAGGCCCACAGCAGACATACCACCAGACCTTTTTCCCCTCGGCACGGACGGCAGCGGCCCGTTGCATATCGAAGTATGGGGTCAGCGGAGCCCAGGCGTCAGGGGACTTGGCGACGGTATCCCGGCCATAGGTATGGTCTTGCGCCGTGGTCATCACCAGAACGCCAGGAAGAGCGCTCTTCACGGTTTGCGTCGCGGTCTCCAAAGCTTGGAACTCCTCCGGTTTCAAGGCCTCGTCGAAACCATAAACGTAGGCATATGGGAGCAGACCTAGCTCTTTGCATTTGTCATAGGACGGTTTGAGGTTGGTGTTCGGCCAATCAAAGAAATTTCCCAGGTCAAAGGAGACCAGCTCCCCTTTATCATGCAGATACTTTATCAAATCCCAATCGGCCGGCTTTTCGGCATAGAGATCGTCGTAACCTATCTTGTAATCCACCGAGAAATCTGCCCAGGTGTACTTGAGCGTGCGGTTCCAATACTCCAAGCCGCCCATTTTCTCGAGGTACCCTGGACTGTCACAGTGTCCCAGAACGGTGACGGCGGTCGGCATGGGGCTGAAATCCGGCAATTTGAACGACCGCACCTTGACGGAGAGTGCTACACTTATGGGCTTGCCGTCCGCATACACGGTGAGCTTCCCTTTGTACACCCCAGGCTTTTGCTCCTTGGGAATCCGCACGCGCACCCAGAACGTCTGCACGTCACCGGGCTTGACATCAACCGGGCCAAGGAAGTTCAAGATAGGGTCAGGCCACCAACCAAGATACGGAGAGCTCTTTTTGAGCTGGACATAGCCTACCACATCACAGTTGATATTCGACTTTGCCAGCCGATCCCCGTTCCCGGCGAGCAAATCCGAGACAGCCACCTTCACGCCCTTGAGGGTATTCTTACCCGATGGCGTAACCGCCACCTGGAAACTCTCCCACTCGTTTCGCGAGGCGCTGATGCTCACCTTGCGAGACGCTCGCAAATCAGACGGCACATCCCGAGGCAGCACCTTCTCCGTGGATGGCACGAACCCGACGAGCATGGTATCGGTAGGGATACCCAGGTTTTTCTGGGCGTTGCGCAACGACTCGATGGAAGAGACCCTACGGCAGTCTCTGGTCAAAATATTCGCGTTATCCATAAACCCTGAGATATCGGCGGAGGAGATGTTACCCGCATCGAGCAAGGCCGCCAGCGATGAATACCGCTTGCCAAGCCCCACCGTTTGTTTTTTATCCGCACAGACAACCCGGCACTCAGCAAGCGCCGTCCGGGCCTTTTTGAGAGGATACTCCCGGAGGAACGGACGTATCTGCGCAAGATAACCGGATGTAATCGGCGGCTCCGGCTCCCCGGGTTTTAGAAGGGAGATGTTGCTGACATAGATCTTCAGGTCGCCGTAGAGCGCCGGAGTGCCCAGGAAGAAATGCACTACCGAGATATTCTTCCGGTCGATCTCGGCGGGGAACTTTGTGAGCGGTATGACATACCGCCGAAAACCATACGCAGGCATCTGCATGCATTCGTAGTAGAGCCCATGCGGAGTAGGTATATTGTTATCAGAAGCAGTAGCGACGAGACTGGGGATATTTCCGGTCGGGTTGGTTATGTCTACCACCAGTCGATCGAAGCCACTCCAATCCGAGACAAGCGGTTTCGCCTCAAACGCAGGCCATTCCTGCATACCAGTGTAGAACTTGGGGGTGGTAAACTCGAGTGCGAGCTTCCCATCCGTCGCGTATTTCTGCGAGAGCGCCAGGGTGTCCGTGGCAGGCGTCCGCAACTCCCACGCCTTAATCCCCTGCGGCGTGGCCAGATCGAACGCAGGCACTGCCGCACCGACTGGGACGAGACTCCCAATCGCGAGGGAACAGGCGATGATACATAACTGCAAATAACGTTTCATGCTAGAATTCCTCATGTGCTTTCTCTATTTATTGATTCCACAATTCTACGGAGTGGCTCGCACATTGGCAACATTTGTTGATTTGACCCACTTGACATGACCATCGTAGAAGCACATATTCATCCCATCACTGTGACGGGAAGCCAGGCGGGCGGGAGCATCCGTGTAGCCGACGCCTACGGAGCCGTCGGAAAGCGTGTTACCCTGCTGATAGAAGTAGGGCCGCTCGATCATCTCTGCGAATACGCAGGTGTCGGACGGTGCGGTGAATTGCGCCAGGGTATCACCTTCATTTACATAGTTGTAACCATAACTGAGCTGCACGCTTTCCCAGGAGGCAGGCCACTTACCGCTCGCAGCTGCAAGGCTTACACAGTTTTTCAGAGAGTCGCTGGGGCATGCGTAGACATTCCAGTTCTTGATGTAGGGCTGAAGCACCGTCCACACGTCATAGTAGCTGTTGAGAGCATATACATCTCCATAGGGCATGGTTTCGTCGTAATCCTGCACATACATCATCAGCGCTGTGCCGATCTGCTTCATGTTACTGGCGCAGGTGGTCTGCCGGGCCTTTTCACGAGCCTTGGCGAAAACCGGGAAGAGGATAGCAGCCAGTATAGCTATGATGGCTATAACAACTAACAGCTCGATCAATGTAAAACCATGCCGCTTACATCTTTCATCAGTCGAGTAAATCGGACACTTCATTATCTTGTACACCTTTTCATATTTGTAAAATCCATTTCCACAAGGGCACCAGGAAGATATGCTCCACGCCGCGCTCAATGTAACCTAATTTCCTGTACAAGCGCATTATATAGCTCTTTTCTCGCTATGTCAACAGTTTTTTCATATTGTGCCGCACACATTTCTACGTTATTCGATACACGACAAATTTATTCGAGAATGCACGCCGTCATGAGTCAGCCCGGGTTTTACATATAGTATAGAGGGTTTGAGCTTGCAGGCCAACCATCCAGCTTGAATACAACTCATATAGAAGCTGCTTCCACCTGCAACATATTCATGATTGACAGCTACGCTATAGCGTGATACAATACGTGAAGCTTGCAACATAGTGTTACATTGTGTTAAAGGATGCGTCAATGGGCGGGATACTTTCGGACAACATTGCAAAAGCCATAATGCAGGATTTCATCGAGAACGGCACTTCTGCACAGGGTGATCGCATGCCTACCGTCAAAGCGCTTGCCGATAGATACCAGGCATCATCCAGCACAGTCAGGAAAGCGCTCGATATCCTTGAGGGCTATGGGGCCATTGTCAAGCGTCAGGGAAGCGGCATCTACATAGCCGACCGCGCGCAGGCCACCGAACCCACTGGCAACGCGCTCATAGGGTACATCGGTCCGGCCAGCGGCGACCATATAAACATGGAAGTATACAGGGGGATCGAACTGGTCGCCAAGAACAAAGGGTACCAGGTAACGGTCACATCCAGTCGGTACGACTATGATGAAGAGCGCACCCAGGTTCTGCGTCTGGCGCAATCAGGCTGCCAGGCAGTGATAGTCACGCCAAGCTTCACGCGCAATGATGAACAGTTCGAAAACGACTACCTCAAAACCGAATTGCAGGATTTCCCGATAATCCTGGTCGATATAGCATACCCAAACCAGCACAGACCGATGGTACTCTTCGACAACTACAGAGCCGGTTATGACATGACCCGGCTCACCATCTCGGAGGGTCACAAACGGATCGCCTTTATGCGCAGTGACATGCTGGCTGAGGGTTCCCACCACCACCTGCGTTCCAACATGGAGCGGTTCCGCGGCTACTGCGACGCCATGGCGAGCGTCGGTCTGACGGTGGCTGAGGACGACATCTGGAACATACCCTACCCGCTCTCTCCGGAAGAGACGAATATAACGCGATATCTGATGCAATGGCAAAACGCCGCCAGCCGCCCCACCGCCGTGATCTGCACGGAGGACAACGCGGTGATACGAACCATATCGATAGCCAGGGAGATGGACATAAGCGTCCCCAAAGACCTCTGCATGGTAGGGTTCGATAACCTCCCACACGGACGCATCTTCCGGCCCAATTTCCACACCACCAGCCCGGATTTCTCGCGGGCAGGCCAGATAGCGGCAGAAACTGCCTTCGAGGCCATGGAGAAAGGCGTGGAGGCCATCTCCGGGAGGATATACATACTGCCGGTACCCGTCATCCGACGCGTAGATTACAACCTGTGCGAAGAAAAAGCCCCGGCCCAATCCGGCGTTTAATGGCAGCCACATTTTCCATACATGTACTCGACTTGGGGCCAAGCCCCCTGCGATAAAGGAAGACGGAACAGTTGAGCCGTGGTAAAGGTTTCACCGTATTGGAAGACCGGAATTACTTCAAGAGGCGTGTGGAGAATTCTGCTATCATTCGAATGTCTATCGGTGGCTTAAGCTGTAAATCCATCAATACACGTTTCGCTTCAGATTCAGCTTCCAATAACAACTCTCTCATTTTCACCCCTGCAGTTAGTGTTTGATACCCTTGCGGTGCTTTTCTTCTTCTTTGGCTATATCGGACAGTATCTGCCTGAGCGATTCCTCTTTAGGCTCTATGAGAAAGTTTGTGGATAGCGGTAGTGTTCCAACAACCGTGCGAATAAATTCGCGGCAACAAAAACACGAAGTCGGCACACCCTTCACGGGTGTGTTGATGCTTCGGTTGCAGAGTCGACGACGCCGCTGCCGAAGCCTGGCAGACATGTACTGTCCCTCGATATGCCCTGTGGGCTACTCGGGATAAGCGGCATCCCCCCTCGCCCGAAATCGGGAGAGGGTTGGGGTGAGGGCGAATCAGATTCACCCTCAAGAAAGCTTATAGAGCCCCTCTTTATAAGCGCAATGGTGGAGGAAGATACTGCAGGGCGACCTCTGCTTTATGCAGCGGATAACAGTTTCAGGAGCGAGGATCACATCATGGCAGTCGACAAACAGGCAGAGCATGATCAGTATCACGCTCTGCCTGCAAGTATCCATAATCAATCGGATTGAATATCTTAGTCTGTTTGACTACGCTATTTTTCGCCTGATGCCAAATCCAACGAGGCCGATCAAGCCACTTGCCATTGCCAATATGCTTGAGGGCTCAGGAACAGGGGCACCAGTGCTAAAATAAGCTACCTTGTTGTTAGCAGCGCTTACCCACAAACCTGTACCGGCGCTGTTTACGCCGATGCCATAGAGAGCACCCATTCCGAGGTCAGTGGTATCAGTCAGATTCCAAGTGCCTCCACTCAGGGTATACTGATAAAGGCTGCCATTATCTCCTGTCGCGAAAATCGTGTTGCCACTGCGAGCAGCATGATAACCTGTGCGACCACTCCAGCTTATGATCTTTGTAGCATTGCTGCCGTCGCTTGCGTTCAGCTCATATATACCATTTGTACCGTCTGCTGCGTAGACTTTACCGTTATAGTAGCTGACTCCTCTTATCCTGGTTGCGCCTGTCGCGATGGACCAATCGGCTGTAAGATTCGCACCGCTGATGCTGTATCTGCGGACAATATTCCTGTTGCCGGAGGGGTATTCGTTAGCGTAAATATAGGTTCCGTCTGTAACTATTGCGTCAGGAGCACCAGTGCTGGTAGTCATGGTAGTCACTGCATTCCAAGAGTCGAGTCGTTTGATGCTGTCGGTCGCGGATGCGACACCTCCGAAATAGACAGAGTCCCCGATCTTTGTTGCAGACTTGGTACCTGCAGCCACACCGTATTGATAGCTGTTCACAAGAGCAGTACCAGCGGTCTGCGCTGCGGTGTAGCTCAACACACCGGAATCAATCTGTCCTGCGTAGTAGACATCATTTACTACGTCACCATAGTAAACATTCCCTGCCACCCATGGGCTGCTTTCTTCCCATATCTTGGTGGGAGTCCCCGCCAAGGCAATGCTGGCGCATCCAACGGATGCAACTAGAGATAGAACGACTGCGAGTTTCATTGTGTTTCTCATCTTTTTTCACCTTTCTTTTCGATGTTTCACAGTTACCACTGTGTTTTATCCGGGAGTCATTTCTCCCGAAATTGAGTTTTACTTTATGCTCGCGAATCTTCTCGGGGACCCCACAATTCAAAAAGGGTCAGTCAATGTGGTGAGAGACCGACCAGATGTTGTCCCCAATGCTCTTGTGAAACACTCGTATCGATATCGGTCAGGTTTTGGACGATTTCTATGCCTGTTGGAGCGGAGATGCTGCTTTGGATCTTCCCATCGGCGTTCTTTTCGTGGCGTATGGAAATTACGCCCAGCGGAGTGGGATATGTCCCCTCTGCCCATTTCAGATCGCCGAGGTTGGGAGCGATGAGTACCTTTCGACAGCCCGGTTCCAGGATACTCACCCCTAGCACGTGTTGTGTGAGCCAGGCGGTTGGTCCGGATGCCCAGCCGTGGCAGAGACTGTGACGGTATCCCTGAAAGCAGTGATCACCGAAATTGCCGTGAACATCCACCTTTCCATATGGCGTCAGCTCATCTATTCTTGCGGCGTTGGCAAGCCAGTCTATGTTGAAACTTTCCCAGAACGTTGTGGCACCAAGTGATATCATTCCGCCCCAGAACTGGCGGATGCAATCCAATGCTCCTGTTATATCGCCGGCCAACGCTCTGGCCTGCAGCACGTAGAATCCGTAGAATGTGGAGATCCCTCTGGTCCCGTCTACAGCCAGCACTTCCGTATTGGTCTGCTGCGGATCGGCCAGTCCTGCCAGAACCATCAACGCCGCAGGTTGCTTGTTTCCAAGATGATCCGGCCTGTGGGTGCGCAGTTTTTGTACGGCGCTCGTGCATTTGGCCGCCAGATCCGGCATGCCGAGTTCATTCGAGAGAGCCTCTCCTGCTTCCATCGCCAGTATGAGGAGGGCTTGGAGTCCTACATGCTGCGCGTGAGCATCTCCTTCCGAATCCCAATCCAGGAATCGAGTGTCCGGCACTTGCTCCCTGCCGTCATCCCCAACACAGGTCAGCAGGTTTGCGAGCAGTTCGCTCAGGTAGGATTTCTGCTCCTGCAGATAGAGTATGTTGCCATTTTGGAGATACCATTGATGCTGTATAATCAGCCACCACATGGAATATGATGCGATATTGTTCATCCACTTCGGCGAAGGAGTGGAATCTCTGGCCAGATCAAGGCTTAGTGGAACGCTCTCATCGTAGCCGAAAACAGCCTGAATGGTGGAGGTTTCCGGGTGCATATCGCCTATCCAGACCAGCCGATCTCGCTTGATGCCGTCCCAGAGGTATTCTTGCATGTTGAGGTGGACTGTGTACGCGCCCGTGTTCCAGATGAGGTTCAAAAGTTCGTCGTTACAGCGGAAAGAGCCCGCGTATTCCAATTCTTTATAGATTAAAACGGCCTGTATGCTGCGTATCTCGACGCGTGCGTTCGGCTCCACGAGGTCAAGCCGAACAAAGCGGAAACCTGTCTGGCCAACTTCTCGCGTACTCAGCTGACCGATCTCAATGATTCCGTCTCGTTGGGCGTGGTCGTTGGTTGCATTAGTTGCTTTTCCGACCTCACTCATCGCCTCCATCGCGGATTCTCCG
Organism: Armatimonadota bacterium; assembly: GCA_963663705.1. Taxonomy (GTDB): domain Bacteria; phylum Armatimonadota; class UBA5829; order DTJY01; family DTJY01. The sequence continues at coordinate 2,654,040 of OY760504.1, read as the reverse complement.
AAACGGATGCGCATACGCACGGGTTTGTGTGTGGAATCTACGACGGAGATTTGAATGCCGCCGTGCAATTGTATGCCGAAATCAAGCAGAATCCCAGGAGTTCCCGCGCTGCTATCCAGCACGAAGTTGTTCTCAGGCGAATTGCCTCCCAGGAGCTGTCCGCACCTATCTGTTAGAAGCGCGTCGATATCGCAGACAGCAGGCTGCCTGGCGCTCTGCCAGATCACTCGCTTGGGTGATATGTACCTTCTGACGCGTGAATCCACCGTGGCGCGTCTATCTATACCGATATTTTGTGCTGTCGGTGGAAGTCTGAGCTGTCGAGGATTATGAATGTCTATCGGTTGCTGCAACATAAATGTTAACCCTCCTTAACTTAGATTACCGCAAGCAAACAAGCCAAATGGGACTTGGTTGTACTGGTGTTTATTGTGCTTCAGCTTTGGACACAAGATCTTGCACGTACAGGTCGAAATCCGTTCGCTTGATTATAGGCACTGGCAAAATATATATTCTTCCTGCGATTGCATCCACACCTTTGTCTATGGCTTCGAAGGCGGTTTCCGCTGCGATTTGACCCGCGCGTGCGAAATCCGGCCCTGTGGTATGAAAGGTTGGCCGGAAAATGCGGCCGTGAGGAAGATTGTCAAATCCTACCATGCAAAGATCCTTTGGTACGCATATGCCCATCTCTCTGGCTATCGATATCGTCCGTATGACTGCATTGTCCTCCGTGCAGATCACGGCAGAGGGCCGGGAAGCGGCATTCTGCCATTGCATCAAATATCGCATGATATTCGTTTCTTCCGGGGACAATGGAAGCGGTATGATCCAGGTGTCTTCATCTATAACTTGTAACCCGTTGCTCGACATGGCATCGCAGTAACCGCGGAATCGTTCCATATTGGAGCGCAAATGGTGGCAACCCTCTGATATGTCACTTCGCATGAAGGCGATTCGCTCGTGACCCTTGGAGATGAGGAGCTGTGTCATATCATAGCCGGCCCTGTAGTTATCGAATAAAACCATTGGCCTATGCTGCTCCGGATCTGCGATATCAACTAGAATTATCGGGAAATCCTGCAATTCGTTTTTTAGATAGTCGTTTTCAAATTGCTCATCGGTGCGCACGAAGCTTGGCGTGACGATCACTGCCTGGCATCCGGATTGCGCCATACGCAGTACTTGTGCCCGCTCTTCTTCATAGTCGTACCTGCTGGAGTTGACCGTCACCTGATAACCTTTGTTTTTGGCGACTAGTTCAATTCCTCTGTATAGTTCCATATTTATGTAATCGCTGCTGACCGGGCCGATATATCCGATAAGCATGCTGTTATTTGCGTCGGTCTGTACATGGTCGGCTATATAAATTCCACTGCCCTGACGTTTTACAATGGCCCCATAGCCTTCCAGTATATCGAGGGCTTTTCTGACAGTACTGCAGGAAGTATTGTATTTATCTGCAAGCGCTTTAACCGTAGGCATGCGATCGCCTTGAACAAAAGCGCCATTTTCAATGAAATCCTGCGTGATAGATTTTGCGACGTTATCTGAAAGTATACCGCCCATTCGTTCCGTCCTTCAACTCAATGCAGCACTATTGCATTTACTTACCGTATTGTATCATTCTCCAGTGTGGCTGTCAATCTCTAAATATTGGAATCCACTCTGTGAATATGCCATCGCATTTAACCTTATGCGCAGCTCGTAGGATGAATCGGCCGTGTGCTCCAGGTAAATTGTATGTTGAGCGGATGCCCGAATGAATTAAATGGGTTTGGACGGCATGGTAAAGTATGCGGTTCAATGCGCAAAAAAATGTTGACAACAAGCAGAACGAGCTATATAATGCGCTTGTATCGTAATGTAGAGTTACATTGAATGTGTGTCCTGAAGCGTACTCGAATCTTCAGTGCTCATGGAATGTGCACTTCTGCTTGCAAATTGAGTTATTCTTACAGACAGGGCAAGTGGTTTTGTTCATCCGGTAGTACCGCGGAATCAACAAAAGAGAGAATGCATTAATGTCGGCAACCTTCGAGCCAACTTTTACGCTCGAACAATAAATAGGAGGAACACCATGAAGACCGCAAAGAGATCTGGTTTCACTCTGATTGAGTTGCTAGTTGTCATAGCTATAATAGCCATCTTGGCAGCTATACTATTCCCTGTTTTTGCCAAAGCCCGTGAAAAGGCACGGCAGATCACTTGCCTATCGAACCTCAAACAGTTAGGCGTGGCTACCATGATGTACATGCAGGATTACGACGAAGTCTTCCCTCCCTGCGTGATGTCGAGTAATCAGTGCCCGCTCGATGGCGACTTTTGGCCGGTATGGGATGATGGCAATGGTAACAACTTTTATTATTTCCAAGCTGGGCTTTATCCTTATATAAAGGGCAACCACTATCATAAAGATACTGTTTTTGTCTGTCCAAGCCAGCCCAATGCAGGCGACACAAATGCCTGGTACGGCGGGTACGGTTTGAACACTACGTTATGCGGCCGCGTGCCCTGGGGCGAAACCTGCAGGAGCTTGGGATCAGTAACCAGCCCGGCGAGTACATATCTCATCTATGACGCCAACTGCCCCGGTTGCGGTTTCGTGAACTGGTCGTCGCCGAATAGCGCTTACTACTTCCCTGGTGAGGGGGCATACAATGGTGTGTCTGCTCCGACCAGCGACCCAAGCTATTCCACACCCCGACATAGTGGGGGAATTAATGTCGCCTTTGCTGACGGTCATGCAAAATGGATTCAGTTGCAGACACTCGGGCAGCAGTGCATCGATGCCGGCAACAACGTAAGCGGAAATGCCTGGGGACAAGGGTATTAATATCCGTTATAGACTCTGGAAGTAGCCAGCAACTGAGATACTGCAATATAAACGAATGGTAATAATTGTGGCGGACCCATTCCGGGTCTGCCACAATTCTGAGTTTAAAGATGTCAAGTTCTTTCCCGGTATGAAGCACAAGCATTGAAAGGTTTCATGATGTTTTCAGATTGTATACCCTGTCTGCTGCCACAGCCCAAATCCATAAGGCCACTGGATGGCGTCTTTGAAATTGATGTCCACACTTCTATCTCACTGGAGGCAGGGACCTCTTACGCGGACGTCATAACCGCCAATCGCCTGAAGTGCGGTCTCCTTGAAGCCACAGGGTATGATCTCCCAGTAACAAGAGCTGAGCATGACTGCCGCGCGCATGATTTCATCCTCAGAATTGTGCCGGATGGCATGAACGCCGAATCGTACCGAATTCACATCGCAGGGGATTGCGTCTGTGTGGAGGGTGCGTCCTCGGCAGGGCTGCGTTACGGGGTGGAAACGCTGCTCCAGATCGTAAACCAGTTTGGCATAGACCTCTCCGCCATGGAAATAGAGGATGCCCCCGACTTTGCTGTCCGGGGATTCTACCACGATGTCACGCGCGGACAGGTTCCCACCCTTTCGACCCTGAAGCACATAGCCGATTCGTGCGTCGCCTATAAGATAAACCACCTTCAGCTTTACATAGAGCACAGCTTCCTGTTCCAATCCATGCGAGAGATAGGAGCGGGGATGGATCCACTCACGGCAGTGGAGATTCTGGAGCTGGATAGATATTGCCGCGAACGGCACATAGACCTTGTTCCATCCATCTCCACTTTCGGTCACATGTACGAAGTCCTTCGCACGCGGTCTTTTCAACATCTGAATGAACTCCCTATAGAGGCCGGGAACCTGCCGTATAACTGGTATGACAGACACCTCCATTACACGCTGGACGTGAACGATCCGGAATCGATAAAACTCGTTGAGCGAATGTTCGACGAATTTCTCCCGCTTTTCTCGTCAGACTTTGTTAATATATGCTGCGACGAGACCTTTGATCTGGGTAAGGGCAAAAATTCTAATGCGCGACCGAAAGATTTGTATATAAAGCATCTCACGGCTGTGGTCGACCTCGTCAGAGCCAGAGGAAAACGTGCGATGTTCTGGGGCGATATGGTTCTGGAGTATGGCGAGCTGCTTGCGACACTGCCAAAAGATATCGTCGTTTTGAACTGGCACTACGGTACCGTTCCACCTACTCCACCGGAGGCGAATGCCGCTCGGTTCGAGGCTGCAGGGCTGACCCAGTATGTCTGTCCCGGGGTTCATGTCTGGGAGAGTTTTGCCGCCAAGATTCAGGATGCGGAGAGCAACATTGGGCACATGGCAATGTACGGAAAGAAGTACCATGCATCGGGTCTGCTCAATACCAACTGGGGGGATCACGGCCATATGAATCTGCTATCGGCGTCCATGCATGGGCTTATCATGGGGGCCTCGTACAGCTGGAATGTAGAAGGCACACCGGTACAGAGCGATTTCGATACAGCCTTCTCCACAGTGGCATATGGAGATAGCAGCCGAAGACTTGGCGATCTGCTTCGCAGACTTGGGGACGCTGACCCGTATCGTTATTTGACAATGGATGACAAACCGGTCGATGAGTTGAGGAAAGATCTGCAGAGCAGCCCCGACTTAGACGTGGAGACTCTGCGACAGCATCTTGACACCGCCTCTGAGATATCGCGCGAACTTGCACACCTGAGGGTATCTGCCCGTGCCGGTGTGCGCATGGATTATGACGAGTTCATCTGGTCGGCATCCATGATATGTGCTGCAAACAGATATGCCCTGCTCTTGCTAGGCGAAGGGATCCAGGCACGTGAGGCCCTTGCTTGTGAGTTCGAGCGGCTTTACGACGAGTATGCCGGGCTTTGGAGAAGGCGAAGCAAAGAGTCAGAGCTGTTTCGCATCAGAGAGGCTATGCTGAGGACCGCACTACGGATCCGGGACTTGTGCACGCCCAGTTGCAAGAGTACTTCGACCGACCTTCTCGGGTGTCAGAAGTAACAAAGGATCAGGGCTGCAGGCCATAAGTAGTAAACCCATCTTTTGAGAGCCAATTATCATACGGAGAATCAAATGACTGAATTGCGATTAGAGTTACTGACCATACCTACTGCCCGGATCGGAGCAGAGAATCCCCTGCCGATGTTCCGCGGTGAGGCGGATCTCACGGCACCCACCGATGGATCGCTGTCAAAGGAAGATATGCGCTACCTTGGTAAGGATTGCGGAAGCCGGGTGCTGCCGCACAGAATGCAGGATTCATATACTAGAGATCGAATCACAACCCCGCATGACGCCGTTGTGCTGGAAAACGATGTTCTCGTGGCGACGTTCCTCCCTGACTTGGGCGGGAAGCTCTACTCGTTGTACCACAAGCCATCGGCACGGGAGATTTTGCACAAAAACCCGGTCTGGCAGCCTGCCAACCTAGCGCTTCGAAACGCCTGGACGAGTGGTGGAATCGAGTGGAACTGCGGGCAATTCGGACACCATTATTACACATGCTCGACAATCTTCTCGGCCCGGGTGGAAGGTCCGAACGGAGAACCGGTATATCGCATATACGAATGGGACCGTGTGAAAGGCATCTCCTGGCAGGTGGATTTCTACCTGCCGGACGGCTCATCACAGTTGTACTGGCGAGTGCGCATAGTGAACCCTCATGAGCACGAAGTGCCGATGTACTGGTGGACGAACATAGCCGTAGAGGAGAGCGAAGACACCAGAGTTCTGGTCCCTGCGGATGCGGCCATCACAAATACGTCCGATAACAAGTTTACATGCAGACAGCTCCCTATCGACCAAGGCGTAGATGTCACCCTGCCTGCGCGCATGCCAAAATCGCGGGAGTTCTTTTACAAAGTAATGCAGAAACAGACTCCCTGGATAGCCGCTTTGGACAGCACGGGCACAGGGTTTTTCCAGGTATCTACGGCCAGACTTAAGGGACGCAAGCTCTTTGCCTGGGGAAGGTCTACAGGCGGAAGGCGATTCCAGGGGCATCTTGCAGAACCAGGATGTGCATATGCCGAGATTCAGGCGGGCCTGTGCCAGACGCAACTGGAAAGCATCCCCATGCCGCCGCGCACCGAATGGACTTGGACGGAGGCTTGCGGTCTCCTGCACGCGGATGCCGGGAAAGTTCAATCAGAGGATTGGACAGTCGCCCGGGTCGCCGCAGAAGAAGCCGTACTTACTCAACTTCCGGCAGATGAGCTCTACGGAGTCGATGAGTTGTTGTCCGGCATATCCATAAAGCCGAACGCCGCTCTCATCACAAGCGGCAGCGGTTGGGGTGAACTTGAGAGAAAGCGAAAAGCAGCCGCAGGTGAGCCCGACCATACCCCGTCGGAGCTCGACTTCAGCTCGGCAAAGCTGGGCGAAGATGAGCGTCTGTGGCAGGATTTTTTGGTGACGAGTCTGCTCGCCGAACGGGACACATGCGCTGAGCCTGGAGCCTTCATGGTGCAGGCGGAGTGGCGGATGATGCTGGAAGAGAGCCTCAAGTCCGGGGAAAATGATCACTGGTTTGCATGGTACCATCTGGGCAACATGCGCATGGAAGCTCGCGATGAAGACGGCGCGAAAGAGGCCTGGCAGATATCTGTAGAGCGTAAACCATCCGCATGGGCAGAACGGAATTTGGCGGTGCTGGCTGACCGTCGGAAAGATCAGGATGGGCTGCTGCATCACCTGAGGCGGGCCGTGGAACTCCGTCCCATCACGTGGCATTTTGCACTGGAGTATGCAAAGGCCCTGATGGAGGAATCCAAATGGTCGGATCTGGCAGCCTTCATCGAGCATCTCCCGAGTGATATCCGGGAGCAAGAGGATCTGATAATCATTCGTGCGCACCTGGCTATGGAGCAGGGTGAATACCCCAAAGCCAAAGAGCTCCTGCTGCGCGAGTTCGCTGGTGTGCGAGAAGGCGACGGTCGGCTGGCCGACTTGTGGCTTGCAATCCATGCTAGGGAGCGTGGTCGGTCGACCAACGATTTGGCGGATGAAAAGCAATCCTCTGAATACATTGCCGTGCCAGAGCTGATCGACTTCCGGCTCAGCTGAAATCAATCCAATGGAATAGATTCAATTGGAAGGTTAATGCAGGATGTGCAAAAATCAGAGCATCTGGAACTTCCCTTGTAAGCGGCTTAGCACCATGTTAGAAAATGTGTGGTAAAGTCCATATACCCGCATTGGTTAATGAGAAGAGGTATTATGTCTGAATCTGCAATCAAATACAGCGTAGGAACGCTCGAATACACGAAGCGCGCCCTCATTATCACATTCATGTGGCTGCTCTGGGGCGACTTCTGCTTTACTCTGATGGAGACGGTGGAACCTTCAGTGTTGCCGTTTATCCTCAAGGGACTTGGGGCATCCAACCTGATTATATCAATGTATATCACGACGATCACTAATATATTTAATCTTACCATCTGTCCTATAGCGAGCTTTATGAGTGATCGGCATCGAAGCAAGTGGGGTAGAAGAATACCCTTCCTTGCCTTTTCCACGCCGTTTGTGGGGGTGTTCCTTGTTTTGACCGGATTTTGCAGGGAGATTGGGGGCTTTTTCTTCAAGCACTTCCTGCATCATAGCGCAAGTTCCGAGGCGGCGGTTACAATTGGAATCATCGCCGTTTTGGTGGTTTGTTACCAGTCTTTTCATATGATCGTTGCCTCAGTCTACTATTACTTGTTCAATGATGTTGTGCCGGAGCAGTATCTCGGCAGGTTCATGTCGCTTTTCCGTGCCATCGGGACCGGGGCCGGAGCGCTGTTTAGCTTCTTTATATTTCCGTATGCCCAAAGCCACTCCAAGCTGATATTTGTTGGATTCGGTATTTTGTACTTTGTTGGTTTTATGATGATGTGTTTGAAGGTCAAGGAAGGCGAGTATCCGCCGCCACCTGCACCCGCTAAGCGCAAGAACGCCGTGCTGGACGGGGTCAAAACATTTTTCAAGGAATCGTACTGCCACAAATTTTACTGGTATTTCTACCTGTCGTTTGGATTTTGGGCTGCATCAGGTGCGATAGCCCCTTTTGGCAATTTCAGGAATCTGAGTATTGGGCTAACCATGAAGGAAATGGGGGTCATAGGTGGAATAAGTGGTATTGTAGCTACGCTGCTGTTGATACCATCGGGCTATTATGTGGACAAGAAGCATCCGATAAGAGTTGGGCTGACGGCAATGATCTGGACGTTGATCTTTATTCCGACTAACATTGTGTTTCTATGGAACTGGCCTCACGGAACCGTATTGTGGCTTACGATTATAACTACAGCTGTGACTCTGCCTGCGGGAGTGGTCTTCATGGCGGCAGATCTGCCGATGTTTATGAGGCTTCTGCCGCACTCCAGATACGGTCAGTTTTGCAGTGCAAACGCATTGGTCAGATCTTTTATGATGATCATGGCCGGAGTTATCTGCGGTTTGTTCCTGGATGGGCTGAAGTCTCTTTGTCAAAATACTCTTCATATTCAGGGTGACTATTACTACAGGTTGATATTCGTTTGGCAGGTATTATTTGTTATTGCCGCCCTATATTACCGAGTGAAACTGTACAGACTCTGGCTCAAACTCGGCGGCGACGATGATTTTGTGCCTCCGATGTTTGAGGCAGATGAAATTGAGCTAAAAGCCTTCCGTAATAAGAATAAGGCCGGCGTCACGAATGCAGAAATAGAAAAGGCCGAATTGTAAGAATTTTGTTGCAAAAAATCGTTTTAGGCGGTCGCTACTTCTAAACCGAAAGTAATATGTGTTCGAGGAGAATTATACATGTGCAATGACGGCATGTCACCGATGGAGCCAAAAGGCGAAATCTTGCATACTGTCTGGATGAAGTTCAACTGACGGTGGCTGGAGAGCATCAACAAGAAATTGATACTGTCATAAAATGTGCTGTCCTTGGAGGCGCTGATTGTTGATAAATGTCATACCGCCTTGCTAACTTGCTATATAGAAATGGACTGATAAACGGCAAACTGGCCGGCGTCAGGGTTTCAGTTGAGTGTATCCAAAGGTTACACCAGTATTTGGCTCGAACAAACATTCAGAGGAGAAATCGATGAATCCCCCAAACATCCCATATTCCCATGATGATTTATACGGCATGGGTCCACAACGCACTTTTACCGGAAAACACCTTGATCAGATCAAATTCCCTCTTGGTGGGATCGGCACCGGAACCATAAGCCTGGGAGGGCGCGGAGAGCTTAGGGATTGGGAGATATTTAATCGGCCAGGCAAGGACAACAGGCTTCAGTTCGCGTTCTTCACGTTGTGCGCGCGATCTGCCGGAGGATCGCCTGTGCTGAAGGTGCTGCAATCGCCTCCGCTTCCGCCGTTCAACCCGAACGGAAAAGAATCCGGATTCGGAGTGCCGAGGGATACCGGCGCCGGCCTGCCGCATATGAGATCGGCAGCATTCACCGGCTCTTATCCATTCGCGCATATCGACTTCGAAGATTCCGACATGCCGGTCGATGTCTCCCTTGAAGCATGGAATCCGACAATCCCGCACAACGCAGACGATTCCGGCATCCCGACAGCGATATTCTACTGGACACTGACCAATCCAAGCGAGAAGGACGTTGAAATCGTCCTTGTGGGAAACCTTCCCACAGAAGCAGTTCCAGGCGCCGGTGAGATAAGAATCCACAGAGACAAAGGCCTCACGGTGCTTCAGGCAGAATGGAATGCCGACAAGTCGAATGATCCGAATTTCGGCACCATAGCGCTCTCGACCAACTGGCCGAATACTACCTGGCAGACGGCATGGCAACATTCGGAAGACTGGTTTTTTGCGCTCTGGAACTGGGCAGATTGCATGAAAACGAATGGTCGGCTGAGCGATAGCGATGCACCCGCATCCGGGAAATCAGATGTCGGTTCGCTGGGTATGACGGCGACCATCAAGCCGGGACAATCCGTGCGCCTGCCGATGTTTATCTCATGGTGCTTTCCAATATTCGAGAAGTACTGGCACGAATGCAATGTCGAATGTCAGTGCGAAAAGCCTCGCTGGCGGAACTACTATGCAAGCCAATTTTCCGATGCGCGGAGTGCAGCAAAATATACCGCAGACAATCTTTCGAGACTTGAGACCGAGACACGGCTTTTCCACGATTCGTTGTTTGACAGTACACTGCCATCTGTCGTGCTGGATGCAATTTCCAGCCAGGCAAGCATCATCAAGACTACAACGTGCATCCGTCTGCCGGACGGTACATTCTACGGCTGGGAAGGATGCGGAGCAGACGCGGGCTCCTGTGAAGGATCGTGCACGCATGTATGGAATTACGCCCAGACGCACGCCTTCCTGTATCCGGAGCTTGAACGTAGCATGCGTGATGCCGAATACAAATACAGCATGCATCCCGACGGAAAAGTCTGCTTCCGACTTCAACTGCCGCTGGGGACTCCTCCGAACGATTTCTACGCATGCGCAGACGGTCAGATGGGTGCAATAATGCAAGTCTACCGCGACTGGCAACTGGGAGGAGGCGGCGACTGGCTGAAAAATATTTGGCCGTATGTAAAAAGATCGCTCGAATATGCCTGGCTCGAATGGGACACCGATCGCGACGGCATCATGGAGGGCGTTCAGCACAACACCTATGACACCGAGCTTCACGGTCCGAACGCCATGTGCGGAGTTATGTACCTCGGAGCGCTGAGAGCGGCTGCATTGATGGCCGATCATCTTGGCGAAAGCGATTTCGCGTTGGAATGCCGCCGGATCGAAGAGAGCGGGTCCTGCGAGTTGGATGCGCAGTTGTTCAATGGCGAATATTATATCCAACCATACGATCCCGATTCGGGGCTGAAATATCAGGTTGGCCCCGGATGCCTGATCGATCAGCTTATCGGTCAGCAATTGGCTCACGTATACGGGCTGGGGTATTTGCTCCCGCAGGAACACGTTCTGAGCACAGTTAAGAGCGTATACCGGTATAATTTCAAGCTGGACTTCTGGAATCATTTGAACTCCGCGAGGGTATTTGCGCTGAATGACGAATCTGGTACGGTGATATGCACCTGGCCACACGGCGGTAGGCCGTACAATCCGACTCCGTATGCAGATGAGGTAATGATCGGGTTTGAGTATCAACTGGCAAGCCATCTGATCTACGAAGGCATGATTGATGAAGGTCTTGCTGTCACAAAAGCCGTCCGCGACCGGCATGATGGGGAACGTCGCAATCCGTGGAATGAGATCGAATGGGGCAATCATTACGCACGATCCATGGCAAATTGGGCGATCAAACTTGCCCTTGATGGCTTTTCATTCAACTGCAGCGAAGGTCGGATCGGATTTGCGCCGGCGATCAATAATGAGAACTTCCGCACGTTCTGGTCCACTGCAACCGCATGGGGCACATACGAGCAACAACCGTCGGAAGGACGTTACACTCTAAACGTGGCATACGGCGTTCAAAGCCTGCAAACGCTGGAACTGGCCGATTTGCCTGATGGTGCATGCGTGGATGTAGAGGGCCCATCGGGCAGGCTCGCAGCGCGCACTGATGGCAAGTCGATCATACTGGATGGCATGATCACGATTCCGGCAGGCAGTAGCTTGTGCATCCATCACAGGCCCGTGTGATAGGTCTATGGCTCGATTGCGATCACGGCAACGCATTATGGACCAACCATGATTTTCATGTTTGCGGCGCATGGTTTTGCGGGGTATTGTGGCCTATATTCGAGAGCGCGTGGGCGGTAACAGCACTCTTATGATACGAGGATTTCCTGCTGATCGCGATTCCGGATATTTTAACACACCTTCAAATCAGCGAAACAGATGCTTGTAAATTACCAGATGGCTCTGTAACTTGACAAATGTACAATCTCTTACCCTACCTTCCGGTCGGCAGAAGCAGCGCATAGATAGTTCGAGCAGGTCGCGAGTCATGATAAAATGATGCGCTGCAAAACGGCAACTCTCCATATATATTTTGGATCGATTGGCACAAGTATGCTTTTGCACTAGCCAGATATGCAGGATATCCGAGCAAACTGATCTTTCAGTGCCGGATACAGCGATCTATATACATCGCGATACCGCTGATAAAGCTGAGATTTTCCTGCATCAGGCATTGTAGAAGAAGCTACCTTTATCGTGCTTTTACACGCTTCCTCTACGCTCGAATATACCCCGGTGCCTACTGACGCAAGCAATGCAACACCGAATGCAGGACCCTCATCCACGTTTACAAGCATATGCTCGAGCCCGGTGATATCAGATTGAATCTGCCGCCAGGTTTCGCTCTTTGCGCCGCCGCCGGATGCCCGAACCTCACTCATCGCTACTTTCATTTCTTTCAGGATTTCGAACGAATCGTTCAGTCCGTATGCAACACCCTCCATTACCGCTCGAGCAAAGTGAGGTCTACTATGCCTTAACGTGGCTCCGATGAATGCTCCACGAGCGTTAGGATCAGGATATGGGGTCCGTTCACCGGTAAGATACGGCAGGAAGAATAGTCCCTCGCATCCCGGTTCGACAGCGGATGCTTCCGCACATATCTTATCGTACGATGAATCTGGGTCAAACGTATCCCTGTACCAGCGGAGTGAGCCTCCTGCAGAGAGCATTACTCCCATGATGTGCCATTTGCCCGGTACCGCATGGCAAAAAGTGTGAAACCTCAGTTTTGGGTCGACAACCGGCTTTTCGGAGAATGCGAAGACTACGCCGGATGTGCCTATCGTAGACGAGATTATCCCGGTCTCGACGATTCCGTTTCCTACGGCTCCAGCGGCCTGATCTCCTCCGCCGCCGACTACAGGCGTTCCTGCCTTAAGCCCTGTCAGAGCCGAAGCTTCTTCCGATATCTTGCCCGATATCTCCGGCGATTCGTATACAGGCGGCATCCAACTCTTCGGGATGCGTGCTGCCTCCAGCATCTCTTCCGACCATCTGCGTTTCTTGACATCAAAGAGCGATGTACCCGATGCATCGGAGACTTCTGTTGCAAACTCCCCGGTCAGTTTAAGCCTGACATAGTCTTTTGGCAGCAGAACCTTTGCCACTTTTGCGAAGGTCTCTGGCTCATGGTTTCGGAGCCAGATTATCTTGCCGGCCGTGAATCCAGTGAGCACCGGATTACAGGTAATATCTACTACTTTTTCGATTCCCGCCTGCTCGGTGAGCCAGTCACATTCGGCACCTGTCCGTTGATCGCACCATAGGATACTCGGACGGAGAACCTGGTTTCTATCATCGAGGAATACAGCCCCGTGCATCTGGCCTGAGAGTCCGATCCCTTTGATCTCCGATGAAGCAACGCCTGATCTTGAGAGGACTTCCCTTATGGTCGAAGCCGTAGCTCGCCACCAATCGTCAGGGTTCTGCTCCGCCCAGAGCGGCCTTGGCGTGCTTAGCGGATAAGTGTCCGTCGCTGTTGCGATGACCTTTCCAGACTGATCGATGAGCAGCGTCTTGGTTCCGCTTGTGCCGATATCTATTCCAATAAAATATGCCATAATTCTTTATCTCGCTTTTTTATGTAGCTTATGCCGAACTGCTCTTATCCCAGTTCGAACGGATTCTCTCCAGGATACATCACACCCTTCGGCAAAGGATGGCTGATATCCTTTACCCCAAGCATTTTCAACGCGTCAAAGAGCACTTTGCCCACGGTATCGAAGGCTACCGCGCCATGATGAGGGAACTGTTTGCCAATCAGCACATGCCTGTAGAACCGGGCGAAATGAGGAATTGCAAACACTGCTATGCTTCCGATGCTTCGCGGATCTATATCGAGTATACTCCCTTCAGCGACGTAGCTCACAAGCTCGCTCTCCGCATTTCCCTGCAACCTGAAGAACGTTGTCGCTCCCGGTTTTATCTGCCCTTCGAGGGTTCCTCGCGAGATATCAGGCCCTGATTCAGGCTCGAGCAGCCTCTTCATTATGTACTGATACTGGATTGAGCAATTCTTCATGCAGGATGATGCCGTATTCCCGCAGTGGAAACCCATGAACAGGTCAATCGGCTCTGCTCCCTTAAGATCGGTATTCTGGATCATATCTGCGGGAACAGTGTTGTTTATATCGAGAAGTGTTGCCGGCATATCCGCCGCAAGTTGGCACATGTATTCGCTTACGGCGCCATACAGATCGACTTCACAGGCTACAGGGATGCCTCTCCCTGCAAGCCTCGAGTTTACATAGCATGGGCAGAATCCAAATTGCGTCTGAAATGCAGGCCAGCACTTATCCGCAAAAACCCCGTACTTCCTTGACCCGAGGTTGTTTTTGTAGAACCGCATAAGCGCGACCTCAAACCTCGCAAGCCTTGGAAGGAGATCGGGGTATGTGTTCCCTGCGTCTAGCTCGGTTTCCATATCCTTGACAGTTGAAATGACCTTCGGATCGTCAGCTTTTACTTCATTCATCAGAGCAAGAAGGTCGAGCTCGCTGTTCTCCATAACCTCGACGCCTAAATCGTACAGCGGCTTGATCGGCGCATTGCAGGCATAAAAGTCATGCGGACGTGGCCCGAACCCAAATATCTTGAGGTTCTGCACGCCCACAACTACCTTAGCCACTTTGCCGAAATGCCCTATCTTCTCAGCCAACTCTTCAGGAAGTCCAACCGGCATCTGGGGGATATGGACGGTGACCCCTCTCAAGTTGAAGTTATAGGAGGCGTTTAGCATGCCACAGAAGGCATCGCCACGACCGGAAACCAGGTTATCCCCTGTCTCCTCTGCCGCGGCACAAGCCATCACAGGCCCATTGAACTTCTGCGCAAAAATGGATAGCGGCCCCTCAGGTCCAAAGTTGCCGAGGTAGATAACGGCAGCATTTACGCCTGCTTTCTCCATCTCCAACAGGGCGGCGAGTGCATCCTTCTCCCCTTCGAGGATTGTATCGCATGCGAAGATTTCAATTCCATTCTCTTTGCATGCTTGGACTACTTTGTTAAGTCTGTTTTGAGTAAGCTCCGCCGGAAAGCAGTCACGGCTTACTCCTACGATTCCAAGTTTAATTTCAGGCATATTTATCATAATATTTCCCATATTCTGCATAATTTGGCTTATAAGGCAAGACCATTTCTCCTCTTTACCCAGAGCAGTGTACAATAACACTAACACTCCCTTATCGATAGAGGACTGATACTGGCTGACTCACCAACTTCTTTTCGCCATGATACCGAGTTGAATGATCGGAGCAAGAAATAATGAGTCATGAATTTCTTTGTATTGAAGAAATTGCAGGCTGATATTCGTTCCTCCGGTATGGAGACAAGCCCATGAAGTGCGACCGGATATGATTGTCCCGATCCTGAATAGTTATCTGTATTTCTGCGTAACATCAGTAAATGGCTCTATAAGCTTTCTTGCGGATGAATCTGATTCGCCCTCACCCCAACCCTCTCCCGATTTCGGGCGAGGGGGGATGCCGCTTATCCCGAGTAGCCCACAGGGCATATCGAGGGACGGTACATGTCTGCCAGGCTTCGGCAGCGGCGGCGTCGACTCTGCAACCGAAGCATCAACACACCCGTGAAGGGTGTGCCTGCATCTAGTCGGCGCAGGCCGACTTCGTGTTTTTGTTGCCGCGAATTTATTCGCACGGTTGTTGGAACAATACCGCTATCCACAAACTTTCTCATAGAGCCCAGTAAATAATAGATTTACCGTCGACTTTCATGCCTTACCATGTCGAGCAGCTTCAGACTGTGTTCGACTATTATATCTTCCGCATCGTCGCCGACACATCTGGTATCTACTTCATAGCCACCCTGTTCAACTGCATCTCTTGTCGGCACATAACCGATGTATCCGTTTGCCAGGCCAAGGATATAGGTGTGGGCGAATGGGCTTTGCTCTTTAATTCTCATGCCTATCTCTGTGAATAGTTCTCCGGGAAAACTTATGAATGCCGTATCCCCCATCGCTATACAGATCTGCTCGACATCTACATTAACGCTTTGTTTTTCGTACAACTTGCGATAGAACACTGCTTTGAAGTCATCCCCTACACCATCTGCAACGCACTCGAAAGCGCCGCCGGTCTCGGCAAGAATCCTATCAGCCCACGCCAGTTCCTCGTCCGATAACATTCGAGGAGGCAGCGTATATTCGATCCTGGCGCCACGTACGGTCTCTGCCGACACTGATATTCCATCCAAAACACCATTTACCTCATCAGCAAGCGTTTTGCCGATGTGAACCATACCA
The DNA here is from genome assembly GCA_963663705.1 of Armatimonadota bacterium. Lineage (GTDB taxonomy): Bacteria > Armatimonadota > UBA5829 > DTJY01 > DTJY01. The sequence goes on along the minus strand of OY760504.1, from coordinate 2,637,948 downwards.
TCCCAGTCTCTATATCTCCAGTTGTCGATATCCACCGTTCCCTGAGCGCCGTTCATGAACATGGCATTACATCCACAGTGCGCTTCTACCTGTTCTACCGTTATGCCGGGATAGTCTGCGCTGATAAGGTAATTATCACCCGACATGACGTTCGGGTGACCTGCATGATTGAACAGCACGGCGATGGTCTGTTCGGGATTGTCCGCATCAGCAACTCTCAGCACGCCGACCGCCGGGTCAATCTTGCCAAGACAGCGCATAGGGCACTCATCGGGATTCTGCTCCCAGATCATGACGATCTTGCCGTCATCGGAAATAAACCTTCGATAGTGGCTGATTGTATTCTCACTGCCATGGCCTGTTCCCACCATCGCCGGTTTAGCTTTCGACGCAGCTTGCTCGGCTGCATTGACTACCTTATCGACGAGTTCGCGAAGGTAGCTTTCTTCCGCCAGCTGACCAGATTCATCGGTTGATGGTCCTGAGTGTGTATGTGTTGCAGCGATGACGGTATGCCCCGCAGGGATACCTGTCTTTGATTCAATAAGAGATCTTGCCTTTTCTGTAACTTTCTCATTGAGAAAGCAGACGTCCACCGATACCAGTGCATAAGCACCGGACATATCCTCGGTATCAGACAGCACCAACGCCCGCGCATAAAGATGATCGTGTACCGCTTCCGATTGGTGCGCACGAAGCATGCCTGCCATCCAAACGTTCTCAATCGGCGTTATATCTATTTTGGCGCTTCCTGCAATCATCACTGCCCTCTCTTTATAAATCGTTGCTACCGCGCGTTGGCAAGCAGTCCTAACACAATCTGAACGATGACTATCTGGACTCGGCTTTCTCTAGGTATATATTCCGGCCGTAAGTCTCCCTGACGAAAAGGCAGCTTATCAGTGCCGAAATAGCAAGTATTGTGAAGCCGATGAAGATCACCCTGTACGCTGCAGGGGGGTACTGGATGATGGCTGATGTTCTGACCGCCTGTGAAGAGAACAGATCTAGCGCTCGTCCGATCGCTGTGGTCAGCACGGCGATTGATACATACCCGATACAGTTTGATACCCCTATGGATGAAGCGGCGAAGTTCGGTTCGTTCAGTTCCTTCATGACTGTGCTGAAAATTGGGGAGCCTGCTGTGGATATCCCGAACATTATATAGCACGGCAATACCCACATGCGCCCACCGGATATAACAAGAAGCGCTAGTACCGGTGCAATAACAGTCGCGATACTTGATGCGATGAGTATCGGTTTGCGCCGGTTTTCGATCCATCGCGGCAATATTCCCGCGAAGATGGATGCAGACATGGATACCAGCATCATCAGGAATGTGAGTGAGGCTGCGGAAGCGGAACTGAAACCGGCGCAATCCTGCAGGAATTTCTTGCCGATTATAGCTTGCATAATGAAATAGTTGCCGAACATCACCGTTCCGGTATAGACCCCTGGATAGCAACTCCAATTTCGAGTAACCTGTTTGAGTGCCAATAGAACTGAGGCTGCTGACTTGATGTGATTCCCATTGCGGGAATGCCACATAAGAACTGCAGACAGAATGACGAATATTCCGCATGTTATACCTACGGCGAGTAGCGACGATCTCCACCCAAAAGCCCCAACCGCCGATTCAAACGGCCGTGTCCCCAGGAGTCCGCCGAGATATCCTGCGAACAGGGTGGAACTGAGAAGCGCTGAGAAGTTCTTGCCGCTGAACTTGGAATCAATTTCCTTGATCAGCGAGAGGAACATCAGACTGGCGCCAAGGCCGATAATCACCCGTGTGATGTATAACATAGCGAGGCTATGCGACATCGGAAAGAGTATCGAACCAATGGCAAGCAGCACACCTCCCGAGAGAATAATGCGCACGGAACCAAAGCGGTCGACAAACATGCCGGAGAAGATCTGCATTCCACCGTAAACGTATAGATACAGGCCTCCGAGCAGCGCGACGGCAGTTGATGGAAGCGCCAGTTCTGACTGGAGTTCATTAAAGATGGTACCTGGGACTGCTATTCGCTGAAAATACGAAAAAGCATAAAGGATATTCATTAATGCTACTACAAGCAGCGCTCTACGGCGATTATGGAGCTTTTGTGCGAATTTCTTCAACGATAATACCCTTATCCTTGCAAATTGAAGTGAGGGAGCCAATCCTTGTTGGCTGCGAGCATTTCATCTACCATCTGTTTAATTTCGGCCATAGACAGCACTGCAGATGTTAGCGGATCGAACAGGACCGCATGGAAGACTTTGGTGGCATCGCCCTCTATAGCACCCTCTACGGCAAGCTCTTCGCATCTTGCGCTTGTGTTATTCAGGATTGCCAGCTGTGCAGGAAGCTCGCCAATGTGGATAGCGTCAAATCCCCTCTTCGATGCCAGTACAGGCACTTCTACACAGCAACCCTCTGGTAGGTTGTCGATCAACCCAAAGTTCCGTACGTTACCGTTGAACTCGTAGAGCGTGCCGTCTCCAAATGTTGCGTTGAAGATCCTTGACGCGTATTCTTTGCCTCGCTCAAGATCTATCGGTTTGGCAAGCTCGTCTTTGATATTGTCACGCCATGTATCCGCTACTTCCAAGAATTCATCCCTGATATATGCGTGCACTCCGGGATTCCATCCGGTGCCGTGGGTGCAGTACTTTTCTATCAGGTCAGGGCGCTTTCTGAACCATGCGTTGTATTCGGAGTTGTGCCCGCTCGATTCGGTGACATAATATCCGAGGTGCAGGAACATCTCGTTTCTCACCAGCTCCTCATTGTAGATCTCAGGCTTATCCATTGCTTCGCGAATTAGTGGATAGGCATCTTTACCGTTCCATTTGTAATCGAGATAGAAGGCCTGATGGTTGATACCTGCACATCTGTAAGTGACTTCGTCCATAGGGGCACCTATCCACTTTGCAAGCATCTCAGAGGTTCCCTGCACACTATGACATAGACCGGTGGTCTTGATATTCGGATACTGTCCCTGCATTGCCCTGCACAGCATTGCCATGGGATTCGTGTAGTTCAGGAATATGGCATCCGGGCAATAGCGGTCGATGTCCTTGCAGATATCGAGCATCACAGGGATTGTTCTGAGTGCCCTGAAGATTCCAGCCGGGCCGCGCGTGTCGCCGACGTTTATATCGACGCCGTATTTCTTCGGGATATCTATATCGTTCGTGAATGTCTGGACCCCACCTTGCAGGATGGTACAGACCACGCCATCCGCACCTTTCAGAGCCTCAACTCTGTCATTAGTCGCTACTACCTTTGCAGGATAGTTTCCAGCCTTCACGATGTTATCGACTGCGGTTTTAATGAACGCAAGCCTCTCACCGTCAATATCCATGAGGCAGAGTGTACTGTCTGCCAGGGCCGGAAATGTCAGAATATCTCTTACAAGATCTCTTGTGAAACCGAAACTACCGGCACCTATAAATGCTATCTTTTTTGCCATTTTGATCTCCTCTATACAATGGTTATTATGCCAGCTTTTACTTACTGCAGGAGGAATATCACCCCACTGTGCCAATTTCATAGCTAGCTCATTATGTATTTACATCATTCGTTTGTGTTACTGATTCAACTGAGTTTCCGTTTTAAGATGTTCAGTCGATGTCAAGCTTGCTGCAGATCGAACATCAATTCCAGCGTGCCTTGAGGACTGCAACTGATTATGCATTCATCCATCAAATCGGCAGGCCCGGACATCGGCTGAGGCGCTACCTTAATGTTGGAATCTACAAACAACAGCCGAACTGTACAGTTGCTGTTACCTGTCATGGTTACATGGCATTCTGATGGATCTACGGTGATATCTTTCACATAAACATATGGATTATCTGTTATAACTGCGGTTCTGCCCTTGACAGTAACTACAGTCATATTGTCATCCTTAATACTTATGGGATACGAATTTCCCCATAATCTGACCGTACATACCCTGGATGTTCGTTCTCTCTGCCAATTAGTATTCACCAGATACAGTCTGCGAATACCGCTGTCAGAATCATACCAGTGAGAGCAGTTGACGCCGTAACCATCCTCAACCCCGAAACTGCACTTGTTCTCATTGCCCAAATGCGCCATGAATGCCTTAATCAGTTCAATTGATTCCGCCGTAACAGGATGATCCCATAAGTTGTAGAAGTAAACTTCTCCATCACCGTATTTATGATGCAGCAGCACAGGATTACCTAACTCATCAGAAGCCACTACTTCAGCCTCTTTGATGTTCAGCGAACAAAGCCTTGTCTCATTTGATTGAGAGAGCAGGCTCCCGTTCCAGACCACGTCGCCAATACTGTTGCCTACACCCGTTACTGCCAGCCCAAGGAGATCTTCCGCACCTGACGTATCTATTTCATAATCGCCCAGAGATAACGTCCGCTTGTCAAATTGGCAGCCACCGATAAAGAGAGCGCCACCGCCGGACACGTAAGTTTTGAGCTTATCCAGCACATCTTCGGTCATTGTATTCCATCCAAGGAATGCCAGAACCTTGTACATGGAGAATATCTCCGATGAACGATCTGTAGATACAATATCCACATTGCCATACGGATTGCCTGAGAACCACTTGAGTATCGATTTATTGGCGTTATATCGCTCTATTTCCACAGGGGTAAGCCATGCATCCAATGCACGCCATGCCGGTTTATACGGCGCACCATCCCATTTATACCAACTGCTTTCCATCCATGTACTGCCATCCTCCTCTTCCGGCAACAGGTCATCGTGATGCCAGAGAATGGATTCCAGGTTGCCATACGCCACTGCCAACTCTGCACATGGTTCCCCGAATCTGGGCTGCAGTCTTGTCATATCGTAAAATCGCCGCATGAGCTCTCGGTTGTCGGAGGTGAACTTGTCTTCAGGATCATGACGCTCATAGCTATTCGTGAAGAAAAGGGAGTTCTCTGCATATATATAGGTTCCACCATGAGTAAAGGTAAGAAGCATCATGAGCCAGAACCTATGCGACTTGAGATCGTCGTATGGAAAACCCAAGTACCACTCTATAGCTATGTGATGCCCAAAAGTCATCTCTGACCGGCCTCGCATCGCTCCTCTAGCTGAGCCAAACAACGGACCAAAACCAGTCACCGCTTCGGCATTTATAATGTCGAAACCGGCCTCTCCGTCGTATGCAGCAATCCATGAGGCTTCCCCTGCTGCAACCTTCGCTCCCCTGGAATGATAGCGCTCGGCCATATCACTAAGCATTCGTATATAGGCGTTTTTTGCCGAGTTATAATCGGTTGCTGATTTAAACTCCTCGTTGCTGTTACGATCATGCATCATGAAGTAAGGCTCATGTACATGGTAGCCCAGAAAATCCGGATCTTCTGCCATAGCTGGTTGTAACGCATCAGGAAATTTTCCGGAGGGAACCCAGTCGCAGACAAAGTATTTCGCATGGAAACGATGGCATAAGTCTATCCATGAGCGGCATAGCGATTCCGACGGTGAAACAACGCAATTGCGCGTCTCTTTCGGTCTAAACATCACCATGTTGCCGGTTTCAGAGCGGAAGAGATGCGATATGATCTCCTCCATAGTTCCGGTGCCATCATGCGGATGATCGTCGGAATCGGAGCCGACATAACACGGCAGTCCCTTGGGCAAATCTAAAACAGTCGGAAGATTTACTTTAAATCGTTCGTTGCCTGATGCAAAGGAAACACTGCACTTGCCTGCATCCCCCAATGTCCGAAAGAAGAAATCGTTCTCACCGATTTCACATCCATCCGCAGGGTCGACAAGTTCAATTGGACCTGTGCATTCGATATCAAGATCATGAATTTTTCTGTATGATTGCAGAGTGATGGAGAAGTCGGAATTGGTTGTGAGAACCCTGGGTGAGTGCAAGACTTCGAATGCCTGCCCGCTGTATGCATGAAAGAACAGCGAAAACTGATTTAGCAGAAGGGCAGGACCGTCTATATTTAACGATAATTCGTTATGCCCATGATGAAGGCAGCCAGCCGGTATATTTAGATATACGGATGGCCAACCTGCACATACAATCGGCAGATGAAGCAGGCCGGACCAGACTTCCGTGCCATTCACGCACAGGCGTATTGGGAACGCTAACGCTGCTGAAGTAGCTGATTCACTACTATATGCCAGCCATACCCCTGTCAGCTTTACACAACCATCGGCCGGTTCGTCCTGGCTTATAAAAAAGCTCTTGCTGGTGCTCTTGTCGATAGCAGAACCCAAACGTTCTTCAGGCCTACCGAACGCATCGGTGAAATCATGCAAATGGCGATCAGACTTATACCAAACGAAGTCTCCGTCCCCGAATAGGTCTATCCTATTCAATCCCTTGCTTGTTAACGGCAACATAATATACTAAATTCCTTACTCTGCAGATAATCGGTATTTCATACAAACACTAATTCCTGACAGTCATTTGTTTTTCGGTTTTTATACTACTGAAATCTAATTTAAGAGAGGGCTTGAAATACGCTTCGGGATCTTCATGAAGATCGAATGTGATCTCGCTATCACCCCATCTGACAGGTATGCGCGTCTCAACCCTGCCTGTACCGGTAAGGAAAAGAGGCCGGTACTCTATTCTGTCTGAATACACCTGCAGGTCGAAGAAACCTCGCAGGATATTGCCGAAACCGCCTGCCGATGCTCGAAGCGGATGGTTGCATCCGGTGGTACCGGTCTTGCCATCTCTATCCCTGCCAAATTCTTCCACCCTGTCCATCAAGGTCTTATTCTTCTGCATATCAATCAGGTTGTTGATGAGATACCGTGCTCGTTCGTACTTGCCTGCCATAAGGTGAGTCCACACATCCAGTCCGCCAAATCCCATCCATGCACCACCGTTCATATGGTATCCCGGGCCACCGTGCGAGTAATGGATATCGAACCCAGGCCGTCCTGGGTAGCAGGAACATATCGGCGTGCACATATCGACTTCCGGTATCTGCATTATCCGATTGACGATCCCCAAAACTTCCCTGGTTCCGGCTATCCCAAGGGGGCCGGCAAAGACATTGGGGAATGATTCAAAATAATCCAGATGCCCGCGCAGCTGGCCCTTTTCATCTAAAGCACTGGCAAAGAACCCCTTTGGAGAATAAATCTTCTTGTACAACGATTCGATTATCTCCTGAGCGAGAGCTTTCCATTCTACCTTTTCCAGGCCGACCAACCGGCTCACCTCGTAGGCGCGGAGCAATGCTGCGGCGGCGAATATTTGCGTGCTCGATGGATAGCCGCTGTAACCGTAACACTGCTCGAACACCGTGCCACCGGAACGAACATGTATCAAACCATCATCCCGTCGCCGCTGTTCGATGTATTTGCATGCACCGGCGATTTTTTCAAATCGAGTGCCTAACCATTCCAGGTCTCTGGTCCATAGCGCATGCTCGCACATCATAATAATGCCCATGCAATGACCATCGATAAAGACATCACCATGGGTCTGTCCATCGTTGTAAAACTCGGCAAAATCTCGTTCACCATTACTCCTTGCCTCTGATGGAATAGCAGCTTCGGGGAGTAATCCATCTTCTCGCTGAAGATTGAGAAGAAGATCTATCGAACGTCGATGTGCCAAGGAATCTTCAGGGAGCAGAAAGGGTTCCCATCCATACATTCCAACCGACGCATTGTGTGTCCACACCCCCGCCCATAGGCCTGGAGTCTCCACAAATAGTCCGCCTCGCCAGGGCAGCTTGCACATGAGCAGGTGTTCGCCACCGTTCAAGCCATCATAGGCGTTGTAACATCCATCAAGCATCTCCTGCTCAAACAAACGTTCCGTATTTGCAAATCTGCCCTCGATCATCATATCCTCACTTAAATACACTTGTTCTAATACGGTTTAATGCAGGCCAATGACCTGTTACCCCTTGACCGCCCCCAGCTGAATCCCTTCCACGAAGAACCTCTGATTCGCAAGGAAGACCACAATGACCGGCAGCAGCACGATGATCGATGCAGCCATAAGAAGTGTCCACTCCGTGTTGTACATTCCCTGGAACGATTGCAGACCGATCGGAAGTGTCTTCATATCCGTCGAGTTGGTAACAACAAGAGGCCACATAAAGTTGTTCCACGAACCCATGAACGTAAGTGTCGTGAGTGTTGCAAGGGCCGGCTTCGAGAGCGGCAGAATTATTTTCCAGAAGATGCCGAACAGCGAACACCCATCGATCTTGGCTGCTTCTTCAAGTTCCCTCGGCAGGCCCATGAAGAACTGACGGAGCATGAATGTGCCGAATGCGCTGAATAATCCCGGCAGGATCAGGGCCGTATAGGTATCGATCATGTTCAACTGCTTCACAAGGATGAACTGTGGGATCATGATGACGGAACCCGGAATCATCATGGTCGCAAGGTATGCAAGGAAAAGGTTATCGCGGCCGGGGAATTTCAACCTTGCGAAAGCATATGCCGCCATCGCACTTGTGAGCACCTGTCCGAGAGTCACCATCACGCCAACGATGATGCTGTTCATGAAGAACCTGCCAAACGGCATTGCATTCCAGGCATCTGCGTAGTTCTGCCACATGATTGGCTTAGGTATCCACTGAGGTGGGAACTGGAAGGCCGCCCCGCTCTCCTTCAGCGATGTTGAAAGCATCCAGACGAGCGGAATTATCATCGTTATGCCGACGAGCGATAAGAGCAGGTACGTTCCTGTCTTGACTGATCCTTCTCGCACCATCTTCCGCCGCTTCGATCTTAGATAGGCATCGGTGCTTACATCTTTTGATATTGTTATTTCTTCTACTGCTGCCATTGTTCCACCTTAATAATGAACTAACTTCCCACCAAATCGCCAGTTGATCAGGGTCACGACCAGGATTACCATGAACACTACCCATGCGATTGCTGATGCATACCCCATCTTGAACCACTGGTATGCGTTGTTGTATATGTAGTACTCAATGGTCGTGGAGGCTCCCGCCGGGCCGCCCTGGGTCATCGCGTATGCCTGCATGAACCCGCCCTGGAATCCGCCGATCACACCCATCACCGCAATGAAGAAGGTTGTGGGTGATAGGAACGGGAATGTAACCGCCCAGAACTTATTCCAGGGACTTGCGCCATCGATATCTGCTGCCTCGTAGAGTTCCCTGGGAACGCCTTGAAGTGCGGCGAGGTAAAGAATCATGTTCATCCCACCGATTGCCCCCCAGAAGTTCATGAGCATCATCCCCGGCTTGACCCAGGTTACGCTGGAGAGCCACTGCGGAGGCTGGATGTTCAGGTGCAGGAAGTTAAAGGCACTCGAGAGAAATGCATTCACCAAGCCGAAATCGGGATTTAGTATCCACCGCCAGAGCAGACATATTGCGATGCCGGAACATATGGTCGGCAGAAAGAATACTGTCCTGAAGAAGACTATCCCTTTAAGTTTCTGGTTCATGGCAAGCGCGATTATTAATGAGCCTACCATGCAGATGGGTATGTTTAGCATGAAGAACACAGTGTTATACAGGTACTTCCAGAACTGAGGATCGTTTGCCGCTAAGTGCCCGACTTCTCTGTGAAAGCCCAGCAGCGCGACAAAGTTTGCCAGCCCCACGAACTTAGGAGGGGTGAGGATATCCCATTGAACAAAGCTGAGACACAGCGATGCCAGCACCGGCAGCGATGTGAAGACCAGGAACCCAAGCAAGTTCGGCAGGAGAAATATGATACCTGCCGCCGATTCGTTCGATCCGAATTTTGAAAAGAATGATTTCATTTATTCTCCAATAAACTGTCTAACAATAAGAATCACACCGATAGTTTGGCTCTGCGATAATTGCTATTGCCAACATCAATGAACAGTGATCGCCTTGATGTTATATGCGAGCGAAAGATTACTGCTCCTTGCGCCTGAAAAGCAACAATTCGCTTGTATGTGGCTGATCGAGGTGGATGGGAATGCCTCTCAACAGGTCTGCCCCACTGAGCTCGATCTCCGTATTCAGGTTATCCAGGGTCACCAAATAACACCCTGCCGGATCGAGGCCTCTTGGTCGGAACAGGTATTCATTTGATCGTTCCCCTGCATTTACGTACTTTCCGGTCCCCAGACGGAATATGCCGGCATATCCCTGTGAACCATCCTGCGACGCATATTCCAGCACACACCAGTCTGCAGGTTTATACAGCCCAATATCAGGCGTATGATGGAAGACTCTTGGATGTTTGGCGAGTATCGGATATGCAAACTCTTTCGCGAGCTTGATGTATCGCTGCGTCTTCTCGACATATTCGGTAGAATCCATAATACTCTGAGATCCAAAGCCGACAAAATAGGTCTGTGCGAAAAGTGTCACACGCAGGTGAGTATCCAAATCGGCATTCAAATGAGCCGGGAATGCCTGATTGTGGTAATAGCACAGAGACTCAGGCGGCAGAAACGTCGTCATCCCATTTATCGCCCTTATGCTTCTCGGAAATAGCCCAAAATCAGTCATCGATGTGTAGTGGAACCTTGACATCATGCCCAGATCGTTTCGGCCACCACCGCTGGAGCAGTTTTCAAGAGCGATTTCCGGGAATTCCCGGCGCACGCGGTCGAATATGCCCCATATGGCTTCACAATGGCGCCATGATTCACTTTCGACGTAGCCCCCGATTTCATGCTGCCCGCCCTCGTAGACATCCATGTTGTAATCCAGTTTAAAGAAATCCAGCCCATATTCGCCTATTACTCGAATTATGCTGTCCGACATGAAGCGCACGACATCCGGGTTTGCCAAATCCAGAGTCCCACTTTGCATGTAATCCGGGCCGGTATTGGTTCCAATCATCCTGTTATCATCGGTTCTGAGCAGCCAATCCGGGTGTTCAGCGAATAACTGACTTTTAGAACCAACCTCTTCCGGCTCCATCCAGAGTCCAAAGAGCATACCTTTATCATGAGCTCTTTCTCTGCATGCAGCCAGTCCTCCGGGAAGCCAGTTGCCCTCTACCCAATCGCCCCGATACCTGCCCCAATCATCGCCAGGGAAATCTCCATTGCCATACCAGTTTGCATCAACTATAAACGACTCTGCGCCCATCTCGGCAGCAATGTCAATTTCACGCAATATCCAATCGCCGGGCTTTTCAACCACAACACCGACCATCGTGTACATTTCTTTGCCTTTTGGTCTCGACGGAATAACGGATTTACGGAGATGCTCGTGGAAAGACTGGATACATTTATCCATATCCGAATGCATTATCGATAAATGCATTTCCGGTGTGACTATAGTCTCCCCAGGCGCAATTGTCCTCAGAGGCGCCGGTCCGTCCGGGCCCATTCTGCAAATCAACCTGAAGCCCCTGGACGGAACGTTTTCACGGCTCATAAATGGCTCATTCCAGAACTCGGCGTACCAGTTGGTCGACCATGCCAGAGCACCGAATGCACATTCCCCGGTAACCTCGTTGCGAACGATAAAGTATGGGCCGCCGTATCCGCTGCGGCCATTGTTTCCCTCTATCCGCCTGACACCTTTGGGAAGCGGCTCCCAGACAAGATTACCTTCGCATCCCTGCATACCGGCATCAAGATACCCAATCGAAAACGCGCTTGGAGCGCCGGGCGGCAGAAGCTCGATGTTTTTCGCTATGTCGGCATCATTTGCGCCCCACAGCATCCCCGACCATGGGCTTACACTTGATAGTGCTGCCGGTTCTGTTCCTGTATTTGTGATCTCGAGGTATCGCACAATAAACGGAGTGCCGTCCAGTTTAGTCACGACTTTGACTGTAACCGGGCGAACCTGATGTTTGAGTTCGATTACGCCTTCAATAGACCCATCGTCTCGCCCCGGTCGCTGCGATGCCCCTACCCAATCCCATCGATTGCGAAGATCCTGCCCATCTATTACCAGATCGAATGACTCAAGCCTGTACATACGCGTATCAAGCTCGAGCAGAAAGTCGATTGAGTTATCCTTATGGACAAAACCGCCGGACGAACGATACAGGCTTATCAGCCGCGTATGGTAGAGGGCTTCCTCGTATACATTGCTGCCCGAAATGTACCGGGCGGTAAGCAATCCGTTGTTATCGCCGAAATGTATGCTGGACAAATCGTTTCTCCTTATTCCCATGGAAGAGTGAAAATTCTTGCTGTATCGGAAAGTCTGACTTCGTCAATGCGGCCGAAGAACTTAATTTAAAAGCTTCAAGAGAACTCTGCATTAGCCCTGGTCATTGACCGTCAACTTCCGGTAATGACCAGAGACAATGGTTTACTAATCAAAGGCTACCAGTTACGCCTTAAGATACATATTTTGTCAATCGACTTTTGGTGGCTCAGGCACAGGCGCAGTTTTAGGGGTAACCTTCACCTCGTCGAATTTTAATACTAACGGATCTGCTGTGCCACGGCGGGAGTCCATTGCCAATCTCATCGGGGTTTGCGGGATGACAGACACGTCTGTAACCTTTCCACACGAAGTGCCATCGTAGATCAACTCTACATATGTTGGCTGCCAATCAATGCTTATGGTATGCCATACTCCCGACGTTACATATGGTGTTCTAATGCTATTGTTTTGGGATCCACCATTATTAACAGTAAGAACAAAGCTATCCCACAGCGAAACGTATACGGATGGATTTGACCATGGCTCTCTAGTGCGCCATCCAAACCATACCTGGTTCCCTGCGGTGTTGGTTGTCATGAATTTGGCAGTAAATACACCGAAAGCGCCACTCCAATTGGATGATAAAATGGTACTCTCGCCTTGGGCAGCCCCACCAAGCGTAACGCCAACGGAATCGAATGTTGCCCAGCCAGGTACATCACCATAGCCGCCCCATACGGCGTGCATCTCTGCCGGGGTAGTATACTTAAATGTATCATAGAAGTCTGCATGGGCAGTTGCCATTGATCCGCAAATGCCGGCAATGGACAGAGCCAATGTTGCAACTAATCGAATGCTAGCTATTTTTGTGCTTTTCATCTTAGTTTCTCCTTATTCTTATTCCCATGGTAGAGTGAACGTTCTTGCTGTATCGGAAAGTCTAACTTCATCAATGCGGCCGAAGAATCTTCCCCCAGTGCCGCTCTGGTTGCTGCCGATAAACAGCTTATCAGCGACGCTACCCATTTCACCTTCGCAGGCCAGGTATCCGGCCAGTATTCCATCTATATAAACCCTGGCATACTGACCATCATAAGTTGCGGCAATGTGATACCAACGATTTGCGGTAAGATTACCGGCACTTAACTCTTTCCATCCGCCGCTCCCTGCGTTCAGAAGAAATACAACGGCATTGTTGGAATTTATACTTATATTCCACTTGTCGCCAAATGCACCGAAATATGACCCATCACTGGCAACCTTGGAATAGTTGATCCATGCCTCGTATGTAAATTGCCGGTTGTTTGCATTCCTGACAGGGATAACCACAGGCGCTGTGTATGGCGCAAATTGTATCGCTCCCTTGGATATTCCAATTGTTCTGAACGGGATTCCCGTATCTTTGCCTACTATCGTGCCAAATGCACCGTCATTATGATGTGACCCGTTGAAACTGCTGGTATCCAGCACTGATGAACCATTCCCTTCATCAAAATGCCACATGCCTAGTGTATGCGCATCATCCTGTGGAATCACCGGGGACATATCTTTTGCTATAGGTTTCTTCGCTAACATGGATTGCAGCTTAATAATCCGCATAGCCAGATTCCAACGGTTTAGATCCTCGGTCTCAGGGGAGGTTTTAAATATATACCTCAGATTGGCTGCATCCTCGGCAGGATTAGCTGCCATTACTGTGGGCACAGGGGCTAAGATGGTAGCCATACACGTGCTTGCTTCTTTCGCCGCTGCCATAATATCCTTTTTGCCGGATGCGTTTGCCCTGGATATCAGGGTTGCCAACGTAGCCAGATATTTCGCATCGTCGATTCCTTCGCGTGCCGACTCCCAGCCCGGTGTTGGCACAGGACCATCAGGCGCCGTCACAATGTACCAGCTCCAATCCGCAGGGAGGCCCGGTTCACACCACCATGTATAGGCCCAATCGAAGACACCGCCGGATTCTGACTTATTCGCAAACACTCCCCGGCACTCTCTATTGGCTCTTCTAAAACTACTACCCGGGGCTCTATTATATGTCCAGAATTTCAACCCCATCTGTTTATATAATTCCATATCCTCTTTGCTTGGATTAGTAGCGCACATTATGTCCAGATAGGGATATAATACTCTATCCTCGTTGTTAGCCACCCAGTCGTCGTTAAAGACACCATCATGGAAAAGTGTCACGTCAGGAAAATTATCTCTCAAAAGCTTGTTGTAGTACATGGCATAATGCATACCGGCATGTCCATTATGTGAAGGTTCATCTTGCACATGCAGGGAAAACGGCGGCCAGCCCATCTTTTTCGCGTGAGCCCTAAGCTGACGTACATACTCGAGATACGCATTGTCATATTCCGGTGTATACCAGTCATAGCCCAGACTCTGACCGATCAGATCTTTTACGGATGACAGGGTGCCGCAAATCCAGGGTTTCGTGAACCCTGCCTTACGATAACCGTTCATGATTTCATCTAGACTATTGCCGTAATACTGATCTTTCTTATTGCTAAAACCGAACTTGGCGAAATCATAAACTATCCGGTCCCCTTGTTTTTTCACACCGGAATCAGGCCAGGTCCACATGCTGTTCATACCGTGAGCGCGCATATCTGCAAAATACTTATCCAGGTTCTCGGCATGCCCATACTTGCGGCCATTGATTAGAAAACACATTCCGTATAAAGTACTCGGCTCCTGAAGCTTAATGGGGAGCACTCTTGCAGTCAACTTCAACTCATACGGCGCCGAGGTATTACTCGCAATTCTGATCGTTCCCGTATATGTGCCGGGGGTTGCATCTTTGGGAGCATAGAAAGTCACCCAAATTTCAGCAGATTTCCCTTTTGATAGATCCACACTGGGGCGTTTTTCCAGCAAAACAGGCTGCATAGTATAATTGCTTGCTCCCCTGGAATAAGGGAGCGACCGCACGATTCGCACATCGACGTTTTCTCTATCGATTACTGACCCACCACTGGTCTTGAGATCAGTCACGGATATTTTTATGCTATTCATGTCCTTAAGCGGATAAAGCGCAAAAGTAACAGGCTCGTATTCTCCAAGGCTGGAAAATATGGAAAGGGATTTCGCCTTGTTGTTGGGCACGCTATAATGGTACACAGGAACAGAATAATTCCTGTTGAATACTATATAACCTCTTGCTTCATCATCGGCGGTAACGGAAGTCCCCCACTTTTCATTAGCCCGCCATTCGTCGGGGATAACCTCAGTAAGCTTGTTATCCTTGATATACTGAGGAACATGACCAAGAACCCCATCTTCGGGAACAACACTTCCCAAAGCGGTAAAACCGCTGGGAGGAGTAGCATATGATGGTTTTGCAGGCACGAAAAATAATGCGGATAGAAGAATTAGCGCAGGAATATTTCTTGCGTAATTCGCTTTGTTATACAACATGGGAAACCCTCCGGTCAAATTTATCTATGAATCTAATATATTAATCATTCTGTATCGCGAGAACAGGTTTCGGCTTATAAAAAATAGCTTTCCAGGAATAAAGCGTGCCTAAAATCTTATGTGCTACAAATTTGCCAATTAGTTATACAAATTCCCCGTCTGTCTGCCGGAGGACTACAGTTAAACGCATCAAAGAACTCTGCATTGGCCCTGGTCATTGACCGTCAAATCCGGCAATGCCCAAGGCCAATGGAATACTAATCAAAGGCTATTTAGTTAACCGTTTAACTAGATTATACCTTAGGCTGTCTATTTTGTCAATCGTTTTTTGGCGAATCCCGCTACCCCGCCTAATCCAAATAACAGAACCATCATCGACGAAGGCTCAGGCACAGGCGCAGAGTTCGATGTAACGCTCACCTCGTCGAATTTTAATACTAACGGATCTGCTGTGCCACGGTAGGAGTCCATTGCCAATGGCAGTGCAGCTTGCGGAATGACAGATGCGTCCGTAACTTGTCCGCACGAAGTTCCATCGTAGATCAACTCTACAAATGTTGGCTGCCAATCGATGCTTATGGTATGCCATTCTCCCGGCGTTACATATGGCGTACTTATGCTGCTGCTTTGGGGTCCGCCATTATTAACACAGAGATAAAAACTATCCCACATCGAAACGTATACGGCAGGAGATGACCATGGATCTCTGTTTCGCCATCCAAACCATACCTGGTTCCCTCCGGTGTTGGTTGTATTGAATTTGGCAGTATACGTCCCGAAAGCGCCAGTCCAATTGGATGTTATAGTGCGGTTCTCGCCCTGGGCAGGCAGATCAAGCGTAACTCCAACGGAATCGAATGTTGCCCAGTCAGGTACCCCACCGCCCCACACAGCCTGCATCTCTGCCGGAGTAGTGTAGTCAAAGGTATCAAAGAAGTCTGCTGCACGGGCCGTTGCCATTGATCCGCAAATGCCGGCAACGGCCAGGGCCAGCGTTGTAACTAATCGAAGGCTGGCTACTCTAGTATTTTTCTTTCTCATTTTTCGTTTCCTTCCTGTTTATTATTGATTTTATTACCAACCACTTAGTACTATTTTCTAGATAATCCCCTCCTCTCGAATCAACTGTCGAAGCATGACTGCATAGGGGAATCAATCTTAATTAACCGATTAACTAGATTATACGTTGGGATTACTCTTTTGTCAATGGTTTTTTTGGCGAATACTTTAGCGGATACTTTGTCAAACTATTGATCTTTTTTTTCGGCATAATTTGATGATCGCCTGTAGGAAAACAGCCTTGTAAGCAAATGTTATCAGGCTGAATCAGAGCGCTTGCAAATCTTACGTGCAGGCGCAAAGTATCCCAATAGCACTGCCCCGACTATTCCAAATAACAGGACCAGCATCGACGAAGGCTCAGGCACAACGCTCGTGACCGTCAGGCTGTCACTTGTGCCATAAATTGCATTGGAGTCCGCATCTAAAATCATGGTATTGAGCCCGCCTGCCGTATCCGATCCATCGTTCCATAGCGAAATTGTGTACGACTCTCCGGATTGAAGTTTGCTCATTAGATTCATCGTTGAAAATAAGACAGGGGTTGTTACTGGAGCCACGTTCCCGGACATCTGTGCGCAGGCAAAATCGGCCCCAAACGGACGTGAGCCTCCTGCTGCATTGTAGAATCCGTTCAGTCCTTTAGAAAAGCTTGTCGGATAAAGACCCAGCGCATCTCCCCAGATGAGATCATCATCGGTATTTCCTGTGGCAAGCACTATCTTGCCATCGTTTGGTTTTGCGGCGGAACCCTCGATGCTGGTGGAATCAAACCCAACGGCAGCTTCCGCATACCATGTATCTATGGAAGTTGCCATCCATATATACACGCTGAAGGTCTCACCATATGCTTTGTTAATCGTGGATATGTGGTTTCCGCTCGCGTCTCCGAGCCACATGGAAAACCCTTCCGCTTGCACGCCCTCTGCACCTGTCAGCGCCAGTAGCGTAAATAGACCGACGAATCTCAGTAACTTCTTCATAAATTATCCCTTCCGTCCATCTACATATTTGGCTCTATAAGCTTTCCTGAGGGTGAATCTGATTCGCCCTCACCCCAACCCTCTCCCGATTTCGGGCGAGGGGGGATGCCGCTTATCCCGAGTAGCCCACAGGGCATATCGAGGGACGGTACATGTCTGCCAAGCTTCGGCAGCGGCGTCGTCGACTCTGCAACCGAAGCATCAACACACCCGTGAAGGGTGTGCCTACATCTAGTCGGCGCAGGCCGATTTCGTGTTTTTGTTGCCGCGAATTTATTCGCACGGTTGTTGGAACACTACCGCTATCCACAGACTTTCTCATAGAGCCACTTATTTTGTGTTATCCGTCGCCCACTTGCAGAAGGGGCCGGGGATGGAACATACCATCATAGACTTCTTTCACAAGCGGGCGACGGAACTACTGCCAAATTATTGGCTGAATGTCATTAGATGTTAGCTATCCCCTATCGCGTTCCAGTTTTTCTTTACCAGGGCAAGGTCAGTTGCATTGCATCTGCCATCGCGGTTCAGGTCTGCTTTAGGGTTCGATGGTGATGTCTGATTCCAGTACCGCTTCACAACCGCAAGGTCCAGCGCATTCACCCTATTGTCACCGTTGCAATCTCCATTTACCAGGCTAAAACTTAATGGAAGAATGCCCATTGTTCGCTTGGCCCACAATGAAGATGCGCCTTTTGCCCATATGCTGACGGTAGAACCAGGAATACTGTCGAGCATACAAGTACCGCTTGCTGATTTTGTGACAGAATCGTTTGTAAAACGCACTGCAACGTCTCTTGTACTTAGAGCGTTTCCGGCAGAATCCTTGCAGACGAATGTTAAGTTGTCATCAAACTGATGACCGTCTGAAGACATTGTATCCATCGCTATCATGATGGAGAGCTGTTCTTCCAGCATGGCATAGTCATTGTTGACAGGCACAATACCTGCCGCGCCGCAGGAACGAGTCATGACTAATGTATCGCTGTTACTCCAATCTCGACTGCTCAACGCTATTCTCCAACTGCCTGCGTTGTAGACGCCGATATCCGTTTTGCCATCGCCGTCATAGTCTCCAGTGATTGGTATGTCGCCGGCAGCGCCTCCACATGTAAGCACCTTCAATGTGAGATTGGATCTGTTATAGATTCGCCACTCACCATTTCGATAGATGGCAGGATCGTCCTTGCCGTCTCCGTCGAAATCTCCTGTTACCGGCTTATCGCCCGTTACATAGCCGAACTGATAGGTTGATGAAGCATTTGTAGAGCTATTTAGTATATTCAGAGTGCCGTTCAGATAGTAAGCAGCATCTGTGATGCCATCACCATCATAATCTCCCGGAACCGCAATATTGCCGGAATTGCCCCCACCCCATGCTATGCTGGTTTGCTGGTTTGTATCCCAGTTGGTGGAACTCGTCAGCGCTTTCCAATACTCCCTGTTCCAGAACTCGATGATATCGGATAAACCGTCACCATCCAGGTCTCCTACGGCAGTTGGATAGACGCTGCCAAAGCTGCGGACCAGGCTCTGCGTCCAGTTGGTGCTGCTTTTCAGTATTATCCACTGAGTTCCACTGTTGTTACGGAGCCCAATATCAGCTTTGCCATCACCGTCGAAATCTCCGATGAACGGTTCATCGCCGGTAGAGGCTCCCAGATTCAGATGTATCTTGTCCGATGTCTGAAGGCTCCAATTTTTAGAACTCTGCAGGACGTACCAGTTGCCGTCCGGGACGAATACAACAATATCGCTCTTTCCATCGCCATCGAAGTCGTTCTTCGCCGGCCCGCGAGTTGT
Source organism: Armatimonadota bacterium (assembly GCA_963663705.1). Classification (GTDB taxonomy): domain Bacteria; phylum Armatimonadota; class UBA5829; order DTJY01; family DTJY01. The sequence goes on along the minus strand of OY760504.1, from coordinate 2,618,626 downwards.
ATACACATGGACTTCCTGGGGAGCAAAATCATCCGTCCATGCACCCGATGGAGTGCTGATACAACCTCTTGATTCAAACAGAACCTGTGTCTTGCTTGTGCCCCATCCGGCCACAGATATCGAGACATCATTCAATGTATTAATGGTCGTATTTACAACGACAAGATACTTCTGCCCATTGTATTCCTTGAGAATGGCTTCCACGCCGTCATCCCCCAGGCTTATGGTGCTGTTCTGGATACTGAAATCATCCAGAATTGTGTTCCCTGTCGGATCGGTGGTTACGTTGCCGTTCGCATCTTTATACAGCACCGGACAATCAACCTGCGCACTGGCAGCACGGCAGGGCGGGAAAACGCTGTCAAGAGTCTCTCCTCCGGCCCACACATTCTGCAAGGCGCCCAACTCTGTCACAACCTTCTTTATGGCTGACCAGCCCGCTGCTGAATCTGGATTTGAGAGATCCATCCATGCCAGTGCAAACCATGTCAGGCCGTGGATTCCGTGAACAAGTGAATCATAAGCCTGCATACGCTGCTGACCGTAAGTCCCGTGTATGGTTCCGTCAGCAGGCAAGCCCATCTCAGCAAATGAAGCTCCCTGGAGAGTATAATACAGCGGTCTTTCCGACCCATACTTGTCTTTTATGCAATGCCTCATGAAATCTATATGCATGCCTGTTCTGTCAAGGCCCCACATATCTCTATAGTAGTCAAGGGTGTATGGATAAAAGTCCTGGGAATACGCATCTCCCGCAGACAGATAATCCGTGTAAGTGCTCTCTGTCCATCCGCCATAGTCGAGGTAAGGCACTTCATTATATAGCACGGGACGGCTGCCATCGAAATCATGCAGCATATCCTTTGCCCTGCTGAGACTCTGATATGCAAGCCCTGGCAATCTGCCCGGATCAGTTGCCGGATACACTACATAGTAACCACACATAGGCTCATCCATGGTCTCGTATGCAAAGAGCCCGGGATTATCCTTCCTGGCATCGATGTCATTTTTGAAAGCAGGCGAGTATGACGGGGCATTCGGATCATAGTAATCCGTATAGGCCCACAAAGGCCAACCGACTACCAGAAGGGTGCGTAGACCTCGATCCAAGGCATGAGTTATATCATCGTTTGTTATGATGTGGTTGTCGTTATCACGATACAGATAGCGCATTGTATTGAAGCCTATGTCTCGCATTTCATCCATTTGTGAGTCAGGAATCAATATTGGAAGAAACTCAGTACCGGTTTGCTGCGCTACCGGATATCCAGCCCAGCTGCATATCGGGAAGAAAGGCTTGCCATCCGTCAGATGGAAACTCTCATAGTACGAGGGTAGTGGCTGCACACTGAGGTAATCGATCTTCACTTCCTGTGAACTCGCTAAAGTGCGAATCACATCTATAACGAGAGGGAGCGCTGTGTTAGGGATATAATCAACGTCTGTAACTTCCCCGCACGACAGGCCATCGTAAATCAACTCCGCAGATCCCGGCTTCCACACTATCGACATGGTATGCCATACATTCGAGGTGACAGTCGGCGATTCTACACTAGAGCTCACATGCCCTGGAGTTGCCGCCACTAAATGCAGCGTGTCATACAGTGACACGGAGACTCCGGGATTACTCCAGGGATCTCTGCTGATCCATCCCATATTAAAATAGTTGCCGGGGTTATTGGTGGTCATGAATCTTGCCGTAAGCCTGCCATACACGCCTGTGTAGCCAGAAGTTAGACGGCATTCCGAATTGACTGATGGCGGTGCTATTGTGACGGCGCTATCGGCCAATGTTGCATAGGTCGGCAGCCCACCGTACCCGCTCCAGACGGCATTCAGTTCTGTAGATATGCTGTAGTTGAAATCATCGCTAAACAATGAATCGACCGGCTTTACATTTATCTGATCGATCTTCAACTCCAGAGGCGCTTCCACGTTCCTAGTGGTATCGATTATCAACGGAATCGCCGTAGTTGGTATGCACGCCGTGTTTGTAACTTTACCGCACGACTTGCCATCGTACACCAGCTCGACGGACCCCGGTTCCCATATTATATCAACGGTATGCCATACGCCTGTAGTAACATATGGCGTCTCAAGGCTGTTATCCGACTGGGTTCCGTTCCGAACGCTCAGGTGCAAGGTATCGTAAAGAGTCACATACACCCCTGGATTTGCCCAGGGATCACGGCTCATCCAACCTAGATAAACGTAATTCGTCTCGTTGTTTGTAGTCATGAACCTGGCAGAGAATTTGCCGTACCGTCCTGTGTAGCTCGAAGTAGTATTGGTTGAACTAGGATAGGTGCCTGGAGTGATGATGACAGAACTATCACCAAATGTGGAACATGCAGGAACTCCACCATATCCGCCCCAGGTAGTCTGCATTCCTGCTATGGTTGAGTAATTAAACATATCGGAAAAATCCGCTCTTGCAGATGCAGACAAACCGCAAACCACCATGATGCTTAACAACATGGCGATGATAAACTTAAATTTATGCTGTAAACAAGATTTGCTTTCCATTTTTCCTCCTAACCAACTATTTTATCGTACACACCTGGGAACACTTTGCCACTCGCTCACCTCACTTCAGCATCCGTGAATTGAAGATCAATACGATCAATGTACTTTTAATCGGCCGGAGATCACAACGTCCATAGAAATCTGTTTAATTCTGATATTACTAAGAAGCTTCAACACTGGGACTAATCTCATATCGTTTGGTGAAATTTTCTGCAAACGCATGATACGCCGGTCTCTCAATTCCGCGGCCGCCCTCATATTTGACAACTATTTCAACGAAACTTCTCCAAGATGCTAGAGCATTAGTACTTATCAATGTCAACTAGCATACTTTCCCTTAATATCTATTTGCGGCGAATCATTTCTTCGCCGATTTCATGTATTTCTCACCCTTGGTTTGCATGATCTGAATCGCGTTATCAACCGTTGTCAATCCCAGAAGGAGTTCGTCCACCTTAGGCGAATAGACCTCACGCAGGTACTGGTTACCCCAGGTTGTACCGGCCCATGTGTTCAAGTTGATTCCCTCGTACTGATCAATCATGACCCGCAGATGTTTGGGTGGTGGCTGAAGAAAGTACTTATTAGCTATATCCCGGCGAGCAGGCACACAATTTTTCCCAAGCATGCGCTGACCTACAGGGCCACTGAAGAACTTTATGAATTCCCATGCTTCTTTAGGATGAGCTGTGCCTGAGTAGATGACAAGGGTATTGACGCCAGGAGACATTATCCTCTTTTTGCCCTCATACCTGGGGATGGGAGCTACGTCCCAGCGCAGATTATTTACCTTGCTGAGCGCCTCCAACTGGAATGATGTCACTATATACATTCCCACTCGCCTGGTTAGGAACATGTCCAGCCCAGACTTGAGTTGCTCCTGACGAGGCTGAGATGCCATACTGGGAACGACCTTATACTTGCGGTCCAAATCGATTATATATTGGAAGGCAGCTTTGATTTCAGGGGCATTCATATTGCATTTTGTCATATCATCGCTGAAGAACTTGGCACCAAAGCTGTTCATTATTATGTGTTCCGGTACAGTGGATGCTCCATACTGGGTGACTCTGCCGTTCTCCTGAATTGTCAGTTTCTGTGCAGCCTTGCGGAAATCATCCCAAGTCCATGATGCATCCGGATAAGCGACGCCTGCCTTATCAAACAAATCGATGTTATATGCCAGGGCCTCGGAAGCCCATGATGTTGGAAATGCGTACAATTTTTTGCCCGGGTTGGCGGTGAGTGTTTCAAACAATTGAGGAAAATAATCACTTTTCTTGATACCAGAAGCTTTGACCAATGGATCAAGTTGCAATATGGCGCCTTTTTCAGCCATCGTATTGACGTCACCGCTGTAACAGAGGAAAACATCAGGGGCGCTGCTTTTTCCACCGGCGAGCTGCACAAGGATCTTTTCCGTCCTCTCGGCGACCTCCATCTTAACGGTGATGCGGTCCTGGCTGCTATTGAAAGCATCTATTATGTTCTGCTGAACCTTTATCTGGGAAGGCATATACTCATAGGTGACATAACGAAGCGTAACCCGATTGCCGGATACATTCCGCTTGCCGCATCCGGCAAGACTGACCAACATTATTACTGCAAAACAGAAACAGAGCATTCTTTTCATGTTATTACCTCACTACACTTCGTTTTTTTGCATCCCAGAGAACGGCGCTATCAGTGTCTGTTAGTAGTGCGGGGAGTTGCAGACCCTCCCCCAATACTCTCGTGCTTGTGCCACCGAGTATATGGGGCTGAGTCCGTGACTCCCCGCGTATAGGCTTCCTTTAGTCTCTTCGTAATCGCAAAGTTACTAACCGTAATTCAAGGAACGTACGTCTATTATGGTGCTGGATATGTGCTGCTGATTTTCCACAGGCTTGGATCAGGAGAGCTGGTATAGTTACTACTAGTAGTGCAACCACCATCGGTACTATCGGTAGGTCTAACTTTTGACCCTTGCACCCATTTAACGTGTCCGTCGCAAAACGCTATGTTCAAGCCACCGCTGTGAAAGGGATACGGTGCTGGATTGTAAAGTCCCCAAGACATAGTATTAATGGTCCTTGGATTATCAATCCCCCGTGCTCCATCAGAAAGCATTATGGTCGAAGCCGGAGACTCAATTTCTGCAGTCGTGACATCGTGAAACAGGCCAAAAAATACATAGTAAGCATATCCGCCTATCCCCCTATTTGGATCGCCCGCTACCTCAAGAACATCACCGCTCCAGGCATATTCAGGATTCGATGGGCAAGTGTAAATCTTAACGTTATTAACATATGGCCTTATCATGCCTCTCCAGAAGATTACTCTCGTCCAGTAATCATCACCACTAATATTCCTGGCGTATGAAGGCATTGTTTCATCATAATCCTGTGTATACATAAGAACGGCAGTGGACAGCTGCTTGAGATTGCTTAGACATGAGGCTTGCCGTGCTTTTTCCCTTGCTTTGGCAAAAACCGGGAACAGTATTGCCGCTAATATAGCTATTATAGCTATAACAACTAGAAGTTCAATCAGGGTAAAACCTTTGGATGTACTTCTCATGATACGCTCCTTTTAATAAACTCAGCCTTTGCAATTGTAAACCTCGTCCATTAATACGTCAATGCCTTTCTTATCGCCGATTACTCTCTGCGCTTTCGTTTATCTCAAATCTATCGGCGATGCTGTTCAGGGAGGCTCCTTTCCCATCTTCAATTAACCGGTTAACTTTATTTTACTTAATCACATCTCTTTTGTCAACGCTTTTTTTTACTATTTTTCGGGGTTATCTTGCATATCTTAGGATGATACTCAGGAGCTCTGGTTTCCATATCCCGTATCTCATGTGTTACTACGGATTTCAACCTATGAGGTTTCTTCATACCGGGCACCGTCCGGCGCAAACGGGTACAGAAAACTCAGACTCCCCGCAAGATAGCCGGGGAGTCTGCAAAGTTGGCTCTATAAGCTTTCTTGTGGGCGAATCTTCAGACTACACTGATTCGGCCCTCACCCCAACCCTTCTCCCGATTTCGGGCGAGGGGGGATGCCTACTATGGTGCTGGATATGTGCTACTGATTTTCCACAGGCTTGGATCAGGAGACCTGGTATAGTTACTACTAGTAGTGCAACCACCATCGGTACTATCGGTAGGTCTAACTTTTGACCCTTGCACCCATTTAACGTGTCCGTCGCAAAACGCTATGTTCAAGCCACCGCTGTGAAAGGGATACGGCGCTGGATTGTAAAGTCCCCAAGACATAGTATTAATGGTCCTTGGATTATCAATCCCCCGTGCCCCATCAGAAAGCATTATGGTCGAAGCCGGAGACTCAATTTCTGCAGTCGTGACATCATGAAACAGTCCAAAAAATATATAGTAAGAATATCCGCCTATCCCCCTATTTGGATCGCCCGCTACCTCAAGAACATCACCGCTCCAGGCATATTCAGGATTCGATGGGCAAGTGTAAATCTTAACATTATTAACATATGGCCTTATCAAGCCTCTCCAGTAGGTTACTTTGGTCCAGTTATCATCATTGCTAGTATTTTGAGCGAACGAAGGCATTGTTTCGTCATAATCCTGTGTATACATCAGAACGCCAACAGATAGCTGTTTGAGATTGCTTAGACACGAGGCTTGCCGTGCTTTCTCCCTTGCTTTAGCAAAAACCGGGAACAGTATTGCCGCAAGTATGGCTATTATGGCTATTACAACTAGAAGTTCAATAAGTGTAAATCCCTTGGATGTCTTTCTCATAATACGCTCCTTTTAATAATTTCAACCTTTACATTGCTCACTAATCCGCTAATACATAAATAACTTTCTGAAAGCGGATTACTCTCTCTGTGCTTGTTTGACTTACATCTTTCGGTGATACTGTTCTGGTGTACCTCCTCCTTTGGTTAATCGGTTAACTGTATTTTACTTAATACCCACTCTTTTGTCAATGTTTTTTTTCAGGGTTACCTTGTATATCGAGGGTGATTATATTCAGCAGCACTACTATTTATCGATTTGAAATTTCCACGACAGATCTCTCCCTGTGCGACTTAAGCGCCGCCGTAAAGAGCTTATGGCTGAGTGATGTCTCTTCGGCAGTAATACATCCTGCAAACTTCTTCGATGGAACCCCATGGGCCAACTCGTGCAGAAAAGCGGCCCACATCTGCAGAATAGCGTCTGAAAACCCGAACTCGAAAATGCCGCCGGTTATACTCTTGAAAGCAGTTTCATGCCCCATATCGATCTGCTGCCAGATCTGCTCTTTGCCTTCGCTGTAATCCAATACTTCCAGACTGTTGATATTCTTTGTAGAGAACCGGGCGGATTTCCGCATACCAAGGACCGTACAGTACCATGTGTTCTTCTCACCGGGTGCTATCCGCTGCGTTTTCAGTGTCCAGGGGAAAGCTTGTCCGGTTTTCGCATCGCGGGCCTCGCAGAACAGGGTGGCATTATCCCAGGTCTCGCATGGAACCATAACTCCTTTGCCATTGGGTCGCTCTGCAACGAGGTTGGAAAGAACCGCACGCACGTTCACCGGGCGCCATCCGGCTCTGAATGGAACATGACATGCATGCATCCCCAAATCACCCATGCAACCATACTCGCCGTTAAACTCTATCAGCCGTTTCCAATTCACCTGTTTGCCGACATCAAGGTCAGTCGAATGCAGAAAGCCTGTATTGACCTCGATTATCTCGCCGAACTCATCGTTTTCGATCATATCGCACAGCCTCTGCATAGCAGGCGCGAATGGGAACTCCGACGAGCACCGTACCTGCACATTCGGATGATCGTTTGCGCACCTTAGAATTGCATCGTTCGCTGCCGCATCTATACCGAAGGGCTTCTCGCCCATCAGATGCTTGCCGGCAGATATGATGTCGCAATATATGCGCTCGTGAAGATTATGAGGAACGGCACAATAGACGGCATCCACGTTCTCGTTCGCCAGCAGTTGTGCGTAATCATCCGTGAACTGGACTATAGATGGAAAGTTGTCCTCAAACCATGCCATCGCCGTACTATTCTGATCGCAAACGGCTACTATTTCGGGCCGCACGTCCATATCCGGCAGATGGCACCACCTTGCCGCCGCACTGGCGAATTCCCTACCCATCAGGCCGCATCCTATTATGCCAAAGCGTATTACTTTCATCTTCATCCTTACACAACTTCCTTATAATTTGAGATAGACTACCGAGCGGATTTCACCATGTCTTCAAACGAATCGATTTCATCGGATGTTGACAGAACCCCGATCTCCAGATGGTATTTCCGTGTCTCGCCGGGTGCCAGAAACTGCAGAGTACCCCGCGCACGCTCTTTGTCCCTGCCCTCTACAAGACAGTTTGCCGGTTCCATTCCTACCACATATTCCTGAACGCCGTTCATCTTCCACTGGGTGAACATCGGCAGCTCATCAGTTTTATACTTTACGTAAAACCCGGTTTGTCCCCCATCAGGCAGATTTCTGTTGACCAATCCCGCATACGAAAACCCATCGGATGCCGCACTCATATCGTGATAATAGCAACGCTCCCTAAATCCTATCGATGGAGATTCATTCAAATAGAAGTGTTCCTTATCAACTTCCGCATCCGAATCCTTTGGAGTAACAGCGCCTGATGTAGATATCAGCATCGATCCTGCGGCTACAACCGGAAATCCACCATTTATATGATAAAGGATCATGTGAGGGGTCGACGTGTTTCCCTCGTTTGTCACCTCATCATCAATCCAGACCCTGTTCTGTCCGAGAAGGGCCGATATCTTTCTTCTGAGCACTAAATTCTCGGCTTTGAACCGGTACTCTCTCAATTTCCCGGAGACCCACATGCGGTACTCATCGCCCTCCCAGGCACCGTCGACACACACATTGGATGCAGGTGTACTGGAAATTCGACCATGGAGCCCCAGAGGCTCACCCTGATCCATGCACGGCGCGCCGACGTACGTAAGTCCGCACGTTGTTACAAGGCCGCCTGAAAAGGACCTAAGCCACCCCAGACCGGGTTCATCGTAGTATGCCGCGCCGGTATCTGCAGCCGGAGTACGCCATGCCAACGGTATGCCTTTGTACTCGGCGAGCGATATGTCCAAGCCTCTGCCTGGCACGACACGAAATCCGAAGCCGGAGCCCGTCCTGAACTCGACAGCATCTACGCCATCCTGATAACCGCCCACAAGCTTTACCTGATGCACACCGCCAATCTGGGATAGATCACCTATACTGCCCAGCAGCTCAGCCTTTGAGCAGAATTTTCCGAATAGTGTCGGCATTATATAGACCTCGCGTTTCCATCAACAATAGATGTCCTGTATTGTCGAATAACCCTTCTTGTATTTTGCAAACTGGCCCGAGTACTCCTCGAGTAAGCCTGCATCCGGCAGAGTATTCGATTCAGGATGAACAAGCAGCTTCACCGCCTGATCGATACTCGAAAAAACTCCGGTCGCCGTTCCGGCAAGCATCGCCGCTCCAAGGCATACCGAGTCCGGATTGCGCAAGGTTTGCATGTCCTTCCCGGTGAGGGAAGCCCTGAGCTTCATCCCGAATTCCGAACGTGAGCCGCCGCCTGTAATCCGCACGGTGCCGAACTCTCCGGCTATGCGAGACAGGACTTCGGCATTCAGCGAAAACTCGCAGGCGATGCCCTCAAGTATGCCCTTGTAAACATGGTAAATGTCCGCGCCAGGAGTAAGTCCGGCTATGGTTGCCTTTACATTCGGATTCCAACAAGGATTGCAAGATCCAACCAGGTGTGGCGTTATGCGCAAGCCGGTAGGTGCTTTTGGCATATGAGCCTCAAAATACTCATATGCGTCGCGCCCGGAATCCCGGACTGAATGCGCTTCATAACGGGCGAGCTTATCGCAAAACCACTTGAGCATTATCCCGGCTGGAAAGAATGCAAGCGTAATGTATTTGCCATCAATCACATGACAATACGAATTGATACTGCACGACAAAGCTTCATCATCGAGTATCGGTTTGTGCGTCGTAACAGCCAGGCATTCGTATGTACCGGAAGAATCGGCGACTATGCCGGGAGTTATCGCTCCTGAACCCAGTGCAGCACATGGCTGATCGTGCCCACCGACAACCACGCTCGTTCCAGCTTGCAATCCGATCTCGGCTGCAACAGCAGCGCCAAGTTTTCCAATCGCTGTACCGGACGGTAATGGGTCAGGTAATTGATCAGCCGATATTTGTGCCGATTCCAGCATTTCTTCCGACCATTTTCTGGTATTGATATCGAAAGCCATGTATCGCGATGCAAGGGAATAATCTGTGACAGCCGGCATGCCCATGCGCAAAAGGATATAACCGGCCACATCAACAAATCTATCGGACTGTGCGTAAATATCCGTATTGTGTTTCCTCAGCCAGCATATTTTCGGCAGCGGAAACATCGGATGTATCACCGATCCAGTGATTCGATAGACCTTTTCTTTCCCAAGGCGGCTCTCGCACATACAGGCCTCTTCTATTGCACGATTGTCTGAATTCATAATGGCCGGTCCTGCGGCAGTGCCATCCTTAAAAACCGGAATGATCGTTTCCCCGTGCGAACTAATCGCCAGTGCGCTCACCGGATCATTCGTAGTTCGCTCTGCCACAGAGCGTATCGTAGTAACAGCCGCCTGCCAGAAGAGTTCAGGATCCATCTCAGACATATTCAGCCCCGGCGAAACGGCAGAGTATCCGCTTACGGCCGTAGCCAGTATTTCCCCTGATGCAGAAATCGCCATCGCCTTGCACTGGCTGGAACCGAGATCAATTCCGAGCAGACTCATGGTCAATCTCCCTTTACGGCTCGAATTCCAAGGAAGTAGCAGAACATTTCGAGCGCGTCGGCAACCGCAGGGTCGTGAATCAACACGCTGTGGTGGATGAAACCATTGTTGACCAGCTTATCCTCCCAGTCAAACACATCGTTGACCTTCACCCATCCGTACGAACCCCGAACGAATGGCGGCATATCCACCACTTCACCCTTGCCGAAGAACATCGAAAATTCACCATCATACTCCACAAGCCGTGTGCAGGTCACCGGTCCCGGACGGAGCATAAACTCTCCTGCCCCGTAGCATTCCGGATTCCATTGAACCAAACGCTCATTCTTGTACATCTTGGGGGAACAGTTACCGGAACACAGGCTTGGAGGTGCATTTCCGCAGTGCCAGGCCAACCAGACATTGTCCTCACTGGGATGAAGGTCGGTCCAGTCTATAAAGTGTGGTTTGTTCGATCCAAGCCCGGCCGTATATGCCGCCCACATCGAGATCGCACCGAGCAAATCCGACTCGCAGGCTGTAATTATCCCCTGATCGTTCAATCTGCCGAATGTGGAACAGCCCGCAATGCCGAACCTATCCTGCAGCCCGTTCCAGCAACCTGTAGTCATCGCGCTTACATTCAACTCGCCTGAGATTCTTTTCAGTGCCACCTCATAACGAGCGATGTTTACCAAAGCCTCATCGGTGATCTCACACATTTGCATGCTTTGCTTGATCTCTTCGATTACCCGCTTCACATCAGGATCGTCGGATGAGGTTTTTTCCACACGTGAAAACACCTCATCAAGGTCCATAGGAACAACCATCTGACCGAATTGTTTCTGCAAGGCCTGCTCGCTGAAACACTGAGACTCGAATAACATGGGCCTTGTTCCCAACTGGCCGAACCTGGCATTTCGAAAACGTGAGATAGCGTTAACAGCCCTGACGAATGCTGAAACTTTCTCGGCAAAAACTTCATCCTCAGGCCAGCAGGTGCGGATATGGAAAAATTTACGGCCTCGTCGCTTAAGAGCAGAGGTAGCCATAAACTGCCCGCACCAGGTATCACTCATCCGCCCACCATCTTCGCCTATAGGACCGCTGCGAGTGCAGAAATGCAGTATCGGGATATCGTGCGCCATGCCGTTAACCAGGGTCCCTACCGCACTGACCTCGTGTCCGAATGTCATATTTCCAAGCAGGATACCCTTAACATTCTGTTTCCTAAAGAAGTCCAATACTGTCTCAGCCTGCTCTACCGAGCTTACGCATCCATCGCCGGTCATTTCTTTCGATGGAATAACCAATTCTAGTCCGGGGATCTTCTGAAACACCTCAACACACCGGTCACGCATACGCCCACCCCATCCGGTTGCGTCCCAGGCATCCCAGTTTGAAGGTATAAATCCGATTTTCACTGTATCCATTGAAATCTCCAATTAGCCCTGTAATCTATCTATGGGCAAGTTTATTCTCCAGCAACAAAGTAATTCTGGATACCAGGCTTTCCGTATCCAATCCCTGATCTTTATATAAAGCTTCCGGTGAGCCTGAACCACCGTATCGATTGATTGCCAAGTGATCAAATTTGCACTGTATACCTTTTTTCATGAGAAATGTTCCTACAATGCTTCCGAGCCCGGTTCTTATCTGATGATCTTCATAAACCATCAACAGCCCTGTTCGAGCAGCCTTGATTATCGATTCATTATCCAGATCAAGCGGACAGCTGACGTGCAGCACGCCGATTCGCATGCCTAGACGATCTAATTCATCAACAGCTCTAATGGCCTTAGCGGTAAGAGTTCCATACGTTACTATAACCCCATCGCCGCCGGAACGGATCCAGTCTGCCCGCCCGTACTCAAACGAGTAGTCCTCGCCGAATACAGGACTGCCATCGATATCTTCGATCACAGGGACTTTCGACCTGCCGGTTGCAAGGGCGATATTGCCGGGTGTTGTGGCCATATATCGAACAATGTGATCGGTATGATTTGCATCGGCGGGTATTATCAATTTCCACCCAAACATGCTCGCGAACAGACCGATGTAGTCCACACACTGATGCGTTTTCCCGTCTTCGCCCACATCCAGCCCGCAGTGCGTGCAGACCAGTTTAACCGAAGTATGGTTGATATCGTTCATACGCTGTTGATTGTAGGTCTCCCCTATAGCAAAAACCCCAAAATCGGCAAAGAACGGAATCACGCCGCTTACAGAGAGGCCGCCGGCCATACTTGCAGCATGATGTTCCTGTATGCCACACTGAATCAACCTATCAGGGGCGGCTGAAGCAAGGATATCCGTTTTCACAGAAGCATTTAGATCACAATCGATGGCAACGATAGGAGGTCCGAATTGCAGGTTCGCTTGAACGATGTCCGCTAGAGCGTTTCCGAAAGCGTCACGGCAGGCTACCTTATCTCCAGTACGATACAGCCTTTGGCTGCCAGGATTTACGCGCGTCTCAGGATAATCAGTATTATACGAAGAGAAATCTGAGCGGCCACTCGATTCAGAGGCAGCCTCAACCTGTTGATTCAGCCCAAGGCATTCAAGTGCCCTTGAACACGATGCCTTCGATAAAACCTGTCCATGATACTCAAACCTGTCTTCCATGAAATGAACGCCTTTGCTCATAATCGTTCGTGCCAGAATCACGGAAGGTGTTTCAGACTGTGCACTTTCATGCAGCGCAGAGTAGAGTTCGCTGAAATCATGGCCGTCCACTGAAAGAACCTGCCATCCATGGGCAGAATACTCGGCAGCCAGATCCTGCTGCATAACATATTTGGTTGATCCCATGGCTTGAAGGCCATTACAGTCGATGATCGCAGTAAGATTGCCAAGTTTGTGATGAGATGCCCATCTTTGGGCTTCAGACAGTTGACCCTTTTGTTGTTCGCCGTCACCTAACACTACATATACTCGGTAAGAATGCCCTGTATATCTGGCGGCAAGAGCCATTCCGCAACCTACAGACAAACCTTGTCCAAGGTTGCCACTCGCCCATTCCACTCCCGGTATACTTGTAGATGGATGACCCTCGAACACACTTCCGAACTGCCGAAAAGAAGTCGTTGCGTCCTCAGGCAATATAAATCCTGTCCTGCCAAGGGCGGCATACAATCCGGCAGACGTGTGACCGTGACTGACGATAATTCGATCTCTGCCGGGCAGGCGAGGGCATTTTGGGTCCACATTAGCCCCAAGGAACAGCATCATGTATATGTCCATCGAGGAGAGCGATCCGCCCGGATGTCCTGATCCGGCCAGCGTAGTCATGCGAAGTACATCTCCCCTTGCGTCACGGGCAAGTTGAGTCAATACAGTGATATCATCTAACGGTAGTTCTGGAACAACAAACCCCTGGCTTACAGACAGCATATCGGCACCTTGGTGTATCATGGTTCTATATCCTTCATTTTGCCGAGCATTCAGATACTGCCGATACCTTATCCTGGTTGTTGTGATAGAAGCATGTGATTGAAATCCCTCCATCCGCAACTATGTTTATACCGTTCAAGTATGATGATTGATCCGAGGCAAGGAACAGCGCTATTTCTGCTATATCCGCAGGAAATCCCCATCTTCTGACCGGTGTAGTGCGAAGAAGCAGACTTTCATCGAAATCGGGGTTGTCCAGATTGCTCTCCCGAACCATATCCGTACGTATTGCGGCAGGAGATATACAGTTCACGCGGATATTGTTGGGGCCGTATTCAACTGCCATAGACCTTGTAAGCGAAATAGTCGCACCCTTGGAGGCAGTGTATGCAGTACATCCGGGTATGCCGACGATGCCAGCGCTGGAAGAGGTATTGATTATGGACCCACCGCCGCTACGGATCATAAGCGGGATAGCATATTTACTACAATAGAACAGACCGTTAAGGTTTATGCTCAGAACACGGTGCCAAACTTCCAACCGTAAATCGGTGGCAGTGGCATCATCCTTGCCCAGATATACAGATGCATTGTTATACAGAGCATGCAGCCCACCAAATTTTTCCTCAGTCTTGGCAAATGCCATCCGAACGCTCTCAGCATTGGATACATCCGTTTGGATGAAACAAGCCTTTCCACCTTGCGCAATAATCGACGCTTCTGTCTCTTTGCCCGACTGTTCATCAATCTCCAGAATAGCAACCGATGCGCCTTCCTTTGCGAACAACTCTGCGGCAACACGCCCTATACCACGGCCCGCGCCGGTAATAGCTGCGATTTTACCTTCTAATCTCATCTGAGAGCACCCCCAAAACACATCATTCATACTTGATCAAACACATAAGCATCTAGTGTCAAAGAATCAAGTTAACCGTTTAATTAATATGATAGAACATTAATTTCCGTTTGTCAACAGCTCATTCAAAGATTCGTTCAAAGATTTTCTTAGCTAACGTTATGGGGATTTGCACGTGCAGATATTTTATATATATATTCGCTCATAACAGGAGGTCTCAATTAACTAGTCACCGAGTTCAGCTTGACTAGGGATGAGAAGAGCACTATACTTATGAAAACCTACCGGAGTAAAGTTATGTCCAGAAATGGCAGCGGAAAACATAAAGTAACATTGGCACAAATAGCAGATGCGGCAAATGTATCCAAGGCTACAGTATCGCTCATACTAAATGGAAACCCTGCGCCAGGACGAATTAGTGAGCCCACTCGCGCCAAGGTGATGCAAGCCGCAAAAAAGATGGGCTACAGCCCGAATGCCGCTGCAAAGGCCTTGTCAACCGGCCGTTCAAACACGATATTGATGGTTGTATTCGATCTGTGGGATGAGAATCTTACGGAAAGGATTCGAGGTGTAGAGGCTCATTTAGTTCCGGCTGGCTATACTACCCGCATGTGCACTGTTGATGCCAGAGGTGGATTATCGGCATATGCAAATATTCTCTCAACGGGCCAGGCTGATGGCGTACTACTGGCCGGAGTTGCCATGCCGGATTCGTATCCAACACTGGCAAACCTTTCCAAGGAAGCAAGGCTGGCTGGCGTTCCGATTGTATCACTTACAAACACATTCCCTGCCGAATATGCCGGAACCGTGACTTATATTGACGATGAATCCGGTGGATATCAGGCGGTTTCACATCTAATAGAACACGGACATCGGCGAATAGCGATATTGGGTGTAGCAGGTCATCCCTGGGCAGAGCTACGCGAAATGGGTTACCTGGATGCTCTCAAAGAGGCCGGCATTGAGCCAGACCCGAAATTGATCATTCGTGGAGGCGTCGACCAGATAGAAGCTTACAAATCTACCATAGAACTCGCAACTACGACTGATTTCACAGCTATGTTTGCAGTAACAGACAATCTCGCATTTGCAGCGCTGGCAGCGATAAAGAAAACCGGAAGGCGGGTTCCTGAAGATTGTGCGCTCGTTGGATTTGACAACAACACAAAGTTCACCAGATTCACCGATCCTCCTCTTACCACTATCGATAATCCATTTTACAATACAGGTATGGCTGCAGCCAAACTCCTGATTGGACTCATAACAAATCAGCCAATCGAGCCGGTGTTGCTGCCCGTTAAACTTGTATCCAGGCGATCTTGCGGGTGTACGTGCGAGGAGCTTGACTCAATCTCGTAATTCTCGTTAAAAAATCAGCTTATAATTTTACACGCGCAATGAGTGTGCCAACGTCTACAGTTAAACCTTCTTGCACCAGGATCTCCTCAATAATCCCACAATATGGCGACTTGAGCTCAAACGCAGCTTTATCCATTGATATTGTGCAAATCACGTCGCCCATCTCAACTTCATCGCCTGCGCTTTTGTGCCAGGCATCAATCCATCCTTATGTAAACGTATCTCCAAGCCTGGGCATAATAACATCTTTTATCATAACGCCGTGAATCCTTTCATATGTTGGCTCTATGAGTTTTCTTGTGGGTAGAGATCCAGTTTCCCATAATGGAAGAGTATGGCCACCCTGAAGTTGTCGAACTTTCGATAACCTCGTGCATTGGCCTTTAACAGCTGAATCATCCCATTTATCGACTCCGCATAGGAGTTTGTTACCCTGTGTTTGATATATGCCAGCAAGCCATCAAGATGATTTGCAAGCATGCCGGCAACCTGGGTTAAAAACCTGTTGCCAAGAGCTATCGCGGCATTATACCATTCTATGAAAAACTTCCTTGCCAAGCTTGTGGCTTTGTGAGTGAAAAAATGACGGAAATTCTCCTTGAACGCCCAGACCTTTGATGTGTCAATCTCAAGTCCGGTCAGGGATTCAAAAGCCGACTTCTGCTTTTCCGCCATCTTTTCAGGTGAACGTAGCCATAGATACTTTGTATTCTTTAGAATCGGATCGTCCTGCTTTATCATGTTGCGGTTCTCAGCCCTACGGGTCTTATCCACGGGCATCAGACAGATATTTTGTTATGTGGAATCTATCATGTACGATATCTTGCCTGCGGAAGAATATTCCTTGCGGCATTCATAAAGGCTTTCCACATGTCCATGTAGACTGAACTGACTCCTTGTCGTTGCGTGGCAGTTAACCCTTTTGCTATCAGGGCTTCAACGGAATCTTGTGTCCTTGATTCCCCGATCTCAATTATCCGTTTACCGTTGGGGCCGCCGAGCACGGTTATGTATTGGTGCCCGCTATGAAAACTCTTCTCATCAATGCTTAGATGAGTGATGATCTCAGTGGCGGCACGTTTTGACATGCCACGACCTACGGCTCGATGCATGATGTCATGTATTTGGCTGCTTGAAAGCCTTAGCAGCTTGGCCGCAGCTACTTGTACCTTAACTGCCGACAGAACGTCGATTGAGAACATTTCAAAGAGCAGGGTAAACCTGGAATTGGGAGCGCTCCAAGGTGCATTAACGGTAACTGCTCCGTGTTTCGGGCAATTAATTCGCGGCAGAGATGCAACCAGTAGAGTCTTGAACTGGCAGCTATCCAGATGCCGCCATTCTCGCTGCTCCCGGTGATCGTATATGGGAGTTGCTTTACCGCAATCAGGACAGGTCCAGATGGCTTTGCCATCGTGTTCCAGAAATACGCGAATGGTCTGTTCATGTACATCAATCTCGACATGATCGACGTACCAAGGGTCACTGATTCCAAGAATCTGACTGTAGAGTTCTGTGTCTTTCATAATGCTCTATGATATAACATTTGGGACCTTACCCACAAAGTTTCCCATAGAGCCATCATATTGGGGATTTATTTGTACGAGCGAACTCTTTGCCGATGCCTGCTATCTGTTCCGATGTGTGAAAATCGAGGTGTATCTGTCTATATTAGAGATCTTTCATTGAGCATCAATCTCCACCACAGCATTGGCCCTGCGGGAGCGCTCAGCGGCGAAGACCATGGCATGGCTGGCATAAGAGATATCCGGTCCGCTGGCAATGAGCGACGGGGCACCTGTCCGCAACGCCGCCATGAAGCTCTCCATCAGGCCGGTGTCCCCACCGTCATGGCCGCTGGTTATCTGGCCGTCGCCGGTCTGCGCGGTGAGGTCGGTGGTGGTATCCGTGAGGTAATCGTAGAGTTCCACGCCGGCATCAGTATAACGCAGGGTCCCACGGTCACCCATGATATAGATCTCCCGACCGCCGCCCTTGTTGAAGGCGCACATGGTGAACGTAGCGGTGGCTCCATCGAGAAACTCCATGTTCACGACCTGATGGTCGACAACATCATTGTCGCATGCGTAGACGCACCGGCCGTAAGGTCCCGTCTCCACCGCATGGCGCACGGATTCTTCTGTGGCATCCATGGTCAGAATGTTCGCAGGCCAGGTATCAAATGCGTCCGCCCTGTCCCGCAGGTAGATCTTTAGCGCCGAATATGGACACTGCGACTCAATACTCTCTGGACAATCCGTGCACCTGTCCGCCGCACCTTTCGGCTGGTTTGCGTGAGTAAAATGCGACAGGCTCCCAAAAGAGGAGACTCGATTGCACTGCGAAGGCATGAAGTAGTTGATCAGGTCCAGATCGTGGCATGACTTGGCGAGCAGCATAAAGCTCGATTCCGCCTCGTTGCGCCAGTTCCCCCGCACAAACGAATGGGCCTGATGCCAGTATCCGACCGGCTCCAGCTGTTGCAAGCTGTGAATGCGACCTATACGCCCCTCATCTATCATCCGTTTCACCAGGCGGGCGCGCTGCGTGTAGCGGAGCACATGGCAGACCGCCAGCATCACCCCATACTCCTTGGCCGCGTCGCAGATCACCTTGCAGTCTTCAACGGTGGGCGCAAGGGGCTTCTCCAGGAGGATATGATAGCCCAGTTTCGCAAAAGCGACCGCCGGGTCTTTGTGCATTGAATCCTGGGTGCAGATGCACACGGCATCCGCCAGCCTGGGTCTGTCCGCTATATCTCGCCAATCCTTAAAGCGCATATTCGCAGGGATATTGTGCGCATCGGCCAGACGCTCTCGTGCCTCATCCCTCGGCTCGCAGACAGCCACGACCTCCGCCTCATCGGGATGCTCCAGGATGTACTTCGCGTAAATCCCGCCACGGCTTCCCGCACCGACTACGACAAAAGAAACCTTTTTCATGATATACCTTTCTTCTCCCCGCAAAACCATACGAACGCAAAAGGGATTTCACAATCAAACTCATGCATTAACGCACCTGCAAACCCCATGTCAGAATTGGCGCAGGAACTCGATTGCCTCAGAGATGTCCTTCGCTCGATCCTCGCCCATTTCGCGTTCGATTATGAAGTAGCCATCGTAGCCTATCTCTTTCAGGGCCTGTATGTATCTCGGGAAGTCCACGTCGCCGGAACCGAGTGGCTTTTCCTGCTCATCGGAACTCCTCAGGCCGTCTTTGGCGTGCGTGTGGACTATGTAATCCTTGAGATCGTAAACACCGGCAACTTCGTCGAATCCGTTCATGACCAGGTTGGCAGGGTCGTAGTTAACCTTGATGACGGGGTTCTGAAGGGTATCGAGGAACTTCTTCATGACGAACCCCGGCTCCGGCCCTGTCTCAGTGGCGAGCAGGACTCCCACTTCCTTGCCGAACTCTCCAACGCTCTCCAGGGATTTGCGCAGGTTTGCGACTGTCGTGCCGTTCATATCATGAGGGATGACCCCTATGTGCATCTGCACTATATTGCAGCCGAGCTTTCCGGCGGTCTCCATCGTGCGCTTTGTGTGTTCGACTCTTTTTGCGGCCTCGTCTTCATCCTCGATGGCAAAGCCCCCGACCTCGCCACAGACGGCGCTTATGGTGAGCCCGTGTTCGCCGAACAAGCGTACCAATTCATCGGCCCGCTTCTCGGAGACGTCTGCAACATCGATCTCGCCTTCTATGCCTGATAACTGTATCCCTACAAGCCCCAAATTCTGAGCCATTGCAAGCGAGCTCTTGAGATCCATATCGAATGAAGATAAAAATGCTCCTACTTTCAAGCTTCCCATGTTAAAGTTTTCTCCTATCTAATAGAATAGTTTATTTTTATAGGCTCTATAAGCTTTATTGTGGGTGAATCTGATTCGCCCTCACCCTGACCCTCTCCCGCAAGCGGGCGAGGGGGGATGCCGCTTATCCCGAGTTAGCCCACAGGGCATATCGAGGGACGGTACATGTCTGCCAGGCTTCGGCAGCGGCGTCTTCGACTCTGCAACCGAAGCATCAACACACCCGTGAAGGGTGTGTCTACATCTAGTCGGCGCAGGCCGACTCGTGTTTTTGTTGCCGCGAATTTATTCGCACGGTTATTGGAACACTACCGCTATCCACAAACTTTCGCATAGAGCCTTTTTATACAAGCGGAAATTCCGCGACCCACGCCTCGCCGCTCGGCAGAAACAGAGCATTATCGACAATCGCATGCCCCGTTCCCTCCCAAACCTCAGTGGGTCGGCATGGAAGATCTACCTTTTGAGTGGAATCCGACACGTTGAATACGAACCAAATCTCGTGCGTCTCACCTCGGCGGCGTCTTGTCCATACGCCGTTTGTAATCTCCGAACCGGCTAACCCGACCTGCCTCATCAGCTTCCTGGATATTTCCAGCGCCGGATCGTCCCAATTATCGCCAAAAGCCAGCGACAGGTTTGCGCCCAGGGAATAGACCGTTCCCTTGCCATACCGGTTGAGAACACCAGCGATGCTTCCATCCATCCAATGGGCCATGGGCTCGCCCGAGGTAGGTATCAGCTCGATTTTCCATCCACTGGCGGCGATTGAAGCACCATTTGCAAACTCTGCCACTTCGCCGTCTGCGATGATTCGATTGCCTTCCCGGCAGCCAAGAAGTTCGTCGAGCCCGTGGGTTGGACGGGCCTTGCTGACCCATGTGTTCTTGTCCCTGCAGGCAAACGGAAACTCCACCAGCAGATTGCCGCCATCGCGCACATAAGATTTGAGCCACTCTGCCGTATCTTCGGCAATTATCTCTGCCGCAGTGACAACAAGCAACGACAATCGTTGCAGATCGTCGCCGGACACTACCCAATCCACATGCTCGCCACCTTGCCCGTAGAGCATATGGGCGCCTCTGATAGCTGCCTTGTAGGCATAGTCGATGCTGTCGGTCTCAAGCCACAGATCAGGCGCTTTCATCTCTTGTATTCGTGAGATCAGGTCCGACTCTTTGCTGTACAACTGGGCGACGTGCGCGGGAACGATATGGGTGCCTGCGAGTCTGGAGCCATGTTTAGCAAGAATAGCGGCTATTCTATCAGCAACCCTACTCCGCTCGGTCGGCGAACCGTCGATTTCCCGCATTCCATAGCCGTTCGTTTCGTTCCCCACCCGCTCCGAACGGTACTGCCAGAACGTAAATCCTGCTGCTCCGCCGGCGATGGACATCCAGATCACGCGGTTCAGATTGTTGGCTTCCGGCAGGCGGCACCACTGCCCATGATTGGGATAGAATTCGTGGCACCAGTAATCAGGGTCGACCCTGCGAAGCCAGTCCGATATGATATTCGGTTCATTGTGCCGCAGTGGTGTTTTGGGACTAAGATCGACCGGCATAGATGTGCCATATCGATCGGTCGTGGCGGATATGAGCAGGTCGTCGCTCGCATCCCAGGCGCTGTCGGCTATCACGGAGCAGCACCCTATGTGAGCCATTACGAACCCATGCGGATCTGCCTCTTTGATGATCTTCGCCACCGACCGCACATGCCCGGCGACCGCAGATGCCGCCCATTGCCTCCACAGATACAGCTCGACGTAATCGGCAGCCGATTGAGGCGGCTTGACGTTATCATAGGCGGTCCATGCTTTGCCGAATGATGCATTCAAATCCTCTATGGAGCCGAAATGTTCCTTGAGCCACTTGCGGTAAGACTGAATGGAATGAACGCACTGGCACTGTCCAAGGGGCCTGCTTCTCGGCTCGTTCCAGGCGTCGTAGAACCAGAGGTCCGGATGCTCCCTGTAGCGTAATACCAGTTGCCGTGTAAAGTCTTGAGCCGCGGCCATCACTTCAGGGTTGTCGAAGCAGGGCAGCCAGCCGCCGACATAGAATGCTCCGTGCGCTATCGGATCTATCGGTATTCCATGGAAGCCGATGCGGGTGCCGCCCAGATCGTCAAAGACCCAGTCAGGGGCGTTCTCAAGCATGGGTTTCAGCATAACACGCAGGCCGTTTTCATGGGCCAGATCGAATAGCCGGTCCAGATCGCCAAAGACCGCCTGCCCTCGAATGCGCTCGTGCCACCTCCATTGCGGACGGAACTGCACATGAGTATATCCTGCGTTGCTTATCTCACGCAGGTCACCCTCCCACTCATCAGGCAAAGGGGTCGGCGCTCGGTGATACTGCGTGCCGTATGGGTAGAAGGATAGCTGTGATTCAAAGGTTGGACATCCATTCATATCTGGACAAACTCTCCTGTTAATCGGACTCTTAGAAATCCCTGTTTGTGCATACAAAAAGGTAAGATATTTTCTCACATCATAATAGCTTCTGGATAATTACACAAGGCGCAGATTAATACATCGTTGCAGAGCAAAGAGCTTCTTCACATAATCGCCCTGCCTCCAGAGTAAATCGCGGAGGCAGGGCTTATAGATTTATTGAGGAAACCCTACTATAGGGCTTCTTGATTTATATAGTGCTAGTACCCATACCCAAAGGCGTTTCCATTTACTTTGTTCTGGGCATCGACGCACTGTTTTCCGAACGCCGCCGTCTTAACGAACTTGACGTGACCATCGCCAAAGGCGACATTCAGACCGTCACTGTGGCGACCGGTCATATACTCGCCCGCGCGAACTCCTACGCTAGACGCCGATATGCCGTTGTACTTGCCGCTGCCAGGAATATAATAGAAATTCGACGGATACATCCAGTTTCCCCAACTGACAGAGTCGAATCCGGCATCGTAGAAGAAGTAGACCTCTGCAGGATTACTTATCTGACTGAGACTCCTGTTGGTGTCTGCCCATTGCGCATCCGGGAAAAGCGTAACGTTTGGGCTATAGCTGAACTTCCATGCATATCCAGTAGTCAACCAAGGATTGTCACCGGCGTGATCCGGGCAGGTAAATACATCGCCATTCTTGACATACGGCATAAGCGCTGCCTCGTAATTATACCAGTAGGTGCTCCCGTCCACCCAGTCCGTCAGCCAGGTGCTGCCGATCTTGAGCAATTCGCCAGATGAAAAGTGCTTCGGAGGCAGGCCTTCATCGTAGTCCTGGCAGTACATCATAGTTGCGGTTCCGATCTGCTTCAAGTTGGAGAGGCAACTGGCCTGCCGTGCCTTCTCACGGGCTTGGGCAAAAACAGGGAATAGTATGGCTGCTAGTATGGCTATGATAGCTATGACAACCAGCAACTCAATCAGTGTAAATCCGGATCTTCTTACAGTCTTCATTGTTTTCCTCCCTTTTATTTTTCGAGTCTGGAACGCTCGAATATTGCCGACGTTTTTCGATTTGACCAACCTGTACAATTCTTGATGCATCCCCCCATTCGTATCGCTGCACGATGTGTGTGGAACATATCAATACATCCAGCGCCAATTCCTGAAGTGTATGTACACGCTTCCCCGCACACGTGACCCTAAACTTATTCTACTACCGGTCCGGTACTTTGTCAAGCATTTATTTGCAAAGAATTTCCCAAACCGGCAGACCATCAAATGAGTGGCATAGCAACACATAGCGCACTCCGTTTTCCACTAACTACCGCCCCCATCACCCAGGATACTTTCCTCGGGGAATCGTCGGCCGACTCACAGGTAGTCACTTCCAGGCACTCTCCAGCAGATGTACGACCAGGTTGCAATCCGACTTCCCGCCCTCTGCCACAACGGATATCTCGCGGTTCTCAGGCTTGAAGAGGATTCCGATAGGCATGTACACGAGCCCATTGCCCGCAAAGATCTCAACCATGCTCTGGTCGATTAGAACTCTGATTTTGATTCGCCCATCCGCGGGCCTGTACGGTGCAGCAAACTCGTCGCATTTGAGGAGTCCATTGTCGATGTCATACGTTATCCGCAGGCCGCGCAAGTCCAGGTGTACGCAGGAGGCATCCCCCACTGCTATATCCGCCTCTACGTCAAGAAGCTCTCCGGTGATCGGCGCGACCATCGGATTCTCCGTCAACTCAATGTCAGAGGCCTCCCATGTCTTGGCATAGAGCTTGGAGATCTCTCTCACCGGGTTCGTAAACAACCGTGGACCGTCTTCCGTAGTGCATAGCGTAAACTCGACAGGAAAAAGCATGCGCTGAGCGAAAGGCATGGTACTAGTCCACCAAGACCGCCCCCAGGAGATGTTGATCGTCCTCCCGTCGGAGGGTGGTATATTGCTTATGGTCTGTCCGGCATAGAGAGCATAGGAATGAGCCAATGTGAGCATTTCCGTTTCCGGAACGAACGTATTGCCATCGAATTCGCCGATCAGGTAGTCACCCTTCCCGCCGTGTATCACCCATTTGGTATTTTGGGGATTACCGTCAAGGGGAAGCGCAAAGAGATCTGGACATTCGTGAAACCCCTCTATCCAGCCGCGACGTGTCCAGTGCAATAGATCGGTGGACTTGTAGAACGCTATGCCCTGTTTCTCACCCTTCTCATCGAGCTCCTCATAAACTGCCATGATCCAGCAATTCTCCGGCTCGTAACGCAGAAGTTTCGGATCTCTCCCCTGATGACGCAGAACCGGATTGCCCTCATACTCTTTGAAGGTTCGTCCATCAGTGCTGTAGATGATGCACTCACCCCTGACGGTGCTCGTGTAGGCGGCGACGATCGTCTCGCAGCCTAGGCCGGAGTCGTTGTCATGGTCCACGATGGCACTGCCGGAGAATGCCATGTCCTCCATACTATTAGGGTACAGAGCGATAGGCAGCTCCTCCCAATGCACCAGATCGCGGCTGACCGCATGCCCCCAGTGCATGTTGACCCATTCCGCGTTCCAGGTTGTTGCGTACGGGTTGTACTGGTAGAAAAGATGGTACTCTCCGTTGTGCATGACGAGGCCGTTCGGGTCGTTCTGCCACCCGCGCTTGACGGAGAAGTGGAACTGAGGGCGCTCTGCCTCCCGATAGAGGTCTTCCGCGCCTTTGATCTCATCCGAGATCTCGAGCATCGCCAGCCACTTCGCACTCTCGGAGAGCTGCTCGGCGAATATAGTAAGTTCCTTGCCGCGCCAGGCATCCACATCGAGAACGAGCCAGAAGTCCGGCTCCGAATCCGAGATCTCTATCTTGAACTCCCGGACGATCTTTCCGTCCACCTGCACTCTTACGAGCCGCTTCGGTATGCCGTTTTTCACCGGCAAATTGAGGTACCGGCCATCCACGTACATGGTTCTTGTAATACTCATTTTGCAGAAAACTCTCTTTCAGTTATCTCTCTATGATCAACACATTGTGAATGTGCAAGGACGGTATCAGCACTTCCAACCGCCCGGATCTCCACTCCGATGCAACCGCCGTGCCGTCGGGTGCTGTATATACTCTCTCCGGCTCACGGGCAAGCGGTACCGTAATCTTTATCGGGCCGACCGGTGGAATATCCTCCACCGCAGAGTTCTTGGGCGAGAGCGGATGCCCGGATCCACGGTTCAGCATGTGCACCATCATCGCATTCTCCCTGGCGCGCACGGATATCTCCACCCTGGCAGGAGCCTCCACCCTTATGAGATCGGGGTTATGAAGCTCCTCGATAATACTTCCGAAGAACTTCCTCAGTCTCGGGTAGGGGTTGTTGAAATAGAACCCGAAGAGAGGACCGTAGATTCCTGCCGTCTTGCCTTTGCCATAGCAATTGATCGTTGCGGCAGGGTACTCCAACCGGTCCTTTACGGGTTCCTCGCCTTTGCACAGATAGCCGATAACATCCGCCCCGGCCGTCTCCACCATCTGCCATAGTCCTTTGGCGCTTACGGCCTCCTTGCCGACCTGCATGCTGTATACGCCGTCGACCGGTTCGCCCGATGTCTCTACGCCGAGAAGCTCGCCGAATATCGAAGCCCCATTTCCCCCGCTGACCAGCAGGTGTCCACCGTCTGCCACGTAATCTTTGCAGGCGTCTAGTAACTGCCCCGATACGTTCATCGGCTCGGGGATGCAGACCATCGGATATTTGCCGATATTCTGCAACAGATTTGTGTCGTTTACGATATCGACGTGGCAGTGGTTCTCGAGCAGCAGCTGTAGCGCGGCCTCGAGCGGTTGTGATGCAGTCCCAAGGTTGTATAGCGGATCGTTATTGTCATAGAAGTCCGCCGTGTTGTGGAGAAGCGCCACCTGCGGAAGAGACTCCGTTCCCAGGCAGACGGACTGCCGCTCTCTGCAAAATGCCGCTACTTCCGCAAGTATATCCTGCCGCCAGCCGATCAGATGACCGGAGCGCTGCGGCGTGTCGTACACGAGCATTCCTCCGCCGTTCATGATGACCTCGGCCGATTCCTGCTGAAGATGCTCCGCCGTCTTGAAGGTCCATGCGGGGTAAGTGAAGCCGCCAATCGGCAGATCGTTGCCGTACGAGCCCCACGCCATCAGATTCCATGCCATACCCCGGCTCGCAAGAAAACGGCCTTCGATTGCCGCCCGCTCGCAGCCGAAAGCGGGGGTGAAGTCGCCGCTGAGATAATCGACCGGAACGGATATATCGTCGGGCTGCCGGACGGAGTACATCCAGTTGCTGCACACCAGGCACTCGGGCTTCTTTTGATGGACAGCCTCCGTGTACAGGCGCACGTGCTTCTCGAATGATCTGCGGTGGAACTGCAGCCACTCGTTCCAGCGCGGCTCGCCCTTTGCCCTCGGGATGTCGCTGATCCCTGTCTCTTGAGTGAAAAGCTCGATACATCTCTCGCAATAGCACGGAGCGGCTGCCCAGTTCTCGCCGTCCACCCAGAACCCGTCTATATCGTACCGGTCGATGACCTCGAGCATCTGAGGGATCATGTACGCCCCTGTGTAAGCGCTGTTGCAGCAGTGGAGGTGCTTGCTTCCGGTGCCGTCCGCAGCAACCGTGGTCCACTCCGGATGCATCTCTCCGGCCTGCTCATCCCAGATGCCGGAATAGTGCACCAGCAAGGGTATACCGAGCTTACGAGTCACCGCGCGCCAGACACTCAGGGCATCCTTCTCTATCCCCGGCGCGGGAACGCCCACTTTCGTAGGATATCCTGCATACCCCGGATGGCCTTTGCAATCGTACTGCACGAAGTCCGGCTTTACCTTACTCAACTCGGCGTAGATGTGCTCGAAAGTGACTTCACTCCCCAACGCATCGTGCTCGTTTGCGTGCAAATCGAAGTGCAGACCAAAGAAAGCATTATCTATCCATTTGCCTGTATTCAAACTCTTCTCCAATTCCGTTATTTCCCGACAAATCCCCTCACGCCGAAGTCCTTGCCCCAGGGATCGGCATCCACCATGCCGGATGCATCTATGTAATCCGCTACACGCTCTCTCCAGGCGTACAGCACCCTGGTATCATGCGAATAGTCGGTCATGGTTTTCACCAGTTTTTCCGGAACCGCCAGGGCTGCTCTGGCACCGGTGAGCCATTTACGCTGGGATGCGGTCAGGGATTCGCCTTTTGCCTCGTATTTGCCAATTATATCTTCCAGAATCTTGGCATATGCAAAGTCTTCCATGCCGTCTCGGAAGTTTTCCAGGCGTATGGATGGCACCGGCATCCCCTTGGCCCCTCTATACATGAGATTTCCATCGCCGTGAAAGTCTGCAAAGCTCACAGGATTCCAGTTTGTAAAAGGGCCGCTTTCTATAGGTTTGTTGGCATTCCAAATAGTGGTCGAGTAGTACAGGAATCCATCCGGCCTGTACTTGGCAGTCATCGCTCCCATCAACAGGCGCGTCTCTATTGTGTCATACTCTATAAGCATGTTGGCGTACGGCTGATATGGCCCGGCGCAGACATACCACCAAACTTTTTTTCCGGCAGCTCGTGCGGTTGGGGCTTTCTCGGCGTCAAAGTTTGGAGTTAGAGGCAC
Organism: Armatimonadota bacterium; assembly: GCA_963663705.1. GTDB lineage: Bacteria > Armatimonadota > UBA5829 > DTJY01 > DTJY01. The sequence goes on along the minus strand of OY760504.1, from coordinate 2,590,864 downwards.
CCATGCGTCGACAGATTTCACTATGGTGTCTTGCCCATAGCTAAGATCTATGGCGGTGGTCATCGTCAAAACATCCGGAAATGCTTTCTTCATAGCGCCGGCAGCATCTTCCAGGGATTGGAATTGCTCCGCAGGGACTTCGTCGAAGCCATAGGTATAGGTGTGATCTATCAGGCCCATATCTTTGCACTTGTCGTAGATCGGTTTGATCCTGGCTACGTCATTGCCGCTATAGTACTGTCCCAGATTAAATGCGACGAGCTCTCCTTTGTCATGGAGATATTTGAGCACGTCATAGTCAGGTGGATCTATGGCATAGATATCATCGAAGCCCATCTTGTAGCTCGCCAGAAAATCCGCCCAGGTGTATTTCAGCTGCTTATCCCAATACTCCCTGCCACCCATCTTGATGATATTCTCGGCCTTTTTGTCGTACCGACCCAAGAAGGTCATCGCAGTGGGCAGAGGGCTGCAATCCGGCATCTTAAACGACCGTACTTTGACTGAGAACGCAAAGTTTATGGGCTTGCCGTTGCCTGAATATACGGCAAGCTTCCCATTGTATACTCCGGCCTTCTGGTCTTTGGGCACTCGCACGCGGACCCAGAAAGTCTGCACATCCCCAAGCTTAATATCAACCGGACCAAGGAAGCTTAGGATCGGGTCCGGCCACCAGCCTATATATGGAACAGCATACGGCGGCATGTTCTTGGTCTGTACGTAACCCACCACATCACAGTTTATATTCGACTTCGACAGCGTCTCCCCGGATTTGGAGCGCAAATCCGACACAGCGACCTTTACGCCTTTCAGAGCATTGGACCCTGATGGGGTAACAGCCACCTGGAAGCTCTCCCGTTCGTTTCGTGCCGCGCTTATGCTCACGCTGTGTGACGCCCGCAGATCCGACGACATGTCGCGGGGCAGCACCTTCTCCGTAGACGGCACGAACCCAACGAGCATGGTATCGGTGGGGATACCCAGTTTCTGTTCGGTCTTCCGCAGGGATTCTATGGAATATATCCGTTGGCAGTCTACCACAAAGGTATCTGCCTTCTTCACAAACCCTGCTATATCATACGAAGATACGCTTTTTGAATTCAGCACAGCATTAAGCGATGAGTACCTGCGCGTAAGCTTCGCGATTTGATTTTTGTCCGTGCAAACCATCAAGCATTTATCAAGCACAGTCCTGGCCTTTTTCATGCTTTGCTGCCGGAAGAGCGGCCTGATCTGGCTGACATATTTCTGGCTTATGGGAGGCTCCGGTTCCCCCGGTTTCAGCAAAACAACGTTGCTGATGTAGAGTTTTAGATCACTAGTTGGCGGAGCGTCCAGAAAGAAGTGCATGAGCGAGATCCTCGACTTGTCGACTTTCTCAGGCATTGTTTTCAGATCTATAACGTACCTGCGAAAGCCGCGAGCAGGCATATGGATGTAGTTATAAGTAAACGAACTCCTAAAAGGTATTTTGTCATCGGATATAAATGAGACAAGGCATGGAACTGACCCGGTCGGGTTTGTCACATCGACCACTAATCGGTCGAACGCACGCCAGTCCCCGACCAGTGGTTTGCTCTCAAAAGCAGGCCACCGTTGCATGCCTGAATGATACGTCGGAGTCGTAAACTCAATTGAGAGTTTACCGTCCGTCGCGTATTTCGGTAATAGCGCCAGAGTGTCCGTAGCAGGCGTCCGCAGATTCCACGCAGCAATTCCTTGTCGCGATTCAAGATCGAACACATTTACTGCAGCGGAAGCAGATCTCAGTGTCCCAAGCACAAGCGAACACCCGATGACACATAACCATAAGTACCTTTTCATACTAAATACTCCTGAATGCATTTTCTATTTCGTTGATTTCGCAGCCTTATTGACTGGCGCATATTGGGCTTCACGACGGTCCGGCTGGCCTTTTCGCACGCATTGACGAAGAACCGACAACATTATTGCAGCTATGATAGCTATTGCTACCATAATAAAAAGTCAAACGTTTCTTGAATTCTCCGTTTCATATTTCCGTCCGGTTTTGTGCGTTGTGAATCTTACATCCTGCCGTTCAAAACTGTCTTCTAATCTTACCGTTCGGCCAACCTCCCCTCTATTTGCGTATCGATGAATCCATTATTAGTAGTTTGGGCTCTATTCTGGTTCGCTGCACTGGCATTTCCGGATTTTCCATGCGATTTTTTAGAAACTCCCATGCCTTGCTGCATATCTCAGCCAATGGAGTTGGTATAGTCGTCAAACGCGGTCTCATATATTCGCCTGCTTCTATTCCATCACAGCCTACGAGCAGCACGTCATCCGGCACACGATATCCCAAGTCATATAATACTGCATGAGCTACCAGCGCCATTTCGTCGTTAAAGCAGAATATTGCCTCGGGGCATCCGTGTTCTTTGATATGCGAAGGAAATGCTTGTCTGGCATCTTTGTACGCGTAACCGTGTGTGAAAATAAACTCCGGTTTGAGCCCGTTTCTCAACATCAAATCCTTATACGCACCTGCACGAGCACTTACATCTACATCATAACCCTGGCTGAATATACATGCAATTCTCTTGCATCCCTGTGATAGCAAATGTGCCATCACCTGTTCCTGTGCCGATCGCAAATCAACGTATACGCAATCCACGTCTTCCACATCATATCCACCGACACTTACTATCGGATGCATCTTTTCAGCTTTTGCGGGGATATCGACAATTCGCTCGTCCTGAACGAGTATAAGACCATCCTCCGGCCATAATTGAAGATCTTTCAACGATATGGGCCTATCGGTTGCTGAATACTTGTTTGTGACTATTTTGTATTGATCTGCTTCTGCCGCAGACTGGAAGTGGCAACCATATTCGGAATAAAACGGTCTATATGGTGCATCCATCCAAAGAGCTACCATGTTCGATCGTCCTGTGACGAGCGCCTTTGCGAGGCGGTTCGGCTGATATCCCAGCTCTTCCGCCGCCTGCATGACCCTCTGCCGGGTTCCTTCCGAAATATAGTTATTCCCTCGGTTGTTTAGCACCCGTGACACGGTGGAATGCGCTACACCCAGGTGTTTGGCTATGTCTACTATTGTTACGCTCAAGGGATATGGCCTCACTATCTTATCTACAATATGTGCAGCCACGTTTTCCAGCACACGTGACTATACGCACAGTCTACTACTGAGACCAGAGTTTGTCAAGCCTTTTTAGAATAATGAAGTGATGCTATTCCGAGGAAACGCGCACGAAACTTGCCTGCGCTGTATGTTTCTGTAAACAGCCCATGGATACCACTTCTACTGGAAAGAAACATAGCACATAAAAAGCTTGACAGAAGTCGTCTGCAGTAGTAAACTAAAAATTGTCGCCACGTGTGCAGGCAGACGTATGCATGAAAATACGTTTGATGGCGATACCAATCTTATCGGTGAGATATGCGTATAGGAACAGGGGCTATCTAGTTAATGGTTGCAATAGCTATCATTGGAATACACATGTACTATTTTCGATTTCGGGCGAGGGGGGATACCGCTTATCCCGAGTAGCCCACAGGGCATATCGAGGGACGGTACATGTCTGCCAGGCTTCGGCAGCGGCGTCTTCGACTCTGCAACCGAAGCATCAACACACCCGTGAAGGGTGTGCCTACATCTAGTCGGCGCAGGCCGACTTAGTGTTTTTTGTTGCCGCGAATTTATTCGCACGGTTGTTGGAACACTACCGCTATCCACAAACTTTCTCATAGAGCCATGCATTAAAATGTTAGTAAGTTGAGGAGAATAGACTCACAATGAATTTAAGCGCACTTGATTGGACAATACTGATAGTCGCCGTGATAGCGATCCGACTGGTGAGCCTGAGCACGCGCAAGCACATGAAGAGCGTGGCAGGCTTCCTTTCTGCAAACCGCTCTGCCGGCCGGTACCTGCTCACCATCGCTTCACAGATGGGCGGCATCGGTGTAGTGAGTGTCGTTGGACTGTACGAAGTGATGAACGCTGCCGGGCTTGCTCCGAACTGGTGGGGAAACCTCGGAATCCCAGCCAGTATCTTCATTGTGCTCTCGGGCTGGGTCTACTACCGGTTCAGAGAGACCCGGGCACTAACCCTTGCTCAGTTCTTTGAGATGCGCTACAACAGAAAGTTTAGAATAAACGCAGGACTCCTTTGCTGGATCTCCGGGATACTAAACTTCGGTATTTTTCCAGGAGTAGCAGCCAGATTCTTCGTCTACTACTGCGGACTCCCGACGTACTTTCACATTTCTGGCATTCCCTGGGCGCTCGATACATACGTGGTAGTCATGGCTGTAGATATGGCACTTGCACTCTCATTCGTGCTGATGGGTGGGCAGATCTCCGTCATGATAACGGAATGCGTGCAAGGGATGTTCTGTACCATAGCGTTTCTCGTGATATCGTTCGTTGTAGTAGCGCACTTCACGTGGCCGGAGCTGATGCGCGGGCTTGAGATGGGCTCCAAAGTGGGGGCATCCACCGTCAATCCGTTCCATACAAGCAATGTGAAGGATTTCAATATATGGTTCTATCTTGTGGGAGTCTTCGGAACCTTCTACACATATATGTCGTGGCAGGGTACGCAAGGCTTCAATTCAAGCGCCCGCACCCCTCACGAACAGAAGATGGGCGGCATCATAGGAGGATGGAGAGGCATTCCCCAGAACCTGATGATCTTACTGCTCGGCCTTGCAGGGCTTGCGGTTCTGCGCCTCCCGCAGTTTGCAGAGAACGCCGCCGTAATCCAGCACTCCCTCGGCCAGATATCAAACAGCACCATACGAGAAGAGATGACCATCCCGATAGCCATCGTTAACCTTCTGCCCATAGGCATCAAAGGGCTATTTGGAACCATCATGCTCTTCATCTCGTTTACATGTCACGACACCTACATGCATTCGTGGGGAAGCATCTTCATACAGGATGTCTACATGCCGATCAAGAATAAGGCACTCTCACCGCATGAGCACATCAAACTTCTGCGCTGGTCGATCTTTGGAGTGGCCGTATTCGCATTCATCTTCAGCTGGGCCTATCCACCTAGCCAAAAGATCCTGATGTTCTTTGCCGCAACCGGCACGATATGGCTCGCAGGTTCAGGCGCAGTCATAGTAGGCGGACTCTACTGGAAACGGGGCACCACCACAGGAGCGTACGCTGCGCTAAACGCCGGATGCATTCTGGGCATTGCGAACACAGCTATCCCGGTGATATGGAAATACTTGTACCACCACGAGTTCCCGATAAACTCGCAGATCTTCTTCTTCTTCTCCATGCTGATCTCTATGAGTCTCTACTTCATCGTCTCTCTTGTAACAAGTAGGGGGCAGGAAGGCTTCAACCTGGAGAGGATGCTCCACAGAGGCAAGTATGCAGACAAAGATGCAGCTGTTTTGGACAAGGAATGCCATATAAGCGCATGGCAGAAACTCGTAGGAATCACCAGTGAGTTCAGCAAAGGCGATCGGTTTCTTGCCGTGCTGCTGGTTTCATGGACCCTGCTGAACTTCCTGTGGTTTGCTGTCTTCTCGGTGATTAACCTCGTCTACAACGTGTCCGATTACTCGTGGAGCATGTACTGGAAGGTCACGCTGATAATGAACCTCGTGATGAGCGTGCCGTTCGTAGTCTGGTTCACGGTCGGCGGCGTGCTTGACATTCGCGCGCTGTATCGGCACCTCGACACAGCCGTCCCCGATCATACAGACGACGGACGAGTGGTAGACATCCCGGAAGAGCCGTGTCCTACAGAAGTATATACGGCGCTTGAGGAGTCACAGCCGTAGCTCTCGGCTTGCCGATATGCCCATTGCATTATCAATAACAGATAATAGTAAAACCAATTATCATACGGAGAATCTAATGACCGAATTGCAACTGACCAAACTGACACTTCCCACCGCGCACCTTGGATCTGAAAACCCATTTCCGAGATTTATGGAGGAATTGGATTTGGCGCTGACGTCCACAGCCAAATTATCAAAAGAGGATACCTGCTATCTCGGAAAGAATTGCGGCTTTCGAGCGCTGCCGCACAGAATCCAGGATTCATATACCAGGAAAAGAGTCCCGTTTGCGCATGACGTAGTGGTGCTGGAGAATGACATACTGCGAGCGACATTTATGCCGTCGCTTGGTGGGAAGCTTTATTCGCTGTACCATAAACCGTCGGCACGAGAAATCCTGCACAGAAATCCGGTCTATCAGCCTGTCAACATCGCCCTCCGAAATGCATGGACAAGCGGTGGCATAGAATGGAACTGTGGGCATTTCGGGCATCATTACTACACATGCTCCACGATCTTCTCGGCCAAAGTGGAAGGGCCGGAAGGAGAGCCGGTCTACCGTATATATGAGTGGGACCGCGTGAAAGGCATATCCTGGCAGGTGGATTTCTATCTACCTGAAGGCTCATCGGAGCTTTACTGGCGGGTGCGCATAGTGAACCCTCATGACCACGAGGTGCCGATGTACTGGTGGACGAACATCGCGGTAGACGAGCGTGAAGATACAAGGGTGATTGTACCCGCAGACAGGGCCATCACCCACGGCGATAATGGAGAATGGACCTACAGTAACCTTCCGCGTGAAGAAGGTATCGATGTTACACGACCTATGGGAATCCCTTGCTCTCGTGAGTTTTTCTATAAGGTGATCCAGAAACATACGCCATGGATAGCAGCGCTCGACAAGACAGGGACAGGCTTCTTCCAGATATCCACAGATCGGCTGAAAGGGCGCAAACTATTCGCATGGGGAGCATGCACGGGAGGCAGGAGATTTCAGGAGTATCTGGCAGAGCCTGGCTGCGCATATACCGAGATACAGACCGGTCTTTGCCGGACACAGGATGAATGCATTCCCATGCCACCGAAAACCGAATGGACCTGGACAGAAGCATGCGGTCTGCTGCATGCAGATGCTGAAAGAGTTCAATCAGACGATTGGCAGGAAGCGCGCTGTGCGGCAGAGGAAGCCATACTCTCCGAACTTTCGGCGGAAAAGATCTACAAAGTTGATGCATTGCTGGCATCCGTATCCGAAAAGCCAAACAGCCGCCTAATTACGTGCGGCAGCGGATGGGGTGAACTGGAGCGTCGCAGGAAAGCGATGTCAGGGGAAGCGGATCGTATTCCGGCAGAACTTGATTTCAGCCCTGCGAGACTTGGCGAAGGCGCGAATCAGTGGCAGGAGTTCCTCGAGACAGGGGTGCTTACTGAGCCGGACCCAGCAGATGAACCGGGAGCCTTCATGGTTCAGCCGGAGTGGCGTACGATGCTTGAAGAGAGTATCAAGTCCGGCAAAAACGATCACTGGTTTGCGTGGTATCACCTGGGAAACATGCGCATGGAAGCTCGCGATGAAGACGGCGCTGGCGATGCATGGAAAACCTCGATTGCGCGCGTGCCATCCATGTGGGCGGAACGAAATTTGGCGGTGCTTGCTGAGCGCAGGAATGATCAGAATGAGCGTCTGACTCACCTGAAACGAGCGGTGGAACTTTGCCCCGTCACATGGCGGTTGGCAGGAGAATACGCAAAGGCTTTGATGGAGAACAAGTTCTGGGATGATTTGGATGCCTTCGTACGGGAGTTGCCAAACGAAATCCAGGAAGAGGATCACCTAATTATAATACGAGCGCGCCTCGCCCTTGAGCAAAACGATTATGAGAGGGCAAAGGATCTCCTCCTTCGGGAATTTGCGAGTGTCAGGGAAGGTGATGGCACACTTGCCGACCTGTGGATTGAGATCCACGAGAGGGAACTTGCGCACAAGAGCGGCCATGCGGTGGATAAGGGACGAGTTCGAGAGCTTTACCCTGTGCCAATGCTGATAGACTTCCGCATATCCGACACAGCGGCAAATCCTGTGGAAATTTCTGACCGATGAAACAGAAACCACTGAATATGAATGCTGCAATGAAAGAATAGTGATCGTTGAGGGACAAAATGAATCGTAACGGAATCGTACTCAAAGCATTAGTTCTGTGCATCGCATCTCAGATTCTGACGCTTAAATCCGCAGAGGCAAAGGTGCCAACGCTTCCGGCGTATGAATGCTATCGTGCGACCGTTCCTGTCAACATCGATGGAAAACTTGATGAATGGCAGAATGTGCCCAGCGTGGACTTCTACATGCCGGTAACGGGAGAAAAGCCTGAAAGCAAAACGGAAGGAAGACTGCTTTGGGACGATAAGTATCTCTACGTGGCCTTTAAGGCCTGGGACAAGGATATCTGGAGCTATATGACAGAGCGTGATTCTCCGACCTGTCTTGAGGATGCGCTGGAAATATTCTTCAAACCAAACCCTGAAAAAGAATCGTACTACAACTTTGAAATCAATGCCACAGGTACTATCTACGATGCGTACCATATCAGGAGGATGGATACCATGGCTGGCAGATGGAAACATTGGAATTGTAAAGGCCTGAAGGTTGGAATCAGCCGTAAAGGCACGCTAAACAATCCCAACGATGTGGATGACTACTGGATCATGGAAGTGGCGGTTCCATTTTCATCACTCCCTTCGCTTGGCGGCAATCCTCCTAAGGTTGGGGATAAGTGGATGTTCCAACTTGCCAGGTATGACTATTCCATCTACCTGCCGGGCGGAATGCAGCTATTCTCGAGCGTGCCGCTTTCGCAGGTTGATTTTCACCTATGCGACGAATGGCAAAATGTGGAGTTCGTGCAATAGCCATGGGCGCAGAATCTGCGCTGGTGAATGGCTACTCCATAATGGAATCACGATATTTTCCAAATTATGGATGCCGCCCTGACGCAAAAAGAGGGCGCTGATAAAGTCAAATGCAATTTCGGGAGAAATGGCTCCCGGATAAACACAGTAGTAACTGTGAAACATCGAAAAGAAAGGTGAAAAAAGATGAGAAACACAATGAAACTCGTCGTTCTATCTCTAGTGGCGTCCGTTGGATGCGCCAGCGTTGCCTTGGCAGGGACTCCCGTCAAGATATGGGAAGAAACCAGCCCATGGGCGGCAGGGAATGTTTACTATGGTGACGTAGTAAATGATGTCTACTACGTGGGACAGATTGATTCCGGTGTGTTGAGCTATACCGCGGCACAGACCGCTGGCACTGCTCTTGTGAACAGCTATCAATACGGTACCACTGCCGCTACCAAGTCTGCCACAAAGGTCGGGGATTCTGTCTATTTCGCTGGTTCCGTCACCAACAACATCAAACGACTCGACGCTTGGAATACAGTGACTCCAATGAACAACTCCGGTGCTTCTGAGGCAATAGCTTCCGACGGAACCTATATTTACGGTAATGACACCGGCACCAAGAATATTGTCCACAGATACAGCATCAGCGGAAACGACTTGAGCAATGATTGGTCCACTACGATCACAGGTTTAAACAGGGTAAGAGGAGTCAGCTACTATAACGATAAAGTCTACGCAGTAGACGGTATAAACGGCATATATGAGCTTAACGCAAGCGACGGCAGCAATGCTAACAAGATCATAAGCTGGAGTGGTATGACAGGTTATCAGGCTGTTCGCCGTGGCAACACGATTTTCGCGGTAGCAGATTCCGGCAGCCTTTATCAGTATACCCTGAGTGAAAGCACTTGGAATCTGACTGATACCACTGCCCTCGGAATGGGTGCTCTCTATGGCGTCGGCGTAAACAGCGCCGGTACAGGCTTGTGGGTGAGCGCTGCTAACACCAAGGTAGCTTATTTTAGTACTGGTGCCCCTGTTCCCGAGCCCTCAAGTATACTGGCAATGGCAAGTGGCTTGATCGGCCTAGTTGGATTTGGCATCAGGCGAAAAATAGCGTAGTCAAACAGGCTAAGATATTCAATCCGATTGATTATGGATACTTGCAGGCAGAGCGTGATACTGATCATGCTCTGCCTGTTTGTCGACTGCGACAATGTGATCCGTGCTTTTGTAGGGATACAGGTGGTCGTCCCTTTGGTTTGTGATTTCCCTCTATGTCAATATATATGAAACAGCCTCCAGTGTATAATTAGTGTAGATGGCGAGGAGGCCTGGAATGGATTCAAACAAGGTAGATGCATCAGGCAAACCGGCATGTGTAAACGCTCCTGATCCAGAGGTATCGGTGATGTCTGTAGTTACGGAGAGTGCCTTGCCGCCACTGCCGATCAGTTCGTCTGCTAATGATCGGATGCGATTGACGCGCCGTGCACCCAGCCCGCTACTCGCTCCCGTGATGACGACGACTTTTCCTTCGATATTATTGTTGGCTCTATGAGAAAGTTTGTGGATAGCGGTAGTGTTCCAACAACCGTGCGAATAAATTCGCGGCAACAAAAACACGAAGTCGGCCTGCGCCGACTAGATGTAGGCACACCCTTCACTGGTGTGTTGATGCTTCGGTTGCAGAGTCGAAGACGCCGCTGCCGAAGCCTGGCAGACATGTACCGTCCCTCGATATGCCCTGTGGGCTACTCGGGATAAGCGGCATCCTCCCTCGCCCGAAATCGGGAGAGAGCCTGCCCTGAGCGAAGTCGAATGGGGTTGGGGTGAGGGCGAATCAGATTCACCCACAAGAAAGCTTATAGAGCCTTATTGTTCATGTCTATCCGTTACGCATCAAATACCTTAGCCACTTCTTTCAGCTGCTCCACAATGGCTATGTGCTGTGGACAGTGCCGTTCACACTGCTTGCAGCCGATACAGTCAGAAGCCTTTCCGAAGTCCTGCGTTAAGTTCATATAGTAAACCATTTGGGAAGGTGCTAGACTAAACTGATGTTGGTTATTATACAGCGAGAAATATTTCGATATCGGTATCTTTTTCGGGCAGCCATCCACGCAATACTGGCATGCGGTACAGGGGATTGCTATACTGCCATTTATTATCTCCGTTGCCCTTTTTATGATTTCCTTCTCATCGTCATTCAAAGGCACCATATCCTGCATATAGCTCGTGTTGTCTACGACCTGTTCGAAATTGCTCATACCGCTAAGTACCACAAAAACATTTTCGAGGGAAGCAGCAAAGCGGATTGCCCAGGATGCTGCGCTCATATCCGAATGATAAACTCTAAACAGCTTATCCACTTCCTCAGGCACATTGGCAAGGGAACCGCCTTTAATGGGTTCCATGACAATGACAGGTTTCTTATGCTTTGTCGCTACTTCATAGCACTTGCGGGATTCGATGCCTTCATTGTCCCAGTCTATGTAGTTGATCTGAAGCTGCACATACTCCATCTCAGGATGCTCCGTCAGTATCCTGTCGAGCAGTTCTGCCTTGTCATGATAAGAAAAGCCGATGTGCTTTGCCTTGCCCTCAGCCTTCAGCTTCTTCATGAATTCAAATCCGCCGTATTTCAGAGTGTCCGCATAGTTCTTCACGCCAAGAGTGTGCAGTAGATAATAGTCAAAGTATTCAACGCCGCATCTCTCCAACTGCTCATCGAAAAATCTCTGATAATCCGCGTTACAGGTTACAAAAAAGGTCGGCATTTTATCCGTTAATGTAAATGCTTTCCTTGGGTACCTTTCCACAAGAGCCCTTCTTGCCATGACCTCGCTCATTCCCTGGTGGTATGGGTATGCCGTATCGAAATAAGTGAACCCCTTCTCCAGATAATAGTCCACCATTTTATTTACAAGTTCCTGATCGATGCTTTTCGGATCACCTTCTTCTGTTAATGGTAGGCGCATCATTCCGAATCCTAGTTTGTTCATACTGTAATCTCCATATTCTTTGATGGTCGGTTCCTGCGCGGAAAGCGCCGCTGCTTAGCTTGCATGTGCTATATTATACCTGTTTTCCCATCTCATATGACTGCTTCATTGTTTTGCTTCCTTTCAATATCACTAGAAGCTTACTTGCAGGCATTCTTGTAGATCTCTACGCAGTCTTCGACGCTCAGAGCCACTCTATCGCAAGCGAAAAGACCTCCCATGGTTTCCATAGCGTTTTTCGCAAGAGTCTCAAACTCTTCCGGCTTTATGCCATAGTCGGACATCTTCAAATCGGCTACTCCACAGTCTTCCTGCATCTTTGACAGCATCGCGATGAAGTCCATAGGCTCGCTCGCATCTTCTTTGCCCATCGCTTTTGCCATTCGGATGAAACGGTCATCACAAACATGCTTCTCAATGAAGAATGTGAAAAACGCCTTGCTGAGCAGGATGAGTCCTGCGCCGTGCGGCAGTTCCTGATGGTAGGCGCTCATGGCATGCTCCAGTGAGTGCTGGCTCGAGGTCGATCCCACTACCATCTCGATCCCGGAGAGATAGTTACCGAACGCGACCTTCTCGCGAGCATCCAGGTTACTGCCGTCTCGCACCGCTTTCGCCAGGTTTCGGCTGACGTTTTCGATTGCCGTGATACCGATCATATCGCTCATCAGGTTTGCATACCTGGAAATATAGCCTTCTGCGCTGTGGAAGAATGCGTCGAAGCCCTGATATGCCGTGAACCTCGGTGGGACACTCGTCATCAGTTCCGCGTCAATGATCGCGATTTTTGGGAAAAGCTCGTCGATACCGCCAAAACCGATCTTTTCGTGCGTTTCAGGATTGGTGATGACGCCCCATGCATCCGTTTCACTGCCGGTGCCTGCTGTCGTTGTGATAGCAATGATGGGAAGAGGCTTATTCTTGATCGGCATGGCTTTCCCGGTCTTTCCGAACGCATAGTCCCAGAGGTCTCCTGGATTAGTCGCTGAGACCGCAATCGCCTTTGAGGCATCTATGACACTGCCACCGCCAAGCGCAACGATGAAATCGCAGCCGTTTTCACGAGCGAACGCTCCACCCTCTTCGACGTTCGTTTTCAGCGGATTCGATTGTATCTTGTTGAATACTGCCATCTGTACACCAGCCATGTGCAGTTGTTCTTCCGTACGGGCAAGATATCCGTTATCAATGGTAGATCTTCCATTTGAAATAACTATTATCGCTTTCTTCCCAGGCATGGTTTGCTCGTGCAGTTGGTTCAGTGCTCCTGCACCGAATAGCGCTCTCGTCGGCACAAAAAAGTTGAAACTCATTATTTACTCCTTCGATATCGTTACTTGTTTAGCCAGGCGACAATGTCGTTCTCGGCGCTATTGACGCCTCCGCCACGAATCGCTAGTCCCTTTTCGACCTTCGCTCCCGGGCAGAGCCTTTTGATGTCGCTCTCACTTTGGCCCATCCCGCTGCCTTCGTGGGTGCACAGCGGAAGAATTGTCTTGCCGGAAAAGTCATATTTCTCAAGAAAAGTCCAGACCGGCATCGGCATGGTACCCCACCAGTTGGGATAGCAGAGGATGATCGTGTCATAAGCGTCGAGGCTGTCGGGGTACGAGCGAAGCTCCGGCCTTGCGCCTGCGCGCAGCTCAGCCTGCGCCTCGTTCGTGCACGTGGTGTAATCCTGGGAATAAATCTTCACGGGGTCAATCTTGAACAGCTCGCCGCCGGTCAGTTTTTCAATCATTTTCGCCACGACTTCTGTATTACCGACAGGCAAGTTCACGATCTTACCGCCGACATAGTTGCCACCTTCTCGAGAAAAGTAGGCAATCAGAGTCTTTCCACTCATCTAGTTCATCCTTTCATAATCAGATTAGCTTTGATCCGGTTTGTCTCTTTCAACACCGGACGCATTCGGAACAGGCAATCCTGGGTTAACTCAAGCTGTTATACTCCTCATCTGTTACTGGTTCCAGACATTCGGCGTCTCCCTTTTGGACATTAGTACTTATCGCGATATGTACAAACCAGCTATCCGGTGTGGCACCATGCCAATGTTTCACATCTGGATAAATTTTTACTACGTCCCCTTCATGAAGCACCTGTACCGGCTTGCCTTCTTCCTGATAATATCCTTTGCCGCCGGTAACAAGCAGAATCTGCCCACCCGGATGTTTATGCCAATTATTTCTTGCGCCTGGTTCAAAAGTCACGTTCCCTATGGGGCAATTAAAAGTGCTGTCATTAGAAATGAGCATTTCAAGCCATGCTGTTCCTATGAAATAGTCGTTCGTGATTTTTTCACCTTTCGGGAAGATTACACTTTCACATAAATCGTTTGATTCATTCATGTTCTATTCTCCTTTATATTTTCTTGTGATACTACTTTAGTGTGTGAAATACGCCTTGCTGATCATGATCAGATCTGCGGGCTACTCGGGATAAGCGGAACAAAAACGCGCTCGCCCGAAATCGGTTGGGGTGAGCGCCGAATCAGTGTAATCTGAATTCATCCACAATAAAGCCTACAGCGACTGCAAGATTTTGTGCTACATTTTCAATGTCAGTAATTGCATACATATCACTCATAGGATTGATGCCGTTAGAAACATAGCCTTCTATACTATGAAATGTCGTGCTCGGTAGCAACGTAATGTGTATACATGATAGTATGATGAGATCATTATTTCAATACATGTTCCTACTGAAGTTTTGCCTAATCCTGCAATCTGCTAGAATTTCTCACATATAAAGTTGACAATATGCAATGTTTTTTGTAGTATATGGTTGTGCTGATTTATATCCAGAGAGCAGGGAAAGAGGATAGCCTTGGTAAGTACCAGAGATAATAGACTGGCGGAACTGTTGGAGCCCCTCGTAACAAAAGAGTTGTCTACCACATCTTCACTGAAGGGCGTCAAATTTTTCCGATCTGATAAGCCCATCCCGAGGAGGCCGGTTGCCTATGAACCCAGTATAATAATAATCGCCCAAGGCCATAAGATTGTGTATGTGGGGGACGAAGCCTACAGATATGACCCATACAACTACCTGGTACTATCGGTCCCTCTTCCTCTTGATTGCGAAACGATTGGAACGCCGGAAGAGCCTCTACTGGGAGTTTCAATCAATGTGGACCTTAGTACGGTAAGTGAGCTTCTAATCGAGATGGATGACAGCACTCTGTTATCTGGTTCAGTCCCGCGAGGAATCTATTCGACGCAACTAACCGATGAGCTAGTTGACGCTACCACTCGTTTGCTGGAGTCTTTTGGGAATCCTCCAGATGAGCGTATACTTGGCCCACAGATTATCAGAGAGATCATATACCGAGTGTTGCACGGTGAGCAGGGAGGCGCACTGCGATCACTGGCAACGCGGCATAGCCGTTTCGGCCAGATCGCAAAAGTATTGAAGAGAATGCACTCGGAATTTGATGCTGATATTGATATAGGGGTACTTGCTGACGAAGCAAATATGAGCGTATCGTCCTTTCATAGCAACTTCAAGGCCGTTACTGCCGCTGCTCCACTGCAATATCTGAAGAGAATACGGTTGCATAAGGCAAGGATGTTGATAATTCAGGATGGCCTCAGCGTCAGTGCCGCTGCCGGAAAAGTAGGATATGAAAGTGTGTCCCAGTTCAGCCGGGAATTCAAACGCTACTTCGGGCATACTCCCACTGACGCCGCTGCTACGCAAACTGCCGTGGAGTTTCCAGTCCTGGCAGTATCTGATCGACTTTGATAGCTGTTCCATCACGGCAGAGAACCAAAAGTTGCGGAATGAGTTCACTAAGGGGAGCCTTTCCAGTTTCCACCGGTTTTCGATGCGCGGAGTAGAGAAGCGTGAGGGGGGAACGGAGTCTTGTCTGCACCGCGCGCAATTTGCTGAAGTTGTTCCGCCATGGCGCCGCAGACAGGTTGAAGGCGGTACTATTACAAAAGGGGCTCTATAAGCTTTCTTGAGGGTGAATCTGATTCGCCCTCCCCCCAACCCTCTCCCGATTTCGGGCGAGGGGGGATGCCGCTTATCCCGAGTTAGCCCACAGGGTAAAATGAATCCACTTGAGAGTAATGGGAAAATGTTGTTTAGTTGTTCAAGTAGAAAAATTGGTTCGGTTTTCTTCAAGGTGATCACCCCAGCAGGCCAGTTCCAGCCCGTCGAATCCCCAACCCGAGGCCTTTTTTGCAAGTTCCTCGAGCGGTATATCTGCAAATTGTCCGGTGAATAGTGTAACTAATCTTGCGCTCATTTCAATACTCCTTAAGCTTTGATATTTATCCATTTTTGATTAGAGGCCGAACTCTCTACCACTGATTCTATAAAGGCCATCCCACGGACGCCATCATCTACAGTGGGGAAGTCGCCGGTTGCGGATGTATCGCCTTCAAGCCGCTTGGTCAGTGTGTCGGCGAAGTTTTTGTAGATGTTTCCGAACGCTTCCAAGAAGCCTTCCACATGTCCGGCAGGAAGGCGCGTGTTCGAGGCTGCGTTTGCGCCTACGAAGCCGGTGGATGTTCGCCGAATCTCACTTGGCTTGTCGAGCCAGTGAACGATGAGGGTGTTGGGATCATGCTGGTGCCACAGGGTCGCGCCTTTTTCTGCGTAGACGCGGATGTTCAGGTCGTTCTCTTCACCAACGGCAATATCGCTCGCCCAGAGTACGCCTTTTGCACCACCGCTCATGCGAAGGAGCACGCTGCCGTCGTCGTCGAGCGCACGGCCGGGCACGAACGATGTGAGATCAGCGCAAACCTGCTCAATCTCAAGACCGGTGATGTACTCGGCAAGATTTGCGCAGTGGCTGCCTATATCGCCCATAGTGAAGCTTGCGCCTGCACGTGCAGGGTCGGTTCTCCAATCTGCCTGTTTCTGACCAGTCGATTCAAGGGAAGTCGCCATCCAGCCCTGGGGATACTCGACCACCACGCGCCGTACCGCACCTAATGCGCCGCCATTAACCAGATCACGAGCCTCTTTAACCATAGGATAACCCGTATAATTATGGGTGAGGCAGAAGATCAGCCCCGTCTCTTCAACCTTCTTCGCGAGGGCTTTGGCCTCATCTAGAGTCAGGGTCATCGGCTTGTCGCATACCACAGCAAACCCTGCATCAAGGGCTGCCATTGCCACCGGATAATGCATGTGGTTCGGAGTGACGATCGAGACGAAGTCCATCCGCTTGCACGCTGGGAGGGTTGATTCCTTCGCAAACATATCCTGATAGCTACCGTAAATTCTGTCATCAGGCAGATACAAAGCACGCCCGCCCTCCATCGACTTATCGCGATCGGAGCTGAACGCGCCGCATACAAGTTCTATCTGTCCATCCAATTGAGCGGCCATGCGGTGTGCACCACCGATGAATGCACCTACTCCACCGCCGACCATTCCCATTCTGATCTTTCGATTCATAGCTTGCTCCCAGCTGGCTCCATGAGCCGGTCTTCTATGGATTTCAGGTAATCTATGGCTTTACGCACGGCCTTATCTGCGGGATATTCACCGCTTTCGTACTCTATATTGATCCAGCCGTCGTATCCAGCGTCTATCATGGCAGCAACAAGCGGAGGGTAATCGACAATGCCTTCACCTATCAGTGCAGCGTCATACAATCTCCCATCAAGCCCGGTAAAGCAGCTCCCTTCCCCTGCGAAATCTTTGAAATGAACATGCACAATGGACTCTTTGCTGCGGAGGAATCCATCCACAGGGTTCTCTCCACCGATGAGGACATTTCCACTGTCAAATGTCACCTTGAGGTCGGGGAGTTCGCGGATGGCGGCGTTCATATCCGCCGAGACTATGAATGGGGCATTAGGCGTTGAGAAGTGCTCCGTGCTTATCATTACACCGCACGATTTGGCATAATCCATCGCATCGCTGAGCCCTGCAATGATATTCGCGCGGCTTTCCTCGCGGGAGAACTCATCTTTGCCGGGAAAAGGCAGCATCACCCTGTCCGTGCCCAGAATCAACGCCGTGTCTATTCCACGCTTGATATCATCCACACCAGCCTGTCGTGCGATCCTCTCAGAAAAGTTCACATCAACATCGAAGGTGTAGCAGACCGTTTTCAGGCCATAATCATCCATGAGGCTCTTCACTTCGCGCGGGGAGACACCGTAAGTCGTAACCCAATCAATTCCTTCAATGCCCATCGTTGAGGTTATGTGGCACAGTTCGGCAACGTCGCAATCTTTACCCCAGTCTCCAATAGCCATTGTGTAAGACATCATCGCATATCGCATCGTTTCCTCCAGAGTCGCCTGGCAAGCAGGCCTCAAAATGCTTGATATGTAATAATTATAGTGTTGATTGCGCATATGATAAAGGGTAATATCTTGCTAAGAAGGTTGGTTATTTGCGGTCAATCCTGATCAGGCAAAAGTTTTGCCCTGTAAACTTTTGGGGATATTCCAAAATAAGCCTTGAAGACCTGCCCGAAGTAGTGGCTGTCGCTAAAACCAACGGCCCGCCCGACTTCAGCGAGGTTGAGGCGGGAATCGTCGAGCATCGCGACAGCCTTTTCCATGCGAATCTGGGTCAGATAGCTCGACAGCCGGAACCCGCTCTCTTCGCTGAAGACTCTTGAGAGGTAATATGAACTGATATTCAATTGCGATGCGATGAGAGCAAGGTTTATAGGTTCGTTGAACTTATCCATGATAATGCGCTTGGCCTGCATCATCAACTGCACGCGCCGCGGTTTGCCCACGTCGCTTGAGTGAAGGTCTTCCATCCCTGCAATATTTCCAGCCTCTCTGCACATGATGGCTATGATGCGCAGAATGTTCAGGCTGGTCATCTCTGCCCCAAAAGGCATATGATCGGAAAAATCGCTAAAAAGGCTTTGAAATTCCGCGGCGATCCGCAGCTTACCCGGCTCCGAGATATCGGCCAGCTGCGACGGATGAAACGCCTTGAGCAAACTCTCTTCGCCTGCCCAGCGGAATTGGACCAGGTACGCTTCAAATGCATAGCCTTTTTCAAATATGTCGCGATGCGGCACATCGGCAGGCAGGTAGATACTATCACCCTCTTTGCCGTATATAGTGAAATCACGGGTCCGAACCTCCCCGCGCCCATGCAGAAAGTGAATGAGCTCGGACGATTTATCAACGTGTTCTTCCTCTGCATATACAGGATCGAAGATAGAACGTCCGATGCATGTGATTTCCGGGAGGTATTCTCCCATTTCGGTTAAGAATTCCAATTTATCTACTGCCATCTACATTCCTCGAAGAGGAAGCACCTCAGTCAGCGCCGTTGATGCCGGCGATGCTTCCTATCGATTAGCACTTTTTATTGCTAAAACCAATTTCCAGCTTTGACTGCAAATCTCCTTCTTGAAAGTGTTGGGCCATAAAGGCTTTGTTCAGCAGATTCAGGGTGGGTAGAGAATGAGGTACCCACTGCTTTTATGCTACCATCCGGCCTGTCGAAGTCTGCATCCAAGCTGCCATAATACATGACCGGCTTTGGTAATCCCCCGGCCATAGGCGGCGAAAGATTTCGAGGAGTATCTTCCGCCGCCTGCATATTTTATGCTTCGCTCGGAAGCTGATCCAGGTTCTCGAATACTTTGCGGATACCTGATGCTATCGCATCTAACTGTTCGCCGCCGTTCGGGGGGCGATGCCCGTTGATGGCTATCTGGATACAGGTGTCCACCACGCGGTTTGTTATGGGATACTGATCCAGAGAATAGTCGATATCCTGCCGGGCGTACTGGCACTCCCATGGGCAGCCTTTGCCGTAACCGTTCTTCGCCTGAAACACCGTATGTGCGGGAAGCATCCATCTGGCAGACGCCACCGGGACGCTTTCGGCCGCAAGTGCGTTTATCACGATATCGCGAAATTCCGAAGCCTTACCGTTCCAGCCTGCGGATTCCGGTTCTACCCTTATCACATATGCATATCCGTTACTCTTCTGGTCTTCGGTGTCAAACGGCAGTACGATCCCCTTAAGGCCCTGCAGGCTGTTTTGCAGATGGTCGAAATTTGCCCGGGCCTGCGCGTTTGTCTTATCCAGTTTGGCAAGGGCGCTCCTGGCGTATGCCGCCGAAATATCATCGGTTCTATACATCCAGCCCATGCCGTAGGAGTGAAAGTCCCGATTCGATTCAGGAGCGCGCATCTCGCCAAAGCTCATCAGCGCACGTGCCGCCTCAAACAGTTTTTCATCCTCTGTGACAAATAGACCGCCCTCGCCCGCGGAGAAGTTTTTGTTCTGGTTGAGACTGAAGGCGGAACACTCCCCAAAAGTACCGGTTTTCCGACCCTTGTAGATAGCACCGTGTCCCTGGCACGCGTCTTCCAAAACATATAGCCCATGCTTCTTTGCAATTGCCATTATTGCGTCCATGTCGCACGGCACACCCCAGTAGTGCACTGGCAGAATGGCCTTGGTCCTCGGGGTGATGGCTGCTTCAATCTTTTTGGGATCTATCAGCATAGTATCCCAATCCACTTCTACAAAGATAGGGATGGCATTGTGATGCATCACACACGTGGCAGTGGAGGTCCATGAGAGTGTGGTGGTAATCACCTCATCGCCCGGGCCTATGCCAAATGCAGCTATCGCCATATGAAGCGCCGCCGTGCCACTGTTTGTGGCAGCGCAGAATTTGTTGCCATTCCATGCGGCAAACTCATCCTGGAGCGCAATGCAGTTGGGCCCCCAGGCATGATTGTTCTGATGAAGAGATGCCAGCACATACTCTTCGTCTTCTTTGGTAACTTCCGGCCATATTTTGAATTCTACATCTTTGTCTACAGCCGGTTTTCCACCTAAAAGTGCAAGTTTATCACCCAATTTAGTAATCCCCCTGATCTTGTTGCAAATACAGATTCGCTGTTGCATAATAAGTATAGCATTCCACAGTGGGGATTCAAGAGTAATATCTTGCTATAATCGGCGGTATGTTGCACTTAGGCAGATTGCATTACGATGAGAACAACATATACAGTGGGTTTGCTGCTGATGCCAGTTTGGATAGTTTTGAGATTTTATACCTACTCCTTGTCGTAATTGTATGCGCACACCTGACAAATAATCGCACAATCACACGATTCTGCTCTACACCACGATCGAGGCTTCCTCCGGCATATCCACTACTCGCATTTCCCGCCACTTGCCGCTGCGATAACGCAGGTAAAACGCAAAGCTCAGGAGCATAAACCACACAATCACTCCCATCCAGCCGACCCGGGCAGAGACGTGCATCACCCGGAACATGACAAACAACGCCCCCACCATGAGCCAGTGCAGGGTGACAGATATGAGCATGGCATAAAACGTGTCCCCTGCCCCGCGCAGAGCACCGCAGAAGGCAATGATCATCGCCTCGCCGAGCACATAGAACGCCATGAGACGCACCATAAATAGTGACAGAGGCAACGCTGCCGTAAAGACCCCGTCGTTAGCGTCCGGACGGAACATGTTCGCCAGTGCAAACGGGAACACTGCAAAAAGAATCACCATGATAAAAGAGTAGATGGAGCCAAACTTCACCCCTGACATGGCCACAGAATGCGCCGTATCAGGCTTTCTAGCCCCCATATATCGGCCTACCAGGCTGGTTATGGCTATCTCTATCCCCGTCAGCGGAACAAAGGCGACCATATCCCAGTTGAAGGTTATGGTCGCCGCCGTCGCCGCCACCTGTCCAAGAGACTGGAATAGCATGATCATGCTGGTGAAGGCGGACATAGTGAGAAAGAATTCCAGCCCTGCGGGATACCCAAATTTCAGTAGTTTTTGCATAACATTCTTACTAAACACAAAGGAGTCTTTGATTCCGTATTCGGCCCTGTCCGAGTTGGAGAAATACGCCCAGGCAAGCACAAGCAGCCCGCAAACATCTCCGGCGATAATTCCCCAGGCAGCTCCTCGGATGCCAAACCCCGGTATACCGAAACGTCCGGAGACCACCACATAGTTAATTCCGACATTCACAAGCATGGCAACAAGGGAAGCAATCATCACTATGCGGGTCCTGCCTGTGCCGGAGAAGAAGCAGCAGAGAGCACTTCTCATCAGGCTCAGGATGGTGCAGTTTATTAGAATGTTGAAATAGATGGTTTGCGGCCCAAGCTGTTCGGCTGCTATGCCGAATGCACTAAAGGAGGCCCTGGCCACCGGTGCAAGCAAGAGAATAACAGGATAAGCCAGCAGGGCTATGATACCCGCCTGAGTCACAACCACCGGGCAATTGCGCTTCTGCCCGGAGCCGTAGTATTGCCCGATCAGGGCGGTGCTGTAGCCTATGAGCCCCAGGAAGAAGGTGGTCATAAGAAAGCACATAATCCCGCCGCCAAGCGCCGCATTCATCTGCGCAGAGCCGAGCTTGGCCAGGAAGAACCTGTTGGTGAAGGTCATCACCGTATCGCAGGCACTGGAAGCCATCATAGGCAGGGCAATGGGCAGTAGCTCCCCTATGCTTCCGGGTGCGTGTTTTGGCTTTAAGGTCAAGTTGTGTTCCATTGATAATATAATCCATTTCTTACCGCCTTGTATGACGGTTTCCGTATCTGACATGAGTAAGCCGCACATATCTCAAGTGATTTAGGGCAGAGACTGAATCCTCGCATCCGAAATCTCTGCCCGTATCTTACCTCAATTACTGGCCCTTTTTGAAGTGACGTGCTTCCTTGTGTATCTGTTTCCATTTCACGCGTTCCGCAGAGGCAGGCGAGGTCTCCTGCCTGAGTTCCAGATACTGTAACTCCCGAAGCATCTTGCAGTAGTTTTCCATACGATTGGAATCTATGCAACCATCCTCTACGGCGCGGCGCACGGCACAGCCCGGTTCGGATTCATGGCGGCAGTCGATGAATCGGCAGCTCGCGGCAATCTCCTCTATATCCGAGAAGGCTTCCCCCAAGCCGTCTGATGCGTTCCATAGTTGAAGCTCGCGCATACCGGGAGTATCCACCACCAGAGTGCCCGAGGGAGTGATGAAGATCCTGCGGTTGGTTGTGGTATGTCTCCCCATGCTATCCGATTGGCGCACACCGTTCACACTTTGTGCTTCATCCCCCATCAGGTAGTTGATGATGGTAGATTTCCCCACCCCGGAAGATCCAAGGAGCACGACCGTTCGACCAGGTGCAAGGTATGCATCCAGTTGATCCATACTCTCTCCCCCCAACGTACTTACCGCGCATATGGGGATGCCAGGGGCGACGCGCTCCACCACCGCAATGCAAGCGGCCACATCCATACACAAGTCCGCTTTTGTAAGCAGAACCACCGGCTCGGCACCACTCTCCAATGCCAGTGCCAAGTATCGTTCCACCCTGCGAAGGTTGAAGTTGCCATCCAACCCCATGGCGATAAATATGGTATCAATATTAGCAGCAATCGGCTGTTCTCTAATCCGCCGACCGGCTTCCTTGCGGGATAAGACGCTCACTCTGGGCAGTATGGCATAGATGATCGCGCGCTTCGGTGATTCATCCAGTATATCAACCACCACCCAGTCGCCTATAACGGGCAGATTGTCCCTTCCATCCGATGCATATAAGAGCTTTCCGATTAGAGTGGCAGGAATTTCCCCGCATTCTGATAGTACTCGGAAGTCGGACCGACCTTCAAAAACAACACGGGCCGGACGCAGCCCTTGCTGTGAATAAGCTTCAAAGTGAGCAGCAAAATGGGGATAGTAACCGATACTTTCCAATGTCAATTCGTGTTCCTCCATAAGACCGTAAAAATACAAAAAAGCCACAGGTGATCTGTCACACCTGTGGCTCGGGAACACGTATTCATGGAATTTATCGATAAACTACATTGTAACGCAAGCCCTGACAGAGGCGCGGCAGATCTTATATGCAATTTCTGTATATATTACAATAGCCATAAAGCGCCTCCTTGACTAATTTCATTACTTTGGTATTTTACCCGCAAACTCCTGAGAAGTCAACAAGTTTCAAACCCTATTTTTGTATATGATCGAAATGGTTCGCGATGCTATCGGACCTTGCGGCAACCAAGGCGCACAGCCGACAGTACACATCAAATGTCCACCCGTTCTCGGAAAGCCATTTCAAGACGATGAAATACCGGACGGAGTTTCCGGAGAAATCGTGCATCGGGACTTTACCATTTATATCTATGTCAATGAATCCCTTCCGCATCCGAGCCTCATTACTTCCTGGGAGTAAGTGCAGGGAAGTCATCCGTGTGGTACGGAGAGGCAGGCAGATCGGCCTTGTTCCACAGGTTGACTACCGGATAATATGCCCAGCCAAACCTCGGTCATAGTTAATTCCGCTTTACTATAGAGCAGAACGGCGTGGCCTAAGTAAATTAAAACAGGATTAGCTTCACTAAAGCCACGCCATATCATCTTTCCAAGATTTGCAGATACGCAAGGCAGGAGAAACTGCGGTTGCTGCTTCTTTCGCCTATCTGTCGCAGTATTCCGACCTCACAGAACCTGTCCACAATGATCAGGCAGTCTGAGCCTGCATAAGTCACTCATACGGAGTCTCAGGACTTGAGAGAATCTTCCTGAAAATTGTTTTGCGAGGCAAATAGCAGCACCACATTGCGGCAAATTATTCTCTCTGATGAAAACCTCGCTGGACTGACTAGCGGGGTTTTCGTCGTTTTACATGAGGAATCAAGCCTATTCTGGAACTTATTCCGGATTGCTACTTGACAAATTGCGGCAAGGCGTATAGACTAAATATGACATTGTTACCGGTAACATTAGCCGGCATAAGTGGAGAGTTTTGATGGCAGTTACGCTTCAAGATATCGCAAATAGACTCAACGTTTCCAAAATGACCGTCTCCCGCGTCCTGAGCAATCGCAATTCAGGTGCCGTCACTGAAAAAACGCGGAACTTGATTCTGGAAACGGCTCACAAAATGGGATATGTTCCCAATTATGCTGCGCGCTCGCTTGCCACAGGACGCACTTACACGATCGGGCTGTGGCTACCGGCATTCAACCCTTATTACACGAAGATCGCAAATTGTATCGAGCGACTTGTAAATGCTGCCGGGTACGAAATGGTCGTGAGCCATCTTGGAATGAATGCAAATGCCGATTTAGACTCTACGCCGCTTCCTCAAATCGCAGTAGATGGAGTCATACTTGCGGACAGAGGGTTGACAATCGCGAACAAAGCTTTCGTAAGTAAGCGTTTGGAGTTCGTTCCCTGTGTCAGTGTCGGCGGAATCCTAAACAAAGATATGAACGATATCGATTACGTCAAGATAGATATCTACACCGGCATGCGCCGATCTGTTCGGCATATTATCGATATAGGCTGCCATCGAGTAGCCCTGATGGGACCCAAAACAGCGAATTATGATATCGGGGAGTCCAGACAATCTGCATATTTGGATGAAATCAAGGATTCTGACCTTATCCCCGAATTTATTACCGATGAGGATTCTTCACTTAAATCCGGGGTGGAATCCGTCAAAAAATATATCTCCGAGAACGGCCGTCCAGATGGTATATGCTGCTTCACTGATGTGGCTGCCATAAGTTGCTGCAAAGCCTTGCGCGACATGGACATACAGGTGCCGGAAGACGTGGCAGTAATGGGATTCGACGGAACAGAGGAAGCTGAATATTTTAACCCGACTCTCAGCACGGTAGAGCAGCCGATAGAGGAGATGTGTGACTGCGCATGGCAGTTTCTGCAAAATAGGATCGCGGAGCCTGCACTGCCTGTTCAGCAAAAAATCCTTGAGCCGCTACTGGTCGTTCGTGAGTCGACGGGCCACTGACGGGCAAAGTGTAGCCTGTCCTTTATCTGGACTAATAGCCATTATCGCGATCTAATGCACGATATCAACTCAGAAAGGTGATTTGTTTATGTCATACGCCCTACACTGCAAAGCGGAAACCGCGCCAATTATTGGAATCGCAATTAATGCAATCGGAAGTTTCAGTACTGGCGGCAAAGAGCTTACCGAGAATAAATTTCTCAAACTTTTCGAAGATTTGAAGAAAGAGGGAGCAATCAGCAAAGATTCCATCCTTAAGCCTAGAATCTTCGGCCCGCACGAGGCGCTTGCCGTTGCAGACGAGTTCGCGGCATCATGCGTGGATGGAATACTGCTGATAAACAGCGCCTTTCCAAACGGCCACGTCTTCCCAACAATCGCCATGCATCCCGGACTTTCACGCACGCCGATGATAGTGAGCGCAGAATATGAGCCGGATCTTGGTGATAATGAATGGACCACCAACGCATGGTGCGGAGTCACCATGAACAATCATGTGGCGAAAAGGCTCGGCAGATATATTCGCCCACTTGCGGGAATGATGGATAGCGCAGAATACAAGGACGAACTGAAGATGCTCGCGAACTGCATTCATGCCATATCATTCCTGCGAAGAGACTTCCTGGGCAGATTCGGAGACGCCCCCGGAGGCTTTCATTCGGCGACCATGGATCAGATGGCGTTCCTCCGCACATTTGGAACAAAAGTAGAGATGGTGGATCTCATAGGTCTCATGACAACCTACAATACCGGCAGAGCTTCCGGATACGTCGGCGAATCGACTTTCACCGACGCCGATGTGGAGGCGACTCTGCAAGAGATGAAATCGGGACGGCCGTGTCTTGTGACGGACGACGAACTTCGAAAAGGCGCCAAATTCTACCATGCAATGAAAGCCCAGATCGAAGCGAACGGTTTCACCTCGATCGCCGTGAAATGCTGGCCCGAACTCTGCGCGCCGGATATTAACATCGCCGCATGTTTTCCTATGACCTGGCTGCTCACTAAGGGAATAGTCACTGCAGCAGGCTGTGAGTCGGACTGTCCGATAACCGTGATGCAGACGCTCGGTACTCTGCTATCCGGCAAGCCATCGTCGTGTTTGGACTTCGTGAACTACCCGGGTAGATGCGGGTGCATGGAACTCGGACATTGCGGTGTGGGCATCGCCGGACAGATGGGTGATGGAGAAGCTATAGCCTACAAATCTCCGGACAGACAAGGAAAAGAATTGAGGGCACCTGCACTTATCGGCCAGTTTGAATACGGGCGCAAGACAGGTATCACCGTGACTCAGGACAACCTCGGCAAAATCAAGGTGCTCTGCTTTACAGGAGAGAATACCCCTCAATCTGCAATGGGCAAGCTCTACTCGGGATCAGACCTGGTCATGGGTAAATATGCAGAGCTTAGCGATCTGATCATGGAGCATGGATTCCCCCACCATCTTGCGGTTGCCGCAAACGATATATCGCGCGAGGTATCAGATGTCTGCGCATTTTTGGGAGTCGAGTGCCACACCATCGAATCCTAGCCGGGAGTTCACGCCGCAATGGGCTGGATTATAGCCTGATTTGACGTCAGGTTGCCAAACATGGAATTTCAGATTATCAACAATGACAAGGAGAAGAAAATGCCGTTAGTCACCAGCAAAGATCTACTACGAAAGGCTCAGCAGGAAGGCTATGCTGTGGGGGCCTTCAACGCCAACAATATGGAGGCCGTGCAAGCGATTGTCGAGGCTGCGGAAGAAGAGCAGGCACCGGTGATCGTGCAGATCAGCGCAGGAGCAATCGCATACGCAGGGCTGGAGTTTATAAACTCGATCGTACGGATCGCAGGCGAGTTGGCGACTGTACCCGTGGTGCTTCACTACGATCATGGCGTAGACTTCGATGGGAACGTTCGATGCCTCAAGGCAGGATTCACAAGTCTGATGTTTGATGGATCGAGCAGATCTCTTGAAGAGAACATATCGGTAAGCAAAAGAATCGCAGAAGTGGCCCATGCCTGTGGTGTGCCGCTGGAGACAGAACTCGGCAAGATCCCAAAGATAGAAGACTATGAGGACCTGATCCCCGCCGGATACGACTACACGACCAAGCTTCCGGATGTGATACAGGAGAAAGTGACCGCCCTCATGGCCGACCCGAACCAGGCAGCGGAGTTTGTCGCCAGCACCGAATGCGATTCACTTGCGGTTGCGATCGGAAGCGTGCATGGCATGAAAGGTGACGTGCAGCCGCTCAATATAGAGAGGCTTACGGCGCTTAAAGAGAAAACAGGAGTTCCCCTTGTACTGCATGGAGCCTCCGGAGTATTGAGAACCCGAGCAGATGCGGAGCGACTCGGCATCAAGCTGGAATCTTACGAAGGAACACTGGAGGATGCGATCAAGGCCGGACTCAGCAAAGTGAATGTGGGCACAGAGATAAACATGTGTCTGATTCGCGGCATGAAGAGAACATTCGATGCAAAACCCGGCGTCAAAGATATCCGCAAGGTGATCTTGCCTGGCAAGCAGGAGATCAAGGACACAGTCAGGAGTCTCATTCGTCTGTTTGGAAGCAGTGGAAAGGCCGATATGTCATCGAACGCGAGCGGTCTGAAGCCGAGCGAGATCAAGTATCATGAATAGGCGGATGGCATGAACCTCATCTGTTATGCCGGTTTGCCCGGGAGTGGAAAAACTTATGCTGCCATTAAGATGGAGCAGGCAATCGGTGCAGTGCGGCTCAGCCGAGATGATATTCGTGCCCGGCTGTTCGATACGCCGACATACTCAGGCAAAGAGAAGCAAGTGGTTTTTCAAATCATGATTCACCTTGCCGCATACTATCTGGCGGAAGGCAAGGACGTGATCTTGGACGGCATGCCTTTTTCGAAGCGTGCGGAACGTGATGCTGCGAGAGCACTCGCATTTGGAGCAGGGGCGAAGTTTGAGCTCTATCATTGCACCTGCTCCGAAAAAATTGCGCTCCAAAGGATAGCTAAGCAGGCAGGAGATCATCCAGCCAAGGATCGTGACGAGAAGCTTTATTACCGCGTCAGAAGCACATTCGAACCGTTTGGTGACGATGAGGCAGCGGTGATTTTGAAGACAGATTAGGTGTACTAGGCCAAGATATCACCGGTTCTCTGATACCATAAAAGCGGTGGTACTATAAGCTTTCTTATGGTAATGTCCAGTATCAGCCCGCTTCAGCGTGCTTCGATTATGACAGACTCGCCATTTACGGTGAGTCCAAGCCATCACCCAACCAATTTTGGGCGAGCGCATTTTACTGTCGCTTATCCCGAGTAGCCTACAGGGCATATCGAGGGACGGTACATGTCTATCAGGCTTCGGCAGCGGCGTCTTCGACTCTGCAACCGAAGCATCAACCTCAAAGGATCTCATTAGGAAGAAGATTCGCTACGCTCAGAATGACATCGTTTGGTATGGGGAAAGTGTGAAGTACGAACTCATATATGCGATAAGACTTCTCCCTCGCCCGATTTCGGGAGATGGTTGGGGAGAGGGGATTTTGGACAGCTATGATTTTGATTATACAAGCATCACAGTTGGGGTATTTTTGAGTCGGCGCAGGGCGACTTCGTGTTTCTGTTGCCGCGAATTTATTCGCACGGTTGTTGGAACACTGTCGCTATCCACAAACTTTCTTATAGAGCCAAAGCGGTTGAGCAAGCTCACTTGCTAATACGACCGTAGACAAAACAAAGGCGAGCATCGGTATTTCCGATACTCGCCTCTTTTTGATCATATTGGGGATTTATTTGCTGTACCAGGGCAAAAGACTTGAGTTATCTAACAATTGAACCAGCGATTTTTTAGTGTCAGGTCAAGTCTTGGCTAGTACAAGTATTCTGACTGCAAAAGATACCGAGAGCGATGCCGAGAAGCAATCGCCCGCGCCTACGGTGTCAACGGCATCTACCTTTATTGCAGGAATCCAGAACGAGCCTTCGGTAGTAAATGCCGTTACGCCATGACGGCCTTGTGTTACTACTACTGCCTTCGGTCCGAGCTCTAGAACATTCTCGGCTGCTTCCTGAATCGTCTTTGCATCCTTCACTAGGGACATCAGCTCGCCTACGTTCGGCACAAGGATGTCGACGGTCTTCAGCAGTTCGGGAGAAAGCCCCGAAGACGGCATCGGTGCAGGATTTAGGAGTACGATACATCCTGCCGTCTTCGCTTGTTTCGCTGCAAACTCCACTCTCTCCATCGGTATTTCGAGTTGAAGGACGGCTACCCTCGCCGTCGAAAACGCATCCTTCGCCTTATCCAGATCTGCGATAGAGAGCAGGCTATTAGCCCCAGCGCCCACCGCAATCACGTTCTCTCCATTGGTATCCACAAGAATCAGCGCAACCCCGAATCCGAGGAGTTTGCGCCATGCTGACGATGGTCAGACATACCAATCCGAATAACGCGAAGATTTCCCTTCGGTCCCTGGTTTTGAATCTTGTTCTCCAAACCAGCTCCTTCTTGAGCCTCGAGAAGAAGCTTTCAGCATCTGAGTTGTCCCAGCAATCGCCTTTGCGGCTCATTGATGTACTTCCTTATGCGACTGCGAATCTACCACTTCAGGCGATATTATGTTGAAACATTTGAGCGCTCAGCATCGTTAAAGTAATATCAGGATAAACAGTATGGAACAGGAGAAAGTGATGCAAAGAAAGATAGTTTTTTATTCCACCAGACTGCTATTCGCAATTCTAGTATCGCTGACAATTATTGCGAGCAGAGTAACTGCCGGTAATATGGATCTTATTTCCTATGTTCAACGGCAAGATAGCACCTTCCATTGGGAGAAGACCGGTGAGCAAACCAATCCTTTTGTTTCAAAGGTTGAGTTTGAAATGACCAGCCAGACCTGGCATGGAATACCTTGGAAGCACAGGGTTGAATTGTATATACCAGCCATTAATAAGCACCCTGATTGCGCAATACTGGTAATTACCGGGAGTTCAAGCTTCAATTCCTCGCTGATTCAGATGTTAACCGCTAATGTCAATATGCCTATTGCCATTTTATGTGATATACCTAATCAGCCATTATTTGGCGATAAAAAAGAGGATTCATTGATAGCCTATACCTACAATGAGGCTTTGCAAACAGGCGACATGACTTGGCCTCTATTGCTTCCAATGACAAAAAGTGCAGTAAGATCAATGGATATGCTTCAAGCGTATTCGAAATCCAGCATGGGTAAAGAGATCAAGGGTTTTGTTGTAATGGGAGCATCAAAGAGGGGCTGGACTACATGGATGACTGCCGCCGCAGACCCGATTCGTGTAAAGGGCATAGTACCCATTGTCTATGATAATCTCAATATTGCAGAGCAAATGAAGTATCAAATTGAGGCATATGGTACTTATAGCATGGAGATAGGAGATTACACGGCTCTCAACTTGCAGGAGCGGATGAATACAGACCAGGGGAAGAAATTGCTTGATCTTGTGGACCCATGGTCATATAGAAAGCGCATAACCATGCCCAAGTTGATAATAAATGGTACTAATGATCCATACTGGACTGCGAATTCACTAAATATGTACTGGGATGATTTAGCAGGCGAGAAAGCAGTCGTGTATGTTCCCAATGCCGGACATGATCTGGGCTTCATAAATGATCCGATCGCTAGTGCTTCAAGGGTTTTTTCTCCTGTGTCAGCTTTTGCTCAGTCTGTTGCTGATGGTAAACCTTTGCCTGAAATGAGCTGGAAATACTCAGACAGCAATGGTAAATATAATCTGCGTATAAATACCAGTCCCGATAAAGCAAAGGCACGAATTTGGACTGCGACATCCACTACACTTGATTTCAGGAATAGCAAATGGGAGAACATGCCTATGGAAACTCTGCGTACAGGGTTCCGCGGTTCCATTAAACTTCCAGCCAAAGGTTACAGCGCAGCATATGGAGAGTCACAATTTTCAAATAAGGGAAATGAGTATTCGCTTTGCACGCAAGTCCGCATATTCGATAGTAAGGGGTATGTGAAATCTTTACAGAAAGCTCGTATTTCAGGTAAATGATCGCTGGAATCTCAGATAATTCCGCAGCGAGGTGGACATAACTAGTTTCCCAAGCCGTAATCGGAACAGCACGGGAAACTAGTTATCCACTTAAAATATATTGTACTGGAATCCATACGGCAGATTGGTATCACATATGGGCCTTCGGGGATGACTGCCACCCTGGCTGCATCCACACCCGGTACGCCTGCAAGCAGTACACCCTTTCCACCGTTCGATCTCTCAAGCAGCCGTGCGCCGATCTGGGTCGACATTCTGCCTGCAACTTCGCTCATCGGAGCAAGTAGCGGGAGTGCGCCGGAGGCTGTCTGTATGGTCTCATATGCTATGGATGTAACTCCCTTGCTTAGCAATGCGTCGGTTAGTGTAGGTTCCGATGCAAGGTACAGATAGCAGAAGAGCAGCAATCCTTTCCGGAAGTATTCGTACTCGGAGGCGATAGGCCCCTTTACCTTTATCACCATATTTGCATCCCATGCCGCTGCCAAGTCCCGCCCCGCGCTCGATCAGCATCCGATGGCCGGCTTTCACAAGCGAGGCGACTCCTGCGGGCACGATGCCTACTCTGTTTTCTCCGTTCCTGATTTCCTTGGAAATTCCGATTATCTTCCTACATCTCCTTTGATGTCATTGTTGGCTCTATAAGCTTTCTTGTGGGTGAATCTGATTCGCCCTCACCCCAACCCCATTCGACTTCGCTCAGGGCAGGCTCTCTCCCGATTTCGGGCGAGGGGGATGCCGCTTATCCCGAGTAGCCCACAGGGCATATCGAGGGACGGTACATGTCTGCCAGGCTTCGGCAGCGGCGTCGTCGACTCTGCAACCGAAGCATCAACACACCCGTGAAGGGTGTTCCTACTCCTAGTCGGCGCAGGCCGACTTCGTGTTTTTGAATTTATTCGCACGGTTCTTGGAACACTACCGCTATCCACAAACTTTCTCATAGAGCCGATTATCCTTTGGCCCCGAGTTCGAGTCTCGGCGCCGACACCATCCTTTAGAATTGCGATGCCTTTTTTCTCAGTGAGTGCGAACGTGATACGGCATGTTCGTGGTTGTTACGCCTTCCTTGCGAAGTAGCGCCAACTTGAGCAGCAACCCCGACTGGTTATGCAGAAGCTTATGCCACCACTTATCGGTCACGAATTCAGGGATAACTACTGTGACCATCGCGCCCGGCTGATGCATCATCACCGCATCGATATATTTGATCAGCGGTCCTACAAGCGATCTGTACGGCGATTCCAATATGAGCAGCGGAACCCCGTTGCCCCATTGCTCCCATCGCTCCTCGAGCAGGCGTGAGTCGAGTGGGTCGGTATCCACATGTACGGCCTGCACATTCGACGATAACCCTTTTGCATACGAGATCGCGGGCAGAACCCCCTTGTGAAGCGATGGTGTCAGCACCAGCACTGTATTGTTGATCTCCGGGATACCGTCTGCAGGCCCGAGTCGAAGCTCGTTCCCCAGCTCAACGTAGTGCTGGTTAATCTTGGAGAACAGGTAGACCAGCGCTGGAATCAGGATAAGGACGATCCATGCACCATCACGAGCCTTGGTTACCGCCTGAACGATTACTACAACAGCGGTGACCGACGCCCCGATCGTGCTGATCGTCGCACTCCGACGCCACCCAGGTTGTTTCATTCGAATGAACCGCTTTGCCATCCCCCATTGAGACAGCGTGAACGACATGAACACGCCTATGGCATATAGTGGAATGAGCGAGTTCACTTTCCCCTTAAAGACTACTATCAGTACGGAGGCCAGAACCGACAGGAGCACGATTCCGTTCTGAAATACCAGCCTGTCGCCCACATTGTAGAGCTGCCTGGGCAGGAATCTGTCGCGCGCCATTATGGAGCCAAGCCGAGGGAAATCCGCAAAGCTGGTGTTTGCCGCGAGTACAAGTATCCCTGCGGTAGCGCCCTGGAAGAGATAGTAAAACCAGCTCCTTCCGACCAGCGCCGATGCTATCTGCGATAGCACGGTCTGATAGCCTGCGAAGTCCTGTGACATGGGGACGACGTGCGCCCTCCATGCTATGTAGGTGATGCCGCTGAACATCGTCATGAGGATGACTGCCATCCAGATAAGAGTGATCGCTGCATTCCTCGATTGAGGCTTCCTGAAAGCCGGTATGCCGTTACTTATGGCCTCGGTTCCGGTCATGGCGGAGCATCCACTGGAAAACGCCCGCAATACAAGGAAGCCGAGGATCAGGCCGCTCGCACCGACGTGCGTCGCAGGCGGAAGTGAGTTGGCAGGTGGCGCAGGTATTGTGAATCCGGGGTTTTGCACGAATCTGAACAATCCGATGCCTATGAGAGCAACCGCGCTTCCGATGAACGCATAAGTCGGAAGGGCAAAGAGCAGCCCCGATTCGCGGACACCCCTTAGGTTTGCGATTGCAATGAGGCCGACGACTCCCAGGGCGATTACTTCCCTGTACGGATGCCACTCCGGTGAAGTGAACGATAGTATTGCCGCAACTCCGGATGAGATGCTTACTGAGACGGTAAGCACATAGTCGATCATCAGCGCTGACCCTGCGAGGAGCCCGGGGTATGTGCCGAGATTATCCTTTGCCACTATGTACGAGCCGCCGCCGGATGGGTACGCATAGATCGTCTGGCGATACGATATGACCACGATCGCGAGGAGCAGTATGATGGCCGCTCCCACATACAGAGAGAGGGAAGTTAGCGTGACGAGCGATGTACCGGCAACGACGAGCGCAAGCAGAATCTCTTCCGTCGCGTATCCCACCGACGAAATTGCGTCGGATGCGAAGACCGGCAGAGCTATCATCTTGGATAGCAACTCGTGGGCAGCTCGCCAGTTTGGAATTGGACTCCCGATGATCAGACGTTTGAGCCTGTAAAGCATTTGTACACCCCTCCATATGCAGAACAAACTGCATTATAGCAATGTGGGTGTAAATCCGGCATAAAGACCGATAGGGGATGTGTTAAGATTCTGTGTAGTTGCGATGGAATTTAGACCGTGGCGAACCGGTATCCGACTCCCGGCTCGGTGAGTATGAGCCGTGGCACCGACGGATGGCGCTCGATCTTTCGGCGAAGATGGCTTATGTGAACACGGAGGGTCTGGGTATCGTCACCGTACTCCGGCCCCCAGACGCTGTCGAGGATCTGCTTTGAGGTGACAACACAGTTCGCGTTTCTTGCAAGATACGACAGTATGTCGAACTCTGTCTTCGTGAGATCCACGTCGCCGCCCGCACGAGTCACACGGCGGTGGGCGATGTCGATCTCGATGTCTCCGACGGTGATGATGGGCTGAGGCGTTGTCTGGCCTGCAGTACGGCGAAGAAGCGCCCGTACCCTTGCGAGGAGTTCCCCGGCGGAGAAGGGCTTTGTAAGATAATCATCCGCGCCGAGATCCAGCGCGCCGATCTTGTCTGCACTGCCGGAGCGCACGGAAAGGACCAGTATCGGCCCCGTGTACCATGCGCGCAGTTCCTCCGTGACCTCAAGCCCGGTCATATCAGGCATCGCGATGTCGAGTATGACGAGGTCGGGATTCTGGTCTATAACCATGTCGAGGCCTTCCGAGCCGTTCGACGCGAGCATCACGTCATAGTGCCGTGCCGCTAGTATGGATTTCAGCGCACGGCGGATCTGCTCTTCGTCGTCGATGACCAGTATTTTTGGCGGTTGTTCAGGTATACTCATGCGTCTCTGCTTCCTTTCTGCGGCAGCTCGATCACGAATCGAGCCCCGTGTGGCTGCGCATCTTCCACCCGGATTTTGCCGTCGTGGAAGTTGACTATCTCCCGGGCGATTGCCAGTCCAAGTCCAGTGCCTGACGACACCTTCGACGACGCACTGCCCCTGTAGAATTTATCGAAAATCCGACCGCGCTCATCGTTCGGTATGCCGGGCCCTCGATCTTCGACCGATATCGTGATGCCATCGCCGCTGTGTGAAGCGCCTACGGACACCTCGTTGTCGCCGCCATAAGCGAGCGCATTCTCAATAAGATTCAGCAGCACGCGGACCCACTGGGCGTAGTCTACGTACACGTACGGAAGGTCATCAGGCAGGTGGAAGCTGATTCGATCTCTTTGTTTGGCCGGGATTTTGGTGAGCACGGTCCCGAGTATCTCCCCGAGTTCATACTGATCCCTGTTCGGGTTCCACGCCGATGACTCGAGCCTCGAGAGGTCGACGAGCGAGCTTATGCTGTCGTTCAGCCTGTCCAGATCGCCGCGCACCGCCGAGAGCTCTTCGCGCACGCCTGCTTCATCCCATGTAAGATCGCTCTCCAGAAGGTTCGTGATAGTAGCGGTAACAGAGGCGAGCGGTGTCTTAAGCTCATGTGATACGGACGAGACGAAGGTCGACTTCATGCTGTCCGCCTCACGCAGCGCATCGGCCTGCACGGCGATGGATTGGAGGTGCTTCCGCTCCAGAAATGCAGCCGCTTGATTCGCGATTGCCATCAGCAGCCGGGCTTCAGGAACGCCGTAGAACCTGCCGTCATCTTTTCCGCCGATATACAGAACGCCGACCTGCCGCGAGGCGGTATGCAGCGGGATGACAATATCGTTTCGAGGGTGATCGATTCCCACTTTGGCATGCGTCACGGAAATCGGCCAGCCATCGGGTGCGCCGGAATGGCGGCCCTCGATATACGGGAGGCCGATCGCCTTGGACTCCCTGAATGACCATTCGGCCATTTGCATGGTATCCGACTTTGTTTTGAAAGATGCCGCCAACGATCCCATCGGAACCAGCCTGTTTTTATCGCCGGGGATGAACAGCACGGCGCACCCGGCCTTCACACTTCCGGCGATATCGGCGGCGAGTATATCCGCCATTTCGTTCACTGATAGATCGGAGACCAGGTGTGCGCTGAACGTGTTGAGCAGCGACGTCTCACGTTCGCGAGTCCTGGCGAGGGCTTCCCTCTGTCTCAGCTTGCCGGTCTGCAGCCCCATGATGATCCCAACGCAGAGGAATACGGACAGCGAGATCCAATCCTTCGGGTTGGCGACGGTGAACGTATGGTACGGCGGCATGAAGAAGTAGTTCCACGAGAGAAAAGCAGCGACCGCGGCGACAATCGACGAGCGGACGCCACTTCGGCTGGCCACAAGGACGACGATGAGCAGGTACAACAGCGCCCACTGCCCCTTGGCGAAATACCCGCGCCCCTGAATGAACGCCAGCGTGGATACGGCAACGATCAGGAATGCGACAATGTATCCCCGCCACTCCGATTCAAATTTTCTGATGCCCTCAGTCATACGCATATCATATACTGAATCCATATATGTTTCAACTGCGGGCGCAATCCGTGTGTGAGGCGTCTCCAGGCGGCCCATTTCGAGATTCAGTGTATTACGCGACAAAAGAAACGGCCTTTTATTAATAGAAGCAGGAATTAAATCCAATTTTGCAGAAAAGATAGAATAGATAGAGAACAAAGCATGCTAGCTCGGATGTAAGACGGTAAAGTATTTTGATAAGAGGCATAAAGATGAAATCAATCATACTGAAGTGTACACTTGCAACGCTCGGTTTCTTTGTTATTTGTGCAACTCTCCCGGCACGGGGAAGCGATGGCGATAAGCGCCCGATTCTATCAGCAACTGATGTAAAAGAGGTAGTCATCCGTTGTATTCCATTTGATGAGAATCAGGATAAGGTTTCAGTCGCAGCTTCGGATGGAAAATATACGGTAGCACAAGTAGAGTTGAAGAAGACTATATACCATGGCAATATTGTTGAGCAGATAGATTCTCAGCCGATAATTAATCATGGAAGATCATTTTTCTGCTACGAGTTGCAGTCCAAGGATAAGGATGTTCCATATATTTGGTATATTTGGCTTGATAATCCTGATGCAGGAAAATTCAAACTGTTTGTGACTCCGGACGGACAAACTTACCTGACATATGTTGATATGTGGAGTTTGTGTTTTGTTGAGGTTTCAAAACCGATGGATAAGACTGAGAAGATGAAGAAGCTTGATGACAAATTGAACGATAGATATGTTGGTCTTCAAGGTGTGAGTGTAAATGAAATTATCAGACAAGGGTCATGGGTCGATAGGAATACATCGGCTTTTGCTGTCAGCATATATCTCACATCCTTTGAAAAAGACGGAAAAGGTGGGTTTAAGCTTCAAATGCACGGGAAGGACCCCAACATCATATATACCCTGGTATCTGATAAAGAAGCTGAATATGGCTGGCGCTTGGAACAGTAGAAGCGTTCTTCATACGAACCATACTGCTCCAATCCGATTGACGGACAAGCCCAATCCAAGTTGCAAAACCAAGACAAAGTTGTACTGATACATAAGGAGAAACAAAATGAAGAAGATTATGCTGTTTACAGGTTTACTACTGATAGCCTCAACTATGTGGGCTATGGCTCAGCCCGCGCCGACCATTGAACCTGCAAAGAATGTAGATGAAGCCAAAGCATTACTTCTAGAATCTTGGAAAAACATGAATCATAAAGAGTATGAGCAGGCAATCATGCCGCTAAAAAGAGTTGCGGCTTTCGACCCAGGATTTGAAGCTGATTTTCCTGAAAAGAAAGTGCGCTTTCATGTTATGGCTGATCTAGCCTGTGTATATATGCAAATCGAGGATTGGGAGAGCGCGCTTTGTGCCCTCGAGCTTGCGGAACAGTATGCACGGGAACGTTATTCTGAGCCTACTACGTTGCCAAGATATATGGATCAATGTCGAAAGAAGCTTGAAGAGATCGGCAAGCCGGATGCAGTCCCTGTAATTCTTGGACGGACTAAGCCTCTTACAGAAGGAGGAACTACCGGTAAAGAATTGATCCTCGTTCCAGTAGCGCAACTGACCAAACTCTTTGGTGTGCAAGTCAAGCAGGATGGAAACCGTCTTGTTTTAACCGGTATGGGAACGGACGCAAAGTCTTTGACATTGGAAGTCGGCAGTAAAACTGCGGTGTCAGGCAGCACATCTATATCATTGCCTGTGTCGCCTGTTCTGCATGATAAAAGCGTATTGGTTCCCTTGCGGGTTGTAGCAGAGCATCTGAGCACACGTGAAGCGAAAAAGACTCCCTAAAGACGATATTTGCTCTGAAACGCCGATCATATGAAGAGGAGAAAGACACTTGCAGAAGATAATATTTAGTCTTTTTGTGCTGGTTTTCATGGCAGGGAATTACTGTCAGGCTCAGACAGCGGAGTCAAAAGTGATATGCATGGTTGGCAATAAAGACTGTGAAACGGTTTTACAGGAGGTAGTTCCCGATGAGTTTCGGCACTACAAAGACCTCTCGGCAAAGGGATATGATTTGAAGACCGCGCAATCCGCACTGGCCCTTGTAAGCAAAACACTCACTGTATGGTCCGAGCATAAAGACGACAAGAATATGCCGGAAGAGAAACGTTTCCATATGCACAGATCTCAGATGTTTGCATGGGAGATCGTGATACAGACATGGAAGAAGACGACCGATGAAACAGCGAAAGCCGAGATTCTGAGCGTATGGAACTCCTCGTTGAAGGACAAGCCTTATGATGTGGAATTCTTAATTTGTGCCCTCGAGTATGAATGGGATCGTGCATTTATGACAGATCCGTTTGTTAAGCTCTTTAAGCAAACCAAAGATTCAACGCTGATCAACAAATTTTGCCAGGTGTTTGGGCAGTATGGAGAATATGCCGAAGAGCGACTCCTGAATGAGAAGCTGGACTTTGTAATGAATGCCTTAACTCCTGGTACTCCAGTATATGATGTAGCTCTCAGTAATATTGAGAGTGCTCTGAAACAGATAGATTATTGGAAAAAGGGCGATCCATATAGAGTCGGACCTGCCAGCCTTGATACTGAGTCCCCTCGACCAAATTACTAAGAAAGATAGAATGAATCATGCGACCTTCATGTCATTCTGCGCACAGTCGAACGGCTCAGAATGACATAATTCGGTCGGCGGACTGGGACACACGCCTGTATTTCCCAGTGTCCAAAGTACCGTTTCCAGATTTATTTTGGACAGGAGTGATGCATAATACTGAAAGCTCTAACTTAGCAACTTCATCCTTAGTTCCGAAGTTCCTCTCACATAACCACTGACTACGCATATATCGTAATTAGCCATGCTGTCGAGTGCCCCTTGAGGAACTATTCTTATGCTCTGGTCAGAACAGAATAGCCGCATAGTATAATTGCCGTTTCCAGTGATTGTTATTCGGCACTCGGAAGAATCCACCGATATATCGTTTACCGATACCAAAGGATTATCCATCACTACAGCCACACCATCTTTCTCTGTGACTATCGTGAGGTCATGGTCACCCATGGTTATCGGGAACGGTCTGCCCCAGAGCCTAATCAGGCATGCCTTTGATTCATGTGGTTTCTGCCAGTTGACGTTTACAAGATACAGCCTTCGAAGACCGCTTTCGGTATCATACCAGTGCGTGCAGCTTATGCCGAATCCGTTATCTAAGCCAAAGCTGCTCCTGCACTTGCCACCCAGGTAAGCCATGAATGATTTCATCAGCTCGACCGACTCTGGGGCGGTTGGATGATCCCAGTAGTTGCAGAAGTAGA
Organism: Armatimonadota bacterium; assembly: GCA_963663705.1. Classification (GTDB taxonomy): domain Bacteria; phylum Armatimonadota; class UBA5829; order DTJY01; family DTJY01. The sequence continues at coordinate 2,550,782 of OY760504.1, read as the reverse complement.
CCTCTCCGTCACCATACCGGTTTCGAAGCAGCATGGGGTTTCCTTCATCATCGTATGCCTGGACCTCGGCGCCGTGAATGTCAAGCGAACAAAGTCTTACCCCCTCTGCACGAGGATACTCCCTGCCGTTCCAAGTCACCCCACCGCCGATTTCGCCGGAACCTGTCACTGATAGGCCCAGAAGGCTTTCTGCACCGGCGGTACTTATGTCGTATTCACCGATAGACATGGTACGCCTGTCAAATTGGCACCCGCTGATAAATAGAACGCCTCCTGAAGACACGTAGGCTTTGAGCTTCTCCAGCACCTCTTCTGTCATGGTATTCCAGCCCAGGAATGCGAGTACCTTATACATAGAGAGTATACCGGAGTCACGATCGGTTGATACTACATCCACATTTCCGTACGGGTTACCCGAGAACCATTTCAGGATGGACTCGTTGCCATAATACTGCTCTATCTCCACCGGCACGAGCCATGCATCCAGCGCACGCCATGCGGGTTTATAGGTGTCGCCCTTCCATTTGTTCCAGGCATTTTCCATCCATGTGCTGCCGTCCAGCATCTCAGGAAGTATATCGTCGTGATACCATAGTATGGATTCCAAATTACCGTATGCCACTGCGAGCTCTGCGCACGGCTCTCCGAATCTGGGCTGAAGCCTTGTTACGTCGTACAGTTGCTGCATATGCGCTCGGTTATCCGAGGTGAATTTGTCCTCGGGGTCATTGCGGATGCTGGTGTTAGTAAAGAAAAGGGAATTCTCTGCATATATATAACTGGCGCCATATGCAAAAGCAAGAAGCATCAAGAGCCAGGCTCTCTTGGACTTGAGGTCGTTATGAGGGAATCCCAGATACCATTCTATAGCCGTGTGATGTCCAAAGGACATGTGCGGTCTACCCCTGAGAGTGCCTCTGACAGCCCCGAAAATCGGACCTATGCTGGTCACGGCTTCGGCGTTGATGATATCGAACCCTGCCTCGCCATCGTATGGCACAAACCATGACGCTTCCCCTGCTGAAACTTTGCCGCCTCTTGCATGGTAGCCGGATACAACATCCTTCAGCATATTGATCAGTGCATCGTGCGCCGTGCGATAGTCTGTAGCAGATTTGAAGTCCGGGCTGCTAGATACATCATGCATGACGAAGTAGGGCTCGTGGACATGATATCCCAGAAAACGGGTGTCTGCGGCCATCTCCGGCTCCATCGGGGCCGGGAACTGCCCAAAGCGGGGCCAGTCGCACACAAAATAGCGAGCGTCGTACTTTCGGCAAAGGTCTATCCATCTACGGCAGAGTGGCGCCGATGGTGATGTGATGCAGTTGCGCCCCTCTTTTGGGCGGAACATCACCATATTGCCTGTCTCAGACCGGCAGAGGTGCGAGATTATATCATCCATGAGGTGATTGTCATCATGCGAATGATCGTCCGAATCCGTGCCCACGTAGCAGGGCAAGCCGGTGGGAACATCCAGCACTGGCGGAAGCGCGATGCTGAGTTTCTCACCGGCACATTCTACGATCACGCTACAATCGCCGGCGGCTCCGGTCGGATGGAAGAAGAGGTCTGCTTCGCCTGGTGAATAGTCCTTCTGTCCAGGAATAAACTCTATCGGGCCTTGAGATGTGATCTTGATATCAGCTACCGGCTTGTAGAGCAGTATAGTAATGCAGAACTGTCGATCGGTTTTTATCACCCTGGGCGCATACAGCAGGTCGAAACTCCTCCCTGAATCCGGTCGGATGAACAGGCTGAGTTGGCTAAGTAAAAGCCCCGGACCCTCTGATGAAAATGATATCCGGTTTGATCCTTTGCGCAGACATCCAGCAGGGATGTTTAGATAAACCGATGGCCAGCCTGCACATACAACCGGCAAATGAAGAAGGCCGGCGTGCAGTTCGCACTCGTTTATGCGTATGGACGACTGGTATGCCGCAGTGGCACTGCTTGTTTGCCATAACCCGGAAAGCTTGACACAGCCATCCAGCGGCTCCATATCAATGAAGAAGTCGTGCTCTATTTCATTACTTACAAGCACACCGAACCTTTGCTCTTTAGGACCATTTGCGGTAGTGTAATCATGCAGGGATATTTCAGGCCTGTACCATTGATATTCCTCACCCTTGAACAGGTCTATTTTGAGCAGAGTTTTGTCATTATCGCATGGAAACATTATCAGGATCTCCTAGTTCTATTCTTATAGTACATGCTCAGGAAGAATCCCAAAGCTCAAGAAGCCCTGCTACCTCAGACGGTACGGTGTAGATCTTCCTTAACTTCCACTTCTTCATATGCAGGAAGGCTGCAGATATGGCGCCGCTGAACCCGTTGAGCTTGCCTGTGCAGGTTCTCAGTACATTCGATACCCTGCACAGACTCACGTTCTAGAATCGCTCTTCCAACTGAGCGACAAGCTTCGCAAGGTTCGATGAAGCCTCATCGGAGATAATCTTACCAAGCTCTGGATTCGAGCCCTCGTAATTGCCCATGACTCCTACTTCCATCTCAGAGTTCTGAGTCAGCTTCGGCACCACGAATTTGTTATCTACTTCCTTGGTTTTGGTTAGGAATGCATCCTGATCGGTTCTCATGCGCTCAGCAAGGACAGGGTTATCCAGCTGGGCCTGATCCATCTTCACAAGCTCCGGTTTCCAGTAGAGAATCAATGACGTCTCGTATTTTCCAGCATGGAAATCATGCTCAGCTGATGACTTCATGCATGTGGGTGACAGCTCCCCCATAGGCACCACCGAGACTGTGATCCCTTCCATATCCGGAGACAGCCTCTGGAAGTTCTCTGCGGCATCGTATGCGGCCCGAACGTTCTCCGTTCCACCGTGACCCATCAAAAGGATGATATTCTTGAACCCTTGCAGTACCAGACTGCGGCAGATGTCCATCAGCACTATCGAAAACGTCTGCGGACTGATGTTGATCGTTCCCGGCAAGGTCCCGCCGGAGAAACAGTAGTTGAGCGAAGGTGCCGAGAAGCAGCCTGATAAGGACGATGCTCGCTCAGCGACTTCCACTGCGTTAAGAATGTCTGTACTAAGAGGCAGGTGATACCCGTGCTGCTCTACCACCCCTATCGGCAAGACTACTGTCTTCATCTCCTTTAGGCCTTCACGGACTTCCCTGACCGTCATGTTGAACATAAGTCTCTGCTTGTTCATTTTTCCTCATACTCCCTTGTTGTGATAATTGCGGTTTGGACGCAGCCATTATATCTTGATCTGCATACAGATCAAATCGCTAGTCGATGCCTGGCTTCGCATCCAGGATAATCTGATCCTTCAGGTAGTAACCCTTCATCAACTTTATTGTCGTCTTGGCATTAGCAGCGATCTTTACAATGGCTTTGCCGTTTTTCAGATTCACAGTCTCCCTTTTGCCCGGAGAATCCTCCCCATAGGCGACCTGCAGCGTATCTCCAGCAGATGACTGAACCACTGCTGTTTCGCCGTTGACGATGACCTTCATCGTTTGGGGCATTTCCACAATGCACACTACATCCTGGTCGTTCACCGGTGCTGAAAGTGTCACCATCTTGCCATTTCGGGTTGCTTTCACAGGCATATCGTTCAGCACTTCAATGTAATGGACGCCGCTCTTGTAAGGCACTTGGATCAACGGCTCATTCAGATGCTTGCCGCTTTTGTTATAGATAGTCCATACATTTTTGCGGACACCAGGAAAGTAGTTGCAGAAAACGTGATCAACCAGGGTATCGATCATAGGCTCAGGAGTGAGTCCCGAATTGAGCGCATCTCCATTCTCCCTTAGACTGTCGAATTCAAGAGCCTTCGGAGGATACATGTAAGCAATGGCGGTAGCGTTAAAGATTCCCAGGTTGACGCTGTCTGCATCGCGAGGAATACCATGGATCACACCCTTGCTCTCCGGCAGATAGAAGCGGGTGAAGACTATGCCGTATTGATCCAAGACTTTGAACGGCTTGAAGAAATCCTCCTGCACCCAGATCGGGTTCTGTATGAGAAAGCCATCGGTGTTCTGGGTAAGATAATCGCTTCCTGCGTGCTCCGTTGTAGTGATGCCCTCCGGATTGACTGCACGCACTGCGCTTTGGCAGCTCTTGAAGTACTGGTTGTACGCCGCTGGATCAAAGGAGCTCCTTTCCGTTCCTTTATAATGCGCATGCGCCGGGTTGACGCACGGGTACATGAAAGATAAGACGTCATGACGATAACCATCGCTTCCGGTTTCTTTCACCTTGGTAGCCATCAACCGGCTGAAGTATTCGCGAAACTCAGGAGTGTACATACAGAGGTTCCAGCCATTCCCCTCTGAAGTGAAATCATAATAGTATTTCCCCGGCGACTTCATGGCGGCCCATTCTTTACCATGCTCCTTGCCGAGACGTGAAGTGGCGGCGCAAGCCATCGGATATGTATAGAGCATGAGGCGGCCTTTATTCTCATGAACACGACGGATCTCTTCCCGAAATGCTGGCAGCCCACCTCTTTCTGTGTTGTAGTCATAATCACCCACATTGCCTGCAGCGATGACATCACCATTGTACTCTTTGAAAATATCGTTGAGAGGCATATTCGGCTTTTTGGTATGATAATCATGCCAAGTGGCGAACTCCATCACCGAGTTCTCTTCAGCAAGCCCCATCTGTTTGGCATAGGCATATTCGTTCTTTACAGGGTCCCAGAAACCGTTAGGGTCCGGCGATTTGCCCAGTAGATAGAGGTGACCAAATGGATGTGCTCCCAGCCAGGCGTAAGTATCCATGTACCACTTGGGAGTGGGAAGAGCCTTCGTATACCAGGTATGCATCCACCGGCTGTATGTTCTCAATGGGTAGTGCCAGTCGCCCGCGTGAACGCCGACCAGAGCTTCCGGTAGAGTGGCAGATTCACCCTGCTTCAGTTGGTATTCCAGATGCCTGACGGCCATGGCGCTTCCGGGTGCCGCGTCGAAGAACTGACCGTCCTTATCATCGTAAGATGCATATGTAGGAATAGCAACATCAGCCTGAGATTTCCGATGAATAATCATGATCTTGGGCATGCCCGAATCATCTTTCACCATGGTGTAGACACCGCCGCCAACCACGGGATCGAACACGTCCATGACCTGCATGGCCAGCGTAGCACCGTAGTAGGCTCGAAGCTCGTAGTCCAAAGAGCCACACACGCCTGTTTCCAATGGATAGAAATAGAGGTCGTCTGAGACTTTGTCTCCGACTCGAACATGCTCGAGAAGCGGAGAGGCGACTACATAGGTCGCTGTTTGTATCTGCGCCATTCGGGGCTCGGTGTTCTGAATTTTCACGCCCCACTTCATCTCCGGCGAATCATCAAGTTTGATGGTCGACGTAAGTGTTAGAGGCAGAGTGGTACATTGCCAGGTTGTCGTCAAAACACATACACACTTTATGCTCCCGGGCTTGCCGATCACATTCACGGTGGATTTGAGCAGGCGGAAGCTGTCATTGGAGATATGCTTGTTCTCATGCAGGACCGCGAATATCCGAGATTGGCCATCCACGACATTGCTGCCGATATACTTGTTGACCAGACTGGTGATAAGTGGACCTTTGGCGAATGACAAGTTGCATCTTAGATAGCGGTTTTCCAGAATGGCTCCATCACCTATCCTACGTATGGACGGTGGCATACTGGGCAAATTGGTACTGCGGTGATGCGGTTTGATCGGCATAAGCTTGGTCGCCACATTGCTAATACTGTTATCGGCGGCAAATACCGACGGCATCAACTGTGCCGATATCAAAGATGTGAAGAAGCATGTTATCGAACAACTGATTGCGATCCTTTTCCAAATAGACAAACTAGGTTCCTCCTGCTTTCTCAATATACACATTTAGGGCTCGATGCGTGATCCCGATCGGCATGCAATGCGATGGCCGGCTGCCTGACTACTATTATCACTCGCGAACTCATTGGCTGGCAACACTTGCCAACTCATCGATGCCTGGATTGATGATCGAAAATAAGTATGCTAATGTATGCCTTAACCAACATATATTATACAACTTGGCATCCATATGTCAAGTAATTTTTACTTCGAGTGGCTTGCAATCTACCGTTCTTTGACAGGACGATGGTTGAGGCAGGAAATGATTGCAGCATTCGGGGCGCGCTGATAAAATCGAAATATTGATCTGTCACCGCGTTCGACATGAATTCCGGCTGGTCTCCACGCGCCAGCGAAGCATGAAGCGGAGACTGAATCAGGTACCTTTTACGGCATTTCAGCCTGCATAGCAGCAGGTGATTTGTATCCCTTTCTGCTATGCAGGCGGTGCTTGTTCAAGCTAAGTTATATATTGCCTACAGCCACACCGTACAGAATTTTTTGCAGCCAATGGGATGCCTTGATAGCAATATCATATGTTCCTGCACCAATGCCAGTCAGCTCAAATTTGCCGTTTGCATCAAGATTCACAGTTCTTGTGGCAATGCTTCCGCCATGTTTTCGAAGCTCCAGTGTGATCGGAACTTTCGTTATATCTCCAATATAATTCGGCAACATGATGTTGCCGGCGATTGAATAGTTGATAGGCAGACCGTTATTGCCTGAATTATACGCGACAGTGGTGGTGCAAACCGTTCTCTCATCCGCCAGATAGCTCCCATCGAATAGCTTGATCACTATTTTCTCACCATTAAACTGATCCAGGTTAATAGTAACTGACCCTGACACGAGTTGCAGTTCGTCGCCGAGTTCCTTCCCATTGTCTTCAGTTGCCAATATTCGCACTGTCGGCGAGGTCACCGATCCAGGCACGGTGATTGTCAGGTAGCTGCCCGACTTACTCAATGACAGAAGGTTCTGGAACTTGGCAACGCAGACAACTTCCCACGGATTGATTGATGCAGCTATTTTACCGGTGGCCGTGTCATACGGCACCTCGTTATCGTACAGCAATTCCACGCAATGGTAGCCAGCCTCGACTGGAGTTGACAGGACATCGCCGTATATGTGATTATCGCTCTTGTTGTAGAGAGTATATACCGTCTTACCGGCGGCCGGGAACTTATTGGCCCACACGCTACTCTGAAGCGTATTGATGAGACACTCGGGGTTCGTGCTGCTGATAGCATCGGCAACCTCTTTCAGCGTCTGCGTGGTAGCAATATAATACTCGTATTCCTGCGATTCGGTAAATATTGGCAGCCCTGTCTGAGGGTCTAAGACGGCTCCGCCGGCGGGGGTGATGTTTGATGCCACACCGCTGAAGAACGCCCTCCGACCTCCATACTTGAACCATTGGCCGAATTCGGTGAGCTTTGCTTCAGGGAATATGAACCGCAGGAAGTTTACTCCATAATAGTCAAAGTGATCCGGGTCATTAGTTGTATACATGGTAGGCTCGAATGTCTTATCCCAACTCTCATCGATGTACTGCATAAGGTAGTCGGAATTCACCGTCTCCACATCTACAACAGCTTGCGGATTTGCCGCACGGACGTGGCTTCCTACTTTCTGCAGCACTGACTTTGCAACCTGCTGAGGATAATCATAACTCCCATGAGTGTGAATCCCAAACTGAGGTCCATAGCAACTGGGAAATATGTAGTTCATCGTATCCAGGTACACTCCATCCGCACCGGTGTCAGCTATAATCTGCTGGTTCTGGTCAGCCACATAGTCCTGCCAGGCGCTAACCCACGGACACATATCGTAATTGCGGTATGCATCTATTGGAGGATTGGCGCTGGTATTGGCCGGATGCCAGTAATCTGCCTCTGTTGCCGGACTCCCGCTTGAATTTACAAGCCTCCATTCCGGATGGTTGACGCACGCCGCTGATTTACGCCATGAAAAATACGGTGTACTTCCGTAAAGTACGACATTGGTGCCGTTCACCCGAGACTGATCAATTGCATCATGAAGCGCAGGCAGTCCGCCCCAATCACTCTCATAGCTAAAGTCGCCTATGGTCTGCTTGTACCATGAGTATGCCCTTGCATCTTCAGGATATCCAAGTTCATTTTCATAGTCGGTAGTAGTATGGTTACTCCATGCAGACCACTGCACCAAATTGTAATACGGCTTTGCAAGTGCACCCATCTGTATTGTTGAATAGTTTTGGACGGCACCATTTGCATAGCCATTGCCACCCAATGTATCATGGGTCCACGTAGTTGAAAAGATATCCTTGCGCCACTGCGGTGTATCGAGCGGATCAAACCATGTATGCGCCCATGTGGAATAAGCCTTGGTGGCTACTCGCAAGTCACCCGTATGAACGCCCAGGGCCGTGTCCGGAAGATTCAGCGTACTGCCACTACCTGCAATGCTGTACGACCACGAATAGTATGCAAGCGACATTCCGGTATTATTGCTCCATATGTTATCGGTAAATCCATATGGAGGACCTGTCCAGGTATAGACCGGGACATTGGTATTTGCCGTGTTTACTTTTCTGAGGTATATGGCCTTAGGCCTACCCGAATTGTCTTTGAGATAGGTGTAGAGACCTGAGGATACACTGGGATTATACAGAGAGAGCAATTGTGTTCCGCCTTCAACACATCCGTAGGCTGAAACCAACTGGCATTGATCGTTGCCGGTCCAGCCGGATCTGTACGGGAAAAGGAAATAGTTTTGAGTAAGATCACTTCCTACGGAGATATTTTCCAAATATGGCCAGTTGACCCTGACACTCCTGGATGACGTACGGTTATTGGTGAAAGAAAGCCCCATAGTCGCTTCCCTGCCTGTGTCGAGTGTAATCGTGACAACGGCGTTCATCCGGAGGGCGCTATTAGTCAGCGTAACCGTAGCTCTTCTACTCCCATCAGGCAAGGTTTGATGCGTAGCACTGGAATATACGAAGCTGTCGGAATCGTACCTCGTGCCATCCACCCATACGTGGAACAGCTTTGATCGCCTGGATGAAATCAGGCTGTCAACCCCTGTCGCGTGGTTATATATGCGAGACAGCCTGAATGGCTGGCCTACAACAGCATCGAACAACAGGTCGAAATTACCGTTTGCTATTCCCAATGAACCGCTATCGGTATAACTGCTTGGTGCGACAGAACTTAGCGCTAGTTCCGATGCCAGTGCCGGAGCAGTCTTTACATCAATGCTTCCGAGAGGAAAATCCATCGTTGTTGATGCTACATAATTTGGCTCCATCTTATACTGGCTGAGTTCGAATACTTGCGGATATGAAGTGCCTCTCACCACGTCCAGTATCAAGGGAAGTGGACTGTTAGGTATACATTGAGTTCCATAGAATACGCCGCACGACTTGCCATCGTAAATCATCTCTACGGACGTAGGTTTCCATATCAGGCTGACGGTATGCCACTCAGTTGGCGTAACCACCGGGCTTTGCAGGGCGTATGTAGCCGAGTTACTTCCATTACATACGTTTAGATACAGCCGTCCGTTTGAACTCATGATGTGTATACTCGGGTCGCCCCAGACTGGCGTGCGAGAGAACCAGCCCCAGTAGACATTGTTATAAGTTAAATCGGATCTGAACGTCACGGTACATTTGCCATATTTGTAAGCCTGCTTGGAGGTCATGCGGCATTCATCGCCCTGGTTTGGTGGGGCAAAAACTGCGACCCCGTTGGTCAGCGTCATCCACGCCGGCACACAACTCCAATTACTGGTGAAATCGCTGATGGCGGTAAAAGCCTGGTCGTATTTTAATACAGGCTCTATTGGAGTAGGAACCTCATCCATATAGGTGCCTACTTGAAGTGTTTGAGATGTAGCCGTACTCCTCACCACATCCAGTATCAGCGGCAGTGTAGAATTGGGGATGCAGGCTGCATCGCGCACTAAACCGCACGATTGTCCGTCATATATCATTTCAACACTGTCAGGCTTCCATATCAGACTGACGGTATGCCAGTCATCAGTAGTAACCACCGGACTTTGCAGCGCATATGTAGCTAAGTGAGTTCCAGTTCCATTGCCGACATTCAAGATCAGCCGTCCACCGTCATTCATCAAATGAATGCTTGGATCGCCCCAAATCGGTGAACGGTTGAACCAGCCAAAATAGATATTGTTGGTTGTTATGTCACCTTTAAACTTTACAGTGCATGTGCTGTATGAATATCTGTTCTTTGAAGTCATACGGCATTGATCGCCCTGATTTGGAGGCGTAAATGTAGCTACGCCATCGCTCACAGTTGCCCATGATGGCACACCATCCCAGTTGGCAGCAAGATCGTTAGCATCGGTGAATTCCTGATAAAAGCTGAGGTTTTCCATCATATAGTCGCTGAAGACGAACGGCAAAGGCTGTGAACTGCTCCTCACCACATCCAGAATCAGCGGTAGCTCTGTATCCGGGATGGCATCTGCATCACGACAAATGCCGCAAGAGACGCCATCGTAGAACATCTCCACCGATCCGGGCCTCCATATCAGGCTTACCGTATGCAAGTCATCAGGAGTAACACTTGGGCTCTCCGCTGCATAATACGATGTGTTGGCGCCGTCGCGCACCATCAGATACAGCTTGCCATTTGAGCTCATAACACAGACGCCTGGATCTCCCCATGTCGCACGGTCGAACCAGCCGAAATACATATTATTGCCGGCAGCGGATAGGTCCGACTGGAAAGTTACTGTGCACATGCCATACTTGTATGTGCCATATGAAGTGAGCCTTGCTTCATCACTCTGGTTGGGAGGCGAAAGAATGGCAGATCCGTTTGATACTGATGCCCATGATGGCAATCCGCTCCAGTTGGCCGTTATATCGTTGACGCTGCCGAAGGTCTGGTAGAAGTCATTATTCACGTAAGTGTATTTGCTGAACTCTGCCGTAAACGTGTTCGCCGTTGAATTATAATAATCCCATACCAGGGGAAGCGAGGATTGAGGAATACAGGCTTTATCGGCAAATGATCCACAGTAGATATTATCGACTATCAACTCTACCTTGGTAGATCTCCATTTCAGGGTTGCGGTATGCCAGGTATCGTTGGCAAGCACCTGACTCACAATGCACTCTGAAGCAGAATTACTGCCGTTACCGCAGCTCACAGACAACCTGTTTCTGCTGCCCGTGACAACGCAGGCTGGATTTGCCCACGGAGACCGGCTGAACCAGCCGAAATTTATGTAATTGTCATTCATGTTATTTGTCTTGAAGCTTACGGTCACTTCGCCGAATCTATATGAACCATGTTGTAAGCGCAAACTGGTATTTTGGATGGATGTACTGATAATTGCTTCTCCACCCCCAGTCGGAACGCTTAGATTATCCCATGATCCCTCATAGGTTCCCCAGTTACCTTGAAGCTCGGTTTTGCTGGCAAATGATTCATCAAAGGTTATAGCGTATACAGGAATCAAGCTAAATATTGTCAGTGCTATTACAGTAAGGGCTACAAACAGAACACTTTGTTTTCGTGACATTTAATTATCCCTCTCTTAATAGTAGATCAGCCCACACATAGGTATGTAGTTGTATGGCATACCCAACACCTATTATACAACTTATGGTTCTTCTGTCAAGCATTTGTTTTATGTGCTATGATCATATGGAAGATGAAGTTAATGTGCATCGTCGCAAAGAATCGAGGGGGAAGCTTGCATCGCTTTAGTGAGAATGATCTCCGAAAGGCAAGCGTCTTCTGATTCGCCCTCACCCCAACCCTCTCCCGATTTCGGGCGAGGGGGGATGCCGCTTATCCCGAGTAGCCCACAGGGCATATCGAGGGACGGTACATGTCTGCCAGGCTTCGGCAGCGGCGTCTTCAGGGATTCAATAATGTAGCCGCAGGCTTTATGCCTGCGATCTACATACCCGTGAAGGGTGTGCCTACATCTAGTCGGCGCAGGCCGACTTCGTATTTTTGTTGCCGCGAATTTATTCGCACGGTTGTTGGAACACTACCGCTATCCACAAACTTTCTCATAGAGCCTTATGGATTGAACGTCAACGGAGGATAAGAGGGGAAACTAAGCAAGTATTGAAGACCGGACAGCCTCAGAAAGCGGCGGATAGCCTCAGGGCATCCGGCTTAACCGTATGTATCCCTTTGACCACCAGCCTGGGCTCAAGTATGATCTTCTCATATTGAGACGGGGACGTGCCTTCCTGCATTCTGCGTTGCAGGACTTCCCACGCCATAGTGCCCAAGTCACCACTCGGCTGGGCAACCATTGCAGATGGCGTAAGTAGAGTGTAGAAGGAGTACTCGATAGCATCGAATGCAGCGACATCCAGATCGTCAGGTACACGCAACCCCTTATCGGAAATCGCCTGCATCGCCCCAATGGTTACCAGGGAATTGGTTGTGAACAGTGCATCCACGCGGCATCTATCAAGGAGCTTAGTGGTCGCCCGATACCCGCTTTTGAGCGAGAAATTGGTAAATTCCACCAGCTGCATATCCAGCGGAATGCCATTATCGGCGAGAGCCTGTTTATAGCCATCAAATCTTTCTCTGCCGGATAATGCTATCTGCGGCCCGGCAATAAGCCCTATGGTCCTGCATCCCTTGCTGATCAAATAATCAACAGCTTTATAAGACCCTGAGACGTTATTGGTGGCTACATAATCCGTATTGAAGCCGGACACAATCTGGTCAACCATCACCAGAGGGATATTGTGTTTCTTAAGCGATGAGAAATGATTCACAACTCTGGAGGTTAGTACGGGCGAAACGATGACTCCGCGAACCCCCTTCTGAATCAGGTATTTGATAACCTTATGCTCCTCATCAACATTACCGTGCGTACTATAGGCTAAAACATCATAGTCCTCTTTACGAGCCAGCGATTCTATGCTCTTTACAATGTCCGCAAATATGTAAACCGTTAGATCCGGAACCAGAACGGCAATATACTTGTGAACCTCCTCGTTAAACCGCTTGTCCTCCGATTTTGTAATGAAGGTACCCTTACCACGCATGCGCTGGACATAACCATCCAGTTCAAGGATTTCCAATGCCTGGCGAATGGTATCCCTGCTGGTGCCGTAGAATTTCATCAGAACCAACTCGGAATCCAGTCGATCGCCGACCTGCAATTCGGCAGCCTCTATCCTTGACCTTATATGGTCCTTTATCTGGTGATATAGTGGGAGCGGATTTTCTCTATTAAGCACAAAACTACTCATGTTACCTGCCATTGTATGTACACGTATGCTTTACTATACTTATAGTAGGCTTTTTCCTTCGAGATGTCAAGATGCTGCAGCGAAATTCTTACGTCTATGCTGCCTTTCATGCCCTGAATTACACATTGGCAGCATACTTTCTCGCCGATCGGTACTCGTCCCTGCTGCAACAGAATGACCAATAATTTGCAGGCTAGTGATGTTTAACTCTCGACTTCCGTTCTCTGCTCAACATGGTGATGAGTGGCCGCTATGGACTCCTCAATTGGAGTGGGTTCAATCTGGTGTATAACCCTGCCATCATCCGTGTCATCACGAATTGCCGTCTTCAGCGTATTGAACAGTGCTCGTATATCCAGCACGCCACCTACGGCAAACCAGATCGTTACTGGTACGCTTATCACGAAATATGCCCATATGTAGAAGTGCCAGAAATCGGCCCATAGACTTCCACCTGCGTGAAACACCACACTCATAACAACGCCAGCCACAAACACGGCCAGCCAGGAGAAATTCCATACAACAATACTTATAGCAATTACTCTGTCACCAAAACTGAACTCTTCCGAAATCCCAACGATTTTCAGCCATACGCTCTGTTTAGCAACTTTAGGTAGTGCTTCGTTATTGGAATACCTGCCCCTGTGCAGCATCCTCTCCAGGTTGAATTCCTGCTCTTTCTTGCCGGTTAGCAGCGAAACAACCACATAAACGACGACTGCCAGGCACATGGCGATGAAGTACAACCACTGGCTATTTACTGGAAACTCGCTGTGATAATGGCTCTTATAGATCTGAGGCAGCACCAGGCCGGTAACCCCCATTATGGCGCCAAGAACAAGCGAACAATAAGCCGCAGCAGTAGTCCCACGCTTCCAGTACAGGCCGCCTATTATAGCAGCACCGGAACCGGCAATCCATATAGTGCCTGTAATCGCCATGAACATCAGGATCTTCAGCGTCTGAGGATAAAGAAGGCTGAACAGGAAAGAAAAAACAGCAACACCAACTATGGACCATCTAAGTAATCGAATGTGCTCCTCAGGATCAAGAGGCCGGTTGCGTATCGGCATGTAAACGTCTTGAATGAAAATCGTCCCCCATGAGTGCATGTAAGTATCATGGCAGGTGAAGGAAACGAAGATCATCACGGTAGCGAGAAGCCCTTTTATTCCAACAGGCAGAAAATTCGCAAGAGCAACCGGCACGAGCATCTGGCTTCTAATCGCCTCACCATCAATATGACTGAGGGTATTGTTGATTACTGCCGCCTTATTCGCAAACTCAGGGAGATGCATGATCGCAAAAGCAGCAATCGTAAGGAGCAGCGTCATCAATACCTGGGGAATGTTGCGCAAAATGCCTATGATCCCACCCATTTTCTGCTCGTGAGGAGTACGCGCAGCACTGTTGAATCCCGAGTTGCCCTGCCAGGTCATGTATCCGTAAAACGCACCAAATACACCTATCATGAAGAACCAGACATTAAAATCCTTCACCTGGCTGGTTTGAAACGGATTAAGCATCGAAGCATTTACCGGAGCCGTGTTAAGGGCCTGTACGATACTTGGCCATTGGAGTTTCATCAAGATAACTGCAGAGATAATTATGAAGGCAAACCCGCAGAATATTCCCTGGACACACTCGGTTATCATCACGGAGACCTGCCCGCCCATCATGACGAACATCAGAGCAAGGCTGAGGTCAAGAGCCATAATCGATGCGAAAGTTGATATATGGAAATACAGCCCAGGTATATGAAAGTAGTCCGGCAGGCCGCAGAAATGTATGAAGAACCTGGCTGCGACGGCAGGAAAAATCCCAAAGTTCAAAATGCCGGTGATCCAGCACAATATCCCTGCGAAAATACGAAAGCGCCTGCTGTAGCGCATCTCGAAAAACTGAGCTAATGTTAGCGCCCGTGTCTCTCGGAACCGGTAAAACACCCATCCCGTCAACAGTATTATGATGCCGACAGGGATGGACATGAAGCCCCACCATATGGGCGAGAACCCTACCGCATAGTACAGCTCAAACATCGCTATGAACGAGATGACACCGGTTCCTCCCATTTGTCCGGCAATAGTAAGCAAATAGCGGCCTGCCGAGCGATTTGCAGACAGAAAATCTGCAACACCCTTCATATGCCCCGATGCACTTAAACTGACAAATCTAAGCGCAACTACCGCCACTATAATTATTGTCCAGTCAATCAAACTTAAATTCATATCCAGTTATCCTTAATGAGATAATTTCTCAAGTACCACCGCAGAATGAATATGCAGCGATGGAAGCTTGAAACGGGTTATTCCGTCGCTGCAGTTGTTCTCAAGGGCCAGATCGCTGGGAGCCTCGAAAATTCTGCCATATTCGCCTTTCACTTCGATGCCAATATCCGATACCGCCGGCATATCATCGATAATCGGCGCTCTCATGCTGGGATTCCACATCTTGCAGAAAGGCCGGTCGGAATGGAAGTTGATCAAATGTATGATCAGATACTTCTCGTCTTCCATAACTGTGACCTCTACAGGTGCTTGTGTTTTTATCTTTATCCGCCGATTATCCATGTCAGCGTTGTTCAGTGTGTTTAAGAAGGCTTTTCTTATCCACGGTGAACCGGTAAGCCAGTACTGTCTGCCGATACCGCATGCAAACAATATCGCCACTCCCTTGCCGAGGCGTCTTACAGAGATGAACGGATGTGTTGTCTTCTGCGCCGGCGGTGCATGCTGATGTGAAATGAACACCTCGTCCGTTGTTTCAATTGACGGGAAATTGACGGTGGCAAACGACTTTGTCCCCTCTCTGACCCCAAGCAGGTTCACCCGGTCGCGGATAAGCACAGGGGTTTCGGGGATCCCGTCGGAGATATCCACTCCGGCATCGAAGTAATTGATGGAATACGGGCTTGCACCCAGAAGATCGATTCCAAAGAGGTCAGCCAATGCAAAGTTATCGAGCTGTTTGAATCTTTCATCAAAGAGCGATGTGCGCCCGGTTCCGACCAGCATACCGCCGGAGCGAACATACGCCTCAAGCTTTTCGATCTCATCTTTTGAAAGAAACGCCTGGTCCGGCGCGATCAGCACGCCATAGCGCGACAGGTCCGAGTCAAGATTCAAGATGATATCAGCCGGGCGTTGATCCTCGGATAATATGCGCATTATACCAAGCTGTTCATCCAACGGATCTTCACCCATTGAAAGGTATATCTGGCGTACATCCGGTTTGTCCAGGATTGCTACATCGGCTGCGCTCTTATAGCCATACAGCCATTTTTCTCTTTTCTCCAGCCAGCTAAAAACATCGCTAAATGTATTATATACACCCTTATCTAACGTGCCATTCGGGTATATTTGATCGCCTAGCGAAGGCATCGCACCATTCGCGGCAATCGTGATAAGCTCTTGTTTCAGCAGTACGGATGGCTTGAGAGTCCATTCCCCCCAAACGTTGAAGAAACGTGGAGTGACTACCTCAAATACCCCCGTCGGTGCGGCAGCTACGCCGTATCTGGAGATATACGACTGGAAACTATACGCAGGATGATGGGCCTCATCAATCAGAAAATCGTAATCCATTACCACGGCATCCGGCCGATATCGACTCGTCAACTCACGTACACGACCGGTAAATCTCTTACGAAACATCTCTTTCCACCGCATAAATGCGATCTTTTGCACTGTATTCGGATCAAGATCATACGGTATGTTTGTCTCTTTGAGATAATCGGCAAACCCCTTACGGCAATACTCGCAATAGCATGCATTATCTGCGTAGCCCAATATGTCCATCCAGATACCATCTACAGGATATTGCTTCAAGACTTCTTCCATCTGTCCCAGCGTATATTCTGCATACGGACTGTTCATGCACACATTCTGCCATCGCCCCTTATATGCAATTTTGAAACCGGCGATTTTCTGCATAGGCGATTCTATGTAAGCACCGTCTTCACTGACCGTGCGCCAATCCGGATGTTCACCGGCCGCCCAGTTATCCCATCCGATGGAAAAATATGCGATTACTTTTATGCCTTCCTTTTTTGCTTCCGAGGTCAATTCCCCTAACATATCTACGGTCAGCGAAGGATGCCTGTAACCGATATCCGTCGGATAGTATGCATGCCCATGATGATCTTTCGCAAACGCGACTATCACCTCTGCGTGAGTCTTTTTAAACTCAGCAATCATAGATTTGGCATCAAATTGCGAGAGGAGATCCGTAACGCATTCGCCTGTATGAAAGTCCAGATGTAGTTTTCTATATTTTTGTTTAAACCATTCCATATCTATTACTCCACAAAATCCATAATTTTACATTCATCTAATCCGGCAGGGCTCTGCCTGGTGAGACTTATCCGCTGTTCGCTTCCACGAACACGGTCTTTTAGGCGAATAGTGTATATTCCACCTGGATTTTCTCTCATATCCTGCACTACACACCCTGTTACATTTTCTATTTTCAGGGAGGAAGCGTCATGCACGCATAACACACCGCTGTCGGCACCGGCATCTGTAAGATCTATACGAAGCCGGTTCGCATTAGCGAGAACATTGGCAACCTCTGCAGCACCGCAAGTTATATGAAGGCTTGATCCAACCAATGAAGTCAAGCCGGTAACTTCTGTCATCCTGATAACCATGCAGCCCCGAGCGGGAAGGACCGGGCTTAGCCATTTATCGCCGGAAATTCCCAGATAATCCTCATCCCAGAAGGACCACATATGGTACTCCGCATCTTTCATTAACCCGAGTGTTTCAAAATTTATGGATATACGCTTCGGCGCATTATCGTAGTTCCACAGCATGAAGACCAGAGCATTCCCCCAGGACCGCTTTGTGTGGAAACCGAAGTATGTGGGATATTCGCCCCTTCCCAGATCGAACGCCTGCGTCTTTTCGTTTGCCGGCGGCGAGAGTATTTGCAGGTTATGGTAGACATCGCTATAGTCTCTTTCGCCAAGCAGTTCAGAGATCACGGCCGTACCGCAGGAAAGGCCCACAGCACTATGCCATGTCCTTAGTTCATCTGCCGTAAGAGTTCGACAGGGCTTGAGATATGTGACATCGGGATCGTTTGCCCACCATACCTTGTGCAGTGATTGGATGCACAGGGTGGATCGAATCGACTCGCGTATGCACCATGAACCCGCCGCATCCCAGTCTGCACAGGAATCCGGGCCAATGCGAGCGGCATCCACAAATCCAAGAGCTCCTCTGGCCACATGATCCCCTACACTGCCGGACAACAAATATACGGACTCACCGGCGGCTTCTCTATAAAGACGGTAAGTATCCCTCATGATCTCCAGCATTGTCTTTTTCGGGTTATGGAACTTTGCTCCCGGCATCAATTCTGTGAAGTCAAACTTCAGGTACGAATAACCTTTACTTACAGCGTCGCGTATCACACTGCGCATGTATTGCTGCACTTCCGGATGAGTAGGGTCCAAGCGATGTGACTGCCCACCCCAAGCGGTCATGGGATAGCCCAACAACTCGCCCTCTGCGTCGCGCTGAAACCAGTCAGGGTGTTCCCGAAAAGCATCTTCTGTCTCGTTAATCAGCATCGGGGCAATCCAAAGGCCCGGCGTACATCCTATGGAACGTATCTCTTCGGCCAGTGCCGCCATCCCATCAGGGAATTTATCGTTCGCATTCCAGTTGCCGACAGTCACCTGATAGCCATCGTCAATCTGCACCATTTTGAGAGGAAGTTGATCCGGTGTTTCGCGGATACTGTCAATCACTTTGCGAATATCATCTGCACCGATATCCTTGCCTTTTTCGTTGTACCAACTGCACCACCCGGTAATGGGCTGTCTGTGCGTCCGATGTCCGTGAGAATCGGCAACCATATGTGCCCATGCTTCCATTGCTGCATTTCCGGGCGCGGCAATCACGGCGATAGTCTCTGATTGACGTGTCTCGCCAGGCTCCAAAAGGACATCATCCATCTCTGCAGTAGCAAGGAGCTTTACAACGTGATCTTTCACAAACAGAGAGATTTCACAGTATGCAGTGCCGGGACCAACGGCGCCTATGGTGATTCCGCAACCATCCTCCCGATACAACCCGGCGACATCCATGGATTCCCGCCAATGAGGGTCATCATGGCGAGGATGCGGCGCAAGCTTTGGCGGCTCCACATTGAATGACCGCCACATTTTGCGAATATATTCATATGAACTCAGCACATCATCGGAGAGTCTGGTTCCGCTCTTTCCCCAGGAGCCAATGGGTGAAAACCACCATTCGCCTGGAAACCCTTCCATTGCCATTTCAGCATCTATAAGATTAAATCGCCGCAACAGTACAGCCTCGTCGCTGCAATTGCGATATGATGCCTGTATGGTAAAGCCGGGGATATTTGCCAGTTCCCTGATTTCAACATTGCCATCAACTGGTTCTACTGATAATCGGCCATTAATTATCACTTCAGCGCTTGATGATATATTCTTGAATCCAAGCGCTTTTGATGAAAATTGAAAGCCTTCTTTGTTAATGCAAAACTCGTAGTCTGCGTCCAATATGCTTATCCTCCGACAGAAATGCCCGCTGAAATAGAAATCAATGTATAGTCTCGAGGCCGTTTGATCTAACCGCCAATGCTTCGCCAGATAGTTGCAATTATCATTCGCTTACTGAACCGACAGGGCAGATACTTAACCCTGTCGGTTCCTCAACTTACAAGAACGATAATTTACTTACTTCTTCGGCGCAAGAATGCGAATAGCCCACCACATCCTGCCATTCCCAATGTGAGAAGGCTTGATGGTTCAGGAACAGGGTTCGCTGAATCGACTCTCACTTCGTCGAACTGCGTAGTCATGGCAGTCTCTGTTAAACGATTGACGCCTATGAATGCTGATAGCGCTGTTGTCGGCAGAGCAGGCGAATCCGTGATAATACCGGCTGAGACACCATCGTAGATCATTTCTATGGAATTAGACTGCCATTTCAGGCCCATCGTATGCCATTCATTTGCTGTAACGACAGGAGAGCCTACGCCATAGAAGTTGGTATTCTCACCATTCTTCAACAGCAGCCAGAATCTGTCCCCTTCCAACTGAGTACTGATGAAGGGGGCGGCCACAGAACCTGCTGAATTGGTTGCTAGTCCTATGTAGACCACATTGTTGACTGCTAAAGTAGTTTTAAATTTTACAGTGTACAGTCCCTCCGTGAATGTAGACTTGGACAGCATCATGGCATCCTGCCACTGTCCGGGTGATGCTGTGAGCACACCACCGCTAAAGTCACCATACTCTACCATCCATGCAGGAACACTGTCCCAATTGGACTGTAAGCCTGCCAAGCTATCGAATGACTCCACAAGTGCTGCATTTGCGTGTGAAGTAATAGCAATAGCTGCCAGTGCTACGCTTGCTAATAGGATGTTACATCTCTTCATTTTCATGCATTAATCCTTTCTTTCCATAACCTGTTATTTTGTCATAACCAACCGCTGAAATACCATTCACCTATTATCAAACACCTCCTCAACCAGGCATGTACCGCGTCAATCTGCTTGATCTCTCACCTGTATCAGATTAGTGCTATCTGCCGTGTATATTTATCCCTTATCAATCCTCGAATATATTCCACCAGGTTAATCTGTAGTTTACACCCGGATCAGCAAATTCGCCTTTGCTCATTGCCTTTGCATGCCCGTCCGCATACACTATATTCACTGTGCTGAAATGGCCGGGGGGCATGTTGGTCACCTGATTGCCTGGATAATAGAGCGCTCCATGAGTGTACGGAGCACCTGCCTCCGCGAAATTGTAATTAACACAATCGACGATCATTAGAACTTCTGACGGCTTTTTTATCTGTCCAAGGTTTAAGGGAGTGAAACCATCGCACGTATTGCCGAGATATGCATTCCATCCGTACGATACACCAAGACTGGGGTAATTTTTTGGACATCCCTTCTGTACCAGGGAAACCACATCCGTAATGTACTTGCCGCTCATCAAGGTATCGCCCCACGATAACGCCTGTCCGTTTTGAGTATATATGCCCATAAGAAGATTGTCATCGTAGTCCTGCGCATACATCATCACGGCCGTTCCCAGCTGCTTCATACTATTCATGCAGTATGTCTGCTGTGCCTTCGCCCTGGCCTGAGCGAAAACAGGGAAAAGAATCGCCGCTAAGATAGCTATTATAGCGATAACAACTAACAGCTCAATCAGAGTAAACCCCGCTTTATTCTTAAGACTTCTCACATTCATGCTCCTTTTAATTATCAGATAGCCGATCTTAGAACAACAGTGTTTGTCAGCATATCATGCCACTCATACTTATGGATTCCCGTCAACCCTTTGGCTTTGATAGCCGAGAGCCGTACTTATCTCTTATGCAGGCACTCCCCCTCCCCATTATGGAATGATATTCTATTAAGCACGGGCAAACCTTTTCATCAATGGCCTTGTAGCAGATCGGCCGAAACATATGTATGATAATGTATGGCGTACCCAACACTTATTATACAACTTATGGACTCGATGTCAAGTACTATTTTTTCTAGTTTTCGATTAACGATGGGACGTATCATGCCATACGATTAACATGGAAAACCTTGCACGGAAAAGTCAATTGGCACTGGGCAAAAAGCCAAAGTTTCGTAGGCGCCCAGTCATATCTCTATCTACCATAGCGCTCATAAAATAGGTAAGGAAAGTTACGCCATATGGACCAATCCACAAAGAAGCCTGGGGCATGTGATGGGTGCTTGGGGTATCTCCGAGCAGATATTATGCATGGATTAACTGGAAACCATCAAAGCGGGGACGAGAGGAGGTGCGCCCTGATGTCAGAAAAGGCACATGATTTCAGGCATACGCAAGCCAAATTGGTGGTGCAAAGCAGGGGCACACGAAAGTCGTACAGGGCATTCCACATATGCGACAACGCTTGGTATGCGAGGATTCGGCCAACAAATTGGATGATTTGTTAAGCTCGTAATGCCAATTTAATGCCAAGGGGTATTTTGGATGGCCACGAAGAAGTTATCAACATTACAAAACATGGGGTTTGAGCTCAAAATATGGCGGAGGAGGAGAGATTCGAACTCTCGGTGGCTTGCACCACGACGGTTTTCAAGATCGGGGATCGCAGTATTAACCAGTAACATCCAGACCCAAATATAACCATTTCACGCTCAAATGCAGAGCCCTTGATTGCATTCTATACCATCGCACAACAGACTACACTAGGTATTGGATTAGCAAAAGGATTAGCAAGAATCATCTTTGTGTTGGTTTAGGCTGGAATATTGAAATGACAGTGGGATGATCGTAAGTGAAGATTTCTGCTCACCTGGCCATAACCCCGTGCATTTTCGCATTACGTAAAGAGTTATTTCTCGGTGAGACAGAATTATGTTGGCAAAATGGTCTTGGAGTAGGCACATAAGCCGGGTTATATTGGGACTAACCGACGTTTTTGTTACGCATTATGTCGCAGTCTGCATAACAGAACCCCACCAATTGTCTTACTCGCCCCTCACTTCGTGCTGATAGACTACGTCAAGTTTAACAGTTCCCCGATCATGCGTCAATTCTACCTATATTAAAGGGTGGAATTCCTCCGGTGGGGTAGAATACGACTCATGCAGCACGGGCTGCACGCTCGATTCGGCCAAGTTCGTTCGAGGGAAGCGCACATCTTACTGCCAACATGGCATCTGCTCTGTTCTTTGACCAGCGCATTCCTGCCTGTTTTAACCTCTGGCCTACCACTACTTTGCACGCCGCCTCTACCGGCCCGCTCCCTATCATCATTCCTTTGGCTATATATACCGGATAATTCATGTGCTTACGGTATTTCCTAAAATATCCCAACTGCAACCGAAGGGCTTCTTTTGCTTTCTCATCTTTAGCTTTTCGACGCTTTATGGCTCGGATTAGACTTCCCGGACCTTTATCCTTTAGCTTCTTGCAAGGTTCCTTCGCCCAACGCTTTCCTTTAGCGTTTCCTTCTCCATATAATACCGATGCTAGGTTGTATATATGCTCACATGCGTGGAAGTAGTCAAGTATCTTGATGCTTTTCGGAAAGTGATTCCTAGCTTCGTTCCATATCCATTCGCCTCTGTCAGCTATCACTACTCGTTCTTTGGCATGCTCGTATCCGGCTTGCATTGTCTTGGTGTATACCGCCGCCCAAAAACTTCGCTTTTCTCCTGGGCTGCTATATACCGTGGATCTTTGATTGTATCAACATCTTTTCCTTCTGATTTTACGCCTTCATATATCACCGCGGTCTCAATATCTTCACCAATGTCCACCGCTGCCGCAATTGCTTCCTCTTTCAGAGCACGGAGTCGATTTCCCAAATCAAAGACTATTTCTTCTCCGCTGCTCTCTTCTATAACAAGTCCCGTTGTTTGTTCGACCAGTTTTAATGCTGCTTTATAAGATAGCGTGGCGCACGGAGTGGACACAAGCTCCTTTATTCGGGGTGTCCATATTCTTTTAGCAGTACCCTGCTCTTTATCCCACGGTATGTAGCCCCTCCCGCATTCGCGACAGCGGTAGCAGGCTCTTTTTATGGCAATTTCACCGTGCAAGGTCTTGATAAAGCGCTTTCGATATTCCTTGAACTCAGCCTGTCCGCCGCATTCGCAAGTTATTCCCACGCCTTTGTAAGTCGGCTTGCCGCTCATCTTCGCCGCTGCTTCTTGCATCATGACATTAGCGATAGTTCGCACGATGTTCTGAATTCGTCTTCAGCCGATGTTATATCCATTGTGTTCAGGTGGCTGATTGCAAAATATCTTGCCGCTTCTAGGAGGGAGTTTGGTGTTGCAGGTGTAATCATTCTCTTGGGAGTCTCCTTTGGATTTTCTTGCTGCTACAAGAAAATCCTCTTTATTAGTGGAGACTCCTCTATTTATTGCTTTCCACCCCATCATCTCGGTCGCACCCTATATTAAATCTCCGCAGCTTATGGCCTGCCCGCCGTCGCGAACTCCCCAAATCACTAATTCTCAACCTGTAAAATGCATCGTATGGGATTATTGAGACGGACAGGGTTCACCGAAATGCTTTACGAAATCCATCAGTTCTGGTATGCTTAGTAAAATAAAATGCATTTCACTTTACTAATATGCCTTGGCGATGTGCCATAGTAAACTGGAGTTGACTAAGATGAATGAAAACCGAGAATCAAGGGCGGGCATGTATGTCGCCCAACTCTCCGGCGACCTTCGTTACAAAGCATTTATCCCTAAACCGCTTCCACCGGAGCCGTCACTCATCTTTGATGAAGAGCTTCTTGAACTTCTCTCCAGCGCCGACCGTGCGCTCGGACGCCTTGACGGAATTGCAGAGACACTCCCAGACCCTAACTTGTTTGTAGCGATGTACGTTCGAAAGGAAGCAGTACTTAGCTCTCAAATTGAGGGGACTCAGTCATCGCTTGTTGATTTGCTTGAGTATGAATCAGATAACGCGGCAAAGGGAATTCCAAGTGATGTGGAAGAGGTCGTGAACTACGTGCATGCGATGAACTATGGCTTGGGAAGGCTAGCCGAGTTACCTGTCTCGCTGAGGCTGATTCGAGAAGTTCATGAAAAATTGCTCCAGGGCGTAAGAGGAGGCGAGCGCAGGCCGGGTGAGTTCAGGACTACTCAGAACTGGATCGGTCCTGCGGGATGTACCCTTGCCGATGCAAGTTTCGTCCCACCTCCACCGCATGAGGTAATGCTGATGCTCGGAAGCTTGGAGAACTACATACATGATGAGTCGCCGATGCCTGCATTGGTAAAGACAGGGTTGGTGCATGCTCAGTTTGAGACTATCCATCCATTCCTTGATGGCAACGGCAGAGTCGGACGGCTCCTAATCACACTGCTCTTATGTGAACGTGGCATCCTAATTAAGCCTTTACTCTACATCAGCTACTACTTCAAGAAGAATCGGGCTGAGTACTATGATCGGCTGTCCGGTATCCGCACTGGTGGTGATTGGGAAGGCTGGCTCAAATTCTTCCTCAAGGGGGTCTATCAGGTATCGATGCAGGCGACGGAGACATCACGAAATGTGCTTAAGCTTCGTGAGGAACACAGACGATTGGTACAGGAGAAGGTGTCAGGTGTGGTGAACGGTCTCGCACTGCTTGATGCGCTTTACACAAATCCTGTTGTTACCGTGAAGCTTGCGGCAAATCTACTTGGCGTGAGCAAGGCGGCCGCGAATACCATTGTGGCTAGGTTCTGTCAGGCTGGAATACTACGTCAGATAGGCGAAGGAAGCAGAAACCGCAGTTTTTCCTATTCTGAGTATCTGGAAATATTCGATATATGATACACAACTTTAGTAAAGCTAATTTCGTTTTGGTTTACTAAGACCATGCTGTTCTATTCCATAGTAAAGTGAAATGAACTATAGATGCGGTTTGAGTATATAGTACCAACGAGCAGGAAAGTGCTCTTTTAATCAAGCGCAGGTTGGACCGGCGCTCCGAAACGGACACATTGATCAGGCAACTTTCACGGCATCGGATTCAAATGGCATTTCCATGGTAAGCTAAACGCATGATTGGCCGCATTTTAATATCTACTTTAGTCGCCTAATCTGATCCGGCGAATGCTTTGTCACGCCTTCACTATGACAAGCCAGCGAAATCCTCACCCCAAGACCAAAGTTGCTGCCAATTGGAAACGCCGTATCTCCGCAGCATATGGCCTGCCCGCCATCGCGAACTCCCCAAATCACTATATCTGACGTCAATCGTATTTCTCGGCTTTCCGCTGGAATTGGCAAGCCTCACTGCCTCGGCCTTGCACTCGTTTGCGTATTTTGTGCTCGGGTCTCGGATGCATTTTTTGAAGCCTACAAGGATTCGGTGCATCTAGCCAGAGCAAAAGACTTGAGTCCTCAGACAATTGAACCAGCGGTTTTGTAGTGTCAGGTCAAGTCTTGGCTAGTACAGTTGTATGGCAACTCCCATTGCATCGCATTAGTTTGTTTCAATGGGCATCCTTTCTCAGATCAGCTTGTTGCGCTTAGACATCCACCACTGATAAGATCCATGCTAAAGTTAATGACGAATACTTTTCATATGGCAAATCTAAACTAGTAATATCCACTTAGACTTGTATTGAGTTTGATATAAAGCAGACAAATGTAACAATAAGCTAAGCCAGACCTGTGAAAAACACTGCCTGCAGTGGAGATGAAAACATAAGAATATTGTAAAACAGCCAAAATTCGCATCAAATGATATGACAGATATGAAAAGTATCGCTATTATCTGCTATGATGTTGCTTGTAATTGTGACGTTTGGTATATATGCAGAATGTCCACAGGATATCCCATAGGTGCCGTTCCTTTCTATTGTATTACCGATGATGATTGCGGATGCGTCGAAGCACCAGACCCCCTCATGGGTATTATCTTGTATAGCGTTGTTCTTTATGACCGGCGAATAGTTGCCGTTGTTGCAGCTTATCCCTCCTGCCCCGCTTGTGACTGTGTTATCTTCGATCAGATTCTCCGTGATTGTGAGAGATGAGTAGTTGCATATTATCCCGCCGCCATAGGCTGCATGGTTTCCGGTAATCACGTTCTTTGTGATTACATCCTATTTGGGTGTCCGGAAAACGGGGGATAGGTCACCTTTCCACTATCGCTCGGGATGGACTGCACAGACAGTCGCACACCAGGCAGTCACGGTGGATGCATCCAGCATCGACCCCGACCATGGAAGCGGGCATCTCCTTTCATGGCTTTCGACGCCGGAGGTGCAGTGGACGCTGGCTATGCCAGATTTTCAGCCGGTTTGCCAACTGTTCCGGCCGAGCGCAGCCCGTCTGTCCAAGGCATTTCACAGTGATCGAACCGACGAGATTCGCCATAAGCGCCGACTCCTCATTCGAAGCACCGCTAGCAAGCGAAAGGACCGCCGCCGCAGTCGCACTGTCACCGGCACCAGTCGGATCGATCGGGCCTTCGACGCTCACGCCGCGCACCTTGTGAACGCAGTCTGTGTCGAACACGAAGATTCCTTGCTCGGAGCGCGTGAGGAAGATCGGTCTGCCGCATGTTTTGTACAGTGCCTCGCCTGCTTTCAATGTCAGGATATCGTCTATTTTGCCGGTATGCCCGGGGAAAGCCGCACGAACAGCCTCTTCCACATTAGGCTTGATGATCATCGATTCAAACTTTGCAGCTCTCAGTCTGCTGTCCACCCAGAAAACGGTATCCGGATACTCTTTGGAAAGCTCGATAAGCGCCTGTCTGACTCTCCTTGTTATGACCCCGCAGTCCTCCGCCTCAGTCTCCACCTGATCCGCGATCATCACCGCATGAACGCTTTTCACGACTTCCCTCAAGTGCTCGATGATCTTCTCTTCGACATCCGCTGGGAGCGGTTCCCGATTCTTGGTGTCATACCGACCGTTCTCTCCTTCAATGCCCGATACCATGTAGTTCTGGGGTTTCAGGTAGGTAGGGGTATGTCGATTGGAAACATAGCGCATGTAATCGGTGGTGCATCCAAGCGACTTCAAGTCCTGCCTGAGCTCATAGCCCTCACCGTCATCTCCGGTAAAGCCGATTGGGATAACCTCACCAGCGCCAAGTGAGAGCATATTTTTCGCTACATTTCCAGCCGCACCAGGGCTGTGCCGTATATACACAACCTGATTTGCCGTCTTTCCTGTCTCAATCGATATTTCTGCAAGCGCAGGATCGAAGTCCAGGTATTTATCCAAAAAGAAGTCACCAACGATCGCTATTCGCCGCGTGGGGAACTCCGATAAAAGTTCATGCAGCCTTTCCTGATTCATTTCACATCCTTCAGTGCGTGATATAGCCCTAGCATGAATGCCCTGTTATCAAGGCATATGTAATCAAGCGCACCACCCATCCTGTAGAACGATTTGCAGAATCTGAGATAGTACGCCGGGTTGTCCATCGGAGGCTCACCCTGGCTCCAATCCCAGTCTCCACCATCCGCTATATCCACAACGGTCAGGTAGTACTCCTCAAGCGCTTTTCCGGTGTCCTTGATGGAGAGGTTGTTCGACATCGAGAGCGATTTCTCGAAGATCATAGGTGCCATAATTGCGGAACCGACCGCCAGATGTACTCCCCCTCCGCCAATATTACTTACACTGTCTGCGAATGAGAGAAAGTCGCGAACCGCATCCCTGCCGATCGCTCCTCCGCAGTTCATCGGATGGGTGTAGATGATGTCGTAACCGATGCCTGGATGGACGGTGAATGGAATGCCTTTTTTCCAGGCCGAATATTGAACGCAGTATTCCTTGAAGGGATGGCATATGTCGATCCTGCCGTTGGGTATATCGAAATTTGATACAAGGTACAGCATGTCCGAGAGTGCGCCAAGTGTTTCGTCAGGTGTATTTTTAGATGCCGCCTGCACGATTCTTTCTTTCAGATCTTCTTTGGATGGAATACTGATGCCGTCATCAGCTACCATTTTTCCGACTGAGCTTCCGTATCCCAGACCCTCGATTCCACCCACTGCGACGGCCAGGTTGATGTTTGTGCCGGTCTCATCCCAGGTGCCGAACTGGCCGCTCGCGGTGTTCGCTCGCACGCTCTCCGTACTCTTGCCAAGATACGCAAACTCCCAGTCGTGGATCGACCCTGCGCCGTTTGTGGCGATGTGAGTAATCCAGCCGTCTTCCAGCAGGCGTATGACCACAGGGGCCAGGCCGTTTTTGATGAGGTGTGCCCCGTATGTGAGCATGACCGGACGACCGTTTGCTCTTGCAGCGATTATATTCTCGACTGTCCGCTCTACTTGCGCGGCAACTTTTGCCGGCAGTTCGGGCGTCGGACTGTTCGGCGATATGGCTATCTCATCCATGACTAGTTTATGCTTGCGCTCTGACAGCGGGAACATGGTCAGCCGCCGCCGATCCATTCGATTTGCGAAACTCTTCTGATACATCCTATTCCCCCGCGAAAAGATAGTTTATGAGAGCCGATGAATCCCTGAAATCGGGGATGATGATATCAGCGCCGACTCCAAGGAGCCTCTCACGCTTCAGCGCGTCGGGTTTGCCGCTCTTATCAGTCTCATCCGTTGCAACCCCGATACCTGTGCCGCCCGCACATTTGGTGTTATCAATCTCTACATAGCCATCACCGAAACCGAGCAGGTGCTTGCCATCGATGTTGCTCTCCTTTAGAATTCGGTCGATGACCATGGCCTTGGAGAAATTACGGTAATCGTTGATAGCGCCGTATATGTGGCTTCCGAAGTAATGCGTCAGCCCGAGGAGTTCGGCCTCTTCCTTCACAAAGCATTCATCAGTACCGCTTGCAAGGTACATCTGTACACCCTGGTCTTTGAGTGCCGCGAGGAACGAGTACGATCCAGGCACCAGCATATCCGCCGGTTTCACACATCCACACCGAAGCCCTTCTCGGCGCTCGCTGATAAGCTCCATCAACAGGTCCATGTACTGCTGTTTATACGCCGCCGGATCGAGCGGGACCCCGCCTCTCTTTTTCACCTCTTCGGCAAAATCCATCATCTGATAGATTGTCTGCTTGCCCATTGTACACAGAATCATATCCTGTACAAGCGCACTGATCTCGGCTTCCGACTCGTGGTCCGGCGTATCCATAAGGATTTCGACCATCATGGGCCCCATGACTTTCGGCCAGCCCTCACGAATCAGGCTCAGGGTACCGTCAAAGTCGAACAGGGCATACTGGTATTCTCCCCTGCCCACCGGTTCGCGCATGACCTCTATGCTGGTTCCAGGGATATATTTCCCTTGCACGGTATTGTCGTACCGCACCTGGTAATCTCGTTCATGTACTGATGTGCTCATGTTTGCTCCTTGAAGCTTACTTTAAATGTCCTTTTCCGGTGTACGAGCTACGCTTGAACAGTGCGGAAACTGCATACCAGAAGAGATACTTGGCGAGATGTACCGGGTCGCGATGGCCATCGCTGAAAATAAGCTGGAGGACGATGCCGCAGTGGTTATCATCGGACGAGATGTATAGCCCCATCGCTCATCCTCTGCTCAGCTTATACTAACTTTACCTTGAAAGTCCTGATCTCAAATGGCTTGATTGAGAATTTAATCTCAGAGCCGCTGAACTCCACCGGAAGGTCTTCTTCCTCAAGCAAGTTACACTCCGCAGCGAGTGACAACATCCGATCGAAGGAGAGCCGCACAGGACCTCTCGCGCCGTATGCTTCGTAGACGCGCACGATCAAGTCATCGCTGTCCTCTGCCTGCTTCACCGTATCTATGATCACGTTTCCACGGTCGACACTCACAAAGGAATGCGATGCCGGGAGATCGCCGCCATGCGACTTGGTAACCACTGCCTGAAGTTTGGCATTCAGTTCCTGACCGGCCTGCACGGTGCCGTCTTTCCAATCGCCGGCGTGTGGCAGCAGAGAGTATGTGAATTCGTGAACTCCGCGGTCGGCCTCCGGATCAGGGCTCTCAGGCGCGCGAAGCAGTGTGAGCCGCATCACGTTATCCTTGATATCCCATCCATACTTGCAATCATTGAGAAGGCTGACACCATATTCCGGCTCGGAGAGGTCTGCCCACCGGTGGCCCGAGACTTCGAACCGCGCCTTGTCCCAACTGGTATTCCAGTGAGTCGGCCGCTCAACAGCGCCGAATGCGATCTCGTATGTAGCACTTGTGCTGTTGACGTCTACAGGAAAAGCCACCTTCAGAAGGGTCTGGCGCTCGTTCCAATCCACCGTACTGACGAAATCTATGCGCGGCGAGTGGGTGTAGAGTATCACCTGCTGATCTATGGTAGATGCGCCGTACATGGACGTAAATCCGAGCACGAGCCGGACTGGTCCGTTTTCGAGAACGATCGGGGGAACATCGAGCGTGAACTCCCAAACCTTGTCCTGGTACTGCAGTTCAATATCCCATGCATCCCAAGCGCTCGGTTTATCCTCGAAGACTTGCAGCACGTTTGACCGAGCACCTGCAGGGAGAACTTCCCTCTCGTTTATGCGATCGTAGAGCCGAGTAAGGGTTCCGTCCCCGGCGAGTGTCAGCTCGTAGTACGGCGTAGTGATCGTCTCTCCATCAACGGTGAAAGGACTTCGAGCATCTGAGCGGCTGTCAGCAATCCGATACACACTGTAACCGCAGGAAGGCACATTGTTCGATATGAACGTCAGTGTCTTGCCGGAGATCTGATGTGGCACAGTGGAACCGTCGGAATCGATCACCTGTATATCCGCGTCAGAATCATCCAAGTCCAGACTGACTATATCCTTCCTCGGCCAGGAAAGGGAATTGAATACGACAACCGGTGTCCCCTCGCCCGACGTATCGATTTTATCGGTAATCATCTCGATCGCCGATGCCCTCAGCTTGCTTCCGGTCGCCAGCAATTCCTCATACTGCACGGTGGAGACTTTATACACCTCGTTGATCGACGATCCAGGGATAATATCGTGGAACTGATTGAGAAGGATCGTCTGCCAACCGCTCACCAGATCCTGCTTTGGATACTCCGCACCGAAGGTCGTGCCTATGGCGTTGTACATCTCTGCGTCTCTGTAGAGAAGCTCGCTCATGCGATTATAGCGCTTGTTCCTTGCCTGGCTGGTGTAGGTTCCTCGGTGCAGCTCAAAGTAGAACTCGCCGTTCCATGTAGGTAGATTCTCGGTCTCGGATGCAATTCTGTCAAAGAAATCATGCGCACGGCCGGTTCGGGCTTTCGCGAGACCCGGAATGTTCGCCATACGAGGCAGATACTCCATATTCTTGCGAGTCGGGCCGCCTCCGCCGTCACCCCACCCGTAGGACGAGATAAATTCAGGGCACTCCAGTTTGGACCTATAGTCATCCCAGAATTGTCGTATCTCAGCCGGTTGCGCAGCCGCATTGTATTCGCCGTGAATGAAATGGGTGAATATTTTTGTACCATCGATCCCCTGCCACCAGAAAGTCTGATATGGGAAACGATTGGTATCATTCCATCTGATCTTCGAGGTCATGAAATAATCAAGACCTGATTTCTTATATATCTGAGGCATGGCCCACGAGTAACCGAATACGTCCGGAAGCCAGCCCACACGTACGTCAGCCCCAAACTCGTCTCTGAAGAACCGCTGTCCATACAGGCACTGGCGAACCAGCGACTCCCCTGACACCACGTTGCAGTCGTTCTCCACCCAGGTGCCACCGATCGGCTCGAAACGGCCTTCAGCAACTCGCGCCTTCACCTTCTCGTACACGGACGGAAAGTACTGTTTCAGGTACAGAAACAACGGCACCTGGCTGCATACGAAATGGTAGTCAGGGTACTCATCCATGAGCGCCGTAACCGTCGAGTATGTGCGCCCGACTTTCCGCATCGTCTCCTTGAGAGGCCACAGCCACGCGACATCGATGTGCGAGTGTCCAACAAGGAAGTTCACCGCGTTAGTGTCACCGAACTTAATCTGCCCGAGTTTATCCCAAAGCAGCGCCCTTGACGATTGCAGTTTCTCCTTGAAGACTATGGCACTCTTATCACGGAAGTCTACGGTATGAAGTACGTCCTTGATGGCCAGAAGGATTGCCTCCTGGAGGACCGTATTCTTCTCGGAAGCTGCCGCTTCATGCACAACCTTGAAGTCATAGTAGGCCGCTTCAATATCTGGATCGATCGCTATGAGATTGCACTCCGACAATAAATACGGCTGGTTGGCATCGGTCACAACATACTCGAAGTAGTTGCCGGTCTTGATCTCTATTTCACAGTCGTAAGACTCGCCGCCCTGGCACGACTTATTCAGCAGAATATATCCACGGTTATCATCCACTCCATGGAATGGCTGGCCATCGATGGAGAGCAAGCCTTCGCCACCAGTCATTGCAGTCAGTCCGACCCGCATCCCGGCCCAATCGGCAGGAATCTGCACCTTTCGGCGCATAAATACGGTCTGTCCCTGTCTGGCCCAAATATCGCCAACATTGAGTGGTTTCCAATCAGCATCCAGAAACTCGTACTTGCCTGGAGCCAGGTGCTTGGCAGCTTTCATCGACCAGCCGTTAAGCACTACTTTCTTTACTATTATTTGTCCTTTGATCTCCTCAACTCGACGGCTGAGAACATCGAGCAATTTCGCCATGTTAAACTCCTTCGTACGCTAGCCGGCACAATGAAAACTATTCTAACCATATCATATTCAATTCCGGCTTTACAAACTATCGATCGTATGGATGGTTGAGTCTTTTCGATCATTCTTTCTACCATAAAACGTATAATATCTGCCGGCTATATAATAAACTATGGGAATGGGAATTTACTGATCTGACTGGAAATATCCTTTGATTTTGTCGGTTTTTGTCGTCCTGTTCAGTACCTTCTCACCTCGATGGCGCTTTCAAGCCTTTACCGCGAAAACCGCCCCGCAAGACGGATATCCGCTGCGGACGCTCCCACCAGAACCTCGAATTCGCCGGGTTCCGAAATCCAGGCGTGAAGGCCTGGATTGTAGAACTGCAAAGCGCGACGCGGGATCGGCACCGTCACGCTCTTGCGTTCACCGGCTTCCAGATGCACCTTGGCGAATCCGCACAGCTCCTTCTCCGGACGCGGCAGGGAAGATTCCAGGTCGGAGATATACACCTGAGCTATCTCCTCACCGGTGACCTCCCCGGTGTTCACCAGGTCAAAGGAAGCGGAGACAGCCACAGCCCCTTCTCCTGGCTCGATTGACAAGTTCTCATAAGCAAAGGTGGTATAACTGAGCCCAAACCCAAACGGAAACAACGGTTTCACATGCGTACGGTCGTGATGCTTGTAGCCGGTGAATATGCCGTCACTTAAGGTGACATGCTTGTCGTTATCCTCATCGTGGTAGGAATCGAAAGAGGAGCGGTCGGCCAGCTTGCGCTCGAAGGTAACCGGGAGTTTGCCGGATGGGTTGACAAAGCCGGAGATTACCTCCGCCACGGCCTTGCCGCCCTCCTGCCCGGGGTACCATACCCACAAAATCGCGCCTACTTTCTCCACCCAGGCGGACATATCCACATTCCCGCCGGCATTTATGACAGCAACGGTGTTGTGATTCGCCTCCGCCAGTTCGGCTAGGAACGCGGACTGCTCGCAGGGAAGCTCGAATGTACGGTCAAGCCCCTCCTTCTCAGCTTTCTGGTTGAATCCTCCGCAGAAGATGACCGCATCCGATTCTTCAGCCAGCTTCAGGGCTTCTCTGCGTTCAATTTGCAGGGCGGCACGAGATTCCCAGCCCAACCGCACGTGGCAATCCCGATACGACCAGGCGATCCCGAGATCTTCCCGGGAGTATCCTCCAGTGTAGAGGATGCTAAGAGGGTAGGCCCGTCCGGCTTCAAGATTTACTTCGCAGGTAGCATCAATTCTGATCCCTTCTGCTATTATCGCATCGCCGAGGGTGATGGTGTACTCGCCGCCGTCCAGATCCAGATAGAATATATGCTCGCCGCTCACCTGAGGGCGTATCTCCCCAGTCCAGCGCACCGCGAATTCTCCTCGCTCAAGCGACTTCTCCCCTGCGGGGATTGGATCCCAGTTCCAATCGTGATGAATCGTCTCCTCCACAGCTGAATACAGCGGCGTTCCGGAAGCCTCTACGCCTTCAAAATATTCCACCAAAATTCCATCCCGGCCATCCGGAGTGTGGAAGACGGACGCTGGGAAAGCCTTTTCTTTGCGAATGGTATCCAGTCCTTGGGCATAGACGACGTTCTTCGCCCCGAAAATCTCACGCACACCGTCCAAGACGCTGACGGAACGCCAGGGGTTGTTGTAAGTAGACCCCCCGCCGCCGATCACAGCCGGGTCGGCGTTTGAGCCGATCACAGCGATCTTCTTTCCGGCTTTAGGATTGATCGGGAGCAGGTTGCCCTCGTTTTTAAGCAGAACGCAACCGGCTCTGGCGGCCGAGAGGGCTACCTCGGCGTTGGCCTCATCCTCCAAGGGGATACTCTCGTCCTTCTGCGGATTATCCATCCAGCCGAAGCAGATGATTAGGCGCAGCATGCGGCGAATCTTGTCATCTATGGCAGCTTGCGAAACTCGCCCCTCGCGGATGGCAGACAGGAGGTTCTCTGCGTTCATGTAGTCTGTGACAGGCATCTCCAGGTCGAGCCCGGCGTTGGCGGCGTTCTCTGCGTTGTAGACAGAGACCCAGTCGCTCATCACTACTCCATCGAAACCCCAGTCGTCTTTGAGCACCTTGTTTATCAGGTAATCGTGTTCGGATGCGTGTATCCCATTGACCAGATTGTAGGCGGTCATCAAAGCCCCCACACCAGCCTCCACCGCCGCGCGAAAGGCCGGGAGATAGACCTCGTGGAGTGTCCGCTCGTCAACGTCGGAGCTGACCTCATTGCGGTCGTATTCCTGGAAGTTGACGGCGTAATGTTTCACCGTGGCCGCAACCCCCTGCGACTGTACCCCCTTGATGTATCCTGCTACCGACTTCGAGGTCAGGCAGGGATCTTCCCCTAAATATTCGAAGTTGCGTCCGCAGAGAGGCGAACGGTAGATATTCACTCCGGGAGCGAGCAGCACATGTATCCCGCGCGCTCGAGCGTCTCTCCCAATGGCAGCGCCTACCCGATAAGCTACCTCCGGATCCCACGAGGCGGCCAAGGCGATTGGAGTCGGATAGGTTGTGGACGTCTTGGAGAACCAGTGAACCCCAACCGGCCCGTCGGAAAATCGGAGGGCCGGGATCCCGGCGTGTTCGATGGGGTAGGTGGTGTCGGCCGGGTTCGGCTCCTTCTGGCCCCCGAGAAGTTTTATCTTCTCCTCCAATGTGAGCTGCCCCAGAATTTCATCTATGCGCGATTCCACCTCAGGACTTGGGGGAGTAAAGTTTTTATAAGTACTCTTCATGTGTGCTCCTTATTTCTCGCAATCTTTTGAGTAAACGAAGAAGGCTGAATCCGGCGCCTGTGAGATATGCATTTCCAGACCTTCTTTCATCAGTGCGCGGCCGGCGTGAGCGGTTTCTTTTCCGGTTTGCAGGTCTCGCAGGATGTAGGAGGAATCGGCGTCCAGGCCTTTCAGCTTCAATTTTGCCGTCGTATAGGGCGCTGATTCTCGCCGATAAGCCAGGATTGCGCCCTCTCCCAGATCGTCTCTATCTAACTGATACGCCATCCAGACCCCCTCCGATAGGCTGTAGTCGGTGAGGGGGTGGAAATCACCAAGGAAATATTTCCGCAGGGATCTGGTCTCCGCGAACCTCTCCGCCACCCAATCAAGCAGGGAATCTTCCTTGCTCAAATCGCCGTAGAAGGCAGTTACTGAGGCGCTCGATATGGCGCTCCGGAAATCGTAGTCGTCCTCCTGCACGTGACAGCCTGCCGTGTTCAGCGGGAGCCATTGCGCAAGGGCGAAGGTTTGGGACTGGCTCCCCGCCGCGCTGTAATTCGGGCCGCATTGCAGATCGCTCCTCCAGAGCGGGATGCTCCGGCGCGTCATCTCTAGGTCGAGCCGCCGTCCGCCGCTTGAGCAGTTGTCGATGAGCAGTCCGGGGTGTTTGGTCAGCAACTCATCCCAAAAAGCGTACAGCCCCTCGATGTGGCGAATCTCCGTCATTCCGACTCGGTTCGGCTCCTCAGCATCGGCGGCCTCCCAGAATGGCAGGGGATCGATGTTGAAATCCTGGCGGTATGCATCGACCCCTTCGTTTTCGATGAAGTTTAAGATCAGATCTGTTATATATCGTCTGGCAGCCTCGTTCCCCAGGTCAAGGAGATTGCTTTCTTCTCCGTCTATGGTCAGTATCCAGTCCGGGTGCTCGGTGAACAGGCTTGTTCCCCGGCAGACCCGTTCCGGATCCAGCCAGAGGAGAAAACCCTTGCCGTGCTCATGCAAAAGGTTGCTTATGGGCTTCATTCCGTCCGGGTAGAGCTTGCTGTTGATGTTCCAGTTTCCGGCCTGCGGTTTCCAGTCGTCCAACACCTTGCAGTCCCCGTACCAGCCTGCGTCTATCCAATAGTAGTCGTATGGGACATTGCGCGCGGATAAGGCTCGGATGTTGGAGATGTGTTGCTCGACGGGTTGCATCCCCCAGGTTTGCCATGTGATGGGCGCCTGCGCGGGCCTTCCGTTCTGCATGGGCGAGTAGTATTTGAGAACCATCTGCCGCCAGACGTTATGCGCGTGCTCCGTGCCGCCTTCGAAGAAGAGGGCGGTAACGGCGGGGGTGCGCATTTTCTCCCCGGGGTGCAGGGTCATGTGAGTTCTCTCCATTCCGGCGCGCACGGTGAGGCCGGTGGCTGCGTCCCGCTCGAAGGTCGCGGTCCATTGTCCTGTCCAGCCTATCCCGAAGAGCATCCCGATACCGGCGGATTCAATCCCAAAGTACGGCATGGTGCCGCTGGACGATCTTCCGCCTTTGCAGCTGATCTTTACGGTTTCTCCGGCGCTGAGTTTTTGCATCTCGCCTTCAAAGTCACATGCCGAGTCCTCGCTTCCTTTGGCCGTGTGTAGTATGAGCGCGCCCTCTGCCGCGTGATAGGATGCGGGGATATCCAGCGCCTGGATATTCTCAATGATGGGAGTATCCGCATCTCCCAGGTTTTGGAAATTCAACTTCCATTCCGCCCCGGCAAAATTCAGGAGTATATCTGTGGAGAAGGTGACGGCAAGACGCGTGACGGGGTCTGTAAAAATGAGGTTGCATTCTTTCTTTCCATCCGCCGTCTCTCGACATATCGTTTTGAGATCCCATTTGTCCAGGAACGATTCCGATGGAGCGCCGTCATAGACAAAGGAGAATGGCAATCTGCCGCCGTCGGGCCTGAATCCGGAGAAGGGGATATCGTCCAGGAAGAGGCGCTCGCCGTTTTGGAGAGTGACCTCCGCGTCGGCCCAATCCCCGTGCCCCATGTCCCATTGACCGGTGACGCGCAGGGTGAATTCGGTAGATCTCCCCAGCGGAACCTCTATCGGGAGAGCCTCTTCCCCGCCGACAAAGCTGGCCGATCTGTATAGTTCTTTCCCGCCCGATTCGACCACGAATGCGATGTTTGCCTTTTCGGTTTTTACATTTCTATTCTGGTCGCGGCCTATCTTGGCGGAGAAGACTGCTCCAGGAGATGGGAGTTGCACTGATATCTCGCTCTCAGCGTGGGTAGCCAGCCCGCGCGTGAAGGCCCGACTCCCTATGGTGATCTCCCGCGATTCCAGCGAACGTCGGCGCGCGCATAGAAGGTATCCTTGCTTCTCGGCCGATATGCGGGCGATTTTCGCGGGGGCGGGTATCACCTTGTCTCCGAATATTTTATTCAGCCATTCCGCGGCGAATGTCGATTCACGTTGGGTTGATCTTTCCATTCTTTCTTCCTTTGCGTTTTTGGAGCGGCGCTCTATTTATTCAGGTCGCGCATGGTCAGGCCGGTTACGTAGACCGGGGACTCCGAGAGATCGAGCATCAGGCGATGGTTTTCTACCTTGCGCGTTGTCGTTCCGCCGAAGATATCGGTGATGGTCACTTCCTTCACGTTGCTTGTGACGTAGAAGGCTTCGGGGTGGCCTCCGTTGCGAATCCAGGCGATGAGAACCGGTTTCTTCGCGTCGGCCGCAAAGACGTATGCGTCGCCCCCTCCGCCTATGGGCCAGGCCCCGAGGGAATGCGCCCCCTTCAGCTTATCGATGAGGGTGGCATAAGCTACGATGGAGGGCTTGGGATATCCGTCGCTGTGCGTCAGGCCGAAGTTGTCCTCCGGATCGTACTTGCTCTTCCCCCAGTCGTTCTTCAGGTCGTACCAGAATATCTTCTTCGTGCCGTGGGAGAGTTCCAGCACGTATTTGCGTACCAGCAGCGATGCCTGCGTCGTTTCCGTGCAGGGGGTGTAATTGGTTGGGTTGGTATTTGTATTCAACGTGAATGAAGAGTAGCCGCACTCGCCTACCCAGACGCTGCATTTGGGATTGCGCGCTGCCAGGAAGGTTAATACATCTCTGTATTGCGAGAGCGCCGGTTGCTCTTCCGGGTATGGAATTTCGGGATGCCAGTTATACGTGTGCGGCGAGAGGATGTCCATATACTTCCCGCCGCCGTTTGCCGTGAGCGCTTTGTACCAGACAAATACGTCGCAGTCTTCCCACGCTATCTTGATATGCGGGGCGCTCTCCCGGGTTGCCTGTGAGACCTGACGCCCGAATTTGCTGAAAACGGGAATCCATGGTCCGCCGTTCCAACTGCCGCCGATGGTCGAAGCCCATCCGCTGTTCGGCTCGTTCTGAATGTCAATGGCGTCTATGTACTTGCCATACTTTGCCGTAAAGTCTTTGATGACCGTGGCGATGCTGGAGAAATCCCAGTTGTCGGGGTTATCCTTTGCTCCGGAATCGCCGCCCTTCCAGCACTCTGCGGGCGGACGGGGGTACCAGTCGATGGTCATGAAGAAGCAGAGATTCTGCGCGGCGGCCGCTTTCCCGCCTTCGCACTCGGGCCCGCCGTCTCGTATCCATGCTATACCGGCTTTGCGGGGAATCCGCGCCAGAGCGGGATCCCAACGTTGTCCGAAATGGGTGTTCACTCCGAAGGGAGAATTCGGCTCTCGCTTCTTGACATAGTTGTTCGGTATTACGGCGAAATATACGGTCGCCGGGTTCAGCGCTTTGCCCTCGAACGACGGGGCGCAATCGACTGAGTATGCGCCGAAGGGAACGTCGGCCAGGTCTATGCGGTTGCGATAGTGGTTGGCTGCGTTTAGCGTGATGCTCTTAGGGAAGAAGCTTTGAGCGTTTCCCCAGGCGTTCTTGCATGTCATATCGATGGAGATGGAACCGACGTCGCCTTTGATGTTATCGAAAAACAGGGTGATTGATTTGGCGTCGGTTTTGTAAAAAAGGCCGTATGGCTGTGATGTTTGGATCGAAATTTTGGCGTTGCTGCGCGCGTGTTCCTGCATGTCGGCGTTAAGCGCCGCCGTCTCGGCGCGGGCCGGGGCGTAGATGAACAATGGCAGGATGAGCAGGATGAGAGCAGATATGCGCTTATGGAACATGTGTTTCTCCTATCAAAATGGTACTCGTGTTTACGCAAATCCGAGAGGCTGGTGTGTCCTCCAGCCTCTCGGATTTGCCAGATGCGGCAAGGAATTGCCTGCTTAGTTGACAGATGCTATTAATGGGTGGGATCCGCTATATAAGGAGTGGTGGTATCCCAATTGTTATCGAGGCACGGGTAGGGTATTGGATATTCCGCGGTCCAAGTTGTCAGATTGACGTGGAACTTAGCCCATTTGACATGGCCGTCGGCAAAGCCGAAATTGGTTCCATCACTGTGCAAGCAAATGATGTTCTGAAATCCTTGCTTAACTACGAGGGAACTTGGATAGTAGCTCTCATAAATGGCTATCGTCCTCGACGGCTCCTTAATTTGGGCATCTGTCGCATGGTTGGTGTAGCCGCAAAGGCCAAAGTTTACCGTATAGCTGCTGTTGGCGTTCACGGATGAGTCAGCCTGTGTCGTAGTGTTGGTCCACAGGCCTGCTAAGTCATTCCCCTTGGCGTCGGGGCAAATGAGAACGGCGTAGCTCTTAAGATACGGCTGAAGCTGGATGACTGGCTGATATACATACTGCGGAACGGTGGTTGTATTGCTACCCGCCCATTGCGGGTAGTTCTCGTCGTAGTCCTGCACGTACTGCAGCAAAGCCAAACCGATTTGTTTTTCGTTGGATAAGCAAGTGGACTGTCTTGCTTTTTCCCTCGCTTTTGCAAATACAGGGAAGAGAATCGCAGCTAATATAGCTATGATAGCTATTACTACGAGCAGCTCAATCAGCGTAAATCCTTCTTTTCTAGTCTTGTTTCTCATTTCATCTTTCCTTTCATGGTATTGTAGCGTTCGAATAGCAAAAAAACTATGTGCCGCTAAGGTTGTTGTGCTGTTGCGATCCTCCTTTTTCTGGGTCATATCGTATTATTACTTTGCCTTGCTCTAAAGTTCTGGTTGACTAGTCAATCAGAACTTTACTTTGTTAGTATAACACGATATTTTGATTTGTCAAGGAAATCTTTGACAAATCTGACCTGATATTTTATACGTGCGCAAGGTCATTTTCTGCCAAAATGGTTTCGCCTTTTATGATGCGTATCTTCGGCGGTATCTCTATGTGCTGCGTCTTTGTATTGCCTGCGATGGCGTCCAGAACCACGCGCACGGCCTGAACACCCATCTGTCCCCATGGCTGGATGACGTTGACGACGCTTATGTTCTCCGGCAGAAAGATTGGCAGCTCATCGAAACAGGCCAAGCCGATATTCTTGTCTGCAAGGTTGTTGTCTTGTATTGTCTCCCAGATGCCGTACAGTGAGGAAGCGTTCGTGGTGAAAACTCCGAAATTCTCACCATAGCCGGTCAAGTTGTTTAAGGCTAGATGGGTCTCTTCCTCAAAGTCATAAGTCGGATGTATGGTTTTTATCAAATCGTCGGAAAAGGAACCTGCATCTGTGAGTACTTTCTTAAATCCGTTTGTTTTGTCGATGGTTGACGAAGCCGTTTCGTCCCTTGTCACATGAATAAGCGGAGCAAAGCCTCTATCAAGCAGGGCTTTGGTGGCGAAATATGCGCCCTGATAGTTGTCGGTGGTCACATAGTTGCAATCGAAGCCCGCGATGTGTCTGTCTATCATCACCAGTGGAATGCCTGCTTCCTGGATCGCGTAAAGGCAGTCGAGGTTTTGTTGATCTCCGGCGTAGCATATGATGACGCCATCCGGCTTGTCGGCAAGTATCTTTTGTAGCAGCTCGCGTTCTATGGAGATGTTGTCGCGAGAGAGATGCAGGTTGATGTTTGCTCCCTTGAGGCGGGCCTCTTCTTCTATAGGGTCGACGAACTGGCCGATAGAATGCCGCACATGTTCGTTACCACGATCTGCTAGCGGATCGCGTGTGATATTGGGATGGGTGATATGGAGGGTGACAAGGGCTATCGTGAGAGATTTTCGCATGGGTTCCGCCACGAATGTCCCTCTTCCCTGCACACGACATACGTACCCTTCGTTCACCAGCTCGTCCATCGCCTTGCTCGCCGTTACGCCGCTGAGGTTATATTTTGCGATCATCTCCGCGCGGGATGGAAGCCTGTCACCGGGTTTGAAAACGCCACTGTCTATCTCAGACTTTAGGCGTTCTTTTATCTGTATGTATTTTGGAATTCGGAGAAAGTCGTTTTTTATATCGTTTTCTATCATAATCCCTTCCACTTCTCAATACTACACGGTCGTCCAGTCAACCAGCACGGTACATTATGAGTATAACACAAAAAGTCGCCATGTCAATAGCTTTTGAACTTTTTTTACATGACGCTTTCATTAATTAATCC
The DNA here is from genome assembly GCA_963663705.1 of Armatimonadota bacterium. Lineage (GTDB taxonomy): Bacteria > Armatimonadota > UBA5829 > DTJY01 > DTJY01. The sequence goes on along the minus strand of OY760504.1, from coordinate 2,508,355 downwards.
AGCCGGTATCCACACTTTTCACTTTTCGCAAACATGCGGGTAGGAAGAGTTTGTTTAGCTGGTTGTCAGTCACAAATAACCGATCCAGGGTAGTAGGCAGCACTGAGCCGACGGCTCCAAATCCGACAACACACAAGCTACTGGTGAATACCGACATAAGACGGGTAATGCCAGGTGATAACGGCCTCGATGGCGGGATTGTCTGGCCCGTAGCAGAGAAGCTTACCAGCACTGCGTCGTGCCCTCCCAAGCCTGGACGGTGATGCCGGGAATGGTATGGGTGCCGGTATCGACCCAGACGCCCGTACATGGATCGCGGTACTGCACGTGCGCCGTCATGGGGACGGTGAAGAGATTGAGCACGAAGATCATGGCGCGCTGGCCGTCCGTGCGGAGCGATGTCCAAACATACGGATTATCGCAGCGCACCACGGGATCGATGCCCAAATCGCGCAACAGGTGGTCGAGCATGGCGGTTTGCTTATGCTGGTTGAGTCGCCAGTGAACGCCGAGCACACTGACCACCCCGCCGGAGGGCAATGCCAGTTGCCAGCCGATCTCACAACCACTGCGTTCTTCCCGCGCGATATTCACGGCATCGTCCGGGCGGCGCGTCGTCTGTAGCAAGCCGCCGCCGTTGGCATAGACGCACTCCACGCCCGCTGCCGAGAACAGCGTCAGTTCCGGCGACAAGCTGGTTTGTTCCACCCCGCCAAGATAATCGGCGATGAGTGTGCAGGGTTGGAACTGCTCGTTGAGGGTGGGCACCACAGGCGCGAGCAGAAGCCGTCCCCCGGCTTCGAGGAAGTCGATCAATCGCTGCTGCTGATCGGCGGCCATAGAAGACGATGAGGCGACCAGCAAGGGCTTCTTGGCATCGTGCAGGATATCGTCCGAGGTGAGGTCGGCATAATTGGGTGAGAAGCCGGCATAACTGGCCGTGAGAAAGAGGCCATCCCGCGCAAATATTTCCGCCGCCGCGCTGCTGAAGGGCAAATCCTTGCCGGCCGCGCCGTAGTATTTCGAGCGCGCATACTCCCAGGAATGGCCGATATGGCAATCATTCACGCGATGCGCTCCCGCCAGCCACTCGTGCTGGTGGAGAAAGGACGCCAGGTGTTGCAGGGTGTCGTAGAGCGGACGTTTTTCCCCCGAAACCGAAAGTGCGGCATCGTAATCATACACATCGCCGGTGCTGCCCATCCCCGGCGGGTTGGAGCCGCCGGCAAAGATATACAGGTTGAAGCCTTTCATGCCGTAGGCAATGTTCGCCAGATAGCAGCAGGCGGCATCGTGCGCGGTGAACGGCGGATAATTGGCGAGACTGCCGCCGGGTAGTTCAAGCACCGTGGGCGGTACGCCGTAGTGACGCAGCATCTCCAGCGACAAAAAGATGTCGGCGGTGTATTGCGGGGTCGGATTGTTCTGCTTCCATGTGATATCCAGGTTGTAGTAATGATCGGACCCGAGGAGAAAATCCTTTCCCAGGCGCATGACCGTTTCTCGGAAATCGGCGTTCATGCCCGGGTTGCCAGAGTTATGTATGATAGGCACGGTGATGCCGTCGTCGTGCATCCAGTCGGCCAGCAGCGCGGCATACTCGGCTATGGAGGCCAAGTAGCAGTCCTGATACTCCTTAACCAACCGCCGTGATTCCGGCGTCGGTGTTGCTTCGAGCCGCGCGATGGGGCACACCTCAGCCCAGCAGGTCGCCTGCAGACCAAAGGCCGCGTTCACTTGGGCGAGATCGCCATAGCGGGCGCGCAAAAAGTCGGGCCAGCGGCCTGTCTCCCGCCCCACACCCATGGTGACGGGATGATAATCCCAACTACCCGAAGCCCATTCATGCACGCCGATCATCTCGTTATCGATCTGCGCCATGACCACCGTGCCGCCCTGCGCCACCTGATGCCGCGCCAAACGAGGAATGATGGCGTGATACCAGCGGTGCGCCTTTTCGAGAAAACGCGGGTGCAGGTAAGAAACCGAGCCCTTATCTATGATGCTGCCGGTGACCGTGCGGGCCAGCAACTCGTCATCGCCCTCGCACAGCCACGAAGCCAGGCCAGCATACTTCAACTCGGCATACTGATATGGACCAGGACGCACGATAACCCAGAGGCCCATCTCCGCACAGAGATCAAGGAAAGCTTCCACGTCGTATTGAGGGTCGTCGAAGCGAAAGACGCCCTCGGAGGGTTCATGAAGCAGCCACGGTACATAGGTGCCCACGCAATTGCCGCCCATGTCCTTAAATTTCGTCAGGCGGTCTCGCCATTCTGCGCGGGGCACACGAAAGTAATGGATTTCACCAGAGATCAGGAACCTACGTTGTCCATGGTCAAGATAACTTAAATGATCGAATACTAACTGGCACAAGGTTTTTTCTCCTACAAGCGTTTTGGGTTCAGCGTGCGTTGCACACGCACACCAATTGCACATGCACCGGCTGCTCGCCGGGAAAATTCGAACGAGGGAGAAGGAAGGCAATCCGATCCCCCTCGTTCGAAACTACTGCGTAAGGTAAGTTATTTATCGAAAAAAGGTCAATCAAGCGCGATCCCTCTTCCACGAAGAGTTTGGTCTCTTCCACCGCGCGCTCATCGAACGGAAGATTCCCGTTCTTCTCGTCCTGCGTCGAGTAGATGACGAATGGCGCCGACTCCTATGCGTGCATGCGGATAGCGATGGGAGTGCGGTGATCCGCACGCACGATGATGCGGAAATCACCCCGCCCCTTTATGCCTTCCAGGAGAGTGCAGAGCACCTTCTTGCTGATATCCTGAATGGTCTGAATCTTCCCGTCGATATCGCCGTTGTGACCGGACGTGAACCAGGATGAAATACAGCTCGTTCAGCAGGTTGCACGCGCCAGATGTACCCTTCGTTTACCAACTCGTCCATAGCTTTGCTCGCCGTCACGCCGCTGAGGTTATATTTTAAGATCATCTCCGAGCGGGATGGAAGCCTGTCACCAGGTTTGAAAACGCCACTGTCTATCTCAGACTTTAGGCGTTCTTTTATCTGTATGTATTTGGGGATTCGGCGTAGATCGCTCTTTGTGCCGTTTTCTATCATAATACTCACGCTTTTATTATTGCATAGTCGTCCGGTCAACCAGTACGATTGCACCATTAGTATAACACAAAAAGTCGCCATGTCAATAGCTTTTGAACTTTTTTTACATGACGCTTTCATCAATTATTCCAGCCGGTATCCGCACTTTTCGCTTTTCGCAAACATGCGTGTTGAAAGAGGCTGTTGAATGGCGGATGGTTTTCAGGCTCGGAGCCGCGCTCAGCCTGCTTGAGAGTTTGCCGCTGGATCCTAAAACTGTCTTCTCCGCTTATCTCTGAATACGCAAAACAAATGGTAGTTTTGACGCATAAATACATTCCCGCAAGTTACAGATAGCCCGATCCATGCTTGAATATCCTCTGTATACGCGAGATATCTAACTCAAGATACAATCACCCCGGTTTCAAGCTGCTTAGCAGCCAGACATATTTCTGCATAAAAGCTTTCCATAGACTTGGCATCATGGTATAATGCATGGTATGAGCATCTGTGTGAGATATCTTACGTATGACGAGGAAAAAGAGCTGAAAAGGCTGGCGAAATCATCGGATGAGGTAACGTCAACCCACGCGAGCATCGTTCTTATGTCAGCCAATGGGACTGGTACGCTGGAAATCGCATCGGCTCTGGGTGTCTGCGAGAGGACTGCACGCAATGTGGTGAATATGTTCAACAAGGGTGGAAACTGGGCTGTCCCCCGAAAAACGTCTCCGGGACGGCCGAGACTCCTGAACGATGAGCAGAGGGATGCGTTGATAGCGCTTGTCCGTACTTCGCCGGTCGATTCAGGTTACAGGAAGAAATGCTGGACAGTGCTGCTGCTCTTAGAAGAGGCTAAGTCTCGCGGGATAGTGCCGGATATCTCCTCTGACACGCTTTCGAGGGAGGTCAGAAGAGCTGGCATAGATATGCTATCCTTGAAACCATCAAAGAGCACCGACAATGGGATACAGGCATCCGGTGGGCGCGGCGCACCTGCCCACAACACGAATGCCGTCAGAACAGGCGCATATACCAACACACTGTTATCAGATGAGGATCGAGCGGAACATGACCGGGTGATCAGTCGTCTTGAGGAAATGCTCGGGATCGAGAGGGGCATAGACCGGGTGCATTTGGAGATGCTGGCTATCTACTGGTTGAGACTCATGCGTGCGCTGGCTGCGGGTAATGTCGATGCAGCGGAACGCTTAGACAGACTGGTACGGAGACAATTGAAGACGCTGAGAGTAACGAAGAAGGAAGCGGATGATGGTCAATCAGGAGTTACCCCAGCAGAGTGGGCAACGGACCTCTTGTAACGGTTGGCTGAGGCAGAGCGAAACGGCCAGGCGCAGGCAGGATAGTCTATCATCTGTCGGGAGTGATTCCTCCATCCCAACCAGTTCATTCCTTCCGGTATCATTCCACCCCTGTTTCAGCCAGTCATTACCGGAATGATCTACCCGAGCCGACCGGCTGGTACTGGAATGAGAGGAACGACCTCATCTGGAGCAGCGGCGACATATCCAAGCGATATCAGTGCCGTCTCAATATGAGATCGGCATATGGTCATGCTTTCCGGTGGCAGACCCGAACGAATCGCTTCCTTCATACATACCCGTGCCGCTGTCTGGCAGAGGAACTCAAGTTCTGCTCCCGATGCACCGTCTGTCATGGATGCCAGTTCGATTACCAGGGCTTCCGGATCGATGGATGAATCCTGACGCAGCGGTTTCAAATAATGCTGAAGGATAGCAGCCCGGCCAGGCTCATTCGGCAGCTTCATCTATACCACCTTGTCGAAACGTCCCGGGCGTCTGAGGGCAGGATCAATGGACTTTGGGCGGTTGGTGGTGGCGAGGACGGATATTCCGCTCCGGCCGTTGATCTCGAAGGAGCAATGCTATCCAATTCATCGAAGAGCACCAGCGATGGCGCGTTCTTTCTGGCACGTTCGAATACATCGCGCAAAGCCTGCTCGGTAGCGCCGACATAAGGGTTCAGCAATTCCGGTCCTGATACCACCTCGAGTTCTCGATTTGAGAGTGACCTTGCGCTCTCAGGCCGATCCTTCCACTCGTAGTAGCCACTCCTGGATACCTTGAGTACCCGGCACATCATGCCAATTCGAAACTCCCTTGTGTGAGCAGCGATAAATACGTACTTCAGAACTGCTCTTTCGCGAAGTACGCTGCTGCCTTTTTTAGGATGTCTCGCTCTTCCTTAAGTATTCTGATCTCTCGCCGAAGCTTTATCAGTTCTTCATGCTCATTCGGCGTGATCTTCCCACTCCCATCTCCTGGCGACCCAAAATCCCTCATCCATTTGTAAAGCATATTATCGTTGATTCCCAGGTCTCTGGCAACCTGAGCTACCGGCTTTCCGCTGTAGCGAGCAAGCCTTACTGCCTCGGTTTTGAACTCGCTTGTGTACTGTCTTCGATTCATCTGATTCTCTCCTCTTAGGTGTTGATTCTACCACCTATCGAGGTGTCCGGCAATTCGGGTATGGGTCACAGGTCACAGGCATCCTACGTCGTTTGTGCTTATACAAACTCAAAATTCGACAGTCGATGCCTAATATTCCTCTATTTCACCACTTTTGCACTCATATGATAATGAAATGCCGTAGGGAGAATCGAACGTAAAGGGATTGCCCTGTGAAATAGAATTGCAGCTCGGCTAGTGGGTTGCGCATCTCTTGGAACAATCTCGTACGGTACTGCGATTTAGGGGTAACTGCCATGTATTGGCCCACCGATTGGCTTGTAATTACCTTGTAATTTCGAGCATACAGGGTTCTGAATCTAGGAATTTCCCGACTTACAGGTCATTTTGAGCGTGTTTTATCGGTAAGAAATCACTTTTATTGCAATATTCATTATGTAGTGTTCTGAATGGTGCCAGTGTCTCGGACCACCACGTCTTTATTTTAGAAGATAAGGTCCGGGTGTTTGTTCAATGCGTATCCACCGATTGAAATCTGATGTCCTACCATATTGTTGCTTACTCTCATCGACTATTTGATCTGGCGTACTTCCTCCGGGCGTCCATCTGCATACTGTTTGATCTCAACGCACCCATTTACATCCCATCCACTGATGGAGATTTCTAAATCTCCCACATTGCCTTCCACTTTATCTACATGCAAGAGAATCTTTGTTCCATATTCATCTTTTGTTTCGATGATCGGTTCTTCACGATAGAAAAGTACAGGTTCCCCCCCAAAGACATTTGATGCGCCGAACATTTTAGTCATCCTTCCATGCTCGCAGAGATGAGTAACGAAGAGTCCGGAGTTTTCTATGACGTAGACTAGCCGTATTTCCAAAGTCTCATTTTCAAGTTTGAATCGCGGGTTGGCACCACTTGGGGGACTATCATTCACAGCAACAATTGGAAACAGCCGTGATCGGATGTAATCTGAATGAGTCTGATTATTTCTTTCTGCTAAATCCTTTAGCGCATTATGTTCTTCCTGACTGAGCATTAGGGTAAGAATTCGATCTTTACAATCTGCCTGCTTTCTTGGGCGTCCACCGGGCATAAAAATTTTGTATTACAAAAACAAGCCATTGTACTACAGGTATTGCCACATAGCCAAGTAAATATAGCTTGATCTACAAAAGCTATATTGAGTTTATTTGAGATGAGTCCGCTAAAGCATGACTGCCCTTGTTGAACCTACAATATCTTCGTTGTCACACGTGTAAATCATTAGTTATGCCGGCAGAATAAATTGCAGGGTTTATTCTGAGCACCTACATATAATAATAGTAGAAATCCGAATTATCGGATGGCTCCTTGCTTTGTGAGTGAACTTCTGGTGAGTCCTGGTTCATCACCGCGCTCGTTATAGTCCGTAGCGCGATATAAGAGACGGTATTTGAGTGGACGCTTTGTTGCGTCCATTAGTTCGGCAGACTGCCAACAGATGGCAAAACTCGGCAGATTTCAAGGTGAAAATATCTGATCATGCCTCATAGAAGATGATGATGCTGATAATCAGCAAAATGTCACATATCGTATTTTCAGTCAACTGATTTCGAACCGCTTATTTAGACGGCCAACGGCAGGCTTTTGCAATTGGCTCATATGAACGGACTTTTCGGTGATTCTATGGCAGACAGCCACCTTCAACATTCCCACCGATTATGGCTACCCCTCGCTGATCTTGCATGAAAAAAATACAAAATCAAATGTGCTATTGGTTATTTTGCAAAATTCGCATATCTAATATTGGAACAACTAATTTTGCAGGAGAACCGAATGAGAGTGCCAATATCAATTGATCCTTTAACTATAAGCGCGAAGCCGGAAAAGGGAAGCAAGACAATCGGGGATATATCTACGCGTATGGTATCTACAATGCTGACTATACAGGAGCTTGGGCAGAAAATCTCAGCTGGTCATACTTTCGCTTCGAGTGTTTTCAAAGGAAGCCGATGTAACAAGAATTGGGTCATGCAGCAGCTGTTTGCGGTGGACATCGACCAGGGTCTCTCGGTTGACGAGGCTTTGAGTAGATGCGATGAACTTGATCTCCATCCATGTATTGTTTATCCATCATATAACCATACGGACGAATCTCCACGGTTCAGGATGATATTTAATCTGGATCAGGCCGTGGAGGACATGAGATTGAGGAATGTGGTACAGTTTGCCCTGATGCAGGTATTTCCAGAGTGCGATTCATCGTGTAAAGATCCAGCTAGAATGTTTTTTCCAACTAATAAACCGATAATCATGGCACAGTCAGATGCAATTGTTACTTTGCCGGATGTAGTCTATAGCGCTTTGTCACATATTAAAAAGACTTCTAGGACGAATTTCCAAAGGAAAGTCACCCAGCTCTGCAAGGTCTGTGGCCTGGCTATAGTTGATGGTTTGCCTGCTATGCGTTCGATACTAGAAACTGCAGATTGCCCTTCAGAGGATGTCAAATCTGTAAATGGTAGCGCTGGAGTTGTCTATTACCGAGTGCAACAGGACAACCGCTTTGTGTGTCGCCACTCGAACATATATCAGTGTGTCGGATGGAATGATGGCCTTGGGGCTGATTCTGAAGAATCTACCCTCACGTCTAATATTATTAAAGAGGTGAGGCTAGCATCTTCAGAAAGCGGTATAGCTAATATAGATTATGCCTCAGATGTTTCACCTGACGATAAGGTTATGAACACTTCGACTGCGGATTTGTATGAGCTGAAGTTCACCATCGAGCGAGGGGATGTAATACTAGCCGACTACAGCAAGGTTCGTCCACATAAATACAAAGTTGGTGAGGATATAACCAACAGTCCCCGCAACCTCCAACAGCGATTTGACTTTGCTGAGTTGAAACAGCGATGTAAGCTATATACGCAATTGACTGCGGGTATTCATCTTGATCACAATGAAACATGGGGCTTGGCGACTTCGCTTCTTAGAGTTGAGGGCGGAGAGACTGTGTTGAATAAATCGCTGAAGAAGCGTGCCGAGATAACAGGGAAGGATGATACTGCCAAATGGGACATCCAGATCAATCAGATCAAAAGTTATGGCTATAAGCCAACTCGATGCGACAAGTTCTGCAAACACGCTAGTACATGTAGTTGTAAAAGTAATCCTCTGAACTGTGTAAGTGCGCGGCGTGGTAATTTTCGACAGGTATCAGTGCCATCGGAACCCCTGCTGCCCATTGAGCAGGCTCAGAAGGACATCACGACGAGCATTAAGAATGCATTTTCTGCAAAAGACACAAATATTCATTTAATAAAAGCAGGTGTGGGCCTAGGAAAGACAACTAACTTGCTATGCGAACGCGAATTCGTGCTGTGTGCGCCGACTCACCAACTAGCTCAGCAGATCTATGATGATGCTGTACAGGCCGGGAATAACCCTATTCTCGTCAAGGATTTGCCGATGGTTGATGATGACTTTAATAGTCAAATTAACGATTGCTATAAGATCGGCGACTACAATAGGGCTATCCGTATCATCCATGTTAAGATAGAGAATGCACTGTCTAGAGGACAAGAAATGCTCACAGATGGTGAAGAAAGAATTTTAGAGTACGCTAAGTCCCTTGAGGATCTACGGAACCCGAATGGACGGATGATCATTTGCACTCATCGGCGATTGCTTCTTATGAAAGAGAGACCCTATAACACTGTAGTCTTTGATGAAGACGCCCTATTAAAGTCTCAGATGGAGATTGTACCGATACAGCCTAGGACCTTGAGCGCATTACCATGCATGCAAAGGCTGTACAACTTCATAATTAGCGATAATATATCTAGCTACACTGTTTATGGAATTGAAGCTGGTCTGCTCCCTAGCATTGAAACTGCACGGAAAGAGATTAAAGGCCGCAGAGCAGTTGACTTTGAGAATGTACTGAAGGTTCTGGACTGCACCAGATTTATCAAGGACCACATGGGAAGACTGATTTTTGGGCATTTCCTACCGCTTCCAAAGAACGTTAAGATCATTATTCTTTCTGCAACTCTAAGTGATGTGCTATATAGACAAGCTAACCAGGGTAGAACCGTGGTCATGGAGGCAGATATTACAAACATCAAACAGATTGGTCGAATAATTCAGTTTCCTGAAAAAAGTCATTCTAGATTCAGCATAAAAAATGGAGATGCGGCCAAAAGTCTGATCGCTCTGATGGAAGTGATTGGTGGTGCGCATGTGCTTACCTACAAAGGATATGGTGAAAAACTTGCTGCATATAAGTTAAACGTTCATGATAATCTTCATATAGATAACTGCGAGGGCTCAAATGAGTTACAGGGGCAAGATATTGCAGTAGTTGGTACGCCAAACCAACCTGAGATAACCTATCTACTTATTGCCGATCTTATCGGCATGAAAACTAGTCCTCATGACCGTCTGACATACACAAGAGTTATACGCAATGGATATGAATTCTGGACTATGACATTCGCAGAAAATCCAGAATTGCAGCAACTTCATCTACATATTTTGGAATCTAAACTCATCCAGGCGGCCGGCCGGTCACGCACTTTGCGCAATGACTGCACTTGCTGGGTGGCATCCAATGTGATAATACCAGGAGCTGAAGTACTACGTCTACCCAAAGGAAAGGTCGATCCCAAGCGTGATACTCCGATAGCAGCTGAACCAGTCGGATATGATGCCGTGCGCGCTGCATAATCGCTATCCAGACATGCGAGGCGTAAGGACCTACTGGCAATATCATGGCATAGGGGGCTGTTATTCATTTGACCCCCAGCCCTCTATCCTGCAATGCATCACCGGTCCGCCTCCGGCGTCTTACTTCCGTTCTTTGCTCACAGGGTTATTCTGCAATCACGGCTTCTACGCTAGGAAAATGCTTTGCTGTAGATTATTCGAGCGCACGTGCATATAATAACCTGGCAATGAAATCCAAGGAGAAAGTTAGGGATAGAATGTCATAGCCGCTAAACAAAGTGCACTAAATAAGTGGAGCGGACACAATGGTGTTTTCGGTCTGAGCATATTACAGGAAAAAGGGCACAGGGCAATCGTTCGTGTAGAGAATAATATTTAAACTGAAAGGGGTGAGAAGTCTATATTAGAACAAACTGGAACAAGATTGACCTATACGGTGGCGGAGACTGCTCAGGCACTAGGTCTATCCATCAACTCAACCTATGATGCTATCCGGCAGAAGGATATTCCGTCTATCCGTATAGGACGTAGGATACTTGTGCCCAAAGCGTTGCTAGACGCAAAGCTATCGGCATAAAGTAGTCTTATGAGGGTCACCTGAGCACAGTCAGAAATGTTCTCAGGCGGTCCTCATTTGAAACTGCCTATATGTTGGCAGCATAATTGTATTATATATCACGGGTATAGTAGAATTTATAGAGTGAGTTTCAAATCGCAAACGAAACGGAGGATATATAACAAAGGAATATGAGAGGATTCATTACGCAAAGGACAGAAGGCAGTTGGTCGATTGTACTCTACATGGGTGTAAATCCAGTGACCGGCAAGAAGAAACAGAAATGGTATACAGTAAAGGGAAATAGACGTGATGCTCAGAAGGAGTTGACGAGGTTGCTCCGAGATATAGATACCGGTGAATATTCAGACCCCGCAAATCTTACTCTCGGCGCATATCTTGAGAAATGGCTCAGTGATTATGCCCGACCTACCGTATCTGAAAAGACTTATGAAAGATACGCTGAGATAATCCACAATGACATAATTCCGAATCTCGGCCACTTATTGTTGGGAAAGATAAGACCGCTTGATATCCAGCACTACTATTCCGGGGCATTAGTAAGCGGCAGAAAGGACGGCAAGGGTGGATTGTCACCACGTACGGTTCTTCATTACCACAGGATACTGCGAGAAGCTTTACAGCAAGCTGTTAAGTGGCAACTCATTGGCCGGAACCCATCTGATTCGGTGGAACCGCCTAGACCAAGACATATGGAGATGAAAGTATTAGACAATACCCAAGTGATAACCCTGCTAGAATCGACTAAAGGACATAGGTTTTACCTGCCGGTACTTTTAGCTGTATGCACTGGATTACGTAGAGGTGAAATCCTTGCTTTGAAATGGAGCGATATAGATTTCGGGAAGAGTGCTTTGATGGTTAAGAGGTCTCTTCAGGAAACTAAAACAGGTATCGCATTCAAGGATACCAAAACAGCACGATCCAGGCGAACAGTGTCATTGTCTCAGCTTGAACTTGATGCATTAATGCTAGAGAAGAAAAAGCAGGATGAGCTAAAAGAAATACTTGGAGCGGTATATCAAAACAATGAACTGGTATGCGCACAGGATGATGGTAGACCTATAATTCCAAGGTGTCTAACAGCTGCCTTTGAACATCTGTTGGTCAAAGCAGGTTTACCAAAGATTAGATTCCATGATCTTAGGCACACGCATGCTACAATACTACTTTCACAAAATGTTCATCCTAAGGTAGTATCAGAGCGACTGGGGCATTCAACCGTAGGCATCACACTTGATACCTACAGCCATGTGTTGCCAAACATGCAAGAAGAAGCAGCCCGCAAGTTTCATGATGCTCTACAGGCTGCTTCCGAAAAAAACCACCGGAAAGATAAATAATCTTCACGGTCTACTTAGGGGATAGTGTACCAGCATTATCCCCTAAACTTTTTGTCCTTACAGATTAGCATAATCTTCTTCTACCATCCATCACCAGATATTTCCAAAGAATACCAGGTATTGGATTAGCAAAAGGATTAGCAAAACCAGACTTCTGCGCTCATCTGCAAACTTATCAACATTCAAAAACATGCGGTTTGAGCTCAAAATATGGCGGAGGAGGAGAGATTCGAACTCTCGGTGGCTTGCACCACGACGGTTTTCAAGACCGCTCCCTTAAACCGCTCGGGCACCCCTCCGCATGGGGATTTGATCGTAAACTGAGGGTATTCAGATGTGTTTCTGACCCACTTTACTGCAGCAGAACCGGGGTTGCTACAGTTTTTGCTTACTGAGCATGAATCAATGGTACCATCTGGATTTCAACTTAGTTTACCGATAGTTATTATACATGATTTTTCCATGCTTGACTAGTAGATATCTTGACCGATAAAGCCCTGTGACAGGGGATCTTTCATCTGAACAGTTGCGCCTCGTAACCAGACATCCAATTTAACTCATCAACGGTCCGAAGGATGCAAACCTCAATTTAGTCCTGGTTCAATAACTTATGTCACAACCCTTGGATACAGCCATCCGCCTACTGCAACAAGAATTCCTGTTGCCACCACAAGAACCATAAAATCAAGAGGTAGACTTAAAGCGCTGGTTCCACCAACGATCATCATGGCCCGAAGCGCGTCGACTTCATATGTCAGCGGATTGATGTGAGAGATCACTTTCAACCAGCCAGGCATCAGTGCAATTGGATATATGGCATTGCTGGCAAAGAATAGCGGCATTGTAAGCAATTGGCCTATGCCCATGAACCGCTCACGGGTCTTGACCAGGCAAGCGATGATTAAGGAAAACGTCGAAAATAAGCATGCACCAAGAACTGTTGCAACCAAAACTCCTGCAAGTGCTATCGGATGCCAGTTCAATTTGACACCAAGCAGCAACGTTAAGACATAAATGATGATCACCTGCGAAATCGCACGGATTCCTGCAGAGAGCGCTTTCCCTAGCACCAGTGCGGCACGTGGAGTCGGGCTTACCAGAAACTTGTGCACGATACCAAGGTCGCGCTCCCAGATAATCGCAATGCCATAGAATATGGCGATGAACAGCACGCTCTGCGCCAGAATACCTGGCGACATGAAATCTATATATCGCAGGTTACCGGTTGGGATAGCACGAGTCCGGGTGAAGACCTGGCCGAATACCAATAGCCACAACGCCGGTTGAACAGCACGCGTAAGCAGTTCGGTCGGATCGTGACGAAGCCTCATCGTCTCCAGCTGCGTAATGACAAGTGTTTTCTTTATAAAATTGACAACGCTTGTAAGAAGGCCGTATGCGTTTATATTATCCGAGTCTACGTGCGGTGCGTCTGGTTTTTGCGGCTTCACGATAACCTCCTACAGCTTCCAGTTGTCCACCTGTATAGTGAATGAAAACTTCATCCAGCGTTGCATCTTCCTTATCCATAGACGCTTTTAATTCAGCAGGCACTCCAATTACTGCTACTCTGCCTGCACTCATGATCGCAACATGATTGCAAAGACTATCAGCTTCCTCCATCAAATGTGTGGTAAGAAAGATCGTCATTCCATATTCCTCTTTGAGTTGCCTCACATGCGACCAGACCACTGCACGTGCCAACGGATCAAGTCCTATGGTCGGCTCATCGAGAAACAGCACTTTTGGTCTGTGAAGCATTGATTGCGCAATTTCCAAACGCCGAATCATCCCTCCAGAGTAACTGTTGACTAATTTATCCGCTGAATCTATCAGCCCCATAAACTCGAGCGACTCCAGAATGCGCGATTCACGATCCGATCGTGGGATATCGTAAAGCTTTGCAAAGATCAGCAGATTTTCATAACCAGTCAGGGTACCGTCGGCAGAGATCGCCTGCGGAACATATCCGATCGCCCGTCTAACGCAGCCAGGCTGGCGAACAATATCATATCCGTTTATACTGGCACTCCCTGATGTAGGCGGCAACAGTGTAGTCAGCATCTTGATTGCAGTGCTCTTGCCCGCACCATTTGGGCCCAATAGACCGAATACATCACCCGCGTCCACCGAAATATCCATCCGGTCAACTGCAAACAGATCGCCGTAGCACCGGGTTAGATTCTTTGTCTCAACTATTGCCATTGGTTCTCCTTTTTCCCTACGCTTATGCAGACCCCGGATCAGCGCGAAAATCTTGTTGAAGTATACCCATGGACTGCGCTACGATCTAAATCACCCGAGAGCATCTTAGCTATACGCGCCTGATCAATCTATTCTATTGCTCTTTATTTCGGATCAACTCTTCAAGCAGTTTGGTTTGACGGAGCAATTCCTGGTCCTGTGCATCGAGGCGCTGAAGGATATGCTCGATATCACGATAGCTTGACTTTGTGGTGTGGTAGGATTCTTCCGCTCTTAGTTCGGTGTGTTTACCTTGAATGTTCTGCCCAACCATAATTAGGGGCATCAACAGTAGCTGGATGATGTTGCCCAGGAAGAGAAGAAATGCAAATGGATATGGATCGAACCCTTTGTGTCCAAGGAAGTGCTGCCATATCATCCATGAAGCCATCCAGAAAGCGAAGATATAAACAGCGTACATCGTTCCAATCGCTGTCGTGATATAGAGGGCAATCCTATCTTGAAATCCAAGCCCCTTCTTATGGATAACATTTACGTTTCTAGGTTCGTGTCTTGCGGTTCTATCGAAAGCTTGAGTGGATGCCACCTTGTTTACTCCTTTGCGTCGAACGATCAGTCATTATATATGGTAACGACAGCCATTCCGGAGTACAAAACCAAGTTGTATTCTCATAAAACTTGTGGAGTAAGTACCTGTCACAGATGGTGGCGCCAGTACAATATGCTGATCGCATGATTTGTTCTCGATACATTCTATCTTTTCTGCATAATTGGGTTCGTTTCCTGCTTCTGCACGATGTCTCGCAACGACCTTATCATGGGGTTCTTTGTAGATGATTGGTTAAGGTGGAAAACACCGATAGAGAATTTGATCGTGATATGAGGGTGTAAGGAGTATATAAAGGAATCTTTGCAATAAGTGATGAGTCGGCGACCCGTATCTTGAGGGAATTAAAATTAGGGGAAGTGCGATTTACCCATATAGAATAAGGGTGGTCGGGGCGGAGAGATTCGAACTCTCGGCCTCATGTTCCCAAAACATGCGCGCTAACCAAACTGCGCTACGCCCCGAAGATTTTGCAGACAGCGAAAGTGATTTCGCCGCTATTTTTCAGCCTGTACTTACGATAGATATGATACCACATTTCAATCATTTTGGCTAGTCTTTTGCAGCAAGCTCTCAGCAGCCATTTCTTTCAAATATGATGTCCCTGCGACTCAGCTTATATCGGATCGCCAGATCACGGCTTGGAAGACGGCACACCTGAGCCCGCCGAATTGGGCTCGTCAATAGATATAGCGCCTGATTCCTAATAGCGGTGGGTGGAAAGCGGCCCATCTTGGAGGCACGCATCGACCAGTTCCGATATGCTCGCCTGAGCCAGGCCGATGCAGGTGTCCGCCGCACCGTAGTATATCTTGAGCTCATCCGGCTTGCCGTGACTGAGAGCGGCTGTGGGGAAAACGACGTTGTTCACCTGCCCTACTCTCTCATAAACCTCTTCCGGCCACATCAGACAGTCGCGAAGCTTGCCGATGATCCGGCTGGGATCAGCCAGGTCCAGGAGCATGCATCCGGCGTTGTATTGACACCCGTTCATGCTTTCTCGACAGCCGTGATATATAACGAGCCAACCCTTATCGGTTTTGACAGGTGGGGCACCAGGACCGATCTTGGAGCTTTCCCAATAACGGAAACCGCGTTCAAGGAGAAGCTTTGACCGCCCCCAATGTATGAGGTCGGGAGAATATGAAATGTAAATATCACCGGCGTCTGCAACGTTAGGCCGCTCAAGTCGAACATAATCGCCGTTGATCTTCTCGGAGAATAAAACGCAATTTCGGTGGTCAGGCTGGGTAATGTAACCCAGCTCTTCGATTTCCGTGAAATCTCTGGTGCGCACAAGCATGATGCGGCCGCCCAGGTGAGACGCCACGTTGTATGTGATATAGTACCAATCCTCAAGCGGAGTGATTCGGGTGTCGAAGATGCCGCTGTGCTGATTGTAAGGATACTCCATAGGCGGGCAAACCATATTCCGTCCGGATACCGTAAACTTTATACCATCATCGCTCCGTGCCACAACAAACTTAGGCGTCCAATCCCCTACCCAGGTATTGATCAACATCACTACTTCATTTCCACACACAACCGCACCGCTGTTGAACACGCAATTCGCTCTTTCAGGGATGTCGTCAACAGTGATAATCGGGTTGCCTGGGTAACGCCGAATCAAAGATTTCATTGATAAACTCCTTAAACATTCCGAAACTTCTATATTGGATATTCAAGGTCAACCAGCTTTTGATATCGGCCTCAGCCAGAACGGATTGACCTTCCATCTCGCACGCAAATCACATCGACATGAACGAATGGAAATCGAACGAGGCTCTGTCGTACCGTTAGTTGGACAGAGCCCCTGCTTTGCATGATTGTGCTATTCTCTCAGAACTGCCAGCATATCTGATGCTTACCTGCGGGCATCGTGAGGCGAATTGATCCGGATTTACGAACGTATTTCGCCGCAACACCATCGCACGTTACAGATGTCGGAGTCAGGCTGGTTGAGATGCTAACCATCGCCGGGCTCAGCGATTGAAAACTGGCAGTTAGCGTCCGTACTTTATCATCCCAACCGAAACTGATTAGCCGTGCAGGCTCCCAGTTGACCAAATAAGGTGCACCTCGTCCGAGGAGCACGGCAATTGTGCCACCGCTAACGCTGGTCGGATTCCCGCCGGAATAGCGAGTGTACGCATTCCAGTCATCCCAAAGCGACTTCTCGGGCCAATCCGATATCCATGCACGCTGAGCGATGTGGCTGCACATGTCATACTGGTTACCGGGCATTTCCCGCCAGGAGGGAAGTTTCTGTTCAACGAACTCGCTCTGATACGCCTTGCAGAAATCGCGACCGGTTGCATCCATATAGAAGTTGTACAATTCCGGCGCCTGAACCAACCATGCGAGGGTCATCGCAAATTGATCTTTCACCACAAAGCTATCTCCGAGGCCGCCCATACACGGTCCCTCTTCACCAAATCCCTTGCAGTACAGCGGCCAGTTGTAGTGGTTTTCGGGATCGACGTACTTTGCGAAGGTGAATCGGGCTGCATTTGACGTCGCCGTCTTGGCCCTGATATATGCCACTCGTTTGGCTTGCTCTGGAGTGCCAACCATCTCGGCGAGACGCTGCAAAGCACTTAAACCAGCAAACGAGATGGTCACCATATCGATATCATCATAGATCACGCCTTCCCGGGATGAAGAATCGGGGACAGCCCAATCGTTAATTACCTCGAAAAGACGCTCCGTATCAAGCGCGACAGGCAATAACTCACGCACGGTCTTCCAGTCGCCGCTGTATTTGGCATACACGTATAATGAATACCACGCCGAACCCGCCGCCGAATTCGCATCTCCCATCATCGCCGGTTTCGTGCTGGGATCGAACCAACCGGAGGCAATATATCGGCGCCCGCTGAACAACTCCCGGCGCTGGAACCAGTTGCGCGCATCGAATGCCTTGATCACTCCCGATTTCGCTTGATCCAGCAAGAGTTTCTGCGTCGATTCGGAATATAGAGGATAAGCCAGCATGGCAGAAGGCCATCCTGTGTAAACCGTTGACTGCCACGGCCAATACTCTGCTTTGGATGAGACGTTGGCGAACTCTTTTGCCACGACTTTATCGAGAGCATCCCTGAGTTCCGGCTTCACATCGGTGCGAGGGAAAGTGGCATGTCCCACCGGCCAATTGGGTAGACTGTAGGTGATCGCCGAACCCGAGCCTATCTTGTAAGGCCCAAATCGAGTCAGAATTCCTGTATCTTTCGCGCCTGGAAACTTCGGCCATCCCAACGCGCGCTCGTCCCATGCCATTACAGGCGGAACCGGAGCATAATCCGCCATCTGCCAATTCTTGCTACCCCACCGGTAATACGAATATTCATCACGGATGAGGAAATCCTTATCATTCGGCCTGTACCATTCACGGCAAGTCATCGGATATGTATGGAGCATTCGACTTAACGTCCGTGCCCTCGATGCCACCTTGTCCATATCCCATCCATCGCCCAGAAGTCCGCCGAATGCCGTGCTGATACCCAGCGTATTCAGCCCACGACTGTCTTTCAGTGTCAGGCCATCGCCCGTCCATTTCAGATCAGGGATGCGATCGAAAGTGATCAAAACGCCGCACGCACGATCGCCCCAAAGGGTAGGACGCTTATCATCAAGACCATTCAACAGCACAATCCACGGCTCAACAGGGGAAATCATGTCTTTTGGAGAATCTATCAGCCGCACATCACCATTTGCTGCAGGCACGAGCAGAGAAGTCGGCCCATATTGCTTAACAGACCCGGAAATTGCCGGGGCTGAAAGGAATCTGCCTTCATCCTCGAGTGGAGCACCGCTTCGCAGCGGCATCGCTCCGCTACCACGACTACTCAGCTTCAATTCCTTGACATTTGTCTCTACCAGAAAGCCGGGAGCGAGTACGGAATAGCGATATGTGAAGACACGGTTTTCCGGATAGCTGCGAGACCAGACTGCATGCGTCCAATCTATATTTACATTACTATGCGCCGACTCAACGAAATTGGATTTCCCCGGCGTAGTACTCCAGCCTTTATCCGCCTGTATGGTGCCCGATATTGCATCAGTTATTCCGGGGATTGTGAAATCGAACCATACTCTATCCATTACTCCATCAGGATATCTGGCGGCATAGGCATTAAACCAGTAGTCGTGCACGGTTTCGGTAAGCAATCCGTTGTATGTAGAGTTGCCGAAACGTCCTGCGCTGGTTGCGGAAAGTCCCTCAGTCCATTTTTTACCATCGATAATACGATGTTTTACTGCTATAGCCGGGAGCGGTTTCCACTTCGGCAATGGCCCTGGTTTGCGTACAGGCTTGATGGATAGATCGACAAAATTCATAGCGGAAGGATCGGCCGCCTCAATCGAAGTGACCCTCAGAGGATCCAGCGCCAGATAATTGCCCGAAGCAGGCGTAAAATCTTTCAGCGCAAACTTGAATTCACTGCGGCGAGAGGTTTTCACATCAAACCGGTGGGCAAAACGATTTCCGTCGGCAGTCGCAAGAGTGATGTCAACGGGACCCGGGGTATCGCGCGTCAATGCGATGAGCAGACTATTCACACGCGCATCCAGCGGATCGTTGGCAAAATCGACCTTCGTCGGGGCGATTTGTGCCGGCCCGATCTCACCTAGTCCACCCCAGGATTCTCTGCCATCGGCAAAGCAATCTTCAACAGTAAGCGTAAACCATTTGCAGGAGCTATCGACTTTTATGGCCTGCACGATGCCCGAACTGCCATAATTGACCGTTTTAAGCTCAAGCGGAAATCGCAAGCTACGCCCGTTGCTCAAGTCGATTCTAAGAGTTCGTGGATTAGACCAGTTCCCCCAGCCGTACTGCACGATTCCCAGCATGCCAATCTGCGTTTCCGCTGGAAAGTCGATTCGTATCTGAGCGCCATTCAATTTCTCGAATGCGACCGGCGATTCCTTGCTGCCATCGATCAGGTTGGATGCCGGATAGGCCTTCATTGCAGTGCCGGATACTATGCTCAGGCTGGTACCTTCGGGCCAGCGATTCACAGTATAAGTACGTTCGGATGCAGCAAGCATCCGGGGATTCACCAGTGATAGTATGGATAGGAGTATAGCGCCGATATGAATCATATAGATGGAAACTTTTTGGTTATTATTCACTTTTATAAACTCCAGAATTCGTCTGATAAAGTGGCTCTATAAGCTTTCTTGTGGGTGAATCTGATTCTCCCTCACCCTACCCCTCTCCCGATTTCGGGCGAGGGGGGATGCCGCTTATCCCGAGTAGCCCACAGGGCATATCGAGGGACGGTACATGTCTGCCAGGCTTCGGCAGGCCGACTTCGTGTTTTTGTTGCCGCGAATTTATTCGCACGGTTGTTGGAACACTACCGCTATCCACAAACTTTCTTATAGAGCCGATAAAGTAAGACACGACATATCAATCTCTGAAATCTACGGAGAGAACGAATTCCCACCGTAGATTTCGTCGTAAGGCATCACGGTTTGAACTGGACGTCTTGCCATGTATACAGAGGATTTGATTCATCATACTCAGGCAAAGCGGAGGTCCTGTACCACTTAACATGATTATCAGCAAACAGTATATTGCTACCATCGGAATGCCGATTGTCAACTTCCCGTTTATCCCATTTGTAGGTATAGGTATTCAGATCTATGTAGTACCAGCCAGGATCTTTATCCTCAAATAATAAAAGCACGGATGCCGGCTGATCTATCGCCGCTGAGCCGTAATACTCTGCGAATAGATACTGATTGAACTCATAGCTGCATATCTTGGCGTTTGCCCTCCATGCTGCAGGCGTTCTTGAATCGCTTGGGCATTTCCATACGTTATCGTTCTTGACATATGGAACTATCTGCAACGGCCATTGCGTGCCAGGGAGATACGTTCCGTAATAAATGGGAGGGTACATTTCGTCCCAATCCGATGTATACATGGCATACGCCAATCCCAATTGTTTAAGGTTGCTGGTACAAGAGGTCTGCCGAGCTTTATCTCTGGCCTTTGCAAATACCGGAAACAAAATTGCCGCCAATATGGCTATTATGGCTATAACAACTAGCAATTCTATAAGAGTAAAACCCCTCTTATCATTCTTTTTTATATAACATTCCATTTACGACTCTCCTTTATCTGTTCAATAACCACGTGGCGTGAAGGGGGCTCAGGATATTCAAATATATCGGTGGGCAAAAGTAACCATCAAGGACCGCTGCCCACCACGAATCATAGCATTCTATGAAGACGCTAGAAGCGCCTTCGCACAACAGCACCAAGTGTCATGATCAACCCGGTTGAGAGCAACACTACACTTGAAGGCTCTGGTACCGGAGCTGCAGATAGTGGTGCAACCTCGCCTATTCCTCCCCAGGTAGCTCCTTCAATATAAGCATCCACAACTGAAAACGTGAACCAGCTACATGTCTGATTAACGGTGAAACTCTGAAGAATATATGGCTGACCCCAACCCAACTGTTGTAACTCAAGATCCAATGTCTGGCTGGCGCCATTACTAAAGTCCAAATTGACCGTTTTCGCAACTGCCCAGCCATTCCAACCGTATTGAACGATACCAAGGTCTTCTATAAGCGTGGGAGCAGTAAAATCGAACTTGAAAACCGTAGTCGCCATATTGTCGCATTGAACCATCGATGTACCCGAACCATCGATCAAATTGGATAGTGGATACGATGGGTTTTCCCATGGTGATCCGACCCAACTCACTGTGGTACCTGCTGCCCAGAGTGGCAAGGGGTCCCAGGTTGGCTGGCTGCTTGTCGCTGACGCTCCCGCGGCAGCAAAACATACGAGTAGGCCAACCATACCGAGCAATATATGAGACTTGACGAGTTTTCGTAGCTTAATGCTGTAATTCATTGCTATATGCCCTCTTTCCTCTTTATCCTGTTATGGTTTTTATGATTACAATGCAATACGCTGACATCATTCTACGCTAACGTTATAAGGCCATCATCTCCTATCATCGCCAGATTTAGCTATGATCCGTACTTACGCATAATTCCCTGGAATCAATTGGCGCCCTAATGACTGAGGAATCCAACCTCAGCTAATTGATATCCACAGAATAAATCCCTGAGTTGCACAGAATTATAGGCTCTATAAGCTTTCTTGTGAGTGAATCTGATTCGCCCTCACCACTACCCCTCTCCCGATTTCGGGCGAGGGGGATGCCGCTTATCCCGAGTAGCCGCAGGGCATATCGAGGGACGGTACATGTCTGCCAGGCTTCGGCAGCGGCGTCTTCGACTCTGCAACCGAAGCATCAACACACCCGTGAAGGGTGTGCCTACATCTAGTCGGCGCAGGCCGACTTCGTGTTTTTGTTGCCGCGAATTTATTCGCACGGTTGTTGGAACACTACCGCTATCCACAAACTTTCTCATAGAGCCGAATTATAAATACCAAGTGTATTCTTGAAGAAACGAAGAAGGCCATTGCCAGCGCAGATTTCTTATGTCGTCGTCAAGCCAGTTAAGCGACTCCAGACGCATGGATTTAACATGCCCATCTACAAAAGCAACATTGACCATATCATTGTGCCGCGCATCAGGGTGTGCATACCAACCTTTAACTGGCCATCCATCATTGCGACTACCGCTATAGTATGGCATCCAGTTATCATTGCTGTCTGCAAACAGTATACAATCGGATGTGCTACCGGTAGCTGGAGGATATCCTATTGAAGCCAGCGGCACCCCGCTGCAACCCGCCCAATTGTAGCCATAGCCCCAACCAGCTGCCGTCAATGGACTTGATGGACAAACGGTAATTTGTTTGTTCTTCATATACGGCAAAATTATATCGTTCCATCGACCAGCATTAGATTCCCTGGTCGGCAGTACATCATCATAGTCCTGCACATACATTTGGACAGCGATACCCATTTGTTTCAGATTGCTCGCACAGCTAGTCTGGCGTGCTTTCTCTCTGGCCTTTGCAAACACCGGAAACAGAATTGCAGCTAATATGGCTATAATGGCGATAACAACTAGTAGCTCGATAAGCGTAAATCCAGTTCGAGTCCTTCCCACTCCCATGCCTCCTGACGGTTTCTATCTAATACTGTATTTGTACGTCAGATACTTACATATTCAGCCGGTTTTCCATATCCTTACAAGGCGATTATACTAAAGACAATTTTGCGCGTCAATATGACAACTGGATATTTACTTAATAAGACAACTTTATGAAGATGTCGCATCGACGGGTTTGAGATTCAGCGCCAATGCCGTGGACACATTAATGATCTGCTTTCACGAAGCAGGCTTTGGGCATTATATATCGATAATTTCATGACCGAATTATTCATCGTCCATGGAAATGGCCTGAGCAATATGTATTAACAACAATGGCATCTCTGCGGAGGATTGGAGCCCGCACATTGGCCTGTAAGCAGTATGATTCGCCGCATATCACAGGGTGGCTAAACTGAGTATGCTGAAACAGCAATGGGGATAGAGGGTGAAGGCTTAATCTTCCCCCTGCAGGAGGCGTCTCCAGACGACGATTATTCTCACTAAGAATCGGAGAGCCCTCACCCCAACCCTCTCCCGAAATCGGGCGAGGGAGACGCAGCCCTCGTCCTTTGGGAGAGGCTATGTGAGGACTTTACAGATTAGTTCCATATAAATACTCAATGCAGTCTGTGCGCCTGCCCTGAGTAGCTCATGAAGCGAGCATATCGAAGATCATCGCATCAGGTAGAAGATTGTTCGGTATGGGGACAGAGTGGAAGTGAAAACTCATTTGGTTTATTCGTTGCATCGGTGATTGAGCGTAGCGGAACTGCCGATGCCGAATCCATACCGCTTGCTTTGGCAGTAGAACTCTGAAGTAAAGGAAATAATCATTCTGGTCTAGATGACATTTATCACCTAATTGCCATAAAAAGTATTCCAAGGCATAAAATATACATGTTCATAACAGCAATAATCGACCAGCCTATGCGCAATCGTTCACTATATTTTCGCATTCTTAAGCTATATACAAGTATAGCCAACGATACTACGAGTGGAACTATTACGCTTGCCGTACTACCCAATACAGCATAAAAAATTCGCTCGGCAATGGGAGCGTGCTCAATTGGGGACATATCTACTGCGCCTGTTCGCAATGTTGCTAACATATCTCTCACACTTACAGCATAAGTAAAGAATTGATATATAGCTACCGTCACAAGAATTGCCACGATCATATGCACAACTTTATTAGACCTGGAATTCATAACCATGAGTCACCTCTCATTCGACAGTTGCTATGCCTACTTGCCGTAACTTGAACTTCTTGCGTTATTTCGGTGGTTCTACGCCGGAACATTTCAACACACATTATGCTCATATAATATAGCGGCAACCAACCTATGTCAACTTCAAAAGGCTTAGGTTGAAGTAGCATTGGCCAGTAAGATGTGCGATGCCTTAGATTCATTCTACCCCGCTGGCGAAATTCACCAGTATGCGTTTAGTATTGACATTACCGTTTGAATGATATATTATGTTGGGCATAGATAAGATGGCTAGTGTCCGGCATGCAAATGAATCTACATTAAAGCAGGACCCTGCCAGCTGAGATAAACTGGGCAAAATTGAGAAAAGGACGAATATGAGAAGAATAGCTTTATTATGCATTGCGGCTGGAGTACTAATATCTGCATTAACTGCACCTGCATCAGCAGGATGGGAGTTCATCAGTTTGAACCCAACATCGGCAAATTCTTGTGCATGGGGAGTATCGGATGGACAGCAGTTTGGTTGGGTAGATAGCGATACAACAGGTCACAAACAGCACGCAATCCTATGGAGCGGTTCTTCAGAAAATTGGGTGGACTTGCATCCGGAAGAGATGGGCCAATCGATGATCCAAGCGGTCTCAGGTGGGCAACAAGTCGGATGGGCTAGCCCGGTAATGGCAAACTATTATCATGCCAGCCTGTGGAGTGGCACTACCGCAAGCTGGGTGGATTTACACCCAGCAGGGATGAGCACTTCGAGAGCTACGGCCATTGTAGGAGATCAGCAGTTCGGTTATGTTTGGGACCAATCAACGGGATACAGTCATGCCAGCCTATGGAGCGGTACCGCTGCAAGCTGGATGGACTTGAACCCGGCAGGAATGAGTGATTCATATATCAATGATGCCGCTGGCGAGTATCAGGTTGGTTATGCTAAAGGAACATCAACGGGAAATTGGGATCATGCCGGTTTGTGGAACGGTACTTCGGAAAATTGGATAGACCTAAATCCTGCAGACATATACAATTCTTACGCTTACGGCATCTGGAGCGACCAACAAGTCGGTTATGTTAACAACCCATCGATAGGATACAATCATGCCAGCCTATGGAGCGGAACTGCTGCGAGTTGGATAGACTTGAACCCAGCAGGGATGTATAGTTCAGTTGCGCTGGATATCTCGAGCGGATGGCAGGCTGGTTATGCCTCCGGACCAGCGACAGGGTATCTTTCTCATGCTGGTCTATGGAATGGCAATGCCGAAAGCTGGGTGGATCTGCACACACTGCTCCCCGAAGGACTATACGCTGAATCGCAGGTTGACGGCATAGAGGTATCCGATGGTGAAATATGGGCAGTTGGATCTGCGAAAAACGCCACATCCGGCTATGAAGCGGTGATGTGGCATTATTCGCCGAACCCGGTGCCGGAACCGTCGGGGATGATGGCGCTTGCGGGAGGACTGGTCGGCCTTACTGGGCTGGTTCGCTGGCGTAAGATTCAATCAAACAGGGAGCAAGTAAGGTAAACGTACAAGAATAAACAGATGCAAAAAATGCGGCGAATTCCACCGGAATTCGCCGCATTGATATCAGATAAATCGATCTGCCCGAGATTTAAAATTTACCAGTTGTCCGGCAAATCCATGAGGAGTGCAGCCGCAGATTCCGGAGTTATGTCTCTCTGCGGCATGGCGAGCATTTCAAAGCCGACCATGAACTTCTTCACCGTTGCTGACCGAAGCAGCGGCGGGAAGAAATGCGCGTGCAGATGCCACGACTCGTGATTCCCTCCATCGACCGGCGCCTGATGCCAGCCCATGGAATACGGGAAGGAGACCCCGAAAACATGATCGTATTTGGTTGCCAGCCGCCGAATGATGTCGGCAAGCCCTCGCCTCTCATCAGGGGTGAGTTCGGGGATGCTTCCTACATGCCGCTTCGCGAAAAGCAGAGTCTCAAACGGCCATGTCGCCCAGTACGGAACCACGACCGCGAAATGCTCGTTCTCGCAGACTATGCGCTCGCCCTCACCCTTTTCGATCTGGAGATAATCGCAGAGAAGACAGCTGCCTTTGCTCTCCATGTATTCGCGCTGATGCAGAAGCTCTGCCGCCGGGATATTCGGAATATGAGCGGTTGCCCATATCTGACCGTGCGGATGGGGATTGCTGCATCCCATAACCGCTCCCTTGTTCTCGAAAACCTGCGCGTAGTTTATGTCCGGGTTTGAAGTGAAGCCAAGGGTCTCTTTTGCCCACACATCGACTACGGGGACGATCTGTTCGGTTGTCATACGTGCAAGCGTCAGATCGTGCCGCGGCGAGAAGCAGATTACCTTGCAGATACCGCGCTCACTCTCTGCCCTAAGCAGGTCACCCTTGTTTTCCGATTCATTCGGAACGTCAGGGAGCAGCGATGAAAAATCGTTCGTGAAAACGTATGTCGATTCGTACGCCGGATTGGTCCCACCGCTCGCCCGCGTATTCCCCGGGCAGAGATAGCATGCAGGGTCATAAGCCGGTCGAGCATCGATGGCAGCATCCTCTGTCTGGCCCTGCCAGGGGCGCTGTGTTCGCTGTGGAGAAACCAGTATCCATTCCCCAAGCAGAGGATTATACCTCCTGTGAGGCTGATTTGTTAGCGACATATTGTAAATCTCCTGACCTATCTATATTTCAAATTACTCGTTTTAAGCAAATGGAAAGTTCTAGCGATAATTATATCACAACTCGCTGACCAATACTAAGGACAAGCAGACCCTTAGTGGTGATCGGGAAACGTCACAGTTTCAGGCGGTCAAGAAACTCGAGAGCCATTACCCCTGAATACTCGTGCGTGCCGTCGAAGGCATCGAAACCGAATCGATCGCCAATTCCCAGTGAATCGTAGATTTGCTGGACGGCGGCTGCTGCATCTATGGCGCCTTCCTTAGGAAACAACGCGTCATTGGCACCGACTTCAATGAAGAGCGGGCGCGGGCAGATCAGCCGGCACAATTCGACATCCGTGGCTATTGCCAAGACATCGTTGAAGAACCAGTCGGTAAACCCACGTTTCGGGGCATGTGTCTCGAGGATCTTTCGCCTGTCGTTGAAGAAGCAGGAGGACACACAGGCGCTGAAGATGTTGGAAAGCGCAGACACCGCAAGTGCTCGGAAGCCGCCGTATGATAGTCCCACCACGATTGCACAACTACTTGCACTGTATTCAGCAGACAGCAGCACCTCTGTACTGCGAATTATCGAATATAAATCGATTGCTGGAAGTGTGCTCCCGACCAATCTAGCCTTGAGATCAAGAAAGGTGTGTAGGTCTTCAAGCTGCGCGTCATCATTGAAGGATACCCGCTCATGGCATGCGGGCATCCACACCACATGCCCACGCCGCGCCATCCTGCGGCCCATATCGTGGTAATTGCTAGCTCCGAGTATCCCGGCTGCAATCTCGGGGGTGCCCGCTCCGCCGTGTAAGGCAACTGCCAGACTCTTACCAGGTTGAGGTCTGGATGGTCTTATAAGAAGCCCATAAGCTTCAAGCCCCTCTTCAAGGAGTGGCATCTTTACCCTGTAGAAAATGCCATCATCATCGTCACCAATGTGCTCGAATGACGGCTCTGGCGCAACAGGAGTGCCGGGGGGCGGGTATCCGAACATGCCCTTAACTCTTGTTCGAAATGGCTCTATGCGTGCAGCATACTCGTCCAGCGATATGCCATCCAGCATCGCCCAATGATTCGTTCTTTGGATATCCTTTTTATCTGCCAGTTGCTCAAGATAACGGTTAACGCCGGCAAACCGATCTGCCAGAATCTTATTTTGCGACTCAAAGCTTTCTTCATAAGACATACCATATTCTCCATTCCATACTCCCGAAAAACCTCATCGTACGATGAAGCTTTCCGTGGAGTATAGTTAATCCCTATGGGATAGCCGATCGCCAAATTAGTGTGCAATGTGTAGCCAATCGTGCAGGAGGAAGTAGATTCGGCCGATCAACAGCGACATGCGCGCCATGACCGTCGCGCCGAACATCGCGCCGAACGCGAACATCAGCACCCACCGACCGATACTCGAAGGCACCCGGCGGATAGTCCCCTTGTGCTCGAAGGAGAAGAAGAAGTAGGCCATGACAGTCAGCAGCACCAGTATGAAAAGCACGTTGTTCAGCGACTGGCTGACACTCATGCCATGCCCGTAGACCGGCTTGAACGAAGCGTATATGCGGTCGATATTGACGCCCGCAAACCCCTTGAAGGCATTTCCGGCAATGAGGCCAAGGAGCGCTCCGAAGATGAGCCGGCTGATCCACCCATGACGCTGGCTGTAGATGAAGTAGAACATCGACCCACCGATCAGTGCAAAGATCCAGTACCACTGGCCGGACGTAATCTTATCCCACCACATAGGCTTAAGTACCTGTACCCAGGTGATATACGCGCCGTAGCCCGCTGATGCTCCTATAAATATGTGCTCTGCCATCCGGTACGCCGGATTCTCTTTGTAGAGTATCGAATAGATAGCGAGCGTGCCCAAAGCAGCCAGCCATATGCCGATTATTGTCATCGTTTGAGGATTTGAAAGCCAACTAAACATTTTTCACCGTAATTACTAAGTTCCTTCTCCCTATGGGAGAATGTTGGGATGAGGGCTTTTCAGTACCCTGCCCCCTCGAGCGTTTTTACCCGTTCATCCCGAGTAGCCCGCAGGGCATATCGAGGGACAGTATGTATACCGGGCTTTGGCAGCGACGACTTCCTCTCTGCTACCGAAGTATCCCAAAGCCACTTCGCGCTATGGGAGATGGTTGGAACAGGCGCTTTTCAGTACCCTGCACACTCGAGCGTTTTTACCCGTTCAGCCCGAGTAGCCCGCAGGGCATATCGAGGGACGCTGTACCCTCACCCTGCCCTCTCCCATAGGGAGAGGGTGAAATTTCCTGTTTAATCTGATCGCCTGCGGCGCGAGGCCACGTACCCTGCGTTCCCCAGCACTATCAGCGCAATGATAAGCAGATGGGAACTCGATAGCGCACCTGCGCCCCTGGTAGCGAAATCTGCACGACCGAGCAGATGCTCGTACTCCGCTGCGCCCTTCATGCCGACCAGCATCCCCTTGATCTGCCCTGCATCCAGAGGATTGAACCCTTCAGGAGCCATAACAGCCGTAGGAGCGTAGATGATCGGTGTTCCATACGGCCCATGGATGTATGCGATCCAGAGATCCAGGGTTGCGGATGGCGTGATGTCGGCGATCAGGCCGATGTCATGGATATCCTTGACGCCCTTCATCGCAGCGAGATCGGTGACGTGAGTGCCGTTGATGTCGGTTTGAACAGTGCGCGGCACGTCGCGGGCAAAACCCTGCATAAACATAACCATGTTTGCTGCCGGCCTGAACCCCCAGTGAACCCAGTCGGTGCCGTATGTCTTGCCCATCTCTGCGCCGATTTCCTTTGCGTAATCGTAGGCGAACTTGCTTCCCTGGGGATCAAACGCAACGATGGCGAACTTCTTGTTGCGCAAAAACAGATGTCGAATCAAGGCCTTGGTCTGCGGGCCGTTTTCCGAGATAGTCCCCGAAGCCCAGATCACCGATATAACAGCAAGCTTATCGGATTTCATATTGTCGATCGTGCTGTATGCGCCGCGCACGGACGGGCTGACCACTATCGGAAGGTCCATTCGCCAGATAAGCGGCACAGCAATCACTACTGCCAGCAGCAGATACATTATTCGTCTATCGATATTTTGAAGCCAATTGAAAAATTTCATCACAATTCCTGATCAAAATAGCTGCCCCGTTCGAGGCTCAGCCATGTTCTGAGCGCCATCGCGAGCGCACCGACCTCAATCCCAAAGGAGATTCCACGTTGAGCGGCCATATTCGGACCTATCATTATCCAATAGCTGATATTCTCCAGTTTGAATATGCTGAAGAAACCCGCATTCGGCAAGTTATGCGTCAGATATGCACCAACCGGCACCTGCCCCAGCATCACGATGAACGCTGCGACCAGCATGAGCGTCGCTTCTCCAGAGCGAATTCTGAAGGCCCTGTATGCCGCCGACACGATGTAGAATCCGATTGTGGAGAACATCGTGGCACCAAGCGCGACAACACTGCTCTGATACAGCAGATCGTAGACGTTCGCGCTTATGTGGGATGGCTTCAGGTCGTGCCAGAACCCAGCGCCGGCCATGATAAAGAATGCCAGAATTAAAACCAGGTTATTGATCCACCCTGGACGCCTGCGGATCATATGCTTTCCATGAAACCGCAACAGACTGTAGATGCCCAACCCAAACGCAAAGGCGTATAGAATATTCGTTACATCGGAAACCTGCTCGGTGAAGCCTGTCATGAAGTTACGGCCAGTCTTATCTCCCGGAACGAAAAACTCTACGGAGTAGATGCAACCTGCAAGGAAGGTTACAACCCCTATCGCAATCTTTCTGTACCGTCCGGGGATCAACTGCAGCAGCCCGAAGATTATCCCACCGATGATGAGGAAGTCGCCCGCAACGCCGAGTATCCACTCCCACGTCGGCGCACCTGGTTTTATAAGATAATGAGTAAACAATTTATTTCTCCACTAGCTCCCTATGCCATTGGGTGAGTGTTAATCACCGATTTTGCCGCATCATGCGCCTCCCTCGCCCACCGGGTGAGGGTGCTTTCACCTTGAATTCGTCAGACTGGTATCGTCCCTCGATATGCACTAAGGGCTACTCGGAATGCACGGACAAAGATCTCTGTCCAATATGAATACGGTTCTGCCCTCACCCTTCCCTCTCCCAATGGGAGAGGGTTGATCACCGGTTTTGCTGCATCATGAGCCTCCCTCGCCCGCCGGGAGAGGGCTGGGGTGAGGGTGCTTTCACCTTGAATTCGCCAGTCTGGTATCGTCCCTCGATATGCCATAAAGGCTACTCGGGATGCACGGACAAAGATCTCTGTCCAATATGAATACGGTTCTGCCCTCACCCTTCCCTCTCCCAATGGGAGAGGGTTAATCGCCAATTATGCTGCATCATGCGCCTCCCTCGCCCACCGGGAGAGGGTTGGGGTGAGGGATACATCAACCTATACAGTCCCCACAACCTCCGAAGGCAAATATGATGCTATTGTCATCAACACATCTTCGAGACCATCCAGCACGTCCTGATTGGCAAATCGCACGACACTGAAACCCTGGTTTTCGATATATTTCTGTCTGTCGGCATCATAAGATGGTCGGTAATCATGCGTCCAGCCATCCAATTCTATTGCCAACTTATACTCCATGCAGAAGAAATCCACGATATATTTGCCTATCGGATGCTGTCTGCGAAATTTTACGCCAAACAGTTGCCTGCTCCTAAGACATGCCCAAAGCATCTGCTCCGGTTTGGTCTGTGTACCTCTTAGTTTTCGGCAATTCACTAGAATTGTTTCAGGCAGCGGCAACTTGTGTACTCGATTTATATCCGTCATTGCCCTCACCCTTCCCTCTCCCAATGGGAGAGGGTTGATTGCCGGTTTTGCTGCATCATGCGTCTCCCTCGCCCGCCGGGAGAGGGCTGGGGTGAGGGACACATCAACCTATACAGTCCCCACAACCTCCGAAGGCTACCCTACATCGGCTTGAACCAGTTAAGCCAGTTAAAACAGGTATGCTGCCAGGATTCGTGCACGCCAAACAGAGTTGCCGTTACTATACCAGCGATTATGATAAAGGCTATAAGTGCCTTCGCGTAATCCTGACCGACCAGACTGCCAAGAAGCGTGGGCTCACGGGAGAGATACGCGCTCGCGGCGTAGAACTCATCGCCGATGATTGTGTAATCGCACGCCGTGATGAAGAACGGAATCTGGTTGATCATCGGGGTTCCGGCGACCTGCATCGCGCCGACCTGATGTCCGGTCTCTGCCAAAATCAGCGACTCTGCGGCGAAGTATCCGAACATGAAGTTCGATGCCACCTTCTCCCGGTTCAGGATGCCGACTACACCCGACGCATACGCAAACTGGTTGTCCGATAAAAACCTGATGTCATCGGCATTAAACTGCTCAGGCACGCCCTGTGCATTATACGCATCCTTGCAGATCTCCCCAGCGATGGTATGCACCACGGAATCGGCGGTCGGCACTATGACCCTGCTCCGATACTTCGCCGCAGATGTAATCACGTGCTTCAGAATCAACAGCGCCTGCAGAGTCTGCAAATCCAGACCCAGGATGCCCGGCGCAAACATGATCGGTCGACCCATCTCTGTGGCGCGGCCGATGGCCTCTTCGATGGCGTTAAGACCGGCAATTCGCCGGATATACAACTGCTTGCCACGCCGCGCAGAGAGTATCTTGAAGAGTATAAAGAAGACCAGTACGATCTCCATGACTATTACTGTCCAGTTTGCATGGTTCATAAATTCACCGCTTTTTCGAATCCCGCTCATGCGCGAGATCTTCAATCCGCTGTACCAAAAGTTCTACATTCTCCCGTGAACTGAACAGCTGGGAGTACTTTTGCACGCCTTCCATACCAAAGATAGGTGCCAGAAATGGACTGCCCATCAGTATAGATTGGCCTGCAAAAAATGCCACC
Organism: Armatimonadota bacterium; assembly: GCA_963663705.1. Classification (GTDB taxonomy): domain Bacteria; phylum Armatimonadota; class UBA5829; order DTJY01; family DTJY01. The sequence goes on along the minus strand of OY760504.1, from coordinate 2,475,563 downwards.
GGCTTGTTCATCTCAAGAAACATGATCGTCGGCGTCTCAAGTCGCCTGTCCACGACCTTTTTTGCGATTTCATCAATAAGCTTATCGCGAGATTCGGGAGTAAGCTCTTCATCTTCAGGCTGAGGTGTCTGCATTTCCGGCATCTTTCATTCTCCTTACGACGGCTATCACTTCATCCTTGCGGCCGCCAAACCTCAGGTATACGCCCCTGTATGCTTCCAGTCGTCCCTGATTTGCAAGCGGGCTCAGCTTTATTCCGGCATCGTCCAGATAGTACCTGGCTACCCTGTCCCACGCGATGAACGTGCGGGAAAAAAGTGTGCGGGATGAAGCTCCGATATCGCTGATCTCGTAGCGGACAGGGAAGAAGAAATCGGCAAGCGAAGAAGAGAAAAGGAATAACACGACTGCCAGAAAAAGGAGACTGTGGAATGTAGAATAGCAGATTACCAAGCTTAGCACGACGAAGGGTACCAAGAGGAGCACCTTTGCAGGTTTTTCCCGCATCAGGTGCACGGACCAGGTCAGAATCGGTTCGGTGGGAACCGCGTCTGTCTGGCAAGATTTGGTGGCTGCGTAACCTCTGGCCATTCGAGCGTTGAAACTCCCTGAAATTGATGATAGTTTAGAACTCGCTGGTTCATTATAGATGAGTCCCAACGCCATGTCAATCAAATGCTGCGGAGCGATGATTCAGCGTAAGTCATTGCACATCAAGACCCAGCGCTCGAGAGACTGCAGCCCAATTCGCCATGCTGAAGCGTACCTGCCAGGCGAAGGTTTTTCCGCCGGGGGAATAGTAAGTCGCCAGAACAACATCCCTGCCATGTAATGGACGGCCCTCGACCATCAATATCTCGTCTACAAGTTTTCTGTTCTCAAGATAAGCCATACCGTATTTACCGCTGAACTTCCAAACACAATTACTCAAGTCTTTCCTCTGATCCACTTGCGACGGGTGATGCACCAGCATCGCGGAACATTTGTTCGTACGCTAGCACTAAGTCACAAAAATACAAGAGAGGCCCGCATAGAACGGACCTCTCCATGATTGCTATTGTATGCAGGAGAAACTTACTCAGCGGCAGCAGGTGCAGCTTCTTCAGCAGCAGGTGCGACTTCTTCTTCTTCTTCTGCGCCCATACGACCGCGAACAGCGACTACTATCGCCTCGTCCAATGATCCTGAAATTTCCACATCGGCGGGGATACAAAGATCGCTCACGTGTATGCTATCGCCGATCTCCAGGTTGGATATGTCGACATCGATATGTGTCGGCACGTTACCAGGTAATGCCTTAATCTCAAGGTTCTGCATAACCTGCTCAAGGATTCCACCAAGCTTTGCGCCCGGAGCCTCACCAATCATCATGATCGGGATGGAGGAATGGACGGCCTCGGTCATGCTGACACGGTGGAAGTCCACGTGGATAATGATCTTGGTGACGAGATCCCTCTGCAGCTTCTGGATCATCACCGGATGAGACTCGGAGGTCTTACCATCCACGGCCAGATCTATCAGGGAAAGCCTGGCGCCCGGAACTTTCAGAAGCTCGTTAAACTCCTCGCTCGGAACAGCTATGGCCTGCGACACGATATCCTTGCCGTAGACGGTAGCGGGTATCAGCCCCTCGCGTCGGAGCCTCTTGGTCTCACTTTTACTGAAGTCTGTTCTCGCGTTAGACGAGAGTAGTAATCTGTCCATAAATATAACCCTCCTGGATTCGGGTAGTCAATACTTTATCATAAAGCACCCATAAGTCGCCAAGCGACACTGTCTGATAGTATAACCGAGAGTGGCCACCAAAGTCAAGGTCGGATGCCAGCCAGTCAAGCGTTACCGCATGCGGATTGAATACCATACACAAACTTTCTTACAGAGCCATTTGCTCATAGGTTATAAATCTGGGGATTATGGGTATATCGAAGATGAATTGAATCGTCCGCATAACATGTACTGCACTGGTCAACCGGGAGGAATATATGCCAGGGAATGCGCGGATTTTCGGACACCTGCACATAATGACGGCCATCTTTCAACCTGATGCCGGACCCGGCGGGCTCGGCGTGGTGGCTGTGAACGCCCCTGCATCTAGCATCGGCTCCGCGTGCGAACAGGGAGAAGCAAGCAGTGACTACCTGCATCTCAGGGCAGTCTTCCGCGCGCTCGAACTCGCCCGGCACCTGAATGCCACACGCGTCTCAGTGCTGTGTCCCGATGAAAGGATCTCATGGATCATCAACCATGCGATCACCTTCAGACACGACAGCCCTATCGTCCTCCTATATATGAAAACCAAAACGCTCATGAACACCTTCGAATTCGCCGAAGTGGTGGCAGTACCTGGCAAAAAGGTGATGGCCGCACGAAAACTGGCGATCACCGCGAGCCGTGTCGATGAGAAGAAGCTCAATCGTCGACATGCCGTACCCCCGCGCGACCGTCAACATTACTGATGCCGATATGCATCCCTTCAACATGGAAAACATCGATCAATCCTATGTAAAATATGGCTCTGTAAGCTTTCTTGTGGGCACTGATGCTAAAGCATCAGTCTGATATACAAAGCATGCCGAGGCAAGCTTTTTGGAACATGGTGATCTCCGGTATCAGCCCGCTTCAGCGTGCTTCGATTATGACAGACTCGCCATTTATGGTGAGTCCAAGCTCTCGTCCCAAAATTGGTTGGGGCAAGGGCCGAATCAGTGCAATCTGAGGATTCACCCACAAGAAAGCTTATAGCACCCAAATTATAATGAGTTCTACTACCTAAGCAAGGTTTTTCACACGCCCGTTTCAAACGGCTCTGCCACGGGTATCGAAACACCTGAAGGAAATCACGCGCCGGAATCGAAAGGTCAACAGATGTCGATCCATGAAACGATAGAACTACACAAGGGCATACTGTACGATAAACTCCCGAATAACCGGGCGAAATGCAACGTCTGCCAGCGCCGATGCAATATCGCCGAAGGGAAGATGGGCAACTGCCTCACTCGCATCAACAGGGGCGGCGACGTATACTCGACCATCTACGGCGTCGTGTCATCGATGGCGGCGGACCCGATAGAAAAGAAACCGGTCTACCACTATCTCCCAGGCACCAAGTGCTTCTCCATGGGGAGCTTCGGATGCAACTTCCGCTGCGTCTTCTGCCAGAACTGGGAGATCGCCTACGCGAACGGGGCAGAAATCCCGGCCGTGGCGGGCCGGAGTGTCACGCCGGATGAGGCTGTCCGCATGGCTAAACAGTATGGCTGCCAAAGCATCTCCTGGACCTACAACGAACCGGCAATCTGGCTTGAGTACACGCTCGACTGTGCGAGGCTCGCTAAGGCCGCTGGACTGCGCACGGTGTATGTGACTAACGGCTATATAACCCCTGAAGGCCTCGATGTGATCGGGCCGCACCTCGATGTCTACCGTGTGGACATAAAGAGTTTCTCGAACGATTTCTACCAGAAGCTGATCAAAATCCCATCGGTGCAGGGTGTGCTGGATGTCGCTAAAATGGCGAAGGCCAAATGGCACATGCACGTCGAGGCGGTGACCAACATCATCCCGACGTGGAACGATGACCCGGAGAACCTGCGGTCGATTGCCCGGTGGATCGCGGCAAATCTCGGGGCCGGAACGCCGTGGCACGTCACCCGATTCTTCCCGTGCGCCGAACTGACGAACGTTCCACCTACGCCCCTCGAAACGCTCGAACTTGCTAAGAAAATCGGAGAGGGCGAAGGGCTCAGGTTCGTCTACATCGGCAATATCACCGCAGATCAGAATACCTACTGCCCGGAATGCCACTCTCTGTCGATCGCGCGGTTAGGGTACGAGACGCGCGTCGAGGCTGTGACGGATCGCGGGACGTGCGCGAAGTGCGGTGCAGAGCTCGGGATTGTGATGGAGGGGCAAAGCGATGGGTAACACGATGGTCTTTGCCGACAGAGTCGATGCCGGCAAGAAGCTCGCTGAGCGGCTGCAGCAGTACAAAGGGCCGAATACCATAGTGCTCGCCATCCCGCGAGGCGGAGTGGTGGTCGGGTATGAGGTCGCCGTGGCTCTCGGGGCACCACTCGATGTCGTCATCCCGCGAAAGATCGGTGCGCCAGAGCAGCCGGAACTCGCCATAGGAGCGATCGCCGCCAACGGGGGTGAAGTGCGCGTCATGGACGATCACCTCATCCACGCGTTGGGAGTGACTGAACACTACATCGAGGCTGAGGTCGCAAAGCAGCTCGGCGAGATCGAGCGCAGGCGGCAGATGTATCGAGCCGGACGGCCGTTGCCACCCCTTGATGACAAGACCGTCGTGCTTGTAGACGATGGGATAGCCACCGGAAGCACCGTACTCGCTGCGATCAGAATGCTCAAAAAGCAGCATCCTGGAAAGCTCGTGCTCGCCGTCCCTGTCGCCCCCCCTGATGCGCTAGATCGGTTACGGGCCGAAGTCGATGATATGGTGGTCCTCGAAACCCCCGAAATGTTCTTCGCTGTCGGCGCGTGGTACGTCGAGTTCGCGCAGACGGAGGATCGCGAGGTGATCGATCTCCTTCACCGCGCGGAAGATCGGGCATCATAATACAAGTAAGCCCTCTTGTAAAGTTGGTTCTATAAGAAAGTTTGTGGATAGCGGCAGCGTTCCAACAACCGTGCGAATAAACTCACAGCAACTGAACCGTCCCTCGATATGCCCTGCGGGCTACTCGGGATGAGCGGTACATCTCCCTCGCCCGAAATCAGTTGGGGTGAGGGCTTGGACTCACCATAAATGGCGAGTCTGTCATAATCGAAGCACGCTGAAGCGGGCTGATACCGGAGCTCACCATGTTCCAAAAAGCTTGCCTCGGCATGCTTCGTATATCAGACAGATGCTTTATCATCAGTGCCCGCAAGAAAGCTTATAGGGCATAAAGTTTGACATCGAAATCCTTCGGGTTTGGCACTCGCCTCCAACGGGTAATAAATCGCCGTAGCCATTTACTCCAAAACGCATAGTATCGCGCTTCCTGATATAAGCATTCGCCGCTTGCCCGGCAACCATCAGGAGCGTTTCAAACGCGGGAGATTCTGGGAGGTATAGATGTTAAGTGAAAACCTGCTGAGAGACGATGCTCCTCTCACCAACGACGAGTGGAATTTGGTAGACCAGATTGTAGTCAAGGTAGCCAGAGGACGGCTTGTCGACAGAAAATTCATCAGCATCTTCGGGCCACTTGGCGCCGGACTGCAATCCGTGCATCAGGATATCTTCGCCGGTGTGGACGCAGGCGAAGTCGAACTCATGGGCGAAGAAGAGATTCATCCCGTGCACCCGGAAGCGCGGAGTTTCCTGCCGATACCGCTCATTTACAAAGATTTTGTCATACACTGGCGGGACATAGAAACCAGCCGCAGATTCGGGATTCCGCTTGATATAAGTGCCGTTGCGGGGGCTGCGAACTTCGTCGCACAGGCCGAGGACAATTTCATTTTGAACGGCAACGAGCGGCTATGCATCGAAGGACTGATGAATGCAAAATGGCGCAACACGGTTCCACTGCTGAACTGGGATGACATGGGACAGGCGTTTCAGAACGTGGTTGATGCCACGCGCAAGCTGATAGACGAGGGGTTCTACGGACCGTACGCGATGGTGGTGAGCCCAAACATGTTCTCCAAGATGCAGCGCGTCTACGATAACACAGGAGTGCTTGAGATCAATCAGGTGCGAGAGCTGATCGCGGGCGGAGTCTTCCAGACCCCCGTATTGTCTGAAAATGCAGCAGTTTTAGTCTCCATGGGGCCGGAGAACTTCGATATAGCGATCGCCCAGGATATGATAACCGCGTACCTCGGGCCTAAGGACATGAGCCATCCGTTCCGCGTGCTTGAGTCGTTGGCGCTCAGGATCAAACGGCCGGAAGCAATTTGTACGCTCGAGCCGCCTGAAAAGCCCAAGTCAAAAAAGAGCTAGCCGGGTAAATTGACGACTGTCGCCGGGGATGAAATATATCCCAATTCCGCATCGCCAGAGGGAAATGAAAGATGGATGTTGAATTATTCAAAAACAGAAATGATGCCGGCCAGCGGCTCGCAAACCGATTGCTAAGTTACAAGGATCGCGGGGCTATTGTGATAGCAATCACCCGAGGCGGCGTGCCGGTGGGCGCTGAAATTGCGGAGCGGCTCGGAATCACGATGGACGTCATCCTCCCTCGCAAGATCCCGATACCATGGACTCCGGAGGCTGGACTCGGGGCGGTCACACCGGACGGAACTGTGGTGCTGAATGAACGGATGGTTCGCAATCTCGGGCTGGATGCGGATGAGATCGGAAAATCCGTAGAAGCGGTTCATCGGGAGATCGTCCGGCGGATGATCGAATATCGGGGAGATAAACCAATGCCGGATATTTGCGGGCGTCCGGTGATCCTTGTCAACGACGGTTTGGCATCCGGATATACAATGCTTGCTGCCATTGAATCGCTTAGGAAGCACAGTCCGGCAAGCATGACGGTGGCAGTACCGGTGGCATCGAGCGGCTCGGCTCGGCTGGTCGGTCCTATAGCAGACAAATTTGTGTCTCTCATTATAAGCGAACGCCTGCCGTTTACCGTGGCGAGCTTCTACCGCGACTGGCGAGACCTGACCGGCGACGAGGTTCGCGACTACCTGGACCGGGCGCACGAATCGGCGCCCGGCGAAGATCTGGCAGCATAAGTTACGCGCACTTCGACTGTTTAGCCTGTCGCTCGGTGTATGCCGGAATCGGCTCGCCGAGTTCCGCCTTCGAGCCTTCGGTGTATGTCGCCGGGTTGGCGCGAAACTTCTGCGCGCATTCCAGCGAACTGAAGAAATAGATTCGTCCGTTGAATTCCTCTCTCTCTGGATACTCGAAATCGTCGAGCACCGCGCCGCAAACAGGATCGACTATCATCTCGTTACCTCCATCTGTTCCGAGTTCAGGATATGGCATTCTTTACCGGATAATCGTCATGCTAAACGCGGAAGACCCGGGTGCGGGCCCGGATCTTCATGAGGTCTGGTTGGGCGTTCGTGGGGGAAACGTTATTTAATGGGAACGTATCCTACGCGCGCTACGATCTTCTGCCCTTCCGAGCTCAGGCAGAACTTGATGAAATCAGCGATCTCACCTTTGGCCTTGCCAGCTGTGTACAGGTATAGCGGTCGGGAGATTGGGTACTTTCCGCTCTGTACGTTTTCATCACTCGGGTAGAGCGATGCGCCGCCCTTCTCTCTGGCTACGTGAACGATCTTGACGTTCCTCTTGCCTTTGAAGTGAGCCACTCCACCGTAACCGATAGCATTCGGATTACTGGTGATCTCTGACTGTATGGCCTTTGTTGACGGCATAAGGAGACAAGTAGCTGCGTAATTCTCGTTCTCCAGGACATGCTGCTTGAAGTAGACGTATGTGCCGGAACTGCTCTCTCTGGAAAGCACAAGTACGGGTGCGTCATGCCCTCCGACCTGTTTCCAGTTCTTGACCTTACCGCTGTATATGGCCTTGAGCTGATCCAGCGTCAGCGAAACAACCGGGTTCGATGAGTGTACTGCTATTGAAACGCCGTCCAGTGCAACATCATGTGAAGCAGGAACGAAATTGCGCTCCTTGCACTGTCCGATCTCTTTCCCGCTCATCGCACGGGAAGCCATACATACGTCTGTAGTTCCATTGACCAGCGCTGATATACCTGTGCCGGACCCGCCGCCCTGAACGGATATCTCCGAACCGGGATGCTTCTGCATGTAAGCCTCGGCCCATGCCTGAACCAGAAGCGACATAGTGTCAGATCCCTTTATGGAAAGCGATCTGCCGCCTGCATTAGCCCCTGTCAGAATACTTAGCCCTATGCCAGCTGTAAGGGCCAGTGATAATATTGATCTTAGTTTCATCGTCTGATTTCCTTTCCTTAGCTCGCTTTAGCGTGCTCTAACCGTGGCAGACTCGCGATTCATGGTGAGTCGACTGCCTTATTAGAATACTGTAACCACTTCTGCAATCGCCTGGTTGAACTTGTTGTTATCAGGCATCTTGTAGAAGAACTTGACCTTTGTAGCGCTATCAAGGTAGTGAATCCAGCCTACGTTCCAGTTGGCGGTCTGTGCAGTGGATGTGCCGCTGCCGTCGTTGAAGACGTCGTACATGACGACGCCCGCATCCGATTTGGTGACGTTTCGGACTACCTGTGCCCAGTAACCCCATTTTTGGATGCCCTTGTCGCGCCCCGAGATGTACTCCGCCTTCAGGTTCATACCGGTGAGATAGAGCTCAGCGTCTGCACCGTATCGGGTCTTGTCGTTATCAACCCCACCCACTGATTCCTTGCCAAAGAGACCGGAGATACCGGCATCAAGGTTAGGCGTAAGTGCGTAGCGAATCCGTCCTGCCGCGATTTTCGAGTTTGATGTCTCATTCAAGTTTGCGCCTGCACTGTTGAAAAGACCTGCTTCATAGGTAAGGCTCGAATCAGTTGCAGAGCTGTACTTGACACCCCTGTTGTACTCGATCGGGCCAAGCAGAGCAGTGACAACGTCCGCGAACTCGGGGGTCTCGCGCACCGACGATGACCGTGTGAGCTGGTACCCGAACGGAGTCTGGAACTGACCGGCTGTGACGGTAGCGCCTATTGTCGGATCGCCCTTAAGGAAATACTGCATATAGGCGTCTTTTGTAGTGACGGCCGTCCCGCCGAAATCGACCTGAACAGTGGCGGACGACTTCTCGCTTGGTTTTGCTTCGACCTTAAGCCTTGCACGACGAGTATTGAAACCGTTAGTGTTGATATTTGCAGGATTGTAATCGTAAGTATACCTTCCCTGAAAGTAACCCGAAAGCTTGATCTGCTTCAGTTTCTTCACGTCAGAGATAGTCGTCTGGATTGCGCCCTCTGGCTCATCGATGGCTTCCTTAACCAGATCGACCTTCTCTTCCACAGCATCGAGTCGGCCCTCGGCGGCATCCATGCGATCGTGGAAAGCCTTGAGGTCGGCGCCGATGACCGTTAGCTCTGTCTTGTACTCATTGACCAGTGTGCTCAGCGCGGACAAGTCGGCCGGAGATACCGCTGATGATACAGCCGGTGTGACTGTTGCAGTTTTTTCTACCGGCATCTTCTCAACGCGATCAATTACACGTTTGATGATTGCCGCCATTTCGTATCGGGTAAGCGTCCTATCGCCAAGAAACTTACCGTCCGGATATCCAAGAATCAGGCCCTTCTGCGCAAGTGACGTGACTGCGCTGTAGTCCCAATGGCTCGGACTGACATCCGTTGTTTGTGCCCATGCCATGCCGCTCAGTGCGCATAGCGAAAGACATATTGCTGCTGTTTTGAGTTTCAAATAATTATCTCCTCTCATATCCAAAAAACATCCCGTTTTATAGTCTGCTAGAGATCGACATCGTTTTCTCTGTCATCATCTACTTCTGCTACGGTTAAGTATATTCCTGTTTCCTTACACAAAGATTGCATGCAATTTACCCGTAAGTTAACTTTGATTTACTTATGGCTAACAGAGTTGCCTTGACACTACACTTTCTGGGTAAGTATAATTGCCAGTGTTAATACGGTTTTTAGACTGCCTGGCAGTAGATATATCAGGAGGAGACTTATGAAGCAGATAGACCCGACGATTTTCAAGGCATATGACATACGCGGCACGTACCCGGATCAGTTCAACACCGACGTCGCATATCGAATCGCCCGAGCCTACGCACAGAAGCTGAAGCCCGGCGTTACGGTGGTCGGACACGACATGCGGGTGAGCGGCCCGGAGATGGTGGAGCCTGTCACACGCGGACTGATTGAGCAGGGAAGCGATGTAATCCAGATCGGACTTACCAGCACGCCCATGTACTATTATGCGGTAAACTCTCTTAATGCCGACGCCGGCATGATGCTTACGGCCTCCCACAACCCGCCGCAGTACAACGGTTTCAAGATGACTGGGGAGAAAGCACGACCAAGCATTGCCTTCGTAAGCAACGCGGACGTCTACGATCTGGCCAACTCGGGGCAGTTCGAGGCGGCAGCACAGCCCGGAAAGATCCTGGACAGCGTCTGCCCGCTTGACGGCTACATCAAAACGGTACTGGAAACGAGCGGCATAAAGGATTTCGGCGACCTGAACATCGCCATAGACACGGCAAATGGTATGGGCGGTCTGATCCTCCCCAAACTCCTCGAAGGCAAGAACTGCACGATTTATCCGCTGTTCTGGGAGATCGACGGCACCTTCCCTAACCATGAGGCAAATCCCCTCAAGGAAGAAACCCTTAACGACCTGAAGAAGACGGTCCTTGAAAAAGGAGCCAATCTTGGTGTAGCATTTGATGGAGACGGCGACCGTGTGGCGTTCGTAGACGAGAAGGGCACCAGCATCCCGGGCGACATGATCACTGCACTAATCGCAAAGGAAATGCTGAAAGAGCATCCCGGCGCAACCATCCTCTACGATCTCCGAAGCAGCTGGTCCGTTAAGGAAGAGATCGAGAAGGCCGGCGGCGTCGCAATGATGTCACGGGTCGGACACGGTTTGATCAAGCAGCAGATGAGAGAGACCGGCGCGATCTTTGCAGGCGAGCTATCGAGCCACTACTATTTCTCCGACTTTTACACGACGGACAACGGCGATCTCGCCATGCTGAAGATAATTCAGCTCATGGTTGACGAGAAGATTGCGCTGTCCGAGATGGTCAAGCCGATCATGCGCTACTTCCACAGCCCTGAGATCAACTCGACGGTCGCTGATGCGGGCGCAAAGATCGATGCACTGAGGAAAAAATACAGCGATGGCAGCCAGATCGAACTCGACGGCCTGACGGTGGAATACACCGACTGGTGGTTCAATGTACGATCGAGCCAGACAGAGCCGCTCCTCCGACTGAACGTCGAGACGAAGTCGCCGGAGATGCTCGAAGCGAAGACGAAAGAGCTGCTGGACTTCATCAGGAGCTGAGTTTAGCGCGATTTCGCCCCTCGATATGCTCTTCGAGCTACTCGGGGTAGCGGATTTAATATTATAGATGAACCATAAATTAGTTAGGAAGTGTACCCATGTTGGACCCAAAATATATTCGAGCAAACACTGACATCGTACGACAGGGCATCAAGAACAAGCGCATGGATGATGCAGTTCTAGATGAATTCCTTGGCGCTGACGATCTGTGGAGGAACGCGATCACAGAAGTCGATGCGCTGAAAGCGCTCCGAAACACTGTTTCCGAGCAGATCAGCCAAATGAAGCGCTCAGGCGAGGACGCGACCGCCGAAATCACGAGAATGCGGGAAGTCTCCAACCGCATCAAGGAGATGGATGCGGAAGTACGTTTGCTGGAAGAGCGGTTTCAACGGGCGCTTCTGATGATTCCGAACATGCCGCACGAGAGCGTCCCTGCCTGCCAGGACGAGTCCGGCAACGTGATCATCCGCCAATGGGGCGAACCGCGAGCGTTCGATTTCACGCCGCTCCCCCACTGGGAGATCGCGACCAGGCTTGGGCTGATCGACTTCGAGCGCGGCACGAAAATCGGCGGAAGCGGGTTCATCCTGTTCACAGGGCTCGGCGCGAAGTTGCAGAGAGCCCTCTTCAACTGGATGATCGACCTGCACACGGAGACGCAGGGGTACACGGAGGTACTGCCTCCTACCCTGGCAAACCGGGATTGCATGATCGGCACCGGCCAGCTTCCGAAGTTCGAGTTTGACATGTACCGCATGCCGGATGACGACCTCTTCCTGATCCCAACAGCCGAGGTTCCGATCACGAACGTCTACCGGGAGGATATCCTGGACGGCGCCGAACTTCCGATCTACCTGACCGGCCACAGCAAATGTTTCCGCAGGGAAGCCGGTGCTGCAGGCAAAGATACCCGCGGACTCCTGCGCGTTCACGAGTTCGACAAGGTAGAGATGGTCAAGTTCGCGACCCCCGAGAGCTCCTACGACGAGCTTGAAAAACTGACGCAAAACGGCGAGGAAGTCCTACAGCAACTCGGCATTCCGTACAGGGTGAAGCTGCTGTGCACGGGCGACATGAGCTTCTCCAGCGCGAAGACCTACGACCTTGAGGCCTGGGCGTCGGGCGTGGAGCAGTGGCTTGAGGTCTCGTCATGCAGCAACTTCGAGTTCTACCAGGCACGGCGAGCGAACATTCGCTTCCGGCGGGAGAACGGTGGAAAGCCGGAATTCGTTCATACGCTAAACGGCTCCGGCGTGGCTCTCCCAAGGACATTCGTCGCTATTCTGGAGAACTACCAGCAAGCCGACGGATCTGTGATAATCCCGGAGGTCCTCCGTCCGTACATGGGCGGGATAGAAGTAATCGAAGCAAAGTAATCATTCGCAAAGGCCGTCGCACTGGCGGCCTTTGTTTTGTCCACCTCCAATACTTACCGCAATACAAGCTTCCAATTCATCAACCATCCAGTAACATCAATCCACGCATAATTTGCCTCATTCAGGGTATATCATAATTGGGTATGATGTTAAGTAGTATGAATGTTACGCGAGATGGAGGCAATTCAATGGCATTCATGGATGAAATAGCTACACAAGGGCAGGCGCTACGAGACTGCATCAATTTTTATCGTAAAGATGGCGGCGAACTATTACGCAAAGCCGGCCACATAGCGGCTCATCATTCGCGGAGCATAACCTTCACCGGCATGGGTACGTCCGAGTTCGTCCCGTGGGTTATCAGCGACTATCTTGGTGACGCGGCAGAGGGAACGGTTGTAATCCGGGAAGCTGGTGAATTGCTTCACTACGGACTAAGGAGCATACGGGAAGATGACCTGGTCATCGCTGTCTCCCAGTCAGGCGAAAGCATAGAGACGCGAAAGGTTGTAGAGATGCTGCAGTCGCACCGAGGCCTGATCTCGGTGACGAATAATCCGGAAAGCACTATAGCCCGACTCTCCAAACTGAATTTGCCCATGCTTGCAGGAGAAGAGAAGACCATCCCGGACAAGACCTACACGAACAGCCTTGCGATCATGCACATCCTTGGTCGAGCGCTGGTCGGCAGGGATTTCATGCCAATGCTGTCCGAGCTTGAAGACATCTCGCACGGGATGGACAGCCACATCACCACATGCTTTGACGTGATAGGCGATGCGGCCAAATTGCTGCGTGACGCGAAATCCGCACACTTCGTCTCCCGCGGCCCGTCGATGGTCGCAGCGAGACAGGCGGCGCACACATATCTGGAGGGCGCTCACCTGTTCACATGCGCACTTCCCGGAGGCACCATGAGGCATGGACCGTTTGAGATCGTCGGTCCGAGCCACTATGCGATAACCTTTGCCCCCGATGGAAACGGCGGGACATTGGTCAGGAATATGTCGCTCGACATGGCAGACCTCGGCGCCAACGTGGTGATCTTCACGTCGAAAGAGGCGGAGACGCGGCCGAACGTCGTCAACATCGTGCTCAAGCCGGGAGTGCAGGAACTCTTCCCGCTGACGTGCGCAGTTCCACAGGAACTCCTGATGAATCGTATGGCGACAGATAGAGGGCTAGTCGCGGGAGTCTTCGAGCACACGGAGAAGATCACCGTTCTGGAAGAGAAGCCCACGGCCCGGGAGTAAACTTTCTCTCGGCGCACAACTTGTTGTTACTGTATTGGAAGCCTGGTTCCATAGTGCTGCCAGTACTTTGGTACGCTTTCTTGTGGGTGAATCTGATTAGGCCCTCACCCGATTTCGGGCGAGGGGGAATGCCGCTTATCCCGAGTAGCCCATCGGGCATATCGAGGGACGGTACATGTCTACCAGACTTCGGCAGTGACGTCGCCGACTCTGCAACCGAAGCATCACAGGTGGAGTATTTAGAGCCGGCTATTTTAGATGTCACGTTTTTGGCTCTATAACCTTTCTTGTGGGTCTGATTATGCCCCTCACCCCAACCCCATTCGACTTCGCTCAGGGCAGGCTCTCTCCCGATTTCGGGCGAGGGGGGATGCCGCTTATCCCGAGTAGCCCGCAGGGCATATCGAGGGACGGTACATGTCTACCAGGCTTAGGCAGCGGCGTCTTCTGGGATTCAATAATGTAGCCACAGGCTTTACTCCTGCGATCTACGCGCCCATAAAGGGTGCGGCATTTTCAACTCACCGGTCACACGTCTCCCGTGCACAAAAACACCAAACCTAGTATCATATTATTGGTGGCAGTTGGAATGATTGACGCCTCCTCGTCATGCATGCCCGCAAAATGATATAATTACATGATTATCTGCGGAAACATCATCATTTCATTTGGAGCAATCATACATGAGCTTTGAACCTAAATGTCTCGCTACGGCGATTGGAAGCCTTCCTCACGCCAAAGCTGAAGACGCTGTAAGTATAATCCTGCGCAACATTCCTGATGCACCGATCTGGCCTCAACTCCCCGCAAACGGCATGAACGAGCAGATGGAAGTTCAGTACTCCGAGAACCTCCCGAGAGTGGTCATCGACCGTGAGAACCAGCGAATGCTCATCGATACCACCGGCGACTACTCGATGGACCTTGCGAATTTCTATGAAAACTATCTGACCGAAAACCTGGACTACTTCCAGATCACCCCCGAGTTCTCCAGGGGTATATATGCTATGGAGGCTGCGCTCACTGCTGCAGGCAGCTCACGATCGTTCGTGAAGGTTCAGACCACCGGCCCAATAAGCTTCGGACTGACCATCGTTGATGAGAACAAGCGAGCGATCTACTACAATCCTGAGTTCATCGACTGCATGGTCAAAGGCCTTGCGATGAAGTGTCGATGGCAGATTCAGAAGTTCAAACCGTATGCAGATCGGGTCATATGCTTCATCGACGAGCCGATTCTATCAGCCTTCGGTTCCTCGACCTACGTGAGCGTGAGCCGCGACGACGTCGTGGAGAAGCTCGGAGAGGTAGTCACGGCCGTGCATCAGGAAGGCGCAATCGCAGGCGTACACTGCTGTGGTAATACAGAGTGGCCCATCCTGATAGATGCAGGGGTCGATCTCGTCAACTTCGATGCGTTCGATTTCGGGGATTCCATCGCGCTGTACCCGCACGCAGTGAAAGCACACCTCGAAGCAGGCAAGGGCCTGGCATGGGGCATTGTTCCTACAAACGCCGAAAAGCTTGTGGGCCAGACGGTCGAGAGCATTGTCGCCAGGTTCGATGCAGGCGTCAGTAATCTGGCGAAGGCAGGAGGCATCGACCGTGAGTTGATCCTCAATCAGACGATGATCACACCATCGTGCGGCACAGGCTCGCTGCCGATTCCTGTTGCGGAGAACGTCTTCGGCCTTTTGGGCGCGACAAGCAAGGCTCTTCGCGCACGGATGGGTCTGTAGTATTTCTGTCATCCAGAACGAAGTGGAAGAAGTAAAATGGGTTTAACAATTGCAGTAACAGGCAAGGGCGGGGTTGGCAAGACCACAACGTCCGCTCTGATCGTCCAGTGGCTGGTCGCAAACGATGCGACCCCTGTGCTGGCGGTCGATGCCGATTCCAACGCTAATCTGCATGAAGCGCTTGGTATAACATACACCGCCACTGTAGGCGGCATTCGAGAAGACGCCCGAAACAAGGCGAAGGAGTTGGCCGGTATCGCCAAGCAGGAGTTTCTGGACATGCAGGTTCAGGAAGCCCTGGTGGAGCAGGTCGGCTACGATCTCATCGTCATGGGCCGGCCTGAAGGACAGGGGTGCTACTGTTTCGCGAACAACGTTTTGCGCGATATCATTCAGCGGCTGTCGAGCAATTATGCGAACATCGTAGTCGATAGCGAGGCCGGCCTCGAGCACCTCGCACGGCGCACGCTCCTCGCGATCGACATGCTGTGCATAGTCTCGGACTGTACGGTGAGGGGCATACGCACGGCCCGCAGGGTCGCCGAGCTTGCGGACGAGATGGGGACGCCTGTCAAAACGCGCGGACTGATAGTCACCCGGGTACCGAACGGTGAACTGCCTCCTATGGTGGCGGCAGAAATTGAGGCATCAGGGCTGCTGATCCTCGCGGTCGTACCTGTGGACGATAACGTCGCTGCGATGGATGCCGGCGGCATGGCGATCGGTGATATTCCTGCCGACTCACCGGCAAGGGTCACTGTTAACGGCCTCATGAAAAATTTGTTTGGATAGTTTGAGGATGGTTTACGAACCTCCCTACCCCTTCTCCTTAAGGAGAGGGCTAATTATTAGTACAGGAGCTAGATTTCGATGGAAACCACCGAATCGCAAACCCATGTAGAAACCAACCGATATGTCTGCGGCGCGGATGCCGACACGATAGTCGCACGAAACCTTCTGCGAGAGATCGCTGCCGGTGCCGCCGCCCACTCGAACCAGGGGCGCATGCTCATTGCCACCCTTCGACTGGTTGCAAAAGGCGAAGGCGGCTCACACAAGATCACCGATTCCAGGCTGCTTCACGATACTGCCAGGCTATTCGAGATCCCGACCGAAGGCCGTGACGATCTATCGATCGCCGGGAGCCTCGCGGATTTCTTCGCAGCACAGTTCGCCGGGTCCGAAGCGCCGAACGATATTCTGAAGATGGCGCCGGACAAACGGCAGTCGGTCTGGCATAAGCTCGAGATAAAACCGTGCGGTATCGACGCGGCAGTTGTAGATCTCATGGACAGCACAAATATGGGAGTAGACCCGGATTACCGCCGTCTCATCATGGAAGGGCTGAAGTGCAGCATCGCAGATGGCTGGGGCAGCTCAATGATCGCAACAACAATCACCGATATACTGTTCGGATCTCCGATGCCAACTCGCACGGAGGACGCCATCGTAGGTTTCTCAAGCGAGGCAATCCGGCGCATGCTCGGCGGACGCTTCCGTGGCACCTTTAGGCCTCTAAATGATGCTATAATTGATGGCCGAATCAGAGGGATAGTCGGCATCGTCGGATGCAGCGATCCCAGCGCGGGCGATGAGCATGTCAAGCTTGCAACCGAACTGATCGGAAACAATTTCCTGGTGCTGCAGACAGGATACTCCGCAACCGCATGTGCGAAGGCCGGACTACTCACCCCTGAGGTAGCGATCAAGGCGGGCGACGGTCTCCGTGAGTTCTGCGAGGCAATCGGTATTCCGCCGATCCTGCATATGGGTTCGTGTGACGGCAGCCGAATTCTCCTGGCTGCGACCGACGTGCTCCGCGAAGGCGGCTTGGGCGAAGACCTCTCCGACCTACCGATCGCGTGTATATCGCCCGATTGTATGAGTGAGAAGGCTGTTGCAATCGGCCACTGTTTCGTCGCAAGCGGCATCGACATGGTGCTCGGCCATCCGCTGTGCATCAGAGGGTGCGAGAGCGTAAGCAGACTGCTCACTGAAGAAATGGAAGGCCTCACCGGCGGCAAATTCGCTTGTGAACCTGATCCTGAAGCGTCGGCGAAACTGATCATGGCTAACATCGAGAAGAAGCGCGATGCCCTCGGTATAAACGCTAAAAAGGAGCGCAAGCTCTATGATATGAAGGAGCGGAGGGAGCTTGTATGAGTAAGATAATAGCCTCTTATGCCATAAAGAGCGCATATGCGATAGTTGAGGCGGCAGCCGGTATGGTACAGCAGGCAATCGACGCCAAGGATGCCGACTACCCGATCGGATTCCCGGATACCACATATTCGCTGCCTGTTATCTACTCGCTGCTAGGCCTGCGTGTAGACAAACTATCAGATGCCGCTCCGGTGCTGGCGCAATGTAAGACGTTGCTGCCGCCCATTCCTTCGGATAGCGCATGCCTGCCGTATTTCGGCGGCGCGCTCGATGCCGGAATGGCCGCACTGTTTGCGATAGAGCTCATCGAGGCCTGCAAGTACCTGATCGGGCCGAACCCTGTTGACGGGATCTGGCTCGGTGCAGCAAGCGATGTTATCATCCGCGAGCGAGGAATCGAGTTTGTGGACGGCTCCGCGCCCGGATTCGCAGCCGTGGTCGGCGCTGCCCCAACGATAGCGGATGCAGTCAGAATCGCCCGGGAACTTCAGGAGAAGAACCTCTACACTTTTATCGCCGGCAATACGAACGGAGTATCGTTCGCAGAGCAGCTTGCGGAAGGCGGGGTCGAGCTCGGATGGGATACAAGGCTGGTACCGTTCGGCAAAGACATCACCGCTGCCATCTACGCACTCGGCTTTGCGAATCGGGCGGCGCTCTCCTTCGGTGGCGTCAAGCCGGGCGATTACGCTCGAAACCTTCAATACAACAAGGACCGTATATTCGCCTTCGTTATGGCTCTAGGGCAAGTCGATGAAGTAAAATGCGCTGCTGTAGCAGGTGCCCTCTCCTACGGCTTCCCGACGATTGCAGATACGGCTATCCCACAGATCCTCCCAAGCGGCATCTGTACATACGAGCATGTCGTCTCAGGCATTCCGATCGACAGGATAGTAGAGAAGAGCCTTGAGGTACGCGGCTGCAAGATCAAGATCACGAAGGTACCGATTCCTGTGTCATACGGCGCTGCCTTCGAGGGCGAGCGTATCCGCAAGGAGCAGACCTACGTCGAGTTCGGCGGAAACAAGACGCACGCGTTCGAGTATGTGACCACCAGCGACCTGAGCGAAGTTGAGGATGGCAAGATACTGGTCGTCGGCCCTGACGTGAACGACGTGGACGCCGGGAGCGCGCTTCCTCTCGGCATATGGGTGGAAGTCGCCGGCCGAAAGATGCAGTCCGACTTCGAGTCGATCCTCGAGCGCCAGATCCACCACCTGATAAACGGCGCCGAGGGCATCTGGCACATGGGCCAGCGTGACATCATCTGGATGCGAATCAGCAAGGCCGCAAAGGAGAAGGGCTTCACTATCAAGCATTTTGGCGAGATTCTCCACGCCAGGCTTATGAACGACTATCCGGCGATCGTAGACAAAGTGCAGGTCACACTATTCACCGATGTGTCGGAAGTCGAGGCGAGAATCGATGTGGCGCGGCGCGTATATCGCGAGCGCAACGCCCGAGTCGAGGCGATGACGGATGAGAGCGTTGATACGTTCTACTCCTGCCTCCTTTGCCAGAGCTTTGCACCTAACCATGTCTGCGTTATTACACCGGAACGGCTTGGGCTGTGCGGCGCGTACAACTGGCTCGACGGCAAGGCTGCCTACGAAATCGACCCCACGGGCCCTAACCAGCCGCTCACCAAGGGAGAGTGCATCGACCCCGTTCGCGGCCAGTGGAAAGATATCAACGATTACGTTTTCACGAATTCCAAGCAGTCGATAACATGCTTCAATGCATACTCAATGCTCGATAACCCTATGACGAGCTGCGGCTGCTTCGAGGCTATAGTCGCGGTGCTCCCCGAGTGCAACGGCGTGATGATCGTCAACCGCGAGTTCCCAGGCGATACACCGGCCGGAATGCGGTTCTCGACGCTTGCCGGTATGACAGGCGGCGGACAGCAGACACCAGGATTCATCGGCATAGGTAAGGCTTACATATCAAGCAAGAAATTCATCTACGCGGAAGGCGGTCACTCACGAATCGTCTGGATGCCGTCAGAGCTCAAAGCGAGCCTTGCGGAAGAGCTCGAGATAATCGGAGCGCGTCTGGGCATCGAGAACTTTGCGGATCAGATAGCCGACGAGACAGTCGGATCGGATGCAGACTCTATCCGGGCGTACATGGAGAAGGTGAACCATCCAGCGCTCACTATGTGGGATATCACCCAGCCATCCCCTGACGCGGCTGCGGTCGATGCCCGGCGCGGCGTGAAGGCAGTCGAAACCGTGCCTGCCGGTAGTTCATCCACAGATAAACAAGTCATCGAAGAACCGGTCACATTGCCCTCCAATGGATCCCAACACGATTTACCGGCTCCCGAGGCTCGAGTGAATACAGGACAGAGCGATAGTCTGGATTACGTTTTGTCGGTACTGGATCAGGTGAAAAAGAGCGGTCTGCCGCAAAGCGCCGATCAGATGGCAGCGCTGCAGATATCGACGGCGGTAAACCTGCTCACCGCAGGGGCAAACATGCTGTTGATGCACAGCGGCGCGCTCGGACAGGTACCGGGAACAATGCCGGTTATAGAATTACCGCAGGCAGTATCACCGAAGTCTGCACCAGTTAAAGCGGCTGAGATAACAGTCACCGATGTGCCGGAAGTCGAGAGATGCATTACATCTTCGAGGATAGCTGCACCGACCACCTTTGCAGTGCCGGGAGAGAAGATCAACATGCCGGTCCGCACGGTCACCCTTGGAGGGAGCGGAACCCGCACGTCGTCGGTCACCATCGGAGGGGCAAGCGCACTTCCATTCAGGCATTTCGAAGGAAGCACAGGACATGCCCCCGTGATTGCGATGGAGGTCTTCGACAAGCCGCTAAAGAACTATCCATCTCCGCTGGTGGAAGTTTACGGCGACCTGCTGAACAATCCGGCAGATATGGCGAAATTCTGCGTTCAAGAGATCGGCGCAGAGCTGATCAGCGTCCGACTCGACGGCACCCATCCCGACAACGGCAACGTGTCAGTCGACGATGCGGTCAGGGTAGTCGAGAGCGTGCTGAAGGCGGTCGGGGTACCGCTCATCATCACAGGGCCAAGCCACTTCGACAAGGCCAACGATGTGATGAAGCAAATCTCGAGCAGTTTTGCAGGCGAGAACCTGCTCCTAAACTGGGCGGAGACTGACAACTACAAGACAATCGCCGCGAGTGCCATGGGTTACAATCACTGCGTAGTGGCACAGACCCCTATCGATGTTAACATGGCAAAGCAGTTGAACATCCTGATAACGAATATGGGGCTTGCGCCGGAAAAGATAGTTATCGATGCCTACACCGGGGCTATTGGCTACGGGCTTGAGTACACATACTCCGTTATGGAGAGAATTCGAACGGCAGCGTTCACCGGCGACGGAATGCTTGCCATGCCGATGCTTTGCACTCCGGGCTATGAAGTTGCGAGGACAAAAGAGAGCAAGGCCCCTATGAGCGCATTCCCGCTATGGGGTTCTGAGAAGGACCGTGGCGCGCTGCTCGAGATCGCGACCGCGATGAGCCTCGTGAATGCCGGAGCCGATCTCGTGATCATGTACAACCCGTCTGCCGCACGTACGATGAAGCGAAAGATATCCGAGATGACCCATATTGTCGAATAGCAAGCTTATAAACCAAGGAGTAAACCAATGGCACTAACCGGCCTGGATATATTCAAAATGTTGCCGAAGACGAACTGCGGCGAGTGCGGCATACCTACTTGTATGGCGTTCGCCATGAAGCTGGCCGCCAAGAACGCAGAACTTACCGCCTGCCCGTACGCCTCAGACGAGGCAAAGGAAAAGATCGGAGCGGCGAGCAAGCCTCCGATCCGGCTCATCAAGATAGGACCGGCAGAGCATGCGGTCGCAGTCGGAAACGAGATAGCGATGTTCAGGCATGAGAAGACCTTCGTGCATCCAACCGCCATAGCGGTGGCATTCTCTGACGGCCAGCCTGCAGACGAGCTCGCCCATCAGACAGCGATAGTTCGAGACTACTGCCTTGAGCGCGTTGGCGAGCAGCTCACGATCGATCTGGCTCTGGTGGATAACACCACCGGCGACTTAGCCCCGTTCGTGGCAGCGGTAAAGGAAGTTTCAGCAACCACCAGTCGAGGAATCATCCTCCGAAGCGATAACCCAGCGGCTATCGAGGCTGCGCTGGAAATACTGGATGGTCAGCGGCCCCTGATTCACGCGGCGACGGCCGAAAATGCAGATACGCTCGCGGCTCTTGCGATCAAATACAAGGCGCCTCTGGTCGCGCGCGCGAACACCGTCGACGAGCTCGCGGCACTGACTGCGAAACTCGCAGCGCTCGGCGTTTGCGACATAGTCCTCGATGTGCCGTCTGATAACCCGGCGGCGGCGCTGCAGGTGAACACTATCATCCGCAAGATGGCGCTGAAGAGTGCCTTCGAGCCGCTCGGATATCCTATCATCAATTTCCTGTCCGGACAGGACCCTCTGTCGATGATCGCCGATGCAACGACCCTGATCTGCAAGTACGCTTCCATTCTGGTGATCGATACGCTCGCCATGGAAGCGCTCCTTCCGATCATGATGCTGCGCCAGAATATCTTCACCGACCCTCAGAAGCCCATACAAGTCGACCCGAAGGTCTATCCTGTCGGTGATGCTGACGAGAATTCGCCGGTGCTCGTCACCACGAACTTCTCGCTGACCTACTTCATCGTGTCGGGCGAGATCGAGAACAGCGGCGTCCCGGCACACCTCGCGATCGTCGAGAGCGAGGGGATGAGCGTTCTGACCGCATGGGCGGCCGGCAAGTTCTCAGGCGAGAAGATCGCCGCATTCATCAAGCAGTCGGGCCTTGAGGATCAGGTGAAAACACGTAAGATCATCATTCCGGGGTACGTAGCACAGATCAGCGGTGAACTTGAAGAGTCGCTCCCCGGCTGGCAAGTCATCGTTGGCCCGCAGGAGGCGTCAGACCTCGGCTCGTTCATGAAGATGCAAGTTTAAGGTTGACTTATATGCCATCAGTAAAATTTTTACCAGCTGATATAACGGTCGAAGTTCCCGCCGGAACCCTCATCCACGATGCGGCGATCAAGGCAGGCATCGAAGACCTGCATCTGCCGTGCGGAGGCAAGGGCACGTGTGGCAAATGTCTGGTACAGGTTCTGGAAGGCCATACCGAGACAGGCAGCCGCTCGCATGTCGATACGGAGCTTGCAGCAAGGGGCCTCGTCATGGCCTGTCAGACCAGGATATCGGAAGATCTCACCGTCACCATGGCGCCGACCCACGATGCGTCGATGCGCGTGGTCGGTGACAGCAGCATCCTGATCGAGGAGGCTTTGCTCCCTGACGCGGATGACCTCTCGCCAATGTTCCGCACCGTGCAGCTCACCGTGCCGCCCGCGACGATCGACGAGCACTACAGCGATTGGCAAAGGCTCGTGCAGGCGCTCACCAAAGAGATCGGACGGTCGCCGGTTCGGACGGACATCGCCGGTCTTCGCTCGCTGGCGTCGGCAATTCGAGCAAAAGATGGCAGCGTCACCGTTTCCGTGCAGGAAGATGACGGCGGGCAGAGGGTTCTGGATATTCAGGCCGGGCACATCAGCGTTCAATCGTATGGTTTGGCGATCGATATAGGGACAACAACCATCGCCGTACAACTGGTCAACCTGCAGAATGGCAGCGTTTTAGTCAACGGAGCATCGTACAACGCTCAGATTCGCAGAGGGGCAGATGTGATCAGCAGGATCGACTATGCCCGAACCCCTGACAGGCTGGAAGAACTGCGCTCTCTTGTACTCGACACGATCAATGGATTGATCGCCGGGATGTCCGCAGACGCCGGTATCCATGCGGAAGAGATCCGGTCCGCCTTCATCTCGGGCAATACGACGATGATTCACCTGATGCTTGGTCTGCCGCCCGCACACATCCGTGAAGCGCCGTACGTACCGACCGTCAACTCCGTGCCGATGCTGACAGCCGCCGAAATCGGGCTGTCGATTAACCCTCAAGCGGTCGTCGCGTGTGCGCCGGGTGTTGGTAGTTACGTTGGCGGCGATATTACGGCCGGGCTCCTGTGCACCGAGCTTTTGACTAATCATGAAGATATCTTTCTGTACCTCGATATCGGCACAAACGGCGAGATAGTTCTCGGCAATGCGGACTGGATGGTCACTTGTGCCTGTTCCGCCGGACCGGCCTTCGAGGGATCGGGGATCAAGTGTGGGATGCGTGCCACACACGGCGCTATCGAGTATATAGAGATCGGCGATGACATCGAGCAGGTGAGCTACGACGTCATCGGCGGCGGCGCACCGTCGGGCATCTGCGGGTCAGGGCTCATTTGCCTGTTGGGACAGCTCCTGATTCGCGGCATAGTGGATCAGATGGGTCGATTCAATATGGAGCTATCCACCGACAGGCTGGTTCAACTGGAGAACACTCGGGGCTTCGTGCTTGAGCGGGGAGAGCGCACCGCGAGCGGCGCTGATCTCGCCATCACAGAGCTCGATATAGAGAACCTGATGCGCACCAAAGCGGCGATTTACGCAGCGTGCGCTCTTATACTTGGGAATGTAGGCCTCGATTGGGGTACAATCTCAAGGGTATACATCGCAGGTGGATTCGGCCGTTACCTGAAGATCGAGGAGGCAATACTAATCGGACTCCTGCCCGACCTGCCGTATGATCGATTTACGTATATAGGAAACTCTGCGCTAACCGGAGCATATATCGCCCTTCTGTCGCATCATCGCAGGCAGAAGTTGGCGGAAGTCGCGGGGAAGATGACCTACATCGACCTGAGCAGCGATTCACGATATATGGATAGCTACCTTGGGGCCATGTTTCTACCTCATACGGATATAGCTCTGTTCCCATCGGTAGCAGCGAAACTTAAGGATTTGAATAATCGGAGGCATTTGATATGAAGGGTCTACTGGAAAGACTGGCCGATGGTGAGATTCTAATCTCAGACGGCGCAATGGGAACATTCCTGCAGGCGAAAGGTTTGCAACCCGGCGAATGTCCGGAAGCATGGACGGTCACTCACCCTGATGCCGTGAAAAGCATCGCTGAGGCATACATAAGCGCCGGCAGCGATATCGTAAGCACCGACTCGTTTGGAGGCACATGCTACAAGCTGAAAGAGTTCGGCCTTCAGGACAGAGCAGTCGAGTTCAACACCGCCGCTGCCAGACTTGCAAAGGAAGCTATGGATGACAAGGGTTACGTAGCGGCATCCGTTGGACCTACAGGCCAGATCGTCGAGGACGAGGGCGGCACGGTATCCGAGCGCGACCTGTATGATGCCTTCAAGGATCAGGTTATCGCACTGGCGGACGGGGGCGCAGACGCTCTCTGCATCGAGACGATGTCGTCGGTTGCCGAGGCGGTCGCGGCGATCAGGGCAGCCAAAGAGAACACCAATCTGGCCGTGATCTGCACATTCACTTTCGAGGCGGGCGCACGAGGGTTCCGCACGATGATGGGAGTGACCCCTGCCCGTGCAGCCGAAGAAGCAGTCGGCGCAGGTGCAGATATCATCGGGGCGAACTGCGGCAACGGCATCGCGAACATGATAGAGGTCACGCGTGAGCTGCGCGCTGCCGCACCGAACACGCCGATCCTGATACAGGCAAATGCCGGCATGCCGGTCTTCCAAGACGGTAAGACCCTCTTCAAAGAGAGCCCCGAGGATATGGCGGCCAGAGTGCCGGAACTCATCGAAGCCGGCGCCAATATCATCGGCGGATGCTGTGGAACCACCCCGGCACACATCGCTCTTATGTCAGAAGCTGTAAAGGCACTCTGAGTTTTCAAAAAACGGCTCTATGAGAAAGTTTGTGGATAGCGGTAGTGTTCCAACAACCGTGCGAATAAATTCGCGGCAACAAAAACACTAAGTCGGCCTGCGCCGACTAGATGTAGGCACACCCTCCACGGGTGTGTTGATGCTTCGGTTGCAGAGTCGACGGCGCCGCTGCCGAAGCCTGGCAGACATGTACCGTCCCTCGATATGCCCTGTGGGCTACTCGGGATAAGCGGCATCCCTCCTCGCCCGAAATCGGGAGAGAGCCTGCCCTGAGCGAAGTCGAATGGGGTTGGGGTGAGGGCGAATCAGATTCACCCACAAGAAAGCTTATAGAGCCCAAAAAATAATCGGCCGGAAGCTTGATTACCAAGCCCGTTCGTGTTACTATTTTTACGAAGGTGTTACAATATGACTGCATTGACACGTTTCGGTGTATCGATACCTCAGCATTTAGTCGAAGCATTTGATGCCCGCACACGGAGTAAAGGCTACCAGAACCGCTCCGAGGCCATCCGCGACATCATGAGGGATTATCTGGTCGAAGGCGAGTGGGAAGATGAGTCGGGCGAGGTGGTGGGGACCATCACGATCGTCTACGACCACCACACTAGGGAGCTTTCCAACGCTCTCACACACACCCAACACGACTTTCACGACTTGATCACGTGCGCAACGCATGTTCATCTCGACGAACACAACTGCCTGGAAGTGATCGTGGTCAAGGGGACGGGAGAGCAAGTCAGAGCAATTGCAGATCATCTGATCAGCACAAAGGGTGTAAAACACGGCAAACTTGTTTGCACCACCACCGGACGAAAACTAACTTGATATACAAGGATGATCGGTAATGCATATACCGGAAGGGTATCTTGGGCCTCAGACCTACGTCCCCGCATATGCTGTCGCCATATCGTTTTGGGCGGTAGCCTCAAAGAAGCTTAATAGTACTCTGCGCAGCCGCCAGGTCCCTATACTGGCTCTCAGCGCAGCCTTCAGTTTCGTTATCATGATGTTCAACATTCCCATCCCCGGAGGCACTACCGGACATGCAGTCGGCGCAGTGCTCATAGCCGTGCTGTTGGGCCCGTGGGCGGCCTGCATCGCGGTATCTGTAGCGTTGACTGTCCAAGCGCTGTTATATGGAGATGGAGGCGTCACCTGCATAGGAGCTAACTGTCTAAATATGGCGGTAATCATGCCGTTTGCAGGGTATGCAATTTACGGACTTATCTCAGGAAAATCTACGGCAACTTCACGAAGGCGGTGGATCGGTGCAGCGATCGGTGGCTACGTAGGCTTGAACGCATCCGCACTGTCGACCGCAGTCATGTTCGGGTTGCAGCCGCTCATCGCACACAGCGCTAACGGACACGCACTGTACGCCCCTTATTCGCTCAAAGTCGCAATCGCCGCCATGGCGACCGGACATCTGCTGTTCTTCGGGTTCGTGGAGGCAGCCGTCACAGGGCTGGTGGTCGCGTATCTGCAAAAGACGGATTCGGCCCTGCTTTATGGGATATCCAAAAAGGTGATGCCATGCAAACCATAACCAGATTGTGGATAGGGTTGATCGCGCTCGTTCTGCTATCCCCGCTTGGGCTGATTCTCCCTGCAGAGTTCGGCGCGCGATCGGCGTGGGGAGAGTGGAGCGCCGATGAGATGCAGTCGCTGGTCGGCTACGTCCCGCGAGGAATGGAACAGCTATCGACGATTTGGCATGCCCCCATGCCGGATTACGCCATGCGCGGGCAGGAGCATGCATCACTTCACTCCCTCAGCGTCTCGTACATACTCTCAGGGCTCATGGGCATGGCGCTCGTGGTTCTGCTCAGTGTTTTGATAGGCAGGGTTTTGGCTAAACGTGAAAACTACGACGCTTCCTGAATGGTATACCGCATCTGTTCCGATCAACACACCGCACTGCAGGCGACTTCACATGCCGGTTCGAGCGGCCCTTGCCGCTCTCGGAGAAGCGCTGGCTCGTGAGATGGCCGTATTCGTGCGGCACGATACGTGGATATACGATCTGGAACCCAGAGCTAAACTCGTGGGGGCGCTCGTCCTGATCTTCGGGACTACGCTGATAAACGGGCTGATTCCTCTCGCGCTGCTGCTTGCCGCACTGCTGGCACTTGCTTTCTCGAATAAGATACATGCCGCTCGGTTGGCAAAAGTCTGGCTGAGCGTTCCACTGTTCGGCCTTGCAGCCATACTTCCTGCCATCACCAATCTCGTGACCGACGGACCAACGGTCGTGACGCTGTGGCATTTTGGGGTCGGCGCCAGGATTGGATCGTGGATGCTCCCGGAATCGCTGACCATCACACAAAGCGGATTGATAGTCGCCGGCCGAATCCTGCTGAGGTCGGTCGATTGCGTGACGGCAGCACACATACTGCTCGCAACCACGGAGCAGACTGATCTGGTGAACGGGCTGCGACGCCTTGGCCTGCCGAAGGTTTTCGGGATGGTTCTGACTATGATGCACCGCTATCTGGCGGTAATCCTTCGGGCGGCAGCCGAAATTCATCTGGCAAAATTGAGCCGGAGTATCTCGTCCGATTCGATGCGCCGCGAACAGCGGTGGGTAGGAGCCGGAATCGGCATATTGTTCTGCCGCACTCACCGGCTGTCGAGCGAGGTGTATGCGGCCATGCTTTCGCGCGGCTACGATGGCGATATTCAGGTTGCAGAGTCGGCCAAGGTGGGGTTGGCAGATGTCGCATGGCTTGCAGGCACTGCGGCTTTCATGGCCGCACTGGTGTTTTTCGATCGAATGTTCTAGGTACGGCTATGCCGGGTTATGGGTGTGAGATTCTTCGCCATGCTCAGAATGACAGAACCATCTTGTTAACGCGTGCGCGGTATGTCATCCTGAACGCAGTGAAGGATCTCGTAATATGTTTCGGCTCCGCCTATGCTGGGTCATGGGTGTGAGATTCTTCGCCATGCTCAGAATGACAGAACCATCTTGTTAACGCGTGCGCGGTATGTCATCCTGAACGCAGTGAAGGATCTCGTAATATGTTTCGGCTCCGCCTATGCCGGGTCAGGGGTGTGAGATTCGCCATGCTCAGAATGACAGAACCATCTTGTTAACGAGTACGCGGTATGTCATCCTGAACGCAGTGAAGGATCTCGTAAATGCGTTACGGCTAGGCTACGCAGGGTCAGACGTGTGGGATTCTTCGCCATGCTCAGAATGACAGAATCATCTTGTTAACGCGTGCGCGGTATGTCATCCTGAACGCAGTGAAGGATCTCGTAAATGCGTTTCGGCTACGCAGGGTCATGGGTGTGGGATTCTTCGCTATGCTCAGAATGACAGAATCATCTTGTTAACGCGTGCGCGGTATGTCATCCTGAACGCAGTGAAGGATCTCGTAAATGCGTTTCGGCTATGCAGGGTCAGACGTATGGGATTCTTCGCCATGCTCAGAATGATAGAATCATCTTGTTAACGCATGCGCGGTATGTCATCCTGAACGCAGTGAAGGATCTCGTAAATGCGTTTCGGCTACGCAGGGTCAGACGTGTGGGATTCTTCGCTTTGCTCAGAATGACAGGGCTATTTTGTTTCTGGCTATGCCGGGTTAGAGGTTTATGTTGGATCAACCGATCATACAGGTAAGAAATTCGTGCTTCCACTATCCGGGCGGCAGTGAGGTACTCGAGGATGTCAGCTTCGACGTTCGGGCGGGCGAAAGCATAGCAGTGCTCGGCGCAAACGCGAGCGGGAAATCGACGCTTCTTCACCTGCTGGACGGCCTGTATTTCCCGGACAACGGCACTATCCTGGCATTTGGACAGACGCTGACTGAAGACAGCGTTGAAACACCACCGTTCTCGCACGAGTTCCGGCGGCGCATAGGGTTTCTGTTCCAGAACTCGGACGCACAGCTTTTCTGCACTACCGTTGAAGACGAACTCAGCTTTGGCCCCCTGCAGCTCAGACTTCCGGCGGAAGACGTGGAACGTCGTGTGGATGATACCCTTCGCCTGTTCAACATACGGCACCTGAGAAATCGCTCTCCTCAGACGCTGAGCGGTGGAGAGAAGAAGAAGGTGGCGCTGGCCAGTTTGATCACCTGTGGCCCACGAGTGATTCTGCTCGACGAGCCGAGCACCGGCCTCGACCCGCGGACACAGCAATGGTTGATCGAGTTCCTGCTGCTTCTGAGGAGCTCGGGTGTCACGCTGATCACTGCAAGCCACGACCTCGATTTCGTCGCAGAGGTGGCCGACAGAGTCCTGATACTCTCCGAGGATCACAAGCTGATCTACGATGGCCCGGCGAGCGCTGCACTGGCCGATACGGACCTGCTGCTTTCAGTGAACCTCATTCATGCGCATCGTCGCAAGCGGCGCTAGCTACCGCGTTTATTTTGTCCAAAAGCACATCGGCCTTAACCGGTTTGGATATATAGCCATCCATCCCCGCTTCAAGACACGTCTCCGCATCACCCTTCATCGCATTTGCGGTGAGAGCAATTATCGGCGTGCGCCGTCCTGTGCCATATTCCAATTTACGTATGGCCGCCGTAGCTCCAAACCCATCCATGCGCGGCATCAGCATATCCATGAGAATCAGGTCATACTCGTTCTTACCGCATGCATCCACTGCCTCCAGCCCGTCATTTGCAACATCGACGGTGTGGCCGCCTTTCTCCAGTATTCGGAGCACCACTTTTTGGTTCAGCAGATTATCTTCGGTCAGCAGAATACGCAGGGATCTGGTCTCACCGCTGTTGACCGTCCTAATGGCGGATTCAACCCTGGAATCGACTACCGCCTCGCCAAGCGCAAGCATAACGGCATCGAGAAGCTGCGAACCCTTGATGGGCTTTCGCAGATATATGCTCACACCCAGTTCATGGCAGCGCACCGAGTCCTCTGACATGTCATCGGAGCTGAGCATCATCACAAGAGCGCCCGGCAGACTTGATGATTCCTTGATTGCCCGCGCCAGGCTAAAGCCGTCCATATTAGGCATGCAGACGTCGATAATGGCAACCTGGAAGAAACGCCCGGCCTGCTTCTCTGCCGCTATCAAGGCGAGCGCAGCCTCTCCGCTATCCACTGCCAGTGGCTGTATCTGCCAGCTAAGAAGCATTTGCATAAGAATCGTACGGTTGGTGGCATTGTCATCAACGATAAGCGCGCGAACACCTCTTAACAGGCCAACGTTGTGAAGCCTCTCCCGCGACCAATGGTCCGACCCATGATACTTGCAGAAACGAGCGGTAAAGTGGAAAGTACTGCCTTTGCCTACCTCACTTTGCAGCCAGATCTTTCCACCCATCAGGTCGACCAATTGGCTGGCGATGGCAAGTCCCAGCCCTGTGCCGCCATATCTACGGGTGGTCGATCCATCAGCCTGGGCAAATGCGTCGAAGATGAGGGCGTTCTTTTCTTCAGGTATGCCAACCCCGGTATCCTCTACCGCGAAATGCAGTGTCACCGATTCGGCATCTGACGATTCTTTGGAAACATTGATACTGACCTTCCCCTGCTCTGTAAACTTGATGCCGTTTCCGACAAGGTTGACTAAAACCTGCCGCAGACGGTCAGAGTCGCCGATGAGCACATACGGAACATCTGGCGACAGCGTGCAGCCAAGATTCAAGCCCTTCTGCTGCGCGCGAAGGCTGAACGCACGAGTCGTTTCCTCCACCAGATCCTGCAGAACGAACGGCGCTTGCATGAGGTCGATCTTGCCGGCCTCTATCTTGGAAAAATCCAGGATATCGTTCAGAAGTGTCAACAGGGAATCAGCTGAACCCCGAACGGCCTCAAGATAGTCACGCTGGTCATTGTCCAGATGGGTATCGATCAACAGCTCTGTCATGCCTATAATGCCGTTCATCGGAGTGCGAATCTCATGGCTCATGGTCGCGAGGAACTGGCTCTTGGCCCTGTTGGCAGCCTCCGCCGCCTCCTTGGCCTGTTTCATGCTCTCCTCAACCCGCTTGCGCTCTGTGATGTCTCGAATGTAACCGCCGATGCCGAATTTCCCGTTACTGCTGACGACAGGGAATTTTCGCGTCTCATAGATTCGTCCGCCGATGCATTCTTCGCCAACGACGATGCCGTTCGTTTCAAGTGCCAGCAAATCGCTTTTGTGGCAGATATCAGCCATATTGTTGGACTTCAGCTCAAAATCCGTGCACCCTATGATTGCCTGCACTTCTTTTCCTATGAATTCGGCATTAGCTTTATTGATAATGAGATATCGGAACTGCTCGTCTTTCATGAATGCCATATCATCTGTTGAGTTAAGGAACGTGCGATATCTTTCTTCGCTATCTTCCAACGCTTTCTCGGCACGCTTGCGGCTTGTGATGTTGCGAGCGATGCTTAGCATAACAGTCTGCCCTGCATACTCGATCAGCCGCGAACTCGCCTCTATCGGGATGCGCGTGCCGTCTCTGCGCACGTGAACGGTTTCGAAGAAAGTTCTGCCATCAGCCGTAATCTGCTGCATTCTATGCGGCACATCGACTGCATCCTCAGGAGATTCTATATCCGTAATCTTCATTGCGCTGAGTTCTTTATGGTTATAACCCAACCGATTGCATGCCACATCGTTGGCTTCTATGATGTTCGAATCCAAGTCGTGAATGAACATAGCATCACCGGCATTGTCGAATATCGCTCTGAATTCCAGTTCACTTTCGTGAAGTTTGGCCTCTGCCGCCCTGCGCTCAGTGATGTCGCGTAAGAGACTGAGCAGCACGGGTTCGCCGCCAATATCAATTACGCGCGAACTGATTTCCACCGGCATCTGCCGCCCGTCCTTGCACCGATACGCGGCCTCAAACAAAAGGCCCTCACTCCCGGCAGCAGCAATCTTCATCCTGATGGAAGGTATGGATTCGCCATTGTGCAGGTCAAGAACTGTCATAGAGAGCAGTTCCTCGCGCTCGTAACCGAACGATCTGACGGCAGCCGCGTTGGCCTCGATGATACGGCCATCGTTGTTCGTGAAGAGAATTATATCGCGGGCATGCTCAGAAAATAACCGGTATTTATGCAGGATTTCTTCCGCGTGCTTGAGCTCCGTGATATCGTCTATAATGCTTATAATCCTGGTATATTCGCCGGCATCGTTCGCTAATGGCGATGAGTTTATATCAACATCAATCAGCGAACCATCCTTATGGACTAACTTGTATTCTTTGTTACGAAGCTCTCTGTTATATAAGTCCCCTTTAAGGAAGACTTCCGAAGTCCTCTGACTAGACTTCTCGAGGTAATCCGGGTGCATGATTATGGAAAGATGCTGTCCGATCAGCTCATCCGGCGTGTATCCAAGAAGCTGAATCGAACGGTGGTTGCAGTTGATAATTATTTCATTTTTGTCTATCACGGTGATTAGGTTAGCCCCGGTCTCAAATATCGATCGGTAATTTTGCTCACTCGCCCGAAGCAACTTTTCTGCACGCTTGCGCTCACTAATATCGGTGAATATGCACGCGAACTGACCTTTTCTGGGGCTGAATGCCGTTACATGAAAATAGCGGTCAAAAGCCTGGCTGTGTTGCTCGAAATTAGCCGGAATACCGTGCAGAGCGACTTCACCATAGACATCAATCCAATGCTGCTCGGTATCGGGAAGCAGTTCAAGCACGGTTTTACCGATAATATTATCGTGATGCAGGCCCGTGATTGATTCAAACGCCACATTTATATCAAGGAAGCGATAGTCACATGGCACCCCGCGCTCGTCACAGATGATCTCATGCAGCGCAAATCCGCTATGCATTCCATTAAACAGCAGTCTGTACCGTTCTTCACTTTCTCGCAGCGCATCTTCCATCAGATTTCGCTCGGTTACATCTTCCCCGGATGAGACTACACCAGTAACGTTGTTATCCGCATCGAGCAGTCTGGTGTTATGCCATGCGATCAGGCGCTTCTCGCCGGACCTTGTCACGATATGGTTCTCATGACGCGCCAAAGAGGTGACATCAGTCAGCAGACGATTGAACTCCGATTTTGCATCAGCGCGCTGGTTTTCCGGGACAAAACTGTCAAACCAGTTCATCTCGAGGATCTCGGCCTCAGCGAACCCCAGAATTTCCGTGCCTTTCCTGTTGATCGAAGTCACTTTTTGATCCACACCGAGCACCAGTATAATAACCCCGGCTGTATCAAGATATGTCTGCGCTTTGTTTCTTTCCACCTGCAGCGCATCTTCCGCCAGCTTCTGCTTCGTGATATCTATGATAACGCCCTCGTAATGGGTTATGTCGCCATTTTCGAGTCTGGGCTTAACTCGTGCTTCAACCCAGCGCATTTCACCCGATTTGGTGTATATCCGATACCGGTTAGCTACTTCCTCCCACTTTGCGCTGGCCGACGTTGGGAGATCAGAGCGAAGGAGCTCCAGGTCATCGGGATGGACCAGATCGTCGTAGCACAGCCGCCCGGACAGGTAATCTTCGGCGTCGTACCCGAATTGCGATATATTGGAGGAGATGTATTCAATCGGATGCCCTTCCGCTCTTCTACTCAGAAACACCACTGCTGAGCTTTCGGCAACTATAGATTCAAGCTCTTGAAGTTCTTCCCCCAGACTCTTGGTATCATGCCGTAATTCTCTCAGGTTACGCAGTTCAAAATACAGCGCCAGTGCCACCAAAAACCCACCTGCCAGCACCAGAGCGCCATGATACTGCATCAGCGAAGGCCGTGGCTGCATGCCACGAACGTACAATTCATAAGCGGATAAGATAATAGTGGCGCATGCAAAGACGTAGAGCTGCCTTCGAATGCGCCTCAAACTATCGGTCAGATCTGCTCGGGTGTAACGGGAAGACTGCGGTTCTCGTTTTTTCACGTAATAGTTTCCTGTCCGTTCAATTATTATGGGCAAAAAGCCGTGCGTCAGCCGACCTTCAGACCGAATAAGACTCTATTCATTTCTTCCAAAAGTTCAGCGATTTTTGCAGGCTTTGCTACATATCCGTCCATGCCTGCCGCAATGCATCGTGCGTCATCACCCTTGAGGGCATTTGCAGTCAGCGCGATGATTGGAATATGGGTGCCGGTTTCGATCTCACTTGCACGTATGGCGGCGGTGGCCTCATATCCATCCATGCGAGGCATCAGCACATCCATAAGTATTAAATCATAAGGTTTTGTGCGCCAGGTTTCCGATGCTTCCTGGCCGTCATTGGCGATCTCGACTGTATGCCCCAGTTTCTCCAGCATGCGAACCACAACTTTCTGGTTTACACGATTATCTTCGGCCAGCAATATAAGCAGTGGCCTGTCTTCTCGTGGCGCCGGGCGTGGCTCGTGGATACCAGGATCACCGATAGATTTGGCGCCAAGAACAGACAAGATAGAATCCAGTAGATGCGAGCCTCTGACCGGTTTGCGCACATACGCATTTACTCCCAGCGCTCTGCATTGGTCGGCATCACCATCGCGCTCATCTGTCGGCAACAGCATGATTAGCATAACAGTATTGCCTGCATTGCGATTGATGTTCGAAACAAGTTCAAATCCATCCATCCCAGGCATATTGGCATCAATAATCGCCAATTGGAACGGCTTACCGGCCTCATTCGATGTTGCGATTTTATCCAATGCGGAAGGGCCACTCTCTACGGCTGACGGATGCATGTCCCAGCTATGCGTCATCTGGATCAACGCCATGCGGCTCATGGCATTATCGTCTACAATCAGCACCGGAATATCCGCCAAGATACCCCTTGTCATACGATTATGCGTTTTCTGTACATCAGAATTATACTGTAGACCGAAGCGAACCGTAAAGTGGAAAACGCTGCCTTCATCTACAACGCTCTCCGCCCAGATTCTACCGCCCATTAACTCTGCCAGTTGTGCCGAAATAGCAAGCCCCAGACCCGTCCCCCCGTATTTGCGGGTTGTCGAGCCGTCCGCCTGGGCGAAGACATCGAAAATCATGTTCAGCTTATCCGACGGTATGCCGATTCCGGTGTCTCTCACGGCAACATGCAGTGACACCTCTTCCGGCGTCTGCCAGACTGTTGCTACGGAAATGGCGATCTCGCCGGCGTCGGTAAACTTGATCGCATTGCCGAGGAGGTTTACCATAATCTGACGCAGACGGTCGGCATCCCCGATGATCGCCGACGGCACATCCGGCATCACCTGGCATGTAAGCTCCAATCCCTTCTGTTGAGCTCTGAGCCCAAAAGCATGTACCGTATCTTCTATCAATGAATGAAGGGAAAATGGCTCGTTTTGAAGCTCCACTTTTCCGGCCTCTATCTTTGCGAAATCGAGCATATCGTTGATCAGCGTAAGAAGTGCGTCTGCCGAATCGCTGACAACCTCAAGGTATTCCCGCTGATCAGTGCTGAGGGAAGTATCCAGCAGCAATTCCGTCATGCCGGTGATTCCATTCATAGGGGTTCGAATTTCGTGGCTCATGGTAGCGAGGAACTGGCTCTTGGCGGCATTGGCAGCATCAGCAGCGTCCTTGGCTTCCCGCATGGCTTCGTCGGCCTGCTTTCGAGCAATGGCTCCCCCCACACTCCCTGCGGCAACCTTGATGATCGACATCTCGTTGGGCAACCATACACGGCTGTTACGGCAATCCTGAAAACCGATGAATCCCCAGAACTGCGACTCCAGCATAATCGGCACGACTATGGTGGAGATAACATCCCTGGGCTCGAGCATCAGCCTTTCGTCCTCGGGGAAATCGGCAACCAGCCCGGAGATTACGTCACCCCGGCTGAGTACCTCAAACCAGCGAGAAAAGCGATCATCATACCGGCAGTTCTGCAATTCGGGATTATCAAGTTGCGGTTCAACAGTCTCCCATGCCCATTCGAAACGCTGGCTCATCAATAACTGGCCGGTTTCCACATCGGTGTGGTTCTCAAAGATGTACACACGGTCAACCCCGGCTGCTACCCCGAGCACTTCCAGCGCATATGCAACGGCGGATTCAAAATCGACTTCCGTTAGCAATTTATTGGTAGCCTCAGCCACGCCGGACAGCAGGATATCTCGTCTGCGCAGATCCTCCTGAACGCGCTTTTGATCGGTGATATCGCGGATTATTGCAAGCGCTTCATCATTTGCACTCAGAACGAGCCTGGACTCAAAATAGTGAATGGAACCCTTGATTTGAAGGGGATATTCATAAGTCTGCATTTCGCCTGTTGCACGCGCCCTACCCATGTATTCGATGGTCATATTAGCCAGTTGTGGCGGCAGAACATCATGCACACTCTTACCGATGAAATCGCTGGGAACGGCGTACATCAGGTCATCAGCAGACTTATTCGTCGTCAGGAAAGTGCCGTCGAGGCTGAACCTGAACATCAGATCAGGCATGGCAGTCAAAAGCGCCCTTGTTGTGGCCTCACTCCTGATAAGCTCGTCCTCTGTACGCTTGCGCTCGGTGATGTCGCGAGCCCCGAATACGGCCCCAACTACATGCCGATCTGCATCCAGCAGAACATTGCCAACCGTCTCAACCCAAAGGAACGCTCCGTTGTCATGCCTGTACCGAAACAGGAGTTGATCAAAGGAGAAAGTCCTCTTGGCATCGTCTATGGCAGCCCTCACTTGCGCCACATCGTCAGGATGGATGAACTCGAATACGGAACTGCCGAGCAGATCGGCCTGCTTGTGGCCCAGTATGTTCTTGAATGACGGGCTGACGTACAGATAGTTCGCTTCATCATCCATCATCCAGACCATATCCTGCATGTTGTTGGTGATCTGGCGAAGGCGGGATTCACTCTCCCTAAGGGCTTTCTCTGCCTGCCTGCGAGGGGTGATATCTTTGATGACAGAGAGAAACGCCGGTTCGTTGCCATATGCGATCGACGTGCCGCGCATCATTACGGAAAGGCGCCGCCCGCTCTTGGTCTTCAGGTCGATCTCATATCTGCTGATTTCGCCGCCGGATTCACTGGTCCTGGCATTCTCGGCGAATCTCGATCGGTGCTCATCGACCACATAGTCCAAAACCTGGCTTCCCATCATCTCATCGATGGTGAATCCGAGGGCATCCGCGGCAGATTGATTCACGTAGATCAGCACGCCGTTCCGGTGAACCCAAAGGTAGTCCGGCAGTGCGGAGACGAGCACACGGTAACGTTCTTCGCTGTCGCGCAGTTGCAGCTGAGCCTTGTCCAGATCACTCAGCATACCATTGATTGCATCCGCCAGTTGAGAGAGCTCATCGTCGCCGGGCATGGAAACCCTGGTGGAGAGATCACCGCATTCCCCGATTCGGGCTACGCTTGTTGCGAGGTGCACCAGTCTTGAAGCGACAACCCTGTCGACTATGACCATGACAAGTATGCCAAAAACTATACCTATGATTAACACAGATATCGCAGAGTACCACAGTATCTGCCTGCCTTGATGGTAAATATCCCTCTTGACGCGGGTTTGCAGTATAAGTGAGGGATTGCCGGCTAAATCTTTGACGATGGTATACGCAACCATTACATCGGAGTTGAGCGGCCGGGAGAAGTAGGAGATGTCGGTCTGAA
Organism: Armatimonadota bacterium; assembly: GCA_963663705.1. Lineage (GTDB taxonomy): Bacteria > Armatimonadota > UBA5829 > DTJY01 > DTJY01. The sequence continues at coordinate 2,437,758 of OY760504.1, read as the reverse complement.
ACGCAGATTTCGCCAGCCTAAAGTCAGCCGGCATCCCGGCATCGTTTACATAGAGGCGCATGGATATCGGGCTGCGGGAAATATTCTGCAGCCTGCGAAGTTCAACACCGTCGAGATATCGCCCCACGACAAGAGTGCCGTACACAGGCCCGTTGTTCCTGGCGATAGGTTGATATGATATCAGCATGGGGCCCTTAACGGTAACGAGCACCCCTGTGTTCCTATGTCCTCTGTTAGATCTGCGCACATAAGGGCTAATACCGCTAACTATGGGAATCAGGCTTGGCGGTATGCCATACAGCTTTTCACTCTTGTTATCAAATGCCCGTGCGTAAACTATCCGGCCGGACGTATTGACGAGCGCCAGTAAGCTCAGGCGTGATCCGGAGAAGGTTGAACTGCTGATGTTGGCATATGTCCCCCGATCACCCTGCATAAAACGGCAGGTCTCATCGGATTTGGCCAGGTCGGCGGCGCTTGAACCGATATTGTGCATCTCGCTCGACAGCGATTCACGAATGCGGTCAATATTACCGTGGGCTGCTTTATCCTCCAGCTTGGCGAGACCATTCAAAGTAATTCTGGAAGTGGTAATGTATAGTATTACCATCAACCATATTAACATACCAGCAATGATGAGCAATATTTTCTGGCGTACAGTCATAAAACAGCCCTTGGATCACAATTTCGTCGCTTCTTATGCCAAATTAAGCAGAGACTGAATAAGATTATCGATTTCAGCCTCCATCTGGCTCATCTTCTCTTGCGCACAATCGAGCTGCCCGCTGGCGCCGATTTTCTCGAGTTCATACGCGAGTTGCCAAGCCTGTTCTGCAGCGAAGACGCCCACAGAACCTTTTATAGTATGAGCCGACTTATTTATCCCTTCGGCATCTTGCGCCGACAGCGCTGCATGCAAGCGCTCCCGTTGCTTTGGGTAATCCTCAACAAATATGGCGATGAGTTCATCCAGAAGTTCTCTGTCATCTCCTATATTTGCCATTACTTTCGCTAAATCAAAAGAGGTGTTTTCCATGTGCGTGGTTCTCCTTCTGAAACCATTAATTGTTTTCTTTCCGAGCCAACTCGCGAGTCACGCGCTCTATTTCTGCAAACATCTGCTCGGTTCTAATTGGTTTTGCTATATATCCATCCATTCCGGATTCAATGCAGCGCTCTTTATCACCTTTCATGGCATAAGCTGTCATGGCGATGATAGGGATATGGGTACCAGTATGCGTTTCCTTATCCCTAATACTGGCAGTGGTTTCGTAGCCGTTCATATTAGGCATCTGTATATCCATGAGGATCAGGTCAAATGAATCTTTTTCCCAGGCCGATACGGCTTCAACACCATCATTCGCCACTACTACAGTATGGCCTTGTTTCTCAAGCATTCTCATCCCAACCTTCTGATTGACCAAATTATCTTCGGCCAATAGCACGTGAAGGGTTTTATCCGCCGCCGGCAAGCCCGAATCCCTGGTCTGTGCAGATCTTGCGGATTTAGTGTCCAAGGTATGCAGGATCGATCGGAGCAGTGCAGACTGCTTGATCGGTTTTGTAAGGTGAATGTTGGTGCCGATTTTCCGGCACTTCGCGATGGCCTCAAACGTGTCATCTGACCTCAGCATCATGATTATCGAATTGTCCATGCCCAGACGCCTCAGCTCGCCGACCAATTGGAAACCATCCATCTCAGGCATATGGCAATCAGTCAGGACCAGCTGGAATTCTTCGCCCAGACCCTTTGCTTTCTCAACTTCTGCAAGCGCCTGTGCACCGCTCTCCGCTATGACGACATGCATGTTCCACTTGGACAGCATCTTGGCAAGAACCAAACGGTTTGTTGGATTATCATCTACCACCAGCACCGGCACGTTTTCCAGATCGGTGACCGCTGATTTCTTATCATGTGTGTGGTCGGCGCCTAATCCAAACCTTGCAGTGAAGTGGAATGTGCTTCCTTTGCCCTCTTCACTTTCGAGCCAAATCTTACCACCCATCAGATCTACTATCTGGGAGGAGATCGCAAGCCCAAGGCCCGTGCCGCCATACTTTCTGGTAGTGGAACTGTCCGCCTGCGCAAAGGCAGCAAATATCGACTGATGTTTGTCTCCAGGAATGCCGATTCCGGTATCTCTAACGGCAAAATGCAGGATGACATCCTAATCAGTTTTCGATTCTGTATCAACCGATATTGCAATCTTCCCATACTCGGTAAACTTTATGGCGTTGCCAACAAGATTGACAAGTACCTGCATTGTGCGATTGGGATCGCCGATAAGATTGTTTGGTATGTCAGCATCGATCTTACTTATTATTTCAATTCCCTTTTCCTTCGCTCTTAGAGATAGCGTGCTTATCATGTCTCTTACCAGATCGCCCAGAGGGAATTCCGTGGAATCGATTTCAAGTTTACCGGCCTCGATCTTGGCGAAATCAAGGATATCGTTCAGCAGCGTAAGCAGATAGTCGGCGGAACTTCTCACGGCACACAGGAAATCGCGCTGCTCTGCGTGGAGATCCGTATCCAGCAGCAGTTCCGTAACGCCGATTATTCCGTTCATCGGCGTCCGAATCTCGTGGCTGATGTTGGCCAGGAACTGGCTCTTTGCCTTGTTTGCCGAATCTGCTGCTTCCATCGCAAGGTGCAGCTCTGATTCCATCTGCTTGAGCTCTGTTATATTCATAAAGCTTTCCAGCAGATGAAGACGGCCGTCCAGGTTGATCGAAGTTACGCTCTTTAGGATCGGCAGGCTTTCGCCGTTAGCCTTTAGCAGCGCGCACTCGGCATGATCGATGCTATTTCCATTGTCTAGTATAGGACAATCGCCCTTCACCGATGGGCATACGAAAGAGTGGCAACTGGAACCGATAACGCTTTCGCTGGAAGACCCTATCATTTCAAGCGCCAGATGGTTGGCATCGACGATTTCACGGCTTTCAGTGTCTATCAGCATAATACCGATCTGGACAAAATCAAACAGCGTCTTGAGATACTCCCTGTTCTGCTGCAAATCGTGTTCCGCCCGTTTATGCAGTAGAGCGTTTACAAATACATCGCCTACTATTCTCAGCATTTCGGCGAGATCTTCCGACCATTCAATCTCTTTTGTCATCGAGTCAAAGCACAGCAGGCCTATAAGCCGCTGATTATAAACCATCGGGGATGCGATTATGGATTTGATATCTGATCCGACTGCAGCAGAAAGATCATCCGTACAGTTAATCTTCACTTGGTCGAAGCTACTGATTTTATCCCATCCCCAGGGGAACGATTCAAGATTAGCCGTCTGAAGAACGTCCATGGGGAAATCAATACCGTCTGCGCACCACTGGTAATCCCTCAGTAAATGCTCACGATCGTCAGACAGCATGAACACGTAGCTGCGATCCGCTCCAGAGAATCGGCCAACAGACTCCAATGCCTTGTTTATCCCGCCGTCAATATCGTTGGTTGGCAGGTTAATAAACTCTGTGGACATTTCCATTATGAGCCGTTGAAGCTCAACTCTACGCCGTAATTTCTTAGCTACCTGCGCTTGATCTGTAATATCATTTATTACTGCGACCAGTCCTGCCGTAGACTCATCGATGGGGTCAGCGTAGGTTGCCTTGTAAAATACGACGTCGTGGTTTTTATTATCGACAGCGCTGTATATCTGGGATTGATACGCGACGACGCCTGTTTCTTTGAATAGTTTTTCCTCTTTCCGATTGTGCTCTACGGCAATGGACTCAACTGCGATTTCTTCCACAGTATGGCCTACAATATCGTCTCTTTTGCATCCCATCATGGCTTCAAAAGCAGTGTTGCAGCCTTGATAAATGCCTTTCGTATTCTTGTAGAATACAGGTGTCGGTATTGTATCCAGAAGGCGCTGAAGGAAACTCAGGTTCTTGCGGATAGCAGCATCGGCGTGCTTTCGCTCTGTGATGTCGCGGGCGAAGATAACAAGACTATCGTTGTCCGAAAACTGATGTTTGGTAGCTGTTAGTTCTACATTCAACAGGCCCTTATTCGCAGTTCGATACTGGCATTCTTTGGACGTAGCCAAACCCTTATAGATGACTTCCTCAATTTCCATTTCGGCGCTTTCACTTTGAGGGCCTAACAATTCATCATGTGTCATCCGAAGCAGCTCGGCCTTAGAGTATCCCAGCCATTTTGAGGAGGCAGGATTAGCTGCAAGTATCCGCCGAGTATCCGGATGAATAATAAAAATAGCATCCGGTGCATTCTTGAAGATGTTGCTGAAATTGCGCTCAGATGCGAGGATTCTTCCTGCAGATTCCTTAACCAATCGCCATTCTACTAGGAAACTCAACGTTATATAACATAGCAACAAGGTTATTATTATTGCAGTGAGCCTGGCCTCTGCGATTGAACGCTGCCAGTCCATGGCTACTATGTCCAATCCAAGGATCGCCACTACCCTATTCGAGAACCTATCCCTGATAGGCACAGTTCCATAAACCCATTTACCGGATTTGTCTTTACGGGCATCAACGGATTGGTGGTCGAACTTTGACCTGTAATACTTATTGGCGTTGGATTTATGATAGCCCAGGTCAGGGGGAGCGTAGATTGACGAATTAGGGGCCTCTGTACCCACCAGGAGAGTTACAACAGAACCACGCAGTCCAAGCAAATATACATATCGGCAAGATGGAGTGCCGCGCCGAACAGCGATAAGTTGTGCTCTTATCCAGGAAGCAGCAACAGTCCCACCGTCAGTGCGTTCGCCTTTTATGCGGGATACCTGGTTAGCGTTCATGGATGCGGCGGCCATGTTAGCGCGGGATAAAAGGTTGCCTTGCAGTGCCTTGTTTGCCTTATCCCCAACGAAATTTGCGGAAAGCCAACCTGCGGAGACGATACAAAGGATCGTCAGGAGCATCATGGTCTCATATCGCCCACGCCGCCCGACGCCGCTAAGTTCCGGAACAAATCTGCGTGAGGCTTCGGCATATCGCCAAATTGCTATTGCAGCTATGAGGCCAGCCACATCATGAATCATCCGCAAGTATAATAAAATAGTGCCCCTGACAGTAAACTGTGGAGCAGGGATATAGCTAAACAGCTCCTGGATATAACCGCGTTGAAATAATCCGTGAAGTAGAAGTGCTATACCTATGGCTATAAGTAACTGATTTTTTCTTTCAGGCTTTTTTCGATACAGGCCATATAGAATACAGGCCGTCCAAAGCGCGGATACCCCACCCATACCATAGCGTACGGCATCACTTAGCGCTCTCTGTCCGAAGATAATACCGATAGGTATGGCAAGAAGTACAGACAGATATATCCATCTGCCTGGTGTTCTGACATACAATTTAGCGGCGCTGGAACGTGCAAACTCTGCGAGGAATAGATAGGAAATCCCTGCGAGGCAGATACTCACAATTGAAATCAAAGCATCAGCATTGATAACGGTCGACAGCATCTGCGCCCAATCATTGAGCGCATGAGCCACGCCGAATAGCCCTAACCAGCTCCAGTTCAGACCGTACCGATGGGTTTTATTCAGCATTATACAAGCTGCCGCCAGAACGGCAAAGGCCATTCCAGTCAGAAACAATATGAAATCCAATTGTTCTATATAGAATCTAATCACTATATAATCCTATCTTCAAGACAGCGAACTGGAAGATCAACGGCCAGGCACCATGTATCACATATATGCCTCAGACACTTACCACCATTATTGATATTCTATATTGCACAAGTAGAATCCTGCTCGAGATTGTAACGATATCCAACAAACGGTCACAATCTTGAGAAGTTCGCATTCGATTGCGCGCACAGAATCAACATTTGCCGCGACAAGGCTGAGCAAATTACTCTGGGATTGATCTTCAACTATCTTACATAGATAGTTTACCGCACTAAGTTCTCCGTATCCTCAATCGAACCTCATCGGTTCCACAACCTTACGTCTACTTATCATAAACATATATGCGGAGGGCCAAAAAAAATTGAGCCCCGGTAGATATTTACCGAGACCCAACTATAATTGTTTTTGTTTGACTAGATTGGCTAGGATTCTGCAGAAACGACCTGGAATTTGAACCCTACACCTTTGATCGTCTTAACGTATGCGCCTTTATCAGCACCGGCAAGTTTACGGCGCAAACGATCAACATGAACATCCAGGGTATGCTCGTCGCCCTGGCCGGCATCACCCCATATGGCATCATACAGCACAGTGCGTGTGAATACCTGACTCGGTCGGCTCGCCAAAGTCACAAGGAGATCAAACTCTTTCGGTGTGAGGTGTACCTGCTTTTCATGCCGCCATACCGCACGACCGGCTATGTCTATGCGAAGCCCGGGGAACTTCAGTTCCTTGGAGATTCCGCTTCCGGAAGGGCTCGTTCGCCGCAGCACAGCCCTTACACGAGCGACTAATTCCCGTGAGCTAAACGGCTTTCCGATATAATCATCAGCACCAAGATCCAGGCCCAGTATTCTGTCTGTCTCTTCGCTGCGCGAAGTAAGCATTATAACTGCCGGCTGATTGTTCGCATCGCCACGCAAACGCCGCAGTATAGACCAACCATCTATATCCGGCAGAATCACATCCAGCAGAACCAGCGTGGGGTGAAACTCAGCTACTAAGTCCAGTCCAATCTGACCTCGCTCGGCCGAAATCACCTTTATACCCTCGTGCTCAAGCGTACTAACCACGAGATGCAGCACCGTAGGGTCATCCTCAACAACCAGGATTAAAGGTATTCCATCACCATTGATTCCAGAGACCACGCATATCACCGCCTTACACACTAATACATTTATTGTACCTACAATTGAATAATTCGTCAAGCATGAGTACAGTAAGAAATACAAGCAAGCGATTATAAGTTTTTTTCATAAAATATGTAGACTTCCACCGCGTCTATGGGTACACTGTAGATAACCTGCCATAGCAGACTTTACTTATGTGAATCGGAGCATCCAGTTGGATCAACAGCAAAATCGCGATGAACGACAAAATGCTGATAATGGCACCCTCGGCGACGCTATCAGCGATGTGCTGGGCGCCATCGTTCTGCACAGTACCGCAAGCATTTGGATTGCCAACAAAGATGGCACGCTCGTCTTCGAGAACGATGCCAACCGTGAGCTCTTCGGCATAAACAGTGATGACCAGATTATCGGAAGATACAACATCTTCGACGATGAAGAACTTTCCGGGTGCGATCACGCGTCCGAGATACGGCGAATATTTGATCAGGGCGGGACGGCTGAGTTTTGCCTTCACTATACATTCTCTCACATCAAAGACCTGACACACGCAGATCCGGACCCCAAAACGTTGAACATCAGCATGTATTCCATGAATGACGGGGTCGGCCACGTTGCAATCCAGAACCAGGTTTGGGCGGAAAAACGGCCCGGCGCCTCGTTGAACCCCAGCTCGATGGAACAGATCAATCCTGACAGACGACAGCAATTTCTGTTTGAGAATAACCCCCTGCCCATGTGGATTTACGACCTGAAGACATTGGCGTTTCTTGCAGTCAACGATGCTGCAGTAGAACATTACGGATATTCCAGAGAAGAATTCGCGACCATGACCATAAACGATATACTGCCCACAGACACCATACCCGGCACAAAATCGGGACAGGGCAGGCATGTGAAAAAGGACGGCAGCGTTATCGATGTTGACATAATCTCCCACCCCATCGAGTACGGCGAACGATCGGCCGAGATAGTGATTGCCAACGATATCACCAAACGGCTTCAGATCGAGAACGAGCTTAGAGAAGCAGAGGAAAAATATCGCAGTCTGGTCGAGAAATCGCTGATGGGGGTCTACATAATGCAGGAAGGCCGGTTCGTGTACGTCAACCCGCGCTTTGCCGAGATCCTTGGATACACGCCCGATGAAATCACCTCTGGCGAATTGACGCCAGAGACCCTTGCAGCCCCTGAGGATCGCGAGCTCGTCGCGGCGAACATCCGGAAACGGATATCCGGCGAGATTACCAGCATACGGTATTCTTTCAAGACACTGCGCAAGGATGGCAGCACAATTGATGCTGAAGTACTTGGCAGTGTCATCATGTATCACGGCAGACCCGCTCTCATCGGGTCGATGGTCGATATCACAGAGCAAAAGAGAGCTGAAAAAGAATTGCAGGAACGAAGCCACGAACTGGAAATCCTGCTGAATATCAGCCGACAATTGAACTCCGAACTCGATATACCTGTAATCATGCGGAACCTGGTAGCTTCGGCGATGGAATTGACCGGCGCACACTCGGGGGCAGCCGGGATCATGACTCAGGGAGAGCTGGTTTTCAGTGAGTACAATGAAGCTGGAAACCTGCAACCGATAAACTTTTCATTCCCCGAAGGTTACGGTGTCCCCGGTCATGTGATGGCAACCAAGCAGACATATGTTTCCGACGATGCGGAACACGACCCGTACGTCGTACCTGAAATCAGGACAGCGCTGAATTTCTATAATCTTATAGACACACCTATTATCAGCAGGTCCGGCGAACTTGTCGGCTGCTTCGAAATTCACGACAAAAAGGACCACCAGCCATTCAACGAGCGCGACGCCGCCGTGCTGCAAGGCCTGGCCGACAGCGCAGCGAGTGCCATCGAGAATGCGAAGGCAGTGAATGACCTCAAACAAACAGAAGCAGCACTCATTGAAGAGAGAAACATCGCACAACAATATCTGAACGTCGCAAGCGTAATCATTTTAGCAATCGATAAGAATCAAACCGTAACCATGATCAACCCTAAAGGCTGTGAAGTCCTCGGGTATCCTGCCGATCAGATTATCGGGAAGAACTGGTTCGATAACTTCATTCCTATGGTATTCAGGGACGAGTCAAGAGACACCTTCTCGCGACTGATGGCCGGCGACATTGATTCGACAGAGTACTTTGAGACACCCGTGCTGATACCGAGCGGGGGCGAACGGCTGATAGCCTGGCACAACGCAGCATTATTTGATGATCGAGGCAATGTCACAGCCACACTGAGCTCCGGCGAAGACATCACCGATCGAAGGAAAGCCGAAGGCGCACTGAAGGATTCAGAGCAAAGGCTATATGACATAATCAACTTCCTGCCCGATGCCACTTATGCAATCGATATGGAAGGAAAAGTGATTATATGGAATAAGGCCATGGAAGAGGTAACCGGCATAAAGCCCGAGGATATCATCGGCAAGGATAACTACGAGCATGCCATGCCATTCTACGGAAAGCGGCGGGCCGGGCTGGCTGACATGGTGATACATCCGGAAGCGATGCATGAAGAATCGTACAGGCTGTTCAAAAAAGAGAAGGATACTCTGATAGCGGAAGCATACGCGCCCGCATTGACTCCTGAAGGGGCATTCATCTGGGCAAAGGCGACACCCCTGTACTCGCACGGAGAAATCGTGGGAGCCATAGAATCCGTGCGGGATATAACAGACCGCAAGATGGCGGAAGCGGCACTTATCAAGGAAAGAAACTTAGCCCAGCAGTACCTCGCCGTCGCAAGCGTAATCATTTTTGTAATCGATCAGAATCAAACCTTGACCATGATCAACCACAAAGGCACAGAAGTGCTCGGATATCCGGCCGATCAGATTATTGGAAAGAATTTCTTCGATAACTTTATACCCTTGCGATTCAGGGACGCGGCAAGAGGTGTCAATAGAAGACTGATGGCCGGCGAACTTGAGAATACAGAGGGTCCAGTTCTGACATCGAACGGCGAGGAGCGGCTGATAGCCTGGCGACATGCACTATTATACGATGATCGCGGCAATGTCACGGACATACTCAGCTCCGGCGAAGACATTACCGATCGCAAGAAAGCAGAGGACGCACTAAAAGATTCAGAGCAGAGGCTATCTGACATAATCAACTTCCTACCCGATGCTACGTATGCAATCGATATGGAAGGAAAAGTGATTATATGGAATAAGGCCATGGAAGCAGTAAGCGGCATAAAGCCCGAGGATATCATCGGCAAGGGCAACTACGAGTATGCCGTGCCATTCTACGGAGAGCGGCGGCCCATACTGTCTGACATGATCATACATCCTGAAACGATGCGCGAAGAAGTGTACAGCCTGTTCAAAAAAGAGAAGGATACTCTGATAGGGGAAGCATACGTTCCGGCATTGACTCCTGAAGGGGCATACATATGGGCGAAGGCGACGCCCTTGTATTCACACGGAGAAATGGTGGGAGCCATAGAATCCGTTCGGGACGTAACAGACCGCATAAGAGCAGTGCAGGCGTTGAGGAAAAGCGAAGAGAAATTCCGCAGCATCTTTGAAAACTCGGAGCTCGGCATCTTCCAGTCTACGCTGGACGGCAAGCTGATCATTGCCAATCAGGCATACGCGCACATGTTCGGATATGACTCTCCTGAAGAGATCATTGAAGCGATTAAGGACCTTGCGAAAGACCTCTACCTGCACTCCGAAAGCCGCGATGAGGTCATACGCACGATCATGCAGAGTGGCGGCATCGCCAAATTTGAAAACCAGTATCGCCGTAAAGACGGCAGCATTATGACCGGCAGCCTAACCCTTCGAGCAGTTCGAGATGATAAGGGTAAAGTGCTCTATTTAGAGGGCTTTGTAGAAGATATAACGGCCCGCAAAGATGCTGAGGCGCGAAATCAGGAACTCGAAGCCCATAAGAGAGAGTTTTATCGCCGGACAATCCTTGCAGCTACGGAAGGAAAGCTAATCATCGCCGAACATGGCGAGATAATGGACATTGCCGGGCCATCTATAAAGGAATGGAATATCAAGACTGCGGTGGATGTAGGTGAAACCAGGAATGGAGTCAGCGACATTTCACATGAATACGGAATGGACGAATCCAGAATCTACGACTTCATACTGTGCATAGGAGAATCCACCACCAACGCGATTAAACATGCAGGCGGAGGACTGGCATCCCTGCATAAGGTCGAGGACTGCCTGATGTTTGTAATCGAGGATCATGGCAAAGGAATCGAAGCACTCACGCTGCCAGAAGTGGCGCTGGTACGCGGATACTCAACCGCGAAGTCGCTTGGGATGGGCTATAAGGCCATGATTTCCATAGCAGACAGGGTTTATCTCGCAACCGGGCCGACAGGGACGACGGTCGGCATACAGATGAAGCTTGGCACGGAGACAAAGCAGCCCTCATTCGAAGCGCTGCCGGACACCTGGTGATGGTGTCATGATTCACGGCTTTACTCGACAACGCGGGAGAACTGAACGATGGTCACCTGGTCTTCCGGTGTGATCACACGATCGTAGATCCGGCTCAGAAGGTTCAATACATCTTCTGACCGGCGTAGTTCGGGGCTCTCTTTCTCAACCTCGCGAGGGGTCAGTTCCGATGCGGATTTTACCGTAACATTGTCTACTATGGCGGAGAATAGCTTCTGCCGTGGACCGTACTTCCTGCCCACGGTTATCCAGATAATCTGACCGGACTTGTACTTGTCACTCTTGTCGCCCAACCGAATTGTGGCTGTTTTACGGCCCTTCTTAAGCATATCAGCGTAGGCTTCAGAATAGAAATTGATTGCAAACATATAGATCGACTCCAGCTATCAGAATAACCGCACCAGCAGTTAAGTGATGGGATTATTATATGCTTGCGATATAGCCGTGTCAAGCTGTGCCATTTTCGTCGAAGGGGAGTCGCGAGGCAATCTCCCCTTCGCTGATACTTACTGATAATCCTCGACTTCTTCTGCTATCGAGAGACCACCTTTTTTCTCGTCCACACGGATATCCGTAACTACCCGATCTGCACCCTTGTTGAGTACCGCCATGTGTGCACTCTTGATGGCGGCAAGGACGTGATCCAGATCGCCTTCCACGGTGGTGCCTACCGGCCCGACTTCATAGTTCAACCCGCTCTGTTCTATCGCTTCCACCGCGCTGTCTATATACGGCTTGAGCGCGCCCTCTACTATAGGTGTCACGCTGAATTCTGCGACTACTGTTTCCATAGTTCACCTCCAGATCGCTTAGTGAAGCTCAGAAATATCTTCGAAGCCTTCCGAACGGAGCATACCCATATACCCGCTCGATGAAAACGCCACTCATCCTTTGGGGCCGATCACCTCGACGCGCATTCTGAGAGGAGTCGTGAGGTACAGGGCGTGGGCATCGCTCCGCGTCAGCCGATTGCATCCATGAGATGCCGCTCGACCAAGTAAACGATAGAGCCTCAGAGAAGTGGCATGTATGAAGTGCCCTCCGTTATACTGCATCGCCCACGGCATGTCGACGCTGAAAAGGACTGACCGATGGTTTGGGCTTTTCGATATGACATGGAAGACACCGGCGTGATCGTGAGGCTTCGCTATATGGTGGTTCGGAGGCAGCCAGCGGTAATTTTCGGACGAGCTGCAGATGTAGCATCGTGTGATGCTTCGATCTTTCTCCACATACAGGCGCTGATCTACCCTACGGTTAAGATCCAGGTAAATCCCGTCCCTCCACCTGTTCGCGAGCACCTTCGGCCGAAAAGCGTATTCGAGTACGGTCTCTGTGACCTCACGGCCGCCGGCATCGTATCCTCTCGCAACTATGGTGAACCGGATCGAATCCAACCACGGCAGACGATATGTCACACTCTCTAACTCGGCATCCACCTTATGTGCAACTACTATGGAGTATGCCCCGCGTGATACCGTTCCAAGAGGCGTGCGCGTTCCATGGATGATCAGGCTGACGGTCTCTACACCGGCGCTGTGCCAGGCGATATCGTACTGATTCCCCTCGACAAGCTCTTCCGCATTCGGACTGTTCAATGATATCGACTGCCCGAATACGGCACCCGATACCAGTGCAAGTATCATCGATAAGACAGCTCTTTTTATCATGGCGAGCCCTCGCACTATGACCAGCCTTTGTCAGGCGTTGATAGATATAATCCGTTGATTATGTACCCGCGCCCTGACGTGCAGAAACCGCATCACGGCCGATTTTACATTCCAAAGGGCGTTACATCAGCCAAGAGAATCGAGGAGTTCGGTATTGCACGACGAATTGGACACGAGCTTGAGGATAGTCTTCATGGCCTCAATTGCAGAGAGATCGTACAGGATGCGGCGGAGCTTGTGGTGCGGCTCTGTTCGATCGCCGAGCAGTATCTCCTCGTTGCGCGTGCCGGAGAGCTTGATATCGATGGCGGGGAAAATCCTCGACTCTGCGAGTTGGCGGTTCAACACGATCTCGCAGTTGCCCGTCCCCTTGAAGTCCTGGAAGATGAAATCATCCATCCTCGACCCTGTATCCACCAGCGCTGATGCCACAATCGTGATGGAGCCGGCCTCCTCGGTCTCACGCGCGGCCCCAAAGATGCGGCGGGGCATCTCGAGCGCGCGGGTATCGACGCCGCCCGAGAGTGTGCGCCCAGGCCCGGTCTGAACCAGATTTGCCGAGCGCCCAAGTCGTGTCAGAGAATCGAGCAGCAGAACGACGTCTTCACCGGCCTCCGCCCAGCGCCGTGCATAATCCAGCGCCAGTTTAGCCAGTCTTATGTGATTCTGCGCATCCTGATCGTTCGAGCTTGCGAAGACCTGGCCCTTTACAGTGCGAACCACGTCCGTAACTTCTTCCGGTCGCTCATCGAGCAGAAGAACCACAAGTTTCATCTCAGGGTGTCGGGTAGATATGGAGTGAGCCATATCGGTGAGAAGTCTTGTTTTGCCGGAGCGCGGAGGGGCTACTACAAGCGCTCGCTGTCCCTTACCGATCGGGGCTATGAGGTCGACTATGCGCATGGATGGATTGCCGCCATCGGTTTCCAGCACGATCTGCGAATGAGGATGCACGGGGGTCAGCGAATCGAAATCCCGCAGTGCCTTCCATTCGTTCACCGGCAGGCCATTCACTGATTCAACGGTGGCGAGCTGAATACCCCTCTCCTTGCGCACCGTGATCCCCTCGATTACGGCACCGTTTCTAATGCGATTTGTCAGCGTAACGGGCGGTGGAACGAATACATCGCCCCTGCCGGGCCTCATGTCTGTGGAAACCGGTCGGATGAAGCCAGAGCGGCCATCCTGAGTTTCAAAGATTCCTGTAATTTTCTGATCCAAACGAATTCTCCTTATTGACTAAATGCGAGTATGTATCCTAAACCCTGTGTGTCATCCTGAACGCAGTGAAGGTTCTTACTCGGCTGAGAGACCCTTCGGCGATGCCTCGGGATGACAAATGGCGTCATCCTGAACACAGTGAAGGTTCTTACTCGGATGAAAGATTCTTCGGCGATGCCTCGGGATGACAAGTGCTGTGCCAATACATGATGCTAAACATAACCCGAATGTCATCCTGAACGCAGTGAAGGATCTTACTCCGGTGAAAGATTCTTCGGCGATGCCTCAGAATGACAAATGGCGTCATCCTGGACACAGTGAAGGTTCTTACTCGGATGAAAGATTCTTCGGCGATGCCTCGGGATGGCAAGTGCTGTGCCAATACATGATGCTGAACAAAACCCGCATGCCATCCTGAACGCAGTGAAGGATCTTACACGGTGAAAGATTCTTCGGCGATGCCTCAGAATGACAAATGGCGTCATCCTGAACACAGTGAAGGTTCTTACTCGGATGAAAGATTCTTCGGCGATGCCTCAGAATGACAAGTCCTGTGCTATACGTGATGCTGAACAAAACCCGCATATCATCCCGAACGCAGTGAAGGACCTTACTCGGTGAAAGATTCTTTGGCGATGCCTCAGAATGACAAATAAGGTCTTATCGTGCGTCCGGCAGAATTCTCTTGTACCCGGCAAGCGTCGCTTCGGCGGCTTTACGCCAGGTAAACTCATTCAGGATTCTATCCTTCAGCCGTGTGTTTCGGGGAGCAGACCATGCCTCGGTAACAGCCTTGCTTATCGTCTGCAGCTTAAAGGGATCACACACCCAGACGTCGTCGCCGAAATACTCCTCGATTGGGCCATAGATGCTCACAACGCAGTTCGATCCATTAAGAGATGCCTCAAGTGTAGACAGCCCCGGACTCTCTCTGAGGCTCGGCAGCGCATGCACCCTGGCCCGACGGAAGAAAAAGTCGATCTGGTCATGCGGCACTTGGTCCACGAAATACGTATTCCCTCGCTTGTCGGCGAGTGCACGGCAGGCGTTGAAGTACGGAATGCTCGATGGCCTGCCAATGAAAACAATCGGTATCGCGGGAAAATCCATCAGCGCTTTTATGAGCCTTAGCTGGCACTTGCCGGGATCGAAGTTCGCGACTTGAAGCAGGTACTCGTCCGGAAGCGCGGCTAGTGTGCCATGCGTCGACTCACTTTGCACCGGGCGAAGGTTCACGTCAACGCCGTTTGGAACTATTACCGATTTGTCGCGTGCCATCGGCATGTAGAATACATCGGCGATAATTTCGCATTCTGCCGCCGAATTGGGCAGGAGAATATCTGCGCCGTCGAGCATCTCCCGCATAAGCCGGTACTGTTTGGTCCTTCGAGCCTTAATCGCAAGAGCCGCAAGCCGCGCATCAATGCGTGCCAGCAATCGCACAGCCGAACTGCTGTGGTAAGTAAGGTAATCTCTACAGAGCGGCATGTGCCGCATGTCCCAGAAGATCGTGGAGAGCGCCACCGGAACGCCGTGCTCGCGGGCATTTCTGACCTGCTCGACACTATAGTCAGCGGTCTGGATGTTGAACACATGAACGATATCATATCCTGCGAGGTCCGGGCGGGCATCCATGCTCATGTCGACCTGTACGCCGAGCTTCTCCAACTCATCTTTGGTGCGGACCATCTGGGTGGTATCTCCGCCCCAATTGGTGAGAGCAGTTTTTCGGTTCTGGAACAGGACCTTCATTGATGAAACATCCCCATAGACTTGGCGCGTCGGCCGATAATTCTCTGCTTCACATACATCGCTGTCAAGATCAAGGCAGAGAGCACTCTGAGTATCAACGCCTGTACCAATCCCTTGTTCTTCATAAAATACAGGTACTGACTGCGATATGCCATTCGGTTCTTCGCAAGGCCGATCTGCGCCGATCCCTGTGCCGCATGATGGGCCACCCCGGCATCCGGGAGATAATAGATCTTCCCACCCCACTGCTTCATGCGAAGGCACCAGTCGACTTCCTCGTAGTACATGAAGAAACGCTCATCGAGTGCGCCGACGGAATCGATCGCAGACTTTCTTACGAGCATGCACGCGCCGCAAACCTCATCGACTTCCGACAGAATATCGAAATCGTCCCTGCCCCATTCCCATTTACGGTCGAAGGTACGAGGGCTCAGTCTGTAAATCTTTGTTATGTGGAGCAACTCGCGGGTAAGCGAGGGAAACTTGCGACCGTTTTTCTGCAGGCTTCCATCCGAATTCAGCAGTTTTGGCCCAACTATGGCAGCTTCCGTATGGTCGTCCGCAAATTCAACCATCTTCTGCACGGCGCCGGGCAGGAGTTCCGCATCAGGGTTCAGCAGCATGATGTACTTCGTGGATGACCTGGCTATCCCCAGGTTGTTTCCAGCGGCAAAGCCCAGGTTCACTTCACTGCGTACAAGGATTGTATCAGGGAAGCACTCGGCCACCATATCCGCGCTGCCATCGGACGAAGCGTTATCGATGACTATTACCTCGAAGGCAAGCGGGGGCACAGTGGCGTAGACGGACTTCAGGCACTTGCGCAGAAGTTCGCGCGTGTTCCAGCTGACTACTATTATGGAGAGCTTAAGAGAGACTGAATCGATGTTTTTACAGTGATTCAACAGTTCCTTCTCCTGCGCAAAAGCGAGAGATAATCATTCGATAGCCCCTTGTAGAGGATGCCTCAACTCTGGCGCAATTGACCCATTCTGCCGCGAACGGCATCCGCCAACCCGCTGAACATCATGCGCAGTTTGGCAATTTTACAGTCTTCGAAAAATACTACCAACGCGAAATTTTTCAAAACATGATGTATCGTAGACTTAAGCCAGTAAGGGTCCACTTTCCTGTATTCCCACGCCAACACCACTGAGTTTCGGGTAGCGTAGTATCTGCGCAGTGCCGAATGGTTGGTCGCGTACTTAGGCGAAAAGAGTTTGTGCCGGGTGATAGCCCCGATGCTGTGATCCATGAGCGGCCCGAATGCGCACAGCACCAGGTATCCTTCGCGGCGAGCACGGAGACAGTACTCCTCGTCCACGCTGTCGATGAAAAAATCTTCTCTGTGCGGCCCAATGGAATCAAAGGCTGATACCGATATCAGGCTGCCGGATGTAATCACGACCCTGCACTCAATCCACTTGCGACCGCCAAATTCCGATTCCGGGGGATGCATCTGTTTTCTTACGCTATCCCAGCCACTGGAACCTATAACTGCAATTTTGCCCTGATTCATTGCATCGCCGCAGACTTCCGCAAGCTTGTCCAGTATAAATTCGTAAGCGGTAGAGTCCTGATCGAAGGTCAGCGCCCATAAATACTTGCGCTCCATGGCCCAGCATATGCCTTGATTCAGCCCTCGAGCGATTCCATAGTTGTCATCGTTTGTTATCAGATAGATATTCGGTGTAAGGGCAAGATGCCTAAGCATCGATTGTTCGGCGTCGTTCGAACAGTTATCAACAATCAGGAGACTATCAACCTGGGGTAGAATGCGGCTTACACGATCCGGCAGATCGCTGTCCGGATTGTAGGTCACTATAACAGCGCAGGTATTTTGCTTTTTCGGTATCTCGATGCTCATTCCATTATCCATACGGAGATTATGGTGTCCCCGCAGAAGAGCTTTCGATGTATTCGCGGAGGACTTCATCCGCATCACCGTCTGCACGAATCACGCCTTTGTCGAGCCATATCACGCGGCTGGCGACGGTACTCACCGCCTTCAGATCATGCGATACGAAAACTATTGTTTTACCCATGCGCTGAAACTCACGGACCTTGTTGTAACATTTTTGCTGAAACTTTTCGTCACCGACCGCCAGCACCTCGTCGACGAGAAGGATGTCGGGGTCGACCTGGATGGCGATTGAGAACCCGAGGCGCATCGTCATACCGGCAGAGTAGGTTCGAAGCGGCGAATCTATGAAATCAGTTAACTCGGCGAACGAGACGATCTCATCAAAGCGCTCGGTAATCTGGCGGCGGGTAAGCCCCAGGATGGAGCCGTTCAAGTATACGTTCTCTATGCCGGTAAGGTCCGGGTGGAACCCCGCGCCGAGCTCGAGCAGGGCGGAGACTCGACCGTTCATCGAGATGCTGCCGCTGGTCGGCTTGATAACCCTCGCCATGATGCTGAGGAGTGTGCTCTTTCCCGAGCCGTTGGTGCCGATCACCGCGAGAGTCTCGCCGGATTTCACAGAGAAAGTGATCCCCTTCAGCGCATGGAGCAGTTCGACTCGCGTGCGCCCGAAGGATAGGAGCATGCTCTTCAGGCTGCCGTATTTCTCGTGTCCCAGCTTGAAGGTTTTTTCCAAATTTTCCGCTACTATAGAGTGCATATGTTTAGAGCCGTTCTGCAAAATACCACTTTCTGCTGTTGAAGAAAGCGTACCCTGCCACGAAAATACATAGCGAGGTTACAGCCGCCAGCCCAAGATACCAGTAGTTCAGGGCGATATCGTGTATAAGATTGGTGTTGTACGGCGGCAGCATGATCTTCCGGTACGCAATCAGCAGGAGAGGCAGAGGATTCACGTAATATAATAATGCGGCAGCACCCTTAGACAGGTGGCCGGAGCTTTGCGCCTGTTCAACAAAGTACATTATCGGCAGTCCAAAGTACATCAAGTTCATCACGACAGTCGCCATGTACTTGATGTCCTCGTAGAAAACGTTGAGGCACGATACGAAGAGCGCCACTCCCAAATTGAGCATCAACTGAATGAAGACTAGCACCGGCAGCCAAAGCCAGGTGACACGCGGCGCAACACCCAGCACGAACAAATATATGAAAAATACAACGAGCGCCATTATGAAGTGCACCAGGTTAGAGAGCACAATCGATATCGGGAGTATCTCCCGCGGGAAGTATATCTTCTTTACCATGCCGCCGTGCATTAGAACGGACATGCTTGAATCCAGCACTGACATCTGGAAGAAGGTCCACGGCAGGAATACGCATAACAGGTATGCCGAATAATTTGGCGGGCCCGACTTCAATACATACTTGAAGATTATGGTGATAGTGGCAACCTGCAGAAGAGGGTTCGACAGGGACCAGAAGAAACCCAGGATGGAGTTCTTGTATCTGACCTTGATGTCGCGAATGATCAGGTTAAGCAGCAGTTCCCGATACCGAAAAACTTCTGCGAGTTCTTTAAGCATTCAATAATTCCTCATATAACCGGGCACGCGTCCCGATTCAAGTTCAGTATACCTTTGTTGATAGGCATTGTCAAATATTGGGGTTTGACCAGATCATTGATGCTATCCGGCAGCAGGCTTCCGAAGACAGCATGGCAGATAATTGCATATGCCCTCACCTGGCCTCTCCCAAAGGGAGCTGGAAACGAAAAAAGCCCCCGACTCGTAATGAATCGGAGGCTTGATCTCTTAGGAAATAGCTCTATTATCGTGATCGCTTTCTTATGAGCGCCAATGCAGGCAGTCCCATAGCAAGCACAAGAAGCGATGAAGGTTCAGGAACCGGGGCTGGGGAGTATTGCCACATGACAGCCTCATCTTTGAAAGTTGATATATTAAATGCCGATCCAGCAACATATATCTCCCCGTTCTGAGAATAAACACCCTCCGCGACTGAACTCCCGTAATTTGCCGGAAATAATCCACCTAAGCTTGTAAAACTGTCCGCTGTGCCATTCCATATCCCCGCATGGATATAGCCACCAATTTCCGCAGAACCAACCTGATATCCATCGTAGATTGCATATACTCCAGACTGTGTCACTCCGATAGGGTTGAGGTCAACAAAACTGTCTGCCGTCCCGCTCCATAGTCCAGTATAGTCAGAGCCGCCAATTTCCACACCGCCAACCTGCTGACCATCATAGATTCCCTCAGCATGTGAATATGACGCTCCTGTCGGGGTGAGATCAACAAAACTGTCTGCCGTGCCGCTCCACAGCGCCGCGTGCCACGAGCCGCCAATTATTGCGTAGCCAACCTGCTGCCCACCATAGACTCCATATGCACGTGACTCTGTAGCTCCGATCGGATTGAGATCCACAAAACTGCCTGCGGTCCCGCTCCATAGTGCAGCGTGTGCTGAGCCGCCGATTGTCGCGGAGCCAACCTGCTGGCCACCGTTCATTTCGGATATGCTCGATGATGTCGCTCCAACCGGATGAAGGTCCACAAAACTGTCTGCCGTGCCGCTCCATATCCCCGCATGTGCTGAGCCACTAAACATCGCGGAGCCAACCTGCTGGCCACCGTTTACTCCAGATAAGCTCGAATCTGTCGCACCGATCGGATTGAGGTCGACAAAGCTGTCTGCTGTACCGCTCCATAGTGCTGCATAATAATGATCGCCAAATACTGCCCAGCCTGCCTGATGCGAACTGTCGATTCCGTATGCATAGGATCGCGTCGCGCCTGCCGGGTTCAGATACTCCACCTTCCACGTACCCGCTGCATTGGCCGTCCCAAGCGCTGTACAAAGATATAGTGCCAGCGCCGCTAAAATAGCCGTCCGTTTCATCTTACTTCCCCAATCTCTACAGCTATAGTTTGCTGTTTTCCTATATAGATTTGACGTACATAAGTATACTTCGCTTGTATGCTTGTGTCAATGAGAAGCACAAGATTTGTGTACAACTACATTTTCCAAGCATTGGCTGGGGATCCATACCTTCGCCATATGCCCACAAGAATTACGGCGTGAATCAATGCTATAGTTGTCACAGTGATGTTTACATCACCATGACAAAGGATTATTGAGAGAATATCAAAAAAACCGTTTATTCCACCAAGAATGTAGGCCGGTTTGCCAAACCGGTCGTCGTCGGTCCACACATCCCAAATAACCAATCCATAAATTATTGGCACTGCGTAAAAAGCCATGAATCCTGGCGAAAATACCATTTTTATGCCAAAAGTTGACGACAATCTTTTAAACATCATACCGATCTGGCAGACCTCCGCTACCATAGCGGCGATCATGAACAGATCCATCGCAAGCCCTTGCCGTGGATATTCAATGGGCTGCGATGTGATCAGCGAAGACTGTTCGGCGGCATCCGGCTTCTTGGGATCAGGCTTTTCTGCACATCCAGGGCAACGATCCACACCGTGCGGAATCGGTCTTCTACAGACAAAGCAATAAGTTGTATCGAATGGATTTTTTGGCTGCATAATCAGAGCTCTCTTCGGCGCTACACTATTTCAGGTCTGACTAGAGCAGTTCCATATCATACTTCACGGTCATGTTTATGGGCATGTCGGAGTATTTTTCCGCGTCAATGCCGCTAGTCTCCTTAGCGCCCACCTGAATCTTGAGTGCTCCCATCGAGCGGACGAGCCTGCCTTTTTCGATGCTGAAGTAGACCATCCCAAGACCGGAGGCATTTCCCGCCATCTTGGCGAACCCGCCGGTTGGAACGTTTTCTATGCTGATCGGCATGTCGAAGTTAATATCCCCAGTATACTCCTGCTTTATGGCAGCTACAGTGTAGCCATCCATCTTTGTGCTTATATCCAACAGTCGATCGTTCGATTTGTAGCTTCCCCACGATGACCCACCAGTCGCGAACGCGGATAACGGCATGTTCCGAACCCATGTATCACCTATTTTGATTTTCGCAGGTGGGAACTGTACCGCAGGCTGACCAAAGTTGCCAAGGCTCATACCTTGGATCGCATTGACCCCATTGAAGATGACCGGGGTTTTTACACTCTTGACCGAGCCATCAGGGGAGATAACCATGGTCATCACTGGCATCTTGCCCTTAGTCGGCAGCATGATTTTGCCGTCCGCCTCAAGGCTCATAGCCTCTACCGCGAACGATAACTCTGCATCACCGTTGGGCAGGATGCGTTTGACCCTCTGCCTGTACGTCATAACCGCATTCAGTGAGGCAGTGCCTTCTTCATTTGCAAGGTGCATTTTGATTCTGTAGCGCAAGAGTTCGCCGGGGGTGAATTTGTATTTGAGTTTTACGGTCGGTTGTTTTGTCGCACCAGTTGATACGGCTGCCTGCGTCGGCGACTTCTTGAGAGTTATGCTGATGCCGCCGTTCGCGTAGAGGGGCGCATAAACCTCACCATTTCCAGAGGTTTCATATCCAGGGGCGCTTACGGTGAGGCAACCATTGCGAAAACGTGAAACCTTCCCAAGAACCGCTTTGCCCTTCTTATCCGTCACGCCCGAGGCACCGCCCGCGCACATCCACAGCACCGAGGCCTTCTCTACAGGTTGCCCCATTTCGTCGCTTACATGGACATCCAGAGTCATGCCACGCTCTACGTATATCGTGATCACTCTGTTCTTGAATTCCGAAACATTTACATACGTACTCCTGCCAACGTGATTGGGACTCCAGGGAAGGATCTCAACTATCTCCTTTCCAGTGGGGACAGGGTAGCTGAACTCACCCTTGCTGTTGGAGTCGGTCACCTTGTGACCTGCTGAATCCGAATAGATTCCCAAATTTGGAATTGGCACGTCGGTGATTTCGTCATAGACAACGCCTTTAATGACCATGGGGGCTTCCTGCGGCTTTTCGGATTGAGCGGAAGCGCCCAATCCCGAGGCAAACACCAATCCACCGCACAAGATCATAGCCAACAGCAATCTTCTCATCGGTATCTCCTTTAGAATCTTTTCGTTTGATGGTCTACCTTACTTGATTAAGTATACATCATATATACCACTATATCCTGCTTTTCAGTCCAATCAATTCATGAATGAAGCCAAACTTTGCCTGCCCAAACGAAAGAAGCCCCCGACTCGAATGAATCGGAGGCTCCCAAATATAACTGGTGATTGGTTTATCGAGCGGATTACTTTCGCTTTCTGAATCTGAATCCGCAAGCGATTCCGGCAATGCCCATGGCTGCGGTCAGCAGTCCGGACGGCTCAGGAACCGGGGCAGGATTTGCAGTGTAGGTGAGCGCATTTGCGAAGAGAGTGGCATAATCGCCGGTCAAGCCATCCATAGTGTATTCGCCTGGATACAGCGATATGCCGACAACGCTCGGTACGCTGCCGATTGCAACCGCCGGTGTGCCATCATCCCAGCGCGCGAGGACCGTTGCACCGGGATTAGTGCTGACATTGTCAACAAAGATGCCGCCCAAAGATGTGACACCGTTCATGATTGGATGAGTGGGATCAGCTACCGTTCCAAGGGTGCGCGTACTGTAGAAATTGTCAACAGTAAACGGGAGATAGCCGTCTGAGGCGATCCTTCCCCCTACATCCACACCTGAATAGAAGGCAAACGTAGCCAATACAACACCACCGCCCCAATCAACGTAGTCAGCGAGGTTATTCCCAAGCGTTGCGGAATCCAAAAGCTGGTCATCGCTCCACACGAGCACTGAATCGAAAGTCTTCAGCGTGTCAGGCGTGGGAGTCACCCCAGAGATATTAATGTAAGTGATATCACCGGCAGCGAACTGCCCGGTTCCGGTCAGGTAGCCGGAAACAATGCCATTATACGAATCTGCCCCAAGCAGACCAACTTTGATAGCCCATGACGGGGTCGCGCCCAGAACCAGGAGTGCAAGCGCAGCACAGACAAGCGTTAACTTAAACTTCATACCTTCTCCTCTTATTATAATAAAACTAATGTTTGTTATTATACTTACGCTTGTATGCTTATATCAAGGACAGGCACAAACGAAAGAAGCCCCCGAATCAATACGATTCGGAGGCTTCCAAATAAAGCTGGCGATTGACTTATCTCGTGGATTACTTACGCTTTCTGAACCCGATGCCGCCAGCGATTCCGGCAATGCCCATGGCTGCGGTCAGCAGACCGGACGGCTCAGGAACCGGTGCCGGTCCTGTCGGATTTGCAGTGTAGGTGAGCGCATTTGCGAAGAGGGTAGCATAATCGCCGGTCAAGCCATCCATAGTGGCTTCGCCTGGATACAGCGTTATACCGACAACGCTCGATACGCTGCCGATTGCAACTGCCGGTGTGCCATCATCCCAGCGCGCGAGAACCGTTACGCCAGGATTTGCGCTGACATTGTCAACAAAGATGCCGCCCAAAGATGTGACACCGTTCATGATTGGATGAGTGGGATCAGCTACCGTTCCAAGGGTGTGCGCACTGTAGAAATTGTAGCCTACAGTAAACGGGGTATAGCCGTCTGAGGCGAACCTGCCTTCTACAGTATAGCTTGAATCGAATGCAAACGTAGCCAATACAACACCACCGCCCCAATCAACGTAGTCAGCGAGGTTATTCCCAAGCGTTGTGGCATCCGAAAATCGGGCATCGCTAAACACGAGCACTGAATCGAAAGTCTTCATCGTGTCGAGCGTGGGCGTCACATCATAGGTATTAATGTAAGTGATATCACCGGCAGCGAACTGCCCTGTTCCGGTCAGGTAGCCGGAAACATTGCCAGATTCCCATATTGCTCCAAGCAGACCAACCTTTATAGCCCATGACGGGGTCGCGCCCAGAACCAGGATCGCAAGCGCAGCACAGACAAGCGTTAACTTTAACTTCATCCTTCACTCCTCTTATTATGATAAAACTGATGATTGTTATTATACTTGCGCTTGTATACTTATGTCAAGGAGAGGACTGCACAAACAAAAGAAGCCCCCGAACCAATACGATTCGGAGGCTTCCAAATAAAGCTGGCGACTGACTTATCTCGTGGATTACTTGCGCTTTCTGAACCCGATGCCGCCAGCGATTCCGGCAATGCCCATGGCTGCGGTCAGCAGTCCGGACGGCTCAGGAACCGGGGCTGGATTTGCAGTGTAGGTGAGCGCGTTTGCGAAGAGAGTGGCATAATCGCCGGTCAAGCCATTCATAGTGGCTTCGCCTGGATACAGCGATATACCAACAACATTCGGTACGCTACCGATCGCAACCACCGGTGTGCCATCATCCCAGCGCGCGAGAACCGTTGCGCCTGGATTAGTGCTGACATCGTCAATATAGTAGCCGCCCAGAGATGTGACACCGTTCATGATTGGATGTGTGGGATAAGCTACCGTTCCAAGGGTGTGAGCACTGTAGAAATTGTCACCTACAGTAAACGGGAGATAGCCGCCTGTGGCGATCCTGCCACCTAAAGAATCACCTGATTGGAATACGAATGTAGCCGCTACAACACCCCCGCCCCAGTCAACGTAGTCAGCGAGGTTATCACCGAGCGTTGTGGAACTCGAGAACTGGGCATCGCTCCACACGAGCACCGAATCGAAAGTTTTCAGAGTGTCGAGTGTGGGAGTCACCTCATTGGTATTGATGTAAGTGATATCACCGGCAGCGAACTGCCCTGTTCCGGTCAGGTAGCCGGAAACATTGCCATTATTCAAATCTGCCCCAAGCAGACCAACCTTTATAGCCCATGACGGGGTCGCGCCCAGAATCGAGAGTGCAAGCGCAGCACAGACAAGCGTTAACTTAAACTTCATCCTTCACTCCTCTTATTACGATAAAACTAATGTTTGTTATTATACTTGCGCTTGTATACTTATGTCAAGGAGAGGGCACCCACACAAACGAAAGAAGCCCCCGAATCAATACGATTCGGAGGCTTCCAAATAAAGCTGGCGATTACCTATTCTTCCGGAGGCTTGTGCCCCAAGTACCGTCGGCCAAGAAGAGCTTAACTTCCGTGTTCGGGATGGAAACGGGTGTACCCTCTTCGGTATGATCACCAGCAAACCTGCTGCGCTCATTGAAAACTGCATAGAGTTTGGGTAAAATCCCTGCAATCGCTCGCAGAGAACATATAATTTATGGTCAAGCCCTCGACCGATTAGTACAGCTAAGCTGAACACATTACTGTGCTTACACATGCTGCCTATCAACCAGGTAATCTACCTGGGGTCTTACTCCGTTAACCGGATGAGAAGTCTAATCTTGGGGTGTACTTCGTGCTTATATGCTTTCAGCACTTATCACGACCAAACATAGCTACCCAGCTCCTGCTCCTGGCGGAACAACTGGTACACCAGAGGTCTGTCCATCCCGGTCCTCTCGTACTAGGGACAGCTCCCCTCAAACTTCTTACGCCCACGACGGATAGGGACCGAACTGTCTCACGACGTTCTGAACCCAGCTCGCGTACCGCTTTAATAGGCGAACAGCCTAACCCTTGGGACCTAATCCAGCCCCAGGATGCGACGAGCCGACATCGAGGTGCCAAACCTTGCCGTCGCTGTGAGCGCTTGGGCAAGATAAGCCTGTTATCCCCGGGGTAACTTTTATCCGATGAGCCACGGCACTTCCACACGTTGCCGTAGGATCACTAGGTCCGACTTTCGTCTCTGCTCGACCCGTCGGTCTCGCAGTCAAGATCCCTTATGCCCTTATACTCAACACCTGGTTTCCAACCAGGCTGAGGGATCCTTTGAACGCCTCCGTTACCTTTTGGGAGGCGACCGCCCCAGTCAAACTACCCGCCTAACACTGTCTCCTTGCAGGATAACTGCGCGGGTTAGAGTTCCAAGATAATAAGGGTGGTATTCCACTGTTGCCTTGCGGCTCCCACCTATTCTCTACATACTATCCCAGAATCCAATGTTAAGGTGTAGTAAAGCTCCACGGGGTCTTTCCGTCCTGTCGCGGGTAATGCGCATCTTCACGCATGCTACAATTTCACCGAGTCTCTCGTTGAGACAGCGCTCAAGTCGTTACGCCATTCGTGCGGGTCGGAACTTACCCGACAAGGAATTTCGCTACCTTAGGACCGTTATAGTTACGGCCGCCATTCACTAGGGCTTCGATTCAGAGCTTCCCTTGCGGTAACCCCTCCTGTTAACCTTCTAGCATTGGGCAGGCGTCAGCCCCTATACATAGGGTTTCCCCTTAGCAGAGACCTGTGTTTTTGGTAAACAGTCGCTCGAGCCTTGTCACTGCGACCCCAGTAAACCTGCGCGTTACAGCGCAAGCACACCAGGGCACCCCTTCTCCCGAAGTTACGGGGTTAACTTGCCTAGTTCCTTAACGAGAGTTATCTCGCACGCCTTAGTATCCTCTACCTGCCTACCTGTGTCGGTTTGCGGTACGGTCAGACTTTTGCTGGCTAGAGGTTTTTCTTGGCGACCTCCATCTCTACTTTCCTTCAGATTTCTCCTCCGGTCGTCTGTTGCCGGGATCATTGCCGAACGGATTTTCCTATCCGACGACCCCTACAACAGAACACGGACTTCCAATCCCGTGATAGAAACTTCATTCGCGTCACCCCGTTGCTCATAACGCTAAGCCTGGTACTGGAATATCAACCAGTTGTCCATCACCTACCCCTAGTTACTCTAGGACTCGGCTTAGGCCCGACTAAACTCAAGAGGACGATCCTTCCTTAAGAACCCTTAGGCTTTCGGCGGAAGAGATTCTCACTCTTCTTTTCGCTACTTATTCCGGCATCCTCACTTCCATGCGGTCCACCCGTACTTACGCTCGAGCTTCATCCCACATGGAACGCTCCTCTACCACTCCAACCTAAGTTGAAGTCCATAGCTTCGGTGGCTGGCTTAAGCCCCCTTACATTATCGGCGCAGAATCACATTCGGCCAGTAAGCTATTACGCACTCTTTAAATGATGGCTGCTTCTAAGCCAACATCCTGGTTGTCTATGCAATTCTACATCCTTTTACACTTAGCCAGCTCTTAGGGACCTTAGCTGATGGTCTGGGCTGTTTCCCTTTCGACTATGAAGCTTATCCCCCACAGTCTCACTCCCGCGCTATATGTATTGCCATTCGGAGTTTGATTGGGTTCGGTAACCTGGTAAGGCCCCTAGCCCATTCAGTGCTCTACCTGCAAGACAAAACACGCGAGGCTGCACCTAAATGCATTTCGAGGAGAACCAGCTATATCCGAGTTCGATTAGTATTTCACCACTACCCACAGCTCATCCAAGCCATTTTCAACTGACACTGGTTCGGTCCTTCACTGGGTCTTACCCCAGGTTCAACCTGGCCATGGGTAGATCACTCGGTTTCGGGTCTAATCCACGCAACTAAACGCCCTATTCGGACTCGCTTTCGCTTCGGCTCCGTGCTTGCTGCACTTAACCTTGCTACGTAAATTAACTCGCCGGATCATTATGCAAAAGGCACGCAGTCACACATTCCGCGATTGCTCGCGGCATAGTGCTCCCACTGCTTGTAGGCATACGGTTTCAGGTTCTATTTCACTCCCCTTCCGGGGTTCTTTTCAACTTTCCCTCACGGTACTAGTTCACTATCGGTGACAGAAGGTATTTAGCCTTACCAGGTGGTCCTGGCTGATTCACACAGGGTTTCTCGTGTCCCGTGTTACTTGGGTGTCTTGCAAGAGTCCTATATTTTTCGCCTACGGGGCTTTCACCCTCTGTGGCCGACCTTCCCATGTCGCTCGGCTAAATATAGGATTTTTGACTCTTTGTGAGGTTACAGTACTCACTGCAAGATCCCGCTACCCCCATAATGCAACGCCTGTAAGCTATCACACACTATGGGTTTAGGCTCTTCCCCGTTCGCTCGCCACTACTAGGAGAATCATTGCTATTTTCTCTTCCTCTGGGTACTAAGATGTTTCAGTTCCCCAGGTGCCCTCCCCTTGCGGGGTGACTGGTCATTACACCAGCCGGGTTTCCCCATTCGGAAATCTCCGGATCAAAGCTTGTTTGCAGCTCCCCGAAGCATATCGTCGCTGACCACGTCCTTCGTCGGCCCTCTGTCCCAAGGCATCCACCGTACGCCCTTTGTAGCTTGACCAATTTAATCTTTCGATGTAATTGTTATTAATTTACCCTACTCTATGCAGTTATCAATGAGCGCTCCATTTTGCCGGACTTTGTCCAGCGCGGATACCGTACTATGCCGATATCCAGGAACAAACTTTGTTTTTTCTTTGTGTCTTTTGTCCAATCCCGAGGATTGGTGGAGGCTAGCGGGATCGAACCGCTGACCTATTGCGTGCAAAGCAATCGCTCTCCCAGCTGAGCTAAGCCCCCTTGGACTGTACTCCACCGGTACTTGTTGTACAAGTGGTGGGCCTCGTTGGAATCGAACCAACCACCTCACACTTATCAGGCGTGCGCTCTAACCAACTGAGCTAGAGGCCCGTATGGCGGGTTCCCCTGGCGACCAGTATTACTAGCCACTAGTAAGAGACACAAAGAAGGGGAAGACTGACGCCCTCCCCTAAAATATTTCAAGGTGCGATTGTCTGGTTATAAGCTTTTATTCACTTATTTTTCGGATAGATTTCATTCTGTCCTTTTCCCAGACAACTGAACAGTGCAAGCGAAACTACCAAGTAGGATCGACCTAGGGTTTCCGATATCACGGGCAAGATTCCGAAGAATCAGGAACCGGATACCAAGAATCCTTAGAAAGGAGGTGATCCAGCCGCAGCTTCCGCTACGGCTACCTTGTTACGACTTAGTCCCCCTTACCGGCCACACCTTAGACAGCTCTCTCCTTACGGTTGAGCCACTGGCTTCGGGTGCAACAGACTCAGGTGACTTGACGGGCGGTGTGTACAAGGCCCGGGAACGTATTCACCGCAGTTTAGCTGACCTGCGGTTACTAGCGATTCCGACTTCATGCAGTCGAGTTGCAGACTGCAATCCGAACTGAGGCCGTATTTTTGAGATTAGCTCCACGTCGCCGTATTGCTTCCCTTTGTTAACGACCATTGTAGCATGTGTGTAGCCCAGGATGTAAGGGCCATGCCGACTTGACGTCATCCCCACCTTCCTCCCGCTTACACGGGCAGTTTCAGAAGAGTTCCCGACATTACTCGCTGGCAACATCTGATGAGGGTTGCGCTCGTTGCGGGACTTAACCCAACATCTCACGACACGAGCTGACGACAGCCATGCAACACCTGTCTCACTGTCTGTATTGCTACAGAGGGTACCACTTTCATGGACTTTCAGTGGATGTCAAACCCTGGTAAGGTTCTTCGGTTAATGACGAATTAAACCACATGCTCCACCGCTTGTGCGGGCCCCCGTCAATTCCTTTGAGTTTCAACCTTGCGGCCGTACTCCCCAGGCGGGATACTTAATGCGTTAGCTTCGGCACAAGTGGGGTCGATACCACTTACACCTAGTATCCATCGTTTACGGCTAGGACTACCGGGGTATCTAATCCCGTTCGCTCCCCTAGCTTTCGCGTCTCAGCGTCAGTAATGGGCCAGAAAGCTGCCTTCGCCATCGGTGTTCCTCCTGATATCTACGCATTTCACCGCTACACCAGGAATTCCACTTTCCTCTCCCATACTCAAGCCCTCCAGTATGAAATGCAGTTCTGCGGTTGAGCCGCAGGATTTCACATCTCACTTAAAGAGCCGCCTACACGCGCTTTACGCCCAATAAATTCGGACAACGCTCGCCCCCTACGTATTACCGCGGCTGCTGGCACGTAGTTAGCCGGGGCTTTCTCTACAGGTACCGTCATTTTTTTCTTCCCTGTAGGACAGAGTTTTACATCCCTAGAGACTTCATCACTCACGCGGCGTCGCTGCATCAGGGTTTCCCCCATTGTGCAAGATTCCTAATTGCTGCCCCCCGTAGGAGTCTGGGCCGTATCTCAGTCCCAATCCGGCTGATCATCCTCTCAGACCAGCTACCCGTCGTCGCCTTGGTAAGCCATTACCCCACCAACTAGCTGATAGGCCGCAAGCCCATCCCAAAGCGCATTGCTGCTTTAGATACAATCTCATGCGAGTTAGTATCCACATGCGGTATTAATCCTCCTTTCGGAGGGCTATCCCACACTTTGGGGCAGGTTGCCTACGTGTTACGCGACCGTTCGCCGCTAGATTTACAAGAACTTTGCCGAAGCATCATTCAGCGTAAACCTCGCTCGACTTGCATTTCTTAGGCACGCCGCAAGCGTTCGTCCTGAGCCAGGATCAAACTCTCCATTAAAAAACACAAAAACTGACCACAATCCTCTTTGAATGGGGTTCCCGAAGGAACTGATTCTTAGAGGAAAGCACTCAGTTTTAAGCTTTCATAAGAGCAATTGTGGACCTATCCATAAATGGACAGTCCTAGTTTGACCCACTTAGTATACATCAAATTAATATTGACGTGTGTCCGCTTGCACTGTTCAGTTGTCAAGGTTTTCCACCAGAGGATCTTGCCTCCAGCGGACTATCAGTATACCAGAATGCGCTTCGTTTGTCAACACTTTTCTTTCGAAATCTTCAGGCGAGCTCTTCAGCTCTCCGTCCAGTTGACTTCCGCATCCCAGCGGACGTTTAGTATACCAGAATGCGCCTTGCTTGTCAACTCTTTTCTTTCGAAATTGTTCAGCAAACTCTGCAGTTCGCCTCGCGGTTGACTCTGCCCATCTGGCAACTCGTATATCTTACCAGAATGCATTCTGCTTGTCAAGACATTTTTTAGAGCCCGACCAGGTTCTTGCTCATCTTGAGCGTCACCGGTAGTATCTAAAATCTGCACGACCTGTATTATACCACACCTGGCATGAATGTCAATCGTTTTGCACCGATTTTCGTCGTATTCACGCTATTTCACCTGTTTAGCGCATATATGCGACCGCCGCGCCTCGAAATCTGCACGTTTGCATATGCGACGTATGGGGGAAACCTACTACGCGCCATACATCGATGAGCGCTATTCACTGCATGAGGAGGAGTTTACCAAACATTATGAAGACAATACACATCGCGCTGGCACTGTGCCTCATCCTTGCCGCATCGTGCGCACCCATGGCGAATGCGGCGGAGACGGCAGCGGCCCAGCCAACCAACCAACCGACCCTTCACGCTACAGTACAAGCTGGACCATCGATGGCCAGCGGCTTCCCGGCTTCGGCTGACATCTTCGTCGGCAGCAGGCATGCCATGCGTATCGCATCGGCAGCGGGCGGACTGTCCCCAATGAAACGGGCACAGATTATCGCTGACAGGATGAACAAGGCCTTCGCCGCCGGTGCTACCTGGAGCGACATGAAGGTGGCACGTGTTGGCAATTACACTATCATCACTGCACGCAACATGCCGATCGCAACGATCGATCCAACGTCGGCATGCCTGTTCGGGGTGACACCTAACAATCTTGCCAGCAGATGGCTCAAGGACACCCGGCTTGCGATGCAGAGCACCGTTCGCTCCAGGGTCGCGGGTTCCCAGCAACAGATCGGCAGCATGTGCACCGCGTACAGGAACGTCCCGCTGATCAACGCATCGACCGGCAGCAATATAGGCAACATCAACATCGCGGGCTCTACCCCGGGGCTGGACACGACCGGATCGGTGGTAGTGTATCAGTCGACATCAGGTAACGCGACGGTATATACCTTTGTACCTGTGGACAGCGCTACAGGCACAGGAACGCTTACTCGATCAGCAGGCGTTGGGGTATACAGCGTGCCACAATCCATGCTGCCAACCAGCACCCTTATGACAGGGGCCAACGTATCCACGATGGTCGGTCAGATGGGCACACAGTGGAACAGCACGGTCAATTCAAATCTGGGGCAGCAGAACCTTCAGTTCAGCGCCGACATGAATACCAAGGTAGTGCCGCTGTACGCCGTTGATTCCGGTCAGGCGATAGGAGCCGCTCAAGTCGCAGGAAGCGACAGCGCCGTATCACAGACGCAATCAGTCGCAGTCACCGCGATGTGCGGTGATATGTGGCAGCTTACACCGTCGTCCAGCGCCGCACCTACCGCAACCTTGATTGATGCAGTAGCCAACGTGGGAGTCTCTTCGATAATAGAGATACCGCAGTCCAGCACTGCACCGACGGAGACAGCTCCCGCATATTGACGCGGGCAGACCCTTCACGGGTGCGTTGATGCTTCGGTTGGCAGAGTCGAAGACGCTGCCAACTGAAGCATGTGGTAGGCATGTGCCGTCCCTCGATATGCCCAGTGGGCTACTCGGGATAAGCGGGATAAGCAGCATCCCCCCTCGCCCGAAATCGGGAGAGGGTTGGGGTGAGGGCGAATCGGATTCACCCACAAGAAAGCTTATAGCACAAAAAAAACGGGGGCCTTATTCAGACCCCCGTTCGATTTCACTGTTCGCCCGATTTGAACCCGACCCTTACTTCGGCGCGTCTATAGTCGGAACATCGGTGACCGGCGGCAGTGCAGGAATGACTACCGCGGGCGTTACTGTTGCAGCCGGTTGTGCCGTCGAATTATCTCCAGGAGACGACATAACGTGGCGCTTCGCCGGATCGTTCAACAGATCATACGTCAGATTCATCAGCTTGGCCAGGTCCTGTATCTCCGATTTGCCGTATATTGCAGATGCGGAATCGGCGGCCTCATTCCAGTTATAGCAAGCCAGCCCATTTGCGTTCATTGCACAATCCATCGCAAATGCAATCGACCGATTCTGTGTTGAATCGTTGAACAATCTGTAGGCCAGAACGACTTTCTTGCCGTTTTTGATGATAGTATCCTGATCTTTTTCCATCTGACCGGATGTTGTGTTACCTTCTGAGCGCACGAAGACAATGTCTGCGGATGCAACAGATCTGATTTCATTTGCGTCGTTCCACCGGTATACGCTGGCATTAGGGCTGTCTGAGCTGAACGGATATGCCACTTCAGCCACGAACAGTATGTCTTTATGCCTCTTGTGTACCTCTTTGGAAACTTCGCTAAGCGTATCATTTATCAGCCTTGCACGGAACTTGACATGTTCTCGCACAGGCAGCGGCATATTCTTCGTGTCTGCGAAATCGTAGTTGAACACGGTCTTATCGCAAGGATCTATCTCATCGAAGCTCTTGTACTTCGTGCCCCACTGCTTGTTCAGATCGTTCAGGTCATGATACGTCGCCTGCATCCATTCGCGGAAGTAGGCGTTCGTGTCGTCATCGAAGGAGAGCGGCTGCCCACTTGAATTGCGCCATCCTGCCTCCAGCATGATCCCGACCACTGGCCGGAAACTGTCACCGGATTTGACTCTGAGGAGTGCAGGGTTGTTGATATATCGATCCAGATAAGCATCGATATAGTAAGCAAGTGCCCTTCTGAACTCCGGGTCTCTAAACGACGCATAGTCATCTTCGCTCTTTTTATCCTGATTGACGGCTGACTTGAACTGGAGATGGGTAAACTTCATTAGCCCTGCCCTATCTGCCGCCTGAAGCTGCAGCCAGGGGAGCACGGAGACCTTCTCCTGCCCTGCCAGTTTGTACTCACGGTCAAGCCATGCCCATTCCCGGTCGACAGCCTGGCTCGCCTCGTGGTCCACGCAGATCGTGTTGAAGCCCAGACTCTTCATCTTCTGCAGATCCACCGTCACGGCAGAGTCATCGCTCTTCCAGGGGTCCCACCAATGAGGAAAATAGTAGACAGCCTTTAGGATTTGATTGTCCTGAAGCCGTATAGTATCTCTTACGCCGAACCCACCTGCGCATGCAGTGCTGACTGCAGCACAGATTAGCAGCAGGCATATGGCAATGCGAAAATTCAATGATTTCACTCTTAACTGCCCCCTAGTTTTCGATAATAATCAATATTGTTAGTGGCATTCTACCATCAGGCAGCTAGCAGGTCAAGCAGTTATAAAGACGAGTTTACGATTGAGGTAAATTTAGCTATTGGTGAAGAGGGGTCTTGTGGATATTGGAGATGAGATACACGAACGCTGCTCTGTATTACTTTTCCGTGACTGGCAACGCACGACGGTCAGCATTGTGGTTTATGGATAGATTTATCGCCGATAGCATACCCACCGGCGTCTTCGCGGCCCATCACGCGCTCAGGTCTGAACTTCGGCGGAAATTCTCCCCGCACACCGAGAAGTGCACGGGGAGAATTTAGCAAATATCTTATTTCCGCTTTCTCAGACCTATGAGCCCTGCTGCGCCTGTCAGTAGTAAAATTACACTGGAAGGCTCTGGTACCGGGGCTGCTGGCGAACTAACGCTTACATTGTCAATATACTGATGGCCAGTGCCTCCATTCCATCCGCTATAAAGTCTAATCATTGCAAAATCCATCGTGGCGACATCGTTTGATGAACCAAACGCTGTCCAGGATGTATCAGCACTCAGCTTGTATGATGCATTCCATTTGGTGCCATTTTTTTCAAGCATCAAATCATACCAGTTATTCCCGGGAATATTAACTACATGCGGCTGCTCACCACCCCCATTTGTATATAAGAGCTGCAGGTCGGTGCCGCCGTCGGAGGTAGATAACATCTGAAAGACCAAATAAGCGCTTGAGTCCTGGGTCGACCCAAGTCCTACGGCCAAAGCGCCACCCTCAGGTGTCGATTTCATTTGGGCTCTGTAGGTAGTTATATCGGGTGAGCCAAACGCTCTTCTCATTGTTGCGGTTGTTGCTCCGTTTTCCATTACGCACCCGCCTCCAGCGCCATCCGAAACCACAATGAGTGGATCAGTCGCGCCTGCCGGATAAACCCACGGGCTCGACAGTGGTTGACCGATCGTGTAGCTGTTGAAATCATCGGACCAACCAGCTGCCATCGCGGCTGATGCACTTGCGGCAAGAACGGCTATTCCCGCCAGTAAAGACAATCTTTTCATTCTCATTTTCATTCTCCTTTTGATTTTTGTTTTGATTCCGTTTGTAAACCAATCTATGGTGCACTTACAGGGCCTTATCACCTCCTATTAAACCGTTGATTAATCGTTTTCAGCCTTGGTCCACATGCCAGGATGAGCAATCGCTGTTCCCTGCTGATCCCCTTTGCGTGGCCGTCCACGAAAACGTAATTGCCTCCACCGATATGCCGCGCAGCGATGAGGTAGCTGTATGAACTCCACTCGGCAGGGTTTATTAGGTATGGATACGGCGCACCGGGTACTGACCAGCTTGGATCTACATCAGGATTGTCCCCGATTATGAGGGTACCTGCGGGATCTGGAACACTTGCTAGTGAACTACAAACGCCCGTCGCAGGCTCTCCCATATATTCCTGTAGTTCCATCCATAACCGCATACGCCGGCCCTGGAAGGGCACTTCATAAATGCGCCAGCTTTGGTGTACGGCTCAAGTACATCATACCATATGAAGCAATGGCCCCCATTGCTTCAAATTGCTGAGGCAGGCCGTCTGACGCGCCTTATCTCGCGCCTTCGCAAAAACCGGGAAGAGTATAGCTGCCAGAATAGCTATGATTGCTATAACAACAAGCAGCTCTATTAGTGTGATGGACCTCCGGCTAAGCCGGGGGATTACCTATACTATTTAGGTGGTACCGGTACCGCATATAATATTTCAAACATCTTAGGTTGTGTAGCATACTGTCCAACTATTGTTGCATATCATAGCATGCGGACTGTTTGTTGTCAAGCTATTTTTCAAAAATTGTTAGGCTCTACGATAAAGTCTGTGGGTAACTCAAGAATGGTTGCGGAATACTTTGGTGCTTGATTCCATATTCCATAACCCATGCGAATAAATTCAACAAAAAGAACGAAGTCAGCCTGCGTCGACTCGTAAAACCGCAGATACGATACATCAGTCGGTTTTTGCTTCAGTCCCAGCTACTCCCTCGCCCGCTTATGGGAGAGGGGCCGGGGTGAGGGCTTCTTGCAAAATGAAATAATATGGCCCTGCATGAGATTCTTCGCGTCGCTCAGAATGACAAAAAGAGATGTTTTCCTAAGTCAGATAGCATTATATCAAAATGCGTCAATATCTTTTCGTACCATGACATCATTCAGATTGACACAGCCCCCGCGCCATGCTAGAATTCCGGGTATATAAGAAAGTAACTAATGGGATGATGTCTTCGCATCGTCCTTTTTATTTCGATCAGAGGTAAGCATCATGGACGAGCGAGCCGCCGCGCGCCGGATTGAAGAACTCCGGCAGCAGATCAACTACCACAACTACAGATACTACGTGCTGGACTCCCCTGTGCTTTCCGATGCGCAGTACGACGCGTTGATGCGGGAGCTCACGGCACTCGAGGCGGAGTATCCCAATCTTATCACGCCGGATTCGCCGACGCAGCGAGTCGGAGCCGCCCCATCCGCCGCATTCGAGCCGTATACACACAGGCTGCCGCTGCTCAGCCTCTCGAACGCCTTCAGCTACGACGAACTAGTGGCGTTCGACCATCGAATCAAGCGCATGCTCGAGATCGACCCGGAAGCCGACGTCGAATATGTGGCCGAGCTGAAGATCGATGGGCTGGCTATCTCTCTTACATATGTCGATGGCCGATTCACTACAGGCGCCACGCGCGGAGACGGCTTCTCCGGCGAGAACATCACGACGAATCTGCGAACGGTCAAATCCATTCCGCTGATGCTTTTTGCATCGCCGCCCGGCGAGACCGGCACAGGCGAAGAGTTCCCCCTACCGGAGCTTATGGAGGTTCGCGGGGAAGTCTTCATGCAACTGGAGGAGCTCGCCCGTATCAACCGCGAGAGGGAAGAGGCCGGTGAACCGACCTTCGCCAACCCGAGGAACGCGGCAGCAGGCTCCGTCCGCCAACTCGATCCGGCGGTGACTTCCAAACGAAATCTGGACATCTTCGTCTATGGGCTCGGCTTTGCGCAGGGTGTACGATTCGAGACCCACTTTGCGACACTTCAGGCGTTCAAGAGATGGGGATTCAAGACAAACCCTAATACCCGCCTGTGCAAAAACATCGAAGCGGCCGGTGAGTTCATCTCCGAATGGGGCGAGAAGCGAGCGTCAATCCCATATGATATCGACGGCGTTGTAATCAAAGTCAACGCCATCGCACTCCAGGAGCGACTTGGCGCAGTCGCGAGAAGCCCCCGCTGGGCGATCGCATACAAGTTCCCCGCCATGCAGGAGACGACGATCGTCCGCGATATCCTCGTCTCGGTAGGCAGAACCGGCGCTCTCACACCGGTCGCAATCATGGAGCCGGTGGAAGTCGGGGGCGTCACGGTCAGCCGCGCCACTCTGCATAATGAGGATGAAATCAGGCGCAAAGATATCCGTATCGGCGATACAGTAGTAATACAGCGCGCGGGCGACGTAATCCCGGAGGTCGTTCAGGTTATAGTGGATAAGCGTACCGGCGACGAGACGCCGTTTGTGATGCCTGACAGGTGCCCGGTCTGCGGTGGAGAGATCGAAAAGCCCGAGGGTGAGGCGGTCGCGCGGTGCGTGAACATCGCATGCCCGGCGCAAGTCAAGGAGCGCATAGTCCACTTCACATCGAGGAACGCGCTGAACATCGAAGGTGTCGGTCCGGCGCATATCGATCAGTTGATAGCTAACGGCCTGGTACGCGATCCGGCGGATTTGTTCACACTGAAACCTGAAGATTTGTTGAAACTCGACCGCATGGGTGAAAAGCTTGCGAATAAGATCCTCGCATCCATAAATAAGGGGAAGGACACAACTCTGTCCCGATTCATATATGCGCTCGGCATCCGACACGTCGGTGAGCACACCGCTCAGGTGCTGGCCGATTACTACGGCGCAATAGACAAAATTGAGGCCGCATCAGCCGAAGAGCTCGGCACTATACCGGAGGTCGGCCCGGTAATCGCGGAGAGCATTGAGCACTTCTTCGCCGAGCCGCACAACCGAGGAGTCGTCGCTCGACTTCTGAGCGAGGGAGTAAACCCCAAGGCAGAGAAAGTTGCTACCGGGGGAGCTGTACTCGCAGGGAAAACACTGGTCTTCACCGGGACGCTTGCCCACTCGACGCGCGAAGAGGCAGAAGAGAAGGTCCGAGCGCTCGGCGGCAAGGCGACGTCGAGCGTGAGCAGGAACACCGATTTCGTAGTAGCGGGTGAGAACGCAGGCTCGAAGCTCGCGAAGGCGCGGGATCTCGGCGTGACGGTGCTGACCGAACAAGAGTTTATTGACATGATTTCCTGACGAGCAGGACACTGGAGAGTATCGATGACTGATCCAAAAACCACAAAGAGCTTCCTCGATGCATGGTGGCCCGCGATTGCATGTGCGGCAGCCATATTCATCCTGTCTTCCTGTTCGACTCTGCCCGAGGTTCCCGGGCCGAAGCTGCTTGAGTGGGATAAGGCTAAGCATTTCATCGCATACGGTGCGCTTGGATTTTGCATGTTCAGAGGGGCTATTCGGCTGCCGCTAAGACGCAAATGGCATCCCGGCGCGCAGGTGCTGCTGCTCGGCGCGCTTTATGGCGCATCCGATGAGTTCCATCAGCGCTTTGTTCCCGGCAGAAGCATGGATCCGCACGACTGGCTTGCGGATATTTCCGGGCTTGCAGTCGCAGTGGTAGTCATAGTCATAATACGTAAATTTAAGGCCTATAAGAAAGTTTGTGGATAGCGACCGCGTTCCAACAACCGTGCGAATAAATTCGCAAACACGAGTCGCCCTGCACCGACTGGATGTTGGGGAACCTTTTACCCGTGTGTTGATCGCAGGCGTAAAGCCTGCGGCTACATTATGGAAGCTAGTACCGTCCCTCGATATGCTCTGCGAGCTACTCGGGATAAGCGGCATCCCCCTCGCCCGAAATCGGTTGGGGTGAGGGCTTGGACTCACCATAAATGGCGAGTCTGTCATAATCGAAGCACGCTGAAGCGGGCTGATACCGGACCTCACCATGTTCCAAAAAGCTTGCCTCGGCATGCTTCGTATATCAGACTGATGCTTTAGCATCAGTGCCCGCAAGAAAGCTTTTAGGATCAAATTCAAAAAGAAGGGAGAGATCTGATATGTCTGAAACTGAAGAGAAGAAGGAAGTCAATTCGGAGGAGGCTCCAAAGCTTCCGCCCGTGGACGTGTACTCGATGCTCGGATATTTCGTAAGCATGCTGACATCGTACACATGGCAGTGGCTCGGACTGGTGAAGAATCCGGACACCGGCGAACTGGTTAAGGATTTGGCCCAGGCGAAGGTTGCGATAGACACCGTAACAACGCTCGCTGCTCAGCTTGAGGTCAAATTGAGTCCTGCAGAGAAGAACGAGATGAACGCCATGCTGAACGATCTCAGGCTCAATTACGTCCAGCAGAGTTCCAAGGAATCCTGACACGAGAATCCGCACGGAGAGCGCTTTCGGGCAATCTCCGTGCACCCATTATATCCGGCGCTCGACCTTGACCATGCGAACTACGGTCCCCCCGTCCGGCAGCGTATTCATGTACATCTGATCCATCAGGTTCCTCATGAGCAGGATGCCGAATCCGATGCTTCGATCTGCCCCGGATTTCCAACCGATATGGCCGTCGAAACCCCGTCCACTATCGATCACTTCGACTGTCAGGCAACCATTTTCAGCACTGCACCTGACCACCATGTCCTGGGACGCGCGATCCACATATGCATGCCTTACCACATTTGCGCATGCCTCGGAGATCGCCACCTGAACGTCCTCGACGGCGGACCGCGACAGCGCTGCACGTCGAGCGAAGTTCGTGACGAACGATCTTACTATCGGCACATACTCTTGCTTGCCAGGCACTCTTATTTCAACAGTATCGCTTTCGGGTATATTCATTTTCTGGCTCTATAAGCTTTCTTGTGGAAATCTTCAGTTACACTGATTCGGCCCTCACCTCAACCCCATCCGACTTCGCCCAGGGTGTTTTGTTCCGCCTATCCCGAGTAGCCTACAGGGGGCATATCGAGGGACATATGAAATCTACCCGCGGCATACAGAACACCAAACACAACCGCAAAAACTGCAAACGGTTGTTTCATCAGCAGGATTCGTGATAAACTCAAGGGATGAGGGGACGTCCTTATTGAACAGAGTCCCTCACCCCAACCCTCTTCAGTAAACGGGCGAGGGAGAAAAACAGGAGAATTTGAATATGGACCGATTATGGGCTCCGTGGAGGATGCAATATATCGACAGCACAGACAAACCGCAGGGATGTATATTCTGCGTGCTGCCTGCCGAGAACAGAGACAGCGATAATCTGATTCTGTACCGTGGGAAGCACTGCTTCATAATGATGAACTCGTTTCCATACAATCCGGGACACCTGATGGTTGCGCCATACAAGCATACGGCGGATATGTACGAGCTCACCGATCCCGAGATGCTCGAGATAAACCATCTCGTTCGATACTCGATCAAGCTGCTCAGCGCTCAGATGCAGCCACATGGATTCAACATGGGTGTGAACATCGGCCGGACTGCCGGTGCGGGAGTGCTCGATCACATACACTGGCACATAGTCCCAAGGTGGGATGGCGATACCAACTTCATGTCTGTGACCGCAAGCACGAGGGTACTGCCTGACAGTCTGCCTGCGACCTACGCAAAACTGCGCGCGAAAATGGCCGAGATCGGAGTTCCTGGCGATGACTGAAATCGATGAGCGCATAGCAGAACTCAGCGCAAAGACGATGGACTGCCGGGCGTGCGGACTGTGTGAGACTCGCACGAACGTCGTCTTTGGCGAGGGCAACCCGAACACACCGCTCGTAATAGTCGGCGAAGGACCGGGCGCCAATGAAGATGCCACCGGTCGGCCGTTTGTCGGCAAGGCAGGTCAGCTACTCGATCAGTGCCTCGCAGAAAACCGAATCACGCGGGAGCACGTCTACATCTGCAACGTCGTGAAGTGCAGGGCGTGCATAATCGAGGGCAAAAGCATCAAGAATCGCCCGCCGAAGCCCGATGAGATCAGCGCATGCCTCCCATGGCTCACGGCGCAACTGGCGATCATCAAACCGCTCGTCGTGCTCTCTCTTGGGGCTCCGTCGGCGAATGCACTCATCCACAGCGATTTCAAGATAACGAAGGAACGCGGGCTCTTCTTCCCGTCGGCCTACGCGCCATTTGCGATCGCGGGGCTCCACCCGTCGTACGTTCTGCGTCAGCACGGCGAACCGTTCGAGGCGGCGCGCGCCTCGCTTGTCGCAGACATCGATGCGGCGAGGAAGAAGGTCATAGAGCTCAAGAGGGAAGCAAAGTCGGCACAGAAAGTCTGAATCGATTTTTAATACGATACAAGGATGGATGATATGAAGCTCAAGTTACTGGGGATTTCGGCGTTAGTCATACTTCTTTTGGCGTCCATGCAGGGAGCCAATGCCGCCAAACCTGCACTTAAATGCAGCGCCGCCGGTTTATTCAAGGTGGTGATGTTTTCCGATACGCAGGATGACGAAAACATGGACCCTAGAACCACCGCTCTTATGGAGAAAATTCTGGATATCGAGAAGCCGAATATGGTCGTGATCGCAGGTGACTGCATCTCCGGCGGCGACTGCGATACGGCTGAGCAGGTCAGGCAGGCGATTTCGCATGTGGCCTACCCGATGGAGAAGAGAAAGATTCCCTGGGCAATCGTCTTCGGCAACCACGATCAGGAACACGCCGCAAAAACCAAGCTTGGAAAAGCCGATGTGATCAAGATCTACGCGAGCTATCCGAGCAACCTCAATGACCAGTGGAACCGAAAGATCCACGGAGTTGGCAACAATAACCTCCTCATCCGAAATGCGGCAGGTGATCGACCTGTGTTCTGTCTGTGGCTTATCGATTCCGGCGATTATGCCCCTCAGAGTATCGGCGGGTATGACTGGATTCACCCAGATCAGGTGGACTGGTATCGCCAAACGTCAAAAGGCATGGAGCTCAAATACGGGCGAAAAATCCCAGGCATTGCGTACTTCCACATCCCTCTCCGGGAGTTCACCGAAATGGCGATTGGCACCAAAATTGAGGGTGATCGCAACGAGCCGGAATGCCCGGCAGCGGTCAACGGCGGTTTTTTTGCAGCCGCGCTGGACAGGGGAGACATAAAGGGGATATTTTCGGGTCACGATCATATCAATAACTATATAGGCGAATGGATGGGTATCAAGATGGGGTTCGATTCGTCTGCAGGCTACGCATCTTACAACCTTCCGGACAATGATCCTAAAGTCAACCGCTCCAGAGGAGGGCGAGTCTTCCTTATACAGGAATCAGACCCGTGGAATTTCAAAACCTGGATGCGATATACGGATGGCTCGAGGAATTAGAGTGCTACCAGATTAACAGATACGGAGGCGCTTCAGGATATCGACGTCGTGCTCGGCGTCTTCGGCCGGGCGTGGAGGGGTCTCGATTATGCAGGCGAGCGATGTGAGCGCCGGATGATTCAGCAGGGCGGCGAATCCCGCTTCCCCGATGTGCCCCGTGCCGACGTTCGCATGTCGATCCCTGTGCGCCCCAAGTGCGACGTGGGTATCGTTCATGTGCACGACCTTCAGGTGATCAAGCCCAACCTTCGCGCCGAAATCGGATATGACCGCACCGACTGCGCCCGCGCTCGAGAGGTCATATCCGGCGCCCCACAGGTGAGCGGTATCCAGGCAGATCCCCACCCTGTCATGGTATCCTGTCAGACACTCCATGATTGCGCCGAGTTCGTCAAAGCTGGAGCCGACCGAATTACCGGAACCGGCTGAGTTTTCGAGGAGGAGCATCGCACGGCTGCCGAGATCGATCTGATCCAGAACACCGGTCACACCCTGGCAGACTTTGGCGATTCCTTCGCCCGGGCTTGTGCCTTTATGGCTTCCGATGTGGGTGACGACGTACTGTGCGCCAAGGAGTTCCGCACGGTGCATGGCGTCTGAGAGCGCTGCCGTCGATTTGCCATGAATTTCAGGATCAGGCGAGGCAAGGTTCAACAGATACGGCGTATGGATGACGAGCGGTGTGATGCCAAGTTCGACGGTCAATCGGTGGAATTCAGCCGCCACGTCGGGATTCAGGGCCGGCGACCGCCATGAGTTCGGGTTGGCGGCAAAGATCTGCATCGTTTCGCAGCCGATCTCCGCCGCACGGCGAGCCGCCG
The DNA here is from genome assembly GCA_963663705.1 of Armatimonadota bacterium. Classification (GTDB taxonomy): domain Bacteria; phylum Armatimonadota; class UBA5829; order DTJY01; family DTJY01. Next base: position 2,393,937 of record OY760504.1, on the reverse strand, counting down.
ATTCCAGCCCGCCGCTTATTCCAATGTGCATACCGATTCTCAGTTTTCTATTCCTCGTCTTCGCCGAGCTCTTCTATGCCGGATGGCGCATAGCTGAATGAACTGATCTCCTCGCCCCTGAAGATGGTGACGAGCATCTCTTCCCGCTCGAAACTCGGCAGGTAGGATGAGATGATGTCCTCGTCTATCTGCTCTACCAGATCCTCTTCTTCAGACATCGCAAGGTCCACCTCAAGCATCAGCGTGACATGGATTGTGTAGTGCGCGTAGTGTAGATGGAGCTGACCAACTCGTTTTTCGCCTTCCCAGATCATGTAGATCTCTGACGAAACGGTGCGTACAAGCCTGGACAGACTGAATTTATCGGCCAATGGAGTATCTCCTTAATTGTAAACCTACAGATCCCCTTCTTTTCAAAGGAGGGTCATCATGATAAAACAAAGGGCGGTTTTACCCGCCCCAGTTCGATTTCTATTATATTACCCATACAAGGGCTGTTTAGGTCAGATATTCTTCCAATTTTTTTCGGCGCTTCGCGTGTCTCAGCTTCTTGATGGCCTTGGCCTCTATCTGCCGGATGCGCTCGCGGGTGACCTGGAAGTGGCGGCCGACTTCCTCAAGGGTTCGCGGGTAGCCGTCGTCCAGTCCGAACCGCATGCGAAGAACGTCGCGCTCCCTGCTCGAGAGCTCGGAGAGTACTTCGACTATTCTCTCCCTGAGAAGTTGATACGAGGCGGCTTCATCGGGCGATACCGAGTCCGAATCCTGTATGAAATCCGCCAGATGGCTGTCCTCTTCCTCGCCGATAGGTGTTTCAAGCGAGAGCGGCTCAGGCGCGATGCGGATGATCTCGCTCACACGCTCCACCGGGATGTCCATCTCTTTTGCGAGCTCATCGAGTGTGGGCTCGCGGCCGAGTTCCTGCAGCAGGTGGCTCGAGGTCTTGATCAGACGGTTGATGGTTTCAACCATGTGTACCGGGATTCTGATCGTGCGGCCCTGATCGGCTATGGCGCGAGTAATCGCCTGCCGAATCCACCATGTGGCGTATGTGCTGAACTTGTAGCCCTTAGTGTAGTCGAACTTCTCGACTGCGCGTATCAGGCCGATGTTCCCTTCCTGTATCAGGTCGGGGAATGACATACCCCTGCCGCTGTATCGCTTGGCGATACTTACTACGAGTCTCAGGTTAGCCTGGATGAGCTTTTCCTTGGCTAGTTGAGATTCCACAGTCTTGCCGTTACCCTCTACGATGGTCTTTGCGAGGGCGATCTCCTCTTCCATGATAAGCAGAGGAGTCTTGCCGATTTCTCTGAGCCACATGCGCACGGAGTCATCGATCGGCATGCCTTCCATGGCGGCTATCTCTTCGTCGCGATGGTCTTTTTCCGGCACGACTATTCCATCCGGCGCAACGCTCCCGTCGAGGAGGTCTGCTTCCTTGACCTTCTCGACGATCTGAATTCCCTCGTCGGCAAAGGTCTGGAGGAGTTCCTCCACTTGTTCGGCATCCAAGCTTTCCTGGCGACTTAATGTCTCGTTGATCTCGTCGTAGGTCAGCACACCTTTGCGCTTACCCTCTTCGAGTAGCTTGGCTACACCTGTCGGTTCTTTTGTCTCTTCAACTGTCACTGTTGCTCATACCCCTTATATTACTCATCGGCCTTGGTGAGTCTACCGGACTTCTTTAGATAGTCCGCATATTCGCCCGGAGGTTGGCCACCGGACCAGTAGTTCGGGTCGATAAGTCCATCTTTTATATACGGCGCCATTACATCCGACGCTTTAGCTTGTCTTACTCTTGAGTTCTTTATCAAGGCCAAACAATCCTGCAAAGCCTTGTCGATTATTGGCGGGCCCTCGTCCCTCATGGCGAGTTCGCTTATGAACCGGCCCAGATCTTCATCCGCTTTTTCGAGAAGTTCCGGTAGATATATTCCCTTCTTCTCGGCAAACATCTCAAATAGAAGTTGTGCGGCCCTACTATTTATTTCGCCGGTGAAACTCTCCGGCGTGATCGCTCCAAATACATGTTCGGATTCTGCGCCTCCGACGATCAGTATGCGTAGAATCGACTGTTCGGCCTTGTCCAGTGCTGCGACCGGTTTGGGCGTCCCGGGTGCCGAACGGCGTATCACTGTTCCTGCGTGTCGGCGATTAACCAGCGCATCCACATCCGCCCGGATATGGTCCTCTGCACGGGTTGTGCCGGTTCCCCAGTTTGGGTGATAGCTGGCGATTTCTTTTATATAGCTCTCCCGATCTGCAAATGCCGGGATTTCCGCGAGCACCTTCGTGGCCTCTTTCAGCATGGCCGTCCGTCCCGCAGGACGGGAAAGGTCGTACTTATCCCGAAGGATTGCCAGCTTGTACCCCGGAATCGGAAGGGCATTTGTGATCGCCGCATCGAACTCCGCAATACGGCCCTTTTGCAGGAGGCTATCCGGATCTTCTCCGCCGGGCAGACGGGTGATCCTCACATCACACTCGGCCTCATCGAACATGGAGGCACCTCGAAGAGCTGCCTTGATCCCCGCGGAATCCGCATCGTACGCGAGCACGATGTTCTTCGTGTACCGCGAGAGGACGCTTATGTGATCAAGCGTCAGCGCCGTGCCGAGCGTTGCTATGCAGTTCGTGAAACCGGCCTGATGTGCGGTGATGACATCCATATACCCCTCAACCACTATTGCGCACCCGTTATCAGCGATGCTTTTGCGGCCAAGGTTCAGGCCGTACAGCGAACGTGTCTTGCTGAAAAGGGGCGTCTCCGGTGAGTTCAGGTATTTCGGCTGATCATCGCCAATTCCCCTGCCGCCGAACCCTATCATGCGTTCCTGGATATCAAAGATCGGAAAGATTATTCTGTGCCTGAATCTATCGTAGAAACCGCCACGGTCATTTTTTATGACCAGGCCTGCTTCTTCGGCATCCTTGATGTTTATACCCTTATTGCCGGCATAACGTATCAAACCATCCCATGCGGGAGATGCGTACCCCAGCCTGAAGCGCTCGATCGTCTGATCTGCAAGCCCCCTGCCCCGGAGATACTCCAGTGCAGCAGGGGTCCGCCGCAACTGCTCGAAGTAGTATGCGGCGGCCTGGGCGTTGATCTTGACCAGAATATCTTTGCGGCTGGTCTGCCGGTTCTGATACTGATCAAGCTCCACGCCCGCGCGTTTTGCAAGCCGCTCAAGTGTCTCTGCGAATGTCAGGTTCTCCATCTTCATCAAAAACGAGAAGATGTCGCCGTGCTCTCCGCATCCAAAGCAGTGCCATGTACCAAAGTCGTCGTTCACGGTGAACGAGGGGGTCTTCTCTGCATGGAAAGGGCAAAGACCCTTGCTGCTCTTTCCAGCGCGCTTGATAGTTACATACTCTGAGACAAGATCGGTAACGCTTATCCGGCTTCTTATCTCTTCAATTGCATCGCGTGAGTTGACCACACAGACTGACCTCGATCTAATAGCAGTTTCTTTTTCACCAAGTTACAGTGCGACGGCTATTCCTACACACTTCTTGCCTATAAAGGAAAAGACGGCGCGGTGCTTCTGCGGATATCTCGCCAAAAGAACCGTTCCATTTATCTGCTGTGATTCCGGATAACCGTATTTGACGTTGACATCCTTATAGGTGCTTCCAAGATGTATTCCCTTGGATGTTTTCACACCCTTCCACTCGATTCCGTATACAGCAACCTGTACGATCACGCCATCTGCGTTCACGATAATTTCAAGTCTTCTGTTCTTCGGGAATCTATATATCCACGTTACTTCGGAAGGGCCTGCCTTTGTCTGATTGGCATTCGATTTCTGCATGCCAGGCATTCCGGGCATACCAGGCATTCCACCCTGCTCCATACCTGCAGGCATTCCGGGCATTCCAGGCTGCGTGTAAAGGCTGTCCTGACCATCGGAGTTCATGCCCTGAGGCATTCCCGGAAGTCCGGCCGGTCGCTGCTGGATGCCTGTTGGCATTCCCGGCATTCCGGGCATAGTAGGCATACCGGCTCGACTGGAACCTGGCATTCTGGACGATTTCTGGGTTTTCTGCACGTTGGTGGCATTTCCAACTCTAATTTCGGTTGGGTCACCGTATTTCTGCATAGCCGTCATCGCTGGGCGGCCAAGTGTTATACCGGCCAGTTTAAGTTCGGATGCAGTTGTAGCCGAAACAGTTGCAAACAACACTAACGTTGCCGTAATATACGGCAGATATTTATACTTCAAATTCACCTCAATACTCCTCTCGCTTACGCAAGTCTTACGTCAAAAGCTTCTACGTCGGTGAACGAAAATCCTTCTTATTGGCGTCAAGATTTTTTCATACGTCCATATATTGTAATTTCAGCATATGTATGGGAACAGTACGGGCTCATGGACAATCATAGATAATTGATGTATCCTGTTTAAAAATCCCGGTCCGGCCGCGAAGATGTCGGCGCATGGCAGCAGGTCTGATTTCTCGTATGGAATATGTAAGAATATTCAACCGATATGTAGTAGTTGACGAGCATAATCAGTTGTGCTAAAATGTGCCGAAGTATGTCCAGAGTGCTTGGCCGAAAGGACATAAACGGAAAGGTGTTTCTGGTGTATGAGTACTAGTAGTGAAACCCTACCAACTATTGAAGAGCTTCAACGCGAATTAAGCGAAAAGAAGCAACACATTTACGCGCTGGAAAAAGCCAACAAACAGCTGGAACAGCGAGTTCGCAGTGCGTCCGAGACTGCAGGGGAACCTGCATCGATCACCGAGCTTGAAGAAACATTGGGCCGGCTTGTCGCAAGGATTGCAGCAATCCTCCAGGCCGAAAAATGTATTTTCATGCTGTACGATCAAAATCGGAGCGAACTTGCAGCATCCAGGCCGGCGTTCGGCTTTACAGATGACGAAATAAGCAAGTTAAAAGTCAAGGTGACAGATGGAGTCTCCGGACAGGTTTTCCGGGAATCCAAGCCTGTCATCATATACGATGCCGCCACGGATGATAGAGCTGTTCATGAAAATGTTGCACTGCTCAACGTTCGAAACGGCGCCTGCGTCCCTCTGATCGCCGAAAAGCGTGACGAAGAGAACAGGGTTGTCGAGCGAAACACCATCGGTGTAATCCACGTCTTCAACAAGCGCTATGGAAATATCTTCATCGAAGAGGATATCAACCTCCTGGAACGTCTCGCAAAGAACGCAAGCGCAGTTATCCAGAACGCGCAGGTCTTCCGCGAAGTTGTTGAAGAAAAGCAGGAACTCGAACATATCATCGAGAGCGTGTACGCAGGTCTGATGATGGTCCACAAGGACCGCAATATCATGCAGATGAATACGTCAGCCCGGCATATGTTCGGAATAAAAGCCACCGACGTGGTGAACAAGCCATACTACGAGGTCATCCAGGATCGCAAGGTCAAGGACATGATCGCACGCTCCCTCGACAGCGACGAAGAGACTGCTGAAGAGATCGATGTCGTCCTGCCGGATGAACCGGATGAGGAGCATATCTATCAGGCACAGTCCGCGCTGGTCAAGGGTGAAAGCGGCAGCACGGTTGGTGCGGCGATAGTCTTCAACGATATCACGGAGATCCGAAACGTCGAGCGAATGAAGACCGCCTTCGTTTCCACGGTATCGCACGAACTGCGAACGCCTCTAACCTCTATTAAGGGATTTATCTCCACCCTCATCGACGACACCGAGGGCTACTATGATAAAGCTACCCAGCACGAGTTCTATACGATCATCGATACGGAATGCGACCGCCTGGTTAGATTGATCAGCGACCTTCTGAACGTATCGAGGATCGAAGCCGGACGCGCGCTTGATCTGAACCCGTCATCGGTCACTCTCCCGCCGATTGTGGAGAAGGCCGTTTCCATCCAGAGATCGTACACCAACAAGCATGATCTGGTGATCGATCTGGAAGATGATATGCCGGTCATTAACGCAGACGCCGATAAGATCGATCAGATCTTCACAAACCTGATCAACAACGCGATCAAGTATTCGCCCGAGGGCGGAGAAGTGAGAATCGTTGGGCGCAAGGGCGAAGACGGCGGCGTGCAGTTCTCAATCATCGACCAGGGTATGGGGATTCCGGAAAGCCATCTGCCGAAGGTCTTCGAGCGATTCCACAGGGTGGACAACAGAGACACTCGAAAAGTCGGCGGCACCGGTATCGGTCTATATCTGGTCAAGCACCTGGTAGAGGCACACGGCGGCAAGATCTGGGTAGAAAGCGAATATGGAAAAGGTTCCAATTTCAGCTTCACACTGCCGAAGGACATACCGCTCCAACAAGAAGAGACCAAGTAATATTGGACTCGGTTGAATAGATAGTTAATTAGCGTAGGGGCGGCTTACAAGTCGTCCCTACTTTTGTATGTAAAGGACATCATACGATGGCTCATGAAAAAGTGAATGTGTTAATACAGCGAGTGCCCGGCACGGAAGACTTGCCACTCCCCGCCTATGCGACCCCAGGATCGGCAGGAATCGATCTGGTAGCGGCGGTCGACTGGGATGTTGTGCTTCAGCCGGGAGAGCGGATGTTGATCTCCACAGGCATGCGAATGGCGATCCCCGAAGGCTACGAAGCCCAGGTGCGCCCAAGAAGCGGGCTGGCGCTGCGTCATGGCATAAGCATGGTCAACTCCCCCGGGACTATCGACTCCGACTACCGGGGCATAGTGCAGGTGATAATGATCAACCACGGGCAGGAGCCGTTTACGGTGCAGAGGGGTGACAGGATCGCACAGATGGTGATCGCGCCGGTGATTCGCGCGGAACTCGTCGAAGCGGAGAGCCTCCCGGAGACGCATCGGAATGAGGGCGGTTTCGGGCACACGGGAGTCTAACGGAGAATCAATTCAATGGGTATAATTGCCGGTATGCTGCTGGGATGTCTATTGGCCGTATTTATCTACCAATGGGCCTTGCATCACAAATTGATGAGTTACTTGAAAAGTGCTTATCCAGAAAGATGGCGTTATCTTACTACATTAGGAAAATACGGCCCGGGGTGTAGGAATGATGTGCGTAACCTGCTTTACAGATTTAGCTCAGATGAGATGGAGGACCCGATAGTAGCGCAATACAAAAGGAAACTCAGGGTGGCGATGATTGCCATACCCGTGCTTTTTTGTTGTTTTGCCATCGCAGATTCGTTTTTATAAGATAGACCGTTTTCGATGCTTCGGTTGCAGAGCGAAGCGCCGCTGCCGAAGCTTTACAGAAGGCCTTGATAGATCACGGCCCCGGGACGGGATTCTTCGCTTTGCTCAGAATGACAAGTTCTTTTCCTAGAACATCTCCATCTGCACCGATTTTGCACCCGGACGCCAGATAAGACTCGCCGTGTGCCTCGGCGCGACATCCAGCACCACATTACCGTACCCACCCTCTGACAATCTGCGCTGAACGCATCGCCGCGCCAGTCGAGGGGAATTGTTGGCCTCGCTCAGATGGGCGAGCCATACGCACGACGGATTGCGGCTGCCTGAAACATGCCTCATGATAAATTCCGCCGAATCCTCATTAGACAAATGCCCAATATCACTCAGAATCCGCTCCTTCAGCATCCTTGGATACGGCCCTGCGATAACTCGATCGACATCGTGGTTTGCCTCAACGATTGCCAGACTTGCACCGGAGATCCTGCGCAGGGTATCGCCCGTCGCAATGCCTGTATCCGTCACGAACGAGATTTTCCATTTGTCGTGGTAGACGTTGTAGCCGACGGGATCGACCGCGTCGTGAGAGACCGGGAAGGACTCGACCGCGAGATCGCGTATAGAGGTAGACGCGCCGGTATCGAGCGTGCGCCAGCTTGGAGATGCATGTTCCCGGGCAAGGACGGTGAGCGTAGCCGGGTTTGCGATTATGGGGACACCGAATCGTTTGGAGAGCGTGTAGATGGCACGGGTGTGATCGCCGTGTTCGTGGGTGAGGAAGACCGCATCGAGATCACTCAGCGCGATCCTGAATTTAGACAGCCGTTTTTCGAGTTGCAGCACGGTAAGCCCCGCATCCAGCAGAATGCGCGTGCCCCCTGCCTGAACGAGAATCGAGTTCCCGGAACTCCCGCTGCCTAGTGAATGAACAGAAAAATCCAATCTATATCAACCCCGTCTAATGCGTTAGATTCGAACGGAGACTTCACTGATCTGTCCATATTGTAACATATATCAGCCACATTCGCAATCGCGAATATCACGGGAGGATGTACCTGATTCGGCCCTCACCCCTACCCCTCTCCCGATTTCGGGCGAGGGGGATGCCGCTTATCCCGAGTAGCCCGCAGGGCATATCGAGGGACGGTACGTGTCTACAAGGCGTCTTCGACTCTGCAACCGAAGCATCAAATATTAATGCGCTATTTTATTTCATCCCCTCCTTGCGAAGGAGGGGCGGGGGGTGGTTCTTTTCTGCCTGACCGTTGTATGTAGGAGGGCTCTCCAGAGCGCGATGTTTTGCTTCGGAAGTCCCTCACCCCGGCCCTCTCCCGTGGGGCGAGGGAGTGCGCTATCGAAGCAACTTCATCAGCGATTCAGCTACTGCTTCTCCCTGCACAACATAGCCATCTTCGTTATAGTGGTAACCATCGCCACGGCTCAATTCAGGTCGCCCTGCTACTACGCTGTGCAAATCATTTATGGGGATATTGAAATCCTTCATTATCTCGGCAGCCAGCGCGTTGCGACGAAGCAAGATGGGATTTTTTTCCGCATCCAGCGTCGATGGGCAACCCGGCACCGTTACAGGTGTGGAACTAGCCCAAACAAAGCTTGCGCCGCGTCCGTATTGGTGCAATACCTGCACCAGGTGTCGCAGACTCCAAGCATACTCCTCGTCGGAAATATGCCAGCCATGGAGGCCGTTATTAAAATGAATGGCTGAATACTCGAATTCACCGAGCATGTAGGTGATTTCCTTGAGCAGCGCCGGATCATTCACCCCTCTGGAATTAGACAGCCGATCTACGCGCGCGATCTTGTCGAGCCGTTCTGTTACGTTGCCTGAATAACCGACCGATATCGAATCGCCAATTAGCAAAACCCTTCTCATGCTAGTGTCATCCGCATTGTCCCACCAGATGTTGGACCATTCGTATTGCTCGCGGATGATTGTGCCTTGCGTCATAATTCAGTTCCTCCATAAAGATGATAGCGTTATTTGATTGATCGAAGTTTAGTCGATATCCCTGCCCAGTATGCCGTCATGAGTGAGGTTGATATCCGGGAAGCCGTCGTTCGCAGGGAGAATCTGTTTTGACTTGAGGTATTTCACGTGACCGTCGGCAAAAAGGCATGCGCGACCGCCGCCCCAACTCCACAAATTTGCGGTTTTCGGCGATTCGTGGTTGCTCGTCCATTCCGCGACGATTATCTTCTGCCCGGGATACGCGACGGATGCCTCGTTCTGGGGGACGCATTCGGGGCCCGGAGCCACGTAGGTCCGTGTGAACGAAGTCATCGTGTTTATCGTATCCGGCGATATGTAGCAGGACATCGAATAAGAGTAAGACGTGCCGTCGAATTTGGCGGCTGCGTCGGAATCGGATGGGCACAGAAGGACGTTTCGACTGTTGCTATCGGATTTCAGAAGGTTGCCACCGTTTGGGTTACCGGATAACGCCATGTACGGCTTGAGCGGCCACCGCCAGTAGCGCCCCATCCAGAGTTGAAAGTTGCCGGTACAGGGATAGAGGCCGTCATAGTCCTGGGTGTACATATCGATCGCAATGCCGATCTGGCGCAGGTTCGATTGGCATGTCGCCATCCGACCCCGCTCCATCGCTGACGCGAAAACCGGAAAGATAATCGCCGCCAGCACGGCTATTATCGCAATGACCACTAGGAGTTCTACAAGCGTAAAACCGTGTCGGCGGCGCAAAATCATCGTTCGCGTCGGAATCGTAGCAGTTCGAGCGCGACGAGCGATGAAGGAGCTTCTACAAGTGTCGCCAGCTTCTCTATAACTCGTGCCAGCGAGCGTTCAGCCAGTTCATCGGAAGGACCGCCGGACGGTAGCAGCACGTCCATCGTGTCCGAAATCGCGGCAAACATCTCCTCGATGTATCTGGCTCTGGACTGCGGCAATTGCCTCAGCGGCTGAGCGGCATAACCTCGGCCGATCGTTTCGGAGAGAGTGTCCCAGGACCTTGACGCGGCTGATTCTTTCTCTTTTTTGCGCCTAGTTTCCTCTTTGAACACCTTCATGCGATCTTCTTTGAGCTTAACCTGCTCCCAATCATGATAGGTAACGCTGTCGATCACCCTCAGTTTGTATTGTGTGCCGGTGAACTCGAAAAGTGCGTTCTCGATGGCAAGTTTGTGCTCCGAAGTCAACAGGTTTCCGCTCATGTGATAACTGGTGGCGGCAAATCCTACAACGAACAGGCCGTCTTCAGCGGTTATAGGAACTGCCAATTCAACCGCTCGCCATAAAGTTGGATGGATAATCTTCTGCTTGACTCTATCCACCACTTTATTCCAGATCGGCTGCAAGTCTGTTTGGGATGACATCATCCAACCTCCTGAAAAATAAGGGGTAACATGTATAATTAATGATTGATACACTTCAGGCTGCTATACTCAGCCTGCATGAGTGAGTATATCGAACGCTCGGTCTAAAGTCAAGGTTTGGCGTGCGTGATGAGCTCAAAAAAACTCTTTCCATTGACACTATTCAGCCATGCAGGGTATAATGTAATTCTGTCGACTTATGCGAGGGTACAAGAAGCCTCGTTCAAAGTCTTGTGTGGACAAAAATATCGGCTGTCTAAGGTCAAATTCGGAGTGGATTTGCTGCCTTATCTCCAGCTCAAAGCGGGATCAGCGAAACACTCCTTATCAATACTAAAGTGCGAGAGGTTGATATCTATGAGTTATGTATCAGATGCAAATCTAACTGCAGAATTAGGTAGCAGATATTCGTTAGTTATAGCTGTCGCGAAGCGTGCAAAGCAACTGAAGGCGGGCGCGCGCCAGTTGGTGGAATGCAAATCCAACAACCCGATTACAATTGCAATGAAAGAGATCGAAGAGGGTAAACTCAATCTGATATCTTTTTCCGAGGAAGAAATACTGGCCAAGCAAAAGCTGGAAAAAGAACAAATTGAAGAGGTTATCGCCAAGCCAACTGCCAGGGAGACGGCAGAACAACTGCTGAGGGTCCCGGAGTCGTTCGAGATCGAGGAGACCGAGGCTGCAGAAGAGCCGATCGAAGCTGAAGCAGAGCCTGAGATAGTAGCTCTTGATGCTGAAATCCTCTCCGAAATCAGCGATGAGGCTCTCTTCCCTGATGCAGCTACCGGCGAGGGTGAAACACCGGCGGAAACCGAATAATTAAGATAAGATTTAAGTGATATGTCTAACAAACGTGATTATTATGAAATTCTCGAAATAGCGAAGACTGCATCGGCGGATGAAATCAAGAAGGCTTATCGCCGGCTTGCACGGAAGTACCATCCGGACGTCAATCGGCACGATGAGAACGCGGAAGAAAAGTTCAAGGAACTGAGCGAGGCTTATGAGGCTCTTAGTGACCCGCAGAAGCGCCAGATGTACGATCAATTCGGGCATCAGGGCGCAAGCGGCCACTACGGGGACCCCGGCGCCGGCGGATTCGGCGACATGGGCGGTTTCGGCGATATCTTCGACATGTTCTTTGGAGGCGGAGGCCGGGGTCAATCCCAGCGGCAAAGCACCGGAGAACAGGGTTCCGACCTGCGGTATGACCTTGAGATTACTCTTGAAGAGGTTGCGACCGGCGTAGAGAAAACAGTGCGGATGTCCCGTATGGAGCCGTGCGATACGTGCGCAGGATCAGGCGCCAAACCCGGTACTTCGCCGGAAACATGCCTGCACTGTCACGGCACAGGTCAGGTGCGACAGACCCAGCAGACGATCCTTGGATCGTTCTCTACGGTCGCGCCGTGCTCCGTATGCCGAGGCACAGGACGGCTCATCAAAGAGCCTTGCGTCACGTGCAACGGTCAGGGCCGCCATAGGAAAACCACCGAGCGAGCAATCAAAATCCCGGCAGGCGTCGAAAACGGATCGCGGATCCGAATTCGCGGCGGCGGCGATGCGGGCACGCACGGAGGTCAGAGCGGCGATCTGTATGTAGTGATCTTCGTCAAGCAGCACAAGATATTCGAGCGCAACGGCGACGACATACTCTACGAGATACCGATCTCATTCGTCCAGGCTGCTCTCGGCGACACCATCGAGGTACCCAATCTGGATGGAACTGAGAAGCTGCATATCCCTCACGGGACTCAGACCGGTACGGCTTTCACGCTGAGAGGCAAAGGCGTCCCGAACCTGAATTCCGGCGCGCACGGCGACGAAATCGTCGTTTTACGGGTGCTCACCCCGACGAAGCTGAACGAAGAGCAGAAACGAATCCTGCTCGAATTTGCGGAGTCGACGGGGGTTGAGCTCAACCCGGAAGAGGGCAAGACTTTCTTCGAGCGGCTTCTAAGAAAGTAGATATTCAGGCATAAACCTGATTTGATATGTTAAGGGCATGTGGTAACACATGCTCTTATTCATTATAGGCATCCAATAATACTAAATTCCAGGAGAACAAATATGCGTTGGGCAGAAATAACAGTTGAGACTACACCGCAGGCACAGGATGCGGTATCCAATCTGATGATAGAAAACGGGTGCACCGGCACCGCAATTCAGGGTGAAGAACCCATAACAGTTAAATGCTACCTCCCAGTCGACGACCGGCTGGAAGATCGGCTCCTCAATATGCGAGAAAGGCTCGTTGAGCTGCCGGAATTCGGGCTGGAGATAGGCACCGGCGAGCTCACCATAGTCTACGCAGAGGATGAAGAATGGGCCGAATCCTGGAAGCAGTACTTCCACACTACCAGGGTCGGCAAGCACATAGTGATCAAGCCTGTATGGGAAGAATTCACGCCCGCGCGAGGGGATGTCATCATAGAGATCGACCCCGGCATGGCATTCGGGACAGGATCGCATCAGACGACAAGGCTGTGTCTGGAAGCGATGGAAAAGTATTTCAGGCCTCGCTCCGTGGTCGTCGACTTCGGGACAGGATCGGGGATTCTGGCAGTCGCAGCCGCGAAGCTCGGAGCCGCGATCGTGATAGCGTTCGACGACGACGACATAGCTGTGAAGTCTGCGCGAGAGAACGTCATCCGCAACAACGTTGAGGAGCGGGTGGAAGTTCACTGGGCGAAAAGCCCGGCCTTCGTGGGCAAGGAAGTCGACATGGTCGTCGCAAACATCGTGGCGGAGACGATAATCGAGTTCGCAGAGGTGCTGGGCAGCATGATAAGGCTCGGCGGGCGACTCATTGCATCGGGGATCACGACCACCAAGTCGCTCGATGTGGAGCAGGCGCTCAGAAACGTGGGATTCGATATCACGGAGACCTTCAAGGAAGACGAGTGGGTGGCGATAGCGGCGCTCAAATCTCGATAGAATTACATCGCCGTATGAAGGCGACTTACCCCTTCTCCCTTAAAGGGAGAAGGCCGGGATTAGGGCCGTAGTTTAGATTTTTCTGCATTCCAGATATAGACAAGTCTTCGAGTGGCCGCTGCCATGTCGTCCGCGCAGACGACCGCTGAAATCACTGAGGCACTGTCTGCTCCGGCTCGTGCAACTTGCGCAAGGTTGGCCTCGCTGATCCCCCCAATTGCGACAATCGGCAGTCCACCGGATGCCATCTTGATCTTGCTCAACATTTCAAGCCCTGTTTCAGGTCTGGCATCTTTCTTGGTAGTCGTGGGGAAGACCGGACCGACACCGAGATAATCAGCCCCATCCGCCGCCGCGAGTTCGGCTTCGGCCGGAGTGCCCACCGATACCCCCAGAATCTTACCGGGGAGCAGTGCCCTGAGCTCGCTTGCCGGACGATCGCCCTGGCCTACATGAAGTCCGTCTGCATTACAGGCGATTGCCACATCCAACCGATCGTTGACTATGAACACAGCCCCCACAGCGCGTGTGAGCCGTGCGATCGCAAGTCCGACTTCTATCATGTACTCATCAGACGAATCCTTATCCCTGAGCTGTATTATCCTGGCACCGCCGTCAAGTGCACTCTTCGCTATGTCGACGTGAGTTCTGCCAGGTGCAAGCTGTTCATCCGTAATAACGTATATTCCATCAATCATTGAAGCGTCTTTCAGTGGCCAACAAATCAAAAAAGGGAGCGCAAATATTGCACTCCCCTTTTTGTGTTTCAGATTACTTGGTTGTAGGTGCCGGTGTAGGAACACCAGGTGCACCAGGTGCACCAGGAGCGCCAGGCATACCAGGCGGCATACCCTTAACACCAGGCATTGCAGGTCCGCCCTTACCACCAGGAATAGGCATACCAGGCATACCAGGCGGGACTGATCCAGCCGAAGGATTCGGCACTGGCTTATTCAGCATATAATTTATTATGACATATGCAAGCGCTAACACCACAATAATTACGATCGCTGCCACTGCCGGACTGATTGCTTTAGAATTTGATTGTGCCATAGATTTCACCCCCTAACGATTGTCAAACTATTAAAACTTTTTGAATTTTAGCACTTAGGCTCATAGTTGTCAAGCGGTTGAGGTCGCTTTTACCTCGCAGCATGTGAAGAAATCGGTCAATTCGCCGAACCACGAAGGTTCAAGCCGGCGCGCGGATCAAGTAGGGATTGTGATAGAATTGAATCGGTTCATCGCAGGTTCAAGCCCCTCCGACAGCATCACTTCTACAGAATCCGCTGCCCGGCCGACCGATTCATGCACAGTCGGCATCTCGGATTTGTGGAACCGGCTGAGCACATGATTCACCATATCCCCCTTCGGTTCGCCCACGCCGACGCGAACACGAATGAATTCATCAGAGCCCAGGTGCTGAATTATGGATTTAAGCCCGTTATGTCCGCCTGCCGAACCTTTGGCACGAATTCTCAACCGTCCAAGAGGCAGATTTACGTCGTCGCATACCACTATCACATCCGATGGCTGCAACTTGAACTTACGGACAAACGCACCAACCGCCTGACCGCTTAGATTCATGAAGGTCATCGGCTCTACAAGAACAACCTTTTCGCCCGCGATGAAGCCTTCGCCGCTGATCGCGCTATCCCGCCTCGATCTTATCTGGATGTTATGCCTGCGTGCCAGGATATCCATAGCCATAAAACCGATGTTATGCCGTGTGAGATTATATTCCTTGCCAGGATTTCCCAAACCTACTATTATCTTCACCCTAACAATACTCTTTGAACAGTTCACTGACTGATTGATCTCTATGTATACGGCTTATGGCATCCGCAAGAAGCGGCGCCACCGACAGAACCGTGATTTTATCGATCTGTTTTTCCGGGGTAAGCGGAATTGTATCCGTGATTATCACTTTCTCGATAGGTGATGCCTTCAGCCGGTTTATCGCATCGCCGGAGAGCACTGGATGTGTGCAGCAGGCATAAATCTTCTTTGCCCCGCGCGCTTTGAGGGCCTCCGCACCATGCACTATCGAACCGGCGGTATCTATGATATCGTCGATCATAACGACGTTCTTACCCGCTACATCGCCGATGATTTCCTTAACCTCACTTTTGTTGGGCTCCGGACGACGCTTGGCTATAATGGCGATAGGAGTGCCGAGGGTCTCTGCGAGAGTCCTCGCTCTGGTTACGCCTCCTACATCAGGGGAGACCACTACGGTATCCGAATCATGCAGCCCCTTTGCCATGAGATATTCGGCGATTATCGGACCGCCATACAGGTGATCTACAGGCATATCGAAGAAGCCCTGAATCTGCTCCGCGTGCAGATCGATGGTCAGAACCCTGCTCGCCCCTGCGACCGTCAGCATGTTCGCGATGAGCCGTGCAGACACAGGATCTCGAGGCTTAACTTTCTTGTCCTGCCGGGAATAGCCATAGTAAGGGATGACACAGGTTATACGCCGGGCAGATGCCCGCTTGAACGCATCGATGATGATGAGCAGCTCCATAATGCTGTCGTTCACCGGGCAGCACGTCGGCTGGATGATGAAGGCATCCGTGCCCCTCGCGCTCTCGTCGACCTTGACCTGAATCTCCCCATCGGAGAAGCGGTTGACCATCATTTTACCAAGCGGTATCCCGAGTTCACGAGCGATGCTCTGCGCCAGTTTAGGGTTAGAGTTTCCGGCGAAGATCCGTAAGTTATAGCCGTCAAAAGCCCCTGTCATGCTTTCTCCTTCTGTTCACGGCGCAGTCTGGCCCATTGTTCCTTAACAATCTGCTTGCTTCGTGCAATGACGAGCGCATCGGCCGGCACGTTGTCCGTGATGACAGAGCCCGCCGCCGTGAGCGCCCCGTCGCCGATCTCCACCGGTGCCACCATGGTAGTGCTCGACCCAAGGAAGACGTTCTTGCCGATGATCGTTTTGAACTTGTTGTAGCCGTCGTAGTTGCATGTGATGGTGCCTGCCCCAACGTTCGTGCGCTCACCGATTGTGGCATCGCCGATGTAGGAGAGATGGCCCATGGAGACACCATCTTCCAGCACCGAGTTCTTCGCCTCGACGAAATCGCCAAGTTTGACTTTGCGCCCTATGCGGCAGCCTGGTCGTATATTTGCAAACGGACCCACGCGAGTGCCGTCGCCAAATGTGCTGTCGGTAAGATTGGAAAAAAGGACTGTTATCTCGTTCCCCAACTCGACGTTGACTAAACGGGATGATGGCCCAATAACACAGCCTTCGCCGATCTTGCAGCCCTTCTCAATATAAGTCTGCGGATGTATAACGGTATCAGCGCCGACCACGACGTCTGCATCTACGTAGGTCGACGATGGATCGACCACCGTGACGCCGCCGACCATCAGCTTCTCGAGGATGTTCCTTCGGATCAGGCCCGCGAGGTGCGCAAGGTCGACCCTGTCGTTGATGCCGAGCACGACGTTCGGATCATCCGACACGACTGCGCCGACTGTCAGGCCGTCACGCACCATCAGGCCGATCACGTCGGTCAGGTAGTACTCGCCCTGAGCATTCGCCGGGGTGATCTCCCCCAGATACTTGCGAAGCAGCGCCAGGTTGAAGCAGTACACGGCGGCATTGATCTCGCCGACCTTGAGCTCTTCAGGCGATGCGTCCTTCGCTTCGACTATGCGCTCGACGTTGCGGTCTGCGCCTCGTATCACACGGCCGTACTGCCTGGCATCGTCGAGGACGGCGGTCAGCACCGTTGCGGCGGCACCGGACGCGGCGTGCTCGCCGGATAATTTTTTAAGTATGTCAGCGCCAATCATCGGAGCATCGCCTGGAAGGACGATCACGTCCCCATCTGCGCCGTCCAGAACCTCAATGGCACGCTTGCAGGCGTCACCTGTACCTAGTTGCTGGCTTTGGATCGCATAGCGCACGTCGTCACCGAGGCCGGCTCTGACCTGGTCAGCTCCGTGTCCTATAACGACCACACAGTCGCCGATTCCGCTTTCACGGCAGGCATCTATTACGTATCTCGATATCGGTTTGCCACAGATTGGATGAAGGGCTTTCGGCAGCTTGGATTTCATCCGAGTGCCCTTCCCCGCGGCGAGGATTATTCCGACCATGTCTGGCATAATTTTTATCTCCTGTATGGGGCGCATTCTTGCACTCACCCCCACCCTCGCCCGCATGCGGTCGAGTAGTATATTTGGACTTGACAGGCTAAACAGTGCCCTGCCTTATTTACCTTCAGCAGAACGGCTTGGAATTCCTTCCCAGAGAATTCATGCTGATACTTCTTCTGTGATCGCACGCTGAACAAGACTACAATGGATCAACATTCATGGCGTTCAGGGCTGATCGTGCCAGATTCCGCGTCACCTGCCGGCAGTCGATGTGCATCTCGGCGATAAGATCTTTCATCCTGCGCCGCTGGGTATGCATACCCCTTGGGCATTCAGACGGTGGAATAGGGAAGGAGTGAGCGGCAGAGAAACGCTTGACCTCTCGCTCCGGCACGTAGATCAACGGGCGGATGATGGCCATCTCGCCGTCGAAGTAACGAGCTACCGGGGTCATGGTCTCATTTCGGGCGTGGTGTATCTGGTTGAGCAGAGCCGTCTCCGCCAGATCGTCGAGGTGGTGACCAAAGGCCAACTTGTTGCAGCCGAGGTCGTTCGCCATCTCGAAAAGCGTTTTGCGCCTGTTCCATGTGCATCGCTGGCAACCCATGGGAAGCTGCTCGTCGTGCGCAATGTGGGTGGGACGCACCAGATACTCGATGCCGTTTTGTTCAAGCCATGACTCAAGCTCCGTGTACCGGGGCATATCCGGCCCACGCGCATCACCGACGACATGCACTGCCGCGATCTCGTACTTGTCACGGGCGAAGCGCAGCCTGTATTGCAGAATCCGGAGCAGGCAGAAGCTGTCTTTGCCGCCCGAGAGCGCTATGGCAATCCGGTCACCAGGCGCTATCATGTTATAATCCCGAACGGCCGCGTTCACTTTCTTAAGAAGGAAATGCGCGAGGCGGTCCGCGCGTGCTGCATCGTAAGTCATGACACACTCCTGATTAGACGCATAAGAACCGCCCCGGCGTTGTTTTTCTACATCCCCAGCATGAAATCAAGGACGATGTCGCTTCCAAACGGCAGGCCTTCATGCCCGAAGTCGGGATAGATGACCAGATCTTTCTTAGAGGTTATTTTGTTGTAAGCGGCAAACTGAGTTGACGGCGGAACTATGTTATCCATCAAACCAACCAACATGAGCATCTCGGCCTTGATTCGCGGTGCGAGATACTGATTATCGATGTACCCCAGTTTGGTGAATATCTCGTTCTCCCGCTTGTGAAGCGGATCAAAATTTCTGAAATACTGCCTTAGTTCGGCATACGCATCGACGTCCAGATCCATCTCCCAGACGCGCTTGTAATCGCAGAGGAACGGGAATACAGGCGCCGACCGTGCGATTCGTGGCTCAAGTGCCGTGCATGCGAGGGTAAGCCCGCCACCCTGAGATCCACCTGTTGCCCCAACGCGCGCAGCGTCGACGTCCGGCATATCCATAACTATCCCAGCAAGCTGTGCACAGTCGAGATAAATGGCTCTGAAGAGTAGTTTCGAAGGATCATCGCTTAGGCCACGAATGATATGTCCGTTAAGAGTGTTACCTACCACTCCTCCGGTATCTTCGGATTCTCCTGCCTGCCCTCGGCAGTCGAGCGCTGCCACTGAGAATCCCTGGGCAACCCACGGCATAAGACCAAACCAGTCCTCGGCTCGGCCGCTGTAGCCGTGAAAGCAAACCATGGCCGGATGAGGGCCACTGTCACCCTTTGGCCTGAGGTACTTGGCATGTATTCTAGCATCACCTACACCGGTGAAGAACAGGTCGAAGCATTCCACAGACTGCGATTTCGTTTCATGCGGAATCAGTTCAACCTTGGGATCGATGGCTCTCATCTCGGCAAGGCCTGAATCCCAGTACTGGTCAAAATCGGATGGGCGGGGATTCAGCCCCTTATAATCCTTAAGTTGATCGAGTGGCATATCAATAGTTGGCATAAAGTATTTCCTCCGTAAACGATATTATTGCTATATTTGGGGTTCAAGGTTGAGGTTGAAATATCCTTCACGTATTGCACATTATTTCAGGATTTTTGAATCAACGATCGCGTTCCACCAGGAATATGGCTTCATCCGCCAGAAGGTTCGGCAGAATCCTGACGACATTGCACTCCCCATCCGGCGAGGTATGGAGGGGAAACTCCTTAATCACTCGAAGGCCCGCTTTCCGGCAGAAATCGCGGAAGTCGGATATCGTGGTAAGGTGGATGTTCGGACTGTCGTACCATTCATACGGAATCCTCTGCCCCTTCGGCATGCGCCCGTTCGCGAAGAGCTGAAAGCGCACGGACCAGTGGGCGAAGTTTGGAAAGCTGATTATGCATTGCTTCCCTACCCTGGCCATTTCCTGAATAATATACATAGGATTATGCAGTACCTGGATTGTGTTGGTGAGTATCACGTAATCGACGGACTGATCAGCGTAGTCTACAAGACCGCCGTCCAGATTGCCATGGTGGATATTGAACAGGCCCTTCTCAACGCACGCCTGTATGCATTCCTCGGAGATCTCTATGCCCTCTGTGCGGACGTGCTTCATCACCTTCAGCGCCTTCAGGAGGTCGCCCTCGCCGCAGCCGAGGTCCATCACGCGGCTGCCGTCGCCGATCATGCTGATGATCAGCTTGTGCTCGGGGGCAAGGCGTATGGTCGTGCCGTCTTCATTGAGTTCTATTTCTTCAAATGCTGCCATAATAATTTTGTCCTGCAGGGCCATATGCCCGTCGGTTCACTATTTAGCTTTCTTCCTGCCGTGCCTTAGAAAATTGGATATCAATCGAGTAAGCTGTTCGTGCTCGAGGAGAAACGCGTCGTGCCCGAAATCAGTCTCGATGTCGGTGTAGATCACATCGATGTCGTTCTGGCGGAGGGCGCTCACTATCTCCTTCGACTGGTACGACGGAAACAGCCAGTCGGAGGTGAACGAGATCACCATAAACTTGGCCTTAACCCTCCCGAATGCTTCTCTAAGCGAGCCGTATGCCTGCGAGAGATCGAAATAGTCCATCGCCTTGGTTATGTACAGGTAGGAATTGGCATCAAAGCGCTTGGTGAACATATCGCCCTTGTAGCGCAGATAGCTCTCCACCTGAAAATCTGTCACGAAATCGTACCCGTACTCCGCCTTGTCCTGAAGCTTGCGCGCGAATTTAAGGTGCATCGACTTATCTGACAGATAAGTGATGTGCCCGACCATGCGGGCGATTGATAGGCCCTTATCCGGCGTGCCTTTACCGTAGTAGTCGCCGCCCATCCACTCGGGATCAGACATTATCGCCTGCCTGCCGACTTCGTTGAACGCGATCGCCTGCGGAGAGAGACAGCTCGTGGTGGCAAGAGGAATCACCAGACGGACCATCTCAGGGTAGCTTGCAACCCACTGGAGCGTCTGCATGCCGCCCATGGAGCCGCCTACCACGCACAGCAGTTTTTCGATACCAAGATGGTCGATGAGCAGTTTCTGGGTATCCACCATATCCCTGACCGTTACTACGGGAAACTCCAAACCGTATGGAAGTCCGGTCTGTGGATTGATCGAGGCCGGACCGGTAGAACCCTTGCACCCGCCCAGAACATTCACGCAGATGACGAAATACTTGTTGGTGTCAAACGCCTTGCCCGGGCCTATCATGTTATCCCACCAACCGGGCTTGCCGTCATCCTCTTCATGGTATCCCGCGGCATGGGCATCCCCCGAAAACGCATGATGCACCAGTATGGCGTTGTCCTTCGACGGGCTCAGCTCACCGTAGGTTTCGTAGGCGAGCGTAATGGGTCCGAGCGCCCGCCCGCATTCGAGTTCCATCTCGTGCGGCGGCTCGGCAAAGGTGAAATATTTGGTTTCGACTATTCCAAGAGACCCTGTTTCGGGCATAATATTATTCCTGCGACTTGATCAGCGCCGCGTCGACGTCCGCGATTATATCCGACACATCCTCAAGCCCTACTGAAAATCGGATGAAGTCCGGAGTCACTCCGCCTGCAAGCTGCTCTTCCGGCGACAACTGCTGATGAGTAGTGCTCGCCGGGTGAATGACCAGCGACTTCGCATCGCCGACGTTGGCCAGGTGTGAAAGCAATTTAACCGAGTTGATAAACTTGATACCGGCGTCAATGCCGCCCTTGATGCCAAACCCAAGCATCGAGCCAGGCCCCTTGGGCATGTATTTCCGCGCCAGGGCGTGGTCCGGATGGCTGGGCAGTCCGGGATAGCTTACCCAGGAAACGTATGGATGGCTCTCAAGGAACTGTGCAACAGTCGCTGCATTGGCGCAGTGGCGATCCATTCTGAGCGAAAGCGTCTCTATCCCCTGCAGTATCTGGAAGGCATTGAACGGACTCATAGCCGGCCCAAGATCTCGAAGCAGGGAAACCCTCGCCCGTAAGATGTAGGCAAGCTTCCCAAAAGACTCGCTGAAAACCATGTCGTGATAGCTCGGGTCGGGCTGAGTGAACTCGGCAAAACTGCTGTTCGCCCAATCGAAGTTACCGGAGTCGACGATGATCCCGCCGAGGGATGTGCCGTGACCGCCCATCCACTTGGTAAGTGAGTGTATTACGACATCTGCGCCCCATTCAATCGGACGGCACAGGTACGGCGTACCGAAGGTGTTGTCTACGATGAGCGGGATGCCCGCGTCGTGGGCGATTTTTGCGATGGCCTCTATGTCAGCCACGTCTAGCTTCGGATTGCCGATGGTTTCGGTGTAAAGGCACTTGGTTTTGGGCGTGATCGCCTTCGCGAAGTTCTCCGGATCGGAAGAATCGACGAACTTGACGTCGATGCCCATCCTGCCGAATGTATACTTGAACAGCGTGTAAGTACCGCCGTACAGCGTCGTCGATGAAACGACCTCATCACCGGCTTTAGCGAGGTTCAGAATGGAGATCGACTCTGCGGACTGCCCGGAAGACACTGCCAGCCCGGCGATGCCTCCCTCCAGCGCGGCGACCCTCTGCTCCAGCACGTCCCATGTGGGGTTCATAAGCCTGCCATATATATTGCCGAACTCCTTCAGCGCGAAGAGGTTGGCTGCATGTTCCGTATCCCTAAAGACATACGAGGTCGTCTGGTAGATGGGTACAGCCCTCGAACCCGTAGCGGAATCCGGGCTCTGTCCACCATGTAGCGCGATTGTATCGAATCCGAATTTCTTTTCCATAGACCCCTCCAAAACCGCCGGCTGAACAAAAAACGAGGCCCGTTTAAGCAAGCGTAGACCCGTTTGCCATTCACATTAATGGCGGAAGATTTGCTTCAAGTCTACCAAATTCCGATTGGCATTGCAAGGTGAAAGGGGCGTCAGGTCTTGCGTTTCCGAGCGCAGTGAAGATGAAATGTGAAGGGGCTTGAGGGAGAGTTTGAGGCTCTCCCTCAAGAACAGGCCAAAAGGCTTTACTTTCCGGCCTTTGCGGAACCTTTTTTGCAGGCTGTCTTGCATGACGGGGCGCAGCAGCAGCAGCATGACTTGCCCTTGCATACGCTCGATTTACCGGCGTCAGGTTTACAGGCCTTCATGGAGCATACGGCCGATACAGTCTTGGCCGTGCCGGCTTTTGCGGCATACAGCCCCATGGGAGCGATTAGTGTCAGTGCAACTGCAAGTACTGCAATTGTTCGTTTCATGTTTTGTCTCCTCATTGTTTTAGTCAGGACTATGGAATCCTGCCTGCGCTTAGAGTGCGCCTACACCCATTAGACGGGCCTGATCCGTGGTCGATTCCATGATTTTTTGGCTCTATGTGATTTATTATTGTGGGTCAATCTTCGAATTACACTGATTCGGCCCTCTCCCGGTGGGAGAGGGTGCACAATGTCGATTTCGGGCAAGCGCGGTTTTCCGCACATCCCGAGTAGCCCATAGGGCATATCGAGGGACGGTTCAGTGATTCAATAATGTAGCCGCAGGCTTTACGCCTGCGATCTACGCACCCGTAAAGGGTGTGCCTACATCCAGTCGCACGCTTGTTTGAACACTGCCGCTATCCACAAACTTTTTGACAATTCTGACGTTACCGGCGCGCACGAAAAGGGTAAACCTTTCTTAATTTCACGATAAAAGGAGTCACATGATGCCAGATATGACATTCTACGTAGATGTCGCATGCCAGAGCGCGACGTGTGCCGAGGCCCAGACTCGAGGCTTCACATTCAACGTGGACGAGCCGGAGCAGATGGGCGGCACCAACACCGGTCCTAATCCGGTCGAATACGTGATAGGGGCGTACGCCGGTTGCCTGAACGTCGTCAGCCACATGGTCGCAAAAGAGATGGGCTTCGACATCGATTCGCTCAAGATTCACATAGAGGGTGATTTGGATCCGTCGGGGTTCATGGGCCAGAATCCAAACGTCCGCCCGGGGTACAAGGAGATTCGCGTCAACTTCGACGTGGCGACGTCAGCCGATCAGCCGACCCTCGACAAGTGGCTTGCGACCGTCAACACCCGCTGTCCTGTGGGCGACAACCTGAGAAACCCGACGCCGATCAAGACATCGATGACAAAAGAGTAGCCACAACGTGAATTAGTTTACACAAGGATGCCGTTTTGCACTCAATGGCATCCTTGTGCCGCTTTGCGCCGCTTATCCCGAGTAGCCCATAGGGCGTATCGAGGGGCTGTACATGTCTATGTCTACTACCTGGCTTCGGCAGCGGCGTCTTCGACTCTGCAACCGAAGTATCGTATACGTGGCATTGCGAGTCGGCGCAGGCTGACTTTTCTTATTTTTGTTGCCGCGAATTTATTCGCATGTGTCATGGGAAATGGAATCAAGCGCCAAAGTATTCCACAACCATTCTTGAGTTACCACAAACTTTCTCATAGAGCCCTCTGGGATAAAGCAATTCGCCCCGATATTGCGCCATGTCGTCTGTTGCGTTATCATATTGGTAAACAAACTCAACAAGGAGCCACAATGGATATCGTACAGACAATCAGCAACGATCTGAGCGCCATTCGTGAGAAGAAGCCGCTCATTCACAGCATAACAAACCTCGTGGTCATGAACGAGACAGCCAACGCCATACTGTGCCTTGGAGCGCTGCCTATCATGTCCCATGCCATCGAGGAAGTCGAAGAGATGGTGGGGATATCGAGCGCTCTGGTGTTGAACATCGGCACGCTCACCCCGGCATGGGTGGACGCGATGGAGCTCGCGGGCAGGCGTGCGAACGAGCTCAACATCCCGGTGATCCTGGATCCTGTGGGCGCGGGTGCCACGCGGCTGCGAACAGATTCCAGCAAGCGGCTGCTTCAGAACGTGAAGGTTTCGATTGTGAGAGGGAACGCGGCCGAAGTTGCGACCCTCGCCGGAATCGCGGCAGAGGTGAGAGGCGTGGAATCGGTTGCAATCGCAGCAGAACCTGCCGACATCGCGGCGCAGTTCGCATCGACCTACGGGTGCACGGTCGCCATCACCGGTGCCATAGACCATGTCAGCGATGGGAAGAGAAGCGCACAACTCGCAAACGGCCATGCCATGCTCGGCAAGGTGGTCGGTACAGGCTGCATCTCAAACACTATAGTCGCCTCGTTCGCGGCAGTGCAGGCAGACCCGTTCATCGCGGCAGTCGGCGGGTTGACTGCGATCGGCGTTGCGGGCGAGATGGCGGCAGCGGTAAGCGGAGACAGGCCCGGCACGTTCCACGTCGAGCTGTACAACGCCCTGTATGAGGTTCAGCCGTCAAACATACGGTCGAGTGCGAGGATTGAACTGGCGGGGTTATAGTTTTGCTGCATGAGGCGTCTCCGGCGTGCGATTTGTCATTCGCCGAAAGACGCCTCTGCATGCGTATCAGAATCTTCCTGTTACCGACAACGAAAATCCACCGTTCAGAGTGGAACTCTCCACGGCGTCGCTGTTCGGGTCAGGGACCGGCAGGTCTGCATTCACCATGGAATACTTGAGTTCTGCATTGATATTGTCACTGAGCGCATATCCAATCAGCGCATGTAACCCGAAGCTGGTGCCGACTTTGCTCTTTGTGCGGCTATTATCGCTGCTTTCATAATCAAAATAGTAGCCGTCCGGTAGAGTGTATGAGGCTGCGGTTCGCGTGAAATAAATGCCCGGTCCGCCTCCAAGGTAGAAGTTGCCGAGCCTTGCGATGTACGTATACCTGATAGGGATAATCTGCGCAGAGAACGACGCATCGATTTCACTTGTGGGGACATATCGAAGAAAACCAGACGGGTCGTAGGCATACGCGTCGTAGGGAGATTCACCGCTTTTCGGGAAAGAGCCCATCAGATCGATGGAGATTTCATGCCTGTTTTTCTCTGTTTCAGCCATAATATACCTGGCACCCAGATCATACCATACGCTTCCCCATTGATCCGCCGCACTTCCGGTTGGCATGAACAGTCCAGCGTTCCACCCGAACTTCTTCTCTCGCGCAAACGGGTCTGTATGAGCGCGCGCAGGGACGGCAAGCCAGATATCGGACATAAGGCACAGTCCTGCTATCAACACCGCTAATAATCGTTTACTGGGCATTTTAATCCTCCTCTTTCCGCATCCGTCGGAGACTACTTAATAGTAGTTACGCCCGCTTTTACAAAACAGTTACACAAGTTATGCCAAATTCCTCTATTATGGATAGTGATGCAGTTTATCGGCTTCCATGCAAATAATACTCGAGCGCTGTTTCGACATCCACCCTTTGATGGCCGTAAACATTGACTTTTACTCTCAGATTATGGTATAATTTGTCTCGTAAAGAAAGATCTTTTTACAGCCACGGATCCTCCGAAAGCAC
Source organism: Armatimonadota bacterium (assembly GCA_963663705.1). GTDB lineage: Bacteria > Armatimonadota > UBA5829 > DTJY01 > DTJY01. The sequence continues at coordinate 2,367,591 of OY760504.1, read as the reverse complement.
CCCTGTTTACGGTGTTTCGCAGCAAAGGAGAAGGAATCCTATCATGTCCATAGATCAACACAACCCGCATAATGGAAATACGAATCAGCAGTATGATGCCGATCAGATTACGGTTTTAAAAGGCCTCGAGGCCGTACGAATCCGTCCTGCGATGTACATCGGAAGCACAGGCATCAAGGGGCTGCACCACCTCTTCGTGGAAGTTGTCGATAACTCCATCGATGAAGTGCTTGCCGGCCATGCATCTGAAATAGAAGTAACTCTGCACAAGGATAACAGCATCTCCGTTAGAGATAACGGCCGTGGTATCCCTGTTGATATACACGCTGACACAGGACTCTCCGGCGTAGAGACGATTATGACCATCCTCCACGCAGGTGGAAAGTTCGGCGGCGGCGGCTACAAAGTCTCCGGTGGATTGCACGGCGTCGGTGTATCCGCAGTAAATGCGCTGTCGGAGTGGCTTGAAGTAGAAGTCAGCCGAAACGGCAAGCTTTACAGACAGCGATATGAACGCGGCATGCCGGTCACCAAACTTCAAGTTGTAGGGGAATCAACCGAAACCGGTACTCTCGTTCGCTGGTATGCAGACCACGAGATCTTCGGCAAGATCGAATATCATGTGGATATTCTCAGCCAGAGACTCCGAGAGCTCGCCTACCTTAACAAAGAAGTGAAGATTATCTTCACCATAGAAGAGACCGCCGAGACACAGGTATTCCACTACGAGACCGGTATAGCGGCTTTCGTAGAACACCTGAACAAGAACAAAGACCCGCTGCACAAGGTGATCTTCTTCCAGCGCGAGCGCGACGATGTCGATGCCGAGATCTCCATGCAGTACAACGACGGCTATCAGGAGAACATCCTCACTTTCGCGAATAACATCAACACAACCGAAGGCGGCGTCCATCTCTCAGGTTTCAAGACGGCGTTGACCAGGGTGATCAACACCTACGCGCGAAAGAACAATCTGCTAAAGGAAAAAGAGAACAATTTCAACGGCGACGATGTCCGTGAAGGCCTCGCAGCCGTCATATCGGTAAAGCTCTTCAACCCGCAGTTCGAGGGGCAGACCAAGACCAAGCTTGGAAACAGCGAAGTCGAAGGTATTGTAAACTCGATCGTGGGCGAAGGTCTGACCGAGTACCTTGAAGAGAACCCGGCAGTTGCCAAGAGAGTCATCGACAAGGCGCTCACCGCATGCAGGGCCAGAGAGGCTGCTCGAAAAGCGGCAGATCTGGTCAAGCGTCAGAGCGCACTGGAGAACTCAGCTCTCCCTGGAAAGCTCGCCGACTGCTCGGATCGCGATCCCATGAAGTGCGAAGTCTACCTCGTTGAGGGTGATTCCGCAGGTGGATCTGCAAAACAGGGCAGAGACAGGCGTTACCAGGCTGTGCTTCCGCTCAGAGGTAAGATTCTGAACGTAGAGAAGGCTCGTCTGGACAGGGCGCTTGAGAACGAAGAGATCAGGGCGCTGATCACCGCTCTCGGCACGGGAATCTCGAGGGGCACTGTCGTCGAAGAGGAAGAAGACCCAGCTCTGTTCACAGAAGAAGAGCTCGAGGCCACGGTCACCAACAGCAGACCGAACGGGAACGGCAAAGACAAAGACAATGTCTACAACTTCGACATCACCAAGCTGAGGTATGACAGGGTCATAATCATGACTGATGCAGACGTAGACGGCGATCACATCAGAACACTGCTGCTCACGTTCTTCTTCAGGTACATGCGACCGCTCATAGAGACGGGCCACATATATACCGCTCAGCCACCGCTCTACAGAGTAAGCGTGGGCAAGGATCAGCAGTTCTACGCCCGTGATGAAACGGAACTCGACGAGATCACAAAGAGCATCCGAAACAAGGCCAGCATGAAGGTTCAGCGCTTCAAAGGTCTTGGTGAGATGAACGCAGACCAGCTCCATGAGACTACGATGGATATGACAAAGCGCACCATCGGACAGATAACCATGGAGGATGCAGTCCTCGCGGATGAGATGTTCACCACGCTTATGGGTGACAAAGTTGAGCCGCGCCGCCAGTTCATCGAAAGATATGCGAAGGAAGTCGCAGACGTAGACTGGCACTACTAAGACAATTCGAGGGTATGTCTTCCTTCATAGGGAGATGCCCTCACCCAACCCTCTCCCGATTGCGGGCGAGGGAGAATAAGATAGTATAGGGAATCGACTACGGTCGGTTCCCTTTTTTTGGCTCTACAAGAAAGTTTATGGACAACTCCAAGAATGGTTGATTGATACGAAGTCGCCCTGAGCAGATTAGATGCAAGCGTACCCTTTCGCAGGCGTAAAGCCTGCGGCTACATTATTGAATGACTGAACCGTCCCTCGATATGCCCTGTGGGCTACTCGGGATAGGCGGAACAAAAACGCGCTCGACCAAAATCGTGCCAGGGTGAGGAGCGAATCAGTGTAAGCATGAAGATTCACCGGCAAGAAAGCTTGTAGAGCCCATTTGAGAACCTCCCCTGGCCCCTCCTTCGTAAGGAGGGGATAAACAGAGATGACCTCGCCACAAGGCTCTCCCGTAAACGGGCGAGGGAGAAAAAGAGGATTATTCGAGATTTTACTCGAATGATTATTCATAAAGTAACCCCTGATGCCGATCACAAGAATATTTAACCAGGAGATTTCTATCATGCTATTCAAAATGACCCGAATGATACTGGCCTGCACGACACTTGCTCTATTAGTAACACCCTCGCATGCACAGGATGCCGCTCAGGCACCCACGGATAATCGACCGACGGTAACATTGGCCTACAAGTATATTCCTGACGAGCTTCTCCGGTACAAGATGGTGACGGAGACGACCATGGACATGGACATATCTACTACAACCGGGCAGAATATGAACATCAAGCCCGCAGTGAAGACGACAAGCATCCTCCGTCAGCGCGCGAAGAGCATTCAGCCAAACGGCGATGCCGAGGTCGCGATTGCCTTCGAGAGCATGCGTATGGAGGTAATGGGCAGAACAATCAACGTGCCGACCGATAAGCTTCCGATCATGTATATGCTCATATCTCCCACCGGTGTGACAAAGCGCATAGAGGGGCTCGGAAGCGCTGCCGGAGCAGGGATGGACAGCATATCCAGTATGAGCGACACAAACCAGTTTACCGCACTGCTCCCGGAAGGTGCTCTGCACGTAGGTGATGCCTGGACGAAGACCGTTCCGATGCCCAACATGGCATCCGGCCAGATAAGAGCCGACAGCCAGCTCCTCAGCGTCAACACAAAGGTCGGCGATTACACGGTAGCCAAAATCAAGCAAACTCTCACCGGTACCTTCACACAAACGGTTCAGGTGCCTGCGCGAAACGGCGCTCCGGCATCTACAGTAAACGGTGGAGGGAATTTGTCGGGCGACGTCACCGAATACTTCTCACCGGCCAAAGGGCAGCTGATCAAGAGCACGGGAACGATTAAGATGCATATAGGTATGGCTGTGCCAGGTGTTCAAGCGTACGGTCAGCCAGGATCAGGCTCGGGCAACTTGACCATGAAAACGACCATGATTCTGCTGCCGCCCGCGCATAAATAGGGGCTCTATACGAAAGTTTGTGGATACATTATTGAATCACTGAACCGTCCCTCGATATGCCCTGTGGGCTACTCGGGATAAGCGGAAGCCCCCTCGCCCCACGGGAGAAGGCCGGGGTGAGGGGGCTTCCGAAGCAAAACGCCGCGTTCTGGAGAGCCCTCCTACAACGTCAGGCAAAAAAGAACCACCCTCCGCCACTCCTTCGCAAGGAGGGGTGAACTAAATACCACATTAATATTTGATGCTTCGGGTGCAGAGTCGAAGACGCCAATGCCGAAGCTCGGTAGACATGTGCCGTCCATCGATATGCTTGTGGGCTACTCGAGGCAAGCGGAACAAAAACGCGCTCGCCCGAGAGCCTGCCCTGGGCGAAGTCGAATGGGGTTGGGGTGAGCACCGAATCAGTGCAAGCTGAAGATTCACCCTAAAGAAAGCTATTAGGGCCTAAATAGGAGACATCGACATGAGATCGAGCATCGTGCGGATATTCGCAGTCTGTCTGCTCATCGGGATTCAACACGCGAGTGGATTCGCTCAGGATGCGCCCGCCAAATCGCCACCCGTAATGCTTAAGTGCAAGTTCACGCCGGGTGAGGTTCTGCGATACAAGCTCATATCGGATATCACCATGCCTTCGCGGCCAGGGTCCGCACGGAGAGAGCAAATCAGGGCGGATGTTGTCTTCAGCGAGAAAACCGATCGCGTGCTCCCTAACGGTGATGCAGAGATAACGATCGGATATGAACAGCTAAACATGTTGATCAATGGAACACAAATCGACTGTTCAGAAGACAAGCTTAGCACGCCTAAGTTTATAATGTCCCCTAATGGCGCAATCAAGCTTGTTGAAGGAACAGATTTTAGTCTGGAAGACGCCGGTAGAACGAGCTTTAATTTGCTGGGCATAGAAGGGTTAACTCTCCCTTCGACAGAATTAAAAGCAGGCGATATGTGGTCGAAGACCATCAAATGCCCGATCCCCGGCGGTATCGGTACTCTCAAGGTGAACGGCGTATTGGAAAGCGCCAGTTCGAAGATAAACGATTCCACTGTGGCCGTCCTCAAGCACACGATGAACGGTAGTTTCCTAAAGACACTGCCGAATGTGAAAACCAAGCCGTCCAAGCCCGAAAGTGGCACAGTCAAAGGCAGTCTGACCGGCGACTCAACCGTCTATTTTTCTGCGGAAGCCGGACGCTTGATTCATTCCGTGAGTACTTTGCGCATCAAGGTGCAAACCAGTAAGGCAAGCGCGAAACCAAAATCGCAACCGGCCAGTCCGGATTTTGATGTCATGATGAAGACGGACGTCACACTGCTTCCGACCGAGCCCAATTCACCATAAACGGCGAATCTCCCCGTGTACAAGCGCGCTGAAGTGAACGATGGAACCCACCCGCTTCGGCGTGTTGTATTCGCCAGCCGAATGCGCTGACATCAGGCCAAAACGCCTCAATCCATGTTTGCAAGCCCTTCCACTTCGACCCACCCCCTGCGTCTTTACTTTCGTGGTCGACTCTGATAGAATTCGATGGAAATGGAGCTGCAAAAACACATGGCTAAAGACGTTCAACATAACATACGCAATTTCTGCATAATCGCACATATCGACCACGGCAAGTCGACCCTGGCGGACAGGATTCTGGAGCGCACAGGGGCAATCGGCGTTGGCGGCAAAGAGCAGATGCTCGATTCTATGGACCTCGAGCGCGAGCGCGGCATCACCATCAAGATGGCTGCAGTCCGCCTCGACTATACGGCCAAAGATGGGCAGCAGTACCTCTTCAATTTGATCGATACGCCCGGTCACGTCGACTTTGCGTACGAAGTTTCGCGAAGTCTGGCTGCGTGCGAAGGGGCTCTGCTGATAGTCGACGCTGCACAGGGTGTCGAGGCGCAGACGCTCGCAAACGTCAATCTGGCGCTTGCCAGTAACCTGGAGATCATACCGGTCATAAACAAGATCGATCTCCCGGCTGCCGATCCCGATCGCGTAAAACAAGAGATCGAAGAAATGCTGCAGATTCCGGCAGACGAGTGCATCCTCGCCAGCGCGCGGGAAGGCATAGGCATCGACGAGATCCTCGAAACGATCGTCGAGCGTGTCCCCGCACCGCAAGGCGATCCCACTGCTCCACTTCGAGCGCTCATATTCGACTCTCACTACGACCAGTATCAGGGAGTCGTGGCGTACATCAGGGTCGTGGATGGCGAGGTCAAGCCGGGGATGCGCATCAAGATGATGTCGAACGGCAAGATATTCGAGATAAACGATATAGGGATTTTCAAACCGCAGATGGCGCTCGTCAAGTCGCTTCGCTCGGGCGAAGTCGGCTACATAACGGCGTCGATCAAGGAAGTTGCCGATAGTCGTGTTGGCGATACGATCACAGAGGCGGACAGGCCCGCCATCGAACCGCTTCACGACTACAAGCATCCGAACCCCATGGTTTTCTGCGGATTATATACTATAGACAGCAGAGAGTATCCGGACCTGCGCGAGGCTCTCTCCAAGCTCCAACTGAACGATTCAGCGCTCGTATTCGAGCCGGAGACATCCGCGGCGCTCGGGTTCGGCTTCAGAGTCGGATTCCTGGGGCTGCTTCACATGGAAATCGTCCAGGAGCGTCTCGAGCGCGAGTTCGAACTGGAACTGATTGCAACCGCACCAAGCGTTATATATAAGGTGACCAAGACAGACGGCACTGTTGTCGATATCGATAATCCGTCCGCACTGCCGGAGCCGAACTTTTACGACAAGATCGAGGAGCCATATGTGTCGGCGACGATCATGGTTCCAACCGAATTTCTGGGCGTCGTGCTCGATCTTGCACAGGAGCGCAGAGGCAAGCTGCTAAACATGGAGTATCCGACCCCTCAGAGGGTGATCGTTCATTACCGTCTGCCGCTGTCAGAGATTCTGATGGACTGGTTCGACCAGCTGAAGAGCCGCACGAGGGGTTACGCCTCCTTCGACTACGAGTTCTGGGGCTACCAGGAATCGAACATGGTGAAGCTTGATATCCTGCTGAACGGGGCATCGGTGGATGCGCTGTCGTTCATCACGCACAAGGACAACGCGTACACTCGCGGCCGGCAGATCGTTGAGCGGCTGAAGAAGGTCATGTCGCGTCAGCAGTTTGAGGTCAGGATACAGGCGGCGATCGGGAACAAGGTCATCGCGGCGGAATCGCTCGGCGCGTACAGGAAGAACGTCACGGCTAAGTGTTACGGCGGCGACATCTCCCGAAAGCGCAAACTCCTTGAGAAGCAGAAGGAAGGCAAGAAGCGCATGAAGCAGGTCGGGAACGTAGAGATCCCGCAGGAAGCGTTCCTCTCCGTGCTCAAGATCGGGTCTGACAGCTGATTTTTGGCCCTCATCCCTACCATTCTCCCGAGTTCGTGAGAAGGGCGCGCGTTGCCCTCGCCCAGAATTGGGAGAGGGTCGATCGAAGATCGGGGTGAGGGCTTTCATCTCACCATCATTTATGCCTGAAAAAGTCCCCCTGCGGCGAGGGGGACCGACATTATACGCCGATGGGACACAATGCGCCGAGGTAAACCTCAGCATGGAGATTGCGAACTCCGCTGAAGCGGACTCATAGCCGACCGCAGTCGGGTTCTCATCCCCTCCTTGCGAAGGAGGGGCGAGGGGTGGTTCCGAAACAGCGTGCGGATTTACCCACATGCGTCTTTGGGCTTCGGCAGAGAACTCCGAAGCAACGAGAAAAACAGAATCTGTCATCCTGAACAGAGTGAAGGATCTTCCCACCGTATGAGATTCTTCGCGCCGCTCAGAATGACAATCTGGGTATTCCAGGCAAAGGACAGAATGAATGCATGCTTTGAATAAGGGCTGTATGGTATCATTGGCTGGCGTAGGCGTAGTTATACTACTTCTAGCGGTGTGGGCAGAGCATGACCACCAGCAGACCTTCCATCCCTTCAGAGTTCCTGTTGAAAAGATCCTGGTTGACTACAGTGATTCGTGCCCCAATGGTGATGGACAAGGATTTGAGGTTAGCCAGCTCAAACATTTCGATACACACAAATGGGTTCAAGAAGATAATAAGCGCCGAAACCCAAAATGGATTAGAGGACCTGTTACCGATCCTGAGCACCTAAGAGTTATTGAATGGGCATGCACCCCATGTGATGGATATGGAGAGGCTGAAAGAGAGAGAGCTGCCAGGCATTTCACATGGCAAAAGTGGGTTAAATCGTCTGATGTGTATTTTAACTTCAAAGACATCGGATACTGGTCTGGCAAGTCCAAAGATATTGACTATGCAAACATTTGGATTTTAGACACAAGAAACAACCGAATGTACTTTGTACATTTTTCACTCTAACGGACACCAAGCGAGCTGAAGGATGCTGTTCGTGAAGCCTGCTTTAGCACGCTTTCGATACCCCAGCCTCGCCATTTATGGTGAGGGGCAAGAGAACAGAATCTGTCATCCTGAACGGAGTGAAGGATCTTCCCTCCGTGTGAGATTCTTAGCGTCGCTCAGAATGACATTGGATTGAGGATTTGACCCTCGCCCAGAATTGGGAGAGGGTCGATCGAAGATCGGGGTGAGGGCTTAAACATTGTCCCCGTTCTGGTTGACGGACGATCAGGCGATCGTCCGCGACACTGCACATAAATGACACTGGAAATATCAAGGGACGACATGGGCCGTCCCCTTTCTATAGGAGGAAAGAATTTTGCGTTACTCACAACTCTTCGCGCCGACCCTGAGGGAGGTCCCGGCTGATGTCGAACTGACGAGCCACAGGCTTCTGCTTCGGGCAGGGTACATCCGCCAACTCGTGGCAGGGGCGTACACATTCATGCCGCTCGGACACAAGGTGCTCACAAAGGTATCGAACATCATCCGCGACGAAATGAACGCCGCCGGGGCACAGGAACTCCTCATGCCCGCCATCCAACCCACCGACCTGTGGGCGGAGAGCGGTCGGGAGGCACCGATGCACGACATCCTGATCGGCTTCAAGGATCGGAAGGGCACGCAGTACTATCTCGGCCCGACCCACGAGGAAGTGATCACCGATCTCGTGCGTAGAAACGTCAAGTCGTACCGCGACCTGCCGCTCAATCTCTACCAGATTCAGATGAAGTTCCGCGACGAGCCGAGGCCCCGTGGCGGACTCCTTCGAGGGCGCGAGTTTCTGATGAAGGACGCCTACTCGTTCGATCGGAACGAGGCAGGTCTCGATGCGACCTACGATCAGATGTACAAGGCATATCTCTCGATCTTCAAGCGCTGTGGGCTCGATATCATCCCGGTCGATGCAAGCGGTGGAGCAATCGGCGGCAAGGAAACAAAGGAATTCATGCTTCTGACTGCGACCGGCGAGGATTCAATCCTCATCTGCCCCGAGTGCGGTTATGCATCGAACCAGGAGATCGCGGATTTCAGGATAGTTATCGCTGAGCCGGCAGAGGCCATGAAACCGATGGCCAAAGTCGACACCCCTGACGCACACACGGTCACGCAGGTCTGCGACTTCCTGCACACTCATCCAGAGAGGCTCGTGAAGACGCTCATCTACATGGCGGATGGGAAGCCGGTTGCCGCTCTGATCCGTGGTGATCGCGAACTGAACGAGGGCCGGTTCAAGGTCCTGCTCGGAGCCGCTCAGCTTGAGATGGCGACCCCTCAGCAGATTATGGACGCCACGGGTGGCCCTGTGGGCTTCAGCGGCCCTGTAGGGCTCAGCATTCCGATGTACGGGGATGAGGAGCTCAGGGGGATGGTCAACTTTGTCACGGGCGCAAACGGAGCGGACACTCACCTCGTGAACGTGAACTGGACGGACGTCAAAGGTGCTATCACCTGGTCGAGACTCCGGCTTGCGGTTGCAGGCGATGTATGCGAGGGCTGTGGAGGCCCGCTCGAAGAGCGCCGGGGCATGGAGCTTGGGCACATCTTCAAGCTTAGATACGCAATCTCCGAACCCCTGAACGCTGTGTTCACCGATGAGGACGGCGCCGAGAAGCTGATCATCATGGGCTGCTACGGGATCGGTGTCAGCCGAATCCTCGCGGCGGTCGCAGAGGTGAGCAACGACGAGAACGGGCTGATCTGGCCGATGGGCATCGCGCCGTTCCAGGTCCACCTGATCGTCGCGAACGTGACCGACGACACCCAGCGCGAACTCGCAGAGCGCCTGTATGCCGACCTGAAGGCCGCCGGAGTCGAGGTCGTCTATGATGACAGGGCAGAGCGTGCGGGCATCAAGTTCAAAGACGCCGACTTGATCGGTGTACCGGTGCAGATAGTGGTTGGGAAGACAGCGGCAGACGGTAAGGTCGAGATCCGTGACCGGGCGACGAAGACGGCGGAAGTCATCCCCACGGGCGACGTCCTTGCGAACGTCCGCGAACGGATAGAGTCGGCCTAAGTATAAACCATCAAAATGCCATTCCGAGTGAAACGAAAATCCTTCGCTTTGCTCAAAATGACAATTTGAATGTTTGGGAGGGCCTTGAGCCCTTCCTTGATCGTCAATTCTCTTTAATCTACCGGGATTCCTGCGAAATGTCAGCGGATTTGGCATTTTAGCAGGAATTTCTGGTATTTGGCACTAAACATAATAGTGGTGTTTTGTTAAATGATACGATTGGAGAACGACGCATGTTCAAGAAGATGGTAGCAGTTCAATCTATTCTGATCTTTGCGGCGACTTTATGCCTGTGCGGGCATTCCAGTGCGAAGCAGGCCGATAAAATCATGACCACTGGACAGGCCATCGCCCGCGCGAACGAGTTTGCAAAGATGTTCGGTTGGAAACCAAGCGCAAAGCCAAGGGCCTTATTGGATAAAGAAAGCGGCGAATTCTGGACAGTGGAATATCCACCTAAAGGTAAGACCGACTTTATGGGAATCGATATAGTCATACATCGCACGACCAGAGATGTGGTCTTCGCACACGATGGTTCTTTCAATAGTAAAATCTCCAGCAAGGTGAAAACCACTAAGGAGCAGGCGATAGAATCTGCAAAAAAGTATATCAATATTGCAGGTATCCCTATGAATAATCTGATTCTGGAATCAGCTCAAACAATAAGTAACACCGCTCGCTCCGAAGATTTACGATGGGAGATTGATTACCAGATGATGCACCTGGGCTACCCTATAAGTGGGGCGGGTGTAGATGTTGAGGTGCATCCGGTTTCCGGAGCCCTCATTAGTCTGATATATTCTGATCAACCATTGCTGCCAAAATCAGCCAATCCTCAACTGAAGAAAGAAGAGGCTGTCCAGAAAGCTCGAGAGTATTTGAAGGATAAATTTAAGGTCGATTCCCTAAAATCCGCAAAACTATACTTTGATATGCCAAACAACTTTTGGGAAACAGGCAAGTATGATGAATGTGACTTTTCAAAGCCGCCCAAACTTGTGTGGCTGGTGGTTTTTAACTGGGACGAATGTCACATAGCGGAAGTGCAGGTAGATGCAGAAGACGGACGTATCCTGGGCGGCATGCACTGCGACTAGCGCTTGGAGGCAAGTGAAATGACACTGTTATTGCGAATGCGGTTGGTGCTATTTCTGGTGGTCATATCGCTATTGACAATATTACCTGCGTTCAGTGCGGCGAGTACTGTTCCTGCAAAAGACCTGCGCGCCCTTCTCATCACGCAGGACGATCTCCCCTGGAAGTGCATGCTCACCGATTATCCCAAAGAGAAGCTGGGGCTGCTTGAATTCACGAATAATGCACCGAAATTTAGTGAGAAATGGTCTGGACCGCCTGAAAACCCGGGCAGGTCGAGGAATTCCGTTTGCAGCATAAACATCAAAGTTGCAATAATGCGTTCTCATAAAGAGGCTGTGGCCGCAGTGAAAAAGAGATCGCCAAGCTGCGCTGTCACCATCCCTGAGATAGAGATGAACAGCCGTTACACGAAGTCGTTCGCCGATCGCCTTTGGTACGTGGATAATGCGGATGCAGATCAAACGAAGGTTCGTTCTGCGATTATGCTCTTAGTTCGCAGCAATGTAGCCGCCGAGATTCATATCACCCATAGGGATGGCTTCTATCCCGAGTTGATCTTTGCGCTGGCGGCCCATCTGGGAGAGAATGTGGATGAGGTTATCGCCGGGAAAGCACATCGAATACCGGTTATGCCCAAACCTGACATTAAGCGAAAGGCCTTGGCAAAGATGAGGCTGCAAAAAAGCGGACCATTGGTTACTATATCCGATCTCGCCCGCATATTCGGGGCCAAGACCACTGTTAGAGCAGAGGGTCGCAAGGTGGCTTTAGTGATTGCCGATAAAAAGGTAATCTTCGAGAAGGACAGCGCTCATGCACTTGTCGATGGACATGCAATAGTTCTCGATAATCCTTCACGACTTGTAAATGGACAAATGATGGTACCTCTGTCGATTGTTACCAAAGTTATGGATTTCTCTGTAATTCGGGTTCCTAAAAAAGTTTGTGGATAGCGGCAGTGTTCCAACAACCGTGCGAATAAATTCGCGGCAACAAAAACACGAAGTCGCCCTGCGCCGACTAGATGTAAGTGCACCCTTTATGGGTGCGTAGAGCGCAGGCATAAAGCCTGCGGCTACATTATTGAATCCCTGCCGAAGCCCGGTAGACATGTACCGTCCCTCGATATGCCCTGCGGGCTACTCGGGATGACCGGCACACCTCCCTCGCCCAAAGCGACAGTGTGCACCCTCTCCCACCGGGAGAGGGCCGGGGTGAGGGTCGAATCAGTGTAATCACCCACAATAAAGCTTACAGATCCATAATTCGCAAAAAAGCTGGGAGAGTTTGAGAGAGAGTTAGTGGCTCCATCTCAACATAATGCTATGAAAATCGCCGCCTACATACATATTCCTTTTTGCGCAAGCAAATGCCTTTACTGCGACTTCAACTCCTACCCTGGACGGGCCGAGCTGTTCGAACCGTACGTAGACGCAGTGAAGGCCGAAATTCGCCAATACGCCGAGCGGTTCTCAGGCGCACGCATCCCGACCGTCTACTTCGGCGGCGGCACACCGACCCTCCTTTCGACCGATCAACTAGGACGCATCCTCGGCGAAATAAGAAGCTGCTTCGCGGTCGATGCAGACGCGGAGATCTCCACGGAGGCGAATCCCGGAACGCTCGGTGACAAACTGCTCCCTCGCACGATTTCGGGAGAGGGCGACCTTCGTAATCTGTTCAACCGACTGAGTCTCGGCGTACAGTCGCTTCACGACAATGAGCTCGCGCAGCTCGGCAGAATTCACACGGCGGACGAAGCAGTTCGCGCGTATCGCGAAGCACGTGGCGCCGGTTTTGCGAATATCAGCATCGACCTGATGTACGGGATCCCCGCGCAGACCCTCGAGTCATGGAGCGCTACTCTTGCGGGTGTGCTGGCGCTGAACCCGGAGCACGTCTCCCTCTATTCGCTCACCGTAGAAGCGGGCACTCCGTTCTTCGAGATGTACAACTCGGGCAACCTCTCCCTCCCCGGCGAAGATATCGAGGCTGACATGTACGAGCTGGCGATAGAAACTTTTACGAGCGCCGGATACCTCCACTACGAGATATCGAACTTCGCGCGGCCGGGCTTCGAGTGCGCGCATAACCTCACCTACTGGCATAACGAGCCGTACTTCGGCTTCGGAGCGGGCGCAACGTCCTACCTCGACGGCGACCGTGCGACGAACGAGCGGAGCATCGAAGGGTATATTGAACGCATACAGTCCGGTAAATCTGCAATCGCTGACAAGGAACATCTGACGGGCAAGGCCGCCATGGGTGAGACCGTCTTCCTTGGCCTGAGGACGCTGTCCGGCATCGAGGTGGATGCCTTCACGCGCAGGTACGGACTGGCCCCACGTGCTGCCTTTCCATCACAGATCGAGGGCTTGATCGCAAGAGGACTACTCGCCGAAACCCCGAGCCACATACGCCTCACCCACACGGGACTGCTCTTCGCCAACGACGTGTTCGCAGAATTCGTCGGATGGGAATGAGTTTCACAGGCTGCGAGTTCGGGTAACATCCCTTCAACAGACAGTTTGGCTTGTCCATACCTATCAGTATGATAAAAGCGGAGGGATAACGTATGCCCGGATTTACAGACCCGTTTATCGGCAATGTGCCGAAACAGATGTCAAAGAACGAATTGGTTAGAGCTATCCTGCTCAACATAGCGGCGGAACTTGAGGCGGTCCATGTCTACACGTCCCACGCGGACGCAACGGATGACAAGGATGCACGGATGGTGCTCCTCGATATCGCTGCGGAAGAGTTGGTGCATGCAGGGGAGTTCACATCGCTGCTCTACCGGCTCGACCCGCTGTCGGCACAGAAAGCGCAGGAAGGGTTCGCGGAGGTTCAGGATTTGCTGAGCGGAAAGATGTCCGCCGGTGAGGAGCCGTCCGATAAATCGGAGCCGCCTGTGCCGCAGGGATTCACGGTCGGCAGCCTGCTCGATATAGAATAGGAAGCGTCTCCAGTAGATAATACGCTCCTCGATGTGCTCTCCATGTGAGCTACTCAGGGCAGGCGGATATGATACCGCCAGTCTCGAGTGCCTGAAAGGCGTATCGAGGGACGTGCTTTCGAGACGCTTCCTTCATGATATTCCACAAATCACTATATTACTATGGCATCCGAGAAGATCCTTCGCGTTGCTCAGGATGACACCGTTTTTCCTGATCGACAGAAGGCGTCTCGGGCTCACAATGCGCGCTTCGATATGCTCGCCATACGAGCTACTTAGGGTCGGCGGTGTTGGGGCCGTCAACCCCGAGTGCCTGAAAAGCGTATCGAGGGACGTGCTTTCGAGATGCTTCCTTCATGGTATTCCACAAATCACTATCTTACAATGGCTTCCGAGAAGATCCTTCGCGTTGCTCAGGATGACACTGTTTTTCCTGATCGATGGAAGGCGTCTCGGGTTCACAATGCGCCCTTCGACATGCTCGCCATACGAGCTACTCAGGGTCGGCGGTGTTGGTGCCGTCAACCCCGAGTGCCTGAAAAGCGTATCGAGGGACGTGCTTTCGAGATGCTTCCTTCATGATTTTCCCTACGAATCAGCTTTTTTCCAGTGTTATCGCGAGGATCTTGGTGCCGGGATCGTTCGGCAGTGTCAGCCCTGTCAGATCGATCGCAGGGTCAAGATCGATCGTACACTGGCTCACGAAGCTCTTCCCCACGAGATCACCTGATGGAGTATGCATGTGCGTGCATGCGAAGCCGGAATCCCACGAGCTGACCGGCACTCTCGCAGGTGATGTTTTGCCCTTATACTGAACCGCAAAAGCGCTTGATTTCGATTTGGACGAGATCGCGAGGACGTGCACGGCCTTGTATCGACCGCCAGTCATCTTGATCGTCTGCCCGTTGCACGATATCGCGTTCTTGCGGACATCCTCTTTTGAAGGGCATTTGAACGATATGTTCCGGTAATTACCATTATCCGACCACATACCGCACGGCCAGAGATTATCGTCGCTCGGCAGTGCGCTGACATATGGAGGCATGAACTCGGCAGGGAGGGTCATCCCGCTCCCATCGGCATCGCCATCGGTGCGGCTCACGTCATAGCTGATGACGTCGCAGTCGAACAGCGAGTCGAGGTTCTGAGTCACAAGTCGGCCCTTTGTCACCTTGACAGGGACGAGTTGGGTTTCAGCATTGGTCTCGGAAAGCCTTGCGCCGGTCGGCGTGACAGACCACTCGATAAAGTACTGTCCATCATATGCAGGAGGTGTCACCGAAGCCTTCACGATCGCCTTCTCGCCCGGCGCGACGTCCTTTGGCAGCGGAACCGGCACGGCTGAGGTCGATACCTTCGTGCCGTCCACATAGTACCATCGGTATGCAACCGTATAGCCCGATTTGGTCCATGCATCGGGGCCGGCATTCTCGATCTCGAGGTTGATTGTGTACTTTCTGCCCGCTTCCATCTCTTTCGGTGTGTCGTTTGCCGTGAACTTCGGATTGGTATCAATCTCGATAGTCTGCACAACTGCGCTGGAGTTTTGAATGGGTTTTGGGCGCATTACATCTGCCCTTACCATAGTCTTGGCATCTGGAAATATTGACCAGGATAGGTTGTACCTGGATGGGACAAATTTGCCATCGCTAGTCTCGATATTTATTGTAAGCGGTATTTCAACTATACGCCCAGGCACAAGATCTTCCTGGATGATCCACCAACCAGGGTCTAAGGTAAGTGTAGCAGTCCTCGAACTAGGCGATGAGAAGAGCGGATCATTATTCATACTGGCGAACAGTATGGCAACTCCGCCTTTTATCGTGTCAGGTCCGTCATTTCTTATTTTGATTTTGAAATCATACGCCGCTCCACTCTGCACAAAAGTCGGAAGAGTTGAACCGACCAACGTGCATCGCGATTGATTGATAGGCTTGTTGGATTTTGAACTGCTGGAAATAATCAAATCAGTGGGAGGCGTCCCGATTTTAACCGGCACGCAAAGCGGGGCAGCGCCCCCGTCCGAGAACCACTCATCGTTGCCGCGGACCATCTCCCAGCGGAGCTCGTAGTCGCCTTCGGGGAGGGGCTTGCCGTCGGAATCCATCGTGCGGATGCCGACCATCTTCGCGATGGACTGTCCAGGCATTACCGTTTCCTGCAAAGGAAGCCTTGCGCCCGTATCTGCAAAAAGAATGCCGTCTTTGAACCACCGACCGGCAATGTAGACGCCTTCATCCGGATACCAGCTCCTGCCGCCCGTGTTAGCGATCGTCAGGTTGACCTGATAGATTGCGCCAGGGAGCATCACGGATGGGGTATCGTGGCGGATGTACCGAGCGTCGTTCGTGCGTGCGCCGTTGAAGCGGAGCATGTTCATCTTCGTGAGAACCTCGAAGCGGGTGCCGTACTCTGCGCTTGCACAGACTTCGGTTCCTCGCGCGAAATCGTTCCAGGAATCGACTATCACCCAGTCGGCGGGCTTGGTAACAAGGTCTGCACCACTGCGCTTGTATGTTTCGCCGTCCATGCGGGCACGGATAGTCGGCGAGTGGGCGATCGAGGTATCATCGTATCCCGGGCTGATGCTCGCGACTTTTATCCAGCCGTTGTCATCAAAGCGCAGTCCGTGAGTGGAATCGGTATTCCAGTAGCCAGCGATTTTGTCAGCTTTGGATGTATTGGAACTCGCTATCCAGACTAGCTTGCGCCCTCCGAATTCATCGGAAAAGCGCTTGTTGCAGAAGTCGATGGTATCCGAATCCAGTGCGATGAGCGCATCCTGTGCAACTACTATGTATGCCGGGTGAGCGCCCTTTTCAGCAGGGGTCTGCACGACTGCGCGGAACTCGTCCGGCACGCGCGCGAAGAAATTGGAGATATCGCGATACATATGCGCGTTGAGATTTTCCGCCGGCACATCAATCAGAACCTTGGGGGTAAAAAGCATTCCGACTAAAGGATAGCTCTTCCCTTCAGCCTTGAGGTCTTTGAGGGCCTGCGCCATGCAGTCCAAATCTGCGCCGATGCCAGCATCCGGCAGCACGACGTCTATACCGGTGTTTCGAATGCGGGAAAGTTGATCCTTGTACCACTGGACACGGCTTGCGAACATGGCAGGGTCCGTGCCGGGCATCGGATGATCGGTCATCTTGGGAGTGGAAGGCTTGTAGAAAGTTGTCAGGGCAAGCTTCCCAACGAGTAATCGCTGCTGGGCCGGAATCGTAGCAGGCTTAACCGTATTTACGCTCTCTTTGGGCCCAGTGCTTACGCTTGTGGCAAGAGCTTCGGGCATCTGCATCTGAAAGCTCATATCACGGAGCCATTCGTTCTGGCTCAGATTGCCGTCGGTCACGGGAGAGCGGTTGATGACTTTCCTGCAGATGACAGCGCCGTCTTCCATAGCGACTATCGAAGCCGTGTCTGAGAGCTTTATGCGCCCCCAGTTTGCGGGGACTTCCATGCCGGCCGCGGTCTTGACGTCGGGGGAGAAGCTGGCGAAACTGGTGGAATCGCCCTTCGTGCGGCAGATCACGTTGAAGCCCATGACCTGGCCGGAAGCGGGTGTGATACCCATCTCTCTCCATGGCAGCGCCATTTCAACTATATATCCAAGGTCTCGGTCGTTTGGATTGTTAAGCGTGCCCTGGATCTTCTTGGCATATTTGAAGGAGTAGATCGGCTTCGGCACGGCCTGACCGTTATCGCCGATGAGCCAGCTCGAACCGCCTGCTGCACTTACGGCCATCTCGAAGGTATTGGGTGTGCGGGTCTGAGCGCGTTTGGCATCGGTCTCAAGGAAGACCTGCACGCAGTCGTCCTCCCACGGCTTGGACATATACTCGGTGTTTGTGCCGGAGATGTCGCGATCCTGGACTTCGAAGGCAACGTAGAGGAAGGACTCGTCCCACGTCGTGTAGCATGTTACCCGATCTGCGGCGAAAGAGGCCAGACTGGCTGTTAGAGCAAGCAAGCCGGCAAAAAATAATACCCGTAAACTGCGCATGCGCACTTTCCTTTCAGATGAAAACGCTGGAGTGAAAGAACGGGCGGTTGATTTGTCTAGATATCCCTAATCACCTGTTCTTGCGTTCTCCTTTATAATATACGATTCGGTTTGCGATAAAGTGACAAAACTTTGCCATGATAGTTACCGCAAAGTCTGTGTTTAAGCTTCGGCAGCGTTGCCACCGAAGCATCAAAAAACGATTCTATACACCGATACCTTGAACGACACGTCGCAGTGAGAGCTTCTGTACAAAGCCGGACATTCGCTCCAGGGCCAACTGAATGTTCTGGACGCTGTTTGCATAGGAACATCGGACGTAACCTTCACCGCAGTCGCCGAACGCGTTGCCGGGCACTACCGCAACCTTCTCCTCCATGAGCAACCGCTCGGAGAACTCCTCCGACGTAAGACCGGTGCTCTTGATACAGGGGAAGGCATAGAAAGCGCCCTTCGGGTCGAAGCATTCCAGCCCCATGTTGTTTAGCGAGCTTGTTATCAGATGGCGCCGTCTGTCATAGTGGTGGATCATCTCGTACATGTCCCGCTCACCGTTTTTGAGGGCCTCGATCGCTGCTTTCTGTGCGGTTATCGGGGCGCACATCATGATGTACTGGTGAATCTTCATCATGGCGTCGAGCACCTCGGGATGCGCTGCCACGTACCCTATTCGCCAGCCGGTCATAGCGTAGGCCTTCGAGAAACCGTTGATATATATGGTACGGTCGTATGCCCCCTCAAGAGACGCTATACAAACATGAGAGACGCCGTAAATCAGCTTGTCGTAGATCTCATCGGTGATGATGTAGAGGTCATGCTTGACGGCGATATCCACTATCGCCTGCGCGATCTCTTTCGGCATGACAGAGCCGGTAGGGTTATTCGGGAAGCTTATGAAAATCGCGCGGGTCCTCGGAGTAATCGCTGCCTCGATCTGATCCGGCATCGGGACGAAGTCGGTCGTGTGATCCGTGCTGATCGGCACAGGCACACCGCCCGCGAAGACGACGCACGGCTTGTAAGCGACGAAACACGGCTCCGGGATGATCACCTCTTCGCCGGGTTCCAGTATCGCATGCATCGCAAGATCGATGGCCTCGCTGGCCCCGACTGTAACAAGGATCTGGTCGGACGGATTGTATGTCACCCCATAGTTCTTTTTAATATTGACGGCAATCTGCTCTCTTAGTTCAAGCAGGCCATAGTTTGAAGTATAGGTGGTGAACCCTTTCTCCAGCGAATAGATGCACGCTTCCCTGATGCGCCACGGTGTGACGAAGTCGGGCTCGCCGACGCCAAGGGAGATAACATCATCCATCTGAGAGACTATATCGAAAAACTTCCGGATGCCTGACACCGGAACCGTTTGAATTCTATTGGCAATATGCATGTAACCCTTACCCCTGATACCCTTATGCACCCTTTATGGTGCTACTAACAGCCGTCTATCACCTTCAGGAACCCCAAAGATGACGCCGTCTTCTTTATACTTCTTGAGCAGAAAATGTGTGCTCGTCGACTGCACGCGGTCGATGGAGGCGAGCTTCTCTGCGACGAAGAAAGCGACCGATTTCATCGATCTGCCGCAGACAATCACCCTGAGATCGTACATACCTGATACCAGATACACCGAACGCACCTCGGGATAGCGGTAGACTCTCTCTGCTATGTCGTCGAATCCGACGCCGCGCTCCGGGGAGACCTTGACATCGATGAATGCGTAGACGCTGTCGTCGCCGACTTTATCCCAATCAACAACCGCCTTGTACCGGCGGATTACACCCTTTGCTTCGCAATCGGCGATGATGGCATGCACCTCATCAGCCGACCTGCCCGTCATGGCGGCGATGTCTTCTGCGCTCAAGCGGCAGTCTTCTTCGATTATCTTAAGTATTTCTATCATATTGGACAGCCCTTCCTGCAGACTCAGTTACTGACTTCAAGTATATCATTCTATCTCGTAGCTGGTCAACCATTGCACGAGGTATAAGGAGATGTGATCCGGCGTGTCGCATTTTGGAATCACTATTCTGGTTCGGTGATTTCGGGGTCAAGGCGAGGTTCAAAATTGGAGGAGAGTTCGACAGATTGAACTTACAGAGTTTCGCCTGTAAGAAGCCAGCACGGAGTACATTCCAGTGCTTTAGCCAATACTAATATCTCAAGATCGCTAATAATCCGCAATCCTTCTTCTAAGCGATATATCTCACGGCGGTCAGGGTTCCACTCGCCATTCGTAGTAAGTGCCAATTGCGCGCATAGAGCATCTTGAGTCAGATGCAGCGCATTACGGCGTTCCTTTAATCTGGCTCCAACTTGATTTTTCTTCTTATCAGCAGTACGTAATCGTGGATTACCCCTCGGCATATCACTACCACTCAATCTATAGGACTTAAGAAATTATCCCAAAAGATACGAAAGCTAGTGCTCTTACTTAAGGGCTTTTGTGGTATAATATGCCTACTGAATAAGGTTTAAGCCAGTTATTTGTTTAATATTCAATGGTTATTAACTATGGAGGATCGCAAAATGGAAAATCTCAAGCCTATTTATTTTCATATGGGATGCAAGCGTACCTTGCTAAGTATAGGTTTGATTGCTCTCATAATGGCTACATCGCTTCCATGTTGCTGCTATGCGAGTGTTACCGGTGGCTATATGCTAGTCGGTACAAACTTTCTTGAATATATCCGCATTACACAAACCCATGATAAGTTAAACGGTTATGTGCAGAGTATTAAAGCCGATTTGAGCAAATCCGAAGGGTTTTCTGTTCAGAAATTACATATCACAGGGGATATAAGTGGATCGAATTTTTCGTTGCATGGAGATAAGCTTGATCGAATTACGGGTGGTGGAATCCAAGAATGTGAAGGGTTTCTAAAAGGCGGTAAGCTGCATCTACATTTTCCTAGTAGTGATGGTCAAACAGTTGCAGTCATATTTACACAAGCGCAATCCGGCACTTGGAATCATATGGTAATCGCGTTTCAGCAAAAGCAGCGTGCAGCCACATATCGCCGCAAGTGGTCTAATGCGCTTTATGAGAGGCTGAATACAGTTATTCAAGGCTACCAAGATGCAGAACAGAAATATGAATCGGTTAGTAATAAATTACCCAGCGAGCAGGCCGACCTAGATCGACTTCGTGAGCAGGAAAGAAAAGCTTCTGCCGAGACAGTGAAAATTCAAGATGTTCTGAATGGGGTCAACGATAAACTAAACACGTACATTACGGCTGTAGAAAGTTCAGACATGAACAGCAAGAGTCTGGAAACTGCCCGCAAAACTATTGGCGAAGCATGCGCATCCGCCGTCACAAGCTGCGATGAATCGGCTTCGATATGCGACCTATCCGACGTTAGTGGTGAATTGCTTAGTGCAAAAGGCGAATTCAAGAACGTTGAAGATGAGTTAAATAAATCTGATGAAGAACTTGCCGAAGTCCAACGCGATCAAAAGTACGCAGAGAATCATCGTCAACATGCTTTGAACAATCTAAGACACGCTGAAAACTCTCTGCGCCACGTCGAAAATTCACTTAGGCATACTGAAAACGACCTAAACTATGTAGGGAATCATATCAGGGCTGCTGAAGAAGAATTTGAGAATGACAAAACAGATATAGAAGTGCAATCAAAAAGAATGATCGAGGACTCGAACGAACAACGCTATTTGGCGAGAAAAAAGATTTTGAATTTTTTGCATAGCTTGGACAATGGTGATATCGTAGTCGGAGTAGCAGCCCCTAATGCAGCAGTTAGATTCCACCCAGATGAACAAGCCGGGATTTATTGGTGTGATGATAAGCCACGATTAATTGGCATACTAATATCTGATACCGATTGGTACCCCGTATTGCTGGAAGACGGGACAATCGGCTGGATACAAGCAAAATCAGTTAAAGTTATTACCGGTAATGCAAACACTAAGAATTCGCCGATAAGCAAGTCCACCAAATATCCGGTAAAGAAGAAACGGAATTAAAGTATCATCGAATAATGGCAAATGATGCCATCTGTGATTTATTTATATATAACATATACGATAAGGTATTAGACTATTATTTATGCCTAAAAATCCTTTTTCAGATACACAGCGCAGGAAAGGATATCCTTGAGCAATGTCTAAAAAGAAAACAATTTATCTTCCGGGTATTTTATTGATGATAGTTATTTTAATAGCTGTTATAGGTATTTTCCCGCAATTGGTGATTTTTGCCGTTATTATTGCAGCCGGATATATATTCTTTCGCAGGAAGCAGTACCAGAATATTAAGAAGAAAATTCTTGCATCGGGTATTAGAGAAATAGACCTTATGCAAGGCGCTGAATTTGAAAAATATTTGAGTATTTTATTTAATTCAATGGGTTTTAAAGTTACTTCTACTCCTGAAAAAGGTAATTTCGGTGCTGATATTATTCTTAATAAAGATAGCCGAATAATTGCCGTGCGCGCTAAGCGATATAATAAAACGGTTGGCGTTGATATAGTCCAAAAATCTTACGCTGCAAAATCGTACTACAATGCGCATGAAGTCTGGATTGTAACTAACCAGAATTATTCTGCCGCCGCTCAAGAATTTGCACAGAAAAGCGGCATGAAACTTATTAATCGCCAACAGTTAATAAATATTATTATCAAGCAGCAGGAAACAGTACCACCCGTACAATAATTATTATTCTGGGATTTTCCTTATAATAGCCTCTAATTTCGCATAGTAAACCGGATGTGGCACATGCTTTCCGTTCTTGATAAGCGATGCATATCTGAGGCTAAGTCCTGTTGCTTTAATAATCGCCGGTAAAGGAATATTCTTGATTTTAGGCTGGATATTACTTAAGAATCGGGCACGTTCTTCTTCAAGATTACCATGTTCTTTTTCATACTGCTTGCGTTTTTCAATCCGTTGCCGTTGGGTTTCGCCTCTTTTTCGTGCCGCCTCTCCACCATGAGCAGGATCACAGCCGTTTTGCCGTGCCTGTTTTAGAGCCTCTACCCCAGATGATAAGAGTAAAGCAGTATTTTCTTCTTGTCGTGATGGCAAGCATTTGTCACAGTGTTTACGTTCTTTATCCAGCACGGGTTCACCGCAGGATATACAAACATGCGTAGATGTTGCTTTGATTATTTGAGGCTGTGTTGCTTTCTTGCGAATGCCGTTTCTACCTTGCGAACGATTTTGTTGTGTAAGCTTGGTCGGAAGGTTCTTCTTGCTAGTATTCAACGTTTGGGAGACATATTCTACCCAAGGCGCAATGGCTTTAGCCCATACAGGTGCCGTTTCTGCAAGCATAGTTCGGATATCGTATCCTATTCGGACGCAACCGCTATTTTCATCCTCGCTGAAATCCTGTTTTTTGAACACCTGTTTTGCTAGAAACTGGTGCAACCAATAATCAACCTGTGGCCTTACGACTTCCATGATATCGAGGGCTAAGTTGTTACGTGAAGGTTGATCGTGATGAAGAAACCCAATACCTGGGTCTAGACCAACAGTATGACAGGCGATAACCGTTTCAGTTTCAAGCACGGCGTAAAGATAATTCAACAATGCGTTAGCTGGATTGGCGGCTTTACGTGGACTGTCGGTAATCGGTGAAGAACGGGTGCCGAATTTCAGCCAGTATTCAGGAACACGCTTTATATCCTGCCTCGCATAACTCAATCGGGTATCAGTCCAACAGCGCCAATAGATTGAGGCTGCCTGCCCCTCTATCAATCGTATCTGATCATAATTGTCAGCTTCTTCCAACACTCCAATATATGAGGATATCTTCTCAATGCTGCTTTCGTTGAATAGCTGAGACACGGTGGCTTGTGCTTCGATTTTGGCCCGTATGAGGTATTTGGTGATGTCTATTCCAATGGCTGAATCGCGGGCTAAAGCCTGTGAACGGCGTAGATGGGGATAGTCGGCACCGCTTGAGCTGGACGCCATAACCACGTTGCTATCAGTATCGATTGCGGAAATACCGGCACCGATTTTGTTTAGCCAGCGCAAAGCGTCAAGGGTGATTATACCCGTATGCCCGATGATAACCAGTTGCTTAAGGCCGGAAGTTGCGCGAGATAATCTTATCTCCCGGCGTTCATCGGCAATTCCATCCGAGCATACCAAATGTTGACCATCAACGCTGACTTTGATGCCGAAGCCGGATAGAACACAAATTCCGTTCTTTACGGATATTGCAGGGGATTGCGGTAAAACGCGTTCTTTGGTAGAATTCGCTTGCATATGGAAGTTCCTTTCCGTGTGCCGTGCCCTCGGACTGTTACAGCAGTCGCGAGGGCTTTATTTGTTAAAAGTTTCTTTTCTGATCTCCTCAAACCTTGCTCTCATAATCTCTGGATTATTCAATGTGCTCATTGTCATAGTGTGTTCCAGAACCAAGAAGACAATAATATACAGTTTTGTCCAGTAAAATGTCGGATTGACCTTCTCTGGAACCGGCATTTTAGGCAATCCCAGCTGTAGTTCTCTGAGCACGAATGGCTTGACTCTAGCTGCAAATGCGGCTGATGCATTCTCTACAACAAACTTTACATTATTATATTCATAAGCCAATGCCAACACTGGTAGCAATGAATCAGCTTCTGCATGTCCAAAGAACTGACTTAATGGCTTATCGCCTGACTCGCTATCACCTTGATATGGGTAAGGTTGATGAAGTATTCTCAACCATGCTATTTCCCATAGAGCCCTTACTCTGATGTACTCTTTCATCTTCGATATTTTGGAGTAAACTTGATTGATAGTCGTAATTTGCCGGTCGATATCAAATAATGCGCTGCTACATAACTCGCCATCTTCCATCTCATAGCTAGGCGGTTCTTGCAACTCGCTTAATAGCTCAGTTCTTAAATCTTCCCAAACCCAGTCAAGACCGCCAAACCACATTAAGATTCTTAAGTATTGGAATTTCTTGACTTTCTTTTTGACTTTTACAATTACATCTAGTTGCCTTTCAGCCTCTCGTTGATATACATATTGGCAACCTTTTCCTCTGCCTAACCCAATTTTCTTCGTTTCGGGGAACAATCGATTTTCAATAAGGCGCCGTATCTGCCTATTACTAAGCCCTTTATTTTCAGCTAATTGATGAAACTCTTCTACTGTGAATACATCATTTTGCAAGATATTATCCGCTCAACAAACTACCTATATTTTACGACATACCCGCGAAAGTTTCAAGTTGGGAATGCCTGAATTTTTATAATGGAGAAAAATTCAGCGCAAGGAGTGAAATATTATGCAGAACGTTATCACAATGCAAAACGAGCTTACTGTAAGCTCACACACCGCACTAGATTCAATCAGGCAACTATCAGCATCCGGCCTATCACAGCGTAAGATTGCTGAGGTTACAGGTCTCGGTAAATCTACCATCAACGACTTGCTGAAGGGTAGATATGCCATTTCATCTGCTAGAGGTGAAACTGTAGCAACAAAACTCACACACTACAAGGTAGTGCAAAAATTGAGCAATCTACATAGCCAAGGATTATCGGTAAGGGGAATTGCTAGTCTCTCCGGTCTTGCCAGAACAACGGTTCACAATCTGCTTACCGGCAAAAGAAAAATATCCCCTGCTATGGCTGATAAGGCAGTAGAGAACCTATCGTCTAATCAGGGAATACGGTTGTTTACATCCGACGGGTTTCTGACAGTAATCCCTCTAAGGGCTAGTGATTGGAGTCTAATCGGCAAGCACGACAACGCTATGAAAAGATATTTGGACACCGGCAATCCGAGTTTTCTCCAGAAGGTTGCTGGTAAAACCGTGAAGACTACCGCCGGTGAGTTTCAGCTTGTCACTGATCCAAACGTTATAAAGCGATTTGCAAGGCAAGGTGCCCTAGATATTGACGATGTAGTAATTGGCGGATCACCCGGCCAGAAGAAGAGAAGGTAGAATCATGGCAAACTATGAATGGGCAATTCGACATGCTAAGCGCGCTAGATATTACGGTCTGAATCCAAAATGCGCAATATGTGGTTATCCCGGCCTTTGGGCTATGACTAAGCATAATGGCAGGATTATTTGTTATGAGTGTAACCTAAGCATACAGGGGAAGCCTACTACGGAAGATCACCATCTTTTGGGTAGACAGAACAGCCCTGTGACCGTAAATATTTCTGGCAATTTACATCGATTTCTATCGGAACTTCATACCAATTGGGGATATGATTTCTTGCTAACTTTCCCCGGAATATTAATTTGGCTCTTAGTTGTATTTATGGAATATTGTATAAGAAAGATGGTGGCACATGAAAACTAAAATCGAAAATACAAGCAGCGTTCCTGTGGCGGTGCGTTGCTTCCCCGCATCGGATAATAAGCCTCAAAACAAGAGCTACAAGAAACAAAAACCTTCAAAACGGCCTGCGATAATGATGGTAATAGACACCGAAACAGCGACAGAGAATACAAAGAGCATGAAGGGGTTCGATTCTTCAGCTTGGAATCCATACGCACAGTCATTATTGTTCGGCTCCGCTCGTATTTATGTGAATATATTAGGAGTGTGGACTCCTGCGACCGAATTCACCTTTTATCCGTCATACCTACCTGATGAGGGCATTGATCGATTAAAAGAGATTATCAGCCAGCAAACCTATATAGAAGGAGGCATTACACGCCTAATTGATGAGCCCGAAGTAGAACACCGTCTGATTGCTTTGGATGAATTCATCGAGCGGTTCTATGAAACAGCTTACGATACACAAGGGCTAGTCGTTGGTTTTAATCTCCCGTTCGATTTATCCCGTATAGCCTGCGGATGGAGTAAAGCTAAATCCAAACGATATAAGGGCGGTTTCGTTCTAAAACTTACTGATTCACCCTATAAAGCTAAGATTGCTATTCGCAATATCGATAGCAAACGGGCGTTTATTGGGTTCACGGGATTTAGAGATCAGTATGCACGGAAAACATTTAAAGGAAAATTCCTGGATGTAAAGACTCTCATATTTTCCCTGACTGCTCAATCAATGAGTCTGGATCGTGCGTGCGATGAGTTCAAAATCGAACAAAAGAAACTTAAGGTAGAAAAGCACGGCATTATCACACCTGATTACGTTACATATAATCGCCGTGATGTAGTAGCAACCGCAGAACTCGCTATAAAATTTCTTAACGAATTCGATAATCATCCGATTTCAAGGGATTATCAAGGCGAAAGAAAAAATCGGACTACTGTCTCGGAAACCGGCATATATTCATCTGCAAGTATCGCTAAAGCTTATCTGAGCTATATGGGAATTCGCATTTCAAGTGTTCCAGCAGAGTATCAAGGTTATGCGATGGCTGGCTTTCTCGGTGGACGGTCTGAGGTCAAACTAAGAAAAGCTGAAGTGCCGGTAGCTTATCTTGATTTTATGTCCATGTATCCTACAGTTAATGTCTTAATGGGCTTATGGAAACATGTTATTGCAAGGGAGATAGATATTTGCGAATGTACCGATGAAGCCCAAGAATTCTTGGAAAACATCACTCCCGATAATCTTTTTGATCCTCAGACTTGGAAGCGTCTCAATGTCTTGGTTCTTATTCATCCTGATAACGATATTGTACCGGTAAGGGCATGTTATGCGCAGAACTCTCCTTGGAAAATAGGTATCAATCCGTATAATAGCGAAACTACGCAATGGTATTCCCTCGCGGATATAGTGGCATCGAAAATTCTAGCTGGCAAAACTCCAAGGATTATCAAGGCATTACGTTTTAATCCGGTTGGAAAGCAAAGAGGATTGCACCCTGCTAAATTTGCCGGAATTACAGAAGTTAACCCGGCTAAGGATGATTTTTTCGCAAAGGTTGTAGAAGAACGGGTGAAAGTAAAACAACGTATGCACCCTTATGACAAATTAACTGAAGAAGAGCAGTATAGACTGCAATTAGCATTGAAGATTTGCGCTAATTCTGGAAGCTACGGCATATACGCGGAAATGAACCCAAGTGAAGGTAAAACCAAAGATAGCGTCATCTATGGTAATGATGGTATGTTCAACTGCACAACTGCTAAAACTGAGCAGCCTGGAGATTTTTTCATGGCTCATATGGCTACGTTTATTACTTCGGGTGCTCGCTTGATGCTGGCTCTTCTTGAAAAGACTGTCAGCGATTACGGCGGGGTGCATGTTTTCACCGATACCGATTCTATGGCGGTAGTAAGTACCGAACATGGGGGTGAAGTCACGATAACCGCCAAACATCGCGGTAAATCACTTGAACAGATGATAAAGGCGTTATCATGGCAAGAAATTGATGATATTACGGCACGCTTCAAATCTCTGAATCCGTTCGATTCTGAGATTGTTCAAGGTTCGATATTGGAGTTGAAGGCGCATAATTTTGATGATAAAGGCAACCGCATACAGCTTTATGCCTATGCCATATCTCCGAAACGATACGTAATGTATGGCGATGCCCGCATTCCAATCACTGATATTCAATCGTCATTGGGTTATTTGATGAATCCACATGATCCCGATGACACGAATTGGATCAATCTCTTTTGGCAATCTGTAGCTCAAGGAACGCCAGTTGAGGAACTACCCTTCGCGGATCGGCTTGCTGTTCGCCGTCTCGGTATCACATCGCCTGATGTTATGAAACGGTTCGAGAAGTTCAATGAAGGCAAACCTTATGAAGAACAGATCAAACCATTCAATTTTATGCTAGCAATGTCAGAACATCCCGTGTTTAAGATTAACAATGAACCGATATCCTTGATAGCACCATACGAACCCAATCCCACGCGGTGGCATGATATTGAATGGCTCAATTATAAAACAAATGAACGAATGCGAATAGTAGCACATGATGAATGGGTGAAATCGGGAGGTCGTAAAGACATAGTATATCCGGTAACTATGGGATATATGTTATCGCGGTATCTTAGGCACTCAGAACCGGATTTTCTGGCTTTTGATGGTACTGTATGCGATGAAGATACTATCGGTGTGCTCTCCCGTAGGCCTGTAAAGGCACTTAGCTTGACACATATCGGAAAGGAAACGAATGAACTGAGGAATCAGTTAGCCAGTTCAGGTATTGAGGATGACAGCCCTATTCAATACGGCTCGAAAGATGCTTTCTGGTATGATATGGCGGTGCCGGTTATTAAGCTTTTGCCAAAGCAAGAGGTTTCCAGCAGATTTAACGTATCGACGCGCACTCTTGAACGATGGAAGCATAAAAGCGAAAAGCCGGATAGCAGCCGAATGACTAAGATAATCCATACGCTTGATATGATGATCGTGGATAAATTGAATCAATTGGGTGTGGAACCGGAGGATATTACAGCCAATTTCAGTAACTTTCCGCGAATATTGGAGGAGAAGAGGGAATCGCTTAGACAATCTATAAAGAAACTTTCGCAGGAAAAAGGGCAGCGTGAGGCGGCTAAATTGTTGGGGATATCTCAATCTGCGCTATCTAAATATAAAAACTACAGTATAGCGTTGGAAGTCGATAGGATAACAAGAATTGCAGATCGGATTACTGCCGTATTATCTGTTTGTTGCATTAATAAATAAACACTATATTGGAGAGTTTTTGAACATCCTGCTAATGAGTTTGCGGAAACCTAACAATTGGGAATTGATTTTATTTTAGTATATTAGGGCATGAGAACAGATATTGGTGAAACTGCTATCATGCCCTAAATGCATCATAAACGATTCAGGCTATACATCCAATCTTTCCTGTCGACGCAAGTTCTCGCATATTGTTTCATAGAACTCGGGCTTTAGATCGTGCGATTTACCCCACTCATCCCAGAAGTCTATAGTACTGCTTGTGGGTTTATCATTTGGTTCTAGAATATGTATCCTTGCTGGTAGTAAGACGGCATCACCTATAACTACAGCCTCACCAACATCCATTAATGGAAGCACTTGCATTACATCACCCAGCGCATCAGGTAGCAATTTACGCACTGTTTGCTGATCTGAAGGGCTGGTTAGTCGCAAACTTATGACGTTGTTGAACTGGCTTAGGATAGTTTCACTCACATCAGATGGTCTTTGGCTGATGACCATTAAACCGACACCATACTTTCTCCCTTCTTTGGCAATCCTCTCTACACTTTCAACAGCCGCTCGTTCCAGTGGATTAGTATTCTCGACTTTAGGTAAATAGAGATGGGCTTCATCGCATGCGAGTACAATTGGATGGCGCAATGCGGGCGGAGTCCAAAACTGCAACGAGTAAATCAGCCTTGATATCGTACCAACAATCGCAGGAAGAACATCCGTAGGCACTTCAGATAAATCAATCACCTTGATACCATTACTCTTGCCAGAACTATTTGAACCAAATCCGAGCAGTAATCCAGCTAGCTTATGCAGTGCATCATATTCTTGCCATTCCTTAGGGGCCTGAAACATGAATCCATACCGACGATCAGTTCTTTTACCTTCTAGCCGAGCAAGAAGTCGGCTGAATAGCCCATAGTAATCTCCCTGTTTTTCTCTATTATTAGCTCCTAGAACTTTTTCTGTGTTGAGATATGCTAGCTTCTGTATAACTTCATCTAGGTCGAAGGGCAGAGGGCTGTCTACTGTAAACTGCTCCAATACCTTCTTGTGCTGATCCTCATTGAGCCGAACTTTCTTGGATTCGATAACTGCTGAATGAATTGCCAATACTTGATTATGAGCAGTGAATTCCGATTTCTCAATGAGCAATCCCTGCAATTCTTCAAATGACAATAGCCAGTATGGAAAAAAAAGCACATGTGGCTCAGGTGATGATAAATCGGCTGGCCCAGCAATTCGATATTGCTCAGCATAGCTTAAACTACCATATTCACCGTGTAGGTCGAAAAGCACAATATTTGCATCTGGAAGTTGGCTTGCTTGTTCTAGTATTCTAGCTACTGCCCAGCTTTTACCACTTCCAGTGCTACCTAACAAAGCAGTATGGCGTTGAAAAAGCTTATTTCCATCCAAATAGGCGGGAGCATCTTCATCTAAGCTAAATTGGCCGAAATGCAGAGGAGTAGTCTGCGCAGTCTTAGATGTTTGCGACACAACGTTCATGAAATTATGCAAATTCTTTTCTGCAAGCACGAAAACTTCTTCATCAATACACGGCAATTCATCCATAGAACGACTGAATTCAGGCTGTACTTTTCTCTCGCGAATACAGCCCAAGAGTGTAAGCAATGCACCGTTGTCTTCAGGAGTAGTGATTGGAGAATCGTTTTCATCCAGTTCAACGTTCTGCCCTTGATCTTTGGATTGATGTTTCCATAATTTACTTACGAGGGCAATAATGTATTTGTTGGTTCCAGCTGGCATAGCTGTTAGGCTTCCTATACGGAGTAACTGCATCTTATCTCCAGATGTAATCTGGACGAAAACCTTACCGTTATCAACACTCTGAACATTTCCAACATTCTTAGGATGGCGTTCTCCTGCATTTAACGACATTTCAGAAAAATCAAACAGTGACATAATCGACATCTCCTTTACTATATTAGATAAACTCATTCAAAAATTGGTCTAGCTTCCATAAATCTTCTGCCAGTTTTACTACTTGTTTATTGCCTATGTAAACTCTACAACCTGAGCTACCATCACTTGTAATACAAGTCATATTGGAATAAGGTGTGACAAATTTGCTAATAGCTTCAGCAGATAATTCCCTTGTTACACAGACCGCAGGGATTCCGCGAGTTAGGCTCGCATTGAGATGTTCTTCTAGATGAGGGTCATTAAAACCATAACCTAAAATAACTAGAGACTGAGCTTCCTTAAAGGCATGGTCGGTATAATGAAGATGTTCTCTGTGTATTCCATGAAGCGATTCAGCAAACTTTGTGGGTCCTGGCATTACAATACTATGTTTCCATACACCATCTAAATTATGTAATCCAAAACACTCTATAGCCATATCATTTTGCTGTGGTGATCTATACCATGCATATGAACCATGCGGTTTTAAGAGTTTTAAATACTTTGCAGTTTTCATTGAATAGCTTTGCCTAAGCATCGGTGGCAACCAACCTATTTGTGGTAACCATTTACGAATTATTTTACCACTGAATCCAGTAAGACATGGAGTATCAATCAAATCGCACGAATACTCGACCAACAAATCATAGTTTGGAGTAATTACAGTTAAGCAGGGGTTTGAAGCTGGTGTTGCTTGAAGTAGCTTGCGCAGAAGAATAAGCAAAGGGTAAGATATCTGGGGATTTCCCTCTATTGCCTTAGCCAATGCAATGTGAGGCTTCTTAAACGATTCAGTAACTATACCTGACATCCAATTTAACAGGACTGAATCTTGAGGAAGCGGATGTTTATATAGAAAAGCTTCAAAATTAAAACTGTTTTGTTTGATTCTGAACTGGTCTAATTCGCACCTTAAACGCTCCCAAACTGATTCATCATCAGCACTGAATTCAGGAGGATTGATTTTCTCGCATAATCGCTGAGCTAGATCAATCATGCTCGGAAAATTCGAGCTGAGGTCTAAAGATAAACCGGTGGAAATCGAAGCGCCGCTTCCAAGCAGAACTGTAGGTGTTTTTCCTTCAAACACCCGACGCATCATATTTTCCTTCCAATCCACCTCAATACCTCCACTCGCAGATAATGCCACCAATGATATACTATTCTGTGTAATACAGTGTGCTATGCACCAATATAAACAAGTTAGCCATATATATTAGAATTTCCTTCCGACGAATATTAAATCTAGCGCAAATATTAATTACTGATTCCAAAATGCGACACGCCGGATAGCATCTCCTTATACCTCGTCAACCATTGCACGATGTATAAGGAGCCGCAGGAGAACAATTTAGAGGTTGAACGGGGGGATATAGGAACGGGCATCAAGCCGAGCCCTAAACCAATCTCGGTTTCGGGGCACGGACCTTTGAGCCGACGATGTGCCCGTATTCTGCGTTCATCTCGTCGAAGGTCATTTTGAGGAAGGCGGTGTGCACGTCTGCGCCGGGCATATCGAGGTACTCCTGCGCCATCGCCCCCACTATCTCATTGAACCGCTTCCTCGAATGCCCATGGGCATAGTTCTTGCCGCGGAACCGACGGATATCGCCGTTGAACTTCGGGCTGATGTGGTAGAGCTCATGGAAGACAGTCGTAAGCTTGGTTTCAAAATCGAGGTTCAGGAATCTGGGCAGGGCAAAACTGACTATGTATAGGACCTCTTTGCCATTGTGGATCAACTCGGGCATGGCATAGGTGCGCCCTCGCAGAGTGATGGTCTGTGCGCCGCCTTCAAACCTGAGAGGTCGGACGGACGCATACAAACCGTGCACGCCCGGCGTCCGGGTCCGGATGTAGGCGACGACTAATTTATCCGGCTGGACGTGCCTGAACCTGGGGTGATTTGCCGAGATATGGGTTATCAACCCCTCCATCGCAGACGTAAAATCGAACATCTTCTTTGCCCTTACAAAAACAGTCAGCCTTGTATTTGCAACTCCAATATTGTCATCCTGAACGCAGTGAAGGATCTCATTCGACGGTCAGATTCTTCGGCTATGCCTCAGAATGACACGGCTACTTATTTGCCCCTATTGCCAAAACAGGAGGCCTTGCATTGCCAGCCCCAATGTTGTCGTCCTGAACGCAGTGAAATATCTCATACGGTGGTGAGATTTTTCGGCGCTGCCTCAGAATGACATGGTCTTGCATGCCAGCCCCAACACTGTCATCCTGAACGCAGTGAAGGATCCCATGCGATGGTTAGATTCTTCGGCTATGCCTCAGAATGACATGGTCTTGCATGCCAGCCCCAACACTGTCATACTGAACGCAGTGAAGGATCTCATACGGTGGTAGATTCTTCGGCGCTGCCTCAGAATGACATGGTCTTGCATGCCAGCCCCAACACTGTCATACTGGGCGCAGTGAAGGATCTCATGCGATGGTTAGGTTCTTCGGCGCTGCCTCAGAATGACATGGTCTTGCATGCCAGCCCCAACATTGTCATCCTGAATGCAGTGAAGGATCTCATTCGGTGGTTAGATTCTTCGGCTATGCCTCAGAATGACATAGTCTTGCATGCCAGCCCCAATGTTATCATCCTGAACGCAGTGTAGGATCTCATACGGTGGCTAGATTCTTCGGCTATGCCTCAGAATGACATGGCCTTGCATGCCAGCCCCAATGTTGTCATCCTGAACGCAGTGTAGGATCTCATACGGTGGCTAGATTCTTCGGCTATGCCTCAGAATGACATGGCCTTGCATGCCAGCCCCAATGTTGTCACCATGAACGCAGTGAAATATCCCATACGGTGGTAGATTCTTCGGCTATGACTCAGAATGACACGGCCTTGCATGTCAGCCCCAATACTGTCGTCCTGAACGCAGTGAAGGATCTCATGCGATGGCTAGATTCTTCGGCGCTGCCTCAGAATGACATCGCCCTGAATGCCAGCTCCAACACTGTCATCCTGAACGCAGTGAAGGATCTCATACGGTGGTTAGATTCTTCGGCGCTGCCTCAGAATGACATGGCCTTGCACGCCAGCCCCAACGTTGTCGTCCTGAACGCTGTGAAGGATCTCATGCGATGGCTAGATTCTTCGGCGCTGCCTCAGAATGACATGGCCTTGCATGTCAGCCCCAATACTGTCATCCTGAACGCAGTGAAGGATCTCATGCGATGGTGAGGTTCTTCGGTTATGACATCGCCTACTTCTTTCTTGAGTATCCGTGCTTGCCGATTACACCAGCCAGGCTTAGGTACTCTGACGTCAGAGGGGAATACGCTACAGGAGTTGCCGCCATGATATCGCTGACAGACCCGTCGTCGTCGAGGAGATCCTCATCGATGTGGGTAGCAAGCACCTTCGCAAGAAAGAGGTCGTGAGTGCCAAGGCTGATGATTTGAGTCGTGCGGCACTCCAGGCTGATCGGGCATTCCTTGATGATCGGAGCCTTCACCTGTGTCGCCTTAAGCTGAGTAAGGCCCGTCTTCTGAAATTTATCGAAGGTCTTGCCGGAGACTATGCCGCAATAGTCGGCCTGATCCAGTATATCCTCTGCGGGCATGTTGACCACGAATTCGCCTGACTGCTTGATCAGCCCGTGGGAGTGTCGGCTCTGGCGGACCGAGATACCGATCATAGGGGGTTCGGAGCACACCACTCCGGCCCATGCCAGGGTTATTATGTTGGGCTTGTCATCTGCGCCAACGCACGTCACCATGACCAGCGGAACCGGACACAAGGCGGTCATTCCTGGCTTAACTATCTTACCCATGTTTGTTCCTCCAAATAACTTAGTTCATCCTGCTTAAGCCGAAATCGGCTTGTGGGCTTTTGCGCCCATAAACATTTCATATGCGGCACAATGAGCATAGGAACAGTTATACACTTCTACCTTATATAGGTTGGACAAAAAAAGAGAATTTCCTCTTCTATCGATTGCAGAATGAGAGAAAATGCTGGAGCACCTGGGGATTGGGCCTGATCCACCTACTCTACTGCACACCGTTTTTTGTCTGGTTGATTTATCGGAATCTCGAGAAGTTGACAAAAGTTTACAGTATTCGTTTTTTATGTTGACAAACCACCAATCCTATGATATAAGTTATATCGAATGATATATCACATAATGAAACATCGGCAGATGCAAGATGTTTCATTCACTCGCTGGAGAGGGATATAAAAGGAGGCTGAATTGGTCAAAACAGGCATAATCGGTTGCGGGAATATCTCCCGATTTCACTACGAAGGATATGAGAAAGCAGGAGCGAAAATCGCTCATGTTTGCGATATCAGGCAGGAAGCAGCTAAGGCGGTAGGTGACAGGTATGGCGCAAAGGTCAGCACCGACTACATGTCAGTTATCGAAGACCCGGAAGTAGACTTGATTAGCGTAACAACCATTGCTTCCATGCACAAGGATATCTGCCTTGCCGCGATATCGGCAGGCAAGGGAGTGGTATGCGAAAAAACGCTCACTGATAATCCGTCAGATTCAGCCGAAGTCGCACGCGCCGCAGACAGCGCGGGGAGCTTCTTCGCGACCGGGTACATGAAGAGGTTCTTCCCTGCGTCTATTAAGGCAAAGGAATTGCTTCAGGATATGGGCGATGTCATAAGCATTTATGGCCGTTCATATCAGCCGTGGAATCTCTGGACCAGCGAGCTCGATGAATCCCTGACCACGCATCCATCCTGGGTCCGTCGAACTTACGGCGGCGGGGTTCTGGTTTGTGGAGGAAGCCATATACTTGATCTTATCCATTGGTTCGGTGGGCGGCCAAGCGCTGTCTGTGGCGACGTTCACGTGCGCGCAGGGATGGATTTCGACAACCAGGCGAATGCGATGTTCGTGCTGGAAAATGGCGGTGTCGCCCATTTTGAAACCTGCTGGCATCCTATCTCTGCCGTCGGCTACGAGCGCAACGGATGGGACGAGCGATTTGAGATCAATACTACAAAAGGCCGGTTGGAACTCTATACGGTGCAGTGGGATTCACCGCTGAACAACGGCGCGCTGCTCGTCCACCACGACGCGGCGTCAGGAAATGCCACGGAATACCGGTTCCGTCCGATGAATCCCTTCCATGCAGAGATGGCGGAAATGGCCCGGCGATTTGAGGCGGGAGAGCCCGGACTTCCATCGGCATGGGATGGTTATGTTGTCGATGAGCTGATAAGCCATATACTATCGAGTTCAGAGCAGAAAGCCCGGCTGGAGATTAATTGGCAGGATAGATAGCATAACGCAGGTTAGGAGAGATACATGAAAACAGCTTACATGAAGGGCATAGACAATCTGATCATAAAGGACGCCGATCTCTGGGATATCGAAGACAACGAGATCAAGATTGCGGTAGATGCCTGTGGAATATGCGGTACTGACGTGACATCCGCCCTCGATGGCGCCGACGATTTCAGGCCGTTCGGTCATGAGGTCGCAGGGACTATCATTGAAGTGGGAAGGAACGCAAAAAATCTCCACATAGGCCAGAAAGTTGCCCTGGAGAGCGCCAGTGCGTGTGGAAGGTGCTTGAATTGCAGGGATACCAAGCAGGAGCTTTGCACCGATGTACAATCGTTCTTCTTCAAGACATCATTCGGATTTGCGGAAGAGATGATTTCGCCGGCAATCTGTGCGATTCCGTACGAGGGCATATCACCGGCCGAAGCCTGCGTGTCTGAACCGCTCGGCGTGTCGATAGATATGCATCGACTGGCGGATATCAGAATTGGAAGCCATGTTGTAGTTTCGGGTCTCGGCCCTATTGGACTCATGGCTCTCCGGCTGGCCAGGCTTTCGGGCGCGGAAAAGATATATGCGTGCGATCTGTCTACCGCAAAGATCAGGCTGGATATGGCGAAGCAATTTGGCGCAGATGAGATAATCAAGGTCGATGAGACTCCCCTCGACCAGTACAAGTTCGATATCGCGCCGGACAGGTTTATGGTCTCATCGCCCCCGAGAACGCTGAACTCAATGTTAAACATAGCCGCCAAGGGTGCCATCATAAGTTACATAGGGATCAAGTACGGGGAGGGTGCAAACGTGACGTTCAACGCGAACGATTTCCATTTCAAGAAACTGCAGCTAAGGGCATCGTTTGCATCGCCGGCGCTGTACACCCCGATGGCGCTGAACCTGATCAAGACCGGCGCTATCGATGCAAAAGCGCTGATCACGCACCAGTATGCGCTCTCCGATTTATCAAGCGCACTAAAAGAAGCCGCATACAATACCGGAGAAGCGCTAAAGGTAGTAATTACTAAATAACAGTTCTATAAGCTTTCTTGAGGGTGAATCTTCAGATTACACTGATTCGCCCTCACCCCAACCCCATTCGACTTCGCTCAGGGCAGGCTCTCTCCCGATTTCGGGCTAGGGGGGGATGCCGCTTATCCCGAGTAGCCCACAGGGCATATCGAGGGACGGTACATGTCTACAGGGCTACTTCGTGTTTTTGTTGCCGCGAATTTATTCGCACGGTTGTTGGAACACTGTCGCTATCCACAAACTTTCTTATAGAGCCTAAATAACAGTTCCAATAGAAAGGCGGGTGGAGATACATACGATCCCCACCCGCCTGCAATTCACCTACTTGCAGAAGATCCCGACACCCTTGAACCCGTTATCGAATAGTTCATATTCTTCCGAGAACCGCGACATCTCCGGGAATGTGTGCGGACCAATGCCCTTCACCTCTTTAATCCCCGAATGTCTATTCGGCCCAAAAGCATTTACAAGCGTGGTCGATGTCTCAATTTCAAGCTTATTCATGCCTTGCTTAACGACGTCGCTGATATCCAGGATATACGGTTTCCATCTGAGTATGCCGATATCCGTACCGTTTAATTTAACCCTTGCGTTTGCCATGGAGGCTTCGTTCAGCTTGAGATATGTTCTGCCGCTCGCACGCTCTGCAAGTTCGAATCGGGCACTATACATCGCTCTGCCGCAGTAGAACGGAAAGCCTTCTTCGGTAAGGTTCGCTCCCCGAGGCTTTTCATACCCGGCGATGGCATACAACCCATCACTCACCTGCTTCACCTGGAATTTGCCGCATATGTAGACCTCTTCAGCTTCCGTCGGACGGTGCTGCTGCCAGTCAGGAATGCGTACATGGCATCCGGGACCCGTTATGTTGTTCGACTTTCGGCCTTCTATTACCAGGATGTTCAACCCTTTTCTAAACTTCGGCAAATGCACTTTGGTAAAGTTGATGTCTTTCCAACTCTTCGCTGGATCAAATGCACCGAGTTCGCCCGGAGCTTTGGCGGATCGGACCTCGGCCCCGTTGAAGGTTATTCTATCCAGGTTTTCCGCCACCTCTATCGCGGCGAAACAACCTTCAGCTTCTATTTCGGAAGCGAAAGTGTATGTAGCCTTGAATGGGGTGCCTTCTGCCGCCGGGTAGAAATGCTTGTGCCATGCACCGCAGACAGGGCCTTCGTATGCCACACGACCGTCGAGTTCAAGGGAGAAGTCGTTTAACAGGAAGACGTTCTCTTCGAGTGGTTCACAGTCAAAATCCTCTACAGCCAAATCCGGGATTGCGGTGGCGAAATCCTCGAAACAGGCGCCGCTTTCCAGTATCGCAGGGAGAGGTTCGGTAATACCTTTAGCCTCTTCGCCACATACGACAAGCAGACTCCCTGCAGGAGCGAGTATGACGTCGAACTCGCCGCCTATGGGATCGAACTTGTACGCACAGCCGTTGTACAGATCCACGACGGCGGTGGTGGCATTACCAGGAATACGCACGGAAGCTTTGACTTTTCGCGCTTCATCAGTGTTCACGATGAGATGACGTATTGAGCCATCCTCTTCCCTGCTGTGGACGAATACAGTGCTTGCATTCTTGCCTGTAAACTGGTCTGTAATACGAACCCGTTCCGGGAAGAACGCATCCGCCGCGCTTATCGCTTCGGCCACTGTGTCGACGGGTATGGCACCGGTAAGGTCAACATCAGCTTCAGCCCCGTCTATCCTCGACGGAATTTCGCCGACCGCTATCAGTTTGCCGCCCGCCTTGAGGTACTCTTTAAGCAGGGCATAGGTTGATGACTTGAGGTTCCTCGATGGCGGCATTATGACACAACTGTAGCTGTGTTTCCCCACCCTGAGCGCTCCACCATCCACCGAACCATGATTCGCCATGATGTTTTCGTTGCCGTAATGGAAGTCCATCTTCTCTTCCATGAGAGCTTTCGATATCCGTGCGAACGGCTTGTCGTAACTATCCTCTATGGCAAATTCATTGCTTGCATGCAGCGGCGAATATTCCGACCAGACGCTTGTGAGCGGTTGAATCAGCAAAACATCAACCAACCGATTGCCTCCGGTAGCTGCGGTACACAGCCGTGCCTGGTAGTCGGCGAAACCACGTTCGTCGCCCCACCACGGCTGCTGGTAGAAGAAGTTTGGCGGATAATCCCGTTTCCGTTCCCCTCTCATGGAGTAAAGCGACAAGTGGTGGTTCACGAAATTGATACCGAGCGCCGCCTGCCAATCGCCTATCCACTTGCGGTGGAAGAAACTCACCTGCTGCCCAGAGACGCCGAAGACTTCGCAGAACGTTCGCTCTTTGCCAAGCTGATCCGCAACGGATGTTACCTGCTTCACGGTGACTATTTCAGTTACCTGTCGACAGAGCTTATCTATACCTGGCCAGTGCATGCATTCATAGTGACTCATCACATCGCCGGACCACTGTGTCTGGTACGAGAGAGTATCCTCGGACATGAAATGCCCGGTCATGACGATGTTGTGTTCGTCGCACCAATCGTAATATTGCTTGGTAAAACTTCGTTTGAAGAGTTCGGTTGCCACATCGTAGAAGTCAAACCGGACCTTTTGGTAGTCACCGGTTTCAAAGAAGAGCATTGGAAGGTTGTCAAGAATATCATAACCCTTCATTTGAGTGAAGAAGCCCGGGAGAAACTCCGACCACGGCACGACAGGCGCGTCATAGTCGTTGTTCATCAGATAGCACGGCTCATCGGTGAAAATGCCGGGGATGGCCTTTCCGAAATGTTTGCCGCACGCAGCGGCATATTTCTCGTGTGTGCAATCGATAAAGGCACGAACGGCGTCCGGACTCATGAGATCGACATAGCTTGCGCCGTTAAACCATGCGTTGTCCAGTGCTGCTATGCGCTTGCAAATCTGATAATCTTTCCCTTCATAAGTGACATCACAAAGGACTGTATCGTTTGCGCCGGACATCCCTTTTCTGACAAGCACGAGCCCTCTGGATCTGTATGCCTCGTCTTTCTCGGGAACCTGGCCACCTGCAAATCCGGAAGGCCACTTGTCCTCGTCATAGAGCCATGCATGGGTGCCGGTCTTCTCCGCCTCGTCTGCACAGGCATTTACCAGTGACATCCATTCATCGGAGAGATATCCTGTCACCAATCCGACCCTCGAGTGCATGAAGTACGAGCCCCACCCTTTGTCGGCCATTTCCCGTATCTGCCGGCGAAGTTCCTGCTCATCCAGTTTGTCGTTCCAACTCCAGAATGGGGCTGGTCGCATTAGCGTGTCAGGGGTTGCTATTCTATTTACAAATTTAGTTTTCATATATCGACTATCTCATCTCTTTCTGCTTCAATTGCCCATATGCTGAAATATTTTGGCTCTATAAGCTTTCTTGTGTGTGAATCTGATTCGCCCTCACCCCAACCCTCCCCAGATTTCGGGCGAGGGGGGATGCCGCTTATCCCGAGTAGCCCACAGGGCATATCGAGGGACGGTACATGTCTGCCAGGCTTCGGCAGCGGCGTCGTCGACTCTGCAACCGAAGCATCAATACACCCGTGAAGGGTGTTCCTACTCCTAGTCGGCGCAGGCCGACTTCGTGTTTTTGTTGCCGCGAATTTATTCGCACGGTTGTTGGAACACTACCGCTATCCACCAACTTTCTCAATATTTTTCAAGTTATTTCCTTCTTGTCGCGGCCGACTAACTAATCATCCATGAAACTGCGCTGATCCCCCATGGGCTCGGAGTGCCTAGTATATTAGCGGTTGTACCAGATACACGCAGCTTAATCGAATGCTGTCCCGGCTCAAGGTCGAACAGGTCAAACGTGTATGGCGCGGATATCCGCCTGCCGCATGATACCCCATCTACCAGCAACTCGATACAGTCATCGGAGACTGGCTCCACCATCAAGCCGCAGATTTGGCCTGCGATGAGAGCGTCAAGTGCCACGCTGCATTCCACATCAAGAATGCCGCCGTACTCGCCCCACCCGTCTGCCGAAAAATCGGCGGGAAGCACATGAGCTGATCCATGGCCAGTCACCAGAGCGCTACCTGTCAACCTGAAATCGCCGGATAAGCACACATCACACGAAGGCATCGGATGATTAACAAAGAATGCCTGGCTAGATACACGTGTTTCGAATTCCTCGTAGGATAAGACGCCCTCTACCCTGTTTTCGCCGTCCGATGCG
This sequence comes from Armatimonadota bacterium, assembly GCA_963663705.1. Taxonomy (GTDB): domain Bacteria; phylum Armatimonadota; class UBA5829; order DTJY01; family DTJY01. The sequence continues at coordinate 2,325,610 of OY760504.1, read as the reverse complement.
CGCTCCCGGATATCGACCCACCGACATGACGTATCCCATACCTGTAGAGGCTCGGATTTTGTTAAGTCGATCGCATGTCCATTCAGCCAAAGGGCTTCGAGGTGGTCCGCTTCGAATACAATCCCGAGCTTATCAGGGATGCCTGCGCACTCAAACTTTGCACGCATCCGTATCCTTGTATAGCCCTCGAATACCTGGGGTATCCCCGAGGGTTTATGGCCTGTCGACGATATCGAAGAGTCGATGGCAGGTATCCAACCGAGCTCATCGTGAAGGAACTCTACCTGGGCCAGCCTCGCCGTGTTGAGGCTTTCACCGCTTGCCATCCACTGAGCATCCAGCGGCCTTAGATGCACAGACCCCCTGGCCGTACTATTCACCATCGCTGATTCGCAAAAAGCGATGTATTCAGTGCCGTGCGGTTCAACGGATACGCTCATCTTGTCCGAACATGCGGCGATTTCCCCCGAGAGAGGATTCCACTGCGAGCATGGCGCGCTCGGTGACAATCGCAACTTTATCGGCTCACCGGTAACATTGCGAATCGCCAGCAGCTCACCGTCCGGGTATGCGAATCTGTAAACCCGATAACCGCCATCAGACTCGATGTCAACTTTGTCAGTCCATGAGGGTATTTTGCTTGATATGGAATCTGCCACATTGCTGATCTGTCCTCTATAAAGCCGTCCACCTTCAGACGCTAGCCGGTCGAGCTCGCGCATGCTCTCGTCGAAGAATGACAGATCGGATGGCGCAAGGATGGCGTCGTACTGCGCGTGCGGGAAGACGATCCGGCCGCCCTCGACTCGCCCCTCGTGGAGGATCTCGGGGAAGACGAACTCGAAGGTCTCACCCGCCGAATAAATCGCCCGGGCAAGGGCGGCCATCGCTTCCGATGCCGGGTCATGCGGCGTGTCAAAATCGTTGAACAGGTTAACCTGCTCCAACTGGTTCTGCGGGTAAAGGATAGCATACCTTGACTGCGGCGTTCCTAGTGAGGAAAGGCTCACAGAACGAGCGCATGCATCGCGAAACTCCGGATAGAACTCCCACCATGCGGTTGTGGTAAATATCGGCGGCCAGTATGTCTGCTTGCGCACGCCGGAAATACTGTGATGGAACCCCATCAGGGCAATATCATTGACCCCATATAGGCCAAACATCTGATAGCGCTTCATAATATCGCCAAGACGGATATCGAGCGCACTTATGCCGTATGCCTCACAGTAAACCCTGTTTTTTCCTGCATGACGGGCTGCGCTTGGAATCAGAGTCATTTCGATGAATCGATCGTCAGGCTCTGTCCAGGAACTCAGGTAATCTATTCCAGGCTCATCCATATGGCGCAGGCACTGATAAACACTCCCGGCAAACCGCACGTGCATTATCGGCAAGTCTTCCCCAAGGTGCCCTGTGTACTTTACCCCATGATCCCTGCACCATTTCCCGATCTGGCCGTGATACGCACCAGCGTGCATATCCTTTACAAGCGCCCAGTAGTCTCGCTTTGTCTGCCCCGGGTTCTCGCCCGCAAGCTCCGTATATCTGGATTCTATATCATATCCAAAGCGCTCTTTAAACAGTGAAGGAAGCGCTGGTGTCCACGGCATCCCGATCGCCGTCCACGGGCCGGGATGGCCCACCTTCCACTCGGGGACCATAGCTGTCGGTTCATCGGTGAAGAAGCCTACAACCACTCGATGAAAGAGCTCTCCACATTCGCGAAGTATCCGCTCGTGGGTCAACTCGATGAAGCACCGCATGGCATCTTCCGACAGCGTGTCGACGTAGCCGGCCTCGCTCTTCGCCCACGGAGCGCCCATAGTGTTGTCAAGGATCATATCGGATTGCGTCGGTCGCGCAGTTACGTTCCCATGCTCATCTTTCGTGAAAGCGAGGTACCAGCCCTTGTGCTCCGGGTGATCACGGAGGAGCAGACCACCAGCATTTCCACTCGGCCAGCCAAACTCGTCGTATATCCAGACCTTAAGCCCAAACTCATCGGCTAATCCGAGAGCAAGCCTCAGCCTGTCGAAATACTCTGCAGACAAGTATTCGATCTCCATGCCATGGACAGGGTGAATCAAAAACTCCCTGATCCCCACACGAGCCATCTCTGCAACTGTATTCCTCAAGTCTTCGGGATTAAGGCCATCGTTCCAGAACCAGAATGCGCTGGGCCGGTATGGCTGAGAAAGTGCGAGCCATTGTTTAGATAATTCCGAGAGTGTAACTGACATCTAGTCCTCTTCCTAAGCAAGCACGCTTCGCAGGAACCGGGAGGTCGCTACCGGGTCTCCTGACGATATCAACTGGTCGATCTTTTCCTTGTTTTCTGTCTGTATCGCGTCGAACTTCACCAGCCACTCGATACTCTCGCCGATCGCTCCTTTTGCATCCTCTCTGTAAGGGTACTGGTCCATGGAGAGCCAGCCGGTGTATCCGCACTTATCAAGCCAGTAGAGCATCTCTATGTACTCGATGCTGTGAACGCTCCCTACCATCATGTCGTCGTCCCAGGTCGTGTAGTTGTCGTTGAAGTGCATGTGTACCAGGCGATTTCCTGCTCGCTTTGCAAGGACTATCGACTCAGCCACTACCTCGCCGCCTACGAAGGCATGCCCCGTATCGATAGTCACGCCTACATTCGGGCATCCGGTCTCTTGTGCAAGGAGCAGTGTATCCGACATTCGGGCCATGTATGAATGCGTTCTGGGCTCTTTCGGCTTGTATTCAAGCGCAAAGGTTAGATCGGGATATTCGGTCGCAAGCTCTCTTACGGCGGAGCATTCCCACTCTCGTTCCTTCTCATAATCGGCGGTGAGGAGATAATCGTACCCATCCTGACCCGGCCATAGGTTGATGATCTTGCAGTCAAGGTTACGGGCGATATCGCACATCTGCTTCGTGTAGTCGATGGCATTCCGACGGATCGATTCGTCCTTGCTCGAGTATGAGCCTTTCCAGTAGGCGCTGTTCGCGAACAGGTCCGGGATGATCGAGACGCACTCAAGCCCGAGATCCGCCAGCGCGCGCTTCATCTCGTCGGCATTGTCCGGGCGAATGTCCCACGTGCCCACGAATTCTATGCCTTTTACGTAAGGGATCGCTGCTGCCTGTTCAAGCATCTCCATGCTCGTGGGGTTGGTTTTGTAACTGCTGCAGAAGCGGTCGCATGTATTTCCAAGGTTACCGAGTATTACCGAATACTTTCTCTCCATCGTTATCTCCTGTATATTTTTTAAATTAGTCAAACAGCGAAAACAGTGTCTCCGCAAAAAACTCATGCCCTAAATCGTTGGGATGATTAATTATATTTGCGAGCAGAGGCTCGTAGGGTATGCCCATGGTCCTAAGATTGGCCCATATATTTGCGGTATCACCAAGAGCAACTTTTTGCTCTATCGCCAGCTTCGAAAGCATGCCAACAAATGCATCGAATTGGCCCATCCAGTCGGGACGCATATAAGCAGGGGTAAGTATGATGATCTCAACGGCCGGATTCTTAGCCCTCGCTCGGCGAATGAACTCGATCCAGCTTGACAGGGTTGTCTCTCTCTCCTGGGCGACATCGTTCACGTACTCGACCGTTATGAGGTCGGGATCGTACGCCAGCACCTCTTCGTCGAACTCGCCGAGCCGCGCTGACGCATGGGTTCCTCCGATGCCGGCATTGATCACCTTTATGTCAGCCTGCGGATACCTTGCTTGAAGGCCTGCACGGAAGAGCTCGACGTAGCATTTCTCGTGAGTGCTCGGGGAACAGCCTTCTGTGACGCTGTCGCCCCAACAGACTATCGAGACGCTTTTACCGGTTTTCAGCCGCTCACTTGTGTTTCGTAGGTACTCACGACCGCTTACTCGTATGAAGTCACGCCATGTGAGGTCCGACTCAGGCTGTTGGTAGATATCACTGTCTGTTATCGAATCCATCCTGAACGGGAGGTATATGTAAGCGATCGGGCTATAACCGTCACAAGGAGAAGGGAAATCCGGACATGCGGCGGCAGATTCGCCCTTCTTTATGCAAGCTACCCCCTCTGCATCAACCTGCACGAGATCGATTCGCTGAAGGAATACAGCGTAATCAACATAGACCGTCTGGTCCTTCGATATACTTCCGGTTTCAAGCCTTGAGATACCGCCATAATACCTGTCCAGGAAGTAGTCGGTACCTTCTACATATACGCTTCCGCCGACCTTTTCGGAGTGAACGACTACAGAATCAGGAATAATCGCTTCGGGCATACGGAGATTGGTATCTATGGTGCCGATTGTGCGTTTGAGCATCGTACCTATCACGTAGGCCTCAGGTTTCTCGTCTGAGAGCACGTGCTCCTCGCTGGCAACTATTATTTTATCAGGCAAATCAACGCTAAGTTCCGTATCGCCAGCGATATGTATGACGGTGCCGCGAAGCATGTATTCGCCTGCACGAATGCTGACGGCCATAGATGGTTCTTCAAGGGCTCGCACAGCAGAATCGGCGGTGATATTATCTGCCGGTTTGGTTTTCGCTTCACACTTAATCTTATCTGCAGAAATCATATAACGATCAGTCCTCCAATTGGTGATATTTATTTCTTCAACACTCGTTGTTGAATTCCCTTCAATGTAAACTGATGGATTGGGTTAAAATGATAATAGAGGGGGATTATTGCCAGTACGGCCCTTCGATACACCCACTTCGTGGGCACTCAGGGTAATCGGTGGAGGTGATGGTGGTAATTAATCAATGGCAGTTATATTCACTGGCTCTATAAGAAAGTTTGCGGATAGCGACAGCGCACCATTTACGGGTGAGTTGATCGCAGGCATAAAGCCTGCGGCTACATTATTGAATCGTCGAAGACGCCGCTGCCGAAGCCTTGGAGACATGTACCGGCCCTCGATATGCCCTGTAGGCTACTCGGAATAAGCGGCATTCCCCCTCGCCCGAAACCGGGAGAGAGCCTGCCCTGAGCGAAGTCGAATGGGGTTGGGGTGAGGGCTGAATCATCTGAAGATTCACCCACAAGAAAGCTTATATTACCTATTCACTAGATGCAACATGTCTAATCTGCCAATAGCACTCCCAGACCGCAACAGCCATCATTATCTTCACCGCCACAAGAAATACTTCCGCGAAGAGAACTGACGCAATTGACAGATATGGAACTGCTCGCCAGACCACGACGTAAAACAGACTTGATGCCGTCAGCATCACCATAACAATCGCGATTCCAAGTGCGGTAAAAGACAGGAGGTTGTAGCCGCAGTTCCGCCAGGCATCGAGACTCGCACGGAGCCCTTGCCACATGGAAACTGCACCGGCGGATACGGCATATGGCGAGAACATCAGGACAACCATCAATGGCCCCCAAACCAGCGCGAACCATTGTTGGAGTTGAACGTACCAGTAGAGATTACTGCCGCTGTTCATCACTGACGCGACAGTACAGGGAATGGCGAAAAGCATCAGTATAACATTGATCAGCAGAAAGATACCCGCTATTTGGCTGAATGTGCTGACCGAATCTTCAAGGAACGACTCACCATCTACCAGTCTACCTGACACAATTCTCGTTAGCGAGCCAGCGAGTCCTCCGACAAGCAGAGATGTCACTATTATCGCATTGAAGACGCTTGAAAGGATTCCAAATGCAATCATCAGAAAAGACGGGCTGGGTGCTGGGCGGTTGCCAAACAGCTGGGCGGCAATTGTGGAATACCTCTGCCATAATCCATAGCACCCCCCCACGACAACGAGCACCGCCAGGATTCCTATGGGTAAAATCAACTTTCGAAAGAACCTGATCGCCGAAGCGTTGGAAGATCGATCGGGAAGTGATGCCAGTCGCCGATTGGTCCAGGGCAATAGAGCCAGAACGCACAACGCAAGGATTATCGATGAGCTTAAGCCCGGGTCGGGGAGGAAGTTACATAGGGTATCGTTGATCGTATTAGGCAGTTGACGGATGAGGATATAAATAGGGACTTCTTGATCTACAACCATTTTCTCAGCATAGTTGCCAATGTAGTATCTTTGCACGGCATATTCGGTTACTCTGCCAAGGATATTAATCAAGACGATAGAACACGCCAGGACAAGCAGCCATTTCTGGTTCGTGAATCTGCGCCATGTATTCCGATATACCAGCAGGAAGCCATAAACAGACGGTCGGTCATCGTTCCATCTTGCGGACGCAATCACCAGGCTCCACAGTCCCATCAGGAGTACGAACGCAAAGAGTCCAAAAGCGAGCAACAGTACAGGCAGGCCAAATGAAAACTTGGATAACCCATTTGCCCATGCTACGACTCGTATTCCGAATGCACCAAATGCGGCCATACAAAGGCCAACCAGCCCAACTATCCATGGCTTGTTCATCAAAATACCCTTTCTGTGGTATGAAAAATGCCTGGCGTGCGCGTCCATCAACCAAGTGAGCGTTGAATTCTGATGCAGTTATACTCTTTTCACAAGGTATCTGTCAATACATGAACTTTTAGATTTATAGGGAATTGGGTGGTTATTTTTGGTGCGGCCCTTTGACATACCCACTTTGTGGGCACTCAGGGCAATCGGATGGAGGTGCGCTTATGGCGGTATTTACTCAATGGCAGTCATCATAGAAAGGCGCGGTGAATCATTAGTCCTGCGCGTGTGAGGGGTGGTTGATGCCGGTAAGACCCTTTGATACACCCACTTTACGGGCACTCAGGGTAATCGGTTGGAGGAGGATTTTTAGAGAAAAAATGGCGGAGCGGGTGGGATTCGAACCCACGAGTAGACGTTAGCCCACTACACGATTTCCAGTCGTGCTCCTTAGACCAACTCGGACACCACTCCGCGCGGAGAAATGCAGATTAACTGCGACGTGAATTTTACCACAGCAGACGCCCAATGTCAACGATTATAAGCAGTTATATCGGCATCTCGTCAAACATTCTGCCAGGGGCCCTGCCATCTATCCGGCCCCCAGTGATGGTACGGAACCGATCGGTAGCCGAATACGCCGAAACCGCCACCCGCCAGCAGCGCAACAGCTCCCGCGATTATCACCCACAACCCTCGACGGTCGCCACGGGAATATGCGATCGCGCCCAGCACGATTGATGGAATCGCAAACAGTGGCCCGCAACAGCAGCATGTGAATCCGAGTGCCGCAAAGATGAATCCCAGAACAACAAACACATCCGTATCCCGCGCAGCCCGGCGGTCTGGCTCGATCATTTAGAGTATCTCCTTATATCAGGCATCCTGGAGGGCCGTTCATGTCCGACCCTCCATTGCGCATCTATCGCGTCCAGGGCGAAGTCCCCGTACTCGGCATGCCGCGAAAGACCCTGTTTCCTATAATCGCTCCGATTACGGTACCGATTATCAGCCCTGCCGCCCCTATGATAATCACCCACATACCGAGCGGGTTGCCCCTCCTGTACGCCACCAACCCGAGTGCAATGGCGATTATGCCAAACAACCAGGGGCAGCATAAAAAGGACAGCACGGCGCTTATGAAACCCAGAATTATGTAGATGCTGATATCCGCAGGCGGTCCGGGCATCACGGGGCCCGGCGGCTCCGGTGGCACAGGCGGAACAGGCTCGGTCCCGGGATTCAAAGGATCCGTTCCTCCGGGAGGTGGATCCCCCTGCGCCAGAAGTGGGCGGGAACACTGCCAACACGTTCCGCTCGATGCAAGGTTCTCCGTCCCGCAATTTGGACATCGAATTCGTTCGAATGGCTGACTCATCTTCAACCCCCTCAATCCATGACTGATACTTACCAGTGTTCTACCCACATGGATCGGGGTTGTAATGCTCACATCGGCGATGAATTATATCCGAAACGCGATCACCTCGACAGGCACCAGATCCTGAGCCCTCCGAATGCAAACAGCATCACGATACCGGCCACGGCAAGATACGTGAGCCGATGGCGCGCCCACAGCATCAACCGTGTGTGACGGCCGGTCGCGATCCCGTACACGGCATTCACCCACCACAGCGCGAGCAGACCTGCAAACACCAGTCCCATCGGGTTGAACGCTATCGATCGTGAGAGGTTCGCATGCACGAGCGCGATCGTCGATCGTGTCATGCCGCACGTCGGGCACGGGTAGCCGGTCAGCCTCAGAAAGGGGCATGTGCTCGGCAGCTTATCGAACGGGATAAATCGAGCAGCCAGTATGAAAATCGGTAGTGATGCGATGGTGGCAAATTTTCTCATATTTGCATGCATTTTAAGGTTAGGGCGGCTCTTTGTCAACATTGAAGCTGCCCATATGGAACGACCCGCGCACTACCACCGGAACAAGTTGGCCATGTGTACTTTCTTTTCGGCCGCATCATGGCGTATAATGTAAGTAATATGAACAAAATGCTTGAAGATCTCAACCCCGCCCAACGAGAGGCGGTTGAACATGTAAACGGCCCTCTGCTAATCTTCGCCGGCGCGGGGAGCGGCAAAACAAGGGCTCTAACTTATCGGATTGCTTACTTGATCGGCCACTATGGTGTCGACCCCTGGAACATCCTCGCGGTCACCTTCACGAACAAGGCAGCTCGCGGAATGAAGGAGCGCATAGAGAACCTTGTTGGAAGCGCTGCACTCAGCCACATGTGGGTGGGAACATTCCACTCCATCTGCGCAAGGATGCTTAGGGAAAAAGGCGACAAGATAGGTCTCCATCGAGATTTTATAATATACGATGAGGACGATCAGACTAAGCTCATCAAAGAATGCCTCGAACAGCTCAACCTGGATGAGAAAGAGAACAACGCCAAGACGGTCCTCCATAAGATCAGTGAGGCCAAGGAACAGCTCGTGCTGCCCGCGGATTACGAGAAGGTCATGGCAGGCAACTACGATCCTATGGTAAACAAGATATACCCACTTTACCAGGCAAAGCTGCAGGCGAACAGGGCGCTCGATTTCGACGACCTGATTCTCTACGCCGTGCGCCTGCTGTCCGAGTGCGCAGAGGCCCGCGAAGCCTACGGCGGCCGGTTCAAACACGTTCTGGTGGACGAGTTCCAGGATATCAACTATTCGCAGTTCCAACTTGTCAAATATATCGCCGATACACACCGCAACATCTGCGTCGTAGGTGACGACGACCAGTCGATCTACTCGTGGCGCGGTGCGGATATCAGCCATATCCTCTCCTTCCAGAAGCACTATTCGGATGCAAAGATAGTCAAGCTGGAGCAGAATTACAGATCATCGCGAAACATCCTCGATGCCGCGTACCACATCATCTCGAAGAACGAGCGGCGGGCGGACAAACAGCTCTGGACCGACAAGGGAGAGGGTTCTCTCCTCAACCTGATCGAATGCTCGGATGAGCACGATGAGGCCGTTCGGATAGTGAACACCATACGGGATAAGGTCCTTGAGAGCAAGCGAGCGTACTCCGACTTCGTGATACTGTACCGTATGAACGCTCAGTCCCGAGTCTTTGAAGAGGCGCTGATGAACTTCCGCGTCCCCTACAAGATCATCGGGGGCGTGCGTTTCTACGAGCGCAAGGAAATCAAAGACCTCATGGCCTACCTGCGATTGGTCTTCAATCCCAGGGACAGCGTGAGTCTTAAGCGAGTGATAAACGTCCCGGCGCGCGCGATCGGACCGACTTCCATAGAGAAGCTCGATCTGTGGGCGCAGACCTGGGAGATCAGCATATTTGAGACGCTGTTCAGAGTCGACGAGATCGACATCCAGCCGAAGACGCGCCGTGCGATCACATCGTTCGGCAAGCTCATCGAGTTCCTGCACGAAAAGCGTGAGGAGTACTCAATCGGCAAGCTGTTGAACGAACTGGTTGAGAACAGCGGCTACGTCGTCGATTTGAAGAAGCAGGGCACGAGAGAGGCCGATTCGCGCGTTGAAAACGTGATGGAGCTTTTCTCCGTCGTCGCTGAGTTCGAGCGCACAAGTGAGGACACATCCCTTCGGGCCTTCCTTGAGCAGGTGTCGCTCGTTTCGGATATCGACAGCTATGATGATGATGAACCGGCCGTGACCCTTATGACCCTCCATGCGGCGAAGGGGCTTGAATTCCCCATAGTCTTCATGGTCGGGCTGGAAGACGGTATCTTCCCACACAGCCGCTCGATACAGAAGAACGATCAGCTTGAAGAAGAGCGCAGACTCTGTTACGTGGGCATGACCCGCGCAGAGGATGAGCTTCACCTGAGCTGGGCGCAGAGCAGGGCGATGTTCGGGCAGAGACAGCGGATGGGTGCATCACGGTTCCTGAAAGAGATACCGGCGGAGATGTTCTTCGCGCCGAAAAAGCCGGTTGTGGAGCTCTTCCCAACGTATCAACGACCGCAAACCAGGACTCGCGCAGAGGCCGACGAGATGCGGAGGGCTGCCATACCAGCCATGGAATGCCCGTTCCGTGAAGGCGATTCCGTGAAGCATCGCGTCTTCGGGCGCGGCACTGTCTCAACTGTGGCGGCGGGTCCAACCGACGTCCAGATCGCGGTGGAGTTCGAAGGTGTCGGACGCAAGAAGCTGATGCTCTCGTTTGCAGGGCTTGAGAAGGCTTAGTCGGCTTTCGTAACTTAGTGGAATATGATGGAGAGGTCTTGATTTATCGAGGCCTCTCTTTTTTTGGCGCTATAGAGTGGTAATGGCCAGGATGAGGAGCCACGTTCCGCTTGCAAAATCCCCTCACCCCAACCCTCTCCCGAAATCGGGCGAGGGGGAAGTCTTATCCAATGTATGAGTTCTTCGTTTCACACTTTTCCCATACTAAACAGTGTCATTCTGAGCGCAGTGAAGAATCTTCCACCTGATGAGATCCTTCACGAAGTTTATCCTAAGCATAGTCGAAGGGTTCATGCGCTACTCAGGGTAGACGGACAGCCTTTCCGCTGCTGCGCCGACAATGATATACGCACTTTTGTGGGAGGGCTCTCCAGAGCGCGACATTAAGCAAGCGTCGCCGACTAAAGTCGCCGCCTACAGGGGATTATTTCAGAGTTCTGCTGCCAAATCAAGCGATATAGAGTGAGTATCGGCAGTTCCGCTTCCCTCTCCCTCTGGGAGAGGCTAGGTGAGGGCTTTATATATCACTTCCACTCTCTCCCCAACCAAACAGTGTCATTCTGAGCATAGCAAATCTTCTACCTGATGAGATCCTTTGTGGTTAATGCTTCGGTTGCAAAGTCGAGGATGCCGCTGCCAAAGCCTGGTAAGGCCAGGATGAGGCGCATGTTCCGCTTGCAAGATCCCCTCACCCCTACCCTCTCCCGAAATCGGGCGAGGGGGAAGTCTTATCGCATGTATGAGTTCTTCCTTTCACACTTTTTCCATATCAAACAGTGTCATTCTGAGCGCAGTGAAGAATCTTCTACCTGATGAGATCCGTTGAGGTTCAAAGCCTACCAATGCTTGGTCATATCTCGCGACGCGTGTAAGTGGCCCCTCGATATGCTCGCTTCATGAGCTACTCGGGGTAGACGGACCCTTTCCTCTACTGCTCCGGCAATGATATACGCACTTTTGTGGGAGGGCTCTCAAGAGCGCGACCTTAAGCAAGCGTCGCCGACTAAAGTCGTCGCCTACAGGGGAAGAGTATTTCAGTTACATCGGCAGTTCCGCTTCCCTCTCCCTCTGGGAGAGGCTAGGTGAGGGCTTTATATATAATTTTCACTCTTTACTGATACCAAACAATGTCATGCTGAGTAGCAAAGAGTCTTCCACCTGATGAGATCCTTTGTGGTTGATGCTTCGGGTGCAGAGTCGAAGGCGCCACTGCCGAAGCCTGGTAAGGCCAGGATGAGGGGCATGTTCCACTTGCAAGATCCCCTCACCCCTACCCTCCCCCGAAATCGGGCGAGGGGGAAGTCTTATCGCATGTATGAGTTCTTCGTTTCACACTTTTCCCATACTAAACAGTGTCATTCTGAGCGCAGTGAAGAATCTTCCACCTGATGAGATCCTTCACGGAGTTTATCCTAAGCATAGGCGAAGGGTTCATGCGCTACTCGGGGTAGACGGACATTGTCATTCTGAGCGCAGTGAAGAATCTTCCACCTGATGAGATCCTTCACGGAGTTTATCCTAAGCATAGGCGAAGGGTTCATGCGCTACTCGGGGTAGACGGACATTTTCCGCTACTGCTCCGGCAATGATTATCTCGTTGAGGAAGGGGATATATACTCACTATTATGTAGGCAGGCTCTTCAGAGGTCGTCCCTAAAAATACACGTCGCCTACAGGGGAAGAGTATTTCAGAGTTCTGCCAAAGCAAGCGGTGCGGACGATCCTTTGCATACACCCTTGACCACGGCTTTTACATCTGATAATATGACTCCTGCGTAACGTCTGCTTACTTATGGAGATACAAAGTGGAGAACGAGCGCTATACCCTCACTATCAAGGACCTGCCTGCCGACGAGCGGCCACGTGAGCGTCTTGTCAAATACGGTGCAGGCGCACTCTCGAATGCGGAACTCCTCGCGATCATACTGAGGGTCGGGACGAAGGAGTATTCCGCCGTCGGTCTTGCACAGCACATGCTTGGACGGTTCAACGGGCTTAAGGGAATCGCCACAGCCGGAATCGAGGATCTGAGCGGCATAAAGGGCCTCGGTACCGCCAAGGCGGCGCAGATACAAGCGATGGTGGAACTGGGCAAGCGTCTGGCTGCGAGCGTCGGCGAATCGAGGGCAACCATCCGCAGCCCCCAGGACGCCGCCGACCTCCTGATGCCGGACCTCCGCGACAAGTGCCAGGAGCACCTGACCGGCATCTTCCTGAACACCAAGAACGAGGTGCTGAAGGTTCGCACGATCACAATAGGGAGCCTCGATGCAAGCGTCATCACCCCGCGCGAGCTCTTTCGCGAGGCGATCTCGTGCAACAGCGCGTCGGTGATCATAGCGCACAACCACCCTTCAGGCGATCCCACTCCGAGCCGAGCCGACATCGATGTTACAAATCGGCTGGCGCAGGCCGGGACGACAATCGGTATAGAGGTCCTCGATCACATGGTAATCGGTGACGGCCGATGGGTCAGCTTGAAGGAACGAGGGCTGATGTAGGGTTGTTCGCAGTTAGGTGTGAATCGTTTGCAACCGGGGTATAAACGGAAAACGATAAACGCCTACGGAGGTGCCCATGTCCGAAGAAACCGTACTATCCACCGAACTGGTCAATCGAAAAGGAATCCCTGTAGTCATAGCACATGGAGAGATCGACCTGTACACAGTGCCTGAGTTCCAGAACATCCTTGACACAGCGATCAATCTCGGCACGCGGGCGGTCATCGTCATACTCACCGATATCTCATATATCGACAGTTCAGGGTTGAGCGCGCTGATACACGCCTACAAAATCCTCACAGCGCGAGACGCAAAGCTGTACGCCGTGGTGCACCACGATCAACCGGGGGTCTACAGAGTCCTTGAGATCGCCCGTCTAAGCAGCATAATCCGGGTCGTGCCGTCGATCGAAGATGCGCTGGCGGAGCAGGAGCGCCTGATGGCTGCATAAATCCGTGTTTGGTGAAAAAGCCTCTATGGGTAGTAAACCTAACACCGATCAGCAGTTCGGCTCGACTCAGGGCGGAGATTTCATCCATTTCCAAGAGGTGCTGCGCGTGTTGAATGAAACATACACGGATTCATGTTCGATCTGCGTGGGAATCCTTGAGGGGATCAACGTGGTGGAAGTCGCCGGTGAGATAGATATCGCCACAGTCTCGCTGCTCGCGAGAGCCCTCGCCGACGCCACCCATTCGGGCAAGAAACACGTGATCCTGGATGCGCAGAAGCTGACATACATCGACAGCGCCGGGCTTCAGACTCTGCTCTCCACCCGACTAAGCCTTGCCGCGACGAACCATCGGGTAGTGATAGTCGGGTGCCACGGCATTTTCTACAAGCTGATGAAGATCACGAACCTGAGCGCAAGTTTTTCCATGTATCCTACCGTTGAGGAAGCAATCGCCGCCCTGAACGAGTAGCTCGGTGGACCTACAATCCGGGAGGACTGAACGGCTCGAAGGGTCGGGTGAGCGAGAAGACCTGAAGCCTGCGCGCGCCCGCCTCCACGACGTAAGTTCGCCCAAAGCTGTCCATCTCGGCATCGACCGGTTGAAAGAGCAGGCCTTCGTCAGTACCGTATGCGCCAAATCGTCGCAGGAACGAGCCGGACCTGTCGAAAACCTTCAGCGCGTGCTGTCCGCGGTCGACCACCCAGATCTGATCGTTCCTATCCATGAAAAGGCCCGCCGGTGATGAGATGTCCTGATCCCCTTCGCCCTGATATGCAAATCGGTAGAGGAGCTTTCCCTTTTTGTCGAAGACCTGGACTGGCATTCCTGACTTATCGAGCGTATATATCCGTCCCTGGCGATCGACCATCGCATCCTGGAGGCCCTTGAAGCCGTGCTTCGCATCGGTGCCGGTGATGCAGAACTTGAGCGCCTTCTTTGCATCGAAGACGCACAGCCGCTCGTTCGCGCGGTCGACGACGTACAGGTTGCCGTCGCGATCGAGCACGAGCCGCCCGGGCTTCGGAGTTTCCTTGGCATCACCTTTTGGAATCTCGAAAGCGCTCGACTCACCCTTGGCGCTGATGACTCTGATCGGGGCCGCCTCGTTTTCGGTGACGTACAAAGTACCCTGAGCGTCCACAGCGACGCCGATCGGGGCAATCAATCCCTCGCGGGCGCCGTATCGGAGTTTCGGCATCCCCTGCATGGTGAACCCGTCAATCTCCCCTGCCTTCGTGTCTGCGACGTAGATCACGCCGGCTTTCTCGTCCAGTGCAAGAGCCGCGGGCGCCGAGAAAGTCGTGTCGGACCCATAGCCGTTCACCCTGAACTGGAGCGCGAAATCAGTCGTTTGAGCATCGAAGATCCCTGCGTGGGCGGCAGCCGATATCGCTACGGCGCACGCGCACACGGCGAATTGCACCGAGATTCTGAGACGGAACTTGTTAATCATTGTTTGATACCTCACACAGCCATTTTTTGGCAAGGCTGAAAACTGTATACCTATTCATAACATATATTGCACAGAAAGGGAAGAGCCGCCACGTTTTTACATCCGATCCACGGGGTAGGTTGAACTAGTGGATCAAGAATTTACGCCTGATGCGAATCGGCTTTACGTTCGGAATGGGCATAAAGCCAGCAAATAATGTCATCCTGAACAAAGTGAAGGATCTCACAACCTTGTAAGATTCCTCACTACGCTCAGAATGACACGGTTTTGCAAGGTTTTTTATTCGCTTCAGTCGCGAGAATTTACTGATGCTTCGGTTGCGAAGTCGAAGACGCCGCTGCCGAAGCGTGGTAGACATGTACCGTCCCTCGATATGCTCTGCGAGCTACTCGGGGCAAGCGGAACAAAAATGCGCTCGCCCGAAATTGGTTGGGGTGAGGGATGAATCATCTGAAGATTCACCCGCAAGAAAGCTTATAGTACCAATATTTGGATAGGAGGGTAGATCATGGCTGATTCATACGAAGAGGACGAGCAGTTACCGGGCATCACCCCCACTGGCGCGTATATGACATCCGAGGGGTCATCGGTAGAACTGGATGCCGACCTTGCCACCGAGGAAGAGCTTCCATCGACCGAAGAGATCGTGCGCAAGGGCAGGGAAAGCCACGACTGAGTGACCTCGACCCTGTCTGCATCATTCTCAGAATGAGGTGCTGTGAGGGATTTAATCATGCTGAAGAACAGGTGGGTGCGGGCCATCGCTGTGCTGCTCGCGGTCATACTGGTCATACTCTTATGGCGATTCGTGCGACCGGCACCCAAAGTCGCGGTTGTTCGACCTGAGCGGCACGACGTGGTGGAGCTCGTGATCGCGAGCGGGCTGCTGCGTGCCGTGCGGCAGGGCGACGTTGGGCCGGATATCGGCGGCATCGTTCGGCGTGTCTACGTGCAAGAGGGCGATAGTGTTGTTGCCGGACAGGTGCTCCTCGTGCTTGACAGAAGCGATTCGGATGAGAGGGTCCGACAGGCGGAACTCGCCGCTCAAACCGCGAGAGATCAGCTTGCACAGGCGAGCCAACCCGCCACTGCGCAGGATATAGCCGCCGCACGCGCCCAACTCTCACAGGCGAGGCAGGTGAACGCCGCCCGGCTGAGCTCTGCACGCGAACACCTTCGTCGGATGGAACTGGGAGGCCGACCGGAGGAACGCGCACGCGCGGATGCCGCACTGGCGCAAGCGAGGTCGGCGCGGATGCAGGCACAGCTCAATCTTCAGCGGGCACGTACACTTTTCGCAAAAGGGGCAATCCCACGATCAGACCTCGATCAGGCGCAGACTGCCCTTGCACAGGCACAGGCACAGGAGCGGTCCGCACAGCAATCGTTGGCACTGGCGCAACGACCGGCATCACCTGAAGACATCGCAAGCGCCAGAGCCGATGTTCGGGCAGCACAGGCTACGCTGACTACATCAGTGCAAATCGCGCGTGAGAACCTTCAGAATCTCCTGAACCAGCCGAGGGCGGAGGACGTGCGAGTCGCGGCATCGCGTGTCAGAGAGGCACAGGCGGCAGTTCAAGCGGCCAGAGTTGAGGCATCGAAGGGAGTAGTCACAGCACCATTCAGCGGCATCGTCACCGCGCGAAACGTCGATCCCGGCAAAAGCGTGGTCCCCGGGCAGGTGCTGATCAGCATCGCGGACATGAGCCGGACCGAGATCTACGTGGAAACGGATGAGACCAACCTTCCCAAGCTAAAAGTCGGCCAGCGAACGAGCATAATCCCTCCTGCCTACCCAAATCTGCCGTTCCAGGCGGTACTCGTGAAGATCGGGCCTCAGGTGAACAATCAGCGAGGGGTAGTCGGGCTGAGGCTCCGGCCGCTGACCCTTCCATCGTATGCGCGGCCGGACATGACCGCAGATGTGAACATAGAAGTCGCACGCATACCGAACGCGCTGTCGCTTGGGACCTCAAGCGTCATACAGGCGGCAGGTTCCCCTTACGTGCTGGTCGTCAAGAACGGCACCGCGCAGAAGCAGTACGTACAGATACAAGCGACCGGTGAAGACTGGGTGGCAATCAGCGGCATCTCGGCGACCACCGATGTCGTGAGGGATGCGACGCAGGTGGTTCCAGGGCAGAAGGTCCGTGCGATGGAGGCCCGATAGATATGTGGGATAGATTCGCATGGGGAGTGGCCCTGCGGCAACTTCGCTACGGCATCGCACAGACCTTCCTCACGATGGGCGTCGTGGCGATCAGCGTCACACTGATCATCTTCCTGGGATCGCTGATCGGCGGGCTGCAGAAACGGCTGATCAACGACGTGACCGGCTCTATCCCGAACATCGTCATCAGCCAGCCGGAACGACTGCCGATAACGGTCGGTCAGGTGCCTTCCGCGCGTGAAAAGGGAGTGCTGTATACGGGCCGAGTGACCAAGCTCGAACAGCGGAAACGAAAGATTGAGGACTGGCAGATCTGGCTTCCAAGGCTCGAGCGCTTTGATCCCGACATAACGGCAGTCTCGCCGGTTGTGGAGGGTCAGGCGATACTGTCGAGCGGGGCCAATCAGCAGGGTGTGCAGGTTATCGGCGTGATACCGGATCGGTACAACCGTGTTGTCGACATCCAATCGAAGCTGCGACGAGGCCGGTTCTTCGGACTGAAGCCGGGAGAGATAGTGCTCGGTTACAAGATCGCCGATGATTACGCATTGAAGCTTGGAGACCTCGTTCGGCTTTCGACGTCCGATGGCGCGACGGGCACGTACAGGGTAGTGGGCGTCTTCGAGACAGGTTATCCGGTGGTGGACAACAGCACGGTCTTCCTTACGCTTAGGGAATCACAATCGCTTTTCGGGATGGGAAACGCTGTTACCAGCATCAACCTTAAGCTCAGGCAGCTCTTTGATGCCAACATAATCGCCGCCAGGTTGAAACTTCAGGTGCCGTATAAGATCGATTCATGGATGACGGAGAACGCTCAACTGCTGTCGGCGCTCAGTGCGCAATCGCAGTCGTCGAACCTCATCCTGTTCTTCACTACCCTTGCGGCAGGCTTCGGAATCGCGAGCATACTGATAACCTCGGTCACGAGCAAGCTTAAGGAGATCGGCATCCTGCGCGCCATCGGAGCGACCCGTCGGCAGATCATCAGTATATTCACCATAGAGAGCACGCTGCTTTCAACCATAGGAGGGCTGATCGGGGCGGGGCTTGGTATCGCGCTCAGCCTGATAACCTACAGGTACAGAGTGGCAAGTTCCGCCGGCCGCCCGGAGCAGGTCTTCCCCGTCGATCTCTCATGGCAGTTGGTCCTTGGGGCAATAGGGATCGCAGTAGTGATCGGTTTTATGGCATCACTCTACCCGGCCTGGCGCGCGGGCAAGGTGAATCCGATCGAGGTGATAAGAGGCGCATGAGGAAAGAGAATTGCGTGCTGGATCTTCAGCACATCTACAAGACATACTACAACGGAGTGGCGACTCCCGTGCTCTTCGACATCAACCTGCGTGTGGAGCCGGGGGAATTCGTGGCGGTTGTGGGGGCATCAGGGTCGGGCAAGACCACCCTTTTGAACATAGTGGGACTGCTGGATACCCCGACATCCGGCGAGGTGCGGCTGTGCGAGCGGAACATCGAACAACTGCCTGAGGATGCGCTCGCTCAGTTGCGCAGAGAGTACATGGGATTCATCTTTCAATTCTACTATCTTCTCCCGGAGTTCACCGTGATCGAGAACGCCTTGATGCCGTGCCGTATCAGTAATTGTACGGATTTGGCCGAAGCGAAGGCCCGGGTAGTGAGCCTGCTCGAGCAGGTCGGGCTCGGCGATCGGCTGACGTATCATCCAAGCCAGCTATCCGGCGGTCAGCAGCAGAGGGTGGCCATAGTGCGTGCCCTGGCGAACGACCCGGTGCTGGTTCTGGCCGACGAGCCTACGGGCACACTGGACAGCAAGGGCGGCCGGGCGGTGTTCAACCTTATGCGGGAACTTAATCAAACTACCGGCAAGTCGTTTCTGATGGTCACTCACGACGAGGCGTTCGCGCGTGAGGCAGATCGATCGATACCGATCGTCGACGGGCGAATCGGCTAATGAGATACCGTCGCGCACTCTCGACAGACCAGACTCAGCAGTGATATAATCGGGTTCGGGAGTGAAATACATTGAGCACAAAAAAAGTTGTAAGCATAAGCCTTGGTTCGCCCAAGGGAGATAAGTCCGTCACCGCAACGCTGATGGGCCAGGAATTCGAGATATCGAGGATTGGGACCAACGGGGATTTCGCCAAATTCGCTCAGCTCGTGCGCGAGCTCGACGGCAAGGTGGACGCGATCAGCCTCGGCGGCATCGACCTGTATCTGTATGCGGATAATCGGCGATATACCATTCGAGATGCGGCCAAACTCGCGGCAAACGCCAGGATAAGCCCGGTAGTCGATGGCAGCGGAATCAAGAATACCCTCGAGCGGGAGACCATCGAATGGCTTCAGAGGGAAGGAATTATCGACTTTCCAGAGAAGAACGTGCTGGTAGTGTGTGGTGTCGACCGTTTTGGGATGGCCGAATCGGTCATGCGCCGTGCGAAATCCGTCATATACGGCGATTTGATGTTCAGCGTGGGCATACCTCGGCCGATAAGATCGTGGTTTGAGCTGAAGCTCGTGGCAAAAACATTGCTGCCGCTGGTGTGCACGCTTCCGTTCAAATGGATCTACCCCATCGGCGAGGCGCAGGAGAAGATCACGCCGAAGCACGAAAAGTATTTCCGCTGGGCGGATGTGATAGCGGGCGACTACAAGATCATCGGCCGGTTCATGCCGCCGCCGGAGTCGGGCGCACTTGCGGGAAAGACCGTCATCACGAACACCCTCACACCGAGCGACGTTGAGAACCTGATGATTCGAGGGGTGAAGACGCTCATAACCTCGACTCGCGAGTTCGACGGGCGCACATTCGGGACAAACGTGCTCGAAGGGATCGTGATCACACTGGCCGGGAAACGTCCCGAAGAGATGAGTCCGCAGGATTATTTGGACACTTTGAAAAAACTCGACTGGCGTCCGACAATCAGGACATTGAACGAAACTGGGATATAACAGCGGATTACTTCTCACTCGTGAGGGAGAAGGCCATGTTCCACTTGCAAAATCCCCTCATTTTCTCCCCTCTCCAGTAAACGGGCGAGGGAGAAATGAGGCATAACCATCAAATGATGTCATCCTGAATGAAATGAAGGATCTCACAACCTTCTAAGATTCGTCGCCACGCTCAGAATGACATTATTTTTTCGGCTCTATAAGCTTTCTTGTGGCCACTGATGCTAAAGCATCAGTCTGATATACGAAGCATGACGAGGCAAGCTTTTTGGAACATGGTGAGTCCAAGCCCTCAACCAACCGATTTTGGGCGAGCGCGTTTTTGTTCCGCTTATCCCGAGTAGCCCGCAGGGCATATCGAGGGACGGTACATGTCTACCAGGCTTCGTCAGTGGCGTCTCCGACTCGCAACCGAAGCATCAACCTCAAAGGGGCTCATTAGGAAGAAGATACTTCGCTGCTCAGAATGACATTGTTTGGTATGGGGAAAGTGTGAAGAACGAACTCATATCGATAAGACTTCTCCCTCGCCCGATTTCGGGAGAGAGCCCTGCCCTGAGCGAAGTCGAATGGGGTTGGGGTGAGGGGATTTTGGGCAGCTATGATACAGTTGGGGTATTTTTGAGTCTGCGCAGGGCGGCTTCGTGTTTTTGTTGCCGCGAATTTATTCGCACGGCTTGTTGTAGCATTACCGATATGTAATACACGGCCCCTTAGTATCAATACTATTTCCGCAACCATTTTCGGAGTTACCACAAACTTTCTTATAGAGCCATTTTTTATATTATTAAGAATCAGGCGTCAAAATCGGATATTTGCGGTGTACAAAGGGGTGGCTTAATCAGTCACTCCTTTGCTATTTGCTATTCTAGAATATATTACTTGCATAAATCACCATTATTGTCAAAAGATTCATTGACCCTTCTACCACGACCATGTTATACTTTTGATGTACAATTTGACATTTGCGTGTGAAAAAGGGGATTTTTGTGGCCGAAATAGTTGGTTGGCTCGGGCGGCTAGGCAATACGGGGTACGGTTCGGTGCTTACAAACCTGCTTGATGTATTCCTGGTTGCTTTTGTCATCTATAGGTTAATATTGCTGATAAAAGGCACTCGCGCCTGGCAGATTATTTTGGGGCTGGGAGTGTTCTTTCTGCTCGTCTTTGCAAGCGACAAGCTAAATCTCCATGCACTAAACTGGATACTTCGCCAGTTCCTCCCGTTAGGCCCTGTAGCGCTTGTAATACTGTTCTTCCCTGAACTCCGACGTGCGCTGGAAGAAATCGGGCGGTTGAACTTTTTCGGCAGAGGATTTGTAATGCTCAGAAAAGAGGACATCACAGACCTCGTCGGCCAATTGACCAAAGTAGTCGCCGATATGTCAAAATCGAAGGTCGGCGCGTTGATCGTCATCGAACGGGAAGTTGGGCTGGACAACCTCATCTCCACCGGGCACCGTATGGACGCACTGGTTTCGGCAGAGCTGCTCCGAACGATCTTCCACCCCGGAAGCCCCCTGCATGATGGCGCCGTGATCATTCGCGGCAACAGGATCGTGGCGGCAAGCTGTACACTGCCATTAACCGACAATCCCAGGCTCGGGACCATGATCCATACGCGGCACAAGGCAGCGATAGGCGTCTCGGAACAGAGCGATGCGGTTGTACTCGTTGTATCGGAAGAGACAGGTTTGATCTCGCTCTCCGTTGACGGCGTCATTTTCAGAGGCCTGAACTCAGATCAAGTGTATATAAGACTGGTAGAGCTGCTTCAGCTTGGCGAGACCAGGGAAGGCATGCTACACATACACCGTACAGTTTCGGACGCAGTCTCCAAGATGCGGCGCACTAGTCCGACTGAGCAGGGACCGAAATAATGTTGAATAACAATTTTGCATACAAGCTTTTAGCACTGGGTTGCGCGCTGGTAATCTGGGCCTACGCCAAACAAAACCCGGATGTGCTCCCACGCCCGGAAGTCAGCCAAACCAGCGTATCAAGAGAACTGGTTTTGCCGCTCATGGCGAGCAAGGTAGAGTCGGGATGCATTGTGGTAACAAAGCCCGACACCATCGGGGTCAGGATCGAAGGCCGGAAAGAGTACGTTGAAGCGCTGGCAGCAGAGCCGGACATCATAACGGCTTACGTCAACTGCAGAGACAGGGTCGAAGGGACGTACAGGCTTCCGGTAATAATAAAGCTCCCCGAGGGCTATACGGATTTTCTGACGGCGGTTCCACATCCCGGCGAAGTTTTGATAACCACGAAGAATCAGGGCAGCCGCGAGTTCCCGGTCAATGCGACTCTCACCGGCGGCAAACCCGAGATATCGCCTGAGAAGGTGATTGTACGGGGAGCGCCTCACGACCTGTATCTGGTCAATCGAGTGGTGGCAGTATTGGATGCGAAAAGTTCGACTGCAGCCAGCATAGACGGCGATTTTCCCGTTGCGGCCCAGGATTCAAACGGCAGAACTGTAAACGGTCTGTATATCTCACCCCGAACCGTGCATTTGAAATTCAGCTCTCTGGAATCGGCAAAGCGCACGATCGACATCAAGCCGAAAATGATCGGGCAGCCATCGCTGCCAGGTAGAATCACAAGCGTCGAAATCAGCCCTCAGACAGTCACCATAACAGGCCCCTCAGAGTTATTGAAGAGCCTCAATACGCTCGATACGGAACCCATACGGCTGTATAATCGGACAAGGAGTTTTTCCCAGCAAGTGAAGATCATAACTCCGGCCAAGGTATCCGTGGTCGATGCGACGCCGGCACACCTGACGGTCACTATAACTCAAGACCCTAGCCAGCAGTCCGATACGATTAAGGGCAGCCAATCAGAAAACAAGCGCTGATAGCACTCATCTGGAATGCGCGATCGTGCGTTTCAGCATCGTGTAACAACGGTACAATTCAAACATATCAGAACAACATCCCGGAGGGCTGCTCGATAGAGACAGTGCTGTCCCCCTCCGTTAAAGTGAGAGATATGCGGCCTACCAACGACATCGATAATCTATCGAGTCCGCCTGCAACAGAAACCAGTGGATGCACCTTCACATCGGAGGGAGGTAACCCCTCGCCAAACAGGGAGCCATCCAAACTGCTTGGGTACATTGTATCTATCGCTACTATGCTGGTCATTGTCTTGATTAGCATTCTCATACCCCCTTCTCTGCCGGTTGCCCGCTATCCATCGCTTTATATACTGGCAGTTATCGTGATAGGGTATCAATTTGGGATGGGGCCGGCGGTTCTGACATATGCGCTCAGTTTTTTGGTATACGATTACTTCTTCACCATTCCAGAACACCACATATGGCCAGTCGCCACCAACATGAACGACTGGGCAGCACTGATCTCCCTGAGCATTGGCTCGTTCGTCGGCGGAGTGGCAGCTCTATTTCTTCGACGTTCAAACCGGCGCATCCAGCATCTTGTGGATCAGGTACGACGCTCCAATGAACGGTTCAAAAACACTCTCGAAAGCATATCGGATGCGTTCTTTACACTCGATCACAATGACAGGTTCATCTATGTGAACGACGAAGCTCAGCGCCTGCTTAAAAAAAGCGAGGAAGTGCTGATTGGAAAAAGCGTTTGGGATGAGTTTCCCCAGGTAGAAGGAACGATATTCGCCGATATGTACCGCAAGGTCAAATCCGAGCGAAAGCCCGAAGAGTTTGAAGGACTGTATCCACCGCCGATCAACGGATGGATCGAAGTCCGTTCATATCCTTCACCGGATGGTGTTTCCGTCTATTTTCACGATATCTCCGAGCGCAAACGTGCCCAGGACGAGCGCGAGCGGCTGATGGAGCAGGTCGATCAGGAACGTCAGCTTGCAGAAATACTGGCAGCCGATGCGCAGAGGAGCGCGCAGGAACTAAACACCATATTCTCAGCCATGGCAGATGCCGTGATTGTTTACGATGAACGAGGCAACATAATTCGCGCCAACGATGCGGCAGCACAGGCTTACGGATTCGATCCGGTCAATGTAGATAGAGCGGATATAATCCGAAGGGTATCCCTGCGAAGTAAGGATGGGAACCTGATACGCCCCGATGACCTGCCGTCCACAACGGCGTTGCACGGCGATAGCGCGATACATCAGATCTTCTTCTACACGGATGCAAACGAGCAGACGATCACTGTCCTCGTTTCGGCCTCACCGATCAAAGAGGACGGCCGAGTGGTAGGCGCCGTTGCAATCTGGCACGACATAACCGAGCTCAAGCGAACCGAGGCCGAACTGTCAAAAGCCAGGGATTCAGCAGAGCAGACTCTTGCCACTCTGCAAGCCGTAATGGACACCGTGCCAATCGGATTGATCGTCGCCAGACCGGATGGCAGCATATCGCTGACAAACAGGGCGGCCGCCGAAATACTTGGAGGATCGATAACCCGCACACCTGAAGGGCTGAGACCCGCTGCCCAGTACAACCTGTTGTATTCAGATGGAACTCCTATTTGTACAGACGACACTCCACTAACCCGTTCGCTGAGGGATGGAGAGTTAACATATAACGTAGAAGAAATCGTCCAGCGGCAGGATGGCAAAATATCCATACTAGAGAATAGCGCTCCCATACGCGATCCGCACGGCCGCATAGTGGCTGCCGTGGCCACTATCACGGATATCACGGAAATCGTGAAATTGAGGGACTTGCTGGAGCATCAGGTCTCACTCTTGCAGAGAGCGCTCCTTCCAAGAATGGAATCGATTGATATTGGATACGGCATAGCCACCGCGTACATCCCGGGATTTACAGGGCTGGAGATAGGTGGAGATTTCTACGACGTCTTCAAGACCGAAGACGGCGAGGTGGGAATTCTAATAGGCGACGTATCCGGCAAGGGAATCGAAGCGGCCTCCATCGCATCCGCCAGTCGAAGCACCGCACACGCATTTGCCTACGATCTATCATCCGCAGGGAAAGCGCTGACTCATACAAATTGCGTGATGATCGCACAACAACCGTCCGAGTTCGGCTTCTTTGTGACGGTTTTTCTGGCCGTACTGAACCCGGCAACGGGCGAGATACGGTATTCCAACGCCGGCCATCCACCTCCTGCGATCTGCCGCACCAACGGCGATGTAGAGTTTCTCACCTTCGGGCACCTG
Organism: Armatimonadota bacterium; assembly: GCA_963663705.1. Taxonomy (GTDB): domain Bacteria; phylum Armatimonadota; class UBA5829; order DTJY01; family DTJY01. The sequence goes on along the minus strand of OY760504.1, from coordinate 2,300,418 downwards.
CCTATCGGGCTGATGAGTGACGAGGTGTATTCAGAGGACCGCTCGTTTTTGAATCCGGGCGACAAGATAGTTTTTTACACCGACGGCATAAGCGAGGCACGGCACGGCACTCAAATGTTCGGTCAGGAAAGAATCGAAGGAGTGTTGAAGGAGTTCCACCAACTCGGTGCGGACGAACTCGTGCAGAAACTGCTGGATACCGCCAAGGACTGGGCTGAAGGCCGACTTACGGACGATGTTGCGATCGTTATAGTCGAGCGATCGGTGGTATGATATCGGACTCATCTATTCGGGGTTTATATTGTTCGACGCACGGAACATTATCGGCAGGCAGAGAACCAGCAGGATTAGATCTCTCGCAATAAGATCCCACCCCACCCGGGCATGAACGCTCGCCGTCGAAAAACAGCCACAGGAGATATCCAGGCCGCGAGCCATCGCTGATCCTGCTGCAACCAGAAAAACGAGGTTCAGCCCTGCAAGGATCAACCCTCCGCTTTTTGCCAGCGAATTCGGTATCAGCGCCAGCCCTGCGAATAACTCTATCCATGGAAGGACGATAGCCACGATATTCGTCAGGGGCATAGGGATAACGCGATAAGCGAGCACCGCATCCGCGAATCTGTCAGGGGCGGCGATCTTACCGACAGAGGCATATATAAATACTCCGGATAGTACTATCCGGCAGATGATATCAAAAAGTCTTGAAGTTAAAGCCCTCGATACTAAACCTTTCATAAGCCAATATGTATCCTTTCTCCGAACACTGTAATGCCCGGTACATCAGGCAGGGTTGACCGTTGCTGGCAGAAAGGCGGGCGGATGAGGGGCAGGCTGTCGGGCCGGACGAAATTCGCTGTCAGACCGGCGATGGCGGCGGCCATGACGATACAGAATGAGGTTAATGGCAGTCTGACGCGACGTAAGACGGCGCGCAGCCCGTTATTGGATATTCGCATGCAGTGCACCCTGAGAGATGATTTCCCGGCAATCCTGCGACGTTAATCAGATGTCGTATTCCTACCCCGGAGATGAACCGCTCTAATCCGTGATTTTGCAGGAATTGAGATTAGGCCCTCACCCAGCATCTCCCAGAGGGAGGACCGGGGTTCGGGGATGCAAAGGAAGTACCGCTCGATATGACCTTTCAGGTCTACTCGGGGTAATCGGGGTTACGGAGGAAGAACGGGGCTATTTTTCCATGAACTTCTGAAGGGTCAATACTGCGCTGCCGTCGCGGAACTCATAGTCAACGCTATCCATGACCAGTCGCATGAAGTGGATACCCATTCCGCCCTCAGCAGGCGAGCTCATGTCCGGGACGGGCACCCTGTGTGGGTCAAACGGCTTGCTTGGATATTTCATCATGATCTGTAAGCGTTGATTCTCCATGCTGCATTGGAATTGTATGGGGTTCCCAGCGCATTGGCCGTGTCTTACCGCGTTTGAGACCGCTTCGCCTATTGCCAGGCGTATATCATCTATCGCTAACTGGCCGGCACCCATTCGCGCGGCAAAATCGCAGATTTCACAGCGGGCTGTGTGGGACGCATCAGCTTCGGGAAAGACATGGAACGAGAAGGCCCCTGATGCCGGGAGATTATCGATTGTACCTGCATCGGCGCCGGGTTGAGGGCAGATTTCAAACAGGTGTTTGAAACCGGAAATATCGAGCATATGGTTCAGTTGGTGTGCAAGGGTAATTATTCTGATGGAACGGTTGGATTCTTTAGCAAGCATCGCCGCCCGCACGAGGATGCGCAGGCCGCTGCTGTCGACAAAACTGAGTCCATCTAGCGACAGATCCACCACGCGATCACGCCCCCGGATCGCTTCGCTGATCACGTCAGCGAGAAGGTCGCAGTTTGCATAGTCAAGTTCGCCCACGGCACTTATCACAACGGGGTCTGCATCCGTCACACCGAGCTGTAATCTATCCTCACTCATCGTGTCACTTTTATCACAAGCATCGCTACGTCATCGCGCAATTTGCAGCCTGTGTAATCCTTCAATTCAGCGATAACACTTTCGGCCAATTCGCAGGCGCTCGTAGATCCAACACTTTGTACCATTTTCTGCAATCCCTCTACGCCTAGGAACTTTCCCGACTGTCTTGAATCTGTAACTCCATCGGTATACATGATAAGCAAATCATTTTCCGACAGCGAAATTTCATTCTGCGTATATACGGACTCAGATACAACGCCCAGTGCGGCACCAGTTGAATCCAGCGTCATGTATTTTCCGATTTGATGATTTACGAGCAATGGGTGCTCATGCCCTCCGTTCGCGTACACAAACTTCTTTTCGCTGGCGAACAACCGTCCGTACAGAAGCGTAATAAAGAGATCGCCGTGTACATAGCGGGTTATGGCATTATTGAGCCTCGTCAGTACACTTGCAGGATCGGGGTTCTCATGGACGAAGCCTCGGAGCATGTATTTTGCCATAGCCGTATGAACTGCCGCTTCTACACCCTTACCGCTTACATCACCGATAACCACACCAAGATCACCGTTTCCAAGCTCTATGACATCATAAAAATCGCCGCCAAGTTGAGAACCGGCCTGTGCGGGAATGTAAATATCTGCAATTTCGTAACCCGGTATAAACGGCATCTTCGTGGGCAGGAAAGATTTCTGCAAAGTCTCTGAGATATTGCACTGGTGTTTGTAGTCCAGCTCCAGAATCTGCTGATGCTGCTTTATGAGCGATATATCCTGGAAGACTGATAGAGCGCCAGTGATATTGCCATCATCATCCTTGATCGGCACCGAATTGCACAGCAGGAACAGATCTCGTCCATTCCCTCTCATCATCAATTCTTCGCGAACGCATGTCTCGCCGATGATGAGCGCCCGCATCAGCGGCATGTTCTCCGGGAGAAGAGTATTGCCATCAGCATCCAGCATCTCGAATTGCTTGATATGATTAATGAACAGACCATCCGCCGATCCGTTCAGCCCGCACAGATCTTTTGCTGCTTTGTTTGCCATGTATACGCTGCCTTCGGGCGCAGACAGGATGATTACGCATTCCGGCATGGTCTCTATTATGGCGAGAAGGCATTCGCGATCGAAAGAGGCCTGCTCCTCGGCTTGAATGACCCGGGAGTAGCTCTGGGCACGTTGGATCGCCATGCCAATCTGAGCTACTCCGATCTCCAACGAAGTCAGGGAATACTGATCAAACTCTTGTGAAGTTGCGAACAGTACTACTCCTCGCTCGCTATTCACAAGAGATACCGGTATGAAAGCAACGGATTTTGGCTCGGTAGTTTCAGTCGACGCCAAAAAGTCGTATTGCGGGATGTCATCGGTGTCATGCACCACGACAGTTTTGCCACAGGTTATGACGGGCTCCATGAGCTGCCGGAATCCGTGGAAGGCACGGCTCGCATCCTCATCTGAAATACCGTGCAGCGCTTTTGGGACCAACCCATCTTCTCCGGGCAGATACATTACGGCCACGTAAGCCCGTGCATACTTGGCGAGCGTTGCTGTGGTTCGCTCCAGAAGTTCGTCCATCTCGGGTGCAGAGACGCAAATCGAGCCGATATCGGCATGAGCCGCAAGTGTACGCTCCCGCCGTTCCAGATTTCGCGCCATACTGCCGAGTGCAACTGCTATTTGCCGAAGTTCATTTTTAGCAGGAGTTTCTTTATTGTCCGTGGTCTTGCCGCTGAATTGCTCCAGGCTGATAGCTTTGCCATAGTCCCCCTGTGCCATTGATTCAGCCACCGATGCTATGCCTTTTATTGGATAGATCATCGTTCTTGTAGTGGCTACGATAAAGCCGACGGCCAGCAGTAGTGCAATCCCAAGCATAATCCAGCTATCGTACATCAACTGATGGGTAAGCTTGTCAACCTTTTTGGCGGCGAGATATGCTCGGTGGTCGAATTCCAGGTTCAGGCTGCGCAAAGCCGCTGCAAATTCGTTAAATAATCGATTATTGATGGCCCTGTAGCGCTCGGCTGCGACTTCTTTATCGCCACCATCCGCACTCGCGAAAGCAGCCTGGTCATTAGCCATTTTCTGTTGCAGCAAGGTTTGAATCTTGCTTAACGACGCTCGCTCGCCTTCCGCTGAGGTATGCCGCAACAATTCCATGGAAGTATCTTCGGCTAAGGATGCTAAATTGTATTCTTTGATGCAATATGGGGCACCTGTGCGCAGGTACTTATCGACAGCATCTTCCTGTCTGCGAATGGCAATGACAAGATTGCTGGCAACCTGGTTTCTGCGCGCTGTTTCGGAGTTAACATCCCGATTGTAGCTGTAGACTTTGCCGAGCTGATACGTGATGGCAAGCACTATCAATGCCATCGGTATAAGCACACAAATAAAGCCCAGGATGAGGCGGCGACGAAGAGATACGTCGTGCAGTATTCTAGCTGATCTATAGAAATCGCTGTGACTTAGCAGAAGAAATATCCCCTTCCAAATTACTAATTAACGGCAAGCAGGCACAACTACTTGTGTCCTGCTTGCCACATAATAATATCTTACCACGGAATATATTTCAAGCTTAGAAACAACATCCTACATTTGTAGGTGACTAAATTAGTACTATCTCGTAATTCATCTTCAGGTTCATGGTTCCTGGCTTACCGATGGATGAACCCGGGAGCTGCATGTCGAACTTCATATCGGTGGTTCCGACGGTCTTTATGATCCTGCCCGACTCCGATGAAAAACTGACGGTGCTTTTAGCTTTGATTGGCCCCTTCAGCTCCATGTTCGCCGAATTGCCTGATGCGGCGCCCGATGGACCAGGAACAGGCATCGCCATGCTGATGTCGCCGGTGACGTCCTGGCTGAAGTTCGCGACTTTGCAGGTGCCAATCATGGCATTGGTGCTGAGGAGCTCGTCCTGCATACGCAGTTTTCCTTTGCCTATAGGAAATTGAACCGTCTGTTCCCATTTATCGCCAACATTGAGCATCGCATCCGGGATGGCGCAGTACTGGCAGAAGTTTGACATATACGACGAGAACTGCATCCCTCCAAGAGCCAGTTTATCCAGCCCTTGAACACTCTTTACCTCGCCGCTCTTCGATAGAATCATTTTCACCGGTTGAATCTGAGTGATGGGAACATCCTGACTGTTGCCAGCCATCTCCATTTTCAACGATTCGAAAGTGGTAACGATCTCTGCATCACCGTTTTCCTGAATTTTGCTGGTCTGCTGCTTCATAACGCTGACTATTTTTACCGGCATCGACGGAATGTTCGGCATGCCAGGCACGTTCATCTGAACATTCATGTTATTGGTAATCTTGTAACGCAGAACCTCGCCGGTAGTAAACTTGTATTCCAGTTTAACCGGATCCTGTTTAACTGCCTCCTGCGCATAGGCCTGTGTTGACGCAATGCCACCTAATACACAAATGGTGAGAAGCCAAAGTGACCTTCGAAACATAAATATCTGCCTCCAATATGTATATATAAGATAGCCTTATTCTGAGTATTCCCCAGATACATGTAACTATCCTTCATATTTAGACGTTATTGAGGCTCATTAAGTTACTTTTTTATTTACCGGATCCTTTGTGTGAAACTTATTCGCATTGCATGGATGGGCTACTCGTGATATAATGTGCCCACTTCCATATTCCCCATTGGGGCGCAGTTAGGGGTTACGCACAATGCTCAAACGCTTTGTGAGCGCATTCATCGGCATACCTTTGCTAGTATTGTTAGTCTTTATGGAAAGAGGCCTTCCTTTTATTCTTGCGGTTGGCCTGCTTTCTTTGATAGGCCTCTACGAATTCTACCGCGGTGTCCGCAAAACAGGCGCAGAACCGCAGGAGTGGGTCGGCCTCGCGTCCGCGATGCTCTTCATGTTCGTCGCGCGATACGAGTTCAACGCACCCCGATTCAGCCTCTCAGGAGTGCTCACGATCTTCGTCCTGGTCACTCTGACCATCGAGCTGTTCAGACCTAACCGGGCGCCTATCAAGAATCTCGGCAGCACATTTCTTGGGGCGGTCTATGTGGGATGGCTCTTCAGCTATCTAATAGCAACACGCAGCATACAAGGACAGTTACATCTCTACGGGAGTGCCAGGCATATTCCTACAGGCGCATGGCTGGTAATCTTCGTGGTGTTCGCATCATGGGCTACCGACACTGGCGCATACCTGGTTGGCCGTAAATGGGGCAAACATCGTATGGCGCCTATGCTCAGCCCCGGAAAGACCTGGGAGGGCTTCTTCGCCGGCCTTGCATCTTCGATGGCCATGAGCCTGCTGCTCGGCGGGTCGATGGGGATGCCAATCGTTCACACGCTCGTACTAGGCCTACTCATAACCGTAGCGAGCGTCATCGGCGACCTTGCCGAATCATCCATCAAGCGCGACATCGGCATCAAGGACTTCGGCAGCATACTCCCCGGTCACGGAGGAATCCTCGACAGGTTCGACGGACTGCTCTTCGCCGCGCCGATCTTTTTCTATTACGTCACGCTCGTCCTCAAATATTGATGCCTGCGCACTGCTGCACGGGCATCAGTTGCGTCCCCGGATTCGCCCCGTTATGGTATACTATAATTAGTTAACGCATCTCGAACTTGCCCCTTGTTGAGGTTTAAATGCTCCACCGGAATCGTAGCATATTCATCGTAATCTGGATGATACTGGCGATAGTAATACTGGCGCTAATGCCGAAATTACTGGCTCACTGGCAGCGGCAATCCCCCGAGGCGCACGTGACTTCGACCGCGGCATCCTACCCTGTAACGGTGAAGGATGTCCGAGGGCTTGATATTACGATCAAAAAGCGACCGCTCAAAATCATCTCTATCTCTCCTGCGGTGACCGAGATACTGTTCGCAATCGGCGCCGGCGACAGGGTGATAGCCGATACACGGTACTGCGATTATCCACCGGCTGCTGGCAAACTTACTAAGATCGGCGGCTACCTGGACCCTAATGTGGAGAAGATCCTCACCCTTGCCCCCGATCTTGTGCTCGCGGCACGTGGAACCCCTCGTGAACCAATCGACCGCCTGTCGTCTCTCGGGCTGAATGTGGCCGTCGTAGACCCCGTCGATATAGGCAGCACGCTCAGGACCATACGCCTGATAGGTCGAATTGTAGGCGATCCCGAAAGCGCAAACTCACTGGCCGCTCGGATCGATGCCCGGCGGTCGGCTGTGGTGGCGAAAACCGGGCGCATCCCGGCTTCCCAGCGCCCGCGAGTGCTCTTTCTCTTTGACTTGAACGGGCTGTTCACCGCCGGCCCGAAGAATCATATAGACGATCTCATCCACATGGCTGGTGGCACTAATATCGCAGATAGTACAGGCGTGCCCTGGCCCGAGCTGTCGATGGAGAAGATCATAGCAGCCGACCCTCAAGTGATTCTGCTTATGGAAGGCCACGGAACAAATGCCAACTATACCACCGATAGTGCCCTTAAAATCCTGAGGGCCGATCACCGATGGATCAATGTTTCAGCAGTAGCAAACGGGCGCATAGTAGTTCTGGATGACGACGAGATAACCCTTCCCGGCCCTCGTATGATCGACGGGCTGGAGTCGGCGGCAACTGCACTGCACCCGGGTCTTTTCCCCAAAGGGACAAAACGATGAGCGCAGAGCATCCCATCCTCCAGGCATGCGGTCTCGTCGGGGGCTACGATCACGCCGATATCCTGCGCGGGGTCGACATCGACCTCCGTGCGGGCGAATTCCTCGGCATAGTCGGTCCGAACGGCTCGGGGAAAAGCACTCTGATGAAGGCGCTTACCGGCATACTTCCCCTTCGAGCAGGGATCGTAAAGCTTAACGATCGACCGCTCGCCGAGTATTCTGCCCGAGAGCAGGCGCGGTGGATCGGCACAGTCCCACAGATCAGCATACCGGTCTTCCCGTTCTCCGTGCGCGAGGTCGTGGAGATGGGGAGGCATCCTCATCTGGCACGGTTTGCGTCGTTAGGTACCGCCGATTTCGCGGCAGTGGATGAAGCCATCGCCCTTACGGATATCGAGCATCTGGCCGATCGCTCAATTGACCAGCTCAGTTCCGGCGAACTCCAGCGAGTGACAATCGCTCGAGCTCTCGCCCAGCAACCGAAAATCCTTCTACTGGATGAACCGACCGCCCACCTTGATATCGGGCATCAGATGGATATCTTCGAGCTTCTGGTGAGGCTGAAATCGGAGCGCAACCTTGCGATTATGTGCATATCCCACGATTTGAACCTCGCGGCGGAATACTGCGACCGCCTGGCGCTCTTTTCTGTAGGCCAGGTTTTCGCCATGGGAAGCCCTACTGAAGTTATCACCGAAGCAAACCTGCAATCGGTGTATGGGACGCTTGTGAGCGTGCGCCAGAACCCGCACAGCGGCCAGCCGGTCGTGCTGCTCAGCCGCGCCCCCCGACTGGAGGAGTTGCCATGAGCGGACGAGTTTCGACACGGCGCGCAGGGTCGATCCTGCTTATACTTGCGATTCTACTGCTTGCGAGCGCCGTCCTCTCGGCAGGGATAGGGTCGGCACACCTCTCACCCGGCGAGATCGTGCGGGTGATATGGTCGCATGCAAGCGGCACATCGCACGCCTCGGGTACAGACGCTATCGTGTGGAACCTGAGGCTCCCACGCATAGTACTGGCACTACTGGTCGGCGCATCTCTTGCGACAGCAGGAGCCCTCATGCAATCATTTTTCCACAACCCAATGGCCGACCCTTATGTTGTGGGCTCATCATCAGGCGCGGCACTCGGAGCGGTGCTGATTCTATCGCTCGGGATACAGGGGAGCATCGCAGGGTTGAACGTTATGTGCTTTGCCGCCATCGGTGGAGGGCTCGGCGCTACGTTTCTCGTCTACTGGCTCGCACGGCGCAATGGGAAGGTGCCGGTCGCGACTCTTCTACTCACCGGGATAGCACTCGGTGGAATCATGCAGGCTTTCGCCACTTATCTCCTCCTTCAGCGGCCGAACGCCGAGATGCGCGAAGTCATGGGCTGGTTGATGGGAAGCCTTGCCAACCGCGACTGGCCGCACGTGTTCGCGCTTCTCCCTTATACGGTGATCGGACTGACAATCGCGATGGCCTGGCGAAGAGACCTGAACGTCCTTGCCCTCGGTGACGAGGCGGCACACAGCCTGGGTATTTCGCTTGAGAAGACCAAGTTCCTGATGCTGCTTGTGGCATCACTCCTGGCGGCGGCATCGGTGGCGGTAAGCGGGATAATCGCATTTGTAGGGCTGATCGTGCCGCACCTCATGCGCCTGCTCGTAGGCCCGAATCACAGGGTGCTGCTCCCCGCATGCGTGCTTGGCGGTGGGCTGATCCTGATCTGGGCGGACGTCCTTGCGCGGACCATCGTCCCCGGCGGCGAGATACCGATCGGCATTGTGACGAGCGTGCTTGGGAGTTTCTTCTTCCTCTACCTGCTCCACCGCCGTGAGGGCCGGATATTCTAGAAAGGGATTAAACCACAAATGATCAAAGGCGTGATTTTCGACATGGACGGCGTACTGGTCGACTCCGAGCCGTTCATCTGCGAAGCGGCAATCGCAATGTTCGCAGAACTGGGATACACAGTACAACCGAACGACTTCCTACCGTTCGTTGGGACTGGTGAGAACCGGTATGTCGGAGGGGTGGCGGAGAAGTACGGCATCCCAGGCTTTGACGCCGAGGTGTCGAAGGCGCGGACGTACCAACTCTATGGCGAGATAGTCAAAGGGCGGTTGTCGCCTCTGCCGGGTGTCGCAGAGTTCATCGCAAAGGCGCGGGCACGCGGGCTCAAGCTCGCACTTGCAAGCAGCGCTGATGTAGTAAAGATAAAGATCAATCTCCAGGAGATCGGCCTACCGCACGATACCTTCGACGCCGTCGTAAGCGGGCAGGACGTGGAGAAGAAGAAACCGTCCCCGGATATATTCGCCCTTGCGGCGAAAAAGATCGGTCAGCCTGCAACTGACTGCCTTGTAGTGGAGGATGCTGTGACCGGAGTGGCGGCGGCAAAGTCGGCTGGCGCCAGATGCCTCGCCCTGACGACAAGTTTCACGGAAGCCGAACTCGCGGGCGCAGACTGGTTCGCCCCAAGCCTCGCATGTGCTCCGGATGCCTGCCTGGAATGGTAGTTTTCCCTAAGTCAACGATTCCGCAATCGCCTTGAGGAACACGTCGCCGTACTTCTCGATCTTGCGCTCGCCGACGCCTGATATGAGGCCCATCTCATCGAGTGTTGACGGACGATCCTCCGCCATGGCAAGGAGCGTCGCATCGTGGAAGATCACGTACGGAGGCACCCCCGTCGTTTTGGCGATTTCTGTCCTGAGCGCTCGCAGGGTACTGAAGATTCGTGCCGAAGTGGAATCGCTGGACCCTGCCGACGCCAGAATTTCGGCCGCCGACTTTTTGTGTTTACGCACTGGAGCCGGGTCCTTTCTAAGATGGATATCGCCGTTTCCCTGAAGCACCTGGTACCCGGTCGCCGTCACCTTTATGCTACCGAAATGCTCCATATCGACCGCCAGATATCCCCGGGCAACGAGCTGTCTAAAGACAGAAGCCCATTCCCTCTCAGTTAGTTCCTGCCCTCGCCCGAACGCCGACAGCGTGTCGTGCTCGAAGCTCTTCACGCGCTCCGTGTCCTTGCCCAGCATGACATCGATCAGGTGTACGGTGCCGAATCGCTGTCCGGTCGCGTTCACAAGGTAGATCGCCTTACGAGCGGCGAGTGTGCCGTCCCATGTAGCCACGGGGTTAAGGCAGGTATCGCAGTTATTGCATGGGCCTGATTCATCGCCGAAGTATTTCAGGAGGACCTGACGCCTGCATGATGCCGTCTCGCACAGCCCAAGGAGGGTGCTCAGCCGGCGATGCTCCAACCGCTTATGATCCTCGTCAGCATCGGATGAATCTATAAGCTGGCTGTGGATGGCCACATCGATCATCCCGTAAGTCATCCAGGCATCGGCGGGAAGGCCGTCGCGCCCTGCCCTGCCGGTCTCCTGGTAGTAGGCCTCGATGCTTTTCGGGAGATCGAGATGGGCAACGAAGCGCACATCGGGCTTGTCTATCCCCATCCCAAAAGCGATCGTTGCAACTATTATGATCCCGTCTTCCCTCAAAAATCGCTCCTGATTCGTGCGCCGAATGTCGCTATCCAGTCCTGCATGGTACGGGAGGGCGGTCCATCCCCTGTCGCTAAGCCATGATGCCACCTCTTCGGTCTTCTTCCGGGAAAGACAGTAGACGATGCCCGAATCTTTCGGGTGCTCATCGCTGATAAACTTGAGCAGTTGGCGCTTGGGATTGTCCTTCAGCGCTATCCTGTACCGGATGTTCGGCCGGTCGAACCCTGCGATCGTGATCCGCGCGCCGCCGAGGTTCAGCCGTTCGACTATCTCCGAGCGAGTCTGGGCATCGGCCGTCGCAGTAAGTGCGATTCGGGGCACGTTCGGGAAGCGTTCATGCAGGATGGAAAGTTGAAGGTACTCTTCACGGAAATCATGTCCCCATTGGGAGACACAGTGAGCCTCATCTATCGCAAAGAGCGCTATATCTACATCCGACAGAAGTTCCATCGTCGAGTGCATCACCAGTCGCTCAGGGGCTATATACAGGAGATCGAGATCGCCCGCAAGCATCTGGCGCTTGACGTCCCAGCTCTCTTCCGCCGATAGGGTAGAGTTCAGGAATGCCGCCCTGACCCCAAGCTCGGTTAGAGCCATCACCTGGTCCTGCATGAGCGCGATGAGCGGTGAGACGACTATGCCGACGCCGTGCCGCAACATCGCGGGGATCTGGAAACAGAGCGATTTCCCGCCGCCCGTCGGCATAAGCACGAACGCATCGCCGCCTTGTATGACGTGGTTGATAGTCTCTTCCTGATGTCCGCGAAACCGGTCGTAGCCGAACACGGTTCGAAGGACCTTCTTAGGGGTCGTTAATTTGCTTTTTGCAGAGGCACAGTTAATCAATGTGGACTTTCTCGCTTTAATTCGGGATGTGCGGAGGTGAGAAAGGCCATCCTGTAAAGCTCTCACCTAATATCTCCCAGAGGGAGAGGGATTTTACCAGACAACCCCCGAGTGTCCACTTAGTGGATATATCGAAAGGTGCCTAGTATATATATTAGGTGGCAGCCGCTGATTATCCTGCCGGATATGAGGGAGAGTTTGCGACTCCCCCTCAGGAACTAGATTTTTCCAAGGGCCCAGTCAAACGCCTTTGACATATTGAAAATCGGTGAGTTATGATCACCGTCCGGCACCTCTACATACACGAGGTTCGCCGCGTCGCCCATCGCGGCTGCGAGCGACCTCGGCTGTGCAACGGTTATGATGTCGTCGATATTGCCATGTGAGATAAAGACCGGCATGCTCAAGCTCCCTGCGTTTGCAATCACGGAGTGAAGGAAGTAAGTCTCCCGATTATCGCCGGGCAGGCCACCGTATGATGCCTCAATAGCATCGGCGATCTCCCGTAAGATATCGGTGTTTATCTTTCTGCACCACGCATGATACGATGACAGATCGGTGGCCGTACCAAGCGCTATCACTGCCGATACATCTGCCGGACGCATGCTCGCATATATAAGGTTACTCGTTCCACCCATCGATCCGCTGGCAAAAATGAAACGCCTTGCGCCGAATTCGCGCCGGGCATAAGTGAGCATTTCGCTCATATCGACGACGGCGGCAGGCCCCATCCAGGCATTCCCACGCAGATTGGGGGTCAGCATTCCAACACCCCGATCGATGAAGTGTGGCAGCCATTCCTCGCGGAGGTCCGGCCGAGTGTAGAGTTGATCACCAAAAGAGCCGTGACCGTGAATGCAGACGACCCACGTATCTCCATCTTTCGGTGGTGATACAAGCGCCCAATCGGGCATTTCGTCAACGCTGCTTCGATAATCGAGCTTCAAGACTCCGTCCGGCGAATCGCTTCGTTCCCATTTATCTATTCGATCAATATTCATAAAATTCACTCCTTGTAACCCATGGTCTCGCAAGTCCGAGGAATACATTATATTCCTGGTCTATAAGCTTTCTTGTGGGTGAATCTTCAGATTGCACTGATTCGGCCCTCTCCCCAACCGATTTTGAGCGAGGGCGTTTTTGTTCCGCTTATCCCGAGTAGCTCGCCGGGCGAGCATATCGAGGGACGGTACATGCCTACCAAGCTTCGGCAGAATTTATTCGCACGGTTGCTGGAACACCGCCGCTATCCACAAACTTCCTTATAGAGCCATATTTCTATGAGCAAAGATCGCCGAGGAACTCACGGATCGATACAAGGGATTCTGCGCTGGATGGAATCGAGGGCGAATACTCAAGCCCGAATACGCCGTTGTATCCAAGGCTATCTATACGCTCGATGATGTGCCGATAATTCAGCTCTCCGTGCATGAGTTCGTTTCTACCCGGCACGCTCGCGGCATGGAAGTGGCCAATGATGTCCATATTCGCCTCGATGTTCGAGATGACGTTCCCTTCCATGATCTGCATGTGGTAGGCGTCATACAGCAGTCTGAAATTACGGTTGTTTACCGACCGTATTATTTCCGCTGCCTCAGACGATGAATCGAGATAATAGCCGGGATGGTTTACGTAGGTATTGAGCGGCTCCACCACAAGCGTGTAGTCTTCCTTAGCTGCAATACTTGCGGCCTCACCCCAGGCTCTCTCTAGATTAGCCCTCATCTGAACTCTCGATAGTCCCGGCACCAGATTTCCGCTGCATGTTATGCCCTTGTTTATTCCAAGCGACTTCGAGAAGGCGATGACCTCGTGCAGCCTTTCGATGTATTTGTTGAGATCGTTCGCATCCACGGGCGCACCACCGAACGAGCCGTCCGGGGCGTTCACCACCATGTTGCTTATGCTTACACCGTTTTCATGGCAGACCTGCGCCAGCACGGCAGCATCCTTGGCGCCGGTTGTTGCGCAGTCGGCACCATCGAAGGTGGCGTCATGGAACCAGAACTCCACCGTGTCGAACCCGGTCTTTGCTATCTCTGCGATTCGCTTATCATACGGGAGATCGGTAAATACCATCTCCAGGCAGACACCTATTTTGGCCATTATTATTCTCCTTGCGGTAAGTATATCCTGTTAGTTACAGAATCGCCAGCGCGACCTTCCGTATACCGGCTGCTATCATATCGCAGTCTTCAGGAGTTAGCTGTGAAGGGATATCAAGGTGTATCGCCCCTGATAGTATCGCCGTTGTATTAGGGCACATGTCTGCGCTGTAGTTATCAGGAGCATCTCCCTTGTAGTGAGGACAGGCATAAGGACACCCCTCTGATGTGGGAGTCGCCTTCTCCAGGACATGCTTCCAGTGAGAGTAAATATGCCAGTCGGGAATTCCCTTATTGAAGACTCCGGCAGCGTTGACTCCCTCTGCCTGCAGAGCGTCCACGAACGGCCCGACCTTCGATTTATCATTCAGCATGAACATGAGGCAGATGGAGGTATCCCCGTCTGCATCGTTCAGCCTGCGGAAGGTGATGCCTGGGAGATCGCTGAGCTGGCCCTTGATCCTCTTCTTATTCGCCCTCATCTCGGCCACCAGACGGTCGAGCTTCCCGAGCTGTGCGAGCATCACTGCGCCGGTGAGCTCACTCATCCTGTAGTTCACGCCACAGAAGAGCTCTCCACGATACCGCTCCTCACCAAACCTATCCGGCCTCCAGCAAGCAGCTGCATCATGATATCCCATGAGCCTGTCGTAGATAGCCGAATCGTTCGTAACACAGGCGCCACCTTCTCCGGCGGTGATAATCTTATGATACTGGAAGCTGAAGCAGCCGACATCGCCAAAGGTACCCAGCATCTTGCCCTTGTATGAGCCGCCGCATGCCTGAGCAACGTCCTCTATCAGCTTCAGATTGTGCTTCTTTGCTATACCTACGATCGCATCCATATCGCACGGGACCCCGCGCATGTGCACGGCGATGATCGCCTTTGTGTGCGGGGTGATTTTCGCCTCAAGGTCGACCGGATCCAGAGTCAGGCTGTCGTCGATCTCGCAGATCACAGGAACCGCTTTTGCGGCGACTATGGCAGCGCATGAGGCGAAGAAGGTGTAGCCGTTGACGATCACTTCGTCGCCGGGTCCTACTCCCACCGCCACCAGGGCGTCGATCAGAGCGGAGGTGCAGTTCGTCACTGCAAGACAGTGCTTTGCACCCATCTTTTCGGCAAATTGTTTCTCGAATTCGTTAACCTTGGAGGGGCAATCCGCAGGACCGTAGTATCGGAAGAGGTACTTCCGATCCAGCACCTCAAGTACTTGCGCTTTCTCCTCCTCGCCTATTTCGAGGCCACCGGGATACATCGGTATCGTTGGCGTGGTTTTGGCCTTCGGGCCACCATTTATCGCCAGAGCTTCTGTCGCTATCATTCTAAGTTACCTCCATCTAATTTGTTGCCACATACTGGCTGATTGGTTAGCGATTCATACTACTACACAACATGTTTAATAAAGTAAACATTCCGGGCAAAAAAAATATTACCCCTTTATCTGGACTGCCACCATTTTCAAAACCTTATCGCTTTCGTTATGGGCCATGTGCTGCTGCCCTGCCTTGATGTAAAATGCATCACCTTTCTGCAGCTTTATCTTATCACTATCTGATATATCAATCATCAGCTCGCCTGAGATCACAAACCCACAAATATCTCCCTTATGGCTCTCTTTCTCAATAATCCTGCTGTGAGGCTGGTACTCCTCATATGTTAGCTGTCCTTTGATATCAGGGTGCCTCGGGAATGCATAATACCATTTATGATCTGCATCCTCAGCGACCGCCATATCGGCTGATCTGAACGCAATCTTGTCTGAAGGATTTTCAACCGCACCTTCGTTAAAGAATTCATGAAGGCCTATATCCATCGCATCGAGCAGCTTCTCGAGAGACATTACGGTCGGCGATACCTGCCCGGACTCTATCTTGCAGATAAGACTTGCAGACAGACCCGCACGATTCGCAAGCTCCCTCATAGAGAGATTGCCTGCCTCGCGGAGCCTCTTTATCTTGACCGATATATCATCTGTAATCAGCTTTTTTTGTTTCATATTATCAACCCATATGAATTATAGTGCATAACTCTTCAAAAATCAACTGTTATTTCTACATACCGGTATGCCGAGCATCAATCCAGCCTGAAAGTTACGTTAACCTTTATCACCGATTCTTCGCCCTTACCATCATTCAATCTGGGGCTGAAACTCCACTGCCTGACCGCTTGTTCCGCCGCATGATCAAGCCTGCGATCACCCGAACTGCGCTCAATTCTTGTGCCGGTCACCTGACCGTTTGCGCCAAGTGAAACCAGTACAACAGCCGTTCCCTCCACACCGTCGTCGCGGGCGTCTGCGGGGTATGCGGGGCGAAATTGGCGAGTCACCTGCGCGCCCCTGCTTTCGCCTCTCGGGGCTTCGCGAACGGGTGGAGAAGATGGACCGCTTCCTATGCCATCGCCGTGCCCCGTACCGTGTCCGCCGCCTGATCCTTCACCGCTTCCGGATGAAGCGCCGCCCGTGCCGGAACCGATGATCCCGCCACCATCGCCTGGCCTGCCCACAATGGTTCCTGCGCCCATGCCCTCATCGTGTCCGCGCCCGCCGGGTAAGCCGCCGACTATGCCTCCACCGCCTGAAGAAGGGCTCAATATCCCCGGGGAGGCCGGACCATTCGCCCGCGAGGGGGCAGTTCGGTTAGTTCGCGACGCCACCGGCTTAACGCTTGAAAAAATCTTCGCCACGGAGCTGATTGGAGTGAATATCGATCGGAGCTTCGGGGGTTCGACAGTCGGAGTGACCGCACGATTCTCAGGCATGCGCACGGATTTAACCTGTGCAGACGGTACACCCTGCAACTCGACGGCAATCATGACGTTCGACTGCTGCTCCGGCACGGCGACCAGGCGGAGTACCAGGCATATTAGCGCAATGTTGATAACCACGGACAGCACTGCGGGGAGCATCCACCCCGGCGCTCGGCTCGATCTACCGTCCATTTGCATCCTTCTTCGCCGCTATGACCAGCCGCGAGAAACCGGCTTCCTGTGCGAGCGTCATCGCTCTGACCACTCGGCCGTGTGCCGCACGCTCATCGCCCTGGATAGTGATGCGCGTGTCCGTGCCCAACGAGCCGGCATCTACCATCAATGAGCTTGCCAGCACTTCCTCTGAAACCGGCTTCCCCGCGTACGAGAACCGACCGCTCGCATCAACGCCGATCATTATCTCACGCTTCATAGTCGCCGCTGACTGTGTCACCGATGAGGACGGCAGGCGGATGTTCATACCCGTCTCTTTTACAAAGGTAGCGGTGACCATGAAGATTATCAACAGTACAAGCGAGACGTCGACGAGCGGGACAATGTTTATCTCGACCTTCGGCGCCGACTCCTGCTTACGACCTCGCGACAGGCTCATGACCAACCTCTTTCGACGAACCGCGCGGCAGCCATTGCGCCACTGTGGATTCCCACCCAGCCACTCGAGCGCTGATGGCAGCAGAGAACAGATGATGTGCCACAACCGATGGGATGGCAACCGACAGTCCAGCCGCAGTCGCGATCAACGCTGTCGCGATGCCTCCCGCCACTACGGAAGGGCTCATGTTGTTCTGCGCCTGGATGGACTGGAATGCCTGAATTATTCCAATGACGGTGCCCAGCAGCCCGACATACGGAGCGGTACTTCCTATGGCCCCGAGTGTCGGGAGGAGCCTCTCCAGCTTGTACCGCTCCAGAGTTATGGCTGTATCCATGATGGTGAGTATGTGATCCCTGCTGAATCCCTCGTTGCGGGCGAAATCGCAGTGCAGGCGTGCGAGCGGTGAGTCATGGGTAGACTTACCGCCGATATGGGCCGCATCCGCGCGCATGCTTCGTCTGAGAGTCAGCGCACAGTCGAGGATTATCGCCCACGACGCGAGCGACGCGGCGAGCAGCACTACCAATACAGGATCGCGAAACAGATGTTGAAACGGCATAGGATTGCTCCTTGTTTGCCACGGACATTGCGCCGGGCAATATCTCGAGGGGATACGTTCCATCACACCCCCTGCTACACTATCGACCTTAGGGTAAAGTCTTTCGATTATCCCCTCCTTACGAAGGAGGGGCCAGGGGAGGTGATTCTAAGCCTCCCCTCAAGTCCCCCTTATCAAGGGAACATACCCCAACCTACGCGAGAGAAAAGATCATCACCAAGCGGACCTTACTCCCGCCTCCAGCGTCCTGCCCTCGGAAGGGTAGCCTGTGATCTCATCGTATTTGAGATCGGCAAGGTTTCGAACGATTATATAAGGATTGAGCGCGTTTGGCCTGCGACCGGTAATTGTCAGATCGAACACGGTTCGAGACGGCAGTACAGTATCCACCGAAGCATAAGTCACAGGATCGAAGGCCTTATCGGGCCGGGCGTCCGTCCATCTACCGGTAAGAGCGATCTGCCAATCCTTCACTAAAGTAGACAGAGAGACATTCCCCTGGTTGTGAGGGATCAATGTGAGCCGCTCGCCTGTGGTGCCATTTTGCGCATTGATGTAGCTGTAGTTCACGTTCAACCGAGTTGACTGCGTGAAGCGGTGATCCCACGAGACCTCGGCGCCCTGCTGCCTCGCAGACCCGATGTTCTCATAAGGAGTCGCCGATGTCGCCTGAATCATATCGCGGATGTCGTTGTGATACACCGCAAGGTCGAAGTTATCGAGATCGCCTGCCTGAACGTTCCAGCCGATCTCGTACTGCTTGGACTTTTCGGGCATAAGGTTCGGGTTACCGGCGTAGCCGGGACCGAACGTGCTGTGATAGTAGAGTTCGACGAAGTTCGGCGCGCGGAACCCTTCGCCGTATGAGACGCGCATGTGAGACTTCGCGCCCATCAGGCGGTTGATACCCACTCGAGGGGTGATCTTGCTACCGAATGCAGAATGGTTGTCCATACGTGCGCCCATCACGATATCGGTGCCTGGCAGAACGTACCATCTATCCTGAGCATAAAGCGCCCGGCTTAGAACCGTATTCTCTTGTGTACTTGGGAAGAATCCGCCTTCGATATCGGTGTAATCCTCCTGCCTGTACTCGCCGCCTACTACCCAGCTATGAGAGCCGCTAGCGAACTTGTAGTTGACCTCAGCAGCCCGAGTCAGCCCTCCAATGAAGGAGTCCCAGCCGAACGCTCCCGGCTTGACATTGTGCAGTGTCTGCTCCAGACTGTACCACCTGGCCTCCAGCTGACCGGAGCCCATATCACGACTGGCGGCAAAATCGAAGCCATGCCGCTCGTCAGACTGGCGGTTGTCGGGATCGAAGTAGCCGGTGTGATTCACGTCGGCGCCCGGCAGGCCCAGCGAATCGTAGTACGTCTCGCCGCGCATCGACAGCTCCCACCCGCTGACCGATGGCAGGATGAGCTTCGCGAGCCAGTTGGACGCTGAGAAATCGCTGTTTGGCCGTGTGCCAGTGTACACAGGATCTATCGTAGTAAGCTGCCACAGAGCCGGACCTTCGGCGCCTTTAACGGAAAGCGTGCGCTCAACCCTGCCGTCTCCGCCGAATCCAAGGGTGGTATTGCCAGCTGTTTCGGTCGGTTTCTTGGTGATGATGTTGATCACGCCGCCAATTGCTTCAGACCCGTACAGGCTTGAGACCGGGCCACGGATCACTTCTATGCGCTGTATATCTTCAGCCGGTATCTTGGAGAGATCGGCACCGCTGACGAAAGCTTCGCTTGAGAAGCGTGCACCGTCAATCAGGATCAGCACCTGGTTCGGCTTGGCTCCGCGGATGTACGTCGACGTCAGCGATCCCAGCTGTCCGGCCTGGTTTACCGTTATGCCGGGTGACATGCGGACTGCATCGGCGGCGGTCTTCGCGCCCGCCTCAAGAATCTGCTTCGCGGTGATGACGGTCGTAGACGCTATGGACGCGCTCACCGGTTGAGATATGCGTTCGGCGGTGACTACCACCGTCACTTCCGGCTGTGCCGCAGTATCGGCGATTGCCGGTAGTGCCATCATGGAAAGGAGCGCACATACGGCACCCCATCGGTAATAAACTTGCATTGATACTTCCTCCTAATATGCCCTGTCAGCTATTTCAAAAAGCCCTCACCTGGCCTCTCCCAAAGGGAGAGGAATTCATCCGATCACACTGAGTGCACACGAAAGGTTGTTTCTACTTTTGAAATATGCCCTTTTGTTTACTCAGCGTTCGGCGAGCCCTCTACAATAGTGGCCAGCGCGTATATCCAGGATGAGAGTCGATTGAGATACGCTAGAATAGACGGGTTAGTCACCCCTCCCGACTGAGCGAGCGCGACGACATGCCGTTCAGCTCTGCGGCTGACTGTTCTGGCAATGTTGAGATTCGCTCCGGGAACCGTATTCCCAGGCGTGGTGAGACCGTTAAATCCACCGGCGATGGATTCCCAGTCGGCAATCTCGGCCTCAAGCAGGCTGACGTGCTCGCCCGTGATGTAGGCGCTGGAGGGATTTTCGGTTGGAATTGTGGCGCACTCTGCCATTAGAAAGCGGAGATCCACCTGTACACGCCGGATGGGCTTAGCCCATGGAGTACCGGTTAGGAGTGCACGCGCCAGCCCCAGATGGGCCTGCGTTTCGTCGAGCGCACCGATGGCGTCCAGGCGCACGTCGCATTTGAGGAGCGATTGGCCACCGATTACCTTGGTATAGCCGGAATCGCCGTTACGTGTGTAGAGCATTGTTCGACCCCCTTTCATGCAGCGCAGACACGAGGGTCGACCGTAAAAGCACAAACACCCCTGCCACAGTTTCGGCAAGGGTGTAGATGAGGTCGCACAACTTAGTGACCGCACCACATTTCCCGCGAAGTGGTGTCGCGATCCAATCCGGGTCCGGTCTCCTGACTTCCGCTTCATCCTTTGCGCGCGCCTTCCCATCCTGAATATCAGGACAGTGGCCGAATGCACGCATCGTCAGCGGTTACAGTTGCGGGGCAGTGCCGGACTCTCACCGGCTTCCCATAACACCCATCTGGCAAATATCGCGTTTGTAAACAAGCGTATTGTATATCACTCTACCGAATCTGTCAAGAGGGTTTTGGCATGCCCTCAACCCCCAGCCTCTTCTCCCGATTTCAGGAGTGAAGGGGGCGCATTCCCCTCGCCCAGTATTGGGAGAGGGGTGGTCGAAGACCGTGGTGAGGGCGAAACGAGTAGAACGTCGCGCTCTGGAGAGCCCTCCCACAACAGCTGGATTATCCGAAGGACAGGATACCGGCGCTCGCTCGAGCATGTCATTCTGAGTGAAGAATCCGCAAGCTTGGAAAATCCTTCACGAAGTCTATGCTGAGCACAGTTGATGGGTTCAGGATGGCATAATCTTGATGTCACCCCCAATTCGCTGTTTGCAGATCGGCCGTGGCGGGAACAACTAGTACGAACGAATCCGCATCGGAGGGACGCGCATGACAGATATTCCGCAGAACGCACCCGGCACGGAAGAGCCTTTGATCCTCGAGAGGCTGAGCGATCTCGACAATCAGGACGAATACCTCGCGCACTACCCGGATATTCGCGGGCAGGCGGTCGTCAACCCTACAGGCGATGAAGTGGGGACGGTGGATGATCTGTACGTGAACCCGCGCGATCGTCAGGTGGAGATGGCGGCGATGACGCTTTCGGACGCAGCCGGATTCGGTGGAAAGCGAATCCTCGTCCCGGTCGAAGAGATCGAGCTGGTGGAAGGCCGCGTCGAGATACTGGCGAAGAAAGAGCACGTACAACTGGCCCCTGAGTTCCATGAAGGCGCCCCCTCGTACGAGCCGTACTACGAATACTGGTCGAGCCAGACAGTGGGAGCGGTGGAGGAGCCGTCGGAGGGTGTTATTCGTCCGCACGGGCGGTTGAAGCTTGAAGGGGAAGAGCCTGACGAAGAAGAAGAGCCTCGAAGAGCGTCATACGGGTGATTCTCGTTGACAAATCTCCTGGTGCTTGGTATTCTAGGCACGGGAGATTTCGACTAATTAAACGCCGGGAGATTTCAGTTAATGCAATGTGATATTTGTGGTGATAACGCTTGGCACGTATGCGGACGAAGTGGCAGGCCATTGTGTCCCAAGCACTCCCGCGTCGAAGTCGTATCAAGGTTGAGTTTTGGCTCATCTGACAACCTGTCCGTGCGCGAAGCATCGCCGGCGGACGCGCGCGATATCCTCAACCTGACGGTCTACTTCAGAGAAGGCACAACCTTAGACTGTGCAGGTCAGCAGTATGATATTATGCAACTGCCAGCCTTCCTTGTCACCGATGGCGCCAGCCTTGTCGGAGTTTTGACTTACACGCTGGAGCCCGAATCGCTCGTCATAGTAAACATGGATGTGCTGCCGGGCCATCAGGGGATTGGCGCCGGGAAGATGCTCGTGGACTCAGCGAAGAGCAGAGCGGTTGCAGAAGGAAAATCCGCCGTTCTTGCCACTGCGATGAACGACGAACTTCCCGCACTATATTTTTACCAGAAGAACGGCTTCCGAATCTACGATGTGAACCCCGTGCCCAGTGCGAGCCAGGCAGCGGTTAAGGTAGGATTTGCAGGTATCCCGGTGAGAGACGAGATATGCCTGCGGTTCAGGGCTTAATCCACTATCGGCGTCTCGGTTTGATCGCAGCAAGCAACTCGCGGTGGACAACGCCGAATCGGTGCATCAGCGCCCGAAGTTCCCTCATATCGCCCGGAGTCATCGACTGTTTCATGAACGGGCAGATGTATCGCACGCATTCAAACGGCCTCATATCGCGCGGAAACTGGCACCCGCACTCGGCCAGGTAGTCGCACGGCACGGAATCATCGTCCGGCGCACTGCAGCCCATCAGCTCATCGAGCCCCTTTTGAACAAGCTCCGTGATGCCGTCATTCGCAGACGGGAGCGAGCATCCACACGATTCCGCGAGCAGGACGTCGAACTCTGCGACTCTGGTGGGTTTACGGCAGCAGGGTTTGGGGCAGATCGGGCAGAGTTCCGCCGTGTACTTGTCGAAGCAGCCTCGGATTCGCCGCTGGGTCGCCTTGTATTTTTCGATTATATTAGCCATGTTTTATCCTGTATGCAAAATCAGAGCGGGATTGCGCCCTGTTGTGATTGACTGCGCTTGCTTCTATGCCAATATACCATGCTGACACCGGCCGCCGCCAGTACGAGGCCTGAATAGATGATGTAAGGCGAGCGCAGGGAGATGAACTGTGCCGCCGCCCCTCCCATGAGGCTTCCGGCGATACCCCCGCCGGTTATCAGCGATTCATGTATCCCCATGCTTCTGCCCATATTGGCCCTTGCTTGAAGTCCATAGTAGATCGCGGCCGTGTATATGATCCCCACACTAAGCCCCTGGCACAAAAACGCCAGCACCAGAACCAGCCGGGAACTTGTAAGAAAGACAGCTATTCCCACTGCGACCATTACCAACTGGGATGCAACGAGCGGCCAGAGCTTGCCCCTCCACCATGGGCCCGCGTTTCCAACGAATATGCCAACCGCCGCTCCTGCCAGCACCAGCCCGAGAATCATACCGATTGTGCCTTCATTCATGCCGAGCTCAACACCCAGTTTCGGGAAGACAGACCTGATCGCAAAAAGCCCTGCATACCCAAAAAACTGTCCGATGCGGGCGATGAGAAGTAATGCGCCTGGATCATTTACGCTATGAGATTCATCGGAAGTTTGATCGGCAACTTCACTAACATTTGTACTCCGATACCACTGCCAGACGCACAGGATGACGCCGACTGCCAGTAGAACGCCAACCAGGAAAGGTACCGATCTGCCCGCTGCCAGCAGATACCCTGCTATCACAGCAAACACGGACCCTCCGACGGCCCATCCTGTGTTGAAACCGGAAAGATTCTTCCTGAGTTCCCCTTGAGGGCTTCTATCGCCAATGAACGACTGAAATGCGGGATAAAATGCGCCTGTTCCAGCCATAAGAAGCGCACACAGAAGGATCACCTGCAGGTTATTCACTGCCAGAGAAAGCCCTATGCATGCAAGAGTAACTGCGCTTGCCCCACTTACGATTATTGGCATGCGGCCGATTCTATCCGACAGATTGCCGGATGCCAGACAAAACGGCAACCGGACTATCAGCCCTACCCAGCCGAGCATGCCAAGCAGCCACGGGTTGGCCCCGAATCGTATTGCAAGCAGGGGGACTGCGCCCAAAACAACTTCGGCGCCCCCCTCCATGAACGCCGCAATGGCGAAGCTGTAAGCCATCGATCGGCTAATATTAAACTTTGACATTTAACTCCCTGGCTATCAATGACATCTAGATTAACGGCTCTATAAGCTTTCTTGTGGGTGAATCTGATTCGCCCTCACCCCAACCCTCTCCCGATTTCGGGCGAGGGGGATGCCGCTTATCCCGAGTAGCCCACAGGGCATATCGAGGGACGGTACCTGTCTGCCAGGCTTCGGCAGCGGCGTCTTCGACTCTGCAACCGAAGCATCAACACACCCGTGAAGGGTGTGCCTACATCTAGTCGGCGCAGGCCGATTTCGTGTTTTTGTTGCCGCGAATTTATTCGCACGGTTGTTGGAACACTACCGCTACCCACAAAGTTTCCCATAGAGCCAGCTTAACTAACCGGACAACTCTTCCCAGTCCGAGTAAAGCTGCTCCACACGAGCGGTAAGTTCGTTGTACTCAGCGACGGTGGACGCAGACAGCTCCGGGTCGGAGTAGATCTCTCCGCCGCTCAGGAGAGCGTTCACTTCTGCCAGGCGAATCTCCGCCACCTCGATTGCGCTTTCTATGTCGGCCGCGGTGGGGCCCTTACGGCTGCTACCCTTCACGTTCGACGCCTGCTTCTTCGCTGCCTTGGCCTTGTTCTTAGTCGGCCGTGGACGGAGCGAGCGGGCTTTCTCTGCGTAGAATTCGTAGTTCCCTTCGTAGGCGCGTGCGTGTCCATTCGCCACTTCGACTATGCGAGTTGCGACCGAATTCAGCAGATACCTGTCGTGGGATGTGAGAATCAGCGTGCCATCGAAATCCCTGAGCGCCGCATCGAGCGCCTGGCGGGACTGTATGTCCAAGTGGTTTGTGGGCTCATCGAGCAGAAGAACGTTCGGTTTCTGAAGCATAAGCTTTGCAAGCACCAGCCTGTTCCTCTCACCACCGCTCAGTGCAGAAACGGATTTGAACACGTCGTCACCGGTGAACAGGAACTTCGCGAGCAGGCCGCGCGCCTCGCCGAGAGTCATCTCGCCGGATTCAAGGAGCTCTTCGATGACGTTGTTATCCTCATCCAGACCGGCAAGGTCCTGCGCGAAGTAGCCAAGATCAACCCCATAGCCCATGCTGATCGTGCCGAACGATTGTTCTTCGTCACCGATAAGCATCCGAAGGAGCGTAGTCTTCCCCGCGCCGTTCGGGCCGATCAAGCCGATCTTGTCGCCGCTCTCCACTATGAGGTCAAGGCCCTTGAAGAGCAACTGCTCTCCGAATGCCTTCCCGACCCCCTGCAGGCTCATGACTATGTTCCCGCTTCTCATGGCCGTATCGATGCTTAGTCGCATCTTTTCCGGCTCGACTTTGGGCTTTCGGAGACGCACCATGCGGTTGAGGTGCCGCTCCCTGCCCTTCGCCTCGCGGGCGCGCTGTCCCGCACCGTATCGTGCGATAAAATCTTCTATCTTGTGAATATCATCCTGCTGGCGCTCGTAGTCCTTGAGCTGCTGGCGGAGATACTCTTCTTTCTGCTTAACAAAGGCCGTATAGTTCCCAGGGTAAGTCCTTGTGCAGCGCTCATGCAGATCGACGACCTTGGTCGCAACACGATCGAGGAAGTACCTGTCGTGAGAAACCACAAGCGCCGATCCTGGAAACCCTTGAAGGAAATCTTCCAGCCACTCGCACGCCTCTATGTCGAGGTGGTTCGTTGGCTCATCGAGGAGGAGGACGTCCGGTTTCTGAAGCAGGAGTTTGGCAAGCGCCGCCCGTGTCTTCTGTCCGCCGCTCAGCACTCCGACCGGCTTTTCCCAGTGCTCGGGTCCAAGCCCAAGACCGCTCAGGGTCGATTTGATCTCTGACTCGAAGGCGTATCCTCCAAGGCGGTCGAACTCGTGCTGAACCTCACCATATTCGGCGAGCAGATCATCGAGATCGCCCGTGTCTTCACCCGACATAGCCATTTCCAGCCGATGAAGTTCGCGCTCGAGGTGCAGGATATCAGTCGCCGAGTTCGCGACCTCAGCGATGAGGGTATGTTCGCCCTCCACCTGACTATCCTGGCCCATGAAGCCTATGCTTGTGCCTGGGATGATGCTCACAGCGCCGGAATCCGGCTCATCGTGGCCGAGCATCAAGTTCAATATAGTTGTTTTGCCGGAGCCGTTCGGTCCGACGAGCGCGATCGTCTCACCCGCGCCGAGGGTGAGGCTCACGTCATCGAGCACCTGAAATGCGCCGAACGATTTTCGGACTCCGCTTAATGTGATAATTGCCATTTTGTTGTTTGCCTGTGCGTAATTTACACCCGCGTGCGGGAGAGGGCAGCGTGCCCCTGACAAAATAAAGACCGCGAGCGAATCTTCCGCCCACGGCCGAATCCATTCATATCGTATCATGCGAGCGCGGGGGTGTCAAATGGACGGGTGCAGTTGGTTTTATAATCATCGTAATATGGTAGAAGATTAGTAATAATTATTGCGATTAATGCAGCTGCTTTGGCCTATGCTGTATATGGAGGAAAACAATATGGACCTTATCGATAAAATACAGGAACTCTCAACAGTAATACCCAAGCAGCTTGAGCATATACAAACCGAGGAAGCTACAAAAACAGCATTGATTATGCCATTCATAAATGCGTTAGGATACAATGTCTTCGATCCGTCGGAGGTTGTTCCTGAGTTAACCGCAGATATTGGCACAAAAAAGGGTGAGAAAGTAGATTATGCGATCTATAAAGATGGAAAACCCATTATTTTGATTGAATGCAAATGCCAAGGGTGCGATCTGGATAAAGAACATGCATCACAACTATACAGGTATTTCACTGTAACAGAGGCCCGATTCGCAATTCTAACAAACGGACTCCTTTACAGGTTCTATACAGATTTAGAAGAGCCTAACAAAATGGATTCCAAGCCATTTTTCGAATTCAACATGACGGAAATCAAAGAACCGCTGGTGGACGAGCTAAAAAAGTTCTCAAAATCTGCCTTCGACCAAGATAATATCCTGGCAACAGCTAGTGAGTTAAAGTATACAAAAGAGATTAAGCGAATCATGGCCGATGAAATGAACAATCCATCGGATGAGTTCACGAGATTTTTCGCGTCATCCGTCTATACAGGCCGAATGACGCATGCAGTCAAGCAGCAGTTCACGAGTATAGTAAAGCACGCCCTATATCAGTTTATCAATGATAGAATCAGCGACCGTCTGAAATCCGCACTTGCGGAAGAATCTCAATCAGACGGCAAGCAACTACCTCCAAATTCCGGTGTCGACGAAGGCGTAGATTCAGAGAAATTGAGTGATGATCAGAAAATTGTGACAACCGTTCAGGAACTGGAGGGCTATTACATCGTCAAATCCATACTGCGTGAGATTGTCGATGTTAAGCGATTAATTATGAGGGATGGAATTAGCTTCTGTTCGGTATTGCTTGACGATACTAATCGCAAACCTATTTGCCGGTTCAGGTTCGATTCAGCCAAAACAACTCTAGGCGTTTTTAACGAACAGCGACAGGAAGAAAAGTTTGCCATAGAAGATATCAACGATATTTATAATTATGCCGATCGCTTGAAGATCGTTATTCAGCATTACGAGGCAATATAGGAATAACTGCCCTCATCCCCCGCCCCTTCTCCCGATTTCAGGAGAAGGGGGGAGAGCATTCCCCTCGCCCAGAATTGGGAGAGGGGTGGTCGTAGACCGGGGTGAGGGCGCCTATGCCGCAATGTCCGGAAGCATGTTTTCGTGCGCCTCCTCGAGGAGCAGACGCCGTTCTGCCGACGCGATGATCTGACGGGTCCTGATCGCCACATCAGGGTTCACAGAGATGGAAGTGACACCCCATTCCACCAGCTTCTCCGTGAGTTCAGGATACACCGACGGCGCCTGCCCGCAGATCGAACTAGTCAGCCCGAGCTCACGACACCCCTCGATAATCAGGCGCATGGTCTCCTCTACAGCGAAGTCCCGCTCGTCGAAGAGAGGGGCGACCTTCTCACTGTCACGATCG
Source organism: Armatimonadota bacterium (assembly GCA_963663705.1). GTDB lineage: Bacteria > Armatimonadota > UBA5829 > DTJY01 > DTJY01. Next base: position 2,272,197 of record OY760504.1, on the reverse strand, counting down.
ACGCCGAGCACGAGCTGTGTGAGATCGTTCGAGCCGATAGAGACGCCGGTCACGCCCAAATCGGCATAGTCCGCAAGGCGAAACACAATCGACGGCACCTCCGCCATAACCCAGAACTCCATCGGATCTCGGCCGTGCAGGAGATCTGTTTTCTCCACCAGTTTCGCAACCGCCTCCATCTCCCAGAGTGTCCGCGCGAAAGGGATCATGAGGTGGACGTTCCGCAAGCGGTAATCATTCCGAACCTTTGCCAGCGCACGAAGCTCCAGATCGAAGAGATCAGGCTCGCTGATATACCGGTATGCACCCCTATAGCCGATCATCGGGTTTGCTTCCTTTGGCTCGAACTGATCCCCACCCTCCATATTGCGATACTCGTTGGAGCGGAAGTCGGTCGCACGAAAGACGACCGGTCGAGGGTTAAAGGCCTCTGCGAAGGTACGCAGACCGTCCGCAAGCTTGTTCATGAGCTCATCCCCGCGACCATCGCGGATCAGCGCTCGCGGGTGGACGTTGTTCGTGATCGCGAGCACCATGAACTCCGCACGCAGAAGGCCGACGCCATCGACCGGCATTGCCGCGACGTCGTGCGCCATATCCGGCTCACCAAGGTTCACGTAGAGTTTGGTGCCGGTAGCAACCTCGGCAATCCCCATGGCGGGGTTCGACAGCGCGCTCACGCGTGGTTTGACTTCCTTTGCAAGCTCCGGGATGATTCCACGGTAAACAACGCCTTCACGGGCATCGACGGTGACCTGCTCTCCGTCCGCAATCCTGCTCGTGCCGTCGCGGGTTCCGACTACGCACGGGATTCCGAGCTCACGTGAGACTATCGCTGCGTGTGCAGTCATGCCGCCCTCATCCGTGATGATCGCCGACGACAGCCGCATGAGCGGAACCCAGTCGGGGGCGGTCATCCTGGTGACCAGGATATCGCCCTTGCGGAAGCGGTCGCTCTCCTCTATTCCTGCGAGCACCCTCGCCGTGCCGGATGCCATGCCCGGAGATGCGCCGAGCCCTCGGACTATCTCAGTTCGCTCGTGGGGGGCGACTTCCGCCTGCGCCTCACTGGACGCACCGGTTGCCGTCACCGGGCGAGTCTGCACTATGTAAACGCTGCCACCTTCAATCGCCCACTCGATATCCTGGGGCTTTCCATAATGATCTTCTATCCGTTTTCCGAGACGTGCCAGCTCGATTACCTCATCGTCGCCAAGGGATGCGGACGTAGCCTCGTCGTGCGACAGATCGACGTGCTCCACACCGCCGTTCGGGCCGCGCACATCCTTGAAGTTTTTGGTTGATATGATTTGCTTCGTTATACGGAGCGAATCCTTGTTCACCTCGTAGTGGTCCGGGCTCACCGAGCCGCTCACCACCGAATCGCCGAGCCCGTATGCGCCCTCGATAACGATAGTCGACGGATCGCTGTTCGACGGATTGATCGTGAACATCACGCCTGATTTCTCCGAGTTTATCATCACCTGCACGGCAACCGCTATGCCGATATTCTCTTCAGGAATGTTCTGCTTCCTGCGGTAAAAGATGACCCTCGCCCCGTAGAGTGAGGCCCAGCACCTCTTAACGGCATCGACCAGTTGATCGGGGCCTTTCACGTTCAGGAAGGTCTCGTTCATCCCGGCGAACGAGGTTGTCGCGGAATCCTCGGCGGTCGCGGACGAGCGGACTGCGACAAACGGCTCGATGCCGACCTTTTGCTCAAGCTCGGCGTAGGCGCTCGTGATATCGTTCGCGAGCGATTCGGGCATCGGCTGGGACGCTATCAGAGACATGATCGTATCCGCTGCGGCCTGCAGCTCGTCGTGGCTGTCGACGTTGACGGTCTTCACACGGTCGATCACCTTTTCGCGCATCCCCGATTCGTGAAGGAATCTGAAGAAGGTTTGGGCCGTGATCACGAATCCCGGGGGCACGGGGATTTTGGCCTGCGTCAACTCGCCGAGGTTTGCCCCCTTCCCGCCTGCCACCGGCACGTCGCGTTTTGAAAGCTGATCGAACCAACGCACGATGTCCGCGCGAGAATCCTGGTCAGGGATCTCGGACTCATCCTGATCCTCAAGCTCTTCTGCGGTATCCGACTGTTTCATCTGGCACCTCCCGAGTCATTCAATCTTTGATAAAGACTTTTACCCGTACCTTGTACCGTGCAAACAGAATGGCAGGCAAGCGCCTTCGATATAGGCTATATAAGCTTTCATGTGGGTAAATCTTCAGATTGCGCTGATTCGCCCTCACCCCAACCCCTCTCCCGATTTCGGGCGAGGGGAATGCCGCTTATCCCGAGTAGCTCGCAGGGCATATCGAGGGACGGCACATGTCTGCCAGGGATTCAATAATGTAGCCGCAGGCTTTATGCCTGCGATTTGAACGCACCCGCAAAGGGTGCGCCTACATCTTTTTGTTGTCACGGGTTATTGGAACACTATCACTACGGAGTATAAGGAACCTTAGTGCCCATAGCATTTCCGAAACCATATTCGGAGTTAGCCACAAACTTTCTTACCGATATATTTCTGCTGAAACACATAATATAGTTGCTGTGCGCGCCAGATTGGGTAGAACAAAAAGGTCAACCAGCACGGAGGGATGAATGTCTGTCGGAACGGGAAACTTCGACGCTGACGCCTGGGCGCCGGAGTTGATGCAATGCATCGCCAACAATATATCGGAGTGCGTCATTCTCCTCGAGGGGTGCGAGCCGTTCCGCGTGATATGGCACACCACCGCACATGCCCCGTACTGCGATATCGTTCAGGATGGACGGCCATGGCTGAGTATCTTTCCCACGACAAGAGAGCGAGGCATCTCTGATATATTCAGGAATGTACTGAATACCGGACAACCGTTTGAAGATCCCAAAGGAGAGTTTCCGAGAATCCAGGGAGCAAAGCGGTACGAGCTAACAGGAGATACAATCTACTGCGACATAAAGGTACTGCCAGTTAAACGCAGTGGCAACAGTGATATCAACCTGATGGTCATTCTCCGGGACATCACTGAGGCAAAAGAGCTGGAACGCTCGGAGAAGCTTGCGGCCCGAGAGCGGGATCGGCTTCAGGTAGTCATCGAGACGATCCCATCCGGTATAGCGCTGATAGAAAAACCCGATGGCCGCCTCACACTGATCAACCGCCGAGCAGAGGAACTTTACGGCCAAAGAATTGCCCTGCACGCCCCGATCTGGGATCTTTTTCGCGGGTTCAAAATCATGCGGCCAAGCGGAAAGACCTTTTCCACCGAAGAACTTCCTGGTTATCGAGCACTGTTTCGCGGCGAAAATGTACGCAATGAAGAAGTATTTTCGGAGAGACCGGATGGCAGCCATATGTCGGTTATGATGAATGCTGTTCCGTTGCGCAATGAATCGGGAGAGGTGATAGCGGCCGTGATCGACTTCGAGGACGTAACCTCGCTAAAGGAGGCGCAGGAGGTGCTGAAGAAAGCTTTGGCAAATGTTGATTGTGCGCGCAAGCGTCTTGAAACCATAATCGAGACCATCCCCGTTGCCGTAGTGATAGCCGAAGGTGCCGAAGGCAGGGTAAGCCTTATGAACCTGCGTGCAGAGGAGCTACTTGGACGGCAACCAGCCATTGGGCTGCCCATGTCAGACCACGCGACCTATTACCGGCTTCTTCGCCCGGACAACAGTTTATATGATTCGTTAGAATTGCCGCTTAGCAGGGCCCTTAGGGAAGGCGTTAGTGTAAAAGGCGTAGAGATAACCATTGAACATCCTGATGGAAAAAGAATAACAACATTGAATAACTCCACACCGATGATTGATGAAGATGGGCGTATAACAGGGGCGGTAGTCTCTTTTGAGGATATAACCCTTCTCAAGCAAACACAGGAAACCCTGCGGATCGCGTACAATCAGGAACTGCGGGTCTCACAGACTTTGCAGCAGGCCCTTCTGCCCAAAGTTCCATCGCACCTGGACGGAATCCGGCTGGAGAGCGCTTATCGTGCGGCATACGCAGAAGCGCACGTAGGCGGGGACTTCTTCGATGTCTTCCTGCCAGAGCCGGGGAAAGTCGGCATAGTAATCGGTGATGTATCGGGCAAGGGCGTCGGTGCGGCGGTGCGCACGGCATTGATCAAATATACGCTGAGAGGCTATGCGCTCGAAAATGCCGAACCGTCGACTGTACTGGAGAGGTTGAACAACGCAGTGGCGCGTGAACAGGACATGGAGGAATTCGTCACGCTGTTTTACGGGCTGCTGGACCTTAATGAACGCACACTCGTCTTCGCCAACGCGGGCCATGAACCACCGTATTGCCTGGTCGGGGCAAACCGGAAAATCATTGAGCTCAAAGCAAACGGCACCGTAATCGGAGTCTTGCCGGGCGCATCTTACGGACAGCGGCGGGTGCAGTTGGATAGAGGCGACAAGATTCTTATGTATACCGACGGACTGACCGACGCTCGGGACGGCCACCGCTTCTTCGGTCACAATCGAATCAAAGCCACACTCGAGGCGACCGCAGATAATCCGGCATATGAGACTATCCCGCATTTGCTGAAAAAAGTAATGGATTTCTCGAACGGTCAGCTGAAGGATGACATCGCCATGCTGCTGTTGTGCGTAGAATAATCGTGCCCATTGAAGGGATATTCACTGCTTTTCTCTAATCCTTTGTTGTAACCCCGTCCGCACTACTGCCTTAGAGGATTATCGGATGTGACGCAAATTCGCCCTCGCCAGTTGTATGCTCGCATATCAACTCGTCCGAAGCTTTGGTGAATCGCAAACAATCAAAGGAAAGGCTCTATAAGAAAGTTTGTGGATAGCGACAGTGTTCCAACAACCGTGCGAATAAATTCGCGGCAACAAAAACACGCAGGCGCACTCTTTACGGGTGCGTAGATCGCAGGCATAAAGACTGCGGCTACATTATTGAATCCCTGAAGACGCCGCTGCCGAAGCCTACATGTTCCGTCCCTCGATATGCCCTATTGGGCTACTCGGGATAAGCGGCATCCCCCTCGCCCGAAATCGGGAGAGGGTTGGGGTGAGGGCCGAATCAGTGCAATCTGAAAATTTACCCAGAGGAAAGGCTTTTTCACAAGATGGCTACACCCGGCATATCAAGCCATTCGCAATATAGTAAATGGCTCATCACGTTTGCGGTGTTGATCGGCACGTTCATGTCCACCCTCGACTCAAGCATCGTGAACATCTCGCTGCCCAGCATCACCAAATCCCTGCACACCGACCTGACCACGGTCCAGTGGGTAGTCACAATCTACCTGCTCGTTATCACGGGTCTCCTGCTCACCCTCGGGAGGCTTGCAGATCTGGTTGGTCGCAAGAAGATATTCGTCTCAGGGTTCATCGTCTTTACGGTGGGCTCGGTGCTGTGCGGATTATCTCGAAGCGTGCATCTCCTGATCGCTTTCCGTGCGCTTCAGGGGATAGGCAGCGCGATGATCATGGCGAACGGGCCTGCGATTCTGACGCACGTCTTCCCGGCGAGTGAGAGAGGAAAGGCCATGGGCATCCTGGGAACCGTCGCCGGGATAGGGCTCACGGTCGGGCCTGCGCTCGGGGGGATCCTGATCTCGCTGTCAGACTGGCCGCTCATCTTCTTCGTGAACCTGCCGGTCGGCATAATCGGCATCGCAATTGCGCAAATGGTGCTGCCGGCCGAACACCATGGCTACGAGCATCACTTCGATATCCCCGGAGCCGCCCTGCTGCTGGTATGCCTGTCATCGCTCACCCTTGCCCTGAGTGAAGCGCCGGTAAGAGGCTGGAGTTCCCCTGCCATAATTGGACTCTTTGCGACGTCCGTGATCTTCGCAATGCTCTTCGGATGGAGAGAGCGAGTCACCGTTCATCCGGTACTCGACCTCGCGCTTTTCAGGAACAGGCTCTTTGCGGCGGCGAGCGCCAGTGCGTTCATATCCTACGCAGCTATGTTCTTCTATGCGTTCATCACACCGTTCTACATGTCGCAAGTGCTGCATTACGATCCAAGGATGATGGGGCTAACCCTCACCGCCGTTCCGCTTTGCGTGGGAATAATCTCACCCGTTAGCGGCATCCTCTCCGACAGGATCGGTTCGCGAATAATCGGCGCCATAGGGCTTGGAATCATGAGCCTGGGACTCGCGCTCGTCAGCCGACTGGGTGAGACGCCGACTCACCTTCATGTTGTAGGGGCGCTCATCGTGATCGGACTGGGAAGCGGACTTTTCCAATCGCCGAATAATAGCGCGATAATGGGCTCGGTTCCAAAGAGAATGCTTGGTGTGGCAGCAGGCATGATGGCGACTATGAGGAACCTCGGGATGGTCACAGGTGTCGCCGTCGCCGCCGCTATATACGAGAGCCAGCGCATGCACTATGGAGCATCGGCTGGCGACATGGCGTCGTCCGCGATGGCGTTTCGCACCACGATGGCCGTCGCTGCCGCTATATGCGCGGTGGGAATATTCACATCAGCAGCTAAAGGCACACATTTGCAAGCGCCGACGGGTGGAAATTAGACCGGTATTTGTGGTAAACTAAAGGCAGGTAGCGCAGGCGAAAAAACAGCGGCTGCGGTTCGAGGAGATGTGTAAAATGAAGTTTAAAGAAGGCGACTACGTAAGAGTTGTTGAGAGAGAGCAGACTCCGGCAGATGTGAAGAGTGGGCTTTACTACCCGTTCTTCGCAGGACTATCCGGTACAGTCGATAGAATATATGACACGGAAGTTTGTATTAAAGTCGACCTCGACACCCTACCCAAGGATGTTCTGAAGCGTCACCTGTCAATACAGGATTCGATAAAGCGGAAATGGCTGGCAGGCTTATCCGGCGAGGCACGGAACCGGTTGACCGGCGATGACAGGAAATTCGATCTGTCGTACACCTTGCTGGTTCAGGAATCCGATCTTGAGGCCGCCACCCCCAGCGAGCGCCCGGCTATCCTGATGTCAGCCGACACAACGCCCGATGACGAAGCCGTCGTGGATGCGATCAAGCCAGTAACGAGCGATGATCTGGAAGCCGCTGAGTCTGAGTACCTGAAAGAGCGCGAGCAGCTCAAAAACCAGAACTAACAAGATAAATCTTATACATACCGGGGCAGGCCCTCAGTCTGCCCTGAGTAGCCACCGCATGAACATATTGAATAAAGCCGAATTAGGCACGATCCCCCTGTAGCCGACGACTTCAGTCGGCGTGTATTTCACAGCCGCACCCTTGGCTGTCCGTCTACCCCGAGTAGCTTGTGAAACGAGCATATCGAAGGGTATCTCATCAGGCAGAAGATTCGCTTTGCTCAGAATGACATCGTTTGGTATGCGGACAGCGTGTAATCAACCTGCAAGGTTCCGCGCCCCCTCGCCCGATTTCGGGAGAGGGTTGGGGTGAGGGCATAATCATCCCCTGTAGCCGACGACTTCAGTCGGCGTGTATTCTTACCGTCGCGCTCTGGAGAGCCCTCCTACAACTGTGCGTATCAAATCCCTCCTTACGAAGGGTGGGCATGGGGAGGTTCTCCATGTCCACCCAAAAAGGCCTGTCTGTCTACCCGCGTAGCTCGTGAAGCGAGCATATCGAAGGGTATCTCATCAGGTAGAAGATTCGCTTTGCTCAGAATGACATTGTTTGGTATGCGGACAGCGTGTAATCAACCTGCAAGGTTCCGCGCCCCCTCGCCCGATTTCGGGAGAGAGCCTGCCCTGAGCGAAGTCGAATGGGGTCGGGGTGAGGGCATAATCATCCCCTGTAGCCAACGACTTCAGTCGGCGTGTATTTTACCGTCGCGCTCTGGAGAGCCCTCCTACAACAGTGCGTATCAATCCCCTCCTTACGAAGGAGGGGCATGGGGAGGTTCTTCATGTCCACCCAAAAAGGCCTGTCCGTCTACCCGCGTAGCTCGTAAAGCGAGCATATCGAAGGGCTACTCATATGCATTACGCAGAATGACATTGTTTGATATGCGGACAGCATGGAAGAGATCTATAACGCCCTCACCTAGCCTCTCCCAGAGGGAGAGGGAAACTGAAAATTTCCCCCCGGCTATCCGTCTACCCCGAGTAGCTCGCAAAGCGAGCATATCGAGGGGCTACTCCCCATACCTCGTCAACTATGCGATCAGCTAAATCCAACTTATTGGGTATAACAGCACTGATCCAGCAAAATATTTCGACAGTTGACCGCAGCATTAGCAAGCGATAAAATAACAACATGAAAACATTAGCAGAATTCCCGAGGGTTCACCTCGCACATTTACCGACAGAGATTGAAGATGCCACTCGACTGGCATATGCATCAGGCTTAAAGCGCCTGCTAATCAAGCGCGATGATAACACAGGCCTCGCTATGGGCGGAAACAAGGCTCGCAAGCTCGAGTTCTTGATGGCCGACGCCCGGTCGAAGGGTGCGGACGTGGTGCTGGCATGGGGCGGGGTGCAGTCGAACCACATCCGCATGACAGCCGCAGCAGCTCGAAAGCTCGGCATGCGAGCGATCCTGTTCATACCGGACGCCGTGCCCGACGTGTTTCAAGGCAACCTTATACTCGATACCATCCTTGGCGCGCAACTCAGGTTCCTCCCTGACGTGGGCTACGCCGGAATCGAGGCTGCGATGACTGCGGCAGAAGAAGACTTGCGCCTTAGCGGGCATACACCTTTTTCGATACCGCTCGGCGGCTCCACCCCGCTCGGCGCGATGGGGTACGTCAACGCAGTGCACGAGGCGGCGGAGCAGCTCGGCGAACTCGGCATCGAGGGAGTCGACATGGTGGTCGCGCTGGGTTCGGGCGGCACACTCGCAGGGCTTACGGTGGGCTGCGAACTCTTCTCACCTAAGTCGCGTGTCATAGGGATATCGGTGGTTTTCCCATCCGGCGTCATTCGGGAGAGAGTCCTTCCGGTCGCGCGCGGTGCGGCCGAGCTTCTCGAGATCGACGGGCCGGACTTCAGCCGAATGTCGATCTATGACGGCTATGTCGGCAAGGAGTACGGCGTCCCGACCGAGGGGTGCAAGGCCGCGATTCTACTTGCCGGACAAACGGAGGGCCTGATTCTCGATCCGGTCTACACGGGGAAGGCGATGGCTGGCTGCATCGACTTGGCGAAGAGGCGCGAGATCGGAGTTGACCGGCCAGTGCTCTTCTGGCACACAGGCGGCGCCCCGGCCCTGTTCGCATACGAGCCGCTGTTTCATGAGGAAGCGCTCCATCTTGCGTCCGAAGATTGATCTATCCCCTCCTTACGAAGGAGAGGCAAGGGGTGGTTCTGAAAAACAAGGACCTCCCCCGCCAAAATTGGGAGAAGGTGACCGAAGGTCGGGTGAGGGCACAATCGACCAATCGGCGGCGATCGTATTTTGAAGTCGCGCTCTAAAGAGCCTGCCTACATTTAATGCGTAAATCTCCTCCCGCAACGAGGTGATCTTTGTCGGAGTGGTAGCGAAAGGGGCCGCAGTGAAGTTAACTACCAAGATCATAGCATGGTTGTTTTTAATATCCGGCGGCTTTGGCATCATAGCGGGTTTGCTCAACCACCAAGGCATGAATGCCAACGATATTATAACATTTGGTGCTGCTTACGGATTGCTTTCCAGAAAGGTATGGGGATGGTGGGTGCTGACTATTGAGGTCGGTATAGGCCTCGCATTTCTATTGCTTAACGTGGCAGATATCTGGCCATTTGATACACTCAGATTCTCGGGTAGACTTGTAACAGGCCCTATTGCAACTTTGATTTCCCTTTTGATTGCCATTATATTCGGGCTAGCGCTTTGGGTGATGCTGACCGACCGTCCATCAAGGTGGAAACCTCTGCCGGTCCGAGAACCGAGGCCTGAAAAAATTGAGTTGTGACATTAAGGGCACTCCGAAGTCGAATGGGCCTGGAGGGAGGTTCTGAGCGAAGAGAAGAGTCTCACACGGACCCTCAACCCCCCGCCCCTTCTCCCGATTTCAGGAGAAGGTGGGAACATGTCCCTCGCCCAGAATTGGGAGAGGGTGATCGAAGGTCGGGTGAGGGCATGAAATCATGCGCCTCCAGACACCCCTCGATACACCCACTTCGCGGGCACTCGGGGCAGATGGTGTTGGGATTTAATTTTGGGCTCTATAAGCTTTCTTGTGGGTGAATCTTCAGACTACACTGATTCGGCCCTCACCCCAACCCTCTCCCGATTTCGGGCGAGGGGGGATACCGCTTATCCCGAGTAGCCCGAAGGGCATATCGAGGGACGGTATCGAAATCTAGCGCTAGACTGTTTCCCGCACACAAAGTCATCCGCGCTCTGGAGAGCCCTCCTGCAATAGTGGGTATATATATTCCCTCCTTGCGAAGGAGGGGCGTGGGGAGGTTCCCCCTACACACGCAAGACAGGCTATCCGTCTGCCCTGAGTAGCTCGTGAAGCGAGCATATCGAAGGGCCGCCATACAACAGGAAATGAGCAACGGCATCGTCATGAAGGAGAATGTAAATTGAAATCGCGAAAGATAACCACCGTTTTGGGGATCATCGTTCTGATTGCGCTGATGGTATCAATCACCGCCTGCCGAATCTGCGCGAAACAGGAAAGCAATCCACCGCCAATAAGTGTCGGAGTGCACGCTGACAAGATATGGCCGCCGTCAGATGTACTGAAGGGCTACCGCCAGGCATCAACTCTATATGATTCGGGTAAGATTGACGAAGGCATTGCACTGGTTCGCCAGTTGGTCGACAAACCGCTTCGATTGGCACCGGATTCTGTAATTCAGGGTGATAGCGATAGGTATTATAGATGTTATCTTGGAGACAGAGTGATGCCAACTTTGGGCATGTTGCGGAATATCCAGCGTATAAACTACGAACGTGCGCAAGACCTGAGCAAAACGGGCGATCACAAGGCAGCATTGGAACTGTTGATGCTCAACATTTCCATACTGCGCCAGCAAGCCAATTTGCAGCCTGCTGATTTTACTGGACTTGCATTTGCCGGAGCATGGGAAGAATGGTGGCAAGAGATCAACCTCGAATTGATTGCTATAGGGGATAAAGACTTAGCACAAGTCGCTATACAATGCCGTATCAGATCCAGTAATTTCACAAATAAGCGTTTAAGCCCTTTCGCTGACAAATTCCTGCGGAACTACAGCAACCTGGAAAAAAAGTATAAAGATAAAAAGTACTCTGAAGCAGACAAGATTTTCAGGCAGTATCGCATTAAAGAACAGCCCAAAGTCCAAAGGCTCGTCAATCTCTGGAACAAAGAGGTCGATACTCCTGAATGCAAGCGCATAGAAGACGTCATACGGAAAATGGGAGGACCAGGCGATGAAACTAAGTGAAATCATCCGCGAACTCGAGCTAGTAGCGCCGCCGGAGTACGCGTGCCCGGGCGACAAAATCGGGCTGCAGATCGGCGACCCGGGGCAGGAGGTACGGCGCATACTCGTGACGGTCGATGCCACGCCACTCGTCATCGGTGAAGCGATTCGGCGGGCGGCAGAGCTCATAATCGTCCATCATCCGCTCATATACGCGCCGATGCCGAGCGTCCGCCTCGATATCTATCCGCAATCGCTTGTGTACCAGCTTGTCAACGCGAACATCGCCCTGTATGCCATGCACACGAACTTCGACAGTGCGGACGGCGGGATCAACGATGTCCTGGCAGCACGACTCGGCGTCGTAGACACGAGCGTTCTAGAACCTATCCACAAGCAGAAGCTGTTCAAGTTGGCGGTCTTCGTTCCGCACGATGCGATCGAGAGTGTGAGGACCGCAATTTTCGACGTCTATCCCGGCGAGATCGGCAATTACACGCACTGCTCGTTCGCGACGCCAGGGACAGGGACCTTCAAGCCTCTGCCGGGTGCTCAACCGTACATCGGGACGGTCGGCGAGATGGAGTCGACGGCAGAGTTCCGGCTGGAACTCCTGGTCCCCGAAGGGCATCTGCACGATGTGATAGCCGCCATGATCGACGCTCACCCGTACGAGGAGGTGGCTTACGATGTCTATCCCATGTGGAACAGCGGCGAGGTGCACGGCATAGGACGGATCGGCAAACTCGTCAAGCCCATGACTTTCGATGGCTTCTGCGAGATGGCGCGCGACGTGCTGTCGGTCGATGATATCCGCACCTCTGGGGCGCCGGGTTCGCCGATTGAGACCGTCGCATTGGTGGGTGGCGCAGGGGGAAGCAGCGTCGGGCTTGCGCACGCGAGCAGAGCCGACGTCCTGATCACGGGCGATGTCCGCCATCACGAGTTCAAGCAGGCAGAGGCGATCGGGCTGAACGTGGTCGACGCGACACACTTCGCGACCGAGCGGCCGGGGATGATCGAGCTCACCCCTCGTCTGCACGATCTTCTTTTTACGGAGGATGTGACTGTCGAGTATGTGGATGACGTCGTTCTGGGCGGCAGCGGGGAGTAGGCCATCCTTCGCAAGGGAAGAGGGGTCTCTGGTGTATGAGGCCCCTCAATATGCTCGCTTTACGAGCATATCGGGGTAGACGGATAGCTTGTCTTGAGTATGCATGGAGAACCTCCCCATGCCCCTCCTTCGTAAGGAGGGGATTTAATACGCATTGTTGTAGGGTGGCTCTCCAGAGCGCGGCCGTAAGCATCGTCGCCGACTGAAGTCGTCGGCTACAGGGGGAAGATTTTCAGTTTCCCTCTCCCTCTGGGAGAGGCTAGGTGAGGGCGTTATAGATCTCTTCCACTCTGTTCCCATACCAAGCAATGTCATTCTGAGCAAAGGGAAGAATCTTCTAACTGATGAGTTCTACTGTCGAAGCAGAATATCGCCATGAATGTTGTATGAGTGCCCCTCGATATGCTCGCTTCTCGAGCTACTCGGGGTAGACGGATAGCTTGTCTTGAGTGTGTATGGGGAACCTCCCCATGGCCCTCCTTCGCAAGGAGGGGATTTAATGCGCATTGTTGTAGGAGGGCTCTCCAGCGCGCGACGGTAAAGAATGCGTCGCCGACCGGAGTCGCCTTCTACATGGGGAAGATTGCGCCCTCACCCTGACCTCGTTCGACTTCGCTCAGGGCAGGATCTCTCTCTAAATCGGGCGAGGGGGTGCGGAACCTTGCAGATTGATTACACGCTAGTTATATATTGCTTAACTTAGGCTTTCTGGGCAAGCATCCATCGTGACGGCGCTGTAATCTGATGCTATAATGGTGCCAGGAGTACATTATGGCGAAAATCCTTATAGTTGAAGATGAAACCCCGCTTGCCGAGACCGTGGCCTACAACCTCCGAGAGGAAGGCTACAAGACGGTCATCGCGGCGGACGGGCTGAGCGCACTCGACCTGCTTCGGAACGAGAAGCCGAGCCTCGTGCTGCTTGACGTCATGCTTCCGGGCATGGACGGGCTGGAAGTCTGCCGCCTGATTCGACGGGAGACGGATATCCCCGTGCTGATGCTGACCGCCAAATCGAGAGAGATCGACAAAGTGGTGGGGCTGGAAGTCGGGGCTGATGACTACATCACAAAGCCATTCGGGATGATGGAGCTTATCGCCAGGGTGCGCGCCGCACTCCGCAGATCGAGAGGCACCTCTCGAACGTCAGACGTGCTGAACGCCCACGGCATCGAGCTCGACACCTCCCGGCATACAGTGAAACTGATGGGCAAAGATTTGGAACTGCGCCCAAAGGAGTTCGATCTCCTGCAGATCCTTCTGTCGAATCGTGGGCGCGTCATAGAGCGGGCGACACTGCTCGACCGGATCTGGGGCGAAGATGAGTTCATCGACCCCGGCACCGTCGACGTGCATATCCGGCGCCTGAGAGAAAAAGTTGAAACCGACCCCTCCAATCCGACGCGTGTTCTCACAGTGCGCGGAGTTGGCTATAAATTCGCGGAGTGATTATGCAGCCTTTCCACAGCATCCGATGGAAACTCACATTTGCGTATACCTGCGTTGTCCTGATCTCCATATCGGTTCTTGGGGTATACCTCTCTGTGTGGACGGAAAACAGCTATGTCTCATCTCTCCGCACCGAGCTGGTCGCGGAGAGCCGATTGACCGGCAGACTATCTGCCAACCTCGCCCCTTCCGGCATGAAAGCCATCGATCCGCTAGCCAAGCAGATAGGAAATGATCTTGGCCGCAGGATAACGATCATCAGAGCGGATGGTACCGTCCTCGGTGACAGCCACCACGACCCGTCCACAATGGAATCCCACAGCAACCGTTTTGAATTCCAGCGAGCCCTCAAATACGGAACCGGATGGACGATCCGCGACAGCAGCACGCTCAAATCCAGGATGCTGTACGTCGCCACTCGATTCGGCGACGGCACACATATAACAGGTGTGGCACGAGTCGCGGAGAGCCTGTCGATGCTCGATGTACAGAGATCGAAAATTCACAGGGCATTCTTCATCGCCGCGCTGATCGCATTCGTAGTCGCCGCCGTTACAGGCGCCAAGGTATCATCAAACATAACCCGCCCGATACTCGCCATGAACGCGATCGCACGAAAGTTCGCCAAAGGTGATCTCAAGCACAGGGTGGAAGTCAACGATAAGCCAGGTGACGAGATCGATGAGCTGGCTGGAACACTCAACGTTATGGCCTACGAGCTTCGCACTATGATGAGCGAGCTGGCTGAAGAGAAAACCATGCTTGGGGCAATTCTATCCAAGACCGATAGCGGGCTGATGGTTGTAGATAACCACTCACGCATACGAATGCTCAACCCGGCGGCGGCACAGATGCTTGGCGTTACCCCATCGCAGGTTCAAAGCAAGACGCTGATCGAAGGAATACTGAACCACGACCTGTCGGAGCTTGTGAACAGGGTGCTCAGGACCGGCAAGCCGGCATCGCTCGAGATCGAGTTTGCGATTCCTGATCAAACCTTCCTCAACGTATATGCAACACCGCTCGAGAATCAGGATGGGCCAAACGGCGCGGTGATAGTGATGCACGACATGACATCCACGAAGCGCATAGATTCCGTGCGGCGGGATTTCATCGCCAACGTGAGCCACGAGTTGCGGACTCCCCTTGCGTCCATCAAGGCTATGGCAGAGACCATAGTGCTGAGGGGAAGGAAAGACCCCGAAATGGCGCTCAAGTTTGCAGAGAATATCACCGGTCAGGCGGATAGACTGGCAGCACTGTCCGAGGACCTGCTTGATCTGTCAAAGATAGAGGCAGGGCAGACAGCGGTACATAAGGAAAATCTCACCGTTGCAGACATGGTTGTGAAGATGATAACGGAGTTCACTCCGGTAAGCGCGCGCAGGAACATAGAGCTGGCAAGCATCGTTCCGGGAGGGCTCGGCGTCTATGCGGACTCGGATGCGGTGTGTCAGATTCTGACCAACCTGATCGACAATGCGATCAAATACACCCCCGACGGCGGAAAAGTTACAGTCTCGGCAGTTCAGGCCGGTAACAGAGCAGCGATCAGTATCTCGGATACCGGCATCGGCATCCCGAAGGAAGACCAGTCGAGAATCTTCGAACGGTTCTACAGGGTCGACAAGGCCCGCTCGCGGGAGTCGGGAGGCACAGGGCTCGGTCTCTCCATCGTGCGGCATCTGGTCGAGTCACACGGCGGCCGCGTGACCGTGCAGTCGACGCCGGGCGAGGGGAGCACGTTCACATTCACCCTCCCGAGGGGATAGACGGTAGTGTTCCAACAAACCGTGCGAATAAATTCACGGCAACAAAAAGATGTACCGTCCCTCGATATGCCCTGCGGGCTACTCGGGATAAGCGGCATACCCCACTCGCCCAAGTTGGGGTGAGGGCTGGATCAGCAACAAAAACACGAAGTCGACCTTCGCCGACTATATGTAGGCGAACCCTTCACGGGTGCGTTCAAAGCGCAGGCGTAAAGCCTGCGGCTACATTATTAAAGCCCTGTAGACATGTATCACCCCTTGATATGCCCTGCGGCATCCCCCCCTCGCCCGAAACTGGGAGAGAGCCTGCCCTGAGCGAAGTCGAAGGGGGTTGGGGTGAGGGCGAATCAGATTCACCACAAGAAAGCTTATCGAGTCAAAATTCAATTCCCCGAATGTAAACTAATTGTCACTTATGGGTAAAGAGGTTATATCTGTATTTTAGGTTAACTTATACTTAGATTTACGGCATATAGGAGGCAACGAATGGGCAATCGTATTGTTATCGGGCTGCACGTCACAAACAGAGTCAAGGAAATACCGTGTGTACAGTCTATTCTTACCGAATTCGGCTGTAACATAAAGACCCGGCTGGGGCTTCATCAGGCCTCGGATTCAACCTGTTCCGCAAGCGGGCTTCTTCTTCTTGAGATGATCGGGGATGACTCGAGGATCGCGGAAATGGAGATCAAGCTCCGAGGGCTTGAGGGGCTGGACGTCCAGAAGATGGTCTTTACCGAATAGATTTTTTCATAGCTGGATGTACAAAAAGGCCCCGGGAGAGACTCTCTCGAGGCCTTTAATTTTGGCTCTAGGAGAAAGTTTGTGGATAGCGGTAGTGTTCCAACAACCGTGCGAATAAATTCGCGGCAACAAAAACACGAAGTCGGCCTGCGCCGACTAGATGTAGGCACACCCTTCACGGGTGTGTTGATGCTTCGGTTGCAGAGTCGACGCCGCCGCTGCCGAAGCCTGGCAGACATGTACCGTCCCTCGATATGCCCTGTGGGCTACTCGGGATAAGCGGCATCCCCCCCGCCCGAAATCGGGAGAGAGCCTGCCCTGAGCGAAGTCGAATGGGGTTGGGGTGAGGGCGAATCAGATTCACCCACAAGAAAGCTTATAGAGCCTTAATTTTGCCATAATATCGATTGGCTACCTGATCAGAGCGTGAAGCACCATGAAGCATGCGGCTCCAAGGACGGCGCATACTGGAAGTGTCATAACCCAGGCTGACACAATCTGCCGGACTACGCCCCATCTGACCGACGCGATCCCCTTTGCGGAACCGACGCCCATGACCGCGGACGAGACGACATGTGTGGTGCTGACCGGAGCATGCCAGAGGGTGTTCACCAGAACCACGAGAGCCGCAGCCGTTTCGGAGGCAAACCCGTGAACCGGCTGAAGCCCGATCACCTTCTTACCCACAGTCTTGATGATTCTCCATCCACCTGCAGCAGAACCGACGGCCATGGCACACGCACAAGCTACCTTAACCCATGTCGGCACAGTTACCGAAGGCAGGAAGTGGCCGAATACCAGTGCCAGGGTGATGATACCCATCGATTTCTGTGCGTCGTTCGACCCGTGAGCGAAGGCCATGAACCCGGCAGAGACGACCTGCAGTATCTTGAAATGCCTGTTGATCTTCGACGGAGCCTGCTGCGCAAAAATATTCATGATAAGCACCATGAGAAATCCGCCTGCGATAAAACCGACTATCGGCGATAGCACAAGCGATACCAGAGTCTTTATGATACCGGCACTCTCAAGGGCGCTAGTTCCTTTTACAGCCGCAATGGCAGACCCTATCAGCGCGCCTATCAGCGCGTGTGATGAACTGCTGGGCAGCCCTTTCCACCAAGTGATCAGGTTCCATATGATTGCGCCAACCAGCGCCGCGAGCACCAGCACCTGTCCTGCATTGCCGTGTGATACCAGCTTGGGATCGACTATTCCTTTGCCGATTGTCTCTGCAACGCCTGTCCACATCATAGCGCCGACGAAGTTGAGCACGGCGGCAAGGATGATCGCGTTCCTCATCGAGAGAGCCCTGGTTAGTACAGACGTCGCGATGGCGTTTGCCGAATCATGAAAACCATTGATGAAATCGAATGAAAGGGCCAGTAGAACAATGGCACCAATTAGTATTGATGTCTCGTTAAGCATTCTTCACCACTATGCTTTCAAGTACGTTTGCAACATCCTCGCATCTGTCGGTGGCTGTCTCCAGGCGGCCGAATATCTCCTGCCACTTTGCGATTTCGAGGGGCTTTGTCTCTTCTTTAAACAATCTTGTAAGGGCTTTTCTGTGCACCTGATCGGCCTGATTCTCAAGTTTATTGATCTCTATGCAGGGCTTGAGGACCTTGTCGATATGCCGAAGGTCGGTCAGTGCCGTAACGGCTGTGCAGATGAGCTTTGTGCCCTCTATTAAAATCGCCGACAGCTCGATGGCTTCGTCGCGGGGAGCATCCACCCGGTACAGCTTCATCCTGTCCGCAGAGGCTTCGATGTAGTCCATCACGTCATCCATGGCCGAAGCCAGCGAATGTATATCCTCTCGGTCTATAGGCGTTATGAAGCTGGTATTCAGGTGCGAATCGATCTCGCCGGAGATGCGATCAGAACGCTTTTCCATCTCGCGCAGGGCATGGGTTTTGGCGTCTATATCGGCATAATCCGTAGTCAGATCGTGAAGGCAGACGGACGCATCCACGAGCACCTGTGCCATTTGGTCGAACAGCTCGAAAAAATTTTCCTCTTTGGGTAAAAATCGGAATTTTCGCATTAATTTCACCGGTTACGCATTCTTCATGACGATGGACTCAAGTATTTCGGCCACATCTTCGCACTTGTCTATGGCGGTTTCGATGTGATCGTAAATTTCGCGCCACTTCAGCGCCTCGATCGGCCTGTCGTGCATCTGGAAGACCTCTGCAATAGCGGCCCTGTTCACCTGATCGCCCTCGTTCTCAAGGCGGTTGATGGCTACGCAAGCTTCTCGGATGGCCTTCGGGCTATCGGGGTTTTTGAGATCCCGCAAGCTCGCGACCGCAAGCTGAATCAGCGCTGTCGATTTCGCGAGGATCTTCGATAGCTTGATAGCGGCGTCAGTCGGTTCGGTGATCTCGTAGATAAGCATTCTATCAGATGCCGTCTCGATGTAATCCAGGATGTCATCGAGGCCGCTTACGAGCGAGTGTATATCTTCCCTGTCAAGCGGCGTCACGAAGGTCATGTTCAGCTTGTTCATGATCTCGTGTGCGATCTCATCGGCGTCATGCTCAGTCGCTTTGAGCTTGAACGCAGCATCTTCTATGTTTTTATAATTCGTTAAAAGCTCTTCAAGGGCTTTTGCGCCACTATCTACAGTTTGCGCCTGTTTCTCAAAGAGTACGAAAAAAGAATCCTGTTTGGGTAGTAATCTCATCCAAATATCTCCCCGTGTTGGGCTTTCGCATCATGGCCAGGCGTCTCCCGGTGACATCCGGAACACGCTATATAACCTCTAGCATTATATCAATGGATGGTGCCAGCGTCAACGTGTAAGCTGCCTGCAAGGGATATGTAACTGTATTGTAAGCATAATGTAAGAGTGCTGTAAGGTTTGGAGGTTGTAAGGGGCATGAATAAGGGCCTTGTAACCGGCACGCGCCGCCGACTACAAAGCCCTCGATATCGATTATGTTGCGATACTTCGGTTGCAGAGTCGAAGACGCCGCTGCCGAAGCCAGGTAGACATAGACATGTACAGTCTCTCGATACGCCCTATGGGCTACTCGGGATAAGCGGCACAAAGCCCCCTCGCCCGTTCTCGGGAGAGCCTTGTCCTGAGCTGAGTCGACGAAGGGGGTTGGGGTGACCGGGCGATTGCTAAGTATGCAGTTCCTTCATCTCGCCGGTCTCCATGTAGTAGACGCGCTCGCCGACGTTCGTCACGTGGTCCGCCAGTCGCTCCAGGTAGCGCGAGATCAGAAGGAGCGGAATCGCCTGATCTGTAACAGATGGATCGTTTCTTATGTAATCGATCAGCTCGTTGTAGACTATTTTGTTCAGCATGTCGACTTTATCATCGTCTTCGATCATGCGCTGGATCAGCCCGATGTCGCGGCTCACGAAGGCTTCCAGGGCTTCTCTGAGCATCTTCTTCACGAGGTCAGACATCTGCGGTATATGTACGAGCGGCTTGAACAGCGGTCTGTCGGCAAGCTTCTTTGCCGTCTTTGCGATATCGACCACATAGTCGCCCATGCGCTCGACATCGGTGATGATCTTGAGCACCGCGGCGATGGTTCTAAGGTCACGGGCCATCGGCTGCTGGAGGGCCAGAAGCTTAAGGCACTGGTTTTCCAGGCTGAGATTGTAGTCATCAACGATGTCATCCATTGCCCGCGCTTCATCCGCCAGAACGGGGTTTCGCGTGGCAAGCGCCTCGATGGATTTATGAAGCATCTGCTCGACCACGCTGCCCATCTTCAGGACATCCTGCTCGAGCTCGTTTATCTGATCTGCAAATGCGACTCGCACTGCTTCGGTCATTGTGTACTCCTTATGCGCCAAAACTCTAGTTTATCCTAACCAAATCGGCCGGTGATGTAGTCTTCCGTTCGTTTGTCGGCTGGATGAGTGAATATTTTGTCGGATTTATCGAATTCTATCAGCTCCCCCATCAGGAAGAAGCCGGTATAGGTTGAAACCCGAGCGGCCTGCTGCATGTTGTGCGTCACGATGATGATCGTGTAGTCCTTCGTGAGTTCCCGCATCAGCTCTTCAATCTTCAGGGTCGATATCGGGTCCAGAGCAGACGCCGGTTCGTCCATGAGCAGGATATCGGGCTCGACCGCGAGGAGCCGCGCTATGCACAGCCGCTGCTGCTGGCCGCCTGAGAGCTCGAATGCAGACTTCTTCAGCTTGTCCTTTACCTCATCCCACAGAGCTGCATGGCGCAGGCTTCGCTCCACGACGTCATCAAGGGCCTTGCCGGTAGCAGTGCCATGAATTCGCGGCCCGTATGCCACGTTATCGTAAATCGACATCGGAAACGGGTTCGGACGCTGGAAGACCATGCCTATGCGCTTCCTCAGCTCTACGACGTCGACCGACGGGTCGAGCACGTTTGAGCCGTGAATGATCGCCGCACCCGTGGTCTTGACGTCGGGGATAAGGTCGTTCATGCGGTTCAGACAGCGAAGGAACGTCGACTTGCCGCACCCGGACGGACCGATCAGTGCGGTGATCTCGCGTTCTCTTATGCTGACGGTGATGTTCTTCAGCGCGTGAAAGTCCCCGTAGTACAGGTTTAGATCCTTGATATCGATAATTACAGGGTTCTCCGGACGTTCATCCGGTTGATGTTCAATCGGCGTAACATGGGTATGTACCATGTCGACCGCAGTATTTGATTGGGAGCCGGTAGACGTCACCAAGTACGTTTCCTCCTATAGCGCATACGAATTGTCGCTGCGGCCATGTTCATTCCAAGCACGATCAGCAGCAGAGTCAGAGCCGTTCCCCAGACTATTCGGGGCGGCACGTCGCTTGCTTGCGTAGACATGACGAACAAGTGATAAGGCAGAGCCATCACCTTGTCGCGAATCGACGAAGGCAGGTTCGGCATGTAGAAGGCGGCGCACGTGAAGATGATCGGTGCGGTCTCCCCCGCGGCCCGGCTGATGCCGAGAATGCTCCCGGTTATGATGCCGGGAAACGCATTCGGCAGCACCACTTTGTAGGTAGTCTGCCACTTGGTCGCGCCGAGTGCGAGGCTTGCTTCCCTGAATCCTTTGGGGACCGTGGTCAGTGCCTCTTCCGCCGAAACGATGATTACCGGGAGCGCCACCAGTGCAAGCGTCAAGGAGCCTGCGATTATCGACTCCCCGAGTTGCAGCGCCAGCACGAATACCCCAAGCCCGAACAGCCCGTATACAATCGAAGGCACACCGGCAAGGTTCACAATCGCGAGCCGGATGAGCCGCATCAGGGGGCCGGGCTTCGCGTACTCCGACAGGTATATCGCGGAGATGACCCCGAGTGGGAGTGCGATTATGGTGGTGCCGGTTATCAGGTAAAGCGTGCCGACTATCGCCGATGCGATGCCGCCCGCGGTCATGTTGTCCTTCGGCATCGCGGTGAAGAACTCCCACGTCATGGCGGAGTATCCGTTGCTCACCAGGTAGTACACAACCAGAAGCACCGGCGCTACCACTATGACAGCGGCCGCCCGAAGCAGCGTGAAAGCTATGTTTTCAGAAAGTCTACTATTCACCGTCTATCTCCTGCTCTTCTGCAGCGCCAGATCGGCGACGAGATTTATGACAAAGGTTATGAGAAAGAGCACCAGCCCCAGAGCAAAGAGCGTGTTGTAGTGGATGCTGCCGCGCACTACCTCGCCCATCTCCGCCGCGATCGTTGCAGTCATAGTGCGAAGCGGCTGCAGGATGAAGTAACTTCCGCCGCCCCAGTGAGGAATCACCGCTGCATTGCCCGTGACCATGAGCACCGTCATCGTCTCTCCGATCGCGCGCCCGATCCCGAGCATCACAGACGCGAGGATGCCGCTTCGTGCGGCGGGGACCACTACGCTGCGGATAGTCTGCCATTTGGTCGCCCCAAGAGCCAGCGAACCAGCCCTGTAATCCTGCGGCACCGCGTGAAGGGCGTCCTCCGAGATCGAGATGATCGTCGGCATCGCCATGAAGGCGAGCATGATCGACCCGGTGAGCGCGGTAAGCCCTGTAGGAAGATTAAGGAGCGCCTGAAGGTACGGCGCTAGGAGCGTCATCCCCAGAAATCCGACTACCACCGAAGGGATCGACGCGAGCACCTCGACGGTCGGCTTCAGCACCTCGCGGACTCTCGGGTGGGCGATCTCACCTATGTAAATCGCTGCTGCAACACCGACTGGCAGCCCTACGATAATCGCGCCGGACGTCACCACAAGCGAGCCCATGATGAGCGGCAGGAATCCGAACTCCGGCGGCTCCGATAGCGGATACCAGTTTCTGCCTGCAAGCAGTTGCACGATTGAAAATTGTTTGAATGTCGGCAGGGCATCCTTGAGCAGGAAGAGGAAGATCAGGAATACGACGATGATCGTTATCAACCCGCACAGCGTGATGACCCGCTCGATCAACCATTCGCTCAGGTTGAATCGGCGCTTTTTGATTTTTTCAACTGCCATATATTCTGCGTCTACGCTCACAAAGCTTTCCTTTTAGTTCGTTTATCGCTTGCGGGATCGCCCTCACCCCTACCCTCTCCCGAAATTGGGCGAGGGAGCTACTTGATTGCCTTTACCGGAACGAAACCCAGTTTTTTCACTATCTTCTGACCGTCGTTTCCCAGCACGAAATCTATGAAGGTTTTCACACCGCCCGCGGGCTCGTTCGGCGTATAGAAGTACAACGGCCGAGCGATCGGATAGGTATTGTTCAGGACGTTGGCCTCGGTCGGTTCGACGAACGGGCCGCGCACGTCCTTCGCAACCGCGATCTCCTTATGTTTGGTCTTGTCTACGTATCCCATGCCGACATACCCTATGCCGTCCTTGTTGTTCGCGACTTCCTTCGCTATCGTGGACGACGATATCAGCATCAGGACGGAGTTTTCGAAGTTCTCGCGGCCCTTCGCGTTCCCCTTGCGCACCACGTGCTCAAGGAAGAAGTCGTGGCTGCCACTGCTCTTGTCTCGCGAGAGAGCGACTATCTGTGCGTCATTTCCGCCAACCTCTTTCCAGTTGGTGATCTTACCTGTGTATATATCAGAGAGCTGGCCTATGGTTAGCTTGCTCACGGGGTTCGATTTGTTCACTATGACGGAAAGTCCGTCTCGCGCGACGGTGATCTCGCTCGGGTTCAGGCCTTTCTGCCGCGACTGGTCCCACTCGGCCGGCTTCATCGCGCGGGAGGATTCGGCGATTTCCGTGTCGCCGTTGATCAGTGCGGTAATCCCTACTGCCGACCCACCGCCGGAGACTGAAAAATCGGCGTCGCGATGCTGATTTCTGTAGGCTTCCACCCAGGCCTGCCC
The DNA here is from genome assembly GCA_963663705.1 of Armatimonadota bacterium. Taxonomy (GTDB): domain Bacteria; phylum Armatimonadota; class UBA5829; order DTJY01; family DTJY01. The sequence continues at coordinate 2,248,535 of OY760504.1, read as the reverse complement.
AAGATTGACCATGGTATCCGAGCCTTTTATCCTGATAGCCTTACTTGTGGAAGGTTTGCCGCATCCCTGCATCGTGAGCGCAACAGCCGCAAGCAGTGCCATCCCCGCCAGAACTCGTTTCATAGAAATCCCCTTTCGGACTTTTTGTCGTAAACTATTATTCCCATTAGCATCGGTTGGAACCCCGATTCTTCGCGATGTGCGCGCGAAAACTGCACATATCGAATTCTTACAGTTACAAGATACCTCTTAATCCTCACAGGATTCTTACATCTGCATTACAAACGGCTGAATTCTGTAAGAATTCTTTTTTTGGCGAATCTCTTGATGTGCATTTCGGATCGGGCGCGGTTTACTCAAAGGATGTCATGGGTAGAGACGAAACACGAGCGGAGATAAGAAAGGGGGCCAACGTATATGCGCGAGAGAATAAGTATTTCCAAAGAAGAAGTAGCCAAGTCGGTTGACATGCCGGATATCGATGAGCTTCCACTTCCGGTTGTCGCGGATTGGGATGCTCTTGTGGCAAGAGCAGATGCGATGATGAAGGTTATAGATCGGCATCTCGATTATGAATCGATATATCAGGGGCACGATCTGAACCCGGCGGGACTCTGCCCTCAGCAAAGGGTGAATTTGATATCCGATATAACAGCAGTCACATAGAGGCGCCATCGTCCGGAGGCTTTTGATGCGTAAAATATATCCGTCAGCGCCCGATGTGCCGCAGGTTCTGGCGAACAGGGCGATTGACATAGTGGAACGGCAATTTGCGGCTGACGGTGTGAGGCGTGCCGCCGATCTGCCGGAGGAAAGCAAGGTGCACATGATGAGAGAATTGGAAGCATTCTTTCTGTCCGAGCTGCCACCGATAGTGTGCACCAAAGATGGCGATGCCGTATATGACTGGAACTCTCGCAAGGGCAAAGGGCTAATTCCGTCAATAGTTCGCTGGCTTGAAAAAGTCATGCAATCCGAAGATGACGGGTCCCAAAGGTAAGGATTTTATCCGGTTGATGATCAAATCGCACCTGTAAGAAAAAGGCTGATCCACAATACGGACCAGCCTTTGTAAATTTGGTACTAATCTTTCTTGTGGGCGAATCTTCACAGACACTGATTCGGCCCTCACCTCAACCCCATTCGACTTCGCTCAGGGCAGGCTCTCTCCCGATTTCGGGCGAGGGGGAGATTCCGCTTATCCCGAGTAGCCCGCAGGGCATATCGAGGGACGGTACATGCCACCGAGGGATACAATCAACAGAAAAAAGAATGTCCGGGAGAATTATTTGACTCCCGGACGTGAAAGATATCTGCTATGCGGCTCTATGCATCTGCTCGATCTGAGCGACACTAAACTGGTCGACTTCCGTAACTCTTGCGCTATTTCGGATATCTTCCGGAACCATGTTCAGCGCATCGTCTCTGTTTGCGGCATCGACTATCGCCCATCCTTCATGGTTACCGTGCATGCAGCCCCAGAAGGATTGCGAAAGAACCGGCGAGTTTTGGTCTGCCATATCATCCATGATAGCAGAGCATTGCTGCGGATTGTGCGGCATATCGATTGCGAATTTCGGCATCAGACTCCCCCCTTTCTCGATTGGATTCATGATGCCTTCTACCCAAACCGCGTTTCCGCAAATCCCGACGGTTTAGAACGCAGGAGGATTTCCGGCCCGTCGCAAATCAACAAAATAGCTCTGGAATCCATCTTTACTGACCTTGTAAACGCTGTATCCCGTCCGACCGTTATCCGCCCCGCATGAGAAACTCGTTGCCGCAGATGAGTTGAACAAAATACCGTTGAAAGAAGAATTACACACGCTATGGATGTGACCGGTGATGACGGCTTTGACCTTGTAGGCTTTCAGGAGATCCAAAACCGCTGACCGAGCGGGATTATCGATGCCGAAGTATGCGCCGTTCGCATCGTCCGGCTTGTTCACGAACAGCGGACTGTGCTCAAAAATAAAGATCCGTTTTCCAGCCGACTTAGCAAGCTCCGACTTAAACCATTTCAACTGTTCCTTCTCAGCGTCGGTACCCTTGTTGAAAAGGTTGGAATTCAGCCCGATGAATACCGTATCGTCTTTCGAGAAAGAGATATGATCATACCCGAAGTCTTTCTTCCAGTCTTCGATATCGCAAACATCATGATTCCCCGGCACGGCAAACAGAGGAGCGGCCAGCGCCTTTCGCAAACGCAGAAACTCCGCGGCATTCTCCTTGGACCATGCATTCAGGAGATCACCCGTATGGATCACGAAATCCGGTTTGATCTCGTTTATTTCTTTGATCGCCTGATTGAACCGCCCATTCCATGCAGGTTGATCGAGGGCAACATGGGTATCGCTTATTTGCACGAAGGTGAAATCTGCCCACGCTGTCGAAGAGATACAAAGCAATACTGTGACCATCAATGCGCGCTTAACTTTTGATAACATTTCCCGCTCCTTCAGAGAATCAGATGAATGTGGTTCTCGCTTAATTGCCCCATGATAGCATAGTCCAGAGCTTAAACCAAGTTATCGCCAGGCCTGCCTTTGACGCCAATTCGGTGGGGTTTTGGGAGATGCATGATTCATGCCCTCACCCGACCTTCGGTCACCCTCTCCCAATTTTGGGCGAGGGCCATTCACTCCTTATCCTGAAATCGGGAGAAGGGGACGGGGGTTGAGGGCGGTTGTCATCCTGAATGAGGTGAAGGATCTTACCTACTTGTGAGATTCTTCGGCTTCGCCTCAGAATGACATGTCACTGAGTAAGTGTCGAACGGTCTTCCAGGAACCAATCGCCGTCTGGAGACGCCTCCCACTCAGGAGAGACGCGGTCAATAACAAGAATGCCGAAAACCAGTGTCAGGGCTTTTACAACTCTCCACCCCCGTCAATGGGCATAAACATCCGCATTAATGAAAAAGTGAATGGATCGACCAGCACTATCGAAAACCCGAGGATCAGAATTCCCCAGTAGTAAGCGGTATCTTCGAAGTAGTTCAGGAGCGCAAAGTAACCTAATGTGAACGCGAATCGGCCGACGGCGTATTCCATCGAGATAATAAATGACCGTTGTATCATCAGCTCGATTACCAGCAGCCCGAGCGCATACAGCACAGCACTTGGAAGCGGCTTCTGTCTGACATGGAGCATCTTGATGCAGCCCGCGAGCAGAGGCACAGCGAACACGATTTCCACAACTATCTCCTCAGCGCTTTATAGAATACATATACAGCACATTATTGAATATAGTTTAGATAGATCGACGTTATATTCCTTCTTTGCGGATATTCGTGGCATCGGAACACCCTGCCCCAATCGTCGGCTGAAGACGCCTCCTACCTGTATTAAAGCTGTAGGAGGGCTCTCAAGAGCGCGAATGACTTTGTGCGCGGGAAATAGTCTAGCGCTAGATTTCGATACCGTCCCTCGATATGCCCTTCGGTCTACTCGGGATAAGCGGTCTTTATTCAAAATTATATCCCAACACCGTCTGCCCCGAGTGCCCACGAAGCGGGTGTATCGAGGGGCGTCTGGAGGTGAAAAAGCCCTCACCCGGTCTTCGACCACCCTCTCCCAATCCTGGGCGAGGGTAATGCTCCCCTTTCTCCTGAATTCGGGAGAAGGGGACGGGGGGTTGAGGGCGGTTGTCATCCTGAATGAAGTGAAGGATCTTACACACTTGCGCGATTCTCCGGCTTGGCCTCAGAATGACAACAATGACGATACATCGGTAGCTGCTACCGATGGCTTGGCGCACTGATGCTGAAGCAAGTTTTACGGGACATCGAATGGTTGCATATCAGCTCGCTTTAGCGTGCTTCGATTATGCTAGATTCGCCATTTATGGTGAGTCGATCGTCCGAGCCGTTCGAAGCCTTGGGCGGGCGACAGGCGTATCCGACTCGTCCCAGAGCGACTTCGCGAGCGGGAATGGCTCGAGCGCGCGGTCGAGGATGCCGTGGACGAAGGCGAGGGTGATCCCGTAGTTGGTCATCGGGATGCCGAGCGCCGCCGCCGTACTCTGCCGGTACAGCACCTCACGGCGGTTAAGGGTACATGCGCCACAGTGGATGATCAGGTTGTACTTCGCGATGTCCGCCGGGAACTCTGCGCCTGAGCTGAACCCGAATTCGAGTTCGCCGCCGACCATCTGCCGGAGCCATCGGGGAATCTGCACGCTGCCGATGTCGTCCTGCTGGCGATGGTGAGTACACCCCTCGGAGATCAGCACTCTGTCTCCGACCTTCAAATTCCTGAGCGCCTTTGCACCGATTACATATTCTTCAAGATTGCCCTTGTACCTCGCCATAAGAACCGAGAAACCTGTCATCAGCACGTCCCGCGGAGTGTCTGCGGCGACCTTCAGAAAGGCCTGGGAGTCGGTGATGACAAGCTTCGGCGCACGATTCAGGCTGTCGAGCGCACTTTTTAGCTCGCGCTCCTTCACCACCATCGCGTAGGCGTCATGGTCGAGCGCATCGCGGAGGGTCATCACCTGCGGAAGGATGAGTCGTCCCTTCGGTGCAGCCTTGTCGATCGGCACGACGAGCATCACGATATCGCCTGGATTGATCAGGTCGCCGATGATCGTCGGTTCCGCAAAACCCTCGGGGGCGGCAGCGATCATCGCACTCTTCAGCCCCTCGATGTTCTCCATCGTGAGTGCCGAAACTGCCACGAACGGAAGCCCCTTGCCCTTCGCCCAGGACTCAATCGCGCATGTATCGGAATGGAGGTCGGTCTTGTTCGCCACGACTATCATCGGGATGCCTCGCTCGATCACCATGGAAGCGAGCATCTCCTCCCATTCGCCGGGAGTCAGCCCCGCCTCGACGACGAGCACCGCAAGGTCGGTCTTCTCCAGCACGCGCAGAGCCTTCTCGACCCTGAGCTGGCCCAGCGCGCCGATATCGTCGATACCGGCTGTGTCGGTGATCACCACGGGACCAATGGGCAGGATCTCCATCGATTTTGTGACGGGGTCGGTGGTTGTTCCCGGAACGTCCGAGACTATGGCGGTCGTCTGGTTAGTGAGCGCATTGATCACGCTCGATTTACCAGCGTTACGTCGTCCAAAAATTGAAATATGCAGCCGCTCCCCGGAGGGAGTCTGATTCATGCTCATCTTGCGTACCTCCCGCGATGCGGATTGCTCGGCATCGGATTACATGGTTATTTTATCACATTCGAGGGGGTGTGGGCATCTTGCATCGCGGTGAATGGCGAATCGGATATTTGGAGGCATAGATATCCTCGCCATGAATGATGAGGCTGATATTTTGGAAGCATGCTGAAGCAAGCTTAATCGCACTGACGCCAATGTCTCAGCTTGCTTTAGCATGCCTTTTCCCATTAGGCTGATGTTTTAACGTCAGGCAATAGCCGTCTTACCTCACCGTAAACGGCGAGTCTGATATTTGCGAAGCATGCTGAAGCAAGCTCAATGGGCCGATACAAATATCCCAGCTTGCTTTAGCATGCTTTCACCCACTAGACTGGCGTTTTAACGTCAGGCAATAGCATCTCTCCTCGCCGTAAACGACGAGTCTATCACTTGTGAAGCATACTTAGGGGGGAGATGCATGTGTACCAGCGTGTTTTATTCGATAGATTGGGTTTCAATGTCAGCCGGGGCATTCGCTTCGTCACAATCTTCTAGAGACGGCCAGAGTTTGCCTAGCGCATGATGTTCTTTCTGGCGTTTGATGTATTCCTTGATCTGTTCCAGATTGCTTCTTCGTAAGGAGAGTATGCCATAACCTCTTTGCCAATCAATTGTGTGGGGATTATCAGGTAAATGGTTAATATGAAAAGCGGACGCCCCTTTGATGGCGCCGATGAACTTGGAGATGGAGATAGTCGGCGGAATGGTGGCTGCAATATGCACATGGTCGAGAGCGCTGTTTACCGCGAAGACTTCTCCACCGAGAGCCCTAATCTTATCTTTGATGGATTCATGCACCTGATATTCGATGTGTGGGTGGATTATGGGCTGGCGGCCTGCCGTTGCCCACACGATATGGTAATACAGACGCAAAAACGGCATGTGCTTCTCCTTGCCTAGCATAAATGACGAGTCTGGAATTTGGCAAGCATCCTGAAGCCAGATTGTGCACCAACCCCAATGAATCTAACTTACTTTAGCATTCTTTTACCCATTTGGCCGGCATTTTAACGTCAGGTTACAATAATCTTGTGCGCATCCCTCCTCGCCGTAAACGACGAGGCTGATTTTTGCCAAGCATGCTGAAGCAAGCTCAACGGGGAAATGCAAATGTCCCAGCTTGATTTAGCATGCTTCGTCCATTAGACTGACGTTTTAACGCCAGTCAATAGTCTTGCGCGCGACTCCCTCGCCCGCGTGCGAGAGAGAGCCTGCCCTGAGCGAAGTCGAATGGGATCGGGGTGAGGGCGCTTACGATAAGGCCGAATCGCGCGCCGGATGAACATCAATAATCCCCCGTTGAGGCGTACGGAGGAAAGATGATGCCCTCTACCGATAATCTGGTGTCGTCCCACACCAGGGACCAGCTGTCTTCCTTGTATTTCCAGCCATCATCGGTTTTTATCAGCTCAACTATCTCTTTGAAGTATTCAGAGTCTGCTCCCTGTACAGCACTGTGATGATTTGGCGGGACTACGATATAAACCATCGCGAAAGCATCGGTAACATGCAGTACTTTCATATCGACATTTGCGGGGACTTCACTGCTGAAATAGGTCTTATTTAACGCTTCGCACGCTGGCTCATACAGCAATGGCATGGATAGATACGTCTGCGCCTCTACGATTCCATACGGTATGAGGGGATATAGTGCAATGAGGAGAATCACGGGAATACATTTTACCCGCGATACCCTAATCGTATAGGCGATGAAGTGGGCGCCGAATATTGTTTCAAGCACCAGACAGGCAATATATACATAGAACCACCAGACAAGAGAAGGCTTCCCCATAACGGCAACTCCTGAGTGCAACAGCACCATACCCAGCCCTCCGAGCACGCCCATACAAATGGCCGACTCCATCCAGCCGGCCTTCTTCCATACGATTAACGAAATCGCAGATATTAGCAGGTAGCTTGATATCAGATAGATTCCCACTTCAAACAATGTGCTAGTCCTCTATTTCCTGGATATTCCTCGCCTCGCCGTAAACGACGAGTCTAGCATTTACGAAGCATGTTGAAGCAAGCACAATGGGGGAAATACAAATATCCAAGCTTGCTTTAGCATGCTTCACCCATTAGACTGACGTTTTAACGTCAGCAATAGCGCATCCATCCTCGCCGTAAACGGCGAGTCTGATATTTGCCAAGCATGATGAAGCAAGCTAAAGGGAGAAATATGAATGTCCCAGCATGCTTTAGCATGCCTTTTCCCATTAGCCTGACGTTTTAACGTCAGGGTACAAGGGACATCGCTAATCGATCTTCCCGGCGCCCGCTATGCCGGGGTGGGTCATCTCGCGGGGGGAAAGGATGATATCGAGCTCGGCGGCGGTGAAGAAGCCCTTCTCGACCGTGAGCTCCCTGATCGTGCGACCGGTCGAGGCCGCCGCACGAGCAAGGTCCGATGCAGCATCGTAGCCGATATAAGGGGTGAGCGCAGTAACGGGGCTGAAGCTCTTCTCGAGGAGTTCCGCACACCGTGCTTCGTCCGCCGTGATGCCTCGCACGCACTTGTCCGCGAGGAGCCGACCCGCACCGGTCAGCATATCGAGGGATTGAAAAAGGTTATATGCAAGCGCCGGGATGAACGCATTCAGTTCAAGCTGACCGCTCATCGCACAGAGTGTGATCGCTGAATCGTTCGCCATGATCTGGAACGCCGCCTGTGTGACCGCCTCTGTCGCGACCGGATTGACCTTCCCCGGCATGATCGACGAGCCTGCCTGCAACTCGGGGAGGTGCACCTCGCCGAAGCCCGCCCTCGGCCCCGACGACAGGAGCCTGAGATCCGCGGAGATCTTGGCTAGGTCCGTCGCCGCAGCCTTCAGCATCCCGGAGACTTCCACGTATGCATCGAAGTTCTGCGTGGCGTCGATCATATTCTCCGCACGAGCAAGCCCCACCCCGGTGATCTCCCGAAGGATATCTACAACTGTGAAAACGTACTTGCGGTCGGCGTTCAGCCCTGTGCCAACAGCAGTGCCGCCGAGGTTGACCTGGCGCAATCGCTCCTCGACCTTATACAGGCGCCACCAGTCGCGCTGGATCGCCTGCGCCCACGCGGAGAACTCCTGCCCGAGCGTTATCGGCACAGCGTCCTGCATCTCCGTGCGACCGACCTTCAGCACGTTCGCGAACTGCTTCTCCTTCTCCTGGAGAGCGCCCTGGAGATCGGCCATCGACGTGCTTGCGTGCGAAAGCAGCCTGATCGCCGTGAGCTTCACCGCCGTCGGCACGACATCGTTCGTCGACTGCGAGCAGTTCACGTGGTCGAGCGGGCTCACAAGGGCATAGTCGCCCTTCTCGCCGCCGAGGAGTTCGATGGCACGGTTAGCGATGACCTCGTTCGCGTTCATGTTCATGGAGGTCCCTGCGCCGCCCTGGAAGGCATCGGTGATGAACTGATCCACTAGTGCTCCACCTGCGATTTCGTCGCACGCCGCGATTACCGCGGTCCCGATGCGCTCGTCGAGGTAGCCGGTCCGCATGTTCGCGATGGCACAGGCTTTCTTGACCAGTGCGAGCGAGCGGATGAGCTCCGGATGAATCGTCTGGCCGGAGATATTGAAATTCAGGGCAGACCGTGCGGTATTGATGCCATAGTAGGCATCGGCAGGTATCTCAAGGTCCCCTAACAGGTCGTGCTCAATACGAGTTTTCATGTCAGTATTATATCATATAAAAATCATAGTTTCGCAAACTTTCATATAGAGGAATTTTGCATTAACATGTTGAATATATACCCACCCTAACATAGCCGAATAGTAGCAGCGTGGAATATTCGTTGACGAGGGCGGTTTGTTCAGCAGCCATTCGCGGGAATAAGGGATATTGAGTTTCAAGCCTGATGTGATCGTTCGCACGAGCATGAAACCATCAAATAATGTCATCCTGAATGAAGTGAAGGATCTCACAACCTTATAAGTTCCAAGTATTGAAATGGCGCGGCCGATCGCAAGACCAAATACCGTGGATTCGTTTGATACAGTGCAAGTCACACGATAACAGCAGAGATTAAATATTCATCCGTAGATCGTGAGGCACAGCGTGTTTCGAATTGTCACCTACAACATCCGGGCCGGATTAGGGATGGACGGAGTTCGCTCCATCCGCCGCATAGCGCAGGTACTGGCAGACCTGTCGCCGGACATCGTCTGCATGCAGGAGGTCGACGCGCATTCGATCAGAAGCTGGCTCGCAAACCAGCCTAAGTTCGTCGCAACACGCCTCGGAATGGAATCCTTCTTCCAGCGAAACATCAGCCAGGGGCTCGGTGGGTTCGGGAACTGCATCCTATCCAAATCTCCAATTATTCACTGTATATCCCATCGTCTGCCTGGTGAGGGTGAGCCTAGAGGCATGATGGAAGTGCAGACTACCATTGATGGCCACGAAATCACCGTGCTGTGCACCCATTTATCCACTGAAGAATCGGTCCGAGTAGATCAAGCCGCGAAGGTGTCGGAGATTGCAAAGGGCATCTCAAGCCCCAAGCTACTGTGCGGCGACATGAACGACGTGATGAGTTCCCGCACCCTCTCGAGTCTGCTTGCCGACCCTGTGCTCAGGGACTCTGCTCTCGAGATTGAAGATGCCGGCATCTCGTCCGCCGCGACGTACGAAAACACCCGAATAGATTTTGTCCTGGCCGACCTCAGATTCGATGTAGCGGGCTACCGCGTGGTCGATTGCAATGCATCCGACCATCGACCGGTCGTCGTTGATCTGGCGTTCTCAGAATTTTACGAAAATTCTCACCAGATGATATGACAAAATCCAACCGCTGAGTTATAATGTAATCAATTAATCTACTACATATGTAGTAGTGCTGGAGTACCGATAAATCCTGCGCCAACGCAATGGCGTGACTTTATCACCGGGAGGAGTTTGGTATGTATTGTATCAAATGTGTCGAATATTCGCCAAATGAGGCCCAGGTATGCGTGGCTTGCGGCAAGCCGTTCGAAACGGATGCCGACAAGTATTTCAAAGAGGCGATGAAGTGCATGTTCAATGGAGATGATGGGGATATGGACCGTGCAACCCGCCTCCTCAAGACATGTGCCATTCTGAATCCATACCATGTGAGCGGCCGGTATAATCTGGGGCTGGTGCTGTCGATGAACAACCAGTGCGATGAGGCAATGGAACACTACAGATCGATTGCGGAGCAGAACCCGGAGTACCCGGGGATATTCACCGCCATGGGACAGGCGGCATTCGGGAGTTACATGGATCACGTGGATCGGGCTGAAACCAACAGGAGGGCAATGGTGAAACTACTTGAGACGGCGATAGAACAGGATCCGGACGATGTTGATGCGCTCTTTTCCCTTGCGAACGCCTATATAGCGGTGGGTAAGGCAGAGAAAGCCCTTCCGTGGCTCAAGAATGCTCTGTACGTTCAGCCCGATTCACCGGCTATCTACTTCACGATGGCAAAAGCCTTCAAGATGCTGAACAAGTACCCTGAGGCGGCGGTTATGGCGAAAAAATCCGTGCAACTCTCAAGCCCAGGCGATCCGTTCTGGGATGACATGCAGGGGTTGCTTTCCGAACTTCAGGCCGTGCTTCCGCGATAAATCTGCCAGTCACCTTCATCTTGGCTTCTACCGCGTGCGTGATCATCATCCCACAGGCGCTTCCGAGTCAACGGGTGCTCATCACTCTCCTCGATACGGGGAGGGCAAGGATGCCGCTCGAGTTTCACATGCCTCACAAATCATGATGATCCTTTATGACCGGCCTCCGAATGCTCGCGTTTAGCGAACGCCATCGTGCGGGAATAAGCGGGCTAGAGGTGGTTGTCATGCGCAGGATATGCATTCTTGTGGCGCTCGTGATTTTTGCGGCCATACCCGTAAAACCAGCGCTCGCCCAAACCTCTCTCGGTGGTTTATCCATACTGGACAATCTGAAGACGCTGTTCAAGGCGATGGATATCCCGGATGCCATCAGAGCTACAAGGGCGACCAAGGAAATCAATGATGCCGCAATAGTGGTGTATCAACGGCAAGGTTCTATTGCTGCCATACTGACTCCTTATGGAGACAGGATAAATTTTTTACTCTCCGAGTCACCTGCGATAAAAACAAATGACGGCTTGGCAGTAGGAGATTTGCAGTCTTTGGTAATCACCAAGCGAGGGGAACCTGAAAAAACAGAAAGCCTATCGCCCGGAGTTACAACATACTGGTATTATTCACAAGGAATTCATTTCTGTATAGACGATAAGTCCTCCAAGATCAGGGACATATTTCTTTTTCCACCTTCCAAATCAAAAGGCGATGTCGATAAAGCTGCCCTGACTGGCGATGTAATCGGGACGGAGCATCGCTATTCGACCAGCGGGAGCGAGGCCTTCATCGTTGGTGTTGCATCCAATAAGACGTTCGGCTTGCAACACGGCGTAAAAGTTGAGATCCTCCTTATGGACAGCAACGGCAGCCCTCTCGATGTAATCTCTTCCGAAATCGGCGATCTGCCGGCTAATGCCAGCGCACCGTTCAAAATCGGCATCACTCCTAAAGGTAAATGGGCAAAGTACCGAGTATTCGTGCAGGGCTCTACATCCGATTCTAACAGATATTCGGATATTCACACCATGCTGATCAAATCAGGCTCGCAATAGTTGGCTTGCGCCTGCGTGTTTTATGCAATAGACCAATGACTTATTAAGCCGCATAATCTGCCATCCCTCAAATTCTTTGCACTCCTCTAGCCAAAAATGATATAATTATTCACAAAATAAGCAGAACAAATGTACGCTTTCGAAGGAGTTTGCGGGTGGCAGTTACGCGCGAAAAAGACAGTCTTCGAATCCTCGGGGTCGATCCGGGGCTCAACACCACGGGATACGGGCTGATCGAGATCACGCGCGGAACGCCTGTGCTGCTCGAAGGCGGCATAATCAAAGTCCCACCGAAACTGCCCCTCGAACAGCGACTTTCTACACTTTTTCACGGCCTTCAGGAGATTTTCGCCGAATTCGCGCCCGACGTCATGGCGCTGGAGGAAGTCCACACCCAGTACGAGCGGCCGATCGTCGCGGTGATGATGGGGCACGCGAGGGGCGTCATCTGCCTGACAGCGGCGGTCAATCAGACACCACTGTTCAGTTATGCGCCGACTCACATAAAAAGCTCCCTCACCGGGAACGGACGAGCGAGCAAGGAGCAGGTCAGACGCATGGTGCAGGTCCGGCTCAACATGAAGACGGTCCCGGAGCCGCTCGACGTATCAGATGCGCTCGCGACTGCGCTGTGCCATCTGTCGAGGGCAGACCGTGCGGATCGTGATGCGATGTATATGAAGTGATTTTGAGCTCTGGGCATACGGGGTGATTCGGTTTTATACTGTGAAGCCCTCACCTAACCTCTCCCAAAGGGAGAGGGATCGGTTGCTTCAGTATCGCAAGAGGGTGTCATCCTGGACCCTTCGGCTGTGCTCAGGATAAACTCCGTGAAGGATCTCATTAGATAGAAGATTCTTCGCTTTGCTCAGAATGACATTGTTTGGTATAGGGCCAACCCTTCGATATACTCGCTTAGCGGGCACTCAGGGCAGACGGGGTTGATTCATTTTTACAGAAAATACTGTGAAGCCCTCACCTAACCTCTCCCAGAGGGAGAGGGATCGGACGCTTAGGTAGGCTAAGTACAGATACGGAGAAGGCACATGATCTCATACCTGCGCGGAAGCGTGGAGATAAAGAGCGAATCGGGCATCATACTCTGGACGGGCGGTATAGGATACGAGATACTGGTGCCTGCCACAGTTATGAAGGCTCTGCAGAAAAAGACTGAAGAAGAGCGAGCGAACGTGACGCTTGTGACCTTCCATTACTACGAGAACAACCAGTCGAGGATCATCCCGCGGTTGATCGGCTTCACGAACGATGTCGAGCGCGAGTTCTTCGAGCTGTTCATCACCGTCGCGAACATGGGTCCGAAGACCGCCGTCCGAGCACTGTCCAAATCGTTCCACTCCATAGCGGAATCGATCGAAGACGGGAGCTACAAGGACCTCTCGACACTGCCCGGCATCGGGGAGAAGAAGGCCCGTCAGATAGTGGCGACCCTCCAGGGGAAGGCCGGTAAGTTCGCCCTCCTTCAGGATGAGGACTTTGCCGCGGAGACCAGGCCGAAAGAGGATATACAGATGGAGGCCGCCGAAGTGCTGCTTCAGCTCGGATACAAGCGTTCGGAGGCACAGGAAATGGTCAAGCGTGTCATCGAGATGTCTACGCCGAAGCCTAAGACATCCGAGGAATTGATCCAGCAGATTTACGATCTCAGATTGATGATGTAGGCGCTTTCCCGTCGCATGTGTCTGATGCTTTGCGCTAAGACTGATTAATATCCTATCGACATTTCCTGAATTCTTTCGACTGTGCTCAGGATAAACTCCGTGAAGGGTCTCTTAACTCTGGAAGATTCTTCGCTGGAGCTCAGAATGACAGTTTACGGCTTATAGTGAGGTAGTTTGCCCATCTGACAAATCAATCAGGTGTAACAGGATAAACAACCAAGTTTGTCATCCTGAATCCTTCGACTATGCTCAGGATAAACTCCGTGAAGGGTCTCTTAACTCTGGAAGATTCTTCACGTGCGCTCAGAATGACAGTCGGTGGCTTATACGAGGTTGTTTTTTTCCATCTGACAGATCGATCCGGTGTAACTGGATAAACAACCGAATATGTCATCCTGAACAAAGTGAAGGATCTTCAACCTTGCAAGTTTCTCGCGGTCTCAGAATGTCAGTTCCTGATACTTCGGATGCAGAGTCGAAGACGCCGCTGCCGAAGCCTGGTAGACATGTGCCGTCCCTCGATATGCCCTGTGGGCTACTCGGGATAAGCGGAACAAAAACGCGCTCGCCCAAAATTGGATGGGTGAGGGCCGAATCAGCGAAATCTGAAGATTCACCCGCAAGAAAGCTTATAGCACTTAACTTTGGAAGATTCGTCGCGGGCGCTCAGAATGACAGTCGATGGCTTATAGCGAGGTTGTTTTTTCTGGCAAATCAATCAGGTGTAACAGGATAAACAACCGAGTATGTCATCCTGAACGAGGTGAAGGATCTATCAATCTTGTAAGATTCGCTGATGCTCAGAATGACAGTCGGTGGCTTATGGAGAGACAGTTTTTTCATCTGACAAATTAGTCCGGTGTAACTGGATAAACAACCGAGTATGTCATCCTGAATGAAGTGAAGGGTCTATCAACCTTGTAAGATTCTTCGCGGGCGCTCAGAATGACAATTTGTGGCTTATAACGAGGTAATTATGGCACGACAGAAGATTGTCACAAGTGAAGACGCGGAGCCCACGCCCGCCCGCTCGACGGCGATAGTCGCCGAGGCTGATGGCGAGGAGCATGGCATATGGAACCTTCGCCCGAAGATTCTGGACGAGTACATCGGCCAGACGATCGTGGTGGAGAACCTCCAGATAGCTATCGTGGCTGCACGGAGGAGACAGGAGCCGCTGGAGCACGTTCTCCTGCACGGCGCTCCTGGGCTTGGGAAGACCACGCTTGCTCACATAGTCGCCGCCGAGATGGGGGCAAGCATCATCTCGACATCCGGCCCGGCGCTCGAAAAGCCGAAGGACGTCATGGGCATCCTGTCAAGCCTTGAGGTCGGTGACGTGCTGTTCATCGACGAGATCCACCGGCTGTCACGCGTGATCGAGGAGTTTCTCTACTCGGCGATGGAAGACTTTGTGGTCGATTTCGTGCTGGACAAGGGTGCGTATGCCAAGACGATCAAGATTCCGCTCAAGCGATTCACCCTCGTAGGGGCGACGACCCGCGCGGGGATGCTATCCGCTCCGATGCGGGACAGGTTCGGCCTTTTCGCCCATATGGACTACTATTCGACGGAAGAGCTGACGAAGGTCGTCACGCGCTCCGCCCGTATCCTGAACGTGGAAATCGACGCCGGAGGTGCGGAAGAGATCGCTCGGAGGTCGAGGGGTACGCCAAGGATCGCAAACCGCCTGCTTCGCCGGGTGAGGGATTACGCACAGGTGGAAGGCGACGGCATGATCATCCGCCAAATTTCCGACATCGCCCTGAAGCGCGAGATGGTCGACGGCATGGGTCTGGACAAGCTCGACCGTGCCTTCCTGCGCACGATCATCGACTTCTACGACGGCGGTCCGGTCGGCATAGAGGCGCTGTCCGCGACGCTGAACGAGGAGACCGATACCCTTGTGGATATGGTAGAGCCGTATCTGCTGAAGATCGGATTCCTGAACCGCACACCGAGCGGCAGGAAGGCGACCCGCATGGCGTACGAGCATCTCGGCATCGCATTCGGGGAGACCGGGAGGAGCCCGCAGCTCGAACTTGCGCCGTAGTATGAGCCCTCAACCCCCCAGCCCCTTCTCCCGATTTCAGGAGAAGGGGGAGCATGACCCTCGCCCAGAGTTGGGAGAGGGTGGCCGAAGGTCAGGTGAGGGCCGATCGACTCACCGTGAATGGCGAGCATAGCTCAATCGAAGTACCCTCATATCGAAATATTCCATATTCCCTTAAAGATTGCTTCTGCATGCTTGATATTTTAGCATCAGCGCCCTCACCCTCCCCTCTCCCAAAGGGCGAGGGGAGCGGCTTTGAGACATCGTGAGGATGGGTAATATAACGGACAGAAAACTATCCTCAGGAGGCGTCATAATATGATTAAAGTCGGCGAACCTGCCCCCGATTTCACAATGGAGGGCGTTCTTGGCCGGGAGTTCATCACTGCCAGCCGGTCGGACTATGCGGGAAGATGGCTGATACTCTTCTTCTACCCCGGCGATTTCACCTTTGTGTGCCCAACGGAGATCAAAGAGTTCAGCAAACACTCCGCGGAGATCGAGAAATTGAACGGCAGCATACTCGGCTGCAGCGTGGACAGCAAGTACTCGCACCTCGCGTGGATCGATGACATCGGCGAGCAGGCATATCCGCTGATGAGCGACATCACGCATCGCGTGAGCCGTGACTTTGGCGTGCTGATCGAAGATCAGGGCGTCGCACTGCGCGGGACCTTCATCATCGACCCTAACGGAGTGACCAGATGGATGGTGGTGAACGAGCTCAGCGTAGGCAGGAGCGTCGGGGAGACCGTCCGGGTGCTCGAGGCTCTGCAGACCGGTGAGCTGTGTCCAGTCGAGTGGTCGCCCGGTGATGAGACCCTCGGCAAAGGCTGAATAATCGGGTGGAAGAAATCTGTAAAAGCCCTCACCTAACCTCTCCCAGTGGGAGAGGGAAATCGAAGCCCTCGTCCATCCGGGCGAGGGTGGAAGAAATTTGGGCTCTATAAGCTTTCTTGTGGGTGAATCTGATTCGCCCTCACCCCAACCCTCTCCCGATTTCGGGCGAGGGGGATGCCGCTTATCCCGAGTAGCCCACAGGGCATATCGAGGGACGGTACATGTCTGCCAGGCTTCTGCAGCGGCGGCGTCGACTCTGCAACCGAAGCATCAACACACCCGTGAAGGGTGTGCCTAAATCTGTAATGCCCTCACCTAGCCTCTCCCAGTGGGAGGGGGAAACAGAAATATATACATCTGCCTGTGGACAACCGAGCGTACCTTCTGTAGAATAGTTAGTGGGGCATTTAAAAAAAACCGCCCCTGGCCCCTCCTTCGTAAGTAGGGGATAAAAGGATTTCCCCCTTCAAAACATCAATGAGTGGATATCCAACAGCTTTATAGAACAAGGAACTACTAAATGCCTAGCCCTGAATTTGTACATCTACACAATCACTCCGAGTTCAGTCTACTGGACGGTGCATGCCGGATCAAGGAACTGGTCAAGCATGCGGCGGGAATGGGCATGCAATCCCTCGCACTCACCGACCATGGAGTTATGTACGGCAACCTTACTTTCTACAGCGAGGCAAAGTCGGCAGGACTCAAACCGATCCTTGGCTGTGAGGTCTACGTGGCGCCGCGTCACCGCACGAAGCGCGATCCAAGACTCGACCGGTCGCAGTACCACCTGGTGCTCCTCGCGAAGGATGAAAAGGGCTATAAGAATCTGATCAAGCTTGTGAGCATCGCCTTCTCCGAGGGTTTCTATCACAAGCCCAGAGTAGACAAGGAACTCCTAGGCCAGTACAGCGAAGGACTCGTCGCACTGACCGCATGCCTTGGAGGAGAGATACCGCAACATATATTGAAAGATGACCTGAAGGGTGCTGAAGCATCCATCGGGGATTATATAGACATTTTTGGCAAGGACGACCTCTATCTTGAGCTTCAGGAGCACTTCCTCCCGGAACAGAAGCGCGTGAATGAGGCGATCATCGATTTCTCACGGAAGACCGGGCTGAAGCTCGTGGCGACAAACGATACCCACTACACCACGAAGGCCGATGCCGATCCGCACGACGTTCTGCTGTGCATACAGACAGGCGCCATGCTGGACGATGCGAAGCGGCTCCGCTTCGGAACGAAAGAGTTCTATCTGAAGAGCCCTGAAGAGATGGCTCGTCTCTTCGGCGAAGTACCGGAAGCGCTGTCGAACACATTGGAAGTCGCCGAGAAGTGCAACATCAAGTTCGATTTCGGGCGGTCGAAGCTGCCGAATCCAGGGGTACCGGACGGCATATCCACAAGCGACTACATGGCCTCGGAAGCATGGAATGGGCTGACCGCAAGGATGGGCGGCACCGTATCTGCCGAGTACAAGGCGCAGTTCGAGTACGAATGCGGCATCATCAACCAGTGCGGTTTCGCGATGTACATGCTGATCGTTCGTGACTTCACCGATTTTGCGCGCAGGACGGGCATATACGTCGGCGCGAGGGGATCAGCCGCCGCAAGTCTGGTCTGCTACGGGCTTGGCATCACGGACGTTGACCCAATCGAGTACGGACTCGCCTTCGAGCGCTTTCTGAACCCTGAACGCGTTGAAATGCCTGATGTCGATCTCGACATACAGGACGACCGCCGTGAAGAGCTGATCCAGTACGTCGTCGGCAAGTACGGCAGGGACAGGGTCGGCCAGATAGCGACCTTCGGCAGCATGAAGGCTCGCGGTGCGATTCGAGACTGCGGTCGCGTGCTCGGGATGGACCTCGCGGAGGTCGACCGGGTGTGCAAGATGATTCCGGGGCTCCCGATCGGGCTGAAGATCGAGCAGGCAATCGAAGAGAATCCTGATCTTCAAGCGGCCTACAAGCAGGCGGACATCAAGCGGCTTCTGGACACTGCACGCACGCTGGAAGGGCTGAACCGGAACGTCGGCATCCATGCGGCGGGAGTACTGATCTCCGATGACCCTCTCACCGATACCGTCCCCGTCCATCACGGGAACAACGGTGAGGTCGTCGCACAGATGGCGAAGAAGGATATAGCGAAGGTCGGACTCCTTAAGATGGACTTTCTGGGCCTCGCGAACCTTACCATCCTTGCGAACGCCGTTAAGAGCGTCAAGCGGCATCGTGGGATAGATATCGACACACTGAATATTCCTCTGGATGATGAGAAGACCTTCGCTATGCTGAGCAAAGGCGACACAAACGGCGTGTTCCAGCTCGAAGGGGCGGGCATGAGGCGCAACGTGATCGACCTTAAGCCGAACTCCGTAAGGGAACTCGCTGCTATCGTGGCGCTGTACCGGCCGGGGCCTATGGCGTTCATCCCGAATTTTGTAAAATCCAAGTTCGGTCTGATGCCGATCGAATACCTGCATCCCGACCTTGAGCCTATATTGAAAGAGACCTACGGAGTCATCTGCTACCAGGAGCAGGTTCTTAGAATCGCACAAGCCATCGCCGGATTCTCACTAGGGCAGGCGGATATCCTGCGCAAGGGTATGTCGAGCAAGAACAAGGCTATCATGGAAGAGCAGCGCATCAAGTTCCTGGACGGCGCAAAGAATAAAGGCGTAGACATAGGAATCGCCACCAAAATCTACGAGCAGATCGAACCGTTCGCCGGATACGCGTTCAACAAGGCGCATGCGGTCTGCTACGCCTTCGTTGCATACCGAACGGCGTATATGAAGTCAACCTATTTTGCAGAATACTACTCAGCCCTCCTTTCGGCCAACATGGACGACAAGGAAAAGATGTCCATGTACATAGAAGATTGCAAGCGGTGGAAGGTCGAGGTGCTCCCGCCGAACATCAACTCAAGCGGTGCGGAGTTCGAGGTCGAAAACGGCAACATACGATTTGGGATGGCGGCGATCAAGGGCGTGGGCCGGGGAGTGATCGATGCTGTGATCGCGGCTCGCGATGCAGGCGGCGAATTCACGTCCCTGCACGAGTTCTGCCGCCGTACATGCGATTCCAGTGTGAACAAGGGTGCCATCGAATGCCTCATAAAAGTAGGGGCGTTCGATTTGATCAACAAAAACCGGGCGCAGCTCCTCTTCGTACTTGAAGATGCTGTCGGCCGTTCCGTACGTGCGCAAAAGGACAAGTTGGTGGGGCAGGTCTCGCTTTTCGGCGGCGACTCGGAAGAGGACAAGGCGTACCTTGAGCCGGAGACGCTCCCTACGGTGACGGCGATGTCACGGGAAGAGGTCATGGCGGTGGAAAAGGAACTGCTTGGCCTTTATGTATCCGATCATCCACTGATGCAGCACAAGGAGAAATTGGACAAGTTTGTAGACACATCGAGCGATCAGGTGTGCGAGAAGGCGGAGAAAGAGAACGTCACCATCGGCGGTGTGATCACAAAGGTCCGCACCCTCACCACCAAGAAGAACGATCTGATGGCGTTCGTCACCATAGAGGACCTACAGGGATCGGTCGATGTCACAGTCTTCCCAAGGACCTTCACAGAGTGCAGGCAGCACCTTGTGGTAGACCAGATAGTGGTGGTCAAGGGCCGTGCGAATCACCGCGAGCGGGTGAACAAGGACGGCGATCAGACCCCTGAGGTTGGAATAATCTGTGAGTCGGTAACCCCGGTCACGGGCATAACGAGCGCAAGCGCAAGTAGCAGCGGTCCTAAATCGGTGAACATCCGAGTGGCGCACGCAGACCGGGATCGGATGAGAAACATTCAGGCGCTTCTTGGGATAAACACCGGTGATTGTCCGGTCTTCCTTCATGTGCCCATGAAAGGGAAGTATACCAGAGTCAGTGTGAACCTGAAAGTCGATGCCTCGACGAAGCTGATCTCGGATATAGGGAATTTGGTCGGTAAAGAGGCGGTCTGGCTCGAATAGTTGAATATCCGTGATTTCAAGCAAACGAGCAATGAGTTTGAAAAACTCGCCTGATGGGTAATACACTTTTGCTGGCACTGTTCAGATAACACCCGACGGGCCGCACAGGAGGCATGAAGATGTCAACAGAGAGACCTAACGCACAACATGAACCGACAGAGCGCGAGTCGCGCTTATACGGCATGCTCTGCCACTTGCTGGCGCTGGCAGGGTTTATCGGGATTCCGTTTGGGAACATACTGGGGCCGCTCGTAATCTGGCTGATCAAGAAAGACATGTACCCGTTCGTTGACGACCAGGGCAAGGAATCGATCAATTTCCAGATCAGTTTGACGATCTACGCGCTTGTAGCAGGGGCGCTGACAATCATCGTGATTGGGATACCGCTCCTCGTAGCAGTGGGGATATTCGGGCTGGTCGAGATCATACTCGCGGCCATACGTGCGAACGAGGGGGCACCGTACCGTTACCCGCTCAGCATGAAGTTCCTCAAATAAGCTTATCGAATTATGCGTGCCCTCTCCATCACAGGCGAGGGCACTGTCATCTCTCCGCCCACAATCTCCTGCCGAGCGTTCCTCTGTTTCGCCGAACCCCTCCAGCGGGTAGACATCATCTGTAAGTGTGGAGGTTCGTCATGAAGGTCTGCACAGCTCTTCTAGTCATATGCTCGATACTGATGCTCGCCGTGGTCGCGGCGGCTCAGCCGAGAACGGACGCACAGATCCTGGCCGAGCTTCAGCGGCGGATACAGCCGAGGACGGGCATCAGCATACAGGTCCAAAACGGCATAGTCACCCTCACCGGAACAGTCCCAAGCCTCGCCCAGAAGCAGAGCATCATCGGCATCGCACGGCGGACGATCGGCGTTCGCGATGTCATAGACAAAATAACCGTCGTCCCGCTGCAAAAACGTACCGATGCACAGATAGAGCAGTCCGTACGCCGCGCGCTTTTCGGGAACCTGAGCAAAGAGGAACTCGCCGCGATCAGCGTCCACTCAGCGAACGGCGTTGTAACGCTCACCGGCACCCTCACCGGCAGTTACCCGAAACAGCTTGCGGGAGTCCTCTCGAGTTGGGTGAGGGGGGTCGTGGAGGTGAAAAACGATATCACTGTCAAGCCTTCGCAGATTCGCGGCGACCTTGACATCCTCGCGGACATCAAGGCTCAATTCGCGCACGACCCGTTCATACCGCAGAGCGGAATCACGGTATCGGTGGAGAACGGCCTCGTGACGCTGACCGGCATCGTCGACAGCTTCCTTCAGGCGTCCCGGGCGGAGAATGTGGCCCGTTTCACGCCGGGTGTCGTCGATGTGCACAACCTGCTGTTCGTGCGGTAGATAGTGGCGCATGGGTGAAGGCATAATATCCCCTGTAGGCGGCGACGCTTCTGGTGCGTATATTCTCCTATGGCTACTCGATGCGCAGATTCACAGCCCGTGTACCCCGAGTAGCTCGCATAGCGAGCATATCGAGGGGGCGCAGACTATAAGCATTAAAGGACCTCATCAGGTAGAAGATTCTTCGCTTCGCTCAGAATGACATTGTTTGGTATGAATGGCGAAAAAACTGTCCGTCTACCCCGAGTAGCTCGTGAAGCGAGCATATCGAGGGGCGCCCATACGCGTAGATATGATCAAGCATTCGCAGGCTATAGGCCGTAAAGGACCTCACAGGCAGAAGATTCGCTTCGCTCAGAATGACATTGTTTGGTTTGAGAATGGGAACAGAATGGAACTACCGGAGCATCTGTAATTATATTCCCTGTAGGCGGCGACTTCAGTCGGCGTGTATTTTTCACGGTCGCGCTCTGGAGAGCCCTCCTACAACAGTGCATATTAATCCCCTCCTTACAAAGGAGGGGCATGGGGAGGTTCTCCATGCCCACTCAAAAAGGCCTGTCCCTCTACCCCGAGTAGCTCGCATAGCGAGCATATCGAGGGGCAGCAGTCTATGAACCTTAAAGGACCTCATCAGGTAGAAGATTCTTCGCGTTGCTCAGAATGACATTGTTTGGTTTGGATACAGAACGGAAATTCGTGACCCGTGTCGCACAGGCACAAAAAAAGGGCGAGGTAAATGAATACCTCGCCCTTCGGTTTTTATGCGATCACTCGTTGCTCGTGACTTCGGTATCGACCAGATCGCTCACGCGAACGGTGGATTCGTGGGAACCGTGGGAGCCACCGTTGCTGCCGGGGCCTTCGTATTCGCCCGACCGGCGCCACATCCTATGCCACCAAATCACGAAGTCGTCCATCAGCGTGTACAGCGTCGGGATCATGACCAGAGTGAGCACCGTCGAGACGATCAATCCGCCGATAACTGCAATAGCCATCGGAGCGCGCATCTCGGAGCCGCGTCCAAGCTTCATCGCGGACGGGAGCATGCCGAAGATCATCGCGAAGGTCGTCATCAGAATCGGTCGAAGTCTCGTCGGTCCTGCTTCCAGAACCGCCTCGTTCCGCTCCTTGCCTCTCGACCGCAAAGTATTCGTGTAGTCTATAAGCAGGATGGAGTTCTTGGTAACGAGCCCCATTAGCATGATGATACCGATCATGGAGATGATACTCAGCGTCTCCCCTGTGACGGCAAGCGCCAGGAGAGCACCGATCAGCGCCATCGGAAGGCTGAACATGATGACCAGCGGGTTCAGCATCGACTCGAAGAGCGCCGCCATCAGCATGTAGACGAGGAGAATCGCGAGCAGGAGCGCAAATACCAGATTCATGCCGCTCTCTGCCATGGATTGAGCCTCTCCACCCCAGTTAAGCTGTACCCCATTGAGCGCCACTTTAGCTATCTTCGGCGTTAGTTTAGCCTGCACGTTTGCGATCGGATAGCCGGGCGTCAAGTCTGCAGTTACAGATACCAGTCGCTGCTTGTTCTTGCGCTGGATCTTGGTCGGACCGGTACTGTAGGATATACTGGCAACATCCTGCAGGAAGATCGGCATGCCGTTCGACGCGCCAATGATCGTTCTGCCCACATCGGGCAGGCTGTAGCGATCGAACTCCTTCAGGCGGACGTTGATATCGTATTCCTTGCCGTTGCTTCGGAACTTGGTATCCGTGTTACCGGCTATGGACGTACGCAGGGCCGACGCAATCTGCCCCATGGTGAAGCCGAGGTCCGCGGCACGCTCCCTGTCGATAGAAGCCCTGACTTCCGGCTTTCCTACCTTCCAGGATATGTCCGGATTGAGCACGCCTTCGGTCGACGTCAATATCTGCTTGACCTGCGCGGCAACCTTGTTCCTCTGATCGTCACTGCCACCGGTAAGTTCTATGGTAATAGGCGAACCGCCCCCACCCATACTCGACTGGACTGAGGTCATGATTCGGCCGCCAGCTATGCCGGCAGTCTTCTCACGCAGTTCGGCGGCGATAGCCTGATCGCTACGAGTGCGCTTTTGTTTGCCCAGGTGAAGCACTCTCAGGATTCTGTCCGAGACGCTCTCCTTTTCATACAGTGATGCCTTAACCAGCGCATAGTTTGGCCCTGTCTGGGTACTGTGTCCGGATGTGCTTGAACCGACGGTGGTTGAAACGTACTCCACCTCCGGGATTTTAGATGTCACAGCTTCTATCTGACGGACCACCGTATTCGTGGATGCAAGGGATGATCCGGCAGGCATCTCTACCGCTACCTGTACCAGCCCCGAATCACTCTTTGGGGAGAACTCTCCACCAATCCCAGGTGTAAAGAAAAACACGACCATAGAAAGCAATGCAAACCCCATTACTAGCTTGGTCCATGTCCTGTCAACCCTTACTGAAATTCTGAAATATCGAATAATCAGAGTGATGAGGGCCGCCAGAATAAGTATTACAACTAATATTTTCGGCCAATTCTTGCTGACAGCAGCCAATACCATCGGCCGCATGAGTGCTAGAACAACATCGGCTAGTAGGCCAATACCGATCAATATAACAGTCCACCGATGGCCAAGTGCCCACACCAGTATGCCATGATATCGCCTGTTTACTTTGTGGTAGCCCTCATCGAACTTGGCGAAGAAGCCTTTCTTGGCTTCCATGGCCTCGCCCTTCCGGTACCACTTCGACGCAAGCATTGGCGTCAGGGTAAAGGAGACGAACAGCGAAAAGAGGGTCGCCGCTGCAACCGTGATACCGAACTCGCGGAAGAACTGGCCTACCATTCCGCCCATAAACGCAATCGGAAGGAAGACCACGCAGTCAACCATCGTGATGGTTACAGCCGCAAGTCCGATCTCACTTCGACCCTTGATAGCCGCTTCCTCAGGGCTGTCTCCCTGGGCAAGGTGCCGGTAGATATTCTCCAAAACTACGATGGAGTCGTCTACCAGAATACCTACCGCAAGCGATAACCCCAGCATAACCATCATGTTAGTGGTGAAGCCCATGAAGAATATCGGTATGAAGGCTGCCACCATCGATGTCGGGATCGCGATCGCGACAATCATCGTCCCTCGAATGTTGTGCAGGAAGATGAAGACGACGAGAACCGCGAGGAGCGCGCCGAGCAGAAGGCTCATGTTAACATCGTCAAGGGCTTCCTTAACCTTGGTCGACTGATCGTACGCAACGGCGATTTGAACATCGCTCGGAAGGATGCCCTTCATCGAGTCAAGTTCCTTCTTTACGCCATCGGCAACTTCCACGGTGTTAGCGTCGGATTGCTTCTGGATATCGATGCCGATGCTGTCCTTGTTCTGGAGGCGGCTGTCTGCCTCCCTTTCGGCGGAAGAGTCCTTAACGTCTGCTATATCGCCGATGCACAGCACTCTATCCGGGTTTCCGTTGGTGCCTGCAATCTTTATCTTGAGGTTGCGAATTTCGTCCATGCTGGTGAACTCGCCCACGGCACGAACCGAGTAGTCCCTGTTACCTTCCGTGATGCGGCCGCTTGGAGCATTCATGTTCCCGTTAGCCAGCGCCTGAGATATCTGGCCGATTGATAATCCGTAAGCCTCAAGACGGCTTTTATCTACATTTACCTGTATCTCACGGATGTCGCCACCGGTGATATTTACAGCGGCAACTCCCTTGATCTTGCCAAGCCTGTCCTTTATAGTATCGTCAGCAAGCATCCTGAGCTCTCGCACCGGGCGATTGCTCGACATACCGAGCGATAGTATTGGGGCGGCTCCTATATCGATCTTTGTGACGACAGGAGTCTTGGCATCCGTCGGCAGCGTCATCGCCGCCGCATCGACCTTGGCCCGAACGTCCGCCATTGCGGAATCGAGGTTTGTCCCAAGCTCGAACTCAATTGCGACTACCGAGATCCCTTCCTGTGAAGTAGAGGTGATGTTCTTCATGCCGTTTACGGAACCGACGGCATCCTCCAAAGGCTTCGACACCAGGGTCTCGATCTCTTCAGGTCCCGCGCCGGCGTATATCGTCTGGATGACGACGTACGGAACATCGATCTTAGGATACAGGTCGACTGGCATTCCCGATCTGGACTTCAAGCCCATAACGATGATCGCCAGGAACAGCATCAATATGACAATAGGCCTTGTAATAGCTAGTTTTGTTAGCCCCATGTATACTTACCTTTCATTACTATTGTGGGAGGGCTCTCCAGAACGCGAGTTCATCTGGAAACGGTTACCTTAACCCCGTCTGAAAGCTTGTCCTGACCGACGACGGCTATCTCATCCCCAGAAGTTATGCCGGAGAGGACTTCCACGTCATCTCTAGTCTGAAATCCCAGCCTGACGGTTCTAAGCTTAGCCTGCGAATCCAGGACTGTGAAGACCGACTGGCCGTCGCCGTTTGCGATCAGCGCATCCTTCGGGATGATGCATATATTCTGGTGGCGTGCGACTTCTATGCTGCCGCGTGCGAACATGCCGGGCTTCAAATCACCCGTCCGGTTGGAAATCGCAATCCAGACAGTGAACTGCCTGTTCGATGTATTGGCGGTCGGAAGAATCTTAAGCACGGTCCCGGCAAACTTGCGATCGGGAAGTGCATCAACGCCCACCTGAACGGACTGCCCCAGTTTGACCTTATGGACATCCATCTCGGATACGGTTGCCTCGAAGTAGACGGTGTTCAGTGCGACGACCGATACGAGCGATACGCCCGGGCTTGCCATCTGTCCAGGCTCTGTCAGGCGCTGTGAAACCGTGCCTGCGATAGGAGTTCTGATCGACGCGTTCTCAAGCTGCTGTCTGGCATACGTGAGCGATGCGGCTGCCTGTGCAACCCCCGCCCTCGCGGCCTTTATATCCTCAAAGCGGAGCGACTTCTGCCCACGGTTCGATTTTGCGATGTTCAGGGCCTCTTCGGCCTGGCGAACCTGCTTATCGGCGGCCTCTACCTGCTCGGCACGAGCGCCGGCCCGTACAAGGCTGAGCTGCTGCTTCGATGTATCGTACTGCGCAGCGGCTACGTCGTACTGCATCTGGGTGAGGTCCATCTGCTGTTTGGACTGAGCACCCTGGCTGAACATATCGCGCATGCGCTGAAGGTTGACTTTAGAGTTTTCGAAGTTGGCCTTGGCCGATGCAACTGCGTTCTGTGCAGAAGCCAGCTCCTGGATTCGCGCCCCGGCCTTGATCATCCGTAGATTGGCACGTGCGGACTCAAGCCCGGCCTGCGCCTGTGCAATTTGCGCCTCTACCTGAGTGTCGGAGAGACCGGCGCTCGTCGATGCCTGTGACAGTCGTGCTTTGGCTGACTGCAAGCCTGCTTCGGCCTGCTGATACTGCGCCCGAAGGTCGGACGTATCCTGCTGGACGACGACCGCTCCCGCACCGACGGAATCGTTCTCGCGGTACGGCACTGCCGCCACTCGCCCGCTCATCTTTGCAGATAACTGTACGGACTTCAGCGCTTTGATGCTGCCAGAGACTTCCACGGTTGAAGCCATGGACCCTGTGTGCGCATAAGCGACCTGAACGGAGATGCCGTTGTTCACGGCCGCCGCCTTCGGCTTTGCACGTTTGCCGCACCCGGAGACTACGACTCCGACCAGCAGCAGCGATAATATTGAGTAAATAGCCACTTTTTTCAAGTTAGTTGTGTCCTCCCTGTACTTTGAATATCTTATCGCTAAGGCCTTTATTGACCTGATAGTTAGCGAAATTGAATGTCACTGTAGTCGACGGTCCGGGCTTCGCACCGGGAACCCTCGGTAACGAGACGGTCGCCAACGTCTTTGACGGCAGCCAGTACTTGCCGTTCACCCTGGAGTATTCCATTCGGACCTGTGCTTCAGGTCCCTCATTCGGATTTGTGGAGATCTGCCGCACCAATGAATCTTTCTTATCTATCCACACTGTGGATTGCGTCGTTTGCCCTTTCTTGAGGAAGTTCGATCTGATTACATAGCAATCGACACCGCGCAGCCGATCCGACCGCATGCTTAGTTCAGTGCCTTTGCGCAGCTCACGGACCGGGTTGCCGAATATCACGCCCTGCTTTGGAAACATAGCGAACCCGTCGGTGCTCTCCACGTGCAGCTTGTCGGGCGCCTTGAAGTAGATCTTCATATCCATCTGCGGAACGTGCACGGCGGGCGAGTTGAACGCGATTCGCGCGTCCACCGTATAATCGCGAACGGCGTCGTAGTGACGCGACGCACGTGCAAGGATTTGACGAGCATCCGGCTGAGCCGCATGGACTGCGCCAACCACGAGCAGCGATGCGCACAGCATCCATATGAATGGGCGATTTTTATTTGATCTCACGAAAGCACATCCCTTCGCACAAAAATGACAAGTCCTATGCCCAGCGCGACGATTGCATATATCAGCATCACACCGAGCGATTTCGAAAAAAGCTGTATGTCGAACTTACCTGTAAAGAAATCCGAGACTCGCAGGTAAGTCGTGAGCAGGTACGGCCGCATCGATGCGAAGTACTGGATCGGGCCTATGATGCTCGAGAATATCACAACGCCCATAGCGCCTGCGATAGCGCCGTTCGCGTTGTTGAGCACTGTCGATATCGCAAAAGCGATGCTTCCGACCGCCACCATCCCGACCGATACAAGAGTGTACGCTGCAAGAAGCCTCAGTATAGCGGTATGCTCCGGGAGTATCCAGATGCCATCGCTCATGGTAAGCAGGCTTCCGTGCCCCAGAAAGAGTGTGCCCGCTATATAGGCGAGCAGTCCCGTACCAAAAGTCAGCGCAAATACATACACTATTCCGGCCAGGTACTTTGCCATCGCAACGCCGAGCCGTGTGACAGGCCTGCATAGCATGGTTCTCAAGGTGCCATCCGCCGATTCTGATGCAATCAAGTCACCGAAGATCATGCAAGAAAACAGCGGGAGAAATACGAATATTATTAACTCGAAAAGCATGAATCGCGTCAGAAACGCAGCGTTCACGAACGATCCGGTCATCACGAAATCCCGTGAAAGGCCGCCACCATCCATATCCGACGCATGCCCGAATTTCACCGCGACCAGCATCAGCGCAACCAGCACCGCCATCGCCGCCGGGCCGATGTACGTCCTCGGTTTGTGCACGAGTTTCAGAAACTCGATGTAAAGCTTAGCCCGCATTGGCATCCCCCTCGACAAGCTCCAGAAAGAGGTCTTCCAGGCTCAGCGATTTCGGCACTATGGCCGAAACATCTATGCCTGTACCCACAAGCGCCCGATTGACTTCCGCGACGCGCTCGCATGGGACGCACGCGCAGACTTGTGCAGTCGACGCTTGAACAACATCGAGACCAAGGGAGCGGAACACCCCTTCAGCGGCACCGGCATCGCTCACCGAAAACTCTACGACGTCCGACTCCCGCCGCAGGAGCGCATCGACTGGGCCTTCCGAGATCAGTTTTCCCCGGTTGATTATGCCGACCCTCGTGCAGATCTGCTCGACTTCGTGGAGCAGGTGACTTGAGATAAGAATCGTTATGTGCTCGTCCGCCGCAAGCCTGAGAATCAGCTCCCGCACGTCTCTCATACCCTGCGGGTCAAGGCCGTTAGTCGGTTCATCGAGTATCACAAGAGCAGGATTCGGCAGGAGTGCCTGAGCAATCCCGAGCCTCTGCCGCATCCCCTGCGAGAAGGTGCCTACCTTATCGTTCGCCCGGTCGAGGAGGCCTACGGTATCGAGCACCTCGTCTATGCGGCGCGAGTCACAGCCTCCGGAGAGCCGTGCGAAAATCCGCAGATTCTCCCGGGCGCCAAGGAACTTGTAGAACGACGCTGACTCAACTAGTGCGCCCACGCGGCTCATCGCCCGCTCGCGATTCGTTCGAATGTCAAAGTTCATGAGGCGGACGCCGCCGCTGCTCGGACGGACCAGCCCTGTAATCATTCTAATGGTCGTGCTTTTCCCTGCGCCGTTCGGCCCAAGGAAGCCGTAGATATCTCCGGCCATGACCGTAAGGTTCAGGTTATCTACCACCCGCCTGCGGCCAAAGTCCTTCGCTAACCCAATTGTTTCCAGTACGGTTTCAGTCATTATGGCTCCGGAATCTGGTTGAATGGAATAAATCTGCTCATCTAGCGCCTCCCAAAGAGAGAGGGAAATGGCACTCTATTTTGCTGTTTTTGCGATCATCTGCTGATTCTCTGGACCTGTCAGTTTCGCGAACTGATCGTGGCCGCCGACTGCGCGCTCGAGCTTCGCCAGCGCGACGTGGTAATCGTACAGCGCGTTCACGTAGTTTGTGCCCGCGAGCGTAAGGGCAGCCTGCGCATCCAGAACTTCCACCTGCGTGGAAACTCCGCCCTTATAGCGCACCTGAGCCAAACGCATGCTTTCGTCAGCCTGATCCTTGCCTATTTTAGCCGCCTGTATCCGCTGCTCGCTCTCGTGCAGCGACAGGTAAGCCTGCTGTGCATCGAGGCTCACGCCCTGCACAACCTGCTCTTTTTGCGACTTGGAGTTGTTTGCATCACTCTGGGCCTGTGCGATGGCTGCCCGTGTGGCGCCTCCGTCAAAAAGGTTCATGCTGGCGCCAATGAGGCCGACCCATGAACTATCCCTAGTATAAATCCCTATTGCGTTAAAATTGCGATTGTAGGTCCAGCTCAAGTTGAACTTGGGCTTGCCATTGATCCGCGTCGCATCGACGATCTTCTCGTTCATGCCGAGCAGAGCGGTGCTCTGAAGCACCTCCGGCCGACTCTGGCAGGCAGCGTCAACACACGAAGCCAGCTCTGTTTTGATAAACGCCGGCTCGCCCGGATCCTCGAGGTCGACTGGCGTATCGAGAGGCCTGTTCAGCACGTTGTTAAATGACGATTCGGCAAGCTTTACGCCGTTCTGTGCGGAGATCAGCCCCTGCTGAGCGTTTGCAAGCTGGGTCTGGGCTCGGAGCACGTCAAACTTTGCTATCGTGCCGGAGTTGAAGAATGACTCGGCGTCTGTAAGGTGTGCCTTCAACTGAGCAACTGTATCCTCCTGAACCGTAAGGCCCCTGCGGGCACGAAGCACGTTGAAGTAGGCGGTCTTGGCATCCAGGGTTACATCGTTTGCCGCTCGCTGTGCGTCGAATGAATACGCAGCCTTGCCGTACACCGCTGCCGATTTGGCAGTTCGTGTCATGCCGAAAACATCGAGCGACTGCGTAACAGCCATGTTTCCTCCGCTGCTCGTCTCCGGGCTGATCACCGATGCCTGATCGTTCTGTGTGTAATTGCTGTTTATGGAAATCTTGGGAAGTCCGGCAGCAAAGGCCTGATCCACCTGGGCGGAAGCCTTCTGGATGTTCTCCCGCGCTATCTGCATCTTGGGGTTGTGCGCGAGGGCAGCCTGAACCGCATCATCGACGGTCATTTTCTGCGCATTGGCCGCGCCAGAAAAGAGGCCCATCATGCCTAATATAGGAACTAAGAGCCATGCCAAACCTTTAACGCTGTTCTTTTTGTTGGCAGTCGTCTTTTTCTTCTCAGGTTCTACGGTTTCTATCATAGTTTCTACCGGCAAATCCATCGCTATCTCCAGTCTGGACGACATCTGCTCGATAAAATCACGCATAGCACTTGTTTTAACAAAGCCAAGACCTTGTCCGCTCGGATGGCTCATCATGAATAACTGGTCACCCGCATGGATATCGAGCCTTTTTCGCGCAGATGCCGGGATAACTATCTGTCCCCGCTCACCGACAGTGACGGTTCCAAGAATTATATCATCGAGCTCACATTTCGTCATAATTCGAATATTCACCTCTCTCCGCTAAGTATGAAATTTCATACATTGCAGACGTTATGTGTATTTTACCGTCGAAGAGTGGACTTGTCAACTGTTTTTGCCATGCATTCGGTAATTTCCATGACAAACTTTAGGCAGGGTTGGTTATCCACCTAATGATTCCTTTACATAACGCCGTGAATGACGGGCTTGTTGCGAAAGTGTGTCTGAATGTGTTATAATCGAGCTAATTCAGGATGGGGAACTGTCGGCGGTGATACGCCAATAACTGACACCCCATAGCCAACTGATCGATTTGCAGGAGGATTAGCTGCTTGATAGATACCAGTAGTTTTAAAAACGGCCTTTCCATCATAGTTGATGGTGAAATATATACGATTGTCGAATTTCAGCACGTAAAACCCGGCAAGGGAGGGGCGTTCGTTCGCAGCAAGCTGAAGAACGTTCGCAACGGAAGCGTAATCGACAAGACCTGGCGCGCGGGCGAAAAGATGGAGCAGGCGGTCCTTGATCGCAGGCCCATGCAGTACCTGTACGACCAGGATGGCGAGTACTTCCTTATGGATAATGAGACGTTCGACCAGATCTCAGTCGATGCATCGGCGTTCGGGGATGCGGTCAAATATCTCAAGGAGAACCAGGAAGTCCAAGTGCTTATGCATGACGAAAAGGTTATAGGCGCAGAGCTTCCGGCATCCGTGGAGCTTGACGTGATAGAGACCGACCCGAGTGAGCGCGGCAACACAGCCTCCGGTGGGTCGAAGCCTGCAACGCTTGAGACCGGTGCCATTATACAGGTACCGTTCTTCATAGAGGTTGGCACCAAGATCAAGGTTGACACGCGAACAGACACTTATCTCGAAAGAGTAAAGTAAGCCTTTGTATTTAGGGATAAGTTGGGGAGGGCCACAAGATGGCACGCAGAGGTTCCGGTAGATCGCGCAAGTCCAAATCTACGTTTTTGGATTTACTCGATACATTAACCCTGTTGGGCATCCGATTTGGTGGCGCAGCATTTGTGCTGGCATCCGGATACTTGCTTTGGGGGCTCTTTTCAGGCTCTCTGGAGCAAATCGGTACGCTTGCTGTGGCAGACCAGAAGATTGTCTGGACCAACATATTCTATGCAAATCAAGTTCTAAGCATAAGTGGCCCGGTACTCGCGATAAGCCTGGCGATCAGGTATTATGCTGAAGAAATTGTGGGATATCTGCTTTTGCTGGTAGGTGCCGCACTCTACTGGGGGCTGCCCACAATAGCCGCATCGGTGTTTCAGACTAATACCCGCGGCACCGCGCTGATACTGTACACGATAAGCCAGTTTGGGGCTGTAGCCACAATTGCCCTGTTATCGGCAGCACCGCTGATACTTATCGATCTATGGTTTAAGCTTAAAAACACTCGGCAAAGCATACCGCATCGTAATGGCGCTGCGTCAAAGGATGAAGTAGCATCCAACAGTTATTGCACCAGTTGCTGGAAGATGCCTTACTGCCGTGATTATCTGAGGAAGTTCTGCAAGCCGTACAGTAAGAAAAAGACCTGCTGGCGCATAAAGAGCGGCTGTTACTGCGATGAAAACCTGATCCTGCGTGCCATCAAAAGCACCTCAAGCAGCGATCACTGGGATTTTGACCAGAAGTTCTCACAGTCGGCGAGCCCTGTGAAGAATCTGACGCCGTTTCAGAAGCGCGAAAGATGCAGGAAATGCTTTATATATTCGGAGCATCAGAAACAGAAGTATCGGCTGCTTAGCCCCTTACCGTTTGTTGCTGTGTTCAGCCTGATATACATATATTATAAAAGTGTATCGCTAATGCTTTACACTACCCTTACCAGCATAGATAAGCTTGTAGCAAGGTTTTCGTTCCTGCCCAAGCATGGCGGTATCGGGAATCAGCTGGCGATTTCTCAGGCCTCATCGGGCATTGCTGAGTGGCTACTGCTTATATGCATCTGCTTGATCGCTGTCACTTATCTGCTCCGTTTTCTGGAGTATCTTATGTTTGATTTACAAGTTTAGTAATAGGATCGGTGATATATGAACATCGGCGAAATAGAAGAATTAGTCGGCATTATACAGACTTCGCGAATTTCGGAACTGACTGTGACGACAGGCACCGACAAACAGACGACAGTCAGGCTTCGGAAGGCTCTCTCAATTCCTGCGCCTGTTGCACCCGTACAAAGGATATCAGTGGCCCAATCGGAACCGGCAGCGATGCTGGTGTCGCCGGAAGTCGTCGTGAAAGCCCCCATGGTGGGCATTTTTCACAGCTTAGACAGTGTGGGAATTGTGGGTACCAACATTAAGATCGGGCAGGTCGTAGGATCGATCGAATCGATGAAGCTCATGAACGATGTAGTCTCAAAGCATGAAGGCGTCATCGCCGAGGTCATGGTTGAAGACGGCATGCCTGTGGAGTATGGACACTCGCTGTTCAGACTCGAAAAGATCTAACGATCTTGAGGGGGAATATCATGCTGCTACGC
This sequence comes from Armatimonadota bacterium, assembly GCA_963663705.1. Classification (GTDB taxonomy): domain Bacteria; phylum Armatimonadota; class UBA5829; order DTJY01; family DTJY01. Next base: position 2,214,570 of record OY760504.1, on the reverse strand, counting down.
GATAACAGAGGTCAGTGGGGAATTGTGGCGTTAATCGTAACGGTTGCGCTGATGGCCGTTTTTGCATACCTTCTTTGGCCAACCTACATGGGGAATTCAACACCCGGCATAGGCCAGAAGAGCCAGGGAGTGATGAATGGCGGCCCGGCAACACCCTTGGAGCGAGGACAGGGAATCGAATGCGCGAACGACCTTCAACAGATTCGGTCTGCAATCAACATGTACAAGCAGTCGAACGAGCAGGCACCGGCATCGCTCTCAGATCTGTCGTCGTACGGTATTACAGGGGAGATGCTGAGGTGTCCGATATCCAAGCAGCCGTATAGTTACGATCCGAGCCAGGGCATGGTCTACTGCACAACGCCCGGCCATGAGAAGTTTTAGCAGTCACTCCGCTTTGAGCGGATTATTTTAGTATGAAGTCTTATTTTCGGAGCCCTTAATGTTCAAAAAAGTTTTGATTGCCAACCGCGGAGAGATCGCGGTTCGTGTTATTCGCGCCTGCCATGAATTGGGTATACCTACAGTTGCGGTCTACTCAGAGGCGGACGCAGACTCTCTGCACGTGAAGCTTTCGGATGAGTCTGTCTGCATAGGACCGCCATCCAGTAAAGAGAGCTACCTGAACGCGCCGAACATCATCAGCGCGGCAGTGATCACAGGAGCAGATGCCGTCCATCCGGGTTACGGGTATCTCTCAGAGGTGCCAGGTTTCGCGGAGGCGTGCGAGGCGTGCAAGATCAAGTTCATCGGGCCGAAGTCGGCATCCATAGAGAAGGTTGGAGACAAGGCCAAGGCACGAGAGATCATGCAGGCGGCCGGAGTACCAGTCATCCCCGGCACTAAAGGTATACTTCAAGGGGAGCAGGATGCCATCAGGACTGCAGCCAAGATGGGGTATCCCGTGCTGATCAAAGCCTCTGCGGGCGGCGGCGGCAAGGGAATACGCCTGGTGCAGAACGAGGAAGAGATGGGCCGTGAGATCAAGATGGCCCAGGCAGAGTCCGAGGCGGCGTTCGGCAGCTCTGAAGTCTACATGGAAAAGTTCATCGAGGAGCCACGGCACATAGAAGTGCAGATCCTAGCGGACGAGCATGGGCACATCATCCACTTGGGCGAGCGCGAGTGCTCCATACAGAACGCGCGTCACCAGAAGATGATGGAAGAAGCTCCCTCGGTGGCACTGACGTCGAGCCTGCGCACGAAGATCGGCGAGGCGGCGATTCGAGCAGCGAAGGCAGTCAACTATGTAAACGCGGGAACCGTCGAGTTCCTGGTCGATTCGAAAAACAACTTCTACTTCATGGAAATGAACACCCGCGTGCAGGTAGAGCATCCGATAACGGAAGCCATCACGGGGATCGATATAGTCGTCGAGCAGCTGAAGATCGCTGCGGGCGAGAAGCTCAGTTTCACACAGAAGGATGTTCAGTTCAGGGGGCATGCAATTGAATGCCGAATAACCGCTGAAGATCCTGACAGAGGCTTCACCCCCAGTTCGGGCACGGTAGAAAACCTGATGGTGCCCGGCGGATTCGGCGTGCGCGTCGACACTCACATGTACAACGGCTACACGGTTCCGCCATACTATGACTCGCTGTTGGGCAAGCTCATCGTCTGGGCGCCCGACCGCACGGAGGCCATTCGCAGAATGACGCGATGCCTGTCCGAGTTCAATGTTGAGGGGCTGAAGACCAATATACCATTCCACTTGAAGATAATGGCAAACGCCTTCTACCGAAGAGGGGAACTGTCCACGAACTTCATCAAGCGTCGAATGGGCAACGGCACAGGTTAACGATTATATCAGGGGAGAGGATATCCATTCATGGGCACAAAAAGTAGAAGAGCAGCAAGAGAACTTGCCCTGAACATTTTGTATCAGGTGGACGTCGCGAAAATCCCCTGTGAGCAAGCGATTCAGACTGCCCTAGCAAACACGGACCTCGAAGTCGAGGCGTCCGAATTCACCATATCGCTGGTGGAGGGCACGCTCAGGAACATCAGGGATATCGACGCAAAGCTGTCCAGGCTCTCGGTAGGTTGGGATCTTCAACGTCAGCCGGCGGTCGATCGAAACATCCTTCGCATGTGCAGCTTTGAAATACTGTATCTCGACTATATACCGGCCAGCGTCTCGATAAACGAAGCGGTGGACCTCGCGAAGAAGTTCGGCACGGAGGAATCCGGCCGCTTCATCAACGGGGTGCTGGGCGCGCTGGTGCGTGAATTCGATGCGAAGAACCAGGAGGAAGAGAATGCCGGCTAAAATACTTGACGGGATGGGGACAGCCAGGCAGATCAGGGCAGAGATTAAGGCTGAAGTTTCGAAGCTTACCGCCGATACCGGCATCAAGCCTCATCTCTCTGTAATCATCGTTGGTCAAGACCCAGCCTCTGTGGTTTACGTCAACATGAAGAAGAAGGCCTGCCTCTCCGCCGAAATGCACTCAACGGTACACGAGCTACCGGCAGATTCGTCTCAGGAAGAGATCGTCGATCTCATAAAGAGATTGAACGCCGACCCGCATGTCCACGGCATAATGGTTCAGCATCCGTTACCAAAGCATCTGGACGAGCTTGAGATCCTCGCGACGGTGGCACGTGAGAAGGATGTTGACGGCATCAGCCGAGACAGCCTTGGGAGCCTGATGACCGGCGACCCGATCTTCATATCAGCGACGCCTGCCGGGATCATCGAACTCCTCGACCGCTACAACCTCCCGATTGAAGGGAAGCATGCGGTAGTGGTAGGGAGAAGCATCATTCTGGGGAAGCCCGTCGCGATCTACCTTTTGAATCGAAACGCAACAATAACCGTCTGCCACACCAAGACGCGCGATCTTGTGACGCAGACTCTTCAGGCGGATATTCTGATAGCAGCAGTGGGCAAGGCTGAGATCATCACCGGCGACATGATCAAGGAAGGCGCGGTGGTCATTGACGCCGGGTACAACAAGGTCGAGGGCCGTGCGAAGGATGTCGGCGACGTGGAATACGAGTCGGCGGCGAAGAAGGCCTCGTGGATAACGCCGGTGCCGGGCGGGGTCGGTCCTATGACGATCGCGATGCTGCTCAAGAATACGCTCACGGCGTATAAGCGAAGCATCAAGGGCTAATTCATATATTGCGATTTTTCGGGCGGCTGTAGTGGTCGCCCTTTTTGTTGGCTGATGCTAAAGCATTAGTCTGTGATATATTAAGCATGCTGAAGCAAGCTTTTTGGGGTATCAGCTCGCTTAAGCGTGCTTCGATTTATGGCAGACGCGCATTTATGGTGAGGCGCGCAGGCCCTCACCCCTACCCTCTCCCGAAATCGGGCGAGGGAGCTTTGGGCTCTGATGTTAAAACATCAGCCTGATATATTAAGCATGCTGAAGCAAGCTTTTGGGAACATGTGATGGTCTGATATCAGCTCGCTTCAGCGTGCTTCGATTTGAGACAGACTCGCCATTTATGGGGAGGCGATCGAGCCCTCTCCCGATTTCGGGCGAGGGAGTATGTATATATGGAGAAGAATTTGTTCAACCTAAAGAAATATTTATCTGAAAAATGCCAACTTGTGGACTGTGCGCTGGATGCTTATCTCCCGCCCGCCACGCAGTACCCGGAAGTGATCTTCGAGGCGATGCGATACAGCGTCCTGAACGGGGGCAAGCGGCTTCGTCCGATTCTGGTGCTTGCCGCATGCGATGCGGTCGGGGGCTGTGCGGACGTCGCAATGCCGACCGCCTGTTCGCTGGAGTTCATACACGCCTTCTCGCTGATCCATGACGACCTGCCTGCCATGGACAACGACGATCTGCGTCGAGGGAAGCCCACGAACCACAAGGTGTTCGGGGACGCCATAGCCATACTTGCAGGGGATGCCCTCTTTGCGTTCGCCTTCCAAACGATCACGGGTGAGACACGGGGCGTACCCGCAGAAGTGGTGGTCGAAGTTACGCGCAGGATCGCGGCGGCGGCAGGAACCGGCGGAATGGTAGTCGGCCAGGTGGTCGATATGATTTCTGAAGGCCAGGCGGCTGATGCTAAGATTATGGAGTTCATGCACGCCCATAAGACGGGCGCTCTTATAGATATCGCCGTGATAAGCGGTGGGCTCCTCGGCGGCGGGTCGGACGCACAGATCGACGCGCTGAGCACCTATGGCAAGAAGATAGGCCTCGCGTTCCAGATCGCGGACGACATCCTTGACATCGAGGGCGATGTGGACAAGCTTGGAAAGCCGATCGGGAGCGACGTGGGCAAGGGGAAATCGACATACCCGAGCCTGTACGGGCTCGCAAAGTCGAAGGAACTCGCGCGGCGCGCGGTCGATGATGCCGTCAATGCGCTGGACATGTTCGATGAGCGCGCAGACCCTCTCCGTGCGATTGCACAATTCATCGTTGATAGGGAAAGTTAACCAATGGACGATGCAGGATGCCTGATTCCGGATTTGGAGCTCCGATGCTGAAGCAAGCCTTGCGGAATTAGCTCGCTTCAGCGTGCTTCGATAAAGTTAGCCTCGCCATTTATGGTGAGGCGATCGCGCCCTCACACGACCCCCGGTATCCTTATGCCGAAGTCTAAACCTTCTACAAATATCAGGCGGCACCCTTCGATATGCTCGCGGTGCGAGCTACTCAGGGCAGACGGGCTATGCACTCGATCATCCAATGTAGCCCGAAGAGTATATAGAGGGAGCGTACTCCATCCACCCGGATGAAAATCCATCTAACTTTATGGCTCTATAAGAAAGTTTGTGGGGGGTTTGTAAAGCCCTCACCTAGCCTCTCCCAAAGGGAGAGGCTAGGTGAGGGCGACAGTGTGCCAACAACCGTGCGAATAAATTCGCGGCAACAAAAACATGAAGCCGCCCTGCGCCGACTCAAAAACACCCCAACTGTATCATAGCTGTCCAAAATCCCCTCACCCCAACCCCATTCGACTTCGCTCAGGGCAGGCTCTCTCCCGAAATCGGGCGAGGGAGAAGTCTTATCGATATGAGTTCGTACTTCACACTTTCCCCATACCAAACAATGTCATTCTGAGCGTGGCGAAGAATCTTCTTCCTAATGAGATCCTTTGAGGTTGATGCTTCGGTTGCAGAGTCGTAGACGCCGCTGCCGAAGCCTGGTAGACATGTACCGTCCCTCGATATGCCCTGTTGGCTACTCGGGATAAGCTGATACCGGACCTCACCATGTTCCAAAAAGCTTGCTTCGGCATGCTTCGTATATCAGACTGATGCTTTAGCATCAGTGCCCACAAGAAAGCTTATAGTGCCAATTTCATGATTCAACATCTAATTTATTGGGTAAACTTAAGATTGCTGCCCGACCTACAAGAAAATTCAGCGTAAGGCTTGACAAAAATGCAGTAAGAGTTTACTATAAATCCATTAGCACTCGCCCCAGAGGAGTGCTAAAAGTTTGTAAACTATACTCTAACGAGGAGGTGAATCAACACATGTTGAAACCAATAGGCGATAAGGTAATTGTAAAAGCAAAGGCCGAAGAGGAAAAGACCGCTGGCGGCATTATCCTTCCTGATACAGCTAAGGAGAAGCCACTTGAGGGTACGGTAATCGCAGTCGGCCCAGGCCGAGTGATGGAGAATGGCGATCGAAAGTCCATGTCCGTCAAGGAAGGCGATACCGTCATCTACTCAAAGTATGGCGGCACCAACGTCACAGTCGGCGGTGAGGAATACCTCATCCTCGATGAAGACCAGATTTATGCCATAGTCGAATAATCGGAAAGACTACAGACTGTCGACCGTGCGAATAAATTCGCGGCTTGAAAGGCGCAAAGTGCCCCATCGGACACTCCCTGTAGCCGCAGGTTCAACCGCACGTTCCAAAATACCCAAAATTACCAGAGGAGGAATCCAATTAATGGCTGCTAAGATAATTGCATTCGACGAAGAAGCCAGGCGTTCTCTTGAGCGAGGCGCAAATGCCGTCGCAAACGCCGTAAAGGTCACACTTGGACCTAAAGGCCGAAACGTCGTCCTGGATAAGAAGTGGGGCGCACCCACCATCACCAAAGACGGTGTAACCGTTGCCAAGGAAATCGAGCTTGAGGACCCTTATGAGAATATGGGCGCTCAGCTTGTTCGTGAAGTAGCTTCAAAAACCAACGACGTTGCCGGTGACGGAACAACCACCGCTACCGTTCTGGCTCAGTCTATCGTTAATGAAGGTCTGCGCTATGTGGCGGCAGGCGGCAACCCGATGGTCGTTAAGAAGGGCATCGACCTTGCAGTCGCAAAGGCTGTCGAGGAGCTGAAGAAGATCAGCACCCCTGTAACCGACAAAGAGTCAGTCACGAGCGTCGCATCGATCGCAGGAAACGACAAAGAGATCGGCGCCCTGATCGCCGACGCAATGGATAAGGTCGGCAAAGACGGCGTCATCACCGTTGAGGAGTCGAAAGGCACCGATACCTCCCTCGAGGTAGTTGAAGGTATGCAGTTCGACAAGGGATACATCTCCCCTTACATGGTGACCGATCCTGAGAGAATGGAAGCCGTTCTTGACGATCCGATCATCCTGATCCACGAGAAGAAGATCAGTGCCGCAGCAGACCTGATCCCGGTTCTCGAGAAGATCGCATCAACCCGCAAGCCTCTCCTGATCATCGCAGAGGATCTTGACGGCGATGCACTCGCTACCCTGGTAGTGAACAAGCTTCGCGGCACCTTCGTTTCCGTGGCAGTCAAGGCTCCCGGATTCGGCGACCGTCGCAAGGCTATGATGGAAGACCTGGCAATCCTGACAGATGGCAAGTTCATCACAGAGGACCTGGGCCTTAAGCTTGAGAACGTTGACCTCACCATGCTTGGCCGAGCCAAGAAGGTCATCATTACCAAGGAGCACACAACAATAGTCGAGGGCGCAGGAAGCGCAGAAGCAGTTAAGGGCCGAATCGACATGATCCGCCGACAGATGGATGCAACCGATTCTTCCTACGACCGTGAGAAGCTGCAGGAGCGACTGGCCAAGCTGGCTGGTGGCGTGGCAGTTATCAAGGTTGGCGCTGCTACAGAGACCGAGCTCAAAGAGAAGAAGCACCGATTTGAGGACTCTCTCTCAGCAACTCGTGCAGCAGTCGAAGAAGGGATCGTTCCCGGCGGTGGCATCACCCTGATCAACGTCATCCCGGCACTCGAAGGCCTTGGCGAGAACGACGATGAGAAGGTCGGCGTCGGCATCGTTCGCCGAGCGCTCGAAGAGCCTCTTCGCCAGATCGCAGCAAACGCAGGGCTTGAGGGCTCAGTGGTTGTAGAGAAGGTCAAGAACCTGCCTAAGGGCCAAGGCCTGAACGCAGCGACCGAAGAGTATGTTGACATGCTGAAGGCCGGTATCGTCGATCCTGTGAAGGTGACTCGATCAGCCCTGGAAAATGCAGCAAGCATTGCATCGCTGATACTGACCACCGAAGCACTCATCGCTGAGAAGCCTGAGAAGAAGGAAGCTGCTCCGGCAATGCCCGGCGGCGGCGGTTACGGCGACTACGGTATGTAGTTCGGCAGCCAGCCGCTTTTAGCGGTTGACTGTTCATATATGGAAGAGGACGGCTCGCGCATCAATGCGGGCCGTCCTTTTTTGTTGATGGTTGCTTGTAATTTTCGACACCAGATTATTGCATTCTTTGTATAATAGTTGTAATATTATCATTCAGCTATTAGGAATGTCTGCATGCGGATGCATATATGTGTCTCATCGCGTGGCATTACAATCAATATATAAATGAAATCGCGATATGGAGGCTCTATAAGTGGCACGAACAAAGTTTGGCTTGATGTTAATTATCGCGGCAATTCTGATAACGCTGGGCATTCCCAACCTGTATGCGGAAAACTTCTTCACGGATATAGGAGCCGGCTTTACCAATGTTTCTGGTGATCTTGCCTGGGGAGACTACGACAACGATGGTGACCTCGACCTTGCTATCGCTGGAGATACTTCTTTGCTTGGCAGCTGTTTTAGCAAGATATACCGTAATGATGGCGGCACTTTCACGGATATTGGAGCAGGGCTCACTGGTGTGCGGGATTGCTCCCTCGCATGGGGTGACTACGATAACGACGGCGACCTCGACCTCGCCCTTGCTGGATATGCCAGTGGCGGCTGTGTAAGCAAGATATACCGCAATGATAGCGGCACCTTCACAGATATAGGCGCAGGACTCATCGGTGTTTCCGGCGACATTGCCTGGGGGGACTACGACAACGATGGCGACCTCGACCTCGCCCTTGCTGGATCCAGTGTATGCAAAATATATCGCAACACGAATGGCATCTTCACAGACATAGGAGCAGGGCTCACTGGTGTGCGGGATTGTTCCCTAGCTTGGGGGGACTACGATAACGACGGCGATCTCGACCTCGCCCTTGCTGGATATTCCAGTGGCGCAGTAAGCAAGATATACCGCAATGATAGCGGCACCTTCACAGATATAGGCGCAGGACTCATTGGCGTTTATGATTCTTCTCTAGCCTGGGGGGACTACGACAACGACGGCGACCTCGACCTCGCCCTTGCAGGATTTGCCAGTGGCGCAGTAAGCAAGATATACCGCAATGACAACGGAGTCTTTACGGATACAGGAGCGGCACTCACTGGTGTTTCCGGCGACATTGCCTGGGGGGACTACGACAACGATGGCGACCTTGATCTCGCGCTTGCCGGATACAGTAATGTTTCTGACAACGTAAGCAAGATATACTGTAACACGAATGGTGTATTTACACAATATGCGTATGCACATCTCGAGCGTGTTAAAAATGCTTCGCTTGCCTGGGGTGACTACGATAACGATGGTGACCTCGACCTTGCCATGGCTGGATATTATTATAGCAACACCAGTACAGTCATGATATACAGGAATTATGGAGGAGCATTGAACACTCCTCCATCGGCGCCAACCGGACTTACTGCATCACCTTCAGGCGTCAATATCATTTTCAGTTGGAATGCGGCAATTGACGCGCAGACACCCGCAGGAGGGCTATCATATAACCTGCACGTGGGCACGACACCCGGAGCGAGTGATATATTCAGCGGCATGGCAAGCCCATCCACAGGACTTAGGAGCATACCGTCACTCGGAAACACGCAGAAGAGGCTCTCCTGGACTTTGAAAGGATTGCCCGGCAAAACTTACTACTGGAGTGTGCAGGCAGTAGACACTGCTTTTGCAGGTTCGCAGTGGGCGGCTGAGTCTACGATACTTACATACACGCCGGCAATAACAGGGCATATTAAAAATCTGGACGGGACACCTATATCCGGTGTTACTGTTACTGCATCCGGCGGTTGTATATCATCAACATCAGACAGCAGCGGCTATTATGCTGTCTACGTTCCAATCGGATGGAGCGGCACTTTGACGCCCACAAAGAATCTGTGTTCGTTAAATCCCGAAAGCAGGACTTATACAAATGTAACCACAGACCAATCAAATCAGGACTATACGGCTCAACCATGGCCCATAATATCAGGGTATATTCGTACATCTGGAGGTGCAGGACTCGTGGGGGCATACGCCCACACAAGTGATGGAATGGGTACCGCTTGGACAGACAGCAACGGATATTATTCGCTGAAGATGCCTTATGGATGGAGCGGCACTGTTACCACTTTTAAGAATCTGTATTCGTTTGTTCCACCAAACAAGGTGTACGCCAATGTAACTGCGGATCAATCAAATCAGGATTATACGGCATACCAATATGCCCAAATATCAGGATGTGTGCGCATGGGGGCAGGAACGGCAACGGGATTACCGCTTGTATCAGTGGAGGCAAGTGGCATATATGGCATATATATCAATACTAGCACTGATAGCAACGGTTACTATTCGCTTTGGGTGCCTTATGATTGGACTGGTACCGTTACCCCAAGCAAGGGTAGCTATACTTTCAATCCGCAGAATCGTGAATACAGCAATATCCAATCCGATTCCGGGAGCCAGGACTTCACCGGTCTTGGCGGGTTCATGGATATAGAGGCAGCTCTCACTAGCGTTCAATATTCTGCGCTAGCATGGGGAGACTACGATAACGATGGTGACCTCGACCTTGCCATTGCTGGAAATAGTGGAGATACGTATATCAGTAAGATATACCGTAATGATGGCGGCACTTTCACAGATATAGGAGCAGGCCTCACTGGTGTGCGGGATGGCTCACTAGCATGGGGAGACTACGATAACGATGGCGACCTCGACCTTGCCATTGCTGGATATTCCAGTGGCGGCTGTGTAAGCAAGATATACCGCAATACGAACGGTGTCTTCACAGATATAGGAGTAGGCCTCACGGGTGTTCAGTGTTCTTCCCTAGCTTGGGGGGACTACGACAACGACGGCGACCTCGACCTTGCTCTTGCAGGATATTCTGATATCGCCCGCACAAGCAAGATATACCAAAACATTAATGGCATCTTTACAGACATAGGAGCAGGACTCACCGGCGTCGCCTTGGCTTCCCTTGCTTGGGGCGACTATGACAATGATGGCGACCTCGACCTTGCCATTGCTGGATCTGATGGTAGCCACGGTGTAAGCAAGATATACCGCAACACAAACGGTGTCTTTGCAGATATAGGAGCAGGCCTCGCAGGTTTTTATTCGTGTTCCATAGCATGGGGAGACTACGATAACGACGGCGACCTCGACCTCGCCGTCGCTGGATCTAGCGTTAACTATTTATATGTGAGCAAGATATACCGCAACAATAGTGGTGTCTTCGCGGATATAGGAGCAGGACTCACAGGTGCCAGTTCTTGCTCTCTTGCATGGGGAGACTACGATAACGATGGCGATCTCGACCTGGCTCTTGCAGGATATTCTGATATCGCCCGCATTAGCAAGATATACCAAAACATTAATGGCATCTTTACGGACATAGGAGCAGGACTCACCGGCGTCGCCTTGGCTTCCCTTGCTTGGGGCGACTATGACAATGATGGCGACCTCGACCTAGCGCTGGCTGGAGCTACTAATAATAGCAGCGGAGTAAGCATAATATACCGAAATGATGCAGGAGCGTTTAACACAATCCCCTCGGCGCCAACCGGACTTACGGCATCGCCAGTAGGGAGCGATATCACCTTCGACTGGGACCCTGCAAGCGATACCCAGACACCCGAGCTCGGACTCTCATACAATCTACGGGTAGGAACCACTCCCGGCGGCAGCGATGTCTTCAGCGGGATGTCATCAGCATCGGGTTACCGCCGCATCCCGTCCACAGGCAACGCGCAGAAGATGCTGTCATGGGCACTCGAGGGTCTAAGCACGAATCAAACGTATTACTGGAGTGTGCAGGCGATTGACTCGGCCTTTGCAGGTTCCGCGTGGTCGCCTGAGCAGAGCGTTTTCCTGGACCCTGTCACGCGCAATATCGCTGTGAACCTCGTACTCGATAATTACAGCGGTGATGCAACTCAAGTTCCCATAACAGTCACACTGATGAAACATGGCGGCACAACCACTGTTAGGACAATAGACCACTTGGGCGCAGACGGCTCATTTACCTTGCAGAATGTCGAAGTGGGCACGTATGATATCTCATTCAAGGCAAGTCACTGGCTCAGAAAGACACTCAAGGACGTGGTAGTGCAGTAATTCATTGATGTTAGCTGTTGGTATATTAAATCAAAGGACGGCTCGCGCATCAATGCGGGCCGTCCTTTTTTGTTAAAGGAGGAAACTATATTACCAATAGATAATAGAAGGATATATCTAAAATCTGTTACGGGCGGTAATCGATGAAAAAGTTTATCCTGGTGCTGGCGGCAGTTTTGGCTGTATCCATCCTAATAATCACTCTTGTTAATTCAACCCTGTCAAAGATGGCCCACTATGATGCAGAAAAGCTGGTGATCATACCGGGAACGTATAAAACTGAATGGGTAGTTACGGAAAGCAGATCGATGTCTGGCACGACGTTCGATCCTCCGCTAACAAGCAAAGTACCACGTTCGATCAAGCGAATCCCCTCCTTTATCTCGAAGAAACCTTTGTTCGGCTCGGTGATGATCCGATATGATTTCACAAGTTCTTATGACGGCACTTTCCTGGCGCTGGATGAATCGAAGGGCACAGGCACGGGATACGATACACTCTACCTTGATATGAACGGCAACTGTGACCTGTCTGATGATTCTCGAGTGCTTGAGAGTACAGATAGTGACGGCAAGAAAATATATCATTGTCCGCCGATACCGTTCAACGTTATCTATCCCAAATCGAAGAATACTACGCCTGTAAGCATGGATGTTGAAATCGATGGCAAAAGCAAAGTCCCTGATTCATATATGTTGGGACTGAGGGGGTATTGGAAAGGTAAGCTTAAGACAAATAAAGGGGATTTATCTTTCAAGCTGATAGACGAAACCGAGAACGGCAGTTTTGCTGACACACCTGCAAAGATGTTATCACGCGACCAAGAAGCCGGTGATTCCGTTCAATTTATTTGCGATGACAATCGACGTTTCCATAGGTGTACCAATAGCTATCTCGATATTCACACCTGCGATTTATCGACCGGGGTAAATATCGCAGGCCGACTTTACAACCTCAAGGCAAGTATATCAGGTGATAGCCTTGTAATATCAGAGTATAAGGGGCCAAAGGCGCAAATCAAATTGAAACTCGAAAAAATAGGCCCTAAAAGCATCAAGGATGTGGGCTTTTTTATACAAGGTGATACAGCACGGAATTATTTTAGCGGTAATACCGTTGCGCTTGTGCCCGCAGGGAAGTTTCGGCTGGAGAACGTTTCGATTGGGGCCGCCCGTGATGCCAAAGCCGACTGGGATATCGAGTGTTCCATTGAGAAAATACTATCTGCGCCAGAAAACCAGACGACAAATGTACCTGTCGGAGGCAAGCCGTACCTCACGATTACCGAACCAAAATCAGGTTTGGTATTGAAACGAGGAGCGACCATGGATATAGCATCCAGCGTGCGTTTTTCTGCTGGAGGAGAGCTGAGCGGCATGAGCGTATCGGGAAAAGGCACAACCGATTTTGGAGAGGAAAAGATCGTACTCAAGAACTCCAAAGGTATTGTCGTACAGCGATGGGACCCGATGACTATATCCTTATCTGGTGCCAAGTTGCCAGATAATATCAAGCCGGGCAAATACAAACTTGAAGTGAGCCGGGACACCGGCCCGTTCGGCGGAATTCTGACGGCATCAAGAGATATAATTGTCAAGTAATAAGCGTTCAGACCACAAAAGAACCATTGGAGGCACATTGATCGCCAGTTTTATTAGAAACATTCTCGATCTGATGGAGATCAGGAAGATTGATATGTCGTCAAGACGCCGTAAGCTGAGGGCATTTGCTGTCGCCATTCTACTCTTGTTACTATTTTCGGCTATCATCACGTTCGCAGAGCAACATCCGGTTATCGGATATAGTAGCCTCTATATTCTTGCTTCGGCCGTACCTTTCTTGTTCGGCCTCTACTGGGACTCTCGGCTGATTACAAGGAACGATCGCATGCAACTTCAGAAGAAGCACCCTTTTTCATCTATCATCGCATATGCTGTTTTATATGCTCTGCTTAATACTATAACCCGCGCTATAGATGGCAAATTTCACTCCAATTCAGAGTCTTTCATCTATATGATCACATCGGTCGGAGGAGCATTAGCAGGGCTTTCAGCTTGCTCGTATCTGCCATTCTTCCTGGGACGGATGATTGCCCGAAGAATCGATCTGCATGCGAAGGGCAATGCTTAGTTCGTGGACTTTTTCGCTTTCCTAATCCGAAATTTCCATATATGCGCCAAGGCCGCGCATCAGCTCGACGTAGTTCGGGAAGGTGACGCTCATCGCCTCCGCGGTGTCGATCTCGGTTTTGCCGGCGCACATCAGGCCCGCAACGGCGAGCGCCATCACCACCCGATGATCCCCGTGTCCGCCGACCTTCGCTGAGTGGAGCGGGTGCCCGCCCTCGATGACCAGACCATCAAGCATCTCCTCGATCTCCGCACCCATCGCCGCAAGCTCCTTGCGCATAACACAGATGCGGTCGGTCTCCTTCAGACGGGCCTGTGCCACATTGACCAGTCGAGTGGTGCCTTCCGCAAAGCACGCCGTAACAGCCATCGCCGGGAGTGCATCCGGTGTACCGCTCAGATCGAACACTCCGCCGGTCAACTGCCCGCCGGTGATTCGGATGCCGTCCGGAAGCTCGTCGACCTGTGCCCCCATCGCCCGCAGCATGTCGACCACAGCCTTGTCGCCCTGAGTATCGTTCATGTCGAGACCGAGGAGAGTGACGGTCGCTCCGGTGATCGCCGCCGCACAGGCGAAGAAAGTCGCGGATGAGAAATCGCCCGGGATGCTCTTCTCAAACGCAGTGTACTTCTGTCGGCCATGTATAAGGAAGCGCTCGAAGCCCTCTCGCTCGTAGCGGATGCCCTGTTCGTCCATCCACCTGAGCGTCATCTCAATGTACGGCTTCTCGACGGCCTTGACGACGTCGATCTCCGTGTCACCGTCCGCGAGGGGGCAGTTCAATAGAAGGCTGGTCAGATACTGAGAGGTCTTACTGCCGTCAAGCGTTGTCTTTCCTCCACGCATGGGGCCTTTGATGATGAGAGGAGGACGCCCGTTCCCTCGAGTCGAAATCGCCTGCACGCCGAGGTCACTCAGCGCATGGAGGAGCGGACCTGCCGGCCGGTTGCGTATCTGGTCATCGCCGGTAAAAACGCTGTACCCATCAACGAGCGCGGCCGTTCCCATCGCAACGTAAAGGGTGGTGCCGGAATTGCCGACATCGAGGACGTTATCCGGCGCAGGCAGCGCGCCCCCCGTGCCGCCGATGAGCCACTCATCGCCGAGCGTTATGTCGGCGCCCAGCCCCCGATACACCTCCGCCGCGGACAGAGTATCCGACGATACGAGCGGGTTCGAGATACGGGTGGTGCCGGATGCCAGCGCTCCGATAGCAACCGCCCGTACGGTATGCGATTTCGATGCCGGAATGCGGACTGCCCCGGAGATTTGCGATTTTTCGACCGTGAGAATCAAGTGTGAATGCCCCTTTTTCAAAAAGTGTCTGGCTACAGTTTATCTAAAGGGCGTGTGGAAAGTCAAACTTGGAATTAGCCCTCACCCAGCCTTTCCCAAAGAGAGAAGAATGCTGTAGGAACTAGGCCTCTGTAGATGCAAGTGAGTAATCGCCTGTACCCAGAACGTCGACGCTGCGTGCCGATAGCATTGCGATTCGTCGGTTTCTTATTAACCGGCCGATTGTTCCCACTGCATGCCATGCCGGGTCCCAGCCAATCAGCCTGGACCTTAGCGCTGAATATGGAAGATCGCCGGACATCAGGCCGAACGTGGTGCGCCCTGTGCCGCCGTGAGATTCAAGGATCCGGTGAAAAGCCGATGCTCCGGGATTCGTTTAACTCAGGCATCAGTTCGGAGTCGACCTTGCGCTCGTATGTGCCTAGATCGATGTTACCGGCGCACAGGGAGTCGAATATGGCTTCCGCCGCGAGCTGTCCACTGCGGATGGCGTAGTAAATCCCTTCGCCGGTGAGCGTATCAACCAATCCGGCGGCATCTCCTACAAGCAGAACCGGCCCATTGTGTATACGGTCGTGTGGATTGCGCTGAGTCAGAAGGTGCCCACGAGGCTTGTTAGACGCTCGGGGAAAGCACTCATCGCTGTTTCCATACTTCCACAAGTACCGGCCGAGCAGACTTGTCAGCGGTTTGATAGCCCCTGTACCGATGCTCCATCCATTGCTCTTCGGGAAGGCCCATGCATATCCGGTAGGAATGGTACCCCAGTCGACTTTGACGATATCATCGTTATGATCACCGCCGTCCGTATATAAGTGATCGCACTGGACCGCGACGCCTGGCATGCTCGAAAGACTAAGCCCTGCACTCCGAGCGACACGGCTCCCCGCGCCATCGGCACCGATCACCACGTGCGCGTGGAAGTTCCGTGACGGCGTGACTACGACCGGCGTGCTGCCGCTCAGGTCAACGCCTGATACCCGAATCCCCTCGCAGACTGTAGCGCCCGCGCACCGAGCTTTCTCCATCAGCAAGTGATCGAACTTTTCGCGGGTGACGGTGTACATGAAGGGAGTATCCGAGCGCCTGGATACACGGCGACCGAAGTTCAAGGTGAACTCTATGCCATAAATAGACCGCTCGACCGCGGGCGAGATATCGAACGGGAGCGACCTGGCGGTTTTCATCGTGACACCGCCAGCGCAAAGTTTAGGGCGGGGAAAGACCGCTCTATCCAATAGAACGACAGACATCCCCTTACTGGCCAATTCATATGCGGCAGTCGATCCAGCCGGACCCGCACCAACTATCACTACATCTACGGATGTGTTGGACAATTAGTTGAACCTCCCTGTACTTGCGATTTAATGAATTATTATACCATATAAGCGTCATATTTCAAACACATATATCGCTAGTATAGTAAGCTTTTATAATTGACTGCAGCGATCAAATTTGAGCAGCGAGAGTTGACATGGGGAACGAACTGGCACTATAGTATTTATGCTTTGGTTTGAAACTTACAGCATTTTCGATGGATAGGTAAGCGCAGTATGAACTTTATATTTAAGAACTGGCACCCCCCTACGGCACATGTAGTCCATGCGCTGACAGTGACAATTCTTGCCGTCACGGTGCTTGCGACCGGTTATGATGCCCCGTGCCGAATTTGTCACACGAGGGCGAAAACCATAACCGGCAAATCTGTGAAGCATCCGGGAGTGGCATCCGGGCGATGGCGCGTAGGGACGGTGCTTCATATACAGGGCATCGGTCGCCGTACAGTGGATGATAAGTGCAGGGGGCCGCTGGATATACGATTTACGGGCAGGAATGCCCACAAGCGCGCAAAGCTTTTCGGACATCGCCGCCTGAAGGTAAAGGTGCTCAGAAAACCGCACAAGCATGCGCAAGCAAATATGTTGCTCGGATAGGTATCGGTAATGGAGAATTTTTCCCTTAATATTGAACTCTTTCGGTTGATCAACTCCCACCATACCGCTCTCCTCGATGCGTTCTTCGCCTATTACCGCTACCTCGGGACCGGATGGGTGCTGATTCCGGCGATTTTCCTTACCTGGCGATTGAGGTCTCAGAAACTTTCCGGGCTGATGCTGGCAGTGGCGATCGAGACGATCATCGTCCTGATCCTGAAAGACTTCTTGCCCAATCCACGACCCGGCGCATTATTGGAGAACGTGCACCTGCTCCAAAACTACTACAAGCACTCCTTCCCGTCCGGCGATACGGCTCTCGCCTTCGCGATTGCGGTTTGTCTTATGAGGGGAGAGCGCCGATGGGTACAGATAGCGCTCGTCGGATATGCGCTCATCGTCGCGTACGAGCGGATCTACATCGGGGTGCACTTCCCGCTCGATGTGACCGCAGGGGCTGTTATCGGCATAGCATCGGGTTATGCAGCGCCATTCGTGATACGGCTCAAGCGGCGTCAAAAGGAATGAAAAACACGAAATCGTCCTGTGCCGACTAGATGTAGGCGTACCCTTTACGGGCGCTTAGACCGCAAGCGTAAAGCCTGCGGCACATTGAAGACGCCGCTGCCGAAGACCGGTAGACATGAACCATCCCTCGATATGCCCTATGGGCTACTCGGGATAAGCGGAACAATCAGGTTGGAGGAAGAATTCATGATCAAAATCTGCGCATCGGCGATCATTGTGGCGGCATTATCGATGAGCTGCGCGCACGCGGCATCTCCCGAGTTCAGGGGCGCGTGGGTCCACAACTGGCAGCCCGGACTCCTTAGCCAGCAAGAGGTCGATACCACCATCAAATGGGCCAAAGACTGCAATATGAACGCTCTCATACTTCAGGTGCGCCGTGTGGGAGATGCCTACTACAACTCGTCGTACGAACCTCGGGCGCTGAACATTCAGGGTGGCCCCGACTTCGATCCGCTCGCGTATGCGGCCAAACAAGCGCGAGCGAACGGCATGGAAGTGCACGCATGGTTCAATTTATACAGAATCTGGTCGTCAGCACCACCTCCGGCAGACCCCAGACACGTTATAAATGCCCACCCCGAGTGGCTTAGCAAGGATGCGAAGGGGGCGACGGCATCACCTGATGGCCAATTCCTCGATCCGGGGGTCCCTGAGGTGCGGGCGTATCTGGTCAAGGTTATCGCCGATCTAGTAGGCAAGTACGATATCGACGGGTTGTCGCTGGATTTCGTGCGGTATCCGGGCAAGGACTGGGGGTACAACGCCGCTTCGGTCGCGCTGTTCAACGGCAAATACGGTCGAACGGGTCAGCCGTCGCCGGATGATCCCCAGTGGTGCGATTGGCGTCGGGAGCAGGTCACGGAGACCGTCAGAGCGATCAGCAGCTCTGTTAGGGGCATCAAGCCGAATATCAAGCTGACTGCCGCTACTATCACATGGGGCAATTGTCCTTCCGATTTTACGAAGACCTCGGCTTATAGCGCTGTCTTTCAGGACTGGAACTCCTGGATGAAGGAAGGCCTGCTTGACGCGAATATGCCGATGAACTACGAGGATCAATCCAACCCCAGGCAGTGCGAGTGGTTCAGCGCATGGCTGGATGGATTGAAGCGATGGTCGTATGGAAAGCATGTATACTGTGGGCTGATGATCTTCAAAGACAACGATTCAGGAGCAGCCGATCAGGTAAAGATCGCCCGGCAGCATGGGATCGAGGGGATTGTGGGTTTCGCATGGAGCCAGCGGGACACGGCGCATAACTCGGCACTGGCCGCAAAGCTCAGGGGCGAGGTGTTCGCGGAGACGACACCGGTTCCTGAGATGACATGGAAGAAGGCAGTGGTGCAGGGACCGAAAGCCCCTGAAGCGCAAAGTTTAGTTATCAAGCAGCAGTAGGAGGATCATATGATACAAGATATAGTCACCGCAAGTAGAAGCTATCGGCGGTTCCATGAGGATCGCCCGGTAAGCGAGTCTACGCTCATGGAACTTGTGAATCTGGGACGGCTAAGCCCGTCGGGGGGGAACCTTCAACCGCTCAAATATATCCTGTCCGCCGACCGTGCGATGAACGAGCGGATCTTCCTCTGCACGGTTTGGGCTGGCTACCTGAAAGACTGGCCCGGCCCATGTGAGGGTGAGCGTCCGAGCGCATACATCGTCATTCTCGGCGATACCGTAGTCAGCGCGAACTTCGGGTGCGACCAAGGGATCGCGGCGCAGAGCATAATGCTTGGAGCGGCGGAGAAGGGACTCGGCGGGTGCATAATCGGCAGCATACACAGAGATGCACTGCGCGGCGTCCTGCAAATCCCCGATCGGTATGAGATCCTGCTCGTCCTTGCGCTCGGTCATCCGAAGGAGAAGGTCGTGCTTGAGGAGGTCGGCGCGGACGGCAGCATTCGTTACTGGCGCGATTCAGACGGCGTCCACCATGTGCCCAAGCGCTCGCTCGATGAGATTGTTCTGAAGTAACGCACCCACCGGGAGGCGCTAAACAGAACGACAAACCCGTTAACCCTGAGTGCCCGCGAAGCAGGTGTATCGAAGGGCGATCCAAATACTCTCCCCAGACGGGAAATGGATCTCAGTAGGTTGAAGATTCTTCGCTTTGCTCAGAATGACATTGTTTGGTATGGGAACAGAGTGGAAGTAAGGACTAAGTTAGTTTATTCGTTCCATCGGTAATTGAGCAGAGTTCTACTGCCCAAGCTATATCGCTTGCTTTGGCAGTAGAACTCTGAAGTACCTAAAAAGGACCTCCCCGAGCCCCTCCTTCGCAAGGAGGGGCTAAACAGAACGGCAAACCCGTTTACGCTGAGTGCCCGCGAAGCGGGTGTATCGAAGGTCGATCCGAATACTCTCCCCGGACGGGAAATGGATCTCAGTAGGTTGAAGATTCTTCGCTACGCTCAGAATGACATTGTTGGATAGCGACAGTGTTCCAACGACCGTGCGAATAAATTCGCGGCAACAAAAACACGAAGCCGCCCTGCGCCGGCTAGATGCAGGCATACCCTTTCGCAGGCATAAAGCCTGCGGCTACATTATTGAATCCCTGAAGATGCCGCTGCCGAAGCCTGGTAGACATGTACCGTCCCTCGATATGCCCTGTGGGCTACTCGGGATAAGCGGAACAAAAACGCGCTCGCCCGAGAGCCTGCCCTGAGCGAAGTCGAATGGGGTTGGGGTGAGGGCCGAATCAGTGCAATCTGGCGATTCACCCACAAGAAAGCTTACAGGATCACTAAAAAAAACCACCCCGTGCCCGTCCTTCGCAAGGAGGGGATAAACTGAACGACAACCCCTCTCAAGATTTGCATCAAATCCGCTAGCCCTGAGTGCCCGTGATGCGGGTGTATCGAAGGGTGGCCTAAATTATTCGTGAACCTCCCCCAGCCCCTCCTTCATAAGGAGGGGATAAAGAGAAATCAAACTCAAAATTTGTGCCAAATCCGCTAGCCCTGAGTGCCCGCGAAGCGGGTGTATCGAAGGGTGATCCAAATGATTCGTGAAGCTCCCCTGCCCCCTCCTTGATAAATAGAACATTATGGGATCAATAAGCCGTGCGATTCTCTTTTCTGAATATCAGAAATGCAATCACTATCATCAAAATCGATATCAGTACCGGAAACCATACCGGCTCAACCCAGACTACCGGTATAAGGAATAACACATCGAGCGTGCCCAAAGATTCCGGCCAGCCGGTGCATACTTTAAGGCTGACATAGTAGAATATATCCCAGAATGCGAACACCCACATGAAGACCGCAAACTTCTCCCACTTTGACTTGCCTGCCAGCATGCTGACCGCAAATATCATGACTATGGTACACGCTTCTCGAATTCTTTCTGCCGACATAAGCCATGAAGGAGCATCGAACTGGTGAAAACCACTCATATGCGGCGAATAGTGGAGCAGTATCGCACGGATATACACGACAACCACGCCCTCCAGATGGGCCATGGCGATTGCAAGGACGGTCAGCAGCGCCAATGTGACCGCGTAGTTCACTCGAGGCCCGCTCGACGTATCGCTCAGCCCATCAGCCTTCGACCGCAGCATCCAGAGAGAACATCCTAGCATGAGCATGGTCGCAACAATCACGATCCAGACGGGAGCATATGATTGCATCGGGGCCGGAATGGAGATCATCCAAGCGGATTTGGGTCGGGTGAGTTCGCCCGCCATAAACAGGAAAATCCGTGAGAACAGCGCCCATATCGCAAAAATCCAGGTGAATGCAGCGAGCTTCCCCCACCGGTTACCGGACGCCAGCCACGCGATGGATGCAAGCAAGACGATTACTGCAACTTCCCTTGTCTGCTCGATCAACAGCATATTTGTTGGAAACCGGGGTACAAGCGGCAGACTGGTAATGCTCCCTGAATGCGTAATCCGGCGCAGATAGTAATCTACAATCGCCTCAAAAAGGGCAACGGCCAGGCCGAATATCGTAAGCATGCTTATGCGAAAAACAGTTCGATTTCTCACGCTTGTTTTCCCCCATGTGTAGACTGAACAAGGCTATGTTGTAATAGGCTTCGAGAGGCGTTAACAAAGCAACGAAATTCCCTCTCCTACCGGGAAAGGCCAGGTGAGGGTATGTCTGCCTTTGGGGTGTTGTTTCAAGAACCACCCCTGGCCCCTCCTTCGTAAGGAGGGGATAAACAGAGATTAAACTCAAAATTTGTGTCAAATCCGCGCGCCCTGAGTGCCGCGATGCGGGTGTATCGCAGGGTGGCCTAAATTATTCGTGAACCTCCCCCGGCCCCTCCTTCGTAAGGAGGGGATAAGCAGAGATCAAATTCAGAATTTGTGGCAAATCCGCGCGCCCTGAGTGCCCACGATGCGGGTGTATCGCAGGGTGGCCAAAGTATTCGTGAACCTCCCCCGGCCCCTCCTTCGTAAGGAGGGGATAACCACGGGGTCACTACAAATTCTTGCCGAGGTACACTCCTACGCCGAGCGCCAGAATCCCGAGGGAGATCTGCCCGAAGACGTTTCCGAACGCCATCATCCACTGCTCCGACTTCAGCATCTTAGCAGTGTCGAACGCGAAGGTGGAGAAGGTCGTGAACGCGCCCATGAAGCCGACGAGGAGGATGGTGCGCAACTCGCCGCTGATGTTCAGCTTTCGCTGTGCCAGGACGTAGACCAGGCCGAAGAGGAAGCTTCCGAGGATGTTGACGGTGAACGTGCCGAGAGGCAGATGTGCATGCCGCGACTTCTTCGCGAGTTCGCACAGACCGTACCGGCTGACGGTTCCGCACGCGCCTGCCAGTGAGAGCCAAAGCAATCGTTGAAACATGATAAATTCCTCCTGCAATTCCGTGTTACCTGAATTGTAGGAGTCATCAGCCCGTGCGGGGCGGTTTCGGCGGACTCCATCGCCTTCATGATGATTATATCGCATGCACCTGCCGTGGTCAAGCGCGATCGTTTCAGATCGTTTCGACCACCAAGCGATTGTGCTTGACGGACACAGGGGTAGGCGTATATCATAGATCGACTATTCATATTCACGAAGGGATCATTGTGAACTGTTCAAGACATCCGAAAATTGAAACCGGCCTCACCTGCGCGAGCTGCGGCACCCCGATCTGCCCTAAATGCATGGTCGTGACGCCGGTCGGGATGAAGTGCCCAAACTGCGGAAAGAGCAAGAATTCGGTTCTTTTCACAGTCAGCCCAGGGAGATTCGCACTGTCGGCGATTGTGGCGCTCATCGCGGGGGCGCTCGCGACGTTGATAGGCGGCATAGGGTTCTTCGCGTGGTTCATCGCGGCGCCGTACGGATACTTCGCCGGGACGACGATCATGAAGGCGGCTGGGATGAAGCGCGGGAGCAAAATGGAGATACTGACAGGCGCAGGGATAGTCATCGGCGCGCTGGCGGTCAAACTCGGTCCACTGGCGCTTATTCTATCGCTGAAGGGGTTTGTGCCGGTAGGACTGGTTCTGTCCATACTGGCCCAGAACATCTACACATGGATAGCCGTGGGTATCGCGGCGAGCTGTGCGGTCTCAAAGGTGCGGTATCTGTAGATTTCGGCCTACACCATCCCCCGAATCAACTCCCCGACGGTCGTTCCCCAGGCATCCCAGTTCAGCCTTTCATCGAATGCACGCCTGCTCGATCGGACCAGCTCGTAGTAGCGGCTGTCGTTCGTGCTGAGTTGCGCGATGAGATTCGCGTAGTCGTGCCCCGAGGCCTCAAGGGGAAGCATGAACCCGTTCTCCCCGTTTCTCACCGCCCCACCGACTCCGCCGGTATCCGTTGTGATGATCGGCAGGCCGAAGGCGCTCGCCTCGCAGAAGACGACGCCGAAACACTCGCTCCTCGTGGGCAGAAGCAGGAAATCAGAGTTCATCAGCAGATTCATGAGCTTCCTGCGCTGGAAGTCGTCATTCTTGTTCAGATACGGTATGACTATCATCCGCTTGTGCGACAGCCCTGCAGGCGGAGTGCACCCGCATACGGTCAGTTCAGCCTCGATCCCCTGCCTCTCCAGCTCGAGCAGCGTCTCAAAGGCGATATCTCCGCCCTTGCGCTGCCAGTCCACCCCTAGAAAAAGCAGACGGCACGGTTTGTCTCCAACTCTCGAAAGGACCCTCGACTTTGGAGGGATCTCGTCGCGATCGAGGTTGGCGCCGTACGGGAGCACGTGAATCTTCGACCGATCCGCATCGTAGTTCTGCACGGCAGACTGCGCGGCCCACTGCGACGCGTAAAGGAGTAGGTCGGCGTTCTCTATCGATCGCTTCTCGATGAGGTTGCCCTCGCGTATGGAGCGAATGGACAGTTGGGAAAACTGCGGATAGTAGCTCTGCATGGAGGCGAAGGTCGCACCGGACAGGTAGATCATCGGCGCGGATGTCTCAAGGAACGCCGCTACCGTGGACGCCGACGGCACGAATATCAGATCGACCGGGTCACGATCGAGCCGCGCACGCACAACTTTCGCATATCCCTTTGCAAGGAGTACGCTGTGCAGGTATGCGAATCGGCGCCTGAGCAGCGTCTGTGACGCCTTGTTCAGTATCTTGCCCAAGGTAAATCTAATCGTTGGGGTTATCGGCCCAAGATACACCATATCGCCGCAGTATTCCTGGATCGAGTGCGACATGTAGTAGTCTATCCCGGACCATGAGCGTTTGTCGTGCGGGTTCCCGGATGTGAGAAACGCTATCCTTGGGCGGCGGTTTGTATGATTCACTATTATCCCCTATCCACGATGGTCGTCTGCGATGAAGACTGCGTTCAGTATACCCACCGAAAGGCCTATATTAACACCTCATGCGCATGGCGCTTGACTGCTCTAATACATCACGGCGTTAACGTCGAAATTCTTTTAACCAATTTACTTGACAAGATAGCGATTGGCGGTTATAATTACGCAAAATAGTAGACGCTTGTCTACACATAGTCTGTGTAAGGAGTATTTGACATGGTTGAAAGAGTGAATGCAAGTGGATTTAGAGAGAGCAGGATGCCTCCCGAAGCGATGGAAGTGATTGCGGATGTGCTGCTCGCGGCGTCGGGCACACGAGATGATCGACCGGCGTACAGCGAAGATCAGTTGGCGCGAAAGACTCGACGGGTGGCTCGGGCGGAGGAGCATTTCGAGCTTATGTCGGCAGACGCACTGCATTCGGAGATGCCTGAGATGGACGATCCGATAGCGCATGCCGGTCTGACCCATGATGAGGCCGCCGCATGGAAGATGTACGACGAGGGATACATCGCGTCCGAGATCTCGCGAGCGATGGGCGTGACGCGGCCGACTACGGTCCGCATGCTGAAAAGTGCCGCAAGAAAGCTCCTCGCGTGCCGGTTCAAGTACAGCGGGCTTAGAAGCATCTACTACCACGAAACTCATCAGCACACCTACCGGCCGCCGGTCCACTGCTCGGAACAGCCGTGTAAGCGCCTTGGATACTGCAGGTATGCGCTCAGGCGCCCTGAGACTGTGCATTAAATTTCTGGCTCTATAAGCTTTCTTGTGGATGAATCTGATTCGCCCTCACCCCAACCCTCTCCCGATTTCGGGCGAGGGGGGATGCCGCTTATCCCGAGTAGCCCACAGGGCATATCGAGGGACGGTACATGTCTGACATATAGTCGGCGCAGGCCGACTTCGTGTTTTTGTTGCCGCGAATTTATTCGCACGGTTGTTGGAACACTACCACTACCCACAAACCTTCTTATAGAGCCAAATTTCTAATGGATCATCGACTCGTGCTGTGTTCGCTTTATACGAGGGGATGTCTGTTCGACTCCCCTCGCTCAACACGTAGTCAGGGTTTGAATTATCACGCCGATTGGTATAGAAACATTGTCGCACCTAACCATATTTATTGGGGAGAAATACATGCTTCATGTTTCGGAAATCAGTACGGCAGAGGGATTCAATGATGTGAAGACAGACTGGGACGATCTCCTGCAACGAAGCCGCAACGACAGCGTATTTCAAACCTGGGAATGGCTTTTTACCTGCTGGAACAATTTCGGGCACGGGAACCAACTGCTAATAGCAGGGGTGTGGGACGACGAGCGGCTGATCGGACTGGCACCGATGCAGATCTCCTCGGTGTACGGGCTGCCCCTTCGTCGACTGCAGTTTCTCGGCACACACGTCTCCGATTACCTCGACTTCATACTGGATGCGGACTGCGCAGACACGGCACGCCGGGCGATACTGGGCTGGCTCGATGCGAACGAGCGTCGGTGGGATCTCCTTGATTTGC
Organism: Armatimonadota bacterium; assembly: GCA_963663705.1. Classification (GTDB taxonomy): domain Bacteria; phylum Armatimonadota; class UBA5829; order DTJY01; family DTJY01. The sequence goes on along the minus strand of OY760504.1, from coordinate 2,188,807 downwards.
AGAATCTCCCGTCAGACCCCGCCACGATCATGTCAGACCTCGATCCGTGTTGGCACTGCACGGCGGTCGAACAGGATATCAGCCCGTATATGCGCCTTCCCGAATCGTGGGATGAAATGATGTCGGGCATGGGGAAGAAGCATCGGCAGGAGATACGCCGATCGGAGAAGCTCATATACAAGGAGTTTCAGGTTGCGCCGAGCGTTCTGTGCGATGAAGAATTGGGCGATGGGCTGGAGTCGCTGTTCCGGCTTCACTCCATGCGCTGGCAGAAGCAGGGGTTTTCGGGCGTTGTGTCCGAGGAAGAGATGCGGATATTCTACCGGGAAGTGGCTTATGCCTTTGCAGAACGAGGCTGGCTTAGAATGCAGGGGCTCAAAATCAACGGCGAACTACAATCAGTGAACTACTGTTTTGCATATAAAGGAAAGGGATACGGCTACCTTTCCGGATGGGACCCGAGCCTCGCGAAATTCGGCGTGGGCACGACGCTGTCAGCCTACTCGATTCGTGATGCGGTAGAATGCGGCTGCCGTGAGTTCGACTTCCTGCGCGGCAACGAATCCTACAAGTCGCGATGGACGGATGAGCACCGGACGATTTATCGCATGCTCGTATGGAGGCGTTCACTCCGCTCCAGATTGAGCGCTCTCCTTGCCAACGCTGAGTGCCGAATGGGATACAGGACCAAAGCGGTGGTCGGCAAGGTTCTGCGGAAGAAGGTCGTTTTAGTCTGATGCTGAAATGGTGAGGCGGTCGACCTTCAAACTGATGCTAAAGCATCAGCCTACGATATATCAAGCATGCTGAAGCAAGCTTTGACCGCGCTGACCCGATTTCAGCTCGCTTTAGCGTGCTTCGATTGCGCTAGACTCGTCATTTATGGCGAGGCGTTCGGCTCACTCTTTGGATGAAGGTCGGTAAGGCGCACGTTCAGCCTGCCGGTCTTCGTGTCCTTGGACACCTTCCCGCCGAGTAACTTGACCACGCTGACGAGAGGCATCGTGCAGGTGTCACTGTTGTTCCTCACCCAGATTGGAACCGAGAGCATGACCGGCTTCGAGTCGAGCATTGCCTCTCGATCGCCGTTTTTCATGAATAGTGTGTGCTTCCCATACTGAACGGTGCAAGTCTGTTTCTTTACGTCGACTTCGCCGCCCAACTGTGTGAGAAATTCGGTACTGACCATTAAATTCCCGGCATTCATCTCCATCGGCCACCAATAGCCGCCGCCGATCAGACGTCCGTTGAGCAAGGGATACCGGGGATACAAGTCCACTTGGAAATCTTCCTTAGGTTCGAGGTTCTTTGCTGTCCAAATCCAGTGCTTGTCGCCGACTTTCACGCTGTGCGCGGGCGGCTTGATATCCATGAAGGATACCGCGTGTGTGGCATCCACCGTGATGACCGCGGTGCCGATCGGGCCTTTCCAATTCGCTCCGGTCTTCAGAACGTACGTCACAAACTGCGCCGGGAGCGTTGTAGATTCCACTTGGGCATGGCTCCCGTATCTGCAGAAGTACTCATCGGTGACCTTCCGAGTCTGATTCCTGGCAAACTTCACTTTCTTCACGTACCAGGAGGTGTAATCTTCTCTATACTGGTAGCCCTCCTTATTCCGTGCAGCAGGCCGATAGTCTATGATCGCTTTCTTGCCGTCAACGTAGGAGACGAAGTGCTGGAGTCTGCCAAATGCACTTGCATCGCCGGATGCCCAGACGCGCTCAGGGAAACCCATGAGTACAGAGCAGGCGGGTCCTTCATTCTTGAAGGTGAATAGGCACTTGACAGTCGCTCCGTTCTTCCCAAGCCGAATGTCGACCTTCTCATTCACCATACGCACCGACGGATGCTGCTCCATAGGAGACACCGCACCCCCAGCGATTCCACTGAGCGCGCTGTCATCAGCACGGACGGGCTTGAACGATAGCACAAGTAGAGAGCATATCCAGATAACGGCAATCTTTCTCATAGTTCACCTCTCGCTTTCTTTGGGTCTGATTCGGCCTCCAGAACTGATGCTAAAGCATCAGCCTTACGATATGCAAAGCATGCTGAAGCAAGCTTTGGCCACGCGCACCCAACGTTAGCTCGCTTTAGCGTGCTTCCATTGCGCTAGACTCGTCATTTATGGCGAGGCGTTCGGCCCTCAGAACTGATGCTAAAGCATCAGCCTACGATATATCAAGCATGCTGAAGCAAGCTTTGGCCACGCGCACCCAACGTTAGCTCGCTTTAGCGTGCTTCGATTACGCCAGGCTCGTCATTTATGGCGAGGCGTTCGGCATGCTGAAGCAAGCTTTGGCCGCGCTCACCCGATATCAGCTCGCTTCAGCGTGCTTCGATTTTGCTAGACTCGTCATTTATGGCGAGGCCTTCTAATACCGATCCCAGCACAGGACCTCCGACAGAGGCTTCTTCGCCGGGCTCGGGTGGGCGCCCTCGGAGTAACCGAGCGCAATCAGCGAGACAAGCTTGTAGTTTTCCGGCGCGCCGAGCATATCGCAGATATCTGACGCATACGCCTTCTTATCACCTGCAACCCAGCACGAGCCGAGCCCATGCGCGCGGGCAGCGTTCAGGATATTTTGGGTCGAGTTGCAGCCGTCCTCAAGGTAGTAGTCCGAGTCCTCGCACAGCACGGCGATGCACACCGGTGCGTGCTCTATGAACTTGCCGTAGTTCGTTATCTCCGCGATGCGCTTACGCATGCCGGCGTCGCGCACGACGATGAATTTCCATGGCTGAACATTCCTCGCGGTCGCGGCCAGCCTCCCGCAATCGACTATATCCTCTATGATCTCCTTCGAAACCGGCGCATCCGTGTAGGCACGAACGCTTCGCCGCGTCTTGAGACACTCTATCGCATCCATCTTATGTTCCTCCCCTGTCGATTTTGTAGATAAGATTTTCGCCCTCGCCCGGATCAGGGGTGAGGGCCGATCAAAAAACGCGCCACTGTATCTCCTCTTAGCACAGAAGCAATCTCACCTGAATGACAAACTCAATATATAGTATTTATGGCTCTATAAGCTTTCTTGTGGGTGAATCTGATTCGCCCTCACCCCAACCCCATTCGACTTCGCTCAGGGCAGGCTCTCTCCCGATTTCGGGCGAGGGGGGATGCCGCTTATCCCGAGTAGCCCACAGGGCATATCGAGGGACGGTACATGTCTGCCAGGCTTCGGCAGCGGCTCTGGGTGAGAGCAGATCGATAAATGTCTGTTCTTTATCTTTCCCTATGGACGTATATAATTCCTCCTGCGACGAAGGATCAGACGGCAGTCCCTGTTTACAACAGAGCTGTAATCTGGTATAGTGCCTCCGGTGAACCTGGAGGTTGTATGTTAGAGATCTTGGAAATCAACACCGCCGTAGAGATGGATGATTTGTGGAAAGAGTGGGACGATCTGCTCGGCGCAAGCCGGTCGGGGGGCATATTCCAGACATGGGAATGGGTGTCCTGCTGCTGGCAGCACTTCAGCAGAGGGAAGTCGATGGTGCTGATCTGCGTCCGAGCAGACGGTCGGCTCGTCGGGCTGGCACCGATGGAGATCACACGCATGTACGGGCTGCCCCTTCGCAGGCTTCAGTTCATCGGGACCGGCGTCTCTGATTACCTCGATTTCGTGCTCGACGAGGGCTATGAAAACACCGCTCTCGCCGCTATCGTGAAGTGGATCACCTCTCAGCGCGGCAGGTGGGACCTAGTGGATCTGCAGCAGTTTCCGCAAAACTCCCCATCGCTCACTATGATCGCCGATATGATATCGTGCGATGCACTCTCCGATGACTGGCATGCCAGGTTCCTGCATACCGAGGTCTGCCCGTATCTGCCCCTCGCCGAATCGTGGGCCGATATGAACAAGTCATTCGGCAAGAAGATGCGGTTCAACCTGGGCTACTACGAGCGACTGATGAATCGTGATTTCGATAAAGTATCGCTGGGGCCGCTAAGCATGGGTGAACTCGACGAGGGCATGGACGCCTTCTTTGACCTGCACACCGCTCGCTGGCGGAAACGGTGGATGCCCGGGATGCTGGCAGGCGCCGACCGTCAGGCGTTCCACCGGGAAGTCGCCGCCCTTGCGCATAAACGGGGCTGGCTAAGGCTTCACGGGCTTCGGCTGGACGGCAAGCTTCAATCGGTTCTCTACTGTTTTACCCTTAAGGAAAAAGGCTACTACTACCTCGGTGGTTTTGAGCCGACCCTCGCGAAGTACAGCCCAGGCACGGTGCTGACGGGCTTCGCGGTGAAGGATGCGATCGCGCACGGCTGCCGGGAGTTCGACTTCCTGCGCGGCAACGAGCGGTACAAGGCCCGCTGGACGAAGGCTGAGCGCATGAACCATCGGCTGGTCATGTGGAGCACATCCCGGCGCTCGAAGTATGCAAAATCGGTGGTCCGCCTTGAGCGCAAGATCGAGCAGCGGGTGAAGGAAGAACTCCACAAGCGGATCGGTGCAGGGTAAGCCCTCACCCGACCTTCGGCCACCCTCTCCCAGTGGGCGAGGGGTATACTGTACAAAGGGTAGCGCAAACTGGAGATGGAACATGTCGAATTTATGGAAAACCGCTAAATTCGTATCATCGATATTTCTCGACATACTGCCTTCACTGCTAACCTGGTTAATTGTCTTTTTGGTGCCAATTTGGCTTGCAGTTTACATCCTACCGAAAAATGCCAACTGGCCATGGTTCTTTTCAATCCCGCTTGGCGTTTCCATTTTTCTGGTGCTGAGGGTTTCTTCCACGGCTATACGCCGTTTACTCTGGTGGCTGCTCAGAAGGGACGCCCGCCGGAAATCTGCGGTAGATCCTGCCGAATTTGTCTCAAATCCTGATTTCACCAAGCCGCTTGTTGAGATGCAAGCGCTGCTTTTGAAAGTACATGCTACCTATCATGCCAATTACCTGAATAATCTTCTTGGCCTGCTAAATACAGACCCTAAAGAAGCATTGAAGCGACTAACAGGAGTCGATTTCTGGGGAGGCGCTGGATCTTTCTTTGACCTGCAGTTCTCTCCGGGGATCTACTTGAAATCTAGCGATGTTGACAGGACTCACCGCATGTATCGCCAGCTTCTTCTCCAGGTGCTGATCAACTTGAATAAACAGGGCTATGCAATTCGCACATACAAGAGCGTTGAACGATACTTGAGATTATAAGGATTAAAAAATGAACGAAACCATAGAATACAACATGACTCCCCGCGAGTTGCTGAAATCCGGGGCGGCTGAGATGCACATAGAGCTCGACGACGCACAGCTCGACAAGTTTGAGGCCTTCACGGCGCTCCTGCTCGAGTGGAACCAGAAGTTCAACATCACGCGCATCGTCGACCCTCATGAGATCGTCATACGGCACTACCTTGACTCGCTCAGCCTGCTGAACTTCGTCAAGATACCGACGGGCTCGCGGCTCATCGATATCGGCACGGGCGGGGGGATGCCCGGTATCCCGCTCAAAATCGCTGTACCCGACCTCCAGCTCACGCTGCTCGATTCCGTGAAAAAGAAGCTGACGTTCGCAGAGGTGGCGGCGGCGGAACTTGGCCTCTCGGACGTCGAGACGCTCCATGCCCGCGCGGAGGACGCCGGTCAGGACAGGAAATATCGCGAGAGGTACCACTTCGCAGTGTCGAGGGCCGTGGCCCGTCTGAACCTGCTGGCGGAACTCTGCATTCCATTCTGCAAAATCGGGGGTAAATTCATCGCATACAAAGGCCCCGAGGGTGAAGCAGAGATCGAGCTGGCACGAAAAGCCCTGAAATCGCTTGAAGGGGAAGTCGTGAAGGTGCACAAGTTCACCCTGCCCCACAGCGACGCGGAGCGCACGCTCATAGTGATCAAGAAGGTGCAGAGGACTCATCCGATGTTCCCTCGAAAGCCCGGCATCCCGGCGAAGAACCCTCTGTAGGCCGATATGTTGAATTAGATTGTTTAACATCAGGTATCATCGCAGCGCATAAATGGGTATACTCTCGTCGGAGGGTTCAGATGTCCAGACTGCGAAAGTTCATCGGGCTGTGGATAGCGCTCATAGTGTTCGGGGTAGTCTTTCCGGACGCATTCATCCTTGCGTTCACGGGGCTGGATAATCTATTCGGCTTCGAGGTCGTCGTGGCCAACCCGTACCTCGTTATGACGTCAGGATTTGTGATCGCATTCGGGCTCTTCTGGGTGGCATGGGGGTACTCATACCTGCACTTCGTGGGCAAGGGCTCGCCGATTGAAGCTTTCGGACGTGCGCTGTATCCCACTCAGCGGCTGGTAGTCACCGGCCCGTATGCCTTCACCCGAAACCCGATGCTGTTCGGATACATGTTCATCCTCTTTGCAATCGCCCTTGCGATGAACTCGATCAGCGGGCTCGTGCTCGTTCCTCTGCTGGTCGGCCTCGGACTGATCTACCTCAGGCGCTTCGAGGAGCCGGTGCTGCATCGACGCTTTGGGAAGCATTATGACAAGTACCGCAAGTCGGTGCCGATGCTGATTCCAAAACTAAAATCGTACGGCGGCTACTCAGAGGTTTGACATTTAAGGCGTCTCCAGACGGCGATCAAACACATCATTTTAGCCCAGCATATTGAGCTTCTGCTCGACTCATGGTATACTATGGCGCGAGGTTGTGAAATAATGCACAATACTGAGCGCCATTTTTCGCACACCTCTTGAAGGAGCGTGACCGAATTGAACCGAGAAATTAAGGTTCCCATGCCAACGCTGGAACGGCTGGGGACTTACTGGAAATACCTTAACGAGCTGGAGGACAACTATGTTGAAACCCTCTCGTCTGCTAATATAGAGACCGGTACTGGGATCAACGCCGCCCAGTTCAGAAAAGATCTCTCCTACTTCGGCGAGTTCGGTCGGCCGGGCATAGGGTACAACGTCCACGATCTGCAGAAACGGATCGCGCATATACTGAAGGTCGACAAGGTTCAGCCGGTGCTCCTCGTGGGCGCAGGAAACCTCGGGTCGGCGCTCATCGGGTATCCCGGCCTCAAACGCTTCCACTTCCATATAGTCGGCGCTTTTGATATCGACGATAAAAAGATCGGCAGCAAGCTGTGGGACCTGGATGTCATGGACGTCCGGCGGATTAAAGAGGCAAATGAGGAGTTGGAAGCAAAGATAGCGATTCTAACCGTGCCCCCATCCGCCGCCCAGAGTGTTACCGACCGTCTGGTGGATGCCGGGATCAAGGTGATTCTGAACTTCGCGCCATGCGCCCTGCACGTGCCGGAAAGCGTACTCGTGCGGGAAGTCTGCTTCATACAGGAGCTGACAGTGCTCTCGTACCACCTGTCATCGTAGGCAAGTGCGAATGAATTCGCAGCAACAAAAACACGAAGTCGCCCTGCGCTGACTAGATGCAGGCGCACACTTTCGCAGGCATAAAGCCTGCGGCTACATTATTGAATCTCTGAAGACGCCGCTGCCGAAGATTGGTAGACATTGTACCGTCCCTCGATATGCCCTGCAGGCTACTCGGGATAAGCGGCATATCTCCCTAGCCCAAAGCGACAGTGTGCACCCTCTCCCACCGGGAGAGGGCCGGGGTGAGGGCCGAATCAGTGTCGGTGAAGATTCTCTCTCAAGAAAGCTTATACAGCCAATTATTTTTTTATCGGCAAGATCGGACATGAACTCTTGTTAACTTTTGGATATCGCGGGCGTATAGATATATGATGCAGATAGAGGCAAAGCAGATAACGGCATCAGACGAGGAATTGATGGCTCGGTTCCAGAATGGGGATACCGACGCCATGCAGGATCTGTTTGCCCGATACCAGAAGCCTTTGTTCAACTTTTTTTACAAGATGGTCGGTCGCCGCGAGATGTCCGAGGACCTGGTTCAGGAGACCTTCCTCAAGCTGTGCAGATTCGGGAACTCGTTCCGCGGCTCGGAGGCGAAGTTCAGCACCTGGCTCTACTCGATCGCGGGGAACCAGTGCAGAGACTATATCCGACACTCCGCGAGGCGCCCTGAAGCGTTCGTAGAGGACCTGGAGCAGAACGTCTCGGACGATGACGAGACCGGCTCCCTGTACACCGCGTCCGGCTCGCCGGTCGAAGACCAGATCATTCAGATGGAAGTGCAGGCTACGATCAAGCGAGCCATAAAGTCCCTGCCTGAGAAGGAACGGACCGCCATCATCCTTCGCGAGTATCAGGGGCTGGAATATAAAGAGATCGCTGAAGCGCTCGGCTGTCCGATCGGCAGCGTCAAGGTACTGATTTTCAGAGCCCGGCAGCGCCTTCGGGAGAGGCTGGACGGACTGTCCGCCTAGGTTTTGATGATTTTTCCTAAAAGGAAACAGGATATGAACTGCGATAACGCCAAAATCTTGATATCGGCCGCAAGCGATGGGGAACTCTCGCCAAGCGAAGAGTTGGCCCTCGATCGACACCTCTCCGCATGCCAGGCGTGCGCACGAGAGAAGCTGTCCATCGCCGCACTGCGCGAGACGATGGCCGTCTGGACGGACGAAGAGCCATCCTCACTTATGGCGCAGAACTTCTCGGCCAAACTGCGAGCTATTCAGGCCGCAAAGGCACCCTCGATTATCGTTCACCGGCCAAGGTGGCAGTTCAAGATGGCGGCAGCCGGCCTCGCAGCAGCGGTAGTCGGCATAGCGCTCCTGTTGCACAGCCAGATTCGGCCGAACACGACCGTGGTCGCGACCGTCGAGCCGCAGCATCATTCGACCGCTGAATCGCACGCACCAACAGTCAGCGTGAACAGGCCGTCAGCCCCGAGGGTAGCCGCCATCGTGCAGATTCATACGCCATCGAGGGTCGCACACGCCCGCCGCGTTCACCGTGAATACGTACCTCAGCCGAAACCCGTACAGGTGGCATCAGTGCCGACGGTCGCCGCCGATTCGCAGCCCGTCGGGGCGATCATGATGGATAAGATGGACGGGGTTCAATCGATGCCGCCCGCACGAGCCGCCGAAAATTCACGCTTTGCCCCAATGATGGCAAAGTCGGTGAACGCAGATCAGATGTCAGAACCAACGCCGGACGACGCTCAGACAGTCGTCACTAAAATACTCGTGGCCCAAGCCACTCAGACTCAAGCGGAGAGTTCCGTAGCGGATAATCTGGGGCAGGCCGGACTCACCATAAACGAATCTATCGAACGCGTGCGCGGGACCCTGCAGAGAGCCGCAGACCTGATCGCCGCTCATTCAAAGGAAAATACACGCTCCTTCGGAGGAAACACCTTATGAAGACCAAGCTCTTCGTCGCCATCGGGATGATGATCGCAACGCTTGCACTGGGGATTGTATGCCAGGCGGAATCCGGTCTGGACCTGCCGTCGTATCCGGGTGCAAAACTGCTGTCGGAGATCAATATACCGCCGGGTAAGCTGCTCGACGCCCTTACAGTACAGTTCGGGCCGTGGCTCGGGCTGTCGGATATGAAGGAGTTGAACGTAGTCAGCTACGCCATCGACTCCGATCCGGATGCGCAGCAGGTATTCAAGTTCTACGAGAAAGCCATAGCCGATCAACAGTGGAAAACACTGGTAAAATCGCTGGATAGGGATAATTCCACAGCCATCCTCTTCAACGAGAAGAAGGGGCTGCTGATTGTGAATATAGACCCGGTGGGGAGAATGAACAGGCAGTTGACCTTCCTGCAGATCAGCGGCAACCTGGACCCGTCCAAGCTTATGGAGAGCGGGAGGAAGCTTCCTGACCTGCTTGAGAAGATGGTGAGCAGTGCCGCGCCGAAGGGTGGAGCAAATAACCTGCAGAGCGCCTCTCGGATTCCGACCAACCAGCCGATCTCGATTCCGCCGTCGAGCTCTCTTCGCATCAAATCGACGAGATCAGATATCAAGGCACGAATGGCCGATGGAAACACCGCCGAAGTGCAGACTTCCGCGCGAACCGACGATCCAGGCGAGCTCTTAAGGTCGGATGGCACCCTTGTACTGTCCCTGTCGCCCAAGCTGGACGTGAATGAGTTAGCGATTCCATCGGCAGTGCCGGTTGAAGTCGAACTTACGGATGGATCACTTACACTTTCAGGAAGCTCTGACGAGCAGCTCGATATCAACGCCACAGGAGCGACGGTCACGCTCGAATCGTTTGCCCTGGTTTCCGGCGCCCATACAGTGACGTCGGTCGGCGGCGATGTGAAAGTCGAGTTTTCGGCAGTCAGGGGAGGATCCCTCAATATTTCATCGACCGGTGGGAATGTGACCCTCATCCTGCCGAAGGATGCGAGCGCAAAGGTGGACGCCTTCGCTCCGTCCGGCAGAATCGACGATCAGAGCGGCTTCAGCGCCGATAAATCGTCGGGCGACCGATTGGGCTTTCAGTTGGGGAGCGGCAAGGCACGCCTCAACGTGAAGGCCGTAAACGGGACCATCACACTTCGAAGCAACTAGGATTTAGCATCATCTGAGGGAGGGTCACACGGCTCTCCCTCTCATTTCTCCTTCAGGGCCTCTGTTTCGCACCCCTTCCGTATGTTAGGATAGTCTTCCCTTGGCGAGTATCCCTACCTACCCTCCCTCCCTCGATACGCTCTCTTCGAGAGCACTCGGGATACTCGGGGATTTTCATTTGGTGGGAATTTGGGAGGGTGCATCGACCGCATAAGCCACTATCCAGGACTCTATGTGCCCATAGTTTGTCTTATGCTGTCGTGTTTCAAAACGCATGATATATCTTGCCCGAATCCACAGTAAAAAATGGGCTCTATAAGAAAGTTTGTGGTAACTCAGAAAATACTATTGATACTAAGGAGCCGTGTATTCCATAGCGGTAGTGTTCCAACAATCCGCGCGAATAAATTCGCAGCAACAAAACACGAAGTCGACCTGCGCCGACTAGATGCAGGCGCGCCCTTTCGCAGGCATAAAGCCTGCGGCTACATTATTGAATCCCTGACGACGCCGCTGCAAGATAGACATGAACCATCCCTCGATATGCCCTGTGGGCTACTCGGGATAAGCGGCATGCCCCCTAGCCCGGAATCGGGAGAGAGCCTGCCCTGAGCGAAGCCGAATGGGGTTGGGGTGAGGGCTGAATCATCTGAGGATTTATCCACAAGAAAGCTTATACAGCCAAAAAAATGAGGGGTACAGGTATAAACTGCACCCCTCACTCTACTTGATCTCTTTATAAGCAGGCAGTGTTCCCTGCCGTCGTTCACAGTTTAGTTGTATGTAACTATTACATCGAAAGTGCCTGTGTAATCGCCTGTAGCCTGACCTGCTGCTACTGTCAGTGTGCCACCGACAGTGAATGTATCGGATCCCCCTATAAGTTGTGAGGCATTGCTGACTCCTTTGCTAGTAGTGAAAGAATTCACTTGCATGGTGTCTGAGGCGCCATCTTTCTTAATAGTTACGACGTTGTCAGCAGGAAGTGTGATCGAGTAAGCGCTGGTACCTTCTCCACTTACCGTGAATGCAGCAGCAGTTCCTCCACCATTGCCCATCGTTGCGCCTCCTCCAGAACTTCTGACACCGGCAGGCGTAACTGTTACCGTTCCAACTGCACTTGAAGCGATAACATTTCCGAATGCCAGATCTGTGGTCGCATTCTTGCTGATCGAGATTGCAGTGATGATCTTAGCTGTCGCATTGGCGGTACCTGTCGAAGTATCTTTTGCTGCCTGTGCGCTTGTAACTGCCATGATCCCCAAAGCTGCGATGCCCATTACTACGATACCTTTGATGTTTGCCTTCATTTCTAAACTCCTCCTGTTGATTTTTATTTTAAGATGTTGATCGAGATTACTTTGTTCGACAGTTGATATTGTAATGCACGAACTTCTCTTTTTCATCAACGAATCATCTCTTGTTCTACAACCTTTCATCTACATATTGTAAACATTGCTTATTATTGCCGATTAAAGGGGGTTTTTGTAGATTATGGCGATATCGCAGGAGGATTGAAGGCCGGTTTGTAGACGGGGTCAGCTGCCCAGCACGAAGATGTATGTGAGGAATGCCAGATAGAATACTATGCCTGCACAGAGGGTGTAAGGGCTCAGTCGCTTATGCCACTTGAGGTCGAGCCACACGAAGATCGAGGCCAAAAGTGCGGCTGCTCCAGCTGCAAGCGCCTGAGGGGTTAACTCCCAGTTAGTAAACAGTATACCGATGGCCGTAGGAATGCTGCTCTGAAATACCATTGCGCCGGTGATATTACCAAGGGCAAGGGTATCTTTTCGCCGCCGAATCCATATCACAGAGTTGAACTTTTCAGGAAGTTCAGTCGCTATGGGGCTGATTATCGTCGCGAGTACAAGCGCCGATATCCCAAGTGACGGAGCTATGTGATCTAGACTCTGCACGAAGAAATGTGCGCCGCCGATGATAAAAGCAAGCGCAAGCAGCACCTGGGAAGCGATGATTCGCAGACGGGGTTGCTCCGACTTCCGGTGAAAATGCAGGCGACCTGGGCCGCTCGAGTGTGCGTTCGGCTCGGTGTTGCATTTGAAGGTCTGACGCACATAGTGGGCATACGCCGCCAGCAGAAAGATCGCTGCCAGGATTTTCAACGGTCTGCCTGGAAGGAATGCCGCCCCTATCGCGACTGCGTATACCAAGAAGAATGACTTGAGATCGCGGCCCATGACGGCGGCATCGACAGCGATTTTGCGGGAGCGTCTGCCTCGTGAAGCGAACGAGAAGACGGCAACCCCGGTAACGAACATGGCCAGAGTGCTAAGCATTAGCGGTGCCCCAAGGATCGCCCCTATGCCGATATCGTGGCTCGCATCGCCGCGGGTAAAGATGATCGCTATTATCGGGATCATGGTCTCAGGCATAGCTGTCCCAACGGCTGCCAGCACGCTTCCGACCGCCCCTTCTGCAAGCTGGAGCTTGTGCCCGAACCATTCGATTCCGTTGGTGAAGAGTTCCGCCCCAAGGAGGATTATCACAAGGCTGAATACCAGAATAACGATAGATGTAATCAATGTATATATCCCTTTAAGAAAGTTTGTGGATAGCGATAGTGTTCCAGCAACCGTGCGAATAAATTCACAGCAACAAAAACACTAAGCCGCCCTACGCCGACTAGATGCAGGCACACCCTTCGCGAGTGCGTTTATCGCAGGCATAAAGCCTGCGGCTACATTATTGAATCCCTTCGCCGTGCTGGACATGTACCGTCCCTCGATATGCCCTGTGGGCTACTCGGGATAAGCGGCATGCCCCCTCGCCCGAAATCGGGAGAGAGCCTGCCCTGAGCGAAGTCGAATGGGGTTGGGGTGAGGGCTGAATCATCTGAAGATTCACCCACCATAAAGCTTATAGTATCTACCTTTTCGATTAATACCCTATTCGGCGAGCATCCGTATCCTTGATAAATATCATAGCGAGGACGAGGCAGACAGTGAGTGACAGGGCGCTTACTACGAAAGGCGAATAATGCGGAACTATGTTGATGCTTCCAACGTGTATGCTGACCGATGCATAGAACTTAGGCCCAAGATAAGCACCGATGACTGCACCAATCCCCTGCGCCGTTCCGAGCGCACCAACGACAGCGCCGCGAACCCTCGGAGCCGCGATATCGGAGACCAGCGCGAGCCACGCGGGCATCGCGAGCACGAAACCGATACCGAGAAGTATCCCGGCAACCGCAAACTGCCATGTAAAATGCGACAGAACTATGCCCCACATCGATATCGCTGTGAGGAGCAAGCCGTATCTAACAGATCTGGCTTTCCCCCAGCGATCACCCAGCCTGCCAGCGGTAAAATTAAATGCCGCCACTATAACAGCAACTGGGAGAATTAATACTCCAAAGCCTGTTTCGGATAGCCCCAACTCGCTCATAGTGAAGAGCTTGATAATAGGCTGAAGCAGGCCGATACCAAAAAATGCGACAAAGGCCATTATCATCATATCTGGGATTGCCCTTAGACCAACCAGCAAATCAGCCGATTTGAACTTTGACTCCTCCTGATGCGCCGTCTCCGTATCTTCAGCCGACCGGTGAGGAGTTAAGAAGAAGGCCACGATTGCCGTCACAGCAAACAATATGCTTGCGAGATAGAACGAAGCCGTTTTCGATTGGACGGCATCGTTGACGTAGCCACCAAGCAATGGTCCAAGCGCCACGCCGGCGATATAAGTTGCGGTTATTACGCTCATCGCCGTAGTGCGTTTTTCCGGCTTTACGCTTCCGCCAACGGTTGCAATCAGGGTTGGCCAAATAGCTGCTGCCGCAATTCCATCAATAGCTCGGAGAGTAAGAATAAAACCGAGATTTCTAGCCATAGTCATCCCGAGGGCAGTAGCACACGAGAGCATTGCCCCACCGACTATCAATGGCCTGCGTCCAAATCGATCGCCAAGTGAGCCCATCGGCGATTTAAGGATCGACTCTACTACCAGGAACATGGCGATTATCAAGCCAAGGTCTCTGATCAAACCGATAGATTCTATATATGGCGGAAGGGCGGATATATTGACAACGCCGTATGACAATTCCCCCAATACGGATATTATGCTGAGATATATGAGGGTATGGTAGGTCGAGTATTTTGCACGCGCACTAACTAGTAATTTGTTCAATACTTTCTCCGATATTTATCGAGCAGTCTGTTGTAAATCTGATTACCATTATATCAGATAAGGGCCAGCTAGGAAATCGCAGTCCTTAAGTACTATAAAATATGGGGCTTGCACTTTTGCCGATAAAGCCTAGTCTATCTGAACTTCTCTTCCGAACTCCGCTGACTTGTAGATCGCGTCGACGATCTTCGTTGCCATGAGCGCTTCATGTCCCGGCGACGGCACAGGCTCGTTGTTGCGGATGGCATGGACGAAATCGAAGATCTCGGCCTGATGCCAGAACGACTCTGGAAGAGAATCAGGCGTCACATTGACCAGCTCGCCGTGCTCCTCGCGCAGGATCGTGAACGGGCTGAGCTCGCTCCCCCCATAGGTGCCGAGCAGGGTGATGTCAAAGTTGTCCTTCTCTATATTGGCGGCGAAACTCGATTCCAGCGATAGACTGGCGCCGTTCTCGAAGCGGATCAGACCCGATGCAAAGTCCTCTACCGTATACTTTGCAGGGTCCCACGAGCCAAGCGCTCCCACTACGCCCGATCTGTTCCCTATTTTGGTGTATGACACACCCGACGCCGACACAGGCTTCGGGTGCCCCATCAGCCATAGCGTGAGGTCGAGGGCGTGGATGCCCATATCGACAAGCGGGCCACCGCCTTGCAGCTCCTTATTCGTAAAAACGCCGTGCGTGGGGATCCCCCGCCTTCGGAGTGCGTGCGCCCGGGCATAGTAGATATCGCCGAAGTCACCAGCGTCTATGTGCGCCTTGATCGCCCTAGCATCAGAACGCCATCGCATGCAGAACGCGACCATGAGCTGCTTGCCCGACCGCTTGGCGGCCTCGACCATCGCGGTGCCTTCGACGGCATTGCGGGCGATGGGTTTTTCGACTATGACATGCTTGCCGGATTCGAGCGCCGCGACCGTCGGATCGGCGTGGAGGAAGTTCGGCGTGCAGATGTCCACCGCGTCTATGTCATCCATTCGAAGAAGCTCATTGTAATCCGTAAATTTGCGCTCGACTCCGAGCTCGTTTGAGATCGTGTCTAAGACGTCCGCCCTAGTGTCACACAGTGCGACGATTTCGACGTCCGGGTGTTTGACGAAAGCCGGGATGTGCCGCTTCTGTGCGATCCCGCCCAGCCCTATGATTGCTATCCTTGTTTTCCTTGTCATACCTCATGCCCCTTGTTGATTTTCGGGATTCTCTCGGTCCCTTTGCGTGAAGGTCGCCGTCTGGAGACGCCTCCCACATGTAGGAGGGCTCTCCAGAGCGCGACCCAAAACTATGCGCTTACTTCCCCAATGCACAGACCGGGCAGGTTCCGGATGCGCTCTTTTGAAGGACTCCGCACTTTTTACACGGTGTCCATCCCGCCGATTTCTTCGCTTTTTCGAGGCGCAGCGAGGTGGCGAGGAGCTTCTTCAGGCCATCAGATGCTTCTCCACCGGCTGCACTCGCGGTGACTTCTATATTTGAAAGCTCTTCGTCTGTAAGCTTTATATCGTCTATGATCGGACCGATCGGTTTTTCGGACGCCTTTTTACGGCGCTCTGGCATACGGCCGGCCTTGAAGATTATGTCCTTGAGTACGCTTCCGCCCATTTTCTTATTAAGACGGGCGATCATGTCTGGCTTGTAGAGCATTAGTTCGTTCGACCAGACGGGGCTTTTGGTGACGACGAACATTCTGCCTTCACGGATGAATTCCGGCTGAGCCGCCCCTGCCACCTGCTCGCCGACGACCTCATCCCATAGTTGAAGAAGCGTGTACTCTTTTACTCGGGCATCGAGGTCCAGGCCGCGAAGCGCACCCATGACGAGCGATCCAAGTTCCGCCGGTCCGTCGATTCTCATTTCAGTGTACCTTTCATTATATGGGGAGCCTGTTAACCTTCCACCCGGCCGTCTGAGACACGGAAGACTCTGGCAGACGTGAACATGTCAGGGTCGAAGGCGCGTTCGCTCGCGGCGGTGAGGAAGGTCTGACATCTGCCGCGAGTCATCTCGAAGATGTGCGTGCGCCGCTCTTCGTCCAGGTCTGTCATGACATCGTCAAGAAGGACTATCGGTGGCTCCGATGCGATTTCTTCCATTACTTCAAGCTCCGCGAGAAGCAGACTAAGGGCAATTGTTCTCTGCTGGCCCTGAGAGCCGTATGTCCGCGCGTCTATGCCGTTCAGCGTGAATGTCAGGTCATCTCGCTGCGGGCCGACCAATGTCACACCTCTTCGAATCTCTTCGTCGCGAACCGCGTTCAGGCGAATTCGGAACTGATCCGTAAGGGCGGCGGCGCTGTGATCACTGACGTCTATGACGGACACGTAATTGATGCCGAGCTGTTCCGAGCTGTCCGTGATCTGCGAATGGATGGGCGACGCTACCTTGCCGATTTTTTCTATAAAGATAAGCCTGCGTTCCAGAATCTGCGCTCCGTAGGCTATAAGCTGCTCGTTTAGAACATCGAGTACGCCTGTGCTGCCAACTCTGTATGATATATCCTTCAGGAGCTTGTTTCTCTGATCGAGAATTTTCCTGTAGTTTGCCAGAAGGTGACAGTATTGCGGCTGAATCTGGCTGATCTCAAGGTTCATGAACTTCCGCCGACGGCTGGGATCTCCGCGAACGATTTCTTCGTTGTGCGGTTCGATCAGGACTACGTTGACCTGTCCGATCAAATCTGCAAGCCTGTGCTGACGGATAGTGTTTACGCTGATCTGCTTCTTCTCACCACGGCTCAGGAGAACATCGACGCTTATGTCGTTCTGTTGAGTTCGCGTGACCGTCGATGAAACTCGAGAGAAGTCGGTTTCCCATTTTACCATCTCTGCGTCTTTTCCTGCTCGCCAGGATCGTGCTGTAGCGAAGAGATAGATTGCTTCCAGGAGACTGGTCTTTCCCTGAGCGTTATTTCCTATAAAGACATTCAGCCCTGAATCAGGTGAAAACTGAAGGTCCGTATAATTTCTGAAGTTCTGAATGGATAGATGAGAAATATGCATATGTTGAATATCCTACACGCTCCGAAGGGACTTATCCACAGCGTATTAAAACTATAAATTTGGTTCTAGTCTAGTTGTCTTTATTATACAGCATGTTGGCACTGTTGATAACCTTTCGGCGAAGAAGTATGGTTGAGCTCAAATGGGGCCTTATTTCTCATCTTTTAGCCTGTGGATAACTTGTTAATAACTTGTGGATAAACTCTTTAGTTATCAACAGTATCCACACCCAGGGACTGCTTGGAAGGTTATCAACAAAGCGATGGCTGTGGTTATCAACAGGAAATGTGGACTTAGTGGATATCTGAAACAGACTCTTGTTGACCGCTCATTTGGCATACAATGGCCCCCTGATTCAGATTTAATGACAGAAAATGGTGCGCGCTATGGAGAGCCACCCTGCAACGTTTGTTGATGTGGAGGGATTTACAATTTGCCGGTTTTGAGGTCATGTATCAACTGCTCGATGGTGGTGTTGACCTCGGGGTCTTTTTCCATCAGAGTTTTGATACGTTTGCAGGCGTGAAGGATTGTGGCATGGTCTCGCCCGCCGAACGCTTTGCCGATGACGTTGAGCGAGCATCGGGTTAGCTCCCGGGAGAGGTACATCGCTGTGTGACGCGCCATGACGAGGTCTTTCTGACGCTTCTCGCTGCGAAGGTCATCTACATCCACCTGCAGTACCTGTGCAACCGCCCGCTGGACGGCATCAGGGGTGAGGTCTGTGAACTTCTTCTCTATCACGTAACGGCTAAGTATCTCCTGTGCCGTTTCAACGGTTAGAGGTACCTTCATGAGCGACGTGTAAGCGAGCACGGTGACGAGTGCGCCTTCAAGCGCCCTGATATTCGTCTGGATGAGGATTGCGATGCACTCCAGTATCTGGAACGGCACCTCGGCTTGCTCGGATTCGGCCTTGCTCTGCAGTATGGCGATCCTCGTCTCGAGATCCGGCGGGGCGATATCCACCACCAGTCCGGACTCGAAGCGTGATTTCAACCTTTCCTCGAGGGGGCTTAGATCGCGCGGAGAACGGTCGCTTGAAAGAACTATCTGCTTGTTCATCTGGTAGAGATCGTTGAAGGTATGAAAAAACTCTTCCTTGGTCCTCTCTTTACCAACCAGGAACTGAATATCATCGAAAAGCCATACGTCGATGCTCCGATACTTCTTGCGGAACTCTTCCGATTTGTGCTCCCTGAGAGCGGCGACGTAGTGGGATGTGAACATCTCGCCTGAGACGTAGGCCACGCTGAGCCTTGGGTGCAGTTCAAGAATGGAGTGTCCGACAGCCTGAAGCAGGTGCGTCTTACCAAGCCCTGGTCCACCGTACAGGAAGAACGGGTTGTAGACTTTTCCTGGGTTTCCCGCCGCAGATTGAGCCGCCGCATGAGCGAGCCTGTTGCACGGGCCTATCACGAAGTTTGGAAAAGTGTATTTTTCGTTCAGCGGCAGGGAGATGGAGCTTACTACTCGTGCCGGCGCTTTGGTAGCCCTTACGTCTGCGGGACGGCCGGGTTTCTTCTCTACAGGCTTAATGACGCTGAATATGACATCTACGGGCTGGCCAAGTGAGGCTTCGAGAGCCGTTTTGACCATCTCCGAATATTTTTCCAGAAAGATTCGCGCGAGTTCGCTCGCGGCTCCTATGGCGATGGTTTTGCCTTCGACGGAGAGGGGTTTGGCGGTCTTGAAAAAACTTTCAAAACTCGGGCGGTTAATCCCAGGCGCAAGGAGGCCAAGCGATTGTTTCCATGCCTGTTCAAGGGCAACAAGCTCATCATTTTCAACTAACTGGAGCTGCTGATCCAAAAGAAGTCCTCCGGGCTGCGGGTGGGGATTAAGGGGTACTCACCAAACCTCTTGATTATATCAGAAACTCACGCGGGCATTCAAATGAAATTTGGTTTTTTTAGTAAGAATGCAGTCGATGGGTATAGGTATGAGCTATCGACTTCAATATTTCCATTTTTCGCCGGGAAACGGCCATGATAGTCTGTAATGTACTAGCGATAAAACAGGGCAGCGCAAGTAGATATCGGCGCTATTAAAGCCGGTCGACACAAAAGGTGTCTTTGGGTGCTTGTCATAGAAATTGTAGATGTGATATAATAATTTGAATTGGAGGTCAGCTTTTGTTATGAAAAGAACATACCAACCTAAAAACAGAAGGCACCGACGAGTACATGGCTTTATGTCCAGAATGTCCAGCAGAAACGGACAGCTGGTGCTTAAGGCTCGTCGAGCAAAGGGCAGGCGTAGGTTAGCAGTAATTTAACTTATGGACCTGGCACCCGCCGGGGTCTGCCTAGGCGGATCGGCGGAGGATACAAGTGTTACCAAAACAGTACAGGCTTACAAGCGGTCGCGATTTTCGCAGAGTGTTCGAAGGAGGAAAGACCTACGTGCACAGACTGTTTGTGTTGAAAGTTTTACCCAGGAGTGGCGAACCGACCCGTCGGTTCGCCTTTTCTGCCAGCTCGAAGTTTAAAAGTGCCGTCGCGAGAAACAGAACGAAAAGGCTACTTCGCGAGGCGGTACAGATACTCGGCGAGCGGGTAAAACTATCAGGGTACGACGTGGTGATGATAGCGAGGCCTCCGATGAGGGATGCACATTTCAGCGAAGTGTCCCGAGCAGTTGAGGAGATGTTTAGGAAGGCGAATTTGCTCATATCGGCACAGCCGGGGGAGTAGAATTCGCCGAACTAATAATATGCGTCAAGTATTTATATTCGCAATCAGAGTTTATCAGAAGCTCTCCAAGTTTACTCCCAGGGTTTGCCGGTACGAGCCAACCTGCTCCGTGTATGCGGTTCAGGCCATCTCAAAATACGGCGCCGTGAAAGGCACGGGGATGGCGATATGGCGAATTCTGCGGTGTAATCCCTGGTGTGCCGGCGGTTTGGATCCGCTAAAGTAACTTAGCAAGCACGTGGTGTAAAAGCCAATATACAATATTGAGGAATTAATGGATAATAAGAAACTGATTACGTTGGTAATCGTGATGCTCGCGGCGAACCTGATCTTCATGTTCTTTTTCAACAAGGGCAAGATCAATCAGCCACAGCAGTCCGCCAAACCCGCAGTAACGGCACCGTTGGAAACGGCTAAAAAGCAGGCTGCCGGAAACGACAAGGGTGATCTCAAGAAGGCACTCGAAACCTACAATGCGGTTGTAAAGGCTGATTCAAAGAGCGCAGAATCTGCGGATGCCCGCCTGCAGATAGGCCTGATTTACGAAAAACAGAAAAACGACATGATGGCCGTCAAGACATACGCGGAGCTGCTTCGCGATGCGCCGGCATCAAAGTCCGCAACGATCTCGCAGGCAAAGGCGGAACTCGCGAAGATCGATGAAAAGAACTCCCACAGCATTCTATACAAGGTCATGCACGTCCTTGTGAAGGCTACGGGAAGCAATCCCAATTACAGTTATGCCCTGGCACTGCTCCTAGTGACGGTGCTGTTCAAAATAATAACAACCCCGCTTTCGCACAAGCAATTCAAGTCGATGAAAGAGATGCAGAAGGTTGCTCCTCTCATAAAGGACCTGCAGGAAAAGTACAAGGGCGATCAGAAGGCTATCGGCGAAGAGACCATGAAGCTCTACAAAGAGCACAAGATCAATCCGTTCGCCGGATGTCTGCCGCTTCTTATTCAGTTGCCCGTACTCTGGCTGCTCTTCCTGATGGTTCGACTGTATCAGGTTCAGTTCGCAGACGCGCATTTCCTGTGGATAGGATCGAGCCTCGCAAGCAAGTTTCCGACTATCACCGTCGGAGGCATGCATCTGCCATTCATAGGATCGAGTCTGGCGCTGCCGGATATGCCGCTCCTCGTGATCTACGTGATCAGCATGATCTTCTCTCAGAAGCTCTCGATCGTAGACCCGAGCCAGGCTGAACAGCAGAAGATGATGATGTACATCATGCCGGTCATGATGGCCTTCTTCTTCTGGACATACCCGTCGGCGTTCATGCTGTACTGGCTTCTGTTCAACGTGATCAGCACCGTTCAGCAGTACTACATACTGAGGCCTGCACACGGAATGAACGATCTCGCAATCGCCGGTGGAGCGCCCGTTGGGCCAGGGAAGATTCCGGCAAAAGCTCCTTCTAAGAAGGGCAAGAATAGTTAGGATAGAAATGCTTTACGGGAAGGTTCAAACCTTCCCGTATCATCATAATCCCAGGTTCTATGAGCCGTTTGGAGGGGGAATACAATGAGTACTATTGAGATGACAGGTAAGAACATCGAGGAAGCGACGCTAATCGCTCTCGAGCAACTCGGCGTAACTGAAGATGAAGTTGATGTGGAAATACTCGAAGAGGGTGCCAAAGGATTCCTGGGACTTGGACAGGCTCCGGCCAAGGTCAGAGTCACGCTGAAGGCCACTCCCGCACCTGCGCCGAAGACTGTCAGAAGAAAAAAAGAGCAGCCGGTAGAAGTTAAGCCGGTTGCAAAAGTCGAAGCGCCTGCGCCCGCAAAACAGGCTCCTGCCGCACCCGCGCCAAAACTTGAGGCGGCGGACAAAGTCAGCCAGGACGTCCTGCAGCATATCCTCGACGGGATAGGCATGGGCGGCAATGCAGTTTTGAAGCAGGTCAGCGACGATCAGGTGAACCTGAACATCGACGGCGGCGACGCGGCCATCCTGATCGGCAAGCACGGTCAGACGATCGATGCCATTCAGTACCTGGTCAGCGTGATCACGAACCGCCGGGTGGAAGCGAAGACCCGAATAAGCATCGACGCCGAAGGGTATCGGGCGCGCAGGGAAGAGGCGCTGAAGCAGCATGCGCTCTATCTTGCATCAAAGGTCAAGGAGACAGGACAGGAAGCTGTTCTGGATTCACTTCCGGCCAACGAGCGCCGCATCGTGCACACCGCGCTTGCGGAAGACACCGGCGTTTACACCTACAGCGAAGGCGTGGAGCCGAACAGGCACATGGTAATTTCGCCAAAGAAATAAGCATTCTTCGAGGGTGGGTCCTACGGCTCGCCCTCATTCCTTTTGTCCCCTCAAACATACCTCGTCGGGCTGTATTTCTTCGCAAATATCAGTTACAATACAACTAGATTACTTGAAATGAGCCCGGATTTATCATATGAATATTGATGACACAATTGTTGCAATAGCCACCCCTATAGGCGAAGGCGGAATAAGCGTCGTGCGGGTCAGCGGTCGAGCTGCCCTGGACGTGGCGCAGAAGATCTTCCAGCCGGTGTCCGGCACACTCGTCGCTGATATGCCAACCCACACTGCCCATTACGGATATGTGTGCGACCCAGCCACCGATGAGGCCATAGATGACGGTGTGCTCACTGTCTTTCGCGGGCCGAAAAGTTACACGGGCGAGGATACCGCTGAGATCAGTTGTCACGGCGGATTGGTCCCTACTCGCATGGTTCTCGGGGCGGCGCTCAGGGCAGGGGCGAGGCTCGCGGAGCCGGGCGAGTTCACAAAGTGCGCTTTCCTGAACGGTCGGATAGACCTTGCTCAGGCAGAGGCCGTGCAGGACATCATTCGTGCGCGAACCGACGAGGCGCTGAGAGTCGCACGGCGTCAGCTCGATGGCGTGCTCTCCACACGAATCCGCATGCTGAGAGAAGAGATGATCGGTATCATGGCCCAAATCGAGGCCGCGATTGATTTCCCCGAGGATGTGGCCGATCTTCAGCCCACCTATATTGCCGCGTCTATTCGTGATGCCGTCGCCCACGTCTCCGGCCTGCTGAGCACCGCCGATAAGGGGAAAATATTCCGAGAGGGGATTCAGGCAGTCATCGCCGGGCAAACGAACGTCGGCAAGTCGAGCCTTATGAACGCCCTCCTTCGAGAGAGCCGCGCCATAGTCACCGCTGTCCCAGGTACCACTCGCGATATCATAGAGGAGAGCCTGAATATTCGAGGAATTCCCGTCCGAACGATAGACACGGCAGGCGTTCGTGAGACGGACGATGTTGTTGAGAAAATCGGCGTCGACAAGGCGCGTGAGATGATAGACACGGCGGATATCGTGCTTGTAGTGCTCGATGCGGCGCGCGGTTTCGAGCCTGACGACGAGGCAATCCTTCGTGGACTTGGCGGCAGGAAGGTCATCGTTATTCTGAACAAGTCCGATCTCGTCCGGGAGTCCGATCTGGTGGAACTCGAGGGCAGAATTCGGTACTGGCTGAAGGAGAATCTCTCCGCCGAGCTTACTATCGTGAAGACATCGGCGCCTATGAACGAGGGTATCCTTGAGCTTGAGGCAGCGATTGCGGATATGGTGCTGGCCGGCGGGATCTCGACAGACGGCGCGCTCGTGAGCAACGCCCGGCACCGGCACTCCCTTGAGGAAGCACTGTCGGCGCTCGAGCAGGCGCTCGGTACTGCGGAGTCCGGCACGCCGCTCGACTTTATCAGCATCGACCTTCGCTCGGCAGTGGATGCGCTCGGCAGCATCACAGGCGAGACGGTGGCGGAGGACGTCATCGACCGTATCTTCAGCGAGTTCTGTATCGGCAAGTAGATTCGGCTGCTTATTCGCAAGCGGCTGTCATCCTGAATCCGTTCGACTGTGCTCAATCAGCTTGGAGTAGAACCCCTGAATGGCATACATGAAGAAATTAATACTGCTAGTAATTGTCTGGCAGATCTTGGCTGTGGCATGGAACTTCACTGCTTTAGGAAAGACGCGTTTTCTGTCAAAAGTACCTGGTGGGTTTCTATACTCCAATGGTGCGTTATTTATGGCCTATGGCAGCAGGGATAGCAAGAACTGCGGTGAAAATCCAGCAGGTTATGACACATTGGAGAGATGGTTCGGTTATTCTAAAACTCTTAAGGGTGTTATTTTCTCTCGTGAAGCAGCGAGAAATTGGGAAGGCATTTCTCAGTACCCGATAAGAATTCTGCATATAGATAGCATACGCAAATCTGTCAGCCTATCCGATAACTTATGCTTGAATAATAAAATAGGCTCTTATTATAGCTGGAAGTTGAAGGATGATAGGCTGTATCAAATTCGAGGCAATGGTAAACGTATAAAGCTATTAATAGTTGCTATTGATAGTCAGATAAAAATTGTTTCTTTGCCTGAGTTGCCCGCGAGTGTCAAAGTTCCGATGAAAGAGTGGGAATCTGCGGCAGCGATCTATGGAAAAAAGATTGCATTTGCTGGGCCAGCAGGGGATATCATACTTATCGATACTGAAAAAGGATCAGTGGTATTATTAGTAAGAGGAGACTTGCGCTGGTCGCCTCCCGATTGGACACCCGTAAAGGTTGATTCACCTTGTATCGAATGGTCACCTGATGGGAAGAAACTTGCAGTCTCTACCGAGGATTTATACATGTCTCTCCATCTCCTACTGGTAGATGTAAATAGCAGAGAAACTCAGCGTATAAAAATCTGGGGAGCGTCTGCTCCTTTGGATTTGTTGCCATTACCCGACCGTCCAGAAATGATAACCAACTTTACTTGGATTCCAAACAGTGATTACATTGCATGTGAAGTAATGCCATGGGAATCCGGTTCCAGTTATATATTTGTTGTCCAGTCGTCGACAGGTAAGTCTTATCGTTTACCTTTTAGAGTCGATAGGGATATGTGGAGTTGGATTCCAAACGATGATATGGGTAGACACCCTCAGCAGAAAAACTTACCGTAGCCTCAGATCTTCAATCCTTGTCCTACTACATTTCGGTTGCATAGACAGTTCTCTTTACTTAACTACGATGTTACCAAAAAGCTATCTCTGGATAGAAACCGCTATCCTGAACGCAGTGAAGGATCTCATCAGGCAGAAGATTCTTCTCTACGCTCAGAATGACATTGTTTGGTATGGGGCAGAGTGGAAGTAATGGCTCAGTCAGTTTTGGGTTGCACCGGCAATACCGCTTCATCTGGAGATCACCCGTAGATGGTTCGCTCGTATAGACTCCAATGCGATGCCTGGACTTAATTCGGACCGACTTCCGGCTTGCTGAAGGGTATATCCTCGCTCGGCTTGCCGTTAATCGACGGCTTTACAGCCTTCATCTCGATCTTATTCCCATCGATTGTGACTACAATATAGTGGAAGAATCCTCCCATGCCGAAGAACGTAGGCCTAAGTGTTCCTCCAGCCCCTCCGTTGATCACATACCGGATGCCATCGCGCAGATGCTCGTTAAAGCAGTGCTCGTGGCCCGTGAAGACGGCGGTGACATGGTTTGCGACAAAGAGCTCGTGCAGGGCATCCCGCTCGGCAGGATACTTGTCCATACACTGACCAAGCCCACTCCCAGCCGGATACATCGGTCGGTGGAGGAAGACAAACTTGTATTTCGACGCCCTCGCCTTTTGGAGGTCGAGCTTCAGCCAGGCGAGCTGTTCGCCGGTGATTTGGCACTCCTGGCCCACTGTCTCGCTGTCCAGCACTATGAAATGCGCCGTCTTGTAGGTGAAGGAGTAGTACAGCGGCCCGTTATGCGCCTTAAAGAACGACTCATGCTCGGCAATACCACTGATATCATGGTTTCCCACCGCCATGTAGACCTTCTTCTTGCTTATCGAGCTTACGGTATCCGTGTAGTCCTTGTACATCAACGATAGCTTGTCGATTGCTGGTGCGCCATATACAGTATCGCCGGTGTTGACGGAAAAGGCTGCGTGGCGCGTGTTGATCTCGGCCAGTATCTCTTTGAAGAGAGCGCTCTGCGGTGCCTCCGCGTTGGGCGGCTGGTTGTCGCCGAATACCGCGAATGTGAAGGCGGTGATTGGTGCGTGTGCGGGCGACGGTTTCTTTGCCTGCACGGAAACTATCGTCAGTGAGAGAATCAGGCATATTATTGAGAAGATTGCGGTATATCTGCGAATGGTAATCATATCGGCCCTTCTATTTACAGTATATGCCGATTATATCAGATGTTGCCGGAAGGAGAAAGGGCTAAGCAAGTAATATCTGACTCTAGAGTTGCCATTCTTAGATATTTTTTGACGGCGATAAGTATAGGTGCTATAATCGGTTGATTGTTATCCCTTGTGCACTGCGCCGGGTTTTCAGAAAACTCTGCGCACAGGGTACTTGGACATGTCATAGACATCAATCCCCGCGGTTTAGCATGGAACATATTGACGAATAGGAGAAAAATCATGGAAAACTTGACGAAAATCGCAGACGATATCAGGGTCGAACTCGATGCCAAGAACGCCGCTCGAGACAAGGCACTCGTCACCTCCAGGGCGGCCATACGATTCTGCGCAAACTCCATCCGCTCGATTCACCGCGGGGAGTTCGATGATGCTGCCATCCTGCTTCGAGAAGCGCGAACCCGAGTGCGTGAGACCAAGGGCGAACTGACCGAGTATCTCGACCTCTACTATGCCGGGTATGTCCAGGACGCTCAGAAGGAGTACACCGAGGCGGAGAGCATGAACGCCTTCATCCGCGATCTGCCGATTCCCGGCCCGGCCGACCTTGGCGTCGAATCTGCACCTTACCTGAACGGGCTTGGCGAGGCTGTCAGTGAGGCCCGGCGGTCGGTGCTCGACATTCTGCGCAGCGGTGACATAGCGCGTGCCGAGGGTCTTCTGAAGAAGATGGACGATGCGTATGACGTCTTAGTCACCTTCGACTACCCGGACGCGATCACGGGCGGGCTCCGTCGTACGATGGACCAGACGCGGGCGGTCCTTGAGCGCACTCGCGGCGACCTTACGATCACCATTCGACAGAGCGAGCTTGAGAAGGCCCTGAACAAGGCGGTCGACGTCTTCGAGCGTAGCAAGGGATAGGGTATTTATCATGAGCGGTGGCAAGAAATTTGCATGGGTAAATATATGGATGATCGTGTTTGCGGTGCTCGGTCTGTGGCTGACGGTAATTGGTCAGGATCGTACATATACGGCTGTGACATTGATCACACTGGGGCTGATTGTCATAGTGGCTATCTGGCGGCTGCCGATGTCGCTGTATTATCAGGATGGCGATAATGCGCTGACCTTGTACAGTCTGGGCCGGGTATATCTGAATGCATGGAATCAGTTATGCAGGCAGAAATGGATATGGTGGCTTTTTGGCACATTGGCGGTCGCAAACGCCGCTGGAGCATTGATCGAAGTCGGCATGGGCCGCGCATATCTTAAGGCTAATCCGATTGATACCAATGGAATCATGGGGCTTTTAATGAACCACGGCACGTCGCCGCTAAGTTACCTTGCAAGGGTATTGCCGTGGGAACTCCCTGGTCTGCTCACCTCTGCACCTGATAGGTTCTTTCCGCAAATTGGCTACAAAGTCAATCCGCCTGCTTGCATATTCATAGCGCTAGCTGTTATGGCCCTCATCCCATGTATCTACAGACGGCTAGGAATTATCAGCCGTGATTCGGAGTACATGAGGCCGGCACGATTGCTGAGGTCGATGCTCATTCCTTTAGCCGTAGTTCTCTGCGCCCTTGTTGTGGGGCTTGCGATCAGTTCGTCGCACATGTATGCTTCCTTGGCGTCTAACGGGCTGCATCCATTTTCCAGATTCGATAGGATGGTATGGTATGCATGGGCGATCATTATGGGTCTGTTGATACAGCCTGCCTTTACAGCAGGCGTTATTGGTTCACTCGACCGCGTGCAAAAACACCAAGCGGTCGATACGGATACCTTGCTGAAGGATGTTCTACGATATTTCGCGCCGATGGTTGGGGTGTATGCGGTCATATGGATTGCGTCTGTAGTAGCAGTGTTTATTCCCATAGTTAAGGCTTACATGATTTACCGGCTTGCGACGGTTTTCCTGATGTTCGTTCCGTATGCGGTTGTGATTCATGGCACGGGTGTGTGGAAGAGCTTTCACCGAGGAGTAGGTGACTTGTTTGCGCATCTCGGCGATGGGGTGTCGTTTATCGCACTGGGCGTGACTTTCATAACTCCCGGCATGATTTTGGGCAAAATGATCGGCAAACTGGCGTCTATGACATCCATCATGTGCTACGTGACTAGTGTTGTTGCCGCAGTCATAAACGTAGGACTAACCGCTTTCGTTCTGGTGGCCGTGTGGGAGTTCTACGTGCGCATCACGGGCAATTCTGCGGAAGCGGAGCCCTGAATGACATACGTCAAACCGACACAGCCAACTCCGGCAGTGGGCGCTATCATAATCGCCGACGGGAAGATCCTCCTCGTCAAGCGTGGGTTCGAGCCGTCGAAGGGGAAATGGTCGGTCCCGGGCGGGCGGGTCGAGCTTGGGGAGACTCTCGTCGCGGCGGCACAGAGAGAGGTGTTCGAGGAGACCGGCCTCGATGTCGAGATAGGGAATGTTGCTGGCGTCTATGACGTCATAGTCAGGGCTGGCGGCAATGTCACTTTCCACTATGTCGTCATCGACTACTTTGCGCGTGTTACCGGCGGCGATCTCCACTCCGGAGACGATGCGGCAGATGCCCGATGGGTGCCTCTTTCGGCCATTTGTCAGTACGAGCTGACCCCGCATCTGTCCGCTCGCCTCAACGAAATGGGAATTATTCATTGAGCTTGCCATGTGTCCCGATCCGCATTATACTAAGGTTGACATGAAGACGCCCGGATTGATCGATTCTCATCTACATCTAACTGATTACGAGCCCGGCACTGACATCGCGGCGATGCTTGAGCACGCGTCGGGAGCCGGTGTCTCGCACGTCGTTTGTAACGGCACTTGGCCAGGCGATTGGCCCAAGGTGCTCGACCTTGCGAGCGCATATCCCCAGGTCATTCCCTGCTTTGGCGTGCACCCGTGGTTCGTGGGTCGCTGCCCGAGCGATTGGCTGGCTGTGCTCGAAGATTTTGTCCGCCATGTTCCGTGCGGTATCGGTGAGATAGGGCTCGATCGCTATCGCGAGCCGTACGATGCTAGTGTCCAGGAGGCGTTCTTTCGCGCACAGCTTGGAATTGCTCGCAAGTACAATCGACCTGCGATGATCCACTGTGTGAAGGCGTGGGGCTGGCTGGTCGATATCCTGAGAAGCGAGCCTGCGCTGCCATGTGGGATGCTGATTCACTCCTACGGCGGTTCTGCCGATACCGCCAGGATTCTCGCCGGGATGGGCGCGTATTTCTCCTTCGGCGGAAAAGTCCTCGAACCGAACTATGCACGAGCACGAGAATCGTTGCGTGCAATTCCCCTCGACCGGCTGCTCGTCGAGACCGACGCCCCGTGCATGCTTCCTCCGGAAGCGTTTCGAATCCAGGCGATACCGTCGCTCGATGGGACGGAGCTGTTCAACCATCCGGCGAATCTCCCGCATATTCTTCGGGGCATCGCAGAGTTACTTGGTCAGCCAATGGAAGAGGTCAAGGCCCGCGTATGGCAGAATGCGTGTGCCTTCTTTGGACCGATCATGTCTGACAAAATCATATGTCTACCTTGACATGGTAAACGTCCTCTCAGGCGTGCGAGACTCTGGTATTATGAGAAATTAGTAGGTAACCGATGACTATGGATATTGACAAATCGCCTTCAATGGATGAGCGCTTCAGACGCATCGAGTTGATGCTTGGCAGGGACACGTGCGAGCGATTGCGTTCGTCTTTCGCACTGGTCGTCGGGCTGGGAGCGGTCGGCTCGTATGCTGTCGAGGGGCTCGCGCGTGCAGGTGTCGGACGGATACGGGTGATCGATTTCGACCGTGTCGGTGTAAGCAACATCAACCGGCAACTCTTTGCCCTGGAATCCACCGTCGGGCGGCTGAAGTGCGACGTGGCTCGCGAGCGGATACTCGACATCAACCCGTCGTGCGACGTAGAGGCGATCAACGGCTTTGTGGATGCAGAGACCGTCGTGGAGTATCTCTCTGACATGCCAAACATTGTCATAGACGCCATAGACTCCCTGAACCCGAAGGTCGAGCTGCTGGCGGCGGCAAGAAGCCGTGAAATTCCGCTGATATCCTGTCTTGGCGCTGCGATGCGTTTCGACCCGACGTGCGTGCGGGTGGCAACAATCGAGGCTGCACACGGCTGTCCTCTCGGTGCGGCGGTCAGGAAGCGCCTCCGACGGCGGGGCGTGCCGATGGATATCCCTTGTGTCTTTAGCGAAGAATCTCTCCCTAATCCGCTTCCCCTTGCGGCCCCGACCGACGCTCACGGCGAGATGCCGCTCCTTGAGCGAGGCAGGATCAGGAACACCCTCGGAAGCATGCCCACAATCACCGGTATCTTCGGCCTCACCGCGGCGAATCAGGCGATCAAGATGCTGATCGGACGGCAATAGAGTAGCCGTCCATGAAACCGAATGCAAGGGCCGAGTATCCGACGGCAATTTCACCTCAACACAGCCTCGATACAAGTTTCAGTTTAGGCATGGCGAATCCCAGGTAAAATGTACCGTACTTGAAAATGATAAAAGATTTGGAGGGGCATAGATGGCGCAAGAGAGCTACAAATATGTCATAGTCGGTGCTGGGATAGCAGCCGGAAAAGCTGTAGAAGGTATCAGAAACAACGATAAGGACGGCTCCATCCTGATGATTGGCAAGGAAGAGTATCTGCCGTATAACCGCCCGCCGCTCACGAAAAAGCTGTGGTTCGGTACAGAGCAGGTCGGCGATATCTTTGTCCAAAACGAAGCGTGGTACGCGGACAACAACATTGACATCTTGCTCGGTGCCGAAGTCATCAGCCTGGACAGAAAACGCCGATCTGTCATGGACAGCGATGGGAACACATGGGGCTTCGATAGACTCCTCCTCGCGACGGGCGGCGTTCCCAGGCGGCTCGAGATCCCTGGCGGGGATATCGATAATATCTACTATTACCGATATCTCGACGACTACCTGAGCCTTCGTGCAGAGGCAGTTGCTGGAAAGTCTGCAGTCGTGATCGGCGGCGGATTCATCGGCTCTGAGATCTCGGCGGCGCTGTGCAAAAACGGCGTGAGCGTGACCATGGTCTTTCCCGAAGACTTCCTCGTGCAGAGGGTCTTCCCTGAGAATCTCGCCAAAGCAGTCGAGACGCTCTTCATGGAGAAGGGCATCCTGATCTCGAAAGGCGATATACCTACCTCGATAAATTCGCTTGATGGCGGTCGGTTTCTCACTCGCACGCGGAACGGGAAGACCTTCGAGTCGGACATGCTGATAGTCGGCGCCGGGATAGCGCCGGATGTCAAACTGGCGGTCGACGCTGGACTTGCAGTCGGGAACGGGATCGTCGTCGACGAGCACCTGCGCACATCCGACCCAAATATCTTCGCGGCGGGTGACAATGCCTTCTTCCCATACCTTGCGCTTGGGCAGAGCACTCGCGTGGAGCATTGGGACAATGCGCTGTCACAGGGCGAGTACGCCGGATGGAATATGACAGGTGAAGGTCAGGCGTACGACCATATGCCGTATTTCTTCTCAGACCTTTTCGATTTCGGCTATGAGGCAGTCGGTGAGATCGATTCGAGGCTGGAAAGCGTCGCAGATTGGGAGAAATCGTACGAAAGAGGTGTCATATACTATCTGAAGGATCACAAGATCAGGGGTGTCATGACATGCAACATTTATGGCAAGCTTGACGCGGCCCGTGATCTGATCCGTAGCGGCGAGGAGATGGTTCCGCTCGATAGAATCAAGGGCTTGCTTCAGCGAGAATCTCACAAGCTGTCTAAGGCGGCATAACTTCAGCCATATGGTGATTTTATGAGTTATAGAGAGAATGCTAACGAACAAGGCGAAGAAGCACTTTCCCTGCGATGGCCGTGGTTGCTTCCGCTTGCTGCAGGAGTCTTTCTGGGCGCCACCGTCTTCGAGATGATGCCGGAGGCGGTGGATAAGGCAGGCACGTCGGCGTGGTTATGGGGGGCAATCGGTATACTGGCCTTCATCCTGGTACGGGACGGGCTGGATTACCTCGGCCGGGGTGGGCTCCCTTGGGTCGCGACGCTCGGCATCTGGTTGCACTCCTTCCTGGAAGGCGCCGTTGTAGCGACCGGTTATGGTGTTGGGCTCGTTGTCGGGATTCTGGTCTCAATCGGGATGATTCTGCATCTGATACCAGAGGTTGGTGCGGTGATCGCGTTGCTCACGGCGACTGGGTTATCGTTTCGGGAGGCGCTGATTCGGAACGGGATCACATGGGGGCTGATAATCATCGGGTTTCTAACGGTCTACTTCTTCCTGCCGAGCCTGTCGGCTAAGGTGCTTGGCTCGGCGCTGGCTGTCGGTGCCGGAGGGTTCGCGTATCTCGCCTACCTGAGCTTTCATGAGCGAGTGTGGTCGCTCGCTCCCAGCCTGGTCTTCGTGCTGCTTGGGACGCTTCTCGTCGGGTTGATCAGACTTGTAGCATGACATGTCTATGACATGATTGATGACTTGTAAGAGGTTATGACTTATGTTGGTGGATGAGAACGCAATACATATTGACAAAGGCACTCTGCCGCTTACGAAAGAGCAGGCAGAGCAGTTGGATAGCGAAGTTCCCCAGTGGGCGCTGAAAGATGGTGTCATAGAGAGAGTTTGTACCTTTACCGATTTCCGGCAGGCGATTCAGTTCGTCAACAAGGTGGCCGATATTGCCAATAGTGAGGATCATCATCCGGACATCGGCATCTCCTACAATGTCGTCGACTTGAAGCTCTCGACGCACAAGATCGGCGGTCTGTCGCGAAACGATTTTATCGTGGCGGCAAAAGTCGATCAGTTGATGTAGTAGTCCTCTTATAAAGGCATGGCTGGATTACACTATAGGAGGAGAGAATGCCAGCGAAATCGATCAAAGGAAAAACGGCGCTTGTCACTGGGGCGGCAAAACGGATCGGTCGTGAAATTTCGCTCGCGCTCGCGGATGAAGGTGTCAATGTCATAGTCCATTACCGCACATCTGGTGACGATGCGAGGACGCTCGTAGATGAGCTGAAGTCGAAGGGTGTTAAATCCTGGGTCATAAGCGCTGACTTTGAGAATCTGGATGAGACGCGCACGCTGATCAGGAGGGCCATCGAGATGGCCGGTGGGTTGGACATCCTTGTCAACAGTGCCTCGATTTTCCCCACCGATACGCTCGATACATTGACATTCGATAGCATAGTGATGAATATCGAGGTGAATGCCTGGACACCGTTTGCTCTCACCCGCGACTTTGCAGCCCAGGTCGGGCGTGGCAGCGTAGTAAATCTCATCGATTCCAGAATCAAGGGCGAGGACTGGACGCACGTCGGCTATATACTAAGTAAACATATGCTGTATGTGCTCACACGTATGGCGGCCATTCAGTATGCGCCGAATATTGCCGTGAACGGGGTCGCCCCGGGGCTTATCCTGCCGCCGCCGGGTAAGCCGGAAAGCTACATTGATGCCATGGTTCAGACAGTCCCTTTGGAAAAACATGGAGCGCCCGGTGACGTGGCGGAAGCTGTTGTATATCTTGCACGCAGCGAGTTTCTCACAGGAGAAGTCATATATGTGGATGGCGGCCGGCATTTGAAGGAGTATACGGCAGATCGCAAGGGTTGATACCACCTAGCCTTATGTAGAGAGTTCGGATGAGAGCTGAGTAAATGGATAAAATATTTATCAAGGATTTGGCGCTGAGATGCATAATCGGTGTGAACGCTGAGGAGCGACGTGAGAAGCAGGATGTCATAGTCAACATTGTCATGTATGTGGACCTTTCTTCGGCAGGCAGGAGCGACGATTTTGGCGATGCCATCGATTACCGTGTAATTAAGAAGTGCGTCGTGCACACGGTAGAGGAGTCGCATTTCTTTCTGGTAGAGGCACTGGCAGAGCGGATCGCAGAGATCTGCCTTGATAATCCGAGCGTTCAGTCAACGCAGGTCACGGTAGAGAAGCCGCTCGCTCTCAGGTTCGCCAGGAGCGTGGGCGTAGAGATCACGCGGAGCAGAGGATAGAGATGGCATCAGTCTACATCGGAATTGGATCGAATATCGACCCTGAGGCGAATATCCGGGCGGCGATCAGACTACTCGCGGACAAGGTTGACATCATTGACATTTCCACCTTCTACCTGACCGCAGCCGTCGACCGACCCGAGCAACCGGCATTCGTCAACGGTGCCGTACATATCGACACCGACGTGTCACCAGACGAGCTCAAGTACGGAATTCTACGCTCAATTGAACAGAAATTGGGGCGCACACGTACCGACGATCGATCGGCTTCACGAACCATCGACCTTGACATACTTGTCTATGACACCGTAGTCATATGTGAGGGTGACATGGTCATTCCCGATCCTGAAATCGCTCGGCGGCCGTTTCTGCTAATTCCACTGTACCAGCTTGACTCGGGCCTCGTGCTGCCGGGAACCGGGATCCCCATATCGGAGCTCGCCGGACTCTTTGCCCATCACGGGATGACACCACTGCGAGAGTTTACAGAAGTGTTGAGGGATGACCTGCATGAACGTTCAAAGGGTAGAGAAGCTGCTTAGAGAATTGCTTGTAGAGATTGGGGAAAATCCGGATCGCGAGGGTTTGATAAGGACGCCTGCCCGCGTCGCTGAAGCCCTGGACTTCTTGACTGCCGGATATCACGCTGACGCCGAAAAGGTCATAAACGGCGCGATGTTTACACAGCCGGTCAACAATATGGTAATCATCCGTGACGTGGAGATCTACAGTCTGTGCGAGCACCACATGATGCCGTTCTTTGGCCGGTGCCATATCGGTTACATACCAAAGGGCAAGGTGGTTGGTATAAGCAAACTTGCACGGCTGGTGGATATGTACGCTCGGCGGTTGCAGCTTCAGGAACGGCTGACAGCAGACATCGCCAATGCGATCATGGAGTATGTCAACCCGCAAGGTGTCGGTGTCATAGTCGAAGCACAGCACCTCTGCATGATGATGCGCGGGGTCGAAAAGCAGAACTCGATGATGACGACCTCATCTGTCTTGGGTAGTTTCCGCAAATCAATCGTCACACGGAACGAATTCCTATCGTTGATCGGCAGGCCTCGCGTTTAAGCGCATGCAGGAATTATAATACGTCACGTAGAAGTTACCTATTAAGAGACAGTTTATGATTCTGGACGAAGGATGATCCGTATGCGAACGAAATTGCTGAGACGGCTGATGCCGTTTGTCATAGCAGGTCTGCTAATTTGCATAATAATGCCGGTAGGGGCCAGGTTGTACATACATCGATGTGCGCGATCGAGGGTGTACTCATACGTCGCCGATGTTCCGAAGTGCAGGGTCGCGCTTGTGCTTGGGGCAAAGATTTTCCCCAGCGGGCGGCTTTCCGTTCTCCTGCGAGACCGTGTCAACACGGCGGTCGATCTCTACAAGGATGGCAAGGTTGACAAGCTCCTCATGTCAGGCGACAACCGCGTTCACCACTACGACGAGCCGACGCGTATGGCCGAGTATGCCATCTCTCGAGGTGTGAACCCGAAAGATGTTGCGATGGATTTTGCAGGTCGCCGCACGTACGATTCCATTTATCGTGCCAAGCATGTCTTCGGGCTGGATAGTGTCATAGTTGTGAGCCAGGGTTTTCACGTCGACCGCGCGGTCTTTCTGTGCGGAGCTCTCGGAATAAAAGGGTATGGAGTGTCGGCGGATGTTGAGTCCCAGCCAAATCTGAAGGCGGTGATTCGTGAGCTTCCGGCATGTGTGAACGCACTCCTGGATGTCTATGTCATGCATCCGCATCCTGTCATGGGTAAGCCGGAGAGAATTTGATCAACGATCAGTCTGATGCCTGGCCGTTGATCATAATCGACGTTCGTGCAGGCGGGGCGAGGAGTGTTCGCTCTCGGTGGTTCTTGACAGCCAGAGCGATCAGCATCCCCAGTATGAGCGCTGTAAATATGATCGTACGTAGAGTCTTCAAGCGTCCTCCTTCTATAGATCAGAACAGCGAGCCTTTGCCGCCATCGAGGTGCCCTCGCATTTTCAATGCATCCTGTCTCTTCAACTCTGGAAGGATGCGCTCACGGATGAAGTTCAGTGCGTCATTGACATTACCATCGATGTCTATGACAGTAACGCGCAGGATGTCTTCGTCTGTCAGAGTGATATTCTGCATTTAGTAATTCTCCATGGGTTTTGTTGATCCTCATGCGGCTGGTTTGATCCAGCGAGATGCTATTTCCCGCAGCAACAGCATCTTTTAGGCTTTGTCGCCCGAACGAGCGCGCTCACAAAAGAGGCCATAAGCTCGGCGGTTCCGGCATCGCCCAGTTCGAGGAGCATGTCATTGGGGATCATAGTCTGTGCGTCATTCGCCGAATATGTCCTGACTACTTCGACATCCGGGTTGATGAAACCCGCATCAGACAGCTTGCGTTTGTATTCATCTATTTGTAGCGCCCCGGCGACGCATCCGGCCCACATTGCAAGGTGCGCCTGGACCGCCGAATTGAGGGCGCGGGTGGTTACGATATCGGCGACGGCAAATCTCCCGCCAGGTTTGAGCACCCGAAAAGCCTCGCGCATAACACGATCCTTATGGGTTGACAGGTTGATGACACAGTTGCTGATGATAACATCTACCGAGTTGTCCGGAAGAGGGATGTTTTCTATCTCACCCTTCAGGAACTCGACATTCTCTATTCCCGACTCTCGCTGGTTCTGCCGTGCGAGGTTCAGCATTTTATCGGTCATGTCAAGGCCATAAGCCTTGCCTGCATGCCCGACTCGACGTGCGGAGATCAGGACGTCTATGCCACCGCCGCATCCGAGGTCCAGCACGACTTCGCCGGGTGCGATTTCCGCAAGGGCGAGAGGGTTTGCACAGCCCATGGAGGCAAGTAGAGCCTCAACCGGTATACCATCGGTCTCCGCCTCGGTGTACAGGTCGCGCGTGATAGCGTCCTTGCAAGTGCCCTCCCCACAGCAGCTGGTCGAAACGCGGTTCTTCGCGTTCTCGGCCACGGCGCCGTATTTTTCCTTCACTAAGCTCTTTATTGAGTCATCATTGTTTGTTCTGCAAGAACATTTATGTTCGGTCATATCTTATCCTCCTGAAATTTCTTTTGTTCAACTATTCTGCTTTTCTATGACAGCATTGACATCTATGACGGCGAAGTATTTTCGGCGGAAGTAGAGGGCGACGTTGACTAGGCCGATCATCACTGGCACCTCTACCAGAGGCCCGATCACCGCGGCGAAAGCGGCCCCCGAGTTGATCGTAAAGACTGCCACCGCTACCGCAATCGCCAGCTCGAAATTGTTGCTAGCGGCGGTAAAAGAGAGAGTCGCTGTCTTTGCATAACCTGCGCCCACCCTGCGTCCCATATAGAAAGAGACCATAAACATTACTACGAAGTAGATCAAAAGCGGCGTGGCAATCCTTAGTACGTCGAGCGGTAGCCTGACGATATATGATCCCTTCAGTGAAAACATCACCACAATAGTGAAAAGTAGGGCTACAAGCGTGATAGGGCTGATACGTGGAACGAACTCTCGCTCATACCAGTCACTGCCTTTCAGTCTGACCAGTAAGAAACGGGATGCCATCCCAGCAAGGAACGGCATCCCCAGATAGATTAGCACGCTTTTCGCTATTTCTCCGATGGAGATATGGACGTTGATGCCCTTCAGCCCAAAGATAGGGGGAAGGACGGTGATGAAGATGTAGGCGTAGACAGAAAAGAAGAGCACCTGGAAGATCGAATTGAACGCTACCAGTCCTGCCGCATACTCACGATCGCCGTCCGCGAGATCGTTCCAGACGACGACCATGGCAATGCATCGAGCTAGCCCAATCATTATGAGCCCGACCATGTACTGGGGGTAGTTCCTCAGGAAGATGATCGCCAGCATGAACATCAGCACAGGGCCGATCACCCAGTTCTGCACCAGCGAGAGGGCAAGCACCCTGTAGTCTCGGAATGCCTTGCCCAGTTCCTCGTACTTAACCTTGGCGAGCGGTGGGTACATCATCAGTATCAGGCCGATCGCAATCGGGATGTTCGTCGTGCCTGACTGGAACCGGTTGATGAATCCGGCGGTTCCGCTCACGAAGTAGCCAGCGCATACTCCTGCCGCCATCGCGAGGAAGATCCAGAGCGTCAGGTATCTATCCAGAAATGAGAGTCGCTTAGTTATCGCCTGTGACATTATCGGGTACCTACCTTTTAGACATTTCCGCAACAAGAGTTTCAACCCTCCCTTTTATTGCTTCTCGAATCTCGCGGACCGCCTCTATTGGCTGCCCCTTTGGATCGGCAAGGCCCCAGTCCTCGCTAGGGACGAGCATGGCCGGGCACTCGGTGACCTCATCGAGGTTGACTCCGCAGCCCATAGTGATAATTTTGTCAGCGGTGTCAACCATGTCCGCCGTCATAAGCTTTGAGCGATGTCCACTCATGTCATAGCCAATCTCTTTCATGGCGAGCACGGCTGTGGCATTCAGTTCGCCGCCGGGTGCTGTTCCCGCTGATTCTGCGTCGAGTATGCCTGCTCCAAGACGCTTCGCGAAAGCCTCCGCCATCTGGCTCCTGCCCGAATTGTGTATGCAAACGAATATGACCTTTTTCACTCGTTCACCTCATCTGGAAAATTTACTTGAATAAAATAAGGGATGCTGCCACTCCGCCAAGTATCACGAGCAGGGGGTCCTTTTTCATCCATATCAGCACTACTGCCGCTATGATTGCCATAACTATTGTCTTCCAATCGGTTAGTGATTGGATCGCCAACCGTACTGTTATGCTTGCCATGACTCCGATGAAGCTTGCGACTATTCCGCGGACCATCGCCCGTAGTCCGTTGAACTGTTTCACCCTTTCCTGTCCGTGCGCCAGCAAGAACATCCCAAATGCGCCGGGAAGGAATGCGCCTACTGTTCCAAGGACAGCACCCCATACGCCGAGCACCCGGTATCCTATAAACGCGCCTGTTATCAACACTGGGCCGGGAGTGACTTGTCCAAGAGCAATTCCATCAAGAAACTGCTGTATATTAAGCCAGTGATGTGACACCACGGCTTCATGCTGAAAAAACGGTATCGATGCAAACCCTCCCCCAAATGTAAGGCAGCCGACCCGCAGCATGGCAAGGAAGAGCTGTGTGGCGGTGGTGTGCGCGGTCATCACCAGCACTCCTGCCGTAATGAGCCCTGCTATTCCCCAGTACAACCAGAATCTTAGTGGCATGGATGGGTGCTGGAGCGAGAGTGAGTCATCTGGTGTGCGCTTGAGAGATTTTCCGTATATAAGCA
Organism: Armatimonadota bacterium; assembly: GCA_963663705.1. Taxonomy (GTDB): domain Bacteria; phylum Armatimonadota; class UBA5829; order DTJY01; family DTJY01. Next base: position 2,149,122 of record OY760504.1, on the reverse strand, counting down.
ATCCTGCGACGGCACTGATCGGCACGAGAGCGATTATTGGGAAATGCAGCAAGTGAATCAGGCCGAATGCGATGACGGCGATGACACCGGCATAGACGTCCTTGACAGCAGATTTCGCTAGTGTCACAGTGGCGCAAAGGATCAGTGCCACCACTATGGCTCCAAGTCCCATGAACAGAGCGTGTACCTTTGGCACCTGGCCGTACTGAAAATAGATAGCGCTGAGTATTGTCATCAGCACCATCGCTGGAATAACGAAGCAGACAGGGGCGACTATGGCACCAAGTGGGCCTCTAAGGGTATAGCCTAGAAATTCCATGGTGTTGGCGCCAGTCGCGCTTGGAAGCATTTGACTGAGGCTAAGTCCGGTCAGAAATTCGCTCTCTTCTATGTAATGCTTGCGGTCTACAAATATCTCCTTCATCCGTCCGACTATTGCGGGTCCGCCGTACCCCGTAACCCCTATGTAGAGTGATGTCAGAGCCAGTTGTTTTAGCGACAATCTATATTGTTTCGTCATGAAAGGTCACTCACTTTGACATGGACATGTAGACTGTCTGCTCTCGTGAGCGGCCAGTCTATCACTTATTTCAAGAAAAAATGTCCGAGCGATGTCAGAGAAAATGTCGCTGCACAGAGAGTAGTGTATCCACTGGCCCTGCCGTCGGGCGCTTACAAGGTTAGCATGTTTAAGAGCGGAAAGATGGTGAGAGACGGCTGGCTGTGTCATGCTGAGCTCCTCCATGATTTGGCAGACACACATTTCACCGTTGTCTGCGAGCATGCGAACTATTCTGACTCGTGTGGGATCGCCGAGCGCCTTGAAGATATCATGTATCGCCGACATATTCGGCACCTCCGTGCATAAGCAAATGTTTATATATTGATGATAACGCGAAAACGTTGTCTTGTCAATATGCAGTAAATGATATATAGACTAGCCATATCAGGGCTTTATATGATAATATTGTGCCAGAAAACGGTGTGTAAATTCCAAACAGGATGGTTATATATTATGAAAACAATCGGAGTCATGACAAGCGGGGGCGACGCGCCCGGCATGAACGCGTGCATAAGAGGTGTCGTTCGCACTGCACTGGCCAACGATATTCAGACGATCGGTATACGGAGGGGCTACTCCGGACTGCTGGCCGGCGATGTTGAACTGTTGACAAGCCGAGCGGTCGGGGGTATAGCAAGATGGGGTGGAACCGTTCTCCAGACTGCACGATGTTTGGAGTTCAAGACGCCCGAGGGTCTGCGCAAGGGCCTTGACATGATCCGCGACCTTGGCATAGACGGCCTTGTCGTCATCGGGGGGGATGGCTCCCTGCATGGCGCACAAGCACTTCATGCAGCGGGCGTGCCCTGCATCGGCATTCCAGGTTCGATTGACAATGACATCTCCTGCACAGAGTACGCCATTGGGGTTGACACGGCGACGAACACCATCCTCGAAGCTATAGATAAGATCAAGGACACGGCAAGCGCTCACCAGCGTGCCTTTGTCATAGAAGTGATGGGTCGGCGATGCGGCTATCTCGCCCTTGCGGCCGGTGTCGCGGGTGGCGCAGAGATGATCATCGTCCCGGAGAAACCGATCAGCGTAGACGATATCCGCGCGGAGATGGTTCAGGCGAGAGACAGGGCCAAGCCTCACTTCATAATAGTTGTCGCTGAGGGTGCTACACCCACTGCTACTGCGATTTGTCATAGTCTGTCCACAGGCGCTGTTCCTGGTTTCGAGGCTAGACTCACAGTGCTTGGCCATGTTCAGCGTGGTGGATCGCCGAGTGCCTCCGACAGGATTCTCGCGACTAAGCTGGCGTTCACGGCTGTGAATGCGCTGATTGAGGGAAAAAGCGGCTGTATGGTCGGAGTCAAGGCCAATAACACAATACTGATTCCCCTCGATGAAGTTCTAAAGCAGAACATGCCTGCCGATGCAGAATTGATCCGGCTTGAAGAGACGCTCGCGCTCTAAGTAGGGAGCCATGTGTCCATGACATGGCGAGTCTTAGACGTCTATGACAAACACGGTCGCGCTCTGCGCGTTGTATTGGAGTTCTATTATGTCAGAATTAAACAATAAACTTACGAATCTCGAAGCCGGTATGCCAATACTCATTGGTGGCGACCGTATAACTCATGTGTCAGCCGAACTCGCCAAGAAATTCCAATCAGGCGACAGGCTTATCGTTGTTCGCAAGACGGGCGATGTGCTGCACGTGCCAGGGATGGTACATGAGCTAGTGACGGATGCAGTGGGCAAGGCTTTTGCCGCATTCCAGCATCAGCAGAACGCGGCAGATGATCAGTTTACCCAATTTTATGATGAGTTTGCGAGCCGGTTGGACAACTATGACATCTGGGCGAAAATCTCTCGTGCGAACGCAGTCGACATCGACCGTGCCAAGGCGAAAGGCCGCTCGACCACTCGACTGGTGGCGGATGATAAAATGCGGGCTAATATGGTTGCCGGGCTTAAGCAGTGGCGTGATCTGCCATCCGGGCGTGACACTGTCACAGATGTCATAGAACACGATGGATGGTGTGTTGAAAAGGTTCTCAGCCCTTGCGGCGTAGTGGCATTCGTGTTCGAGGGGCGGCCGAACGTCCTTGCTGATGCGACGGGCGTGCTGAGGAGCGGAAATACGGCTGTATTCCGAATAGGGAGCGACGCTCTCGGCACCGCACAGGCGATTATGGAGTATGCGCTCAGACCTGCTCTCACCGCATCCGGGCTTCCGATTTATGCCATCACTCTCCTTGAGAGCGTTGAACACTCCGCCGGTTGGGCTCTCTTCGCCGATTCACGGCTTGCACTTGCTGTTGCGAGAGGCACCGGCCGGTCGGTCGACCTCCTTGGATCGATAGCTCGCGAGGCTGGAAATGCAGTGAGCCTCCATGGAACCGGCGGTGGATGGATCATCGCTGATGCGGCATCGGATGCGGAGAAGTTCCAACTTGCCGTATACAATTCAGTCGATCGAAAAGTATGCAATACTGTCAACACTATCTGCATTCCGAGGTCAAGGGCTAACGATCTCATCCCCAGGATGTTGAGTGCGCTTACGTCCAGGGGACAAACGCTGGGTTATGGCTATCGAATTCACGTTGCTGAAGGCAGCCGCGATATAATCCCCGCAGAGCTCTTCATAACGGAGACCGATGTCTTGAGGGCAACGGGAATAGTGCGCGAGCAAGTTGCCACCGCCTTACCGGCTGACGATCTTGGCCGTGAGTGGGAATGGGAGCAGACGCCGGAGGTTACTGTGGTTGCGATCGAAGATATGGACGAGGGTGTCAGACTGTTTAACGATCAGAGCTCGCTCCTTGTGGCATCGCTCATAAGCGAGGACGCAGCGGCGCAGGCACGCTTTCTACGCTCGATAAATGCGCCTTTCATCGGAAATGGTTTCACACGCTGGGTAGATGGGCAATATGCATTATGTCGACCCGAACTTGGCCTGTCGAACTGGCAGAACGGGCGGATCCTGGCTCGATCTGCCGTACTGACCGGCGACGGGGTATTTACCGTTAAGCTGAGAGTACGCCAATCAAATCCTGACGTACACAGATAAATTCGACCTAGCGGGGGGAATGCATGGACGAATCTCGCATATCAATGGCTGTGCGCGAGCTTCAGGAGTTGCAGATTCTGCTAGTGGATCTCCCGGACATGGAGCCGGATGAGATGCAGTCTACCCTTGAGCACGAATTCCCCGGCTTCATGGACCGAATTGACGCTCTGGACGATCCGCCCGATACGACGGTCGACCTGTGGACATGGTTTTCGATCTGGAGCCTGGGATCAATCCGATCGAAGTACGAGGACATCTGGGCGGAAGTTATCCGTGCGTGCGAGCGTGACGTCGCATGGCGCGAGGAGGTCCGCAAAAACATCCTTGAGCAGGATGCTTCTGCGGAGTGACATGCCTGTCTATGACGTCATATCGGACTATTCCCGGCTAAACATTCGTTTGAACCATGGCTTTTTATCCACCGAGGGTTTTGTTGCAGGTGACAGTGCTTTCACTTCTTCTTGCAGCGCCTCGATCTTGCCCTGTAGGAAGCCTACCTGCCCAGATCTCTGTTCCAGCTGGTAATGGAGGTCCTTGTTCTCGAGATTGAGACCATTGATCTGTTCTTTGAGGGCGTCTACGACATACTTGACAGCGCTCGGCACTTCTGTATCTGATTCGTCTATGACAGTGATGTCCTCAGCCGCCATTGCTCCGTCGATACCCTGAACAACCTGTCCCTCGACCACAGTTCCCTGCGTCAGTTCTTCTGCCGGTAACTGCGGTGTGACCTTCTCCTTGAATTCGATTACGGCTTCGCGGTTGAACATCAGCTTGATATGCCCGTCTACGCGAATAGGCTTTGCTTTCAGGCGTTTCTCCTTGATATATCGACGAACCTGGCGGTCGCTTTTATCAAGAATCTTCGCAACTTCGCTAATGGTTAAGTCATAGACAACTTCGCTCATTAATTTACCATCCTGTATTGTATTTGTAAAATCTTGCATAAACCCTCTCATCGGCTTACCGAAGAAGGATATGGCACTGGGACACCATATGGGTGTCATACATGACATAGACGCACGTCTACATTTGCGACATCAGATCAAGCAGTCGCATGAGGTCTTCATCGTCGTAATACTCAATCTCTATCTTGCCGCCAGGTCCATGTTGTCGTGAGATAGTTACCTTTGTACCCAGAAAACGCCGTAATTTATCCTCAACGGCTGATAGGTCCGGTCCCAAAACTTTGTTCTTTGTTGCACGTGAAACATTTGATGCCCTGGACTGCTTGATAGCGCCAGGATTCCTTGATAACCACTCTGTCTCACGAACACTCAGCCCTCGCTTGGTGATCTCCTCCCATACGAGGCTCTGCACGCTCTCATTCTCGATCGAGAGGAGGGCGCGTGCATGGCCTTCGGTGATTTCCTCTCGATCAAGGCTGCCAAGTATCTGCTGGGGCAGGTTCAGTAGCCTGAGGGTATTTGCGACCGTCGACCGCTTCTTGCCCACCTTGTCTGCGACCATCTCCTGAGTGAGCCCAAACTCGTCCATCAGGCGGCGGTAGGCTTGCGCGCATTCTATCGGCTTGATGTCTTCGCGCTGGATGTTCTCGATGAGGGCCAATTCAAGCGATTGCTTGTCATCCATGGGGCGTGAAACGGCCAGTATATTTTTCATTCCAGCCCTGATTGATGCCCGGAACCTGCGCTCACCAGCCACTAGTTCGTACACGCCTCCATCGACTGGCCGCACGATTATCGGTTCAATGATGCCATTCTGACGGATGGATTCCGCTAGTTCGTCTAGCTTGTCCTCGTTGAAAAACTTCCTTGGCTGATAGGGGTTCAGTCGTATTCTATCCAGCCCGAGTTCAATGATGGAGACCTGCGATATTTCATTTTGTTCGACTACGCTCATCTGTTTCACCTGCTTGACGTCCATGACATAACGATCAAGCCCGACGATAAGTTCAACGCGTACGATCAATAATCCTGCATGGAAAGCCAGTCTACGCTCAAAAATTTACCATGCAAGCGATAAAGGTTTCGGCCTCATCGTGCGTCTATGACATGAATGAGGCATATTTTCATGACTCGATGAGGGTATATTGTCGTCAACGTTCCAGGCACAGTGGGCTGGGATTATCGGCGACATTGAGTGTCCACTGTCATAATGACCTCGGCATGGCAGCTGTTAAGGCAGGGGACAACAAGTGGCGTGTGCTGCAAATGGAATCGGTGTGAGGGCCGCGGAACAGAGCGATTGTTGGTGAGGATGCCTTCGCTCACGCTTCCGGCATACACCAAGATGGCGGCGCTGGGGTATGTCATCACCGCCTCGGAACTCAAGCGAGTGCATTCCCGAACCCTGCGCGCATTGATGTCAGATGAGACACAGGAATAACCGGTTGGTTAATTCTGTTTGCGGAGAATGGTATCTTTCTTCCAGTTGAGGTCATCGGTGTCGGGGAAGTCTGTGTTGTAGTGCAGGCCGCGGCTCTCCTTACGGTAGATTGCAGAATCGATAATCAGGCCTGCGACTGTGGTGATATTGCGCAGTTCTATAAGCTCAGGACTGAGACGCCCTGTGGAATACAGCTTTTCTACCTGTGAAGCGATAGAGGAAATCTCCTCCCTCGCTTTCTGAAGGCGGTCGTTCGTGCGGACAATGCCGACATATCGCCACATAACACGGCGGACGGTGTCCGTCAGTGCTTCGATGTCCTCGTCTATGACGTCCATGTCATGCGATTCTTTTGGGAAATCGGCAGGGTCGGCGGATGGCCAGCCTACAAGGAACGCATTTGCATCGGTCGCCGCTCTATGGGCGAACACCATTGCCTCAAGTAGCGAGTTACTTGCAAGGCGATTGGCTCCGTGTACGCCGGTGCACGCGACTTCACCGCAGGCATACAGCCGGTCGATCGAACTCCGCGCGTTCAGATCGGTCTGAACACCGCCACAACTGTAGTGCGCTGCCGGAACAATCGGTATCCAGTCGGTAGTTATGTCTATGCCAACCGATAGACATTTCTGATAAATATTCGGAAATCTTGACTTGACTGCATCTGTATCAAGATGAGTGATGTCAAGGTAAACGCATTCGTCGCTCGTCTTTTTAAGCTCGGCATCAATCGCTCGTGCAACTATGTCTCGAGGTGCGAGGCAACCCATCTCATGATAGTTTTCCATGAAGGTGCTGCCGTCAGACAGTCGCAGGATACCGCCCTCACCGCGCACGGCTTCCGAGATCAGAAACGATCTGGCCTCCGGATGGTAGAGAGTGGTTGGATGAAACTGGATGAACTCCATGTCTGCGATATCTGCCCCTGCACGATATGCCATGGCCACTCCGTCGCTTGTTGCGATGTCGGGATTTGTAGTGTGCAGGTAGACTTTGCCGCCGCCGCCCGTTGCGAGCATGGTGACTTTCGCTCGGAAAGTGGAAACTTCTTCTGTCTCAGTGTCTAAGACATACGCGCCGCAGCAGACTAGTTTGTCGTTCATGTCATGCTCGACGATCAGATCGACCGCGAACTCGTGCTCGAAGACTCGGATGTTGTCCTGGCGTTTGATCTGGACTATGAGGGCTCGCTCGATCTCTCGACCGGTGAGGTCGGCAGCGTGGAGGATTCTGCGCCGGGAGTGGCCGCCTTCGCGACCCATTGAGAAATTCAGTTCTCCGCTGGAATCTAGTTCTTTGCTGAAGTTGACGCCGAGTTCTACAAGCTCTCGCACGTAGTCCGGCCCTTCGGTTACCAAGACATCGACGGCGGATTCGCGGCACAGCCCGGCTCCAGCGACAAGAGTGTCCTGAATATGCGACTGAAAGGAATCGTCACTGCTCATCACACTCGCGATTCCACCCTGTGCGTAATTGGTGTTGGATTCGGTATCGCTTTTCTTGGTGATTAGCGCTACCTTGCCGTACTTACAGACTTGGAGTGCGTAGCTCAATCCAGCGATGCCACTTCCAAGTACAAGAAAATCAACGTCTATGGCCATGAGGCCGTGTCCCCCATCTCATCCGTACCTGATAAACAATTATCGCATTTCCCGCGAAGAGAGTCAACCCGCAGGGACGATCTGGGGATTCTTTTCCATATTTATGGTTCAGTGCGCTTCTGTTGCCGATGTTTATCTGCCCCCTCGCGTCAACCGTAAGGGGGCGTTATGACTTTTCTAGAACTGCATCCATCGCTCTTCTACCGCCATGAAGGCGTCCGGCTGCTGCAGAAAATCGTGTGTGTCCTGTATGATCTCGAAGTGGTGAACCTCTTCATTTGCGAGGAACTGGTAGAGCTTGCGGGCGTCGGCGTCGGTCGATGCTTTTGCCGCGTCTGCGTACAAATCGTGTCCACGGCGCTCCATGTCCATCGCGATGTCATAGACGTCAAGGCGAGTCGCGCAGGCCGCTGCCTCATCGAACTCGTCCTTGAACTTTGTGAAGATTCCTTTGATCTCGGTGCATGCCTGTGCCACCGATGTCTCAGTAAGCGCCTCCGTATCGAACTCCCCCTTGCCGTCGAGTGAGGACGCAAAGGCCTTTATGGCCTCCATGTGCTTGATCTCCTGATTCGCCAGAAACTCGAATGTCGCTTTGGATAGCGGATCTGTTGCCTGTGTGCCGGCTTCCACGAGAATCTTGTGGCCTTCCGCTTCGTAAAGGAGGGCGGTCTCTGCTACCGATTTGGGGTCGTTGCTGAGCATTTCCATGGTTCTATCCTCGCTCTCTTTGATGCTCAGGGCAGGAAGTACATACCCTGGCATAGCAGTTTTAACAATATATGTCTATTTACCCATCGATGGTAACTACGAATCTTGCCTGACACGGAAAATGCCATGTACGTTGGGCCTATTTTGAACAGCGAGCAGTATAGTGGTAAACCAATACTCCAGTGATCGCTTCGACGGTTAGTTTGCGCGACAGGAGTTCGTGGAGTTCTCCCCGATCGAACCTGTAGTAGTAGATGCCGCCGTCATGCTCGCCCTCCTTCTTGCCGAAAATGCGCATGAGCGGTGAATACTGATATGCAGAGAGGACCAGCTTGCCCCCGGTGCGAAGGACTCTTGAAAGCTCTCCAACCGCCGACTCTCTGCATTGAGGCGTCGGGATGTGTTCCAGAACCTGGCAGCTAACTACCCGGTGAAATATGCCAGTGCGGAACGGCAGGTGGCATAAATCGGCTTGAACAAGGTTGACATTGCTGACATTGGACGCCTTGAGCTTCTGTGCGCACGCCTTCAGTGACTCGAAGCTGAAATCAACGGATATGAGAGCGTCGCACTTGGACGCGAATGTCCTAGTCATGCGTCCGGTTCCGCATCCTGCCTCAAGGAGAGAGTGTTCCTGTTTTGGCGAAAGGTGCTTCAGGGTGAACGGAATTTCGATGTTTGAAAATAGATTGAGATGCCACATGCGGTCGTAATCGTCGACCTGGTCGTCGCGGGCGCGCATCTCGCTCCGTTTACGCGATGCAGATTCATCTAATTGAGCGACGGGTGGATGTTCAGACAGAGCCTCTGGTAGCATGCGAACAATGCCATGCTGTATCAGATACTCACGGCCGCAGTCTGGACACAACAGTGCGCCTGACTCGATCTCGCCTGTACTGTTTCGATCTGAAGAGCGCAGTGAGAGTTCTGAGTCACAACCGCTGATACAGCGCAGTGAACTGATAAATGCTTGGTTCATCGGTTAATATGTCCTATCCGAGGGATACCAGATCCCTGAGTTTTTCGAAATATCGTTTGTGGGAATACTCTTCCGTGGCCAGATTTTCCAAAATAATTTTTGCAGTTGGATCGGAGACCGCTCCCGCGAGGAGCCTGTAAAGCTCTTCCGAGGCAGCCTCGTTACGCACGGCAACATTCAGCGCATCGCTGTAGGTCATGTCCGCGATCGACATTGCCGCGTCTGCATTTTTCGGCGCTTTTAACGATGAAAAACCCGAAGCAGTTCTTTCGTTCTCGCCTAACAGCGACAGTGCATTATCCTTAATCCAATCCCTGTGTCGCTCCTCCATCGCCGTTATCTTGAGCAGTTCTGCCGCGACAGCATGGGACCCGACTCTTTGCGCAAGGTCGCGGTAAAAATCCGCCGATTTCTGTTCTTTCCATATCGCAAAGTCGATTAGATCTTGCAGTTTGTCAAATTCCATCATGCTCCCTTTTGGTCTCATTCTGGTGTCGTAGACGTCAAGGTGCCATGTCTTAGTCGTGCATGAGAGACCTAATATGGATAGCCTCTCATGCACATATATCCATGGATTATGCGGCTCCGTCGGGTGCGCCTGCCAGTATCGCAGGCGGGGTGAAGACGCGCGCGCCGAGTTCACGATCGAGCATGATCAGACCTGCTGGCACACCGGCGACTATCTTCATCTGCTGAACTATGCCGCTGGCGTTTTTCTCTTCCTCGACCTGCTCGTTGACGAACCACTGCAGCATGGCGTTGGTGGCATGATCGCGCTCTTCGATGGCGAGGTTGACAAGGTTGTCAATCATGGCCGTGACCTTCTGCTCGTGGGCGTATGCATCCTCAAAGGGAGCCCCAGGAGAATCCCACTCTGTCGGCGGCCCTGCGATCGGCTGCAGCAGGACACGGCCACCTCTGTCTATGACATAATTGTACATGATCGTCGCGTGGGCCTGCTCCTCCTGCATCTGGACGTACATCCAGTTTGCGAATCCGGGCAGATTAAGCGATTGGTAGTATGCTGACATAGACCGATACAGGTAACCGGAGTAAAGTTCCGCATTTATCTGACTGTTTAGTGCGTCTTGCATCTTCTCACTCAACATGCTTGAATCCTCCTTCGATTCTGTGTTTGTCTACCAGTTTTCTCCCAGAATTTCGAAATACGACTGCGGGTGATTGCATGCCGGGCAGACCTGTACTGCATCCGTGCCCTCGTGAACGTATCCGCAGTTTCGGCATCGCCATACGACCGGTGTGTCCTTCTTGAAGACGGTGCCTGCCTCGATATTTTTTGCGACGCCAAGGAACCGCTTCTCGTGCTGCTTCTCTGCGGCGGCGATTGCGAGAAAAATGTCCGCTATGTCATTGAAGCCTTCCTCTTGGGCGATCTTCGCGAAGGATGGATACATGTCCGTCCACTCGTGATTTTCGCCGCCCGCGGAGGCTTTCAAATTCTCGATGGTCTTTCCGATGACGCCAGCGGGGAACGCCGCCTCGACTACCACATCACCGCCTTCAAGCAGCTTGAACAGTCGCTTTGCATGCTCTCTTTCCTGGTTTGCGGTCTCCTCGAAAATGTCCGCTATCTGAACGAAGCCTTCCTTCTTGGCCTGTGCGCCAAAGTAGGTGTATCGGTTTCGCGCCTGTGACTCTCCCGCAAATGCAGTCAATATGTTCTTCTCAGTTTTGGAGTTTTTTAAAGCCATTTTTTTGTCTCCTGTTCGTTCGTTGCATCAGCTTTGTGGAACTGATTATTTGCTTTACCCAATAGTAGCCACACCGCGGGCAGCTTGTCAAGCAGGACAGTAAACTTCAACGCAAATTGATGTTACTTAACCTATGCTGGCTTGCCGCTATATGTATTTAATACTTGGGGATTTCTTTGGAATAGAGCGCTTGTACCTGAACTTCGGGTATCCGATGGCTATTGTCGAGTGAATCGCGTGATGCTCAGGGATTTGCGCCCGCCGCTTGATGCCTGTATCGAGTGCAGCTGCCTCTGTGACGAAGCCTATGACGCATGCGCCGAGCCCGAGAGTCTCCGCCGCGAGAAGTATGTTAGCGCTATGATACGCGGCGTTCACGGACGCCATGCTGTCAGATTTTGCGGCATGGAGGAGTATCACACAGGGGGCATTGTAGGTGATGGTGTCTCGGCCTGACTCATATGCGGCGGCGATCTGGTCCATCTTTGGACGCATTCTCATCACGTCAGAGAAGGCATCACGAGCGATCAGTCGCAGAGCAAATCGACCGATAGGGTTTGACGTCCGCTGAACCACCGATCGCAGGAACTTCGCACAGTCGTTGGAGATGCCGCGCACTATGTCCGGGCTGATTATGACATGGTACTCCACAGTCTGTCTGTTCATTGCTGTCGGGGCCTGCACGGCGGCGATGAGAAGTTTGTCTATGACATCGTTTGGGATGGGGTCGCGCTTGAACTCACGCCTGGAGCGGCGCATTTTGAGGAATGAAAGCAGTTGATCGTAGCTTGGACGGTCGGATTCGCTCATCGGGCTGAACTCGGCTCCGTCGAATGCCGATACGGTGATCGCCCCTGATGGACACACGGCGACGCAGTGACCGCACTCGATGCAAATCGCCTCGGCGTCCGCGACTTCGGACATGCCGCTCGGCCCTGATTTGAAATCACCCGCGAACCCTGCCTGCACGCACAGCATGCATCCTGTGCATTTTGATGCATCGATTTGAATCCTGTTTTCCACGAATCGCCACCTCCACGTATCTTTCCATAAGGATAACACGTGCGGAGCGAAAGTGGAAGTGCTCAGCCTTCGGGGTCTGCCTGCTGGTGGGCAGTCGAGAGTGGCACTGCATCCAGGCCGCTCATATCCAGGCTTGTATACCTGTCTCCTATGTGAATATGTGCCTGTTTCATTTGCGTTGTCATATATGACATGAGCGTGTAGATGAAGGTGATGACGCCCAGCATCTCCAGTGTCTCCTCGAAATGCGACAAAATCGCAGTGGTATAACTCGCTTCGCCGTATATTTCTGAGACCTTCGACGTAAGCATCTCTATCCCGATAGCTCCACCGATGTACATTATTGCGGATATGAATGCCAGGGACCGCGTGCGAGATGGAAGGGCGGCAAGGAACCGTATGTAGGCAACTGCCAGCACCAGCACAAGGATCGACCATGGAATAACCCATGCATAGGTGAGAAATCCGGTGGTTTGGAATTTGGCCTGAAGAAACAAGCCGACTTCCTCGTGGATGCAGGCGGCTTCATCTATGGACAAAAACAGGAAGACAATCGATAGAAGTTTCCACCGTCCGGCGAATCTATCTCCGTCAGTTCTTTTTGCAGACGCGATTGCGTAGAGGGTTATGGATGCAAGCAGCAGCAAGGACGACGAGAACCACGTCGGGATGTTCGATTCGCTGTTGACGTTCGTAAGCCGCACAAACCCCCACAGGCTTCCGCGACCCATTTCATACTTGGCGTATTGGCCAATGAAACTGAGCATGCCCAGGCATAGCGTAGTGTAGATCAGCCAGCGGGCGATTTTTCCTGGAGATAAGGTGATCTTCATCGTACTCCTTGTTTGTATCCATCGATTAGGCTGCATGCGCCACTGATTGCAGATTTCCCATATATAAGTGATGCGAAACCTGCATTCCGGCAATTTGATACACAAAATTGCACCTAGGTTAATGGTGTGCTTCGGTATGCTCCCGCATCTGACTGAGCGATCTGCCCTTCCTCCACTGAACGTGCGGACGATCCGAAAACCGCTTGAAATCTCCGCCCCACTCGAGGCCACACGAGCGAGCGATGCGCCCGAAGACGTTCCACGGCCCGTTCCACGTGATCCGACCGCCCACAACGAATGCGTAGTCGGCGCCGAGGCCGAAATTGTGCCATGAGTACCCACCTCGGGCGTTGGTCACTATCTCACCAGGCTTCGTCCGCCCTTTCGCATACAGCGCGTTCTGCTCGCCGGTCGATCTGTAGCCGCAGACCAGCCTGACGGTTATCCCCGACTGTGCAAGCTTGTGCTCGAATGCATTGAGTTTCGCCCGAAACTCGGGATCAAGGCCTTCGTATTTATTCGCCATGAGTTTGCTCCTTCTAAAGCCGGGATGAGGGCCGAATCTCTCGCATGTGCTGGCCCTCACCCGGAATGGATTATGACGCTTTCTGTCCCACAATGATCTTCTCGATCAGGAAATTTACCGCCGAATCGGGCAGCCACTCACCGAGGAGTTTGAATAACTCCGACTTGGCCCACGAGCGCACGTACTCCCGTTTCTCGTCATCCGACTTGTCGCTCAAGTCTGCCGCCGACTGCACGCCCTGGATGATTACCTTCATAACCTCATCATCCTTCATGAGATCGCCGATAGGTTTTGGCACCGATAGCTTGTTTTTCGATTTGCCGAATATATACGAAAGCACAGGCAGCACGAAGGGTACTATCTGCCATACGTTTATTTTGTTCATCGCTGACTCTCCTTTCAAATCCTTGACTATCTGCCAAGGATATGCCCTATGAAGGTGCCGATGAGCGTTACTGCAAGAACGCCTCCCAGCCATTGGAAAGTGCGCATGTTTCGCTCCAACACCGATATGCGCTCCGAATGCTCCACCATCTTGACGGGGATGTATTCCCTAATCGCCGATAACTCCGACAACACCACCTCGAGTTTCTCTTCTATGACGGCAAGCCGGGCACTGGTATTCACCGCCGGACTGTGGCGCGCCTCTCCAACGCTCATATAATCACCTCCTGATAAGTATCATGTCATGTAAGCAGCAGCGTCTTCATCACTACCGTGTTCTGAATGCGCTGCGGCACGATCTTGGCGACCGTATACGTCCTGCCGTCGCGGGCGATTGTGTTCGCGGCCTGGGCAGGTGTATCGGCAGGGACCAGCACTATCAACCCCGGCTTGGTTATATACGACGATTCCACTGTGTCGAAGTATGTCAGCATGCGGTTATGGTCCATGATCTGAAAGAACCCTTTTGCCGCAGTGCCGTTGACCGTGAAATCCTCGCCGTATTTGTTGAATGTTTTGTCTACTCGCTCTTTGAATTTCATATCTACCAGACCCTCATGCTGTCAGTTGTAAATATCCGATCGCTCGCATCGGTGGTGCACGAGATGTGATCGTCGTTAGTAGTTGTGCTGACTGTCTTTACGAACGAACTCAGACGGGCCGTTCCCTGAGCGATCAGTTTTGCACCCTGATCGGTGCCCGCCCCTATGGTGAGTCCGGCAACTACCAGCTGCTCCGATGCCCCCACTTCACGGCTCAGCTGTTGAATGAACTCACCGCTAAGCACCTCAAGAATCCCAAGCTTCAGAACCGCCTGTAGCCTTGTGTTGGTGGTGTCGTTCAGGTAAGTCTCCGAGATGGTGTACTCGATGCTTGGCTGCATTTCGGTGATCAGGGCATCTATTTTGGTATCATACGTTGTATCGGCATCGGACATCATGCATTTACGCTTGATATCCGAACGAGTTATCGATATTGACATTTTTGCCTCCTATGACTGCCAGATAGTCCCCTGGCTGAGCAGACTGTTGCCAGTTGCTAGCCAGGCAATCCGTATCGCCACGCATCAGCGCGGTAAAGCTGTCCTATCTCTATTCTTGATAACATACGGTTATACAGTGAGAAATGACCAATATTTCCACCGAAAAACCAGTCATTACTGGATCGAGTTCCGATGCAGAGTGCGTTGGGAGAATTGAATATCGGCCCAACTGCCACATTGGTTGATGCTACCAGGTTGCCGTTGACATATAATCTCATCAAGCTTGTGCCATCTGTTACATACTGATATGTGCCTGCAACCATATAATAGGTTGATGCAGACGATATGCTTTGAGATGGTTCGAGCAATTGCGTTAGTGATCCGTCGTTGGAAGTGCCATCCTTAGATACTACAAAGTTCATCGTGCTAGGCAAGCCTTGCCAGAACAATCCGTATGAACGAGTATTGTCCGTTGTTTTGTACTTGCCGAATAGAAACTGATTTGAGGCTAGGTCTTTGCGTTTGAGCCACATAACGAATGAAAATGCTGTGCTGAACTGCAGATTTGAAACATTGCCAGCAGCTATTTTGTCGTCTAGTTCATCAAACCTGCGCTCCAGTCCAGAATATCCGGTAACACCCATAGTGCCGACTGCTGTTCCGTGATTGCCTAG
Organism: Armatimonadota bacterium; assembly: GCA_963663705.1. GTDB lineage: Bacteria > Armatimonadota > UBA5829 > DTJY01 > DTJY01. Next base: position 2,133,704 of record OY760504.1, on the reverse strand, counting down.
CCCTGAATGGTCGATTATTTTATTTGTGCGGTCTTGCATGTCATAATATAACACGCAACCATCTGGAATCTTGACAGGATATACAGTGTTACAAGGCTCGGGCATTGGAGGGTTGTCCGTTCTATACATCAGAATCAACCCCCTTTTTGGCAATCAGTTCACACGCCTGTGGTTCGGGTTCGTCGTGATAGCATTTATGGAGAACAGCTATTGGCAAGCTGGCATAATATGCTTGCGCTTCCTCTGCTGTACTATATTTTTCACCGTTTACGTCATATTTCATAATCTACACCTTCCGAACTCTGACATATGCGGTGAAACCATCAGCCACACCAAGCCCTGTGTCGTTCGATAGCGTCAGGCGTGCCCCTTCTCCCAGCATCCATCCCTGTACAATTACTGTCCGGTTTGTGTTGGCTGCAACTGAGAACTGTGCGAGTGTGGAATACTTCGCTGATCCACCAAACGTACCTTTGTTTTGAGCAACGACGGTAAGTGCCGTCACGGCCGAAGGGTTTATTACAGTTACCGCATACAGGCCGTTCACCTGAAGAGTGGTTGGCGGTGTGATATCGATATCTTTGTTGGTGTTAGCGCTGGAACTGTTCGCCCATGCGGCGGAACCATCGTAGACCTGCTCGTTGTTCCCGGACTGGCTGCCCAGTTTGACTAGCAGCTCTCCGTTTGATGAGGCCTTAACCTCTTGTGATAATTTCGTGCTCTCGTTGACTGCTGTAATCATGTGCCTTATCTCCTTTCGGCAATCTAATCCCTCATCCTTATCTCCCTCGCCCGATTTCGGGAGAGGGTTGGGGTAAGGGCTTCATCGCATCCTTTTAGAATGAGGGGCAGGGGAGAGGGCCGTAGATTCGACCCTCTCCCCGTCGCCCACGATTCCTAGGCTACCTGGCTACCGTACGCAAGCTGCCACAGGCCGTAACCAACGTTATATCTGGCACGAACCCCGTACACGTACTGATCCCTCATAAACCCGTTCTCTGAATTCCCCTCAAGCGCCGAGAACTCTACCGGCACCCTCGACTGGAAGATGGTCGGCTTGACCATGCGCTTTGTGCACAACAGGAACCAGTCGCTCGTATCAGTAAGATACGGGCTCACGATCAGATCGAGCGCTCCCGAAAGGACGTTTCGGCGAAGATCCGATTTGCCGGTTGCCGTGTCTGGCGCATAGACAGACTCTACCAGTTCAAGCGCGGCCCACTTAAGGTCCGGCGGAACCACCAGGGTGTCAGGCACTATCCCCATAGGCTTGCCCTGATCGTCCTTGTACTTCATCATCGAAGTGATCGCTGACTGAAGGGACGATGCCGTCAGTGCGGATGTGCCCTTGTTCGACTGTACGCCGGAATCGCCCTCTGTGTGATCGACGTCGAAGAAATACTGGCCGTCGTATGACAGACTGTTGAAGCCGTCTCTCAGCAGCCCGAAGACCAGCTCGTCCTGATGGCGTCTGACTTCATCAGCAATCGACTGCACGCGAATCTTGATCTGACCGTACAGATCATCCTCAAGCGCTGCCCTGTCGACCGACACAGAGGCTTCCCATGTCTTGTTCCTGATAGCGTAATCGTGCTCAAGGAGCCCTGCGGGAACCCTCTCATCCTTGAACTCGCGCATCTTCGGCGAAGAACCGAGCCATGCATACTTCTCCGTGTCATGCTCCGACGGCACAACGGTTGCTATGCGCTCCCAGTCGCCGGGTACGGCCTGGTAGGCATCAAAAAAGACCGCACGAAGTCCGGCCTCAAGCAGCTTGGGTATATCTGATTTGACTATAGGCATGTATTTTTCTCCTTCTGAATCTGATTTTTTTCTTATCCCCTCCTTGCGAAGGAGGGGCAAGTGTTGTTTCCGAGCACCTGCAAAAGCAGATACATCGAGGTGTTCATCCAAATCCCTCTCCCTATGGGAGAGGCCAGGTGAGGGCTTTACAACCCCCCCCCACTTTCAACCGCTTATCGAGCGTAATTATCAATCCGAACGCGGACCATATTTCCGCTCACCACCTCTGTGATCGAACCGGCCTTGATATCGTATGTAGTGGCGAGTGCATCATCATCGACCGTTACGTTATCCACGATGTAGACTTCCTTGCCCACGATTGCCTGTGCTGCATCGGTGCCGTTGTAGAAGAACAGATGTTCGCCAGTCTTCTCGACGCGGATCTCCTTGTCGCCGGCGCTTCCGGTGGAATTGTCCACCTGCTCGTAGCTTACACCCGCGAACAGCAGGTTGGTCGCATCAGAGCCGTTCGTTAAGTAGCCACTTGAGTTAACGCATACCAGCACCCCTTTCGGCACTTTCACTGCGGCGAGCTTCATAGATTTCAGTGCTCCGTCGCTTCGTTTTGAATCCCTGTCTGTAGTTGTTGCCGTCATATGTTTTCACCTTTCCGTATAATTTGTCACTATGCAAGCGAAGAAAAGTCCCTCTCCCTCTGGGAGAGGCTAGGTGAGGGCTTTAAAGAATCAACCCCTAAGAGGCATACCTCTCCACCAGCTCCCGTGAGACCCCAAGTTTCGTAAGAAATTCCTCATCTGCCGACGAAAGCTGCGTGTTTGGTGCATGTGTCGCCCATGCAGTCTCGCCGAAGAATACCACCGCCGGTTGTGCACTCAGGAATGCCTCGAACAGATCTGCGACCGTAGTTTCGTCGCTGCCGAAAGTGATCGCCTTGTCGCCCTGAAGCAGGATCTCCTTCGCGAACGTCTCCGCGGCCGGTGATATCTTGCCAGCTGACTTGAGCCCGGATAGCTTTGCATCGACATCCTTCTCTCGCAGAGCAAACCTCAACCGTGCGATCTCCTGATCGCGCTCTTCGATATGATTCACTATCTCGTTCACCTCCTCAAACTGCAAATTATTCACGACTATATGACCCTCCGAATGAAGGTTTTTCCCTTCTTCGCTGAACATCGCCGCAGAGGGTATGCGCGGGCTGAGCACAATCGATACTTCTGCAAGCCTAAGAGGGTCCTTGAGAAGCCCCACGCTCAGCTTTTTCACCCCTCGCCTGTCGAGAAACGATGCCATATCGCCCGGAAACGCCAACTGTGCGAAGAGATCCTTTCCCGTGCGCCATACTCGCTTCACCAGCCCCAGCGGATCGAGCGGGCTATCGGTGTGCTCCACCTTCACCGGCACCTCGCCAAAGTTGCTCACTATCGCATCCAGATCGTCCTCGCTTATCTCTATCCCCTTGTCCGGATACTCGCCTGCCTCAAAGATCTTCGCCTCTTTCTCCACCGGCATCTCATCCGGCGAATAATCGAACTCAAACATCACCAACTGTTCCATATGCTCTCCTTTCCAAATTCCCCCCTGGCCCTATGGGAGAGGGCCAGGGTGAGGGCGCTACAGGATTTTCCCTCACAATCACGCCGCCGGAATACCAAGGTACTCCCGAATCCACGGCTCGTCCGGCGAGATCACCTTGCCATCCACAAGCTTCGTGATCAACCCGCCGATCAACTCCAAATCGCTCTCTTCCAGACCTCCAAGCGCAAACCTTGGATACCTGCTCACGTTGAAGTTGAAATCGACCAGCCGCCGAATCAGCTGCTCCTGCATGACCCCCTCTTCCAGATCGCGCTTAAGCTTTTGCAGGTAGAAGTACAGCACGTCCATGTGGACTTTCGCCATCGCGTACGAGCCGGAATTCGAGCCGCTATCGCTGCTCAGCGTCTGCCCCAGAATCGCCTTTGCGATCTGCTTGTTGTGGAATTCGATGGCATCCAGATAGCTCGCCTCACCGCTCCTCTGCGCCTCAAGCAGCTCGATGCTCACATCCTCTGGAACAACAATCGCCGTCTCCTGCTGAATCTTATCCAGCACCCTAAGGAGATCATCTTGCTGTTCCTTCGGCATCCCTCGCTTGTAACTCCCCTTGGCGGTCGGCATTCCGAATTTCTCGAGATACATCGCCCAAAACTTCATGACGACTTCCTTGCTCCACCAGTGCTTGTACGCCGCCCGAAGGTCCGACTGACCGTGCGGAAGCTCGTATGCTGGCATATAGGTGTAGATGATGAACTTATCGACCGGCAGCATTGCCTGTATGCCCGTCGAGGCCATGGTGAGCCCATGCACGTTCAGAAACTCGTCCGTGTCAAAGCCGAAGACCGCCGGGTCCTTCGCCTTGATGCAGTCCAGCCCGATCCTGCCCGCGTGCGGCCCGTCCTGTATCAGCTTGTAGTTGATCTCGCTGATCGAGAAGCCCTTCGCCAGCGCGTCCATCACCTTGAAGAGGACGTCCTGCACGGAACCGGTCATGTCGTTCAGCGCGAACTTGACAAACTCGGCCACTGCCACATCGTCCGGGCTATCGCTTGCAGGATGAATGTCCCAGCCTTTGGAGAGCACCGCGAATTTCTTGGTGTTCAAGCACGAGCGGACCTGTGAATCGCGCTGCATCTCGTCGTAGATACCGAACCCTCGCGCGCTCACAAGGTCGTCCGGTGAGTAGGCGGACAATCGCAGGGTGGTGCTCGCGAGCCGGCTCTGTACAGCGGCCACCTCGCCTGGCACCGGCCTTTTTCTGTCGAACCGTGCCATAATGCGTTTAGTAATCGATTGTTTCATTATGCCTCCATAAGAACAAATGTTCGCGTGACGGCCAATAAAAAGGGTCCGATGATTACTCACCAGACCCTGAAGTAGTATGCCGAAAATCGCTCACCCATATATATAGCTGACTTACAGGCTCGTTTTGAAAGAACAAACCGTGAATTATTCGCGAATTGTTGTGTTGTCTGCAAAACAACATGCGAAGATTTATATATGACGCAACTGCGGGTCTACCTGCTATAATTGAGGAAACACATAACGGCAGTTCGGTGTACTATGTACGCGAACCGAGCGGAGCACTGATCGCCCGTGTTGCTGGTGACCAGACGAGGTACTATCACTTTGATGATATGGGTTCCACAATATTCATTACAGGCAATGTGGCGTGACCACCTAGGTACCGGACCGGTGGGCCACGGAGGAGAGTACGGCAGAGGCGGTGAGTCACGAATGCGGTTTCTAAGCTATACGGGAGTTCTCATATTTACCTATATAATTGCAACACTCTGGGTATTTGGTTGTCAACTGAAGGATAGGGCTGTATACAAATCGGCGGTTGCAGATCCCCTGCTGCGTATTACAGGCTATGCGTGGAATCCAGACTGTCTCCAATTGACACTCGATATGTCCTCCTGGAGAATCAGAGCAATCCAAAAACACTATGATCCTAAGACAGGCTCATATATCCATACTGTAAGGGAGGCGAGTGCTAGTCAGGCTGAGGTAACGGCCCTCGCCAACAAGGTTACAAGGGATGAACATAACCTGAGGAACTTCAAACCTAAACTCTCATGGTTTAAGAAGATTCCGCCGCCGGATACGGGTGATGTGGTTGAGATCAAATGGAAGCGCCAATCAGTTTTCATTGCAAGACCACGTGATAGCATGTACCTGCAGGTGCCTGAAGAGGCCAAGATTCTATATTCAGATCTAGGTATGATCTCGGGAGGTTTGGGTGACATCGCCAACAGACTGTACTTTGATTCAGTGTCTGTCCGCAAGGTTGGCTCTAACAATCCTCTGGCCAAGGCATCCGAGCAAGAGTGGAATTGCATGATGAGAACAGTCTACCGAGGGGACGGATAGGATGGTAGAGCATATGGCCCAATGTAGTCAAGAAAGGCACTGAGACCATCGCGAGCTACACCTACGACGAAGTAGGCAACAGGACGACTTACGGCAATGGAACCTGGCAGACCTTCACATGCGATATCGACCCGAGATACCGCCTGTACGACATCAACTACGCCTACAGATGTACCGACACGTCGAATATCACAGGCACGCTGAAGCGAGTCTGTTCAGCCAAAGCTTGCTTCAGCATGCTTAATATGCCAGTAGACTGATGCTTTAACATCAGTGAAATCCCTCGCCCGATTTCGGGAGAGGGTTGGGGTGAGGGCCCAACGCCTCGCCATAAATGGCTAGACTGTCTCAATCGAAGCACGCTAAAGCGAGCTAATGTCGAATTGGCATGAAAAAAGCTTGCTTCAGCATGCTTTGTACGCTTGTAGACTGATGCTTTAGCATCAGTCGTAATCCCTTCACCACCCACGCGCCGAATCCCGCATGTGACCGCTCGTATGCGCACCCCCCGCAAACCTGTACCTCGACGCCAGCCTGAGCGCAAGCGAAAGCGCTATCACGCAGTCATCGTTGTACCCACGGCGCGCGTTCGTCCGCACGTTCCCGAACTCCGTCAGCTCGTACTCGTAGAACTGAAGCTCCTGTATAAGCGACTCGACCTTCGGGAATTTAACCTCACCGTGCGCAAGCCCTGCCGCCAGATTATCGATCAATTCCCGCTTCGACGTGTTCGTGAACACCACTCCCTCGATATCTATGTTCATCCCTCGCTCGCCCCAAAGCCTGTTTCGCAGTATCTCGAGCATCGGGTCACCGATCGACGTCTGATCGGCCGCAAGACAGCTCACACCGTGACATCGCATCAAATCCGCCACTCGCTCCACCTGCGAATGCCAGTCCATACGGTTGAACCGATCGAGCGCCACCACCCTGTACGGCGTCACCCCTACGTCCAGTACCACAACTACCGTATAATCGGAGTACCGAGCCCAGTCCACCCCTGCCACATAAACGCTCGATGCCCCTCTATTCAAAGCCGGGCCATCCTCAATCGCCGACTGAATGTCCTCCCACGGGAAAACCGAATTCTGATCATCCACAAACTCGGCCTCATACTCGACGCTGAACTGCCTGTCCGACATCACCGTTCGCTGGTAATCTATGTACTCCGCGCTGATGTGTGGGTTCGACCACGACGGGAATCGGAATGCTCCGCACCGATCGTCGCCGCCACCAACCCCTCGCATGAACGCCCTGTAGAAGTGGTTCTTGCCGAAAGGTGTGGAAACCATCACAAGCCTGCCGTCCCTGTCTGCCAGCATCGGGCCGATTACCTCATCGATCACCGCATCCCGTACGAACGCCGCCTCGTCTACGATCACCCTATCCGCCGAGTGACCCCTAAGGTTCCGGCCGTCGTCATCCGCTGTGCGGGCCATGATCCGGCTCCCACGATACCGGATGTCCGGATACGGCGTGCGCGTGATGTGCAACTGAGCGCGAATCCGGTCGTTCGCAAGCATCAGCCGCTCGACCGTCGATGCTATTAGTTTGCTCTGATCATACGTGGGAGCGACAATTATCTGTACAGAGCCGTTATACGCAATCCCGTAAGTCGCTATATCCACTGCGGCCGCCTCTGTTTTGCCCCAACGCCTCCCGCACGCCGCCACCTTCACCGGATGATCGTCGATCAGCCACTCTCTCTGCGTGGGGTGAGGCTCCCACTCCCACAGCTCGCGGGCCAGGTCAATCCTCCTCGCCGGATTGAGCCCCTTCCTGCTCGTCGGCAATACGCTCGATGAGGCTCCCAATATAATCACTCTCCTCTACTTCCAGTTCCTTGAAGAGGCCGCTGGCCTTCAGCACCTCGATAATCGCTCGTGGTTTGTTCTTATCGTCCTCAGAGCGAATGAGCGCCTCCAACTCTTTCGCCGCCTCCACATACAGTCGGGAAAGAATCCTCACGGCAAGCATTCGGTTTTCCCTCAGGCACTCCTTCATTTTCCCCGCGAACTCCTGCTCCGATTTCCATGACTGAAGAGTCTCCCTCTTGATTCTCAATCGTTTTGCCACAATCTCCTCCGGGTATTCGAAGAGCATGTTGATCGCTTTGACCTGTATATCTGTAAGCATAAACTATCTGCCTCCTTCGTGGCAAACGGATGTTCGAACGCTTTTCTGCATGAGCGTGATATTAGCAATAGAAAAAAGCCGGTGATCGCTCACCAGCTTTTACAAACGTCTGCCATATATATAGGCCACTTAAGGCTTGCATTGAAAGAACAAACCATGAATTTTCGTGTAAAGTTTCCCTTCTATACGTACACCCTCGCCCGATTTCGGGAGAGGGTCGGGGTGAGGGCTTGAACGCCTCGCTATAAATGGCAAGGTGTCACAACCGAAGCATGCCAAAGCGAGCTGATACCAGACTGTACCATGTTCCCATCTCCCTCGCCCGAAATCGGGAGAGGGCCGGGGTGAGGGCTTGAACGCCATACCATGAATGGCAAGGTGTCACAACCGAAGCATGCCAAAGCAAGCTGATACCAGACTGTACCATGTTCCCCTCTCCCTCGCCCGATTTCGGGAGAGGGCCAGGGTGAGGGCTTGAATGCCCCACCATGAATGGCAATGTGTCACAACCGAAGCACGCTGATATCGGCCCAAAACAAAACGGGCGCCAAAGAGATATATCCCTTGGCGCCCGCTGATCAACTCTTATGTAATTAACACCCCTTGCCAATCGACAAGAGATTCGCTATTTCTTGCTTCGACGAACGAATGCTGCCAGTGCAGATAATCCGCCGCATAGTGCAATGAGGCCGGATGGCTCCGGAACCGGGGCTGCCCCCGTAGACGTAGCGTATTTCAGATTCTCATTCGTCGCATCGTAGTATGCAACATGCAAATTGCCGCTGCTGTCCACTGTTAGCGATGACGATGAGCCGACATCGTTCGACGTATTGTCGATAATGCCATTGTACCATACGCCGCCTTCCTTGTAGGCATACTTCAGTGCACCGTTGGTCGCATCGTAGTAGCTGATGTAAGGATCATTGTTGTGTATGGTCAGCGAGTCGAACTTGCCTACGTCGCCAGCAGAATCGACTGTCTCCGTGTTCCAGGTCGATGTGATATTATCCCAGGAAGCGTATTTCAAATCGCCGTTTGTAACATCGTAGTAGCTGATGTGCGCGCTGTTGCTTGAATCAAACTGGAGCGAGCTGTAACGGCCAACTGCAACTCCTGCCGGTGCAGCCACCGGAACTGAACTCCATCCCGATCCACTGTTTGATGCATACATCAACTTGCCCTGTGCTGCATTGAAGTAGCTGATATGAGGAATGTTGTTGCTGTCAAAGGTTAAGGATGTTTCCCATCCTGCGCCGCCACTGCTGTCGACCGTTTCGACTGCCCAGTTTTTAAGGGCTTCGTTGTACTGCGCATAATTCAGGATTCCTGCATTATCCGTTGTGTATGCTACTGCTAGTGCGTTGATAAGACTTACTGCCGAATCGAATCCCACGCCCGTGGTTGATGAACTCACGCTGTCTATGGCGTCGACTGACCATGACGCGCCGTCTTCTCTGGCATGTCTGATCTGGGCAGAGTCGCTATCGTAGTAAATGATATCGGCAACATCGTTTGGCAGTGTAAGACTGGTGCCTGCTTCAAGGGAGAAGATGCCATCGACGTTCCGGGTATCCCATGTACTTGCGCCGGTCTGTTGTATGTACTTAACCTCGCCTTGAGAAGTGCTGATATAGCTGATATTGGCATTGTTGCTGCCATCCAGCCGCAGCGATACAAAATTTCCTACATCACCGCTTTGCCCATCGATGGTTGTCTTATCCCATGTTAATGACGCCAGCGTAGGGCTTACTACTGCTCCGCCCATTATAAGCGAACCAGCGATTAAAATTGAGAGCTTTCGTAACATCCCTGTTCCTCCCGTACAAATTTGCGTGGATACCTACCTCATGTAACCTATCCAACGCCCATATCTTTGTTTCGTTCACGCTTTTACTATATAAATCACTGTGTGATCGTTAAATTACAGAAAAATTCAATGTACCTTCACGGAATTAGTACATATAAAGGCTATTCGTCACTACATAGTACTCTTAAATCGCAAATAGTGTGGTAACAAATTGCGAATTTATCAAGAAACTTTTAACATATACTATAGGCGCTATCTAATCAGTCAATGCCGGCGCCTGATCATACGCAGGGTAGTACGGCCATCTTCACTAAATACATACTCCATACTATCCAGAACCTTGTTCATTATATAGCGCCCAAACCCCCCCGTTCCTTCAAGGACATTCTGGGGATAAGTAACAGCAGTATTAAATGCTCCACTTGCGTAGACCATCTCCACTGCCACTTCCGTGCGCGGCAATGCTTCAAGCCGTACTGATACTTTATTCTTATCGCTACCGTGCTTTACTGCGTTGCCGAAAGCCTCTCCTACCGCAAGCTCCACGTCTTTGACAGCATGTGAATCGTGGAGGGTTGCCTTGGTTAGTTGCGAGACTACCTTACGAAGCCTTGAACACTCAGACGCATCCGACGGCATCTGAATCTCGAATAAGGAAACTCCATTACTTATCATAGCGTTTATCCTTTTCAAACAGGACTTCATAGCACATGTTTATGACAGCGTATAAAACCATACGACTTATTCGAATTATATCAACCCCTTGGTGAGTAGTCAAGGGTTACTTTTCACATTTCATTGATTTTTTTCGAAAAATGTGTTATACACCTCTTATAGATTAGAGCAGAAGGTCTTTCGACCGTCAGCTACTTAACACAGGAGCGCAAAATGGCCGACCGTATCAACGTAGATGAACTATTGGATACATTTATCGATCAAAACGGTTCTGACCTCCACATGCTAGTCGGAGAGCCGCCCACCATCCGGGTGCACGGCCACCTGAAAAGGCTGGAGGAGTACGGTGAGCTGGTACCTGAACAAACCGCTCAAATCATGAGAGACTTAGCCCCGCCTAGGGCTCTTGCTGAAATGGAGGAAGTGCAGGGATCGGATTTCGGATTTTCGTTTGGAACTCGCGCCCGCTTCAGGGTAAGCATCTTTATGCAAAAAGGCACTGTTGCACTAAATATGCGCCTTATTCCCTATAAACTGCTCTCTTTTGAGGAATTAGGCCTTGATCCGCGAATACAGAAGCTTCTTCACGCTCCAAGAGGGCTCTTCCTGGTTACTGGACCAACTGGAAGTGGTAAAACTACCACCCTCGCTACCATGATCGACTACATCAACACCAATCGTGACTGCCACATAATCACCATCGAAGACCCTATCGAGTACTACCACAACCACAAGAAATCTGTCATCACCCAGCGAGAAGTCGGTAACGACGTCCCTACTTTCGCTACCGGTGTCATTAAGGCCCTCCGCCAGGACCCCGATGTCATCCTCGTCGGCGAGATGCGCGACCTTGCGACTATTTCGGCGGCCGTAACTGCGGCGGAAACCGGTCACCTGGTCTTTTCCACCCTCCACACCACCGGCGCCGACAGAACGGTCGACCGTATTGTGGATGTCTTCCCCTCCGACCAGCAGGACCAGATCCGAACACAGCTCAGCGGAAACCTGATCTGCGTGCTCTCTCAGCTCCTGTTGCCCACAACGGACGGCAACAGCCGCGTGGCAATCTATGAGACAATGATTGCTACTGCTGCTATCCAACACATGATTAGAGACAAAAAAACGCACTCGATATATTCCGCCATACAGACCGGCCAGCAGCTCGGAATGAATACGCTCGATCACTCCTTATGGGCGAGGTACTCAAACGGCCAGATCAGCAAGTCCGAAATGCTTCGCTCGTCTCAGAAGCCTAATGAAATTCTCGAAAAGCTTGGTGAAAAACCCGGCCAGGAGATGGCGGCTGCCAAGTAGACTTCACCCTCTCCCACCGGGAGAGGGTGAGGGCCCAATCCCTCGAATAGATATAAAGGCTCTATGAGAAAGTTTGTGGATAGCGGTAGTGTTCCAACAACCGTGCGAATAAATTCGCGGCAACAAAAACACTAAGTCGGCCTGCGCCGACTAGGTGTAGGCACACCCTTCACGGGTGTGTTGATGCTTCGGTTGCAGAGTCGACGACGCCGCTGCCGAAGCCTGGCAGACATGTACCGTCCCTCGATATGCCCTGTGGGCTACTCGGGATAAGCGGCATCCCCCCTCGCCCGAAATCGGGAGAGGGTTGGGGTGAGGGCGAATCAGATTCACCCACAAGAAAGCTTATAGAGCCGATATAAAATATGCCCTCGACTGCACATCAGTCGGGGGCATATTCTGCTTTGCATAAGGGGTATCGCTAATCCGCCTGTGCGGAATTTACGCCCGAATCTCGATCGGGGTGCCGTCCGGAACCGCTCGCCAGATCTCCTCGATCTCCTTGTCGGACACCGCGATGCATCCCGCCGTCCAGTCTGGCCATCGCCGCCAGATCCAGCCCTTGCTACCGTTCGGCAGGCCATGGACCATTATGTTGCCGCCTGGAGACACGCCGAGTTTACGAGCCCGCGTGACGTCAGATGAGCTTGGGTAGGAGACGTGCAGTGCGAGGTGATATGCGCTCCTAGGATTGCGCTTGTCGATTGTGTATGTTCCTTCAGGAGTCTTTCCGTCACCTTGACGGACCTTCGCTCCGTTCGGGTTTCGTCCGAGGGATATGTGGTAAGTCTTAATCACCTTTCCACTTTTTAGCAGGATCAATTCCCTCTTGCTCTTCTCTATCAGAATCTTATCGGCTTTCATCTGCGCGGCCTGAGCGCTTCCTGCACAGGCTCCAATCACCGAAACAGTGATAATCGCAAAGATCAGCCTCTTAGAAATGTTCATATGGATAAATAACCTCCGTATTACATCCTCTTCCCTCTCCCTCTGGGAGAAGCTAGGTGAGGGCCTTATAGATTTATTCCACGCCTCATCTGGAAGGGGATGCCCCCAACACACGCGTGGGATATACTATATACGCAATCGATGGGGTTATTGTTCCCTGAAATATTATGGCACTAAGCATTGCTCCCGGTTCCCTCTCCCCCTGGGAGAGGCTAGGTGAGGGCTTCACAAGATTTTTCCGAAAAATGAATCAAACCCGCGTGCCCTGAGTGGTCGCGAAGCGAGTGTATCGAAGGGTTGTCCCCAGTCATTCTGAGCAAAGCGAAGAATCTTCTGCCGGATGAGATCTCTCACAGAGTTTGTCCTGAGCACAATCGAAAGGTTCAGGTGTCCAGAGTGATGTTTCCAATTCTATTTTGGACAGCAGTGAATGTAGGAGGGCTCTCCAGAGCACGACCGTAAGAATGCCTCCCCAACTAGAGTCGCCTCCTACTGGGGATATGCTCGCTTCACGAGCTACTCGGGGTAGACGGGCAGTCCTTCCGCTAGATTCTCGTTGCGAGAGGGGCTTCTCTATCTGCGATTAGCTTGCTTCAGCATGCTTAGTGTAGTAGACTGATGCTTTAGCATCAGAGGACAAAAAACACGATCGGACCAAAATCGCCATGCACAAACCACAAAACCACACGCCGCTCATCGAGTTCAACGCCGTCACCGTCATGCGCGGCGGAACGAAGGCGCTCGATTCCGTTTCACTGACCATCGGAGCGGGCGAAAACGTCGCCATCGTCGGCCCGAACGGCTCCGGCAAGTCGACCCTCATCAAAGTCGTCACCCGCGAGTGCTATCCCCTCGCACGCACGGGCGGCGGGATGGTGCGCATCCTCGGCGAGGAGACATGGGATATCTTCAAACTGAAGTCGATGCTCGGTATCGTCTCAAACGATCTCCAGTCGATGTGCGACAGGCCCATTTTCGGCCACGAGATGGTCCTGTCAGGCTTCTTCGGCAGCATAGGGCTCTTTCCTCACATGCAGGTGACCGAGCGAATGGAGGCTCGCACACGCGAGATCATCGAGTTCCTCGAAATCTCGCATCTCGCCGCGAAACCCATGACCGAGATGTCGACCGGCGAGGCCCGCCGAATATTGATCGGGAGAGCGCTCGCCCACAAACCGAAGGCCCTTATCCTGGATGAGCCCACGAACGGCCTCGATCCCCACGCCGCTCGCAAGTTCAGCAACAGTCTGCGCAAACTCGCACGCGCCGGAAAAAGCATAATACTGGTCACTCACCATCTACAGGACATCATCCCCGAGATCACGAGGGTCATCATGGTCAAGGACGGCACGCTCTTCCGCGACGGGGCGAAGTCGGATATCCTCATTCCGAAAAACCTTTCGGAACTCTTCAAGATGCCGCTTGAGATCAGTGAGACAAACGGCTATTATAACCTTCTGGGGTAGCATTCATAGCTGTCTTATGAAAAGAGGAATAATGCCGCCGTCTGACTAATCTATATCAGTGGCAGGTTTGTCAAAACATGCATCCAAACCCCGAAAGGATATAACGATGGAACTGATTTTTGGTATTTTATTGCTCGTGGCTGTTGTCAGAATGCTTCAGGCCGACCAGTCACCCAAACTATGTGCCGGGATGTACTCCGGGGGAATGGCAATTCTGCGCCTAATGTTCGGTTTCGCTTTTCTTCCTGTCCTGGGCTTAGGTGTGATCAGGTACGGTGTAGCTTTCGGATACTTCTGGCTGCTGGATTGTTACGGCGACACAGGATGGTACTGGTTGATTTTTATATTGGGCGCGCCTCTCCTGCTGCTCTGAGAATCAATCTTTGCGGATCTGTTTTGGGTATAACCTCCAATATCAGCTCGCTTCAGCGTGCTTCAATTTATGGCTCTATGGGAAACTTTGTGGGTAGCGGTAGAGTTCCAACAACCGTGCGAATAAATTCGCGGCAACAAAAACACGAAGTCGGCCTGCGCCGACTAGATGTAGGCACACCCTTCACGGGTGTGTTGATGCTTCGGTTGCAGAGTCGAAGACGTCGCTGCCGAAGCCTGGCAGACATGTACCGTCCCTCGATATGCCCTGTGGGCTACTCGGGATAAGCGGCATCCCCCCTCGCCCGAAATCGGGAGAGGGTTGGGGTGAGGGCGATTGACCCTAATAATGCGAATGGAGTGAATGACATGAGCGAACACAAACAGGCCGAGTGCGCGTGTTGCGCCCACCTGACACCCGAACAGTACAGCGTCATGCGTGCAGGCGGCACAGAGCCGGCTTTCAAAAACGAATACTGGGACAATCATCGCACGGGAACCTACCACTGTGCGTGCTGCGATCAGCCCCTGTTCAGTTCCGATGCGAAGTTCGATTCCGGCACCGGCTGGCCGAGCTTCTGGGCCCCTGTCGACCCGAAAAACGTTGTTGAGCACACCGACTCCACCCTTGCCATGTCGCGGACGGAAATCCTGTGCAGCCAGTGCGAATCCCATCTCGGTCACGTCTTTAACGACGGCCCTGCGCCGACTGGCCTGCGCTACTGCATGAACTCGGCCGCCCTCAAGTTCGTCGAGGCCAAAGAAGAATAATAGTCGGCAGTTCTCCCTCTCCCCCTGGGAGAGGGCCGGGGTGAGGGCTACCAAGGAAAACATATGACATTCAACGAGATCACGGCTCAACTCAAATCGATGGCGAACCCCGAGAACGTCGCCGGGATGGCTCGCTACGGGATCAGCTCCGTTAACACCCTCGGCGTCCCGATGCCCGCCATCCGCAATCTGGCCAAACAGATCGGACGGGATCACACCCTCGCGATCGATCTGTGGGACTCCGGCATCCACGAGGCCCGAATCCTCGCCGCACTGATCGACGACCCTGCTGCCGTGACGGAAGATCAGATGGAGCGTTGGGTCGCGGATTTCGACTCCTGGGACGTCTGTGATCAAGTGTGCGGCAATCTTTTCGACAAGACGCCGTTCGCTTATGCGAAAGCCGTCGAGTGGGCGCGCAGGGGCGAGACCTTCGTCAAACGTGCCGGCTACGTCCTAATCACACAGATCGCCGTCCATGACAAGGCTGCTGCCGACTCTCTGTTTGAGCAGTTTCTTCCCATAATTGAAAGCGGCGCTTCAGACGACCGGAATTTCGTGAAAAAGGCGGTCAACTGGGCACTGCGCCAAATCGGGAAGCGCAATCTGCACCTGAACCGGCTCGCGATACAGTCGGCACTGGCAATTCAGCGCATGGATTCCAAACCGGCTAGATGGATTGCGGCAGATGCCCTGAGGGAGCTTTCCGGTGATCCCGTGCAGTCCCGCCTCCTGAGATAAGCGCTCCCTCTCCCTTTGGGAGAGGCTAGGTGAGGGCTTTATAGATTAATTCATGATGCTCATATCAAGGTTCATGTTTTGCGGCAGCCACGGCTGGGTATAGTTGAGCTGGATTAATATTAATGACTCTTCCCTCTCCCTTTGGGAGAGGCCAGGTGAGGGCTTTACGGGATAATTCATGTGTCGAAGCCTGGTAGACATGTACCGTCCCTCGATATGCTCGCCCTGCGAGCTACTCGGGATAAGCGGCATCCCCCCTCGCCCGAAATCGGGAAAGAGCCTGCCCTGAGCGAAGTCGAATGGGGTTGGGGTGAGGGCCGAATAATGCAATCTGAAGATTCACCCGCAAGAAAGCTTATAGTACCTGTGATTTTTTGATTATATGGGTATATACAGGAGGTAAATCGGAATGGCTACTGCCACATTTGTCGTAGGGGGTATGGAGTGTGAAGGCTGCGCGAATGCCATCAAGCGCTCCCTTGCGCCTGTATTCGGAATCCGGAGCGTGACGGTCGACCTTGGTGCTGCGGAAGTGAAGGTGGACTATGATGCCCAGGAGATCGATCCGACGCGCATCTCGAATCGAATCGACGAGGCGGGATACAAAGCGGAAATCCTCCAGGCTTAATGCTGGCTGCCGGGGATTTACAAAGTCGAATTCATCAAAGCTGATTCTCAAGGAGTGTGCAAATGAGACCGATCATAGACGAGAGCCTGTGCATAGGCGATGGAATCTGCGTGGACATCTGCCCTCAAGTTTTTGAGATGCGGGACGACAATCTGGCGCACGTGATCACCGACAGTCCCGGTGATGAGCTTTCTGCCGGCATCAATGAGGCGGCGGATGCATGCCCTACGGGTGCTATAAGTATCCACAACCCATAATCCTTGTGTGCCCTGCCGCTAAATACGGCAGGGCACTTTGCTCAAAAAAAAGCCACCCCCAGCATAGTTGAGGGTGGCTCTATCGCAGGTGAGCACTTCTGCGTGCCCCCTCTTACTAGTTCGGATTCTGCGGCATTTCCGTCAGTTTGGCTCCGACGAGCACCGTCTTGCCGAGCCGCCAGACCGAGAGCCGAATAACCTGCCCAACCTTCTGTGAGCCGATCATCTTCGACGCATCCGACGCACTCGACACCTTAGCCCCGTCGATCTCCGTTATGATGTCACCCTGCATCAACCCGGCGGATGCTGCCGGACTGCCGGGGAAAACCTGCATAACCACCGCACCCTTCGCGGCTCTGTATCCGCGCTGGTCATACCATGATGCCAGATCGCCGTTCAAATCGCCGAGCCCTATGCCCAAAAACGGTCGGACTATCTTACCCTTGGCGATCAATTCCTTAACGACAACTTTCGCAGAGTTTACCGGTATCGCAAACCCTATCCCGATATTACCGCCGGTCGGGGAGACGATGGCTGTATTTATGCCTATCACCCGTCCATCGATATCCACAAGCGCGCCGCCGCTGTTCCCTGGGTTGATGGCGGCGTCCGTCTGAATCATGTCCTGCAGCGACTTACCCTCTGCCATGGACTCGTTCCTCTTAATGGCGCTTATGACTCCAACGGTCACAGTGTTCTCAAGCCCCAGAGGATTTCCTATCGCGATGGCCCAGTCGCCCACCCGGATGGCATCCGAGTCGCCGAGCTTGGCGTACGGGAGATGCCTGCCGTTGATCTTCACCACTGCCAGATCGGAGCGGTCGTCCCGTCCAATCAGCCGTGCGCTGAAACTGTGGCCGTCTTTCATCCTGATCTTGATCTGCTGCGCGCCGGCTACCACATGATTGTTAGTAAGGATATATCCGTCATCACTTATGATAACGCCGGAACCCTTACCCATGGTAAGCTGCTTTTGCGCAGGCATATCAAATAACTGGGAGAACGGGCTCTGCACCTGGCGCTCGGCCACCGTATCGATGTTGACCACCGCCGGGCCGACTCTCTCTGCTGCATCAGCGATGGCATTATCGCCCTTACGGACGGGCGTGCGGCTGTTCAAATTCTTCATCACCGACTCGCTCGAGGTTCCGCCGCCTGCATAGCCCGTGAAATTGAGGATATACGCACACGCGGCAAAACCCAAAACAAATATCACTACGTAGATTGCTAGCTTTTTTGCAGTCACAGGTTATTCCTTTCGCTAGTGTATTTTAATATAATCCCAAAGAGAACCCTTAGGCCTCTTCTATCCCGATCGTGCGGAGCAGGTTCGCCATCTCGATAGCGGCTACGGACGCATCTGCGCCCTTGTTGCCGGATTTTGTCCCTGCGCGCTCTATCGCCTGCTCGATCGAATCAGTCGTCAGTACTCCAAAGATCGTCGGCACACCTGTAGATAGACCGACATGCGCCACTCCCTTCGAGACCTCCGCTGCCACGTAGTCGAAGTGGGGCGTCGAACCTCGAATCACCGCTCCAAGGCAGATCACCGCGTCGTACTTCTTCGACGCCGCCAGTTTCTGCGCGATTATCGGGATCTCGAATGTGCCGGGTACCCATGCGATTGCTACTTCATCGACATTGGCCCCGTGCCGCTGCAGGGCATCCAGTGCGCCCCCAAGCAGCTTGCTTGTAATGAACTCGTTAAATCGGCTAACTACTATGGCGAACTTAAGCCCCTCTGCCAGTAGCTTTCCTTCATATATTCTTGACATGTGATATCCTCCTGAACCGTGATATTCCTTTATGATACTTCCCTGAACCTATGACTTGGCCGCCCCTAGATCTTCAGTCGATGTGATATCCAGCAGATGACCCATGCGATCACGTTTGGTCTCCAGATATCGCTTGCTCGACTGGTTTGGCTGCACGACTATAGGGACGCGCTCCACTATCTCCAGATCATACCCCTCAAGTCCCGCGAGCTTCGATGGGCTGTTTGTCATGTATCTGATCTTCTTCACGCCGAGATCGATCAGCACCTGTGCGCCGATGCCATAATCTCTAAGATCGGCAGGGTATCCCAGCCTCTCGTTCGCTTCTATCGTATCATACCCCTGATCCTGCAGTTCATATGCCTTAAGCTTGTTCACAAGCCCAATGCCCCGGCCTTCCTGGAAGATATACAGGAGCACCCCTCGGCCTTCCTTCGCGATGGCGGCCATGGAACGTTCAAGCTGTTCGCCGCAGTCACACCGCAGTGAATGGAAGACATCGCCTGTGACGCAACTCGAGTGTATGCGCACGAGCACCGGCTCCCCGTCCGACACATCGCCCATGGTGAGCGCGATGTACGGCCGCTCTTCGACATCCGTTTCGTACGCTGTCAGGTCGAAGACGCCATGTTTTGTTGGCAGCTTCGTCTTCGCCGCCGGACGAATCAGTTTCTCGGTAAGGCGGCGGTATTTGATAAGATCAGCAATGGTCGTGACCTTCAGACCGAACTTTTTCGCGATCTCGAGGAGTTCCGGCACACGCGCCATCGTCCCATCTTCGCTCATGATCTCACACAGCACGCCGCTCGGGTACAGCCCTGCCAGCCGAGCGAAATCTACCACGGCTTCCGTATGGCCGGCCCTCGACAGTACGCCGCCTTCTTTTGCGACCAGCGGGAAGATATGCCCCGGCCGCGCCAGATCGGTCGACTTTGTTTTAGGATCGATGAAAACTTTTATCGTCTGCGCCCGGTCGAATGCAGAGATTCCCGTAGTCGTGCCTTTAACGGCATCTACAGTGATAGTAAACGGTGTCTCAAGCAGCGCCGTGTTCTCTTTGACCATCATCGACAGGTCGAGTGCTTTCGCGCGCTCTCTGGTTGTTGGGAGACAGACCATGCCCCGTCCGTACTTCACCATGATGTTCACGGCCTCCGGTGTGACCTTCTCCGCGGCCATGATGAAGTCGCCCTCATTCTCCCTGTCCTCGTCGTCTATCACGATGAGCAGCTTGCCATCGCGAATATCCTGTATCGCTTCTTCAATTGTGCAAAAATCGCTTTGCAATATTCTACTCCAAATAACCGCCCGCCGACAGCTTATCCAGCAATCGCTGGTCTGAATCGGTTGCGGAATTTTTCACAAATTTATATACGTACTTCCCTATTATATCAGTTTCGAGGTTCACTGTCGCGCCCATCGATGCATCCGCAAGCGTAGTCGCTGAGAGTGAATGCGGTATCACGGCTACCGCAAACCAGTTCGGCCCTAAGTCTGCAACCGTGAGACTGATCCCATCGACTGTGATCGAGCCCTTCTCCACGATGTACTTCATCACCTCTGGCTGGGCACTAATACGGAATCTTGTCTCACCACCGATACTTCGAATATCCTCGATGGTGCCGATGCCATCCACATGACCCTGCACCATATGACCACCCATCCGATCGCCTACTCGCAGTGACCGCTCAAGGTTTACGGGGCTGCCCGGCTTCAGTCGGCGGATGGTGCTCCGCTCGACCGTCTCTTCGACTGCGTCGAACTCGAGGCTCGGCGGCGATATTTTGACCACCGTCAGACAGGTACCGTTCACCGCCACGCTGTCTCCGATGTTCACGCCCGCCGATATCATCGGCGCATCGACTGTGAGCCGCACACCCCTCGCTTGCGGGGTAAGTCGTATAATTTTGCCCTTCTCTTCTATTAGACCGGTAAACATTGTGTTCTATTCCTAAAAAATATTTCCCTAGCCAGCTCATGGCAGAGAGTATCCTATTTAACCTAATCCGCCCCAAGACCCGACCACCCTGAGTAGACCCGCAGGGTCATATCGAGGGGCGATGTAGACGGAACTGCCCAACCCCACTTATCCAGAGGGGCCGCTAAAATTTAAACTCCAGCGCGATGTCGTCCCCAAACCGCTGAACCCTCGGGACGGTGGTGGTGAGCACATCGCTCATGTTTGCCACACCCTCGCCCTCGACCGGCGTCCGCGCGTCACGGCCCCCTGCGATCTTCGGTGCGATGAAAATCAATCCCTTGTCGACCAGACCCTCGGCAAGCATCGATGCGGCAAGCTCTCCGCCGCTCTCAAGGAGAATGCTGTTTATCCCCATATCGCTAAGTTTCAACATGAGTGCCCGGAGATCGACCCTGCCGCCTATATCTTGTAATACGAGAATTTCTGCCCCAGTGTTCCCCAATACATCCACTCGATTTTTTGGCGCTTTTCCCGTCACGGCTATGATGGTCCGCGACTCAACGTTCAGCACCCGAGCATCCGGGGGCGTGCATGCCTTGCTATCAACCACTAACCGAATCGGATTGACCGACCCGCGAATTCCACGCACCGTCAGCTCGGGATCGTCCGTGCGAATCGTACCGGAGCCCACCATCACGGCATCACACCGAGCGCGAAGTCGATGGACCTCTTCTCGCGCTCGCTCGCCTGTCACCCAGCGGGAACTCCCCGTGCGCGTCGCGATCTTCCCATCGAGGGTCATCGCCGCCTTCCACGTGACATACGGAAGCCCCGTTGTGACTCGCTTGATAAAGGCCTCGTTCAGCGCACGAGCGGCGTCTTCCATGATGCCAACCTCGACTTCGATCCCCGCCGACCTGAGCCGCTCCAGACCCTTCCCTGCGACAATCGGGTTCGGATCAACCATCGCTGCGAAGACCCGGCGCACCCCTGCTTGGATCACGGCTTCTGCGCACGGCGGAGTCTTTCCGTAGTGACAGCACGGCTCCAGCGTGACATACAGGTCGGCGCCCGATGCGAGATCGCCCGCGGCTCGAAGCGCGAAGACTTCAGCATGCGGCTCCCCTGCCTTAGGGTGGTAGCCTTCTCCCACGATCACTCCGTCGTGCACGACCACCGCCCCCACCATCGGGTTCGGGCTGGTCCGCCCTCGCCGTGCCAGCGTCAGGGCTCTTTTCATGTAGAAATCTTTATTCACTCTTTTTGTCTTCGTCCTTTTTCGGGATACTTCGGATGATCTTTTTCTTCTCATCAACGTACCCCAGTGCCGCCTCGCGCATGTCGAGGAGCGCCAGCCCTATCAAACCGACCGCCAGACTCAGACATACAAGCCAGTATGTCATACGTGCCATCGGTCCGACTGGAATCAGCCATTTATCGCCGATCAGCACCATGAGCAGTATGATAATCAGAAGGAAGGCGGACGCAGCTCGAAGAGTCCTCTGCCTTGCCGTGATGCTGCCGATGATGCTCCGACCCCTGATCTCCGTGATCAGGACCATCAGTGCCAGCGCTATTACGATTATGAGTGCAATTTGCAGCATGTCTGTCTCCCTGATATACCCTTGGTCCTCATCCTATTTCCAAAAAGGGCGAGTCACCGACTCGCCCCCCTGCTTGCAACTGAAATGTTTGCCGTCGATTATACGGTGCAGGAGCACTTGCCCCTAAGACTGGTGATTGCCGGCTCCAACCCGTCTGGGCTGTTGAACACGAACGACCCTGCGATCAGCATATCCGCGCCTGCGCCTGCCACGCGACCGCACGTCGCCAGATTGACTCCGCCATCAACGGCCAGATAGATATCGCGCCCGGTCTCGTCGATCATCCCTCGTGCCGCCGCGATCTTCGGCAGCGTCGATTCTATGAACGCCTGCCCGCCGAAGCCGGGGTTCACCGTCATCAGCAGCAGTTCGTCTATATCGCCCATCACGTTCTCAACCATGCACATAGGGGTCGCTGGATTGAGGGCCACGCCGCACTTTGCGCCAAGTTCCTTGATCTGCTGGAGCGTGCGATGCAGATGACAGCATGCCTCCGCATGGACTATGATCATGTCGCATCCGGCGGTGATGAACTCCCCCAGAATCTCTTCCGGGTGTTCTATCATCAGATGCCCCATTAGCGGTAAATTTGTTTTGTTCCTGATATCTCGAATCACTAGCGGTCCGAATGTAATATTCGGGACAAACCTGCCATCCATGACATCGCAGTGTATGCAATCCGCGCCTGCAGCCGTCACAGCGCGAACGTCACGCTCCAGATTGCTGAAATCCGCAGACAGCAGGGATGGAGAAATCTTGATCATTACTTCCTTACCTCTCTTACTAACTTATCGTCTATTAAGATGCGAATGGTCGTTTTGCCGGTACCCTGAACCGTCTCATTCACCTCGTCGCCGGGGTGGAGCGCCTCTGCGTATGCCGTGTTCTCACCATTGTCATCTATAACTATTATCTTAACGGCCTGGGTCTCAGGCCCTTGCGGTACTGTGAAAGCTACATCGTATGATTTCGGCTCCTGCGGCTGACTGCTGGTCTCATCGATGGCCGACGACGTATCTCTGGACGCCGGGCCAAGGCTGAACACCAAATTTACCGGTTGATTGCGCGAAAGCTTGGTACCCGCTGAAGGCGTCTGGCGAACCACGTCGCCTGTGGGCACGGAATTGCTGAAGTCCTCCGATATCTCGCCCACACTGAGCCCTGCTGCCCCGATTTTCTCCTTGGCCATGTCCGTCGACATCCTGGTCACGTCCGGTACTGTCCCGAACTCCGATCCCTTGCTTACCCATATATCGACAGCTGCCCCGGATTTAACGGTTCGACCGGCTGATGGGTTCATGTAGTAGATCGTTCCGGCTGGATAAGTATCGCTGAACTGCTCTGATTGAGGAGCGAGCTTGATATTGTTCGCTTGTGCGATCGCTTCTGCTTCCGCACGCGTCTTGCCGAGCATGTCCGGCACCTTCACCTCGCCAGGCCTGAACCAGACGAAGCCTATCAGCACAGCGGCCACCAGCCCGAAAACCACTACCAGCGTGATAAGTGTTTTCCTGAGCGCATTAAGCATCGGCGGTTCGATATCTTTTTTAGCTTCATCGTTCGCTACAAACTCCGGCTCTGGAAGGGGCTCTTCCTTACCCTTGACTTCAGACCATACGAGCGGCTTTGTTAGATTCAGGCTCTCCTTCACAGATTTGAGCTCGTTTAACATCGCTTTTGCAGAGCGGAAACGGTTATCCGGCGCCTTCTGAAGCGCCTTCTGAAGCGCCGCCTCCAGGTTCTTCGGCACCCCTGGATTGAGGGTTCGAATAGATGGTACTGGTGCTTTGGCATGCTGGAGCGCGATGGCGATCGGAGTATCTCCGTCGAATGGAACTGTGCCTACCAGCACCTCAAATAGTATGGTGCCCACAGAGTAAATATCCGACGCAGGGGTCGGCGCCTTACCCTCTGCCACTTCCGGCGACATATAGTGTATCGACCGCATGATGGCATTTGCACTGATTGATGGGGCCGATGCCATTGCACCGTTCACCCAGAAATTGGAGATTTTGATCTGGCCTTCAGGAGTTACGAGGATGTTCCCCGGCCGGAGGTCGCCGTGGACGAAGCCTTTCCTGTGGGCGAAATCGAGCACGTCGCATATCGCGAGCCCCACATCGGCGACGGTGGACAGCGTGAACGGTGCGCTCCGCCTTATGCGCTCCCTGAGATCGACGCCCCTCACGTATTCGACCACCGTGAAGTAGTAGCCGTCCTGCTCGCCGCAGTCGTAGACCTCTACTATCCCCGGATGGGCGACCCCAATCATGGCCTGAGCCTCTACAAGTAATCGTTCGGCAAACAAGCGGTTTGACGCATACTGAGGCAGAAGGACCTTTATGGCAACCATGCGGTTGTCGATCTTGTCCTCGCACTTGTACACCGAGAACAGATTGCCCTCACCGATTTTTTCGATTACTTCATACCGATGCTTCAGCACTGTGCCAATCATCGATTACCTCCAATGGCGGCATCATTCGGGTGCCTATTTCTTCGTATCCTCGCGGGATTGAACAGCCCTCAGCACATCCATCGCTACGACCACCGCCGTCACGCAGATCATCCCAAAGTAAGCCCACATAAAATCTACATTTAATCCGTTTATAAAGTAACTGCCGGCATACTGCACCGCGATCAGCACAAGCCATATCGACGCAATCACCTCAAGCGCATGTTTTTTCAAAGTTTTCTCCAGTCCACCCTCGCCCCCCGGGAGAGGGCAGGGTGAGGGCCATCTTACGCGAAAGCTTATGCCCTAATCTCCGACAGCACCCTCGCCCTCCGGGAGAGGGTAGGGTGAGGGCGTAAACTACAACCGCGCCTGCGCATCGAGGGCCTTCATCCAGATCTCCGGCGTCACGTCATCCGACACGAACGCGTGCCCGATCGAGTTCACCATCACCGAGCGAAGCTTCCCCTGCGACACCTTCTTATCGAGGCCCATCGCCGCTACGACCTCGGCCGGATCGAGACCCGACGGGAGTGCGTACGGCAGACCTGCCGCCTGAATAACCTCTACGATATCGTCTACCAAATTTGCATCCGCGCCGCCCATCACCTTGGCCGCGAGCGCCGCCGTCACCATCCCGATCGCGACAGCCTCGCCGTGGAGGCACGTGCGGTATCCCGTAAGCGATTCCACCGCATGCCCTGCCGTATGACCGTAATTCAGGATGCGCCGCAGACCGCCTTCGCGCTCATCGCGTGTGACGACATCCGCCTTGATCGCGCACGACCACTCGATCGTTCGCTCCAGCGCACACGGCTCCAGCCGCGCGACGGCATCGAGGTTTTCGCGGAGAAATGCAAAGTATTCACCGTCTCGAATTATACCATGTTTAATGACTTCAGCCAAGCCTGCCCGGAACTCGCGCCGGGGGAGCGTGCGCAGCGCCGAGATGTCGATCATAACGATCTTCGGCTGGTGGAACGCCCCGACGAGGTTCTTACCCCTTGGGAGATCGACGCCCGTCTTCCCACCGATGCTCGCATCCACTTGCGCAAGGAGGGAGGTCGGCATCTGGACGAAATCGATCCCTCGCAGGTACGTCGCCGCCGCGAAACCGGCCATATCGCCGACCACACCGCCGCCGAGCCCGATCACCATGCTGCTCCGGTCGAGCCGTGCGTCGAGCAGCCGCTCGTAGATACGTGCGATGGTTCGCAGAGTCTTGTACCGCTCGCCCGCCGGGATGACTATCACATGACTGGTTATACCCGAATCCTCAAGACTTTGGACGAGCCTTTCCGCGTACAGGTTCCCTATTTTGGGATTGGTAAGTATTGCGGCAGTTCTGCCGGTACACGCGCCCGCGATCAACTCGCCGGCCCCGCCGATCAGCCCCTCGCCGATATGTATGTCATAACTTCGCTCGCCTAGTTCAATACGAATTTTGCTCATGGTTTGTTTCCTTGTTTGAGATCACTTTCATGCTGGCTTCTCCTCGCGGTAATTACATCCCTGCGTGGAGCCCAATGAACTCTTCCAAAAGTATCAGATATCCCAATGTGGGTATAATTCTCCACTGGGAAACACTTATATTTGTAATTTATCATAAGGTTGATCGTATCGCCGACCTCAACTCTAGCAGGAAGTTTAGAACTGAGGGGATTATTATAAGCATGTATTATAACAGCATGTTTCTTCTTTTTCAGCAGGATCCTCCATAGACTTCTATCGCAGAGCTGGATCATTTTGCAAGTGATTGGTCCCGGACCAAAATTTACGCCTGACAATACAAATTCAGTATCATGCTTAGGCGTACCGACAATTTCGCATAGAGCAAAACTCACCCGGAGTCGCGGTTTCAAAACTACGTCACGATATATATTCCAACCCAGGGCAAATATGCTAGTCCCTAGCGCAAGGGAAGAAATGATAATCGGCGTATTATCCAAAATCAAGTCATATATTAGTTTCAAAGGTTAGCTCCTATCGAATATTCTGTGTAAGGTGCACAAGAGAGCTCGACGGCAAAATACATCGCCGACTGGAGTCGACTCCTACACTATATAATAAACCCAAATGTTCCCATTCTCCCTCGCCCATCGGGAGAGGGCAGGGTGAGGGTCTAATCTGAATTCTGCGTGCCCAAACTACCTCGCGGCTCGCGCCAGATGTACAGGTACCAGTACACCGGCATCACCAGAAAATTCAAGAAGAACAGCAAAAGAACCCATAGCGCCTGCTGGTCGTGCGGAACACGGCTCGAGTTGATGATATGAATAATATAGAATACCATCAATCCCATATACAAGAGATTGATGAAGATTACCACGGGAAACATAAGGAAAAATGGCCAGGGTAGAAAGGAATGGTTATTTCCAGCAGCGACCATCAAAAACGCTGTTCCAATGAATGCCAAAACCATCAGCCCAATCGTCAAAAAAGGCAAAAAACTTGCTATTCCCAGCCAGATTCTTACCGGTCTGCTTAGATTATTCACAGCTGTATCTCCGATTTCTTCTCCCTGCGAGGGTATGCTTTTATGTCCCCTTTGAGAAAGGGCCCGGAACCTCCCCTGACCCCTCCTTCTCAAGGAGGGGATGGTATAGCTATGTCCATCTTGCAAGTGAGCGGTCCTCCCTCGCCCGATTTCGGGAGAGGGTTGGGGTGAGGGCATCATCGTATCATTTCCCCGGAACCTCCCCTGGCCCCTCCTTCTCAAGGAGGGGATGGTTTGTCTATGTCCCCCTTGCGAAGGGGGTGTTCTTGATCCGGCAAACAGTCTCCATTATGGATACAAGCACACCCTCAATATTCTCAAGAACGTCCAAATTAGTAAACCTCAGAAAGCGTATTCCAAAGTTCTCTATGTAAGATTGTCGCTCCGCATCATATACTGGTGAATCTCCCAAAAAGTGACTTGCGCCATCCACTTCTATGGCCAGTTTCAGTTCAGGGCAGTAGAAATCCAGAATAAAAGGGCCAATGCTGTGCTGCCTGCGGAATTTCAATCCCAAGAGTTGTCGACCCTTCAACCTGGACCATAACACTACCTCGGCTTTAGTCATCGAGTTCCGCAATTGTTGGCGCTTTGACTTCTATGGATATCGGTTGAAGAACTCAGTCAAGCCCGGAACCTCCCCTGGCCCCTCCTTCACAAGGAGGGGATGGTTTAGCTATGTCCATCTTGCAAAGTGGAGCGCTCCTCCCTCGCCCGATTTCGGGAGAGGGTCAGGGGTGAGGGCTCCCAAAAAGGTCCGATATAACCAAAAAGGGGCCGGGGATTAAGGCGACTACCCTACTACCCTCGGCCCCTCGATTCGCTAATCCCTGCAGTCTTACCTGCGCTTCTTATCAAACTTCTGCATGCTGTCGTACCCACGCCACATCATCAGGTGATCGACTATCGTCATCGCAATCATCGACTCCGCGACCGGGATGATCCTCGACAGGAGGGTGGGGTCGCGACGGGTGATCGCACCGAGCGTCGTCTCCTCCATCGTCGTCATATTGACAGTCTGCTGATCGACTGAGACAGTCGGAGTCGGCTTCACCGCTATGCGGAAAATCAGGTCCTCGCCGTTCGAAATGCCGCCCAGAAATCCACCCGCATTATTCGTCTTGAAGTGGACCTTCTTGTTCTCGTCGAGGTACGGGATGTCGTTGCACTCTGAGCCCTTCATCTTGGCGACTGCAAACCCGGCGCCGATCTCCAAACCCTTCACTGCGCCGATACTCATCAGGGCATGGGCACAACTCGCAGAGAGCTTGTCGAACACTGGCTCGCCGAGTCCTGCCGGAACGCCTCGTGCGATGAGCTCTACCACGCCGCCTGCAGTCTCGCCCTCTTCCTTGATCTCCAGAACGCGGGCGATCATCTTATCTGCCGCTTCCTGATCCGGGCAGATGATCATGTTGTTATGCTTGTTCGCCTTGATCTCGTCGAACGGCATGGCCTTCGCTTCGATACCCATACAGGCCTTGGTGTATCCCACGACCTCTATGCCCTCGGTTGCCAAAATCTTCTTCGCCAATGCACCAGCCGCAACGCGCATGCAGGTCTCTCTGCCGCTCGCTCGTCCGGCACCACACCAGTCGCTGAACTCGCCGTACTTCACGAAAAAGGTGTACTCCGCGTGTCCCGGGCGCATCTCGTCCTTGACGTCGCGGTACTGCTGAACGTGGATGTCGTGCCTGTCCACGTTGTAGATGATCATGCCGACCGGTGCGCCGGTTGTCTTCCCCTCAAGCAGCCCCGAGACGATCTTGACCTGATCCGTCTCCATCCTCGGCGAATCGAGCGGTGTCTGGCCTGGTCGCCTGAGATCGAGTTCCGCCTGAATCTCTGCATCGCACAGGTCCATACCGGCCGGTACGCCGTCGACTATGACCATGAGCGCGTCGCCGTACGATTCGCCGCACGTCGTCACTCTAAACAATCGTCCAAATGTGTTTCCTAACAATGCATATCCTCCTGGAATAAACTAACTTGCTATCCAAACTAAATAATGCCGTATGGATGGTCTTAACAATGTCATTCTGAGCAAAGCGAAGAATCTTCTACCTAATAAGCTCCTTCACCGTTCAGCATGACGCCCGCTTGTGTGAGAAGGAACCATTCTCTCAAGCTGAAATGCCCTCACCCGACCTTCGGTCACCCTCTCCCAATTCTGGGCGAGGGATATACGGTGTAGGAGGCGACTCCAGTCGGCGATGTATTCTGCCGCGCCCTTCTACAGCGTCCGGTCGACGGCCTCCGCCACACGCCGAAACTTCACCATAAGATTGCTGAACTGCTCCGGCCGCAGCGACTGTGCACCGTCGCTCAATGCTCGCTTGGGATCGTTATGTACTTCTACAAGCAGCCCATCCGCGCCTGCCGCAATCGCCGCCTTGGAGACCGATTCAACGTATCTCCAATCGCCCGTAGCATGGCTCGGATCGACCATTATGGGGAGATGCGTCCAACCCTTCAGCACTGGCACGGCGTTGATGTCCGTCGTGTTGCGGGTCGAATCCTCAAAAGTTGTTATGCCGCGCTCGCACAGGATGACTTCCGGGTTCCCCTCGGCGATAATATACTCGGCGGACATCAGCAGATCCCGTATCTTGCACCCCTGCCCGCGTTTCAGCACGACCGGCGTTCGCGTCTGGCCGACCTTCTTCAAAAGGGAGTAGTTCTGCATGTTCCGCGTTCCGATCTGGAGAATATCCGCATACTCCACGATCAGATCTACATCCGACGTATCCATGACCTCCGTGACGATCGGCAGCCCTGTCGCTTCCCGTGCCTTTGCAAGCATTTTCAGCCCAGCCTCACCAAGACCCTGGAAGGCGTACGGTGAAGTCCTCGGCTTGAACGCGCCGCCACGAAGAAGCTGTGCGCCTGCTTCCTTCACAGCATGGGCGATCTCGATCATCTGCCCTTCGGATTCTACGCTACATGGACCGGCGACAATCGCGATGGTGTCTCCCCCGATCTTCACTCCGCCGACCTCAATTATCGAGTTTGCGGGATGATATTCGCGGGAAGCCAGCTTCCACAGGTGGGAAATCAGGTTAACCCATTCTACCCCGGGGAAGGAATAGAATGTATCCACCAGGTCGGCCTTCTTCGCATCGAGGCCACCCAGCACGGCGATGACCTTACGCTCGACACCCGGGTTGATAAACGGCCTGAAACCAGCTCGCTGAATTTCATCCTCTACGGACTGGACTTGATCGGGCGTGGCCTGGGTCTGCATAATAATAATCACAATACTATCTCCTCGGTGCTAGACAATTCATTGTGAAGATTATATCAAATTTCGACGAAAGAATGAAACAGTCGCGTGCGAGGGGTATCGTGGTGATACAGGACTATTTTGAAGCCCCGTATCTGACACATCCATAGAAGGTCCCGACGTCTTTTGAAGGAAGTGAAATAGCAGGATAGCAGACTTTTCCAATCAGCTGCCTGGCCGAAATCGGTCCGAAGTGCCTGCTGTCTTTCGACATCGATATGGAATCGCCGACTACGAAGAGACTGTCCTTTGGAACTACAATATGCTGGAGTTTTTCTTCAGAACCGAGTTTGATGTATCTTCGATATTTATCCAGCATGTTCAGGTCGATAACCTGCCTGCATGCTGGGTCACCGTTATAGCAATGTATCCACAGTGCGTCGCCCGGCAGAGCCAGCACTCGCTTCACATACACATCGCCTTTGCATCTGAACACTACGACATCGTTCCGCGCGGGCAGACGATCGCGGTAACAAGTGCGGTCCATCACAAATATCTGATTTGGTTTGAGTTCGGGTGTCATGGACTCGCCGATTGTTATTCCCACCCAGTAAGGGCTGAATTTTCGCAGAAGTATTGTCGTTACGAGTAACAACAAAAATATATACCATCTACGCACAAGCGGATTATTAGGGGATAAGCGAAGAATATTTATGGGATAATTCAATGTCTATCTGCCTTTAGTTTTAACAATAGACGGATTGTATCATAATAAGCCAAGTTTAGCCAACATTGCTTTCATTCCATCAGTATAATCGCACCTTTAACAGCATCATGGGAGGCCGATGTTTTAACCCGTCGATTAAATGGGCGTGCCTTTTTTATGGGCTTTGTCCAGCGATTAATTGGTGGCCCAGCTATATGAGGAAAGCATATCCTGCCGATTATCTGCCCGGTGCTGATGGGGCCGAAATCTCTGCTGTCGAGGGAATCTGTACTATTATCGCCCATCACGAACACCTGACCCTGAGACAGCGATACCCTGTGCAAACCACCGACCTCCGGCCAGTTATCAATGAAATCCAGAACTGACGGCATGTCCTCAGCTGATATCACTTGCTTGTCATCCGAATAGTCTGAATACTCATATATCCATAACGTATCCCCCGGCAGACCGATTACTCGCTTCACAAGAACATCGCCATACTGCCTGAATACGATGACGTCATCTATTGCCAGCCGATGGTTCCTGTAGTAGTTCGAGTCTATGATGAAAGGCTGGTTTGGCTTTAACTCAGGTGACATGGATCTACCGATTGTTATGCCGAGTCTGTACGGGCAGAAGCAGTAGATCAGGAGCATTGCGGCTGCGATGCATATGAGTATCCTCACGTGCACGGCATGCGGATCGATCCGATCTTCTGCACCATCGGATTCATGCTCATGAAACATACTGGCCATTCGCAACCTCGCTCTCCGGGAGATCAGCCTTCACAAACGGTTCGCAGACAAGTTCTTTTTCCCCCGATCGGCCGGAAGTGAAAACCGATTTCGTATATTCAGTCCGGCGCGCTGACTTGATAAACCCTGGCCTCAGGCGGTATACTCAATTAGCGCAAATACTTTTGATTCATTACGTGCAGAGCGGGAGAGATTAGATGCAGCAGCCACTGGATAAAACTTTGAGAATCGCGGTCGCCCAGATCAACACCACGGTGGGTGATCTTGATGGTAATACAGATAAAATAATCGACTACATCGGCCGGGCGAAGGCGGCAGGAGCAGATATAGTTACCTTTCCTGAGCTTGCGGTTACAGGGTATCCCCCGGAAGATCTGCTGCTCAAGAACGGCTTTGTGAAAAACAATATCACATGCCTGCAGCGCATCATAGAGGCCACAGAGGGAATCACCGCCGTCGTAGGCTTCGTCGATCTGATGGAAGACATCTACAACGCGGCAGCCGTCATCTCGAATGGCATGCTGATAGGCGTCCAGCACAAGGTTTTTCTGCCGAACTACGGCGTCTTTGACGAAGAGCGGTACTTCCAATCCGGCGAGGGATCGATCGTCTACGATTTGAACGGTGCCATCTTCGGCGTCGAGATCTGCGAGGACAGCTGGTTCGCCGACGGTCCGCACAGGATGCAGGCGCTGGCAGGCGACGCACAGGTGATCATTGTGATCAACTCATCCCCGTTCAGCGCCGGCAAATGGCAGTTCCGTGAGCAGATGCTCGCCACCAGAGCGTCAGACAACTCCTGCTTCTTCGTCTACGGGAACCTGATCGGCGGCCAGGATGGCCTCGTCTTTGATGGCCACTCGATGGCATTCGGGCCCGACGGCAGGGTGATCTGCCGCGCACCCGCGTTCGAGGAGTCGCTGCTTGTGATGGACCTCGACGTCAACGAGGTGATGCATCGGCGGCTGGTGGATACACGACGGCGCAAGGATAAAAAGCGCATTCGCCCCGACGAAGAGTACGTCGAGCTGCTTGAGATACCGTCACTTCCACAGTGTGAGGCTAGGCCAAATCTTCCCGCCTGCCTGCAGTCTCCTCCCGATCGGCTGGAAGAGCTCTACAAGGCGCTTGTGACCGGCACGCGGGATTATGCGGCGAAGAACGGGTTCAGTAAGGTCGTCCTCGGGCTCAGCGGTGGGATCGACTCCGCGATCACGGCTGCCATCGCGGCAGACGCTCTCGGGGCCGACAAGGTGGTGGCGGTAGTCATGCCGTCCCAGTTCTCGTCCGGCGAGACGCAGGGCGATGCATGTGAAATGGCTGAGTTGCTTGGAATACAGCACTACTACATCCCGATAACTCAGGTCTTCGATGCCTACAAGTCGACCCTCGCAGCCGCGTTCGCTGGCACGGAGCCGGGCGTGGCGGAGGAAAACCTTCAGGCGCGAACCAGGGGGAACATCCTTATGGCGCTGTCTAACAAATTCGGCTGGCTGGTACTCACCACCGGCAACAAAAGCGAGCTTGCCACTGGATACAGCACACTTTACGGCGATATGGCTGGCGGCTTCAACGTGCTGAAGGACGTCCCGAAGACGCTCGTATACGAGCTGTCATACTACCGAAACAGCATCAGCCGGGTAATCCCCGAGAGAATCATCGAGAGGGCGCCTTCCGCGGAGCTTAGGCCGGATCAGAAGGATACCGATTCCCTTCCGCCATATTCGATCCTCGACCCCATAATCCACGCATATGTGGAGGAGGACAAGAGCATTGGGGAGATAATCGCTATGGGCTTTGACGAAGCGGTTGTCAACAGAATCGTGCGAATGATTGATCGCAATGAGTACAAGCGGCGGCAGTCACCTCCCGGCATCAAGATCACCCCAAAGGCATTCGGCAAGGACCGCAGGCTTCCCATCACGAACAAGTATCGGGAGTAATTTCTTCACGGGCTTTACGCTCTGAGAATTCGGGTAAGAACCTCTCTGGATGTAATATCGCTTCAGGGAGGTTCTTTTATCGTGAGAAGCACAACAATGGTTCTTTTGATCGCGACGTTGTTTGCTGCCGTATTTTTCACCGGCTGCTCGAAAAAAGTTGCCGATACGAAGAACGTCACTGCTCCGAAAGTCGACTCAACCGCGAAAGTCGTGAAAGTCACGCTGAACGAGTGGACCGTGGTGCTCGATCCGGCGACAATCGGCGCGGGCCAGGTGCAGTTCGACGTGGCGAACGAGGGGAAATTGACGCATTCCTTCGAGGTGAAGGGTCAGGGGATAGACAAGCGGCTGCCAAACGATCTTGCATCGGGAGAAGCCGGCACCATGGGTATGACGCTTACGGCTGGAGAATATACCGTACTCTGCCCAATCGATGGCCATGCGGCCCAGGGCATGACCACGAAATTTACGGTGAAGTAACATCCCCCCTCGCCCGTTCACGGGAGAGGGCAGGGGTGAGGGCCTCTGTAATATACCCGCACTACGCCTCGCCATAAATGGCGAGGCTGCCACAATCGAGGCACGCTAAAGCGAGCTGATATCCGGTCAGTCCGGCCAAAGCTTGCTTCAGCATGCTTAATATATGAGAGACTGATGCTTTAGCATCAGTAAAAAGCTAGACTTTGAGCTCACCCAGACTTAGGGAAAGTTCTGATACTCGATTGCGAAGCATCCACACGTGCGCATGCCGCCTCTTGACCGCCTCGACCTTGCATGCAAAATCTGCCGGCTTCGGCCCACCGAGCCGCATCCGGCCCACTTCGCTAGCGAGTTCCAGCATCTCAATCGTGTAGTCCAATTCTTCGCTGCTGATCTCGCCATCGCACGCGGACATCTCGACTCCGCGCACATCGTCGGCCGTCGCCTCCAGCCGCACATCGAATTCGTCGAACTCGCTCATATCTATGCCTTCGACGACCGCAGGGTTGTCCAGATTGTTGAAGAGCATCTGAAACTGTGCCGTTGTGTTGTGATACCTTTTCGCGAAGGCTCTATACAGATTGCCCAGATCGTAGAATGCACGTCCTGCCGTGCCTGTCGGGTCACCGAAGGCATGCAGGGAGAGATTCATTGCAAGGTTCTTCTTCACATCTGTCTTGGCGTTCCACGAGGACATCGCACCGGCCATATAGCCCAGGTACGATACTGCAAGCGGCTGCCAGTGACCCCTGTCACCCCAGTCTGTGTTCAGCAAACCTATGGCTCCCTGTTCCAGCCCATTCCTGGCCGCACTGGCGATATTCTCGATCGCGTTCTCCGTGCGTCCTGCGATGCTGTTCCAACTTGAGGTTCCCGGGCAAACGTAGAAGGGTATGCCTGCCTCGTGGAACTTGGCACAGTCCTCCTTAAACGGGCTGTCAAACTCATAGCCCCACTCGAGCGCTATCACGTCATTCGGGAGCTCTGGGATCAACTCCGGGTGCTTGACGATTATATCGCCCCAGAACATCATTGTTCGCCCTTGGGCTTTCACCAATGGATAGATCTGAAGCAGAAAGTCGAGGTACACCCTGCCGGTACCCTTCTCACCGCAAATCTGTTTGCTTTTTCCCTCGCCAAGGTCGACCGTCTCGTCCAGGCCGACGTTGAACATGAGGCTTGAAAAATGCGGCAGGAGCTCTTCGTACAAGCCCTTGATGAACGGGATGCTGCGCTTATCACCTGGGCACAGGCTGAATGCATCTTTCCATCCCCATATCGTATTGCATCCGTCCGGCGCTTCAGCCATCGACCGGTATTCATCGTGCTTGAACCACTTCTCCAAGTGCCCAAACGAGTTCTGATTCGGCACCAGTTCTACAAACTGCGACTTGCAATAGGCGTCCAGGGCCAAGATCTGTTCGCCCGTCATAGGGTCAACGCCAGCCCATGCGGTTGGATGCGCCTGGTAGGCAAAGGTATGTTCGGTATATAGCTGAATCTGGTTGATCTTCCAACTCGACAGCAGATCGACAAGGTGATAAAGCGCCTCCATGGTCGGAACCTTATCCCGGCTGATATCCAGCATCACGCCGCGGGCCGGGAAATCTGGCCAGTCGTAGATCGAGAGGCAGGGGATTTCACAGCCGGTCTGCATGAGGATTTGTGCAAGTGTGCATGCGCCGTAGAAGGCACCTTCCGGGGTTGTGGCGGTGATCTCCATGCTGTCCGGGCGCACGATTAGTTTGTAGCTCTGATCCGGGCTGACGATCGTTTTATCGACCCTGATGGTCAGTCCGATAAGACTCTTTGGGGTTTTGGGGCTCGCGGTGATTTCCCACTCAAGCCCGGTCTTCTCCACCGCCGGCATGAGCGACTGCATGTCATCCGATATCAGCTTGATATAACGCCTGCCATGGGTGCAGAACACGCCATCACGAGCGGTAAGCCGTCTTGGCGCAGGTGCCAGATAAAGATTGGTAGATTGTACCATTGTCTTCCTCCAAATTATCCCTCGCCTGATTATCGCTGAGGGTCTAGCTTATACTTCGGCTCTATAAGAAAGTTTGTGGATAGCGACAGTGTTCCAACAACCGTGCGAATAAATTCGCGGCAACAAAAACACGCAGTCGTCCTGCGCCGACTAGATGTAGGCGCACCCTTTAGGGGCGCGTAGATCGCAGGCGTAAAGCCTGCGGCTACATTGAATCCCTGAAGATGCCGCTGCCGTAGCCCTGTAGACATGTACCGCCCCTCGATATGCCCTGTGGGCTACTCGGGATAAGCGGCATCCCCCCTCGCCCGAAATCGGGAGAGGGTTGGGGTGAGGGCGAATCAGTGTAATCTGAAGATTCACCCACAAGAAAGCTTATAGTGCCTATACTTCAATATCAATCGACATAGTTCTGGCACGGAGACCGTCGGAGCAGTATCCCAGGGCCATCCATGTGCAGTGCGGGCAAAACTCGGCGAGGCTGCCGTCGAACTCACTCGCGACGCGCTTGAAAAGCGTCCCGGCGGATAGGGTATCGCCCGGATAGAGAAAAAGACGCTCCAATACGGCGGCGTCTTTCTCTGCTATATGTAATTCGCTGTCACCCTCACCCTTTGCACACCCGGCCCCGGATATGTGAGGGCATGCTGAACAGATATCGTCAGGGCTCGCACCGACTTCCACCACCGTTGAGGGAAACTTTCTTAGCCTTTCGTGAATCGCTGCCATATTGGATACGAATTCGGGGCTGTATCCCAGACCGCGAAATCCGTGAAGGCAGAGCAGGTGATGCCCTCTGAGCCTGAGCATCAGAACTGCCTGAAATTGTCGATCAATCCCTTGCCGAATCGTCCACCGAGGGCGAGACTGGATGCCCCGATGGCCTTCAGAAGATCGACGCCGATGAATGGAACTATGCCGAGCCTGTAAGAGTTCATCATAGCAACACTCCACGACGATGCTCCCATGAACATCAGCCAGACAGCAAGCCATGTTGAACCGAACGCATAAACCCCTGCAATGCCGACGAATCCGGCCAGCCATGCAGCGAATTGAGTCCTGCCGTCAAGCCGCTCGAACATCCATCCTGCCGCATACGCACCGACCACGAAGCCGATGAGATACCCGCCGGTCGGACCGACAAACGCTGTCGGCCCAGCCTTGAACCCTGCGAATATCGGCATACCAATCGCGCCCATGGTGAGATACTGAATCTGGCTTATAGCGCCCCACTTGCGGCCGAGGACTAATCCGGAGAGTATAACGGCAAGCACCTGAAGTGTCACCGGTACCGGCGTGCACCAAAGGTGGAATGAGATCTGGCTGCATGCCGCCGTCACTCCTGCGAAGACCATCGCGGCGAACATTTTTGTTCGGGTATCGGTTCGTGCTAAAACGGATTGTATTGCAATCATACGTAAACTCCTGTATCAAATACTAACTCCCTCGCCCGATTTCGGGAGAGGGTCGGGGGTGAGGGCTTTTGTATATACCCGTACTACGCCTCGCCATGAATGGCGAGACTGACACAATCGAAGCACGCCGAAGCTTGCTTCAGCATGCTCAATATATGAGAGGCTGATGCTTTAACATCAGTCTCTGCATCAGTCATAGATTCTCCCTCATGAAGGAGAAGTAACTCCCTTTTCTATAAATCGACTTATGATACCCTGACAAGCTGTTGTCTGTCAATTATATCGGAGGTTGGCTATGCGCTTGCCACTGTATTATGTCATTGGGAGGCTACGAAGGGAAGATTGATGGGGGATAAAGAGCCGCACCAGACCTTCGCCCGTACAGGATACAGGTCTGGTGCAGAAAAATAACTATCTCTGTTTGCGGCGAAGCATCAGTCCCGTGACGCCCAACGCCAGAATCGAAAGGCTTGCCGGTTCGGGAACAGGGGCGCCATCGGTTGCAACTACCGAGCCGATGGTGCCAGAGCTCATCGTAAGCAGACCCTGGCCTGTGCTGACATTATTGAACTGACCCCATACGATGCTGCTTACAAGAAGTGACCCGACTGTCGGCGTCTTGCCATCCCAAAACGGGGATCCGTCGATATCGAGTATATTGCCTCCAGGAAAGTGGTCATCCATTCTGATCGGTGCGATCATGTAATTATCGTTATAGCTCCAAACAAACAGACCGTGTGACTCAGTCACCGTGAGAGGCGAAGAGA
Organism: Armatimonadota bacterium; assembly: GCA_963663705.1. Taxonomy (GTDB): domain Bacteria; phylum Armatimonadota; class UBA5829; order DTJY01; family DTJY01. The sequence goes on along the minus strand of OY760504.1, from coordinate 2,095,385 downwards.
CACCACTGAGATCGATCGTGGACGCCGAGAGCTGAAAGATCGGTTGGGTCTCGCCCCATGGTGCCCAGTACGATGTTGTGTCATAATCGAGCGCCCATTGGAACGCTTTGTCGGTGAAAGAAACTCCGTTCAAGATGCCGCTGCTGGTCCCGCTGATGGTTAAAGTCATTGGGGCTGCACTAGCCGCAGTGACCAGGCATAGTAGTGCCAAAACCACCCCTAGAAGTGCAGAGGTTAATCTTCTCATTCTATCTCCTTTTTCTTGTACTTTTGTGTTCCAAGTTTATATGGAAAAGTTTAGCATAGCAATCGTTATCTTGTCAATATAACCATAAAGTTAGTGCATAACAACTATATGTAACCAGTAGGGCTACCACTCCCTCGCCCGATTTCGGGAGAGGGGCGGGGGTGAGGGCCTCTGTATATACCCGCACTACGCCTCAACATGAATGGCGAGCCTGACATAATCGAAGCACGCTAAAGAGAGCTGATATCCGGCCATTCCTGCCAAAGCTTGCTTCAGCATGCTTAATATAGAGAGGCTGATGTTTTAACATCAGTCCAGACCCTGAGGGATAAAATAAAAAAACCGGGTGGCGTCTCACTATAAAAGAGCGAAATCGCCAACCCGGTTAGATTGTAATGCTTGATAAACTAGTCTTGGGGCTGAAGGCCCGCGCCAAGCTCCTCGATCACTTCGTCGGTCAAGGAACTGTTGAACTCTTCCCACTTGGCATCCGACCAGATCTCGACCTTGTTTCCAAGCCCGACCACCCAGATGTCATCCGCTATGCCCGCGTACTCTCGAAGGTTCTGAGGGACGGCAATCCTTCCCTGTGCATCCGGCATACACTCGATAGCAGAGCCTACGAAGAACCGCTCAAGCTTCAGTCCACGGCCATCCAGGAAAGTTTTCGGTGTGAGCATCTTCTGGAACTCCCGCCACTCGTCGTCGGCAAAGACCCACAGGCAGCCATGCATGCCTCGTGTGAGATAGAACCGCTCGCCAAGTTTCGAACGAAACTTGGAAGGGATGACGGTCCGGCCTTTATTATCGACTGAATGACTGTAAGCACCAGAGAACACTATATGTAGTCCTTAAAATGCTGTTTGTGTAACTGCACACTGTATAGCATCAGCCTTCACTCGGAAAGCTATTTGCTTCTTGGATGAACGGCTGCGGATCAGGTCCATCTGGCGAAGCATGCCCAGATCGCTTCGGTCCGCATCAAGCAGAGATTTGATAAATTCCTTATTGTTACGCCCGGCCGATTCTGCGGTGCAGGTTGCACAGTAGAGGTGTGTGGCCAGGTGAGTGTTATCTTTATCAAGGAAAGTGACTATTGTTTCAGGGAACGGCTCATACTTTCCGCATATATCGCATTTGCGTATAGGCATCAAGTTGCTGCCTGAATCCTTGCACAGTTCCTTCACGATGTCGTAAATAATTCCATCGAAAGATCGGTGAAGTATGACAAACCCAAAGTTTGTCTTTAGAAAAGATTCGATCTGCTCGAAAAGAGACTGATCGTCGCCGTTTAACTGTACGGCATAGGAAACCAGCTTGCCGGTTGAAAGTTGAGTGCTCTGAAGAACAGGCGCAAAATCTTCAAACAACCGTGCTAGTTCTGCGGCTTCAGACTCGTTCTGCGTCTCAACGAGGTACACCGCCCGAAGGCCTTTAGGTTGGGGCTCTATGCAAATCTGATTGACCAACCCTACAGGGATTCTGCTGCGCGGCATTAAGATTCTCCCCCATTTCGTATTAGCAGTAATTTCTGGTCTTTTTGCCCGTCACGGTACGTTAATATAATGCTCATACCAATGCAGTTCGCCTTCCTCTATGCGGAACTATTTTTCCTGCCTCAGTGAGAAAATGCTAACTTTTGGATCGCAACCCCCCTGAAAACCTGGGTTTTAGGGGATATATGGGAAAATTCACCACTTTCTACCACTAATCTCCCCTATTTTATATCCATCAGGTTTGCATGTCAATGTTCTTGCGGGAAAATGTATGTGAACTTTCAATGAACGCGTTTTACAATGTCCATCCAATATATAACTATTCAGCGTTGACATACATGCTGCTTTGAAGGTATCCTATTGGTATAGATTTCAGAATTAATTATTTATCTAGGAGTATTACTAATTGCCTAGGATACAGATAGACAATTACACAGTGGATTATGACGAGGCCGGATGCGGGATGCCCGTGATTTTCATCCCCGGGATCACGGAATACAAAGAGGCATTTGTATTCCAATTCGGCGGCCTCCAGAATAGTTACCGCATCATAAGCTACGATCTTCGGCGAGGGCTGAAGCGCGCGACAGATTACACGCTCGATCTCTTGGTCGACGATCTGCGCAAGCTTCTCGACGCGCTGGATCTGGATAGCGCCGTCATCTGCGGGCACTCGTTCGGAGGGCTCGTCGCGATGAAATTTGCCGCCAAATATCCCGAGAGGACAAAAGCTCTCATCCTTGTATCTGCATTTCATTCCGCTCCCAGCAAGAGCATGGAAAGTTTTCTCAACACGATTTCGTCCATTGAGAACCCGCTCCGCACTTCCGTCATCACCAGGTTCAGGGTCTACCTCGATCGCATGCTTGGTCGAAGAACTACCGGCGCCCTCTTCCGAGAACACCAGGTCGAATCTATCATAGAAGTCGCTAATCAAGCGATGAAGACCTCTCGCATCACGATAAATCAGCGGCTCAAGATCATAAAGGAGACCGATCTCCGTGCGTCACTCCCTCAGATTGTTTCGCCGACGCTCGTGATCGCGGGGTCGAAGGACAACGAGTTCTTCCTCTCAAGCGCACAGTCGCTGTATGAGCGAATACCGGATGCAAGCCTTGAAGTGATTGAAGAAGTCGGCCATTTCTCGTTCCTCACGCGTCACGACCAGTTCAACTCTACGGTCGATGAATTCCTGGCACAGCGAATAGTCGCAATCTCGTGAGCGGTGGAATATGACGCCGCTGATTGACACACATTGCCATCTGAACCACTCCGATCTTGCCGCTGACTTGGATGGCATCCTTGCCCGTGCGGCGCTCGCGCGCGTGATGCAGATCATCTGCGTCGGATACGATCTCGAGTCGAGTGTGCTGTCGGTTCATCAGGCGCATGCATCTCCGATGATTCACTCGGTGGTGGGCGTCCATCCTCAGGATGCAAACATTTTCACAAACGCCGTTGAGGCCGATATCAGGATGCTTGCAGAAGACAGCGCAGTAGTGGGTATCGGAGAGACTGGGCTGGATTACTACAGAGAACTCTCTCCGAGGGATGTCCAGAAAGACGCATATCGAAGGCATATACGGATTGCATGGGAGATGGAACTTCCGCTGGTTATTCACAGCCGGCAAGCCGGGTACGATGTGCTGGATATACTGGCTGAAGAAGGCTGTCCGCCTCGAGGGGCAGTGCTGCACTGTTTTTCCGGCGACGCCGAGTTCGCGGAACGAGCACTGGAATTAGGCTGCTATTTGGGCGTGGACGGGCCGATAACCTTCAAGAACGCCCGGGACGAGCGCGAGGTTATGCGCGAATTGCCGCTTGAACGTCTCCTCATGGAAACCGATGCCCCGTATCTTACCCCTCACCCGTACAGAGGCAAACAGAACGAGCCATCATATCTCCCGCTGATCGCGGCGCAACTCGCAGAGATCAAGGACATTTCCGTAGAACAAGTTATCACCCAAACCACGGCAAACGCCCGAGCGCTCTTCAATCTGAAAATCGAGCCTGATCCGTCACCATAGCGAGGCTTATTTTCGAACGACTCCGGCCGCTGCCTGCGACCGAAGCCGTCACGATATCCGGCACGGCGATCGCTCACCATGCGATTATTTAATATTGGCTCCGGTCGTAGCTTGTGCGGAACGAGAACCCACCGAATGATGGCCGCTCCCTAAAAGCAGCCCCTCCCATGGAAGTGCGCTCTCGCTTGCGTTCACGCCTGCAATTCGCACAACGCACCGGTTCATTTGTGAACCCTTTCAGCGCGTAAAATTCCTGTTCCCCTGTAGTGAATGTAAACTGTTCTCCGCATTCCTTGCACTTGAGGGTTTTGTCCATTGCCATTCTAATTGTCTCCTCCTGATTATCTGCGGGTTAAGTTAACTCCTGCCTGAAACAACCTCTTATCCGGCAATCAAACAGTAGTTTCCATTCATATATACCCTCAAATGCAGGAATTCTAACATCAACAGAGCAAACATAATAATAAAGGCTCTAAATAAGCTTTCTTGTGGGTGAATCGCTAGTTTGCACTGATTGCTCTCAGCGGGTGCGGTGGGCCTGCCTCTTATCCCGAGTAGCCCGCAGGGCATATCGAGGGACGGTCCATGTCTACCGGGCTTCGGCAGCACGTCTTCGACTCTGCAACCGAAGTATCAAATATGAATGCGGTATTTTAGTTCACCCCCTCCTTGCGAAGGAGGAGGGTGGTTCTTTCTGCCTGCCTGTTGTATGAGGGCTCTCGAGAGCGCGACGTTTTGCTTCGGAAGTGCCCTCACCCCGGCCCCATTCGACTTCGCTCAGGGCAGGCTCTCTCCCGTGGGGCGAGGGAGTGCGCACCGTCTTTGGCAGCGATGTCTTCAGGGATTCAATAATGTAGCCGCAGTCTTTATGCCTGCGTTCGACGCACTTATAGTCGGCGCAGGCCGATTTCGTGCTTTTGCTAACGCGAATTTGTTCGCATGTGTTGTTGGAACATTACCCATAAACTTTCTTATAGAGCCATAATAAATTCTGCGGTGAGAAAATGCCAGCTAATGTATCTATTAACCCATTTATGCCCGGCGATGCGGGCGGCGTCCTCGACCTCCTGCGGCGGGAGTTGCACGCCGATTCGATTTCCCCCCTCGATTTCGAGCGCAAGGTGCTCCTCGACCCCAACTTTCGGCGGGACGGCGCGCACGTCGCCAAATCCGGCGATGCCGTTGTTGGGTTCATGCTCGGGCTTACGCGAAAGCACGCTCTCGAGGATGGTGCTCACGATTTCGACCGTGGATGGATCACCCTGATGGCGGTCGATGCTCTTTTTCGGCGGCAGGGGATCGGCAGTGCGCTCCTCGCGAGGGTGATCGGCTACATTAAGCAAGGCGGCGCAAAATCTGCGTGGGTGTCACCATATGCCCCAAACTACTTCACCCCAGGCATCGATGAGGCCGCGTATCCCGGAGCGATCGCATTCCTCCGCGCGAGTGGCTTCGACGTCGCATACCGGCCGCTCAGCATGGAAGCCGCCCTTCAGCATCCTACATATGAGGCAAAAGAACGCACAGTCGGTGTTCGCTTTGACACCTTCAACCCCGAGTACATCTTGCCGCTGACCGACTTTCTGCGGCGTGAGTTCCCCGGCGACTGGCAGCGGCTCATGCGCGACACCATGTGTGCGATGCTTGACGGCACACCCGGCGAGCGAGGGATCTTCGTCGCCATGGAGGGCGGCGCGTGCATCGGTTTTGCGCGGAACGACGGAGAGCGCTTCGGGCCGTTCGGTGTGTCGGCGTGTGAGCGCGGGCGAGGGATCGGGGCGGAGCTTCTTCGCCTGTGCCTGAACAGCATGGTCGAGAAGGGCCTCATCCGTGCATGGTTCGCGTGGACCGACGATCGAGCGGCAAAACTGTATGCGCGGTTCGGCTTCGTGGAGACGCGCCGCTACTCTGTGATGAAGCGTGAGGTTTGAGCGTCTGGGGAACAATTAATTGATCTATATATAAAAAAGGCTCCATATGCTTTCTTGTGGGTGAGCCTTCAGATTGCACTGATTCGGCGCTCACCCTCACCCCTACCCCTCTCCCGATTTCGGGCGAGGAGGATGCCGCTTATCCCGAGTAGCCCGCAGGGCATATCGAGGGACGGTACATATCAACCGTGCTTCGACAGCGGCGTCTTCGACTGTGCAACCGAAGCATCAAATATTAATGCGTTATTTTAGTTCATCCCCTCCTTGCGAAGGAGGGGGTGGGGGTGGTTCTTTCTGCCTGGCAGTTGTATGAGGGCTCTCCAGAGCGCGATGTCTTGCTTCGGAAGTCCCCTCACCCCGGCCCCATTCGACTTCGCTCAGGGCAGGCTCTCTCCCGTGGGGCGAGGGTGTGCGCGCCCGTCGTTGGCAGCGGCGTCTTCAGAGATTCAATAATGTAGCCGCAGGCTTTATGCCTGCGATCGACGCACCCCTAAAGGGTGCCTACATATAGTCGGCGCAGGGCGACTTCGTGTTTTTGTTGCTGCGAATTTATTCGCACGGGTTGTTGGAACACTGCCGCTATCCACAAACTTTCTTATAGCGCCAAAAAAAAAGGGGATGACTGTTCAAGCCATCCCCTTCTGATTCTCCCTCGCCCGATTTCGGGAGAGGGTTGGGGTGAGGGCCCCATAATCCCCTTCTGAATGTTTACCTTTGAGTAACTGTTGGGAAATCGTCCGTGCGGAACGGGGAGGCTGGAAGATCGGCCTTGTTCCACAGGTTGACGACCGGATAGTTCGCCCATCCGAATCTCACTGCCACAGGCGCCTTCACATCGGGGCTGCTCACGACTACCGTGTTGCCCACTATCTGCGCGCTTGCATTGTAGAACTTCTTGTCTGCCCCTGCAACCGTGAATCCGGTGAGTGTCTTACCCTTGCACACCAGCCCGTCGCCGACGGAATCGAAGCTCACTATGGCACGATCCACATCCACTTTCATCGATTTGTATGCCGGGCCTGAGTAGACTATCTTCTCACCGTAAGCGATGCCCCTTGCGGCCGTTGCCAATCGCTCGCCTACAGGCTGCTTCTGCCTTGGATGGATGTCAGTCTCATTTCCCACGTCGGTGATTACCGCCATCCCGGCCTTCGATGTATGCTCGCTCACATACAACTGCGATTCCCGAACCTCTGCCCAGGCGCTCTCCTCAGGCTGAGGGTTTATCGCCATGAACGGTGCGAGCTGCACCATCAGGAACGGGAAGTCGCCCTGCTTCCACCCCGTGCGCCAGCTCTGTATCATATTATCAAGAGCGTAACGGTAGCGGTATCCGTGACCGGCGTTGTCTTCACCCTGATACCAGATTGCGCCGGCAATCGCATACGGCTGAAGCGGCGATATCATTGCATTGTACAGGACGCTTGGATGTCTGGGCGCCCACGTTGCCTTACCCTTCAATTCCTGTGCGTAGTTGTCGACAGGATTGTTTTTAAGCGCAAGTCGGCTCGTCCAGGCTTCGGCGGGAGTTCCACCCCAGGACGTATTGATCAGGCCGACCGGCACCCCGAGCGACTTTCGCAGGCTTGCCCCGAAATAGTATCCGACTGCCGAGAAGCCAGGGGTTGTCGTTGGATCGCATTTCTTCCAGCTTGAGTTTACGTCATTCAACGGCACATCCGATGTGATGTTCGGGACTGTATACAGCCGAAGATTTGAATCGGTTGAGCTCGCGATGGTCTTCTGCGCGTTGGTATCATTCGTCAGAGCAAACTGCATGTTCGATTGACCACTGCAGATCCAGACTTCACCTACCAGAACGTTGTGCAGATTGATGGTGTTCTCGCCGGAGATCGTCATCTCGAACGGGCCGCCGGTCTTGAGCGGCTTCAGCCAGACGAGCCATTCGCCGTCCCTCGCGACTGTCGAGACTTCCTGATCCTGGAACTTTACGGTGACGCTTTCACCATTCGCGGCACTACCCCACACTGGCACAGCGATATTTCGCTGAAGCACGGCGTTGTCGGTAAAAAGACCGTTCGGCTTCACGAGTGCAAATGCAGACGATGACAGCATCATAGCTGCACATAGCAGTAGAACTGATTTTATGATTGCCTTCTTCATACCACTACTCCTCAAGATAACATAATATTCACATTATACCGATTTGGTGGGCAGCAATCAACCGTAGCATTTTTCTGGTGATATCGTGCCGATACATGGGTATACTACGCTTATCGACTTAATAATGCAGATCAGGAGAAGGTAATGTCAACAGTCAAGAATGCGGCAGTCGCGGAGTTCCTCGAGAACATCGCAGACATGCTTGAGATAAAGGGCGACAGCGTCTTCCGAGTCCGGGCCTACCGGGATGCCGCTCGCCAGATCGATATGCTGCCGGAAGATATCGAACATATCGAGCGCGAGGGAAAGCTGTGCGATATCCCGGGTGTCGGGGAAAGCATCGCCGAGAAGCTTCGAGAGTATATCGATACCGGACACTCCACCTACTATGACGAACTTCGCTCGAAGGTTAGTCCAGGAGTCGCCGAACTGCTTAGGGTACCAGGCGTTGGTCCCAGGAAGGCCAAACTCTTCTACGAGCAACTCGGAATCGACTCGATAGATAAGCTGGAGAGCGCCGCTCGAAATCATAGCCTCTCCAAAATTCCGAGGATCGGTGAGAAGACAGAGCGCAATATTCTGGAATCCATCGAGCGGATTCACGGCCGATCAGGGCGTGTGCTGCTCGGGAGCGCCTACCCGACCGCCGTTGAGTTTCTCGAGGTGGTTCGGCAGTTTCCCGGTGTAGAGCAGGCCGACCTTGCCGGGAGCCTGCGCCGCATGAGAGAGACTATCGGCGATCTCGACATACTGGCCTCCTCTAATCAACCGGAAGCGGTGGTCGACGCGTTCGTCAAACTGCCCCAGGCGAAGAGCGTGCTTGCGCACGGACCCACTAAGGGCACTATCATCACGGAAAACAACCTGCAGGTCGATCTTCGTGTCATAAAACCGCACGAATACGGAGCGGGGCTTCAGTATTTTACAGGGTCCAAGCTCCACAACATCAAGCTTAGAAGCATCGCAGAGAGCATGGGCCTGAAGGTCAACGAGTACGGAATCTTCCGTGTCTCAGATGGCGAGCGCATTGCCGGAGAGACAGAGGAGAGCATGTATAGCGCATTGGGGCTCAGATGGATGCCGCCAGAGCTTCGGGAAGACCGTGGCGAAATGGAGGCATCGCGAGCAGGAACCCTCCCCCGATTGATCGAACTGCCGCAGATCAGGGGCGATCTACACGTACACACGAACTGGAGCGACGGCGACGGCACGCCGGAAGAGATGGTCGTGGCAGCGCTCGATCGCGGCTACGAATACGTCGCGATATCGGACCACTCCGTGTCGATGGGATTCATACATGGGCTGACACTCAAGCGCATTGATGAGCAGCGCGAGTTAATCGAAAATCTCAGGGGCAAATATCCGGGTATCCACATTCTTCACGGCATCGAGGTCAACATACGAAGCGATGGCGCGTTGGACTACGATGACGAGATTTTGGCGAAATTCGACGTCGTGGTCGCCTCTGTTCACAGCGGGATGGGTATGACAAAAGAGAAGATGACCGCGCGTATCATCCGTGCGATCAGAAACCCGAACGTTGATATACTCGGCCACCCGACGGGGCGGCTCATCGGCAGCAGAGACCCATACGAGGTCGATCTGGCGGCGATCATAGATGTGGCGGCCGAGACCGACACGGCGATGGAGATCAACTCCCAGCCGGAGCGCCTGGATTTGAAGGATACGGATGCACGCCTTGCGAGAGATCGGGGAGTGAAGCTCGCGATCAATTCGGACTCTCATTCGGCGTGGCAGTTCGGGATGACCTTCTACGGCGTCGAGACCGCTCGCCGTGGCTGGGTAAAACCGGGCGATGTGCTGAATACAATGCCGCTAATGGATTTGCTGAGTTGGCTCAAGGACCGGACCATCAAATCCGGGAGGCTGGCGGCTTGAAGTCATTATCTACTCCCTCGCCCGCTTAAAGGAGAGGGCTGGGGTGTGGGCATCTTAATTCCTCTCCCACTGGGAGAGGTTAGGTGAGGGAATTGACTTATGGGTTCAAACGAGCATCCCTCGCCATAAATGACGAGGCTGGCATAATCGAAGCACGCTAAAGCGAGCTAATATCAATTCTGTTAGGCAAAGCATGCTTAATATATTAGAGATTGATGTTTTTAACGTCAGTTGGTTTTCGCATCAGGTAAAACTACCCCCCGCCCGTTCACGGGAGAGGGCTGGGGTGAGGGCATCTTAAATCCTCTCCCACTGGGAGAGGTTAGGTGAGGGAATCGACTTATGGGTTCATACAAGCATCCCTCGCCATAAATGACGAGGCTGGCATAATCGAAGCACGCTAAAGTGAGCTAATATCAATTCTGTTAGGCAAAGCATGCTTAATATATTAGAGATTGATGTTTTAACATCAGTTGATTGGCATCAGATATAGGGGTGAGAATATATGAATACAGAACAGATACCCGTGATTACTTCGGTTGCGGTGCCAGGAGATGAACGGCCGGGGCTGCGCGAGCCTATGATAGTGTCAGTTGAGGCGATCCCTGCCGCGCTCGAGATCAGGGACGCGCTCTTCTCCGAACCACGACTTGGAGGTGCGAACCTGAAAGTGTGGTTGCGCGGAGAGAACGCTCGTGTGGAGGGCCACGTTCCAACCGAAGAGCAGAGAGATATAATCATAGAGATCATGCGCAGGTTCGTAAAGCGAATTGTGGTTGAAGTTCTGACCGGCGATCAGACAAGTTATTTCTGTGAGGCTTAGGGCTGGCATTCATCACCCGTGATTGAGCTGTGTCAACTGCCCGATTGCGCGCACGATGGCTTGCTGGACTACCGGCTGCAAAATTGTTCTTCATTTTACTCTCAATGCGCCAGGTGCTATAATCAAATAATGATGCGCGGGCCCTGTAATCGGAAAACAGGCGGCGAATTTCACGTGCAAGTCGCCACGGACGCATCTTATTATATATGCAAGGAGTAACACTTTCATGCCAGTTAACCCACCATATCCATCACTTTCTGAATTGACAACATATATCGGCGAAACCGGACGAAGGCTTTGCGAAATCTCTGCAAGCGAAGGTGCAGCCGGCAATATATCCTGCTACTACGGATGGGAAATCAATATAGAAGAGGCTTTTCCAAACTCAGAACCCTTCAGCCTGCCCTACGATGTGCCACAGGTAGGCGGCGGAGTCTTCCTTGTGACGGGTTCCGGCAGACGATTGCGAGAAGTAGCGGATGATCCGGAGGCAAACCTTGCCGCCGTGCAGATATCAGAGGACGGCAAATCTGCAACTCTGCATACATCAAAACGAAAACTTTTCGAGAGGCTGACCAGCGAGTTTAACTCCCACCTTGCCGTGCACTGCGATAACATCGCCCGAAGCGGAAGCAATTTCAGCGCGCTGGTGCATGCACAGCCACTGCATCTCACCTACCTCAGCCACATCGCCCGATATCAGGAAGAGCAGTATTTGAACCAGCATATCCTTCGATGGGAACCGGAAGGCATATGCTCAATCCCTGAAGGAGTCGGACTAATACCGTTCGCCGTGCCCGGTTCCGCCGAAATGGAGAAATCCAACGTTGCCAGCCTTCGCACTCACCGCATAGTTGTGTGGTCCAAGCATGGCGTGATGGCAAGATCGGACGTATCTGTTAAAAAGGCATGCGATCTTATCGAATATGCAGAAACCGGCGCCCACTATGAATATATGAACCTCACAAATCATGGGCTGGCCGAAGGGTTGTCCAACGAAGAAATTCTGAGAGTCTGCAAAGCATTCAACGTGAAACAGAATATATTCTAACTCGCATTGTACCGAGGGGGCGTCCGGTGACTCCCCCTCAACCCTCTGTTTGACACCGCATCCCTGCCGTGATAGACTTCCGTATGATGAAGGCACTAAGATCCTTAATCCTGATTGCCACCCTGGCCCTGCTGGCGGGAACCGTGCGCGCGAGCGATCTAACCTGGGCCGCGACTAGAACGCCGCACTTCATCATCTACTACTCCGCCGGACACCCATCGATCGCCGTCTCGGCGGGCCGCATCGCAGAGAAATCGAATGCCGTCCTCGAGCGGAAACTCAAGTTCAAACCCGCGGGTATCACACCGATTTACCTCTATCCCGACCGTACCTCCTTCTCAAACGACACCGGGATCAAGGCTGACGAGGCGACCGTGGGCACGGCACACACTCGCACTCTCGTGATCCGAGTCGATGCCAGCGGTGCGTACACAGACATCGCCCACGTCATCCCGCACGAGCTTGCTCACGTCCTGATTTTTCGCAGACTTCACGCGCACGCCATCAATATGCCGCTGTGGGTTCATGAGGGCCTGGCGAAGTATCTGTCGGGCGATTGGTCGGGGGCAGACGCTGAGCTCCTTCAGGATGCGGCGGCCAGTGGGGAGATCATGCCGTTCGAGCGCATAGCGAACCTCTTTCCGACGAGTGAACGCGAGCGGTCGGTGGCATACGTACAGAGCTACTCTGCCGTGAGGTATATGTCGGAACATTACGGGCGAGGGAGCATCCCCGATCTGCTCTCCGAGATTGCGTCCGGAACCCGTTGGAACGAGGCCGTGCTGTACAGCATCGGTGTGACCCCGGAGCGATTCGAGTCGGACTGGCGGCAGTTTCTGTGGGATCGGTATCAGTTGAATCGCTGGATAAAGCTCGCGACGGGAATTGTGTCGGCCTTCATGGCGATAGTGGCAGTCTTCGCGTTCCGCGCCCGCCGAATTCAGAAACAGCGAAAGGCCGCTCAGTTTGCCGATGAAGAGACAGCAGATGATGAGTATCCTCCGCTTGAGTATTGAGAATAACGCGCGAAGTTCCCGCTCCCTCTGGGAGAGGCCAGGTGAGGGCTTTATAGATCTATTCCACCGAATAAATTCCACGAAGTCGCCCTGCGCACTCCCTCGCCCTACGGGAGAGAGCCTGCCCTGAGCGAAGTCGAATGGGGCAGGGGTGAGGGGACTCCCGAAGCAAAACGTCGCGCTCTGGAGAGCCCTCCTACAAACAGTCAGACAGAAAGAACCCCCCTCCTTCGCAAGGAGGGGGTAAACTAAAATACCGCATTAATATTTGATACTTCGGTTGCACAGTCGAAGACGCCGCTGCCGAAGCCCTGTAGACATGTGCCGCCCCTCGATATGCCCTGCGGCTACTCGGGATGAGCGGCATCCCCCTCGCCCTAAATCGGGAGAGGGTTGGGGTGAGGGCCGAATCAGTGCAATCTGAAGATTCACCCACAAGAAAGCGTATAGTACAATATATTTCTTCCGCTTTCAATGTAGGCGCACCCTTCACGGGTGCGTTGATCGCAGGCATAAAGCCTGCGGCTACATTATTGAATCCCTGAAGACGCCGCTGCCGAAGCCTGGTAGACATGTGCCGCCCCTCGCTACGCGCTACTCGGGATACACGGAGTTAGTGGTCGCCAGGAACTCCTGAACTCGAGGCATGCTCGGAATCCCGCACGACCGCCGAATCCAGAAAGTGTTCCCATCAGAAATGGCTATCTCTGACGTTTTTCATGCGATAATTCCTCACGCAAACGGCCTAATATGCCATCAATTGAGCTCAGCCACAGTTTTGGCAATGTTGAACGACCAGACGATATATCAAGGCGCAGTTTTTCCAATAGTGGAATATGCTCTGTAGCTCTAAGGTCATAAATTAAAGCTAAAGCATCATCAGTTTTCTTTCTATCACCGCTGAGAAGCCATCTGCCAAGCACCGCTCTGACTTCCTGTTGAATCTCTTCACAGTATAGCTGTATCTGCCAAACTACGCGCAGATATAGAAGATTTCCATCCTTCTCATATCCACGGTCTTTTTGAAGATCGTCAAACGTCTGTATAAGCCAACTCTCCGCCTCATCGATGCTCATCTTGTCACCCTCAAATTCTATTAGCTTTCGTCCCTCGATACGCTCTACGAGCTACTCGGGATGTGCGGATTTAGTGGTTGCCAGGAACTCCTGAACGCGCGCCATGCTCGGAATCCCCGCACGCCCGCCGAGCTTTGTGCACTTGATCGCGGCCACGGCGCTCGCGAACCTGATCGCCTCGTGGAAATCCCACCCGCGCGACAGCCCGAATGAGAAGGCCCCGTGAAACACGTCGCCTGCACCTGTCGTATCCACCACGTCGACGCCAAATGCCCGGCGATGGAACGTTCCCTCGCTCGTTACGTACACGCAGCCGGCCTCTCCCATCGTCACCGCACAGAGCTTCCGCCTGCCGCCGAACATCGCGCGTGCGGCCTCTGCAGGGTCATCGGCTCCCGTGAACTGTCGGGCAAAGAGCGCCGACGTAATCAGGCAGTCGGTCCGCTCTATAAGTTCCGCCGAACCTTCCCTCATGCTGCCCGCGTCCATCACGACAGGGATGTCTGCGCCGTTTGCCCACATTGCCGCCTGTACCGCCGCCTCCGGGAAGTGGGCATCGGTGTGCAGCACGCGTCCCGCGACGACGTCGTCCCGCCGAATGTCGCTCGCCGACAACTTGACACTTGGGGTCGTCCAGAAAATCGTTCGTTTTCCCGTATCGTGATCGACCGCTATGAAGGCGAACTGTGTCGCGGCTCCGGGTTGGACTCCGACGTGCGCCGTGTCCACACCGTCTCGCGCAAGGTCTTCGATTACGAATGCGCCGAAGTCGTCATCTCCGACTGTGCCGATATACGACGCTCGACCGCCCAGCCGTTCGACGGTCACCATAGCGGTTGCGGTGATGCCTCCACCCTGTACGCTGAAATCGACAAGCTTAACCTTCTCGTCGAGCGCGGGGTAACGAGGCACAATCCCCAGATAGTCAACACAGCAGTATCCGACTCCTACGACGTCATACTTTTTCATATCCAAAGGATACCATAAATACCATGAAAAACGGAATCGCCGAAACGGGTATATCCAAAGCGAATGCAGCATGAAAAGTGGAGATTGAGCGCCATTATGGAGAATAAGCGTAAGGTTCTGATCACAGGGGCCGCCGGCAGGATCGGCACTTTCTTGAGAAAAGCCTGGGACGGCAGGTATGATATAGTCCTGACAGACGCGAGGGAAATTCCTGATCCGGGTGACGCACGGGTTATCACGGGCGACATACGGGACCCCGATGCGATGGTTCACGCATGCACGAACGTGGATACCGTCGTCCACCTCGCCGCGAATGCGAACCCGCGTGCGGATTTCGATACACAGGTGCTGCCGATGAACATAATCGGCGTGCACAACATCTACCGCGCGGCGGCTGAGTGTGGCGTCCGGCGAGTGATCTTCGCCTCCAGCATACATGCCGTGGGAGCATATCCGCCGGATGTGCAGGTGAAATGGGACATGCCCGTCCGTCCATGCTGCGATTACGGGGCAAGCAAATGTTACGGAGAAGCGCTCGGCGCGTACTTCTCGGATTCGAATGGGCTGTCGGTTATCGCAATTAGAATCGGCGCCGTGCACAGTCACGACGGCGAGTATCTCCATCACGATGATAGAATATTGGACATAGGGGTGAGTGAGGATGACCTGACCCAGCTTATCGGCCGGTGCGTTGATGCTCCCGACTCCATCCGGTTCGCGATTGTGAACGGGATATCGAATAACAGGTTCAAGCGGCTGGATATCAGCCATACCCGCGATCTCCTGGGCTACGAGCCTGCGGACGATGCGGCGGAAGGTTTGCCCGACATCCCGATTCCTCGCCCGGTCCATGAGGGATAAATCTACTGGTAGTTCACCGTCACATCAAACACGCCTGAGTACGTGCCAACTGCCTGATTCGCGCCGACTCTCAGCTGCGCGCCTACGTTGATGGTTGCAGCGTCCAGATCGAGTCCGGTTATACTGCTTTCAAACGAATCCACCGTCATGGGATCGCCCGGGCCTGCAATCGTTATGGCCTGTGGCAGAGCTATCGTGAAATCGTTGCCTTTATAGCTGGTGATCTTGAATGTGGCAACGCTGTGCTCACTCGAGACGACTGCGGTCACTCCGATTGCAGAGATCATGCCGTCCGGAGCAAGCTTGACGGTGCCTGCCGAGGTGCTCGGAGCAATTTCTCCGAAACTCAAGTCCTGAAGCTTTGCGATAGTGATGGGCGCCACAATTCTTGCGTCAACATTTGCCGTTCCTGTTGCACAATTGCCCATCTCTGATGCACACTGCACCAATATGATTAAACTATATATCAGCGTATTGCGACTCAGCCGTATGAGTATACGCAGAACGGTTAATGCTTTCTCCAATATTTTTGCCTCTATCAACCAATGAAGACAAGGTACCGGTTTTCTTTCCAGCCGCTCTACAGGAGCAATTATAGCTTACATAAAGCGGTGCTCTGTATATACCCAAATATCGTATTTTTTGTGAATATTTTTTGAACTAAGTTGGACGAAGATCGCTGTGCGACTGATGGTTGAGGTAGCAAATTGGTGTGCTGGAGAAGATCAGACCATTCGGATTTCATACGCTCTGCTTTAGCCCGTGATACAGATAAGAAGGATAATACAGGTAAAACAAATAATTTAGATAAAGATACTTAAGGGGTTTTATGTGAGACAGTTTTGCAGCTTAATTGTGGAAAAGCTTGATGATTGGTGGGGTTATCTCGGGTGGTTCTGCTTTCTGGGAACTATTCTTTTTCCCTTCATAGTACGATCATCTGATATAGGTGCAATATTCTGGCTGGTGCTCTTTGTATCAGCCATAGTCTGGTGGATAATCGATCTGGTAGATCAGATGGTTCCCTGGTGGATGATTCTCACGGGAACCGCCATGCTCGGTATCGGCCTTCTACCAAGGGCAGGCATCCTGATTATAGCTTGCTGGGTGATATATTGGGCGAAGGTGCGGGAGTGAGCTGAGGGCCGAATCTTAAGCCCACTCCACGCGATTTTGTGCAGATTTACTCGTTCGAGAAGTCGACTGCGCATGACATCCCCGGCTCGTAGACCGGAGACATCGACCTAAGGAGCGACACGATCCCCGGAAGGACCTCAAGCACCTTGTCGACATCCGATTCGGTGGTACTCCGACCGAGCGTCATTCTAAGCGAGCCGTGCGCCAGCTCGTGCGGCAGCCCAATCCCGAGCAGTACGTGCGACGGGTCGAGCGATCCTGATGTGCATGCCGATCCGCTCGATACGCAGATCCCGTTGAAATCGAGCCGCAGAATCATGGATTCCCCCTCGATCCCCGCAATGCTCACATTCACATTGTTCGGAAGCCGCTTCTCGCTATCGCCATTCAACCGGCAGTCGGGAATACTATTCAGTATGCCGCCGATCAGTTTATTGCGAAGTGCTGTCTCCCGTGAAAATTCCTCGCTGAGTGAAGCAGCGGCGATCTCGGCAGCCTTACCAAGCCCCACCACGCCGGGGACGTTCGTCGTGCCCGCTCGCTTGCCATGCTCTTGAGCGCCACCATGCATATACTTGGCGACGCGCGTGCCCTTCCGAATGTAGAGTGCGCCCACGCCCTTCGGCCCGTACAGCTTGTGACCGGACAGCGAGAGGAGATCGACGTTCAGCGCCTGCACATCAATCGGCACGTGCCCCACCGACTGCGTCGCATCGGTATGGAAGATAATCCCCTTCTCCCGCGCAATTGCCCCTATCTCGGCGATGGGCTGTATCACCCCGATCTCGTTGTTCGAATGCATGATCGAGATCAGTACGGTCTCGTCCGTGATCGCATCCCGAACGTCGGCCGGGTTCACAAGCCCCATATGGTCGACGGGCAGCACGGTCAGTGAGTATCCGCGCTTTTTCAGGGATTCGCACGTCTCCAGCACCGCATGATGCTCTATAGCGCTGGTGATGATGTGTTTGCCCTTCGATTCCCTGGCCTGAGTAACCCCGAAGATCGCCCAGTTATCGGCTTCTGTCGCGCCGCTCGTGAAAAATATCTCGTTCGTGTCAGCCCCGATCAATTCGGCGACACTCGTGCGAGCTGTATCTACAGCCGCCTTCGCTGTCTGCGCAAAGCTGTAAAGGGTGGACGGATTGGCAAATTGTTCAGAAAAATACGGCAGCATCGCGCCAAGAACGTCGGGATGCACCGGTGTAGTTGCTGCATGGTCCAGGTAGATCAGTTGTTTGCTCATTTCGATTCCTCCGATCTAATGATCAATGGCTTAAATTCTTATCGTCTGATATGAATTGTTGATTTTAATATAACGCTATGACAACAGCACACCATGCGAATGGTGATTTGTGGCTATCATCCACGATTTTCAATAATTATACTTGATTTTCTCTTCTGTTGAAACAGCTTGCGTCCGATTTGGGAGTTATTTTGCCATATTTGTATAGTTAATTGATCGACTTACTGCTATTTTTGCTGCATCCCGCTCTATTGCGGCGCAACATGGTTGTTCTGCGTAGACATCGCGCCGATACGGGTAAATTCCTCATTATGATAGAGCAGATACTGTACCGCACGGCGAAGAGCGTGGACCTTCCCAAAATAGCAGGGGTGTTTCTGGCGGCGTTTCCGGAAAGCGTGCGCCATTACTCCCGGCGACAGATAAATCCCAGTATTATCGAGGATATCTTTGGCATATGCCTGGATTCGGAGCCGGACGCCTTCTTCGTCGCCGAACTGAATCATACGGTCGTCGGCTACATCTTCGCGCCTGCTCACTTCTCGAGGCTCACGCGCGTCGCAATTCTTCACGGGCACATCTTCCGCATGTTCGGCCGGTGGATAATCGGGCGGTATCACATAGGGCTTCGACCGGTGATTATCGCCGCTCGCAACTGGTGGTATCTCATTTCGGAGACAAAACATGAGATTCCGCACACAGATGAACGCATACTCTCCATAGCGGTGCATCCGTCGTTTCAGGGGTATGGGATCGCTACAGGGCTCCTGGCGCACGGGCTGCGTTACCTGCGCTCCAGTGGCGCAAAAAGCGTTCGGTTGGAGGTGCGTCCGGATAACTCATCGGCAGTGCGTGTCTACCGGAAATACGGGTTCACTCCCGAGGGGTACACGTCCGACACACAGGGGAGTTGGCTGATCATGCTCAAGGATATGTCGAACGAAGCTCAGTTGTAATTAATGAGTTCCCCGCAAAGAGCGTTGCCCTCAACACGAATATTCCACTATACTATAAATATGAATTCTATTTTTTTGGCCCTATGGGAAACTTTGTGGGTAGCGGTAGTGTTCCAACAACCGTGCGAATAAATTCGCGGCAACAAAAACACGAAGTCGGCCTGCGCCGACTAGATGTAGGCACACCCTTCACGGATGTGTTGATGCTTCGGTTGCAGAGTCGACGACGCCGCTGCCGAAGCCTGGTAGACATGAATCATCCCTCGATATACCCTGCGGGCTACTCGGGATAAACGGCATCCCCCCTCGCCTGAAATCGGGAGAGGTTGGGGTGAGGGCCGAATCAAGGCATATCGAGGGATGGTTCATGTCTACCTGACCTCGGCGGCGCCTTCGAGTCTTGATAGACCACTGCAAATCGAACAGGAGAATGTAATTTGGCTCCAAATAACAGAAAAATCATCGACTGTCATGTCCACGTCTTCCCGGACGAAATCGCAGAAAAGGCGATTATCCATCTTACAAACGGATTTCAAATCCAGCCGGCATTTGATGGCACGGTAGACGGACTGTTTGCGTCTATGGATTCAGCCGGAATCGAGACTGTGTGGAACCTGCCCGTCGCCACCAAGCCTGCCCAGGTGGAATCGATCAACAATTGGTCCATCAAGCATCGAAATGAGCGCATGGTCTGTTTCGGTGCGATGCACCCGGACTACCCGTCGCCGGTGGATGAGATCAAACGCCTGCGCGATCTCGGCTTTCCGGGGATCAAGTTCCAGCCCAACTGGCAGAACTTCCGTCCGGACGATCCGCGGATGTTCCCCATATACCAGGCGATGGAAGGCAGTATGATCGTCTATTTCCACTCCGGCGGCGAACTGAAGCAGCCCCACGAGCTGTTCGCTACCCCGAAGGCGGTGGCAGCCGTCCACGAGCTGTTCCCAAACCTCACCATATGCGTGGCGCACTTCGGCGGCTTCGATATGTGGGATGACGTGGAAGAGTACCTGATGGGGGAGAACGTTTACCTCGATCTCTCGTGCTGCTTTCCGCAATTCATCTCGGATGAGCGCCTTTTGCGGATGATGCGCGCCCACGGCATGTCGAAGGTCCTCTTCGGCAGTGACTCCCCCTGCGGCCACCCCGCCGAGCATCTCGCGCGTATCCTTTCTCTGCCGCTTACAGATGAA
Organism: Armatimonadota bacterium; assembly: GCA_963663705.1. Taxonomy (GTDB): domain Bacteria; phylum Armatimonadota; class UBA5829; order DTJY01; family DTJY01. The sequence goes on along the minus strand of OY760504.1, from coordinate 2,075,333 downwards.
GAAAAGGACGCAATTTGTTCAAAGAATGCACTGAAGTTGTTGTTTCTCGAATCATAACGCGAATCTACTTATGCCCATCGTTTGATTCCCGCAAGCCTGGCCGGTTAAGAAATTGAATGTATTATAACGATATTGCCATAAAGTGTTGTAAATTAGTCTTTGGATGTTAAGTGCTCAAAGTGTATAATATATAAGAGTACCCTTGATTAAGGCAAGGCTAGACTTGCCTTAACAACAAAGGAAATTCGTTATGGGATCAATACATTTTCTATCTGTAGGATGTGGGGATGCAAGCATCATTACAACCGATGCAGCTACTTTCTTAGTCGATTGTTATGGTATTGGTGATTATTCTCACCTGTTGCCGGATGATAAACATCTGTGCGGAGTATTCATTACTCACCAGCATAGTGATCATTATGCTGGATTAAGGTATCTTAAAGACGAAGGGTACACTATCGATTGCCTGGTTTGCAGTCCTTATGTAAGGCGAAACGGCGATAAAAGTGTGACAGAGTCGGAGTGGAACGAGTTCAACGAATTGAAAGCCTATTTCAAAGGCAACGGTACCAAAGTATATGCCCCTGCACGGCAGGAAAGCTTTCGTGAGAGATGGTGGAGCGCAAACGGCGCCGATTTCGAAATCATCGGCCCTGCGCAAAGTCTGATCGAGTCTGATACATGTGACATCCACGATGCCTCACTTGTAGTCAAGGCGGTTCTCGGCAAGCGAAGATGCCTGTTCACCGGTGACGCCTCCGGTGCGAACCTCGAATTCATCGCCGGTAATACCAGCAATTACTGTAACGATATCCTTCATGCTAGTCAGCACGGAAGTTTGGATGGCGCAAACCTCTCGTTCATCAAGAAATGCAATGCCAAGTATACCGTGATCTCTACAAAATCCGGTGTCTATGACAGCATACCTGATGGCGCGGCTTTGAGTCTGTATTCGGAACACACAAAGGACGATGTCTTCAGGACAGACCGTGACAGCACGGTGACCTTCACCTTCTAGTCTGACGATTGACCAACCCCTCATTTCTATCCGGGAAAAGGCCCAATAGGCGCCTTCTCCTTTCCTGCCTTTGCAGGTGCACACCGCCGGCCCCATCCGAAGAGGTTCCCCATGCCTCGTCTTCCTCGCCCGATTTCGGGTGAGGGCAGAATCTTAATGCTGCATCTTTCCATTGATTTATCGCCGAGAGTTCTGCTACAATGCTAATAAAATACCATCGATTTTAGAAAACAAATCTGATTAAAGAGGAATTCGGACCGTGTATTATCCCAGTAAAGAAGAGTTTATCAAGCGCTCCCAATGTGGCAACCTCGTACCGGTCTACCGCGAAGTCCTGGCAGATATGGAAACCCCTGTCTCTGCCTACAGGAAAATCGCGCGCGGCAAGTACTCCTTCCTCCTCGAAAGCGTAGAAGGCGGAGAGCACCTTGCACGGTACTCGTTTATCGGCACAGACCCGTTCATGATCTTCAAGAGCAAGGGTCGAGATGCACAGATAATCGAGCGTTGGCGGGCCGATAAGATACATATTGCTGATGGTCAGGACCCTCTCCATATACTGAAGAGCCTACTCGCCCGATACAAGTGGGTCGACGATCCCGATCTTCCGCGTTTCTGCGGCGGGGCGGTCGGCTACATGGGCTACGATATTGTTCGCTTTTTCGAAGGACTTCCGGACAGCACGACCGATGATTTGGACGTGCCGGACGCCTTCTTTGTATTCACCGATATATTGGTTGTCTTCGATCACCTGAAGCACAAGATGAAGGTCGTCTGCAGCCCGGAGGTCGGATCAGACCCTGGCACTACCTACGATCTCGCCTGTGAGAAGATCGACGAGATAGTCGAACGGCTCCGACAGCCGCTCCCTGCGCGTGCAGCGAAATCCGGCGCGTCGGAACCGATACAACCGAAGTCAAACATCACAAAAGAGCAGTATTCAGAGATGGTGGAGGCCGCCAAGGAGTACATAAAGGCGGGCGATATCATACAGTGCGTCCCGTCGCAGCGGTTGTCCGTTCCGCTTGAGGCCGATCCGTTCGATGTCTACCGGGCACTGCGCTCGCTCAATCCGTCGCCGTATTTGTACTATCTCAACTATGACGATATGAAGCTGATCGGTTCATCTCCCGAAATCCTCGTGACAGAGGATAGCGGGATAGTCACCACCCGGCCGATAGCCGGTACCCGCCCAAGAGGTAAGACCCCGGAGGAAGACATCGCCTTGGAGAAGGAACTTCTCGCTGACGAAAAAGAGCGCGCGGAGCACATTCAGCTGGTCGATCTCGGGCGCAACGACCTCGGGCGTGTGTGCAAGTACGGCTCTGTCTACGTGGATCAACTGATGACGATCGAGCGCTACTCGCACGTGATGCACCTGGTCTCGAACGTCCGGGGCGAACTCGCTGATGGCAAGGACCAGTTCGACGTTTTGCGCGCGACTTTCCCTGCAGGCACGGTCTCCGGCGCGCCGAAGATTCGGGCGATGCAGATCATCGATGAGCTTGAGACCACCCGCCGTGGTACCTATGCGGGCGCGATCGGGTACTTCAGCTTTTCGGGGAATATGGATACCTGCATCACCATCCGCACGGTGCTCGTGAAGAACGGCATGGCGTACATGCAGGCAGGCGGCGGCGTCGTCGCGGATTCCGTCCCCGAGATGGAGTGGCGCGAGTCGATGAACAAGGCCGGCGCGCTCCTCAAGTCAATCGAGATGGCGCAGATGGGTTTGGACTAGAGATCAAGCGGACGTCATCCTGAACCCTTAGACGGCGCTCAGGGTAAACTCCGTGAAGGATCCCATGCGGCATGACCCCCTCGCCCGATTTCGGGAGAGGGTTGGGGTGAGGGCTTGATCTCGACGTTTGGCATGGGTACAGAGTGGAAATAAGGGCTAAGTTAGTTTATTGGTTGAATCGGTAGTTGAGCATAGCGGAGTTGCCCGTGTAAATCTACTGAATCAACAGAAAATCGAGGCAATCTTATGATATTAATGATCGATAACTATGACAGTTTTACATACAACCTTGTCCAGTACATCGGTGAGATGGGCGAGGAGTTACAGGTTTTTCGAAACGACAAAATCACCATAGACGAGATCGAGGCGCTGTCGCCGGACAAGATCATCGTGTCGCCGGGGCCGTGCACGCCGAAGGAAGCAGGCATCTCCGTGCAGGCGATCAAACATTTTGGCGGAAAAGTCCCGATCCTTGGAGTCTGCCTTGGGCACCAGAGCATCGGCTACGCGTTCGGCGGCGAGATCGTCCGCGCAGGGCGTCTGATGCACGGCAAGACCTCGATGATTCACCATGACGGCAAGGGTGTCTTCGCCGGTCTGCCGAACCCCTTCCAGGCGATTCGGTACCACTCCCTCGTAATCGAGCGATCGACCATGCCGTCGTGTCTTGAGATCACCGCAGAGACCGACATCGGCGAGATCATGGGCGTCCGTCACAAGGAACTCGCCATAGAGGGCGTGCAGTTCCACCCGGAATCGATTCTGACAGAACACGGCAAGGACCTGCTCAGTAATTTTGTGAAGGGCAAGTAGAACTCGGAACACTGGCTCCTCCTTCCCAAGGAGGGGTTTAATGCTTTGGTTTTGAGATATCGGCAATTGCGGAATCAAAATTCATCAAGCGGAGGATCGGTATGAGAAGAGGATTAATCACCATAGGCCTGTTACTGTTATGCACATCTGTCCGGGCGGACGACGGCGCAGTTCACGGCGTCGGCGGTTCGGTCGCACTCCTCGAGGCACACCCGAGCATCCGCATGGTGTGGGAGAGGGTCGATGTGAAGCTGGGCTGGGAGACAGCGAAAGTACGGTGCCGGTTCATCTTCAGGAACGAGGGTCCGGCTACCACCGTTAAGATCGGTTTTCCAGAAAAAGCATGGGGTGAAGGTTCAACTGCGACAAGCAATTTTAAAAATTTCAAATCATGGGTGGATGGCAAACAGATCAAAACACGATTCATTACTTCCGCCAGAGATAATGATCGAGAGTATAAGGCATGGCATGTAAAGACTGTGGCCTTCAAAGCTCGTGAGACCATCGAAATCGTGGATGAGTACGAATCGCAGCTTGGAAACATATCCGACGGCAGCAGGTTCTTCGAGTATACACTTAGGTCAGGGAAGAGCTGGAAAGGGCCGATAGGTAAAGCCATAATAGTTGTGGACGGAACGGACATATCGTCATACTGGAAGCTAAAAGCGTACGGTGAAGAGTACAAGCCGGTGGTTCGCGACTCCAAGATAACCTGGACGATAAAGAATTTCGAGCCCGAAGACGACATATTTGTTAACCTTGTGCCGAAGTGGATTGTATCTATAAACGGCCCAATAAGCATCGACAGCCCCGAAAGATTTGTCAGAGATCACATTGCAATGGCAAGAGTCGGCTCGCTGGACAGGTTCCGCAGCATCGATATATCGTGGAATCAGAAAAGGCGCGAGTGCACGGTAACACACGGCAGGCACTCGATCCTTCTGCGTCCGGGTTCGCGGCGGGCGGTGGTGGACGGCTCTAAGCGCGTGCTTCTTCCCAATGCGCCGTACGTCACCGAAGGCACCATTATAGTGCCGATATCGACTATCGCGAAAAACATAGGCCTAACCGTCACATATGATGCCAAAAAGGGCCTGATAAATATTTTTGAATCGAAGTAGTTTCCAAAAGTTTGCAGTTTTAGGGATAAAATTATGATTAGAGAAGCTATCAAAAAAGTGGTCGAAGGACAGAACCTCACGGAGACAGAGGCCGTCGGCGCGATGCAGGAGATTATGGACGGCGATGCCACTCCCTCAATGATCGCATGCTTCATCACCGCTCTTCGGATGAAGGGCGAAACAGTTGATGAAGTCACCGGATTCGCGCGCGTCATGCGTGAGAAGAGCATCCAGATTCCGACCAAACGCTCGCCGAATGAACTGATAGACACCTGCGGCACGGGCGGCGACCACGCGAACACTTTCAATATATCCACGGCAGCGGCATTTATAGTCGCAGGAGCGGGCGTCGGCGTTGCTAAGCACGGCAATCGAGCGATGTCTAGCAAGTGCGGCAGCGCGGACGTACTCGAAGCGCTCGGGGTCGCGATCACCCTCTCGGCGCAGCAGGTCGGACGGTGCATCGATGAAGTCGGCATCGGTTTCATGTTCGCCCCTTCGCACCATCCATCGATGAAGCATGCGCTCGTGCCTCGAAAAGAGATCGGGATCCGCACGATTTTCAATATTATAGGACCGCTCACCAACCCCGCAGGCGCAAGACATCAGCTCCTCGGAGTGTGCGAGCCGCATCTGACCGAGCTTATGGCGGGGGTACTCCTCTCGCTGGGGAGCGATCGAGCGCTCGTGGCGCATGGACTCTACGGCATAGACGAGCTCTCCACCCTCGGGGCTACGAGGATTACGGAGATCAAAGGCGGCGCTCTTCAGACATACGAGCTGATGCCGGGCGACGTCGGTCTCGACATTGCCTCACCGGACGACCTGGAGTCGGGCGCCGATCCTGCAGACAACGCGGCGATCCTTGAGGATGTACTTCGAGGTGTGATCGGCCCAAGGCGCGATATCGTCGTCCTGAATGCAGGTGCGGCGCTGATGGTCGCAGGCAAGGCTGATTCGCTAATCGACGGCATCGCCCTCGCGGCATCGACCATCGAGAGCGGTACGGCCCTCGACGCGCTGAACGCCCTCAGGAAACTCAGCCAGGAGTTGGCACGGGAGCCCTGATGATTTATCATCAAATTAAGCATGCTAAAACAAGCATGTGAGACTTTCTTCGATCAGCTCGCTTCAGCGTGCTTCGATTATGCCAGACTCGTCATTTATGGCGAGACGTCGCCCCTCGATACACCCACTTCGTGGGCACTCGGGGTAGACGAAGTTTAGATATTGGAACCACCCCTGGCCTCTCCTTCGTAAGGAGTGGATGATTGGATATTAGTAGGACCGCTTATCCCGAGTAGCCCGAGGGGCATATCGAGGGACGGTATCTACCAGACGGCGAAGGAAAATACTTGGAGTAATTGACTTTGATACTAGACAACATTCTCGCAGACAAACGCATAGAAGTCGGCGCGCGTAAGGCTCAGGTGCCGATGCCCGACATCCAACGCTCGATCCTCGACGCACCGTCTCCGCGCGACTTCGCAGGGGCGCTCAGGGGGTTGACCGCCGATACAGGCATCTTTTTCCTCTCCGATTCGGCGAATGGAGTAAAACTCACTCCTCTGCAAGGACAGGTGCAACTCATCGCAGAGGTGAAGAAGGCCTCGCCTTCGAAGGGGCTGATCCGCCCGGACTTCGATCCGGTCGCCATCGCCAAGACCTACGAGGCCGCGGGCGCATCCGCGATCTCCGTCCTTACCGATGAAAAATATTTTCAGGGGAGCCTTGAATACCTGAAGGCCATCCGGGCGGAAGTCAAACTTCCTCTGCTCAGGAAGGACTTTGTAGTCGACCCGTATCAGATTTACGAGGCGCGCGCTGCCGGAGCGGATGCGGTGCTGCTCATAGTCGCCGCACTCTCAATCGACGAGTTATCGTACTTCAGGGCGCTCGCGTCAGAGCTTGGCATGGCCTCTCTCGTTGAGGTTCATACTCGGGAAGAGCTGGATGTCGCGCTCGATATCAAGGCCAAAATTATCGGCATCAACAACCGCAACCTGCAGACGTTCGAGACAGCGCTTTATACCACGTTCGATCTTGCCGCCGAGATACCGTCCGACTGCATCATCGTGAGCGAGAGCGGCATCTCCACCCGAAAGGACGTAGTTCACCTTGCGGCCGCAGGGGTATCCGCCATCCTAGTCGGTGAGTCACTGATGAGAGAGCCAGATCCCGCCGTAAAGGTGAAGGAACTGCTAGGAATTTAGCACTAATCCCTCTCCCTTTGGGAGAGGCCAGGTGAGGGCTTTATAGATTAATTCCATTACCCCTCGCCCGAAATCGGGAGAGGGTTGGGGTGAGGGCACCTGCGAGTGCAAGAATGCCCACAAAAGGATTGAAATCAATACAATGGTCAAAGTCAAAATCTGCGGAATCACGAATATAGGCGATGCGATGGCTGCAGTCGATGCCGGGGCGGATGCGCTTGGCTTCGTCCTTGCAGACAGCCCTCGCCATATAGATGCACAGGCCGTCGCACGCATTGTAGAGAAATTGCCGCCGTTCATCTCGACCGTCGGTGTCTTCGCGAATCAGGATTTTGGCGAGATCAATGCGCTGATGGCGCGTGCATGCCTTCAGTTTGCCCAGGTTCACGGCGACACGACGTGCCCAAAGGATCCCTGCGAGTATTCGCAGGGATGCCGCAAGCTCATACGTGCGCTCAGGATCCGATCCGCCGCCGACATACAGTCCGCATCGGTGCAGTGCGACTGTGCGGCTTACCTCCTGGATGCCCATGTAGATGGCGTTATGGGCGGCACGGGCCGGACATTCGACTGGGATTTGGCCGTTCAAGCTCGATCGCTTAACAAGCCAATAATACTCGCCGGAGGATTAAATTCGGCAAATGTTGAAGAAGCTATTCAAAAGGTGTATCCTTACGCTGTGGATGTCTCCACTGGAGTCGAAGCATCCCCTGGCAAGAAGGACCACCGCAAGATTAAGGAGTTCATTGTAAATGTCAGAAAGTCAGCATAGTCTCCCGGATGCGTTGGGGCATTATGGCGAATTCGGCGGAAGGTTTGTGCCGGAAACCCTCATTCCCGCCCTTACCGAGCTAGCCGCCGAATACGAGAAAGCCAAGCATGACCCCGCGTTCGCCGCAGAGCTTGATTATTATTTGAGAGAATACATCGGACGGCCCACGCCGCTCTACTTTGCAGAAAAGATCACCCGCGAACTCGGTGGGGCTAAGGTCTATATCAAGCGCGAGGACCTCTGCCATACCGGCTCTCACAAGATGAACAACTGCATGGGGCAGATTCTTCTCGCCAGGCGCATGAAAAAGCCGCGAATCATTGCAGAGACCGGCGCCGGCCAGCATGGAGTCGCAACGGCGACCGCCTGTGCCCTCTTCGATTATGAGTGCGAAGTCTACATGGGCGCCGAAGACGTTCGCCGACAGGCGCTAAATGTTTTTCGGATGCAGCTTCTCGGCACTAAGGTGATCTCCGTCACGTCCGGCTCCCGCACGCTGAAGGACGCCATCAACGAGGCCATGCGTGACTGGGTGACTAACGTCCAGAACACACACTATATCTTCGGTACCGTAGCAGGCCCACACCCGTTTCCTGAGATGGTCCGCGATTTCCAGTCAGTCATCGGCAAGGAAACCAAGCGCCAGATGATCGAGAAGGAAGGGCGTCTCCCGGATTTCGTCCTTGCATGCGTCGGCGGCGGAAGTAACGCCATGGGCATGTTCTATCCGATGATAGAGCATCCGGAAGTCGGACTGATCGGCGTAGAGGCAGGCGGAAAAGGCATAGCCACCGACAAGCACTCCGCCACGCTTAGCGTAGGTTCGCCAGGAGTCCTTCACGGCGCTCGAAGCTATCTTCTTCAGGACAGTGACGGTCAGGTGATCGAGACTCATTCGGTCTCCGCAGGGCTCGATTATCCAGGCGTCGGCCCGGAACACAGCTATCTCAAGGATATCGGTCGGGCGCAGTACGTCTCCATTACCGACGATGAGGCCCTCGATGCATTCCAATGGCTCGCACAGTCGGAGGGCATCATACCGGCGCTTGAATCGTCGCACGCAGTGGCGTATGCAAGGAAGCTCGTGCCCACCCTTGGCAAAGACAAGGTAGTAGTGATCAACCTCTCAGGCAGGGGTGATAAAGACGTGGAGCAGGTGTCCGAGATGCTGGCCCACGCAGTTCAGCCGGTGGAGGTTCGATAATGAGCAGAATAGGCGAAAAATTTGATTTACTGAAGGCGTCGAACGAGGGAGCACTGGTCTGCTTCGTTACGGCGGGCGATCCTGATATTGAGGCTACTCGAAGGATCGTGCTGGAACTAGATGCGGCAGGGGCTGACGTGGTGGAGATCGGCATCCCGTTTAGCGATCCAGTTGCAGACGGGCCGAGCATACAGGCGGCATCCATGCGTTCTCTTGCCAAAGGCACGAATATACCGGCAGTACTGGAACTCGTCCGCTCGATTAGGGTCGATTCGCAGATACCGATCGTTCTCATGACTTACTACAACCCGGTTCATCACTATGGGCTGACCCGGTTTGCTGCCGATATCGCCGCTGCAGGAGCCGATGGCGTGATCGTTACCGATATTATCCCCGAAGAAGCGAGCGAGTGGAAATCGGCGGCGGAGAAGGCCGGAATCGACACCATATTCCTGCTTGCTCCTACAAGCACCGACGATCGTATTGACGGGGTTGCGAAAATATCCTCAGGTTTTATATACTGTGTATCAAGAACCGGCGTAACCGGCGCACGTACAGAGATGGCGTCTGGTGTGCGAGGGCTCGTGGAGCGAATTCGGGTGCGGACGGACGCCCCCGTGGTTGTCGGCTTCGGGATCTCGACCCCGGCGCATGTGCGAGAGGTCTGCGAGTATGCCGATGGCGCGGTAGTTGGAAGTCTCCTGGTAGATAAAATAGCTGGCACAACTGGTACAAACGATATGTTGGCCGAAGTACATAGGCTTGGTTCATCCCTGAAAATGGGTACAGTAAAATAGGCGGTCGAGGTCTGAGACTGCGTCATGTCCGATAGCAGTTGTCATCTGCAGTTCTAGAAATGGAGAGTTGGGATGTATACAAAAGGGCAATTCGCGAAGCTTATCGATCACACTTACCTGAAGTCCACAGCGACCCGTGACGAGATGGTCCGGGTCTGCGCGGACGCCAGGAAGCATCACTTTGCATCTGTGGTGGTCTTCCCTTACTGGGTGCCGATGGCCGCAAAGCAGCTTGACGGCTGCGATGTAAAAGTCAGCACAGTTATCGGCTTTCCTCACGGCGCGATCACCAAGGCCGCGAAGGTGTATGAAGTCAAGAACTCGATCGCCAATGGCGCCGACGAGCTCGACGTGGTCATCAATATCGGCGCTCTGAAGTCGGGCGATATCGAATTCGTCCGTCGGGAAATCGCCGATATCCTCTCAGCCTCTACCAGTCCCGGAGTGTCGCCGGACAGCAGCGGCGCGACCATCAAGTTCATCATCGAGACCCCGTTCCTGACCGAGCAGGAGAAAATCCTTGTCTGTGAGATAGCCCGCTCAGAGGGGGTCGACTTTATTAAGACCTCCACCGGTACCGCACCGAACGGCGCAAACGAGGCGGATGTCTCGCTGATCCGCAGAGTCGTCGGGCCGGCGATCGGGATCAAGGCTGCAGGCGGCATTAGAACCATCGATCATGCGATGAATCTTCTGGATGCAGGCGCTAACCGTCTTGGCACCAGCTCTGGCATAGCCCTGATACAGGCATATGATCCTGACCTGCTCCTCAAAGGGTGCAAATAAGAGGGGAAATCCCCCATTCTGACGAATCTTTGATCCGCAGGGGCGCATACTCCTGCGGATTTTTTTGTGAGAGCCGATTTGTCGCTCTCTGGGCAGCCCTCCCCCCTGCAAGTAGGAGGCGTCTCCATATGTCATCCTGAACAGGGTGAAGGATCTTACACTCTTGTGAGATTCTTCATGCCGCTCAGAATGACACCGGATTGAGGATTATGCCCTCACCCAGCCTCCTTCGACTCAGCCCAGCCGGATAGTGTGAATCGGCGCAGGCCGACTTCGTGTTCTTGTTGCCGCGAATTCATTCGCACGGGTTTTGGAACAGGGAGACCCTTTTGCAAAGCCCTCACCTGGCCTCTCCCAATGGGAGAGGAAACGGATCAAGTTTTTTCTTCCATCCATGTTTACAATATCGTTAGTATTCGCTATAATGCATTGCGTAGTACGTATTACGGGGTACATCGTGAAGGATTGGATTACTCAACTTCGCAAGGGATTACTGGAATTATGTGTGCTGAACCTGCTTGCGCATGGAGAAGCATATGGTTACGAGATCGCCCAGCGACTAAAGGCACTCGATATACTGGCCGTCACAGAGAGCACACTGTATCCCATCCTCGCTCGTTTACTGGAGGAGGGACTGCTCACCGTGCGAACCAGCACGTCTTCCGACGGTCCGCCACGCCGCTATTTCTCGCTGACGCCGGCGGGCCGCGAACGGCTGGCAGAGATGAACGCTTACTGGGGGCATTTACACGAAGTGATTGCCCGCCTGCAAAGTGGAGAACTGAGTTAGGGAGGAACTGATGGCACTTTCACCCGAAATACAGGACAGCATCAAGACCTATCTATGGGAGCTTGCATCGCATCTCGAGACAACAAGCCGACCGGCGCGCACGGAGATTCTTCGAGATGTCGAATCGCACATCTATGAGGCACTTGCCGCACATACCCCTGATCCTACTCTGGACGACTTGAGTTCGGTCCTTGCCGGGATGCCTCCGCCAGACTCTTACGCTTCCGAATCTGCGGAAAAGCCGTACAGGAGTGGCAATCGACTGACCTGGAACGAGGTGCCGGGCGCGCTGGTTGGTGCGGGTGAGAGATTCATCGCCTGGCTGAGGCAGTTCACCTGGGAGAGCGTGGTAGGTCCCATACTGTTGCTCATATCGATGCCTCTATTATTTAAAGGGGCGCTAGTATTATTATTCGGCGCTTCATATTACTCGGCTTCTCGCATAGTAATCGCCAGCGACCTCATTCCTTTGCCATTCAACAAAATTGGGGTAGGGTTTTCTATTGTAGGTATCTTGCTGCTGTTGCTTGCGTTCGCCGTTCTATTTCTTGCCGGAAAGACCGGGATGCGCGGTATGATTCGGATTCGCAATTCGGGCTGGCGATTGCGAGGGTTCACCGGAAATTATATTGCCTATATCGTCTCGAAAACGCTGCTGTTCTCGCTGATGGTCGGGATTGGTTTGAGTAGCCTGCTTGCGGTTGCTGGTTTTTTGCCATGGGCACATGAGTTTACACTGATAATCTTGGTAACAATAGTGACTCTGGATTACTTTATGATAAAGTATAAGTGGAGCCGGTTTGCGAAGTGCAAAGTGACTAATTCTTGAGAGAGGGTTTATCGCTCTCTGGGCAGACCTCCCCCCTGCAAGTTGGAGGTGTCTCCAGAGGGCGATATTCTCCATATGTCATCCTGAACAGGGTGAAGGATCTTACACTCTTGTGAGATTCTTCGCGCCGCTCAGAATGACAGAGTATTGAGGATTATGCCCTCACCCAGGCCCTCTCCCGAATTCGGGCGAGGGAGAAGAAGGAAAAAGATATGCCGCTATACACCGCGAGCGCCATCGTGCTCCGGCGAACAAATTTTGGGGAGACCGACCGTATCGTCACTCTGTACACGCGCGAGTACGGCAAAGTCGGTGCCATCGCGAAGGGCGCACGGAAACCGATCAGCCGCCTTGCGGGTGCCACGGAAGTGCTCACCTACGCCAAATTTCAGCTTGCAGGCGGTCGGAGCCTCCATATTATCTCTCAAATAGAGGTCAAGGATTCGTTTCCCCGCATCCGTGCCGACCTCTATAGATCGGCGTATGCCATGTACATCGCCGAAGTCGTGGAGAAAATGCAGGAAGAGCTTGACCCGAACCCTGAAGTCTTCGATCTCCTGCTCTCGACACTCTACCTAATCGAGCGACCGAACGACCCTGAGAAGATCGCCCGCATGTTCGATCTGCAGTTCATGAAAATCCTTGGCTACGAACCTATTCTCAACAGGTGCCTTCGATGCAGTGCACCGCTCCCGGCCGAAGAGATCTACTTCAGCCCGTCGATGGGAGGGACCGTCTGCCGATCATGCGGATACCTGCCAGACGATGCCATCCCAATCTCCCGCGCGGCCGTCGAGACGATGCGCGCGCTCCTCACGGCAGAGGCACGGGCCATCGAGCGGATGGAGATTCCACAGGAGCTTCTGGATCAGATCGCTCGAGTGATGAGGTGGTACATCCGCTATCGTGCAGAGCGTGAGTTCAAGAGCCTGGACTTCATCCAATCGCTTAAGTTGCAGGGCACGGACAAGACGTAGTCGTAAACGCGCTATGGCATCAGGCAGCTCTCCTGTGGTACACTTTATGTACTTTAAGGATGATGCCTCAATGTCGTATTACCGCCGAAATTTATATATTCTTTGCACCACAATATTCCTCTCCACCGTCAGCTGGAACCAGATAGTCCCATTCCTGCCTCTCTTTATAAAGCAGATGGGGATAACCAGCGAGCAGGTTCTACTTAGATGGGTAGGTGTGATATTCGCACTGCAATCGATAGCTGGCATATTCGCGTTTGCGTTCTGGGGCAAAATGGGCGACAAACACGGCAGGAAGCCGATGACTGTCCGAGCCGGACTCTGCCTCGCCGCGATCTACTTCGGCATGAGCTTCACCACCGCCCCATGGCAGGTCGCCCTATGCAGGCTCCTGAATGGTGCGCTGACCGGATTCGTCCCCGGCTCGATGGCGCTCATCGCCACGAATACCCCGACTGACGAGGCTCCACGGTACATGGCGACCGCACAGACGGTATCCGCTGCCGGACTCATTGCCGGTCCGCTGATTGGAGTGGCGCTGGCAGGCTTGGTTGGCTATCGGGGCTCGATGCGTGTTTCCGCTGTCGCCGTGCTGATATCTACCATACTTGTGGCATGGCTTGTAGATGAACGCAAGAAAGTCGATGTTGCCGAACCGACCAGCCTTTTTCAGGATTTTGCGATGTCCTTCCGGTCCCCGATTCTGGCTTCGATCCTGGTCACGATCATGCTGTACGGCTTCTTCGTCGCCGCGGTGAACCCGATCCTTGCGCTGCATGTGTCGAGCATAGGGCCTCATGCGCCTGCATGGCTCACCGGCGCAGAGTTTGCACTCCCTGCGATCGCTATGGTACTATTTGCCCATATGTGGACCCGTTTCGGCGAGCGCAGGGGCTATGATAAGGGCATAATGCTGGGCCTTGCAGGAGCCGCTGTCTGCGCGCTGCTGCTCACGATCGTCCGAAATATCTGGGCCTTCTCCGCGATATTCTTCGTGGCAGGGATATTCCTTGCGGCGCTGAATCCTTCTGCCGCGGCGCTCATTGCCGTCAGGGTAAAGGATGGCTTTAAGGGTCGAGCGTACGGAATGCAGACCTCCGCAAGCACGGTCGGTTCCTTCATCGCTCCACTTGCGGCGACTCGACTTGCAGCCGTATACGGGATTCCGTGGGTCTTCACCCTTATTGGTACGGCGCTCTTTGCAGGTTCGATGATATTCTTTTCGCTCGTTCGAAAATGGGGCGCCGAGTCGGACGGCGGCGATATAATAAACTTGGCGCTATAAGAAAGTTTGTGGATAGCGACAGTGTTCCAACAAACATGCGACTAAATAATTGAATCCCTCGCCGCTGCCGAAGCCTGGTAGACATGTACGGTCCCTCGATATGCCCTGTGGGCTACTCGGGATAAGCGGCATCCCCCTCGCCCGAAATCGGGAGAGGGGTGGGGTGAGGGCGAATACGTGCAATCTGAAGATTCACCCACAAAAAAGCTTATAGTACCATAAACTTTGTCCCCGATGAGTAAAAGGAGATAAAACTTTGAGCGCATTCTGGCTTTCACTCGGCATGATCTTCATGCTCGAGCTGGGGGATAAAACCCAACTCGTTGCTCTGAGCCTCGCCACCAAATTCAACGCCAGAGTGGTGCTGGCAGGAGTGTTTGTCGCAACCCTTATGGTGCATGTCGTCTCAGTCGCCCTTGGTGGCGGCGTCGGGAAGATTGTGCCGGAAGCATGGATACGGTTCCTATCCGGGCTGGCATTCATCGGGTTCGGCATCTGGACCGTCAGGGGCGACGATGCCGGTGATGAAGAGGTCCGAAGCGCCAAATCGCCGTTCTGGATAGTCGCCATTACCTTTTTCCTTGCAGAGCTTGGCGATAAGACCATGATAGGGACCGTCACCCTCGCCACCAACCATTCGATGCTCCCTGTCTGGCTCGGCTCCACACTTGGCATGGTCCTGTCTGATGGACTGGCGATCCTGCTCGGACAGCAACTCGGTGCGCGACTGCCTGAACGTCCGATCAAAATCGGTGCGGCGTGCGTCTTCTTCGCATTCGGGTTGTTCGGCGCCATCTCAGGAGGACTCAAACTCCCATTGGCTGCCTGGGCTATAGGAGCCTTCCTGCTCGCGGCATTTGCGCATGTTCTGTATAGAGGATTGCCATTCGTCGCACGACCTGCCGCCGTCGTCGATAGCGAAGAGTGAGGCATCATGCCGCACCCTGTTTGTCCTTCATTATATCTTTTATATGATATAATCGTACACGATGATTGATCTGGAAACAACGAACGATATATCTGTGCTCCCGAGGGAGTTCTACGCACGTGACACCATCGAAGTGGCGCGCGCCCTCCTCGGGAAGCGTCTGGTCTACCGATCGGAGAACGGTCGCATCGCAGGGACGATAGTCGAGACCGAGGCCTATCTCTGTGATGACCCCGCCTGCCATGCATCGAGGGGAATGACCCCTCGCAACGCGCCGATGTTCGGCGAGGCGGGCCATGCATATGTCTACTTCACATACGGCATGTACCACTGCCTGAACACTGTCACCGCGACCGAAGGAATCGGTGAGGGAGTGCTGATTCGCGCCGTCGAACCGACCGACGGTATCGATGTGATGATCCAGAATCGCGGCACGGATAAGCTGACCAACCTCACGAGCGGCCCCGGCAAGCTGTGCGTGGCATTCGGCCTCGACAAGCGCCACAACCGCCTTGACCTCACCTCGAGCGAGCTCACGATCGAAGACGGCAATGCACCTGCCGAGATCGTAACCACTACCCGCATAGGCATCCGTCTTGCCGCCGATCTGCCCTTGAGATTTTACATAAAAGGCAACCCCCACGTATCTCGAAAGTAGAGTTCCACAAATCTCCTCACCCTCGTATTCCTCATTCTGAGTAAATGGTGAGATCAAGCCCTCACCCCAACCCTCTCCCGAAATCGGGCGAGGGGGTGCAGCGAAGAATCGTCTGCCTGATGAGATCCTTCACGGAATGTAGCCGCAGGCTTTATGCCTGCGCCGACTAGAACCATCCCTCGATATGCCCTATGGGCTACTCGGGATAAGCGGAAGCAACCCCCTCACCCCGAAGAGATAGTCACGACCACCCGCGTCGGAATTCGGCTCGCGGCGGATGCGCCCCGTCGGTTCTACATCGCGGGGAACCCTCATGTCTCCAAAAAGTAATCTCCATTCACACCGCTTATATGGAAGGCGCAGGTACGGCGACCTGCACCGACATTAAATAATGGAGAGTGTTCCTCAATAGACTACCAGCCTGCGTGTTATTGGCTAAGGCGAATTTATTCTGAACGAGTTGAGAAACCTGCATGTTTTGCCAGATAAGCATTCTTCCTTAGTAGACATGTAAACCATAACCTTGTAAACTCGGCCCTTCGACAGTATACAGCGCCTTCTAACGAATGTTCCAGGATGCTTGACTATTACATCCAAACAAGGCAACCCCCGATACTTGATTAAACTCTTGCTTACAAGCACTTCAGCAGGCAATTCAAAAAAATCCCTTATGCTAACGGCCTTTAATATCGATTCTGCGTTGCCGAGCTTAGTGATTGCAACTGGAATGTCCTGATATGTAGTCGAATAGCCCTCTACGCGACTAAACCAGAATCCCATCATGTGGTCTGTATCTTCGTCAGAAGTGGCTAATGGTGGATCATCCTCGTCATGTACGTTCTTGGATTCAACCGGACCCGGAAATTTCACTGAGTATCCGCCGGCTGCACTAGTGTAAGGCACCCACACAGGTTCGACGGTAAACACTATCATAATAACTGCGGCAACGATTCCAAGAACCGCCAATGTCAAGAATATAGTCCCAAAAAATCCGGGAATATCTTTCTTATCATCATAATTGCTCCATCCAGAGGGCTTGTCTGCCAACAGCATGCCGAAGCTTATGCAGAAAAACAGGAACAAAACTACAGTGGTATCCAGGAAAAATAATAAAAGCATAAAGAAAAATGCCGCCAGCCCGCATAGGGTTGTGACTATCGACCATGCGATTGGCTTACGAGCAAGTACAAGCGCCCACAGCGGAATAAATGCGAGCAATACCAGCGAATATGGCATATCATAGAAAGCTGTCACCGCTAGCAATATAATCCATACTCGGGCAAGTGTTATAGTAGAATATTTCACTTAAATTCACCTGATTTCTAATAGTACCTACTGGTAATGAGTGGCTTCGACTTCTGCTGATAGATAGCCCTAATTGCATATAAACATTATTCTCTCATTAACCATAAGAGCTACCTTTTCCTGCATACTCGTTGAAATGATTAGCAATACCACTGTTCGAGGATGCGGTTTCGCAGTGAGTGGGTATATTAAATCAAACGGAGGGAAGCCATGTACGACATAATCATCATCGGCGGCGGACCGGCGGCCATGACCGCTGCCATATACGCCGCCCGCAAGGAACTGGCCCCGCTCATGATAGCCCCGGAACTCGGCGGTCAGGCCATGTGGGCAGGGGCGATACAGAACTATCTTGGCTACAGAGTCATCAGTGGCTACGACCTCGTGCAGAAATTCGAGGAGCACGTCCGCGATTTCAACGTCCCGATAGCGATGGAATCGGTCACGGGCGTCACGAAAACCGGCGATGTTTTCACCGTCCGCACCGAAACCGGCAAGGAATACGAAGGGCATGCCGTGCTGGTCGCGACGGGCCGTTCGGTGCGAGATCTCGGCGTTCCAGGGGAGGATAAGTACAAGGGCAAGGGCATTGCCTACTGCGCGACGTGCGATGCGCCCCTGTTTGCCGGCGAGAAGGTAGGAGTTGCCGGTGGAGGAAATGCCGGGCTTGAGGCGGCAGTTCAACTGATCAAGATCGCGGAGATCGTGTACATCATCGAAGGATTGCCAACGCTGACGGGGGATGCGGTTCTGCAGGAACATATCAGGGCCGCTAAAAACGCTCAAGTCTTCACTCGAACAGCGATCACTCGAGTAGACGGCAACGGCTTCATGACGGGAATCGGCATCAAGAACCTCGATACCGGCGACGAAAGCGAGCTGCCTGCAACCGGACTTTTCGTCGAGATAGGTTCGAGGCCGAACGTGGGTTTCCTGCCGCCTGATGTGAACCTGAACGAGTACAACGAGGTGATCATCGACTGTGCGAATCGCACGAACATCCCCGGCCTGTACGCTGCAGGGGATGTGACGAACGTCGCCGCGAAGCAGATCATCATCGCTGCAGGTGAGGGCGGCAAGGCGCTGCTCGATGCGTACAAATACTTAATCCACAACTTCCCGGCACACGGCTGAAATTCAAAGGCTTCTACCGCTTGCAGTAGAAGCCTTTGATTATGATTCCTATCCTGATGACGGCTCATACTTCAGATATACCCCGCTGCCAGTCGCAGTCTCCATGTATACGTGATCGTATGGGGACTGTGAATCCTGGTCAACGTATATCTCATTGCCGCGAACAGCATCGCCTGTGTCCTTTATGCCAAGGTTATTGCCGGTGATAGCCTGCTTTGTGGGGTTCCAGGTCTTACTCTGATACTGGAACTGCGCCGGCAGATTCACCTTACTCAGCCCCTTCGTCGATGCCGGCGGTTGAGCCCCTTGTGGCACCACGATAACGTTAGGTCCTGATGGCTGTTTTTCGATATAGATGTTTACGTTCGGCTGTGCAGTCGTTGACGGCGGTTGACTCTGCGGTGCCGGGACCGGTTCCATCATTGGCGGCGTAGTCGGCTGCTCGGTGCCGGGAACAACGGTTGTCTGCTTCGGACTCTGGGCCTCCACGACCCACCATACCACGAATACGAGCAGCACCGCCGCGAGCCCTATCGCCACCCAGAGCCATGGGGTCGTGCGCCTATAGTGCGGATGATCCATTTCGATCTCCTCCTCGCTTGAAAGTCATGTCGCATCATTGTTACCCTTGCTTTGAGTACATGAAACGGGGAGTGAGAAGTGACGTATCAAAGCATCGTTTCGAGGATTTCAGCTGCATCCCGAACGAACTTTGCGCAGAGTGAGTTGCTCAATTTCTGCTCCTTCACCTGGCGCGATCCTTCGGGTGTGCTGATGTCGCATCCCAGAAGCTGCCTGCAGATGATGCTCTCATGGCGTTCCTTGAACTTTGAGATGAACTCATGTGCATACTCGTACATGCGCGATTTTGCGCCTGGGTCGCCGACGGTCGCTTCACCATATTTCAACCCTAGTGCCATCAACGCTCCGGAGACCGCACCGCAGACTTCGCCCTGCCTTCCGAAGCCGCCGCCGAACATCGACGAGATCGCGAGGCAGGTCGGCTCGTCCATGCCAAGGTCCGGCCCATAAGCCGCGATCACCGACTGTGCGCAGTTGTATCCTTCACTAAAGAGTTCCTGTGCTGTTTCAACCTTGTTCATATCAATCTACTCCTGTTCTCCCTCGCCCGAAATCGGGAGAGGGTTGGGGTGAGAGCGAATCAGTGTAATCTGAAGATTCACCCACAAGAAAACTTATAGAGCCAAGTTATTAATCGACTACTTTTGCCATTCTAACATGATTGACCATGCCCTGCAAACCGTGCGTGTCCCCGATTCTACCGGTAGCCATATCGAGCTCTACAACTGTGTATGAGCAGTAAATAATTCGTCAAGCTTTACACTAATTGCCCATAGATGATATAATAATACGCAAGGACGGTCGTTTCTGCCGTCCTTTTTATGTGTATATCCGTCCGATACGGTGCATACCTGGTCATGAAGGATGGAATGAACCTTGACAATAGCCGCCGCACACGGCTATAATGACTCGGTGTTTTTTATGGGGAGCCAGATGCAGCACTCAGGCGAATCCGCGTCAGGTAAAGCCGGAAGTAAATCAGCCCACGTCGTAAATCTCGACACGAACGTTCAGTTCGTGAAGGGGGTCGGCGAACGGCTGTCCAAAATTCTTGGCAAGCTTGGTATCTTTACTGCGCGGGATCTGCTGACGCATTATCCTCACAGGCATGAGGACCGTTCGCATTACCGGCAGATCGCAGAGTTCAAGACCGGTGAGACGGCGACTATTCGTGGGAAGGTGCTGGTAGCGGATACCACGCGCACCCCTCGCAGCAATATGCTGCTGACGAAGGTCGCAATCAGCGATGACAGCGGCACGGCTACCCTCATATGGTTTAACCAGTGGTATTTGAAAAATCGCTTCGTGAAGCTCCTCGGCAAAGAGATTATTGCTTATGGAACTGCGCAGCACGGCGCGCGAGGCATTGAAATAGTCAATCCCGAATGGGAGGAAGTCAGCGATGGGGTCGATACCCTGTCGTCGAACCGGATAGTGCCGGTTTACCCTCTCACGGAAGGCCTGTATCAGGGAACTATCCGCAGAGTCATTTACGGCGCTCTGGATACGCTCCTGCCTTCGGTGAAGGAACTCCTTCCTGCAGAATTGTTAGATCGGCGCGACCTTATCGACGTGGCGTGCGCACTCAGGAATATCCACTTTCCAGAGAGCGATGCTGCTCGGCAGGCCGCGCGTTTTAGGCTTGTATACGAGGAATTCTACCTGCTCCAGCTTGCGCTGGCACTCAGGAAACAGAACGTATCGGTAAGCCAGCCGGGCATCGCTTTTAATATCGCGCCCGTGAATACTGAAGCTTTTTACGAATCGCTGCCGTTCGACCTTACGCGCGCCCAGAAACGGGTGATCGCCGATATCGAACGGGACATGAGCCGTCCCACCCAGATGAATCGTCTGATTCAGGGGGATGTAGGCTCAGGAAAGACGGTCGTGGCCGTCGCAGCGATGATGAACGCCATCCATAACGGCTACCAGGCCGCGCTGATGGCTCCAACAGAGATTTTGGCGGAACAGCACCACCGCGTTTTGACGAGGCTGCTTGCGCCGTTAGGTATAGAAGTCGCCCTGCTGACCGGCAGCTCAAGAGCAGTCGCCAAGCGCGTGGCCAAAGAGCGAATCGCGGCCGGTGAAGTCCATGTGGCAGTCGGCACTCACGCGCTGATACAGGATGACGTGGCCTTCCAGCGCCTCGGCTTCGTGGTCGTCGACGAGCAGCATCGCTTCGGCGTTCTGCAACGAGCCGCCATCAGAGAGAAGGGCTGGAATCCGGACGTGCTGGTCATGACCGCCACTCCGATTCCGCGCACGCTCGCGCTCACGGTCTACGGCGATTTGGATTTGTCGGTTATCGACGAGCTTCCTCCCGGCCGAAAGCCGATTCGCACGCACTGGAAGATGCGCGATGCGAGGGATTCGGTCTACGGGGCCGCGAAGAAGCTTCTCATGGAGGGGCGGCAGGTCTACGTAGTCTGTCCGCTCATAGAGGAATCGGAAAAACTGCAGGCCAAGGCAGCGACCGAACTTGCCGATATGCTGGCGAGCGAGATCTTTCCGGAATTCAATCTCTCGGTGCTTCACGGTAAGATGAAGCCCGCCGAGAAAGACGATATTATGCGCCGGTTTCGCGATGGCGAGATCCAGATTCTGGTCTCTACCACCGTGATTGAGGTCGGCATCGACGTGGCGAACGCGTGCGTGATGCTGATAGAGGACGCCGAGCGCTTTGGTTTGGCCCAGCTCCACCAGCTAAGAGGTAGAGTCGGGCGAGGTGAGCACCAATCATACTGTGTGCTGATCTCCGACGCTCGAACCGATGAGAGCCGGGAACGGCTTCAGGTGATGGCTCGGACGAACAACGGTTTTGAAATCGCGGAGGAGGACCTTCGCATCCGTGGGCCGGGCGAGTTTTACGGCACCCGCCAGAGCGGTCTTCCATCGCTCAGGATAGCGAACATCATCAAGGATGTGGATATCCTCGAAATGAGCCGTGACGATGCCTTCGCCCTTGTGAAGGCCGATCCGAATCTGTCGTCGCCGGAACATGCTGCGCTGAGGCGTGAAGTGCTGCGCCGCTTCGATGATTTCGAGCTGGTGACGGTGAGTTGATTCCCGGATATTTGTAGGAGTGTTGATAATGGCAAATGATATACAGTCCTTGATTGGTGAGTTACTGCAGCATGAAATTAACGATTGGACTCCTCTTTTTGATGATATGCGGAAGTGTATAGGGTACATTGATTCATCGGGCGTCAATATGACTATTCGTCATGGAAGTGATAAACCACCGCACACGATGATTATTAACTACAATGGTGTCCAGATTGTCGTTGGGGAATCTTATGCTGATTATTTCCAACTCTCTTGTTACTATATGAAGTTACGCCAACTGGCATTGCGCGAGACTTGGAATATCCAAGTAATATGAAAAAAGCAATCTACCCAGGCAGCTTCGATCCGGTCACAAACGGGCACCTGGATATAATAGAGCGAGCCGCAAGTATCTTCGATGAAGTAGTTGTGGCAGTCGCCAAAAACATCGGCAAGAATCCGATGTTCACAGTCGAAGAGCGCATGGAGATGCTTCGCTCGGTGTGCGGGCACATCCCGAACGTGACGGTCGACAGCTTCAACGGCCTGTTGGTTCGCTATGCGACCGACAAGGGTGCCAATGTGATCATCAGAGGGCTCAGGGCGATTTCGGATTTTGAGTATGAGTTCGAGCTTGCGCTGATGAACAGGCGGCTAACTCCTGAAGTAGAAACAGTATTTCTTATGCCGAACGCTGAATATTCATATCTGCGTTCAAGCGTGATAAAAGAAGTTGCGGGCTTCGGTGGCACCGTCGAGGGGCTGGTACCGCCGATCGTTGAGGAATATCTAAAAAAGAAGATTGGTTCGCAGCCATAAGGCGTCAGCACTATCGGCCAGAAGGTCGAAGCAACTCTTGGGAGGCGATTCGCATGGATACGCAAAAGTTAATCAACCAGCTCGAAGATTTAGTGGCAAAAAGCAGGCAACTGTTCAACACGGCGTTCGTTAACACAGATGATTTCTATCGGCTGCTCGACAAAATTCGTACCTCCCTGCCGGAGGACGTGAGGCGTGCAAACAGAATCATCGTCGATGCGGATCAGATTCTCGCAAACGCCAAAGATCAGACATCAACGATAATTGTACAAGCAAAAGCCGATGCAGATAAGATAATCGCCGATGCCAACGCAGAGGCAGAGCGATTGGTGGATGCTAGTGAAATAAAACGCCTGGCAACTGTTCAGGCTAAAGATATTGTGGCCAGCGCAGAGGAAGCAGCTCGCGCTACGAAAGCCGGTGCCGACGAATACGCACGTGAGGTCCTTGCCGACCTCGAGGGCTTCGCATCGAAGGTGTTGAGCACGATACGACATGGCCGCGATAAACTGGAACGTAAGCCAGGGTCGGAGAAGAATATTAATGAATAAATTTATGGAACTCATCTATGCCAGGGCAAAGGACGCAAAGAAGAAGATAGTCCTTCCTGAAGGCACGGATGTAAGAGTAGTAACAGCAGCAGCCTCAGTCCGCGATAGAGGCATTGCAACACCGGTCATTCTAGGTGTGCCGGCGGATGTACAGAAACTCGCAAGTGACAATGACGTTGATTTAACCGGTATCGAGATAATCGATCCGGCCACATCGCCGAAGAGAAAAGAATACGCAGCCACTCTGTTCGAGCTCAGAAAGAAAAAGGGCCTAACAGAAGAGCAGGCATACGAACTGGCAGGCAAGAGCCTCTACTACGGCGTCCTGATGGTCAAAGCAGGCGATGCCGATGGAGAGGTATCCGGCGCTACCCACTCTACCGCCGATACGGTACGTCCCGCGCTTCAGGTGCTGAGAACCGCTCCTGGGATCGGGATTGTTTCAGCGTTCTTCGTGATGATCGTTCCTGACTGCCCGTACGGCGAGGATGGACTCTTCCTGTATGCGGATTCAGGCCTTGTGATCAATCCGAATGCGCAGGAGTTGGCAGAGATCGCCGTCTGCACCGGAAGAACCATAAACACACTTTTTGATGTAGAGCCTAAAGTTGCCATGCTCTCCTTCTCCACAAAGGGAAGCGCAAAGGATCCGCTGGTCGACAAGGTTGTCGAGGCCGCACGACTCGCAAAAGAGAAGGCCCCCGATATGCTGATCGACGGCGAGCTTCAGGGAGATGCAGCTATAGTTCCATGGGTTGGCGACAGCAAGGCTCCAGGAAGCCCTGTTGCAGGAAAAGCGAATGTACTGATATTCCCCGACCTTCAGGCTGGCAATATCTCCTACAAGCTTACCGAGCGACTGGCGAAGGCAGAGGCTTACGGCCCAATCCTTCAGGGCATCGCAAAGCCGGTTAACGACCTTTCACGCGGCTGCAGTGCGGAAGATATTGTAAACGTCACTGCAATCACGGCTGTCCAGGCAATACAGAAATAACTCCCTCGCCCGAAATCGGGAGAGGGTTGGGGTGGTGGCATCCCACGATAGACAGTTTTCGGCCATGATGGTCCGGCAGTCCTCCAAGGTGGACTCCCGAAGCATCATAGTCGCGCCATGCTCCGGGTCCCATCCGATTCGGGCATGGACATCAAGTAAGAATGCGAGCGATGGTGTTAATATGTTAATACTAGTTGTAAATGCAGGCAGTTCTTCACTGAAATATCAGCTCATCGATATGGCGAATGAGGCTGTTCTTGCCAAGGGTACTGCCGAGCGAATAGGCGCTGCTGGTGGTGGTGGAGCACTGCTCACCCATGAAACAACCGGCAAAGAGAAAATTAAAACCAAGGCGGAAATGCCGAATCACATGGTTGCCATGCGACTGGTATTTGATGCGCTGACAAACTCTGCGACCGGAGCGATAACGAACGTCTCGGAGATCTCGGCAATAGGCCATCGAGTGGTTCACGGCGGAGAGTCGTTCTCCAATTCCGTGGTCATCACGCAGTCGGTGATCGACGGGATTTCGCGGCTGAGCGCGCTCGCTCCGCTGCACAACCCGCCGAACCTGATGGGCATAGAGGCTGCGATGGATGCGCTTCCGAATGCGCCTCAGGTAGCTGTGTTTGATACGGCGTTCCATCAGACCATACCTAACTACGCATATGTGTATGCGCTGCCGTACGAACTGTACGCTGAGCACGGCATCCGGCGATATGGGTTCCATGGAACCTCGCACATGTATGTCGCAGCTAGGGCGGCGGATATTCTCGAAAAACAGGGCATCCCCAAAGATGCTCAGAAAATAATTACCTGCCATATTGGAAACGGTGTAAGTTTCACCGCGGTCAAGGGTGGGAAGTCAGTAGATACCAGCATGGGCCTTACGCCAGTTGAAGGTCTCGTCATGGGAACACGATGCGGCGACATCGACCCTGCGATCATGCCGTACCTGCAGAAGCAACTCGGGTATACCGCAAACGATGCTGATGACATCATCAACAAAAAGAGCGGACTGCTTGGAATCTCGGGCGTGAGCAACGACATGCGCGATATCACGAGCCATGCTGCAGCGGGCGAGGAGAGATCAAAGCTTGCTCTTGATATCTTCTGCTACCGCGCAAAAAAATATATAGGAGCGTACGCTGCCGCTATGGGCGGGCTGGATGCCATCGTTTTCACCGCCGGAATCGGGGAGCATGCCCCACTGGTGAGAGCCAATATCTGCGAAGGCCTTGGATACTTCGGCATCAAGATCGATGCCGAGAAAAACGCGCACTGCAGCGACGAGTGCGATATCAACAGTGCAGATAATGGCGTCAGCGTGTTCGTTATTCCAACGAACGAAGAGTTGGCAATAGCCAGAGAGACCGTCCGTGTGGTTGGCTGCGAAATCAAAAAATGAAAATTGAACTTTTCGAGATTGCCAATAACCCTGGAAAACATATTTCACTCGAAATAGATGTGCCGTGCCCTGAAGATATGGGCGTGGATTGTACAGCACCGGTCAAAGGTAAGATCGATTTCACCAACACCGGAACTCTGCTGTTGATCGAGGGAAACATCAGCACCGAAATTAAATTCGAGTGCGGTAGATGCCTGACAGATTTCACGATGCCGGTCACATCCTCCATAGAGGAAGAGTTTAGATTGGAGACAATCGGTGACTCAGTGCAGGTATTGCCGATTGACGAGGAAGACATAGAAACCGGCCTCGTAAATAACAATATTCTCGACGTTCAGGAACTGGTTCGACAGAACCTGCTGGTCGCGTTACCCATCGGCCCGCTCTGTAAGCCGGAATGCAAG
Source organism: Armatimonadota bacterium (assembly GCA_963663705.1). Lineage (GTDB taxonomy): Bacteria > Armatimonadota > UBA5829 > DTJY01 > DTJY01. The sequence continues at coordinate 2,049,159 of OY760504.1, read as the reverse complement.
GGCCTGTGCCCTACTTGCGGAGAAAACCTAAACGTGAGAAAATGTTCGTGCCCTCCAGTGGAGCCAGAGTCTCCATTCAAGGCACTCGCAGATCTTCTAACAGAAGAAGACAAAGAAGACTGACGCAGATTATCGCGTAACGATTCATGTCGCAAACAGACAGTATTCCTTCTCCCGCACGCGTGAGAAGGCCAGGCTGAGGGACTGTACCCTTCGTAAGGAGGGAATAAAATCCCCTCAACCTAACCCTCGCCCGTAAACGGGAGAGAGAACACCATATCCGCAGTAATCGGCGGAGATTATTTAGAAGAGGTGGGACTACCTTGCCATTACCAAAAAGAAGACATTCTAACCAGCGCACAGCAAAGCGCAGAACACATTGGAAACTTGAAATGCCTACAGTGACAGACTGCCCGCGATGCCATGCGCCGCGCCAGCCGCATCACGTATGCCCAAGCTGCGGTTTCTACAATGGACGACTTGTCCTTGAAATCAAGGAAAAAGAGTCCGCGGAAGACTAGAGGGGACTGGCTGCTTGAAAATTGCAGTTGACGCTATGGGCGGCGACTATGCACCGGTTGAGATAGTCAAAGGCGCTGTTGAGGCTGCCCGCGACTTCGATATCCCGGTGATCCTGGTCGGTGACCGAAGCACAATCGAAACAGAACTAGCGAAGTACCACTCCCCGAAGCCTAACATAGAGATCAGGCATGCTTCAGAAGTGGTACAGATGGATGATCACCCGGCTACGGCCCTGCGTCGCAAGCCCGATTCATCAATTGTCGTTGCCGCCAACCTGGTGAAATCCGGCGAAGCACAGGCGATGGTCAGTGCAGGTAATACCGGAGCCGCCATGGCGGTCGCCACACTCAAGCTGGGGAGAATAAAGGGAATAGATCGCCCTGCCATCGGATCGCTGCTTCCTACCATTAACGGTAAAGCAGTGATCCTTGATGCTGGTGCCAACGTGGACTGCAGCGTCGAAAACCTGCTCCAGTTCGCGCTGATGGGCAATGCTTACGCTGAGCGGATATTCAAGCTTGAACATCCGCGCGTCGGCCTGCTCAGCATCGGCGAGGAGGAGACCAAGGGCGATGAACTGACCAAAGCCACGAACGCTGAGTTGCGAAGTCAGGATATCCTGAACTTTGTCGGAAACGTTGAAGGCAAAGAGATATTCAGGGGTGCTGTGGATGTCGTGATATGTGACGGCTTTGCAGGTAACCTTGTGCTCAAAATAAGCGAGGGCGTCGCTGAGTTCATGTCGAAAACCATAAAGGCAGAGGTCAACAAAAGTTTGATTTCCAAGATCGGCGCACTGCTTATGCGGCCGGCGTTTAATCAGTTTAAGACCAAGCTTGATTACGCCGAGTACGGAGGCGCGCCTCTGCTTGGACTAGACGGCATATGTATGATCAGCCACGGCCGATCGGATGCCCGTGCCATGCGTAACGCGATTCGGGCTGCTGCGGATGCCGTTCAAAATGATGTTGTCGGTTGCATAAAGGAATCGGTTCGCCGGAACACGCTTGCTGCTGCACATTCCTAGTTGTGCACTATTGATTTTTTTCATGATATTGTACGCTTCGGTACTCGATCAAGAAGTGGAACTGTCGAAGTAGAATTGCATGATCTCATGTTGATAAGGGGATATGCAACCGAAGTCTGAATAAGAACCCACGAAACGGAGATTTGATGTCACCTCAATTGCGCGGCGCTGGTATAATCGGCACCGGATCATTCGCTCCGCAGAAGATCCTCACCAATGCTGATCTGGAAAAAATTGTGGATACCAATGACGAGTGGATCGTCACGAGGTCGGGAATTCGCGAGCGTCATATAGCCGATGAAGGCGTTGCTGCCTCTGACCTGGCTTATGAAGCCGCAAAATGCGCCCTCGAATGTGCGTCCATATCACCGGAACAGATTGGTTTGATCATCTGCGCAACCATCAGCGGCGATATGCCCTTCCCATCCACGGCTTGCCTTGTACAAAACAAGCTCGGTGCAGTCAACGCGGCTGCCTTCGATCTTGCGGCGGGCTGCTCAGGATGGGTGTATGCACTTACCACTGCCTCTCAGTTCGTGCGATTGGGCACTTATGACTATGTCCTGATTGTAGGCGTGGATGTCCTCTCACGATTGACGGATTGGACCGACCGTTCCACATGCGTGCTTTTTGGGGATGGATCCGGCGCTGCCGTTCTCGGACCTTCGTCCGTTGACGACGGTGTGCTTTCAACCTACCTTGGCGCAGACGGTTCCGGCTCGGCACTCCTCAGGGTCGACGCGGGCGGGTCAAAGCTCCCGGCAAGCGAAGACACGGTTCGCAATCGCCAGCACTACATCAAGATGGAAGGCCGCGAAGTCTTCAAATTTGCAGTCAAGATCATGGGCGAAGCTTCCATAAAAGCGCTCGAGGCATGCGGGCTGACTACCGCTGATGTGGATTTGTTCATACCACACCAGGCGAATATTCGCATAATAGACGCCGCTGCTTCAAGGCTCAAGCTTCCGCCTGAGAAAGTTTTTCTGAATGTACAGAACTACGGCAACACATCAGCCGCATCTATCCCGATCGCACTCGACGAGGCGAACCGGACAGGCAGGCTCAAAAAGGGCGATGTGGCAGTAGTTGTAGGTTTTGGCGCAGGGCTCACATACGCAGCCGGCGTCATGCGATGGATGATTTAGTCTCGATATTGTCATTCTGAGGCTTGGCCGAAGAATCTAGCAGATTTGCAGATGCTTCTCCACATTCAGTATGATACTCAAGGATTTAGAAGAATATGGGCAAATTAGCATTCGTATTTCCAGGTCAGGGCTCGCAGTGCGTCGGCATGGGGAAGGATCTTTACGATCAGTTCCCAGAGGCTCGAAGCATCTTCGACACCGCTGATGAAATCCTCGGCATGCCGCTAAGCAGAATCTGCTTTGACGGCCCCGAAGATGAACTGCGCCTAACATCCAATACACAGCCGGCTCTGTTCACCACCAGCGTGGCATGCCTAAGCGTTCTCACGAAGCACGGCATCCGGCCCGACGTGACGGCTGGACACAGCATTGGCGAGTATGCGGCACTGGTTGCGGCGCGCGCCATAAAATTTGAAGATGCCCTGGTCCTCGTGCAGAAACGGGCACGTCTGATGATGGAAGCAGGGCTCGCGAACCCCGGCACGATGGCCGCAATCATAGGCCTCGATTCAGCCGCCGTCCAAGGCGTCTGCGACCGAGCGTCCGGAGCAGGCATCGTTGACGTAGCGAATTTCAACTCGCCCGGCCAGGTGGTAATCTCCGGTGAAGTCGCGGCAGTCGAAGCCGCCTCCATCGGGGCAAAGGAAGCAGGCGCGAAGAAGGTCATGCCGTTAAACGTTAGCGGCGCGTTCCATTCACGGCTCATGTCATCCGCAAGCGCAGCGCTCAAAATCGAGTTGGGCCAGACGCCGTTCACAGACGCAGCGATCCCGGTCGTGGCTAATGTCACCGCCGACTACGTTTGCACTGCGTGCGACATCAGAGATGCGCTCGCCCGGCAGATCGCAGGCAGCGTACGATGGGATGAATCGCTCGCTCGTATGGCCGCCGATGGGGTAACAACCTTCGTTGAAGTCGGTTCAGGGAAAGTGCTGGCAGGGCTGATCAAGCGCACGTTAAAAGACGTCGAAATACGCAATGTGAGCGATTCGGCCTCGATCGATGCGTTTCTCGCATAGTTCGTAGCATTTTGGCCGGTTGAACGATGCTTCGGTAGCAGAACGAAGTGCCGCTCCTAAGCCTTGATGATTCAATCCGTGCGGATCGAAATCCACTGCAAAGATTCATACTCCTACCCGGTATTCGCCAGAAACTGATGAGCTGAGTACGGGAAAGGTAACGATCAAAAGTTTGTCGAGAGGAGAACAAGTATCTTGAAACTAGAAGGAAAAGTTGCTATAGTAACGGGAGCCGGCAGGGAAGGCAAGGGCATAGGCAGGTACGTATGCCTTGCACTGGCAAAAGAAGGCGCTGACATCGTTATCGCCGACTACGTGCTGGACGCGGCAGAGATCGTTGCAGCCGAAGTACGGGCGCTCGGACGAAAATCTATCGCAGTGAACGGTAGCGTAGCCGTGCTGGCAGATGCAGAATCAATGGTTAAGTCAGCCCTTGACGAATTCGGGAAAGTCGATATACTAGTTAACAATGCAGGCATCACCAAAGATAACCTGATCGCCCGCATGACCGAAGACGAATGGGATGCTGTAATCAATACCAACCTGAAGGGCACATTCAACTGCACCAAGGCTGTTACCCGGACCATGATGAAGCAGAGAAGCGGCAGGATCGTAAACGTTGCATCGGTTATGGGCATCATGGGCAACGCTGGCCAGGCGAATTACTCAGCATCGAAGGCCGGCATCATCGGGCTGACCAAAACCACAGCTAAAGAGCTTGGTTCAAGAGGCGTTAACGTCAACGCTGTAGCACCTGGATTCATCCAGACTGCAATGACGGCAGTATTGTCAGACAGCGTTCGCGATAGCATAGCGGGGCAGATACCGCTGAATAAACTTGGAACCCCGGAAGACGTGGCTAACGTGATTCTGTTCTTATGTAGCGAGGATTCAAGCTACGTAACAGGTCAGGTGATAAACGTCTGCGGCGGAATGGTAATGTAAGGAGGTGAAATAATGTCAACATTCGACCGTGTAAAGAAGGTAGTTGTCGAGCAGTTGGATGCAAACGCAGAAGAGGTTACACCTACCGCTTCGTTTGTAGATGACTTGGGCGCAGATTCATTGGACGTCGTAGAACTAGTCATGGGGTTGGAAGAGGAATTCGATATCGAGATTCCCGACGAAGACGCCGAGAAGATTTCAAATGTAGCTGACGCTATCAGCTATGTAGATGAAAAGACCAAGGGTTAGTAACCCTGTTGCGACGGACACAGCTGGCTTAACCGCTTTGCTGTGTCCGTTGCCTAAGCCTTAGGAGAAACGCATGGATTACAAGAGAGTCGTGATTACGGGTATGAGCTGCATTACCCCGGTCGGCACAGGTACGGAAGAATTATGGAACGGAATGCTGACCTACGGTAAAACGGCCGCCGGACCTATAACCCATTTTGATACAACCGATTATACCACCCTCATCGCGGCGGAAGTTAAGGATTTCGATCCTGAACAGTACGCAGAACGCAAGGAAGCCAAGAGAATGGACAGATTTGTCCAGTTCTCCGTCGCTGCCAGCAAGCTCGCATTGGCGGATTCCGGCCTCGAGATAACCGAGGAGAATGCCGATCGGGTTGGCGTACTCGTGGGATCAGGAATCGGGGGAACAGGCACCTGGGAAAATCAGCATAAAACACTGCTTGAAAAAGGCCCCAGAAGAGTAAGCCCCTTCTTCGTTCCCATGCTTATTTCCGATATGGCTTCGGGTATGGTCTCGATCCTCACCGGAGCGAAGGGTCCTAACCTGGCTATTGTTACCGCCTGCGCAACCGGAACCCATTCCATCGGTGAGGCTGCGAAGATCATCCAGCGCGGCGAGGCTGATGTCATGATCGCCGGTGGCGCCGAGGCGGCAATCACCCCGATGGCGGTCGCCGGATTCTGTGCTGCTCGCGCATTCACTACTCGAAACGATGACCCGGAGCATTCCAGCCGACCGTTCGACCTGAACCGTGATGGTTTCATCATGGGTGAGGGCGCCGGAACAGTTATTCTTGAATCGCTCGATTCGGCCCTCGCAAGGGGTGCCACGATCTACGCCGAAGTCATCGGCTTTGGAATGAGCGGCGACGCTCATCACATGACGGCTCCCGCCCCCGATGGCAATGGTGCCGCACGTTCGATGGCAGCAGCCCTCAAGGATGCGGGGATTGAGCCGACAGCGGTCGACTACATCAACGCTCACGGCACTTCGACCGAAGAGAACGACAAGAACGAGACTAAGGCAATCAAGACAGTTTTTGGAGATTATGCGTACAAAGTTGCGATAAGCTCCACGAAATCCGTGACCGGGCACATGCTCGGCGCGGCAGGCGCAGTCGAGGCAATAGCGTGTTGCTGTGCAATTAGAGACGGCATCGCTCCTCCGACGGTCAACTATGAGACCCCGGACCCTAACTGCGATTTGGATTACGTACCTAACGAGCCCAGGAAGATGAACATTGACGTCGCCATGTCGAACTCATTCGGCTTTGGTGGACACAACGCGACTCTGTTGCTGGCAAAATACAAGGGATAATATAGAAGTCGCCGACTGCGCAGGATCTTCTTGCGCAATAGACGCTAACCCTTAATAATGGAATACTTGGGCCGCGCCCTGTATCCGCACATGCGGAGACGGAGACGCGGCCTACTTGTCAAATAATCTAAGGAGCATGTAAATGGCAATATCTCAAAGAGCCAAAAACGTAAGCCCGTCCCCAACGCTTGCTATCACTGCAAAGGCAAAGCAGCTGAAGGCGGAGGGCGTAGATGTAATCAGCTTCGGCGCTGGTGAGCCGGATTTCGATACGCCGCAGAACATAAAAGATGCAGCTATCAAGGCACTGCAGGCAGGCGTCACAAAATACACTCCCACATCCGGCACCCCCGAACTCAAGAAAGCCATCTGCGAAAAGCTGAAACGGGATAACGGCCTCGAGTATGCTCCTTCGCAGATCATCGTCTCAAGCGGCGCAAAACATTCGCTGTTTAACGCAGTGCTTGCCCTGTGTGATTGCGGCGACGAGGTGATAATTCCTGCCCCATATTGGGTAACATATCCAGAGCAGGTAAAGCTTGCGGGCGGAACACCGGTTTATGTGAATGCGGATGAAAGCACCGGGTTCAAGATGACTCCCGATGCTCTGAAAGCCGCCATCACGCCAAAGACCAAGGCGCTCATGCTGAACAGCCCGAGTAACCCTACAGGCGCCGTCTACACCCGTTCGGAGCTGAAGGCGATCGCAGAAATCGTCGTCGAAGCGCGCATCTACGTGATATCGGACGAGATCTATGAGAAGATGCAGTACAGCGGCAACGAGCACGTGAGCATAGCATCGTTCGGCGACGACATCAAGGCGCTGACAGTAGTGGTCAACGGTCTCTCGAAGAGCCATTCGATGACAGGCTGGAGAGTTGGATATGCGGCCGCCGAGCAGGAAATCATCAGTGGGATGACTCGCATACAGGACCATAGCACGTCGAATATAGTCTCCTTCGTCCAGAAGGCGGCTGTCGAGGCGCTGTCGGGCCCGCAGGACTCCGTAGCGATGATGGTGGGCGAGTTCAACAAGCGCCGTGAAGTCATAGTGAGCCTTTTGAACGCGATCCCCGGCATAACCTGCCCGAATCCTGGCGGCGCATTCTACGTATTCCCGAACGTGTCCGGCCTGTTCGGCAAATCATACAACGGCACAAAGATCACGGATGCCGATTCGTTCGCCACGTATCTGCTCGACGATGTGAAGGTGGCGGTTATCCCCGGCACCGGATTCGGCGCGCCGAACAACATTCGCCTCTCCTACGCGACATCTATGGAGAACATCACGAAGGGCGTCGAGCGAATCGCAGATGCGGTGTCCAAACTGGGCTAACCATTTGGCGCCAAGATAACGGATTGTTTTGTATGGGCTCAGCAGGAGCTTCGTCCACCCGTTGATGGACATCGTCGGGTTTGGTCGGGTGAGGCTCCTGCCGAACCCCCCAAAAACTGCCGAAGCATATGTAACCTGCATTGCAGTTTCAGGCTCAATTATAAGAGAAGGATATGCTGCCATGAGACTGGTATTGAAACTCTCGGCGATACTTGTCATTGCGCTGACATCCATCGGCGCATGCACTGCTGCAACCGAGTATACATTACTGAAAGCAGATCCGGCGTCGAAGATCACCTATATCAGCCCGGCATACTCACCGGACGGCGTGCATATCGCGTACGTGCGCAGGGTGAATTTCAAAAGCGGCAATCAATTCGTAAATGCCGGGATGAGCCTGTATATCGCCAAACTTACGGGCGAGGGCTGGGCGCATACCCGCATCGCCGACCGGGCAGATTCACCTGTGTGGTCACCGGACGGAAAGTATCTGGCCTTCGACCGCCAAGGGGTCGCGCTGCGGGACGATTCATCCGGCAAGATCAGGCAACTGACCCGGAGCCGTTACCCGAAGTCGTCTGGGCGGGACAAAGCCGCCGCATACTACGACACTCCCCTAAACTTCTCCCCTGACGGCAGGTATATCGCATATACAAGAGCCCTGTATGAAGGGAGCGAGCTCCGAATTTTCGATACAAAACTGAACAGGGACTTCGAGCTGAAGCACTCGGGCATCCTCGACTGGGGGCCGAAGAGCAAGTATGCGCTTGTGGCGTGGAGGTGGTTTATGGACGACTCCCGCACCCCCACCAGCCTGGTGATGTTCGACCCTGTGACGCGCAAATACTGCACGGTGCTGAAGAATTACCGCGTGGCCAAAGTCATCCAGCCAAAATCCGAGCACAGCATATGGGTAGTCCTTGAATCCCCACTCCCTGAGGGACCGGGCACAGATCTGGCACCACCACAGGGGCCGGGGCTGTACAGCCTCGATATATCGACCCGCAAACTCAGTAAGATCGCCGACATGGATGGCTGGATCAGCGTAAGCCGCCATGAAGGCGGGCTTGCATGGATAGCACACGCCAATTCAAAGGATCAGGCGCCGGAACTGCGCATCGGGAGCACACAGCGGTGGACGACGTACTCATACACGAAGGATATCTCCGTGCCACTGAATCAGAGTGATATCGGTCAGAGCTTCAGCTGGTCGCCGAGCGGGCAGGCCTTCGCGTATGTATCGAAGAGCGGGGATATCCGCATCGCAGGGAAAGTACTATTTCACGGCGTGGCAGTTACGCCATCTGGAAAGCCTATCCGCGGTGCATATATTGCATTTGCAGAGACGGGCAACATATCTTACATATCGCACACATCCGCCGACGAATGCGGCAGATTCAAGCTCAGTCTCAAGCCGGGGGAGTATGATGTATGGGTGCCTGGAGCAAAGGTCAAAAAAGTTCATCTAATCGTATCGCACGACACTGCCCCGGATAATTTGATAGTCACAGGGCGCGAAGATGAATACATCACTTTTGCATTTCTGAAGCCCGACGGCACCCCGGCTGCAAAATCCAAAATCTTAATGAGTATGGGCTACTCACCTGAAACCGATGAAAAAGGAGAGCTGCAAGATCGGGGCTCATTCGATGCTCCGAGACGCTTTCACGTAATTGCGCCGGGATTGGGCTACGGAGAGTGCGCCTTCAATGACGATTCGGAAATATACAACACTTCCAAAGTGACAATACAGCTACATACTGGAGGAACAATCACAGGTATAGTTCGGGAAAAAGGCACAGGTAGGCCTATTGGTGGTCGGGAGATCTGTCCTTTCTACAAGGATGGCCACAGCCCATGGGGTTCATTCTGGAACAGCATGATGGAGGTCGATGTTAAGGGCGTGCATGTGTCAGTCGGTCCGCTGGCAACCATCTCCCGTGACGGGGATGGCCGGTATGTGCTACGCGACCTTATCCCCGGAGATTACGAGCTGGCGACCTGCTTTAACAACAAGCCTGTAGTTCAGTTTTCGATCAATGACAGCGAGCTCACGCACACCATCGATATCACGGTTCCGCCGCAGGGCGATGATCGGAGCGTTTCAGGAAGAGTGCTGCGGGATACCGCCCGAAAGCCCATCACCAACACCGAGGTGACGTTTGTCGTGAGGCTGGACGCGGATAAGACAGAGGGGGTTGCGTGGCACTTCGTTAAGCGCAAGTTCGTCACGGATAGTCATGGCAACTTCCGCCTGTATCCACTGGAGCCAGGTGTATATTGGATAACTGCCTCGACGCCGTCCTACGGTACCAGTGACCGCATGATGGTGGACCTATCAAGTGAGCGAAAAACTGATATGGATATCGTACTCACACGCAAGCCACGGCGATAGGTCTACGACCTCAGATATGAAAGCAGTCGCCAAACTTGAAGGATAGCGGCAAAATCAAGTATAATTAATCAGCGTAAACAAAGACACGGAGATGCGGGGATGCGGCGGCACGGAGTTTTATACTGCAGTGTCTCCCTTTCTGCTTGCTCCGTGTCTTTCTATATCGGCCGGTTTTAAATACCGGCTGTTGGGGAATAAAAAATGGGTCAAACACCGCTACAACAGCTTGCTCGAAAAGCGAAGATAAAAAAAGATGGGATGGCCCTGCTTCAGCAGGCCCTGACGCACAAATCGTATCTGGGCGAAGTGAGTCACGCTTCGAGCAACGAGCGCATGGAGTTTCTCGGCGATTCGGTTCTCGGACTGGTGGTTTCCGAACACCTGTTTGAGAAATTCGCCGACAAGCCGGAGGGTGAACTCGCGAAGGTCAAGGCCGTCGCCGTGAGCGAGCCGATTCTTGCAGAGGCGGCGAAGAAAATCGGCATCGGGCCCGCACTCCTGGTCAGCGCAGGCGAAGAGACGTCCGGCGGGCGGAACCGATCGTCGATTCTCGCAGATGCCTTCGAGGCGGTAGTCGCCGCAGTATATCTAAACCAGGGACTTGCCGCAGCTCGCGAGTTCATACTGGCGTCGATTGGGCCGATCCTGGATGACATCGAGGCTGAGGAGCACAACCGTAACTTCAAGTCGCTGCTGCAGGAGATCAGTCAGAGCCTGTATAAGAAGGCGCCGAAGTACTTTGTAGTCGAACAATCCGGCGCAGATCATGACAAGACCTTTGTCGTTGAGGCACGGCTTGAGGACAAGCCGCTCGGTCGTGGGGCGGGCAAGAGCAAGAAGCAGGCCGAACAGGCAGCCGCATTCGAGGCGCTGCAGCATCCGATATTTGAACAGCAACGTCAGGAAGAGCCGTAACACAAAGGCCTCCTGCACGTCGATTAATATTTTTCACGGAGGCAAAAAATGGATGAGAAACGAGCCGATATAGGAGTCTACGGTGGCTCCGGCTTTTACGAGTTTATCGAAGATGTCGAAGAGATAAAGGTTGAAACTCCATACGGAGCGCCGAGCGATCTCATCCATCTTGGCACCATTCACGGCAAGAAAGTGGCGTTTTTGCCCCGACACGGCAGGCACCACGATCTTCCGCCTCACATGATTCCCTACCAGGCCAACGCTTATGCCATGAAAACTCTCGGCGTGAGCCGAATCATCGGCCCGGCGGCGGTCGGGAGCCTCAAACCGAGCATCAAACCCGGCGACTTCGTCGTCTGCGATCAGTTTGTCGATCGCACGTGGGGGCGCAAGGATACATTCTACGACGGACCTATCGCGACGCACATAGAGGGCGCCGATCCATATTGCGCCGACCTCCGCAAACTCACGATTGAATCCATTAAGTCGAAGGGCATAACCTGCCACGAGACGGGCACAGTCGTCGTGATACAGGGACCCAGGTTTTCGACTCGGGCGGAGAGCGGCTGGTACGCGCAGATGGGCTGGGACGTCATCAACATGACCCAGTACCCGGAGGTGACCCTCGCCCGGGAGCTTGGCATGTGCTATGTGAATATCTCCCTCATTACCGACTGGGATGCGGGCTGTGCAGGCATGCCGGGTGTGGAGCCCGTCACCGCGACCGATGTGGTCCGCGTGCTGACGCAGAACAACGAGCGCGTGAGGGATGTCATCCTCGATCTGATAGATCGGATGCCGGTCGGCGCATGCACGGAGTGCACGGAAGCCATCGCCAACGCGAGGATGGGGTAGGCAAAGTTCATCCCCTCCTTACGAAGGAGGGGCCAGGGGCGGTGCTTTTAAAAACACCCCCATAAAGTCACCCTTGTCAATGGTGACATGCCCTCATCCTAACCTTGGCAATATATGGGATGAATCAAATAGAAGCCCTCACCCCAACCCTCGCCCGTTTTCGGGAGAGGGCGAGAGTTACATAACGGAGGACACATGCCTTCTGAACTTAGACCCGTCGACTGGGAAAACGGCAAGGTCATACTTATCGACCAGACCAAAATTCCCGAAGAATTTATCATCCTTGAACTCTCCGATTACAAGGACGTCGCGGAGGCCATACGCATCATGCAGGTGCGCGGGGCCCCTGCGATCGGCGTTACGGCGGCGCTTGGCATGGCTCTCGGCGCACGGTCGATAGCACACCTTGGGCCAGCAGAATTCATCATCAAACTTGAAGACATAGCGGACGAATTCAGGGGAACGCGTCCTACGGCGGTCAACCTCTTCTGGGCGGTCGACCGTATGATGGATGCCGCTCGTCGAAACATCAATTCGTGCGTCGGCTCAGTGTGCGACGCCCTCATCGAAGAGGCCCTCGGCATTCTCCGCGCCGATGTAGAGATCAACCGAAATCTCGGCATGAACGGCGCTCATCTGATCAACGACGGCGATACAGTCCTCACTCACTGCAATGCAGGAGCACTGGCCACCGCCGGGTACGGCACCGCCCTTGGCGTGATCCGGGCCGCCGCAGAGTCAGGGAAGAACGTCAGTGTCATCGCCGATGAGACGCGCCCTCGACTGCAGGGTATGCGTCTCACCGCATGGGAACTGATGCAGTCCGGCATCCCCGTCACCGTGATCACCGATAATATGGCCGCATGGGCGATGTCCAAGGGCATGATCAACTGTGTAGTCGTTGGGGCGGACAGGATAGCGGCTAATGGTGACGTCTGTAACAAAGTCGGCACCTACGGAGTCGCCGTCCTCGCGCGGGCGCACAACATCCCGTTCTATGTGGCAGCGCCGATGTCGACCGTCGATGCATCCATTCCCGACGGCGGGCACATCCCGATAGAGGAGCGCTGTCCAACTGAAGTCACCCATATCGGGAGCACGCGTATCGCCCCTGAGGGAGTGGCCGTGCTGAATCCATCCTTTGACGTCACGCCGGCAGAATACGTGACCGCCATCATTACCGAGCAGGGGATTCTTCGTCCTCCGTTCGTGCGAAGTCTGTCAGAGTCTGAAGATAAGAGTTGAGTCGAAAGGAGCAAGTTATATGGCAGCCGAATTAATTGCAGCAAGCTTGATTCGTGATATACCGGATTTTCCAAGGGAAGGGATTATTTTCAAGGACATAACGCCGGTTCTCCAGAATCACGGAGCCTTCGCCGAAATCATCACCGGTATAGTCGATTACGCAGGTGCAGTGAACCCCGATGTGGTTGTCGGGATTGAATCCAGGGGTTTTATTCTTGGTGCTCCGGCGGCACTGGAACTTGGGAAAGGCTTTATCCCTGTGCGAAAGGTTGGCAAACTTCCTCATGAGACCGTCCAATGTGAGTATGCGCTGGAATACGGGACAAGCGCCGTCGAGATGCACAAGGACGCCATATATCCCGGCCAGCGGGTGCTGATAGTGGATGATCTTCTGGCGACCGGAGGGACCGCTTATGCATCAGCAAAGCTCGTAGAAGAACTTGGCGGTCAGGTTGCAGGCATCGTCTTTATGATCGAGTTGGGGTTTTTGAAAGGTCGAGAAAAACTCAGCGGATACAACATCAAGAGTTTTATAAACTACTAGAAAAATGGTGCGCATGGAGGTTGGGCTGCAGTCCAGCCTCTTTTTTTTTGAATGTTATTACCGTATGAAGCTTAGGAAAGGTTGACATACATGTAACCATTTGGTAATGTATAAATACTGCAGAAAGAAATCCCTCATTTAGCAATTTCACGAGGAGATACCACATATATTCCGCAATGGCCTGATATTGTCTCGCCTGCCGTGATATCCTCCCCCGCTGAATTTTTAGAAAGGAGGATAAAAATGAGCATAATGGCGTATCTTCACAAGAAATCAGAATTTTTTCTGATGGTTCTAGGTTGCGTGCTCTTTCTTCTGGTAGCTGCCGCCGATTACCTGTCCGGGCTTGAATTCACTGTTGCTATCTTTTATCTTCTTCCCGTTTCAATGATGTCCTGGTACTTAGGGAGCCGCGCAGGACTCGCGATGTCTATCCTGAGCGCGATGGCGTTGTACGCCGTGAACACCCCCAATATAGAGCAGTTCCAGCCGCTCGCAGCATATTGGAATGTTGCGGTAACCTTTGGGCTGCTGCTAACGGTAGTCTACACAATCGCTTCCCTCAGGGCAAAGGAAGAGATGCAGGAAGAGATGGCACAGTTCATCGTTCACGATCTCAGGTCGCCGATGACCAATCTTCTGACGGGAATGCAAACACTTCAGTGCATCGCCGATGAGGAAATGGGCGAAACGGAAAAAGAGCTGATCGATATGGCGATCACATCCAGCAACCGCCTGCTAACACTGATAAACTCACTGCTCGACGTATCCAAGCTGGAAAGCGGAGAACTCCCAATCAAGGTGACGGAGGTGCATGCGAGCGAATTGATCGAGTATTCGTTCCATAACGTAGCATTGTGGGCCGAACAGAACAGCGTCACTTTGACACCTGAAGTCGACCCCAAACTCAAAAGCATACGCATAGACAAAGAGCTAACGGAGAGGGTCCTGGTTAACCTTCTCGGCAACGCGCTGAAGTTCAGCCCTGCCGATTCGACGGTCACTGTAAAAGCCTTGAAATCGCACGGTGAAGTCAAATTCTGCGTTGCAGACAAAGGCCCCGGAATCCCCAAAGAATGGGCTCATAAAATCTTCGATAAGTTTGCACAGATAGAGGCGCGCAAGGCGGGAGCCGCCAGCACAGGTCTGGGCTTGACGTTCTGCCGCCTGGCAATTGAGGCGCAGGGCGGCCGCATATGGGTGGAGAGCGAGCTCGGCAAAGGGTCCAGATTTATCTTCACACTGCCGCTGAACGTCCAGAAAGTACAAGCCCCTGTCTGATAAATCATCCTGGCAGTTGATGCGGCCATTTAAGTTTACGGATACTTCATTTGGGGAAATTGATATCAGAATGTAGATCGATTCTGATGGAGGTTCCCGATGCAGGAGTGGACGCATAGTGCAGAATCCGGCGTGGAAGAGAAGGTGCGGGGAATAGGCTCAGGCATGAGATTTCCAGCAAGCAAGAGCGAAATCATAGCTCATGCCCAGAATCAGCACTTGCCTCGCGAAGTGATCAGCCAGCTCCAAAAGCTTCCTGATCGAACTTACGACAATCTTGGCGATATGGTCTCTTCTGCTGTAAGAGCCGCTCTCTAACTTTATGGAGGGATTTGATATGGCTGCAGAGGAAGAACAAGGCTGGCGAGTGGTAGAAGGACCAGGAACCGAATCCACCGACAGCGTGCTCGGACCTGAAGGACGAGACCTGGGCAAGGAACCCGTCCTCGGTGCAGGTTACGGCGCAAGCTCCGGCGGAGTCGACGAATCAGACGACCCTGGTGCCGCGCCCGGTGGAATCCCAAGCCACACCGGCCCGAACGCAATCGCAGGCACCGAAGGCCTGTATTCCGCCAAGGATGATATCAAGTAGATTTTTTAGGTCGCAGAGGTGGGAGCCGCTCTCGCCTCTGCGACCACTGTATATCCCCCTAGTTTATCAACCGCTTTTGTAACATGAACTTAACGCTCCTGAGATTTTCCTGAAATGCCAATCGTCTATCATACTATTGTTCCGCTTGAGGAACATACTACGCTAAAGTAGGAGGACGAGCATGGCGAAAATATTTCTACTGATGGCTGCTGCGGTCGCATGCGGGACATTGCTGATCGGGCGCGCGCAGGCCACACCATCCACACTGATCTGGATCCCTTCGACCGATGTCCAGCCCGCCGGTGTGACGCATCTCGGGGATGACTCATACATCACTTCAAGTGGTGCCACGATGACCGACATCGGCCCTGAGTGGGGTACAGGCAAGGTTGAGTATGGGGTGGATTACCTGTATGCGACAGGGATTCGCGATCCCCTTCGGCTGAACGGCAAAATCTCGCTGGTCGATGAGGCCGCGAGCGCCCCGAAAGTCGTCGCCGGTGTATACGATCTGGGCGGTACCGCCGCGAGCAATATCTTCTACGTGCTCGGCAGTAAGACGTTCGCAATCGGCCGGTTCCACGCAGGTTTTGGGATTGGCAAGAAGGATGTCCTTGGCGCCGACAACGGTATGTTGCTCCTTGGGTATGACAAGTACCTGAGCGATAAGTGGTGGATCGGCGCTGACTACCAGAGCGGCAAGAGTTCGTTCGGTGCGCTAAACGCCGGTGTGGCATACAACTTCACCCCGAATACCAGCCTGATCGTTGGGTATGACTGGTACAACAACGGCGCCCCCGGGACACTCACGACCCAGTGGGACGTCAACTTCTAATTTCCCCCTAAGCCCCCGGTACAGCGAAAAGGCCTGCTCCCTCAATGAAGAAGGGGCAGGCCTCTTTTTGACTTATTTCTTAATCGAACTCTTGATCTGCGACCGTTTCTGTTGCCGCATCAGCCTATTCTCTGCTTTTCGGATTTTCTCCTCGGGTACGACGATTTTGTGGGCGAGAAGATCGGACGTGTACTGTTTTTCATATGCGCAATAATCGGAAAGAAAATGCTCTGGCTGCCACGGAAAAGTACCGAAACCGATCTTCATGCCGACCGATATCATTAGTCCCAGCACCGTGAGAAGTACCATCGAGCCGCCAAACACTCCTGACAGCCGCCGAGCTACCTCCCGCCTGTCTGCCCGGGACGCGGTGCGCCATGATCTCGGGGCGGTGGTACCGGCCTCCTCGGCCACGTACCTGTAGGCTCGCTTGTAAGAGACGGCACCCCGTACATACATCACGACGGGGTATAAGACGGCTATGACTGGAATTGCAATGGCGGACAGGAAATATTTGGCCGGCGAAGTGAGACACACAATGATTGCTGCCACAGCGGTGAGAATACCTGGAATCACAAAGATAGCTGCATACGCCTTCATCATCCGCGAGAAAGAGAACGCGCGGGCAGTTGCCGCATCGTGAAGTTCGGATGCGTCGGTATCCCTCGACTTTCTGGAATGCCCGATCCACCCCATGATAACAAACAACGTCAGCAGTGATTCTAGAAGAATAGGGGCTGCCGGAATGAGCATCGAAAAGAACAGATCCGTATTTCGGATAAGATGGCGCATACTATCGTCTAGATACTTATTCTGTCCAGCCTGCAAATAGGCGATTTCCCGAGTATCCTGTTTGAGCTGAGCCAGTCCGGACGCCGAATGTGTGCTCTCATATATGGGCTTTGCATAGTGATCCGCAAGTATGATGATGTTTGTACCGTATACAACAGTCATGATGTTACCGTGATCTTTCCCCATTGTTGCCCAGCCCATCTGCCTGGCTTCGTTCAGCATGCCGACTGCTTCATCTGTCTTCCCCTGCGATTGCAGCATCTGCGCATGCTTGCCCATAGCTCTCATCATATTTCTGAAACGCATACCTTGGTAAAGGACAAAATTACCCCCGCCGCTATCCTGAGCAACCACTGCCTCAAATATTCCCTTTGGATTTAACTCCGTATTGGTGAAAGGGTAAGTCGAGAAAACTTTGCACATGTTCCCTTGCTTAAGATACTCGGTCGCTCTGCCCCAATTGCCCTTTTCAGCCTCGGCGGACGCGAGCGCATAATATGTGGCGCCATTCGCAGGATCAAGTTTCACTGCCTTCATAAGGGCGTCCAATGACGCAGGACCTTCTACCGTGGTGCCCAGCCTGAACTGCAACCTTGCGCTGTTCGGGTATTTCCGAATCGCCTGAGCAAGGATTTTCTCTCTATTCGGGTAGATCGTGGGATAGAAAATCTTGTTGGAAGCGGTCGTGACGGCGAAGTCCGCCTTGACTTCGGAATCGGGCATCCTCTGGAGGATGTCGTCACGTGCCTGAAGCCACGATTCGTCAATCTTCGATGATTGGTAGATGCCGTAGATAATGGTTCCTATGCAGGCAATAACTGTCAGTAATGCCAACACGCCGCCAACCCTGGCGAATATATCCAACCTGCGGGTCTCGTTCATTGAGCGCTCCTCTGAAGCATTAGTCAGAATTTTGCCCTCGCCCACATGCGGGAGAGGGTTGGGGTGATGGCTTCTTGCATATGGAACATGCTCCACTTGATAAGGGTGACTTTCGGGGGTGTTTTCTAAAGCACCTCCCCTGGCCCCTCCTTCATAAGGAGGGGATAAACATAATCCCTCGATCATTTATGCGAGAAAAAACCTGCTGTTGTGCCCAAGGCAATTGAGCTATAGATTATCATATTTTGGATGAGTATTATATCTCGAATAATAGCACAGGGTATGAGGAATTACAAGCGGGGCATTGGGGAGTTAGGGATTATGTGAAACTACTCCTTGGACTGACGCTAAAGCACCAGCCTGATACACGAAGCTTGCTGGCGCAAGCTTCGCCTGGCCAATTTGATGGTAGCTTGCTTTAGCATGCTTTTATCATCCAGACTCGCCATTTATGACGAGTCGTTGGATTAGATCGACCGCACATGAATAAATCGCAGAGGGCGAACATGTGCTCCTGCCCTCTGCACCAAATCCTGTCATCGATTACATGCGAAGGGCGCCGAGCAGTTTGCCTACTATGATGAGCAGGTACAGGCCGGACAGCCCGACGAGTGCGTATATCACTCTCGATAGCGCGCTCTTAGCCCCGAATATTGCATCAACCAGGTTCCAGTTGAAGAACCCGACCAGACCCCAGTTGATTGCGCCGATGATCGCGAGGATCAGCGCAATTGCCGCGATTGTTGCCATCTCTCCCCACTCCTTTCACAGTTCTGTCAATGTGAATTTGCCGCTATTACGCCTCGATTAAACATGTTGATTCGCGTGCGGCGGAGCGAGGATGGCTATCGGTCTTCCAGGGCGAGTCTGATTTCGCTTTCGACTCGCGCGTCCGTCTCGCACGAAAGCGCCGCCTCAAGGGCGAGCACTGCACGCCCTGTGCCGAGTCTACCCAGCGACCATGCCACGTGCCCCCGTATTACAGGCTCCGGGTCGGCAAGGGCTTCCATGAGCCCCGGAACGGCTGCCGGATCGCGTATGTTCCCGAGCGCTATGGCCACGTTCCGCCTGAATCGCGTCCGCCGAATCCACCCGGCCGTGGTCGGTCCAACGATGGCCTTGAACTCCGCCGAGCTGATGTTCAACAGCGGCAGCAGTTCGGGGTGCGCGCCGAGCCTAGCCTTTGCTCGGAACTCGTCCAGGTTCCCAGGAACCGCATGCATGTTCATCGGGCAGGCGCTCTGACATGTATCGCATCCGTATATCCTGACGCCCATCGCCTCCCTTAGCCGGTGAGGGATGAATCCCTTCGACTGCGTGACGCGCGATATGCAAATCGGGACGTCGACGGTGTGCGGTGCACAGAGAGCGCCCGTTGGGCAGGCCTTCATACACTTGCGACACTCTCCGCAGCCATTTGTGGGAGTGGCTGCATCCGCCTCAAGCTCAAGGTCGGTGATGAGCTCGCCGAGCACCACCCACGAGCCGTACTCGCCAGCATAGACGCATGTGTTCACACCCCGCAAGCCAAGCCCTGATCTGATTGCCGCTGAGCGGTCGGCGAGTGGCCCCGTATCCGCGACCGCCCGCACCTCGATGTGTCGGCCGAACTTCAATTGAATGTTATGCGCGAGGCGTGAAAGTCGCTCATTAAGCGCTGTGTGGTAATCAGCTCCCCTTGAGAAGCGCGCCATCCATCCGCGAGGGCCTCCATCGACACGCACGCAGTCCGGCTCGTCGGTCAGATATGACAGCGCCAGGCTGATTATCGATCGTGCCGTGGGAAGAGTGTCGTGCGGGTGCGTGCAGCGATGAATCGTCTCGTCCGTATACCCGGAGCCGTCAAGGAGCCCGGCCTCAAGCCGCTCATTGAGCGTGCGTTCCGCCTCTATGAACGGCTCTGCGCTCGTGATTCCGACCGCATGGAAGCCGGCTTCAATGGCGAGGGATTTTACATCCTGTGTGATAGACATGCAATTATGATACCACATCCATGCAGATGCCCGATGCGTCTATTCGCCTGGAACTGACCTATGCACGGCTCGACAAAAAAAATTCTCAAAAAATTGTATTGATCGGGAACTAGTTGGCGCACATTCTCGTAGTATAAGTAGAACACGTTAACATTCTTTCTCCTTTCTCATAACCTTCTTTGCAATATGTGGCCGATCTCACTTGAGATCGGCCACAGTTAATTTAAAGGCCCCCCATGCTGCATAGGCAGTTTCGACGATCTCCCTATAAACGGCGAGACTGGCATAATCGAAGCACGCTAAAGCGAGCCAGCCTGGGCAAAGCTTCTCCCTCGCCCGTTTACGGGAGAAGGTTGGGGTGAGGGCATCTGTAGAGTAAAACATTACCCCTCGTCCTTCTTCCTTTAATGTCATCCTGAATTAAGTGAAGGATCTCACAACTTTGCAGGATTCTTCGCCGCGCTCAGAATGACACCGTTTTGTAGGATTTTCCACATCAGGCGAAAATGCTTGCAAAGAGATCAAAGAAAAATAATCGTTAACGGGAACCATTCAAAGCGCAATCTCGTAGTATAAGTAGAACACGTTAACATTCTTTCTCCTTTCTCATAACCTTCTTTGCAATATGTGGCCGATCTCACTTGAGGTCGGCCACAGTTAATTTAAAGGCCCCCCATGCTGCATTGGCGGTTTCGATGGCCTCCCTATAAACGGCGAGACTGGCATAATCGAAGCACGCTGAATCGAGCTACCACTAAATCGGCCAGGCTAAGCTTGCTTCAGCATGCTTTGTGTATTAGGCTGATGCTTTAGCATCAGTTATCTGTATCAGGCAAAACCTTCCTGCCGCCGATTTCGGGAGATGGTTACTTGCACATACCTCGCTATAAACGGCGAGACTGGCATAATCGAAGCACGCTGAATCGGGCTACCACCAAATCGGCCAGGCTAAGCTTGCTTCAGCATGCTTTGTGTAATAGGCTGATGCTTTAACATCAGTTAGTCTTCTGCATCAGTCAAAGCTTCTCCCTCGCCCGTTTACGGGAGAGGGTCGGGGTGAGGGCATCTGTAGAGTAAAACATTACCCCTCGTCCTTCTTCCTTTAATGTCATCCTGAATTAGTGAAGGATCTCACAACTTTGCAGGATTCTTCGCCGCGCTCAGAATGACACCGTTTTGTAGGATTTTCCACATCAGGCGAAAATGGTTGTAAGGAGATCAAAGAAAAATAATCGTTAACGGGAACTATTCAAAGCGCAAATCCGTAGTATAAGTAGAATAAGTAAATTCCTTTCTCAGAACCTTCTTTCCAAACGCTGTGATTGATCTCCTAGGATAATCGATCATGGTGACCTCCAGGCCCCGCTGCAAGCCGTCCAGCTAGCGGGGCCGTTTTTTTGCCTCGATCATCAACCGACAAAAAAAAGAGGCCCCAGATACTGCTATCTGAGACCTCTTCTTCTATTCATTCTGTATTCTGCGCCTACAGAACTGATTTAACCGAGTTAATGATGTCTGCTCGTGAAGGAACAGCTGCATCTTCAAGCGGCTCGCTCATCGGGATCGGAACATCCTTCGCTGCCAGCGCAACCGGCGGTGCATCGAAGTAGTCGAAGCAGAGAGTTCCATCTGCGAATCTGTATTCGCTGACCTGTCGAATGATCTCGGTGCCGACGCCACATCGTGTGTAGCCCTCTGACACGCAGACCAGTCTGCCGGTCTTCTTCACAGAGTTCGCGATTGTCTCTACGTCGAGCGGTGCCAGCGTTCGAGGGTCGATGACCTCGACGCTTACGCCTTCCTTCTCCAGTTCTAGTGCTGCATCCATTGCAAAGTGGAGCATTCTGGAGTAGGCGACTACTGTGACATCGGTTCCTGCCTTCTTGATATCTGCAACACCCAGCGGGATGATGTAGTCGTCTTCAGGTACAGGGCCCATTACGCCGCTGTATAGAACCTTATGCTCAAGGAAGATGACCGGGTTGTCATCCCTGATGGCGGCCTTCAACAGACCCTTTGCATCGTAAGGGGTGGATGGCATAACAACATAGAGGCCCGGGATGTGCATGAACCATGCTTCAAGGCTCTCCGAGTGGTGCGCTGCAATGCTTCGTCCAACGCCGCCTTCACTCCGCAGTACGCAAGGGATCTTCGTCTTGCCACCGAACATGTAGCGGTTGTACGCCATGTTGTGAACTATCTGGTCGGATGCAATCGTCACGAAGTCGACGTACATGATCTCAGGGATTGGCCTCATACCGCGCATTGCTGCACCGGCTGCTGCTCCTGCGATTGCCGCCTCGGAGATTGCTGTATCCATAACCCTGTTCGGGCCGAATTCATTGTAAAGGCCCTTGGTGGCTGCATATGCGCCGCCGTACAGAGCCACATCCTCGCCGAGGATGAATACAGAATCGTCTCTCTGCATCTCCTGGCGCTGAGCCTCAACGAGCGCCTGCCCGTAGGTGAGGATTCTCGTGCCGTGCTTCTTCTCGAACTCGCCTGTAGCTGCCTTGTTGAGCTTTGGAATGCCGGATTTTGGAGCGCAACCTGACTGCTGGCGAACAAATGCGCGGATGTCATCCTCAATCGCCTGGATCTTCGCCTTCAGGGGTGCCTCTGTGGCCTTGTCTGCTTCCCACTTGGCTGTGTCTACCGGCACGTATACGTCATCGAACAGCTCGCTCGCATCCGGGTACGGGCTATCAATTGCAAACTTTGTAGCTGTCTCGATCTCAGCGGTCGCCTTGTTCTTTATCGCGTCGAGCTCTGCTTCCGTGAATCCGCTTGCCTTAAGCTTTGCGCGGAAACAGTCTACAGGACACTTGGCTTTCCACTCTGCTTCTTCGTCCTTCGTGCGGTAAATTCTCTGGTCGCTGATGGAGTGACCGAACCAGCGATATGTCTTGGCCTCAACGAACATTGGTCCTTTGCCCGAACGAGCATGCGCTACGGCCTTTGAGATTGTTTCCTTGACCGCGAGGACGTCCATGCCGTCGACGATCATGCTTGGGATACCGTAAGCGGCTGCTCTATCTGCCACGTTCTCGACCTTGGAGGCCTGACCGGCTTCCGCAATGGTCTTCTGGTTGAATGGGACTGACATGCCGTAGAGGTTGTTCTCGCAAATGTATACGATCGGGAGGCCACCGAGCAGTGTTGCTCCCATGTTCAGCGCTTCGTGGAAACTTCCGGTGTTGGTTGATCCGTCGCCAAAGAAGCAAAGAACTACATTGTCTGTTCCTTTGATCTTCTCTGCCAGCGCAGCACCGGTAGCGATCGGGATGTTACCGCCTACTATACCGGTGGACCCCAGGTTGCCTTTCTGAACGTCCGCGATGTGCATGGAGCCGCCGCGGCCTTTACAGTAGCCGGTCGCCTTGCCCATAAGCTCGGCCATCATCTTGTTCCAGTGAGTCTGGCGCTCTTCTTCTGTATGTGCGTGCTTGTCTCCGATAGCACCGCAGTGGCCATGGCCTCTGTGTGTACTGGCGATCATATCATTTTCTGTGATCGCGGAGATTGCTCCTACTGCTACGGCTTCCTCACCTGCATAAAGGTGGGATGCTCCCTTAATCATACCGACCTTCAGGAGTTCGGCAACCTTCTCCTCGAAGAATCGGATCTCGTACATTTGTCGAAGGTAATCTGCGAGCTGTTCCTTGCTCTCACTACCAAAGCCGACAGATTTTGCGCTAGGCGCAGCTTTTTTTACTTTTGCTGTAGCCATGATACATCCTTTCTAATCTAATAACCCAGGCTGTTGAAATAATAGTTATTCTACTCTCAGGGTGCACTCTTCCATAAGCAACCAAATGTGTGATTATGTGCGTTAGAAGATCTATTTGTCAATATATGCTAGCACCAGGAGAGGTAATTGTCAAGCAAAGAGGGGGTTTGAGTACCCCAAATTGTCAAATACTTGACATATTGAGAGAAAAAAGTTAAACTGTATGTGCGATTTGAACACGATTTCCCTTGGAGCAACTAATTGAATATTCGTCAGACAACCATAATTGAACTTCTCGGTGAGAACCAGCGGATTGACGTCCGAAACCTTGCCGAACGATTTTCCGTATCGGAGATGACCATTCGCCGGGATCTGACGGATCTGGAAAAACAGGGCCTTCTGGTCCGAACCCATGGCGGTGCCGTATCTGCCGGCAAACTCAGATTCATGCAGAGCGCTATCCCCCATTATTCCGTCTCTCCTGAAAAGGAGGCTATCGGTAAGCTTGCCGCGAGCATGGTATCGTCCGGTCAGACGATCATGATTGATACCGGCACCAGTGCCCTCGAGGTTGCCCTCAACCTGCCGAACGATGCCAGTATCACAGTTGCGACCACCTCGTTGTGCGTGGCTCAGGCGCTGTACGGATCTCCGCTTAACGTGCTGCTCCTCGGCGGTTTTCTACGCAAGGACTTCCCGAGCCTGTATGGCCCCCTCACCGAGAGCCTGCTCGAAAGCTTTCACGTGGACACGCTCTTCATGGGCTGTGACGGCGCAAACAGCGTAGAGGGCCTGTACACCGTCGATCTCCACGTCGCTACGTTTGAGAAGGCGATGATGCGGATTGCAGATAAGGTCATCCTGGTTGCAGAGAGCAAAAAGTTCGCAAAGAAGGCTTTCGTAAAGTTTGCCTCCCTCAAGGAAGTTCACCTGCTCGTCACGGATTCCAACATCTCCGCAGAGGATCGCATGAATATAGAAGAACAGGGCGTCAACGTACTCATCGCAGATGATAAATGACGACGCCATCTTACATTATATCCCATCGATAGTTTTGCATCATGACGACATAACGGTTCCCCATATACATAGGCTCTATAAGAAAGTTTGTGGATAGCGACAGTGTTCCAACAACCGTGCGAATAAATTCGCGGCAACAAAAACACGAAGTCGCCGCGCACCGACTAGATCCTTCACGGGTGTGTTGATCGCAGGCATAAAGCCTGCGGCTACATTATTGAATCCCTGAAGACGCCGCTGCCTAAGCCTGGTAGACATGTGCCGTCCCTCGATATGCTCGCCCTGCGAGCTACTCGGGATATGCGGCATCCCCCTCGCCCGAAATCGGGAGAGAGCCTGCCCTGAGCGAAGTCGAATGGGGTTGGGGTGAGGGCCGAATCAGTGCAATCCGAAGATTCACCCACAAGAAAGCTTATAGTACCTATACATATATGTGCCCGGCGGCAGTATCGCTAAAGAATCAGTAAATTTTTTCCAAAAAAAGAAGGATACTGCACAGCTTGTGTTTAATATTTAACAATAAAGATTTCACGACACCCTGCCGAGCTCCGAATTTTTCACTATTTCGCACGAATTATTCTGCGATTATCTATTGCAATTGGCAAGCCGGCAATGGTATAGTTAATAGTCATTAACGATTCGTTTTCTTGATCATCAATTATGGTATAATTCGGTAACGCATCAAACGAGGCGCTCTATTGCGATTCATCTGCGTACGAGCGCTATTATTATGGCTAGCCGAGGGTATCTATGAGTAACGACCAGGGAAAATGGATTAGAGCTGCCGGGCAGGCAAGTTCCATCGGCCTGGTGCTCGTAATCTCTATAACAATCGGCTATTTCTTCGGGAGCTGGCTGGATAGCAAGTTCGGAACCGGCCCCTGGTTGATGTTAGTCTTTACGGTGATGGGTATAGTGGCCGGTTTCATAGAGGTCATTCGTATCGCCACTAGCATTATAAGGGACGAATGAATAACGATCGGGATTTTCTCAAGAAGGTTTACAGATCCGTGCTATTCCTCTGGGTAGTAGCGATGATCTGGTGCATGATGCTTCAGGTGCCTTGGATTGCGCTCAGCATCACGCTGGGGACGCTTTTGGACACGGGTATACTGCTCAGCCTGCACTGGATTGTGCCCCGGCTGTTCACTCCCGGTGCAACAAAAAAGCCTAATAGAATTCTAACGGCATTTGGCCTGCTAAAATACGTAATTATCGGCACCGCGCTGTACTGGCTGGTGCGATGGCATAATATAAATTTGCCCGCCTTTTGCGGCGGAGTGATGCTTGTACACTTGGCGATATTTGCCAAAATGGCGGGCATCAGGATGGTTGATCGGCGTCGGACGGATAAACCGTAGTCGCGATGGCCTGATTTGGAGGAGAGTTAGTTTTGGAGGGTAAAGAGCTTAGCCCCTGGATATATTTTGGTATGGCAGGGCTTGTTATAGTAGGTTTGAGTCTGTTTGCCATCTTCTCGACTCGAAAGCTGAAGAAGACACCGGAGTCCGGCACGCAGAATTTCGTCGAACTCGTTGTCAGCTTGCTGAACAATTTTGTAGTTGATATCATCGGCCCCGGCGGCGAGAAACACACGCCGTTCATCGGCACTCTGTTCCTGTACATTCTGTGCATGAACCTGATGGGCCTGATACCGGCACTAAAATCACCGACCGGAAGTCTCAGTATAACGGCATCCATTGCGGTGATAGTCTTCATCTACTACAACGTGGCCGGCATAATGGCTACGGGGGTTAAGTCGTGGTTTATGCATCTGCTGGGTGACCCTATCTGGCTCTTTCCGCTGATGTTTCCAATTCACGTTATCGGTGAACTTGCCCGGCCTGTTTCGCTTGCCATTCGTCTTTTTGGCAACATATTTGGAGAAGAGACGGTTATCGCCATACTTGCCGGAATGTCCCTTATGATCATTCCTCACGTGATAGCCATACCGTTCCAGTTCCCGATGATGCTCTTCGGAGTGTTTACGGCATTTGTACAGGCGCTGGTATTCTCAACGCTTACTACTATCTACATTTCAATCGCGGTGACGCCGAGCCATGCAGAGCACTAGGGCTGACTGGCGCGGAAATATAGTATTACCGAGTATCACTAAATCATTGTTAGGGTTCAACCTCTAACATTTATAGAAGGAGAGATAACATGAGTTACTTTATGGCACTAGCCATTGCTGCAGGTCTCGGTGTGCCTATCGCAGTAATAGGCGCAGGAATCGGACAGGGAATCGCAGCGGCCGCAGCACTGGAGGGCATATCCCGACAGCCTGAGGCAGCAGGTAAGCTTCAGACCGTTATGATCATCGCTCTGGCTCTAATCGAGTCGCTGGTCATTTACGCACTCTTGATTTTCTTCCTGCTTAGCGCTAAGCTGCCCGCAACCGACGTCATTTTGAAGACATTGGTCAAATAGGAAGAACCCTGGATTGCCTGACTCTCGATGCATCGAATTGAGGCAGGCTGCACAATTTGGCGGTGGGTGATGTAGTCCCACCGCCTCGGATGTGCACATGGAGGTTAGTAGTTATTCATGGAAGGTTTAATAGATATTAAGGTCCTGCCAGCCTCAATCGCAGGATTTCTATTATTGTGGCTTATGCTGGCCCGATACCTGTTCAAGCCGATTACGGCTCTTCTGAAGAATCGGGAACAGGATATCAAGGAGACATACGCCAACGCTGACGCGGCAAAGGCAGCAGCGGATCAGATGAAGTCTGATCTTGAAGCACGCTTTGCCGAGATAGAATCCGCCGCACGCGCGCGGATTCAGTCGTCGGTCAAGGAAGCTCAGATGGCCAAGGATGAGATCATGGCCGATGCTCGCAGCAAATCCGAGGATATCATCCGCAGAGGGCAGGCTGACCTGGCCCGTGAGCGAGAGAAGACCCTCGCTGAGATGCGCGAGTCGGTAGTGAATATTTCCCTATCCGCAGCAGGTGCACTCATCGGCGAATCGCTCGATGAAACGAGACACCGCAAACTGGTGACAGATTTCATAGATAGGATTGGCACAGCGAAATGAGACTGACCACCCTGGCTAGAAGATATGCTGGCGCCCTTTTTGCGGCTGCCAGGGGTGCAGATATCATCGATCTGGTTGAGAGCGATCTCGGATTGATCACGTACTCGATTGAGAGTATGCCGGATTTGAAGGTAGCGCTGGAACATCCGCTTATCCCGCGAGGGCGAAAAAAAGAGATTGCCAGAGAAGTATTCAGTGGCAAAGTCGAAGCTATCACGCTCAACTTTCTAGATCTGCTGATGGACAAGCGCCGGGAGGCGATCATCCAGGATGTGGAACTCGAATATGTCCAGCTTGCCAACGCCTTCCGGGGTGTGACCTCTGCAACAGTCACGAGTGCCGTCCCGCTGGCTGCCGACGAGCTGAGCGCACTGAAAGCCAAGCTTGAAGAGTTTACCGGTAAGAAGGTAAACCTCCAGCTGGACGAAGACTCGAGCCTGATCGGTGGAGTCGTGATCAGAATCGGCGACAGAATTATAGACGGGAGTGTCAGAGGATATCTGGCATCCCTTAAGGATAAACTGCTGGGAAGAGAATAACCTACCAGCTCACATCTAACAGCAATTAAGATCGGAGTGACAGCCGAATGTCAACAAATATCAGGCCTGAAGAAGTAACATCAATTCTGGAAAGAGAACTGGCATCCTATACCAAAGAGGTGCAGGAAATCGGCGTAGGAACCGTTCTCCAGGTTGGTGATGGCATCGCTCGCCTCTACGGGCTGAGAGATGCGATGGCCGGTGAGCTTATAGAGTTCGCCAACGGGATCTTCGGAATGGTGTTCAACCTCGAAGAGGATAACGTAGGCTGTATCATCCTGGGCTCGGACGTCCATATCAAGGAAGGCGATACTGCAAAGCGTACCGGTCGGATCGTTTCGGTCCCTGCCGGTGATGCCATGGTAGGCCGCGTTGTAGATGCGCTCGGCCAGCCCCTCGACGGCAAAGGCCCCATAGTTACCGATAAGTTCCGTAACATCGAGGCAAAGGCCCCAGGCGTTGTAGACCGCCAGCCCGTTCGAGAACCGCTCCAGACAGGACTCAAAGCTATCGACAGCATGATTCCTATCGGCCGCGGACAGAGAGAGCTTATCATCGGTGACCGCCAGACCGGAAAAACAGCAATCATCGTCGATACCATCATAAACCAGAAGGGTACCGGCGTTTTCTGCATATACGTAGCAATCGGACAGAAGCTGTCCACTATAGCGCAGGTTGTGCGAACCCTTGAAGAATTCGGGGCCATGGAGTACACCACCATCGTCAGTGCATCGGCGAGTGACCCAGCCTCCCTTCAGTACATCGCACCGTACGCCGGTTGCGCTATGGGCGAGGAGTTCAGAGATAACGGCAAGCACGTTGTTGTCTTCTACGACGACCTCTCGAAGCATGCTCAGGCATACCGCGAGATTTCGCTCCTCCTCCGACGCCCGCCAGGTCGAGAAGCTTACCCTGGAGACGTTTTCTACCTCCATGCACGGCTTCTGGAACGCGCTGCAAAGTTGAACGACGAACTCGGCGGCGGATCGCTCACTGCACTGCCGGTCATTGAGACCCAGGCTGGTGATATCTCCGCATACATCCCGACGAACGTTATCTCAATTACCGACGGTCAGATCTTCCTTGAAACTGACCTCTTCTACTCAGGCGTTCGGCCAGCCATTAACGTTGGTATATCCGTATCGCGAGTAGGTGGTAACGCTCAGATCAAGGCGATGAAGAAGATTGCCGGCCGACTCCGAATCGACCTTGCGAGATACCGCGAAGTTCTGGCATTTGCCCAGTTCGCGACCGACCTCGATAAGGCGACGCAGGATCAGCTGACAAAGGGTGCCCGATTGACCGAGATTCTGAAGCAGCCGCAGTATCAGCCTATGCCGGTTGCACAGCAGGTTATGATCATCTACGCCGGAAACTCCGGTTACCTGGATGACATACCGAGTGCCAACGTAACGGAGTTCGCTGCAGAGTTCCAGCTTTTCATGGAGAGCACTTACCCGGATGTTGCTACACAGATCAGAAAAACCAAGGATCTTGGCGCAGACACCGAAGAAGTCCTCAAGAAAGCTATACAGGAGTTTAAAGCGCAGTTCCAGAAAGCGCTTAAGGCATAAATTATGGCGAGTATGCGCGATATCCGGCGTCGTATAAAGACCGTTCGGAACATACAACAGATAACAAAGGCGATGAAGATGGTTGCGGTTGCTCGGTTGCAGAAGGCACAGAGCAGAGCCGCTGCAGCCCGTCCGTACGCCGATGAGATGTTTACATTGATGGGCCACCTTGCCGCTTCAGGCGGAGATGTGGAGCATCCTTTGCTTGAGACCAGGATCGCCGAGAACATCGGTATCCTCCTGATAACCTCGGATAAAGGCATGTCTGGCAGCTACAACACCAATATAAACCGTAAGGTGCTGGATCTTGTCAGGCGCTACCCGAAACATCGGGTTAAGCTGATCACTGTCGGCAAAAAAAGTACCTCGTTCTTTAAAATTCGAGGATACGATGTAGTGGCCAACTTTGCGATGCCATCGTCTGAAATCACCATGACGGATGCTCGTGACATCAGCCGAACGATCAGGGAACTCTTCGAGAGCGCAAAGGTAGATGTGGTGCATCTTGTTTACACCAAATTCGTAAGCGCCATCACCCAAAAAGTAACGGTTATGCAGATACTTCCCGCCAGCACACCCGCGGGTAAGGATAGCTATGCAGCGGCAGAGTCGTATGACTTCGAGCCGACAGCGGCTGTACTCCTAGGCAGTCTGCTGCCTAAATATGTTGACACGCAGATTTACCGAGCGATGATTGAATCTCTCGCCAGCGAGCATGGAGCTCGAATGACCGCGATGAGCTCTGCAACCGATAACGCCGGTGAGATGATCGATAGACTAACATTGGAATTCAACCGCGCCCGCCAGTCGGCGATTACAACTGAACTGGCTGAAATCGTTAGCGGCGCAGAAGCATCGAAGTAGAATTGAAGGAACCGGGGAATCAAGGATTCCTGGGATCATGCGTATGACGCCCCCTCTCCCAATGGAGTAGGGATACAGGCCCATTTCCTGATCTCAAGTCACTAAACCCCCTGTTTTTGGAGGCAATATGGCAGAAGGACAAGTAGTAGCAGTAGTAGGTCCGGTCGTAGACTGCAAGTTTCCGCCGGATGCGCTACCAGAGATATTAAGTGCAATCAAGATCGTCGACGCGGAACGGGATATCAACCTTACCGTTGAGGTCTCCCAGATGCTCGGCAACGACATCGTCAGATGTATCGCTATGTCAGGTACTGACGGGCTCGTGCGAGGCATGACGGCCATCAATACCGGCGCACCGATCACCGTGCCTGTAGGCCCGGAGACTCTTGGCAGGGTCTTCAACCTGCTCGGCGAGGCGGTCGATCATGGCGGACCCGTAAACGCCAAGGTGAGCTATCCGATTCACCGCGATCCGCCAGCCTTCGAGGACCAGAGCGGCGTGGCAGAGCAGTTCGAGACCGGTATCAAGGTTATCGACCTCCTGTGCCCTTATGCGAAGGGTGGAAAGATCGGTCTCTTTGGTGGTGCCGGTGTAGGTAAGACGGTTCTAATCCAGGAACTGATCCGCAACATCGCGACTGAGCACGGTGGTGTATCGGTATTCGCTGGTGTTGGAGAGCGTACTCGTGAAGGTAACGACCTCTGGCTCGAAATGAAAGAGAGCGGCGTTATCGCGAAAACCAGTATGGTCTTCGGCCAGATGAACGAGCCGCCGGGTGCCCGACTCCGAGTTCCGCTCGCGGCGCTCAGCATGGCTGAGTATTTCCGCGACGAGCAGGGTCAGGACGTTCTGCTCTTTATCGACAACATCTTCCGATTTGTACAGGCCGGTGCAGAGGTTTCCGCACTGCTTGGTAGAATGCCTTCCGCAGTAGGTTACCAGCCAACGCTGGCTTCCGAAATGGGCGCACTTCAGGAGAGAATTACATCCACCCAGAAGGGATCGGTTACGTCTGTCCAGGCGATTTACGTGCCTGCTGACGACCCGACTGACCCGGCTCCGGCGACGACATTCGCTCACCTGGATGCTACCACATATCTTGAGCGCCGAATCGTGGAACAGGGTATCTACCCAGCTGTAGACCCTCTGGTTTCCACCTCAAGGATTCTCGATCCGAGGATCGTCGGCGAAGAGCACTACGCAGTCGCACGGCAGGTGCAGTCGACATTGCAGAGATACAGAGAGCTTCAGGATATCATCGCAATTCTGGGTATAGACGAACTCTCTGATGAGGATAAAATTCTGGTTGCCCGAGCCAGGAAGATTCAGCTCTTCCTGTCCCAGCCAAACTTCGTTGCAGAGCAGTTTACCGGTATCCCCGGCAAGTATGTTCGCAAGGATGACACTATCCGCAGCTTCAAGGAAGTTGTTGAAGGCAAGCATGATAACCTCGCAGAACAGGCCTTCTACATGGTCGGCAGTATAGAAGATGCTATCGAGAACGCTGAACGTATGAAAGCAAAGTAGGCTATGGCTGAAAAGAAATTCAAGCTGGAAATAGTTACCCCGGAACGGCTGATTCTTTCGAAAGAAATCGTTTCGGTAGTGGTGCCGGGAGCTGAAGGCTCTATCGGTATCCTTGCAGGCCACTCTCCGCTGATGTCTGAAATCATAGCTGGTGAGGTCTGGATGCGGGACGCCGATGGTCACGTTGATGTGCTCGCGATCTCTGGTGGGTTCATGGAAGTACGCAGAAATTCCGTGCGCATCCTTGCAGACACCGCCGAGATGCCGGCCGATATCGACATCGCCCGCGCAGAGGCTGCGAAACGCCGCGCAGAGGAACGACTGCGGCTGGCCAGTACGGATGTAGACATGGCTCGTGCCGAAGCAGCGCTCAAACGTGCCATCGCACGACTCAGAGTTGCCCAGGGAGGGTAGACTTTTTTCCTTAAACAAACTAAACATACAGCCGCCTGCACACTCATAAAAGGTGCAGGCGGTTTTTGTTTTTAGATACCCCTGTACCGTCCCTCGATATGCCCAGCGTGCCACTCGGGATGCGCGGAACAAACCTCCCTCGCCCGCCGGGAGAGGGTTGGGTGAGGGGCTTAGACTTGAAATAGACTAGGCTGCAATTTAATATAGAACAGGCAGTATTTGGTACCATACTTGTGCCCATACCAAACAATGTCATTCTGAGCAAAGCGAATCTTCTGACTGATTAGATCATTCGCAGAGTTTATCCTGAGCACAGTCGAAGGGTTCAGGATGACGCTGCCGGAGCCCTGTTGACATGTACCGGCCCTCGATATCCCTGCGTGCCGCTCGGGATGCGCGGAACAAACCTCCCTCGCCCGCTTGCGGGAGAGGGTCAGGGTGAGGGCTTTATGAGTAAGATCATGATCGTAAGAATGGGTCTATGCCTGAGCCAGCTTGGATGTGTACCATCCCTCTATATGCCCTGCGTGCTGCTCAGGATGCGCGGCACAAAGTTCCCTCGCCCGCCGGGAGAGGGTTGGGTGAGGGGTCCTGCGAGTAAAGAACACCGATATACTATGGAGGCGGAAATGTGGCCATAACGAACAATGGAACATCCGGAAGAATAATCAAAGCTATCAGGGAGCTTAATCCTGGAAGAACCATGCGAGAGGCTGAGGCGCACTTAACCCTCGCTCTGGTTGGTGCCAGCGCGGAAGAGATTGCCGAGATGAGGGGATTCCTGCTTGGACCTTCTCCTACTGAGCATGACTTCGCGCGCGCCTCATCCATGACAAAGACGTACCTTCAACCGCTCGACGAACTGCAGCTCGTCGATATCGAAAAGGCCGATGTAATCCTGGCGGCAGAAGGCTCCGAGCCTAAGCTTGATCACCTCACACGCATGTTTTCGTTCAGCCTGCAATCCCCCGGTAAATCGCTTAAGATAATTACCGATGGCATTAAAGGGGATGACCTGAGATACGCCCTCGCGCGGAGTTTTCCAATCTTCAGACAGGATATTGCACGGCAGATCATAAGTGAGATATCGCTGGAGAACACCGCCTTCGTGATCGCGACTTCCATCGGGAACATAGTGCCGAACATCCTCGAGCCGATCCTCGGCGTGGCTGAGGCCGCGAGCGACACCGTCGTGCTCACCGCCAATCAGGTTCGGCTGCTATTCATGGTCTCTGCGATTTTCGGGGCGAAGGTCGGGTTCGTGCCGCAGTGGAAGGAGATATCGTCCATAGTGGCGGCGGCTTTCGGCTGGAGATCTCTCGCCCGAAATCTCGTTTCAAAGATTCCGTTCGGTGGTGGTATCATCCCAAAGGGAGCCATTGCTTATGCGGGAACGTCGGTCGCCGGTCAAGGGGTGGTCTACTTCTATGCAACCGGTCGGCACATGACGCGTGCGGAGATTTCGAAGGCGTTCAAGCGAACCTATTCTGAGGCGCTCGATACCGTCAAATCGCTGGTCGGCAAATTCCTGCCAACCTCGCCCGATGACGGTACCCCTCCTGCAGTTACTTAGCCCCGTTCGATTCGTCCTGTACAGGTGACTGATCTGCGTCGGCTGTCGGCATTTTCGGAAGCTGCTCGAGTTGGGGCACGGTTAGCGGCACAGTCTCCGGCTTGGGCTTCGGCGGCACGCGCATGATCTTATCTCGTGGAGCAACTGTATCCTGGCTGATGATCTCCCGGCTGACGAGTTTGCCACCCTGCCTGATCAGCCGAATGGTGGTTATGTCGAACCCCGTCCTGGCCTTCTGATCTACAATTACCTGACCTTCAGTCACCGTTTCGTCCTCATTCTCGATGATCTTGAACGGTATTTCCGTGTAGTTCTCCGTTGTGACCTCAACAGATTGTCCGGGCTTCCTGGTGCCGTACAGGGTTATCACGAGCTCATCGTTCGTGACTGCCGCTCGTATGATAATGGTGTTGCCGGTGGTGTTTTTGAAGCAGAGGTCGGCTGATCCGAACGCGACTGCCGCATCAAGCCCTGGTTCTGCATACGAGACGCGGCCGGAGTGGTGTCGCCTATCCAGTATTTTAAGCCCGGTTTCCAGTGCGCCATTGTACAGCAGAGTTGAGACGATGCAGATTCCACCGCCTACTCCCATCACAACTTCGCCGTTCGAGTACATGAGCCCAGGCTTGTATCCCTTTACCTCGCTGCGCACACCCACTCTTTCATTGAACGAGAACGTCTCGTTGGGATGAATTACCGTGAGGTCGATCGCTTGTGCTGCAATAATTACGTTTTCGGCCATATCCTTGCCTTGCGATGCAAGGGGAATACTGCCCGTCCACAGAAGGTCGGATATCTCTGAGGACGCTATCTGCTGTAGTCTTTCATCGTGTTTTGCGT
Organism: Armatimonadota bacterium; assembly: GCA_963663705.1. Lineage (GTDB taxonomy): Bacteria > Armatimonadota > UBA5829 > DTJY01 > DTJY01. Next base: position 2,014,165 of record OY760504.1, on the reverse strand, counting down.
CGGCAGATTTGGATGGAAACTCAGCTTTTACCGATGCGCCTGTATTTCGATACCGATGTCCGGCATGTAAGTCCGCAAGCTTACCGGTAGAGAATATTAGAATCACTAGCCCGGTTAGCGCTAGAGACATTGATGAACGCATGAAATCGTTAACCCGCACAACCAGCTCCTAAGAAATTCGACAAGCCCTTTAATATTTTAGCAACAGTACCATTCTAACATAATTTTAATCGGTTATTCCAGTGATTTGCGCTTTATATACTATAGATTCTTAGAGAATCCATCCTTTATCTTACCGCATTTATCGCAAAGATAAACGCATCGCCACGGAACCGGAATCTAGTCCACACTCCAAGTTCATTGTCTAGTAACAAATATAGCGTCAGTATGTTAAAGTATATACACGATAAGCACATGCTTGGAACATATTTTTCACACAATAGTTGCAAATTGCTGAGGTTTGTTCTATAATCCCAGATGTACCACCGCTGAGGCTGCTAGTTCCGGCATGCACTGCTGGCCGGGTCTGTCACAATCAGCGTCAAAAACATCAGCTCATACATACCTATGAAAGGGGGCAGGAGCGCAGTCACTCAAATATGGGCAGTCTGCGTCTCCGGCGAAAGTAAGTATGAATCATTTCCGGATAGGATTAGCTGTAATCTGTGTGTCCCTATGGGCATCAGCTTGTGCTATGGCCGCAACACCGGCCGGCACTCAGATTCAGGTTACCAGCAATGCTCAGTATTTCTCGAGCACAGGTGCCCAAATGCCTACTGCAAACTCGAATACGGTAACGGTTACCGTTGGCCAGGTAGGTGGAGTAACTGTCTCGCCGGCGTCTGGCTCTATACAGACAAGCCAGGCAACACCCGCCGCGTTTGGCATCACGGTGACAAACACCGGTAACGGAACTGACACTTTCGACCTGTCGAGTAGCGCGCTCAAAGGTTCGACCGTGTCGATCTACAAAGATGCTAACGGTGACGGCGTCTGGCAGGCGACCGAAACCACTACGGCTGTGTCTACGGGCAGCCTCGCGATTAATGGCACCTTCAAGTGCCTGGTCGTTACCAAACTGCCGAGTGCGAGCACATCGGATACTGTAACATTCACCGCCAAGTCACGGTTTAACACCGCAAAGACCGGTACATCAACGCTGACAGTCCAAAGCCAGCCTGTTGTATCGTCCGCCAATATCCTGACATGGCTCGTGAACGGGTACTACGGAAACACTAATACCTCAACAAGAATGACCACTGACTATCTCGGTGGAGAGGCAGGCGTAGCTCCAATTGAGGGCGGCACAACTGCCGGTAAAACCTGGTATGCGACGACTTCAGCTACGAATTACGTGGATCTTTGGGCATACTACGGCAACCCTAACTACTGCTCTGCATATGCCTTTGCATATGTCTACTCACCGACAACACAGACGGTGAACATGTGGATGGGCAGTGACGACGGCATCAAGGTCTGGGTCAACGGTACGGTCGCCTGGAACAATGACGTCCTGCGTGCATACGTAGAAGGTCAGGACAAAACTACGGTCAGCCTGAAAGCAGGATGGAACAAGGTCCTCGTGAAGAGCACCCAGGGGACAAGTCTCTGGGGCTTCTCGCTGAAACTATGCGACAGCGCAGGATCGGCGATCGATGGGCTTGTGTATGCAACTACTCCGACCGAAGAGAGTGATACCACTGCGCCGACTATCTCCAGCATAAGCGCCACCGCATCCGGTACATCAGTTGTGATCGAGTGGGATACAGATGAGCTGTCGAGCACTATGGTCGACTATGGAACGGATGCCAACCTTGGTGAAAGCTATTCGGATGAAACGATGGTTACACACCACAAGGCAACCATTACTGGCCTTACTGCTGGCACTACCTACTACTATAGGCCTGGAAGCTCGGATGCAGCCGCAAACGTGGCATGGGGAACAACCGGTCAGCTTGCGACCAAGGAGCAGCCTGTTGTATCGTCCGCCAATATCCTGACATGGCTTGTAAACGGGTACTACGGAAACACTAATACCTCAACAAGAATGACCACTGACTATCTCGGCGGCGAGGCAGGCGTAGCACCAATTGAGGGCGGCACAACTGCCGGTAAAACCTGGTATGCGACGACTTCAGCTACGAATTACGTGAATCAGTGGGCATACTACGGCAATCCAACCTACTGCTCTGCATATGCGTTTGCATATGTCTACTCACCGACTGCACAGACGGTGAACATGTGGATGGGCAGTGACGACGGCATCAAGGTCTGGGTCAACGGTGCGGTCGCCTGGAACAATGACGTCCTGCGTGCATACGTAGAAGGTCAGGACAAGACTACGGTCAGCCTGAAAGCAGGATGGAACAAGGTCCTCGTGAAGAGCACCCAGGGGACAAGTCTCTGGGGCTTCTCGCTGAAACTATGCGACAGCGCAGGCTCGGCGATCGATGGGCTTGTGTATGCAACCACCAAACCCGAAGAGAGCGATACCACTGCGCCGACTATCTCCAACATAAGCGCCACCCCGACCAGCACATCAGCTGTGATCGAGTGGGATACAAACGAGCTGTCGAGCACGATGGTCAACTACGGAACGGCTAGCACTCTTGGTTCCAACTATGCAGATGGAACAATGGTTACTCACCACAAGGCAACCGTTACGGGCCTTACTCCAGGCACTACCTACTACTATAGGCCTGGAAGCTCGGATGCAGCCGCAAACGTGGCATGGGGATCAACCGGTCAGCTCGCTACCACGGCGCAGCCTGTTGTATCGTCCGCCAATATCCTGACATGGCTCGTGAACGGGTACTACGGAAACACCAATGTCACGACAAGAATGACCTCTGACTACCTCGGCGGCGAGGCAGGCGTAGCTCCAATTGAAGGCGGCACAACTGCCGGTAAAACCTGGTATGCGACGACTTCAGCTACGAATTACGTGGATCTCTGGGCATACTACGGTAACCCGATCTACTGCTCTGCATATGCCTTTGCATATGTCTACTCGCCGACTACCCAGAAGGTGAACATGTGGATGGGCAGCGATGACGGCATCAAGGTCTGGGTCAACGGTGCAGTCGCCTGGAACAACGACGTCCGCCGTCCATACGTAGAAGGCCAGGACAAGACTACCGCCAGCCTGAACGCAGGGTGGAACAAGATCCTCGTGAAGAGTACCCAATCGACCAAGGGCTGGGGCTTCTCGCTCAAACTGTGCGACAGCGCAGGATCGGCGATCACCGGGCTTGTATACGCAACCGCTCCGACCGAAGGTAGCGATACCACTGCGCCGACTATCTCCGGCATAAGCGCCACCGCGTCCAGCACATCCGCTGTGATCGAGTGGGATACAGACGAGCTGTCGAGCACGATGGTCGACTATGGAACGGATTCCAGCCTTGGTGAAAGCTATTCAGACGAAACAATGGTTACACACCACAAGGCAACCGTTACAGGCCTTATTCCTGGCATGACATACTACTGTCGTCCTGGAAGCTCGGATGCAGCTGCAAACGTGGCATGGGGATCAACCGGTCAGTTCACCACTACTGCCCAGGTCACTTATGTGCGCTCCTGGATGGTGAACGGTTCGTATCCGAACACCAATGTGTTGACAAGGATGACTACGGATTACCTCGGTGGTGAGGCAGCCGTAGCTCCGGCCATCGGTTCAATCACCGCTGGAAAGACCTGGAACCAGCTCGATTCGCCAACGGCGCCGTATATAGATCTGTTCCCCTACTTTGGGTCGCCGATCTACTGTGCCGGTTATGCATTCGTCTACGTGTATTCGCCGACTACCCAGAAGGTGAACATGTGGATGGGCAGCGATGACGGCATCAAGGTCTGGGTCAACGGTGCGGTCGCCTGGAACAACGACACCCGCCGTCCGTTTGTGGCAGATCAGGACAAGACTACCGCAAATCTGAACGCGGGATGGAACGACGTTCTTGTGAAGATCACCCAGTCGACCAAGACCTGGGGATTCTCGCTCAAGTTCTGCGATTCGTCCGGCAATCCAATCCCGGATATATCGTACTCTCTGGGTTCATAAACACCGCTACACGGGGCCGTCTCATCAAATGGGCGGCCCCTCCCCTTAACTCCAAACATATATTCTCTGCGATTTGTCATTTTCGGCTGATGGGCAATATAATATACACAATTCAGCACTACAACGAGGCCGCTTAATGAAACATCAACCAGGAAGACTCACCATCACCCCCGCCGAACTTGATCTCGAACACACGCTCACGCCGGGACAATCGTTCAGGTGGAAGACCGACGCGCACGGCGTGTGGACGGGAATCGTGCAGCGCAGGGTGGTCAGGATCTGGCGCGAAGGAAATGACATACTTTTCGACATGACCCCCGGCGGCCCGGACGCAGACTTTATCAGGGATTACTTCCGGCTTGATATCGCACTTTCGGATGTCTATCGAGATTTCGTTCGTGCGGACGGACGCTTGAACTCGGCCGCAGAGCGGTTTAAAGGCCTGCGTGTGCTTCGTCAGGACCCCGAGGAGACCCTTCTCTCGTATATATGCTCGGCGGCGAATTCCGTGCCCAGAATCGTGAAATCCGTCGATGCCCTCGCACACCGGTATGGTGAGCGCATTGCGACGATCGACGGGCATGGCTACTACTCGTTTCCATCGGTGGAGGTCCTCGCTAATGCAGACGTTCATGAGATGACCGCAATGTGCAGTCTGGGGTTCAGATGCAGGAATCTGACGTCGGTGGCACAGCAGTTGATGGACCGACGTGCAGGGTGGTTGAACTCACTGCGCACGGCGAGCTATGGTGATGCGCGGCGCGAGTTGTTGAGCATACGCGGCGTCGGGCTGAAAATCGCCGATTGCGTGCTCCTGTTCTCGCTGGACAAGGACGAGGCGTTCCCCGTCGACACTCACATTCGCAAGGTTGTCACAAAATACTATCTGCCGGAGTTCAAGCAAAAGACCCTAACCCCGGCAGTCTATGCTCAGATTGTCGATTTCTGCCAGTCGAAATTCGGCCGGTACGCCGGATGGGCGCAGGAATACCTGTTCTACGACGATCTGCTCCGTCGTTGACCGTGCATCAGTACTCTGGCTGAGGCGGTTCCACGGTCGGCGTATTATCCGGCACAGTGGTGGCTTTCCCCTTCGTTGTTATTGTGATGGTCTGCGTGTCAGGGTTCCAGTTGACGTTTGCCCCAAGCGACTCCGCGATGAATCTGAGCGGCACCATCGTTCGCCCGTGATATATCATCGCGGGCACGTCCATCGGCACCATGGCATCGTTGACCTTGGCCTGCGCATCACCGATCCTGAGCCAGATCACCTGCGAGTCTTCCCGTACGTAGACCCTCTTCTCTGCCGGAAACCAGTCGATATCTGCACCGAACGCGTTGAATATGCCCCTTACCGGCACCAGCGTATGGCCCTTCACATTTATCGGTGGTACGTCCGTGCGCACCGTCGCCTTGTCCACCGTAACCGTTATTATCTCTTTGACGACCACTTTGGCGCCGGCGTGAAGTATGCCGCATGCGACGCCGATCAGTGCGAGTACCGTCATCGGTAGTATGGCGATTCTTTTCATGTTGCGTCTCCTCCCGCGCTAGGTTGTCCTTCGGAATATGAAGTTGATACCCCTTCTCACGCAACTGCAAACGATGATCGTGGTGTGGCACGCATCGCTCCGAACTGATATAATATCGCTATTATGACAACCGATCTGACATCCACTCTGACAAATCTGCCGAAAATCGATCTTCACCGCCATCTGGAGGGCTCGGTCCGCCCTGCCACCGTCGCGCATATCTGCAAATCGCACAATATACCGCTCCCTACCTACGACCCGGCCGAGCTTGAGCCGTACGTCCGTCTGAGCGCACCAGCCGCAAACCTTCGAGGGTTTCTCGCGCCGTTCAGGACGATTAAATTCTGCTTTGTGGATGTGGAAGCGATCGCGAGGATAGCGTTCGAGGTGGTGGAGGATGCTTATCTGGATAACATTGCCTATGTGGAGTTTCGTTTCAGTCCCGAGTTCATGGCCTTCTACCATCGCATGTCTATGACAGATGTCATGGACGGCATAGCTGATGGCTTTGACGCCGCTATGCGCCTGTACCCGATCGTTGCGAAGATGATCGTGAGCATCAGCCGCGATTTGTCGACTGAGACGATGGGGATGCCGTGGCCGTCCGGGGCTGAGATCGCTCAGCTTGCGATTGATTATGCCGGCCGTGGTGTGGTGGGCCTCGATCTCGCAGGCAACGAATCTGGTTATCCGCCTGAGCTGTTCGTGGAGGCTTTTTCGATGGCTCGGAGTGCGGGCCTTGGCGTGACTGTGCATGCAGGCGAAGATGACGGCCCGAATAGCGTTCGGGGCGCAATCGAGCATCTAGGCGCAACACGAATCGGCCATGGGGTGCGCATAGTCCACGATCCGGCGGTCGTACAACTCGCAATCGACCGTGGTGTGACGCTTGAGGTCTGCCCGACGAGCAATGTGTACACGCACGCCGTCGACTCCTTCGCCGACCACCCTCTGCGCCGTCTGTACGAATGCGGTGTGCGCGTTACCTTGAATACCGACGATCCGCGCGTATGTGGAATCGTCCTTTCGAACGAGTACGCGCTTGCTATGGAGCAATTCGGTTTCACTCTGCCGGATATACATCGAACCCTTGAGTTCGCACGCGAGTCGGCGTTCAGTCGAATTCCTCTCCCATTGGGGTCACTCGCTCCGTAGCCTATTTCAGCCAGTTTGCCATGATTATGTAGTTCTCTGCCTGCCTGAATCCAAACTTCCGGTAGAATGAGCATGCCTCGGCACCACTGTTCACCGCGAGATCTGCGATTTGCACTTTTCTGCTGCGAAACTTTTTGAGAGCATATTCCATGAGCGCCGTGCCGAGCCCTCGCTTCTGAAATCGGGGAGCTATGGCAAACTCCTGAATAGTGGCGCGGAACGTGCCGAACTGCGTGCAGAAGGCGAAACCGGCTACCTCCCCGTCTGCCTCGATGCACCAGCAACTCCCGGGATCTCTGGACAACAAGCCGGACAGCATCTCTGTGGCGATGTCAGGCTTCCAGACCTCCCTGTACGGAGGCCCGGTAAATGCGGTGGCATATATCTGCCCGCACGTCTCGAGGTCTTCTTCGGTCACCAGTCGAACCATCATCACACAAACCTCGTGCATCTTCATGCATCGTATTGCTTGTACCCCATGGATCAAGGATACAAACGATGTGCGGTTCGCATCGGCGAAATAAAAATGGGCGCTATTGAAAGTTTGTGGATAGCGACAGTGTCCCAACAACCATGCGAATAAATTCGCGGCAACAAAAACACGAAGTCGGCCTGCGCCGACTAGATGCAGGCCACCCTTCACGTTGAGTTGATGCTTCGGTTGCAGCGTCGAAGATGCCGCTGCCGAAGCTTGGCAGGCATGTACCGTACCTCGATATGCCCTGTGGGCTACTCGGGATAAGCGGTATCCCCGCCCTTGCCCGAAATCGGGAGAGGGTTGGGGTGAGGGCCGCATCAGTGCAATCTGAAGATTCACCCATAAGAAAGCTTACAGTACCTAAAAATGGGCGGCACCGGAAGAACCGACACCGCCCAAAGGCATGAGGAAGGCTAAATAGGCAACCTTGATTGCCCGCACGCACAAAATGTGCTACATGTGCATAATACCCTAAGCCCATGATACTCAAACATCTATTTCTTAAGCCTTTGCTGAAATTACGGTTGCCCTACTAGCGACTTTTCGCTCCTACTGCACCTTGACAGGCACCTTGGCGCTAGCCGAATTCCCTGCTGCATCGATGGCCTGCAGTTCAAGGGTATGGTCTCCCGGAGTGAGAGGTTCTGTTTCAACCGTAAATGCTTCCAGCTTACCATCGAAGATACCGTCACTCGCGGCTGCGGAGGCCCAGTCGCCGGTATCGACTCTGTACTGAACGCCTGCTATAGAGGCAAGTGTCTGGTATGCGAAGCCTTCAAGACTCGCACTCTTATCCGCTCGCACTACCAGCGTTTTGCTGTACTCAAATATTCCCGGCGCTTTGTTGATGACTATGAACGGCTCCGAAATCGCTTCGTCCGTCAGCGCGCCGACCGGATTGCTCAGCCTGTCGGATGCGACGATCTTCACCATGTATGCGCCGTCTTTGATTTTGGTGGTATCCCACGAGTAGGTGGTATCCTTCGTGTTGTTCGAGGCTGCCGCGTCTGGCATAGCAGGGGAACTCGTCTTTATGCTGAGTCCACTTTCGGTAATTCCCTCTGCTACCATCCTCTTAGCTTCTGCCATAATCGCGTCCTTCGAATCCTGGTCAAGATTAGGAATCAGCGCAAGCTCTCTCGCGAGCTCTGCCAGGTCCTTCTGCGGGTCCCCCGACTCTGTGTACGCCATCTTGGCCACCGCCGACTGCTCGTTCTGGACGGGCTCGACTGGCTTTGATGTGTCAGACTTATCGGCTGGCACGGGAGCGGCTGTCTTGGTGTCCATCGGAAGCCATGTGGCACCGCCGTCGGTCGAGTAGGACAATTTGTAAGTCAGGGTATCCTTGTCCGGATCTGTGCCTGTCCATTTGATCGTCTTCGTTTTGGACCATTTCTCCGCACCCTTCGGGCTTGTGATGGCCACCTTGGGCGACTGATTCATCGGCAGGTAGACGATGCTTATATCCTTGACCTTTGGGCCTGATGCAACATCAGACGACTTAAGTGTTGCCATATACTCGATATATCGGTCTGTCGGATTGTGAATCACCGTACCGGGGACGGTATAAGGCGCCGACCAATCGCTCCATGTGGCATCCGGTTGAGGTGTGCTGCCTGTGCGAGTCTGCACGTAGACCGACGCTCCGCTTGGTACCTCCGCATTCCAGCCGATGGTGCCCCATGTAGATGCCGAGCCGCAATCGTGTATCTGCGACTCATAGGTGCCGGTCAGCGTGCTGCCGATATTCGCGGTGTACACCGAGCCTATGTTTCCCGTACCGGCGTACAGAACTCCACCGCCGACTGCTATGCTCAGGAACTGAAGATCGTGGTCGTTGTCGACCGTTGAAACCGTCTCGTCCGGCGCTATTTTGTATATGCTCGATGCGTTTGCCGCATAGACGTTCCCTGCCGCATCAGAGCACATGCTTATTATGCCTTTGGTCGCTTTGTCATAGATCACCTTGGGGGGAACTCCGGGCGCCAGCTTGTAGATGATCCCTTTCGACGATGTCCCGGCGAAGAGGGTGCCCTTCGAGTCAAAAGTCATCGCCGTTATGGAATCTTCTGCCGCATCGAAGTACGCGCTGACATGTCCATCAGACGTTATTTTGTATATGACTCCATCGAGGCCCGTGCCGACATACAGGTTGTCGCTTGCATCGACTGCCAGCGAGAGCGCATGGTCTTCCGGCGAATCCAGCACTGTCGATACCTTGCCGTCTGCGGTGACCTTGTAGACCTTGCACTTATCGCCGGTCGCTGCATACAGATTACTCTTGCTGTCCAGTGCCACTGCGACTATGTATTTTTCCGGTGCTATAAACAGACGGTTTGCGTTGCCTGCCCGATCGATCTTGTAGACAGTGCCGTTTGGCGATGTCCCGGCGTAAACGTTTCCGGCTGCATCCTTCGCCAGACTGTGAATCTCGAGCTCCTGCGTTTTACAGAAGACTGATGCACTGCCATCTGCCGCCACCTTGTAGATGGTGCCGTGGTTTCCTGTGCCGACGTAGACACTCCCAGCGCCATCCGGCAGCACCGACCATGCGTACATCTCGGCTGAATCGTACAGCGGCTTCAAACTGGCCGAAAGGGTGAGCAGATCGCCTGTAGTGGCGGTCGTATCAGTGAGCGTCCCGGACGTGAAGTCGGCCTGTGATGTCTGAGTCCAGGTGGTTGGTGCCCTTCCGATCGTCTTAACTTCGGCTGTCTCCGTCTTTGCTGCGGGTGATGCCGGTTTATCCGTCGGACTGGTTGGAGTCGCATCCTTTGCCGTTGTGGCATCCGCAGGAGGAACAACCGGAAGAGGAGCCACTACTGGGGCGGCATCCAACTGCAGATCGCCCGACATAGTGCTCATCGGGAGGCTGTCTGACTCTGAATCGGCGTCATCGGGGAGCGCGGGCGTCACTTCTACGGGTGATGCTGGCTCGACGGCCTTCGGGGCGGCCGATTTCTTCTCGCTCTTGTCCGGCCTCTGCACGTTTATGGAGATATTCAGCGTACCAGATACGACCCAATCGGTCGGCATGGCGGCCTTCACCTCGTCACTGTCAGTGCTTAGAGTGGTGGTCTTGGCTGATTTCATCGCTTCCGCGATCGACGGCGGGAGTCCTGAGAACTTCTCGCCTGCTATGCTTGGCACCGACTTTGCGAGCGTTATCTTTGCGATAAGCTCGTTGTTCTTGTCGCGCTCGAGGAACTTCGCGATCACCTGTCGAAGATTATCGTACACCGGTCCGGTCGATGAACCGCTCAACGGCTGGAGAAGGAGCAGTCCCCCTCCTTGCGAAGTCGCACCGCCTCGAACCTGTACACTTACCTGACCGTTCGGCATGTCCTTCGGCAGCATAAGGCTGATTGTTTTGGTGATAGGGACGCCGCTGAATGGCCTGAGCACCGCTCCGATCTCCACTGTCTCGCCTGGCTTGAACTTGCCCTCTTTGACGAAGACGCGCTCGAGCTTCGCGGTCGAGTGTTTCGGGGCGATCTCCACCCACATCCTGACCGACTTTATGCCGACCGGATGAAACTTGTTGTACTGAAGCGTGGTCAATATCTGCTGAAGGTCCTTGATGCACGCTGCGTCGATGTTGATCGGATCGAAGAAGGTGTTCTCGCGCGTGATAGTGCCGACTTCGTCTGCTACGACTTCCACCTTTACCTTTGCGGTGGCGTCGCTCGGGGTTCCTCGCTGATCGTAAATCGCCTGGTCGGCGGCGGCCAGTATCAGGGCAGGCGCGAGCACGGGGTGGTCCACGACTTTGACGTTGAAATCTTTCGTCCGCCCGCGCGATCCATCTGTCACGTGAACGGTAAGCGGAACCATGTTCGGCATTGACCCGATCTCGCCTGAGATGGCCCACGGCCGGTCTTGTAGAAGGCGCCCGACTACCTTGACAGGCCCTGCATCCTTGTGTGAAAGGTATACGCTTGGGGAGACACCGTAGACGTAGGCGGTCGTGATCGGCGCATCCATCGGACCGATGCCGTTCACTCCGTTTAACATGGAGCTATCGATCATAGGGTGACCGAACGCAAGCACCCTGTTCCCTCGCCTGTAAGTGACGGTACCGACCCCTGTTGCATCCATGTCACCGGTGATCAGGGAGACGCCGATTGCGGAACCGGGCTGAAGGTCTATGTTCAAATTCGATTTATCCGTCGCGGGGCCGGAACCGGCCACCGGATAGATGTTCAGGGGCTTCAGGTTTTCGCGAAGCGCCGACAGCACGTGCGGTGACAGTCCGCTCACCACAAGCGGTGTCGATAGCGGCCTGAAGACGAGGGTTCCCGCATCTGCTGACGACGGCTCATTTGGATCGCCGCTGTCGATAGTGATTTTATTGAATAATCGTCCGGCAAGTGGCACTGGCTTCTCGAGTGTGGTCGTGCTGAACGGAACGAACGACGACGGCTTCGACGGGAGGCCGGGGTCCCACGAATCGAGCATGTACTCGATAGGCGTTACCATGCCGATCGGCTCCTTTACGAACGCTTCCGCATACGCGAATGCCCCTATGAGTTTGCCGTTGATATAGACGGGGCTTCCACTCATCCCCTGCATGCCGTTTGTGCCTCTGCTTACGAGCGGTCCGCCGGACATCTTCACCAGTATGAGATCGGTGCCCATGTTGGCCTTCTTCAGCACTCCGAGGACCTCCACCTTGAACGTGTCGATCTTCGTGCCGAGGAAGACGGTCTTGCCATATCCCTTCATACCGGCCTTGACATCCTTCACCAGCATGATGTTCTTTAGATCGATGGGGTCCAGGTGCGATGTTGAGGGTTGATCTGCGTATGTAAACCGTGATCCGGTGAGTATTGCTGCGAGGGTAAAGACGATCAATAGTCGTCGATGAGACATAAAAAGTCCCCTTTCATATATAAAAGCGCGAAGCGGGGTCAAACGACTCCGCTCAAACTGACCATTTATAGCATCTTTTAATAGCCGCCGTCAAGGACAGTCGAATGTGGGGCGAGGAGGTGGCATGGGTGGCGCATGGTTGATTATTTATTCCACGGCCACGGCCCTACGACGCGGGCATCGCTCGTTTCGTGAAGGAGCTCAACCAGTCTGTCGCGCACTTTATAAGGCATCGTGATGAATAGAGATTTATGCTTCGCCGATGAGATCATAAATGTGCCCCCCCATTTGGGAAATTCAATGGGATTGTAGCTCTTCAAACTACTAATTTCCTGCCAGGGTATGAAAACTTTCTTTCCAAGGAGAGTGGTAAATTCCATTCCTGCGTTTGTACAAATGAACCCTTTCGTTTGCAACCAGAGATTACGACGCAGCGCTAACCAGGCAATCGGAATTAATGCCAAGTCGAAAATGACATGCGTATCTCGGGTTCGCGAAAATTGAATTAAATCGCATATAAAAACCACGATGATGAATATGGATGCCAGAAGTGCCACCACCGCCGTGGCGTGCAATACAGCCTGACGCGAAATGTGAAGCCTGTAGCTCATCAATACATTTTTCTCTGATGGATATGCCAAGTTCGTTCTCCTGTAGGAGGCGACTCCAGTCGGCGATGCTTTCTTATGGACGCTCTCTGGGCAGTCACCCTGCAATAGTTCGTATATTCTCCTCTGGCCACGAGATGATCTTTGCCGAAATCCCAGCGAAAAAGCTCCCGTCACCCCGAGTAGCTCGTGAAGCGAGCATATCGAGGGGCCGTTCATACAACATAGTCATGGCAATGTCTTGCTTCGGCAGAAAAACTCATATATGTGAAACAACTTCTCCCTCGCCCGTTTACGGGAGAGGGTTTGGGGTGAGGGCATTTTGCAGGTGGAACAAGGCCTCCTCCCGCACGGATCTCCGAGCTCATTATAAGACACGTGGCAATGAATATCAATCGTTAATGGCGGACGAGAAGCGAATAAAACCAATATAAAGGAATTGCGCGCCGGTATATCGAATTTAACATAGGAAATCCGGATCGAGGGCTAAAACATGCTGAACCTGTATTATCATGAAAAAGACAAACCGCTCGTAAAATGTGACGATCTGACCCGAATCAGCGAGTTGATCGCAGATCATTCGATCACGGTCTGGCTCGACTCGACGGACCCTGATCGCGGCGAGATGGACCTCCTTGCCACGGAATTCGGGCTCCACCCGCTCGCCATCGACGACTACTTCTCGGCTCACCGCCGTCCGAAGGTGGAAGTATATCCTGGCTACTACTTCATCGTCGCCCACTCGCCCACATTCTCACCGGTCACGCAGGAGGTAGGTGTTTCGGAGCTGGATATCTTCGTCGGACAGAACTTCCTCGTCACACTGCACAGGGAGCCCTCTGAAATCCTCACTCGCATCGCTGACTGCTGGCTCAAAGACCCGAAGATGCTCGATGACGGGGCCGGGATGCTGCTGTACGACATCCTTGATGCGCTGATCGATTCCTACTTCCCGGTGCTCGATCAGATAGAGGACCTTCTGGACGATGTTGAGGATAATATCTTCACGCAAGGTTCAAAAGAATCCGCCGAGAGCGCGTTCAAGTTGAAGCGCGGACTCCTTGTGCTGTGGAAAATGGCCACTCCTATGCGGGATATGTTCAACACACTTGTTCGGCGTGATCAGCCGTTGTTTACCGATCGCACGATCACGTATCTGCGCGATATCTATGATCACGTGCTCCGAATCGTGGATTCTGTGGATACCTACCGTGACATCCTTACCAGCGCCTTCGATGCCTACCTGTCGGTGATCTCGAACCGAATGAACGGCGTGATGAAAACCCTGACTGCCATCACGACGGTACTCGTCTCATCGCAGATCATATCGGGGATTTACGGGATGAATTTCAAGTACATGCCCGGGCTTGGATGGCGTTACGGATATCCGGCAACCATCGTGCTGATGATTGCGATCGTCGTTGGCCTCCTGTTCTATTTCAGAAAGATCAAGTGGCTGTGATGTCATACGTGCCGCCGCAGCCCTCCTGCAATTGCCCCTACAACCAGCACGACGATTATCGCGCCGACTATAGCGGGGACTATCGCCACACCGGCGATTACAGGGCCTATCGCATTGGTCCCCATCAGCGCGGTAAATATCAATCCCCCAAGCCACGTTCCTAAAAGTCCTGCTCCTATAGCCCCGATAAGGCCACCCGGCATGCGTCCGGGGACCATTGCTTCTGCGAATATCCCAACGATCAGTGCCATAAGCAGCATTATCCAGATGCTCATCATCTGCCCCCTGTTCGCGCGGGATTATGGAATCCCTCGAATATGATATATCCGCCATCATTCACCACTAAACTTCGGTGCCCTAACAATTATCCATATCTGATTTTTTCTTATCCCCTCCTCGCGAAGGAGGGGCAAGGGGTGGTTCCGTCTTTGAAAAAAAACCTGGTAACAGGAAAAAACGATGTCATTCTGAGCGCAGCGAAGAATCTCACAAGGTTGGTAGATCCTTCGCCGTCCCTCGATATGCTCTGCGAGCTACTCGGGATAAGCGGCATCCCCCTCGCCCGAAATCGGGAGAGGGTTGGGGTGAGGACGAATCAGTACAATCTGAGGAATCACCCGCAAAGAAAGCTTGTAGTACCATTTTTTCTAAACGCGATGTGATCACAATCAGCTCCTGAAATAATGCTCATTATGGTTTGAGCGAATTCGTTGCCTGGGTATCAGAATCCTGCTGACGAAAACGCGACCTGCGTTCAGGCCGCGCATATTGACTACGGAGGAGGAATAATATGGGCCTTTCAAGATGGGAGCCGTTCGGTGAGTTACGCAGGATGCGCGAGGAGATGGATCGGATGTTCGAAAACGTAATGCATCCAACTCCTGCACTGCAGGTGATAGCGCCTCCTGTAGACGTCTTTGAAAGGGACAACAACGTGATCGTGAAGGTCGACGTCCCTGGTCTGAAAGTAGACGACTTGCAGGTAACCGCCACCGACGACACCATCAGCATTCGTGGAGAGTTCAAAGAGGAAACGGAAACGCGCGAGGAAGGGTATTTCCGTAGAGAAAGGCAGGCAGGCAAGTTCCAGAGAGTAATTCCCATGCCTGCAACTATCAAGTTGGATGACGTGAAAGCCAGCTTCAAAGACGGAATTCTTGAGGTCACCGCGCCTAAAGCCGAAACGTCAACAGAGAAAGAAAAGAATATCCAGATAGAAGCATAAAAGACGCACTGATTAATACAGGCATGAGTAGAAGGAGAAAAATCTATGAGAAATACAGGATTAGCACTGATTGTCATCGCACTGATGCTGGCTTTAGTCGGCACGGCGCAGGCAGCCGGTCTGCACAACGTAACTTTGTCGCCCGTGGACAACTCAAACATTAGCGGAATGGCAACAACCATCGCCGGCAACATAGGCGGATCGAACCCGTACAGCAATGTAGAGATCAATGCCCGCCTGAATTCGGCGCCACCCGCGAATATGGTGTATCAGGGCTGGCTCGTGAATACCGCCCAGAACACCCGCACCAGTCTAGGTGCTTTCAACGGTATGAACCTGAATATCCGGCAAAATATGGTTAGTTTTGCGGATAACGGCCCGTTCAATGCCATCGCCGTATCTCTGGAACCGGCGAACAGCATGAGCACTATCCCAACAACCATCGTTGCCCAGGGAAATCTGCCCGGCACGGTGCTTGCAATGAACGATTTCTCTAACATGGCTGTACTGCCGCCGGACGAGATGTTCCAGCGCCAGATCGCGATGCAGAGATTCGGCCTTACCGATGCTCAGATCACCAGTATGCGCGCGTCGGGCTGGGGATACGATACAATCGAAGTCGCAGCCAACGTTGGTAAGCAGTGCAACAGGTCTGCGATCGACGTGACAAACATGCTTGCTCAGGGGACTTCCTGGGATCAAATCGCAACAACTTGTAACACGACGGTTGCCTCACTGCTGACACCGGTACCATCAATGGCCGTAGCCGGTACTACACAGCAGTATGGCACCGGGCGATTGATCATGCCGACACTGTTCTATCAGCGATATTCAAACGGCAGGCCGGTAGTTACCCAGGACATCTGGGATTACTGGAGCATGCGTGGATACTCGTGGAGAGATGTCGCGGTGGCGGCAAACATCGCAGCGGTAACCGGCGAGGACCTTGGCGATCTATTGACGATGACCCGAATACAGGGTAATACCTGGAGAACGATCGCCATGGATCGCGGCTTCAATTACGATGATGTCACCAATACAAGTGGATGGCCGTTCGGTACGGGAACCACTCCGAGCGCCACTACTACCGAGACAACAACACCCAGTGAGACTATGACATCGCCTTCATATTGATGCCGGTGTCTATGGGAGCAGGCCATACGGCTTGCTCCCATTCCAATTATTTGCGCGCAGCCTTCTCGGAATCAGTCATGTGCAGCATAATCAGCGACCATGCGTAGGCAAAGCATGTGCCTGCCGCCACGATCCCTGAATCGTTGAACAGAAGTCCTGCGGCTGTGCCGCTCACTATGCCCGCGAGCACAACTCGCATGTGCAGCGGAAGGTCGTCAAATCGAAATCTTTGCCTGCGCGCCCATAGCACTGCGCCGATGCTTGCGAGATATGCCAGAAGAAGCCTGCTCCATCCACTGAACTTTATCAACATCAAATTCATTGCGAGCTTGCGCTTTGCGATCAATACTGCTTCCCTGAGCCCGCCCGAGCCTATAAGCCCGATCGATTTGCCGAGATGCGATTGGTTCTCCTTGCCGAAGATCATATCCATTGCGGCAAAAACAGCCAGCACCAACACAACGCCCAGAAGAATCAACGCAATCCTGCGGAAGTTTATCTTTTTCGCTGATGTCACAGCAAGCGCAAAACCGTAAGCTACTACCACCGAGACGATGCCGCCGACCTTGCCTCCGAGCTTCGGAGCGCCCATCAGCGTCACTATTGCAACGAGCGCGCACACGAGGATGATTCGCGTCGCCTTGAGGTTTGCGCGCGCCAGGCTGAGGATCAACCCGGTGACGACGAGGCTCGCCCCGATCAACGCTCCCATGTACTCATTGCCGATCCCGTAATACCTCGCGCCGTCGACTATGGAGTAGCCCATCACCGAATACCTGCACATCGTGCCGCCGGTCAGCAGATCGGCTACGATGGCGGCGCAAAAGACCAGACTTAGAACTATGAAGGCTCGTCTGGGTGTCCGCGCGATTACTCTGGCGGCGGATATCAGAACAGTACCTGTCAAAATCAGCGTAATCCATGTTACCAGTTGGCTGCCCGAAGGAATCAGCGCTGACATTAATAGCGACGGTGCGAGCGCGGGCGGAACAAGGGCTGCCACCGGAAAAATCTTCTTGCGGAGAGGGTGTCCGGCGGGGATCACCAGCCATAACGCTGCGAATAAGATAACGAAAACTATTGCAGCAACCGTTACCTGGCGAAGCACAGGATGGCTTGACATCTGTACAGTCGCTCTATCATACAGTATCGTAAGTCTTTTTACCGGAGACTTGCTTGCGACTGTCGAGATAGTGCGGCCGACCAGCATCGACGAGGACGGGACTCGAAGCCACCGCAGAATCGATGGTGCGATATCCGTGTTCGTGACGACGCCCGGAACTCTGGTTGAGCCTGATGTAAGAATCCCTGTGGAGAACCCTCCTCCCGTGACCAGCACGGGGCAGAGGCTGTTATTGGTCTTTTCAAGTGTATACGACGACGAATACGGCGAAAGCACCACGAGAATCGTCTCCTTGAGATCGATCATCGCTACGAGCTCGCCCAGGGTGCGGTCGGTCTGTCGCAGGACTGCCACACGCTCACGCTGGTACGAATTGTCCATCATGTCGAGACGGGCGCGGTCGAGTCGAGCCGTGTCACCAAGCTCGATCACAGTACAGTCTGCGCGTTTGATGGATTCGGCGGCGGCTTTCAATAACCTCGGCATATTCATCGCCAGTCCAAGCGGCGCTCGAGGGTTCGGCACCGACATCGATGCGCCGACGTCGCCAAAATCCACACGACCCTTGTTGTCCATGGCGACGGTCACAACTTCTCTGTGGAGCGTCGCATCATCCGAGTTGCCGATCACAGCGGTTTTTAGACCGGCGGCATGAAGCGTCGTCCCAAGCTGACCGAGCGTGATGTCGTAGTTCAGATCGAGCTTGTCGCGGTCGAACTTGGCCATGCCGATGTGTACCACCGCGGCATTCCCCGGGTTGGCAAGCGTTCGCCTGTGGAGGACTTCGAATGCGAATGCACCTTCGACCTTCTCCATGCGGTTGAACGCTTCTCTGGCATCCTTGCCGCCTTTGGCGCGCGCACCGGCCCCGAGGGTCATAAAGCTGCTTTCCGGTGTGTAGCTGGAATCGCGGAAGGCGCCTTCCTCATCCTCGCCAACGCGGCCTGCTGTGCGGGCGTTCATCAGTCCAACAGACCCTGTTTTCATCAATCGTTGGATATTCGGCAGATCGTTGGCCGTGAAATCGTCCAAAGAGGTAGCGGGGATTATGACCATCACTACCTTGCGTGCGTATTGTTGAGCAGCGTGCGCTCGTATGGAGATCATCACGCATATGATAAGAGCAAGAAATAGAGCCCTGGCGATTCTGTTCATATCGTACATCCTTCTATATGGTTAGGCTCAAAGATTTTAGCATGTAATCCGTCTGATAACAAGGCCGGAAACCGGGATCGGAAGAAAAGCGGCGTGCTCCCTCGCCTTGACACTGACCACGCCCGATGATATACTTTTGTTGAAATTATGTTGGGGAGTTGTCGATTGAAACAGCCCGGCGCACAGGTGCCGACCCCGTTTTTGATCTGAGGTGCGACCGATTATGGGACTTGGCGAAAGAAGATGCAGGATCCTCACTGCTGTGGTCCACGACTATGTGGAGACGGCGGAACCGGTCGGGTCTGAGACCCTTGCTCAGCGTTACGATTTTGGCGTGAAACCCGCCACCATCCGAAATGAGCTCGCAGCAATGTCGGAGATGGGTTACCTTCGGCAGCCACATACCTCGGCCGGGCGCGTGCCGTCCGACATGGGATATCGCTTCTACGTAGACGAGCTTATGCCTACCCCTCTGCTTGGAACAGTAGAGACCGATCGGGCAAAGCTGAGCTATGACAACTATCAGAGTGAGATAGAGAGCATTCTCCAGCAGACCTGCCGTATCCTCTCGGATTTGACCAAGTATACCTCACTTGCAACCCCTCCCCAGATGGAAGTCGTCAGCATCAAACAGGTCGCAATACTGGCGGTCGCTGTAAACAAAATACTGATCATCACAGTCCTTGATTCCGGTCACATAGATCATCGAATGCTTGATTACCATGGTGATCTGATGCCGTCTGATCTGATGGCGATTACCAATCTCCTGAACGAACGATTCAGCGGAGTCAGCCTGAACCAATTCGCCGCCAAAGCCATCGAGGAACTTCCGGCAGAACTGGCGAAGATGAGATGGTTGTATAAGAAGGTTGCGGCGGGCATGAAGCAGGCGCTGTCAAACGCCACCGATAATGAAGTTTATATGGATGGAACTTCTCACATGTTGAAGCAGCCGGAGTTTGCTCACGGAGAGAAGATTGCAGCAATCCTTGAAACGCTGGAACATCGCCGAAACGTCTATCAGTCTCTAAGCAGTACCCTCCTCGGCGAAGAAGTTATAGTGATCATCGGTGGCGAGAACAGATTCGCCGAGATGCACGAGTGCAGTCTGGTTGCGTCCGGATACTCCATAGGCGGCAGAATCCTCGGCAGCATAGGCGTGGTCGGACCGACGCGGATGGATTACCCTCGGGCCGTGGCGGCAGTGAAATTTATGGCGTCAAACCTCAGCGATTTGCTTACTTTGCTCAGTATTGGGTAAAATATAATCGGCTCTATAAGAAAGTTTGTGGATAGCGACAGTGTTCCAACAACCGTGCGAATAAATTCGCGGCAACAAAAATACTAATCCGACTTGCGCCGCCTAGATGTAGGCACACCCTTTATGGTCGCGTAGATCGCAGGCATAAAGCCTGCGGCTACATTATTGAATCCCTGAAGCCGCGGCTGCCGAAGTCTGGTAGACATGTACCGTCCCTCGATACGCCCTGTGGGCTACTCGGGATAAGCGGCATGCCCCCTCGCCCGAAATCGGGAGAGGGTTGGGGTGAGGGCGGAATCAGATTCACCCACAAGAAAGCCTATAGTGCCATATAATCAAGATAAGCATGTAACACAGATATAACCATCAACTGGTCGAGTGCAATACCTCGGCCTTTATATTGCGCGGAGAAGCATGAGTACAAACGCTAAACAGGTGAATAAGTCGGTGGACGGTGACGAGCGATTTTCGGCTCTCATCACCAATTCGTCCGCCGTGCGCGCGCTGGCCGCATCCGTCGAAGGCACGCTCGGGCCGAAAGGCCTGAACTGCATGCTTGTCGACCGTTTTGGCGATGTGACCATCACGAACGACGGCAGCACGATCCTCGACAGAATAGACGCTAACCATCCTGCCGCACGTATGCTTATTCGGGCATCAAAAGCCCAGGATGCCGAAGTCGGCGATGGAACCACCACCACCGCGGTTATCGCAAGTGCGCTCATCGCTGAGGGTGTCAGCCAGATCGCCCGGGGAGTCCCCGTCACAAAGGTGATCGACGGCATATTCATCGGCGTTCGCGCGGCGCTCGATGTAATTTCATCATCGGCACGGCGCATCACAGGATTCGACGATCCGCTCCTCTGGCAGGCAGCGTACATCTCCGGGCGGGAGAACGCGGACATAGCCGATCTCGTGGTCCGAGCGGCGGAACTGGTGGGCGAAACGGCCCTTGCCGATCCTGCGTTCAAGCTCGCGCATTCCATAGTCGCAAAAGAAGGCGCTGGCAACGAAGTCTTCACAGGGCTGATCGTGGATAAAGAACGGATGAATCGACTTATGCCTCGGTCGGTTGACGATGCGCTCGTACTGGTGATCGACGATGGATTGGAGCCTGAGCGTGTGGAGGATGAGTCCCTCGGTACGGAATCGGGTTTTGCACGCTACATGGAGCTTCAGAACGAGTTTCGGGTCAACGTGGGCAAGATCGTATCGATTGGGATACGGCTGGTGGTTACACACAAGGCCGTCGATGATATAGCAGAAGAGATCCTGACGGATGCCGGTGTGATGGTCATACGCCGTGTATCCGCTCGAGACATCGCACAAATAGTCGAACATACAAGCGCCCGTAGCATCAAACGTGCAGGGCTCAAGAAGCCTGCCGAAGAACTCCTGAAATTTGCCGGCAAGTGCGCGCGCGTCTACGAAGATGAACGCCTGGAGCACGTGCGAATCATCGGTGGCGCAGGCGTGCCTGCCGCGACGATACTCGTCGGGGCGGCGACTCGCGAGGTCAAAGAGGAGCGGGAGCGCATAGCGGAAGACGCGGCATGTGCTGTGCAGGCTGTGGTAGCAGGCGGCGTAGTCCCCGGCGGCGGTGCGATTGAGATTGCCGCAGCTCGAGAGGTGATCGCCGAGCGTGAAAGCGCGAAGGGCATGACGTCCTATGGCGTAGATTGCGTCGTGCAGGCGCTCAAGAGACCACTCGCCCAGATAATCACCAACTCAGGGTTCAATCCTCTGGAAAAGGTCGAGGACGTGGTGTCCGCGCAGATCGAGCGCAAATCCGTTTCGCTTGCGATCAACTGTGACACTGGCGAGGTGGCGGATATGTACGAACTCGGCGTTGTCGACCCAGCGATGGTGAAGATCCACGCGTTAACGGCGGCGGCAGAGGTCGCAGGCGCGATTCTCCGCATCAACACAATCATCAAGCGGCGTGAAGGCGATGGCGCATCCGCCGAGGGCATGTAGTCTTACACATGAAATGATTTGGAACAGCCCTTCGATACACCTGCTTCGCAGGCACTCAGGGCAAACGGATTTATTCAGATATTGGAGGTTAATTTAACTTATGACGCATAAACATCACAAAATCAACATAGAATCCGACGAGACTCTCGGCGGATCGAACACCGAGGCGCAGCGACAGCGGGACGAGGAGCTTACGGACACCGGTGCCGTCTCTGGGGAAGTCCTCTCCGAATCCCCCGAAGAGGCCGACACGGTCGCCGAATCAGGCGCAGATCGTATTCTGCCTGACGACATCAAAGAGCTGCAGGAGCGGTGCAAGGTTGCCGAATCAAAGGTTGATGCGGAACACGACTCGTATCTTCGCACGCTCGCCGATTTCAACAATTACCGAAGGCGCGCACGTGAAGAGATGGAGCAGTCGCGGAAGTTCGCCATCGAGGATTTTACTGTACGCCTGCTTCCCATACTGGACAACTTCGAGCGCGGTATCAAGGCGTCTGAGGAGATTCAGGATTTCGAGGCCCTGCACGGAGGCGTCATCCTGATCCTTCGCCAGCTCAGAGATGTGCTTGAACGCGAAGGTATCAAGCCGATTGTTACAGACGGCCAGCTGTTCGACCCTAATCTGCACGAAGCCGTCATGCGCGAAGAGACCACAGACTACCCGGACAACACCATCATCGAGGAGTTCCAGAAGGGCTACACCCTCGGCGATAAAGTCGTTCGCGCGAGCATGGTCAAAGTCGCAGTTCAGCCGTAGATCAGACTGTTATGCACACCTTCTCCCTCCAAGGGAGAAGGCTGGGATCAGGACGCATGAATCCCTCTTCCTCCAGGAGAGGCAAGGTGAGGGCTTATTTCACCACATCTTGTTCAAACTCGTCCAACCTGATATACTGGCCGTATCTGAATGAATGCCACTGGGCGGTCACAAGAACAAATGCTTAATTCCACATACATCCACGTACCCGGTATCGGATACTCGACCGAGCGAAAAATCTGGGAGATGGGTGCGCTCACCTGGGCGCAGTACATCGAGCTGCACGCTGAGTTGAAGCTCGCTGAAGCCAAAAAAGCCCTCATACTGCCAAGGATTGAAGAGTCAATCGAACGGCTGGATGCAGGGGATCACGCATATTTTGCCAAGGTGCTTCCATCGAAGGACCACTGGCGTGCAGTGAGCGAGTTCGGCGACGGCGTGGGGTACCTCGATATCGAGACCACCGGCTGCAACTGGAACGATCATATCACCGTTATCGGCCTTTACGATGGCTGTGAGATGCAGTTCTTCATCCACGGGCAAAACCTGGATGATTTTCCTGCCGTCATCTCGAAATACAAGATGCTGGTGACGTTCTTCGGCAGCGGCTTCGACCTCCCGTTCATCCGCCGAACATTCCCCGGCCTTGCCCTCGATGGCCTCCATGTGGATCTCTGCCATCTGCTGCGCAGGTTGGGTCACACCGGTGGACTTAAGCACATAGAGATAGAGTTAGGCATCAATCGAGGTGCCGAAACTCTCGGCCTTGGTGGAATGGACGCGGTTCGGCTCTGGCACGAATATCGCCGAGGGAGTGAGGAAGCGCTGGAACTGCTTCTCATGTATAACAAAGAAGATGTAGTGAACATGAAAGATCTCCTCTACTACGGATGCGTGGAGATGGCAAAGACCATGCCGATATTTCTTCAGCCATAAATCGCACTCATAATATGTTTGCACAAGGTATATGCTGATTTACGCGGGTAGACGTGGTATAATAATCAGGAAACACAATTCACAACGGAGGAAGCCTAGTGACTGGTCAGGAACAAGAAGGCGCGAAGTCTACGACAAAGCGCGACCAATATGTATCAACAAGCTACAGCAACAAGGTCACCTGCGGAATCTGCGGTGCTCCGCTGCACAACGTTCCGCCTATGTACGAGAACATGAACATCGACTGGCGATGTGGCAAGTGTCTTCGCAGGGACAAGCCTGGTGGCCACGCCGAATAACGTACATCAACCTGTAATTTAGTATACGGAGGCGCGGACCGCGTTTCTCGCCTCCGTTCACGCTAACGTTCATTTTTGTTGACGCTCAGCGAGTATTCGTATATACTGCTCTTATAACCCCAGCAGAGGAGGAAAACGATGCCTAAAAGGCAATTCATATATCTCGTTACTGCTCTCACATTACTGATTTCCCCGGCGGCTTTCTCTCAGGCAGGGAGTACAACCGCATCGACAAATTCACTTATGTTTAAGGGTGGTCCGGCCCATACCGGCTATTCGAAGGAAAACTTAACCTTCCCCTTGAAGCTTGCCTGGAAATATACTTCCGGCATCACCGCAGACAACCCTTCTTCACCCGCAGTGTCGGACGGCATAGCGTACTTCTGTTCGGGAAGCCGCCTATATGCTGTGAACTCCGCAACCGGCGAGCTGAAGTGGAGGTATCCTGATGAGACACCGCTCAACACCGTCATCAAATCTTCCCCAGCCGTAGGAGATGATCTTGTCTACTTCGGGGCTGGAGATGGCAAAATCTACGCCATAACCAAGGATACCGGAACACTGGCCTGGAATTTCGCCACCAATGGTATGGTGAACTCTTCCCCGACTCTTGTGGACGGAGTGCTCTTCGTCGGCTCGGCAGATGCGCATCTGTATGCCCTCGACGCTCGCACAGGACAGTCCAAATGGCCCGGTTCGTTCCGCACCCGTGACGATATCTCCGGAGCGCCGGCGATCTCAGACGGACTGGTCTACTTCGCCTCGGATGACATGAACCTGTATGCAGCCAACACGACAACCGGTGGAACAAGATGGGCAATTCGCGCAGGTAACGCCCCTCGAAACTCTTCCCCCGTCGTTTCAGATACCAGCGTGTACCTGGCCACAGATGCCGGATTGAAGTCATTTCAGTCGCAGAGTGGATCGAACGCCTGGACCGCCAGAGTGCCGGCGGATATAACCACTACCCCGGCAGTGGCAAACGGCGCTATCTATTTCGCCTGTTCAGATGGCAAGCTTTATGCACTCACATCATCCGGCAGGTGGAAATGGAGTAAACCGGCAGACATTGGTGCTCCTGCTTATGGCTCCCCTATAGTAGTTGGGGATACCGTCATAATCGGCGGAAACAAGGGCGTACTGATGGCAGTCGATGCTGAAACCGGAAAGATTAAATGGAAATACGGCGTTATGCCTTCACTTACCGATACCACTACATACACAGCAGATGACAACCAAACGTCCGGCAGGACGGGCATGATGGGGAGATCGCCGATGTCCAGTCGATCTCAATCATCAACCAGCGGCCAGTTCGAGTACGTGAACGTTGCGGCGGCTCCTGTCGTCTCCAACGGAACACTGTATGCGCTCGCTGACGATGGCACCCTCTACGCCTTCCGATCCGATGTGCCGGATAACACTTCGCCTCAGGTGACAACTGTATATCCTCCTGTCGGGACTGTCATGAATGGCACCCCGCCGGTAGATATCCAAGCCGTAGTTGCCGACCCCGGCAGCGGGATAGATGCAAGCAGCATCACCATGGCCCTTGACGGCGCTAAGCTCGAGCATAAATTCAACCCTGAGACCGGCGTCATATGGTACAAGACACCCAGAACTCAGCCGATAGTCCCACTTGCCGATGGACGCCATATAGTCACTCTAACACTGACTGACTGGGCTGGCAATACAACGGTGAAGGACTGGAATTTCATCGTAGACAACCGTATCCTGCCGGTTCAGCAGACCGATACTGATACCAATAAAAACGGAATGCCGGGTGGTATGCCTGGTATGGGTGGACCAGGTGGCCCCCCTCGTTTCTAAGCGAGATCACACAAGGGTCGGCGCGTATGCGTCGGCCCTTTTTTTGTGGCTCTATAAGAAAGTTTGTGGATAGCGGTAGTGTTCCAACAACCGTGCGAATAAATTCGCGGCAACAAAAACACGAAGTCGGCCTGCGCCGACTAGATGTAGGCACACCCTTCACTGGTGTGTTGATGCTTCGGTTGCAGAGTCGACGACGCCGCTGCCGAAGCCTGGCAGACATGTACCGTCCCTCGATATGCCCTGTGGGCTACTCGGGATAAGCGGCATCCCCCTCGCCCGAAATCGGGAGAGGGGTAGGGGTGAGGGCGAATCAGTGTAGTCTGAAGATTCACCCACAAGAAAGCTTATAGAACCCTTTTGTTGTACTGAGCCATTCGGGACACTGGAATTCAGTCGAACCTCTAATTGACATACCACTGATATTCTGCTAAACTTCAAACCAATAGACTGCAATAAAGGATCAGCTTGCCGTAACACATTACGATTTCGGAGGTATCGGTATGGCCGAAATAGATAACTGGATACGCCTTGCCAAGCTTGAATCTTCAAAGAAAGCGATCCTTCTCATAGATTATTTCGGCTCGCCGGAAGAGGCGTTGGCTGCCAGTATGCACGCCCTTACGGAAGTGGATGGCATCACATCGAAAACGGCGGAGCGCCTGCGTGCGATTGCGTCAGAACCCGTGGATACAGAGCTTCACGCCCTCGAGAAGCTCGACGGAAGCATAGTCACCTATTGGGATAACGACTATCCGGTCAACCTTCGACAGATCCCCGACCCTCCGGCCATCCTTTTCATTCGCGGCGACCTCGTGGAATCGGACCGTTTTTCGGTTGCGGTGATCGGCACGCGAAAGCCCTCGGAGTACGGGCGGTCGATGTGCATGAAGATCAGCCGCGATCTCGCGGAGCGGGGGCTTGCAGTTATAAGCGGAGGCGCACGGGGAATCGATACGATCGCCCATAGAGGGGCATTGCAAGGCGGCGGCCGCACAATCGCCGTTCTCGGCAGCGGTCTCGACGTCCCGTATCCCGCCGAAAATCGTGAATTGCTTGACGAGATATCAAACGCTGGTGCTGTCATATCGGAGTATCCTCCCGGCACCCGGCCGGACGCATGGCGGTTTCCGGTTAGAAACAGGATAGTGAGCGGAATGTCGATGGGAGTCCTCGTCGTCGAAAGCCGGTTCACTGGCGGTGCGATGATCACTGCCTCGATCGCCGCCGAACAGGGCCGCGACGTATGGGCGATTCCCGGCACCACCGACAACGCCGCAAGCGAAGGCCCGCATCGGCTGATCAAGGAGGGGGCGAAGCTCGTCGACAGCGTGGATGACATCCTCGAAGAACTCGGCATCGCCGCGGAGTGCGATACCCCCGTTAAGGCTCAGCGAATCCCGGACAACCTCTCGCCGGAGCAGAAGATCATCCTTCAGTCGCTCAGTCTCCAGCCGAAGCACGTCGACGAGATCATGATCGAGTGCAGTCTGCCTCCGTCAGTCGCGAACAGCTCGCTCACCCTCCTCGAGATGCTCGGCCTCGTCCGCCGCGTACCCGGCAACGCGTACGTCCGCGCTGTCTAGGTGAGTTTAGGTGTAGGTGTACCCTTTGTGGGCGCGTTCAAAATGAGGTGCTATAAGCTTTCTTGTGGGTGAATCTTCAGATCACACCGATTCACCCTCACCCCAACCCTCTCCCAATTTCGGGCGAGGGGGATGCCGCTTATCCCGAGTAGCCCATAGGGCATATCGAGGGATGGTTCATGTCTACCAGGCTTCGGCAGCGGCGTCTAGGGATTCAATAATGTAGCCGCAGGCTTTATGCCTGCGATCTACGCACCCGTGAAGTCTTGCCTACATCTAGTCGGTGTAGGGCGATTTCGTGTTTTTGTTGACGCGAATTTATTCGCACGGTTGTTGGAACACTGTCGCTATCCACAAACTCTCTTATAGAGCCCAAAATGAAATCGTTACACGGAAAGAGAACAACTATGATCAAATGCAAAACTTGCAGGTCCTTCAAGGCACTGGCCGCAATCCTCTTCCTCTCGGCCCTGTCTGCCGCTGCTGTTCCCGCGGACGATGCCGATTGCCTGACTGAACAGACTAAATCTGCGGATGTGCTTGTCAGGCAAAGAGCCGTCGCCGCCGTCCAGTGGATTGAAGGCCCGCACGCTGTGGATGCACTGATTCCCGCTCTCGGCGATTCGAATGCGAAGGTCAGGAAGACTGCCGCCCACGCCCTCGGTTACGCGGGTGACCAGCGAGCTGTCGAGCCGCTCATAGCGCTCCTGAAGGACAGCGATCCGTTGGTGGCAAACACGGCCGCAGAATCCCTCGGCAGGCTCAAGGCAGCGGCCGCCGTGCAGCCTATAATATCCACTCTGCCTCAACGAGAACTCAATTACGACGTCGCAAATCGTGCCCTGATTGACATTGGCAGTCCGGCAGTTGATAGCATAATAGCGATAGTCGAAGGCAGCGATCAGAATCAACGAGGCCGGGTAATCCGCCTGCTCGGCGAGATCAAGGACCCGCGATGCGCGCCGGTTCTACTCAACGAGCTGAAGAAAGACGGCAAATACAAGAACGATGTGTTTTACGCTCTAGGTCGGCAGAAGGATATTCGGGCGGTTGAGCCGCTAATCGCAATTCTGCAGGGCAAGGATCAGGAAGATGCAAAAGAAGCCTTTTCCGCCCTATGTGCTATCGGCGATCCGAGTGTGATACCGGCTCTCATCTCAGCGCTCAAGAATAGCGATCCATATAGTTCGGGATGCGTGCCCGTTTACGCTCTTGGACGCATGGGGAAAGTCGCGTTTAAACCGCTCATAGCCGCGCTCGACAGCCCTACCCCGATGATTCGTTGTGGGGCGGTGGAGGCTCTGTCGGTGATGCAGGACCCTGCCGCTATCGCCCCGATAATCTCCCTCCTGAAGCGAGAAAAGGACTACTCTCGGCAGATGTGGATGGTCGATGAGCTGTGGAAATTCGGGAATCCTGCGATGAGGCCGATGGTCGGATTGCTCGCCGATCAGAACTATCGATGCCTTGTGATGGAATCCTTCTATTACATTCGTAATAGAGATGCGGTAGTTCCGCTAATATCTGCATTGAAGACCAAGGATGTAGGAGTACGCGACAATGCTGCTCATGCATTAGCCAATCAGAACGATGCGCGTGCTATACCGGCTCTTATTTCTCTGCTCAAGGATGATGAATGCTGCGGATCGGCGGCCAATGGGCTTGCCATGTTGAAGGCTAAGGATGCAGTTTCGCATCTCATTCCACTGCTCAATTTCAAGGGACACTACCATGACCGCGAAGATCCAGATAACGATGTTTATGTTCAGCAATCCGCCATAGCGGCGCTTGGTGCGATCGGGGATACCAGAGCCGTGCCTAATTTGATCGCAAAACTTGGGAGTAAAAATTCTGAAACCAGACTGACGGTTGTTTTCGCGCTTGCTGAGCTCAAAGACTCGCGCGCCATCAACCTCCTAGCTGCTGTGGTCAACAATCCCGTAAAAAGCGAAGAGTACTCGGAGAATTGTTGGCGTGCTATGGATGCTTTAGGCAAATTCCGCACTCCGACTGCCACCGCGTGCTTGCTGACGATGCTGCAAAACCGCAAGCCGAATATCCGATGGATGGCCCTCAGCGCGCTCGGTGAAATCGGTGACCCGAGCACGGCCGACAACGTCAAAGCCCTGCTTAACGATGCAGACAAAAGCGTCCGTGAGTCTGCCGTTCGAGCCTTGTGCGCGATTCAGCCCCCGGATTCCGTGGAGGCGCTCCTCGGTCTGATGAGCTACGATGATGAGAGGACATTAATCGCTGCCCGTGCTACATTCCCACGCATCAAAGATCCCAAAGCGATCGATAGCCTGCTATCGCATATCAAAGAAGGCGATCACAAGGCTGCCTTCGCCTGCGAAGAGCTTGGTCGAAGGAAAGAGGCGAGAGCCGTTGAGCCGTTGATTAACTTTTTGGAAACCACCGTGTCGTCAAGATCAATGTCCAAAGACAGGGCAGGCGCAGTAGCCGCTCTAGGGGAGATCGGGGACGCACGAGCGGTGCCGGTACTGATTGCCGCACTCCGTGAGTATGATTGGTGGGTAGACGAAAGCACTCCTCCCGATATATCACTCATTGCCGCGGACGCGCTCGGGAAACTGAAAGATAGTCGTGCAGTCTGGCCGTTGATTGTCGTGTTGGGGGAGACCGACCCAAAAGATCGACCGAAAGTTGCGGATGCCTTGAAAAAGATCACCGGGCAGAGCTTCGGCGCCGATTCTGATGCGTGGAGGAAATGGTGGAAATCGAGCCAAAGCTTGCTTCAGCATCAGATTCCATAACGCGCGAATTCGAAGTAAAACAGCTTCTGAAAGGATCTATCGGTGAATAGAATGTAGTCCAATCCTCAACACACTCGACCACTCGACCTTGCGCAATTGGCGGGATTGTGGTTTAATAATGTGCCGCACTCGCGCATAGCGCGGCAACCGTGAAGATTTTTAAGTACGGCCTGCCGGTACTTCGGCAGGTTTAGTTTTGTGCGCGATTCCCGGCGAACCATCAAACTCTGGTTTGACTTCTTCGGAAATCAGGCTATAATGGAATGCCAGCCATAGAAGGGCAGGCGCTAAGTAAATTGTTTTATTACCGTGAGGCGTTAAGTAAATATGTCTAAATCTTTGATAATAGTTGAATCCCCGGCCAAAACGAAGACTCTGAAGAACTTCCTGGGCGGCGATTATATAGTTGAGGCCTCGATGGGCCACGTCCGCGATCTCCCCAAAAAGGAGCTCGGCGTCGACATCGAAGATGCTTTCAAGCCGAAGTATGTCTCCATCCCGGAGAGGAAGACCGTTCTGGCCAATCTCAAGAAGGCCGTGAAAGATGTCAGCCAGGTCTACCTCGCTACTGACCCTGACCGTGAGGGAGAGGCTATCGCATGGCACCTTGAGAAAGCACTCAAGCTTAGTGGTGCCAAACGCATAGAGTTTAACGAAATTACCCGTACTGCCGTTAAAGAAGCGCTGGAGCATCCCAGGGACGTCGACATACAACTGGTAGATGCACAGCAGGCACGCAGGGTACTGGATCGCTTAGTTGGATACAAGCTCAGCCCGCTACTATGGTCCAAGGTGAAGAAGGGTCTGAGCGCCGGACGAGTACAGTCCGTCGCCGTGCGCCTCATCTGCGACCGTGAGCGCGAAATACAGGCCTTCGTACCAGAGGAATACTGGTCGGTCACAGCCAAACTCACCAAGCTTGATGCGAACAAGACCTTCGATGCCAAGCTGATCGAAAAAGACGGCAAGAAGATCAAACTCGGCACCGAGGAAGAAACCAAACAGGTGCTCAGCGAACTTCAAGGGGCCACCTACTCCGTATCCAACGTAAAAAAACGCGAGCAGAAACGAAATCCCGCCGCGCCGTTCATCACAAGTACCCTCCAGCAGGAGGCGTCTCGTAAGCTCGGTTTCTCGAACAAGAAGACCATGAGCGTCGCGCAGGGGCTGTACGAAGGCGTCGACCTTGGCGCTGAAGGGTCGGTCGGTCTGATCACCTACATGAGAACCGACTCAGTCCGAATTGCCGGCGAGGCCATCGCACAGGCGCGAGAGTTTATCGCAACGGAGTACGGCAAAGATTATGTGCCGGCATCTCCCAGACAGTATAAGTCGAAGAAATCGGCACAGGATGCTCACGAAGCCATCCGCCCGACTTCAGTTATGCGCAAGCCTGATGCCATTGAGAAGCAGTTGACCAAAGATCAGATGCGGCTGTACAAGCTGATCTGGCAGAGGTTCCTTGCAAGTCAGATGGAATCGGCCATAATGGACGTCACAACGGTCGATATAGCCGCGAAGAACTATACATTCAGGGTGACGGGTTCAGTCATCAAATTCCCAGGCTTTACTATCCTTTATACCGAGGGCAAGGATAACGGCAACGAAGATGAAGACGATCAGCAGCTCCCCGTTCTCTCGAAGGATGAGGAACTGAGGCTTCTCGATCTTCTGTCGAAACAGCATTTCACCGAGCCGCCGCCAAGGTACAATGAGGCTACTCTTGTTAAGGCTCTTGAGGAGAGAGGCATCGGTCGCCCGAGTACATACGCGGCCATCATCTCTACTATCCAGGACAGGAAATACGTGGTGCTGGAAGAGAAAAAGTTCATGCCGACAGAGCTCGGATTCACCGTCACGGATCTGCTGGTGAAGCACTTCCCGAAGATTATGGATACCGAATTCACTGCCGACGTAGAGACGAAACTCGACAGCGTGGAAGAGGGCGAGGCCGACTGGGTGAAAGTCCTTGCCGACTTCTGGGGCCCGTTCAACGAGTCGCTGGTAGAGGCCAAGGAGAAGATGGAAAAGGTCAAAGCTCCAGCCCGTGAATCCGGCGAGATGTGCCCGAACTGCGGGTTGCCGCTCCTTATCCGTGAGAGCCGCTATGGCGAGTTCCTCGGCTGTTCCGGCTACCCGAAGTGCAAGACGATCGTCTCCAAGCCTAAGACTGTCGGCGTTAAGTGTCCGAAGGACGGCTGTGAAGGTGAGATCATCGAACGCAAGTCCAAGAAGGGAAAGACCTTCTTCGGGTGCAGCAAGTATCCCGAATGCGATTTCGTTTCGTGGGACAAACCCCTCGATCGCCGATGTCCGGAGTGCAACTCGGTGCTGGTGGAAAAGCAGTATAGGGGCCGCTCGCAGGGCATAAAGTGCAGTAACGAAGAGTGTACGTACAAGGAAGCGCAGGAAAAGAAAGAGGAGTAATCCTCGGTGCTTCAACGGAATAACGATAACAAAGGCAGGCTGCAAAGCCTGCCTTTTCTGTAAAAACCCGAAGTCGCCCTGTGCCGACTAGATGTAGGCGCACCCTTTACGGGTGCGTTGATGCTTCGGTTGCAGAGTCGAAGACGCCGCTGACGTAGCCTGGTAGATATGCATCGTCCCTCGATATGCCCTGTTGGCTACTCGGGATAAGCGGAACAAAAACGCGCTCTCGCGAAATCGGTTGGGATGAGGGCCGAATCAGTGCAATCTGATAAAGTTCACAGAGCATTATATACTGACTCCCTCTCCCTTTGGGAGAGGCTAGGTGAGGGCTTTACAGATTTCCATACAAGGGCTACCTGGATAACATCTGCCACGTCGTATAGCACATGGTACCGATCCCCGGCCCCTTCACCTCTGCGCGGACAAAGATCAGACTCGGATTCCCAAGCGCTGACATAGGGACTACGTCGTACACGCAATTCCCGGATGTGTATGCCGTATTTTGAACTCCTCTCGCCTTACCGCGAACTGAAACGTAATGGACCACTCCATGCTGCCCAACTCCCATAACCCTGATCGTGTAGGTGAGCCGGTTTGCAGCATTGCCTTTTAACCTGGCGCTTATGGCTAGTCTCCCTGATCGCTGTTCGGCGGCATACAGCCCCACGAACTTGGCCGACGACATCGCGTCGCGCGCTATCACATCCGACGTCGTATCGTCCTGCACGGGCTGGATACTCCTGCCTCTTGCATCCTTCCACGTTTCGACATCGGAAGGTCTGCCGGACGCCATCTGTGGAAGCGGAAGATCATCTATCCTGCTAAAGAGTTCGTTCCTTCGCACAAAGCTCTCCATGAACTTGCGCATAAGAGGAATCTGGCTGTGATAGTAGCGCACGGCCTCCCACTTGGTCATTGTCTGACTCTGGCTCAAGTCGACTCGAAACCAGTGATCACGTGGTTCTTCAAGGCTTTTTGGTGGTAGCAGCCCTTTTTCCGGTCGTAATCCCAGAGGCCTTGGATAACCGCCTCTATGGACCAGATACGCGTAAGCGTTGGGTCTGAACTTGGGGTCGGTTTTTTCTGCAAGAGCGAGCGCCAGCCTTGTAAATATCCCGACTCCCCAGTGATCCGGATGGACGTCTCCCGGATGCGGGTAGACTATGAGGTCGGGCTTGTAAGATCGTAGGATGCTGTCCAAGTCGGACAAAAGGCTTGTGCCGGAGTATACCGACTTATGGTTGTAGGTGATAGGATAGGGGCTGCTCGTCACGTCGGCACCCATTGACCGGTAGGGGTCGCTGTTGTCCCAGTGATCGTTCCATAGCGCAGGTGTCCCACGATCAGGATATCCGAGGAAGTACACTTTGTCGGAACCGACCCCCAGCAAGCGCAGAGCATGCAGAGATTCCTGCTGGCGAAGTTTGCCCATTCTGATGAAATCGGCGTGTGTCGGGAAAAGGCTGTGGAACTCTTCCATGGTGGCGAATCGGTACCCATCGCCGTTTGTGACGATGACTACTCTCACTTCCACCCCTTGACGCACGGCCGACATGATCAGTCCCGCCGCCGCCAGTGTCTCGTCATCGCAATGTGGCGCCACTATCAGGAGCTTCTGCCCAGGCTGAGGCATGGCATCAAGGTCGACGTGTGTAGGAGGGCTGAACCATGTGCCGCGTGAGTGGCCCAGCATCAATATAGTTATGATGGCAACCGATAACATGACGGATATGAAAAGTTTATGCCACCATCTCATTTAACGCGCTCCAGATTATTGTAAATTGATATTTTCAGCTGACCGGTCTTTCGCAATGTGTTTTGACACGTACTTCAGAATCTCGACGTACATTTCAAGATAGGATCGGCAGCCCTTGAAGCGGCCAACCTTTTCCGGCTTCATGACATGAGTTACACCCTTCCAAGGGATATTAGCAATACGATACTTGCGATGCCATGCATGAAGGTTTAACGCAACCTCGACGCCATAGCGGGCTAACTCCAGATCAGGTGCGCTCTTGTATAAACTCCACCTGAGACACCGCTGTCCTGTCAGGAATGGAGTCAGTCGATGTGCCCAGTCGGTACGCATGCGCCCACCTGAGAAGATACCGAGGGTCATGCTGCAGCCGTTATTTCGGACGGGTTCCACGAGATCCAGAACGTGTTTACGCTTAAGATCAATAAGATCGGCATCCAGGAAAACCACCAAATCGCTGTTTGCGTTGTTGGCTCCTGTTACCATGGCCCCGCCTTTGCCGCTGTTCTTCGGCATGCGCAGGTGGCGCACCCTCGAGTCGCGCGAGCAGTATTCGCGTACGACTGCGGGCGTGCCGTCGGTTGACGCATCATCAACTACAATAATCTGATCGAATTCTGTGACGCCGCACAGCACATCAAGCACTCCGGCGATATGTTTTTCTTCATTGTAAGCGGGTATTACACATGCGATGGATTCATTCTGTGTGTTGTTCTTGATATTATCGTCGACACCTTTCGTGCCGGTGGAATCATTCAAAGTACCAGACATTTGCACTAACCTTTACCTGTTATTAACGAAAAGAAGCAGTGTTCCAACTAAGTATATTCGATATAGATGAGATAATAACCTCCTAAATCTTACCACATAGAGGAGTTCATTAACATATGGGCGAACTATTCCTTGTAAGAATTCTTGATTTGGACTGGAAAAAAGATTGAAAAAGAACGATTTTGACCTGATTATTATCGGCGGCGGGCTGGCTGGCTCGGAGGCTGCATGGCATGCGGCTCATGCTGGTGCCAGGGTGCTGCTGTACGAAATGCGCCCGGTAAGAGAGACACCCATCCATCAGACTGGCCTCCTTGCAGAACTTGTGTGCAGCAATTCGCTGAAATCGAACCTCCTGTCGAGCGCGTCCGGCCTCCTCAAGGAGGAGTTGCGCCGACTCGGTTCCGTGGTCATCTCGTGCGCGGAAGAGAATCGCGTCCCTGCAGGCGAGGCTCTGGCCGTTGACCGCACGCATTTTGGCGAATGTGTCACCGAAAAAGTGTCGAGCCATCCTAATATTACTCTGGTTCGGGAAGAAGTAGTGGAAATCCCTGAAGGCGTCACCACCATCATAGCAACAGGACCGCTGACCTCCGATGCGCTGGCAGCACAGATCGCAAAACTTACCGGCCTCGATGATCTCTACTTCTATGATGCAGTGGCTCCCACCATAACGGCGGAGTCCATAGATTACGATGTAGTCTTCAGGGCTTCAAGGTATGGCAAGGGAGAAGCCGCATACCTGAATTGTCCGTTCACGGAGGAATCGTACACCGCTTTCTGGGAAGCACTGGTTGCGGCGGAACGAGTGCCTCTTGCCGCATTTGAAACCCTCAAACTGTTCGAGGGGTGCATGCCCATCGAGGAGATGGCGTCCAGAGGAAAGCGAACACTCTCCTTCGGCCCGCTGAAGCCGGTAGGGCTTGATGATCCACGGACCGGCAGGTGGCCGTATGCAGTGGTTCAGCTCCGTCAGGAGAACGCAGAAGGCACACTCTACGGGCTGGTAGGTTTCCAGACACGCCTTCGCTGGCCTGAGCAGGAGAGGGTGTTCAGGATGATCCCCGGCCTTGAGCACGCCGAATTTGTGAGGTTCGGAGTCATGCACAGGAATACCTTCATAGAGTCACCGAAACTGCTCAATTCTACCCTTCAGATGAGGGAGCACCCGAACATCTTCTTTGCAGGCCAGATCACGGGCGTCGAGGGCTATATCGAATCGGCTGCTATGGGGGTGCTCGCGGGAATCAACGTTGGCAGGATTCTGAAAGGGCTCGAGCCGGTTACGCTTCCGCTTGAGACCATGATAGGCTCGCTTGCAGGGTATATATCCACCCCGCAGACCGTCAATTTCCAACCCATGAACGCGAATTTCGGCATCCTTCCCAAGCCGGAGGTCCGTATCAGGAACAAAAAGGATCGCCAGGCGGCGCTGGTCGAAACATCCCTCGATGCGCTTGGAAAAGCCATTGAGGCCTTTGGACTGATAAAGCCGGTATAGCATCAATCATTGCATTCGAAATGACATTGTATTATTCAAATATTGAACGTAAAGAGGTAAACGATTATGGAAAATTCTGCGGTACTACCTGTATCAAAACTTGAGGACGATAGCTACGATTGGTGGGAGCGCCATGATGCAGTTTTGTCGGCAAAAAAACATATAGATCCGGAAATTGTAATGATCGGTGATTCGATTACACACTTCTGGGGTGGACTGCCCGATGATCCAACCAAGCATGGTGGAGAGAGTTGGGCAGCCACGTTCGGTGACACCCCTGTTTTGAATCTTGGATTCGGTTGGGACCGCACGCAGAACGTGCTCTGGCGAATGGAACATGGTGAACTGGATGGGCTGCATCCGCGCGTGGTGGTGGTGAATATCGGAACGAACAATCTCACGGCAAGCGAGAATGCCCGCGCCAACACTCCCGAAGAGACATGTGAAGGCATACTGGCCATCTGTCGCCAATTGCATACACTATCGCCGGAAAGCCGCATAGTGGTCATGGGTGTCTTTCCGCGAGGGCAATATCCAACAGATCCACTCCGAAGTATCATTGCCGCACTCAACGCTCTTCTGTCGGAACGTCTCCGGCCCTATGCATCCGTAATCGATATAGGTGCGCAGTTCCTGCAGGCGGATGGAACTATCTCCCCCGATATCATGTCCGACTTTACACACCTCACCCCTGCCGGCTACGCAATATGGGCGAGTGCACTAGTCAGCGCAGATGTGATTTGTGGACAGCAATTGCCGGTATGATGGGCAAGAGACATGAGTAATAATCTGTTGACTTTTTACATAAAGAGTGGTAAACTCAAATCAGCGGAAGCGTTTCCGCACGCATGCTGTAACGACGCATCCTTGCCGCCCGTTTACGGGGCTGTCGGGGTGAGTGGCATTCGCGAAGGGTGCCCGGCATGACCGCTGGGCCAGGTTGAAAAGTAACATGAACATCAAGGAATTCGCACGACAAATTGGGGTTTCGCCCACAACTGTATCGAGCGCTATCACGGGAAACGGCCGACTAAGCCCAACCACCCGTGAAATGGTGCGCAGGAAGATGAAGGAACTGGGATTCACCCCCAACCTGAATGCCAGGCGACTGGTAAACGGCCGTAGTTATGTTATGGCGTTATGCCATGTTGATCAGGAAGCTGCAGCAGATCTGTTCACCTTGCAGGTCGCCCGCGAAATAGTCGGTCCGCTGAAATCGCTCGGTTTCGACCTTTGGCTGAATTTGGCCCCGGACAGCGCGCAGGAACATGCTCTATTGCGTCAGATGATCAAATCGCGCACAGTCGACGGCCTGATACTGGTGTGCGAGCAGATCATCCCCCGCAAATTTTTGAGGGAACTGTCAAACAACAAGCGCTGGTCGGTTGTGATAAGCCACGTGCCAGTAGAAGGCATGCCGTTCATAGGATCAGTAGTGATGAACCTGCGCACCGGCGTACAGGAGGCGGCTCAACTCCTGGTACAGAACGGACATCGCCGAATAGGCTTCATCGACTCGGACCTGCGCGATGAGGTCTCTGTGCTTTTCGCGGAGGCGCTTGCCGAACTGGGCGTGAAGTTTGAACTGCGCAACTACATCACCGCGGAAGGGCGTAATGTTGAGGATGGATCGAAAGCGCTGGAAACGCTGATGTCGCAGCACGAGCCGCCGACCGCCGTTCTTGCTCGAACGGATATCCTGGCTATTGGTGCACTGCGAGCCGCTCGTCGTATGGGGCTTTCGGTGCCCGGCGACTTATCCGTCATCGGCCATGATGACCTGTCGTTTCTGACGCTGGCCGAGCCAGGGCTGACCACTATCCGAATAGATTGCACAGGGTTGGCGGAAATCGCCACTCGGATACTGTCTGATCTGTTAATCGATCCTAATGCTGATCTGGCGCCGGGAATCATAGATACCTCCCTCATAGTCAGACAAACAGTAGGTCACGTGTAAGTACCGGATTTTTCCCAGGGATCATTACCATGCCGCAAAAATGAGTTTTGCGGTAACGATACCGCGCAAAATATACATAAGGAGAGTCAGAAAATGCTGAAAGTCGGTTTGGTGGGTTACGGGTTCATGGGGCACATGCATGCCCAGTGTTATGTGGCCACAGGAGATGCCTCGATTGCTGCACTTGCGGATGTAGATCCTGCAAAGAGGGCTGAGGCGCGCGAAAAGTACGGCTGTGAAACTTTCGAAAACATCGGCGATATGCTAAACTCGATGGAGCTCGATATCGTTGACATCTGCGTCCCGACCTACCTGCACGAAGAGTGCGTAGTCTCTGCTGTGCAGAAGGTGAAGAGCGTCATGTGCGAGAAGCCGATGTCGACGTCCGTCGAAGCGTGCGACCGCATGATCGATGCCGCCAACAAATCAGGTGCCACCCTTATGATCGGACAGGTAATACGCTTCTGGCCGGAATACCAGGTCATCAAGAGCCTGGTCGATTCAGGTGAGTACGGTAAGGTCCTGTGGCTGAATGCTCAACGAAGGAGTTCGTTCCCCTTCAATTCATGGGAGAACTGGTATGCCGATCCGAACAAAAGCGGCGGCGGGCTCCTCGATCTGCACATCCACGACGTCGACTACATCTCGTATCTGCTGGGCACGCCAGCCTCGGTCGACGCACGCGGTGTGGTTGGAACCGGCGGCGGCATAAACACCGTTCAATCCCTTGGATGGGGATATGCCAATGGTGCGAAAACCTTCGCAGAGGGTGCGCTAGATCTGGCACCGGGATTCCCGTTCAACATGGCCCTGGTTGTCGCATGTGAGAAGGCCAGCATCAAGTTCGATATGTCTACCAGCCCATCATTGATGGTCTACCCCATGGAGGGCGAGGCCTTCGCGCCTGAGCTGCCAAAACCTAATATCGGACCATCCACCGAGACGTCCGGCAATCTGTCAGACCTCGGCGGCTACTACAACGAAATCAAGTATTTCATCGATTGCATAAAATCCGGCAAGACCCCGACCGTTCTCACCCCGGCAGACGCTCGTGACGCGGTGCGCATCTGTCTAGCAGAGACCGAATCGGTCAGGACTAACCAGGTTGTAAATCTTTAATTATATGGAGGATAACATGTTCAAGAAGGGTATTAGCTACTGGTCATTTGCTGGTGGGCTTGAAGGCACGAAGCCTGTTGCAGAGGCTTTTAACGAAGCGAAGGCGCTCGGCTATGATTCCGTCGAAGTCTGCCTGTCCGATACCGGCGATGTAAGCCTCACTACCACCGAGAAATCCGCCAGGGAAATAATCAAGGCGGCGCAAGATGCAGGGGTCGAGATCTCATCCGTTGCGACGGGTCTCTTCTGGGGGAAATCCCTCTCCGCCAGCGATCCGGCCGTGCGCGCAGCCGCGATGGACATCGCAAAGAAACTTATCGACGTGGCATCATGGCTCGATGCAGGCGCAGTTCTCCTCATCCCAGGAGCAGTCGACATCTTCTTCGATCCCAGCGCTGAAGTCATCGATTATGACACTGTCTGGAAGCGATCAAGCGATGCTGTAGCCGCCCTGTTCCCACGAGCTGAGGCAGCGAAGATCGAGATCGGCATCGAGAACGTGTGGAACAAGTTCCTGGTCGGGCCGGTGGAGCTTAAGGCTTTCATCGACCAGTTCAATTCAAATTATGTCGGCTCATACTTCGACGTAGGGAACGCTATGCTCACCGGTTACCCGGAGCAGTGGATACGAAGCCTTGGGAAGAGGATCAAGCGAGTTCACTTCAAGGACTTCCGCCGTGCGGTAGGCACAGGGGCTGGGTTCGTCGACCTCCTTTCAGGCGATGTGAACTGGCCGGAAGTCATGAAAGCGCTCAGTGAAGTTGGATACGCCGGCTACCTGACCGCCGAGATGATCCCTCAGTATGTGCACTATCCCGAGGTGCTGCTTGCGAATACCTCGAACGCGATGGATGCCATCCTGCAAAGGTAGATTGCACCAACTAGATATTAAGGAGGGCGGACAACATCCTGTTTTTCGCCCTCTCCCTCGTCTGCATGCGGGAGAGGGCTGGGGTGAGAAAAATCCGTATTGAACATTTCCCCGAAAGGCTGGTTGAAAATTTATGCTTAGAATAGGCGTCATCGGATACGGTTTTCGAATTGGCATGGTCATCGATATCATGCAGACACTTAAAGCCGGCACCGAAATAGTTGCCATTGCCGACCCAAAAGCCGATGAAATTAAACAGCAGATGTGCGATAAAGGGCAGGACGTTAGCGCGATAACCTTCTACCACGATGCCGACACGATGCTTGATGCCGAACAGCTCGATGGCGCTATGATCGGCACCCGATGCTCCCTGCATGCAAAGATGGCGGTCAAAGTGCTGAATCGGAACCTGCCGCTCTTTCTTGAAAAACCAATCGCCACCAATATGGCCGACTTGATTGCACTTCGAGACGCCGCAGAAAAGAGTACAAGCAAGGTAGTGGTCTCATTCCCACTGAGAGTGACCCCTCACGTCGCGCTCGTCAAGGAGATCATCGACTCCGGTAAGCTCGGCACCATAGAGCACATGGAGGCCTACAACAACGTGCCGTACGGTTCGGTCTATTTCCAGGATTGGTACAGGGATGAGAACGAAACAGGCGGTCTCTTCCTTCAAAAAGCCACTCACGATATCGACTATATCAACTACCTGCTCGGCACGCGGCCGGTGCTGATCAGCGCCATGACCTCCAAGCGAGTTTTCAAGGGCGACCATCCGGCGGGCCTCTACTGCAAGGATTGCGGTGAGAAGTCTACCTGCACCAACAGCCCGTACAACCCGTTCATGAAGCATCCGCTTTTTGATACACCGCCTGAAAATCTTAAGTGCGCATTTGCGGTCGATACCGGAAACGAGGATTCGGGCAGCGCCCTGATACAGTACGAGTCGGGAATGCATGTATCGTATACTCAGGACTTTCTCGTGCGGAACAAGGCCGCCAAGCGAGGGGCGACTCTGATCGGATACAAGGGCACCGTCGAGTTCGACTGGTTTACGGACGAGGTCAAGGTCTACATGCACCATACCCCTCGTGTGGAGAGCTACAAGATCGACACGTCCGCTATGAGTCACGGTGGAGGCGATATAGTCCTCACACAGAGTTTCATCAATTGCATGAATGGCAAGGCAAAGTCTGTATCTTCTATAGACGATGGCCTTCTCAGCGTGCTCATGTGTCTCAAGGCAAAAGAATCGGCGGCCACCAAAACATTCCAGGCGATAAAATACCCGGATAGGTAGTATAATAGAATATCAAGCATAGAAACAAAGCATTCGCGGTTAGCTTTCTGGACTGCGGATGCTTTGTCGCATCCAGGGTATACATACCATGAATGAAGAGATCGATCGCTTCATAGAGTACATACAGGCCGTGCGCAATGCATCACCGCACACGGTACGCGGGTATGCCACAGATATCGTACAGTTCATCGAGTTCCTCGAAGCCGAGGATATTG
Organism: Armatimonadota bacterium; assembly: GCA_963663705.1. Lineage (GTDB taxonomy): Bacteria > Armatimonadota > UBA5829 > DTJY01 > DTJY01. The sequence continues at coordinate 1,972,021 of OY760504.1, read as the reverse complement.
TTGATAGCCTGAGGGACGTCGACTCGAAGATTCTGCGCAGATACCTTGCGCGCCTCCAGCGTAATTCGATGTGCAAAGCCTCTATCGCGCGTAAACTGGCATCGCTCCGCGCATTCTTCAAATACCTGCTTCGTAAAGGTACAATCGAATTGGACCCAACCACCGGCGTGACAAGCCCGAAGTTGGATAAACGGCTGCCGAAGTTTCTTCGCACGGAGCACATAGAAGCGCTCATGACGGCCCCCGACACCGCGAAACCGCTCGGCGCGCGGGATGCCGCCTTCCTTGAGGTTCTGTATGCAAGCGGCATTCGTGTGAGTGAGCTGGTCGGCATGGATATGCGCGATCTCGATCTCAAAACCGGCGAGGTAAAGGTCATGGGCAAGGGCTCGAAGGAGCGGATCACTCTCCTCGGCAAAGCCGCGTGCGGCGCACTTGGCGCATACATCAACAGCGGCAGACGTACACTCCTCGCCCGCAGGAGCGATGGGTTGAACGAAAATGCGCTCTTTTTGAACAAAGATGGGTATAGAATTAGTGCCCGCAGCATCAGTCGTCTGCTGGATAAATACTTCGCCGCCGTAAGCGACGAGATGAAGATCAGCCCGCACGTACTGCGCCACACATTCGCCACTCACATGCTGGAGAACGGCGCGGACTTGCGGTCGATTCAGGAGTTGCTCGGTCATGCCAGCATCTCCACCACCCAGATTTACACGCATGTGAGCAGAGAACGGCTCAAGCAGGTCTACGAGAGCGCTCATCCGCGGGCCATAGAGGAGAACTAGAGTGAAGACGCAAGCTACCACAATATTAGCAGTAAAACGACATGGAACCGTCGCCATAGCAGGCGATGGACAGGTCACCATCGAAAATCAGATCATGAAAGCCGGCGCGAAGAAGATCCGCATCTGGCGAGATCATGAAGATAGTTAAACGTCTGATATTGCTATTAGTAATTCTTTGTTGCGCCATATCTGTATTGGTTTTTGTATTGTACATTCGTTTTGGTGGTGATTATGGCATAGCTCTTCCAATGGGATATGAGATCAGTCGCATATATGGTTCGGCATTTATGCTCGTGGACAAGAATAGTAGTGTAATAATTCAGCCTGGAATCGATAGCTTTTTTGTAAAACGATCGAATTATTATTGGACATGTCTCGACTAAGGGACTTTCAGAGGATGATGCTGGTGAATGCACCACAGGCTATTTTATTGTTGATATGAGTACTGGTGATGTTAATCAAGGACTTGATGAGCAAACATGGATCAAAGAACTTCGGAGGCATCAAGTAGTTGGTAGGCCGCAGTTATATGAACCATCTTCTAATCATCAAAATTTACTTATAAGATAGCTCTACGAGAAAGTTTGTGGATGGCGGTAGTGTTGCAATGGGTATGTACCGTCCCTCGATATGCCCTGTGGGCTACTCGGGATAAGCGAAACAAAAAAATCCTCGCCCGAAATCGGTTGGGGCGAGGTGCAATCAGTGTGATCTGAAAATTCACCGATAATTAAGCAATAAAAAAAGGCTCGCAGCATCGAATGCGAGCCTTTAAGTACTATCTTGTTACTGGTTGCTTACCAGCGGCTGCTACCGCCACCGCTGTTGCGCTGGCTCTGGAAGCAGTCTGAACAGAATACGGGCTTGTCGCCTCTTGGTACGAAAGGTACCTGAGCTTCTTTGCCGCAAGCGGAGCAAGTTGCTGTGTGCATCTCGCGGAAACCGCCGCCGCCGCCGCCTCTATTGCCGCCGCCGAAGCCGCCGCTTGTTTTTCGCTTGGCTCTGCAGTCCTGGCATCTTGAAGGGGTATTTGTAAAGCCCTTCTCTGCATAAAACTCCTGCTCACCTGCTGTGAATGTGAATTCGCTGCCGCAATCTCGGCAGTTTAGTGATTTGTCTACGTAGCTCATGGATAACACTCCTGAAATAAATAACCCGGCCCCGATTGTTTCGTAGATTTGGAATAAGTGATCGCTGGAGTTTCGATGCGGATGACAGTAACAACCAGTTTCAACGCCAAACCATGCTGACAATATGGTCCTTAGAGGAGACTGAGTCTCCTTAATACATATTATAGTTCATCATGCAAAAAAATGCAAGTATTAATATTTCATCTGCCATCCATCGACGCGAACCGTCCCTCGCGCTGTCGGGCACGCGGCGCGAATGAGTTGCTTCAGGCGTCGGTCCACGGGTCTCGAACAAACTTGCGAAGTAGTCCCTCCTTCACGGTGTAGCAGCTTATGTGATCCGTGATCTCGAGTACGGCTTTGGGATGCGAGCCTAAATGAAGAATGATCTTTGAATTTAGTAATTCGAAGATGAGGTCGTCAGCCTTCCTACTTATATCCTGCAAAAGTGCGGCGCGTCGGCTGGAGTTCCCTTTGTAGTAATCTCGATGACAGGGCCTATAGTCAGCATGGCCTCGAACATTGGCCTTGCGATAACTGTACGTTCACCCGCAGGGATATCGAGCGTGTGCTTTGCGTAGTCGGCATCATCAAAATATACATCGAGCGGGATGACCACCTCGTGCTGCTCATTAATGCGGATATCTTCGTATCTTACCGAAGGGTGATCAACAGCAAGCAGCTCGGCGGCAAAAGAATCAAGTCTGTTACGGAGATATCTCTCACTAGCATCCAACCTTAGAATGACATTCATGGTTAACAGTCCATCCTTCTATGCAGGTGTACTATAGCTTTTCTTACGACACATTATAATCATTTTCAAATGTATGGACAATCAAACGGTTGTAGGTGGCGCATGTAAAATCGCGAAAAAACGGGTCTTTATACTACAAATGTAGGATACAGGCCAGTTGCTGCCGTCTTATCTTTTCCATATACACGAAGCTAAACTGTAAAATTATATTTAGAATGCAATCGTGAGGTCTTGTTACCTACTGTTTATTTTACATAAAACCCTTGACACTATATGCTATTAGGCGCTATCATACCAACAAGCAATACAGGTAGCCCATTCTATGCCATTATGGGCTTGCTACTGTATACTTTGTGCTAATTATATCCATGCGGAAATTATGTAAGCACTATTGTATATGTATAGGCAATACGCTAGGAGGACTGAGCAGGATGTACAAGAGGGCGATCCAGGCTGCAAGTATAGCATTTGTTTCCATCATGATCATGTTGATGTATGCATGTGCTGTAAGTGCAAGCGGAATAAAAATCATTAGCATCTCACCAAACGATGCTACAACTAACAGTATTTTCAGACTGAAATTCGTTGTCATTGATGACAAGGGCGTCTCGCCGGATGTTGGGAGTTTGGAATTAATCCTGAAAACGCCCGGTGGCATCTGGTCAGTCACGAACATCTCCCCGTTTTTAATCGGTGCTTCAAAGGACGGGATTGAACATAATATAGCCATGACCGGTGGATTGACCCCCTTCGACAAAGCATTCGTGGTTGATCCCATATATCCTGATACCAGGGTATGGCCGGATAAAGGCGATGATATTTACCAAAAAGTCGGTGAGCAGTACCTTATAGTTCCTTCTATCTTGCCTGTAACAACTGCTCCTGTTGGGGCTCCTCAAACATATTCCGTTATTGTTCAGGCTACCTGGACCGATAAAGATGGCAAGGTCACCGTAGTCAAAAGCGACGGTGTTCCTATGACCGTATGTGATTCTCACTGGATAAGCGATTTCAATGATGAATTCCACAGCTATGGCGGTTACAATTCGGACCGTGACTATCTATGGGGCTACGCGATTTACGGCGATGACAACAATAGCCCTACTCCAGTAACTGATCCTCTGGCCACTAACCGCTGGGATGGCGCTTTGCCTGATATGCAGGAGAATCCGGATGACGGTACCGGCTCTACAGAATACACTTTCAGGGTTATGTACAGAAACCTTGATAACCGTGCGCCTGTAAAGTACATCACTGACGGCCGATTTATGGCTCCTCTAGGCGATCCATTATATGGTTATGTTATGCAGCGCAAATACATTAATGACTACGACGGCACTTCTCTCTTTTCAGAGGCCGAGACGGGCGTTGTTCTATATATCGGTCTGCAGAATGGTGAATACTACCCACTCCCTATGCAGAAGGAGAATCCGGCCGATAGTAACTATGCTGCCGGCGTAATATACAAATACGTTCTTAAACCCGAATTTAGAAATAATTACCGGGCATTACCCAATGGTACATATAAGTACTTCTTCGGTTGCAGCGACGACAAACTTTTCGATGCATTCGGCAACACTCTCTCATGGATAGAGCCAGCTCCGTACTGGCCTGATAACGGTAATCTTAGCCTGGTTCCTGAAACTTCCAGGGTCGATTTTCCCGAGAGATGGAACTGGTACGATATTAATAGATATGTTGATCGCTCGTCATACGAGCCGGGTGTGGATCCTAATGGATTCACTACCCTCACAAATCTTTACAAGTATCCTGCTTACGAGCATCCTGTAGTAAGCATGGGCCTCGATCCTGGCGAAGGTTTTTACTACAAAAGCCCATGGATTGGGACACAGGAACCTGCTTATCGAATGGTTGATCCTCTAACACAGTACAATGTGTCAGGTGCATCCGCAAGCACACCTGTCAACTTTGGGATCTATTATTCCCAGGTGAATGGAATTGCCCCAAAAGAGATCAGCGTATGGATCAACAATGCTGATGATGATACGAACAGCACTCTATACCCTTACACCCGCCACACCCTGATCCGGGCGGATAATACGGGCAATATAAAGACTGGGGTTCTTTATAAACTACCATCTTCAATTACACTGCCGGTCGGTCCGCATACATATTACTTTACCGCTACCAGTGTGGATGAAACAGCAAGCCCTAATATAACCAGTGTGACACGCTTCCCGGTAAATACTCCGGTGAATGTTGAAGAGCCGCTGGATAATAGCTTTGTTCACTACTTCCACGGCCCGTACATAAACCACAAACCGACTCTCTCGAACGGGCAGGTGGATCGCATCTCCGGTGTTGCCGGAGATCGATACCGATTCTCTATAACATATACAGATGCTGATAATCAGCGCCCGTACAAGGCTCACATGATTATCCAGTACAACGATAAAGGGGACACAGAGGAAGTCGCAATGACTAAACTCAACCCCGCTGCCAGCAACTACAAGGACGGCGTGACCTACGTCTTCGACACTGCAAACCTGCAGAACAGGCTTCAGGCCGGTGCCCGCAAGTACCGATTCGTCTTCACCGACGACTGGGGTGGACTGACCGACCCGAACGATCGTGTGGTGGGCGAGACCGTCACGTTCCCCGAAACCATGGGTTCAGGCGAGCCTACCTGGATAGAGGGACTTTACGTTGGGGCCAACAACAGGCCTCTGCTCCGAAACGGGAGCGTGTCGTCTTCGGACGGTACTGCGAACAGCGCCACCGTATGGAATTACAAGGTTTCATATGTAAGCCCGGACAATCATAAACCGGCAGGTGTAAATGTTTACATCGGACAGCTAAACCAGGATGGAACAACAATAACCTGGGATGCTGGTCATGCCATGGATGAAGTGAATGCTTCCGATACTGTCTACAATGATGGTAAGGATTTCAAATTCTCCACACGCCTGGCAGGCACCGATGCAGGCATCAAATACTATTACTCGTTTGTCGCATCGGATGGAATCGATCTGGCACAGTACAACGGAGAGACATCGCCGAGCGCTCATGCAGTATGGAGCACGGATGAGGTAAGATCTGCCGAGGGCGAGATCACGTCGGGGCATCCCGGCGAGCGGCTTAACCCGATGAAGGATGATGATAAAACCATTTTCCAGGCTAGCCGTTATCCTCTGGTTGGCGTAATTCCTGCCAGCCCGATTTTCAATCTGTATCGATATCCGAATGTCTATGATGAGACCGGATCGCTGCTTTCCTACGAAGATGATTACACCGTCGATTTTGCAACCGGCGTAATCACCCTGAATGATCCCAGCAGCTTCATCGACGTTCAGTACTGGTTTGGCATGGCCGGACCTAATGCGGTCGGTGGAAATGTTCCGCCTGTTCTGTCGAACGGTGGTGTCAACCCTGAATCAGGCACATCAAGCGGCACTTATACATTCCAGGTATCCTACAAAGATCCTGATGGTGCAGCTCATGCGCCTTCATTTGTGCACCTAGTGCTGGGTGGCGAAGTGATAAATCTGACGCCGGTGGCTACAACAGGCGTGGATTACAGCGTTGGAGTCACCTATACATCAAAGGCGACTACGCTGAATCCTGGCGTGCATTCGTTCTACTTCGAGGCATCCGACGGTGCTGGCTACGCGGTATTTGATGCAAATGCTGGTCACTCGTCAACATCAATCAACAGTGGCTATGTTATTGTCCCTATTGCCGGCCCGTACGTAAACGATCTGCCTACTCTGAAAAATGGAAAAATAGAGGCTGATGATGCGACTGATGGCATATTCCCTGATACGCGGATTACGTACAGCGTGACGTATACCGATGCCAACAACGATGCTCCTAACGCCGGATATCCGGTTGTATACATAGACAACGCCGCAGAAACCGATTTCAGCGGCACGGTCACATCGATGGGCAAAAGAACGATAACCGATCACACTCGGAATTGGACTGTGGATCAGTTCAAGGGAATGCCTGTCCAGTTTACATCAGGACCATTGGTGGGGATCGTGTACACGATCGCAGGCAACACCAAGGATACCCTGGCACTCATCGCTAATGATATTGCCGCAGACGGGCTTGCTCTGGATTCAGGCACCCCTGTCAATTTCAGTATCGGAGCGCTCAGGCTCACTAAGGATCCTAACCAGAATAGCTACACCGACGGTATCGTCTATTCTATTACGATCCCAGGACTGGGTGTAAGCACTGGACTTCCGAATAAAACACATACCGCACACTTCAAATCAATAACCGACAAGACTATCGGTCCGAAAACGACTAAACCTGAAGTGGCAAGGTTCTCCCTTACCGGCGAACTTCAGGGCCCGAAGGTTATTGCGCCGGTTAAACCTACAGGCGATGTCGCGCCGGTGCTGGCGAACGGAACTGTAGACCCTGAAAAGGGTGGTACTTCGACGGACTACACGTTCAGCGTGCTGTATTCCGATAAGGACAACGATGCACCTGAACCGCACGACGGGGTGCTCGGATCTATCACACTAGTGTTAGACGGTCAGATATACGATATGGATGAAGATCCGTACTTCACCGGCAATTATATTGCTGGCGAAACATTCACTTACCAGTTGTCCGGTTTGACTCCCGGAAAACACTCGTACCACTTCGTCGCATCAGACGGCTACTCTACAACCAGGTTCCCGGCGGTCGGTGAGAACACTATGGACGTTAACCATGCACCGGTACTGTCGACTCCTACTGTAACGCCGGAGTTGGGAAATAACGGAACGACCTTTACCTACAAGGTCGTTTACACCGATGCAGACAATGATGCTGCGGATAAAAGCAGTATTAAGCTATGGATAGATAGGAAGCTTGTTGATCTGAATGTTGATCCAACTGCCTACACACTTAGCCAGGATAGCGTAAACTACAGCGATGGCGTAACATACTCGTTCACCATGCGCCCTGGTTACTTCGATGGCGCAGACGGTTCGCACAGATTCTCCATAACTGCGAACGATGGCATCGAACCTGCCGCAGAGGTGTCCAAACTTGGACCATGGGTAAATGTATCGACGAAGTCCGGTTTGAGCGGAGGTATTGTTACCTCATCGAACTACGGCTATGTCAACGATAAATATACCTGGTCTGTCACCTACAGAAATGATGATGGCAAAGCCCCAGACTACGTCAAAGTCTACATCGACGGAGACGACGAGGCGGATGCTCATCTGATGACACTGGCAGCAGGCACCGACTATGCTGCTGGAGTAACTTATACCTATACCCAGGACGGGTTGGCTGCCGGCGATCATACATACCGGTTCGCTTGCGCAACCGAAACGGCTTTGGATAGTGACCCTGAAACCGGCCACTACGATGGTCCAAACGTCACCATATTGCCGAAAGCAGATATCAGCATTGGATGCACCTTACCTCTATTGGGTCAGGTAAGTTCAGTCAGCGGCAATATCATGCCGACAAACGCCGATAAGTTGGTAATTCATGCCACGGCCCCGGATGGCAAGGTTAAACTGTATACGGCGGTTCCGGATAATACCGGTGCATACAACTACGATTGGATTCCGGATGCTGTGGGCACATGGACGCTTGAGTCTACCTGGGGTGGAAACGCTCAATATGGAAAGAGCTCGTCCGGCCTGTACAAGGTCGATATCAAGCAGGACTCCGTGAGCATAGACGGTGTGGACATGATCTCACTGCCGTTCAATCCAGTAGATCCAACTGATCCCACCGCGGTCTTCGGTGATCCATTGAAGTTCGCGCTGGCCAGATGGGTTGGTGGTTTGAGTTCCAGCAATGCGCCAACTTATCATGGTGCATACAAGATGTTCTCCAAGATGGCGGGCATCACCAGCGACGCAGACTTCCCGGATCTGGCTGCTGGCCAGGGATTCTGGATCAAGACTGTCGGACCTGTTAAGGTAACGGTACAGGAAGGCACTGAAGTTCCTCTTGATGTTGACTTCGCGCCAATACATCTGTATCCTGGTTGGAACCAGATCGGTGATCCGTATATGTCGGAAATAAACTGGGCTGACCTGAAGATCAGCCGCAACGGAACGACTGTCGACATCACGACGGCCGCCAACAACAGTCACGGCTGGGTACGTGACTACGGTTGGGTTTTCGACCCGATCTCAAAACAATACAAGCTAGTGCACGCAACAATGAAAGATGCACAGACTAATATGCGCCCGTGGCGTGGATACTGGATGAAAGCACTTGTAGAGTGCGATCTGATAATTCCAGCCCCTGGTAAGTAATCTAACGTAACTTGATTTTGATGGAGAGGTAAAAACTAATGCATATGATGCTCAAACACAGGGCGTCGAAGGTTCTGGCCTGGACAATGGTGGCACTGGTGGCCATTCCATATCTGGCAAGCGGAGCTTCGGCAGCAGCTCTCACAGCAGAGAGTTCAGTCAAAACGGTGCTCTTTTTCCCGCTGGATAGTTCAGCGGACAAATCGAACGCCCAGGTGGCCAGTGACCTTACAAATTATATCGAGAATGGGTTACTTGCAGACAACCGATATAGTGTGGTGAGATACAGCGACAGGCTAGCACCGGTTCAGCGGTTGATTAAGGAGCACCCGGAGCTTAAAGGCAGCTCTACAGTTCAGTACACCTCAGATACTGCTGCCATAAAGCGTGCTCAGCTGATAGGCCAGGCGATGGGTGTCGATCTGATCCTCGTTGGCTCTGTTGATAATTATGCCGTCAGTGCGGATGGGTCTGCTGAGATCCGATCCACCGTCATGATAATCGATGCTGTCACCGGAAAGAACTTGCGCACTGTTGCTCTTACAGGTCGCAATGTGAAGCCAGTCGGCATTCAGTCTGCCGTCATTGAAGACCCGACCACAGGCGCCATGAGGGATGCCGGTCGGCAGATTGTCTTTGCGGTAACCGGCAAGACATATGCATCCAGTACAGACCCTGAGATCGGCATCATCAAAAACAGTGGCACCAAGAAGAATTCCTGGTTGACAGTCCTTCTTGTGGCGGCTGCAGCAGGCCTGCTGTTTGGTGGCGGCGGTAGTGGTGGAAGTGGCTTGGATACACCTGGTGGACCGCCGTTCTAGGTCACTAATGAAGTGTATGACAAGGCTCGGGGGCTTATGCTCCCGGGCCTTTTTTTATTGAAAAAATAGCCCTGAAATAGTTGAAAATAACTGTTGACAAATAGCCTTAACGGGTGTATATTCGAAGTGTAGATAGGACGCAGGAGGTAAGTAAGATGAAGAGATTTAGGAATGTATACCTCCAGTATGAAGTAGCTGGAATAGCAGGATTCGTACTGCGTCCTGGCGGCGCAAAATGCCCGAAGCTCGTGAGTCCACCTGGCAGTCAGGCCCTGTGAGAATCGGGGCAGCACGGTTGGACGAACAGAGGTCCAATGACTCCCGGCCAGCCATCGGCGGCAGGTAATACGGAATCTACCAGGCACATAAGCCGGTCACAGATTGTCCGAAAAATAATATACGCCGAAGGCCTAAACTAAAATGGCGGTAAGCCGGAGAAGATACCTGAACAGCCTCCGGTAAGAGCAGGACCAAGTTCGGTTCTTTGGGAAAATATAAGTAGTTAGAAAATAATATGACCGCCCTCGGTAAGGACCCGGGGGCGGTTTTCATGTCTGGGGGTGATGTTACTTATGAGCGATTGTCACTAACATCCGGGCTGAACGCGGCCGTCCACATACATCGCCACGAAGTGCGTAGCGTGTTTGATCCGCCGGTAGACCTGATCGGCTATCTCCATCGTGTGAAACGGCACGATGATCACGAGCGAATTGTCTTCCATCACGGGCCTGATTTCTTCTTCCCCGATAATCCCTGCTTCCGCAAGTGCCTTGATATATTCGAGCCGGCCGTTGCTGTCCGTGCGCTCAGACACATCACACACAAGCACTATGGGATTCTCTTTGCTTATCTCGCTGATTATTTCGTCGTTCAGCAATTCCTCACTTACTGGGATCAAATTCAGGTGCTCAAGTCGAGTTCTAATATCCATTGTTTGCCTCCAGTTAGTTTGTATGTTGACTCTCAGATAAATATCACAACAATAAAGCGTATAGTTCTTAGCTATATGAAGAGTATATCACATTATGGGCTTTACAAGTTATCGCTCGAACGGCTTTGATCGCATAAGTCACACTGCGCACTCATGCCGGCTACGTATCCGCTCGACCATGCCCATTGCAGATTGAATCCCCCCGAATCGCCGTCGACATCTATTATTTCGCCCGCAAAATACAGGCCCTGAATCAGCTTCGATTCTAGCGATTCAGGATTGATTTCTTCGATGACGAGGCCGCCCGCCGTGACATAAGCCTCTTTAAGCGGGCGCAATTTCGAAACAGTAAGCGTAAGATCTTTTAACGTTTTTACAATATCCAGTTGCTCGATTTTTGAGACCTTCGCCGCCAGCTTTCTTCCGTCTGTTTTTGCGAACCTCAGGATGACAGGAATGAGGCTGTTCGGCAAAAGGCCGATCAATGAGTCTTCTACCGAGAGTCTGCCGCTGATCGCCAGGACGCGCGAAACCGTTTTGTGCAGATGTTCGTCCGTCATCTCCGGAAACAGATCGATATGAATCAGTACCTGCGAAGTGTGCAGCACGGGCGCGATACGTCGGGCCTGCGCCATGACAGCCAGCCCGGAAACCCCAAATCGTGTAAACAGGAGATCGCCAGTCTCTTCACTGATCGTTTTGTTGCCGCTTGTTGCCCAAACCTTTGCTTCCACTTTTGTCCCTTGAACTTCCTGCGGCCATGTCTCAACTGTCTCAATCGGCACAAGCGCCTGATAGATAGGGGTGATAGAGTGACCCATCTTTTGCGCCCAGTACAATCCGTCACCAGTCGAACCGAGGTAATGTGAAGCCCTGCCACCGGTTGCTATGACTAACTTCCCTGCCTCGATTATTCGCCCATCGATCAGCGATATTTTCCATGCAGACGGTTTATCGATTGATTTAACCTGGGCATCCAACAGGATATCGACATTATGCTCGGAGAGGCTGTGTTTCAAAACTTCCACGACGCTGGACGCCTGGTTAGTTCGAGGGAACATTCGCCCGTTGTCCTCCTCTTTCAAAACAAGGCCCAAATTCTCAAAGAATTCCATGGTCGCATATTGATCAAGTCGGCGCAGTACAGTTTGGATAAAATTCGGATTGGCGCCGTGGTACCTTTCAACGGTGACGAATTTATTCGTCAAGTTGCATCGACCGTTGCCGGTTGCCAGAAGCTTTCGGCCTATCTGAGGGTTCTTCTCAATCAGGGCGACCTTACTGCCGGTTTGGGATGCAGTAATCGCTGCCATTATTCCCGCAGGCCCAGCTCCTATAACTGCCACATCGTATCTTCTCATCTAGTTTCAGCACCTCTTTAACATATTAAGATAACCAAAATTCCAGCACATTGTCAAACGGAACATAGTAATAAGGGCTCTATGAGAAAGTTTGTGGATAGCGGTAGTGTTCCAACACCCATGCGAATAAATTCGCGGCAACAAAACCACGAAGTCGGCCTGCGCTGACTAGATGTAGGCACACCCTTCACGGGTGTGTTGATGCTTCGGTTGCAGAGTCGACGACGCCGCTGCCGAAGCCTGGCAGACATGTACCGTCCCTCGATATGCCCTGTGGGCTACTCGGGATAAGCGGCATCCCACCTCGCCCGAAATCGGGAGAGAGCCTGCCCTGAGCGAAGTCGAATGGGGTTGGGGTGAGGGCGAATCAGATTCACCCACAAGAAAGCTTATTGAGCCGTAACAAGTTTGGCGCTTTCTCTACAATAACTCAGTGCCTGTTTGTGACCTATTGTGCTATAATACTGGAGTATGCAATTAGATTTGAAAATGCTGTCTTTCCAGCATTCCAGATAAACAATGGACATAAAAATACTATCGGTCTGCAAAGGCCTAATGACCAATTTACCGGAGGCTCAATGAAAGATCTAAGATATAGACAGATACACCTCGATTTTCACACATCGGAACTGATAGCAGGCATTGGCAAAGAGTTCGACAGTGAGGAGTTCGCACGTACGCTTAGTGCTGCTGGCGTAGACTCCATTACCTGTTTCTCCAAATGCCACCACGGCATGCTCTATCATGACACACGCTTCGAATCTAAGCATCCTCATTTGACGTGCAACCTGCTTGTAGATCAAATTGAGGCCTGCCATGCGCACGACATTCGAGTCCCTATCTACATAAGCGCAGGATTGGACGAGTTCTCGGCGACGAGGCATCCTGAATGGGTCGAGATGGACAAGGACGGCAAAAGGAGTGGTGCCAGCCCGATCGAGGCTGGGTGGAAGAAACTGTGCTTCAACAGTCCGTACGTCGACTACCTGGTTGAGCAGACGGAAGAGGTGCTGGATATTTTCGGCAGCAAGGTTGATGGCCTGTTCTTCGATATCATCTTCCAGGGTGAGTGCCACTGCGTCCACTGTATGGACGGCATGCTAAAGGGTGGGTATGATCCCGAGTCAGAAGTCGATAGCAAGGCGTTTGCCGCGAAAGTTCTTAGCGACTTTAAGGACAGGATGACGGCTGCTATCCGGGCAAAGGATCAGAAATGCGGCATCTTCTTCAATGCGGGGCACGTTGGACCGGCGGAAAAAGCATCGCTGCACAACTTCTCACATCTGGAGCTGGAGTCACTCCCTAGCGGCGGCTGGGGCTACGAGCACTTCCCAATTACCTCGCGATACGCACGAAACCTTGGCTTTGAGTTCATCGGCATGACCGGTAAATTTGCCAAGTCATGGGCCGATTTTGGCGGATTCAAGAATCCTGCAGCCCTTCAGTACGAATGCTTCTCCGCACTTGCACTTGGCGGTGGATGCTCTGTCGGCGACCAGCTGCATCCGTCAGGGAAGCTCACCGCCGCGACATACGATCTCATCGGCGACGTCTACCACGAGGTAGCGCGCAAAGAGCCCTGGTGCAGGGGCGTAGCGCCTGTCGTCGAGATAGGGGTCGTAACGCCGGAGGTACTTCCGGGCGGAGTACGTCTGAGCGAATCTGCGAGCGGCATCCATCGCATGCTCTCCGAGAAACATTACCAGTACGATTTCATAGATTTCGATATGGATTTCTCGAAGTATGCGGTAGTCGTGCTGCCAGACTGCATCCGCCTCGATGATACCCAGGCCAGCGTAGTGAACGATTACGTGAAAAACGGTGGAGCTCTCATAGTCTCCGGCGAGTCCGGCATGGGCGTGGAAGGATACGATTTCGTGATAAACGATATGCCGGTTGTTGTGAAGGGCCCATCACCCTTCAGCCCCGATTATCTGGTCGTGGAAGATGCGATATCGGACGGCGTCCTCAAAACCGAGCACGTCATGTACGATCGAGGCATGGAACTGGAACTCGCACCCGGCGCAAAGTCGCTTGCAGACGTCTGGAAGCCGTACTTCGAGCGAAGCTACAAGCACTTCTGCTCTCACTTCCATACACCAGTAGAGGGACCGGCAGGGTATCCGGGGATAGTCATGAATGGAAACATAGTCTATATTGGCTACCCGATATTCGGCATGTACAAGAGGCATGGCGCTCGGGTTTACAGGGATATGGTCATAAACGCGCTGAAGCTTCTCCTGCCTGACGAAAAGAAGCTGATCGTGACAAATGCGCCTACTACTGCAGACATCACCCTGAACTATCAGGCGGAACATGATCGGTATGTGCTCCACATTCTGCACTATATACCGGAGCGGCGATACAATGCCACGGATACCATCGAGGACATTATACCGCTCCATAACATATCGCTTGAGTTGAAACTGCCGAAAGAGTATACCAACGCATCCATAGTCCCGGATGATCGAGGGATCGTCTCGGCGGTCAGCGGCAACAAGTTGTCGATCAACGTGCCCGAGGTAAATGGGCATTGCATGATAGCGATATCAGCCGATAACAAATAAATCCCCAATATGATCCAAAACAAAGGCGAGTATCAGTAACGATGCTCGCCTTTGTTCTGCCTCCGGATGCCCGTGCCTCAGACGTTGATGTGTATCTTCGTGTGCAGGCATCGGCCACACTGCCAAGTCTTCTCGCATCCTTGGTTGGTTTTCTGGTTAGTTAACCTATACTAAAGAATTGACCTTTCCCGCAACCCCTATGTGTAACACATGTATTGTAAACCTAGACAGGCAACGAATTACATGCTTGACATATCAAAATGATTTTACATATAATATATAGACTGGTCTGTATAATTTTCATAGGGTGGTATTCAATAAAATGGAAAGTAATACTAATTCAAAAGAGAAAATACTAACAGCCGCATCAAGACTTTTCCAGATTAAAGGATATAATGCGACAGGATTAAATGAAATCCTAAAAAAAAGTGATGCTCCTAAAGGTTCTCTTTATTACTACTTTTCTAATGGAAAAGAAGAGCTAGCTTTAGAAGCAATTAAATTGGCAAGTCAGTTTATTCAAACAAAAATACGAAATGCGCTAGACAAGTATTCTGATCCAATTGAAGCAATACAATACAATATCAAATGCATAATAGAAAATTTAGAAGATGGTGAGCCGAATAACATTTCTATTGGATTGGTAGCTTTAGAAACACACCTATCTAGTGAGCCTTTAAGAGAAGCCTGCAAAGAAGTTTTTAACGAAGTAACTAATATATATGCTGAAAAGTTAATCGAAAGTGGGATTTCCAAAGAAGTCGCACAGGAATTGGGTGCATTTATCCTAATGACGATTGAAGGGGCTATCACAGTTTCCGTTACACAAAAGAATTCTACAGATTTATTAATCGCAAGTAAACAAATCGGCGTTTTATTAAATCATTATTTTATTGATTAGTATTTATTGCGTATCCATAAAGTTTGCGTAAATATAAAGACTGGTCTAAATAATATCTTTAGCATTTAAATTTGCAACCATCTAAAAGGAGTAAAATATTTTGCAAATAGATACATTAATTAAAAATCCTGAAGAAGGGAATGGGTGCAATAAGCTCTGGAGTACTATATTTATAGTTTTTTGCTTGATATCTTTAGTTGTTTCTACTGTCTTGTTTATGTTAAATAATGTTATGTCACTGTATGTAAATCATATTGGAGGAAACGCCGCTTTCAGTGGTGTTTTGATGCTCTGTTTTAGTGCGGCAGCAGTTATTGCTCGTCTTATCAGTGGCTATATTTCGGACAAAAAAGGCCGTCTTGCTGTAATGCTGATTGGTGAACTTATCTTTTTTGTCTCGGTTATACTTTGTGCTTTTTTACCTTATTTGGGCGCTCTTCCAGTGTTGCGGCTGGTACAAGGTATCGGTTATGCAGCGGTAAATACAGCTACAGCCGCGGCCGTGGCTGATGTTATCCCCAAAGCCCGTTTTGGGGAAGGGATTGGGTACTACACTTTAGCAATGTCTTTGGCACAGGCGCTCGGACCAGCATTTGGGTTATATCTTATATCCGGTGATAGTTATTTTCTGATGTTTATTACAGCCGGGGTGTTGGTTTTCGCAGGATTATGTTTAAACTTCATATTCCGACGCAATGACTCTTTCACACTCTACCAGCCGGAAGTAAAAGTAGAAGATGTAAAAAGCAACCAGTATACGGGCATTTGGCGGTATATTGAAAAAAAAGCGCTGGGTGCATCGCTGACAGAATTTCTTGTATGTTTTGCATTGGCAAGCGTAGTAGTTTTTGCTGCTCTGTTTGCCAAAAGCAAAGGATTTGAAAGCGTCGCTTCCATGTTCTTCATTGTTTCCGCTGCGGCTTCAATACTGACCCGTTTGTTTATTGGTAAACTGCTTGACAAATATGGGGCCGTCCCCATGCTGATTGCTGGCTTCATATGCGGTATCTTGGCAAGTGTAATGATGGTATTTGTGACCAACCAAATTGTTTTTATGTGTATTGGTGCAATATACGGCTTTTGCATTGGTATAACCACCACCGTTTTAAACACAAGCGCGTTACATAATGTAGACAAAAACCGACGCGGAGCAGCCAGTGCCATATTTTGGCTGTCGATGGATCTGGGATATGGTATAGGCGGGGCAGTCTGGGGAATCGTTATTGATCGGTTCAATTATCAAGTAACTTATTGGGGAGTAACGGCCATTATGCTAATCGGTATGGTATATAGCCTCGCCTTCTTTACCAATAAGAAGCGAAACCTTGAGTTAGTACAGACTAGAAATATAAAAGAATAAGAAAAAATCGATTTTGTAATTTAGTAGCGATATAGATCATGTCTCTATGGTTAACCAAAACAAGGCACCATACGTTTGAAATTCCGTAGAGTGCCTTGTTCGTTTATTCTTTATCCTTCCACATCCACCGTCACGCCGGATGAATTCCACGGTGAATCTGTTTTCGTAGATGGTGACTTTTTCAATCAACCGCCGGACAAGCGGTTAGTCGTATTCGGCAATGCCGGTGTGTCAGTTGAGTGCGATGGAGGGATTCTCCTCATACGCGTTCAAATGGAGGAGTGCACAGAGCCAAATCGCGCCGCCCGATTTCGGGAGAGGGTTGGGGTGAGGGCCGATCGGCTCTCTTGAATTTACCACCTGACCACATCCTGAATCAGATTTCCCTCCAAAAAAGCCGTGCTCTTCGCAAAGTTGATCTACAGCAAATTTACCAACCCCTTTATTATCCACCAAAACATTAACACACTTCTTCGTCAAGGCGAAACTTGCAAAGGTAGCGGAAGCACTATAATGCCAGACCGAGCTGTCCGTTTTAACTCAAATGGCGTTTACTTTATGGTCTGTGCAGGGTAAGGAGGATTGTGACCGGTTGTGCAGACAGATACACCGAAACGATTTTGTTTGAGGTGTTCGAGCATCGGGTAAAAACGGCGACAGTATATTTGAAGATGCCGCTCCTTGTATCCGACTGCAACAGTACGAATCTTCGAATAATATCAACCGCTGTATTAGGAAACTGCAACAATACATATACTTCCTAGGGAGGAGACTGATTTGAAGTACTTCTTGTTGATCCTTACGGTGATGCTCTTATGTTGTTCGCTTGCCACTTCATATGCCGGTGGTTACCTTATAAAACCGGGTGACAGCCTTGGAATCACCGTCCTGGGCGAGGCTGACCTAACCAAGCATGTGGTTGTTGACCCACAGGGGAATATTTCCATGCCGCTTGTAAAGGAAATCAGCGTGGTCGGTTTGACGCCTGCGGAAGCTTCGCAGAGGATCACCGAACAGCTCAAACACTTCATGAAGAACCCCCAGGTAAGTATCGAATTCCTGGATCCTGTGAAGATACAGGTTACCGTCTCGGGCGAAGTGCGGACCCCGGGCATCTATCCCGTCGCCAGCAGTTCGCATGTTATGGATGCGATAACTGCTGCCGGAGGATACGCTGCCAAAGCCGATCTGTCGAGGGTGACGGTTGCGCATTCGAACAACGCCGAAGCCTCTGTGACAGTCGATCTGAACAAGTTCATGCTGACCGGCGATACCAGCGCAAATATCGCACTTACCTCAGGTGACACGGTAGTCGTTCCGTCGCGTGAGAGCGTCGCCATCGGGAGCGTCAACGTGATAGGCGCGGTACGGCTGGCAGGCACATACCCTATCACTCAGGGCATGACGGTTCGAGAGGCTGTAATGCAGGCTGGTGGACCCAATGAATTTGCGGATACCAAGAAAATCATCCTCCGGCACGAAGGCTCGAGCGAGGCCATATCGATCGATTCCGTTCTGGCAAATTCCGGCGATCCGGCGTCCAATCCTGCGCTCAGACCCGGCGATGTAGTCTTTGTGGCGCCGAAGCAAATTCTCGGCTACTTCACTATTCAGGGAGCGGTCATAAAGCCCGGCCGATACGAGATAAAGGAAGCGGTTTCTGTCACCGATGCAATAGCCATCGCCGGTGGAACCACCGAACGCCCTAAGCTGAATGAAGTGCGCATTCTCAGACCTTCGGCTGGTGGCATGCAGACTGTGGCTGCGAACGTCAGCGACATACTGGTCGGAAAATCTGCGAATATTGCCATCTCGGATGGAGATACCGTCTACATACCTGGCAAGGGAGAAAAAACTAACTATCTGCAATTTCTATCGGTTGCGGTCAGCCTCGGATGGCTGCTTAGCGGCCGTTGATGCCTAAACCATACCCGTTTGATTAAGGAGGATTCTCGTGAAGTTTTGGGAGCTGTATCGTATCATCAGTCGGCGCAAATGGCTGGTGCTGGGCATGGTAGCTATTACTATAGTAGCGATATACCTGGCTACACTTAACGATCAACAGTACTATCAGGCTACTGTGCAGATCATGCCATCAGACACGGCGCTGTTTCGTCCGATAATGTCATCGCCGGTGCAGAGCACAACTGGCACGCCAGAGGAGCGCAAATCTGACAATCAGCTGCCAAACCTCATGAGCCTGCTTAAGAGTAGAGGCCTGGCAGAGCGCACAATTCAGGCGGCGGGGATAAAGGAAGATCCGAACAAGCTGCTGAAGAAAATCGAAGTCAGCACCCTCCCGAACCCTGGCGCCAGAGGTCATGAAGACCTTGGCACCGATATCATTCAGGTGAAGCTGAACGATAGTGATCCTCAGCGAGCCGTTAATACCATCAACTGCCTGGCGCATGTTTTTGCCAATTTCTACCAGGAAATCAGCCATCAGGAAGCGGCAGACAACAGAAACTTCCTCGAATCGGAGCTCGCTCGTGCGAATCGAAACCTGTCCGAGGCCGCTGAAAATCTCAGGGGATTCAAGGAATCGAATGGTATGGCTGCCACTGCCGATGCATCCAGTTCGGCAGTAGCCGGTTTGCGGCAGGCGACTTCAGACAGCGATGCAGCGAATGCCGCTCTGGCGGAGGCACAGGCCAAGTTGAGCCAGATTGACGGCGCATTACGAAGAGTTGGCCCTACCCGCCGAGTGATAGAGGGTACATCTAATACCCCGATGGCCCAGCAAATGGAGACCCAACTTGCAGACCTGACTCGGCAGTTGAACGACGCGCGGTCGAAATACGAGGATACACACCCTCAAGTGATCGCGCTGAAAGAATCAATCGATCAAGTGCAGGGAAAACTTCAACTCGAGAAGGGCAAGATCAGCAGTCATGTCACGTTGGTGCGTGATCCCGTGTACGATTCTCTGCTCGCGGAGAGAGCCAGGCTTGCATATGAGAGAAATGGCCTTGCAGCAAAAGCAGGCCAGCTTGCCGGTGCCGTAGGCAGGGCGGCAAGCGCACTGAGGCCGGGACGGGACGTCACCCTCGCCCGCATGCAGAACGAATTCGAGACCGCACAGAAGACGTATAACGATCTTCAAACACAGCTCAATCAGGCGCGGATAAATGAAAAAGAGACGACGGCTACCGGCGCGATGCGTATAGTTGATGAAGCCACAAGCGCCGAAGGCCCGATGGGCGTCAACAAAATGGCTTACTTTTTCATGGGCACGCTCCTAAGCCTTATAGTCGGATTAGGCATGGCCATCACACTGGAATCGTTGGATAACAGCATCAAGGCAAATGTTGATGTCGAACGGTTGCTGTCACTTCCTGTCACAGCGCTGATACCAAGTGGTGGATCCATAACAAATACGGCGCTTTCACGAATAACTTATACCGATCCGCTATCACCCATAGCAGAGGCGTACAGGTTCCTTAGGACCGACCTTCTGCTCTCTACAGAGGGTACCAACATCCGTACGATAATGGTGGCTACGGCAAAACCGGGGCAGGGCGGGACCGTCACCGTATGCAACCTTGGCGTCTCACTGGCGATGGACGGCAAGCGCGTCATACTGGTCGATGCGGATATGCGGCGTCCGTGCCTTCACCGCACATTCAAGGTTGAGAACGAGGTCGGGTTGAGCAATGCGCTGTGCAACGAGAAGGATTTCGACGAGGTGGTGCTTAGCACGGAGATCGATAATCTGTTCATCATTCCGGCCGGTCCAACTCCAAGCAATCCATCCGAGCTGTTGGGCTCCAGTCGAATGCGGGCACTCATGGACTGGCTGTCGGATCAGGCGGATTATGTGCTGATAGATACCCCTTCGGCAGTAGCGTTCACGGATGCGGTCGTACTATCGCGGATCGTGGATGGGGTTGTAATGGTAGTCAGGGCGCAACAGGTGCCAAGAGGTGCGGAACTCCAGGTCAGGGAGTTACTAAACAAGGCCAAAGCAAATATCCTTGGCGTAGTGCTGAATGACGTAGAGCCGGATACGGTCGACAGCTACTATTATCATTCGCACTACTACCCGGATATGGCTAATAAGAAGCCAAAGCCCTTAAAAAGCCTTACTGGAGTAAAACACCTGCCGCCTACAGTGGAGCAGGATTAGCCGCCTGCGCTAAATCAACATCGGCGGTGTCGGGAATCTTGATGTCTTTGGATATCTCCGTGCCGAGTTGAGCGATTTGGCATAGTTTTTCGATTTCGCTTTCGATATCGATGATTTCGGGATGCCGTGCATCAAGGGCGTTGATAACACGCTCTGCCAGGCGGATCGCACCGAGTACGAGTAATTCGTTCTCGTAGTCGACGTAGACGTGAAAGCGTCCCCTGGGATCTATTCGCCAGTTCCATTGGGTCTCGCCTCTTAGTATGCGGGCCCTTTGGGCCTGGCCCTGAAGTTCTATTATCAGGTGTTCAAACAGGTGAGGAATCTCTGTAGCGCGAGATTCTTTTTTGAAAGTGTATCCGTTGTCATTATCACAACGGTGTTTGGCTAGATGAGGGAAAAGCTTGAAGAGCAAGCGCGGTATATGCGGCGCGTGTTCGGTGGAATACCGTGTCGGATCCGGCATTTCAACGACAAGTTTAACCCTGTTTCCATCGTAGAAGAGTATTTCGACGACTTTCAACGGGAACATGCACCCCTTCAACTAGTACTAAAGGCCGGAACGGGTGGCCGATTTATGCCGATCACGTAGATGGCTGGGCTGGACCATTCGTTCGTTTTAGCCTTCGTGGATGCACATAGTTTAGCACGGGTTCACTTCCGTTGTAAAGGGAAGATGTGAAAAAATTGAGAATTGCACTCGTCGCACCTCAGCCATTTATTGATATTCGTGCGACATCTATGGAAAATTTGCGACTAACTCGAGTGCTCGCAGACGCCGGACACCAGGTGGATGTGATCACCTATCCGTTCGGTTCGGCGCCGGAGTATCCGGGCGTGACCGTGCATCGATGCGCTCCGGTTCCGCTGGTGCGCGGGGTGAGGATAGGTTTTTCTGCTGCCAAATTGATGCTGGATGTGAATCTCGCGGCACACGTTCGACGATTTGCGCGGGCCAACGGGTGCGACTGCATCCACGGTGTCGAAGAGGGCGCGTTCATCGGCATCCTGGCCGGCAGGAAGCTCGGTATCCCCGTTGTGTACGACATGGATTCGGTGATGAGCTACGAGATCGGCTCAGGCGCGATGGGGCGGCTCCCGGGCGTCACACGGCTCATGCGCGGCGCGGAGTGCTGGGCGGTCCGAAACTCTGCGCTGATCATAACTATCTCAACTAAAATGGCCGACTACGTCAAACAGATCAACCCGTCGGCCAATGTCGTCATAGTCCCGGATATCCCGACGCCGATGCCGCCGGGCGGTCCGCGTCCCGATCGCGCAAGACATCAAATGCCCGCCGAGTTCGCGAATGGTCGAAAACTAATCGTCTATGCGGGCTCATTTGCGAGATATCAAGGCCTCGATAGTGTGATCGCGGCTATGCCGGGCGTAGTGGCGCAACTTCCGGGTGCCGCCCTCGTGCTGGTTGGCGGCGATGACGCGGATATCAAGCGGCTAACTAAATTAGCAGAAGTCACCGGCGTGATACAAAATGTGCTATTTGTGGGTAAGAAACCACCACAGGAAGTTCCGCACTTTCTCAGCGCGGCGGACGTGCTGGTTTCACCGAGGCGCGGCGGGATGAATCCTCCTGCCAAGATGTACACGTACATGCAGTCAGGGGTGCCGATAGTGGCGACGGATATTCCGGCGCATACCGCGCTCCTTGATTCAAATTGCGCGGTTCTGGTTCAGCCGACGGTTGACAGCATCGCGTGCGGAATCCTTTGGGCTCTGGCACATCCTGATGACGCGAAGCGCCGTGGTGCTCGAGCTCGTGAATCGGTGAGCGGTATGACTCCCGATATGCAGACGAGGCCGATTTTGGATGCGTATGAGCGGTTGGGTGCGAAGATTGGTTAGCGGTCAGGAAGGCGTAATCAGCTATGTCTAACATTCACAAGATATCCAGATTAACATCAACCTATAAGGGTTATCTCGACAGGACCGAAATATGCCGGTATCCACCGACGCGGGTCTGGGTAGAGGCCACGAGTAACTGCAACCTGCGATGTTCGTTCTGCGGCAATCGCGATCTGACGAAAGATCAGCGGGGGAACATGTCATTCGAGCTGTTTCAGCAGCTCGCAGACGAAGCGGCTGGAAAGGTCAATCAGTTCAATCTTTTTCACAGGGGCGAATCTCTGCTTCACCCGCGAATCGGCGAGATGATCAGATACGCAGGCGCTAGGGGGATTCACACACGTATCAATACAAACGGTACCCTCCTGAACGCCAACCTGGGGGCCGAGCTGATCAACGCCGGTCTGGACATGCTCTCGTTCTCGTTCGACGGCTACGACCCCGAGATGTATGAGGCGAATCGGCCGGGCGCGCACTTCGACAGGGTTCTTGGCAACATACTCGGCTTTCTTGAGCTGAAAAAAGCTATGAACGCTTGTAAGCCGTTCGTCACCATAGAGGTGATGGAGATCGCTGACGTGCCGAAGCGGGACCTTATGGAGAAACAACGGGCGTTCGTGCACAAATTCAAGGGTCTGCCGCTCGACAAGTTTATCATACGCAAGCAGCACAACTGGGCGGGCATGATAGATACCGGCCAGAAGATGAGTTGCAACAGAATCCCTTGTCCGCTTCTATGGCATGCGATGGTCGTGTTCTGGGACGGGCGAGTGATGCCGTGCCCTCAGGATTTTTTCGGCTCGCTCGAACTCGGCAGGATCGGCGACACCGGCTTGATGGATATCTGGAACGGCCAGGAGATTCGACGCATGCGACGGGAGATGGCGAATCCCGGCCTAATGGACCGCCATCCGTGCGTAGAGTGCGACCGGATCGCGCGTGCAACCTTCGCCGGGGTACCGGTCGACTATCTGGGGCGATTTTTAAGCGAGGCAGTATTCGGAAACGGATGGCTGAGCAGGAAACTTCCACATTGAGCATATTGTTTTAGGGAGAATTAAGAACAAACAGGGAGATCATCATGCGCAAAGCAATTCACGCAATCAACTTGATGCGATTCGCGGCAGGGGCACGCCGACCGATAATCGGGCCTGCGAAAGTCACATGGGAGACCACCTACAGGTGCAATTCCAGATGCCGCCACTGCCATATCTGGCAGATCAGAGACTACAGTTCCGAGCTGACCACGGCTCAGGCCGAAAAGATGATTCGCGAGCTTGCGGATGCCGGCGTGCTGCAGATTTCGTTCAGTGGCGGCGAGACCTTCATGCGCGGAGACATTTTCGAGATGATCGCCCTTGCGCACAGCCTGGGCATGTCCACATCCATGAACACCAACGGCAGCCTGTTGAGTCGATTTGGCCATCAGTTGATGAATTCGCCCATAGATGCTGTTTACGTGTCGCTCGACGGTGCCACCGAAGCGACGCACGACAGCGTGCGAGGGACGGCAGGTGCGTTCAAGAAGGCGCTCGAAGCCGTACAGTACATTCATGACAATCGCAAGGACATGAAGCCAAAGGTATTCGTGAATATCACCGCCACAACGGATAACTGCACAGAGATGGCCGATGCCGTCAAGGTCGCGGTCGATCATGGCGCGGATGGGGCGACGCTGCTCATCGCGCATAGTCAGGGCAAGTTCAGCCCGGACGGCGCGATTCTCCCCACCTACGAGCATGCGGAAACCATCGCTGATCAAGTTGATCGGATCAAAACGGATCTCAAACAGTATGTTCCTTTGCCGGATGAGTACCTCGACAATTTCTCTACATACGTTAAAGATGCAAAACAGCTTTACAAGTATCAGTGCGTGGCGGGTTTCAGCACGGCGTTAATCAACCCTGATGGCGGTATTTGCCTTTGCCCGTCAGGTGATTTTCCAATAGGCAATCTTAAGAATAGGTCGTTTAGGGAGATATGGTTCTCCCCTGAGGCCGATCACGCGCGAAAAGAGATCAGGGCAGGCCGGCATCCGATATGCTGGACGGACTGCGTTGCTCCGATCAGCATAGTGGCGACGTACCTTCGGCCTTGGCGCCTGCCGAAACTGCTGAATCCTGCGCTGCTGAAACACATCGCATGGAAACTGAGATCGTAGGCCATTTGGTATCTAAGTGAACGAGCAGTCTACAGGAGTGAGGACGACACATGAAAGTTAGCTTAATCAATCCGCCGGGGGGATATTACGCTTCCAGATGGGAGGAGAGCGCTCTGCCATCGCTCGGCCTCGGGTATCTGGCATCGTATCTGGAGCAGCACGGCATCGCGTGTGAGATCGTCGATGCGCACGCCATGCGATGGCGGCTGTCGGACCTGAGCCATCATCTGGCCGAGTCCGCGCCGGATCTCGTCGGTGTGACGTTCACGACTGAAAACCGTTTTGAGAGTTTTGAAGCGATTCGGACCGCGCGGGCGGTGCTCCCGGAGTCGCTCCTGATTGCTGGTGGACCGCACGTATCGGCGGCGGCAGAGGATACTCTCGCTCACGTGCCGGAACTCGACATGGTGGTTCGCGGTGAGGGGGAGGCGACGCTCCTTGATATCGTGCGCCATCTGCAGAACGGCCGTCCGTTCGATGAGATAAAAGGAATTTCGCGCAGGGTTGGATCGCAGATCGAGCACAACGCGCCTCGTCCGCATATACAGGATCTGGATACCCTGCCGTTTCCAGCTCGGCACCTGATGCCTATGGAGCGTTACCAGTTTGCGGCTGATGTCCCCGGCGTGGGAAAGCTTCGGGCGCAGAACATCATGGCGAGTCGTGGCTGCCCCTTCAACTGCAGTTTCTGCGCATCGCCGAACATGTGGGGGCGCAAGTTCAGGGCGCGAACGACAGAGAACGTCATGGCGGAGATCGACGAACTGGTCATGATTTACGGTGCGCAGGCGCTCTGGATATTCGATGACACTTTCACCGTCGACAAGAAGCGGACGGCGGCCATCTGCGAAGAGATCGCCCGCAAGTACCCGTCGCTCCGGTGGTTCTGCGAAATCCGCGTCGATACTGTCGACCGCGAACTCCTCGGCCTGATGAAGCGAGCCGGGTGTTTTTGCGTGGCGTTCGGCGTCGAATCCGGCTCTCAGCGGATCATCGATCACTCCATTGGGAAGCAGATCAAGCTGGAGGAGGTCGCTCAGGTGAGATCCTGGTGCAAAGAACTGGACCTTCTTTACAACCCGTTCATGATTCTGAGCCATCCCGACGAGACCGACGACGACGCGAGAAAGAGCATGGACCTGATACGGCAGTGCAAAGCGGATGGCGCATCGGTCAGCCTTGCGATCATGCACATCTACCCAGGCACTCGAATAGAGACCATCGCCTATGAGAAAGGGATTCTGCCGCGCGATTTCTCGTGGGCACGGAAGTCGGACCTTCGCCGCGTGCAGATGCTTCCGGCGGCGCAGGGGAACGTTCCGGTCTTTCTGGATCAGCTCTCGTGGGAATTCCTGTCGAGCTGCATGTTCGAATGGGCGGAGATGCAGAACTACTCGGTTCTCAGGCGAGTCCCCAAGGCGCTTGCGAATATCCGGTCGATGTCGGATGTGAAACGCTACTGGACGATGCTCAAATCCTATGTCGGGAGAGAGAAGTCGTGCGCATAGCGGACATGATCGTAACGAGGTAAATATGCCAAAAGTACTAGTTACCGGTGCAACAGGTTTCGCCGGGTCTCATCTTGCAAAAAGGCTTTTGTCTGAAGGGTATGAAGTGCGGACGCTTGTTCGTTCTTCGGCCGATGCTTCATATCTTGAAGATCTTGGCGCCGAAATTTTTACAGGTGACATGCTCGACCATGAATCCGTGCGCCGTGCCGTCAGCGGCGTCGACACCGTTTACCACATAGCGGCGATCTTCAGAAAAGCCGGTCTGCCGGACAGCATGTATTGGGCCGTCAACTACGAAGGCACCATCAATCTGATGAAGGCGTGCCTCGATGAAGGTGTGCGGCGGGTAGTCCACTGCAGCACTGTCGGTGTATTGGGGCATATCGAAAATCCTCCGGCGAATGAGGACTTTCCGTACAATCCGGGTGACATCTATCAGCGAACCAAATGCGCCGCCGAAAAGGAGATACTGGCGCTTCATAAAGATCATGGGCTGCCCGTTTCGATCATCCGTCCGGCGGGGATTTATGGGCCGAGCGACACTCGCTGGCTCAAGCTTTTCAGGATGGTGGCACATCGGAAGTTCGCAATGCTGGGCAGCGGAAATACATTCATCCATCTGGTGTATATCTCGGACCTCGTCGATGCTTTCATATTGGCGGCGCAGAGTCCGAACGCAGTCGGCCGTGTCTACATAGCAGCGGGCGAGCGGTACATCACGCTGAACAACCTCGTGCAGACGATCGCACGTGCGACGAGTGTGACAGTGCCGAAGGTGCATATTCCGGTGGCGCCTGTCCACTTCCTGAGCGGCATCTGCGAGGACGTGTGCAAAACGATCCACGTCGAGCCGCCGATCTTCAGGCGAAGGGTGGATTTCTTTATCAAGGACAGAGCGTTCGATATAACCAGGGCCAGGACGGAGATTGGATACTCTCCTCGAATCGATGTCGATGAGGGAGTTAGCCGCACTGTGGCATGGTATTCGGAACAGGGGTTGCTGTAACGGTGACAGAAACAGATCGATTGGCGAAAACAGCTTTTCACTCGAAGCTGGCGTCGGCGGATGAGTCGGCAATCGAGAAGTATGCGAGCGTCATGGTAGGCAGGCGAGGGCTCAAATCGCTCATCGCATACGAGCTGGCGTGCTGGCTCGCATCACCGATGCCGGGTGCGCTAGGGTTTGTGATCAGGCGCAAAATCTATTCACGGCTGTTCGGCTCGTGCGGCGCGGGGCTTGTTTTGGGCAGAAATGTAACCATCCGCCATCCTAAACGGTTGCATTTGGGTAATAACATTATTGTGGATGATAACTGTGTACTCGATGCCAAGGGCGACGCCGATGAGCGCATCACGCTCGGTGACGGCGTGATCCTTGGCCGCAACACGATACTGAGCTGCAAGGGCGGGAGCATCGAGATAGGGGCGAATACCAATATCAGCGCGAACTGTATGGTGACATCGGAGTCGCAGCTCACTATAGGGTCGAACGTTCTGATAGCCGGTATGGTCTATATCGTAGCGGGAGGAAATCACGGCACGGAACGCACCGATATACCAATCATCCAACAGCCCATGAGTCAAAAGGGCGGGGTCAAAATAGGCGATAACTGCTGGCTTGGGGCAAACATCACCGTGCTGGACGGAGTGACTGTAGGACGGGATTCCGTCATAGGGGCCGGGTCGGTGCTGACCAGGAGTATTCCCGAGTTCGCGATCGCCCTCGGTGCGCCCGCAAGGCTGGTCAGGTACAGAAAATCCGGCGAGAAAGGCTGACGATAGTGCGCAAGATCAAAGTCTTACATTTTTGCGATAAATTCGGCATGCGTGGCTCCACCATACACGGAGTCTCGAGGTTGTTCACCTGGTGGTTCCCGAGGTTCGATCGCGAGCGGTTCGACGTCAAGTTGTACGGGCTGAAGAACCCGGATTCTGCCAGCCGCGCGGTCGAAGACGAAGGCGTTCCGATTGCGTATCTCGGGAAATCAGTCCTCTGTCCATCGACACTGTCGACTTTCGTGGATGTGATTCGCCGGGAGCGCGCCGACGTGATCCATCTGCACGGCTGGATAGCCGCGAATTACGGGCGCATCGCAGGGCGCATGACAGGTGTGCCGACGATAATGCACGAGCACGGAGTCGACCCGAATTTTCCATTCAGCCAGCGTATTGCAGATCGTACCCTGTCCCCGTTTACGGATATGGCAGTTGCGGTATCAATATCAGTAAAAGATTTCCTGGTAAAATACCGGTCTGTAAGCGCGCAAAAGGTGCGAGTGGTTTACAACGGCGCCCCGACGTCGGATTTCTCGGCTGCCGATCCCGCGCTCGTCGCCCGAGAGAAAAGTGCGCTCGGAATTTCGGCGGGCAGCCCTGTGATCGGCACCATAGGCCGGCTTGACACGCAGAAAGGGATCACTTACCTGCTGAAGGCCATCCCGCAGATACTGAAGTCGGTCCCGGAGGCCAGGTTCCTTATAGTGGGCGATGGGCCGAAGAGGGATGAACTTGAGCGTGAATCCGTCGCGCTGGGGCTCACTGAACATGTCACCTTCACGGGGCACAGGTCTGACATTCCGGTCATCCAATCGATGCTGGATATTCAGGTCTTTCCGTCCCTTTGGGAGGGCACACCGCTCACTGTTTTTGAAGCTATGGCGATGGGACGGCCTATCGTTTCGACCAGCGTTGACGGCCTGGGCGAGGTTCTGGTGAATGGAGAGAGCGCCCTCGTGGTGGAGCCCAGTCGCCCGGAGAAGCTTTCGGATGGGATCGTCAGGCTTCTGTCGGATCGTCAATTCGCCCGCCTGCTCGGCGATAATGCGAGGGCACACAGCTTGAAATTCGATATCGAACATACAGTCAGGAATTTGGAGTTATTATATGTCGAATTATCCGATGGGTCCAAATCTCGCGTCAGATAGCGAAAACTTAATATCAAAACTGCCGAGGGTCTGTTTGCTGACAGAGACGTTCTATCCGGTTGTCGGTGGTGGGGAGTCGCACGCGCGCCTGCTCGCACGCAAGTTGAACAATATGGGAATGCCGACATTCGTGCTTACCCGCAGGTCGAGCCCTGGACTTTCGCCTGATGATATGGTCGATAATATCCCGACCTATCGCATACCACCTTCGGGCATGAAGCGGCTTGGGAAATACGCGATGGCGCCAGTTGCCCTGCACGAACTCTATCGCAGGCGTTTGGACTACGATATTATCCTTGTTTGTGGATTCAGAGTTCTTGGCGTTCCTGCCGTGGTGGCGGCCCAAAAGTGGAGCAAAACCTGTATCCTGAGGGCAGAGGCTCTCGGGGAGATGTCCGGCGGTTATGCCTCCGCATACCAAAAGCTGCCGCCATATGCGGATAAGACGTTCGAAAAATGGATCGATTTCCGCAATCGAACGCTGAGGCAGGCCGACTGCTTTGCAAGCGTCAGCCAACCGATGACTGAAGAATTCAAGCAGTGTGGTATAGACGAAAATCGCATAATCGAAATTCCAAACGGCGTGGATACGGATGTGTTTCAGCCCGTAGATTTTGATGCCAAAGTCGCGCTGAGACAGAAACTGGAACTCCCCACATATGCAAGGATAGTCAGCTATTCCGGCAAGCTGAACCAGGGCAAGGGCTTGCAGGATTTGATCCGGGCGTGGGAGTGTGTCTCGTCGCTTCACGAGGACGCTCACCTGGTACTGGTTGGTTCAGGAGACGGTCAATCCCTGTCTTGTGAGGATGAACTACGCCGGTTGGTTGCGGAGTTGTGCCTCGATTCGAGAGTCAGGTTCACCGGATATGTGGAGAACGTGAACGAGTATCTTCAGGCCTCCGACATGTTCGTCTTTCCCAGCGAGAACGAATCTTTCGGCATCTCGCTTGTAGAGGCGATGGCGTGCGGGCTTCCTGCCATTGCATCGCGAGTTGGGGGGATACCCGACATCGTACAGCACCTGCGTGACGGTATTCTGGTAGAACCAAGAGATCACCATGCCCTGGCAATCGCCATCACGGATTTACTGGTGCAGCCAGCGCTTACCAAATCATTAGGTCTAAACGCATCGCAGATGGTCAGGGATCGCTACTCCATAGAGGCCGTTGCATCGCGTTATTACGAGCTGTTGTCTAATCTCTATGTGCGCAAAAATAGCGACCATTAAGAGGAAAATCATGAATGTGCTGAGTTATGATGCTGTACGGAGCCTGGAAATGACTAGAACGCCGCGAGTGTGCATGCTGACAGAAACGTTCCCTCCGGTCCTGGGCGGGGCTGAGAGTAACGCTCTCCTTATGGCCAAGTCCATGAATTCCCTGGGGATGAGCACATTCGTTGTGACACGGCGCTGTGAAGCACAGTCATCAAGCCATGAGATGGTAGACGGCGTTGACACATACCGCATCCCGCCAGTCGGCGAAGGGCGATGGGGGAAGGTCGGCATGATGCCGCATGCGCTTAGAGAGCTGGTTCGCCTGCGAAATCAGTATGACCTCATCTACGTCTGCAGCTTCAGGATGCTCGGTGTTCCAGCCATTATAGCCGCACGACTCCTCGGTAAGTCGTGCATTCTGCGCTCGGAGACCAATGGTGAGATGTCCGGCGCCTACGCATCCGCTTATCGCAAGCTTCCTTTGATAGAGAGAGCGATATTTTGTAACTGGCTTGGTTTGCGCGACCGAACGATCAAACGCGCGGACGGGTTCCTCGGCATCACGAATTTGATAGCTGATGAGTTCAAGTCATGCGGTGTCGAAACCGGACGCATAGCGCGGATCCCGAACGGGATCGACACAGAGGTGTTTCGCCCAGCTCTGGCCGGAACGAGGTACGCCCTTCGGCAGCGTCTTCACCTGCCTGCGCAAGGTAGACTCATAGTCTACACAGGCCGTCTCATAAGCGGTAAAGGTGTAGAGTACTTGCTCCAGGCCTGGGAACGAATAGTCCATTCGCGCTCGAATACCTACCTGGTGCTGGTTGGTTCCGGCAGCGGCGAGGCAAACTGCAACGAGGCGGCTCTCCGGCGCTTTGTGCGCGAGCGAAAGCTGGAATCCAGCGTGATCTTTACAGGTTGGGCCAAGAACGTTCGCGACTACCTGCAGGCCTCCGACATGTTCGTCTTCCCTACCGAATACGAAGGATTCGGGCTGTCGCTCGTAGAGGCGATGGCGTGCGGGCTGCCGGTGATCGCATCGAGGGTCGGCGGCATACCTGAGATAGTGACCGAGGGCGTCGACGGCATCCTCGTGGAGCCACGCAATCCGAGCGAGCTGGAACGGGCGATCGTGTCGCTGCTGGATAATCCCGAGTCGGCACGCGCTCTCGCGACTCATGCTCGGCAGACCGTGCGAGACCGGTTCTCCATCGATTCGGTGGCTCGACAGCACGTTGATCTTTTCACTAGAATATGGCGCGAGCGAGAAATCAGTTCAGGGGCGAATAATGGGGCGTAGGCTCGGCAAAAATCTCATAGAGGTTTTGTCCACGGTGGCAAATGTGCTCTCATTGCGCTATCCCGGTTTTGTCTACGGCGGTGGAGTTAGCGCCCGGTATATACCCGTCTTTTGCCTGCATGCGGTCGATCCGGAAATGCTCGAGTCAATGCTGAGCTTTCTGGATTCAAACGGATACACCACCCTTGATGCTGATGAATACTATGCCGCGTTGACTGGTCAAACGGCGGCTCCGAAGCGATCGGTGGTACTCACATTCGACGATGGCTGGGGATCACTGTGGTCGGTCGGCTACCCCATATTGAAGAGGCACGGTGCCAAAATCGTCGTGTTCATCGCGCCGGGACGGATCGAGCGCCGTGACGGGTATCATCCGAATCTCGATGATCTGGCAGCTAACCGGTGTACCCTTGATGAGTTGCTTGGACGTGACAAGTCAGATCAGCCTCTTCTAACATGGGAGGAGATCTTCGAGATGCACGAAAGCGGGCTCGTCGATTTTCAATCCCACTCTTACAACCACAGCCTGATCTACCGGAGTCCCCGAGTAGTCGAGTACGTCAGCCCTGATTTGTTGAAAACACACAGCATCATGGAGTTGCCATGCCGCAAGCTTGATCGTCCTGCGGGCATGAGGCCGCCGGTTGACATCGGTGAGCCACTGTACGAGACAGCGCCAATGCTGTCAGACACCCTCAGGCTGATCGTCGACCCATGGGTCGCCGAGACTTGTGCCAAATATGTGCATGACCATGGAGGCGACGGTTTCTTCCATAATCCTCGATGGAGGGAGGAACTCGATCATGTGACGTATAAGCTGCTTTCGGCCTCCAAACGCGGTTGGCGAATAGAGACCGAGCGAGAGCATGCTGACGCCATACACTTCGACCTGGCGGCCTCCAAAAGTGCCATAGAAGAGATGTTGCCGGGTAAGCTCGTGCGTCACCTCTGTTATCCATGGCATGTGGCGGGTGAAGTCGCGCGAAGGCAATCCCGAGAGGTTGGATAT
Source organism: Armatimonadota bacterium (assembly GCA_963663705.1). GTDB lineage: Bacteria > Armatimonadota > UBA5829 > DTJY01 > DTJY01. Next base: position 1,939,053 of record OY760504.1, on the reverse strand, counting down.
GCCACCAATTTCTGGGGAAAGATCGGCGGCCGGTACTACACACCTATTCCTGGCTCTCCCGACAAGATAGCAAGAGTAGGGGCCGACTTCTTCTTTAGATTGCCTGGGAAAGGAAGGGTCGATCTCTTCAAGATTTTCCTGGGCAAAGTCGTGCGGAGGGCTCGTGAAGGTACTCCTTACGTGACTCATTGAGGTGCTATATGGCGGCGACTATGGATGCTGATTGCGGCTCGGTAATGAGCCGAATAATTGGCAAGTACAACAAGCTGTTTTGCAGCGAAGAATGGAATGTTGGAGTAGTGTGCCAACCCATACAGGCCTTCCTTGAGCCCGGTTTTACGCCTGAAATCCGCTGGCTGCCACGACCTGCGAGGGGGATGTTCATTGCCGACCCATTCGCACTCATGCTGGATGGCCGCGTCTGCGTGGCATGCGAGGAGTTCGATTACGGCACGGACAAAGGGGTGATATCCGCGTTCGAATTGAGCGGCGACGGGGCAATGACAACAAAGCGCACGGTGCTCGATTTGCCGTTTCATCTGTCGTATCCATATCTGTTGGAGTACAATGGGGCCTCATACTGCATCCCGGAGACGTCCGCGGCAAGAGAGATAAGCCTCTACAAAGTTCAGAAGTTTCCCGACAACTGGGTTAAAACCGCTACCCTGGTTGACGGTGTATCTGCCGTTGACAGCACGGTTTTCCAGTATGAAGGTCGATGGTGGCTTGCATTTACGGATAAAGATCACGGCCCGAACTTGAGCCTCTTCATCTGGCACGCCCCCGATCTGTTCGGCCCCTGGGAGCCACATGCGGCGAACCCCGTCAAGGCCGACCGCCGTTCGTCGCGTCCAGGAGGAACACCATTCATGCATAACGGGTGCCTGTACCGCCCGGCCCAGGACTGCACGTCGACCTACGGAGGGGCAGTCGTGATCAACAAGGTCGTCCGCCTCACACCCACCGAGTTTGCAGAAGAGCAGGTGGCGGTTGTTCAGCCGGATGCGTCCGGTCCGTTTCCTCATGGCCTTCATACAATATCATCGGTCGGAGATATTACGCTTATCGATGGGAAACGGCACGTGTTCATCCCAAAGGCGTTGCGAGTGGCCGTCAAGCAGAAGTTTTCCCGGTGTAATGCTTAGGCAGCGTTACCTTGAACGTTGTCCCATCGATCTCAGTGCTCGTGAAGTCGACTTTCCCTCCGCAGGCGTTCTCCGTGAATAATCGGATCATGTAAATCCTGATGTCGTCGCCCTCGGTGCCGTCGCTATGAACGATGAATTCGACGCTGTCATGCCTTTCCATCGCCCATAATTTTACTTCACCGGCTGGCGGGGTAGACTTAAGAGCCCCTTTTATCATGTTTCCCAGCACGCGCTTTAGGATTGATTCGTCAGTCATTATCTTGAGATTTGCCGGCGTCTCCATAAGAGTTAGGGTTTTTCGATACGCCTGTTCATGCCTGCGATACTGCGATACAACCGCTTCCATCAACTCGGCGAGATCGCATTCCGATATATTCGCGTTCAGCCTGTCGTTTTCGATCGCGAGCAGTTGGCGGTGTGCCTGTATATCATCGATTAGCTGGTCGGAAAGATTATATATATCCTGCGAATACTCTGCCGCCGTTTCAGGATCGTTGCTGGCGTCGACAAGCAGCCCGGACAGACCGCGCACCCCTCCGGCCATGTTCAGGATATCGTGGAAGAACATCCGCTCTATGGCATAACTTAGTTTCTCTGCGCTGATATCCTTCATTGCCGCCACCACGAAATCCTGGCCCTCGAAAGGTAGTACTGATGTTCGAATGCTGACGTCCAAATCCGCCGAATCTCTCGTGCGGATGTGAATGTCCCGGGTGACGGTGCTTCGCGTCGAAACGCACTCGGCGACGGCGTCGTTCGCGCCTGAGCATCCTAACGCTTCACCGAAACTCAGCCCTGCAACATGTTCGATGCACTGAATGCCGAGAAAGTCGATCATGCTGTTGTTTGCAGAAATAATCTGCCCTTCGGCTGTCAGCAACATCGTCATATCCGGCATGGAATTCATCAGGCTAACGATCAGCCTATTTGATATGCATTCCTTAATATCTGCAACCATGAGAGTCCTCCGATATCGGTCTTGATGGATGCGTAGCGAGTGAAGTTCAGTATACCTTTCCCTATGCTGAGGAGTCAACACCCATACGCTATGATATTTGTTAAAGGTATTGACATGTTTTTCGCCGTGGGTTAAAGTAGTAACTGTATTAGCCGTCTGTGGAAATCTGATAGTCAGGTGATGATCGCAGACCGGTGTTTTGAAAGAGGCACAGATAATAGCTACTAGATTACTCATAGCTGGATATGATGCCAGGCAACAGATAATAGACATAAGTACACGTAGCAGTGGGTATGAAGTTGTGGGAACCGCGAAGGATGGCCAAGCCACCATCGAAATGGTAATGCAGACACGCCCGGATGCGGTACTTATCTCCTACAATCTCGAAGGTATTCCCGGACCTCAGCTTTGCGAGATGCTCAGTGCGGCCTCCCCCGAAGTGATGCTGCTACTGGTAACGGATCAAAAGACCGAGGCGCGACTCGAGTTGGCCATGAGTTCGGGCGCTCGCGCCCTCCTGTCAATGCCGCTCGACCCCGAGTTGTTCACTGCGCAGATGAATCGGCTTGCGGAGATCCGAAGCCGAAAGGAATCCGAGAAATTTCGAAAGTGGCTGGATCCATCCAACCATCCGCACGTTATCACGGTTACCGGCGCGAAAGGCGGCGTGGGTAAGACCAACCTGGCGGTGAATCTGGCAATAGCAATGCATCGCAATAATTTGGAAAGAGTCGCCATACTTGACCTGGGCTCTCCTTTTTGCGATGTGGCTGCGCTGTTGAACGTTACCCCTTTGCGGTCGGTGCAGAATCTGCAGGTGTTCGCCGAGGAGCTTGATCAGGAACTGGTCAAGTTTCACATGATCGAATGCGAACAGGGGGTATCACTTCTGCCCCTGTCTACCACGGCTGTCACCTACGATTCTATCAATGTTAGTGCAATGGAAAGCATACTCTTTGCACTGAAGCGCATGTTTAAATATATTATCATCGACCTCCCGCCGGTACTGATGACCATGCATATCAAGATGATGGCTACATGCAATCTGATCCTTATGATCACAGAAGAGGACGACATAGTCACATTGGCGAACACTAAGAAGTTTCACGACGCTTTGGTTGCAGAGGGAATGTCGCCGCGTGATATCTATTTTGTCCTGAACAGGGTTGCCAAATATCGCTTGCATAACATCGATATTGATCATATTCTTGATAACAAGGTGATCGCTCGAATTGCGGATGACCGACAGGTCCCTGAATCTCGAAATAACGGCGCCCCCTTAATGGTGACTGAGAAATCAAAACCTTTTGTCCGAAGCATGAACGATCTTGCAAGGTGGGTTATCGATCGGAGCAACACGGTTGCTGGTATAAAGTAACAAAAGGTTTCTGCTTGAGTTCATCTACAGAAAGGTCGAAGGGCAGACGCGCAAGAATCAATTCTTTCCGCTCTTCGACATCCTCATGCATAAGTTTGAAACCTCGTTTTAAGGAGTAAGAAATGTCAACGAGTATTCTTATCGTCGACGACGGCGTGCACACGCGAACTGCCATCCGTGGCATGCTGACATCAGCCGGATTTGAAGTGGTGGGAGAAGCCGACAACGGCCTGGCTGCCGTGGAGGATTATAAGCGACTGAAGCCGGATGTGGTGCTCATGGATATAAACATGCCCATACTGGATGGTATATCGGCAACAAAGGAGATCATCAAGTTCGATCCGATCGCCAGAATCATCATGCTGACTTCGCTCGACGAACTGAGCATGGTCAGAGAGATCCTGTCCGCCGGTGCCAAAGATTACGTGCTGAAACCGTACGATCCTGCGAGGCTCCTCGCCGGGATCAAGAAAGTGCTGGATGTCCCTGCAAACTGATGCAGGGTAATCGGTTTGTATTCCCGAAGGACGCTGTTTTATTGACAGCGTCCTTTTCGTCAACAAGTTCCCCTCCAGGAAGTTTCTTCAAAAACCAACCAATATTCAATATAGCGCATATGATATAAGTTGTCTGTGGTTTTGATCTCATTGGTAAACGGGTAGTATTGAGACGTACTGCGCATACCAATGCACAGGAGGAGAAGTCGCTTGTCAACTGTCCTTCGCAGGCCAAAAATCACTCAGGTTGTGCAAGAAGATAAAGATCAGATGGCTTTATCGATAATCATACCTGTCTACAACGAAGAAGATAATCTTACGCCGCTATATCTCGCAATGAAACCGATTCTCGAAGATCTCAACCGGGACTTCGAAATCTTGTTTGTGGATGACGGCAGTACCGACGGCACGTGTCGCATCCTCAGAACCATTCATTCGCAGGATTCCAGGTGCAAGGTGATATGTTTCCGCCGAAATTTCGGGCAGACGGCCGCCATGGCAGCCGGATTTGCCAACGCGAAAGGCCGAATCATCATCACGATGGATGCCGACATGCAGAACGATCCGAACGATATTCCGGATCTCATCGCCAAGATGGAAGAAGGCTACGACGTCGTCAGCGGGTGGCGGGTGCATCGCAAGGACAAGTTCATCACACGGCGGCTGCCGTCCATATGCGCCAACTGGCTGATCTCCAGGATCACAGGCGTCCATCTCCACGATTACGGGTGCACGCTGAAGGCATATAGCGCGGATGTGGCGCACAACATCGACCTCTACGGTGAGATGCACAGGTTCATCCCCGCCATAGCGAGCTGGATGGGCATCAGCGTGGCGGAGGTTGCTGTCAACCACCATCCACGCCGCCACGGAAAATCTAAGTACGGGCTCTCGCGGACGCTCAGGGTCGTTCTGGATCTGATAACGGTCAAGTTCCTGCTCAGCTATTTCACGAGGCCGCTACAGGTGTTCGGTTCGGTAGGTTTCCTGTCCACTACGCTTGGAGTCGTTGTTGGTATATACCTCTCAATCGACAAGCTTGTATTCGAGCACGGGCTTTCCAACCGGCCGCTGCTCTTTCTTTCGATACTGCTAGTTCTGGTAGGAATACAGCTGATTACCATGGGATTGCTTGGCGAGATGATGGTCAGGATATATCATGAGGGGCAGAACAAGCCCATCTACGTTATAAGAGAGATGCTGGAATAATCCGGCGCTACTCCGTACCATCAAATCTTGCTACCACGAAAGAAATCTATCATATGGAAAACTTCAAGCGCAAGGCAATAGTCTCGTTAATAAGCTCTTATGCATCGCAGTTTGCCAGCACTGCGATCAATTTTGCGTGCAAGCTCATCATCGCTCGCCTGATCGCGCCGGGAGATCTGGGGCTGTACACAAAGGCGCTGTTCATACTGATGGGCTGCGATATGCTGATGGACCTTGGCGTAACCCAGCATGTCGCGCGGGAGAAGCACAGGCCGTACGGCACTTACCTGATGCTCAGGCTCCTCGCAGCGGCGATGCTGATCGCGCTCATAGAGGTCGGCGCGGGAAGTTTCAGTCAATGGGGCGCCGATCTGCCGGCTGTGATGAGAGTCTTCGCCGTGGTGATCATAATAAAAGCCGCATCCGGCGTGCCGAACCTCTTCATGGAAAGAGAGCTTATCATCCATAGGTCAGTCGTACCGCAGCTTCTGAGGCTCACATCCACCGGATTAGTCAGCATCGTCCTGGCGCGTTTTCATTTTGGAGTTTGGGCGCTGGTGTACGGAACAATCACCGGTGAGGCGATGTTTGCCATAACCATGTGGGCATCGGCGTGGGGACGCATTCCCGTGGTGGCGATCCCCTGGAAGAACGCGGCCAGGTTGGTGTGGGACAGCAAGTTTCTCTTTCTACTTGCATTCATGGGCTTCGCGATACAGCAGGGCGACATAGCCATCACGGGTAATTTGCTCGATAACAAACAGGTCGGATACTATGCGATGGCTTACTCCATGGTGATCATCCTGTCCAAAGTCGTGGAATCCGCCGTGTTCAGGGTCATTTATCCGCTCTTCTGCGAATATCGGGACGATCTGGTCAACCTTGGCCGGATTTACAGGAACGCGACCCTTGCCGTCTACGCAATCGAGGTGCCAATCTACCTCTACCTGCTCTTCAACGCGACGCTGATCATGCCGCTGATTCTTGGCGAAAAGTGGGTTCCCGCGGCGCGGCTCATGCAGGCATTCAGCGTCTACGGGATAATCAATCCCCTCTGTACCTTCGGCAACGAGGTCCTTCGTGCGAGGAAACAGGACGGCACTTTGATTCTTTCGACTGCGATCACCGCCGTCTCCCTGATAGCGGGCGGGTACATACTTACTTCGAGGTACGGCGCAATAGGAATGGTTGGCGCAAACTACATAATCGTTGGCGCCGTTCCCGTGATATTATCGCTGTACAGGAGCATTCGCGGCGATCTTGCGAAACTGGCCGTCCAACTCCTTTTTGTCTACGCTACCGCACTCGGGGCGTTCATAGTCACACGAGTAGCCTTTTCATCCTCGCCTGTGATACTGGCGGTTGTCGATAGTTTACTTATCCCTGTCTTCTGGTATATCTACTATAGAATGTTCGGTAACGGTTTCGGCCGCAGGACCATCAGCTCGCTGAGGTCGCCGGCTGCTGCCGAAGTGAGCGAGACCACGTGATGTCCAACATCAATTTTATCATGCCCGGCGTAGGCCGTCACCCTTCCGGCGGGTACAAGATAGTTTATGAATACGCAAATAGGCTCGTCAAAAGGGGGCATGCGGTCAACATCATACACGCCGCAGAGCCGCGCCGCAACACACCTATCGTCCGGCGATGCATGCGTTTGGTTTACTATCTGACCAATCGGATGAACGGGCACTACAGACCGGACAATTGGTTTGCGCTGGATTCGCGTGTTCGCACGCTGTGGCTGCCGTCACTTTGCGAAAAGGGGATCCCTCCCGCGGATGTGACCATCGCGACCGCGTGGCAGACTGCTCCGTGGGTGGCGTCTTACGGGCCGGACAGAGGGAAGCCTTTATATCTGATACAGGGCCTTGAGACTTGGAGTGATGCCGATGCCGTGGTGGATACATGGAAGCTGCCTCTGCAGAAAGTTGTGATATCCCGCTGGCTCGAGCAAGTCGCCGAGTCGATGGGCGAGCGCGCGGAGTACATACCGAACGGTCTAGATTTCGACGCCTTCGGGCTGGATATTCCGATGTGCGATCGGACTCCCCATCGGGCGATGATGCTGTACTCGCGGGCTGAATCGAAGGGCGCGGCTGACGGCCTGCGTGCGCTTGAACTCGTGAAGGCGGCAGTTCCGGAACTCGAGGCGGTGCTTTTTGGGGTGCGCCCTCCACAGGAGCCGCTGCCTGGCTGGATCGACTTTCATCACGATCCTCCGCAGGATATGCTTCGGCGGCTGTATAACGAGTCATCGGTTTTTATAGCGCCGAGTTGGAGTGAGGGGTGGGGGCTGACTGCCGCGGAGGCTCTGATGTGCGGGTGTGCGCTCGCTGCCACCGAGAACGGCGGGCACAAGGAGTTCTCCATACATGAGGAGACTGCGCTGCTGAGTCAACCGAAAGACCCCGCCGCGCTTGCCGAAAATATTCTGCGCCTGATTCGCGATTCCGAGCTGCGGACCGGTGTGGCGCTCCGTGGTCATGAGTACGTGCAGCAATTCACGTGGGATCGTGCAGTCGAGTCGCTCGATAGACTGGTAGCACAACAAGACTGTGTTGGAGAGATAAATAATGCGATCAAGCAGCAATGAGATAACCAGATTTGATGCCGTGAGCGATGACATCCGACCGATAGCTTTGCCATCGGTGAGCAGCATCAACTGGCGATTGGGTCTCGTGATGATCATGACAGGGGTTCTGATCGCCGCATGTGTCATCAAACTGCCGAGTTACTTCGTTGCGATTGGGATGGTTGCGCTCGTACTCGGATTCGTCATGTCGCGGAATCTGCAGGTCGGGATGTTCGCGTACATCTGCGTGGCCGCATTGATCTTCGGCGAATCACCGAAAGTGGCCAGCCCAAACAGCGATTATTCTGCGGGCCTGATGCCGTCCGAATTGTTTCTGATGTTTCTGACCGCTTTATGGCTGGGCAGGTCGATTCTGGTGGACAGAGTCAAGTTTGTCAGATCGGCCGTGAACGCACCGCTCATCGCGATCGCGGTTGTCTCGATTATCTCTTTCACGGCAAACAATCTGTTCTATTCCACTAATGGCGAAATGTTTCACCGACTGCTGATCACGCAGTTTGCGGAAGTAGGCCTGCTGCTGTGCTCAGTTGCGGCATTCTTCACTGCGTTAAATGTCTTCAAAAGCGAAAAATTGATACAGGCGGTTTTCATTCCTGTGGTTATTCTGGGATTGTATGTTGCAGTCTTCGGCATTTTGGATATTGAACCTCCGATACCGGTAAAGTACAGCGGTTTGCTGCAGTCATCGGCCATCGCGCTGCTTCTTGCCCGGTTATTGTTCAAGACGCAGACTCGTGGACAGAGTATCATTCTTGGCGGACTGTTGGTCTTTATGCTTGTAAGCGCATTCCGTAACACGGGCTGGATCTCAGGGCTGGTATCAACTACTGTTGTGCTGCTGGTGGTAAGTTTCTACAAATCGCGGGCGGTTGCATTTGGGCTGATCGCGCTGATCCTGTTTGCGCTTTTCGTTTATCCCGGAATGTACCGGCCAATAATGGGCGACTCGGTGGCACGTGGCGACATGGACAGGTTTGTCATCTGGAAGGATGCATATAACATGGCGATGGATGTCAATCCGCTACTGGGAGTTGGCCCTGGAAATTACTACGCCTACATCCAGAATCACGCCACGATCTGGTACGGCCGAAACACCTACACGACCGCACACAGCAACTACATGCAAATGGGTGCTGAGATGGGAGCTGCGGGGCTCATAGCCTTCTTATGGCTGGTAATAGCTGGGGTGGTGGCTGGAAACAGGGCCGCTCGTGCCGCGAATCCAGAAATGAGGTGGTTGGCCATTGCTGCCACGGCGATCATGGCCGGCATCTCCATCTCGAGCTTTCTTGGCGATTATCTACTGCCAAGCAGAGGGAATAGTGGCCTCCTAAGCTTTAGCACGACGGTCTACACATGGTTGATACTGGCAGCTGCGATTGCCGGCAGCCAACTTCCCAAACGTGAAAATTCGGAGACAGAATAGATATATGAGAGACTTATCGATTGCGATTGTGAACTGGAACACGTGCGAACTCCTCGATCAGTGCCTGGCATCCGCGAAAGACTCGCTTGGCGGGATGGACGCCGAAATCATAGTCGTGGATAACGCGTCGGGCGACGGCAGTGCTCACATGGTGGCATCGAGGCACCCGGACGTCAAACTGGTCCAAAACAGGGTGAACGTTGGATTTGCCGCTGCCTGTAATCTGGCCTTCAAGCATAGTGACGGCCGATATTTTCTTCTGTTGAACACCGACACGATTGTGCTGGACGATGCCATGCCCGCGATGGTGCGCTTCATGGACGAGCATCCCGACGCCGGTGCTGCCGGATGCCGGTTGCTGAACCACGATGGCTCGCTGCAGCGGTCGTGCAGTCCGTTTCCAAGTTTACTAACGGAGCTTTTCGACGCACTGTATCTGAGCAAGCTTTTCCCGGGAAGCAGGCTGTTCGGTGGATATGCCATGTCGTACTGGGACTTCGATGCCGTGCGCGAAGTCGATTTTGCGGGCGGAAGCTGTCTCATCGTGCGCAGGGAGGCAATAGAAGAGGTCGGCCTGCTTGACGAGGGATTCTTCATGTACACGGAAGAGGCCGACTGGTGTTACCGGTTATGGCAGCAGGGGTGGAAGGTCTACTACAATCCCGGCGTGCGAATAATTCACCTTGGCGGCCAAAGCTCAAAACGGTATGGCAGCAGTATACTGATCTATCTGTATGCCAGCCGTAACAGGTTTATTCGCAAGCACAGGGGCGAAACCGTGGCGTGCGCACACCGGATGATCGTCGCACTCGGGGCTCTGTGCAGGTTGGGTGCGCTTGGCATATCGAGGCTGGCGCACAGATCGAACCCTGAAATGGTCGCTTTCCAGGTGAAACTGCTTAAGTGGGCGATGCATCGCCCGACCGACGCCAGCGTCGCGTCAGCACCGGAGACCGCCGTATGAAGATAGGAATCGACGCCCGATTTATGACTCATCCCCAGCGTGGTGGATTCAAAGCGTACACTCGCTCTGTGATCTACTCGCTTGCGGAAGTCGACACCGTAAACGAGTATATCCTGTACACCGACAGGCCCGATGCGCGCTACTGGCATCTGCCGTCGAACTTTACGGTGAAGGCTGTCCAGTCGCCGAATGCCATTATTCGCGAACAGATCGCACTCCCACGGGCGATGAAGGAAGATGGCGTCGATCTGGCTCATTTTACGTGCAATACCGCCCCAATCGCGTCGGATATCAGAACGGTTGTGACCATACACGATACCATCCCGCTGAGGGACGGGCGGAGATTCATCGGCGGGCAGGGCATCAAACAGGCGATGCTTGGCGCTTACTGGCGGCGTGTGATGCCGCGAGCCATACAAAGGGCTCGCACGATAATAACATGCACTCAGTTCGTGTTGGACGATCTGCAATCGATGTTCGGCCTGCCAACCGAGCGCTTTCATATAGTGCCGAACGAGACAAATCCGATATTTAATCTGCAAGCCTCGGGGACTCCACCGGATGCGATTGCGCCGGGCATGCAGTTTGTGATGGCGTTTGCTTCGGCGGACGGCAGAAAGAACCATCCTGCCTCGATTATGGCTCATCAGGCGGTGATGCGTGAGTTCCCCGAGCTCAAACTGGCGCTCGTATGCTCCCATCCCGATGTTCGGACGGAGATCGGGCGCACGGCGCGTGAAGGAGTTCTCCCGCTCGGACCGGTGTCCATTGACGAGCTTATATGGCTGTACAGGAATGCCCGCGCGCTGATATTTCCGTCCTTCGACGAGGGGTTTGGACTCCCGCCACTCGAGGCAATGGCGTGCGGATTGCCGGTCATTGCCTCAAACAAAGGCTCGCTCCCGGAGGTCACGGGCGGATGCGCGGTCATCGTCGATCCGGCTGTGCCTGGCAGCATAACCGATGCGCTTCGTCGGATGATGGTGGATGAGGCGTTCAGGCAAGGCCTCATCTCGAAGGGTGTACAGCACGCGCGCAAATACAGCCGGGCAAATATGGGCAACCAACTGGTCGCTGCGTACACGAAATCGATGCCGGGGGAGGTGCGGATATGAGAATACTCTTCCTGACGCAAATCTGTCCGTATCCACCATCGAACGGCGGTGCGATAAAGACATACAATATCCTGAAGCATCTCGGCTCGAAGCACGACGTCGACCTGCTCACGTTCGTCAGGGGAGGCGAATCTAAGTCGCTGGCACATCTGGCGCAGTATTGTAAATCGGTCGATTCGTGTTTAATCACGCGATCTGGCGCACGTAACGCCTGTGATGCCGCACGAAGCCTTATCGCTCAAAAATCGTTCGTCATCACCCGCGACTGGCTCCCGGAAATGCATGCGAAGGTGCTGAAAGCGCTTGATACAAAGCCTGATCTCATCTACGTCGACCACCTGCAGATGTTCCAGTATGTGCCGTCGCCTGCTCCGTGCCGCGTGTTGCTGGATGAGCACAATGTCGAGTGGCGCATAATAGAGAGATTTTCGTCTGCGGGCACACCGCTCGCCCAGCGTGCATTTGCCGCCCTTGAATGGCCAAAGCTACGCGCGTACGAGCTTGCCGCATGTAAAAGAGCCGATATGGTCCTCACTGTTACCGCCGAGGATGCGATAATCCTCGCGCAAAACGGCGTGCCATCGGCTAATGTCACCCCGCTCCCGATAGGCGTGGACGCCGACTATTTCCAGCCGATTACGCTCCCGGCGGAGTCTTCGCGGATCCTCGCGTTCGGCACGATGTCATGGCCGCCGAACGTCGATTCGATGCAGTACTTCGCGAAATCGATCTATCCAATGGTCAAGCGCCAGGTTCCACACGTTCATTTCGACATAGTCGGCGCAAACCCTGCGACCGAGGTTCAACTGTTGGGTGAACAGGATTCATCCATAGCGGTGACTGGCTTCGTAGACGATATCAGGGTCGCGTCGGAAGGGACGGGAGTCTTTGTCGTGCCGCTCAGGATCGGCAGTGGAATGAGAGTCAAGATCCTCGATGCGATGGCGATGGGGCTTCCGATTGTAACCACATCCGTCGGCTGCGAGGGGATTTCGCTCCGGCACGGAGAGCATGCCATGGTCGCGGATACCCCTGATGACTTTGCGCGCTCGGTGGTGCATCTCCTGCAAAATCCTGTAGAGCGGGCCCGGTTGGGTGCTGCCGGCCGCCGATTCGTAGAGTGCCACTATGCCTGGCCACCGATCATGAATCGTCTGGACGAAACGCTGTCAAGGCTGGTTTAATCCTTCTCCCCCAGTGAACCATGCATTCGCCTTCATATCTCCTAAGCAAGCCCCGTATGTGCTGATTATCAATGAAAAACTCCTTTACCGCAAGTGCTGCATGTAAGCAATTTGCTGGTAACACATTATACACATACATTATGTTTTGTAGCATGTCGTCCGCGGGTATCTGTACTTCGATGACTAATCTTATGCGGTGACGCATCTGCTCATTTCGACCGCATGAAAATGACATACATTCAAACCATGTCAACCACTTTAGGCTCGATATTTTGTCGTGCAGGGAGCCAGACATATGCGGATACTGTTCGTTGTCCCGTACATGCCCTCACTTGTAAGAGTGAGGCCATTCAATTTCATAAAGCAGCTTTCCCTGTATCATGAAATAACACTGATCGCTCTGTTGAATAATGAGGCCGCTGAAGCCGATGCCGCCGGCGAGATACGCGGATTCTGCGAAAAGATGTACATGCTCCGCCTTGGAAAAGCCAGGGCGATGGTTAACTGTTGTCGACGGCTATTCAGCCCCGTGCCCTTGCAGGCCGCATATACCGAGCAGCCGGTGGCAGCCGATCTTGTTGCTCAGGTTGCAGCAGCCGGTAATTTCGATATCCTGCATGTAGAGCATATCAGGGGAGCGCATCTCACGCAAGGCGTAGAAGGTATGCCCATGATCTACGACTCCGTCGACTGCATTACCCGGCTGTTGAAGCAAAAGCTATCGCACGAGAGTGGTACACTTGCGAAGGCCCTCGGATGGGAGGAGTTGTTCAAAATGCGCTCCTACGAGGCGCGAGTCGCGGCCGGGTTCGACAAAGTCGTCATCACCTCCGAGCGTGACAAGAGAATATTGGGATGGTTGATCCGCAAGTACGCCTCTGCCATCCGATCGACTTCCATGCCTGAAAAACGAATCATGCGATCGCTTGTAGAGGAATTGCAGGATAATAGGCTAAGCGCACTGCATGCCGGCACGGAGCACGTGTCGATAGTGCGAAACGGCGTTGATCATGAGTATTTCGCCCCGATGCCGCAATTCGAGGGGAAACCGATGATAGTCTTCAGCGGAAAGATGAGCTATTCGCCGAACGTCACGGCGGTGCTGAAGTTTTACAAGGAGGTCTACCCTCTCGTCAAGCGGGAGGTGCCGGATGTCGGTTTCACCATAGTCGGCAGCGACCCTCCTGAATCGATCAGGCGGCTGGTCAGCGATCCGTCTGTAAAAGTCACCGGCTACGTGCCGGATATCCGTTCGTATATAGCATCGGCGAGAGTAGTAGTCTGCCCTATGACGATCGGTGTGGGAATTCAGAACAAGGTACTTGAAGCCATGTCCATGAGTAAGCCGGTTGTAGTATCATCGATTGCATGCCGTGGTATCCCTGACGCAATCGATACCCGTCATCTCATGCGGGCGGACGACCCGGCCCCAATGTCCAAGGCCGTGATAGAACTACTTAAATCGCCTGAAAAAGGGCGAGTATTGGGCCGACATGCAAGACAGCTAGTCCAGGACGAATATAGCTGGGCAGCAGCAGCCAAGTCGTTGGAGAAATGCTATATGCAATCCGTAGATATATACAATAAGCTGTGTCAGGCCGCGTAATCGGTTGATAGTGATGCAGAGAGGAAGGTTTATGTGGGAACACTAGATGGTATCAGGTCGACTCGACCGAAGGAAATGACTCGCCGTCAAAGTTTTATCTATGCGCCGGTAAAAAGAGCGCTCGATATCGCCATATCCGGCGCGATTCTGCTGTGTGCACTTCCGTTTCTTGTGCCGATTGCGATAGCCATAGTGCTGGACGATCGCGGTGCGGTGTTTCACAGGCGGCATGTGGTCGGCAAGGGCGGCAAAGCCTTTTACGCGTACAAACTGCGAACGATGGTCGAAAACAGCGACGACATCGTAGCCCACGATAAAGAACTGGTCGAAGAATTCAAGAGTAACCACAAGCTCCGCCGCGACCCCAGAGTCACGCGGTTCGGCCAGATTCTACGCAAGACAAGTATCGATGAGCTGCCTCAGCTCTTCAACGTCCTGAAGGGCGAAATGAGTCTTGTCGGTCCGCGGATGATCTCGTTTCCGGAGCTCGCGAAATTCGGACCGTGGCAGGAGAAGATTCTGGAGGTCAAACCCGGGATAACCGGTCTATGGCAGGTGAGCGGTCGCAGTGACCTGGATTACGATGATCGGGTGCGGCTGAATGTCTACTATGTAGACAACCGGTCCATACTGCTGGATTTGAAGATTCTAGCCAAAACCATCCCGGCCGTACTGAGTGCTCGAGGTGCATACTAGCATTCGGGGGCGAGCAATTTATCCGACACTCAATGAAAAAGGCGTACCCGAAAGAGTACGCCTTCAATCGATGTTAATCGTGATTCTACGGAACCGGTGACTAAGTTCAGCGCATAGGTGGTCTGGGCATGAACTCTGCTTTGTTTACGAGTTTGCGCGTTTTTCCCGAAAACTGATACAGGGTATTCCCTTGTACTACATACACATAGCCGCCAGCGGCAGTAATCGAGGACATTGGGGGCATCATTCCCATCATGGGCATTCCCCCATTGCCGGGTTTCGCGGGCATTGTGGGCGGGTTGCCCATCCCCATATTCGATTCATTCTGAGCGAATACCGGCGTGGCTTTGGTGATTGCCAGAGCTGCTCCTGCTATCATTAGTACGACCGCTAGCATGCAGATCAGGACTTTTTTCCGACTGATATAAAGCATTCTATTGGACTCCTCTCCTAATAGCATTTCGAACATAAACCTTATACCCAACAAATCATGAGTTGATAGCATATCTGGACAACAGAAAAGGGCAGGATTGTTAGTCCTGCCCTTCTTAACCTGATTTGATGTTATTACTGCGGATCTATCTGACGGTCGATCCGGGAGGGACCTCGCTATCGGGGGTCAGCAGGACGGCGGCGTCTGCCGAATCCGCTGCGAGCAGCATTCCTCGTGATTCCACTCCTCTGATCTTCGCCGGTGCGAGGTTTGCCACAACGACGACTTCCTTGCCGATTAGATCTTCAGTGCTGTACCACTTTGCGATGCCTGCCACTATCGGTCGGGGCTCTGCTTCGCCTATATCAACCTTCAACTGGAGAAGTTTGTCTGCGCCGGGGACTCTAGTTGCCTCGACGATCTTGCCAGCCTTCAGTTCTACCTTTTTGAAATCATCGAATGATAAGTACTCTGCTTGAGGTGCTGCCTCTTGCTCCATCTTTTTCTCCTTCTTATGTGCCGGCTCCGGAGTTTCCTTCGCTGCCAGCGCCTTAATGTCGATTCGCGGGAATATCGGCTTTGGCTCTGTTGTTTGCGTTCCAGGCTTCAGTTTGCCCCAAGTCCCTGCATCCGCCCATCGTTGATCGGCAAGCGGTTCATCTATTCCAAGCTGAGCCCAGATGGATTCTGCTGCGGCAGGCATGAAGGGCTGGATGAGTATTGCCACAGATCTCACCGTTTCAAGAACCGTGTATAGCACGGTATCTAGTCGAGCGCTGCAGGCTTCATCCTTTGCAAGCTTCCAGGGGGCCTGGTGTTCCATGTATTTGTTTGCAGTGCCAACGATTGCCCATATAGCACCAAGTGCGTCGCTAAACTGCAGCTTGTCGAGATATGCTGCCACTTCGTCTGCCGTGGACGTCACAAGATTGATCAGAACCTGGCTGTCATGATCTGCCGCTTCCGGTTCAGGGACTATGCCCGCCCGATTCTTGTGCAGAAGCGGAAGTGTTCTGTTCAGCAGGTTTCCGAGATCATTCGCCAGATCGGAGTTGAACCGACCGATCAGGCCATGAACTGAGAAATCGCCATCCAGCCCGAAAGTCACCTCTCGAAGCAGGAAGTACCGGATCGCGTCGACTGCGATATCGATATCTGCGCCTGATATGGCGGCTATTTCGTCCGCAAGCTTGAAAGGAGAGATAGCGTTTCCCTTCGATTTGGAGATTTTCTCGCCCTCGATGGTCCAGAAACCGTGCGCAAATATTTTCTTCGGCAGCTCGATCCCAAGCCCCATCAGCATGGCCAGCCATAGTGTGGAGTGAAACCGAACGAAGATATCCTTTGCCATCAATTGCATATCGGCAGGCCAGGTCTGCGCAAACTTTTTGTCGTCGGAGAGATACCCGGCAACTGTAAGGTAGTTAAGCAGCGCATCGAACCAGACGTAAATCACCTGATCGGGGTCGCCAGGGACGGGAATTCCCCATCCGTAGGCCTTCCGGGTAACGCATGCATCCCTGAGACCGGCCTTTATGAAGCTGACCACTTCGTTCTTCCTGAACTCCGGGCCGAGGAAATCCGGGTGCGCCTCGATATACTCAAGCAGGCGATCGCCGTATGCAGACAGTCGGAAGAAATAGTTTTCCTCTTCAACCCACTTAACCGCTTTTCTGCATTCCGGATTAGGGCACAGTCCGTCCTTAACTTCCGTTTCGCGGAAGAAGGTCTCGTCGGAGAGGCAGTACCAGCCTTTGTAGACGTCCTTGTAGATATCGCCCGTGTCGATGAGTTTTGTGAATGCTGCCTCGACTACTTTGCGGTGTCTGGGTTCGGTGGTGCGGATAAAATCGTCGTAAGTGATGTGCATGTGGCGCCAGACTTCTTTGAACTTTGGCACTATGTCATCCACGAATGCCTGAGTCGACATGCCCTTTGCCGCCGCTGCCTCCGCTACCTTGGGTGCATTCTCATCGGTTCCGGTTACAAAGAGCACCTTGTAGCCCTGCGATCGCTTGAATCTTGCGATCACGTCCGTGGCAACGGTGGTCGATGCATTGCCGATGTGCGGTACATCGTTTACGTAGTAAATTGGTGTTGTTATGTAGAAGGTTTTATCAGACAATTGCTGGTCCTCCAGGAAAGCAAGACTTCAGGCTAGTGAGATAGATTGACCGAGGGATTTTGTGATGCTTCGATAGCCTGATGCCGAAGCGCGGAACTGTGGTAGAGTCCCTTATCCCTCCAAAAAACGGGCGAGTCTCAGACTCGCCCATAAACAACAAGATGCAAAATTCGCCGTTCGATCGTCAAACAGGACTACAAACTGCGTATAGTCATAGAATCAAGCTTGTTCTTCAGCTTTCTTCGGCGAATGACTGCGACGCCCGCCCCGCCGGCGTCGACGTGAACTGGAAGATTTGGGCTTGTCCTCCGAGTCAGACTGGGCTTGCTCGGCTGGCTTTGAATTACCGGCAGGCTGTGACGGTTTCGGATGTTCCACTACGGGTTTGGCTGCAATAGGTGCTGACGGCTCGGGCTTCGGTGCGCAACCCTTGCAGCAACTCTCCGACTTCTGACACCGAGCGCCATCGGTGCAGCCTGTAGCCCATTCAGCCATATCATCTGTAGTAAACTGAGAGACTGTGCCGTCCTCAAACTCTACTTTGAAAGATTCCTTGATAACGTTTGTCTCGGTTACTCTTCCGCTGCCGGATGGGGTAGTTAAGGTACTCCCCAGTGAAGGAAGCTTGGCCTTCGATTCCTTATACATCGGATACTCATATTTCAAGCAGCACATGAGTTTTCCACATATCCCCGAGAATTTAAGTGGATTAAGGAAGAGGCTCTGCTCTTTTGCCATCTTCATAGAAACCGGCTCGAAGCCGTTCAGAAAACTTGCACAGCACAAAGATCTACCGCACGGCCCCATGCCGCCGAAGATCTTGGCCTCATCTCGCACACCAACCTGATGAAGCTGAACCTTGGTCCTGAGATTCCCCGCGAGATCCTTCACCAGTTCGCGGAAATCTATGCGCGAATCCGCTGAGAAGTAGAAAGTGATCTGTGACCCGTCGAAGCAGTATTCGGCGTCGATCAATTTCATCTGCAAGTTGTGAGTGTGAATCTTTTGCTGACAGATGTGAAACGCCTGCTTTTCTCTGCCGCGGAAGGATTCAGCTTTCTCAATATCGCTCTGGGTAGCCTTGCGGATGATTTTTTTGAGCGGCGGAACGACTTCCTCGTCGGGAACAATTTTGGGCACGGTTGCTATTTCGCCGAATTCGATGCCACGGGCTGTTTCGGCAACGATCAAATCGCCTTCACTCAGCTCGATCCCCGCTGGGTCGAAATAGTATACCTTCCCTGCTTTTCTAAAACTAACGCCTGCTACTAGAGGCATATGATTCACCTAAAAATATAAACTCGCGAGGCTACATAAATCGCCCAGCAGGCCATTCTAACATAGTTCTCGCGAGACAATCAAGATTTGCGCCAAGTTATATGATGCATACAGGACTCTTTGTACAGCCATATGCGTGGCAGGGAATCCGATTTCGGCATGGGCGCTTGCATATTATCGGGCTCTATAAGAAAGTTTGTGGATAGCGACAGTGTTCCAAGAACCGTGCGAATAAATTCGCAGCAACAGAAACACGAAGTCGCCCTGTGCCGACTAGATGCAGGCGCACCCTTTACTGGTGCGTAGATCGCAGGCATAAAGCCTGCGGCTACATTATTGAATCCTGAAGACGCCGCTGTCGAAGCTTGGCAGACATGTACCGTCCCTCGATATGCCCTGTGGGCTACTCGGGATAAGCGGAACAAAAACGCGCTCGCCCAAAATCGGTTGGGGTGAGCGCCGAATCAGTGCAATCTGAAGATTCACCCGCAAGAAAGCTTATAGGACCTATTATGGAAGACAACTACTGCCAATGCGAACGGTGTCTGTAAGAAATGGCGCTTGCATATCTGCCAATTCGGTATTGAACGGACTTCCGCCGTTATGTTATACTTAACCTGCCATCCGATTTGGATCGGCCGATTCAGAATTCCCGGAGGGAGTGGGTTCATGAGAGCAACTTGCGCCAGGAAAGATTTATACCACGGCATACAGACCGTTAGCAGAGCCATCGCCGGACGCAGCGCTTGGCCTATCTTGAATAACGTGCTTATTCGCACGGAGGAAAACCATCTTAGGTTGACGGCATTCGACCTTGAACTCGGCATAGAGTGCACGGTGCCATGTATCGTTGAAGATGAAGGAGCGCTAACCGTTCCTGCCAAGCTCATCGCCGATGTGCTCGGAACGATGCCTGAAGCCGACGTCCAGATTTCCGAAGAGGACCAGAGCCAGATCAACGTGCGATGTGAGAAGTCGGATTACACCATACTTGGTTTGCCGGCGGAAGAATTCCGACCGCTGCCGGAGATACCAGACAGCCGAAGCTTTGATATCACCCAGGCTGCCCTCCATAATATGATTAAGCAGACTATCTTCGCCGTATCGCCGGACGAGTCCAGGGCCATACTAACCGGAACTCTGCTCATCCTGAGCGGCGACCAGATTAAGCTCGTGAGTACGGATACCCATCGACTGGCAGTGCGTGACTCAGTAGTCGCCAATGCCACCGGTGAGGCCACCTGCATAGTACCTCGGCGAGCGCTGGACGAATTGAGCCGATTGATTGGAGATGAAGATACCCCTGTTACCATCTCTATAGCCGATAGTCAAATCAAGTTTGTGGTAGACGGAATCACCATAATCTCCCGTCTGATCGAGGGTCAGTTCCCGAGCTATGAGCGAGTCATCCCTGAGTCACACGATAAGAGGCTTACTATCCCTGCCGATGAACTGTTGGCAAGGGTACGCAGAGCATCTATCGTGGCCAAAGAGAACGCAAACCGCATAGTTCTGCACACAGATGGTGATCGGCTGATCATGACCGCTGAGAGCGGCGAGGTCGGCAAGGCTTATGAAGAGCTTGAGATCGTGAAGGAAGGCGATGACATAGAGATCGCTTTCAACGCAAAGTATCTGGTTGAATTCCTGAACGTCGTCGGCACAGAGGGCGTCTTCATGGAACTTACCGGAACCCTCAACCCAGGGGTGATGAAGCCCGTGGGCAAGGACGACTACGTGTACGTTCTCATGCCGATGCAGATTATGTAATCATATCGCGGCTGAGATAACTAAGTTATGAAACTGGCGCCTTCGACGGAAAAAGTCGGAGGCGTCTTTGTATTGGTGGAGCTTATTCGCAAGCAGGACCACGAACAGATCATGCTCCGGATCGATGACGAGACACGTCCCCGAGTACCCCGTATGGCCCGCGCACGCCTTCGACCATCCGTCCTCGCACGGCAGCATACCGTGTGGCGGCATGAAGAATCCAATCGATTGCCGGCCGAGCGATGGGTCGATCTGACTGGTGAACATCTCTCGCACGCTTTCGGCACTAAGAATACGCACGCCATTAAATTCGCCGCCGTTCAACATGGCTTGGGCGAAAACGGCGAGGTCGGGAGCGGTTGAGAAGAGGCCTGCATTGCCGCTGTATCCACCCATGGCAAGGGCATTTCCATCCTGCACTTCTGCGATGGATTTTCGCCTGCTCATAGGGCAATCGGCAGTATGAACTATGCGGTTGATCACATCTATCGATGGATTGTAGCAGGTATCGTTCATGCCCAGCGGTCGAAAGATGTTATCGGCTGCGAAGTCGGCAAGAGTCTTACCGCTCACACGCTCTATTATCAATCCAAGTATGATATATCCGAGGCAACTGTAGGAATACACTGTGCCTCGAGGGTGCTGAAGCTTGGTCCCAAGCAGCTGTTCGATAGCCTCATCCCTCGATTGGCCCTGAGAGTACATATCTATCCATGCAGGGAGCCCCGATGTATGCGTCGCCAGATGCCGAAGCGTGATACCGGTGAGCTGGGGTAGTACGCGCTCGGGGAAGAACTGAGATGCTGCTTGATCGAGTTGTAGCGCGCCATGGTCGACCAGCGCCATCAGCGACGCCGCAGTCGCCACGGGTTTCGTGACAGAGGCCAGATCGAAGATCGAGTCAAGCGAAACAGGGGATGCGTATTCGGGGCCGAGCCGCCCGAGAACGCCGCGCGCTGAAATTTTCCCATGCCTGCCGATCATATAGACGGCGCCTGTATACTCCTCATGCCGTATGCCCTGTATCAACAGGTTTTGCGCCTCATCCAGTATTTCCCCGTTCATCCCGACTTCCGCCGCCTCACAAATGTCAAACTTCACTGCACCGCTCCATATATCGATAAAAATTTGCGGGTGGACGCTCACCACCTTTGCGAATTCTAGTCGAGGCGCGAAGAGATGTCAACCGCCTTCGTTTCATCGATGCAATCTTTGCGGTAAACTATCGAAAAGTGCAGGAGGCGGCAATGCTTCATGATACTGTTCGTGCTGAGCGCATGATTGCCCTTATGTCGGAGTATGGACTCGATGCGCTGATATGCCAGATGCCTCAGAACGTGCTCATGCTTTCGGGATACTACCCCGTCCTGTCGGAGAGCCTGGTAATCCTGCTCGCAAACGGCGACGGTGCGATCGTCACGCCCGAGTCGGAGGTCGCATTTGCGAGAGACAGTGCGTTTGGCGATATCCGATCGTTCAATCCATCAACACTCGACTATACGCTCTCGCCAACTGCCACCGCCGACCCTTTGATCGCCGAGATATGCTGCGAAAAAGGCATCGCAAGCGGAATCATCGGCGTCGAGAGCCGGGCGGGCAGCATGACAGCCCCATACCTCGAGGTGCTTTCCCAGTCATGCACTGCATGCACCAATTGGGCTCAGATGATGCCTGCCGCCGAATTTGTGGATGCCTCCGAGCTCCTCGCGCGCGCGGCATCGATCAAGACCCCGCACGAGATAGAGCGCATACGGATCGCCTGCAATCTGGCGGAATACGGCTTCGAGACGGCCAAAGAGGCGATGGAGACGGGCACACGGGAGATCGAGGTGGCGGCTGCCGCGAACTTCGCCGTGTCGACCGAAGGCACGGGCGCGGCGGGGGTTCGGCGAGTCGGCGCGTGGGCGTTCTGCATGTCCGGGCCAAGATCAGCTCAGGCGGGCATGCCGTATCAATATTCCACCAACAGACCCATTGAGCTCGGAGATGCCGCTGTAGTCCAGATATGTTGCCATGCGGACGGATACTGGGCCAATATGACGCGGACCTTCTTTGCGGGGGAGCCATCGCTTGATCAGGCTCGCGCATACGACACACTCCTCGATGCCTGGAATCAGGCGGTCGAGGCCGTCGCACCCGGCGCGAAAGCCTCGGATGTCGACAGTGCGGCGCGCTCGGTCATGGCCGAGAACGGTTACGGCGACGCTTTCACGCACGGCACGGGTCATGGGGTGGGGTTTAAGGCGATATCTCGGGAAGAGATGCCGGTGATCCATCCACAATCGAGCGATGTACTGGCAAACGATATGGTATTCACTATACAGCCCGCGATCTATCTTCCGAACAAGTGGGGGATGCGCATTTGCGACGTCGTCTACGTCCGAGGGCGCGAGTCGAAGGTCGTCTCTGTGATGCCGCGTGACCTCGAATGGGCGACTTGCACGCGTACTGGCTGACAAATGGCTTCAACATTGACAATGCGGTCATCTGATGGTACAGTTTGGAATATTCTATTTGTATTTTGCTAAAGATAGATAATCAATACTGTATCAAAGGAGCCTCCGAGCATGCCTGATAGTATGAAAATCGGAAGTAAAACGACAGGTTTGCTACTTGTCTGCAGTGCTGCTCTGGTGCTTGTTGGATTCCTGTATCACAAGCCGAGGGTGGATTCGGCGTTGGTAGCCGCAAACAACGCATTCGGGTTCAAGCTGTTCAAAGAGGTCGTTAAGCAGGACAGCGGCAAGAATGTTTTCATATCCCCGACAGGGATATCGCAGGCTTTGTATATTGCGCGTAACGGGGCATCCGGTTCCACGGGCGAAGAGATAGACAAAGTCCTTGGAACTCGAAGGAGCCTGGGCCGTGCAAATCAAGCGAACTCGGATCTGGTGCGGATACTGATAGCCGAGCATCCCGAGAGCGAGTCAACGGTAAGTATCTCAAACGCTCTTTGGGTTGATGAGCATATATCAGTGAAAAGAGATTTTGCAAGAAGGTTGCGGCGGTTTTACAACGCTGAGTCTGCCAATCTGGATTTTGGCGGCAGATCAACCCCTGATATCATCAATAGTTGGTTGTGCAATGCTACCGGTGGGAAAGTAAACCACGTCATCGATCGGTCCGAGCTGGTCGATACTGCCGGTCCATCGATACTGGTGGCAAATACCGTGCAGTTCAAAGGTCGCTGGCGATGCCCGTTCGGGCCTGCGGAGCCGGGATACTTCTACCTGCCCGGGGGAAAACGTAAGCCGTACCCGATGATGAGGCAGTTTGAAACGGAGTACTATCTCTACTACAAAGGTGATGGCTTCAGCGCAGCGGGCATGCCGTACGGTAAAGGTCCATTCTACATGTATGTTTTCCTGCCCGATGAGAACTCAAATCTGAGCGCGTTCTGTGAGAAATTGAACCTGCAGAATTGGCAGCGATGGATGAAGGGATTCGCTGCAGTCCCCGGCGAAGTGAGAATGCCCAGATTCAAGTTTGAATACGATACCAGGTTGAAAGACGCGCTAACTGCCCTTGGCATGCGAGATGCGTTCGATCGAAACAGAGCCGATTTCGGCAGTATGACCGATATACGGCCTGCCTGGCTTCATGATATCAAGCACAAGACATTCATACATGTCGATGAGAAAGGCACGGACGCCGGTGCTGCCACGCTGGTTGAAGCTCGTATGCCTGGAATGAGGATGGTGCAGCCCTTCAAGGTGATACTCGACAGGCCGTTCTTCTTCGTCATCAGGGATAATTCAACCGGAACGATCCTGTTCATGGGTTCGGTGGTTGATCCTCGGGAATAGTGGGTACTGCGGCGGATTCACGCTCGAAAGTTTGACAATTTGAGGTTGAACACAGTATAATTAGGAGTAAAAATTTCTCATATTTGCCATATAAAGGCGACGACGAGGAAGAGTATCCGCGAAGGCAGGGTAACAGAGAACCGGGGAAGCTGAGAGCCGGAACCTGGAAGCCGTGCGGAGAATATCACCTCTGAGCTGGATTCGTGAACGCGAGTGCAAGTAATGAATCCCGGGATGCTCCCGTTACAGAGCCTGAGTATGACGGAACGTGCATAGAGATGAGGCGTATGATAGCCCTCACCCCAACCCTGCCCCGATTTCGGGCTAGGGAGGCGCATGTCCAAGTACTTGCAAGGCCGGCGCCGCAAGGCGCAGGCGAATCAGGGTGGTACCACGAAGGTTTCAAGCCTCTCGTCCCTGTCCAGGGGATCGAGGGGCTTTTTCTGTTTCAGCAAGACAGTCTTAATCAGGAGGATCAGCATGTTCAAGGAAGTAAAAAGCGGTATCAACTTTCCGGAGATGGAGCGCAATGTGCTCGAGTTCTGGAAGGAGAACGACACTTTCAATAAGTTAAGGGCCAAGAACGCCGGGCACGCGCCGTGGTCGTTCATCGACGGCCCGATGACGGCAAACAACAAGATGGGCGTTCACCATGCATGGGGTCGGACGTACAAGGATATATATCAGCGGTTCAACGCCATGCGCGGCTTCGATGAGCGCTATCAGAACGGCTTCGACTGCCAGGGCCTCTGGGTGGAGGTGGAGGTCGAGAAGGAACTGGGGCTCAATTCCAAGCGTGAGATTCTGGAGTACGGCCTCGATAAATTCTCGACGGCATGCCGTGAGCGCGTGGAGAAGTACTCGGCCGTTCAGACCGAGCAGTCGGAGCGTCTCGGCCAGTGGATGGACTGGGACAACTCGTACTACACCATGACCGATAACAACATAGAGCACATCTGGCACTTCCTGAAGAAGTGTAACGATAACGGCTGGCTGTACAAGGGCCATCGTGCGATGCCGTGGTGCGCCCGGTGCGGGACATCGCTTTCTCAGCATGAGCTGATCGATTCGTACCGCGACCTCACGCATACATCCGTATTCGCCAAGCTGCCGATCACGGAGCGGCCCGGCGAGTACATGTTGGTCTGGACCACCACCCCGTGGACGCTCACTGCGAACGTCGCGCTGGCGGTGCATCCCGATCTGGATTACGCAAAGGTCAAACAGTCCGACGGCATCCTGTATCTATCTGCCGGAACGCTCGCCAAGCTGGACGGCGATTACGAGTTGCTGGACACTGTCAAGGGCAGCGATCTGGTCGGGCTTCACTATACCGGTCCTTTCCACGAACTGCCGGTTCAGAAAGATGTCGATACCCGCATAGTCGCCTGGAGTGACGTCGGTGAGGAGGAAGGTGTGGGCGTGGTCCACATCGCTCCCGGTTGCGGCGAGGAAGACTACAACCTCGGGAAGGCGCAGAATCTCTCGGTCATAGTGCCGATCGACGAGAACGGCTACTACTATGAAGGCTTCGGCTGGCTTGAGGGCAAGCATGTGAGCGAAGTCGCCCGGGATATCTTCACTGACCTTGAGGAAAAGGGCTTTCTCTACAAGACTCAGTCATACAAGCACCGGTATCCCGTCTGCTGGAGATGCCAGTCAGAGCTTGTGTTCCGCCTTGTAGACGAGTGGTTCATCGCATGCGACGACATCCGCGAACCGATGAAGGACGAGTCACGGAAGGTCAACTGGGTGCCGGATTATGCCGGAAAGCGCATGGAGGACTGGCTCAATAACATGGGCGACTGGTGTATCTCGCGAAAGCGGTTCTGGGGCCTGCCTCTTCCGTTCTTCAAGTGCTCGTGCGGCGAGATGACGATCATAGGCTCGAAGAAGGAGCTTGAGGAGATGGCGGTCAGCGGTCTGGAGGGCTTGAAGGAGCTCCATCGACCGTGGATAGATGATGTAAAGATCAAGTGCCCGAAGTGCGGAGGAACAGCCGAACGCGTGCCTGAAGTCGGCGATTGCTGGCTTGATGCGGGAATCGTTCCGTTCTCCACACTCGGCTACCTGGATGAGGATAAGTCGTACTGGGAGAAATGGTTCCCGGCTGAGTTCGTGTGCGAGATGCGCGAGCAGATCCGGCTCTGGTTCTACGCACAGCTCTTTATGAGCGTGACACTCACCGGCAGGGCGCCGTACAAGTCGGTCCTTGTCTACGAGAAGGTCCACGATGCGAAGGGTCGCCCGATGCACAAGAGCCACGGCAACGCGATCTGGTTTGATGAGGCTGTCGAGAAGATGGGCGCGGACGTGATGCGCTGGATCTACGCCGGTTCGAACGTCCAGAACAACCTGAACTTCGGCTATGGCAAAGGCGACGAGGTAGTCCGTAACCTGCTTACTCTGTGGAACGTTTACTCGTTCTTCGTGACGTATGCGCTTGTAGACGAGTGGAAGCCGTCTGAGGCCAGGACAGCGCCTGCATCTGAACTTGATCGGTGGATACTGGCGCGGCTTCATGCGCTGGTGGCTGATACCACCGAGTTGCTTGAAAAGTACGATACGGCGGCAGTGACTCGAGCGGTCGATGCTTTTGTGGACGACCTCTCGAACTGGTTCGTCCGCCTGAGCAGGCGCCGATTCTGGAAGAGTCAGGCCGATGAAGACAAGCAGTCGGCGTATTCCACACTCTACGAGGTGCTGGTGACGCTCGCGAAACTTCTTGCGCCGGTGATCCCGTTTACGGCAGAGAATATGTATCAGAATTTGGTCGTCTCGGTCTTCCCTGACGCGCCGGAGAGTGTGCATCTCTGCGACTGGCCGGTCGCAGATGAAGCCATGATAGACCGCCGGCTGATCGAAGAAACAGACGCCGTGATGAAAGTCGTGCGTCTCGGACGCTCGGCGCGAAACGCGGCATCGATGAAGATCAGGCAGCCGCTTGCACTGTTTACCGTGAAGCCTGCGAACGAACTCGAGGGCGAGGCCGTTCTCAGAAATGAGCGGTTGATACTCGATGAGTTGAACATCAAGGCACTCGCGCTGATCGAGGACGCATCGGGTCTCGTGAAGCATTCGCTGAAGCCGAACTTCTCGGCGCTTGGACCGAAGTATGGCAAGCTGATGCCGAAGATACAGTCGGCGCTTGCAGCCATGGATACGGATGCTCTGGCCTCGAAGATTCTGTCGGGGGAGAACGTCGAACTCATGGTCGAGGGGCAGCCTGTCACACTGGAACCCGCTGACGTGACGGTCGAGACCATAACGCCGGAGAACCTCTCGTGCGCAGAGGAGGCAGGCACTGTTGCCGCGATCGATACCGTGCTGACCGACGACCTGGTTCGCGAAGGGCTTGTCCGCGATCTGGTTCGCCAGATACAGAATATGCGCAAAGAGTCCGGCTTCAACGTCGACGACCGCATAACGATCGAGTACGCGGCTGAAGGCATGCTTGGATCGGCGATTCCGGCATGGGCGGACTACATCCGTCAGGAGACGCTCGCGAACACCCTGACCGAGACGCCTGACGCCGGCGAGTTCCCGTCGGTGAAGATCGCAGGCGAGGAGATCCGCCTCCGCCTATCGAAGGCATAGCGCCCTCTGCCTGGAGCACAGAATGAAGGCATGTCCCCCTTGATAAGGGGGACTTTAGGGGGGTGTTCTTAAAAGCACCTCCCCTTGGCCCCTCCTTCGTAAGGAGGGGAAGAATAGAATTCTTTACCCCCCAAAACCTCTCGGCCGGGAGAGGCCGTTTCAATATACGACATAAGCAGAGGGCGGGCCATAGGGGCTCGCCCTGTTTTCATAATTGCCATGTATACGGATACACACTTCAACACCCAAAAGAAATAAAATTCACAAAACGTTGAACAAACCGAGCTCATCTATCGTCTAGAACAATAACTGACATAGAAAGGCAGGTACAGCCAATGCAAAATCTCAAACGTTCATTCATAGTAGGTTCGATGCTCGCGGTATTCTCGGTCTCCGCGATGGTTCCCGCATTCGCAGGCTCGGAAGGTCGGAGGAACACGGCATTAGTGCTCACCGCGGCCACGATAGCGACCGCTTTCCAGAAGAATAAGACGACTGCAGCCGTTCTGGGGGTAGGCGCGGTGGCGGCTTGGAATAACGCCGACAAAGCTCGTCAGCACGAAGCGCAGTATCAGAACCGAAGGCACGATAATCGCAGAGATAATGATCGCCGGTACGAGCAGCGAAAAAAAGATGGTCGCGGGAATGATGGTCGCAAGTATGGCGACCGCAAGAACGATGGCCGACATGAACCTCGCGGACATGCTTACGGTCACTACGGCAAGCACAAATCGCACCGTGGCAACAAGTAAATCGATTGGTTCGTTGAACGGCAGGGGGCGCGTCTCTGCCGTTTTTTTTGTCTCAACCATATTAGCCTAAAACAGCCTGATATCTTATTGAACAAACTCTTTCTACCTACGTCTATATCAGCAGTGAAACTGATGACTCTCCGAATCCCAATCTCCTATACTGGTGTCTTGGTGCTATCCTGCCGAGGCACCTTTTTTTATGTGGCGATATAAGAAAGTTTGTGGATAGCGTCAGTATTCCAACACCAGTGCGAATAAATTCGCAGCAACAAAGACACGAAGTCGCCCGGCGCCGACTAGATGTAGGCACACCCTTCACGGGCGCGTGATCGCAGGCGTAAAGCCTGCGGCTACATTATTGAATCACTGAACCGTCCCTCGATATGACTGTTGGCTACTCGGGATAAACGGCACAAAAACGGCTTCGCCCGAAATCGGTTGGGGTGAGTGCCGATTCAGTGTAATCTGAAGATTCATCCAGAAGAAAGCTTACAGAGCCTTCTATCTTATTCCCATGTGCGCGCGCGACAGAACATCCATCGAAGGCTTGACCAGGCCTGCTGAAACGTAGTACCATTGAAGAGATTATTTTGAACACATTTAGTCGCAACAATCCGAATCACAGGGGTTTGCATAACATTGAAGACAACAGTAATGCTTTCGGGTAACGAGGCAATCGCTCGCGGTGCGTACGAGGCAGGGGTTCGAGTTGCCGCGGCTTATCCAGGCACGCCAAGCACGGAAATCCTCGAGAATATCGTCAAATATGACACTATATATGCGGAATGGTCGCCGAACGAGAAGGTGGCGCTCGAAGTGGCGATAGGGGCCTCCTTCGGTGGCGCCCGCTCGCTATCGACGATGAAGCATGTCGGCGTAAATGTCGCTGCCGACCCACTCCTTACCGCTGCGTACATCGGCGTAAATGCGGGACTGGTGCTGGTCTCCGCCGATGATCCGGGCATGCACAGCTCCCAGAACGAGCAGGACAACAGGCATTACGCCCGTTTCGCCAAGATTCCAATGCTCGAGCCGAGTGACAGCCAGGAGTGCAAGGATTTTACCATTCGAGCCTTCGAACTGAGCGAAGTCTATGACACCCCGATCCTTCTTCGAACCACCACGAGGGTCAATCACGGCAAGACAGTCGTTAACCTTCTCGAACCACAGGCGCCTGTATACAGGAAGTTCGAGCGCAATCTGCAAAAGTACGTGATGATTCCAGCCTACGGGATGAAGCGCCACGTCTTCGTTGAAGACCGGATGCGCCGCATGGCAGAGTTTGCGAATACCACCGATCTGAACCGCGTCGAGTGGGCCGATACCTCGATCGGCGTGATAACCTCAGGGATCAGCTACCAGTATGTGAAGGAAGCTGCCCCCAACGCATCAGTCCTGAAGCTTGGGCTGACCTACCCGCTGCCTGAGAAACTGATCCGCGACTTTGCGTCCAGGGTCACCACTCTCTACGTCGTTGAAGAGCTCGATCCGTTCCTTGAGGATCAGATCAAGGCCTTAGGCATCGACGTAATCGGCAAGGAAAGATTTTCAATCATCGGCGAGTTGAACCCGGCGGCAGTTGCAGCCGGAATCGCGGGTGATCAGGTTGAAGTGCCTGCCCCATCCAGTGTGCCCGGCCGACCGCCGGTTCTATGCCCAGGGTGCCCTCACAGAGGATTCTTCCATGTGCTCGGCAAGATGAAAGCTATCGTGACCGGCGACATCGGGTGCTACACACTGAGCGTACTCCCACCCCTTGAGACTATAGACACCTGCGTGTGCATGGGCGCATCCATAGGAACCGCTCTCGGCATGAAGCGAGCGATGTCAGCAGATGATAGTCGGCCTGTAGTTGCAGTGCTCGGCGATTCCACATTCGTACATTCCGGCATCACCGGTCTAATCGATGCCGTCTACAATAAGACTGCCGCAACGGTCTGCATCCTCGATAACAGCATCACCGCTATGACAGGAGGCCAGCAGAATCCGTCTACAGGCAAGACCCTGATGGGCGAGAATTCCCCTGCTCTTGATCTCCCGGCGCTGTGCCGCGCGATTGGCGTTCGCGATGTGCTGGAAGTGGATCCGTATGATCTCGATGCGGTCGAGAAGGCCTTCAAGTACGCTATCGGCACGGACGAGCCGTCGGTGATAATCACGAACCGGCCGTGCGTCCTGATTGACAAGAGCTCGAAGCCAGTGCCGCCGACCGTCGATTGCGAGAAGTGCACAGGCTGCGGACTGTGTCTGCGCATAGGCTGTCCGGCTATAGAGACCGTGCCCGCAGAAGGCGGAAAGCGCAAGGCTGTGATCAACACCGATCTATGTACAAGCTGTGATGTGTGCGCGCAAATCTGCCGGTTTGGCGCAATTGGAAGAGGGCAGAAATGAGCGATAATACGAAGAATATAAGGCTCGCCGGAGTCGGCGGGCAAGGCATATTGGTAGCAAGCGAAGTACTGTGCGATGTGCTGCTCGCCGCAGGATTCGACGTCAAGAAGAGCGAGGTCCACGGGATGGCTCAGCGCGGCGGGACCGTCAACAGCGACGTCCGGTACGGGCAGAAAGTCTATTCGCCCACGATCCCGCAGGCCCAGGTTGATGTCCTCCTCGCGTTCGAGCAGATGGAGGCGCTGAGGTATCTCCAGTCGCTCAAACCCGGCGGCACGGTCATCGTAAACGAGCAGAAGATACTCCCGGCCACGATTTCGTCCGGCAAGTTTGAATACCCATCGGGCATAAACGAATCTCTTGCCAAGCATGCGGGCAGGGTGATCTCGATCGATGCTCTGTCTGCCGCTAAGGCCGCGGGATCGAAGCGGAGCGTGAACATCTGCCTCCTCGGAGTGCTCTCCAAATTTGTGGATATCGAGCTTTCCATATGGGAGTCAGGGATAACAGAAAAGTTCAGGAATAAAGGATTAGGCGCAAACCTGAAGGCCTTCGCGATGGGCCGAGAGGTAGCTGAATAAAAGCCCTTCCATGCGAGGGACTGTGATTTGTTAATAAGGATGGCGAAGAAATGATTTGGAACAAAGAAGCCGAATGTATGGCGGTAGAGGAGAGACGCGAACTACAGGGCGCGCGCCTGCGCGAAACCGTAGCTCGATGCTACGAGAACGTTCACCTCTACAAGACCAAACTGGATGCCGCAGGGGTCAAGCCGGACGATATCCGTTCCGTCGATGACATACGATACCTTCCGTATACAACCAAGGAAGACTTTGCTGACAACTATCCTTTCGGCATGTTCGCCGTCCCGATGGATGACATCGTGCGCATCCACTCGTCGTCTGGAACCACGGGTAAGCCCAAAGTAGCAGGATACACTGCGAACGATATCGACACATGGTCAGAGCTGATGGCTCGTGCGATCACCTGCGCCGGTGGCAGCAGGAAGGATATCGTACAGGTTGCTTACGGGTACGGTCTGTTCACGGGCGGCCTGGGTGCTCACTATGGGGCGGAAAAAGTCGGCGCGGCTGTCATCCCGATTTCCGGCGGTAACACCAAGCGCCAGATCATGCTCATGAAGGATTTCGGCAGCACGATCCTCGCCTGCACGCCGTCATACGCCATATATCTCGCCGACACTGCGAAGGACATGGGGATCGACGTCCGCGACCTTCCGCTCAAGTACGGCATCTTCGGTGCGGAACCCTGGACGAACGCCATGCGCAAGGAGATCGAGGCCAAGATGAACATCCGCGCGACGGACATCTACGGTCTCACCGAGATCATCGGCCCCGGCGTTGCGTGCGAATGCGAGTACCAGGATGGCCTGCACGTTTTCGACGATCACTTCATACCAGAGATACTCGATCCTAACACGCTTGAGCCTGTACCGGCTGGTACCCCCGGCGAACTCGTGTTTACATCGCTGACCAAGGAAGCCTTCCCGATCATTCGCTATCGAACGAGAGACCTCTCGGTGTTGAATACCGACACCTGTGCATGCGGTCGAACACATGTCAGGATGGGCCGAATCGCCGGACGAACCGATGACATGCTCATCATCAGGGGCGTAAATGTCTTCCCATCCCAGATTGAAAGCGTGCTCCTTGAGATCGACGGCACCGAGCCTCACTACCTGATCGTTGTGAACAAGGTCGGGATGCTGGACTGCCTTGAGGTATGGGTTGAGGTAAGCGAGCGAGTCTTCACCGACGAGATCAGGGGCCTTGAGGCCCTCGAGAAGAAAATTCACCATGCCATTCAGAATGTGCTCGGCATATCCGTTGCCGTGAAGCTCGTCGAGCCGAAGACTATCGAGCGCAGTGAAGGCAAGGCGAAGCGCGTCGTAGATAATCGACCGAAGGAATAATCAGAGTCCATCAAATTCATGTTCCTGCAAAGGAGCGTGATGTAATACGCAGTTTCAAAAATCGAAGGGTTAAAGGAGATTACGAATGGATTCTAATGCAAAGCGGTGGTTAATACTGCTTTCAGGCATTCTCGCGAACCTGTGTCAGGGCGCGGCGTACGCATCGAGCGTTTTTGTCGTGCCGATGATGATGCATCTGCACTGCACGGTAACCAATGCTAACGGCCAGGTTGTGCCGGATATGAAGAAATGGGCGCTGGCATTCTCGATCAACCTCGCGATGCTGCCGGTCGGTATGCTGCTGTCGGGCAAGATCGCAGACACGAAGAGCCCACGGCTTGTAGTGTTTCTGGGCGGAATAGTTTTTGGACTGGGGATGTTTCTTGCCGGGTACAGTAATTCGCTGGCCTGGTTTTACGTGACATTCGGTCTCATGATGGGACTCGGAAGCGGTGCCGCATACGGCGCTGTCGTCTCAACCGCAGTCCGATGGTTCCCTGATCGAAGAGGGCTTGCATCAGGACTCTCAGTTGCCGCTCTCGGGTTCGGGCCGGTGCTGATAGCGCCTGTTGCCGAAAAACTGATGTCCACAGGGCCATCACCTGAAGTTGCCGTTCTTTTCACATTCAAGGTGATGGGAGTTGCATTCCTCGTGATTATGGCGCTGGCATCAATACTTATGGTTCATCCTCCGAAAGAGTTCGTCGAGTCCGTCAAACCGGCATCGGGCGCGGCTGCAAAGGCTGCCACCGGGGTCGATTTCAAATGGACACAGATGCTCGGTACCAGCAAGTTCTGGCTTCTGTACGTGCTGTATGCGTGCGGGGCGTTCTCCGGCCTCATGATAATCAGCCAGGCAAAACCGATCGCGATGGAGATAAATAGTCATGGCCTTACTCCGGCTGCGATGAAGGTTTTCGCGGTCTCTGTTGTGATGGTGCTCGCGATCGCGAATGCCTCGGGCCGCTTCCTGTGGGCCATGATTTCCGATAAAATCGGCAGGCTGCTTTCGCTTACCATGATGTTTCTCGTCACGGCGATCATCATGTTCGCCATGCCGAAACTCGCTGCAGACAAGAGCACCATCATTCCTGCTGCGCTGATCCTCGGCATATGCTTCGGCGGATACCTGGGCACGTTCCCTGCGCTGTGTGCAGATGCCTTCGGAACAAAGAATATGACCGTGAACTACGCGCTGCTCTTCTCCGGTTTCAGCGTCGCGGCGATCGCGGGGCCTTATGCGGCCGGGTTTATAAAGGATGCTTCCGGCAGCTACAACCAGGCATTCCTTGTCGCGGGCGTCGTAGCATTTGTCGGATTGTTGATTTCCCTCGGGATGACGCTCTCACAGGCGAAAACTAGTAAGATTGCCAGTTAAATGAGGTGTATATATGATCTGGGATAAGAAATACGAGTGTATGCCGCGTGGCGAAACCCGGCGGCTCCAGCTCGAACGGCTGAAGGCTTCCGTGGCCCTGTCATACGAGCGAGTGCCGTTCTACCGGGCGAAGATGGAGGCAGCGGGAGTTAAGCCGTCGGACATTCAAACGCTCAAGGACGTTACCAGGCTGCCGTTCACAGTCAAAAGCGACATGCGCGATAACTATCCTTACGGCCTTTTCGCCGTTCCGATGAAGGATGTCGTCAGAATCCACTCGTCGTCCGGTACCACCGGCAAGCCGACGGTAGTTGGGTACACTAGAAAAGATCTGGATACCTGGGCGGAAATCTGCGCGCGATTCATCACTGCCGGAGGCGTGACGTCGGATGATATCGCACAGGTAGCGTTCGGTTACGGGCTTTTCACAGGCGGATTCGGGCTGCACTACGGGCTTGAGAAGGTCGGCGCTTCGGTAATACCGGCGGCGGCAGGAAACACGGCGAGGCATCTCATGTTGATGCAGGATCTCGGCAGCACGACCCTGATCTGTACACCATCTTACGCCCTTCATCTAGGGGAAGCGGTTAGGGATGCGGGAATTCTGGATAAGATAAAATTGAAATTCGGGCTGTTCGGCGGCGAGGCATGGTCGGATGAGATGCGGCCGCAGATTGAACAGTCGCTCGGTATCAGCGCGACGGATAATTACGGTCTGAGCGAGATCATCGGACCGGGTGTTGCCGGCGAGTGCGAGTACAAGAATGGCCAGCACATCTCAGAGGATCATTTCCTTGTGGAAGTAATCGACCCTGAGACTCTTGAGCCGCTGGATTATGGCGAGACAGGCGAGCTTGTGATTACAGCGCTCACAAAAGAGGCTGTCCCCGTCATGCGTTACAGAACCCGTGACATCTCGAGGCTGATCCCCGAGCCGTGCGCATGCGGGCGAACCAACATGAGGATGCAGAAGGTCACGGGCCGCACGGACGATATGATCATCATTCGAGGCGTCAACATCTTCCCTTCACAGGTAGAGGCCGCTCTTATGGATATAGACGGCACGGAGCCTCACTACATGCTGGTCCTGTACAAAGACGGCGCCATGGATGCGCTCGAGGTATGGGTGGAGGTCTCCGAGAAGATGTTCTCGGATCAGATGAGCAAGCTGCACACCCTTGAGGAAACGGTGAAGAACAAACTGAAGAGTGTGCTCGGGGTATCAGTTAAGCTGAAACTCGTGGAGCCAAGAACCATCGCGCGAAGCGAAGGCAAGGCAAATCGAATTATAGATAATCGAAATAAATAGTAATAATAATGGCTTCGGCAGCAGACTTCCGAAGCAAATCAGGAGGCCAAAATGAAAGTCAAACAGCTCTCCATCTTTCTACAGAACCAATCAGGGCGGCTCGCCGAAGTGCTGGGCGCGCTCGGCAGCGAGGACGTAAATATCAGAGCGCTCTCTCTGGCTGACACCTCCGGGTTCGGCATACTGCGCCTGATAGTGAACGACATCGCGAAGGCGCGCGAGGTCATCCATACCAAGGGCTTTACCGTTACTGAGACCGATGTTATCGCGGTAGAGATCCCCGACCGTCCGGGCGGACTGGCCGGCATACTGGAGATACTCGCTGCAACGGATATCAACATCGAATACATGTATGCCTTCGTGCAGAAGGCGTCCGAGGATGCCGTAGTCATATTCCGTTTTGAGGATATTGACAGGGCGATTACGGCGCTTCAGGCCGGTGGTGTGAACATCCTGCCGGCAGAGAAGGTCTACGCACTGTAGCGCGGATTCGCGTCTTCTATATGATGAACGGCCTTGCCGCGAAAACCTGGCAAGGCCGTTCACTTTCAATCATACTCAGCGAATCTTTCTCTCTCCGAAGGAAAGACTCGTCATATCAATTGATGAACAGATGTGTGCAGAAATGCCTATCTCTCATGCTCCATGGCCTTCTCGCCGCGCTCTATAAGCCTCTTAACCATGTAGCCGCCTAGTTTACCGGCCTCTTCTGTAGTCATCTGTGGACCGATATTCTGAATTCCGAGTTCTTTTCGGACCTGCTCTTCCAGTTCCTTGAGGGTCTGTTCTTTCTCCATTGACATATAATTCACCTCCCCACGCCAGCATAGTCGGATTGGGTCGCACGATATCCGATCGTGTTCAGACTTCCGTATCACCTTTTTCCATATTGTCGAGGTGCTAAACTTCAAAATTCCTGTTGACAAACATTGTGAATCGGGGTATAACTTAAGTAACTTAATCAATAAGTACATTAAGATTCTCGGTTAGGATTCGTCAGAGATGCGAGAGATGAAAAAGAAATCACCGGAATACACCGAACACGTGCTGGATCTGTTCGCCGAAATAATGCACCGGCTGATAATAGAGCAACCATTGAAAGAGGTCGGGGGAGACATAACTCACTCCCTTGCACAGAGCCTGCAATTTCTGTATCAGCACGATGCCTGTTCGGTTAGAGATTTGGCACAAGGCCTTTCCATAAGTTACTCTGCGGCAAGTCAGCTCACAGACCGTCTTGTAAAGAAGGATCTGGTAACGCGCAACGACAAGAAGTGCGACAGGCGGCTTTCAGAGATACGGCTTACACATGAAGGGCAAAGCTTTGTTGAGGCGATACAAATGCGCCGTGTGGCCGGCATGACCCAGGTACTCGATCGGATGGATGCGAACGCCCGAGGGGCGCTGGTGGAGAACCTTGAATGCTTCATTGCCGCCGCCATCGGTGACGAAAAATCGGCATTGGACACCTGCACGCGATGCGGCAGGGAGCACTTGGCAGAGTGCGTAGTCAACGAGGTCTACCGCGCTGTGACCGGAATGCCAATCGAGGAAGTATAGACAGCGGCTACGATTACATATTCGGAGGATGAGATGGATACCAAGTACAGCGAAAAAGTTATGGAACACTTCATGAGCCCCCATAATGTAGGCGACATCCCTGATGCAGACGGCATTGGGAGCGTCGGCAATCCCGTTTGCGGCGATATCATGAAGATGTATATCAAGGTGAATGACGGCATCATCACGGATGCCAAGTTCAAAACTTTCGGATGCGGCGCAGCTATCGCCACCAGCAGCATGGCGACCGACCTCATCAAAGGCAAAACGATAGACGAGGCGCTCAAGCTCACGAATGCTGCTGTAGCCGATGCACTGGGCGGGCTTCCAAAGGTCAAGATGCACTGTTCGGTGTTGGCTGAAGAGGCTGTCCAGATGGCGATAGACGATTATCTGAAGAAGACCACAGGCAAGGGCCTGGAACTCAAAAAAGAAAAGTATCTGCAACACGAGTAAACAACAGGAGGATATCGATGAAAGAACAAGTTGAAGAAGTAATGAAAGAGATCCGACCGTCGCTTCAGGCTGACGGCGGAGACATCGAACTGATCGGCGTAGACGAGGCTACAGGTGTAGTCAGCGTCAAGCTGGTTGGCGCATGTGCCGGATGTCCCATGTCGCAGATGACCCTGCAGATGGGTGTAGAGCGCATACTCAAAGAGAGAGTCCCCGGTGTAACATCGGTCGAGAACGTCGGCTAAAAGACTATTATTGAGTTTCAGGAATTGAACTGGCCTGCCAAATCACCTCCTGGAACTCAATGTAAATTCGAAAATAAGATCATTAGAAGAGTTGACATAGAAGTTGCAAGTAAAACAGGATTCAGTAGAGCGGCTGCAGGCCGAGATTAGGACGTGCAGCCGCTGTCCATGCCCGGATGACGGTCCGCACCGGTTCGCCGGGAAGACCGGTAACAGAATAATGCTGATTGGCCAGGCGCCCGCAAAGCCTTTCGGGCCGGAAGGGAAACCATTCGGCAAGGGAAACGGACACACCAGGCTTTTCGACTGGCTGATGCGTGCGGGGTTCAGTGAGGAAGAGTTCAGGGATAAAACCTACATGACCTCGCTAACCAAGTGTTATCCCGGCCCAAGCCCCGGTGGCAAAGGCGATCGCAGACCGGGCAAAGACGAGCTTGCCGCATGCAGTTCGTATCTTGATCGCGAACTAGACCTGATTCGCCCGGTACTTTTGATACCGGTCGGGCAAATGGCGATAAGTATATTCCTTGGCAAAATTAAGCTTTCAGATGCGGTCGGCCAAAAGTTCGTGTGCGAGTTCGATGGATGGAAGAGCACAGTGGTGCCGCTCCCTCATCCATCCGGCGCCAGCCTCTGGAACAATCTACCCGAGAGCCGTGCGCTGGTAGCAAAGGCATCCGATTTACTTATGGATCTCAAGATTGAGCTGGGGCTGTAGGCCTCTCGCCTATGAGGTGAAGACTATGTTTGATACGTTGAAACGGGATATACAGGTTGTTATGGAGAGAGACCCTGCGTGCAGAGGTCCTCTGGAGGTCATTCTGTGCTATCCCGGATTCCACATACTTTATAACCACAGAGTTGCCCACTGGTTATGGGTTCACAATATGAAGCTCCTTGCCAGACTGGTATCGCAGGCGGGACGTGCCGCCACGGGTATCGAGATTCACCCCGGCGCAACAATCGGCCCTGGGTTCTTCATCGATCACGGCATGGGCGTAGTCATCGGGGAGACGGCGGAGATCGGCGAGAACGTGACCCTCTACCACGGCGTCACCCTCGGGGGCACAAGCTGGCGCAGAGAGAAGCGGCATCCTACCATCGGGAACAACGTCGTGATCGGCGCCGGTGCCAAGATTCTCGGGCCTTTCAAAGTAGGCGATAACAGCAAGATCGGTTCGGGTTCGGTCGTCGTAAACGAGGTTCCCGAGAACTCCGTAGTGGTGGGCGTACCCGGCAGAGTCACTCATCGAGACGGTAAAAAAGTGACTCGCGACATCGACCTCGAGCAGCATGAGTTGCCGGATCCGGTGGCAAAGGCGATCGAGTGTATACTGGATCGTATGCACCATCTGGAGCACGATGTGAATATGCTTAAGGAAACGCGCACCGAGTCTGAAGAGAAGCTGAAATCACACTAGAGAAAAAAACCCCCCAGCCGAAAAGGAGTAAAACGGCTGGGGTTGAATGTAAAGGAGGTTGAGTTAGAAAAACAATGTACTTTAGGCTTCACTCTGTTGCCTTGATTCACACTGCATGTCTGTTCCTACTTATATAAACGACGCTGCCTTCAAAAAAGTTCCGCTCGGTTCCAATAAATTTTGATTATCCAGGCCACAGAATAAAAATATCTGCAATCTTATAGTAGTAACTGCCTTTGCCTCGGCATCTATACCAAAAAGTTCACTTGTTTGATAAAAAGAATACATATTGTGTGCAAAGCGGGAACTTATTGTGCGACTGCGCCGTAATTAGATATAGCAGAGCACACAATCGTGATGCGACTTTGCTCCTTTCCTAATACCTCCTTGCTAACGCTGGGTGCTAATATGTGGTGTCAGTCCTGCTTATATGTACCCAGCGGTTTTTAGCCCGATCGAACAGATCGGGCTTTTTTATGCGTGGAATGATATTGCGAAAACTCTGCGGAATGGTGGTTGTCGGAAAGTGGATGGTGAAGGGGTAGAAACTACTCCGCCAGCCTGAATAGTTCAAGCTGGCGGATATGATTTATAAATCAAGTATATTGTCTGCCGCTATTTGGACATATGGCTGGAAACTTTGATATAGATTTTTTCTACATCATTAGCGCTCAGGCCATTTTGCGCTCCGACCTTCTCATACACCGCATCGTTGTTATCGATGGTGGTCTGAGACAATGTAAAATCAGGGCTTGCTGTAATTTTCCTGCGCTCACGCAACTCCGTGGAGACTTCGCTGAAGATTTTGCGCTCAAGAG
This sequence comes from Armatimonadota bacterium, assembly GCA_963663705.1. GTDB lineage: Bacteria > Armatimonadota > UBA5829 > DTJY01 > DTJY01. Next base: position 1,899,004 of record OY760504.1, on the reverse strand, counting down.
AAAATACGGTATGACTATTGAAGCTTCCTCGAGCGTTCATGCTGACATCGTATCCGCTTGCCGGTTCAGGCTCGACGGTATTGGATCGATATGCGAATGAGCTGCCACCAATTGCAAGCAACACAAGTATTATGGAGACGATAGTTTTGGCTAAAGGCTTTCGTGGCGATTTCCAAAGAGAAAAAAGTCCCATCAATGGGAATACTATCGCTATAGATATTGCCATTAGATTGAATGACTTGGCGATATACCCACCGATCATTGGCATTATGACCACTGCGGGAACGATTAACCACATGCTAAGCAAGAAATTTGATTTTTTTCGCATATATAACTCCCTAAAGTTAGTCAGTTACACACTAAACTTCTGATGGTGATTATACCATAAGGTTTATATCCTAGCAATAGCGTGTCAAGGCCTTGCTAAGATATGCGTTCCCGACATCATCGGATATCGAGCATCTTGGCAGATTTTTGATGATCCAGCAGTTTGTTGATTTTCATCGCGGACGATGGCGCATCGATCATCGAGTAGATGTATATCACGGCAAACACTCCCCAGAATGGAGGTGAGTGCAGGGCGAGCATCATCGAGATCAATGAGGGGATGCCTAGAATTCCGGCTTTTACCAATTCGTGATTGTATAATTGCCCAAATCCTGGGAAGCACGATGATGCCGCAAGAGCTACAAGCCAGTTTCGTTTGTGCACAAACTGGAGTTGCAGGTTTGCCTGCGGGAGCTTTGCATACTCCCGCTCGGCTGCAGAAAGGGTGGCTTTTGCATATTTTGTCTCTATTGCGCCGTTGTCAGGCTCCATTTCATGGGCGGCCCGATACGCGCTGAGCGCCTCGTCCAATTTGCCGCATTCCATCAGAATATCGCCATGTAGCTCGATGACCTTTATATTCTGCGGCGAGAAATTCAGCGCTTTTTCACACGTGCCTGAGGCCTCAATCCATTGTTTTCTAATGGATTGCAGGTGCGCCAGACGTAGAAGGCGCTCAAGTTCCAATTCCTGTTCCGGGGTTAGGCTATCGGATGCCATGTCCAATTACCTCATGCTTCTTCAGTATATATTAGTGGAGGGCTGCCTTTTTCAGCGCCTGACCAGTAAGCTTCGAGTCTGTAGAACTGTCTAAGCTCCGGCGATAGTACGTGCACTACCACATCGCCATAATCGAGCAGTGTCCAACCGCCTTGACCGTGGCTCTCTACTCGCTTGTTCTTGATCTTGTTGTCTGCCAGCCGCTCGATTACCGCATCTGCCAGTGCGTTGATGTGCGGCTTGGATGTACCTGTGGCGATGATCAAAAAATCCGTCATGACTGTCCTGCCATGGACATCGATCACTACCGGATCGACGGCTTTCTTGTCTTCTAGTGCCGATAATATCAGCTGAGCTTTTTCTTCAGATGACAGGTTATGCTTTGTGTTCAAATTAAACCCTCTCTATTATTGGGAATTTGCGAGCGTGCAATCCCTGCCGACTATCACGGTGACTTCGGCTTTACTTGATGGGTTGATCTCCCGCTTTATGGTTCCCGAATTTACGATGCTTGATATTGCGTCCAATCCCTTGATGTTATCCTTGTGAATGGATATCTCGCTTGATTCATACCGGTAAGCATCCGCGTTGCCCGTGGATAATACATTATACCCTTGTTTTTTCAATGCCTCCGCGACCCTTTGCGCGGCTCCCGATATTCCGCTTCCATTCAGGACTTCAACCTTCGGCAGCCCAGAGATGATCTGTGTGAAGAACAGCTCCTGTATGAGCGCTGACGATGCTTCCGTATCCTGAATCATATAGCTTGCGTCCCCGATTCTCTGCGGAGCCGCCGGAAGGGTGGCTGTCTTTAGCTGGCTCATATTCACTTTTTTTGCAAGCTGAGCCAGAAATACCATATCCCTGACAGAAAGATCCGTCTCCATGTTACTCCTGACAGAGTCCATGACCTGCGGGAGTTTGGTCAAATTCATCGGCGATACTGCCTTTTTTGCTAGTGCTGTGACAAATCGCTGCTGCCGTTGCATTCGAGTTATATCGCCGAGCTTGTCATGCCTGAAGCGAACATAGCCCATCGCGTTTTCGCCGTTCAGAAGCTGCTCGCCCTTATGCAGGTTGATGTACAGCTTACCCCAGTGATCGGTATAGTGCATGTCCTTTTCGACATCTATGGTCACTCCGCCGAGCAGGTCGACGGTTTTCTTGAAGCCATCGAGATTAGTCTTGAGAAAAAAATCCGGTTTGACGCCTGTAATGCTCTCCACTGCAATCGCAGTAAGCGTTGGTCCACCAATCTTGTTGGCTGCGTTTATCTTGCACTCGCCGCCGTATCCGCTCAGATCGACTCTCGTATCGCGAGGTATGGACAGTGCTGCGATCTGGTTTGTATCCAAATTTATGTGGAGCAGAATGATAGTATCGGAAAGCCCTCGCTGCTTGCCCTTGAGCCCTGTATTATCCTCGCCGAGCATGAGGATGTTCACAACCCGCTTCCCGGAGAAGGGAGGGAAAACGCTTTCGGTGAAACTTCGCCCCTTTGTATAACCGCCGAGCAATGCACCTGTTACAACAGCGATTGCCAGTGCCAGCGCCGCGAAGAGTATCATTCCAAGCGCGCCTTTCCCATGATTACTCCTGGGGTTAGTGCAAGTTCCGTTGATCATTTCGTAATACCTTCCCTGTAAAGCCCGTGCTTGTGGATGTATGCCTCCACGTTGTCCGGCACGAGGTAGCGAATCGACTTCTCTGAAGCCACCCGCTCACGTATCTCTGTCGCTGAAATATCTATCGGCATCATCGGCAGCATGTCTATCGCGTCTAGAAAATTACGCGGCAGCAGATTCTCGAGCTCCGGGAGATCAAACCCCGGCCTCGGTGCCGCCACAAACCGCGCGAGTTCCGGGAGCCGCTCCGACTCATGCCATTTCAATAGATCGAGGGCCTCATCCGCACCTATTATAAAGTATATTTCCGTGCCTCGGCCGTATAATTCCTTGAGCTCGCAAAGAGTGTCGACCGAGTACGACGGCCCGACGCGCTCGATCTCCATTCGTGAGACCTCGAACGCTGGATTCGCCGCCGTGCCGAGAATCACCATCGCATACCGGTGTTCGGCCTCCGTTACCCGATAGTCGAATTTATGCGGGGGCTGTCCTGCCGGAATAAACAGCACCTGGTCCAGTTCGAACCTGGTTCGCGCCGCCTCGGCCGTCATCAGATGCGCCGAGTGGATCGGATCGAAAGTGCCACCCATGATGCCTATTCTCAGCATATCGCAATCCCCGTCTTCACTGCTCAGGTTGCAGCACGAGATTATCCCGGTGGATAACCTCGTCAAAATCTTTATGCCCCAGAATACCCTCTATCTCGGTACTCTGCCGGCCTTTGATGTTCTCAATTTCATCCGCACTATAATTGACGAATCCGCGGGCGAAAGGGTTTCCTGCCGCATCAACGACCTTCACCATGTCGCCGGTCGAAAATTTCCCGACTACATCCGTGACTCCTGCCGCGAGCAGACTTTTCCCACGCTCCCGTATCATCTTTCGAGCGCCGTCGTTTACCACTATGGACCCGCGCACCGGTGCCCCAAACGCAATCCACCGTTTCCTGCTGCGAAGGCACTCCGCCTTGGGGATGAATGTGGTGCCTATCCGCTTGCCATCCACGATATCCACTGCCACATCAGGCCTGCGCCCGTCTGCAATGACCATGGTGACCCCTGAGTTCATCGCGATTGCTGCTGCCTCTATCTTGGTGCGCATGCCCCCTGTGCCGCCATCTGTGCCTGCTCCACCTGCAACCGCACGCAGTTTGGCATCGATCTTCACGACTTCGGTGATTATCTTCGCGGAGGGAAGGTCAGGATGCGCGTCATACAGCCCCGGGACGTCGGACAGTAGAATCAGGATGTCCGCGCGCAGGCTCGATGCGACCAGCGCTGCCAGATTGTCGTTGTCGCCGACCTTGATCTCGTCGATTGCGACTGTATCGTTCTCGTTGATGATCGGCACGACGCCGTGACGAAACAGCGCGATCATGGTGTTCCGCGCACACAGATATCGCTTCCTGTGGCCGAAATCTTCGCGTGTGAGGAGTACCTGGCCGGTGATCATGCCCTGTTTCTCAAATATCTCGGAGTAGAGATGCATGAGATGGCCCTGACCGACCGCGGCGGTTGCCTGCTTCTCGGGAATGGTTCGAGGTCGCTCGTCGAGACCCATCTTCTCCATCCCGGCACGGATTGCGCCGGACGTGACGAGAAGAACATCCAGGTCTTTGGCCTTTAGCGTGGCAATCTGACGCGCGAGCGCAGCGAGGTATTCTCGATCGATCATGCCCCGGTCGTTCGTCAGTGTGCTTGTGCCTATCTTGATAACTATACGTCTGTGTTTTTTGCTCATATAGGTAAAATTGTTAAACAGTATCAGCCAGTTGTAGTTTTGCCAATGTCTATTCTACGGCATCCTCATCCCAGTAGTCAAACTCTATAGGCCCGATGCGGACTGTGTCCCCGTCGGATATCCCGGCTTTCTTCAGTGAGTCCAGAACGCCCATCCGTTCGAGCTTCCTGTGGAACCTCTTCACGGCCTCTTCGTTCTCCATGTTGGTCATGGCAACAGAGCGCTCGAGGCCCTTGCCTTCGACTACGAATTCGTGCTCGTCGGCTTGCTTGACCTCAAAGTGCTTGGGGTCGAATGCCTCGGGCGCAATTCGAAGTATCTCCTTGGATTCGATCGGTGTCGGTACGATCTTGTCGAGCTTATCCAACTCTTCCCCCAGGAAGTAAACCAGCTGCTTTGTACCTTCGCCGGTAGCCGCAGAGATCATGAATGTCTTGAACCCTCGCGCCTCGAATACAGGGGTAAGCTCTTCCGCGGTCTCACGCCCTTGCTGAATGTCCACCTTGTTGAAGGCGATCACTTGCGGCAGTTCCGCCAGATCCGGGCTGTACAGCCGGAGTTCGCGCATTATGATGTCGAAATCGTCCGCAGGGTTGCGGCCCGTGAAACCCGATACATCGAGTATATGGACCAGCATGCGGGTGCGTTCCACGTGCCGAAGGAACTGTATGCCGAGGCCCAATCCTTCGTGCGCGCCCTCGATCAGGCCAGGGATGTCCGCCATCACAAACGAGCGCTCTTCATCCACCCTCACAACGCCGAGGTTAGGGACGAGTGTCGTGAAATGGTATTCCGCGATCTTCGGACGTGCCGCCGAGACCTTCGCGATCAGGGATGACTTGCCGACACTCGGGAATCCGATCAGTCCTACGTCCGCCAAAAGTTTAAGTTCAAATCTGAGTTCCCGCTCCTCGCCCGGCTCGCCGTTCTCTGCAAATCTGGGCGTCTGATGGGTAGGGGATGCAAACTTCGCGTTTCCCCTGCCGCCGCGTCCGCCTTTGACGATGATTCTCCGCTCTCCGTCTTCGGTCAGGTCGATCAGCAGTTCGCCGGAGGTGACGTCGTAGATCTGCGTGCCTACGGGGACCTTCAGTACCAGATCCGTGCCGTTTGCGCCGCTCATGTCGTTGCTGCCGCCTGCGCCGCCGTTATCGGCCTTGTAGCTGCGCTTGTAGCGGTAGTCGATCAGGGTCGTCAGACGCCCGTCGGCCAGCACGATGATATCCCCGCCGCGCCCGCCGTCTCCACCTGCCGGTCCGCCTTTGGGGACGAACTTTTCACGGCGAAACGCCACCATGCCATTTCCCCCGCCGCCTGCTTTAACTTTGATCGAAACTTCGTCTACAAACATTCGATGACCTTTCCAACGCCACACTTGTGCTCAAAAAAACGGACTGCAGACCAAAAATTGATCCTTCGGTTGCGCCGGTAGCCTGCTGCCGTCGCTCTGAGTCATGGCTGTTTCGATACAGCGTTTTCCGAAGATCACGGATTTAAAATGTTATACCCTGAAAAATGCAAAAGGCTCGACCATCACTAAGGATAATCGAGCCTGAAGGAACTGCGTTTACACTAAGCTGTCAAGGTCGGGTATACGCTGACCTTGCGCATAACTTTCTTGTTGCCCTCGAACTTGACGTATCCATCGATCAGGGCAAAGAGAGTATCGTCATTGCCTCTACCTACGTTAGTGCCTGGATGCAGTGGAGTACCACGCTGTCTGACTAGAATGCTTCCAGCCGTGACGCGCTCGCCAGCGAACTCCTTAACGCCAAGGCGCTTAGGGTTACTATCGCGACCGTTACGGGAACTACCAACACCTTTTTTATGTGCCAATTAGATTCACCTCCATCAAAGACATCTGTGGATCAGAGATAAACTCTACTGTCCGCAGGCGATCTTCTGTATCAAAACTTGTGTAAAATTCTGCCGATGACCATATCTTCGGCTCTCGTTCTTCTTGGGCTTATATGTACGAGCAACAATCTTCTTTGTTAACCCGTGACGTACCACTTTACCTGTAACCGTTGCTCCTTCAACAGACGGAGCGCCAATCAGTAGGCCGTTATCCGTGCTGACGAATAACACGTCGCTTAAAACGACTTCCTCGCCAGCGGGAACGTCCAACTTCTCAACCTGAACTATATCGTTTTCTTTTACGGTGTACTGTTTCCCACCGGTCTTGAGAATCGCATACATAGCTAAACGCGTTCCTTTCAAAATTCTATATAGACAACCTAGGCCCGACTTTGCCAAAGCCGAACCCTCCAATATTACCACACGAGGCATGCTTTGTCAACCTTAGATGCTTGCTTTTTTCCTGATTGGATCTACACAGCCCAAGTGAGTCCTGCCGTTAACCACCGCATGAGAAGATGGTCGAACCTCGCCATGAGTCGCCCGGTGACAGCTTTGGCCGCGATTCTATGCTGCCTGTCTCCACGCACACCATGCGAAGATACTCGTCATCGCCGAAGTCGGACAGCGTTTGCGACTTTTCGATCCAGGGATTCCAGACCACCACATCCGGCATATCGCGCGTCTCAATGCTGATCGTTCGAGCATTACCTTCATCGCACACGTACAGTCGATCCGGCGTATTAACATATATTCGGTCGGTTTCTGCGGCAAACCGGATTACCGGTCGGGTCTCCACCTCGCGACTGTTTCCGCGCAGCGAATCGATGAACGTGACGCCTTCAAGCCCTCGGACTTCGGTCCTGCCGATATCCGCCACCTTAAAGTATGTATGCAGCACCGCCTGGAAATCGAACGCAGTGTTGCCCGTGTTCGTTGCGCGCATCTCGACCGTGAGCGCGTCCGTCCCGAGCATCAACCCGAGTGTCAGCGTGAATCGATGCGGCCACATAGCGAGAGTCTGCTCGTTCTCCGTGAGCTGCAGAATCACCTCTATCGAACCCGATGGATGGCTCGCGCTCCGAACGATCTTCCATTCCTGCGTCCGGGCGACTCCATGCTTGGGTAGCGGTCCACCCCCGAATTGCGGGAAGATCACCGGAATGCCACCTCGAATGGCCTGCCCCGGCTCGAAGTCCGATTCACTGCTCATGAATAAAAGCTCTTCGCCGTTTGCAGTCCAGGAAGTGATATGTCCGCCATGCAGGTAGACTTCCGCCCGCGCACCCGACGCATGCGTCAGCACGATTTTGGGCATTCCATTTGTGCCGCCGATAACTTCGACTGCGCCCGGAATTCCGAATTCTGTTTGTAGTATGTCAATCATGGTGTGAGTCCTCTACGTGATGCTGTGCATATGATTTGGATCGCCCTTCGATACATCCGCTTCGCGGGCACTCAGGGTAAGCGGATTTAGCACAATTTTCAGGCTCTATGAGATTTCTTGTGAGTGAATCGGCCCTCACCCCAACCCCATTCGACTTTCGCTCAGGGCAGGCTCTCTTCCGATTTCGGGCGAGGGGATGCAAATATTGTATGCAGGAGGGCTCTCCGGCGCTCTTTTGATATATATATTAGTTGCCGGGCCGCAAATCCCCTTCTTGTCATGTTTAGCCTTTGCAGAAAAAAGTGTAAGATAGAATTGACGCTAAATTGGGATGTATGGGGTGCCATTGATGAGAATATTCAGTGTTCCGGCAGATTTTCGAGCGGCCACTATCGACCGCTATTGCGAGCTGAACGAGCGATATGATAGCGCCAGAGTCGATGAGACGTACGGTCAGGCTACCGTGGGCGTGCTGTTCGGGTCCGGGCGCAGCTCAAACGAGCTGCCTGCCGTCGATCTGAATGCGCTCGAAAAGTATGTTGCATATTCGGCCAGCCGGAACATTGATTTTAACTATACTTTCAACGCCTCCTGCCTTGGGAACCGCGAGTTCACAGAGGCAGGCATCCGTCAAATCAATCGGTTTATCGGTAGATTGTGGAACATGGGGATTCGCAATCTCACCATCGCGCTGCCGCAGCTCATGATGCTCGTTGCCGACTCGAAATACCCGTTTACGGTCAAAGCCTCGACCTTGTGCCTCGTGAATTCGGCGAGTAAGGCTGCCTTTCATAAGAATCATGGAATTAAGCGAATTGTGATCGACGAAGACATCACCCGTGACTTCAAAACCATACGCCAGATATGCGAGGCTTTCGGCGATGGTGTGGAAATGATCGCAAACAGCAGATGCATCGTCAACTGTCCGCTAAAGATGCTCCATTACAACCACGAGTCGCATTTCAGATTCGGACGCCAGGACATCAAGGGATTCTACGATCGGTCATGTGCCTTGAATAGACTCAGCGATTGGACGAGCCCCATCCGGCTCAATTGGGTCAGACCGGAGGATATAGGCCTCTACGAGAGTGTCGGGGTGCACAGATTCAAGATACAGGGGAGGGAGATCGCCTTCCGCGGTGATCCGGTAAAAACGACTGAGGCTTATATGAGTGGCAGTTACACCGGCAACCTGTTTGACCTGCTCAGCATGTTTGACCCTCGCGCGAAAACGGAAGCTTATCAACTATGCGTCGAAAACCGCGCGCTGGACGGGTTCATCGCGAGATTCTACGATCATCCCGACGCCTGCACGGGCGACTGTGGCAAGTGCGGCTATTGTGCCGCTTTCGCGAAGGCGAGTATGGACCGGGAGAAGACTGAAGCGATGAATGATATGCTCAGGTCGAGCCTGGGTGAGAAGGATCCGTTCGAATCTTATATGGAAAAGCCAGTGGTTGCAAGGATGGGCCATCGGTTGGCCCGCAGGGTCTTCTCTGCGATCCATAAGAAAGCCTGAGCTGCTTAGCTCATTTGTTTCTGAAGCGTCGCGGCAAACGGGGCCGTCTGTCCGTGTGGGAAGCGCTGACTCAATTCTCCGAGGTAATATCGTGCGCCAGCGGCGTCTTTGTATGCGTTCCACAGGCAAGATGCCGCCCGGAAAAGAGCCGTCTCCGCCTCAGGCGATTCGCCGTAATGGTCGGAAATCAACCGGTAGATATTCACCGCGCTGCCGTGCTCACCGGCCCGCTCCAGCAGGCCTCCCAGCCTCAGGAGATGCATCGGCTGATAGATTTCCTTCCTGCCATTGAAGTCGAGCAGGTATGATGCCACAAGCCGTGGGTCTTTGTTGATCATGACAGGCCCTGCCTTCGACATCGCTTCGTCCAGTGCTGGCTGCTGGTTGAACTTGATCGACGGTGCGAGCATCGCGCGCAGGACATCCGGGTTGCCGGGATCCTCCGCGATCATCGTCTGAAGGGCGTAAAGCGGCGTATTGTATAGATTCTTCGTTTCCGCCTGTATGGCTTTTGCATCTGACATCGCTGCAGTATCTTTTTTTGCATGTATCGCGAGGCAGATAAGCGCACCGGCGACTGCTCCTCCGATATGAGCGAAATTTGCGACTCCACCGTTTCCTGTGGTCCCTGCGAATAATCCATCAAACAAATTCATAAGCATGTATATGCCGATAACCCATGCAGCCGATATCTCCCATACGCCGTGCCAGAACCAGAAAATCCAATAGAACACGCATACAGTGCTCCACGGGAAAATATACCAGTATGCGCCGATGATGCCCATGATGCATCCGGATGCGCCGATGATGGGGTGCATGACCCCGGAGAACATGCCGTCGATGGCGGCTTGCAGGAGACTGCCGACGATCCCTGTTACAAAGTAGATACCCAGAAATTTGGGGATGCCCAGCCTGTCCTCGACCGGAGGACCAAAAATCCAGAGGAAAAGCATGTTGCCTGCGATGTGGAAGATGTCCGCGTGCAGAAAGAAGGCGGTGAAGATGGTGATGAACGGACTGTTTCCAAGGGTAAACGCATAACTGCCTACGACATCGTCTCGAATTTCGATCAAGCCGTTGGTCGTCGCCATATACACGATGACGTTGACTGCAATCATGGCTAATGTGGCAATCGGCAGGTTTTTGACAGGATTTTTTACCTTGTAGGGCAATAACATATGGTAAAACCTCAGGGCAGGTCTATTATGCTTCGTGCGACATTATATCACTAAATATCAGCTTTTGCACACCTTTCAAATCAATTATGCAGCCGTAATATAGGATAAGCAAACGCTGCTTTACATTTGTTGTATTTCCTCTTAAAATTATGTTATGAAAAACATCCCATGGGCGGAGGGGTTTATACGTGAGGGAATACTTAGTAATTACGGCTGAGGCAATGCTGCCCAGCGAGATAATCCGTATCCTTGAATCCGGTGATTCGGAAATAGACCGGTATCTTGGGCAGGATATATATGCCAATTCCAACGCAGAGTATCTGGCGAAACAGAGAAAGCGGCTTGTAGACACAATGAAGTTTCACGCCGAGCGGGTAGGGGAGCGTCCGACTTTCCTGCTCCGCGCGCCCGGCAGATTGAACGCGTTCCTCGAGTATCTCGACATGTGCACCGGTGACCATATGTCTACCACAATAGATGGCGATATTCCGGTCGCCGTCTCTCCACGAACCGATGACATCGTGAGCGCGGCGAACATCAACCCGCTCTTCCCGGCAGAAGAGATGTCGATAACCGCAGAGTTCGGCCGGTTCAAATCAGAACCGCTCGATAAATTTGCACCGGATATGCCAGATACGTGGGATAACCGCACTAAAATCCTCCCGTTTTTCGGTCGACCGAAAGGCAATTGGCTGAACTATCTGATTAGCGTTTACCTGAAATTGATGTGGGAAAACCCCGATGTAACTCTTATGGGCGCAGATCTTTCCTTTGGACAGGCCACGGCTCCATTCAGGGCGGGAACAAGCTCTTCATCAGCTATCGTCGTCCTGTCGTTTCTGGCAGCGTATATTTCAAACAAGGATAGATTGCCGAAGATCAGCATAACGGATGCATGCAGTCTGCTCGGGCAGGCGGAGTGGTACGTGGGCACGCACGGCGGCGCAAACGATCAGACCACTATCCTGTGCAACAAGCCGAACTTCGTTCTGTACAACAGGCATTCCCGTGAAGAGCTTGAATCGACCCCACTGCCGTTCCTTCAGGGCATCCATGTAGTCCTTGCCAATTCTCTGTGGGAAGTGAACAAATCATTGAACGGGAACCAGAGCTTCAACATGAGGAAAGCCTGGATGGAGATCGGCAACGAGGTCATGCTGCTCATCATAAGCGCTGTTCGTCGTGCCATTGCCGACGGATGTGCCACCGGTGAGGGCTGGATCGCCAGCACGCTTGAGGGCTCATTCGGTTTCGATTACGTGAAGAATGTGCCGATCCTTGAAGGCAATCTCGATTTGTGGGATTCAATTGAGTCGAACTACAACAAATTCGGCAGCCTTGACGCCGTCATTATGGGCATCCCCGACGCGGCGATTGACGAACTCATTTCGTTGCTTCCAGTGAAAATTACCGTTGACGAAGCCGCAAGATTGCTCGGCAAAGACCGATCGACTATCGAGAAAGCGTATACTCTTCCCCGCAGGAAAATCGGCGGATACCATACACGGACAACTGCCAGATTCTTCCATAAAGAGAACATCATCGGACGCAAACTTGAACAGATATTCCTTGAGGCCGAGAGCAAAGTTGCATCCGGTGAAATGTCGCCGGATTCGCTTGAATATGACGCCTACCGGTTGAAGGTCGGTGCGATGGTCGACAGGCTCCAGCATACTCTGTGCCATGATTTCCGAGTTTCGTGCAGCCAGTTGGATAGACTGCTTGATATCGCTCGCAGAGGACCCGGGTACCTGGGTGGCAAGCTGACAGGCGCAGGGAAGGGCGGATGCGTCTCCATCCTCGTCAGGGAATCCGAATCGGCCGCCATGTGCGAATATCTCGACCGTGAGTACTACGGCAATCAGGGCAATTTCGAGGAGTACAGGCAGATCCTTGAGGACGCCCAGCGCTACTTTGAGGCGAATGACTACGAGCGCATGTCCGCCGAGGAGCGCCTCCGAAACCTCGACCGCGCCCTCGAGTCGATCGAGGACCAGCGCCGTGTGATAACCTTCAGCCGTGGCGCGTGCGCCCTCGATTTGAAGAGCGCTATCGTGTGCTAATTAGTGTTTCTGCAGCAGGCTACCGAAAAATAGTATGGCTCTATAAGCTTTCTTGTGGGTGAATCTGATTCGCCCTCATCCCAACCCTCTCCCGATTTCGGGCGAGGGGGGATGCCGCTTATCCCGAGTAGCCCACAGGGCATATCGAGGGACGGTACATGTCTGCCAGGCTTCGGCAGCGGCGTCGTCGACTCTGCAACCGAAGCATCAACACACCCGTGAAGGGTGTGCCTACATCTAGTCGGCGCAGGCCGACTTCGTGTTTTTGTTGCCGCGAATTTATTCGCACGGTTGTTGGAACACTACCGCTACCTACAAAGTTTCCCATAGAGCCAATAGTATATGTGTCAGATCACTTATACTAAAGATCGAGGAATCAGGGTATATACAGTAATAACCTTGATAGCAAGGTGAGGAAAAGAAGGAACTTTTTCATTTTTGTCGAAGTCTGCTATAGTAGGGAGTGTATGCTTAGTGATATGCGCCCTGTGGAGTTTTATTCCCGGCAAGTTGCGCGATGAACCTCGATCAGAAATATATACGTTAATCGGATATGGAGGATTGTGAAGGTGCAAAAAAAATATTTAGCGCTATTGGTTTGCTCGGTTGCATTGTTACTTGCATCGAACGGTGCGCGTGCAGATAGCATGACGACAGATGCAGCAGGTAATGTAACATTGAACGTAAGCCTGATAAATGGAGATGTCAACGGCGACAACCAGATCGGTGCGTCAGATCTGTTCGCAATCAGATCTGACTGGGGTAAGACTACAGACAAATCATCTTTTCCCAATGCAGACCTGAACGGTGATGGACAGATAGGTGCAAGTGACCTCTTTATCGTAAGAATGAACTGGGGTCAGTCTGGTCAGCAATAAAATCAAGGGAAAGGAGGAACATAGGATGAAGAAAATATTTAAAGGTGTCTTGGCAGTGATTGTAGCTGTAGTTCTTCTAGCTGGAAGATCACAGGCGGCAGGTGTGTACAACGTCTGGTTTGGCGATGCACAAGGCAACGCACTTGATCAGATCAACACAACTGCGGGCGGATTCTTCGATGTAAATGTGTGGATGAGCACAAGCATAACAAGCTACATGTTCAGCACATCAATAGCCTTTGACAGAAGCAACACAGAAGGAACAGGTGCAAGTGCACTGGATGGCAAGATAAGCCTTGCAACAGGATCTCTAAGCAACGATGTAGTACTTGGCGCAATCACAACCAAATACGATGGCGCAATAAGCAACAGACTGACAGGGTTTAATGGAACAGGGATCAGAGCATACGGTCTGGATATATCAAGAGAGAATACCTCCATGGATGCACAGCCGTTTACCAGTGTCCTGGTTGCAACATTGGACCTGAGAAACAGCCTGTCAGCAGGAGAGAGCTACACTATGAGCATCTACGATGCAGGTGAGAGCTTTGATTCACTGACAACTCTGCTCATGGACACGCAAGGCACGATCTACCGGGGAGTAACGGATACACTGGTAGTCTCCACCGCCGCCCCCGTACCAGAGCCAGGAAGTCTACTCGCTCTCGGTACTGGACTCCTGAGCCTTGCGGGGTTCGCCTTCAGAAGAAGAAAATAATACCCATCAATCTTATAGAGCAACATAAACACGGGTCGTCCGCTATGGGCGGCCCTTTTTTTATCCCCGAAATTTTCCGCAGTTGCCCGATGCCGAGCCACCTCTGATATCAGAAGGCGGCTCGGCATCAACAGGAACCTACTTCTTTACAAGGTCGAAAACGAACTCGATTCTGGACACGATATTGATCTCGGTTGGGTCAATGCCTAGATTTTTCGTAGGATAAGCTTCCCCTTTTTCCATTATCGTTTCATACGGGCTGGTGAAGTCGCTGTCATTAACACATACGCTCGATATCTCTCCCAGACTCTTGCTGGCAAGCGCCGCGAGCGTCTCCGCTTTTCCTCGCGCATCCTCAAGCGCTTTCGTTCGGGCCTGCGCTTCTGCCTCGTCGGATTTGAGCAAGCCGTACACCGCTACGCCATCCGGCTCACCGAACGAATGCGATGAAGGGTTGCTCATGGCAGCCCCGGCTCGGATTGCCGCATCGATTACATCGTACACAACAATAGGATTTGGGGGCAGGGTGATTCTCATGCGCTTCATTATTTGAGGTTGTGGCAGTTTATCTGAATCCGAACCCCAGCTGCTATCCTTCACGACGAATTCCTTGGCGCCACTATACTTTGCCGTGATTGCCTTCTTGATCTCATCGGTCTTTTGCTTTGACTTCTGCACAGCATCGGCCAGTAGCAGCCCATCAGCCTTTATATACAGAGTCACATAGGCTACGTCGGGTTTCACCGTAACCTTTCCCATGCCGGAGACTGTGACCGTGTTCTTGCCGCAATCTGCGGAACAGATTCCCTGTGCCAGAAGTGCCATTGCCGCTAGTACCATGATCGATTTGTATTTCATTTTATTGTCCCTTTCCGAGTATATAACAGCCTGCTGTCGGCTGAAATCTCCATGAAGGTCTTATCCCCAAGGCTTCTACATATCCCATACTGCGCTTTTCCCCTATAGGATACTTCAAAAGCAGCATTGGTACAAGCTTTTTTATTGCTGATGTATGATCTGACAAAAAATCACTGGCTTTAACAAAGTTAAAGATTGCAGGTGTTGTTTTCAAGAGTTAATAGTGATGTAATGTGGACTTTTGCATGCAGATAATCAAATGAACCTGGGGTTAGATTCTTTCGATTTCAGGTCAAATATAGGGATGATATCTTTATCTGTGATATTTACTATCCCCAGAATTTCCTGTCGTTGCCCGATGCCGAGACGCCTCTGGCTCGCAGCAACAGGACTTACTTCTTTACGAGATCGATAACGAACTCGATTTCGGAGACGATATTGATCTCAGTTGGGTCAACGCCGAGATTCCTTGTTGGATAGGATGCTTTTTGCATCGCGATTTCATACTGTTTATTGAAAGAATTGTCGCTAAACTCTATGCTGGTTATTTCTCCCAGCCTTTTGTCTGCAAGCGCCGCAAGCGTCTCTGCCTTCCCACGCGCATCCTCAAGCGCTTTTGACCGGGCCTGCGCTTCTGCCTCGTCGGATTTAATCAAACCATACACTACACAGCTATATGAATCTCCGGTAAAATGCACCGAGTTATCATTCATGAAAGCTCCGGCTTGGATTGCCGCGTCGATCACATCGTACACAATCTGAGGATTCGGAAGAAGGGTTATTCTGATTTGTTTTACCATTTCAGGCTGAGGTGCGTAGCCGACGAGAGTCGGAGCCCAACGGAGGTCCTTATTTGCAACAGAAACATCCTTCACTATGATTTCCTTGACGCCGCTCTGCTTTGCCGTGATTGCCTTCTTGATATCATCGGTCTTTTGCTGTATCTTCTGCGCAACATCGGCCATTAGCAGTCCATCAGCCTTTACATACAGTGTCACATAGGCCACGTCGGGTTTCGCCGCCACCTTTCCCATACCGGAGACTGTGACCGTGCTTTTGCCACCGTCTGCGGAACAGATCCCTTGTACCAGAAGTGCCATTGCTGCTAGTACCATGATCGATTTGTATTTCATTTTATTGTCCCTTTCCGAGTATATAACAGCCTGCTGTCGGCTGAAATCTCCATTTTTTTAAGTTTCAAGCGAATACAACGCCGTATTTCTCTAGAATACTGTTTAGCTGCTTTCTTTGGCGTGCGGACATACGGATATGGATATACTTATCGTTGACCTTAGTAGCGATAATACCAGTCCTGTTATCGGTATGGAGGAAAGTGATGTTCTCTCTTCCATCGGTCAGTGTAATTTCGATAGATATAACGCAACAACAAGCTTCACCACGGCTTCCATAGTAGTGGCCGCGCAGTATTTGTTTTAGCGATTTCAAGTCTTCATTTGTGAATGTGGCCTTAATAACTTTATGAACCCCAATATGACGATCGTAATCATAGTATTTCAGGGTTGCGCTAGTTGCAAAGCTGGTGTCAACTTGCGGAACGAAAAACAGTATCGCTAACCCTGCTGCCAATACGGCAAGCACTGTGATCAAAAGAATGCGCTTTTTCATAAATTCGCCTTTCATTGGATCCTTATCCCCAGAATTTCCTGTCCAGGCTGCGATACTGCACCGCTTCCGCGACGTGTGCAAGCGTGATGTCGTCCACGCCTTCAAGGTCCGCGATCGTGCGGGCGAGCTTCAGTATCCTGTCGTAGGCGCGCGCTGAGAGGTTCAACTGATTGATCGCCGTCTTCAGCAGGTCTTTCGCATCCCCCCTGGCCTGACAGTGTTTCCGAATCTGTTTTGCGCTCATATGTGCGTTGCAGAAAGTGCTGTTCCCTTCATCGCCAAATCTCTCGCGTTGAATCTCCCTTGCATGTTGAACTCTCGAACGGATTTCGGCGGATGTTTCACCGTTCGGCTGGCTGACAAGTTCCTGATCCTTAAGCCTCGGAACCTCGATGTGGATATCGATGCGGTCGAGGAGAGGCCCTGATATACGCATCAGGTATTTCTGCACCATCCCCGAATTGCACGAACAGCTTCTTGTAGAGTCACCAAGAAATCCGCAGGGACACGGGTTCATCGCTCCCACCATCATGAACCGCGCAGGATAGGTCAGTGACCCTGCAACGCGGCTGATCGTCACCTGGCCGTCTTCGAGGGGCTGACGCAGTATCTCCAGCACGTCCCGCCGAAACTCCGGCAGTTCATCGAGAAAGAGAACGCCGTGATGCGATAGACTGACCTCGCCCGGCTGAGGGAACGAGCCGCCACCGCTCAGTCCGGCATTCGATATCGTGTGATGCGGTGACCTGAACGGCCGTGTGGTGACCAGCGCTGAATTAGAATCAAGCCGCCCGCTCACGCTGAAAAGTTTGGTTGTCTCAAGGGCCTCGTCAAGGGTCATTGGCGGCAGAATGGTTGGAATGCGCTTGGCAAGCATGGTTTTTCCGCTCCCCGGAGGGCCTATGAGGAGGATATTATGTCCACCGGCTGCTGCTACCTCAAGCGCGCGTTTCACATGCTCCTGTCCCTTCACATCAGCGAAATCCAGGTCGAAGGACGGTGCATCGAGCATGAATGTGCTGGGATCGATCTTCGCAGGCTCGGCAGAGTTGATATCGGTCAGCAAGGTCAGGACATCGGTGAGACTGTTCACAGGATACACGGCGATCCCATCCACAACAGCAGCCTCGCGAGTGTTCGCTTCCGGCACGATGAAGTATTTCTTCCCGCATTTCTTCGCCGCGAGGGCCATCGGGAGGATGCCGTGCACAGAGCGGACCGCCCCATCGAGGGACAGCTCGCCGACGATCATCATCTCAGACAGAAGATTTGCGTGCACCTGGTCGCTCGCTGCGAGGATGCCGATCGCTATCGGTAGATCGTATATTGGCCCCACCTTCTTGATGTCGGCGGGGGCCAGGTTGATCGTTATGCGCTTGTTCCAGGGGAAATCGTATCCGGTGTTGCGGATGGCCGCTCGCACGCGTTCTCGGGACTCCTGGACGGCGGCATCCGGCAGCCCTACGGTGGTGAACGATGATATCCCGTTGGCAACATCGACCTCCACCTCGACTACGTAAGCATCCACGCCCTGAATGGCGCTTGAGTCAACGCGAACAAGCATACCTTTTTCTCCATGTGATGCATGCTATCCGAATACATGTTTGAGCTGCCGCTTCCAGTCTACCCAATTTGGCGGCTTCCTCAATCAGCAGATTCTCCCCTCTCCCTATGGGAGAGGCTGGGTGAGGGCTTCTTGTTTATCAACCGATATATGTTTTCCTGCCTGCTCCACTACTCACGCGTTTTAGAACCGTGCCAGAGAGGGTATTACGGTTTCAACTCTAATTGAGATTCATGGCTGGGCCGTGAGCCCTTGTACTCGCGACGCCGTACTTTGATGTGCGGTTTCGGCGGTCACAATTAATCGGAAGGAGAATGCTTGACATGCCTACACAACAGATTGCACAGGACACTTGGACGGACTTTCTTTCCGCGTTCAGCGCGCACAATCAGACCCGCTCCGTAAACGTGGATATAGAGAGCACAGATTTTGGGGCACAAAGGCTGGTTGATCATGAACCGCTGCTTGCCATCGAGCCGTCTCTTGAGAAAGAACTGCATCGAACAATCACCGTAATTGCAGGCGATCCGCAGGGTGGCAATCCGACCGCGCTATCGCATGAAGTCGCGAACCCCAAAACCATTTGGGTCAAGGAAGACGATTCGGGGCAAGCGCAGGCGTTGGACATAGAGACAGATGACGGGCGCACCATAATCCAATTTGTGTGAGGGTATTTCGACTGACTGAACGGTGTTTTCGGCAAGCGAGAATACGATGATGTCATTCCGGGTGGCACTTGGATTTTGGGATAAATGAAAATCCTTGCACCGCTCTGGATGACATCCTTTGATGCTTGCATATGCAATCCAGCGTGGATGCATCATGGCTTGATGAAAGAGCTGAATTATGGCAGAAGATCGACTGAAAAGAGATTTTGATGACGTAGAGAACCTGGACGATCTGATAAAGGCCAGGGAAGAGCGCGTGTCGGCGTTCGCGGACGACGTGGATGCCATGCCTGATCTGGCTGATGAGGGCCTGGTGGAAGATCCCAACAAAGAGCTGACCTTCCCTCATCCTCACACACAGTCCGATGAATACGGCGCGGCCGGCACCAACACCGGTCTGATGAGCACCCATCATGAAAGTGAGGTCGAGTTCGACTGGCAGGACAGCGCGGAAGAGATGCTCGATACCGATCCCGAGCCGGACGAGGGGATGGGTGAGGACTCGGCAATCACGGCGCTTTCCTCGATGGAGGCAACGGACCTGATCGGGCCCATCCCGTCGGTCGCGCCGAGTGCGGAGACGGACACGGCTGCAACTGATGAGGAGAAGCGAGAGTACGGCATGGACGGTGGCGAACCCGTGAATCGGCCAACAAACCCTGTCCAGCTCGAAGATGCTATGGATACCGATTCGGACCAAAATGACTTCAGCATCGATGAGAAATTCGCCGGTCAGGTGAATCATGAGAGTGCGCTGTACGAGTTTCAAGAGATAGAGCAGGAAATCAAAAAGGAATCGGGCGAAAAATAGAGATGGCCATAGTGGGGTGAATAGGAATGCTTGTGCAATTCCTCGTCTCTCTGGCACAAGCCAGCATAAAGTTATTTATCATAATAGACCCCATCGGTCTGATCCCGATTTTCATGGCCCTGACGCACGACCTGACACCGGCCGAGCGCCGTTCAGTTTTTTCCAAGGCAGCTTTTGTCGCGCTGCTCCTGCTGTTGCTTTTCACGTTTACCGGCACAGGTATTTTGTACCTGTTCAACATAAGCCTGGCTGACTTTCAGATCGCTGGCGGAATACTCCTCATGGTGATAGCGCTGAACATAACGCTGCAGGCTCACTATGGCCAATCAGAGGGCGGAGGGGCAGGTATAGTACCGCTCGCCGTGCCGCTCCTGGTTGGGCCCGGAGCCATCACTACAACCATCGTGCTTATAGGCACCGACGGACTCGCGATAACATTTACGGCGGTAGTCATCAATTTTCTGGTGGCTTTCATCATTTATCGATATGTCGGCATCTTCTACAGATACCTCGGGCAGACCGGCTCCGATGTCGTCGCCAAGATCATGGGCATGCTGCTCGCCGCGATAGCGGTCCAGTTCATACGGCAAGGCCTTACGGATATCATCCATCACATGTGAATTTTTACGCCAACTCCCCAAACAACCGTGCCATATTGAACACCCATCCAATCAACACGATTTTGGACGGTGGTTTACCGAATTCGCCAGCGGGGTAAAGGTCTAGCGGTTGATGGGCACACGTTCCGCAAGGGCAGGACGCTTCGCTGCGAGACACAAAAACGGCCCACACACCCTGGAACAATATTTTGTTGAGGTCTGCAGACTCTGCGATGCCGGGCTTGCGGTCAGAAAGATGAGAATCAAAGATGTATCGGATTGGAATCGTATCTTCGGAATCCAGCCGCGATTGGGCGAGCGGGAAATTACTGAAGGCTGCAAATAAACTTGCAGAGGGTCGTCTGGTAGACCCGATATCCTTCGGAATGAGTATGAACGGCAAGCCATTAATACAGGTGCAGTCCGAGTTGATAGACAGCTTCGACGCCTTCATAGTGCGCGGCTTCAACCGCAGCGGCGAGATCGATTACCAGTACGAGATATTCCAACTATTGGAACAGCGCGGAAAGCTTGTGGTGAACTCGCCGGCGGCCCTGTCTGTGGCAGAGAGCAAGGCGCAGACAACATACCTGCTTCAGCAGGCCGGACTTCCGGTGCCACGCACAATCGTGACACAGAATCTAAGCGAGGCGGTAAGCGCAGTTAATCTGTTTGGGACGGCAGTTGTTAAGCCTCTCTATGGCTCGTTTGGCATAGACATCGAAAAGCTGAGCGCGGAAAACGGCGAAGAATTCCTTTCCGAATTTCTCGATAGGCATGGCGTGGCATACATCCAGGAATACATACCAAACGATGGTCGAGACATACGCGCATTCGTGGTGGGCGATGACGTCCCGGCGGCCATGTACAGAATTGCGCATGAGGGGCAGTGGAAGACAAATGTATATCAGGGGAGCAGCTGCGAGAGCTGTGTGCTCTCGATTGAACTACGGGAAATGAGCCTGACCGCCGCAAAAACGATAGGCTTGGATTACACCGGCGTAGATATCGTGGAAGGGCCGGATGGCCCGGTCATACTGGAAGTGAATGGTGCTCCATACTGGCACGGCTTGGCAGATACGACTAATCGGAATATGGCGGAAGACATAGTGCGCCACGTATTGTGCACGCTGAGTGCTGGACAGTCTGCACGGCAACCATCTGCACTCATGGAACAGCAGCGTATGTGTCTGAATCGAACGTGTATCGATTCAGGCAATTCCTTGTGAATGATTCAGTTGTATAACTTATAGTTATTAGATGTTTGGCACAATTGGCAAATGGTTATAACCGGAATGAGGAGGTGAGGTAAGTTGGCTGAAGAAGGCAAAGGCGGAATGTCTGTAAACGAGGCCGGTAAGCGTGGCGGGGAAAGTACCGCGAAAACTCACGGGCATGAGTTCTATGAAGAGATAGGCCATAAAGGCGGTGAGGCTGGCGGCCATAAAGGTGGAGAGGCCACCAAGGAGCGTCACGGCCACGAGTTCTACGAAGAGATAGGACATAAAGGTGGCCAGAAAGTCAAAGAACTCATCGAAGAAGGAAAGAAATCAGAAGGCGAATAATCGCCCGAAATAAGATATTACACCGGCAACAAAGTATATTAGTCTATCTCAACGTGCGCTCACTAAGAGGCAATTAGACCGATAAGGTCGCCACTATCTGCGATCGGGATAACCCCGGATCGCAATAACAGGAGGTGATACAAATGGCAAAAGAGAAAAAGGGCGCGATGTCCGTAAGTGACGCTGGACGAAAAGGCGGCGAGACTACCAGCGAGAGATACGGTCACGAGTTCTACGAAGAAATAGGGCACAAGGGCGGTCAGAAGGTTAAAAAACTGATAGAGGAAGGCAAGAAGGCTGCTAACCAATAGTAGGCCATCTGGCATCTGATCCAAACCGCCAAGTTGCTGGCGGGTGAAAACCTGTCCCGCCAGCACGACAACAGATTAGGATTGCATGAGGAGGTGAACAACATGGAGGAGAACAAGGGCGGAATGTCAGTCAGTGAAGCCGGGCGACGAGGCGGAAAGAAGACATCCGAGACCCATGGCCATGATTTCTATGAGGAGATCGGGAAGAAGGGTGGCGAAACCACCAGCGAGAAGTATGGAACACCTTTCTACGAAGAGATCGGTCATAAAGGCGGTCAGAAGGTAAGACAGCTTATAGAAGAAGGAAAGAAAGCAACCGGCGAATAGAAGCGGGCCAGACGCCATCCCCGGTTATATCTGGCCTTAATGAGCAGTCGGGGATGGCTTGCATTACCTGAGTCACGAACAAACTCCTCTTCTATGGAGGGTTTGGCATACGAGTATAACGGCAGTCGATGGCCTATTGCGGTCAACAGAGAGAATTGGCGCACGAAAAGTATATTACACTCCTGGAAGAGGAGGTGAAATTAATGCCGGAAGAAGATAAAGGTGGTATGAGCGTAAGCGAGGCGGGCAAAAGAGGCGGAGAGAAGACGGCAGAGACCCACGGCCATGAGTTTTACGAGGAAATCGGCAAAAAGGGTGGCCATAAAGGTGGAGAGGCAACCGCCGAACGACACGGCCATGAGTTCTACGAAGAGATCGGTCATAAGGGCGGTCAGAAAGTGAAAGAGCTCATAGAGGAAGGCAAAAAAATCGAAGGCGGAGAATGATTCTCCTTGCTGTTTATTTCAAGGCCTGCATTATATAGTCTGAAACAGCTCTATCGGAAGTATATCCGGATTGACGGAATCCATTCAGCATATTGTCAACAGAGTTCTAGGATAGAAGGGGGGTGTACATAATGGCCGAAAAGAAAGGCGGAATGACGGTCAGCGAGGCTGGCAAGCGTGGTGGAGAAACCACAAGCGAGCGCTATGGCCATGAGTTCTATGAGAATATTGGGAAAAAGGGTGGAAAGACCACAAGCGAGCGCTATGGATCTCCGTTCTATGAAGAGATAGGCGCCAAAGGTGGACAGACCACAAGTCAAAAATATGGCCATGAGTTCTACGAAGAGATCGGTCACAAAGGTGGCCAGAAAGTAAAGGAACTCATCGAGCGAGGCAAGGCCGGCGAAACGTAATATACGTTAGATTCATGCAAATACGGCATCCCAGTTCATTGGGATGCCGTTCGATTAGTGACCGTGTTCGATCCCTGCTTTATCTCACTGCAAGCTTGCGTTTTGCATTTTCCTTGGTTCGTGCAATATGTTCTTCGGTGACTGACTTCTCGAAGCTGCGGAAACCTGCTATCCCGAAGCCGTGCTTGTCTGCCAGCGACGAAATCTCCTCAACCTGACCGACGCTCACATCTTTACCAAGCGTGAAATTTTCATAGCGACCGTCCAGGGCGAGAATCATCGTTTCAGACATGCATGCGTATGCCGTTTTTGGCGGGAATCCGAAATTAAAGTTAAAATTTACGTCTCCGGGAACTGCTACCAGGCCGCCTTCGATCACCAGTACGTCATCCCTCTCCTGTGAGACGCGCACGGATACGTCTCTCGGCCGGGCGACGTCACAGACGACCGCGCCGGGCTTCAGGTCAGCCGGATGGATAATGGCATCCACCGCGCTGGTTACGGTAACTATAATATCGGCGTCACGTATACCGGTGTTTACTTCAGTGAAAACCTTGACGTTAGCGCTGGATTCGTTTGTTATCTCGGCCGCGACTTTGTTCAACGTCTCCAGTTGGCGACCAACCAGGTTGATCTGGGGGACCTGCTTAGCCAGAATACGAGCGCATGTGCGTCCGATTGAGCCTGTAGCACCTACTACCGCTACCTGGGCCTGCGATAAATCTATATCCATCATTTCAGCTGCCTTGAGCGCTCCCTCGATGGCAGTGGCAGTGGTATAACTGTTGCCGGTTGTGACCGCGATATCTACGTTCTTCGCGACGGTGATTCCACCATCGCCTACTACAGATGTGAACGCACCCAGCCCAATTATCTTTGCGCCCAGGCTTTCTGCGAGTCTCACCGATTTTATGATTTTGGCCCAAACCGTATCTATCGGCAGGTGCAGAAGCTGATTAGGTGTAAGAGGACAGCCGATAAACCACCCTTCGGCCTCAACTCCGGTAATAGATTTTACACCGGTGATATGGGAAACAATCATCGGGTCTTTGTATTTGATTCCCCACTCGATTAGCCCCGCTGGTAGACATTTGGCAATCGGATACTTGCGTGCCATATCCCGTTTGGCATCCAATGGGTGCATTATAAAGGCGAACTTTTCCAAAATTAGCTCCTACTGCCCGGCGCATACAGCGTCCAGAGCATCTTCCATCTCTATCAAGGTAGCCGAGTGAGCGATAATACGTCTCAGCTGAGTGGCTCCCTGTATACCCTTTACGTACCAGACAATCTGGCCCCGCATCTCTCTTATGCCGCGATCTTCACCGTGCAGATCGACCATCAGCCTGAGATGCTCGCGGGCGACGGCAACACGTTCAGCGAATGTCGGCTCTGGCAGCAATTCGCCCGTCTCCAGGTAGTGTGCCGTTCGCTGAAAGATCCACGGATTTCCAAGAGACCCTCTGCCGATCATGACGGCGTCACAGCCGGTTGACTTCAGCATGCGCGCTGCGTCTTCGGGCGACTTTACGTCTCCATTGCCGATAACCGGGATCTTCACGGCTTGCTTTGCGGCTGCGATCACGTCCCAGTCCGCTGTGCCGGAGTATCCCTGTGCTGCAGTGCGTCCGTGGATTGCGACAGCGGCAACCCCGATATTCTCTGCGATTTTCGCGATGTCGATAGCCGTAACTAGCTGATCGTTCGGACCCTTTCGCACCTTAATGGTAACAGGGACCTTCACCGCATTGACTACGGCAGACATGACTTTTTCGGCTGTTTCATAATCTTCAACAAGTGCGGAACCCGCCCCTGTCTTTCTTACTTTGGGAACAGGGCAGCCCAGATTAATATCTATTATATCCGCACCGGCCGCTTCTATCTCTTTCGCCGCGTCAGCCATGACCTGTGGATCAGCGCCGAATATCTGTACAGCCACCGGTCGCTCATCGGAAGTCCAATCGTACATGCACAGTGTCTTCGAGTTGCGAAAATGAATCCCGCAACTACTGATCATCTCGGTGTAGACCATCCCTGCTCCAAACCGATGGCAGATCAATCTGAACGCATGGTTGGTTATACCGGCTAACGGCGCCAGAAAGACCGCCGGATTGATTTCAATATTACCGATTAGAATTCTTGTATCTCCGTTCGTACATAAGCCTTAAACCCTCAAGTGTAAGTAGAGGGTTCACAATCTGGATTGCCTTGCTTTCGGATGCTATCAGTTGAGCCAATCCACCGGTTGCTATGACTTTGGCGTCTTCACCCAGTTCTTCTCGGAACTTGGCTACTATCTCATCCACCTGCCCTGCGAAACCATACACAATCCCGGCTTGCATGCTCGATTCCGTGGTAGTTCCGATGGCAGACGGCGGGCGGGTCAGATTGATCCTTGGCAGACGGGAGGCAGCTCTGAACAGCGCCTCAACCGAGATGCCGATTCCTGGAGAGATGGCGCCACCGAGATAATCGCCGGTCGGTGATATGGCGTCGAAGGTGGTGGCGGTACCGAAGTCGACAACTATCGCTGGTCCGCCGTACATGGCATACGTTGCTACCGCGTTGACTATGCGGTCCGCGCCCACACCCGATTTGGGCTCGTAAAATATCTGAATGCTGGTTTCTAGCGCCGGATCTACTACATATGGCTCAAGGTTAAAGAACTTCCTGGACGTTTCCACGAGAGCAGACATGGTAGGCGGCACTACATTCGATATGGCGATTCCGGTGATATACGAAAATTTGAGGCCGGAATGCTCGAGGAGCTCGCGCAGAAGAACGCCGTATTCATCGGCTGTTCGACCGTGCTGCGTGCGGATGCGCCAATCGGCAGCCAGCTCGGTATCCCTGTATACACCCAGTGCAATATTAGTGTTTCCAACATCGATAGCAAGTAGCACGAAATAAGTCCCTGAACAATTGAATTGGAAGGGAGGCCAAAGGGCCTGCCGACTTCTATCGCAATGGTAGCATACGAACGGCTGGTCAGTCAATCTTAGTACAGGCTGTGGGAGGTATCAGCGGCAGAATCCAAAAACTGGATGCTACCGCTCAAGTTATCAGTCGGTCTTTGCCAGGAACATCTCCGTTACGTAGAACTCACCGCGTGAATTGATGTATGCGCCAACCCCGATCTTTTCGTATCGCGGCTCGAGGATGTTCGCTCTGTGCGTCTTGCTGTTCATGAGCGCTGTGTGGCCGTCTTCAACATCAACACTTGTGCAGTAATACAGATTTTCGCCGACCAGAGCCCATTGCGGCTTGTACTTCAGCGCCAGGAGATACCTGTCGAGCGCGGTTTTGATGCCGGGCGTAGGCGAATCGTGCGAAAAATAGTGTTTGTCACCCATCTCCTGGCTGTGTCCTCTTCCGACTTGAATGAGAAGCGGATCAACGGTAAGTTTCGAAAGGCCGCGGCTCACACGCTCCTTGTTCACAAGATCGACAAATCTTGACTCTTCATTCGTCATAATGACGCTCTTATCGTTTGCTGCAGCAGTGGCTGAAGAGGCAATCCCAGTATATGCTAACATGCAGATAATCGCAGTTAAGCCAACAAATAGTGGCAATCTTTTCATTTGTATCTCCCTTTGGTCCATCCAGCGGATCAAGTATAGTTTTTAGTGGTTTGTACATTGCCGCCAATCGGAATTAACATTATAGTGGCTGCATTGCGGAGTAAGCTCAAGCACTATTATAGATGGGCTAAGCACTAATGTCAATCCGTAATATGGGTTGCATTCATGTATACAGATAAAAGCTTGCTTGATTACATACAAATTCGATCAGCACCAAATTTAACGGTGATGAATGATCAAGCCAATGTGACCACGTAATCCGCAAAATAGAGATATAAACCATTAATGTATTGCAATTTGGGACCAGCTATGCTAATATTATGTGACGTCCGAGGTATGGAGAGATGGCTGAGCGGACGAAAGCGACCGCCTGCTAAGCGGTTGTGGGGACTTAAATCCTCACCCCGGGTTCGAATCCCGGTCTCTCCGCCACTTTATCCTCGTGAAATCGCTCGAAAATCGAGCTTTGCACACATTACGGAGACCTCGTAACACAGCGGTGCAGCTTCATTGCACTAGCCCAATTTATATTAAGCGCAACAAGGGGATTCTTGGCTGTATGCTAGGTAGATTATTACGTGGATCGATAGGTTTTGCTTGCTGCACACTGCTTTTTCTTTCAGCGTGTGCTGTGGATGCCAACACGTTGTCAGCCAATCATTACCTTGCTCTTAGAAAATCGCTTGGTGCTTCGCACACATCGCTCGCCGCAGTACAGAATGACCTGATAGCCTATATTGGCAAGACAGTGGAATTGACCGGACATGTAGGCGGCAGTGCCAACAGCGGGGGTTCTGGATCTTTCATCATCAACTCGAACGGTGAGGACATGCTGGTGAAAGTCGATGGCAGTTTTCCCGATTGCATTGCTGAAGGGAATACCGTAAGAATACTGGCGAAGCTTGGGCCCGAGTGTATGGCAAGCTTGTCCGACCTCCACCTCGTAGGTGCCGCATACGATTACGATGTAAGCGCCAGAGAAAAAGAACTTGCCCCAAAGGCCCGACCTGTGGCAGCGACACCACGGCGAGTCCTCGACCGCAGCTCAAATCCTAAGACCTTTCTATCGTCGAAGCAGGGGCGTGGCGTAAATCTCTCAAGCCGAGCCATGCAGGTTTACGATCCCTATCGGAGAGCCATAGCCAGCTTCAACCCAAACCTGACGAATCAGCAGGTCGAATCCATCACGAAAAGCATTCTTGCGTACAGTGAGAAGTACAGCGTCGATCCCCGCCTGATAATCGCCCTCATCATCGCAGAGTCGGGATTCCGCCCGAACGCCACGTCGCGGTGTGGTGCGATGGGACTATGCCAGTTGATGCCGAGCACAGCCAGGGGTCTTGGGGTCAGCAATGCGTACGATCCTCAACAGAACATAGAGGCGTCCATAAAGCTGGTTCGTGGACACCTGGACAAGTTTGGCAATATATCACTCGCACTCTCTGCATACAACGCCGGCCCGGGTGCTGTGAGACGTCACGGCGGAGTTCCTCCTTACCGCGAGACGCAGAATTATATCCGCAAGATAGCCAAAATCTACAAGACCCTCTGCGGCGGTTAACGCCTCATACGCACCGATCCTCAGCCTGCTATCCCTTGTAAATTACCAGAACCGTATAGCTGTAGAAATCATGATTGCCTGCCGGTCCGAATTCGGTGGTGTTTACGGTCACTATGGCATCATCGCTCAGCCCACTCAGAAAAGTGTTGACCTGATCCTGGACCTTTGAGATCTTGTCCAGCGCGTTGGCATGAAAGAACTGCGATTTCAACATCCTTGGTGCCTCCTCAGACTATCTATTCGACTTCTTAGGATCACTTGATGTATCCGCCCTGAAAATGCAAGCGATACTTACATCAATAGAAGATTTCACCTGCCGTACGCATACTTCCTTCTTTTGTGCTCAGTATTTAATTAATGAGGGACTATAAGCTTTCTTGTGGATGAATCTGATTATGCCCTCACCCCAACCCCATTCGACTTCGCTCAGGGCAGGCTCTCGGGAGAGGGTGTTTTGTTCCGCTTATCCCGAGTAGCCCATAGGGCATATCGAGGGACGGTACATGTCCGATTCTGCAACCGAAGCATCAACGCTCCCGTAAAGGGTGCGCCTACATCTAGTAGGCGGCTGGAGGGCGACTTTGTATCGAAGTTGTACACAAACTTTCTTATAGAGCCAATTAATGGGGGCCAAGTATGACCAGCATTGCGGGTATGGTGATGAGGCTGAGCAGGGTGGAGACGAATATGATGCCTGCTACGAAACGTTCGTTTGCTCCGAATTTGGCAGCCACTACGCAAGCCATGGCGGCGCTTGGCATGCCGGCCTCAATTACGGTGACCGTCTGCACCAGTCCTGAGATGCCGACTGTGCGGGCGGCGTAAAACGTGATCAACGGAAGGACTACAAGCTTCAGTGCACAAGCGGCTACTATAGGAATCGCCAAACCTTTGATAGATCTGGCGCTTATTGACAGTCCAATGGACAGCATTGCAAGAGGAACTGTGCCGTTTGCCAGGTATCCGATGGATCTCAATATCGGTTCCGGAAGTGTGACAGGTCGTAGCAGCAGAGCCAGCGGAATAGCCCAGATAGCAGGGAGGGCCGCCATCTTGAGGAGCTGCATACGGTCTACCTTCTCACCTGCAAATCTTGCGGCTATTACCATTCCCAGCGTATACAATGGGAGCGCCATCGCAAGCCCGTCGTACAGGGTTGCCGTGATGAGCGCGCTCTTCCCGAATGCTGCCTGAACGATTGGATAGCCTAGAAACCCTGTGTTTCCGAACACGGCTGCGAGGATGAGCCCACCGCGCGTCGGCCTGTCGAGCTTCAATACACGGCCCGCAAAGTATGCGATGCATATCACTACAAGCTCAATTCCGAATCCGACAAGGGGAACTTTTGCAATCGATAAAGGAATCGCCTGATGATGGGTATAGATCGCATCAAAGACGAAGCAAGGCAGCATCAGGTAGATTATGATCGTGATCAGGACATTCATGTCCTCGGTGCGTAGAAGGCGTGCCTTCTTTATACCATAGCCAATACCCATCAAGATGAAGACGGAAAAGACAGCGTTAACAGTGCTCAAACAGCCCCCCGGATAAACAATAATCCATTAATTCTTTCCTGCAGAGACGGCCTCAGCCTCTGCGGTTTTGCGACTCTTATGCGCAAGTGAGGCCTTCACGAGTCCTGCGAACAGCGGGTGAACCCTCGTTGGCCTTGACTTGAACTCAGGATGGAACTGGGTCGCTATGAAGAACGGATGGCTCGGGACTTCGATCACCTCAACCAGTCGATTGTCAGGTGAGAGTCCGCTGAATACCATTCCGGCGTTGCTCAGGATTTCACGATACGAGTTGTTGACCTCGAATCGATGACGATGCCTTTCGTAAACCAGCTCGTCGTTGTAGAGTTTCCATGCCAGCGTGCCTTCGATTACACGGCAGGGATATATGCCGAGCCGCATGGTAGCGCCTTTGGTAGTAACGTCGTGCTGCTCTGGAAGAAGGTGAATGACAGGATGGATCGCCGCTGGGTCGATCTCCTCCGTTGTCGCATTCTCGAGACTGCATACGTTCCTTGCATACTCGATAACCGCCATCTGCAAGCCATAGCACAATCCAAGGTATGGGATCTTGTTCTCACGCGCATACTGAACGGCCTGTATCTTGCCCTCTGTGCCGCGCGACCCGAATCCGCCTGCGACTATGATCGCGTTGACGTCCGACAACAACTCTTCCGCACTCTGCGCTTCGATGTCTTCCGCGTCAACCCACTTGATCTTTATACCGGCGTTATTAGCTATGCCGCCGTGTTTGACTGCCTCGCCGATGCTTATGTAGGCGTCTCCGTTAGCCACATACTTGCCAACGATAGCTACGGTAGTCTTGTATCTCGGCTTTACGACTTTGTTGATGATGGCTTTCCATTTTGTCAGGTCCGCTTTGCTTTCCGGAAGGTGGAGCCGCTTTATTACCTGCTCTGCAAGCCCTTCCTCTTCAAAATTGACCGCTATTTGGTAGATGCATTCTGTATCCAGTGTTTCGATCACGGCTTCCTTGTCAACGTCGCAGAAGAGGGATATCTTCTCTTTGACGTCGTCGTTCAGGGGGAGCTTCGACCGGCATATCAGGATGTCGGGTTGAATCCCGATCTCTCTCAGCTTGATGACGCTGTGCTGAGTCGGCTTGGTCTTGATCTCACTCCAGGGCCCGATGTACGGGATTAGGGTGACATGAACGTAAAGCACATTCTCTGCGCCTACAGCCTTCTTGAACTGACGGATAGCTTCCATGAACGGCTGACTCTCGATATCGCCGACGGTGCCGCCTAGTTCGACGACTGCGACATCTGCGCCTGCCTCCATGGGAGCACGACGGATGCGGTCCTTGATTTCATCGGTAATGTGAGGGATTACCTGTACGGTTGCCCCAAGGTAGTCGCCTCGCCGTTCCTTCTCGATCACCGCATGATAGATGCTTCCGGTGGTTACGTTCGCTTCTCTGGAAAGGTCTTCATCAATGAAACGCTCGTAGTTGCCGATGTCGAGGTCGGTCTCGGCCCCGTCATTGGTCACAAAGACCTCGCCGTGCTGGAACGGGTTCATCGTACCTGCATCCACGTTGATATACGGGTCGATCTTCTGCATGGTGACCTTGAAGCCACGGTTCTTCAGAAGCCGTCCCAGCGATGATGCCGTTACACCTTTTCCGATGGACGAAACTACGCCACCTGTCACGAAAATATACTTTGTCATATCCGGTATCCCTCCATATCCGTCGTTCTTTTTTGGATGGAAACGGTCAACTTATTACTTTAGGAGTGCGATCCTATTACGCAGCCATCGATATATGCAGACTAAACTCTGTCGCGCCAACACATACTGCTAACTGATAAGCAAATTACCTTTTCCCAGTCTAACTGCCGATCGTATAAGATCGGACACAAACTTTTTTGCAAACTCTGCCGCGTCCGGCACGCTGTCTCCCAGTGCGATTCGCGCTGTCAGAGCAGCCGAGAAGGCGCATCCCGTGCCGTGAACCGGCGTGCCTTCAATTCGAGTTCCAGGCATCTCCAGAAAGGTTTCGCCGTCATAGAGAACATCAACGGGTTCTCCACTCAGATGGCCGCCCTTTATGAGGACATACCGGCACCCGAATCCTAAAATCTTTATCGCAGCTTCCTTCATATCTTCGATGGTGCGGATCTGTACACCGCTGAGGATCTCGGCCTCAGGCGCATTGGGAGTCAGCACCGTCACTTTTGGAATGAGGAAGCGTTTTATGCGTTTGATTCCTGCTTTATTCAGAAGCGGAGTCCCGTCTTTCGCGGCCAGCATAGGATCGAGCACCACGTTCGGGATCTCCCGCCGGTGAATCCTGCCCGCCACGGCCTCTGCCGCATCAGGTGAGTATAACATTCCGATCTTGCATGCATCAACCCCGATGTCGCGTGCGACGGAATCTATCTGCGCCGCGATGATTCTTGGGGCCACTTTGAAGATCTTTTGAATCCCAATCGTATTTTGAGCGGTAACAGCAGTGACGGCTGTCATCCCGTACACGCCCAGTTTCTCAAATATTTTAAGATCAAGCTGGACGCCCGCGCCCGCGCTTGAGTCGGAACCAGCTATGCTTAGCACCCGTTTCATGTCGTGCTTAATCATATTGAGGGTTGCTCGCCAAGTATGCTCTTGTTGCTCAGTATCTCGGTGAGATCTTCAACGATGAATCGTGGCCTCATATCGCCCAGTGCGCATTCAGCCTCTTCTCTTGAAGATATGCCGGTGAGCGTGAGAACCGTGATCGTTTTGGCGCGGTTTCCGGCAAGGATATCCGTTTCCAGCCTGTCGCCGACAACTATGGTCGATTCCGGCGTTGCGTTTGCGATATGGAGCAGTTCGCACATAGCAGGCAGTTCGGGCTTTCCTATTACGGTGGGTTTAACGCCCGCCGCCGCCGCGATTGCGGCAACTATCGCACCGCCGCCGGGCACCACAACTCCTTCTTCAAGCGGAAGAGTGGCATCGGTATTAGTCGCGATAAATGTTGCGCCTCGGAGTATCGCCTGCTGAGCCCTGGTTAATTTATCGTAGTTGAACTGCCTATCCAGCCCTGCCACAACGTAGTCCGTCTTTTCCACGCGCGGATCATCCACAAGAGTCATCCCGATGGCTTCCAATTCGGCCCTAAGCCCGTGTTCGCCAACTACATATACGGAAGCATCACACGCACCCTTGTCCTTCAAATAAAGGGCAGTGGCATAAGCGGAAGTCATGACATGCGCATCATCGGTATCAATGTGCATTTTGCGGAGTTTATCTGCAAATCTGGTGCGGGTCTGAGTGGCGTTGTTGGTGAAAAAGTAGACCTGATGGCCAAGCTGTTTCAGGGTTTCTATGGTGGTTACAGCGCCGGGAACGGGGACGTTTCCGCGGTAGACCACACCATCAAGGTCGAAGACGAAGGTACTAGCAGCCAAGTGAATACACCTTTCCTGTAAAGCTTTAACATTTTAACATAGTACACCCCCCGCGTCAACGACGGTTGAGTATCGCCTGAAATCTGTTCAACTTCTAACTGAAACCCAATATTAACATTCTCGACAATCCCGTGAAATATGAATGAGCGATAATATTGCTGTCAGTTCACACTAGTGGTGCTGGTCAACGCTAAAAGGAGGAAAAATATGAACTCGATTACTGTTTCAGGTCGGGCGCGCAAGTTCGTCCGGCTAGGCGAGCGCTTGAGACAGCCTGAGTGGCGGCGATATGGATATATTCTAATCGGCGGCAAAGTCCTCGGTCTGGTGGCGCTTTTTGCTGCGATCGCATGTGTAGCATCGATCGTCGGAGGGCCGGCGCATGCCGCAACCGATCCGGTCGTAAAGGCCAATGACATCATCAACCCTTTGAACACTGTATGGACCCTGCTGGCGGCATTTCTGGTGTTCGGAATGCAGGTCGGTTTCACAATGCTCGAGGCGGGTTTCTGCCGTTCCCGTGAGGCGGTCAACGTTCTCATGGAGTGCGTTGTTGATACCTGCCTTTGCGGAATCCTCTTCTACGCATTTGGTTTTGCGTTTATGTTTGGTTCGGGGAGCCCATGGATTGGCAAGGAATTCTTCTTCCTGCAGAATGCTCCAGCCACCTACGGCTCGACTGGCGTTGCGTTCCTTGCATTCTGGCTGTTCCAGTTTGCGTTTGCGGATACCTGCTCGACTATCACTTCAGGCGCGATGATCGGACGGACCGGCTTCGTGGGCGACTTGCTGTACAGCATCGGCGTGTCGGGCTTCATATACCCTATCATCGGTCATTGGGCATGGGGACCGGATGGATTCCTTGCGCTCATGGGCAGCACTGGTAACTTCCTTCCCGCTCTCGGCACCGGCTTCCACGATTTCGCCGGATCGACTGTAGTTCACACCATCGGTGGGTTTGTTGCCCTTGCCGGAGCGATTGCGCTTGGTCCAAGGCTTGGCCGTAAGTTCAAGCGTGATGGCGGCGGTCCCATGCTTCCCCACGACCTTGTAATGGCTACGGTCGGTGGCCTCCTCCTGTGGTTCGGTTGGTATGGATTCAACCCGGGGAGTACACTCTCTGCGATGGATTACAGCGGCATCGGCAGGGTAGCTGCAAATACGACTCTGGCTGCTTGTGCGGCAGGTTTATCGGCCATGCTGCTTGCATACCCGCAGACTAAGAAGTGGGATATCAGTTTTACTGTAAACGGCTTCCTTGCTGGATTAGTTGCCATCACCTGTCCTTGTTACTGGGTATCGCCGGGCGGCTCAATTATCATTGGATTGATTGCCGGTGGAGTAGTAGTAGCAGGTGTAAGCCTCCTGGAACACCTGAGAATCGACGATCCGATTGGAGCAGTGCCGGTTCACGGATTATGCGGTGTCTGGGGGACGTTATCACTCGGTTTCTTTGCAAGCGGACAATATGGCGTAACCGGCCCGTTTAGCGCCGACAACTCTGCGCCGCTGACTGGATTACTCTATGGCGGCGGATTCAAACTGCTTGCTGCTCAGCTTATCGGAAGTGCCATCGTTACCGGAGTGACCTTCGGCGTAGGCCTGATACTCATGTACTCAGTCAAGGCGATCGGTATGTTGCGCGTGTCCAAAGAGGGCGAGCTTGAAGGTATCGATATTCACGAGCACGGCATACCCGCTTATCCCGAATACTCGCTTCATCCATCGGCTGTACCGCAGGGTGCACATTCCATACTATCAGCCTTAAGTGCTCGGCCTGAAAGAAACAGATAGGAGTATTATCATGACTAAGATTGAAGCAATTGTTCGACCGACCACACTGGACGCTATAAAGACAACGCTAGATCAATTGGGAATTATGGGATTGACAGTCTCCCACGTTATGGGCAGCGGCAAGCAGAGAGGTAAAACTCAGCACTATCGTGGTGCGGAATACGTAATCAACCTTCTCGACAAAATCAAAATTGAAACAGTGGTGTCCGATGGTCAGGTTGAAGAAGTGATGAATGCCATAGCCGATGTCGCATCGACCGGCGAGATCGGCGACGGCAAGATATTTGCCTACAAGATAGACAACGCGATGCGAATACGTACACGGGAGCTTGGCGAATCCGCCATTCGCTAGTTCCAATTCCACCCCGGCCCGCGTGAGATGACACTCAACCCTCCCGTCATCCCGCGCGGGCTTTCCATCCTGCGGAAATGCCCCCTGTAGGCGGCGACTTCAGTCGGCGATGTATGCTTTGGTCGCGCTCTGGCGAGCCCTCCTGCAATAGTGCGTATTAATCCCCTCCTTACGAAGGAGGGGCATGGGGAGGTTCTCCATGCACACTCAAAAAGGCCTGTCTGTCTACCACGAGTAGCTCGTAAAGCGAGCATATCGAGGGGCCCCACCACAAAATACAAACTGTATCCCTGGATCATCCGATTGTGGTATAATTACGCCATAAATATCATGACTTTTGACAGCATAATTTTAGCCGCCATACGTGCGGAACTTAATACTAAACTCAATAACGGCCGGGTAGACGGAGTCCACTCGCCGTCGCCGCTCGATCTCGTCCTAACCATCAGGGCTAACGGGGCGAACCATATCCTGCTTATCTCAGCAGAGGCCAAGGCGCCACGGATACACCTTACATCAGTGAAGCGGCCGAATCCCAAGACTCCGTCGAACTTTTGCATGCTTATGCGCAAGTACCTGAGCGGTGCTCGTCTGTGCGAGATTGAGCAGATCGATTTCGACAGGATACTCCACCTGAAGTTCGCGACGTATGATGGTGAGTTAGTCACACTCGTGGTTGAGATCATGGGCAAGCACAGCAACATCATCCTGATCTCTGCCGACGGGCGAATCCTTGGGGCCGTCAAGCCTGTCGGGCGCACGAAAAATCGCTATCGGGAGATCCTTCCCGGCAAGGACTACATAGCGCCTCCTTCACAGAACAAGATCAATCCGCTCAGCGTTGCCGATTATACGTTTTCCGAGCTGCTCGCAGGGGCATTTCCTGGTGAGGTGGCGATAGATGCGATTGCATCCTGGCTTACCAAAACTTTCACCGGCGTGAGTCCGTTCGCCGCGAAAGAGTTGGCGTCGAGGTGCCAGGGTGATCTTAACCAGCTCAAGGTCGAATTCCGCGAGTTCTTCAGCGCCGTGAGAGACGGTGATTGCACCCCGGTCCTCTTCTCTGACGATCTAGGGCGGACCGTGGGCTACTACGCATTTCCGAGCGTTCAATTCCCGTTTGCTAATCAGCACGAGCGCCCGTCTATCAATTTGGTAGCAGATGTCTACTACAATACAGAGCTTCCTCGTGAGTCATTCGAGCAGGCGAAAGGGGAGTTCATCGTTCGTCTCCAGAAAGAGTTGGAGGCGCATGAACATGCCCTGTCCTCTATTGAGGAGACCCTCGAAGAGTGCGCGGGGTCGGAGCGGCTGAAACAGATCGGCGAACTCATCCTGTCACAGATGGCCGCCATTCCGGCGGAAGCACACTCTGCAGTGCTGGTTGACTACTACGATCCGAACGCATCCACGGTCGAAGTAGATCTCGATCCACAACTCAACCCGTCGGAGAATGCGGAAAAGTATTTTAGAAAATATCGCAAGGCAGTATCAGGGGCGGAAGTACTGAAGGACAGGTTGATAGAGGCTCAGTCCACTGTGAATCAGATAAGGCGCACGCTTGACGAGATTGATGGCGTTAAGTCGGAGGAGCAGATAGAGCAGCTTCAGGAGATGCTGGCATCACAGGGCATCAGAATTCGCAAGAAGGAAGAGATTCCGTCAGCAAAGCGCAAGCCCGAATTCGAGGGACACAGGATTTCCAAGATAGAATCGAACGGGTGGGAGATACTGATTGGACAGAACAGCGAGGCGAACGATTATCTGCTGGTCAGGGTGGCGAAACCGAACGATTACTGGGTACACGTGAAGGCATCACCGAGCGCGCACGTCATAATTCGCACGAATAACAAGCCAAATCTGGTGCCGATAGCGATTATCCATGAGGCGGCCGAACAGGCAGCAAAACACAGCGACTCCAAGCATTCATCGCTGGTGCCTGTGGACTATACGCTGAGAAAATACGTGCGAAAGCCCAAGGGCGCTCCTGCAGGCAAGGCCCTGTATGTTAACGAGAAGACTCTGTATATCACACCTAATCTCTGATTTCGACATCCAACACGACGTCTCTGACTCCGGATTTGGTGCGCAGATTGCGGTGTATTATTTCGAGTTCCTTGCGTAGTTCCAGGTTCTCGTGTCCGCGAATCTTTTTGATGGTTCCCCTCAGATAGACCACGCCGTGCATTGCCTTGATATCCAACCTACTGATATCTATGTTGCGCCGGGCAATTTCGCGCTGGATCATACGGGTCATTTGGGAATCTTCACTAGGCATACAATTCACCTCTGTATTTGCAAATTTAAAAGATTAATTACAGTTTCCACACAGAGCGGTCAAATTCCTCTGCTCACCATGAATAGTTGATTTTCCACAGCCATGGCGGTTATACTAATCTCACTAAGACCATAAACATCAGTGGTCGCAAAAAGCAGGACTTAAACGTGCATCAAGAATATGAACGATTAAAAGATATCCTTTGCAAGATGGGTAGCATGCTCGTTGCCTACTCCGGCGGCGTAGACAGTGCCTTTCTGACGAAAGTTGCGCATGATACCCTGGGCGATTCGGCCGTGGCGGCGATTGCATCGTCTGCGACCTACCCGTCATCCGAGATCGATTCGGCGATAGAACTGGCGCACAATCTGAACGTTCGGCTGATATGCCTTCATACCGATGAGCTGAAAAACGAAGCCTTCGCCCGAAATGCTCCCGATCGGTGCTACCACTGCAAGATGGAGCTTTTTCGCAAGTTGAACAAGATTGCGTCTGATGAGGGGCTGGCATTCGTGGCACATGGCGCTAATATCGATGATCTCGGCGACTACCGGCCGGGTCAAAAAGCTGCACGGGAACTCGGCGCGCGCGCGCCTCTCCAGGAAGCAGGGTTTACCAAGGCTATGATACGCGAGTGTTCGAAGGAGCTTGGGCTTCCTACGTGGGATAAGCCATCGCTTGCGTGTCTTTCCTCCCGATTTCCATACGGCACACCGATAACATCCAACGCGCTCACGCAGATAGATGCGGCTGAGACCCTCCTGCACGAACTCGGATTCCGCCAGGTGCGGGTCCGCCACCACGATACCATCGCGCGCATAGAGGTCGAATCGTCCGAACTGCCGTTGATGCTTGATTTGGGGATGAGAAATAGGATTATCGCCCGGTTCAAGGAACTCGGGTACACCTACGTCACCGTAGATATCGAGGGGTACCGCACGGGCAGCATGAACGCGGTGCTGGATATAAAATAAAAGCGCTATAAGAAAGTTTGTGGATAGGGACAGTGTTCCAACAACCGTGCGAAATCGCCCTGCCGAAGCCTGGTAGACATATACCGTCCCTCGATATGCCCTGCGGGCTACTCGGGATAAGCGGCATCCCTCCTCGCCCGAAATCGGGAGAGAGCCTGCGCTGAGCGAAGTCGAATGGGGTTGGGGTGAGGGCCGAACCTGAAGACACCGCTGCCGAAGCATGGTAGACACGTACCATCCCTCGATATGCCCTGCGGGCTACTCGGGATAAGCGGCATCTCCCCCTCGCCCGAAATCGGGAGAGAGCCTGCCCTGAGCGAAGTCGAATGGGGTTGGGGTGAGGGCTGAATCATCCACAAGAAAGCTTATAGTACCAAAATAAATTCCCCATCTCCCTTCCAGGGCGAGGGTAAGATATATGAAAGATAACATGAACAAAGATCTGCTACATGACATATTGAACGCTGTTCAATGCGGCGGCATGACCGTCGGCGAGGCCGAGGCCGGATTGCGTAATCTCCCGTATGAGGACCTGGATTACGCCAAAATCGACCACCATCGCAAGATGCGAACCGGCTTTCCTGAAGTTGTCTTCTGCCTTGGAAAGCAACCGGATCACATCGCCGAGATCATGGCCCACCTTTCCGCGCACAACCCGACCATCCTTGCGACCAAGGCTGATGATTGCGCTTACGCGGCCGTGCTCGCCGTGCTGCCGCATGCGATCTATCACAAGGCCGCGCGTATTATCGAGGTGCGAAATTCCGAGCTGCCGGCAGCGTCCCGTGAGGATGACGGCAACTACGTGATGGTTATCTCCGCGGGCACGGCCGATATTCCTATCGCTGAAGAAGCCGCCGTGACCGCGCAGTCGATGGGCAGCCGAGTGGAGCGCGCCTACGATGTGGGGGTTGCCGGGATTCATCGCCTCCTTGACCAGCGAGAGAAGCTTGATCGTGCCAACGTCATCATAGTCGTTGCTGGTATGGAGGGTGCGCTGGCGAGCGTGGTGGGTGGATTGGTGAGCAAGCCTGTCATCGCCGTGCCGACAAGCATCGGTTACGGTGCGAGCTTTCAGGGGCTGGCGGCACTGCTCTCGATGCTGAACTCATGTGCAGAGGGCATTGTCACCGTAAACATCGATAACGGCTTCGGCGCAGGATACTTCGCGCATTTGATAAATAAATAATTGCTCTATAAGAAAGTCTGTGGATGACGCTAGCATTCCAACCTGCATTGAATCTCTGTAGACATGTACCGTCCCCCGATATGCCCTGCGGGTTACTCGGGATAAGCGGCATCCCCCCTCGCCCGAAATCGGGAGAGGCCTGCCCTGAGCGAAGTCGAATGGGGTTGGGGTGAGGGCTGATTCATCCGCAAGAAAGCTAATAGCACAATAAACGATTATTCCCTCGACCGTGTATGGGAGAGGGTGAGGGGACTGACAAATGAAAACAGCATACTTCGATTGTTTCGCAGGCATAAGCGGCGACATGACGCTCGGCGCCCTGCTCGATGCAGGTGTGGACGCCGGTGCCTTCAGGGCCGAACTCGCGAAACTGCCCGATATTGAGTACGAACTTCAGATTTCGACCGTCGTCAAGCAGGGGATGCAGGCGACCGACGTCAATGTGATAATCAGCGAGGATCATCACCACAGGCGGCTGAAAGACATCACAGCAATCATTGAGACCAGCACGCTCTCTGACGGCGTCAAATCGCGCGCAATTTCAATTTTCCGGCGGCTAGCGCAAGCCGAGGGGAAAGTCCACGGCACATCCCCAGATGAAGTCCATTTTCACGAAGTCGGCGCCGTCGATGCCATCGTCGATATCGTCGGGGCTTGCATAGGGCTCGAACTGCTGGGGATAGAAAAGATAGTCGCCTCTCCGCTCCCGATGGGCCACGGATTCGTCCATGCGGCGCATGGCAGGATACCGCTTCCCGCCCCTGCGACCGTCGAACTCCTGACAGGCGTTCCGGTCTACTCGGCAGGTATCGAGGGCGAGCTTGTCACTCCTACGGGTGCGGCCATCATACGCACGCTGGCGTCGGAATTCGGCGATATGCCTCGAATGACCATTCAATCGACCGGCTATGGTGCCGGCAAGAGCGATTTTGGCATTCCGAACCTGCTCCGCGTGATAGTGGGGGAGACCGCCGACAGCACTGCCGATATACCATCTCACAGAGTTGCGATTCTTGAGACGAACATCGATGACATGAATCCCGAGTTTTACGATGCCGCCTTTGAGTCGCTCTTCACAGCCGGGGCCCTCGATGTCTACATGACCCCGATCTATATGAAGAAGAACCGTCCGGCGACTCTCCTGAGCGTGATCTGCTCGCCTGACAAGGTGGACAGCCTCTCCCGCACGGCCCTCGCCGAGACCTCATCCTTCGGCGTCCGAGTGACCTACGCCGAGCGCCGTTGCCTCGATCGCCAGTGGGAGACGGTGTCGACGAAGTACGGGGAGATCAGGATCAAAATCGGTCTGATGCAAGGTGAGCGCATAACCGCCTCGCCGGAATACGCAGACTGCAAGTCAGCGGCACAGGCGCACGGCATCCC
Organism: Armatimonadota bacterium; assembly: GCA_963663705.1. Classification (GTDB taxonomy): domain Bacteria; phylum Armatimonadota; class UBA5829; order DTJY01; family DTJY01. The sequence continues at coordinate 1,857,762 of OY760504.1, read as the reverse complement.
GGTCCGTAAAGTGTATGAGGATGCGCTGGTGATGTACAGTACAAATCGCCTGTAAACTTCATCGAAAGCTGGATTGCATCCGTGCAGAAAAGGGTACAACGATCGCGGCGGCCATTTCGTTCGTGAGGAGAATACTCGCATGTGGAAGCAATTCAAAGATTTTACATTCAAGGGAAATGTTATTGATCTGGCGATAGCGGTAATACTTGGAGTTGCGATAGGCGCTGTTGTTACCTCGTTTGTCAACGATGTCCTGATGCCGCCTATCGGATTGCTGCTCGGAAAAGTTGATTTCGCCAACCTGTTCATCAACCTGTCCGGACAGAGCTACCCATCGCTGGCCGCTGCGAAGGCGGCAGGAGCGCCAGTCATCGCCTACGGAGTCTTCCTGAATTCCTTGATAAACCTGCTGATTGTGGCGTTTGTGCTCTTTTTGATCGTACTTCAGGTCAACAAGTACCGGAATCTTGGGGCTCCGCCGAAGGACTGTCCGCACTGCTTCACGAAGATTCCGGCGGCGGCCACCCGTTGCCCGAACTGCACATCCGAGCTGACAGATACCAAGGCCGGATAGCAGGCTGAAATGCTAGGGGGAGTCTGCAACTCTCCCTCGATAAGAGGATTAGTTCGCTATACCGATTGCAGAACGTCAGCGCGATTCGCCGCGGGCAGTTAGGTAGTTTCGTCTGTCATATCTACTATATAACCATTATCCTCATCACGCTTAACGGCAGCAGACAGGCCCATGATCTCTTTCTGGAAAATGCGGCTGTCCATGAGCTTCAGGTCATGCGGGATGATCGGTTCGAAATCCATCAAATCCAGAATGTCCTTCTGCAAGTCGATTCCGGGAGCAATCTCGATCAGTGTCATCCCCTCGGGCCTCAGCTCGAAGACGGCACGGCCCGTGATATACAATATCTTCTGCCCCTTCTGCATCGCATAATCGCCGCTAAAGGTAACATGCTCCACGTCGGCCAGAAACTTTTTGTGGATGCCGTCTTTGATGATGTGAACTCGGCCGTCGACTATCTCTACGTCGAGCTTTCCTGCCATGAAGGTGCCGCAGAAGACCACGGTCTTTGCATTCTGCGTGATGTTGATGAATCCGCCGGCGCCTGCGATACGGTTGCCAAACTTGCTGACATTGACGTTCCCGTGTCTGTCGACCTGCGCCATGCCGAGGAACGCTATGTCGATCCCACCGCCATCGTAGAAGTCGAAGATCGCTCCCTGGTCGATAATGGCTTCAGGGTTCACGGTCGCGCCGAAGCTTAGCCCGGCAGCCGGTACACCACCGATGGCGCCTGCCTCGAGTGTCAGAATCATCTGATCGCGGATGCCTTCTTCGTCGGCTACATTGGCGATTCCTTCGGGTATGCCGATACCCAGATTGCCGATCGATTTGTGATCGATCATCATGGCCCCACGCCTGCAGATTACCTTGCGCTCGCTCAGTTCCATATGTTCGAGCACGATATTCGCATCATCGCCCTGATGCTTGCAGTAGGCGGGGTTGTACACTTCGGCATAAGTCTGATGGTGATTTTCCGGACTGGCGACGACTATGGCATCGACCATCATGCCCGGTATCTTGACAAGCCATGGGCTGGTGTTGATCTTGTTGATTATCCTGGAAACCTGCGCGATGACTATCCCGCCGGAGTTCTTGGTGGCCTGCGCCATCGACAGCATCTCGAGCGTGCCGATCTCCTTCTCAAGGGTGATATTTCCCTTGGCATCGGCGGTAGTGCCCCTTAGGATTGCAACGTCGATAGGGAAGGCGTGGTAGAAGAGCCACTCTTTGCCAAGGAGTTCGATCAGTTCGACCATATCTTCGGTCGTACGATCGTTCAGTTTTCCGCCGGTAAGTCGTGGGTCAACGAATGTATGCAAGCCCACATGCGAGATAGTGCCCGGTTTTCCGGCAGCTATATCCCGGTACAGGTGGGAGATGATTCCAAGTGGAAAGTTATAGCCCTCAATTTTATTTTCAAGCACCAGTTGCCCGATTTTAAGCATGAGGTTCCAGTGGCCGCCTATAACACGTTTGATCAGGCCTTCGTGGGCAAGGTGATTGAGTCCTTTATCCTTGCCGTCGCCCTGGCCGGCGGTACAGATAAGGGTTAGATTGCGAGGGTGCCCTGTTTCCAGAAAGCGTTTCTCGAGATACAGAGAAAGCTCTTCCGGATGGGCGCTTCCTGCAAAGCCGCCACTTGCGATAGTTGCTCCATCTTTTATAAGCCGCACGGCCTGTTCGGCGGTCATGACTTTCCGTTTCACTTCTGCTCCTTACGGGACTCGCGGGCAATCCGCATCCAACCAACTCGAGTATATATCGTTCAGGAGGAGATTGTCAACCTTGCAGGAGAGCGTTGTCCCTCGGGGCTCAGGGTGAATGGGTTTCAAAAACACCCCCTGAAGTCCGCCTTATCAAGGGGGACATAACCCTAATCCGTGCATCCCGAGTAGCTCGCAGAGCATATCGAGGGACAGAGTAAGATCCTACGGGCGGCGGTCTTTCCAGATGTCTATCCCTGGAGCAAAGACGATATCGCCTTTGGTGCGCTCATCCAGAAGATAGTAGGTTATATCATGACTGCCGCCGTCATCCTTCATGTTCGGCCCGACGCTGTAGACGATGTATTTCTTCCCACTGCGCCTGTAGATGAACGGTTTCCCATCCGTGAACGGGTCGGTCGGCACTCGGGAGATATATTTGCCGTCGACAAGGGCATCGAGACTGCGCGGATACTGCCCGTGCTCAAGCCTGTACGCCTCAATTGCCGCCATGAGCATGATTCCTCGGTTGAGGGCTTTGTCCTGAGCATCTTTTTTCATTAAGGATGTGACGAATGATTTTTCCGGCACAAAAATTCTGTTAATCCAGTCAGCCCGTGAAAGAGACTGTTGCGGGTCAAAGGCTGCAGCCTGCGCGTACGGTTTGCCGAGGTCATTTGTCAGCATCCTGTACGATCGATCGTAGTTCCTGATTGTCCAGATCTTAACTCCGGGGGTAGATAAGTACAGATTGGAGCACAAATCCTCTGCCCACCACTTAGCTTTGACCCACCATGAAATGTCAGCGCTAAAACCATCAAGCCTTGATTTTAACTCTGGCGAGACTAGATCAAACTTGTCTTCAGCATTTTTGTTCCAGAGGGCATCGACTAACGATGCTCTATCCGTGATATAGGTGCGCAGGGCAGCCTGTTTTGGGGTTTGCCGTTTCGCATCGATTCTCGATAACCTGTCTACGATTGTTTTGTAATCCGGCACGCTCAGCTTTTCACTTGAGACTGCTTCGTGCAGAGGGCGGTAGGTCATTGCTTTGAGGGCATGTCCAACCAGCAGGCTCAGTGCTTCCCATCCGTGCCCGGCATCGCTGCCCATCGTCGCGACATCGAGGAGCTCGGATACACCCGCGCCTGTTGTGCCTTTCGATATCTTGTATTTGGCGCCGGCTACGCCTATTCGAGCCAAACCTCTGAGTCTTGAGTATTCAGGCAAATCTTTGGGGTATAGAAAGTTATCGGCTGGACATTCGGCTCCGGTGTGCAGCTCGGTTATTGCAGGCTGTACCCGATCGAGCGCTGAGCGAACAGACTGCATGGAGGGTTTGTTGTCGCCATATGTGTATTTCGAAATTATAGCCGCGTCTTTAGCAGAGATTTGGCGGTCGGCAGCCATGTAATGCTGGTAGGGATTTCTTGGACTATTATACTTTGCGCTATCCCAGTAAGGCTTTGGCACAAAAGGGTCTTTAAGGTGATTTAGCTCGATGTAACCGGAAAGATTCGCCGCCCCAACGAAGATCAAAACCAGTATGACGGCAGTTTTCCATGATTTCCTGATGCCTCGGCCGACCGCGCGTATGCCGTGCCAAACGGCCTTTCCAGCTCTTTTAGTTGCATCGGGTATTTTGGCGAATGTTGGGAACTGATCTGTCATTTTCTCCTCCAATGAAAATATTTCCCGCCGGGCGACCCCGGATCGAGCATGTTCAGTGCTGTGCCGCTCGATCCGGCTCGATCGATGCCCATAAATCTACCCCCGGAGCAAAGACGATATCGCCCTTTTTATCATCCAGTCGCCGAAGGAGCGTGAACTCGCCGCCGTCATCCTGCATGTTCGGTCCGACGCTGTAGACGATGTATTTCTTCCCACTGCGCCTGTAGATGAACGGCTTCCCATCCGTGAACGGGTCGGTCGGCATCTTCGCGATATACTTGCCGCTGACGAGGGCGCCCAGACTCTTCGGGTACTGCCCGTGCTCAAGCCTGTACGCCTCAAGCGCCGCCATGAGCATGATGCCTCGGTTAAGGGCAACGTTTTCGGTGTGCATTCTTCTACAATAAATAACACCCTTTATACTTTCCTTCAGAATATTGTTGCCGCAGTCATACCAGGGAATCATGGAATCTATGTTAAGCTTTGACGTAGCTGAATATGGCGATTTGTAGCTATCGGCCAGTTTTTTCCATATTCGGTTAGCATTATAGAAAGCTATGGCTTGCATGCCGGGCAAGGATTTATGTATGTATAGCAGCATTGGGGTCGAATTCTCATCGAATTTATCCATATCTGTACAGCAGCAGAGCCACCCATCCATGTCATGGTAATTTGCAGAAAAGACAGCTCTCAGGTTTTCTCTATAGATCAGATAATCTCCTCTTACGGTATTTGCTATTGGTGAGCGCTCCAGTCCAATTCGTTCAAGCTGATGAGCAATCCTTGCATATACATGTTTAGGCAGTCTGTGGGTTCTTATAACATTGGTTATGGATCTGTAGGTCGATTCCTCTGCTCGCCGTCCGCTTCCGTTATCCAATAATGAGCGGTTTCGTTGTAAGTCGGTTCCAAGTTCTGCCATAACGAGTAATTCTTCAATACCTTCACTCAATTTCGCATTTGCTATTTTCCATTCAGCATGTTTTATTGCACACTTCCACAGAGCATTCAATCGTCTATCCCGGCATAATGGATTGCCAACCCAAACGGGGTATCCTCGATATTCCCATGCATCGGACGGCTCGTAGGCGGCGGATTCGCACCTGACCCCTTTAGTCAGTGCCCTGATCGCAGGCTGGATATTATTCAACGCAAGTAAATACTGAGCTTTAGTGACTTTCTGTTCCGAAACGTTCATGGAGGTCATATTTGGTAAAGAACCCTGCTGTGGCAATCGTTTAATCGCTGGTTGCGGTTGGATTGCAGTTTGTTGTTGAAATTGGTATAGCGAAATAATCAGGTCATCACCATCATCAATCAAACGCACGGCTATTTCATAATAATTACACGGGTTTTTTAAGCTATTGTGCTTTTGGAAATCACTGTACGGAACGGATATCAGCGGTTTGTAGATAAATTGCCGCTCGATGTAATATGAGAGGTTGGTAAGCCCATATAAGAAAATCACGCCAACGATAGCCGGCTTCCATGCCTTGCTCACCCCTCGACCTAACCCTTTTACCGAGCATCCTATCATGTGCAGAAACCATCTCATCCGCATACCTCCCAGCCTTCTATTCCTGATACAATCCAGAAGCCGCTTATATATCTGATTCTTATATACACTTGTAAGTTCCGTTTTGCCGGGGAAATTCCTGCAAAAGTTCAAGAAGAGCATTCGGAGCGCTATTGACCGATTATAGCCAAAAACTGTTGTATCATGTTATAATTACAGTGAATACGAACAAAATTCGGAGGATGCATGTCTATGGCGCACATGGTGGCCGATGACAGATTGAATATATCGGATGACAAGAGCTTCAAGGACGAGATTGAGAAGCTCAGCGGACAGAGCATAAACTCCTGCTATCAGTGCGGAGAGTGTACTGCCGGATGCCCAGTCGCGTATGCGGCCGACCTGATGCCGAATCAGGCGATTCGCATGGTTCAGCTTGGACAGGACGCGGAGGTGCTGAATTCCTCCATGATCTGGCTGTGCGTCGGCTGCGAAACGTGCGCGACCCGGTGCCCTCGGGGAGTCGAGCTCTCGAAGGTCATGGATGCGCTGCGCGAGACCGCCGTCGCGCGAGGTGTCAAGCCTGCGGAGCATTCGATCGCGGCGTTCCACCAGTCGTTCCTCAATTCGGTCGAGCGTGGAGGCAGGGTGCACGAGGTCAGCATGATCGCAGAGCACAAACTCCGCTCCCGAAACTTCTTCGCGGATCTCATACTCGGCGCAAAGATGTTCCTTAAGGGCAAGCTTGTCATCATGCCGAGCATAGTCAGAGGCCGAAGCGAGATCAAAAGGATTTACAACTCGGCGAAGAAATCCTGACGCTAAAGCGTCAGTCTATGGTGCACGAAGCATGCTGAAGCAAGCTTTGATGCCGGATACTCCCTCGCCCGCATGCGGGAGAGGGCAGGGTGAGGGGACTTCCGTCCTGTGTCACCGTGAGCCGAAGAGATTATTCCTCTCCCACTGGGAGAGGCTAGGTGAGGGCTCATCTAGATACAGTCTGTATGGCGTCGTTCGGCGAATCCTGACGCTAAAGCGTCAATCTAATGGTGCACTAAGCATGCTGAAGCAAGCTTTGATGCTTCGTGCAGTTGCGCAGAATAGTTTTTGTCCCTCTCCCCGTGGGAGAGATTAGGTGAGGGCTCAGATAGATACGCTCTGTGGCAGTTCAGCGAAGAAATCCTGACGCTAAAGCGTCAGTCTAATGGTGCACGAAGCATGCTGAAGCAAGCTTTGATGCTGCGAGCCGTTGAGTAGAATGGTTTTTATCCCTCTCCCCGTAGAGAGATTAGGTGAGGGCACATGCCCTTATCTCGGCCCTCTCCCGATAGGAGGGGGAGGTGGAGTCAACAATATGAAATATGCATACTATCCGGGGTGCTCGCTGCATTCCACGGCAAAAGAATACGACGCATCGACGCAGGCGATCTGTGCGGAACTCGGCATGGAACTCGAGGAGATCGAGGACTGGAATTGCTGCGGTGCGACTTCCGCTCACAGTATGAACAAGGAACTCAGCGTCGCCCTGCCGCTTCGGAACCTGGCAAAGGCCGAGGCCATGGGGCTGGATGTAGTCGCTCCATGCGCCGCGTGCTTCAACAGGCTCAAATCCGCAGACGCTGCCGTCAAGGATAACCCCAAACTGATGCAGTCGATGGCCGATAAATCGGGCATCAAGTACAATGGCAGCATCCAGGTGCGCTCTCTCCTTTCGGCGATCAGCGGGCTTGGAGACGAGGCGATCAAGGCTCATGTCAAGCGCGAATTGAGTGGGCTGAAGGTTGCATGCTACTACGGATGCCTGCTTCTCAGGCCCCCAAAGGTCGCACACTTCGACGACGCCGAGAATCCGATGTCACTCGATAACATCATGACCGATCTTGGCGCGCAGCCCGTCGATTGGCCGCACAAACACGAGTGCTGTGGCGCAAGCCTCTCCCTCTCCAAGCCGGAGATCGTCGTCAAGCTGACCCACGACATTCTGTCGATGGCCAAGCGCTCAGGTGCAGATTGCATCGTCACGGCCTGCCCGCTCTGTCAGGCGAACCTTGATGGCAGGCAGACGGATGTTGAGGCCAAATACGGCGAGAAGTTCGATATGCCGATTTTCTATTTTACGCAGCTTATGGGTGTGGCGTTCGGTACGTGGGACGGCCACCTTGGATTTAATAAACTTATGGTTAATCCCGATCGTTTGCTGGCCGGGATCGGCAAGTAATTTTTCAGCTATTCCCTCTCAGTAGAAGACTGTGAGGGCAAAACTATCCAACAAGAAATTCACTGATGCACAGTACATATGCTTTGGCAGTAGAACTACCAAGGTAACAAAGTGCAAAGGTTCGAGGGGCAAATAAGTATGGCGCGAGTCGGAGTTTTTGTCTGCTGGTGCGGATCGAATATAGCGAAGATGGTCGATGTTGATAAGGTGGCAGCCGCCGCCTCGAAGTTCCCGTCGGTCGCATATGCCACCAATTACAAATACATGTGCTCCGAGCCGGGGCAGAACCTGATTAAGCAGGCGATAGTCGAGCACAAGCTCGATCGCATAGTCGTCGCTTCGTGTTCTCCACGGCTGCACGAGCCCACTTTTCGCCGCTGCATAAGCGAGGCGGGGCTGAATCCGTTCATGCTTGAGATGGCGAACATTCGCGAGCACTGCTCGTGGGTCCACGATGACAAGGATGAGGCTACATCGAAGGCTATCGACCTCGCCGCCATGGCGGTGGCTAAGGCCGTGAAAAACGAGGAGCTATTTAGCCAGAAGATTCCGCTCACCAAAAGGGCGCTCGTAATCGGCGGTGGCGTCGCAGGCATACAGTCGGCGCTCGATATCGCGGACTGCGGATACCAGGTCACTCTGGTAGAGAAGACCCCATCCATCGGCGGTCGAATGGCGCAGTACGACAAGACTTTCCCGACCCTCGACTGTGCGGCGTGTATCCTGACCCCTAAGATGGTCGACGCTGCCTCGCATCCGAATATCACCATCATGACCTACTCGGAAGTCGAGAGCGTCACAGGTTTCGTGGGCAATTTCGATGTCACTATCAGGAAAAAGGCCCGCAGCGTCGATATAGACAAGTGCACGGGTTGCGGCGTTTGCTACGACAAGTGTCCGAAGAAGCTGCCGTCCGAGTTCGATTGCGGTCTCGGCACAAGGAAGGCGATCTACGTCCCGTTCCCTCAGGCGGTCCCGAATGTTCCGGTAATCGACCGCACGGCATGTCGGTTCTTCACCGAGGGCAAGTGTAAGGTCTGCGAGAAGCTCTGTCCATCCGGCGCGATTTCGTACGAGCAGGAAGATGAGGTCATCACCGAGAAGTACGGCGCCATAGTGGCAGCGACCGGTTTCCAAACATGGGACCCAACCCCGTATGGCAATCTGGGCTATGGTAAGTATCCTGACGTAATTACAAGTTTACAATTTGAACGATTATTCAACGCTTCAGGCCCGACCGACGGCAAGTTACTTCGTCCGTCGGATCATCAGCCGCCGAAGAACGTTGTGTTTATTTCGTGCATAGGTTCGCGGGACGACGAGCATGGTCATCAGTACTGCTCGAAGGTCTGCTGCATGTACAACGCAAAGCATGCTCTTCTCCTCAAGGAGAAGGTCCACGATGCACAGGCGTATGTTTTCTATATGGACATCCGAGCGAACGGCAAGGGCTACGAAGAGTTCGTCCGCCGGGCGATCGACAAGTATGGCGCTATCTACCTGAGGGGCCGTGTGTCGCGAGTCTTCCAGGTCGGCGACAAGCTCATCGTGCGAGGGGTCGATACCCTCGCCGGGAAGCCCGTCGAGATCGAGGCGGATATGGTCGTCCTTGCGGCGGCGATGGAAGCTCAGCCGGACGCGAAGGATCTCGCGCGGAAGCTCGGCATTTCAACCGACGAGTACAACTGGTTCAGCGAGGCTCACCCGAAACTGAAGCCGGTCGAGGTTCTGACGGCAGGTATCTACCTTGCCGGCGCGTGCCAGTACCCGAAGGATATCCCGGACGCAGTGGCACAGGCCTCCGGCGCGGCATCGAAGGTTCTCGGCCTCTTCGCGAAGGAGAGTCTGGAGTCCGAGCCGACCGTCGCTTGTGTGAACGAGACCACCTGCGCGGCCTGTCAGCTCTGCAAAACGGTCTGCCCGTTCTCAGCCATCGAGATGAAGACGCTTTCCGACAGGAGCGGCAACCCGATCAAGGACGTCGCCTTCGTGAACGAAGGGCTGTGTCACGGATGCGGGACGTGCGTCGCCGCCTGCCGCTCGAGTTCCATCCAGCTCAAGGGTTTCAACGACGACCAGCTCCTCGCGGAGGTAGACGCCCTCGCGTTTGTGGATTAGGCGCGGCCTGATACTGGATACGGGATTCGGGATGCATACTATCACAGATATATGCGGAGGAAGCCTGACATGATAGACGTAGTAAGAGCCAGTAGATTTGAACTGGTTATGAAAATGGCAAGGTGCGCGGATATTTCGGCATGTTTGATGGTGTTCCTAGGATTGCATTAGGGAACGCGGCAGGAGAAGTTCGCTTATCGATCTCATGTTCGCCGCCTAATGATGACCCTAGAATTGATTTATACAACTCGTCAGGCAAGGTATGCTTATCGCTCACATGTTCAGTGGTTGCTACTGATATTGCCTTGCAGGATAATGCAGGCAATACGCGTTTATCACTCTCGACTATAGGTAGTGATGGCAATTCCTATGTTAGCTTTAGTAACTTGTCAGGCGAGATGATCGAATCGTTCCACGAGGTCAATGGTGAAATACATCATTATCGGAGGGACGTGACAGGCAATCTTATCAGACTAGATGCTTCGGTAGCAGAGTCGAAGACGGCGCTGCCGGAGCAAGACAAACCCTCGCCCGCACGCGGGAGAGGGCAGGGGTGAGGGGATCTGTAGAGTGAAGGTAATCAAACTATTCAGAATTGAGGAAAATTATGGGAAGAGATGACCTGATTTGCATTATCAAAAAACACATGGTCCCGGTAGAAGGAAATTCGGCAAACTTCCTGCCTAGGGATGGAGAGGTTATAACATTTAGACAAGGTGATAGTATATCTTCGCACAATGAATCGATGAAAAAATTCCCGAATTATATGTTAGATATATCAGATGAATCTCACCTGAAGGTCATTTGGCCCGAAGGTGGTAATCCGTATCCATACATGTGTTCTTGGAGCGAAATAGACTGTATCAAATTCGGAGATATTGAATATCATATAATCGAGGATGGTAAGATTTTAACGATTAGCATTTGAAAAGGAGAATAATATGCTTCAACTTGCATTGCTTATTTCCGCCATATATATGGCAGTAAGTTTACCGAAACGCCGCAAGCGCAAGGCAGAAGATTATCCCGGCGTGGAACTTGAGAAATTTGATGCCTGGCATGAGGCTGATTTGAAGTATGTCAAGAAGTTCCTGTGGATTGTATCTGGAGCAATAGTAATCCAATCAGCAGTGTATTTGCTGGGAATGTTCATAGTTGGTGTACTCTTGCCGAAAGCTACATGGGGAACAGCAGATAAATCTCTGAAATTCGCTACATTTATTTTATTTTTAGTCAGTATAGGCTGGATAATTAATATCTCCAGGAATGTGATGTCATTAAAGAGAGACGCCGGTATTACATAGGCCTAACCGTTGTATGCTGTGTTGCGTAATGATATTCGGTGCTTCGGTAGCAAAGTCGAAGACGACGCTGCCTGAGCAAGACACTCCCTCGCCCGATTTCGGGAGAGGGTCGGGGTGAGGGGATCTGTCACTATAGGCGATGGTGCCCTCATCCTAGCCTTCTCCCGAATACGGGAGAAGGAACTGTTGGGCAGATCAAGGCGCTCTGTAGATTGAACCTGAAATCTCGGAGAGTCATTGAAAAAGAGTAGTATGGCTCTAACTTAGAATTGGAGATGGACAAAGTGAAGACAAATAGATTTACCGGAATCCTTGTCTCGCTCATGATCTTGACCTCGGCTTGTCCGACCTTGGCTTGGACAGGCAAGGTGATAGGGGTTACGGACGGAGATACTATTCGAATTCGCCGGGAAACAGGACAGACAAAAACAGTAATCCGCGTAAGGCTCAACGGCGTAGACTGCCCGGAGCAGGACCAACCCTTTGGAGCCCAGGCGAAGAAAGTAACCTCAGAGCTTACTTTAGACAAGTGGGTAGATGTGGATCAGAAAGATGTAGACCAATATGGCCGTACTGTGGCCGTTATCATATTACCGGACAGTAAGAACTTGGAACAGGAATTAGTGGCCAGAGGTATGGCATGGTGGTATCGGTATCATGCTCCGGAAGACAAGACTCTTCAGAGACTGGAGAAAGAAGCCCGTAAAAATAAGAGAGGTCTCTGGTCTGATCCTAATCCTATGCCGCCTTGGGATTGGAGAAGGGCACATAAACAATCAATTTCCCAGAACTACCTGGAGCTGGGCTTGATCTGCCAATCGACTAAAGATGATTTTGAGCGTATTTTTTATACTTAGTATCGTGACATAGTGTAAATCTGGGCTTCGGCGGCGATGCGTTCGCTCTCATGCCGAGGCATCGTGTGAACAAGGATAAAAGAATGTCAGAAGAGACAATGACAAAAGAAATAGAAACTAAAGAGACGGCCGAGTGGGAGCCCAAGATCATCGGGTTCCTGTGCAACTGGTGTACGTATGCCGGTGCCGACCTCGCCGGATCGAGCAGGCTCAAATACCCGGCGAACATGCGAGTCGTGCGCGTGCCGTGCTCCGGCCGTGTCGACCCTCAGTTCGTCCTGAAGGCCTTCGAGCGAGGCTTCGACGGCGTGCTGGTCTCGGGATGCCACCCGGGCGACTGTCACTACTCCAAGGGTAACTACTACGCCAGACGACGCCTCATGCTCCTTCAAAAGTTTCTGGAGTTCATGGGCATAGAGGCCGAGCGGTTCCACTTCGACTGGATCTCCGCTGCGGAAGGGCAGAAGTACGCCGAGGTAGTAGCCAGCTTCACCGAGGATATCAGAAAGCTCGGGCCGTTCGGAGGAGTCTGTAAGTAGATTTGCCGAACAGTCCCTTCTTCGGTGTGAGGGATGGGGACGATGGTTTACGATACAGATCCCCTCACCCCGGCCCTCTCCCGATGGGCGAGGGAGTTATGGTATCAATATCCGTAAAGGTTGAGATATGGAAAAAGAATTGCGATCAAAAGCCAAAGAATTGCTTGAAAGCGGACAGGTCAGCGTTGTAATCGGTTATGGGCCAGGGAGCACGGCGTTCAAGAGTACGCCGCTCTTCGCCACGACGCCCGCTCATGCTGACGCACTGGTCTGGAACCCGACGTGTGTGAATAATCTGTCGGTGTATCTTCCGCAGGCCGCTGCACGCCGTAAGGTCGGTGTCGTTGTCAAACCGTGCGACGTGAAGAACGTCGTCGAGCTGATCAAGGAGAACCAGGTTGAGCGAGGCAACCTCGTCACGATAGTCATGTCGTGCCCGGGCGTCCTTGACCTTGACAGCCTGAAAGATATTGATGCGAGAGACATCAAGTCGGTTGAGTGGGCGAAAGACGGCATCAAGATTGCGACCGGTTCGGGCGACGTCACGATCCCGAAAGAGAAAGCGCTTTTGCCAAAGTGCCTGACCTGTACGATCGCCGAGCCGTCTATGGCCGACGTCAAGATCGGCGATTTTTCGGCGCATGTGCCAGTGGTCAACCCTCGAGCATCCATCGAGGAGTACGAGACACTTTCACCGGTTGAGCGTCGAGCGTTCTGGGCCAAACAGTTCGAGAAGTGTATCCGCTGCTATGCCTGTCGCCAGGCGTGTCCCGGTTGCTACTGCAAAGAGTGCTTTGTCGATAAGAACGGGCAGATATGGGCATCGAAGTCGACTGATGCGACTGCCAACTGGTTCTTCCACATGACGCGGATGATGCACATCGCCGGACGATGTACCGGCTGCGGGGAGTGCGAGCGTGCGTGCCCGATGGGCATACCGCTGTCTCTGATGGGCAAGAGCATGGCTGCGGATGTGCAGGAGATGTTCGGGACGGTCGCCGGCACAAACGCCGAAGGAGCGCCTGTCATGGGATGCTTCGAGATGAGCGATCCTGACCCGTGCCCGGAATGATATCCGGTTCCTGGATACTAGATACGAGATACTGGATGGCATCAGAGGTGTGCATGAGCTACAAGGCAGAAAGTGCTGATACTGTAAAACAAAATATTCAAAAAACCGAGTATTGGCTCGATGGTATTATTAAACAGACGAACCCCAAATGGGATCCAGAGCGGGCAATGCAAAGTAGCATCAATTGGATGAGGGCACTCCGTTATGAAATCGCACAAGAGCATGGCTATACAAGCAAGGAACAGTTTTGTTCATGTCAGCAGCATTTTGCCGATAAGGTTGAAAAAAAACATATCAAAACGCAATTAGCCAATATTTGGGGGCCTCTTTTCCATTCTCTCACATTCTGTTTATCAATAGGATCTCTCTTCGAAAAAGATGCTACCAGTCCATGGATGCTACCTAGTGGAATTATAATGAATTATTATGCATCATTCAATGCTATTATAAGCATTCTAACGGCTCAAAATGGCGATTTTAAAGGAGATACACATTCGAAGGTGATAAACGGATTGGGCACAATCCGCAATCTACTGCCGCACCCGCTCAACATGGTTGCAGAAAGGCAAGAAGGTGAGATTTATATACCCCTTCTTCCTAATTACCCAGATGCTGTAAAAAGCAAGCTGGAAGCTTCGTTTAGTGATACCAGAGAAGATGCTCAGGGTAAGATCTTGTCTTATATTAAAGGAACCGCCGATTGGAAATCAAAAGAGATAAAAGATAATCTAAGGCGAAAATATAGGATCGACAATTTCAAATCTAAAGCCAATCAGGAGCTTCGTAATGAGAGGCTTCACTCTGAGATCAATTATCTCAATTGCGCATTTCGGTACAGAGGAAAAGCGAATTATAGAGATAGCATGTTCTTAGCTTATGGAAGGAAGCATAGTTGGTTAAATGCACAGTTTGTTGATGATCTTCGAATAGTGGCGACATTTTGTTTTATATGTGCACTTGCATATGTGCATAGGCGGTTGGGTGAAGAAAATGTACGCCTATTTCTCAAGGACATTGAGGATCATCTTCGCGGTAGTGATGTTGCGAGTGGATCCGAGTTGTTTTGGAAGGATTTGGCGGCTTGCATATAGCTACGGCATATTTCTTTTAACTCCCTCGCCCCATTTCGGGAGAGGGCAGGGTGAGGGGATTTGGAATATGAAATACCCTCCAGTATCAAGAATCCAGTAACAAGTATCTATTGTAGTACAAGGAAAAATCCGTGCAAACAAAAACTATCCTAAAAACCGATATATCGGCATGGCTTAAATCGCTGGCCGACAAGTTTGAAGTGCGAGCGCCCGTGACAGAAGGCGGCGTCACCCGATTCGCAAAGATCGACGATTCGACGGCCATCGACCTCAGCGCATCAGGGCCGAATCAGACGCTGCGCGAGCATTTTACGCCTGAGACCGAAACGCTCTTCGAGTACAAGTGGTCCGGCAAGGATGCGTCGATCAACACGCCTTCCATCCAAGAGAAGGACACCTTCATCTTCGGCGTGCGTGCGTGCGATGCGGGTGCGCTCAAGTATGTAGATGCCGTCTACTCGATGGTAGAGCCGCGAGACGAGCCATATTTCGCTCGCCGTGAGCACACGGTGATCGCCGGGATGTTCTGCAGCGATCCTGCATGGAGCTGTTTCTGCACGGCCGTCAACGACTTCCTCACAAATCCGATCGAGATGGACCTGAATTTCACCGATATCGGCGACAGGTACTATGCGGAGGCGTATACCTCGAAGGGCGAGGGGATCCTCAGCGTGCCGCAGTTCCAGACGGCTACGGCGGAAGATGCGCAGGCGGTCGAGAACGTGAGGCGCAAGGCTCTCAGCCGACTCCCTTCGAAGGCAAATCATGCAGAGGCCTGCCTGACATACGATTGGAGCCATCCGATCTTCGACGAACTCGCCGAGAAGTGCCTGGGGTGCGGCATCTGTGCGTTCAACTGCCCGACCTGCCATTGCTTCGATATTCAGGAGTGCGCAAAGGGGAGTAAGGGAAGCCGGTTCCGATGTTGGGATACCTGCCAGTTCGATAAGTTTACCCTTATGGGCCATGGGCACAATCCCCGGCCGTCGAGGAAGGAACGGACCCGGCAGCGAGTCTTCCACAAGTTCAAGTATTCTCAGGAGCGCTACGGGATGCTCGGCTGCGTAGGGTGCGGGCGATGTATCTCCATGTGCCCCGTGAACATCGATATACAAAAGGTAGTCAGCGAGCTCGAAAAGCCTGTTTAGCAGGATGCCGATATGTCCCCCTTGATAAGGGGGACTACAGGGGGTGTTTTAACAGAACCTCCCCGAACCCCTCCTTCGTAAGGAGGGGATAAGACCAGTCACTGTTTAGTATTTTGAACGTCAAAAGGTATGATTCATGAGTGATAATCCATATGTGCCAAAACTGGCCGTTGTAGAAAAGATAATTGAAGAGACATGGGACACCAAGACCTTCAGGGCCGTGTTCGTGGATGCCGAAGTCAGAGATAACTTCACCTACGAGCCCGGACAGTTCCAGGAAGTCTCCATCTTCGGGACCGGCGAGGCGACGTTCTGTCTCACCTCAACCGCGACCCGCAAGGGGTACATCGAATTTTCGGTGAAGAAGTTCGGCTGCGTGACCAAGGCGCTGCACAGCATCGACGAGGGCACGACGGTCGGCATACGCGCGCCGCTCGGGAACTCGTTCCCGTACGAGTCGTTCAAGGGGAAAGACCTGTGGTTCGTCGGCGGTGGAATCGGCATGGCGCCGCTCAGGTCGCTCCTGAACTTCTGTCTCGACAATCGAGCTGATTATGGGACCATCAACATCCTCTATGGCGCACGCTCTGCCGGCGACCTCTGCTTCAAGTACGAGTTCGACGCGTGGAAGAATTCGCCGAATACGAACCTCTACCTCACGATCGACAGGGAAGAGGAGGGGTGGACGGAAAACGTCGGGTTTGTGCCGTCATACCTGATGGACCTCAAGGCGTCGCCGGACAATTCGGTTGCGATCACTTGCGGCCCCCCGATCATGATCAAATTCGTGCTCCAGAACCTGATCGAACTCGGCTTCACCCCCGAGCAGATCTACACGACGCTCGAGATGAAGATGAAGTGCGGCATCGGAAAATGCGGTCGGTGCAACATCGGGCAGTACTACGTCTGTACGGATGGCCCAGTCTTCTCATACGCGCAGCTCAAGGACCTCCCGCCGGAATATTAATGCGGTATTTTAGTCCTCCCCTCCTTGCGAAGGAGGGGCTGGGGGTGGTTCTTTATGCCTGCCTGTTGTAGGAGAACTCTCCGTAGCGCGACGTTTTGCCTCGGAAGTCCCCTCGCCCCGACCCTCTCCCGTGGGACGAGGGAGCGCGCGCCCGTCTTTGGCAGCGACACTTTGTTCTGCTACCGAAGCATCATTAAGTAAATGACTCTTGGGGCAAACAAAACCACCCGCTTATCCCGAGTAGACCCGAAGGGTCATATCGAGGGACATAACATCCTTAGCCGCGTGTGACCGCCCTCACTCCCAATCCTACTAGAACACATCGACAGATGGATCGCGGAAGGAAGGCTTCCCGAAAACCTTGATCATCTCGTTGAGAAAGAGCCGGCGCACTGCGTCGTAACCCCGATCATTCGGGTCCTCAAGGTTCTCGAAGTACCAGTAATGGGGATCGTTCTTCCTGTAATTCTTCTCCCACCAGTGACTGCAGTGTATGCCGTGCCCCAGAAACGCCGAATGGATATCCACCATATGGACGTTCGGGTATTCTGCGCAGACTTCCGCGATCACCCCGTTGAACAATCCAAGCACCCTTTCATCATCCTTCCACTTGTGCAGCAGAAGAAGAATGTGTGCGTCCTGAATGTCGCCGATGCCGTCGGTCGGGTCGTAGATATTCGCGACGAATACCTCACAACCGCCGGGAAATTTGGAGATCGAGCCTGCTATGATTTTCCGCAATCTTTGCCAGAAGTTCTCTTTCCACTTCATCGCCTGAGCGTAAGTGCAGCCGTACATCGCACCGTCTTTGGGCGCAGACCGGCCGTAGTCGTGGATGAGATCGTTTCCACCGGACGTGATGACAACGACGCCCTGTACATTCCTGGGGAACGGTCTTACGCCAGGAATCTGGTCGCGCAGGTGTTCTTCGGAGATCGTGTAGGATATCGATTCGTTGTCCAACATCAATTTGGGGAAGACGTGAGTCAGGTCTTGCCCCTTCATCTCAGGGTACTTGGCATCGTCGTTCTTCGCCAGCAGCTCGAAGTATCCGCTTCCGGCCGAGGCGCCGAATCCCGCAGTGACGCTGTCGCCGAATCCCAGCAGGACGACCTTGCTGTTCGACCAGATATGTTTAAAAGGCTGAGCGGAAACAGCAGGGCCAGCCGGTCCAGTGCCCATTGGGTGAATGAATCGGCCTCTCATGAAGTACCACATCCCGGCACAACATACAAGAAGCAATACGCCTGTTTTCCACCTGAAAGAATACCACTTCAAATCTTGCTGGTTCATAGCGGCCTCCATATTATATGATTAGAGTTAGATCATTTGGTGATATGCTTTATTGGACTATAGTATATTGTATTATGTTCCAGCAAGCAAGCGACTGGCAAAAGAAGGCTATATAAGTTTTCTTGTGGATGAATTCAGATTACACTGATTCGGCGCTCACCCCAACCGATTTCGGGCGAAGGAGATGTGCCGCTTATCCCGAGTAGCCCGCAGGGCATATCGAGGGATGGTACATGTCTACCAGGCTTCGGCAGCGGTATTTTACTCCTCCCCTCCTTGAGAAGGAGGGGCTGGGGGTGGTTCTCTGCTTGTTGTATGAGGGCTCGCCTTCACGCCACGTTTTACCTTGGAAGTTCCCTCACCCCGACCCTCTCCCGTGGGGCGAGGGAGTGCACATCCGTCTTTGTCAGCGACACTTTGTTGTGCTACCGAAGCATCATTAAGTAAATGACTCTCTCGGGGCAAACAAAACTACCCGCTTATCCCGAGTAGACCCGAAGGGTCATATCGAGGGACATACCATCCTTAGCCGCGTGTGACCGCCCTCATTTCAACCCTCTCCCGTGAGAGAGCATCGTTCTGCAATATACTAAAGCCTTCGATCACACGACTGGGACTGACATAAAAAAGGCCGGCACAAAGGCCGGCCACTGGTTCATTGTTTATTTTGCTAACGGACTAATTGTTGCACTGCCCGCGCATCGCGTTGATCTTTCGCGTGATCAGCGGGATGATCTCCGTGCAGTCACCCACAAGGCCGAAGTTCGCAATCTGGAAGATCGGTGCATCCGGGTCCTTGTTGATCGCGATGATCATGTCCGATGATGACATGCCCGCCTGATGCTGAACCGCGCCGCTGATTCCACATGCGATATACAGCTTGGGGCAGACTGTCTTTCCCGTCTGGCCGACCTGATGCGCGTAGGGGATCCATCCGGCATCGACTGCCGCACGACTCGCACCGACTGCGCCGCCGAGGGCCTTCGCGAGGTCTTCGAGCATCGCAAAGTTCGACGGATCGCCGATACCGCGTCCTCCTGAGACGATGACGTCTGCCTCCACGATGTTCACGGTCGATTCCAGCTGCTCGATGAAGTCGAGGATCTCACTCCTCGATGCGAAGAGCTGGGACTTCGGGTTCTGCCGAATGATCTCGGCCGTCGAGCCGTCTGTGCGCTTACAGCTCGTTGGGAAGACCTTGTGTCGAACGGTCGCCATCTGAGGCCTCGTATAAGGACAGAGAATGGTCGCCATGATGTTGCCGCCGTATGCCGGCCGTGTCTGATACAGAAGGCCGTCTTCGGGTCCTATGGCAAGCCCGGTGCAGTCGGCGGTCAGTCCGGTGTAAATCTTGATCGCGATCTGCGACATGAACGATCTACCCTGCGTGGTGGCGCCTGCCAGCATGATCTCCGGCTTCATCGTGCGGACGATGTCTGTGAGCACGCGTGAATACCGCTCTCCGTCGTACTGGGCCAGTTCGGGGGCCTCGTACAGAAGGACTTTATCGACAGGATACTGAGCGAGTTCCGCCGCGGCATTGTCGAGCTCGTTGCCGAGGACTACGACTACAAGTTCCGAGCCTCTATCGTCAGCGAGCTTGCGCCCGGCACCGATCAGCTCGAACACCACAGGGGCAATCTCGCCCTTGAACTGCTCGCCGTAGATCCAGACATTCTTGTACAGGCTCAAATCTTCCTTCGCCTGCTTCTCAATCTCGATGGCGACTGCTTTGAACCGGCATGCGCTCACGCACGAACCGCAGTAGGTGCAGAGTTCCAAGTCTACTATGGCGTGCCCTTTGTCAACCTGAATCGCGGCTTGCGGACAGGATTTTGCGCAGAGCCCGCATCCATTACATTTTTCTTCTGATACTTTAATGGACATTATACGATCTCCAACTCTTTCAAAAGTCCGGCAAGCTTCTCGGCCAGTTCGTCGGCCTCGCCTGTCCACCGCTCGCCGCCTTCGCGATGAGGGGGGCTGAAAACCCTGGATACCTGTGTGGGCGAACCCTGCAGTCCAAGTTTATCCTCCGGCGCCTCGATATCCGCTGCTGTCCAGGTGGGAATCAGCGCCTTCCGTGCGTTCATCTTACCTTTGAGCGATGGAGTCCTTGGCGTGTTGATCTCCTTGACGACCGTGATCACGATCGGCAGCTTGATGGAGCAGACCTCGTAGCCGTTCTCGACGAGCCGCTTTACGATGATCTTCTTCTTCTCGATCGACTCGACCTTTGCGACGTAGGTCGCCTGTGCGTAGTCCATGTGCACCGCGATGCCGGGACCGACCTGGCCGGTATCCCCATCGATTGCCTGCATGCCACAGAAAACGATATCCGGTGACAGCTTAGCAAGACCCAGTGCCAGGGCATACGATGTTGCCCATGTGTCAGCGCCTCTGAACGCTCGGTCGGACAGCAGGACGGCATCGTCACCGCCGAGGGTGATTGTCTCCCTCAGGGCATCAACTGCCTGCGGAGGACCCATGCATACCACGGTAACCGTGGAGTCCTCACCCTGCTCTTTGAGCCGCTCTTTTACGCGGACCGCCTCTTCCAGGGCATAAAGGTCGAACGGGTTGATCTGTGAATCCACACCCTCTCTCACGAGAGTGTTCGTCACCGGGTCGAACTTGACTTCAGTCGTCGCCGGGACCTGTTTGATACATACGCAAATTTTCATCTATAAGTGATCCTCGTTGTTTGATAACGGAGAATGTGTCAGCGCCCGTGAATTATGCGCTGATTCCATCCTGCATTTTACATCATGGACGAGCTTTTGGTCAAATCCCCGATTTCGGGAGATTTCGGGAGAGGGCCGGGGTGAGGGCGGTATGCGTTGCGAAGGATGCTATTGCCCCTCGATATGCCCCTTCGGGTCTACTCGGGATAATCGGGTATGGGGTGGTTCTGTCTGCCCCGAGAGCGTGATGTACCGGATGATGCTTCGGTAGCAGAACAAAGTGTCGCTGCCGAAGACGGATGCGCGCTCCCTCGCCCGCTCGCGGGAGAGGGCCGGGGTGAGGGCATGTAGGGAAATACAAGTGGCAACTCGGCGATATGGTGGCCGGACGACGTTTCTGACGAAGTTGCTTTAATGCTAAAATTAGATAATCAAGTGGGGTATGAAACATGGTATAATATCAAGTAATTTAGGGAGAGGTGCGTTAATGGTTGCTTTCCTGAAGCGAGATGATTCGGAAACTCCATCAGTTTATGCAGAGCGGCTAGGTAGTTGGTATGCACAAAAGACAGGCCCCAAACACAAGAAATCAAACGGCCAGTTTTTCACTCCTGCTAACCTTGCTGCATTCATGGCAACACATTCTATGCCCGTTATGGGAGATGTTGTACGTGTGCTTGATCCGGGTATTGGCACGGGGGTACTTTCATGTGCACTTTGTGAGAATTTGGCAAATACAAATCCTGGGCTCAAGCAAATAGAGATAACCGGATATGAAGTCGACTCAACTCTGGCCGAGATAGCGGAATTGTCTCTTTTCAATCTAAGGGACTCTCTTGCAATACAGGGGATTGAACTGCAATATAAGGTAGTTGGGGCCGATTATATTCTACACCATGCCGGTGTGACCGCTAATTTCCAGTCATGTCTTCCAGGTTTAACAGACGATAATTCTAGTTATGATATAGTGATCGCTAATCCTCCTTATTTCAAACTACGCAAGAGCGATTCCAGAGCTCAGGCTGCAAGTCATGTTGTTCATGGACAACCTAACATGTATGCTTTATTTATGGCTGTTTCGGCTTGCCTTTTGAAGAATGGCGGCCAACTGATTTTCATTACCCCTAGGAGCTTTGCCTCAGGGCTCTACTTCAAAGCTTTTCGCGAAGCTTTTTTTAACATGATGCGGCCGATCTCCTTTCACGTTTTTCAATCACGAAAAGAGGTATTTAACAAAGATGATGTCCTCCAGGAAAATGTAATACTTTCCGCTATTAAGGATGAGGGCTGGATAAATACAAGTTATAAGTATAATATTGAGATTACTGCAAGTAATGGTATTTCGGATCTGGCTTCATCGTACAAGAAACGCATGCCGATGCATTCTATTCTGGATATCAAAGGGAAAGATAAGTCTGTCCGGTTCCCGCTTTCAGAGGTTGATGAAAGAGTTTATGAAATGGTTACATCATGGCATGGAAATCTTAAACTCTATGATATGGAAATTTCTACAGGCCCCGTGGTTCCTTTCAGGGCTACAAAATTCTTAATCTATGATCCAAAAGAGCGAGAAGTCGTTCCTTTGTTATGGATGCAAAATGTTTCCTGTATGAAGTTGTCATGGCCTGCCAAAACCTCAAAGGCTCAGTATATCTGTGTTTGCAACGAATCTATGCCGTTACTTCTTCCCAATAATAATTACGTTTTACTTAGAAGATTCAGCTCAAAGGAACAGGTTCGGAGGCTTACGGCAGTTCCAATTCTCAAAGTGAATATTGAATCCAGATATATCGGCTTAGAAAATCATTTGAACTATATTCATCGGCCTGGGTCTTCGCTATCTTCCGAGGAAGCCTATGGTCTTGCAGCATTAATTAACTGTAGTATTATGGATAAATTTTTCCGAATTTTGAATGGGAATACTCAGGTAAATGCAACTGATTTTCGTTCAATGCCTTTACCTCCGCTTTCCTTGATTGTGAATATTGGGAAAAGAATTATGGCTAGCGAAGAATTGGACATAGAGTATGATATCGATTCTATAGTTAATAAAGCGTTTTCCAGCTATGGTGATGGAACATTAGTAGCAGAGGTGGTTTGTGGCTGATATAAAAGGGGCTCAGGAAATTCTTAAATCTTTGGGGTTACCACCGCAACAGCAAAATGAGATATCGGCTTTGACATTGCTTGCATTATGTGCCTTGAAACCAAATGATACTTGGTCGAAAGCTGTAAGATATCGTGCAACTATCAGTAAAACGATAATGGCCTTTATTCGCAAGGAATACAATAAAGATTATGCTGAGAACACAAGAGAGACTTTCAGAAGACAGGTGCTCCACCAATTTGTTCAAGCGTGTATAGCTGAGTATAATCCTTTTGACCCTGGTTTACCTACAAATAGCCCGAATACCCACTATGCCATTAGCGAAGAGGCATTAAAGGTTGTTCAATCTTACGGAACTAAGCGATTTCAGATTGTAGCAGGCCAGTTCACCGCGAAATGTGGTAGTTTAAGTGATCGCTATGAACAACGAAGGATACGGAAAAGGATTCCAGTTATTTTTCCTGATGGAACAGAACTCTATCTTTCGCCAGGCAAACATAACAGGCTTCAAGTTGAAGTAATAAATGAATTTGCATCGAAGTTTGCCCCAGGTGCCAGAGTGCTTTACTTTGGAGATACTGCAAATAAGAATCTACATACTGATGAAATTGGGTTGCGTAATATAGGCTTAATCATTACAGAGCATGATAAACTTCCAGATATTGTTTTGTACGACAAGAAAAACAATTGGCTGTTTCTTATCGAGGTTGTTACGTCACACGGACCGATGACACCGAAAAGAATTGTAGAGTTGCAGAAAATGCTTGCTAGAAGCAAGGCTGGTGCCGTGTTTGTAACTGCGTTTTCTGACATGTCGGAGTTCCGCAAACATTTGCGGAATATTGCTTGGGAAACGGAAGTATGGATTGCTGATATGCCCGATCATTTGATCCATTTTAACGGTGATAAGTTTTTTGGGCCAAGGTAGTATGGCGTATTCTACAAGAGCGTTTACCTATTTTATTGCTTTATAAAAAAGCCCCGATCTGCAATACAGACCGGGGCTTTCTACTATTAACAAACAAAAAGAGGGTGAAGTCTCCCATGAAACTTCACCCTCACCCTGGCCCTCTCCCGCCGGGAGAGGGAATATATACTTTGACTTACAATTCGCCCTTCGCGGATGCGGAGATCAGGCCCTTGCCGATTTCCTCGCGCTGGATCTGGTTAGTGCCCTCGTAGATCTGCGTGATCTTCGCGTCGCGCATGTACTTCTCGATCGGGTACTCCTTCATGTAGCCGTACCCGCCGAAGACCTGAACGGCGTCGGTCGTGACTTCCATCGCAATATCTGATGCGTAGCACTTCGCCATAGCTGAGTACATGGTCGATCGTTTCGCGCCGGAGTCGATGTACCGCGCGGTTGCATAGACGAGCGCCCTTGAGGCCTCGACCTTCATCGCCATGTCAGCAAGCATGAATCGCAGGCCCTGGAACGCGGAGATCGGCTGACCGAACTGTCGGCGTTCGCGGGAATATTTCACTGCAAGGTCAAGCGCTCCCGTTGCGATACCGAGCGCCTGTGAAGCAACACCTGGGCGGGACATATCGAAGGTCTTCATCGCGTTGAAGAAGCCCGAACCCGGTCGGCCAAGGACGTTCCCTTTCGGGACGCGGCAGTCCTGGAAGATCAGCTCGCGGGTCGCGGATGCGCGGATGCCCATCTTGTCTTCCTTCTTGCCGAATGTGAAGCCGGGGGTGCCCTTCTCTACAACGATTGTGGAGACGCCTCGAGCGCCCTTCGTAGGATCGGTAACGCAGAAGACGGTGTATATATCAGCCTCTCCGCCGTTTGTGATCCACTGCTTGGTGCCGTTGATGACCCACTCGTCGCCGTCGAGGACAGCTTTTGTGGCAACAGCGCCTGCATCGGAACCGGCATTGGCTTCGGTCAGGCCGAATGCCGCGAGCTTACCGCCTGCAATCATAGGAAGCCATTTCTTCTTCTGCTCTTCGTTGCCCGCGATGAGGATAGGGAATGTGCCAAGACCGGTCGCTGCAAATCCAAGCGAGATACCGCCACAGGCCTTTGACAGCTCTTCAGTCACGATACACATGTTCATGATCGGCGTGCCGAGGTCCATGCCTTCGTAGGCTTCAGGGATGAAGATGCGGAAGAGGTCGGCCTCTGCGATGGCTTCGACTATCGGCCACGGGAACTCGCCGGTCTCGTCGTAGTGCGCGGCAACCGGTCGAATCTTCTTTTCAGCGATCTCACGGGCGACGTCCCGCATCATCTGCTGTTCTTCTGTGAAAAAATAATCCATATAAACTTTCTCTCCTTATGTAAATAGATGCGCAAAGTAATCCGGCAATCCCCGGACAGAGTATTCATACACCAAACTGAGGCCCGGCGTGTGTGCCTGGACCTCAATTAAACTCAAAATTAGACAATTTACCGCAAACTTCCTCCCTGAGGCTAATCGAGAGGAGTATTGTCTACCATTTTATCGTAGAATTCACGGAAATCATGGCGTTTCTCGGATGCCATCACCTTCAGCGCGCTCCGTGGGTGCTCGTTCAGTGTGCCAGTGACCATGTAAGGGATGAAGTAGCCCCATTCGATCTCTTTGCTCAGCGGCAGCACATGCGATTGTATGGCGTCGAGTATCGGTCGGACATCGAATTTCGGGTTTTGCAGGAAGGACAGCAAGAGTTCCAGCGGACAGTTCCCTGCACCCCGGCCGATGCCGTACATCGTAGCGTCGAGCATGTTCGCACCACATATGATCGCTTCTATGGTGTTTCCAAATGCAAGCTGCTGGTTATTGTGCGTGTGTATCCCGATAGTCTTATCTTTCAGGCCCCATAGATATTTGCGTGTGAGGTATTGTATCTGCTCCGAGTACAAGTATCCGAAGCTGTCGACGAGATACACGATCGGCACGTCGCTCTTCGCCAGGTCATCAATCGCCTCATCGAGGTCTCGCTCAAGGACCTTTGAGATAGCCATCAGGTTGATGGTTGC
This sequence comes from Armatimonadota bacterium, assembly GCA_963663705.1. Lineage (GTDB taxonomy): Bacteria > Armatimonadota > UBA5829 > DTJY01 > DTJY01. The sequence goes on along the minus strand of OY760504.1, from coordinate 1,831,929 downwards.
TTCGTAGCCCTGATCCAGGCAGTAGTGCGCAAGATCGATTGCCTTGTCGATCTGCTTCACGTAGCACGCGATTCGAATCATCCCGAGGACGCTCTGGCTCTTCGGACCGATATCTTCACGCTCGATCCGGCCTATATCGCACATTGCAGAGAGCTTCATGTTGGTCTCTACGCCTTCGATTATACGCTTGATATCGTCTTCACGGCAGAACTTCCACGGACCGTTGCTGTCACGGGAGTAGGCGGATTCGGAGCTCTTGTATCCGATCTCCATATAGTCGACACCGGCTGCTGCCGTCGCCGCGTAAATGGCGCGCACGAAGTCATCGGTGAACTGCCAGTCGTTCATCAAGCCGCCGTCGCGGACGGTACAATCGAGGACTTTTATTTCGGGTCTAAACATGTAATCGAATCTCCTAAAATCCGGGCCCGGTACAAGAGGGCATATTGGGGGATTTGATGCCGCCGGTAAGTCTGCTACAGGTAACATCAACGCTTCAATTGTATCGGGCTTGATGTTACCTGTCAAGCTCGATTGAGCGTAAGTTTGAGTCTGAGAGAAAGTGGGAAAACGGAAACAGTCAAATATGCTGTGGAGAGATTACGATATGAAGTCTTCGACTCAACGTTTAGTTGAAATACCCGCCGACAGTGTCTACCTCAATGGTATGCTGGAGGTCCCTGCAGGCGCGCGCGGAGTGGTGATTTTCGCACACGGCAGCGGAAGCGGACGGTTCAGTCCGCGTAACCAGTACGTGGCACGAGAGCTGAGACAAGGCGGGCTGGGAACGCTGCTTATAGATCTGCTTGAGGAATGGGAATCCGACGATAAACGCAAGGTCTTCGACATCAAACTGCTCGCCGAGAGATTGCTTGCTGCCACCGCATGGCTTCAGTCCGATCCCGAGACGAAGGACATGGCGATAGGATATTTCGGGGCGAGCACGGGGGCGGGGGCGGCGATTGAGGCAGCGGCGAAGTGGGGCCATGCCATAAGCGCGGTCGTGTCCCGTGGGGGGCGTCCGGATCTTGCGATGGAGTATCTGCCTGAGGTGAAAGCGCCGACCCTCCTGATCGTGGGCGGCAACGACTGGCCGGTGATCTCTATGAACGAAGAAGCCCTGGCGCATCTTCCGGGCATAAAGAATCTGGTGATCGTTCCCGGTGCTACTCACCTGTTCGAGGAACCCGGCGCGCTGGAAGAGGTCGCACGGCTGGCTAGGGACTGGTTCAACAAGTATCTAGTGCCAAACGAACTCGAAGACGAAGAATGATGTACGTGGATTCGCATGACGGGTTGCTGTGACCGATGGGCTGCTGTTTTGCACAGACGGGTTCGTCCGCGCGCAAATTCGTCTGCCGCATTTGACACTACTTACCCCCAATGTTAAACTTATCCTTGTTTAGGTCTTTAATTATCAACGGTATGGAGGATCATGAATGATACTTGTCACCGGTGGCGCCGGATACATCGGGTCGCACACTGTCAAACTATTGATTGAGAATGGATATGACGTCCTTGTTTACGATAGCCTTGAACTTGGCCATCCCGAGGCAGTCGAGGGAGTCAAGCTGGTGCAGGGTGATCTGCTCGATGCAGAGACGCTGAACAGCACCTTCGATGAATACCCGATCGATGCGGTTGTTCACTTTGCCGCATATGCATCGGTAGGCGATTCTGTGGAGAATCCCGCGAAGTATTTCAACAATAACATAGTGGGCGGCTTGAACCTCGTCAATGCGATGAGGACGCACGGCGTGAACAAGATCATCTTCTCTTCGAGCGCCGCGACTTACGGCGAGCCTCAGCATGTGCCGATAGAAGAGACGCACCCGCAGTTGCCAACCAATCCCTACGGCGAAACAAAGCTGATGTTTGAGCGGATTCTCAAGTGGTACGATGTCGCATACGGCATCAAATCCGTGTCTCTTCGATACTTCAACGCGTGCGGAGCAGATCCCGACGCCCTGATCGGAGAGGATCATCAGCCGGAAGGACATCTGATCCCGATCATCCTTCAGACCCTTCTTGGGCAGCGTGACAGCGTTAAGGTTTTCGGCACCGACTGGGATACGCCGGACGGAACCTGCGTCCGCGATTACATCCACATAGTCGACCTTGCCGACGCGCATCTTCGCTCACTTCGGGCGCTGGAGAACGGCGCGCAAACGACAGCCTACAATCTTGGTAACGGCGATGGTCAGTCCGTAAAGCAGGTGATCGATGCAGTAGAGCATGTCACCGGTAAGAAAGTGCCATGGGTTGCTGCTCCTCGCAGGGCCGGTGATCCAGCCAAGCTGGTTGCAAGCTCTGACAAGCTGAAAAAGGAATTGGGATGGCAGCCTAAATATCCGGAGTTGACCGCCATCATAGCGCATGCCTGGAAATGGCATTCAACTCATCCGAACGGGTACAGGAAACAGGGCTTGGAGGAATAGAATGTTTGCCAAAATCTGGTTGCGCGTTACAGTCCCGATACAGTCATTGCTTTTAATTGCACTTTTGGTCACAGGTCTCGGCGCCAATCATTTCAGCCCCAGGGTGTTCGAGATCGTGCACAAAGGCGGCGGGCTTCTTTTCGTCGCGCTGACGGTGGTTCACGTTGCGCTGAACCGGGTTTGGATCAAGAAGAACTACTTCAAGAAATCCTGATCAACGTTTGATATCGAACTTCGCGCGGGAGGCGATGGCGTTCGTCTCCTGCATTTTTTGTGTCCGGGGAAGTAGTACACCGGTGAATGGTATAAGGAGATAGCATTGAACAGGTTTACGCAAGTGTTGTGGAATCGCCGCAGAGAACTGCTTATTGTGGCATTAATGAATACTCTATACGCTTTTTCATACTTTCAAAGGATAGCCGTACCGGGCACCATCTTCAACGAGCTTCAATCCGAACTGCTACTTACATCAACGGCTATAGCCATGTTTGGGAGCTTGTACCTCTACGTTTACGGTGGAATGCAGATTTTTTCCGGTATGCTTGTTGACCGTTTTGGCCCTATGCGTGTTATTTTATCAGGCGGTGTGCTGCTCAGCCTGGGTTCTGTATTCTTCCCTTTGTCCCATACCCTTTCGATGCTGTATTTCACAAGGGTGCTGGTTGGACTGGGTGCCAGCCTGATGTTCCTGTCGCTTATCAAAGAGATTGATATTCGATTTAGCAGTAAGAACTTTTCGGTGATCCTGAGTTCAACCTTGTTTGCCGGATATGTCGGTGGGCTACTTGGAACTGGTCCTTTCGAAGCAGCAGTCGGAGCGTTCGGATGGAGAACTCCGCTACTTGGCATAGGAATCGTATGCAGTGTATTTGTCGCACTGACCGCCATTCTTATGAAGAATACTTATGTGGAAGGTCCGCGACAGCCTGCTCACTCGATTCTGCCCGCCATAAAGCGAGTCATACTGAACAGACTATCGTATCCTGTTGTCTATACCGGCGTGATAATATTTGCCAATTATTTTCTCATGCAGGCTATCATCGGGAAGAAATTCCTGCAGGATTGCTGCGGATTCACCTCCGGCAAAGCGGCTTCGTACCTATTCATGATGATGCTGGCATCCATAGCCATGTCCGTCTTTTCAGGGATTTTCACCAGACTAATCGGCAACCTGCGTAAACCAATATTGATAGCATCGAGTATTGCAACGATTGTGGCACCGGTTCTCGCCATGCTTGTACTATCGAGAGGGCAAAGCTGGATACTGCCGTGCTACATATTATTCGGAGTTGCATCCGGCGGAAACCCGATGACCACAACTTTAATAAAGGAACTCAATGAGCCGAAATTCGCCGCATCATCGGTCGGGCTGGTGAACGGCGCTGTCTATGTGTCGATAGCGGTATTCACCACACTGACCGGGCGCATACTCGACAGCTTTTCATCACAGGCAGTGAAAACCGCAACTGCCATTCAGTACCCTACCGCAGCTTACAAAATGATCTTTATCGGCTTAATCTTGCTTGCCGTATCAGCTTTGGTAAGCAGTCTGTTTATCAGAGAGACATATGGGCGCAACATTTGGTCGAAAGCGCGGAAATCCTGAAAAACACACTAGTGTGCGCTTGTTTATGCGCCCGATTTGCAAAACGCAGGCGGAATTCGTTATTATATAGGAAAGTTTTTATGTATTAAGGGCTCTTATGCCCTGGAGGAGATGGTACTCGTGGCAGGCAGCGATGTTGATCTTGTAACACTTCGCCATAGTGCGGCACACGTACTCGCACAGGCGGTAAAGGAACTCTATCCGGAGGTGAAGCTGGGTATCGGTCCGGCCATCGAGGACGGCTTCTACTATGACTTCGACCGGTCGGAAGGTTTTACACCAGAGGATCTCGAGAAGATCGAAGCCGGCATGAAGAAGATCGTTGCAGCTAACCTTCCATTCACTCGCCGAGAGGTGACTAGGGAAGAAGCCGAGAGCATCTTCGCAAACGAGCCGTACAAGCTTGAACTGATTCGTGATCTGGCCGAAGACGCCGTTCTCACCGTTTACGAGCAAGGCGGTTTCGTCGATCTGTGCCGTGGTCCGCACATCGAGCGCACAGGTCTGGTGAAGGCGTTCAAACTCCTTTCCGTCGCAGGCGCATACTGGCGTGGCAGCGAGAAAAATCCAATGCTGCAACGCATATACGGCACTGCGTTCCCGAAGCAGAAGGCTCTCGATGAGTATCTTACCCGGCTGGAAGAGGCGCGGAAGCGTGACCACCGCAAGCTTGGCAAGGACCTCGATCTCTTCAGCTTCCACGAAGAAGGCCCTGGCTTCCCGTTCTGGCATCCCAAGGGCACTATCGTATACAACCAGATCGTTGAGCAGTGGAGGAGCCTTCACACGTCTCGTGGCTACCAGGAAGTCCGCACCCCCATGATCCTTAACGAGGCGCTCTGGCACAGGAGCGGCCACTGGGACACCTACCGCGAAAACATGTATTTCGTTGACATAGATGAGCAGACCTACGCTGTCAAGCCGATGAACTGCCCTGGCGTAATGCTGATCTACAAAGATAATTTGCGCTCATACCGCGATCTACCGATGAAATTCGCCGAGCTTGGGCACGTGCATCGCCACGAGAAATCCGGCGTGCTGCACGGGCTCTTCCGAGTGAGAGCCTTTACGCAGGACGATGCCCACATTTTCTGCCGCCCGGATCAGATTCAGACCGAGATCACGGACGTGATCGCACTGATCGGCTCGATCTACGAGAAATACGGGTTCAAGGACTATCGCATCGAGCTCAGCACCCGACCGGCGAAGTCGATCGGCTCCGAAGAGGTCTGGACCGCCGCAGAGAATGCGCTGCAGGAAGCACTGAAAACAGCTGGCATCGCTTATGCGGTCAACCCTGGTGATGGCGCTTTCTATGGTCCCAAGATCGATTTCCACGTGAGAGATTCCATGGGCAGGTCATGGCAGCTTGGCACGATACAGCTCGACTTCTCCATGCCTGAGCGATTCGACCTGGAGTACATCGGCGAAGACGGCAAGCCGCATCGGCCGGTCATGATCCACCGTGCAGCGCTTGGTTCGCTCGAGCGATTCATGGGAATAATTATCGAAGAGTATGCCGGAGCGTTCCCGTTATGGCTTGCACCGACGCAGATAATCATCCTGCCGATAGCAGATCGACACGCAGACTACGCAAATGAAGTCGCTGCCAGGTTGAAGGCAGAGGGTCTCAGGGTCAGCGTCGATTCGAGGAACGAAAAGACGGGATTCAAGATCCGTGAGGCTCAAATTCAGAAGATTCCTTACATGCTTATCGTAGGGGACCGCGAAGCGTCAGAGGGCAAGGCTTCAGTTCGAAAGAGAGAAAGCGGCGATCTTGGTGCTATGCCGGTAGACGAATTTATCGCCAGTTTGAGAAATGAGTTGACAGTCTGATCGAATTCTGGTAAACTAACATGGAAAATTTCCCGAATCTGCGACCGCAGGATGGGGGTTATGCGCATGCTAAAATTTGCGGACGGCTGCAAATAAAGCAAAATGCGAATTAATCAGCCTGAGGATCGATTTCTTTTGAGGTGGTGCACATAAACAAGGATTATAGAATCAATATAAATGAGCGCATTCGAGCTAGAGAATGCCGTCTCATCGACGAAACTGGCGCACAAGCCGGTATCGTAAACGTTCGCGATGCGCTAGCGCAAGCGAGGGAGAAGGGGCTCGATCTGATCGAGGTCTCTCCAACTGCAGTGCCGCCTGTCTGTAAAATAATGGACTACGGCAAGCACAAGTATGAGCAAGGAAAACGTGATCGAGAGGCTCGAAAAAAGAGTCATGTCAGCGAGATAAAGAGTATCAAGATGCGGCCGTCTACGGACGAGCATGATTTCCAGTTCAAGCTCAAGAACACAATCAAGTTTCTCCAGGATGGAGACAAGGTCAAGGTCACTATAGTCTTCCGTAGTCGAGAGATTACGCATCCTGAGATAGCACGTAAATCTCTGGAGCGTATGATTGAGGCAACGACCGAAGTTGCGACTGTTGAGAAGACGCCGGGAATGGAAGGCCGAGCGATGACCATTGTGCTGATGCCCAAATAATCGATGCCGTTTTAGGATATGAATTGCAGCGACAACAGCTGCATCTACTATATTAGATTGCGGTCTTGCCACGGTCCATCCGGTAAGAATTATTATGCCGGTGGTAGCGTGGCAAGCGGCGTCTTGAGAGGAAAAAGATAAATGCCCAAGATGAAAACCAGGAAGACCGCCGCCAAGCGGTTTAAGGTCACCGGTACCGGCAAGCTCATGCGAGACAATACTCGCAAGGGTCACCTTATGATGTGCAAATCTGCCAGTCGCAAGCGAAGACTGACGCTAGAATCTACAGTTTCACACGGCGAGCAGAAAAAAGTTCATCAGATGGTACCATATTTATAGTAACTGTCTGATTTCCCGAGCCCCTCGACATTCCGCACTGTGCAGTTTGGGGTATTCGGATTGAATCACATCCCGTTTATCCCGAGCCGGTTCGAAGGAGCCGAATCGAGGGTCTTGAAAGGAGTTTTCTATGCCACGAGTAAAACGTGGGGTAATTACCCATAAGCGACATAAAAAAATTATCGATCGTGCAAAAGGATACTGGGGCGCGAAAAGCCGTCTATTTAAAACAGCGAACGAGGCGGTCAATCATGCTCTCAATTATGCATACCGTGACCGACGAGTCAAAAAGCGAGAGTTCCGACGGCTCTGGATTGCACGTATCAACGCAGCAACCCGAGCTAATGGCATGCAGTATGGCCGCTTTATCGAAGGCCTGACCAAAGCCGGTATCACAATCGATCGCAAGGTCCTGTCAGAGATGGCAATCAGCGATCCTGCCGGATTCGCCGCATTGGTTCAGCGTGCACAAGCACAGATCGCAGCTTAATTCTATTCTGAGTGGGGAAGTGTAAGAAAGGGAGCGCATGAGAGTGGGAGAGTGAAATACTCAATTCACCCATTCGTCCATTCTCCTCTTCCTTATCTTCCCCATTCGCCATATAAATCTTCGTTCTACCGAAAGACCAATCATGTCTGAATATACTCCACAAAACGAATCACTTCAACAGACCCTGGAGAATCTACGCTCGGAGGCCGAGAGCAAGATCTCTCTCGCCCCCTCTTCCGATGAACTGACTCGCATAGATACGGAATACCTCGGCCGCAAAGGCAGAGTGACCGAACTCCTTCGAAGAACAGGTGAACTTCCCAAAGATGAACGACCAGCATGGGGACAGGCCGTAAATGCCCTGAAAAACCACCTGACTGAGATGTTGACAGATCGCCGTGCGTCAGTCGAATCCGAAGAGCGCCAGCTCAAACTGCAAGCCGAAGCCGTAGACATCACCCTTCCAGGCAGACTCTACCGCTCGGGCCGCCGACATCCGCTCTCGACCACCATGGATGAGATCAAACAGATCTTCATCGGCATGGGCTTCGAGATCACGAACGGCCCCGAAGTCGAGCAGTACAGATACAATTTTGATGCGCTGAACTACCCGGAAGACCATCCGGCTATGGACGCACAGATGTCTTTCTACGTAACGGATGATCTGCTTATGCGGACTCAGACCACCGCTCTTCAGGGGCGCGTGATGGAGACCCGGCAGCCTCCGTTCCGCATCTGCACCATCGGCCGATGCTTCCGCTACGACGCCGTGGATGCGACCCACTCGCACACATTCCATCAGGTCGATTGCTTTATGGTAGACGAGGGGATCAGTCTCGCCGACCTCAAAGGTACACTTGCTCAGTTTGCACGCGAGATGTTCGGCCCTGACACCAGGGTGCGCTTCCGCCCAGACTTCTTCCCGTTTGTAGAACCGGGCGTAGAGTATGGCGTAAGCTGCTTCGTCTGTAAAGGCGCTGGCTGCCCTCTCTGCAAGGGAAGCGGCTGGCTGGAACTCGGCGGTGCAGGTATGGTCCATCCGAACATCCTTGAACGATTCGGCATCGACTCTGAGCGCTATACAGGATTTGCTTTCGGACTTGGCATCGAGCGCGCTGCAATGCTCCAGCACGGCATCAACGATCTGCGTCTCTTCCTGGAGAACGATCTCAGGTTCCTTAAACAGTTTTAATTCTTTCACCCCGGCCCTCTCCCGTAAACGGGCGAGGGAGTATCTATTCGGAAGCTAAATATTGAGGTGTTCCAAACGTGTTAGTGCCCGTCGAATGGCTTAGAGAATTTGTCGATTTTGATATTACCGTGGATGACCTTGCCGACCGCCTGACTATGGCAGGCCTTGAAGTAGAGGAAATCCTCGATGTAGATGGTGAGAAAGTCTTTTCCACCTATGTGACCCCGAACCGCTCGGACCTGCTCTCGGTGGTCGGTGTCGCGAGGGACATATCGGCGCTTCTCGACAGCCAGCTCAAGCCTCTCAAGTTCGAAGTGAATGAAGGCGATCAGCAGGCGAGCGATCTGGTAAAGATTGACATAGAGAGTCCAACCAACTGTCCGCGGTACTCTTCGCGAGTGATCACCGATGTGAAGGTCGTTGATTCGCCGGATTGGATGCAGAAGCGGCTGATAGCGGCTGGTATGCGCCCGATCAACAACGTGGTGGATTCAACGAACTATGTGCTCCTTGAACTTGGGCAGCCACTCCATGCCTTCGATTACGATCTCGTCGCCGATCACAACATCATCGTCCGCCAGGCGAAAACCGGCGAGAAGATCATGACACTCGACGGCGAAGAGCGCGAACTCAACCCCGAGATGCTCGTTATCGCCGACACGAAGCACGCACTGGCGATTGCAGGTATCATGGGCGGCTTCGATTCGGAGGTCACCTGGGGCACTAAGAACATACTGCTGGAATCCGCTCACTTCAACCGTCTTCCAATCCGCCGGACTGCCCGTGCCGTCGCGTTAAGCACCGAGGCGTCGCACAGATACGAGCGGTGGGTAGATCCCAATATAACCATTCTTGCGATTGATCGCGTTGCGCAGCTGATCCAGGCGACCGGCGGCGGTACCATCGCACGCGGCATCGTCGATGTATATCCGACCCGAATCGACCCTGTGACCGTTCCGATCCGTGCCGATCGGACGAGTGCAATCCTTGGTTTCGACGTCAGCGCCGATCAGATTAGCGATTACATGACCCGGCTGGGCATGAAGGTCGATAGCAGTGATGGCATTCAAGTCACCGTTCCAACCTTCAGGCCTGACATCACCCTCGAGGAAGACCTTATCGAGGAAGTCGGACGTATATACGGGTACGAAAACGTCCCTGAGACCCTTCCTCTCGGGCGCACATCGATGGGCAAAGACAGCGAAATCGATGCGTTCAGTTACAAAGTTTCGAATATTCTTATTGCAACAGGACTTCAGGAAGTTGTCACCAGTACCATGGTTCCTTTCGCAGTCGGACCGACACAGGTCGTCATCCGAAACCCGCTGACCGATGATCTCGGCTATCTCAGGAGCCAGTTGATTCCAGGCCTGCTCAGCGTTATCTCCTACAACGCGGGCCGAGGTACCAAAGACATCAGCATCTTCGAGGTTGGCCGCATAGAAGAACCTGAAGACGATATAACTCTTACAGAACGACTGAGCGTGGCCGGTGCTATAACGGGAAGTATGTGGGGCCAGACTTGGAATGTTGATAAGTCATCGCTTGAAGTTGACTTCTTCTTCGCCAAGGGCATAGTTGAGAATCTGCTCGACAGGGTCGGCGTCAGCGACGTGCTGTACACCGCTGCAGAGATCGAGGGGTTCCATCCGACTCGAACGGCGGTCATACAGACTGGCGGCGTAAGAATCGGCGTCATCGGCGAGGTGAGTGCCGAGCAAGCATCGAGCTTCGATCTCCCCGGACGCACATACGCATTCGAGTTGAACTTCAACGAGCTTATGGAGCGCTCCGACATGATGGTCGAGTACAAGCCTCTGTCGAGGTACCCGTCGGTTACACGAGACCTTGCTGTCGTCGTTTCATCCGAGGTGCCTTACAGCCGGGTGAAGGAACTGATCATGAACGGTGCCGGTGATCTGCTTGAGAGTTTGAACCTGTTCGATGTCTATACCGGGCAGCCGTTACTTGCCGGTCAGAGAAGCCTTGCATTCTCGATAGTCTTCCGCTCGCCGGAGCGAACTCTTCGCGATGAGGAGATCGACGAACGGCTGAGAGCCATTCGTGGTCTGCTATCATCAGAAACAGGGATCTCGTTCAGGGATTAGGTATTCATACGCCTGTGTTGTGTGAAGGGGTGCCATCGTTGGCCAGGAAAGTCGCGATACCGGCAATTATCATCTCAATAGTCATCCTGGCAGCTGCCCTCCGAATCTGGGGGAGCGCCTGGGGACTTCCTACTGCCCAGCACTATTTCTCCTATCATCCGGACGAAACTGTAGTGCTGTCTGCCGCCATGAGGATAAACTTCTTCACTGGACAGATCGACCCCGGCTTCTACAATTATGGCTCACTCTACATTTATCTCGTTGCTTTTTCGATACTCTTCGGGAGCGGCTGGGGGCTCATAAACCTGCCGGCTTCCAACCTGCTTTCCGCCGCTCACATCGGCGAGTTCTCTAACCTTTACATGGCGGGCCGAATAGTCTCGCTGCTTATGGGGATCGCCACTGTGTACCTCGTATATGCGCTCGGGAAGCGTGCGTACGGGCGAAAGGTCGGTATCCTTGCCGCTAGCTTCATGGCCGTGATGCCGATTCATGTGATGCACTCCAAGTTCCTCGCGGTCGACGTACCGGCGACTTTCTTCGTCACGTTGGCCCTGATCTTCGCTTTTAGGATTGTGGACGGTCGCAGATGGAAGGACTACCTCCTTGCCGGCGTATTTGTCGGGCTTGCCGCCGCCACAAAGTACAACGCAGGTTTGGTGATCCTCTCCCCGATCGTTGCGCATTTCGTCAGCGACACGAGAAAACCGTCACGCCGATTGCTATCCCTCAAACTTTTATCGATTATACTTGCAACCGCTGTTGCATTCTTCGCCGGGACTCCTGGCGCGCTCATGAACAGCGGCAAGTTTGCCAGTGATTTTGCGTACGAGGTGCTGCACGTCAGAACGGGGCATGGGCTTGTATTCACCGATACCGGAAACGGCTATATATACCACATCGCTCACTCTTTGTACTATGGAATGGGCCTTCCGCTTCTGATACTTGCGGTGGCTGGCTTGATCTATGCCCTTGCGAGGCGGAGCCGCAGCGACCTCATACTGCTCACTTTCGCGCTCGTCTACTATGCCGTGATCGGTGCGGCACAGGTCAGGTTTGCCCGGTATACCATTCCAATGCTGCCGGTACTGGCCCTTCTTGCAGCTCGAGTTACCATCGACGTATGCAAGCGAACCAGTGAGCGCAAGGTTATGGCGATCGGATGTGCGGCGGCGCTCGCCTTGGTCATGGCGTACACGCTTGCCTATTCGCTATCTATCGACCGCGTGTATGCAGCAACTGATACCCGTGATGCGGCAGCGGCCTGGATCAGCGCAAATGTACCGGCCAATTCATCGATCGCATTTCCCACGATCCCCTGGTTCTATACCCCTCCAGTGCGGCCGAATTTCGGTGCGATGATGGTGAGTCAGCGCCTTCAGGGTGCATCACAGATGCCGCCGTACAGGTTGATCGTCGGCGATGTGGAGTGGGATGCCAATCTGTTGAAGCAGCAATCGCCGGCTTACATAGTTCTATCAAGCTTCGAGTACGAGGATCGAGTACGGCTTCATGACTCTTCAGTTAAGTCATATTTCGATATGTTGAACGCGAATTACAGACTGCAACACCGGTTTGATGAAAGACTATCACTCGGCGGGTGGCAGATACCGCTCATCGGGAAACTGCCGCATGACATGTCTTACGCTAGTCCCGATATACTGATCTACTCTCGCAAATAGAGGGGTTGCGCTATGGATGAAGCTGTACAAGCGTTTCTGGATCATTTGAATGTGGAGCGGGGGCTGTCGCCAAATACCGTGGCTGCATATGCCCACGACCTCTCACAATATGCGGAATTCGCGCGCGACAGGGGTGTTACGTCCACCGATGAGTTGACTGAGTCACTCCTCCTTGGCTTTCTTGAACGCCTGCGCGCTGACGGGATATCGCCGAACAGCATCACAAGGAAGCTCTCGGCCATTCGCACCTTCTGCAAGTTCGCCTGCCGCGAGGGTTACACGCGGCACGATTTTACCGCCAACACCACAGGCATGAAAGGCCTCAAAAAGCTTCCGAGCGTACTGACGATCGATGAGGTATCGACCCTCCTCGCTCAGCCCGACGGCAGCGACCATGCCGGTTCGCGCGACAAGGCGATGCTCGAAACGCTGTATGCGACAGGCCTTCGCGTCTCGGAGCTGATCAACCTCCGCCTGGTCGACGCCAACCTCGATGTCGGGTTCATCAGGTGCTTTGGTAAAGGTTCCAAGGAACGTATAGTCCCTCTGGGGAAAGTCGCCATAGAATACCTGACTCGCTATCTCTCCAATTCGCGGCCGAGATTTGCTCGTACCGGCAGCTCGGAGTATCTCTTCCTGACCTACAGGGGCAAAAAGATGTCGAGAGTGGCTTTCTGGAAGATCATCAAGAAATACACGGCACGAGCAGGAATCGCTAAGAATATCACCCCTCACACGCTCAGGCACTCGTTCGCCACACATCTGCTTGAGGGTGGAGCGGACCTTCGTTCGATACAGGAGATGCTCGGTCATGCCGATATCGCTACTACTCAGGTGTACACGCACGTCTCTCGAGAGAAGCTGAAAGAGGTTTACAGGGATACTCACCCCAGGGCATAGGAGAATTTGGATGAACAGACTGATCATAATTGTGCTGGACGGCGCCGGTATCGGTGGAGCGCCGGATGCTGCGAAATACGGCGATTCCGGAAGTAACACTATTGCCAACACCGCTCGTGTACTCGGCGGTCTGAACCTCCCAAACCTTCAGCGCATGGGGCTCGGCAATCTTGCGGATATCCAGGGGGTCGTGCCGACGACGGACTGTGAAGGGTCATACGGTGTCATGCTTGAGAAATCGGCAGGCAAGGATACCATCACGGGCCACTGGGAGATGGCAGGGATTATCACCGAACGTCCATTTCCGACCTACCCGCACGGTTTCCCACCGGATGTCATAGAAGCTTTTGAGACAGCGATAGGCCGGGGCATACTCGGCAACTGTCCGGCATCCGGCACAGAGATCATCGCACAGCTCGGCGCCGAGCACATGCGCACCGGCAAGCCGATCGTTTACACCTCTGCCGACAGCGTCTTGCAGATCGCGGCCCATGAGAGCGTCATTCCGCTTGAAGAGTTGTACGAGATGTCACTCGCGGCGCGATGTATCATGACAGGCGCACACAACGTCGCACGGGTTATCGCCCGCCCGTTCATCGGTGAGCCGGGGAACTTCACGCGGACCTACAACCGCAAGGATTTTTCGCTCAAGCCGCCGCGTCCCACAGTGCTCGATGCTCTTCTTGCGGCGCGTTTCAGCGTGACCGGCATAGGAAAAATCGGCGACATATTTGCTTACCAGGGCATCGATGAGTCGATACACACCGAGGGCAATCTGGACAGTATACGCAGAACCGTCGAAGCGATAAACACGTCTGCGCCTGGCTTGATCTTTGCCAATCTGGTCGACTTTGACTCCAAATATGGCCATAGAAACGACCCTGCGGGCTTCGGCATAGGGCTTCGGGAGTTCGACGACCATCTTCCCGAGATACAGTCGGCTATGCAGGATGGCGATCTCATGATCATCACTGCGGATCACGGCGTCGACCCAACTACAGAATCGACAGATCACTCGAGGGAGAACGTGCCGCTGCTCGTCTGGGGACCGTCTGTTGCGCGTGGTGTCGACCTCGGCCCGCGCACGACTTTCGCGGACATCGCCGCCACGATCACTGAACTTTTCGGTCTCTCTCCTTGGCCCGTCGGTACCAGTTTTGCGCACGAGGTTTTGACTCCCTCGCCCTCTTGCGGGAGAGGATTGGGGTGGGTGGGTTGAGTCCCTCGATATGCCCTGCGGGCTACTCGGGATATGCGGAGTTTTTATCAAACCGACTACCCTGCTTCGATAGTGTTATGTAAAAAAACAGGAGATAACTGCTCATGCGCATCTACGATATAATCCTCAAAAAACGAAACGGCGAGATACTTACCACAGGAGAAATCAACTTCCTGATAAGCAGCTATGTCAGTGGAGAGACGCCTGACTTCCAGATGTCCGCCTTTATGATGGCCGTCTACTTTCAAGGCATGACCGCAAGGGAGACTGCTGCCCTCACGATGGCAATGGCGCACTCCGGGCAGACCCTCGATCTGAGTTCCATCCCCGGCATCAAGGTTGACAAGCACAGCACCGGAGGAGTAGGTGATAAGGCCACGATCGTTCTTGTGCCTGTTCTGGCAGCGGCAGGAGTGCCGGTCGCGAAGATGTCCGGCCGAAGCCTTGGGCATACGGGCGGCACGCGGGACAAGCTGGAATCCATCCCCGGCTTTTCAGGCGCTCTCACGCTCGATCAGATGAAGGAACAGGTGGGTCGCGTAGGTGCAGTTATGGCTGGGCAGACCGCCGAACTTGATCCCGCGGACAAGAAGATGTATGCGCTTCGTGACCTGACCGCTACCGTAGAGTGCGTCCCTCTGATCGCCGCCAGCGTGATGAGCAAGAAGATCGCTTCGGGGGCGGACGCTATAGTACTCGACGTGAAGGCAGGCTCCGGCGCGTTTGTGAAGACGGTGTCCGACGCAGAGGCACTCGCGCGGGCCATGGTGTCAATAGGCCGACAGGTGGGGCGTGAGACAGTTGCCGCTATCACCGATATGGAGCAACCCCTCGGCCGGGCTGTCGGGAACGCCATTGAGGTAGTTGAGGCTATTCACACCCTGCACGGCGATGGTCCTGCCGACCTTGTGGAGCTGTGCGCTGTTCTTGGTGGAATCGCGCTCGTCATTGGCAAGAAAGCGCCTACTCGTGAGGATGGTGAGCGCATTATCCACGAAATTTTATCGGATGGCCGTGGGGCCAAAAAGTTCGCAGAGATCATATCCGCACAGGGCGGCGATCCAAGAGTAGTGGACGATGTGTCGCTCCTGCCTACTGCGCCGATAGTCCAAACGATCACATCTCCAGCATCCGGTTACGTTACGGGGCTCGATGCCATGCAGATCGCTCGTGCCGCGGCCGAATTGGGGGCAGGACGGGGAACAGCAGGTTCCTCGCCGGATCTGGCGGTTGGAATTTACCTGCACAAGAAGATTGGCGATTCCATATCATCAGGTGAGCCGCTGGCCGATATACATGCGAGGAATGAGTCAATGGCAGCAGTATCGTCAGAGATGGTACTGAGTGCATACTCCTTCGGCGTGGAGTCACCTGGCCCGCGTGCGCTGGTATACGAGATCATCTGAGCGGTTGAAACCTGTCGATTAATGCTTCAAGTGTCGATCTAAGAATGCGAGCACTTTTGCATCCGATGTTCTATCGCTGAAGTTGTGCTTGCCACCCTTGATAACGTAGAGTTCGGCCTCGACGCCGGACTTCCTTAGCGCTTTATAGAGAAGCTCGCTCTGGTATAGGGGTACGGTCATATCCTGATCTCCGTGCACTATCAGGAAGGGCGCTGAATTCTTCGTGATATAAGTGATCGGATTGGCTGCGCGGCACGCGCCTCGCCTGGATTGTATCGGGCCGCCCAGAAATTGCGATGGTGCGGACGAACGTGAGTTGACTATCAAATCGGCGACAAACTTTGGGATTCCGTTCCGGGCGCATCCTTCGCTGATCTTCAGAAAATCTGTAGGTCCGAAGTAATCAACAACTGCCTGTACATCGCTCGAATAACCATACCATCCACTCTTTGATGTCCGATTCGTAACTCCGCTCGACGTTCCGATCAGAGCCGCGAGATGTCCCCCAGCGGACTCCCCGACCACCCCAATTCTGTTTGGATCGATCCTGAATGGGGAGGGTTTCGATCTCAACCAGCGGATTGCACTCTTGCAGTCTTCCAGTTGTCCGGGGAAGATCGTTTCCGGACTCAGTCGATATTCGATACTTACGCAAATATAGCCATTCTCTGCCAGCATTACCATCAGTTGCGGCATATCGTCTTTTGAGCCTGCTTTCCACGAACCGCCATGAATCCATACGACGGCGGGCATTAGCTTATTGGTGGGATTATCCGGCTGCAATACGTTAAGCCTGAGTGGCATATTGCCGTAACTGGAAGTCATGGCGAATTGGCCGAATGAGCTGTATTCCCCGTACTGAAGGTTGCGAATGAAGTCAAGCTTATTTGGAAGGCTCGAGACCCTGCGGAGAGCAACGCCTTGGACCGGTTTCGGTGAGTTAGCGTGCAACCGTGATATTCGCGCGATGACATACGTGCTTGCAAGTAGTGCCAGCACTAGCATCACAATCGCTAACTTGGCAACCGTGATTATGCTTCTTTTCCATTTTGTGCGCATCATTATTGCCTCTCACTTGTAGTAGCACATGCATCCACTTTATTCTTGCATGCGTTCTCTTAGTTCCAGAATTCCGTCTTCAAAGCTCAACATCCTTGTATTCAGCGCGCGCGATGTGGAAGTTGTATCCAGCACGAGCATCGCTGGCCTTGGGGTGGTGGATGCAACCGTATCGGAACTTACCGGTTGTATCAAGTCTGCATCAAGCTCGAATACATCTGCTACTTTGCGCGCGAACTGGTAACGAGTGGTTGCTTCCGGGCAGACGCCATGGAAGAGGCCGGTCAGTTTTCGTTCCGCAATCTCAAGCAGAATATCCGCCAGGTTCCATGTAGGGATCGCCGCCCTGTACTGATCAGTGAATGCGTGTACCGGATTCCCATCGCTAAGAGCGCTGATTATGGTATCAGAGAAAGACCGCAGATGAGGAAACCGTCTTGGCCCATATACTGAGGACGTTCGTACAACGGCGGCGGTCGTACTGGCAGCCTGAACAGCGATTTCTGCCGCAGCCTTGGTGAGCCCATAGTAGTTCGCGGCGCAGAGACTGGCATCAATCTTGTAGGGATTGTGCTTGCCGTCAAACACCATGTCCGTAGAGACATGAACAAGATGTGCGCCGGTTTTCTCTGCGGCTGTGATGACGTTGAATGTGCCGAGTACGTTTAGCGAGAAGGCGTGATTTTTCTGCTGCTCGCAGACGTCGGGCTTGGCCTCTGCAGCAGTGTGAATTATCGCGTCCGGAGCGAACTCGGTTGCGATAACCTGAATATCGTGAGGGCTCAGGATATCGGCCTTGATCATCCGGCAACCGGGAATTGCAACCTCATGTTTTGAATAGGTTGCCAGTACATCCCAGCCCCGTTCGGCTGCACGTGCGGCAGTATAGCTTCCAACCATGCCGCTTCCACCTGTGATTAATACTCTACTCATAGTTTGCAAAAAGACCCCGGCCCTTTGCAGAACCGAGGTCTTTATATATCTCCTCAGCGTATATGTGTTACCAGATTATATTCTAGTATATTGCTTGTTCGGTGTTCTTATCGAAGAGATGGGTTTTTTCCATATCGAGGATCAGATCGATTTCTGCCTCTTCCTTCGCCTTTGTCTCGGCATCGATGGTGGCTACAATGCTATGTTTGCCGATCGTCAGGAATGTGGTTACAGTCGAACCCATAGGCTCGATCACGTCTACCATAGCCTTGATAGTATTATCATCGGTTGGTTTCACGAGCGATGTCAGCGATTTATCGAATATATCTTCGGGCCGTATGCCGAAGACAACCGGCTTTCCGATATATGAATCGAAGTCCTTACCGATTTTCGACTGAGGGATAACTACTTTGAAGTTGCCTGCATCTACTATGTACTTGCCGTCCTGCTTCAGGAGAGTGGCATCCAGGAAGTTCATGGATGGCGTGCCGATAAACCCGGCTACGAAGATATTAGCAGGTGTGTTATATATATTGAGCGGCGTATCCACTTGCTGGACAAGGCCGTCCTTCATAACTACGATTCTGTCGCCCATGGTCATGGCTTCTACCTGGTCGTGGGTTACATATACCGTAGTAATTTCCAGCCGTCGGTGAAGCTTGGCCAACTCTGCGCGCGTCTGTACGCGGAGTTTGGCGTCGAGGTTCGAGAGCGGCTCATCCATAAGGAAGACTTTAGGCTCTCGGACTATGGCTCTACCCAGCGCAACCCTCTGTCTCTGTCCACCGGAGAGTGCCTTAGGCTTCCTGTCGAGCAGTGGTGCCAGTCCAAGGAACTTTGCAGCATCTTCTACTCTACGCTTGATCTCATCTTTTGGTATTTTTCGAAGTTTAAGTCCAAATGCCATGTTATCAAACACGGTCATATGTGGATACAGCGCATAGTTCTGGAAAACCATTGCAATGTCCCGATCTTTTGGTGAGACATCGTTTACTACTCTTCCCCCGATGGAGATTTGGCCGGATGAGATTTCCTCAAGACCGGCAATCATGCGCAGTGCAGTGGTTTTGCCGCAACCTGAGGGGCCAACAAGGACCAGGAATTCCTTATCCTTGATTTCCAGATTCATCTTGTTTACGGCTGTCACGCTTTTGAAAGTTTTGGTAAGATCTTTTAGAACTACATTTGCCACGGTACAATATCCTCCTGATACCGAAAATTATCTATAGGTGTAGCAGAAGCTTCTCAATTATCTTCTGCTTTGGCAGTGCACCTACGATTTGCTCGACGATTTTGCCGTCTTTGAAAAGGATCAGGGTTGGGATGCTCATCACGCCGTACTTGCCGGCAATAGATGGGTCCTTGTCTATGTTGAGCTTGCGAACCTGAATTTTGCCTGCATACTCCTGCGCTATCTCATCAATCGATGGTGCTATCATTCTGCAAGGCCCACACCACTCTGCCCAGAAATCCACCAGTACCGGAACGCCGGCTTGTAGAACTTCGGACTCGAAATTTTGCGCGTTTACGTCTGCAGCATTACTCATTTGCTCAATCCTCCTCAATCGGTTTCATCTCGAACGATGGTGCTCAATGGCACGAATTCAATTGTAGTGTTTGGACAAACTGTTGTCAAGCTTTGATGCCCAAAAATGGGTCAATATATGAGTTATGGCTTACTTGTCAGCATGGTTAAGGCAGGTTTGATCTTCTTGCCGAAAACAGTATCAAAATAACGGCGCATTTAGAGTGCAATCCACCGGCAGGTTTGATCGACGGTCAGTTCTGGCAATGTACATTCTATGATTATTGAAGGAGGTGCACCAATATGGCAAAACCGCGATCGGAAGCTAAACAAGCATGGCAGCCCAAATTACAGGAAACTGGGAAAAAGGGCGGCAACGTGGTAACACCGAATCTCGATTTTAACAAGAACCAGACCATAGAAGAATTGACGGGCGGACGAATCAAGAAGAAAAGTTAATGATGATTTCAGTTCTTCGTAGATAGGAATGCCTGGCGGACGGCCGATAAGACTGTCCGCCTCTGGAAGTCTCTCACTGCATCTGCGATCTGATGTGTGGTGCGCTCCGCTCTGCGCTGATCATCTCGCCTTGCCTGCGAGCTTGAATCTCGATAGCCAGGGCATCCGCGATTTTCTGGTACAACCCCTTCATATGTGCAGATTGTATCTGCGCCTCGATCTCAAGTTTCATCGCTTCAAGACGATCTGTGCCCATATCATCTGCAGCTATGTCAAATATTCCGCTGATTAGTTTTCGTGCTTTATTCCGATCCACAGTATTTGCCTCCCATGTCGTCACAAGACATAGGATTGTACCCGCCAGCATGGATGAATACACGTTATCGGTGAGTTATTTTCAAAGGGAAAATTCAGTACTTGCCTTGTATCAGTTCAGTCAGGAGTGCTTGCCTGATAGACTTTGCGGTTGAATTAACAACCTGAGGCACGCTTGCATTCGCCAGCGCAGCATCTTCGGTGGAGGGGGTGAAAAGCGTCTCACCCATGACAATAACGGAAGTACCATCGGTGCTTGTTCGTATATCATGGAAGGTGGCGCCTGCTATCAGCAGATCGTTCAACTTGCCTGCGACGCGTTCTGCTCTAGTCGAAGCCTTCTCCTTGGAAGAATCCGCAATGCAGGCTATCTGAATATTGCCGATATTAACCGAATAAGCCTTTGTTGCATCGACAGGCTTAGCCTGAACGCGCATATAGGTGGTTACCAGCCGGCGATTAATCGTTAGACCGAGTTTGTCTATCTCTCCGATTATCTCTCGTGCGCGGAGGTTTGACGGCGGATGGGTGGCGTAAATCCCGTATGTCACTTCGGGCTTGCGAATTTCGTCGCTCGCAAGCCGCTCCATAAATGTCAGCATGCCCGAGGCGTTGTAACCGGCATCGGAAAGGTAATCGACTGCGGTTCTGTCGGCATCGAACTCGGCTTTCTGCCCGTAAGCGCTGAGCTTGGCCATGCTGACGAGGTTCGCCGCGTACGCCAGACTGCCGAGATCGTTCCCGTTTGCGCCTATCAAAGTGCCAAGTATGATCGCTGCTCCGACCCCTAACATCTGCTTCTGTTGAGCTTTTACAAGTTGTATCGCGTGATGGTGGGCCGCGTGTGCGACTTCGTGTGCGATGACTCCCGCCAGCTCGTCGTCCGACTGTATGTAGTCGATAAGACCTTTGTTCACGTAGACATATCCGCCGGGCAGCGAGAAAGCGTTGATCTCTTTATCATTGACTATCTTGAAGGTGTAGTTGAACTTTGCTACCGTAGATTTTCCGAATGTTGCCGCGACTTCGTTCTCGCAGGCTACTTTGGCAATCGCCTGCCCGATAGTGTTGACGCGGGCAACGAGTGCTGGATCATCGATGAACTTGGAGTCCTTCGCTACCTGGACAGCAGCGTCCTTGCCAAGCTTGGCCTCGTCTGCAAACTCGTCAGCATAGGCATGAACAGGATGCATCAACAGGAAAGCCGTCATGAGCATCAAAATCATGACGCCCCAGCTCTTCAGGCCTGTCTTACTGTTTAACTGTCCTGATGTGTAGCGCAATTCTGTTCCTCTCCATCCGATACTTCTGAAGAAATTCTCTTCCATGTTATTAGACGTTAGCGAACGCGGTGTGGTTTCAAATGAATTCGCCGCTCCAGCCTGAACTGCGAGATGTGACAACGTGCGAGATTGTCGGGCGGCTTTGTACTATATCTTACATATTATACTACGAATCCCAATCGTCCGCATTGAAGCCTGGGACATGTACCGTCCCTCGATATGCCCTCGGGATAAGCGGCACAAACCGCGTTCACCCGAAGTCGAATGGGCTTGGACTCACCATAAATGGCGAGTCTGCTACAATCGAAGCACGCTGAAGCGGGCTGATAACGGAACTCATCATGTTCCAAAAAGCTTGCCTCGGCATGCTTCGTATATCAGACTGATGCTTTAGCTTCAGTGGCCACAAGAAAGCTTATAGAGCCATCACAATAAAATGGGCGGATGGAATATTTACCATTCGCCCATTTTACTTACTTGATTATGTTTGACTGCGTTATCGAAAGTCGCCGAAACCTAGCTCAAAGACTTGAACTGAGGCAGCCAATCCTTGTTGGCGGCGAGCATTTCATCTACCATCTCTTTAATTTCTGACATAGAGAGCACCGCAGATGTGAGCGGATCGAACAGGACCGCATGGAAGACCTTCGTGGGGTCGCCCTCGACTGCCCCTTCGACTGCCAGTTCCTCGCATCTTGCGCTGATGTTATTCAGGAGTGCGAGTTGTGCCGGAAGTTTGCCAACGTGTATAGCATCAAGGCCTCGTTTCGATGCCAGCACAGGCACCTCTACACAGCATCCTTCAGGTAGATTGTCTATCAGCCCGAAGTTTCTTACGTTACCATTGAACTCGTAAAGCGTGCCGTCTCCAAATGTTGCGTTGAAGATCCTTGATGCATATTCTGCACCACGCGCCAGGTCTATCGGCTTGGCGAGCTCTTCCTTGATGTTGTCTCGCCATGTATCCGCTACTTTCAGGTACTCGTCTCTGATATATGCATATATCCCTGGATTCCATCCGGTGCCGTGGGTGCAGTACTTCTCTATCAGGTCAGGTCGCTTTCTGAACCATGCATTGTACTCGGAGTTATGGCCGCTCGATTCGGTGACATAGTATCCGAGGTGCAGGAACATCTCGTTTCTCACCTGTTCTTCGTTGAGGATCTCCGGCTTATCCATGGCTTTTCGAATTAGCGGATATGCATCTTTGCCGTTCCACTTGAAATCGATATAGAATGCCTGGTGGTTGATACCGGCACATCTGTAGGTGACTTCGTCCATCGGGGCGTCTATCCACTTTGCAAGCATCTCTGCGGTTCCCTGTACGCTGTGGCATAGACCGGTGATCGTGAGATTCGGATACTGTCCCTGCATGGCTCTGCACAGCATTGCCATTGGATTCGTGTAGTTCAGGAATATGGCATCTGGGCAGTAGCGCTCGATGTCCTTGCAGATATCGAGCATCACAGGGATGGTTCTGAGTGCCCTGAAGATTCCAGCCGGTCCGCGCGTGTCGCCGACGTTTATATCGACGCCGTATTTCTTCGGGATCTCTATATCGTTCTTGAATGTCTGGACTCCGCCCTGCAGGATGGTACAGACCACGCCATCCGCACCTTTAAGGGCTTCGGCTCTGTCCTTGGTGGCTATCACCTTTGCAGGATAGTTCCCGGCTGTCACGATATTGTCGATGGCGGATTTGATGAACGCAAGCCTCTCATCGTCAATATCCATAAGACATATTGTGCTGTCAGTGAGCGCAGGGAAAGTCAAGATATCCCGAACCAGCCCTCTGGTGAACCCGAAGCTTCCTGCTCCGATAAACGCGATTTTCTTTGGCATGTTACGACTCCTCCGTTTTTGATAGATATTGCTTTTTTAGTGAATCTAGGTCCTGGATGACTCCCGTATTACAAAGGTTGGCTTGAGCACTATCTGCTGAAGAGGTCTTGAAGGGTCTTCTATACGGTTCAGCAGGTACTGCCATGCCAGCGTGCACATCTCCTCGACGGGATGAACTATGGTGCTGATCGACGGATTGTGGTATTCGCAGTCCTCGATGCCGTCACAGCCGATCAGTGCGACATCATCCGGCACGCGAATGCCGAGATCGCACAGGCCCCGCAATGCGCCTATCGCTATATCGTCGTTATAGCAAAATATGCCGTCAGGACAGCCCTTGCTATGGATATAATCGGCCATAGTCTGTCTTGCACATGCGCGCGAATGCTGTTCGATATTGATGATCTCCGGTTCATAGCCGGCACTTTTCATGACGGCACTGTAGCCATCGTATCTGCACTCACCGTCAAATAGATTTGTTGCGGCCCTCGGCACTGCGAATGCGATTCGGCGGCAACCCGATGTGACCAGATGTTCCACTGCTTCCACCGCACCAGCGCGCAAATCCACGCCCACGTAATCGAAATCCTCCGAGTAGAAGGCTCCTATGCTGATTATAGAAGTGCTGCCGCTGTTGGTGTCGAATAGTGTCTGCAGCCGTTCGCATACATCCACTGCGATAATGGCATCCACCGGCATCTGCTTGGAATTGGCGTTGGCATAGCTGTTATATTGAAGCGTGTATCCGTGCTCGTCGGATTGCAGGCGCATGTGATGGAAAACTTTCGAGTAATAAGGTTGTTCCGGGTTGAACATCCAGAAGCGCACCGTGTAAGTGCGTCCGGAAACCAGCGCGCGGGCGATACGGTTTGGGGTATATCCAAGTTCCTTGGCCTTATCCAGTATTCGTTTTTGCGTAGGCTCGGAGATATAGCTTTTACTAAGCCGGTCGTTCAGCACCAGTGACACGGCAGTTGTGGAGAGATTCAACTCTCGTGCTATATCTTTGATTGTCACGCCCATAATGGTAACCTTCCACTTAAGTGTTTTACGTAAAGTGTTTTACATAGGAGTATATCACCTATGGGGAACCTAGTCAACATGCTTTTTGATATATGCTTTTTGATATATTTCGGCGATGACTGGTTTTTCAGATAAATTAAAGCCGAGCATGTCTGAGGATAGGGGCTCAGTATTGTTATCAAGCAAATCATGGTATCAGCATTTTGCGCTATGAACTGTTGGACATAATCGCTGGACAATTAACCGGGACAAAGTCGGTGGACAGTAACAAACAATATAATTAATCCTTGACAAAATGTCCGATCGCATGTATGATGCTCATGTTGGTGTAGATGATGTAGCATGTGTAGCTTAACTGTACTTGATGACGGCTGGGCAAATGACTTAGCCTGCTCATTCCTGGCGAATTGGTTTGAGTGAGCAGACTGATATAGAACTGACAATCAGCTCAGCATGGTATCTCTTTGACCGGTTTAGTTTTCACCTTAAGATTAGGAATTAACCGAGTAATCGAATCTAAACGGATTATCCATAATATCGGCAAGTCGTTTTGAAGGAGGTGTTGTGTGCTTTTGGCGTAGAGGATCCTTCTTGAGACTCTACGCAAGAGAACAGTGGAAGATACCAACGAGAACGAGCACTTGGAAAAATCTGGAATCCTAATAAAGAAAGGGAAAGAATATGAGAAGCAAGTTAACATTAGCGGTAATTATCGCGGTATCATGCCTGTCATCGGCGAGATTCGCACAGGCAGACACGATCTACAGCCAGGACTTTGAGTCG
Organism: Armatimonadota bacterium; assembly: GCA_963663705.1. Lineage (GTDB taxonomy): Bacteria > Armatimonadota > UBA5829 > DTJY01 > DTJY01. The sequence continues at coordinate 1,806,829 of OY760504.1, read as the reverse complement.
GCTACTGCCGGACAGTCTGTAACTTTATCTCCTATCGAATGGGTTGCCAGCATGGGAGATATGAAGGTCGGATCTGGCCTTCATACTGGCTGGAGTGGAAACGCCATCAGCGGTGATCTGGGCGGTATTAACGATGGTCTGGCGTACAAGTCATTGACACTACCCACCGATAAGTTACTTACCTTTACGGCAGACGTATATGTAAAAAGTGGTACGGGCTACGGTTCCTTGGGCTATTTCCGAAATGGTAATTGGTGTGCATGCTGGACCTTCGGGTCGAATGGATATGCCACTTTCCGTCCCGTCGGCGATTACGGTTGGAGCTTTGCGAATACCGACAAGGCTTTCAGCCTTGACTCAACAGTAACCGTACAAACTATCGTGGATCCGGTAAATAACCAGACTTGGGGCAGGCTGATCTCCGATGCTGGCGATTTCACTACACCAGTGTACGGTGATTCTGTAATGCCGTTAGGGATATACACGTATTCAAGCAACGGTAGTGGGCGCACGGGAATCGATGTGGACAACATAATCGTAAGTACTCCTAATGCAGCACCCGTACCTGAACCGAGCGGACTTGTAGTTCTGGGACTGGGTGGACTGACAACTCTTAATATCTTACGCAAGCGTATACTATAAAACATCATATATACGCTGACTTTTCAGAGCTATGCACATGCCTCCAAGCATCAAGCAGCTCCAGTAGCTGATGATACGCATTAGTGATTGACGGTCGCCATCGATTAGCGTATACTGAAGTGTATGTTGAATATGCTACAGCATACACTTCAGTTATAGTGGAGGTTGAAATGTCTAAACCAGAGACTGCGGGTGATAGAATCTATCACGAAATCCGAAGCTTAATCGTATCTGGCGAAATTAAACCTGGAGATCGTCTAGTACAGAGGCAACTGGCGGGGCAGTTTGGAACCAGTAATATTCCTGTTGTCGAGGCTATAAGACGTCTGGAACGCGACGGTTTGGTGGTTAATCATCCAAATTGGGGTGCCCAAGTAAGGAAGTGGACGCGTGATGACGTCATATCTGCCTCTGTAGTGCGCGAAGCAGTTGAATCTTATGCCTGTCGCCTGTTTATCGAACGAGCTACAGAGTCTCAGAAAGTAGCGCTTAAGGAACACGCATGCGCATTTGACGACCACGCAAGGGCAAAGAATAAAGCTGGATGTGTTGATGCGGACATAGAGTTTCACATGTTTATCGTGAAGTGCACAGGTATCTCGATGTTGTGCCATGTTGCTGAAAACACCGGTATTATAGCTGCTTGTATTGCAAATGATGAGGAATCGATGATCTCAGCACATGACGCATATGGACCTATCGGTATACACGACAAGTTGGTCTTCGCACTCACACACGGCGATGTTCAGGCAGCAGAGGCTGCGTGTAAGGCGCATATATATGATGCGTTATATCGGAATGCGAATTAAATGTATATGCAGGCTTTGCGATAGTTTCTTTGTTTTAGAATCTTTCGCTAAATGGCGCTGATGGCGTCGCTACTCTATATGTAAGTTTGTATTTCAGCAGACAAATATCCGCGATGTGAGCCTGTTTATGTTGAATAATGAAGGGATGGCATATCGTCTCTGATAAAGATCGCGCATGCATAATTTCACGGTGGCAAGTTTGATCAGATGAATATCTTAATATTACTGCAGGAGATGTTGAATGCTCGCAAATAGACTCACGATGGACACGGACTATCACGACATTTGCTACTTCGGGGCCGGTAGCCCGGCCGATGTAGAGCAACTCTTCGATAATATGGCTTTGTCGGGATTTGATGCCACCATATGGGACTGCTTCTGGTGCGGTACTACGCTGTATCAGAGCTCAAAATTTCCAGTGTTTACCAATGCTGCACGATGGGAGAACCGGTTCGGACTTGCCGAAAATCTGCGCAAGTTCGATCCGTTATCGCTCGCTACAAAGCTCGGCAAAGAGCGCAACATACAGGTTCTGCCATACTTTCGCCTGCTGGAAGAGGCATACACTCCGAACGACGGGCATGAATTCTTCAGGAACAACCCGGAGTTCTGGTGGCAGTCGAGATGCGGCATGTATCGTATGATAGGATGGCCTTGCTATAATTACCCCGAAGTCAGAGAACACATGCTAAGCCGTCTTGATGATCTCGTTGGTCATGGTGCTACGGGCGTCTTATTCGGACTGGCCCGCACTCACATTCCATACTATGTAGCTTACCGCCAGGGCGAGGACGGGGAAACATTTGGGTTCAACAAGCCTGTGGTCGAGGAGTTCAAGAAACGCTATGGCATCGACCTGGCCAAATTTGACCATGTGGAAGACGTGAGTGTCGCCGATCATAGAGGACTGCCGTTCACATACGAAAGGCGATGGGTCGGCACAGAACCATACGATATGTGGGCGTTTCGTCGGCTGCTAGGCGAGGGCTTTAACCTGTTTTTGAAAGAGGCTCGATCACGTCATCCCCAACTATATATAGCCTTAGAATGTGGACTCCTGGAGTCAAGCGGCAAAGAGTATGATTCAGCAAGCAAAGCAGTGTTTCGCATAGACCTTGAGGGCCTTTGCGCTGAAGGTGTCATCGATGAGTTCATATACCCTGGTAGCTTCCGGAAATCCGATATTAACGATATAATGCTGCCTAGGTTCAGCCATGTCCTAGACAGTGGTCGCCAGTTGACAGCATGGCTGAATGATTTTTTCAGCGGTGATGGTGGTGGTACCGCGGATGTGACCGTAAATGATGTGGCGTCATACATAGACAGTTTCCTTGCAAGCGATTTGGATGGCGCTGTGATACATGAAGCCCAGTTCCTCGTGGGAAGCGTAAATCCGGTGGGTATGTGGAAGCAGCTATCCCGGCTAAAAGGGCTTTAGTCTGAACGCCACAGACATTTAGACAGGCTGTGTATCTGTTCAAACTCTATTTTTAGCGCAGTATTGACAATCAAAAAACGGTATTGTATACTAGCCATACGCTATGTATGCTACAGCATACATTACATACTAACTCATGTTGCACCCAAGTCATTTGCTTCATGGAGGTGGTGCCTAGCGAAAACTGTTGCGATCGTGTTGCATTCGTTGAATAATGTGGAGGTTGGAATGAAAAAACATCTGATTGGAAAAAAGAATGGTTTCACGCTGATCGAATTGCTAGTAGTCATAGCCATTATTGCCATATTAGCGGCAATCCTATTCCCCGTGTTCGCACAGGCCAGGGAAAAGGCTCGCCAGGCTTCGTGTGGAAGCAATCTCAAGCAGATCGGGATTGCATTCATGATGTATGCCCAGGACTATGACGGCAACTGTGTGATGTATGAAGATCTGAGTACCGATTATTACTTTGGTACATCCAAGTTTATTTCATGGGCAGAACTATTGGACCCATACACAAAGGCCAGAAAAATTGTTGGATGTCCCTCAAATCAGTACTCTCAATTTCAGTACATACATGATCTCGGATATGGATACAATTATTATGCACTCGGGCTGCCAGGTGACTATTCTGCCGCTGGCTTTTACAACGGTGTTGCTAATCTCGACGGTGTTCAGAAGCCCTCTGAGACTATAGCATTTGGCGACGCTTTGATGTTCGCGTTTGACTGTCCGAGCACCCAGATTAACAAGCCGTCAATGCTGAACGGCATAGGCAATAATGATGGTGTATCCTTTATAGACCCCCGCCATTCGGATGGCGCGAATTTCGCATTCTGTGACGGCCATGTAAAGTGGATGAATATTGGAGACATAGCACGGCATGGCGGGCAGCCGCGTAGCGGAGCGCCCTTCAGAGGTAGCTTCCGCAATCCTACTCTGCCAGACAACTGGTTTGACAGGGAGTAGCACAAATAACCGATATTGTACGGATGGTTGGTGTCACATATAAAGGGCGGCATCTTAGGACACTGTCTCCGAGGAAACCGCCCTTTGTCTTGACTGAAGTTCAATCATTCGCCCGAACAAATCGAGGACTGCCTCGCATAGATACTGCTAGAGTATGTGTGACTTGGCTTGTGTGTGCATTGCTGTGATTGATAAATTAGTGAAAAGAAAGAATACTGTTTTAAGTTACGCGCTGTAGGAAGGATCGCCAGCATATGAAACAAATTATATCTGCATCGGTTACACCATTTACGGATGACGGCAAAGTAGACCTTGAGTCGGCCGCCAGACTGTACGAGTTCAATCTCAAACAGGGGATTGATGGATTCTTCATATTCGGTTCCATGGGAGAGTGGGCGTTGCTTACCGATGAGGAGAAGGATGCACTTGCCGAATGTGCATGCGGTGTGATTGGCGATAAGGCCAAACTACTGATAGGAATTTCGGATACCGGTATGCCGAATATCCTCCGCAATATGGAGAGATGGCAGCATCTGACACATTCCCACTGGACCATCGTTGTCCCTGCAAGCTGGGCAGGGCCGGATTGTCCAGTGAAATATCTACATCAAATTGCAGATGCGGCTGATCGTCCGCTGTATTTCTACTATGTTCCAGGTTTTAACGGAGTGACGGTAACCACTGAGCAGTTTGAAGAGATTCTATCGCATCCAAAAATAGTCGGCATCAAGAACTCAGCTGGTTGCATCAGAACTCGCAAAGAACTCCTTTTTCTAAAAAAGAGCATGGATTTTGAACTCTTCGAGGGCGAGGAGTGGGGCATCGATGAGGCCCTGATCGTTGGTTGCGATGGGGCAGTCGCCGGTTTCGGTTCGACCGGGGCCAAATTGATCAAGTCCATTGCTGCAAAGGTAGACGTCGGCGACTTTGATGCGGCGAGGGAACTTCAATTTCGGTTGGTTGGCATCTTCCATGATATCTACGGACCGGAGGCCATGTGGTGGTGTACGGGTCAAAAGTATGCGCTCAAGTACATGGGGATACTCTCTTCTTCGATGTCCAGAGTAGCGGGGCAGGAAGGCCTTCCAGAGTCGAACAAGGCTGCCATTAGAGCGTGTATAGATGATAACCATGACCTGTTATTTTAGAAAGAGGCGGTAGCATGGCCAATGAGAGAATGGAGCGTCGAGCTTCAGATAACCAATATTTGCACAAGGATTTCCACGGTTCGCTTAGCATAGGCCTGGATTACCTTGCAGAAAAATACGGCGAAGAGAGCGTGAGGGAGTACCTTAATCAGTTTGCGGTTGCATATTATGCGCCGCTCATTCAGGACTTGAACGCCAGAGGGCTGATAGCCTTGAAGGAACACTTCGAGAGAATCTACGCGATTGAAGGTGGCTGTATAGATATCCATTTTACGGAAGACGAGTTAGTCCTGAGAATTGAAGCCTGCCCTGCGGTTATGCATTTGAGAGCGCAGGATTACCCGGTATCCAAGTTTTTCTATGAGACCTCACGCACCCTCAACCATGCGCTGTGCCAGGGGACGCCATTTGCATCTGAATTGATTGAATATGATGAACAGACTGGGCAAAGCGTTCAGCGGTTCTACAGGAGGACGAAATGATATCGTGTACGGATTTCATTCCGGCGTACAGCGAGCTCTTCAAGTATTTGGAGAGCAAGGGTGGCGAGGAAGCCGTGTCGGATTTCTGGAACTACCTTTCAGATCGATTTCTTGGAAACTTGAAGCAATTGGTTGAAGAGAACGGCCTCCGAGGATGCTGGATGTACTGGTCACATACACTAAACGAGGAAGCAGCGGACTTCACCATGGAGCTTGATGAGGATGCGGGTGAGTTTAGAATTACAACGCATCACTGCCCATCGATGGGCAGGCTAATAGAAGAGAAACATATAGAGCCATATCACAATTACTGCGGCCATTGCGATGTCATATACCGCAGGGTGCTGGAGCCGCTCGGATACGAGGGCAGCATGGATTTGTCAGAATGCAATAAAGCTCGATGCGCAGAGGTTTGGAGAGCAAAGCCGAGCCCGAAGCTGTAGATGAATAGTCTGATTTGGGGGGTCTTTTAGCTTGTATAACTATCATAGGATTACTGAATCATTGAGATGGATAGTGCTAGTGGTCTGTATGCTATCTTTTGCATCTACGGTATTAGCAGCAGGTGTGGACACATCAAACGGTAAAGGGATAATGGTTCCTGTTCCCGGCAAGATTACTATCGATGGGAACCTGAATGACTGGGATCTCTCTGCCAAGGAACAGGTCACGCTGGATGTTGACACAGAGGGCGCACCGTATGCGGGATATGCTTTCATGTACGATGAAACATACCTCTACTTAGCGGTGAACGTCAGGGATTCAACCCCTCTTCGGAATATTTACGGGCCGATGGATATGTTCTGGCGTGGCGATATCATACAGTTGCGGCTGGGTGCATCTTCAGAACTGAGTATACCCCTTTCATCCGATGGGCCATCCGATGCCAAATTGCTAAAGACCATAGCCCATATCTCCATATGGCGAAATCATCTTCAGCACAAGAACTATATTCACATAGTACGAGGTCAAATAGACAGTTCTGATGTGACTGTAAATACTCCCGGCTCCGATGCTTCATGCCATCAGTGGCCTGATGGCAAGGGTTACACGGTAGAGTGCCGTGTTCCATGGAGTGCCCTTGGTGTAGACCATGCTCCTAAGCCTGGATCATCCGTTCCTGCCATCCTCGAGGTGCTCTGGTCCGATGCCGATGGACGATCGGAAATGCTCCGGGCTGCTGCACTTTACCGTTCGCATCCGGGCACAAAAGCGTTCGTCTGCTGGAATACCTGGGGGCAACTTCTGGTTTCATCTGAGGGCAAACTTTCTAGAAATGATCACCAGGAGCTGGCGGCGTTGAGGAAGAAACTTAGAATAGGCTATATCCCTATAAGCTTCAAGGTAAAAAAACCAGGAGCCGTAAGTCTAAATATTTTGGATAGCAAAGGCTGTATAGTTCGAGAGTTAGTCAAGGAATCTATACAGAATGCCGGACCCATAACCTTTCTGTGGGACGGGCGGAACTATGCCGGACAACCTGTTCCACCAGGCCGGTATCATTGGAAGGCGATGAGCTATCATCAACTCAAGACCAGGTACATAGGTGGCGTTGGAAGCTCTGTCGATGTGCCGTACGATACGCCGGATGGACTAGGCGGTTGGGGCTCTGACCATCTTCCTCCGGTAGATGCAGCAGTGGATAGTAGCGGCAAGTATTTCCTGTGGCCGGCAGCAGAACAGGGGCGCTCCGTTGTGAAAACGGATAACAGAGGCAAAGTGATCTGGAGAAAGAGCCCTATCTCCAGGTCATATTGGGGCGATTATACAAGTATTGCAACAGACGGCAAGTATGTGTATCTGCTTAGCGGCATGTCTGTACCGGAGATCATTCGGCTGGATGCACTTACAGGAGATTACAAGCCGTACCAGCAGGATCGCCTTGGTACATCTGTCTCCGGCACGGATGCCCCTAAAGGATCTGGTAACTGGGTTGATTCGGGAACCTGGGTTGCGACAGGCCTTGCTGTGAATAACGGGCTGGGATATGTGAGTCTGTATATTGAGAATCGAATTTCCATCGTTAACCTTCAAACGGGCAGCATGACTGGCGAACTCAAATTGGACAGACCATACGGTGTGTGCTTCGACGGTGCCGGAAACCTGTACGCCATATCAAGAGGCACGAATGGTGCGTCCGGCAAAGTGGTTAAGTACGTGGGTGCAAAGGGTGATCCTGTTACAGTTGTTTCGGATGGTCTACTTGAGCCGGTCGACCTGGCCGTCATGCCGAACGGGGATATCCTTGTAACTGATTCATCCCCACAGAGCAATCAGGTTAAGAGATTTAATTCCGCTGGACAACTTATCGCTGCCTATGGTGCGACTGGCGGGCGGAAATGGGCGGGTAAGTACGACTCAACGAGTTTTCTCAAGCCATGGGGAATAGCCTCCGATGGCGAGGGTGGATACGTAGTTGTTGAGAATTCGCCGCCAAAGGTCATTACATGGTTTGATAACAAGAATTCCGTCCGAAAACGATGGTTTGGCCCGGCAACGTACGGCACTGGAGTCTGGGCTGATCCGACTGATCCATTTACCGTATACTGGGTCGCTTCAGCCACTAATGATGGAAAAGGTGTTTTGGCCCGTAGCCGAATCGATGCGACGAGCGGCAAGTGGAGCGGTACAGAGGCATACTGGGATTTTGAGCATGCTGGTTATCCCGCGGCGTTCTACGCCTCACATAGCCATGCCAATATCTTCAACATGCCGAATATCGTATCAGTCGGTGGGTTCAAATTCGAATCATCGGACTTTGCGCAGGAGAACATACTTAGAATCGACGGCGATTCGATGGTGCCTGTTGGATACCTTAACATCGGCATAGACGGCCGACCTGAAATGGTCAGTTGCAGGCCTTCTTCGGGGAAACCGAAGGCTTTAGAGACTGTCGACATGATACATAAGCCGTTTCCTGAAGTTATAAAGAGCGGAGTGTTCCTTGAAGGGGAATCGGAATCAGCCGCCAAAGATCATGATGCCGGTATTCCGCGCGTGTTTCGCAGCGAATCGAGTCACGGCTGGCAGAACATTCTTGAGGGTGGAGCAACACAGGCCATAATTCGCACGAGTTGGACAGGGCAGGAGTGGCCTCTGCGAGGGCAGTGGCTCAGGTGGAATCTGCATGGCGCCGGACTGCATCCCGGAAAATATGAGTGTTATCTTCAGGTAAGTCAGAGTGGCAACGGTGTGCCGTATAACATGAATGTATCCGCCGGAAGTTCTGGCAGCAATTTGACAACCCGCATTTCGGATTCCAATGGATCATCACCAGCTAGGGATGGGGGTTTCGGCTGGATATCAATAGGCGATATGGATATCAAACCTGACGATAGTGTTATCCAGTTGGACATCAAGCAGATAAACACCGATGACCTCCGCGTAGATTGCTTGTTGCTACGAGCGGTGGATAACAATGCCTACCCTAAACTAGGTGGCGATATAGGACTGTTCGGTTACGGCGTTGACGACAAACTCAACGTATATTTCGAAGATGGCAGGCGGATAGTGCGCATCCCATGCACAGGCATAGATCCAGATGGCTGGCCGAAATGGGATAACTCTCACTACAAAATATTGGTAAAAGATTATGCCCCCGGTGTGGCAGATACCGATCTGGTTGATGGTTGGCGGCACAGATGCCGTGGAATAAGGGTTGATAATGCGGGCAATATGTATGTGTCCTGGTCGGCGGGCCCTGAATCGAGTGGGCCTTTCTGGTCGGCACATCTTACAAAGACGAGGTTGAACAAGTATTCCCCGGATGGCGCGCTGCTGTGGTCAGTTGGTCAAAAGGCTATGTCGCCACGCAAAGATGGAGAGATTTACGATACCTGGGTGCTGGCGGGGGTCGCAAATGACAGATACGCAGCTCTCGGAGATGAAACAGGGTTGATTCATTTCTATACATCGAGTGGGTTCTACAGAGGTCATATATTCAATGATCTGGCGCAGGGACCGGCACCCGGACCTGAAACATTTACGGGCGAGACATTTTCCGGCAGAGTTCTATATGACAGAAAATCCGGGAAATACTATGCCTATCAGGGCCAGACAGCCGGGCTTATGTTTGAAATCCTGGGCCTTGGCGATGAGCAGTACTACTCGGGCACCATCAATGTTGCGGCAGATAGTATAGCAACCGATATTCCAGGCAAGGCTGACGTGCCTGGTGCTATCCCTTATGTAAGCGAGAACTTTGGCCTTAATGGTCCGGATTCACAGTGGGACAGCCTCTCTCCGTTTACCATACGCCAGGGAGACAAACATGTCTCTTCTGTATATGTTGCATACAACAAGAGCGATCTGTTCGCGAGATGGGATGTCCTTTCAAAGTCCCCATTCCGCAACGGCGCAGACGATCCCACTGCCGGTTTCACGGGTGGCGATGCAGTAGATCTCTACCTGGGCCCTGCAGGGACCAGAAATGCTCCTGCGGTAGGCGATGTGCGCATTATGGTAGTGCCGGGCAGGGACGGCAAGGCTCCAACTGTTATCGGACTGAAGCCCCTGACAGATGGTGTCAAGCGCCCCAGAACATACAGGTCACCCGGGCAGTCGGCCGATTTCGAGTGGGTAGGGACCGTTCAGAATGCACGGGCGGTTGTTACACCATTCGATGGCGGATACTCCATCAGGTTGTCGGTGTCTCGGTCATTCCTTGAAAATATGGATCTGAAACCCGGCGCCAATCTTCGCTTTGATGCAGACGTGCTCTTCTCTGACAGTTCTGGGAGAAAGACTGTTACCCGTAACTTCATATACTCTACGGGGTCAGATGTTTCGATGGTCAACGATATTCCTACCGAAGCTCGATTGTATCCGTCCAAATGGAAGGAGATCGAACTGCGTCAGAATCCTTTGAAACCTGCAAATGCCGAATCGCGAATCACTCACCTCTCTACAGATGGGATATTCGATGAGAAAGATGCAGCCATACTGGAAGCTGAAAGCGCCGGTGATTTCTCAAAAGGTTTATCGCAGTACAAGGAATCGGGGGTTGGGATGCTTATAGATAATGCCGGTCTGGACAAGCCGGTCTATATCACATGGAAGCTCCCCGACGGCCTCAAACCCGGGATCTACGATACCTGGATATCCTGGGCGGTAGTCGGTACCGTAGACGGTAAGATGAACTGCGACCTGCAGCTGAAACCAATCGAAGGTGCATTTCGTAGTTGCTCAAAGTTTGCAGTAGATCATGGCAATAACTATAAATTCAAGTGGCAAAAAGCAGGCAGAATCGATGTTAAGCAGAATGATAAGTACCTATCCCTCAGGCCTACGATGAACGATACATGGCAGACTGATTTCCGCGTAGATGCCATTGCGATGGTGCCTGCTCGCTGAGTTGATCTGTGTCGACCTCAAAAGGCGATATGGCGAATCGGGAGAGGAGGTAGCAATTTTTCGGACATAGAGGTGAAGAATGAAAGAAGTAACTTACGCAATACTTGGATACGGGGGTCGAGGAAAGACTTTCGCCGGAATACTCTTGAAAAGCCCGCAGCTATTTGGTAGGGTTGTGGCAGTTGCAGAGCCTGATCCGGATAAACGTGCAGCAGCTGCCAGCGATTGCGGACTATCACCAGCGATGGTATTTGCTTGTGCATCCGATCTTCTGGCAGAGCCTCGGCTGGCGGATGCCATCATCAACACTACTATGGATAGTCTGCACCTTGAGACCTCTATCCCTGCTATGAAGAAGGGCTATCACCTTTTGCTGGAAAAACCGATGGCTGTAACCATCGGTGCCTGTGAAGACATAGAAGAGACTCAACGCAAGACTGGTGTGGTAGTGGGCGTATGTCATTCACTGCGCTACCATGATCTTTACGCCAATATCAAGAAGATGATAGCCGCCGGAGTGATTGGGGAAGTCATCTCTCTGGATCAGGTTGAAGGGATTGGAAATATCCACTATTCGCATTCTTACGTTAGAGGTAACTGGAGCAGGGTGGATAAGAGCACTTTTATACTCATGGCCAAGTCATGCCATGATATAGACCTTTTCAGCTATCTGGTAGGTAAGAAATGCAAGCGAGTCTCCTCATTTGGATCACTGACATATTTTACAGAAAAGAATAAGCCTGATGGAGCACCATCAAGATGTCTTGACGGCTGCACGGCGAAGTGTCCATACCACAGCAGCAAAGTGTATCTGGCGGATGATACATGGCGATATGTCTTCCCTCGACAGGATGATGCAAGCGTAGTTGAGTATCTGCGCACTGGTCCATACGGCAGGTGTGTATTCCAATCTGATAATGATGTAGTAGATCATCAGGTGGTGAACCTTGAATATGAGGGCGGATTGACCGCTACGTTCACAATGATCGCATTTCATCCAGGCGGTCGGTTCATACGCTTGCACGGCACTAAGGGTTTCATTGAGGGCAGTGTAGAAGACAGGATTATCGTGCACACCGACTTTATAACAGGTAACGTGAATAAGGTTCAACTTGCTCCTCCTTCGGGAGAGGGGCATGGCGGCGGCGATTACCTGGTTATGAAGAGCATGACTGAGGCTATACGCGAAGAGGATCCGAATGCCGTCATCACAACCGCTCAAGAATCCCTTGTTAGTCATAGAATCGTGTTTGCTGCGGAGAGATCCAGGATTGAGAAGAAAGTAATAGAGATGTAATACCACCACATTACACTCAAGTTGCCGTATATATCAAAGCGAAAAGAGCAATTTATGTTGGAGGACCAGGTTCAGCAACTATCATACGTCCTGCCGGCGCCAGACGGATTATCGAGCAAAAGGATGTCGACGATTGGGCCATTCGTGATATTTTGATGGGCGGCGAAGGGCAATGCGATAGAATGCTATTGAGAATACAACCAAAGGAGAAACAGATGATAATAGGTGTGCCAAAAGAGATCAAGGATGGAGAGAATCGTGTGGCAATGACCCCTGCAGGAGCGGCATTGCTGTCCCGCGCAGGTCATGAGGTTCTGGTCGAGTCAGGTGCTGGCGCAGGTAGCGGGTATTCGGATGCCGAGTATGCTAAATCAGGCGCTAAAATTACCGTGTCTGCTGCAGAGTGTTGGTCGGCCGAAATGGTTATAAAGGTAAAAGAGCCTTTGCCATCTGAGTATTGCTATTTCCGCAACGGATTGATCCTGTTCACATATCTGCACCTGGCAGCTGACAGAGAGCTCGCAGAAGCTTTAATAGATAGTAAGGTTACCGCCATCGCGTATGAGACCATACAGGCGAAGGATGGGTCATTGCCACTCCTTGCGCCTATGAGCGAGATCGCCGGCCGCATGTCGATTCAGGTTGGGGCTCAGTTTCTCGAGAAGTTCTATGGAGGCAAAGGCATACTGCTTGCAGGTGTTCCAGGAGTAGATGCCGCTGAGGTGGTAATCATCGGCGGGGGTATAGTCGGATCGAATGCGGCTCGGATTGCACTTGGCATGGGTGCGCACGTTACATTACTGGATATTAACCCTGCACGTCTGCGGTATCTTGAAGATATATTTGGCGGACGAATCCAAACACTCATATCGAACGAGCACAATATCAGGAAGAGCGCACAAAAAGCCGATTTGCTTGTAGGCGCTGTGCTCAACCCCGGAATGAAGGCACCTTGTCTGGTATCAGAGACTATGGTAAGAAGTATGGAGCCTGGCTCAGTTATCGTCGACGTTGCAGTCGATCAGGGTGGATGCATAGGGACAATTGATCATGCAACAACCCACAGCGCGCCAACTTATGAGAAATTTGGAGTAGTGCACTATGCGGTCGCGAATATACCCGGAGCAGTCGCAAGGACTTCTACTCAGGCATTGACTAACGCAACGATGCCTTACGCGATGGAAATTGCCGCCAAAGGTTGTTGCCAGGCAGCAGATTCGACTTCCGGGCTTGCCGGGGGTTACAACATTGTTGACGGAGCGGTCACTTGTAAGCCCGTTGCCGATTCGTTGAATTATCCATTCAAGAGCTTGCGAGACACTATTGAAGTTGGCGTGAACTAAAACCCCATCCACTAGCGGGGGGCATGGGGTGACTATAATCACTATCCCAGATATCATACAGCAGGGCTGGGAAGTAATATGTTCGAGGGAGAAATATACATGTGCAATGACGGCATGTCATCGATGGAGCCAAAAGGCGAAATCTTGCATACTAGTCTGGCAGGTGAGTCTATAGAAGAGCAGGAAGTCCGTTTGGCCTGGTTTCGCGATGCAAAGTTTGGAATGTTCATTCACTGGGGGCCAGCAAGTTTACTTGGAGTTGAATTGAGCTGGGATCGTAGTGCGCCAAAGCCCTTTGATATTACCGGAGCCAAAGATCGCGGCGAAGATCCTGAGTATGATAGCCAGTTCAAGCAGTTCAACCCGGTGAAGTTCGACGCCTCGCAATGGGTCGAGATCGCGAAGGATGCGGGAATGAAGTATCTGGTTATCGTTACCAAACACCACGATGGCTTCTCCAATTTTCATACAAAATACTCAGATTACAACATCGCAAATACTCCTTTTAAGCGCGATATTGTGAAAGAGCTGGCTGATGCCTGCCATTCTGCCGGCATGAAATTTGGCGTTTACTACTCTCAGCGCGACTGGTATCATCCTGCATATTTGATCGGCGACAACAACGAGTATCGTGAGTTCATGAAGAATCAAATTCGTGAGCTCCTTACGAACTATGGCAAAGTGGACATCATCTGGTTTGACAGTTACGGCACAAGAGACCTTAACGATTGCAAAGTACACGATGAATTATGGAAACCACAAGAGCTGTTGGAAATGATGCACGAACTTCAACCAGGGATTATCGTCAACAACCGATTGGCAATACTTGCCTCATATAATCATCCCGACAATATCGGTTTGTGGTGTGATTATGATACGCCTGAGGAGAAGATCGGCAATTATCAGTATGGGCGGGCTTGGGAAAGCTGCATGACTTTGGTTGGCGGACAATGGTCATATAAACCTGGCGGCAAGATGTATACTCGCGAAGAGTGCATAAGAATGCTCGTGAATACCGTCACCGGAGACGGCAATCTGTTGCTGAATATCGGTCCTATGCCGACCGGTGAAATTGAGGGTAGGCAGATTGATCGTCTTAAAGAGATTGGCGAATGGCTGAAAATCTACGGGGAGAGCATCTACTGTACGCGCGGCGGACCGTTTGTAAATGGTGATTGGGGTAGAAGCACCCGCCGGGGTAACACGGTCTATATTCATGCAATGAATAGGAACGGCGATTCTTTAACTCTGCCGAAAACGTCAGTAAGAATCGGAAGCGCAGAGTTGCTGGCTGGTGGCAAAGTAGAAGTGATCGAAAGCAATGATGAGATTCAGCTGATGATGCCTAGAAAGCATCAACAAGAAATTGATACTGTCATAAAATGTGCTGTCCTTGGAGGCGCTGATTTACTTTCGGTACGCCCTCCAGCTGGTTCCGATTGATCGACTGCATGCCGAAAAGAATCTATACAAACAGTCGCAAGATGACGAATAGTTCCTCCTTGCCAGTCACTTCGAGGGGGTGGCACATGCAACACATTCTTTTCCGTATAGTAACCAGCTGGCTCTGTACTCGGTTTGTAAAAGAGGGAGAATGCATCAGCATTCTCCCTCTCATATTTCTTACAGAGTTTCCGATGTTATTATTGCCTTTGCGTCTTGCCAAGGGATGTATGACCCCCACTGGAAACAGTATATTTTCCATCCTTGGCTATTTCACATCTATAGAATGGTTCTCTGCCATATTTGACAACCGGCAATCGTTTGCCATTAACCTCAACGGAAGGTTTGATAGGACTCGCAATTATCAGCTCAGGCTTTACGCCTCCCTCAAAATGATACTTCGGCATTCTGATGTTTAACACTGTGCAGCTATCTTTTTTATCCAGCAACTGGACTTGAGCGGTTCCAGCATCCAACACTTGCAACTTATCCGGTTGCAGCACCCACACGACGCCACTTTTCTGCACTACCCCGTATACTGGTTTGCGTCTTACAACGTCATATGCCGCAAGGCGGTTGTTTATTTGCAATTTCTGCCCTTCGTCCAAGCAGTAGTAACCAGGCTTGTTAGCAACCGAATTACGATTCAGAATATGTAATTGCCCTGCGCTTCTCATGTCTGGCACAGGTAGTCCAAAGAATTGTGAAGACAACTCTTCAAAGCCGTTAGTAGGCATTCCGGCGAGCACCATCACGTTTCGGCTCTTCCATCCTATGAGCTTACCCTCCGCTTTTAGCCACTGCCCATTGCTCACCTTAGGATTTTGCCAGACAGTATTGCTTAGCTTAAGTGTGAGCTTATGATTTTGTCCGATATCGTAAGCCAACTGGCGCATATCTCCGCCCATTGGACTTACCGGAAGAACGTCCTGCATGCTGTGGGTGAAGTCGCGACTGGCTCGTCGTCCCGGTTCGCAATACAGTTGCGAACTAGCGCAGACTACAATGATTTTCTTATTTGCAGGCGGATTTTTCAACAGCTTTGTAAGATACGCATCAGTAGTGTGATCTATAAAGCCGAGCACGATAACGAGGTTATCATACGCTGCATACTTATCAAGCTGTTCGGTTAGTAGTACATCCGGACCGTAATGCATCAGTTGCCGCCCAAGCAAGCCTGCATCTTGCATTTGCCCAGCAGTGGCAGGATTTGCAACAGGCAAAAATACTCCAATTGACCGCTTTGGCCTGTTAATATTTTTGTAAGGGCTCATCAACTCCAACTGACCGCGAAGAACTGCCAATTCGGTTGATAGATAATGGATGTCCATGGATGCAAATGTAGCCTCTGGTTGCCCTCCGCCGTAGCAGAACCAGTTGATATCTGCCGGCTTATATTGCAGCTCATGGAAAATCGAACGATATACATTCGCAGGTGTATTGCCGAAGCAACTTCCTGGATTGAACTCATTGTAAACGGGCCTGGCTCCATGTCTAAGTCCTTGTTGATAGATAAGGCTGCCACGGAATTCGGTCTGAACCGGATCATATTTAATTACAGCATGCCCCATATCAACAAGGTTTTCAGGTTTGTTATCTAATGCATAGCAGCATTTTGCTCTTTCATAATCACCTACCATGTCACGCTGCTTATTGCCTGCATGCAGGGCTGGATCAAGTAGATATACCTTGGTATTCATACTTGCCTTCTCCGGATTCTTTGCCCAGCATGTGATTCTGATGTTGAATGCTGTGGTGGAAGGTGCAATATCCATATCTATCGATTTGTTTTCGCCGGCGTTAATCTCTGCCTCAACTTTTTTGAGAACTTTGCCGTTATTGCTGGTTTGATCGGATTCTATTTGCTCTATCCTGACTACAAGCGTTGCCTCTGCATCAGAAAAACCCGACTTAGCAATGGTTGTAAACCGATTGTACCCCTGATAAGGTCCAAATGTGCCCAGGCATTTTCCGGAAGTCAAGTGGAATGGCGGACGTATTTCAAGTGAAGTTGTATACTTCTTTTCGCTTTGATATATTCGGGATGGTGCGAATGTCGCTTGTGTTCCCTCAGGATCTTTTGCCTCCGATGACTGCGTATAGTATGTGACTCCAGCTGCGTCTTTCGGGTATTTGAGCTGGCGTAAACTTTGGCCAAATGTCGAGGGATATTGTACACTAAGCAGACGACTCGTTGTTATTAGTGGACTATCATTCTTGCTGCCATGGAAGGCTTGATCAATTCCTGCTACATCTTGCGAGATAATGTGTTCCTTAAATAAGGTGGATAGAAAATCCTGATATTTACCATCTTTAGGCATCGCTGTGCCCAGTGTTTCCCAACGATCAGACGAAAAACTAAAATCACCGGCAAAGGTCAGTCCATCTCCATTGCTGTCAATGCAGGGCGATACATCGCCATATAGATCTGCCATCCACTGTCCGAAATCCTTTGATGATTGTGGACTATATATCAGAGAATCCACCTCTTCCTTGGTATGGCCGGTGTAATAGTAATCCGGAGACATATGGGGCTCACTACCCGAACAGATTCCAAGCATGTATTTATACACATGTGCAATCGATCCCATATAGTCACCAAAAGATCGTACCCACCATCGACCAGCATCCCAGCTACCAAGTGGGACCCCATTATGGAATACCTCGATCCACGGAGTACCTGATAACTCTAATGCTTCCCGTCCCGGCGTCCCGGCGTCGTGCGCAACGAAATCAAATATGTCTTTGAGCCCGTCAATATTTGCCAAAACGCGAGGGGTAAGATATATATGTGCGCCTATTTGAGGGCGCAATCCATCTCGCGCACTATAGACATTCTGACTGTGCTGACGCCCATTCAAGTTCCATCTCATCAAACTATCATCTTTGGGACGCCGTGTTTCCAAATTCATGACGTGCAGATCCCAATCCATAACAAATGCCGCGCGCGATTGTTGTCGAATTTTAGAGGTTGTCAAGATGATATTTTCGCCGCTAGTTATGCGAAACTTATCAATTACAGTTGTGTCGCCGTATATTGTACCGTTCGAATCGACTTGCAGATACAATTCTGCGTTTTGCCCTTTAAACTTGGAAATATCCGCTTGAAATTCATATCCTTTACCGTCGGCAGGTATCATTTGGCGTTTGATCAGTACAATCTTATTGCCTTCCTTTGCGAGGAGCGACAACCCGATTCCATCACCTCCCGGAGATGCCAGCTGGGCATGGCATGCGAAGGATAGATTGTCTTGCGAAGGAAGGGTTGCCGATATCGATAAATAAACGAGACCGGTCCCCGATCGCCAAGAATCATGGTTGATCCAAGGTTCATGGGTGAAAAGCTGGCTATCGTCCGCATTTGTTGTGGCAGACATCCACTCGCAACGAGACCCTGTAAAAGCATCTGATCCATTGAAGTAATGGCAACCGCTTTCTAAGCTCTTGCACTCTGTTCCATTAAGATCAAATGCATAAGCATTGCCTACCGCACCTGATACCACGATGCAGCACAACACAACTAGAACAAGTAATCTATTTTTCATACCCTATTTTCTCCTCATGCTTTCGGTTTAACTTTCAATGCGCTATACTAGAACGGAGTGAGACCCCGCATGCACCGGTCTGGTGCTCTCATCGGTCGAGCTTGTGATAGATCGAGTATCGCATACCCTATTGCGGTACCGGTACCGCAATAGGATTCCCCCAACGATCATAGATTGTGTGGCATACTGTCCGACTATTGTTGCATATCATAGCATGCGGACT
Organism: Armatimonadota bacterium; assembly: GCA_963663705.1. GTDB lineage: Bacteria > Armatimonadota > UBA5829 > DTJY01 > DTJY01. The sequence goes on along the minus strand of OY760504.1, from coordinate 1,788,138 downwards.
GTTTGTTGTCAAGAAAACAGTTCCAGAATGTTACTGTCCAGCGATTATGTCCCATCCTTTGTGATTCTCCGGAAAATCGGGGATAGGTCACTCTTCTGAATACCTCTTAATTGGACACCTCTCTACTATTATGGCTCTATGAGAAAGTTTGTGGATAGCGGTAGTGTTCCAACAACCGTGCGAATAAATTCGCGGCAACAAAAAACACGAAGTCGCCCTGCGCCGACTAGATGCAGGCACACTTTTCACGGGTGCGTTGATCGCAGGCATAAAGCCTGCGGCTACATTATTGAATCCCTGAAGACGCCGCTGCCGAAGCCTGGTAGACATGTACCGTCCCTCGATATGCCCTGTAGGCTACTCGGGATAAGCGGCATCCCCCCTCGCCCGAAATCGGGAGAGAGCCTGCCCTGAGCGAAGTCGAATGGGGTTGGGGTGAGGGCGAATCAGATTCACCCTCAAGAAAGCTTATAGAGCCACTATTATATATACAGGTGTCCGTTTTTTCGGGGGAAGATCACTGCTCCCTCACCGACGCGCCAGTACCAGAACACTTACGCAATATTATCTAAGTGCTTGACTGGTAAAGATAAGAACCGTATACTATATCCATGCGGGCTATTTTATGAAAGAGATTTTCACAATGCGAAAATGATACAAGTTTTACATCGAGCACTGAATATTGTGGAGCTGATCGCGGCTGAGCCGGATATCCCGCACTACCTTGGCGACATCGCCGAGCAGCTTGAATTGAATGCGGCCACCTGTGCCCGCATTCTGGGAGTGTTGGTCGCCCGGGGGTATATTGACCAGGCTGCCCCGAAAAAGGGATATACGCTGGGACCGATGTCCTATCGTCTGGCGGGTAATGGCAACTACCGGAAGGATCTGGTGCTGATCGCTCAACCATATATGGTGCAATTCGCCAATACGGTACACGAGACGGTGAATCTGACGACACTCCACCGGGGGAAACGTCTCTTGTTGTGCGAAGTGGACGGCGGGCAGACCGTGCAAATCCGCACGGATTTGCTGGAGTGCAATGTGTACGACGTGCCGACCGGACGGGAATTACTGGCGCACCTGCCACAGGATGAATTGCATGCCTTCATCCGCTGTTACGGCTTGCCGGGGAACCAATGGCCCGGTATTTCCAGCGAGGACGAACTCTTTGCCGCTTTGCAGGAAATTAGGCAGTTACCCTGGCTCATGTACACAACGCCGGAGCATGTGGTGGCCATCTCGGCACCGATCAGCGATGGGCATCGGGTGATTGCTGCACTGGGGGTCTATCTTCCCGAACAACGTTTCATCGGTGATCACCATGAACAGCTGCTTGCCTTGTTCCAGTCGATTGCTCAAGATATCAGCAAGGCCGTGTCGGCAAAACAGTCGCATGCAAAGAGATAGCGTCTCGATTGTGACTCGTTGACGTGGAAACGTGCGACAATACATATAAAAAAATGACGGTTGTAGACTTATCCATAGTAATCGCTATTATTGTAATTTTGCTAGCAATTCTGTTTCCCTCCAAGGCCCGCGACGAAGCGGCGTGAAATTGGAAAATCGAGACGAGAAATTTTACAGCCAAGGAAAACAGTCTGGAGCGATTGGATGATGTCGCGCTTTAACAATTGGGCATTGGAGGATAGTTAAATCAGTGAAGCGGCCGGGATGTAAAGATGGAGCGCAGCGGAGAGATAGCCGCCTCCATGTGAAAGGATAATCGAGATGGTTCGGATTACTCAAACAATCAAGCATGAGTCAGGGATTCCGCTCGGGGGAATCGGCACGGGGACGGTGGAGATCAGGCCAGACGGATTGTTCCACGAATGGGAAGTCTTCAATACTGGGCAGTGGTCACCGAGCACGCGACGTGCCTGCAGCGTGCCAGCCGAGATGCCGACGGACGGTCTGACGTTTATCCTGCGCACCAGCACTCCGGACGGCAATATACTCACACGCCACCTGGCGCTGCACACTGATTTGGTAGATTTATATACCATGCCCTGGCTCAGATGCGTGGAGAGCATCACCTATGATGGCATGTTTCCAATAGCAAAACTAACGTACCATGATGAGGATTTATCGGTAGAGGTCACCGCCGAGTTATTTTCACCATTCGTGCCACATGAGAGCAGAGACTCCGGCACACCAGGTTTCTATGTGCATTTTTCCGTACGGAATCTGACGGCTGCTCCGGTGGAAGTCGCTATCCTCGGTCGGATGATGAACGCGGCCGGACTGGGTCAAGCAAAGAGGCAGCCTTGCAATACCGCCGAGATGTCAGGCGGCGGCGTATCGGTGCTACTGGACGCGGAAGGGCTGTGCGCGGACGATTGCACAACAGGAAATATGGCGATCTCCGTGTCTGGTGGCGAGGTGAGTTATCTCACTGGAATTTACCACGATGAGGGAAGGAAGTGGCTGGCTCTGTTGGATAGCCGCTATGGACGGAAGACCCATTCCTATCTGCACACATTTCGTGCGGATGGCCGCCTGCAGAATCTCATGCCCAGGCATCGTCCCACCTTGCCCGAGGGATTCACGGCGAACGCACTGTCATCTGCCACACGTCAACGGATATTTACCGACATGTGCCGGCACCCGTTTGTCTACAATAAATTGTTAGCCCTCAGACAGGTATGTCCTACACTGGGTGAACAGGATGAGACTGTCAGCGATTTTTTGGATGACCTGGCGTCCAATCTTACGGCAATGCGTGATGCGGAATGGGGCGACGCGGTGCTCTGTACGAGTGTGGAACTCGCCCCCGCCGCCACTGAGGATTTCCTCTTTACCGTTAGTTGGTATTTTCCGAACCATGTCGACCTCAACGGTGTAAATCTGGGCCATTACTATGAAAATCGGTTTACCAATGCTCAGGAAGTCAATCGCTATCTGGTAGAAAATTTCCACACCTTACGTGATAAATCGTTATGCCTTCCGACGCTGCTAGACACCTCAAGCATGGATGAATACGAGACCGAAGCCATTAGCACTCAACTGAGCACATTAACAAAAAACACCTGGTGGACGAAAGCGGGCTATGTCGGTCTCTGGGAGGGAGTCGGCGGCAACGGTGGGTTAAACACCACTGATGTCTCCTTCTATGGGTCATTCCCACTCATTGCCCTCTTCCCCGATTTGGCGAAGAAGCAAATGACCTATAGCGCCAAGTTCCAACAGCCGGACGGACGCTTCTTGCACTGTTTCGTTGGATCGCTTTTAGTGATGGATGCCGGTGGGTTTAACCGCGTTGATTTGAACTCGCAGTTTGTGATGCAGGTCGCTCGTGATTTCCAATGGTCCGGGGATGTTGCGTATTTGACTGAATTGTGGCCAAATGTGGTGCTGGCGATGGAGAACACGGCACTGTTGGATGGCGACGGCGACGGACTGCCAGATCATGACACCAAACATAACACTTATGATACCTGGGAATTCGCCGGGTGTCCGTCATTCATCGCCGGGTTGTGGATGGGCGCGTTGCAGGCGGCGATACGCCTTGCCCATGAGATGGGTGATCATGAGGATGCGAGAAAGTGGCAGGACATTTTTGATATCGGCCGGCAAAGCCTTGAGTCGAAACTCTGGAACGGCGAATACTACGTGTTGTGGCGAGACGAATCGAGCGGCATCGTGGATGAGTGCTGCATGAGCGATCAGTTTAGTGCCGACTGGTTTAACGCCTGCATGGGCTGGGGCGGCATCTGTAAACCGGAGCGCATCAAAAAAGCATTACGGAACGTTATGCTTTACAATTTCCAGGCTGGCCGTGGTTTGTTCAATGCCACGTATCCGCCGGGCATTGAACACAAGATGGCCACTTCCGACAACTTACAGGGAGTCGCGACGTGGACGGGGATTGAATACGAAGTGGCGGCGTTGCTGATGGCTCACGGGATGTGTGAAGAGTCACAGGCGATCATCAGTGACATCCACGACCGCTATCTGACGTCTGGGCGTGTCTGGAATCACGTCGAGTGCGGCAATCATTATTATCGGGCGTTGTCGTCGTGGAGTTTCCTGCTGATACGGTCCGGGTTCCGACTGGATATTCCTGCCGGCAAGGTGGCATTCGCGCCGATGCTGGCCGGGGGAGAAGACACCTGCACGTATCCGTTCTTTGCCCCAACAGTCATAGGCAGGTACCGGCAGAGCCTGGGCGATCAGCACCAGCTCGCTACGCTGGAAATCGCAAGTGGCGGATTGGAAATTCGTGAACTGACGCTCCCAGGTGTGCAATGCGCCGATGATTTCATCGTCACGTTGAACGATATCCCGCTGGCATGCACTGCTCAATTCGAGAAGCAATCCATTCGCTTTACCTTCGACACACCGGTCACCGTGCAAACGCACGATATCATGAACATCGGACGAAACATGGCATAGAAACACCGCTGTCCAGCACAGCGCAGCGAAGGAGACGGTCGTCTTTTCCGTTGGCGTGATGGCAGACCGTTTCTTCGTAAGAATAGGAGTAGGAAATGACGATGACACACAACCAGCCGACGATAATTCCGAAACCTGTCGCGCTGCAATATCATGAGGGCGTGTTTACGCTTTTGTCACAAACGGTGATTGTGTATACGGATCCGCGTACCGAAGAGATTGCCACATATCTGGCCGAAGTGCTCGCGCCGCCGTTAGGGTATCGTCTGCTGGTCACCGATCATGAATCACGCGCGAAGTGCCCGGCGATTACGCTGTGCCTGGTGTCGGAAGAAGGGCACACCTCGCCGGAGGCATACTCGCTGAAGGTGATGCCCGGCGGGATCCGCATCGCCGCTGCTGGCCCGGCCGGGCTCTTTTACGGCGTGCAGACACTGCGCCAGCTCTTGCCGCCGGAGATCATGAGCCCGTTCCTGGTGACGCGTACGCCCTGGCAAGTGCCCGCAGTCACCATTCACGACGCGCCGCGCTTCGCCTGGCGCGGTCTTATGCTGGACGTAAGCCGTCATTTTTATAGTAAAGAGTTTATCCTTAAATTTCTGGATGTGATGGCGCTGCATAAGCTTAACACGTTCCATTTCCATCTGTGCGATAACCAGGGGTGGCGGCTGGAAATTGCCCAGTTTCCCCGGTTAACGACGGTCGGGGCACGCCGCGCAAGTTCGCCGCTAATCGGCGACCGCCATAGCCAAGACGGCATTCCCTATGGCCCCTACTTCTACACACAGGAAGAGATCCGCGAGATCGTGGACTATGCCCGCTGCCGTGCCATTACCGTGGTGCCGGAGATTGAAATGCCCGGCCATTGTCTGGCGGCGCTGGCGGCCTATCCGGAATATTCCTGTACGGGGGGGCCGTTCCAGGTGCGTACCTGTTCGGGGTATGAACAGAATGTCTATTGCGCCGGGAATGAGGGGACGTTCACCTTTCTTCAGCGAGTGCTGGATGAAGTGATGGCACTGTTTCCGAGCCGAGTGATCCACATTGGGGGGGATGAGTGTCCGACTAAGCGCTGGCAGGCCTGCCCGGCGTGTCAACAACGCCTGCGCGAGGAAGGCTTACCCGATGAACATGCATTGCAAGGGTATGTCATGCGGCGCATGGCCCGCTACCTGGCGCAACACGGGCGGCGCGTAATCGGCTGGGATGAGATTCTCGATGGCGGGTTACCGGATGATGCGGCCGTGATGTCCTGGCGCGGTACGTCAGGCGGGGAAGCGGCGGCCAGGTTGGGCCATGATGTCGTGATGTCCCCGACGACACATTGCTACTTCGATTTCTATCAGTCGGACGCCTACGCCAGCGAGCCGGAGGCAATCTGCGGACTCATTCCACTGCAACAGGTCTACAACTACGACCCATCAGCTGGTGAGCTGTCTGAGGCCGAACGGCGACATATCATCGGCGTACAGGGAAACCTCTGGACGGAGTATATGCGCTCATATCGGCAGGTCGAGTATATGAGCTATCCCCGTGCGGCTGCGCTGGCCGAAGTGGCATGGACCCCGCAAGAGTGCCGGTCTTACGACAACTTTTTATCTCGACTGGCCGTCCATTGCCATCGGCTTGACTTATTGGACGTGCATTATCGTTGCGTATAGAGCAACGGTTGTTGGCAAAGCAGTTGACCGCAACATTCGACACGGTGAGAGGTAGCCGTGCCATCTATCTATCAGCGTGAGATGAACACGTCCATGCAGGAGCGCGATCAGATCAGCGAATGTATGTGACACCGAATAGGAATGATAATGAGAGAGATTAAAATATTAAAACCCGGCAGCGGCGAAAATGTGTATAACATCGCAGCGGATGAGTTTCAAAAGCTGTACCACGAAATAACCGGAATCATGCTGCCTGTTGTAACAGAGGACGATCATACAAGTGATCTGATCGTTATCGGCTCGGACGCTGTCAATAATTATACCGCGGATTTGTTCTTGGGAAAACGGTTTGACGGTTTCAAAATACGCTATGGCACGGACGATTACAGCATACTGTCACTTAAGGATGACGGACGGAACATATTGCTGATAGCGGGGGGCAGGGGACGCTCCACGCTCTATGCCGTGTATAATTTCTTTGAGAGGCAGGCCGGCTGCCGGTACTTTTGGGATGGCAACATTATCCCAAAAGCGGATGCAGTGGATATAACCGGACTGGACATCACCGATAGTCCACGGTTTGAGTACAGGGGACTTCGTTATTTCGCGCACCGAAGCCTGCACCGTTTTCAGGCCGAACACTGGAGTTACGAGGATTGGTGCAGAGAAATCGACTGGATATTGAAAAAGCGCCTGAACTTGTTTATGCTTCGTATCGGTCATGACGATATCTTCCAGAAAGCGTTCCCGGAGATTGTGGATTATCCTCCGGCCAAAGGGAAACTTCCTGAAAGCGGCGACGGCTTAGATGACCGCTCGTTATTCTGGCCGCTCGAATATAGGGGAGAGCTTCGCAAAAAGGTTCTCGATTATGCGTTCGACCGTGACCTCATGCATCCCGAAGACTGTGGTACCATGACCCATTGGTATTCACGGACGCCGCTGCAATTTCTGGACAAAGTCAAGCCGAAACTGCTTGCACAGTCATCGAATATTTACGCAGAACAAACGGGTCTGGTTTGGGATATACGGGACAACGAAAATCTTGAAAACTACTTCAAACTGACCGAGACGCACATAAAAGAGTACGGACGTCCCGAGCTTTTCCACACGATCGGGCTTGCCGAGCGTTCATATTCGAATGACCGGGATGAAAATCTGCGTCTTAAGTTGTATGTATACCGGCGTATCGCGAATTATCTAAAGTGCAAACACCCAAACGCTCCGTTGCTGATAGCCAGTTGGGATCTATGGATGTGTTACAGCGTCGATGAAGTGAAAAAACTTCTGTCTGAACTTGATCCGGAGCAATCAATAATATTTGATTATACGTCTGACACGGTGCGGGAAGGTAATTTCATAAACTGGGGCGTCGTCGGCAAATTCCCGTGGATTTTTGGCATTTTTCATGGTTTTGAACCCAACAGTGAAATTCGCGGCAACTATGATCTTACGGAAGAACGGCTTGCAATTGCAAAAGAAGACAAATTATGCAAAGGTTTGGTATTGTGGCCGGAGGTCTCGCACAGCGACACGTTCATGCTTGAGTATATGGCGGACAATGCCTGGATGCCGCTCAGAATGTCCATGGAGGATCGGGTCGTAAAGTACTGTCATGACCGTTATCAGTCAATGTCTAATGTGATGATCGAGGTATGGAATAATTTCATGCCGATTGTAAAGCTTATGTCATGGAGTACGAATGACAGTGATATCTTGCTGATGGAATATTTTTTCGATATATTCGAACGTGTACGGTTTGACAAGAAGGACCCATCGGAATTTGAAAAAATGACCATGGATGCGGATAAATGCAAAGCCAATGCCATATATGTTCTAAAGAAGCTGTCGTCATTCGATGAACGACGAATGTCAGACGAGTTTGTACGCCGGGATGTGTTTGACATAGCGCGCACGGTTTGCGGCAGATACATCCATTTCGGGTTGGGACTCATACAAAAGCTTGTATCCGAATGGCAAAACAATGCCAACACAAGCGAGGCAATTTCCGAAGCGTGCGGCACATGCGGCAGATTGATGCAACTGCTAGCGGAGCTGCTGGGGGCGCATCAGGATTTTTCAATGTACGAAACACTTGAAGAGTTAAAACGTGTACATGAGGTAAACCCTGTATTCGAAGCGACGCTGAAAAACAGTGCATCATGCGCTTATAACAGATCTTACATATATGAAAATGCACGGTTCATCTACATTCCCGAGATGAAGCTGCTGTTTGACTGGGTTAAACGCAATATCGATGAAGGCAACTGCGAACAGTTTCTTTACAGAGATGAGTATGTTCAAGAGGCAAAGGAAAACGAAAAATTATACAAGAGCATTCCGCTTGCAGAGATGTCGCCGCGAAACCAGCGCCCGGTCGGCAAAATTTTGTGCGATATATCTGACGAGATCGGAAAACTGAATTTTCAGGAAGGTAGATCATGAGACGTTGACAAGGGGCCAATCAAATTACCGCTACCGTTTCCCAGCGTTACGATTGAGAACAATTCGGCCCTGCCTGACGTCATAATCTGACTGCGCGGAAATGGGCATCCTTTGCGATGATTCATTTCCGCGCACGGTTAATACATATAACTTTTTACTTTAGCTATAACTTGTTCGCTTTCCAATAGTAGTAGGGCACGTCGTTCTGGGTAGATGTGGCCTGCGTGTAGGTCATCCACTTCACATGCCCGTCGCAGAAGCCTATATTGCTCCCGCCGCTATGGCGTGTAGATAAAGCCCCTGATACACTTATTAGATTATTGGAATCGCTGTGGGCAAAAGGACTAAGAGCCCAGTCGCAATCGTTCTCACCAAGCAGTATCGTCTCCGCCGGAGATTGTACGATGCTGAGCGGCTTGCCACTATAATCTTTTACCCCATCTAAAGTACCGTTTGCGTTCGGCACACGGCCGGTCAGCAGTCCCCAATTTAAGCCGTAAGGCGCATAATAGCCCCCATAGTAGGACGGAGGATAGCCGTAAGAAGTGTAAGAGTAAGATGGACAGTCCCACACCCCATGGCTCGACCCCGAGATGTAGCTGTTCACCAGATACCGCCAGTGCGGAACAGGGAGAGCCCAACCGTAATAACCGACAGGCAGAGTGTCGTCGTAATCTTGAGCGTACATGAGTATCCCCAGGGTTATCTGCTTCACATTGCTTGAGCAGCTTGCCTGACGAGCCTTCTCTCTGGCCTTTGCAAATACCGGGAATAGAATTGCCGCAAGTATCGCTATAATGGCAATAACAACTAGTAATTCGATTAGTGTAAATCCTCTTTTATTGCTTCTGATGTACATACAATTCCTCTTCGACATAATTATTCGTCTACAACTTGCTCGAGATCGCCCCTAACTCATTATCATAGGCTAGCTCCTGTCTCTTCTAAGAATCGGAACAGGCAATGTATAGACCCGAAGGATGTTGGTCTTCTCCATGTTTTGCCTGATAGCAATCCTGGTTGCCATTTCGCCTGCTGATTGAAAGTCCGGATTTGTGCTGGGAAAGGCTGGCGTGAATGATCGTGCCTGCAACCGGTTATCAAAACCAACGATGAATAGATCCTCCGGAATCCTGATGCCAAGATGTTGTGCAGTTTGAATTGTGGACAGCGCCCATTCATCATCTATCGCGATCAATGCCGTGGGATGGTCTGTATCGGCAGCCCACTTATCGAGATCCCTTGCCAGATCTTCCATACATTGGCTTACAGGAGTTCCCCTGTCGACCTCCCAGATATCACGCGAACTTATCGGTATTCCGGCCAGATGGCAAGCGTCTTGAAACCCGCGATATCGCTCTCTGGTAGAGTAGTGCATCAGTATTCCAGCGTTCTGGCTTCGGGCACTCATGAATGCAATTCTCTTATGCCCCTCTTCCAGCAGCATCTGGGTCATGTCAAAGCCAGCCTGATAGTTGTCAAACACTACAACCGGCCGAGCCTGTTCTATGTAGGCAATATCGACCAGCACTATGGGGAAGTCCTTGTGCTCACTGTTTAGATAATCCGTTTTCAATTGTTCGGCTGTGCGTGTCACGGGATACATCACGAGCGCCTGGCAGCCGGCATCGATCAGTTTTTGAACCTGTTTCCGCTCTGTGTCATAATCGTTGTCTACACTTGCCATAAGCACATGCATATCGTGGCAATTGCAAACACTTTGGATGCCATCATATATTCTAAGTACCACATCGCTCTCAGTCGATGCTGTAACAAAACCTATAAGATTCGGACGTTCGGGCTCGGTTTTGTTGGTTACATAACACCCAAGACCCTGGCGCTTTTCCACCCAGCCTTCGTTTTCCAGCATACCCAGTGCATGCACCACTGTATTTCGAGATACCGGACTATACTGTTTTTCCAAGTCTCGAACAGTTGGCAGCCTGTCACCGACAGCATATAGGCTGTTGTGAATGTAATCTGTCAGTATATTTGAAGCGATTGTATTTGCTGCTGATTTACGCAAAATAGGTTCCATCTGTTGGGGATTAAATTGCGGCCTATACCTGCAACTGTTACCAACAGTTAGAATATATCACTTAGCGGTCTAGTTGTCAACATGCTGTTTGGTGCAAATTTCTCGCATTTGTTGCGTCTATAGGCCGATTGTTCGTGTGAAACCCGCATGATGGAGATACTGTGTGTCTACGTCTGCGAGTGTTGGACACACAGTATGCGATTTTCGGCAGTAAGTACGGTTGATCGAGTAGACTAAAAGTGTGAGTGGCAATAGGCAGGACTAGTTTTTTCATACTAATCCTGCCTCATAAAATGTTAAACTTCATATCACCATAAAATCCCCGTGGGGAGGCGGCAAGACAGAGGATTCCAAATCTTAAATAATCTAAAAATACTTTCTTGACAACAAACAGTCCGCATGCTATGATATGCAACATTAGTTAGACAGTATGCTACGCAGGCTGTTCTGGGCAGAATACAGCGTTTCAGATTGCGCAGCATCAAGTGTATTTTTTTGTCTCCAACGCGGTACCGGTCCCATAGTCTGCTTTATGACGTATTGGCGGAAGGTGGTGATATGGGGGACTGCTAAAGAAAGATCCGAAAAGGTAAGAAAACAAGCGAATCAAAGCATGTGCTTAAATTTGAGGAGAAAATGGTGAGAAAAAGTCGAGTTAATCAGGGTTTCACCCTAATTGAGCTTCTAGTTGTGATAGCTATAATAGCAATATTAGCGGCTATACTTTTTCCAGTGTTCGCCAAGGCACGCGAGAAGGCAAGACAATCGGTCTGCCAGAGCAATTTGAAACAAATAGGCCTGGGGTTGCTGATGTACGCGCAGGACTATGATGAAACATTGCCGCCCACCCAGGATGTTCCACAGGGGTGGTGGAATTACAAGAATTTGATAATATCTTATGTAAAGAATGATAAAGTATTTCAATGCCCAAGCGACTCAGGTTATCCAAGGTGGGGGCAGAATACCCCATTTAGTAGTAATCCTGGATACTACAATGCTAGCTATTGGTATAATGCTATAACAATAGCCAGTCCTGCTCCGAACATCGGCGGTAAAATATTGGCATCAATTAATCCTGTGTCAAAAGTAGTTCTTGTATCGGAATTCGGTATGCAGGGTGGGATATCATGGCATATGCCACAACCGGGGTACGTTTATAATAATGCCATGAACAATTGCTGCTTTGCTGATGGCCATGTTAAGTTCATCAAGACATACTGGGATGGAAATTCTGGCAGTTGTCCTTTCCAGTACAATCCGCCGGATTCGTATGATTACAGATGGAATTCTGAGTAGTAATCTGATTCATTATCCTTTGATTTGTTCGCGAGTCTTGGTGTAAAATAGTGATGCTTTAGACCACTCGTTTGCAAACACGGAATTGTTCTCGGTAGGGTCTCTCGCAGTGTCAACTGATGAGAGATCCTACCGGCTTGTTGTACAAATTTGATCAAGCCCCTTGCCCTGATAAGACCAGCTAACGATAATGTTGGCTGGTCTTCAAATTATCAATAATTTGAACAGAGGATTACGAATGCAAAGTAAAACCTTCCACCCGGCTTTCAACTTACAAACTAATTCATGGGAGATCTCGTGGCCGGAACGCGTGTCGCGGCACGATGTGGTATACCTCAGCCCTCCGACCGATCCCATGCAGGGGATGCCTGTCGGGAATGGTGATGTCGGCGTACTCTGCTGGTGTGAGGATACAAAAATCATCCTTGCCATAAACAAGTGCGATCTCTGGGATGATGCACCCTTCGCGCGTTTCCATACCTGGAAACCCGATGAGGATGAACGGAACACCACATTGCGGCATGCCTGCCGGATAGTAATAGATTTCAAGATGCCGGTGTTTGACACATTCTACCTGTCGGATTTTCAAGGCAGGATCAGCCTTGCGGATGCGTCTATCAGTATTGCTGCATCGGGGCCTTTTGGGTCAATCGTCCTCCGGGCATTCATTAGCCATGATGATGGTGTCATCTGCTGCGAGATAGAGAAGGATCTTATTGAAAGCTCTCCCACCGAGATCGTCATGGAGAGATACGGCTCCAGAACCTTCGCTTACTGGTACGCGCTTGTAAACCGTGATGCCACGATCGGCACTGGCGGCACAGACGCCGGAGTTGATGATGGCGGTATCTACATCACCCATCAGCTGACAAGCGGTAAGTTTGCAGCCGTATGTCAGCTTGTGGAGACGGACGGACTCGAGCTTTCCACGTCGAGGCTAAACTCGCACTCATCCAAGATCATCACCGCAGGGGAGGCTCATGGAAAGCTTTCGTTTATGGCGGCAGTCAGCTCCCCCTGTTCAGACGATCCCGTACAGCCGATGAAGGACAAGCTGTCCGCCTCTTGTGAAAGAGGGATTCACGGCCTGTTCGGCGATCACAAAAGTGCATGGAAGGCTTTCTGGATGCGCTCGCTCATGGAGTTTGGCGACGACTACTTGGACAACTTATGGCATCTGACCATGTATTACGCCAATTCCTCCCAGAGAGGTAGATATCCTGGCAGGTTTATAAATGGTCTCTGGGGGTGGAACAGGGACTTCCAGCCGTGGAACTTCTACTTCCACTGGAACCAGCAGGAGGTTTACTGGCCGCTCAATGCTGCCGGACATCACGAGCTGGCGAACTCTTATCTCGCATACAGGTTCAACTCTCTGCCGCACGCGATGGACGACGCCATGGAGATCTTTGGCGTGGACGGCGCCGTCGTATCCGATGTGTGCGATAGATCGGGCCATAATTCTGTGCACGAGCTTTCAAATCATACGCCAGTGGCAGAGATAGCGCTGGATTTTTGGCGACAATATCAGTTTACCGGTGACCGGAATTTTCTCGAGGCGAGGGCTCTTCCGTATATCCTGGCGGCAGCACAGTTCTTCGAGTCGCTCTTTGAAAAGGATGAATATGGCGCATACCATGCGGTCGAGGGGACTGGATACGAAGGCTGGGTAAAACTCAGGGATCCCATCACCGAACTGGTTTATGCGTCAGTGCTTTTCAAAGTAGCGATCGATGCCCTGAATGAAGCAGGCACCGATGACTCGCACGCTGCAAAGTGGCAGGATATTCTTGACAGCCTGGCCCCTTTGCCGACTTTCGATTTGGGCGGCATCTATATTGAAAAAGGAACATCCAAGCTTACCAGCGGTCTGTTCAAGGGGCAGCAGTCGCCGGATACGGAAGTTTTCGCAGCCGGTTTCGGTATTGCCGAGAATCGTATGCTAGCATCAAGAGTGCTTGACGGTCAGACGCATGATGATTGGACAAACTACGAAGGGATATTCCCGGTGGCGGAATACTCTACGGTCTTTCCGTCAGGGTTGATCGGACTTTCAGAGAACGGCACGAAGAGTTTCAAAACCGCTGTCAGTACGGCAAAGCTGTATGCGCCAGATTGTATGGGATGGGACCCACTGCCAATCGTGCTGGCCAGACTTGGTCTCTCGGTTGAGCTCCAAACGGTGCTTAATCGTTGGCCCGGCCGGTGGCAGTGCTACCGCAACGGCTTTGGTCATTACGGTCCAGGGGATGTCAAGCAGGTCGACTTACACAGCACATATGTTGTAGAAGACGCGGGGCACTCTGCTGCACAGGCAGCGCGGATTGACGATGATGGCAGTAGAACGAGGTTCCCATTTCCGACACGGCCTTTTCGGCATATGGGCATGGAATCCATGTCGGTGCTTGCCTGTGCCATGAACGAGGCACTGCTGCAGAGCCACGACGGCACCATACGAGTCGCACCGGCGGTCACTGACACTCAGATCGCACGATTTACCCTGCATGCAAGGGGTGGGTTTATCGTCTCTTCGGAGATAACGGATGGAAAGCCTTTGTGGATTGCAATCGAGAGCGTGCTCGGCAACAACTGCAAGCTCCAAAATCCCTGGCCAGTTGCATATATATTTGAGAATGGCAAGCTGGTGGATCAGCGTTCAAACGGTATAGTGGAGCTTCCGGCAGCAAAGGGCAGTGTCTTTATACTAGCCCCAAATTCAGATGCAATCGAATCATGGGATGTGTGCACTATAGAGTGCCAGCCGAGTGTTTCCCCGAAGGTGAGTTCCAGTGGCGATGCATCGCTCGGGCTGCCGCGAATGTTTTGATGGAGAACGATGATGAAACCTGAAATCAAAAAAGCCTTTATATCCTTCAGGATAGGACCAGGGCAGTGGATGCCGAACGAGCGTTTTGTCGAACTACTATCGCTGTTCAACAAGTACAGGGGCGTCACGGATGAAATAACCTTCTTTACCGCTGATACGCATGCACCTCTTCCGGTAGATGTGACAGCAAAACGAGCGTCACTGCTTGCAGTGCGGATGGCGAAAGTGCGAGAGATGGGCTACAGTACCGGCATCAACGTGCTGACAACCATCGGCCACCACAACGAAAACCTTGAGAATTCGCTTGCCGGGGAGTACACGCACATGACCGATATCGACGGCAATGCCTGTCTCGGTTCGTACTGCCCGAACGATCCTAACTTCCGCGAGTACGTGCGCCGAATCTACGAGAGCATCTCAAGTGCCGGCCCGGATTATATATGGATCGATGATGACGTTCGCCTAGCTGGTCACATGCCGATAACATGCGGCTGTTTCTGCGATACATGCCTCTCGATATTTGAAAAAGAGACCGGCAAGCGTCACACCAGAGAATCGCTGAAGAATGCCTTCAATGACGGTGAGTTAGGTGACAAGCTCGCTGTTCGTAAAGCATGGCTTGAGCACAACCGCAATACGATCAGCAGGCTCTTCAAACTGATAGAGGCGACCGTGCATGAGATCAAACCTGGCCTGCCGCTTGGATTTATGACCGGCGATCGGTTCTTTGAGGGCTATGACTTTAGTCGGTGGGCCGAGGACCTTGCCGGTTCAGATAATGCCGAAGTGATGTGGAGGCCAGGCGGCGGGTTCTATGGTGACTGGTGTCCAGGTGAGCTTATCGGCAAATCTCACGGTATCGGCCGGCAGGTATCCATGCTGCCGGAGGGTGTGTTTCGCATAGAGTCGGAAATCGAAAGCTTCCCTTATCAGCGGTTGATGAAGAGTTCGCATATGACTGCACTGGAAGCGGCTTCATATATCGCTGCTGGCTGTACGGGCATGGCGTTCAACGTCCTGCCCCTGCATGATGAGCCGCTCACCGAGTACAAGCCGCTTATCGCAAAACTGCATGCTATGAGGCCCTTCTATGACCTGATGGCTAAGACACTGGGACGGCATCATCCGCAGGGAGTGTATACCGGTTGGAACAAGGACACCTTTGCAGTGGGCAATATCTCGCAGGGTGACTGGCTTACCGGTGAAGTAGGCAGTATCGTCTCATCCCATGCGTCGCAAGTCTTCGATATCGGCGTTCCGGCGGCATATTCGCAGGCAGACTCGTCGGTTACTTTGCTATCCGGAGACAGCATACTCGCCATGAGTGAAGATGAGCTGCTGAAGGTGTTCTCATCCGGCGTTTACATGGATGCAAACGCGCTCGCCCGCCTCCACGAGATGGGGCACGGCGAACTTGCAGGTTTTTCAATGGATGCATTTCACAACGAGGACTGCATTGAAGTGCTTACGGAGCATCATATCAATTCCGGTTTTGCCGGGCGCAGGCGCGACTGCCGACAGTCCTTCTTGTTCTGGCACGTTCCCGCGGCAGCCCTTGCTCCGATTGATTCCGATGGGCAACTATTGGCGCGGCTCGTCGACTACGGCGATCGAAATGTCGCCGAATGCTGCATGGGCCTGTATGAGAACAAACTGGGCGGCAGGGTATGCGTGGCCGGGTACTATCCCTGGACCTTCCTGCAGAATCTTTCAAAGGCATCACAGATTAAGTCGATTATGCGATGGCTTTCTAAAGAGTCGCTGCCTTGCTATGTTGAGTCATTTCAAAAAGTGAATATGTGGTGCAGGGAGCTTGAGTTTGGCAAGTTATCATTAGTATTGTTGAATGCTTCGTTAGATAATGCTGAAGATGTAGTGCTCATGTTGCGGACGAAAAAAACGGAACTGTCGGCATATGATATGAATTGTGAAGAGATTACAATCCATGCCAGCGGTCGTGATGGTTCATATAACAAGTTTATTCTTCCCTCGGTTCGGCCTTGGGAGATCAGGTTGCTTCTCGTATAAGACAGCTAACATGAAGAACGGTTCTTCCTGGCTCCTGCTCGATTCATATCCCAGGAACTCTTCGCTTGGTTTACCAAGGATGTTTTAGGAAAGGTTAGTTTAGATAATGCCAAATCAAAGACCCCCAATTAATCCAGGTAAGGGTTTGAACTCTGTGCAAAAAGACTGGAAGAGTCTGCTTGTAAACAGTGAACAGACGTTTCTTACGGATAACCAGCTCTCTGCTTTCGTGGATAGAGAACATCCCGGTTGCGCTGCCACGCATTTCTACCCGCTGCCGTTTCCACACAAGTTCACAGGTGGAAAGTGGAGCTGGGAGGAGCTTGCTGCTCATGATAACCTGCGCAGCATCGGCCCGGTGCTTGATTTCACGCCGGATAAGACTGAGATGGTGTTTCTACCACACCTTATCCAGAAAAATATGCGATCCGGTGATACTGTTATAACAGAGAGATGTGCTGTTTACGGGGATACATTGCTTATCGAGTGGAATATTACCGGTATGGACAGTGCTCATATCTCGTTTTCTCTGCCGTGTTTCAGTGCCGGATTTCAAGAATTCGATGAAAGTGTTTTGCTATCGGTAGAAGATCAGGTTTTCGTTAACATCTCCATTGCGGGATCATCCAGCCTTGCGTTTACTACAGCAGAAAACCCTGCAGGCATCGAGGCGGAAATCGGCATCGTGGAAGGCCGCAAGATCTATCTCGCATTATCGTGCGGGTATGATTCGGATCAGGTTGCCAAGTCTGCCCAGATGGCGATTGATTGTCCTGAAAGTATATTCCGTGCTGCTGAAGAGACCTGGAACGACTACTTTACAAAGGTGGTGCCGAATTTTTCATGTTCAGACAGCGCCATCGAACAGCTCTACTATTATCAGGCATACGCAACTCGTGCAAATCTGTATGATATCCCGTATGAGCCATTTATCCATCCGTACACATGCCCGTGGAAGACCGGTGCTGTGTGGCAGTGGAGCTGGAATACGCCCATGAATTCCATCTGTGAAAGGTGGCTAAACGATAAGCGCATCGGGGCGGGAGGCATACTGCTCGAAGGTGAAAATGGTGGCGGCCTCAATATCGGCACGTACCTCCATCCAACAGAGAAGGTGACTAAACTGCGCGGTCACGTCGAGAACCACGATGCCGTAAGCGAATATTACGCCAAACTGCCGCTGGATTTTGATTTGAAATCCATAACCACGATGCCGCATACTACTCCTAACGGTCTGCTTGGTGCATGGGAGTTTTATCTATGCTCGGGGGATGAGGATTTTCTCAAAAAGGCGCTTTCGATCATGGTGGAAGCCGAGGCGGAGTTCTCGAAGCACGAAGCAGAGAATGGACTGTGTGCCACTGCTTTTGTGGATGAATTTGATTATTCCCTGAGGTTGAAGCCTTTCTGCGCAAGTTTCAGCAAGGGTGATCCATGCCTTATGTTTAAGATGGATACCCCGTTTATCGCTGTAGACTACAACTGCTATCTATACGCCCTCAGAAATAGAATAATTCAAGCTGCCGGCATACTAAATGCAACAGATGTGGATGCTGACATGCTGATCCGTAAGAATGCACGGCTTAAGAGGTCCATCAACGAGTTCCTTTGGGACGAGACCGACGGCTTTTACTACGATGCTGATCCGAACAGCATGAAACTCTCCGGTGTGAAGTGCATAGCCGGGTTTTCGGCGCTATACAGCGGCATAGCTTCAAAGGAGCAGGCGGCAAGGGTGATCCCGCATCTCACCAACCCACTGGAATTTGGGACTGCGTATCCTTGTCCTTCGATATCTATGGACACCCCCGACGTTGATCCGACATTGTCCACATACGGCGGCGATAGCCTTATCACCTCCGGAATATGGTTCACGGTGGAGGGGCTTGTTCGCTATGGATATGACGAACTTGCTGCAGAATATGTGCAGAAGACCATAGAGATGTTAACCAGGGGCGGCCCATCGTCCGCTTATTCATGCAGTTCGGTCACCGGTGAACTTAATCAGGGCAAGCACACTCTGGCATCGCAGAGTCTAATAGTAACAGACCTGATATGCAAGTATCTGATAGGGATTGCACCACAAATAGATGGTGGTGTTTGTGTGAAACCGCTTGAGAGATTGCATGCAGATATCGACGAGTTCAGTTTCGGCCCATTCCAATACCACAAAAAGACTATCACCGTCGAGTGGAAGAAGGACTCGGGTTATCACCTTATCGTCAGGTGATATGATAAGGCCTTCTTTATCAAGCGTGCATCGGCTCGATATGCCTTAAATGAAACAATGTATGGCTACTGAAGGCGTCTCACCGACTGCGTACTGCTGGTGAGACGCCGGCGCCTGATTTGCTGGCTTTCGATGGCAGTATCATCTTTATGCCTTGGCGTACTGGAGAACCAGCGTCAGTGTGAAAGCGGCATCTTACGAACAGATGCAGAACTACTTACGCAGCAAGCCTCAGCCGTTCAAGAAGAAGTCCACAGTTGGCTCCATATATAAGCTTTCTTGCGGATAAATCTTCAGATGATTCACCCCCTCACCCCAACCCCAACCCCATTCGACTTCGCTCAGGGCAGGCTCTCTCCCGATTTCGGGCGAGGGGGGATGCCGCTTATCCCGAGTAGCCCACAGGGCATATCGAGGGACGGTACATGTTTGCCAGTCTTCGCCAGCGGCGTCTTCAGGGATTCAATAATGTAGCCGCAGGCTTTACCTGCGATCAACGCGTCCGTGAAGGGTGTGCCTGCATCCAGTCGGCGCAGGGCGACTTCGTGCTCCTCGTAGAGCCAAAACACTAGATGTCCTGTTTCAGTCTGGCTATCTTAAAACCTGATGAGGAACAAGAGTGCAAATCAGACAAACGCTCCCCGTCCTATACTTAAGACGGGGAGCGTTTGCTGTTTCTACTAACTCTGGTATACGATTATTTCTTTCGGCACAACATGTAACTGGCCGGAAGAAATGCCATTACGGGCTGAGTGACGGTGCGGTTTGGTCACCCAACCAGATTCGATACGGCTGTGTTCGGTCATAATTGTTGACACTATTCGGCCATGGGCAACCGAGTGAGGCCTCTGCTGCCCATGCGGAAGAGTTCTGGATACCTATCGTCTTCACAAATTTCGCATGTCCATCTATAAACGCCACATTGGCGCCACCGGTGTGACGCCGCATAAACTGCGTTGGAACCGAATCAAGAACATACTGCGGAGTCAGACCTTCGTACAACATAAAGGTACTCGATGGCTCCACCGCTGATGCAAGTTTCGCGTCATAACAGTAAGCATTCATCGCATAACTGGTGCCGTTCGGTTTACCAGTGCTGTCAGTAGCGTTCTTAAACGAAATGTTGGAACCGCCGGGATCCGACGGGCAAAACATTATGTTGCGAGACTTAATATATGGTTCCATCGATAAGAAAGGATTAAGCCATGAATAACCCCAATCATAGCTTATCATATCCCAGCGCCTCGTAGGAAACGTTTCATCATTATCCTGAGCATACATCATAAAAGCCAGTCCAAGCTGCTTCATGTTGCTTAAACACGATGTCTGTCTGGCCTTATCTCTCGCCTTTGCGAATACAGGGAACAGAATTGCTGCCAATATAGCTATTATGGCTATAACTACCAGGAGCTCTATTAATGTAAAACCTTTTGAACCTTGTTTCATCTAAACTCAACCTTTCACTTTAATTTATCCGTCAGTTTGCTTACGTGCGAATCAATGATATTAACAATGTTGACTCTTATCACCTCCGATTAACCATAACTGCAGTATGTAACATGATATGTACTATGGCTGATATTTGTTGCATATTTGCAATCCAGTGAATAAAACAATCGGCTACTAGCCTATTGTACTGCGAAGAATTTCACAGCCAACCATCGGCCGTGCTTGTGATAGGCTCAATATCGCACATTTGATTATGGTACCGGTGCCGCATGCAGCACTTAAACCATCTTAGATTGTGTGGCATACTGTCCGACTATTGTTGCATATCATAGCATACGAAGTGTTTGTTGTCAAGAAATTTTTCAATGTGGATCGCGTCAACCCTTGTGTGTAAATTGTTTTTGAATCCTATGCTGCCAGGGATTACGGTATATCATATACTGAGTCAATAATGTTGCAACTGATGGAGCGAATCTGTGTGGGAGGCGACTCCCACATAGATTTCGGGATTCAGTGTATTACGCGACAAAAAACGGCCTCTTATAAACATAAGCAGGAAATAAACTCAAACTTGCAGAAAAGATAGAATAGATAGAGAACAAAGCATGTGAGCCTCGTATCATTAGTAGAGCCCGAATGCTTTTTTTGCGAGGCACAATATAGGATGACCGATCCAAATCTCAAAACCTATCGGATCATGGATTCGAGATTGCGCAGGCGCTATATTATTGGAGACCTGATAATACCACCGGCTCTCGGACTGCTCTGTCTCATATTTTTGGCGCGTGGCAGTAGTAGCCTGGTAATATATGGCCTTCGAAGTGCTGCTTATTTGGTTTATGTCATGTTTTTCGTCGTGCGATATAGAGACCACATGAATATGGAGCTACTTGTATCAGATGAAGGAATTGGCGAACGTGAAGGCAGGCGCACATGGCGGGTTGATTGGAGCCGGATCAAGAGGTGCGTTTATATACTGGATGCAACGGACAAGGCACGAGGTTGATAGAGATTCGGACCATCCTTCCCAGGACCAGGTTCAGGTTATTGAGGCGACTTGAAACATCCGTATTTACACATGGGAGTTGGTGGATTCCTGGTGGGTCGAATGGAGTCGAGCGCGCAATTCAGGACATAGAAGGCAGACGGTCGGATATTGTTGTCCGCTCTGAATAATCAAATGTACGCTCACCCTGTACCCTGGAGATGCCATTAAAATCAAGGGCGAGCGATCGGCAGGGTATAATCTACGCATTGCTGCATTTGATGAAAGGGGAATATAAGAATGAGAAACGTATCAAGTATATCTGCGCTAGTATGCGCTTGCGCCATGTTAGTTGGATTGATAATGCCTTCATACGGGCAGGAAGTTTGTACGCTATCCGAACATTGGAAAAAGGTTATGGACGCTGAATTTGGCCCACTAAAGATCAGGGATAATTTGATTTCCGGTGTGAGAACGGAATCACTTATCGGAAGCGTGCTGGGCCCAGATGCAAAACTGATACGTAAGTCGGTAAGTACATATGGGGTGTCACGGGTATACATAATATGCCAACAAGGAACATCAGAAAAGGATAGTTTAAGAGTTTCTATCACAATGGGCGTCTTTAAAGATGCAAAAGAAGCCAATTCTGTACTGGCCAGTGAATTGTCCGGGATGTCAGTAGTACCACCACTTACCAAGGGTTTTGGGGATAGGGCTGTGCTTGGAAAAACCAGTGTCTTGGTGCTGGTAGATAATGTATTTCTGTCGCTCAGCACGAATGCGAAAAAAGAAGACTTCTTAAACAGTACACTTGATTCCATTGTTCAAGAGGTGGAAAACGGCGGGACTTACGTTACAAGAAGCAAAAGTGTCGTTTTGCCCAAAATAATATCAATAGGATTGCCTGAACGCGTTGAGCTTGGGAAGAGTGTGCACGGCGATATCATTCTTGAAGGCATCGATCCGGCAAAGGCACTGTTGGGTAAAGGACTGGATGATGAAATCACATTGAGACCAGGACTATCGCCATCAATCGAATTCTCCGCATCCCCTTTTTCAAAGCACGCTGGTAAGAAAACATTCACCGTATGTCTAGCTACGCCAATGGATGTAATAGCGACAAAAGATGGTAGCATTATTGTGGAATAGGCATGCTTTTCGGTAAAGGCAAAGGTACGAGACGATGATGCTTACCTTCCTATGAACCAGTTTCTTATGCTCCGACCAAAGAAGGGGCAGGGGCTTGCGCGTAAAGATAGAATTGATTGATAATATGATGGCTCGGATGGAGTTTTCAAGGGGCACCGGTATAATATTACATATAGGGGAGAGTATATAAATGAATAATCTTAGGGTATTAGCCTGCTGTCTGATCTTGATGATATTGGTTGCATTTAATCTCTCGTTGAATAGTATGGCCTATGCATCTACCAACAGTCCTCAAGGTGGAAAGGAATTAGCGCAACTGTTTGAGACTCGATACCAGGCATGGAAAGTTGCAAGGGCCGAGTGGATTCAGCAAAATCCTTTTTTATCCTATACACCAGTACTTCCAGAGGAGCGGGCGATCATAGATATGGGGCCGTCTGTTGTTCCGTTCATTATCGTGATGTTTGAGCAGGAGTTATCCGATCCAACATGGGATAATCAATCAAGATCAAATATGTTGGGTCTGATTAGCATGATAACCTGGAAAGCATTCAGGGATAAAAACGATTGGCCAGAAGGTAAATACGGTAATCATGAAATCGAGATGGCGTTGTACGTCAAGTGGTGGAAGGAAGGCCGAAAAGAAACTCCACGGAAATTCGCCGATCTGTACGTAAAATGGGATCAGTTTAAAAACGAAGATAAAACAAAAGAAGCCGATGAAACGCTTGATCAAATTCGGTTTATGGGGATAGAGGTTTTGCCACTTGTGATACAGAAGATTTCGGATGGCGACGAGCGGCTCTTACCATTTATCAACAAGTTGATGCGCAAGAACGTAGTCGAAGATCATCCAACTCGTGAATCCGTCCTGAAATGGTGGCAGGCAAACGAATCATTGTTAAGGTTTCCAGATCCACCGGTAGATTCTTCGCAGAAGAAGAACTAATACGCTAGCAGTGCTATGAGAAATGAAACTTCACGACCCCATAGGATTTGAGGGTATCTAACTAAGAAGGTGCTATAATAATCCACTGCTTATGCATGATGAGAGTTGGCGATGGAGGATTGGTATAATATGCCTTATATATCTTGTCCCAATGTAAGGAAGGCTGAGAGAAAGTATGCGCATACAGTGCAGCAGTTATGCGTCGCCTTTTCCAGAGTTAAGGGCAAGAGATCCACGCCCGTCACTAAACCAATATTGCTGGCTGCAGCGGCATTTGCCATTGCCACATGCCTGTGTGCAGGTTGCTCTGGAGAAATGGAATCATCGCCAAAGCTGATTGTCAACGAAGTCGAGCGAGCCTTGGTGAGCGTGCCCAGTGATCCTGTGCTGGACGGTAGGATAGCAAAACACGGCAATGAAACACTTCCGCTCATCTTTCAAGCGTTTGCACATATAGATCCTCGAGTTCATCCGTTTGAATATCAACCTGGTGCTCTCGTAGTGCGATATAACGCTGTGAGGCTCCTCGTACTTATGCGCAATCAGCCAGGATTCGATAAATCAGCTCCATATATCAGAAGAGTCCTCATGGACGAGAAGGCAAGCGACAATGAACGGACCCTCGCGGCTCAGATGTGTTATTGGCTGTGGGATGACCGGGAGGTTCAGGATTCGATCAAGAGTATAGTGCAGCGGACCGGTAATACCAAGTTTATGCTGCGATACGAGTTTGAGTCGGCACTCGTCGCATACGCCCATGGCGTTCCGGTCGGCAGCGAGGTAAAATCACTGTTATGGCCGGATACACCTGCGCAGAAATATCTGCCAGACTACTTTGATGGCGGACAGGTTATACATGGTTTATTCTCTATGATTCGAAGCGGCAAGTATCCAAGTGCAACATGGCATATATTGATATCCGATGCATTTAGCGAACTTAGCGGTACGTTCTCCTCGGTTGATCCGGCTCAGCCGTATATCAGATCGGTGCTGGCAGATCGCGGGGAATCGGATGCGACGAGAGTCGAAGCTGCGTATGCGTTGGGGTTTCTATCAGGTGCGTACAACGCATATAAGGTGCTGCAGGATGCACTGGTGAATGCCGCACATGGCGATCCAAGTGCTGAGGTGAGGGCGGAGGCGGTCAGGTCACTCGGCGCAGGCAATTTCGACTTCATCCCTGATGCAAAGGAAAGGATGTCGGAAGCCCAAGGAACGATCTTACATGCACTTCAGCACGACCCCTCTGCAAAAGTGAGGGCTGCTTCCCTATCGAGCCTCCAGTGCCTGGTTTCAAATGAGATCTTCATCGCGGCCAACCCGGATGCACGACGTCGGTTTGCATCCACGGCAAAGACTGTTCTCAGGCGAAAAGGTGAGAGCGGGGCTGTAAAGGCCGCCGCAAAGGAACTCCTTGCAGAGCTGAGGAAAAAGAAGTGAAAGCGTAAGTATTGGGCCATTTCGAGGGCGATCGGTCGAACTTACATTCCATCTTGTGCAGTTTTTCAAGGCAAGATATTCCAGATTTAGTATATCACGTGACAAAAAGGTCTTTTTAAATGGCTCTATGAGAAAGTTTGTGGATAGCGGTAGTGTTCCAACAACCGTGCGAATAAATTC
The DNA here is from genome assembly GCA_963663705.1 of Armatimonadota bacterium. Lineage (GTDB taxonomy): Bacteria > Armatimonadota > UBA5829 > DTJY01 > DTJY01. The sequence goes on along the minus strand of OY760504.1, from coordinate 1,763,063 downwards.
GCGGCAACAAAAACACGAAGTCGCCCTGCGCCGACTAGATGCAGGCACACTTTTCACGGGTGCATTGATCGCAGGCATAAAGCCTGCGGCTACATTATTGAATCCCTGAAGACGCCGCTGCCGAAGCCTGGTAGACATGTACCGTCCCTCGATATGCCCTGTGGGCTACTCGGGATAAGCGGCATCCCCCCTCGCCCGAAATCGGGAGAGAGCCTGCCCTGAGCGAAGTCGAATGGGGTTGGGGTGAGGGCGAATCAGATTCACCCTCAAGAAAGCTTATAGAGCCTTTTAAATAGAAGAGTGAAGCCGCAGGCCTCGTAGTTCAAGATCTGCGGCTTCTTGTTTGTCTCCCCACAAATGGTGCGGCCAGTATATATTCCGGATGCTTACTATCTGCTTTCATCCAGCGCTTTGCGGATCAAACTGTTCAGACTTTGAACAGATCTCATCTCGGCCATAGTAAACCCCGGTGTATTATCACCGCTGTTTGCAAGATATCCGTATAGAACCTTATCCTGTCGCAGCGATTTTGCCTCGTTGTACAGGAGCCAGGGTTGTATGGTGAGCGATATGAAGATGATGGCGAGGGCATATACAGGGACCAGAGAGCGTGCCAGCGTGCCGTAGTATAAACCGTGCTCGCCATGCTTTCTGCCTGCAGCTCTCAACGACAGGGCCATAATCACAATTGCAAGGCCGATTCCTGCACTTCTGAGGATCTGTGAAGTAGTATCAGCCGGGCTACAGATGGTTATGGCTGTTACAAAGATCGCGGCAAGCGTGGCGCCCATAACCTTCCATCCGACGGTTGATTCCTCTTTCTTATTTGGAAGCGCTATATTAAGCTCGGTACAACGCTTGCGAATAGATCGGCGGACGATATTCACGGGAAGCCAGAGCATGATAAATCCCAGCGTACACAGCTCCCAGATGAATCTCGTTCTCATTCCGCTTAACCAGCCGAACTCACGCCCGCCGATCACCGGCAGCCTGGAATAAATCCAGTAGACGGCCATAGGCAGTGCAATGCCGAGCAGCAAGGCGCGCAGGAGTTCTTTCGCAGGCAGCATGAGGAGCAGCGGAACTGACGCCGCCCTGCGTAGCTTGTAGAGCCAGATCGTTCCTTGCAGCAGCGTGCCGAGAAGCGCGAGCATGAGTAGGATCATCAGTATCTGAACGAACAACTCTTCTATCAGCACGTGATCAGCCATCCTGGCGGGTGTAAGTTCCTGATCTGTAATTATACTATCGCCGCCATAGGAAGAAAGAAGACTACCGGCAAGCATGGAGCCATGTTGTTGAATAGTTTTGTCGAACGCATCACGTTCTTTGGATGGCACTTCATCCATCCACTCTTGCCTTATGCGTGAGAATTTCGTGGATGCATCTCTGACTGCCTGTGCCTTGGCGCGCTCGCCGAGTTTGTCGTATACTGATGGCACTTCTTTAGTCAGTACTTTTCCTATCGCGGTGGTCACTAATGCATGAATAAGAGTATTGTTCCCGTCACTCAGCAGCAGTTTTGTGTATGGCTTCCATGAGTCCATTAATTCACCGGCTTCAGCATTGCGGCCTTGTGATATAAGTATTCTAGCGCAACCGGGGATCTTTCTGGCCAGGTTACGGTAGCCAGCCAGGTGGGGAAAGTTTTGCGAAGCGGATATTGATATCAATCTAAGGTAATCTTCGGCGAACAATGGACTAGGGAGTGCGTCCAGTCTTTTGCGCAGGATTTCCATCTGGTAGGTATGCATGTACGGCTTTCCGGAAGCTTTACGAAATTCCGCGATACCTAACTCGAAGTTACGCCGGTCCAACATATCATCTGTTACGGCTATGCCCTTATCGTTGGACTTTTCATCCTGTGATTGAATGCCTCTGTGCAAATAATACTCTGCCAGGCACACATTGTACAATGCATTCTGAGGCTCGATTTTCTCACCCAGCCGCATTGCGTCCACGAATGTGCGCTCATCGGTTGTCTTTATGTCAAGATATATTGCGTAGTAGGCATAATATTTGTAACTGTCCGGGTCCTGACGGTGTGCAGCCCAGTATTGACGGATGTTCTCTGCATGTCCTTGGCTGCCCTCTAGTTGGCGTACAAACTCTGCTCCTCGCTCTGTCTGATAGCGGTTAGTGCCATAGAAAGGCAGTGTTGGAAGTTGGGGTACAGACTTTCTATATATATCGAAATTGAGGGGTGCTGCTATTCTCAGAAAATGCGCAACACGCCCATAGCCCACATAGAGCGCAAGAATAATCGCAAGCGGAACGATCAGCGCGCCGATGCCGATTCGCAGCAGGCTTCGGAACTTCATGCGCTTGCGGTTGGCATCGAGCAGTTCTGCCGCCACGTCGAGCGGAGAGCCGAATGACTTCTTTGCCAGGTCGATGCTGTCTTCTGGGCTGTGGCCTTCGTGTTCAAAATGCTCTGCCTTCTCCTCAAGATGACCGCGAAGTTCCTGCTTGACATCGAGAAAGAGTTCACGGTCGGGCTTCAGACCGGAAGCGGCCTGGTCGGTTAGTTGTTCGAAGGATCGTTCGTCCATGATATCACCTCGCAGGCTGAAATAGTACGGCATTAATCGAGTGAGAGAACTTGCCCCACTCTGCGACCTTGCTCTCCGCATGGCTCAGGCCCTTTGCGGTGATCATGTAGTACTTGCGCTTCTTGCCGGTATCGCCAAGCCGCCACTCTGTCTCGAGGTAGCTGCTGCCTGCCATCCTATGCAGGACGGGGTAGAGGGTGCCTTCCTTCCAGTTGAACTCGCCTCCCGTGCGCTCGTTCACAACCTGTATGATCTCATATCCGTACATCGCCCTTTCGGAGAGAAGCTTCAAAACCAGCATCTCAACCGTGCTTCCAACAAGTTCCGTATTGAATGCCATATCGGTGCCTCCTGATATATATCGAATCTCTAGGTATAAGATACTACGAAGGTCTAGGTATGTCAAGAGAAAAATGAAAAAATATTTTTGCCTCGTTGCATCGAGCAGCAGGATATCCATCACCTACAAGCCACTCGGCGGGCAATGAACCGCTCCACGGCATGACCCTCAAACTTGGGCCTCCTCCCAAACCGGTCGATGCACTTTTGTCCGAAGAGAATGGTGCCAGCCCTTGCCAGTCACCCTGATTGTGACGCGTGATAAGGCGCTCGGAACTTGTAGAATTGGATGTTGAGTATATCAGTATGGTAACGAGGGGATCGTTATTCTGCTGCGGCATTCAGCAACTATCGAGCCTTGGTGAGAATTCCCATAATTTCCGGGGAAGCGCATTTTCTAACTTCCCGAAATACCGTATTTCCGGAACTTAGCATATCAGAATCATGAGAAACAAGCAAGATATCCTTTCAACGGATGGGTTCTCCATGACGATTCACAAAACGAGGAGGAACCGTGGTGATGAATAGTAAATCGATGCGCGCAGAAAGTCAAGTATGTGGCGAAGAATTGCTTGAAAGACGAGTTCTAACTTCCACGAATACGGTATTCTCATACCCAAGATTTCAATATAAATACTATGGAGGCTTGTTAGATGTATCTGCGCTTGAAGATAGAAGCGGTAAATGACGGAATGCTGGTAAAGGTGATACGAAGGCTTGCAGTATCGGTGCTTGAGGAGATGGACGCCGACGAAGAGAGCATCGACCGCCTGAAGCGAATAATAGGGGAAGCCTGTGGAAACGTCGTTCGCCATGCGTACAGTGAATCATCGATGTATGAGGTGAGCCTGGATTACTCGGATGCCAGCGTTCGAGTGACAGTCCGTGACTATGGCTGTGGTTTCCGCCCAGACCGCATTGAGTACTGCCCCGATGCGCATTTTGGAATACAGCTCATGGATGAGGAATCAGAATCGCTCAGGATCGAAAGTGCACCGGGAAAAGGGACAGTCGTACATGCGGTAGTCCCGGTAGCGCCCAGCGGCGTGAGGTGTGTGAAAGATTTCGTGCGATTGATATTAAGCACGGAGGTATCAGGTGAAAACATGCTCAACGACCAAGACCAGGAGGGTGTCAGGTTTGGCATGCAGGATAGCAGTCTGTCAGCGAAATCATAAAAGAATCATTGCTCTGGAATCTAAAAAACAACTACATCAACACTGCCTAAATGGGGACAGTGTTGATGTAGATTCCGGAAAATGTCGCCAGTGATTCGGTGTGGAAGTCGTCGTCCGCATGGCTTTGCGCTAGATAGTCATTGATTCATGCGTGTAAAATCACTTGGTTGCTGTCTTGGGGGGTAGTGCATGCCAGGGGGCAGACTATCTAGCGCCTTTTCTTACCCTTCATAATGATTCTCAAACTGCCAAGCATCTCGACACATATCCACCAAATCACGTTTAGCCGTCCAGCCAAGTTCTCGCTCGGCCTTCGAGGTATCAGCATAGCACTCGGCAATATCGCCAGGTCTCCTCGCTACTATTTCATAGGGTATACCTATACCATTCGCTTCTTCAAAGGCCTTTAATAATTGTAGTACACTAGTCCCTTGGCCGGTACCCAGATTATAGATATGTGAGCCTTCAGTAAGTTTATCCAGTGCCGCCACGTGCCCCTCAGCCAGATCGCATACATGAATGTAATCTCGGACACCTGTACCATCCACCGTTGGATAGTCATCACCGAAAACGCGCAGCTTATTCAGCTTACCCTTTGCTACCTGAGTGATATAAGGCATCAGGTTGTTGGGGATACCGGTAGGCGCTTCACCAATAAGTCCGCTCTCATGTGCCCCCACCGGATTGAAATACCGAAGGAGTGCCACAGACCAGTCTGGATTTGCTTTAACGATATCGGTGAGTATTCGCTCACTCATGGCTTTCGTTTCGCCGTATGGATTTGTGGTGGGTAGTAGTTTCATGGTTTCTACAAATGGAGCTTCATTCTCTCCATATACAGTAGCTGATGAGCTGAACACAAATCGCTTCACGCCGTATTTCTGACATGCTTTGGCGAGAACCATGGTGCTGACGATGTTGTTATAATAATAAGCTAAGGGCTTCTCTACAGACTCGCCTACTGCTTTAAATCCGGCAAAATGGATGATGCCATCAATCGAGTGATTCCCAAAGACGGTATTGACCGCAGTTTCATCGGTCACATCTATCTGGTAGAAAGAGATTTCCTTATTCGTTATCTGCTTTACCTGCGCTATGGTCTCTGCACTACTATTGCAGAGATTATCCGCGACAATGACTTTATGCCCTGCTTTCAGCAACGCAACGCAGGTATGGGAGCCGATATATCCGGCACCGCCGGTGACTAATAGGTTCATATGTGTACATTCCGGGACGTAAGTTTTGAATACATTATTTTGTAATAATTGGCATAATCACCGGATACGATATTCTCTATCCACTCCGCATTGCTCAAGTACCATTCAATCGTTTCTTTCATCCCATTCTCAAAGGTATAAGCGGGTTCCCAGCCTAACTGGGTTGTTATTTTCGTATTATCAATGGCATATCTTCTGTCATGCCCTAGACGATCTTGTATATATTTTATCAGTTCTTCCGACTTACCCAGCGTTTCTATAATGAGCTTAACTATCGTAATATTAGCCTTCTCATTATTGCCGCCAATGTTATAAATCTCACCATCTACACCATTATGTAGCACAGTGTCAATAGCTGAACAGTGATCAGATACGTGTAGCCAATCTCTAACCTGCATTCCATCGCCATAGACAGGAAGGTTTTTATCGTGCAAGCAGTTGTTTATCATGAGAGGTATCAATTTCTCAGGAAACTGATATGGGCCGTAATTATTACTGCAACGTGTGATGTTAACTGGCATACCAAAGGTCTCGTGATAAGCCCTAACAATCATATCTGCACTTGCTTTTGATGCTGAGTACGGACTGTTGGGTAGTAATGGCATCGTCTCAACAAACATACCTGTTTTACCTAAAGCCCCATATACCTCATCAGTTGATACCTGCAAGAATTTGACGCCAAGCTTATATTCTTTACAGAACTTATCGCCAGGATCAACCTTCCAATTTTTCATGGCAGCATCAAGCAAAACTTGAGTGCCGATGATGTTGGTTGTCAGGAACACTGCTGGCTGCACAATGCTTCTATCTACGTGTGACTCTGCTGCAAAGTTGACGACAGCATTAATATTGTGTGTTGCAAATATCTTGTCAATCTTTTCGCTATCCCTAATATCTGCTCTAATAAAGCTGTAGTTCGGGTTATCTGCTATATCTTTTAGATTTTCCAGATTGCCTGCATAAGTCAGTGCGTCTACATTTACAATTGCATAATCAGGATGCTTGTCCAACATCAGTTTAACGAAGTTACTGCCTATGAATCCAGCACCACCTGTGACCAAAATGCCATTCATTCCTATATCTCCCTAAGCTTTCGATAACAACTTTACATTTTTTATTATGTTACCAATGTCTTATTTAATTTATCGCCAAATACATTTCATAAGCTACCACATATGCTACAAGTACGAGCCATAAAATTACAAACCAATTAATATAAGACTCTAAGAGAAAGTTTGGGATAAGCCTACAAATGGTTTAGCAAAAAGTATTATTAAAGACACAGAACTCTACCGCAAACCACTTAGCATCGACGGACCTTGGCACGCCAAACGCATTGAAATCGGTGTGCATGAATGGCCAAGTCATTCACATGCTCTAAAACACGATGAAATGGCATCCTGGCAGTGTCCTGAGTGTGGCAAGGTCTCTCCTCTTTATGTGAAACGTTAGAAGGCGGCACCTGGACAGTTGCCAAGATGAGGCATTTCTAGTGACATAACTGCCACGAGTTAATTGCTCTGCACATGGGATACATACGATTAAAGGCAGCATGCTGTAAAGAGAAACTTGACTGGACGCATAATTACTAGTTTTATTCACACTTCAACTCTTCCAAATACCTCGCCAACGCATCCTTACATAAAGGCAACCTCTCAAATCCGTTTTTATCAAGAGTTCCTTTAGACAACCTGGAGTTTAGAGGCCTTTTTGCCCTAGTGGGGTACATGGATGTCGGTATAGGATTTACTTTAATATCAATCCCTGCTTTCTTAAATATCGCCAAAGCAAACTCATACCAACTGCAATAGCCTTCATTTACTCCATGATAGGTTCCATACTTTGTGGTTTGAAGCATGCCGCAAATCAGAACTGCCAAGTCAGGTGTATATGTGGGCGCGCCTATTTGATCATTCACAACGCTTATTTCATCTTTAGTCTGCGCCAATCTCAGCATCGTTTTTGCGAAATTGTTACCGTTCTTTCCGTAGACCCATGAAGTTCTAATTATGAAGTGCTTTTCCAAGAGCTCCCTGACAACCACTTCACCTTGTTCTTTAGAATACCCATAATAATTAATTGGAGCAGTAGGCTTGTCTTCTGGCTGTGGTTCCGTACCTTCTCCATCAAATACATAGTCAGTGCTTATATACACCATCTTCGCATCTATCTTCTTGCAGGCTTCGGCTATATATCTCGTTCCATCTACGTTTATTGTGTAGCACTTCTCCTGGTCATCTTCTGCCTTATCTACTGCGGTATAGGCGGCGCAATGCACCACCACTTCCGGCTTGATTTTCAAAATATATGCTTCGGTCTGTTCTTTGTCGGTTATATCAAAATCAGCTATATCTACGCCTATGCTTTCAATTCCAAGTGCAGCAAGCCTTTTCACAACATCATAACCCAATTGCCCGCTAACCCCGGTTACCAGGACTCTTATGCTGAAATTTGCATCGCTTTCCTTCAACAGCGGTGCATTCAAATCCTTTTGGGATAAAACCGGATTTTCAATGCCCCATTCTATACCAATTTCAGGGTCATCAAATTTAATGCTGCGGTCGTGTTCTTTTGAGTAATATTCATCAACTTTATATTGCACTTCCACATCATCCGTTATCGTTAGGAAAGCATGTCCAAAACCTCTAGGAATGAATAGTTGTTTTTTGTTTTCTGCAGAAAGCTCAATACTATACCATTGTTTATATGTATTCGATCCTTTTCTTAAATCCACAACAGTATCAATGATTGCACCCCTGGTACACCTAATCATCTTGGTTTGCGCCTTGGGGTTAGTCTGGAAGTGAATGCCCCTCAAAGTTCCTTTTTGAACCGAATATGATTGATTATCCTGTAAAAAATCAACGCCAATGCCTTTGTCTGCAAAGTTATTTTTTGCGTAGGTTTCTGTAAACCATCCCCGGTTGTCGCCATACACATCTGTCTCAATTATTAATAAGCCTTTAAAACGGGTTTCTGTGATCTTCATATACAGCTCCTTTGCAAACAATCTTTAACCACCAGATCAATATCTGAGTTTTCCATCAGCTACCCGTTTAAGATGCTCTCCATATGGTGATTTACCGTACCGCTCAGCGGACTTAAGAATAGTAGCCTTATCAATCCACGCGTTTATAAAAGCAATTTCTTCTGGTGCCGAAATCTTAATGCCCTGCCGTTTTTCAATCATCTTAACGAAATCAGCAGCTTCAACTAGACTGTCCATCGTGCCGGTATCCAGCCATGCATAGCCTCTGCCAAGAAGCTGCACATTAAGCATTCTGTCTTTAAGATACATACGATTTAGATCGGTAATCTCAAGCTCTCCTCTTGCTGATGGTTTAACCTGTCTGGCGAGCTCTACCACTCGTTTATCGTAAAAGTACAAACCTGTTATACAGTAGTTGGATTTAGGCTGCGTAGGCTTCTCTTCTACCGATATGACCTTGCCCTTCTCATCAAACTCCACTATGCCGAATCGTTCAGGGTCATTGACGTAATATCCAAATATAGTTGCCTCACCCTTTTGTGCATTTTCGGTAGCTGCTCTAAGCATTGGTCTAAAGCCATTACCATAGAAAATGTTATCGCCAAGCACCATGGCGCAACAGTCATCACCGATGAACTCCTCACCTATTAGAAATGCTTGGGCAAGACCATCTGGTGACGGTTGAACTTTGTAGAAAAGTTTGATGCCAAATTGACTACCGTCACCCAGTAACTTTTCAAAGTTCGGTATGTCCTGTGGTGTGGAAATTATTAATATATCTCGAATTCCAGCCAACATAAGTGTGGACAATGGATAGTATACCATCGGTTTATCGTAAACAGGCAGGAGCTGTTTGCTGGTAATCATCGTTAGTGGGTATAGTCGGGTTCCAGAGCCGCCCGCCAAAATAATACCTTTCATCTTGTTTCTCCACCGACAAAATATCTCTCATTCAAAATATTCACCTTAGAATAATATTACAGATCCGATCAACATCATTCAGTTCCAAATCTGCATAAAGCGGTAATGTTAGCACCCTCTTAGCTATATGTTGAGCAGTGGGCGTTTGATTCACATCAAATTTACCATGATAACAATCAAAAGTATTTGTTAACGGGTAGAAGTATTTTCTAGGAAATATATTGTTTTGCTTTAGTACATTATCAATTTCATTTCTTGTGTATCCGAATATGTCTTCTTCAAATACTATGGGGAAATATGCATAATTGGATTGAATGCCCTCAACATTTTCCGTGATACTTAACCCTGGAACGTTACTCAAATGGCTCCTGTAACGTTCCACCACTTTTTTCCTTTTAGCAATTTCTTCATTGATATGACGAAGGTTACAAATACCCATAGCTGCTTGTAGTTCGTTCATCTTAGCATTGGATCCAATGCCGTCTACTATTACTGGAGATTTTATTCCAAAGTTCTTCAATTCATAAAGTTTATTTCCGAACTCCGCATTGGGAAATGTCACTGCCCCACCTTCAATTGTGTTAAAAACTTTCGTTGCATGAAAACTAAACATTGAAGCATCACCATATATACCTATGCCTTGCCCATTTATTTTTACACCAAACGCATGAGCAGCATCATAAATAACTTTTAGGTCATGTTTTTTTGCAATACGCTCGATTTCTTTTACATCGCAAATATTACCGTATACATGTACAGGTAGAATTGCTGAAGTTCTGTCGGTTATCAATTCTTCAATCCTAGTTACATCTATTGTGTAGTTTACAGGATTAATGTCACAGAATACTGGGGTCAACCCATTCCTTATTATTGCATGAGTTGTAGATGCGAATGTAAATGGAGTTGTTATTACTTCACCTGATATATTCATTCCCTGTATTGCCAATTCTAATGCTAAGTGTCCATTTGCAAATAAAGATAAATGCCTCGCGCCAAGATAATGAATCAATTCCATCTCTAATTGCTTATGCTCAGCACCCATGTTGGTTAGCCAGTGACTGTCCCATAGGCCTTTTATTTCCTCTATATACTCCTCAAGTTCGGGCATTGAAGAGCGAGTTACCTGGATTGAATTTAATAAGCTCATATCTTTCAACTTTTCCATGAGAATCAATATCTAAGCCCTCAATTCTGCAAATCTATTTAATTCCATTTCTCTCTTAAAATCTTTTAGATAATCAATATAGTAATATTGCGGTTCATACCCTAACTCATATTTAGCATTTGTAATATCCATAGTAAACTCTCTACTGTTAGGTTTATCTGGACAAGCAATGATTATCGACTTTTTATCCTTCGGCGAGAATATTTCAACTATACCTTCGATTTGTTCTTTTAATGTAACCGCCGTGCCAGTTCCGACATTATAAAAACCGCATTCTCTATCAACTGTAATCGCTTTACACAACATTTGGCAAAAATCTCTAACAGATACTATGTCTTTTGCCTTCATAGGGTCGCCCCACATTTCTATCGGTTCGCCAGTCATTGCTTGATTCATTAAATGACGATAAGCAAGTATTCTTTTCAATCCATCAACATAAAAATATTGGTTAGGCGTGTATGCGTAAATGGTCGGGCACCTGAAGATAAAGCGTTTGATACCATATTCCTCATGGTAATGCTCTATCATATCTACAGCGGTATTTTTAGTTATAATATACAGTGAATGATCACCTTTGTAACTGAAATTCCTTGGGAAGTCTGGTTTTATTAAAAGCTCCTTACCCCAATAGCCAGAAAGGTCGCCTTCCGTTTGCGGGTATAAAATCCTATCAGCTTGAGTCCTTCGGCAGTACTCCAATACATTAAAAGCGCCAAGGACATTAGTTTCGATATACTGCTCTGGTTTATAACCTTCCATGTAGGCAGGTAACATTGCCGCAAGATTGATGACTGCATGGACATCTGCGTGTGGTAACTTATCAAATTGGCTAGCTTCCCTTATATCAACCCTGTGATACGCTATACCTTTTTCATCAAAAAAAGTTGTCTGCTTTCGACCAACAGCCACTACTTCATACTCCTGCAAGTTTAAGTTCTCAATACAATGCTCTGTCAAATATGCTCCTGTGTTACCAGTTGCTCCAAAAATAATTACCTTTTTCAATTTCCAAAAGTCCTTTCTCTATTTGCGGCATAATATTCCTTGGCTAGCACTAATAATTCACTCTATATTTCAAGCAATTTTTTGACTTGCTCTTTCGAATTAAACATCATCACATCAATAATGGATAAGTTTGGCACAAATTCGTTCATAAACTGTTGGTACATAATCGTATCAGTCTTCAGAAATTTAAGCTGAATCCCCTGTGCGGCAAAATCCTCATCCGAATACAGGCCTTGTCCACCTATCGCATTGAAATACTCATCAGCCCCGAGTAGTTTACATATTTCAATTACCTTATCTTGACCTCGCAAATCATTGTTTTTATTTATCGTCGATGAAACAATGAGCTCAGTATCAATAGACAGGTATTCGCAGACTTTCCTTATTGCAAACTCCAAGTAGTTAGCTAAATTCTTCTCATCTTGGGTTATTACATTTTCGATTACCGGAAACGCATCTGCATAATATGTTGCGTTTTTATAACAACCTTCAAGAGTCTTCAGTAGCTTCTTATTGTATACGGGGTCTCCCAATACTTCAACTTCGTTGATTAACTTATTCGGACTTGCGTTGTGCATCTGCAGATTTATCAACTTTTCTTTTTTGTTCATCAATATCTTATTCCTGTTTATCCATCCGCCCTTTATGAAGTTGACATCATCGTAGATGACATATTTGTCCACTACGTTCATTAACTGCCAATACCCTATGTATGGAAAAAAGTATGGCTGCATTATTCCAAGTTTCATTCAGTTGCTACCTTCCTGCTTTTAAAAATATCTTTGCACGTTGATAGTAAATAGGTGAAACATTCAAGTTTAAATATACGTGCCATAGCCATATAGATAATCGATCCAACGCACACCTGAATAATCAGGGTTATCCATGCCGAAAGTCCTATAAGATGAATGCTGTGCACTGTTACTCCCATTATCAAAGATAATATCAAAGACGGCATAACATCATGCCATTGTTCTTTAATGCTATAATTCAGCAACATTTTGTTTGGCCAAGCATTTATCCCTGTTGAAACTAAACCGCTGACAATGCCCCCTAATGCAATTGCATATACGCCGTAAAAAGCTGTAATTCCTAAAATAGTAAGCCCCATAAGCTTCTTTACTATCTCAAGTTTCAAGAAAATATCGCTACGCCCCAATGCATTGATGGCCTGCAGATTAGCTGTATGTATCGGCCAAAGCGCATAGGTAATACATGAAATTTGCAGAAATGGAACACATGGCAACCATTTCTCAGTCAGCAATATCTCAACTAAAGGTTTGGCAATAACAGCAAGTCCTGTCATCAATGGAAATAATATGAATGAGCTTGTAACAATGGCTCGCCGCACCATGTCCTTAACTCTTTTCCTGTTATCTTGCTGTGATGATAAAGCAGGGAACATCACCGACTGAATCGACCCATTTATATTTGTTACAAGTAGTGAAGGAAACTGATCACCTCTATTATAAAACCCCAGCATTTCAGCATTATATAATTTACCGATAAGTAGACTGCGCAAATTCATGTACAGAGTATCAATTAATGATGAAACTAATAACTTCCATCCATATGAGAATAGACCCTTGACTCTTTCAAATGAAAACAGCAGTCTCGGTCTCCATTTCACGGTAAACCAAAGAATAATAGTAATTAGCAACTGATTCGTTATTTGCTGTCCTACCAAACTCCATGCGCCATAACCTGCATATGCCATAACTATACCAACCATACCAGAAACTATTATTGCACCAAGGCTACTAAAGAACAACTTCTTAAATTGCATCCTTCTTGAAATAACAGCATTTTGGATGGAATTGAAGACGCCAAAGAACAGTGTAACCGATAATACTCTAATCACTGGTATAAGCTGTGGTTTCTTATAGAAAATAGCTATAAGTGGTGCAGCAAAAAAGAGAACCCCATACAGTATACCGGCAACGAATAAACTCAAGTAAAATACCGATGTAAAATCGGTTTCATCTGCGTCTTTCTTTTGAATAAGTGCCGTGCTAAAGCCACTTTGGACAAATACATTAGCTACAGTTATGAATATTGTTATGAGAGCTATTATGCCGTAGTCTTCAGGCAGAAGAAGACGGGCCAATATTATTTGAACTATAACTTGTATCCCTTGGGTCCCTCCACGTTCCATCAGTTTCCAAATAAAACCGGAGATAACTGTGTTCCTTGTATTTAATTGATCCATTTTTCTTAACTCCGCGTTTCTATCAACAAGTGTAGAAGTGCATATCAGGCGGCAGTCCTTTCCTGATTTTAAGCCTGCTGTTCGGTTTCTTTGATGACTCTCACTCATCCTTGAGCGCCACATTTAGAAAACTTCAACGCAATCGGTGATGGAACGTTCCCGCACCCTTCAAAGGTCAGTCGGATACGATTTACTCTGTAAAACCCCAAAATCTCTTCGAATGCCAAGGAGCGCTCACGGACAATACACTTATGGGTTGGTGATTCATATCCATCTGATTGGTGTACCTGATTCCATGCATTATGTCACTGCTTCGGACATAACACTTTCAACAACATCGGCCATGAAGTGCATATGCGCTTCTGTCAACGTGGGGTGAACGAGAAACATGACAGAGTTTGCTCCTAGTTCCTTCGCGATCGGCAATCGCGCTGGCGGCTGTAGTCCTGCTTTTTCGAAAGCTTTTTCCAGATAGATTTCACTGCAACTGCCGCTGAAACATGGGATACCGCGATCGCTGCATTCCATCATAATTCGGTCTCTGCTCCAATCGGATTTGAGCATTTCCGGTATCACATAAGCGTAGAACTTATAATATGAATGTCCGATTTCGGCGCTGGGCGCCGGCACGCGCAGTCCGGGCAACTTGGATAGACTATCCATCAATATGCCAGCATTTCGCCTGCGAGTAGTGATCCACCCTGCGAGTTTCTGTAACTGCACTCTGCCGATAGCCGCCTGCATCTCAGTCATGCGCCAGTTCGTGCCAAAATCTTCATGCAGCCATCGGAAGCCGGGAGCATGCTCTCGGTTGTATACGACATCGTAACTTTTTCCGTGATCCTTATATGACCATGCCTTTTCCCAAATGCCAGGATTGTTGGTTGTAATCATGCCGCCTTCGCCGCCGGTTGTCATTATCTTATCCTGGCAGAACGACCAGGCGGCAACATCGCCTAGAGAACCGCATGTCCGACCTTTATAGGATGCACCGTGACATTGAGCACAGTCCTCTATAACTTTAAGGTTGAATTCCTTTGCCAGATTGAGAATTGGATCCATATCACACGGGCAGCCCGCGAGATGGACTGTTATAATAGCCTTTGTTTTAGGCGAAATCACCTTTCTGATGGTCTCGGCAGTGATATTGCCGCTGTCCCGATCGACATCAGCGAACACAGGCTTGATACCACGAACGACTGCCGCGCTCGCTGAGGCGAGGAAGGTTCGCGGGGTAACAACGACATCATCCCCAGACTTTATACCTAATGCGCATAATGCCAGTTCAAGCGCAACTGTACCATTTGAGAGGGCAATACCGTATTTACAGTTAGCGGCCTCTGCGAACTCTTTTTCAAACTGACGGCATTCATTTCCGGTCCAGTAGTTCACCTTGCCTGAGCGCAGTACCGAGGATGCGGATTCTACCTCATCCTCAGCAAAATATGGCCATCCTGGAAATATAGGTTGCTTATATAACAAATTAGCACTTTGTGCCTGTTCTCTGGTTCTAATGCTCATTGACTGATAACCTCATGTCGACTTATCTCTCCTTCAGCACCAGGTGGAAGAATTGGCTCTAAAGCACGTACGTCCATTACTATCGCAAGGAGTTCATCGTTAATCCCAAACTTAGTCAATATGCTTGCAAGGTATTTCATAGCGAAAGCGCGGTTAATTATAGCCGCCAATGTTAAAATGATTAGCTGAATATCAAGAATAAAGGATCTGTGCTCAACATAAACCAAGGCTAATCGACTCTTCCAAGGTCGAATTAAACTATCGTAATCTGCGGTAGGATTGTCACTGTCCCTTAAAATATCTCCTTCATCTGCAAATACAATTGAGGAGATATCAGTAATTCCTGGCTGGATGGTAAGAATTTGTTTTTCAAGTTCAGTATATACATCTGTCTCTGATAGCGCTAGGGGTCTTGGCCCAACTAAACTCATATCTCCAAGTACGACATTCCATAACTGAGGTAGTTCATCCAGCTTGAACGCCCTTATGAACGATCCAACCTTGGTAATTCTGGGATCATTATGGGATGTAGCCCAAACGTTAATACGATCTGCATCAATCCGCATGGATCTAATCTTCACCATACGAAATGTATTTCCACCCTTTCCCGTTCTCTGCGCAAAATAAATGGGTGAATGGAAATCCTGCAACCAAACTGCAAGCATTGTCAGACAAATAAATGGCAAGCATATTACAAAGCCGATAACCGAAAAGAATATATCAACAGATCGCTTGAGTAGTAGATATCCAGGAACTTGTTTTACAGACATTTATAAATACCTTTACCAATCTACACAAAATCCAGCTAGAGCGCTATGAATTTCATGCTAATTCCTACGATTAGCAATCGCCTGACCAATGAAAGCACGTTTTGGCTTAAGTCCGAATTTAAATGGAGCAGTTATTAATCCCCATAGTGAACCCGTGCCGTACGCAAAATGCAGCTGTATAAAGCTCAAGAATACTAACCACGGAGAGGTGTTTGCCTTACGAGCCAATGGAAAGGAAAGCGATATTCCAACTATAAGGTAGACAAATATTTCAACAGCTAGCAAATATAATGATGGTTGGAAGAAAGTACTTACAGCAGCTAAAATTATGATGCTCAAAATAAAGAATAACGGTATCAAATGCCTGAACCGTAAGCCACCGCCAACGAGATACAGCGTGTATGGATTCCACAATCCATTATTAAATGCCTGTTGGCGCAGACCTGCAAAAGTTGAGCGAGTATAATAGGTCAATCGGATCAATGGAGAGATTATAATCTTTCCTCCACCACGTCGTATTCTGCTGTTTAGTTCAATATCCTGATTACGCACCAATCGTTCATCATACATGCCGAACCGATCAAAGACATCAGGTCGAAAGCAACCAAACGGCACAGTATCGACTTCCTGCTCGCCCCCTCCTGTTCGAAATGTAGATCCTCCTACCCCGAATCGACTGGAGGATGCCGCAGCTATCGATCTTGATGTACGAGAATCATTGGATGGGACTGTATCTATGTACCCACCCACATTGTCCGCCCCTGTACGTTTAAGTACATCTATGCAATTTCTGAAGTAATCAGGAGCATATCGGGCATGGCAGTCCAGACGGATGATTATATCACCACGTGACCGTTGGATAGCACTATTCATCCCGGTAGGAACAATTCTCTGAGGATTATCTACTAATTTCACCCTAGGATCCATCGTAGAATACTGTAGTATAAGCTCACGAGTTTTATCAGTGCTTGCGCCATCAACACAGAGCACTTCACATTGCGGTAATGCATCCAGCTGATTTAACACCGAATTTAAACAAGTGCCGACAAACTTCTCTTCATTACGCATGGGAATGATAATACTTATGGTATCTGGCATTGATAATGTTTCCTTAACTTCCTGCAGTTATGTAGACGGTCATGATCAAAATGCAAGTGAGCAATGCTAAGTATAATACCTTTTCTCACTCGCTTTAGCATATCAACTCTTTCTGCAAACACGTCCATCTCAAATATGCTATTCTGCCCCATAACAACAATCAATCCACCGAATCCATGCTAAGGCAAAAAACTCATTCTGATCACAATTTACAAAAACACTAATCCTCTATTTACCTATACAATCTACTAATTTGCGCACAATCGGCTCTATGCTGAATTCATCGATTACACGTTTATATCCAGCATACGACAACTGTTTACCCAAACGGGCATCATTCAAAAGGCTTTTAATTGCATCGGCTAGGGCGACTGGATCCTTATGCGGAACCAAGATTCCGGCTCCATCACTCAATAATTCCGGAATGCCTCCAGTAGATGTTGAAATTACTGGTATGCCATATCCCATCGCCTCAATTAGTGCGACAGGTATGCCTTCATGTTCGCCGGCACCCAAATCAATGCTTGGTAGAATAGTGCAATCAACCATATTGCTTTCATACATATCTATAACAGACTCATGTGGCAACTGGCCTAAGAACTCTACGGAATCCTGCAATCTTAACTGAGCTACCACACCATTTAGCTCGCTAAGTAGAAATCCTTTGCCAGCAACAAGGAGCATTACTTTATATTGATCATTATGAAGGATCCTAATTGCCTCTAATAGATACTTATGCCCCTTAACTGGATATAGATTAGCAGGGCAAAGTATGGTAAACTGTCTATCTGTGGAATACATCTTTATGAATTCTGGAATACTTTTAGGAATATGAACACCCATATGCAATACGAACATGTTATCGTGCAACGACCCATCTATATACCCTTTGGCCATATTCAATCCGCTTATAGAAATAAATCGTGCAAAGGTAGCTGTACGGACCTTTCTCTGCAATAAGTTATTTTCGACAATATCCCATCGATGTGCAGTAAAACTCCATGGCACACCTGATACTTTACTTGCGACCATGGCCATTGTCGATGTCGTACCTGCCCAGTGCGCATGTATATGATCTATAGCTATTTGGTCGCACAGTTTCGCAACCCACAGACCTTTTGGAAATACAGCTAGATTCTTAATTATAATGGATAAACGCATGCTATTTAACAACGAAATGAGGGTGACGAAGACACGCAAAGGATGTCTCGCGCACATATATATATTAGCCAGTATTATGCGTAGGCTCATTAAAGGTGCTTCAATTGTATGAGAGCTTAATGTGTTTGAATATGCATTAACTTTGCCAGCAACTACGTTTCTGGGGATTATTACTATTTCATGTCCTTGTTCAACCAGTTCCATGACCTCAGCCGAAAGAAAAGTCTCGCTCGGCCCAGATGGAAAGTTGGCAGTTATATACAGTAACCGCACTATACACCTCGTAAGTCAGCTTGTTTATTCAATTGCATGCAAACGTGACTTGATCACTTGTGCTGGATTGCCTACTACAATACTGTATTGCGGAATACTTTTTGCGATTACAGCACCAGCACCCAGTATGCTGCCTTTACCTATTGTGACGCCTGGCAGAATAATCACTCTTTGTCCAATCCAAACATCGTCCTCAATTATCACAGGCTTATAATCAAGATAACTCTGTAGGCACATGGGCTTGTTAATGTCTGAAAATCTATGATTTCTTGTCAGAATTATAACATCAGGTCCCATCATAGTAAAATCTCCTATCGAAACATATGGGCCAATTTGAGCTCTTATACCTATACCAGCGTAGTTACCAATCCTAACACCTCGTCCACCTTCATTAAATACGCATCCGTACTCAATATTTGCTCCTTTTCCACAATAATCTACAAGCCCACGAGCGACCACTAGCCTTAGCCATGAACCGATATTAATACCCGCTCTTCTGATTGACGGTATGTATCTTACGCATGCAAATAGACACCTAAATAGACAACGTCTCATTCAGTGTTACCTCAATTAATTGATAATAGTATTAACGTGATTGCCATAATTAATCACTCGTGTTACGCAGGAGCTAATCTGGTTATTCTGATAGCGAATAACCAGATTAGCATAGAAGCTCAAATGGTGCATAACGATTTGGCTTATGATAAGATAGATATTGCGGATATATACATGCTCGATTTATGCACAGACTATCTTATCTGCTCTTTCGGCGCTACCACGGCTACAAGGCTTTCTGTGCTCACTGATGGAGCTGTCAGTCTTGATAAGGTCACGAGATTCCTATCCAGTGACCTTTTCACTTCAGCAGACCTATGGAAGTTGGTTAAGCCTACTGTCCATAAAATACAGTCGACGGATGGCGTTATTATCATCGACGATTCGGTAGAGGATAAACCCTATACCGACGAAAACGAACTGATCTGCTGGCACTTCGATCATACAAAGGGCGAAACCGTAAAAGGTATCAATATGGTTTCAACCCTGTACCACAGTAATGGCATATCGGTACCAGTAGCCTTCGAACTGATCAAGAATGAATACTATCGGCAGATGCTCTATACTAACCTTGCTTGTGCGTAACATGAGTTAATCATTTAATATTTTTGGAAGCATATCGATAATCATTTTATAGCAAGCCTTGCGTTCAGAACTCTCTTTTGTTTGTTTCACTATAAAATATATCTGCCACTTTAGCAACCGCACTTTTAGCTCAAAAATCGAAAGGAAAAGAACAACTCCAGCTTTCCATTTAGGCTCATGTTTTAAGAAAAACCGTAATTTACTTGTGTATTGCTTTTCAGTCACCATTGATACATTTTTACGGGCGCTTTGCCCATGCAGATGTAGTACTGAGATACTAGGAATTATTCCGACCCTATGACCGGCTTTGGTTGCACGGAAGCAATAGTCCATATCTTCACACCAAAACAGATCCTCATCTAGAACACCGATATCATCTATTACAGAATGTCTAATCATGAGGCATGCGCCAGATACTACATTAACGTGCTCCGGCTTTGGGTGTTTCTTTAGTAGTTTTCGTAATCCTAAAGTATGCATTGCATAGACAGATAACGTCAGCTGACGCAAGTCCTCAAAAGCGCATCCATTTCGATCAATTAAGCGAGGCCCGCATATTGCATACTCAGGATCATGGTTCATAAACTGAAACATTGATTGCAATGCACCGACACTAAGTACTGTATCTGGATTAAGCAGAAGTATATATCTTCCAGAACAAACATTTATGGCCTGGTTGTTTGCTACTGGAAACCCAAGATTATGCTCATTTGCTATAACATTTATATAGCTAAATCTTTGCATTACAACATCAACTGTCCCATCGGAAGATGCATTGTCGATTAGAAATATCTCAATATCTAGCTCTCCTTTAGTTTTCGCTATAGAATTAAGACATCCTATTACAACATCAAGGCAATTATATGTAACTATAATGATGGATATGTCACGCATGTGTTTACCTCTTTTAGTATGCCCCGAATCTCGCATCTCTGTACTTATATATATAAAGAGTTAAATATCTCCTTTATGTGATTTATATCACGCTTATCTTATTTCGCGCTAAGCAACGATTTAATCCACACCCAATTCCTATTAAGGTCCAGAAGATATAGGTGAATGCTACAGAGTAATAATTCGGTTCAAAAAAAACGTTTATAGAATAGACCGCAAAAGACATAACTATAGCAGCAGACATAAATTTAAGTTCTGAAGTCTGCGATAATTTTACTAATCTTGATAATTGCTTCCAAATCGAAAACATTAGTCCTGCCAGTACGAATAATCCAAGAAACCCTAATTCATTCAACGTTTCTAAATACAAATTATGGGCAGAGCCACCCATGCTTGAACCCAATGGAGACATCACATATCCATAGTTTCCAACTCCTATACCAAATGGGTGGTTTAGCACTTCCTTGATACTAATTTCCCATCTTACTATACGCTTATTTGATGAGGGGTCTGTTTCTAGCTGGTAACTTATCTCTTCAAATTGACAGATCATAATATTTTGCATCTTCTCTGGTAGAAACCGCCAACTGAGGAATGCTATAGAAATTATAATGCTAGTAACTATAATAAGTAAACGCAAATGATTTCCACGTAACCGCAAACGCAATACAAAAAACCATATAAAATAGCCGATTAGCAATGCAATAATTGCTCCACGAGAGATTGAGAAAACCAGTGAGATACTCAGAGGTATTAAGGCAATAACGCCTAAAGCTCTAATCGCATGATTCCTACTGGTAGTCAAATACATACATGTGGAAATTAGCAATGCACCTATTCCAGCAACTGTATTACTACGCCCAGCAACAGTTTGAATCATGTCTTTTGCTGCAAATCCATCCTGTAGTTGCATGACGCCAGAGTTGAACTTATTCCAATTACACAGCGCAGTAATACCAAATATGAAACCAATAAATCCCATCACAACAAACAAGTGCTTTGCATCATCAACGCATTGGATGCTGCTGCAAACATATATGTATAACAGTAATGGTGCTATATATAGCTTAGCAACCGCCAAGCATCGCCCAAAATCATATGCAGCAATCAATGACGCCAATATTAGTACAATGTACATAATTATCCATCTGGCGCTTTGAGGTAATAGCACATTCTTATTAAAGCTAAAAAGCAAATATCTAATTGTAGAGGCTGCAATAAAAAACGCCAATACTATATCTGCGCAAAAAAGATTTGGAGTCTTACCACCCATAAGGATTGGAATAGGGCCTAAAAGCAAAGTTAGTAGCATCGCATCCAAAAAATACACTCTCTTATTTGAAGCCCTCTCAGAGTACTTGTTTAAGAACATACGCATATACCTCGGCATACTGATTCACAGCACTTTTCAATGAATAATATGATTCAGCTACTTCACTTGATTGGAGCTTTATACTATTATGTGACGATAGCATATTGATGATTTCTCTACAGGACTGCTTGTACCCTGTCTCAGAAAAAACCTTTATAATAGTACCTATTCCTTTAGTTTTTACTAACTCTACCTGCTCACTAGCAAAGTTTCTATAATTAATGACTACTGGCAATCCAGCAGCTAAATATTCTGCAAATTTAATGCCAATGTCTTCATGGTCAGGGTCCACTAGAGCTAGCGCTACATCAGATGCAGATAGATAATCAGGAACACTATCCGGCGCTATGCAGCATACAATATAGTCGCTATCATTTAATCCATTGGCCTCAAGCAATTCTGTTACGTTGCTACTTTGTGTTAATACTAATAAACGACTACTTTTAATTTCTTTCTTACATTCTTGAAAGAAAGAAATTGTTTCTTTAGGCATATGCACACCTCTTATTTGACCTACCAACCATACAAAAACAACATCATTCTCTACACCTATAGCACGTCTTACTTCATTGCGGCCTGGTTTTGCTACCTTGAATCTATCAGTATTAGTACAGTTACGTATAAGAAACACTTTCTCACCTACTTTTTTACCAGCACGCGCTATAAGGATTTCCCGTTGCCGTTCTGTTACTACAACCGCTGCATTCGCCTTATACAAGCACAATTTCTCAAGCCATCGCGATACTCTATATGAGAGAGAGTTTTTTGACCATACACCAGATTCAACCATCTCGTCCGGGTATAAACCGCGGACATCAAAAATAAATTTAATACGTATCAGGCAGCTTACAATAAGCATTATGAAAGCTGATACATAACTTCTACAATGTACTAAATCTACATTCTTTCTCTTTATAAGACGTATAGTTGGTATTATGCCTCGCATTACATTACTTGTGCTGTTAGGCATGAACGGACATGCGCCATTATATAGCATATACCAATCAATTCCCCGGCTCTTTAGTTTAGTCTTCTGTTCCGAAAATTGCTCTGAATAAGCACTAGTAGAAGTCTCATCCTCAAAGGTGAGCAAAGAAAAAGTTATCCCATAATCCTTATGCAACTCACGCATATGAGGTATACCTTGAGCATTCAATATGGGTGAGAGTCCTGGTGTCGGGGAGATAAACAGAACTCTCTTACCTTTTATTAATTCGTTTAAATCCACTTTACTACAAGTCATAAATTTTCTCATTAGTTGTATTTATTGTTTTACATGCACTATGCGACATAATCTAAGGAACTTAACTTCCGCGATTTTATTGATATCAGCCAACAGGGTTTTTGATGCTGATACTAGTGCTATTACAAGTAATAATATTGCATTTAATAAGTGGTTATTACTGCACCAAATAAGAAGGTAATCCATCATGGTAAGATGGCAACCAGCAATTTTCATACCAATAAAAGAGTCCTCTGCTAAGCTTCTATCACCTGCCTTACTAGCAAGCTTTAGCAATCTGCGATTACTGGTTGATATAGCGTTTTTCCTAACATAATCAGGGCATTCATATTTGTCTAAATAATGATTGACTAATTTTCGTGATAAGAGTTGGAACCTAATCAATTTTTGAATATCTCTCGACCTTGTAGCAGATTCACTAAGGATATTACGTGTGGCAAGTGATTCATGTATTGTTTTTACTTTCCCAAGTCTTGATAATTCAAGCCAAAGTTGAGTATCATTCATAGGGAACTCTTCCGAAAACTCAAAAGGATTCTTATCAATGACCTCGAGTACTTTTTCCCGCTTTGCACAAGCTGTCAATGTGTATATTGGATATTCTTGATTAATTATTCGCAAATATACCCCGGAACCATCGGTATGCTTAGCATTCGCTTGGAGATGAGCATTTTTCATCCGCTTAGATGATTCAACAAAAAAGAAATCTGCATTGCCATGCACCAACAAATAATCGGAATGTTGCTCCAAAAAATCCACCTGCATTTGCAGCTTATACGGATGATGCCAGTAATCATCGCCCTCACACCAAGCAACGTACTTACCTCTAGCAGCTACTATGGCTCGTCTAGAATTCCGTATAGCACCAACATTAGACTCTGATGTAATCACTCTAATAATACTAGGATATTTCCTTTGGTAATCAAAAACGATATCCCGAGTTCCATCCGTAGAGCAATCCTCTCCTATAATTAACTCGAACGGAAAACTAGCCTTTTGCGCAAGCACACCTTCAATGGCATCGGCAATATAGTTTACATGATTATAGGTAATCATTAATATGCTGACAATTATATTTTGAGCAGACAAGCCATTATCTATAATCATTGTTTCGAACTCCTTACATTCAGTAATTAGACTCTGATTCAATATGCGAGAATCTACACTACCTCAGTATATGCTGGCAACCGTATATCATAGCCATTCGAGATATGCATGCGGATTCTTAATCGAATACCTTACGCCTGACTGTGCAGCAAGATAACGCTCTTACTTCTCACTCCCGAAGTATCTTGCAATTCCATCACGATCGGCAATATATACCTGTGTACGTTTGATGAGGTACAGTACAACCTTTTCAAATCGAAAGTCATCCTTACTCAAGAGTTGATACCGGCAGTCTTCCTTGAGCAGAATCATAGTAATCATTTATATTTGTCTATTCCTACAACCTCATCTCCTCAGACAAGGAGCTTGAGTCTGATATTTTCATAAACGCTCTTTGGCCTATAGACTGTAGAAGAGTACACCGTCAGGAAGTTTCGATCTGTCAACTACCGATTTAATGTCGATCAGCACACCATTGGGCTTCATCATGTCCAGAATACCAGACAGGTTCTTCTCCAAGTAAGCCTTATGCGGCACAGCCAGGATTAGGCCATCAAGATCGCGTAAACTATCCCAATCAGCCAGCTCTACTCCGTATTCTTTCATCGCCTCCTCATGGTCCGCAAGTGGGTCATGGATAATCGGGTTTATACTGTACCCTTTCAGCTCTTCTATGATATCCGGCACGCGGCTGTTTCTGATGTCTGGTACGTTCTCTTTAAACGTGAGGCCTAGCACCCCCACCTTCGCTCGCTTAATCGAGCCGCCGTCCGCATGAACCAGAAGCTTGACCATCTTCTGTGCAATGTACCTGCCCATGTCATCGTTTATGCGTCGTCCGGCAAGTATGACTTCAGGCTGATACCCCAGTTCTTCTGCCTTGGTGGTGAGATAGTATGGATCAACACCTATACAGTGCCCGCCGACCAGCCCAGGAAAGAACTTGAGAAAGTTCCACTTGGTCGATGCAGCATCCAGGACGTCTTTCGTGGCTATGCCCATGAGATCAAAGATCTTCGCAAGCTCGTTCATGAGTGCAATGTTAAGGTCTCGCTGGGTGTTCTCTATGACCTTCGCTGCCTCTGCGACTTTTATGGTCTGGGCGCGGTGTACCCCCGCATCGATGATCGCACCGTATGCTGATGCGACCCTGTCAAGCGCCTCCGCATCTTCACCTGAGACTACCTTTGTAATCTTTGTAAGCGTGTGCTCCTTATCGCCAGGGTTAATCCTCTCCGGCGAATAACCTAATTTGAAATCGACACCCTGCTTAAGCCCAGATTCGCACTCCAATATTGGGCCGCAAATCTCCTCTGTTACTCCTGGATAGACTGTAGACTCATAGACGATAACCGCGCCGGGGGTTAGGACGCGACCAACGGTTTCCGAAGCTCGGATTACTGGGGTGAGGTCCGGCCGATTCATCTTATCGATGGGGGTCGGGACTGCTATTATAAAGAATGTTGCGCTCCTGAGATCTTCGATATTCGATGACCATTTAATCGTAGATTGCATCAGTTCATCGCGCGAAGATTCGCCGGTCTTATCCACCCCTTGAGCCAGTGCATTGACCCTAACCTGATTGATGTCGAAACCGATGGTCTGTGGAAATTTCCGGGCAAAAGCGAGCGCTACGGGAAGACCTACGTAGCCTAAACCTATTACGGCAATTCTCTCTATCATGACTTCTCCAGTCGTTATAGCGTATGAAAGCATAATTAGATTAGGAGCATATTGTGTAAGACAGTAAACAGCAGCCTGCTGTTTTTGAGGGCATATGCCAATCCAAATTATGTAGGTAATTCTATTTAAAAACGATCACTAACTGTAGTATAGCAGAGTTTCGATAGCTTAGCAATATCATTTTATCCCTACGCATAAGAAGCTCCATAGGCTTCATGCCTTGTTCGACTTTGCATAACAAAAGCGCTGATCAAAAGCATGCCAACATCATTTGCGGCAGAGCCATTTCCCATCATGACTATTTCGCCTAAACATCACCTGAGCTTTGTCGGACCACGACCAGCCCTACCGTCACAGGTCGATGTAAACACGATGCGTGAAGAAATGGGCGTTCATCAGGTGCGTCCCGGATCACAGGTCTCCCACAAGTTATGGGTCGCTATGATCTGGATACGGAAACAAACGTCAACTATGATGCGGAATATTGCAGGAAAATGAACTTTTGGTTTGATGCCAAAATAGTGTTTATGACCCTGATGGCTATATTTACGGCCAAAGGAAACAAGTAGATATTGTAATATTCAACCGCTTGTGTATCTGAAAATATACTACACCTTAATTGCCTCAAAACCGACATTTTGGCCTCATCAATCCGCATATCAGGTCATTATTCAATGTCAGATAACACCGCCGAAAAGAACGGGCGTTCGCAGGTTTTTGTAGTCGATTTCTTGCCCGACCATCTTCTAAGCGGAAAGCGGCATCTTGACCATTTTTCGTTTGTGACGCAGTTCACCCCCGACTTCCGCATGTATTCGAGCGTGAATCCCCGAGTTATCAACGTGTATCCCGTCGCTGACACGTGGACTGCAACGCACTCACAAACCCTTCACTTGCCCTTGTCCAACGACGAATCCCCAACGTTTCGGAGAATAACCTATTGGGTACCCACATTTTGAAATGATTGCGTGTATGAACAACACATTCAATCAGCTTTTGGTAAATTAATTCTTATGAGGTAAAGCAAATGGTCCAGTATTCTGCTCTGTTTTCCCAAGGTCAGATTGGGCGACTTCAGACAAAGAACCGTATAATTATGGCCCCAATGGTTAGGGACTATGCAGATGAAGATGGATTGGTAACCGATAAGTACGTTGCACACATCGAGCGAATCGCACGAGGCGGCGTAGGTATGATGATCCTCGAGGCGAGCTTCGTGAGAAACGATGGCCGGGGCTTTATCCACGAGCTGGGCCTGCACGACGATGCCGTCATCCCGGGTTTCAAAAGACTTGTGGATGCCGCTCACGGGCATGGGGCAGTCATCGGTCCGCAGATCTTCCATGCGGGCCGCCAGACGTCATCGGGGGTCACCGGGATGAAACCTGTTGCCCCCTCAGCAATCGCTGATCCAACGATCGGTGAGGAGCCAAGGGCGCTCAGCGTGGACGAGATACATGAAATAGTCGATGCTTTCGCACAGGGCGCACGGCGAGCCAAGGATGCAGGCTGCGACTTCGTGGAGCTACATGGCGCTCACGGTTACCTGATCACGCAGTTTCTGTCTCGTTTCAGCAACAAACGCGACGACGAGTATGGCGGCTCATTCGACAACAGGATGCGCTTCCTTACCGAGATATTCCAGGCTGTCCGAAACACTGTGGGCGCAGACTTCCCGATCACCGTACGGCTTTCCGGCGATGAGATGGTGCCGAACGGACTCACCCTCGCTGATGCCATGCGGATTGCCAAGCGAGTGGAAGCACTGGGTGTGAATGCCATCCATGTGTCGGCAGGCAACTATGCCTCATACGAGCTCGGCTGCATGGTATCGCCGATGGCTGTCGACGATGCGCCGCTCGTGTCGCTCGCCGAAGGTGTGAAAAGGGTGGTCGGAATTCCAGTGATCGCTGTCGGCAAAATCCGCGATCCCGAACTCGCCGAAAGTATCCTTCAATCCGGCAGGGCGGATTTCATTGCGCTCGGGCGTTCGCTCCTCGCCGATCCTGATTGGCCGACCAAGGCGGAACAGGGGAGGGCCGATACGATCAATAAGTGCATAGCCTGCAACCAGGGCTGTATAACCCGTTTGTTCGATCAGATGGATGTCTGGTGTACCGTCAATCCGGCAACATCCCGGGAGCGGGAGTTTGACAAGCCTGCGACGCAGACCAAGATGAAGGTGTTCATTGCCGGCGGCGGCCCTGCGGGTATGGAAGCGGCTATTTTGGCAGCCGGACGGGGGCATCATGTCGTGCTGTGCGAGGCCGACGACCATTTGGGTGGGCAGCTTATCCCGGCGGCGGCAGCCCCTCATCGACCCGGTTGGACCGAATTGATGGCGCATCTGATCACCGCGATCGAAAACAGCGACATCGACGTTCGACTGAACACCAGGGCAACGGCAGATATGGCTAAACTTGAGGGTGCCGACATCGCGATTGTGGCAATCGGTTCGTCAGCGCTCATGCCAAGGATTCCCGGTATCGAGCACAAGAACGTCGTGACGGCGCGTGATGTGCTTGAAGGCAAAGTCAATGCGATCGGTAAGGTGATTGTAGCTGGTGGAGGTTGTGCTGGTGGACAGACCGCCGAGTACCTCGCTTCCAAGGGCTTCGATGTAACGATTGTCGAGATGCTGGATTCTATTGCGGTGGATGCGCCCAAGGCAGATAGGGAACTGCTCATTGGACGTCTGCACAAACTAGGGGTCAAGGTGCTGCCGGACACTCGGATACTCAGCATCGACGAAAAATCCATCGGAGTCGAGCGGCCGGAGGGCCTTCAGACGCTACAGGCTGATACCGTCGTCCTGTGTATGGGCTCGGTGCCGAATGATTCGCTGACGGATGAACTGAGGAAGGTCGTAGCGAACGTGGCGGTGGTTGGCGATGCGGTGGAGCCGAGAAAGGTGACCGAAGCGATGGTGGAAGGTGCCCTCGCAGGGCTTTCCTTTATCGACGCGGCCTGCATAAAACGTGCGGCCTGATATCGTTCGGGCCTGATGTCAAAAACATCAGGCTGATGAATTAAGCATGCTAAAGCAAGCTGCATTAACACGCGCTTTAGCATGCTTTCGATGTGTTAGACTAGCTATTTGGGCGCTATAAGCTTTCTTGTGGGTGAATCTTCAGATGATTCAGCCCTCACACCAACCCCATTCGACTTAGCTCAGGGCAGGCTCTCTCCCGATTTCGGGCGAGGGGGGATGCCGCTTATCCCGAGTAGCCCACAGGGCATATCGAGGGACGATACATGTCTACCAGGCTTCGGCAGCCGCGACTTCGTGTTTTGTTGCCGCGATTTTATTCGCACGGTTGTGGGAACACTGTCGCTATCCACAAACTTTCTTATAGAGCCGCTATTTGTGAGTTGATGCGTCTGTGCACACTACCCTGTCCGCTCAAAGCGGCGGCGGAGGTACTGCCAGGCGAGGACTGCCGCAATCGCAAGCGCGACAGTGGCGGCGATCAGCGCTGTCCCCTCAAGCTTCATCACGACGAGCCATCCGCCCATTCCGAATATCAGCCCGAATATCAGCACAGTTAGGAATTCGATTATTTTGTTTCGCTTCATAGTTATTATGCAGAGCCTGGTTTAGACGCATATTTCAAAGTGGCAGACAATCCCTCCTTCCCTCGATACTCCCACTTCATGGGCACTCGGGAAGTCGGACAAGATTCATCTCCCTTTTCGAAATAGCTCCGTGCAGGCCCTAAATCTATCCTCCCGATCCACGCAGTTGGCGCAGAGTCTGTTCAAGCTTGTTGATCTGTTCGCCGTAGCCCGCCCAGTCACCCTTTTGCTGGAGTTCCTTCGCACGCTCAAACTCCGCTACTGCCTGATCTATCAGCTTTCGAGTCTGCGGTGTGGCAGGAATCCCCTTGGTGGTCGAAGGAGCGAGGCCTGCCGCCGCCTGGGGTAGACTCACTTCACCGCCGAAGATACGGGCAATCGCAGCATCGAGGGTCGGTTCCATGGCAAGCTGGTTGCCGTAAGAGACGATCACGCGTTTTAGCTCGGGGATCTTGGCGCTCTCAGATTCCAGGTAGAGCGGCTTGACGTACATGATCGAGTGGTTAATCGGTATCACGAGCATATTTCCCCAGTTAACCCGCGAGCCCTCCGTATTCCACAGACTAAGCTGTGGTGATATCGCCGAATCCTGCCTGATCCTCGATTCAATCTGCGCCGGACCATAGATCAACTGGTCCTTCGGAAACTGGTACAGGACGATCTTGCCGTAATCCTTGGGGTCGCTCCGTGCGGCCATCCATGCGATCATGTTGTCCTTGTTGATCGGTGTGAACGGCAGCATCATGAGGAACTCCTCCTGAGTCTCGCCGGGCAGCGTCATCACGACGTAGTATGGCTCGATTGGCGTCTGATTGCCGCTCGTCTGCACGATCTCGTTAGGGATTGCCCAGAGATCGCCCTTGTTGTAGAAAGTCTGCGGGCTCTTCATGTGGTATGTGAGCAGGACGTTTGCCTGTACCTTGAACAGTGTCTCTGGGTATCTTACGTGCGATCTGAGTCCGACCGGCATGCTGCTCATCGGCCTGAAGACGCCCGGGAATATCTTCGCATATGTTTTGACTATAGGATCATTGACGTCGGCCATGTAGTAATGGACGTCGCCGTTGTATGCGTCGATGACTACCTTGGCGGCGTTTCTCATGTAGTTAACGTCTGAATCCTCCAGCGGTTTGGAGTACGGGTATTTATTCGATACCGAATATGCATCAAGCATCCAGTACTGTTTGCCTTCAGACACCACAAGATAAGGATCGGTATCGTAGGTAAGGAATGGGAATATGGTCTGAACCCTTTCCTGTATCGTCCGGTGGAACAGTATTCGGCTATCTGATGTTATAGGATTTTGCAGCATCAACTGCAGATCGCCGAATCGCCAGGCAAACGCTATTCGCCTTAGATAATTGCTTATAGAGATGCCGCCGGTGCCTGAGTAGGATGTATATACCGGCTGGTTTCCGGCAGGATAATCGTACTCTTTCACGGTCGAATCGACTATGACGAAGTCGGATGTCTCCTGTCCAAAATAAATCTGCGGCTGTGTGACGTCTATGCCGACGGTTGATGTGGGCGGCATATCGCTCACGAAGAAATCGGGAAGTCCTTCCGGCGTCGCGCGATTTACGGGGCTCATCACCATGCCGTAGCCGTGCGTGTACTGGAAGTGTCGGTTCACCCATGTGCCGGCACCCGATTGAGTGTCGGACAGGCTGAGTTCACGGGCTGCCAGCATCACCTGTCGCTCTTCACCATTCACCATGTAGCGGTCGACGTCCACGTTCGCGATATCGTAGTATGGACCCAGCGCCTGAAGCTGTGTGTATGTCTGTGCCAGCGGTCTGTAATCCCAGACGCGGATACTGTTTATGGTAGCGCGGTTGTCGTTGATATCGCTTGCGGTCAGATTGGAAATTCTGGGGAATGGTTCCTCCTGAATCACATCGAGATTGAACGCCTTGCGGGTCGACTGTATATCGTATGCTATGTACTTGCTTTCGCGTGCGATCGCGTTCGGCGTCACTACGAACGACTGTACGATCGCAGGGTATATGCCTCCAACGATGATGGAAGCTCCGACCAGCACGATCAGGGCTGTCACGGGGAGTGCAACACCACGCCGTTTTATATTGATCAGCGACAGTATCCCTGCAATGACCGCCACTACGGCGAGAATCTGAAGGGCCACCAGCCGTGCATGTATATCCGTGTATCCAGCGCCGAATACTACCCCGGACTCGGAATAAAGCAGGTTGTAAGCATCCAGCGTGTACCCCCACGCTTTCACGAGGAGTATGGCCGCAAAAAGGAGGGATAGATGCGCCTTCACATGTGGAGCGAAGGTCGGTCGCCCTGCTAGAAATTCGATGGCGCGCTCCGCATAGCTGACCAGCGCCGTGGCGATCATGGCAACGACTAGAGTAAACATCAGCCATCCGTAGATGTACTGGAGAAAATTTAGCTTGAAGATGTAGAATCCGATATCTCTATGGAAGATCGGGTCTACGCTTCCGAACGGTGTGGGGTGGGTGAACATCGCATAGTTTATCCAGTGAGTGGTGGCTTCCATTGCCACGAAGACACTGATTACCAGCGTGCATCCGAATATGAGCCAACCGAAGCCTTTGCGGGCGATATCGCCGAATTGGGTTCGGATAGTTCGGGCATCATATTGACCGAGCACGGGTGGGGTGAACCGGCGCGCGATCCATAGATTCACGTATACGATCGCGAAAAAGGCGAGACCGGCGATCAGTCCCAGGAGGGCCTTATCGGTCAATCGAGTCCAGTAAACAGCCCTATATCCAACTTCTCCAAACCAGAGCCAGTCCGTATATAATCGAATCATAGCGCTTCCGAAGATCAGTACTAACAGGATGATTGCGCCGATGATTACCTGCATGGTGCGTTTCATTCCAGACCCCCTTGTGTCGGCCATTGGTGGGCAGCTAGTTGACAGTTAGCCGCTTGTTACCTACCGTCTTCCAATAGTAACATGAGAGTTATACCCTGTCAAACCGTTTGGTTATACATGCGGACAATCTGTAGTCATATGAGGAAAGCCTATTACCGGCGGTTGTTATGATGGAGCCAAGAAAAAAGCCGTCGGATATATATCCGACGGCTTTTTTGTTCGTGAAAAGTGGTGAGCCCGATGCGACTCGAACGCATGACCCACGCCTTAAAAGGGCGTTGCTCTACCAACTGAGCTACGGGCCCACGAAAAACGAACGTGTT
The DNA here is from genome assembly GCA_963663705.1 of Armatimonadota bacterium. Lineage (GTDB taxonomy): Bacteria > Armatimonadota > UBA5829 > DTJY01 > DTJY01. Next base: position 1,730,458 of record OY760504.1, on the reverse strand, counting down.
ATTATATCACTTTACCGGTCGGGAGTCAACGCTTTTCAGCATGTTGTTTCCTGATTTGACTAAATGCGTGTCCTTGGCCGAGTTTTTACGCCGACCTTCATCCGTGATACCGCCGCCACGGACATCGCGACGACAACCGCTCCTCCGAAGAAGGTCATCGAGTAGCCGAGCTTCGCCCACAGCAGGCCGCCCGTTATAGGGACTATCACCGCTGCCGCATGGTTCATGGATACGCCCATCGCGAGACTTGGCATTAGATCCGCTGGTTTGGCAATTTTCTGCAGGTAGGTGGTCAGTCCTATGCTTCCCAGGAAGAAGAAATTATCCATACAGTACAGCATATAGAGCATCACCGGCTGCTTTACGAGCGCATACCCTATGAAAACCGGAATCAGTGCTGCGTAGCAGAATGTGAGTACCCGTTTCTCGCCAATACGGTCGATCAACTTCCCTGCCTTCGATGAAAACAGCAGATTCACAAAACTGTTGAAAATCATTAGGAGGGCTACTATCCACGCCGGTGTATCGTAATTTCGGACTAGCGCATAGATGGCGAAGGTTGAGAAGATCTGTCGACGGCAGCCTTCCAGAAAATTGAGCACGTAGTACAGCGAATAACGCCGCTTCAACACAAATCGAGGTTTTTCTGCATGACCTATATCTCTCGAGATCATGGATGCAAAAACCACCGCCAATGCAACGACTATTGCTGATATCAGGAAAATGGTGCGGAAACCGAACAGCCCGAGCTTGACCCCGACTAGTACCATCACCATGCCGCAGATAGTCCCGAGCGCTGAAATCGCCCCGAACTGCCCAAGCCTCCGACCCTTGTTTTTGTCATCTGCGAGGCTCATAGTCATGGATGGATTGATAGTCATCCATGAGTGAAGTCCTATGCTCCAGATGACCGAAAAGACAATCAGAGCTGAGAAAGTATCGATGACGTGATACGCCCCGAGTCCAAACGCAACGAGTGCCAGGCTGGCTGCGACAACTATCGGTTCAGCGATCCTCATAGTGAGCGCTGCCACCAGAACCATGATAAGCCCTGGCGCCTCTCTGCATGATTCAATAATGCCCAGACTGTATGCTCCCAGATGGAACGTTTGCACGATGAAATTGTTGTACGCTGCGTTGTATGCGCCGAAGCCGAACATGACGCAGAACGTGGTCAGCGCGAGCAGCCGGAGATCGCGCGAGCCTCGCTTAGCCAGGGTCGCGACTTGACCAAAGGTGGTAGCAGATGTATCCAGTGCCATTAACAGAGTAACTCCAAAGTTATTTGCCGGTAAATTCTTCTCCCCTTGGGAGGTTAGGTGAGAACCTTCAGGAATTGGCAACTTCACCGTAATAGTATACCACGAAGCGTGCGTGCGCACGAGCAACTCTTGCTTTTATGGCCGAATGGGGTATAGTATTGGCAGGATTTATGAATACTCGGCGCGCAGGAGGGGAAAGTGAACAAGAATGTGGCAATTCTCGGGGCAACAGATGATCCTGTCAAATATGCCAACAGGGCGCTGAAGATGCTCGTGGCACACGGCTACAACCCGATCCCGGTGAATCCTACCAAGGATTTAATCGATGGGTTGAAGTGCTATCCCACGCTGGGCGACATACCCGAGCCGATCGACACGGTGACGATCTACGTCCGCCCGTCGGTGTCCGCGCAGCTCCTCGACGATATCCTGGCGGTGAAACCCCGGAGGGTGATAATGAACCCCGGCACCGAGAACGAGGAGGTCGTGGCCGCGTGCGAGGGCATCGGCATAACGGTCGTGCGGGCGTGCACGCTGGTGCTCCTTCAGACGGGCCAGTTCTGAGTTTCGATTGACGGCTAATCCTGCTGCTCGTCCTCCGAGACCGGTTCGGCTTTCTCTGCAATCTTATCCTTGTCTTTGGCGGCTTTGTCAGCGGCTTCAAGAGCTTTCTTCTGGGCCGTCTTAATGGAGGCAAGCTGCTCCTTCCCCATGATCATAACCGTCTCTTTGATCACACGAGGAGTTTCTTCGCGGCCAACCGAAACTGTCAGTTCGAATACGGTCTGAGCCATGGGCGGAGCCTTCTCCGTGGAGCGTGGCGTCGCGTTCAGGCGTATACTGCCGCCGTTGATATATGCGCCACCTATGCGATCGACCAGCATATCGTTCAGATTATCCCATTGAGCATTTGTGAGCTGCCTGAACGGCAGTCCCGACTCCGACGTTAGCGCCGATTTTTCGCCTGGCGATAATGTTGCATAAAACCTCAGGATATTCTTTGAATTGGCCCCATAATCAGAAAGGCTCATAACAGCCATCGTCAGCTTCTCTTCGGTCACCAATGTATGACTGATCTGCTCGTCAGTCAGACTGCTTGCCATATATGCGAGATTGTCCAGTGTGAGCTCGCCCTGTGTTTCCAGCAGATCGAGGCAGTACTTGATGAAACTGTCAGGGATCTCATATGATCGCCGTAGTGCCCAGTCATTCGGCCGAATCCTCAGCACGCCGTCATCGAGGTTCCATGTATACCCTGCTTTTTCCAATCCGATGAGAATCTTATACATCGGCTGCTTCCCTGCATGAACGAACAGGCTGATGGGCAGCAATCCTTTGAACGATTCCAGCAGTACCGGCATCCCGACCGCCTTTGCGATGATGGTTGTAGGATCGGTTTTTTCGTCTGTCTGCGAATCGTTGCCGTGCTGCGTAAACCCGCTAAGCGGATCAGGAAGCTTATCAAGCTCTACTTCACGGGTAAGCATGGGATCAACCGGAATTTCCTTTTCTGTCGGCGATTCCTGGGCCATAGCCTTTGCGATAACTTCCGGATCTTTGGCACCGGAAAAGGCTGATTGAAGCTTGTCAATTCCTCCCCCGTTTTCCATATCAAGGAAAGCCTTGCCTGCAAGTTTGGCCATCGGTGAATCCGATTGAGTCAGTGGAATCATGCCTATCGGGAATCCGCCACCAAACATGCCGCCGTCATCTGTGGCAGGTGCACCCGGCATCAGACCTGTTATCATCGCCAGACCACCAAATCCCATGGCGCTTGTTCCTCTATCCTGCGTTTCGCCGCCCATCGGCATGATGACGAGTTGGTTCGGTTGAATGAAATCGCCAAACCCGTTCATCTGACTTTTTACGGCCGATGAGAATCCTCCCGACAAGGTGTCGGATACGGCTTGCTGCATCGACTGCGGCAGATTTGAAAGAGGGACTGCAACGCGCTTCCCACGGAGCATCAGATCGCGCTCTGCAGGCATTTTTGTGCCGATGTATGAAAGAAGCTGAGCCATGCCACGGCCCGATTTTGTGCCGCCCAAATATGCCGTCCAGGGATCGGTGTCTTTAAGCTTTGCGGCTTCTGCCGGGGTCATTCTGAGCGCCTGCTCCGCCGAATCAAATGAGCCCTGACGAAGTTTGCGAACGCGCTGTACGCCTTCTTCGCGCTCGGCAATGAGCATCTCGCCTTCAAGGTCGCGTGACTGCTTGTCCTGCCAGTACAGATATGACCACTTGCCTTCTTCGCCACCCCTGGTAAGCCGGTAGCCAAGAAGTTCTGAGATCTCGTCCATTAGCAGCTTGAGTGAAATGTCTTTTGCATGTATAGTTACCCTTCGATCCTTGACCCGCCAGTCACGCTCATCGCTGCCCGCTTCAATGACGACTTTGGTCTCATCAGTGAGCGTTTTCAGGACGTCTTGAAGCTTTGCATGGGTGACGTTCAGGGAGACTTTCGCGTCAAGCCGTGCATCGGGTGTTTTTTCGGGCGTTGTACCTGCAAATGCGCTGACTGCAAGCATGGTTGCGAGCAGCGTTGTAATAATCCATTTCATATTGGTTGCTCCTGGGAAAATCAATCTGTGTATATAGCGATACTATACATCAAAACCCGTTGCATATCAACCGAATACTGCCCCGACAGGTGTCTGCCTAGCCATGTCGGCATGTGCGAAAGCTTGAGCGTTCACACTGGTGCTGCTTCAGTCGGGTCAGTTTTGAGTTTAGATTGGCGGCTAATCCTGCTGTTCGCCGTCCGAGATCGGCTCGGCTTTCTCTGCATCCTTGTCTTTGGAGGCTTTGCCAGTGGCTTCAAGAGCTTTCTTCTGGGACGACTTAAAAGAGGCAAGCTGCTCCTTCCCAAATATCATCACCGCTTCCTTGATCACGCGAGTGGTTTCTTCGCGGCCCACCGAAACTGTCATTTCGAATATGTAATCAGCCATGTGGTTCAGTCGTATACTGCCGCCGTTGATATATACGCCGCCTATGCGATCGACCAGCAAATCGTTTAGATTATCCCATTGAGCATTTGTGAGCTGACTGAACGGCAATCCCGACTCAGATGTTAGTGCCGATTTTTCGCCTGGCGATAATGTTGCATAAAATCTCAGGATGTTCTTTGCATTGTCCCGAAAACCAGTAATGCCCGTAATAGCCATTGTCAGCTTCTCTTCGGCCACCAATGTATGGTTGATCTGCCCGTCCGTCAGACTGCTCGCTATATATGCGAGGTCGTCCAGTGTAAACTCGCCTTGATTTTCCAGCAGATCGAGGCAGTATTTGATGAAGCTGTCCGGGATCTCATACGACCGCCGTAGCGCCCAGTCATTCGGCCGAATCCTCAGCACGCCGTCATCGAGGTTCCATGTATACCCTGCCTTTTCCAATCCGATGAGAATCTTGTACATCGGCTGCTTCCCGGCGTGTACGAACAGGTTGATGGGTAACAATCCTTTGAACGACTCCAGCAGTACCGGCATCCCGACTGCCTTGGCGATGATGTCTGTAGGATCAGTCTTTTCGTCTATCTGGGCATGCCTGTTATACATAAATTCACTAGGTGGATCAGGAAGCTTATCAAGCTCCACTTCGTGGGTTAGTTTGAGATCAATAGGAATTTCTGTCTGTGCCGGCGATTCCTGGTCTATAGCCTTTGCGATATTGATGTCAGAGAGAGCTGACTCAAGCGCATGAATGTCTCCGCCGTTTTCCATATCAAGGAAAGCCTTACCTGCAATCTTGGCCATCGGTGAATCTGATTGAAGCAGCGGAATCATGCCCATTCGGAATTCGCCACCAAACATGCTGCCGTCATCTATGGCAGGCTCACCCGGTATCAGCCCTGTTATAATCGCAATGCCGCCATCTCCGATTGCGCTTTCCTGTGTTTCACCGCTCATCGGCAGAATGGTGAGTTGGTGCGGTTGAAGGGAATCGCCAAATTCGTTGTCATGCCAGCGAATTTTTATCGCCGATGAATCGCCGCCCGACAAGGTGTCGGATACGGCTTGCTCCATCGACGGGGGTAGGTCTGAAAGGGAGACTGAAACGCGCTTTCCTCGGAGCATCAGATCGCGCTCTGTGGGCATTTGTGTGCCGATGTATGCAAGAAGTTGAGCTACTCCACGGCCCGACTTTGTGCCGCCCAAATATGCCGTCCAGGGATCGGTGTCTTTAAGCTTTGCGGCTTCTGCAGGGGTCATTCTGAGCGCCTGCGCAGCAGAATCAAATGAGCCCTGGCGAAGTTTGCGAACGCGCTGTACGCCTTCCTCGCGCTCGGCAAGGAGCATCTCGCCTTCAAGGTCGCGTGACTTCTTGTCCTGCCAGTACAGGTATGACCACTTGCCTTCTTCGCCACCCCTGGTAAGCCGGTAGCCAAGAAGTTCGGAAATTTCATCCAGCAGCAGCCTGAGGGAAATGTCTTTTGCGTGTATAGTTACCCTTCGCTCTTTGACCCGCCAGTCGCGATCGTCGCCGCCCGCTTCAATGACGACTTTGGTCTCATCAGTGAGAGTCTTCAGGACGTCTTGAAGCTTTGCATGGGTGACGTTCAGGGAGACTTTCGCATCAAGCCGTGCATCAGGTGTCTTTTCGGGCGTTGTACCTGCAAATGAGCTGCCTGCAAGCATGGTTGCGAGCAGCGTTGTTATAATCCATTTCATCTTGGTTGCTCCTGGGAGAATCGATCTATATATAGCGATACTATACATCAAAACCTGTTGCATATCAACCGAACAATGCCCCGGCATGTGTCCACCGAGGCATTGGCAATGGGAATGCTTGTTTTGATGGCTACCAGGCGTACGCTTCGGGTGCCTCACCGCCTGGTCCGGGGAATATCGCGTCCAGGCGCTGCATGATCTCCGGCGACAGCTGTACATCGAGCGCTTTCAGTGTGCTGTCCAACTGATCCAGTGTTCGAGGCCCGATGATCGGGGCAGTCACCGCCGGATTCGCAAGAAGCCATGCCAGCCCTACATCCGCAGGCCCTGCGCCGATTTCGTCGCATAGAGACTCATATGCCTCAAGCTTCGATCGGTTCTGCTCTATTCGGTCGATCATATGGGAACGGCGGCCTTCCGCATGATTGCGCAGTGCCCCTGCAAGGAATCCTCCCGAGAGTGGGCTCCAAGGGATAACACCCATTCCAAGCGCCAGACATGCAGGTATGACCTCGAGCTCGAGCGTGCGAGCGGTCAGGTTATAAAGGCTCTGTTCGGATACCAGGCCCAGAAAGTTTCTGTGCTTTGCGATCTCTGTGGCCTGCGCGATGTTCCATCCCGCAAAATTGCTGCTGCCGACGTAGATTATCTTGCCTTCCTGCACCAACTGCTCCATCGCCTGCCAGATCTCGGCCCACGGCGTCTCACGGTCAATGTGGTGCATCTGATAGAGGTCGATATGATCGACTCCCAGTCGGCGCAAACTCGCCTCACAGCCCATCTTGATGTGGCGGGCGGAAAGTTTGGATTCGTTCGGCCAATCGCTCATTTCTCCGTAGACTTTGCTTGCGAGTACGACTTTCTCCCGCCGCCCTCCGCCAAGAGCGAACCATCGTCCGATGATCTCTTCGGTAAGCCCGGGTTTAATCGGTTGGCCGTAACCGTCTGCCGTGTCGATGAAGTTGATGCCTAGTTCAAGGGCTCGGTCCATAATTGCGAAGGCTTCGTTCTCCGGCGTCTGCGGTCCGAAATTCATCGTCCCAAGGCACAGACGGCTGACACGAAGACCTGTTCGTCCAAGATGAGTGTACTGCATACGTAGCTCCTTCTTATCTCGCGCATTATATCTATACAAGCGTACGGTATATATTTCTCCTTTAAGCCCGGGATTGAAACCTGCGCCTCAGGCATATACCGTTGTTTACTGATACTCCGATGAATCTATAACCCTCCTCTTATATTACCATTTATATAAATTCTCTGTAAGAAAGTTTGTGGATAGCGACAGTGTTCCAACAACCGTGCGAATAAATTCGCGGCATCCCCCCTCACCCGAAATCGGGAGAGGGTTGGGGTGAGGGCCGAATCAGTGCAATCTGAAGATTCATCCACAAGAAAACTTATAGTATCTATATAAAAGTATTAGCGATTAAATACCAAGTACTCACGCCTGATGTGAATTAAAAAAACCGTAACAGAAAAAAACCATACAAAACGATGTCATTCTGAGCACAGCGAATCTTCTACCTGATGAGTTCTACTGTCGAAGCAAGACTTTGCCCAGTTCTTCTCGTTGTATGAGTGCCCCTCGATATGCTCGATTCACGAGCTACTCGAGGGAGATGGAGGGGCCTTCTTGAGTATGCATGGAGAACCTCCCCATGCCCCTTCTTCGTAAGGAGGGGATTTAATACACATTGTTGTAGGAGGGCTCTCCAGAGCGCGACTGTATGAAGGCATCGCCGACTGAAGTCGCCTCCTACGGGGGAAGATTGCCAAACAATGTCATTCTGCGCAAAGTGAGGAATCTTACAAGGTTGTGAGATCCTTCACATCATTCAGCTTGACCGCGCTGCCCGTGTGTCGTATCATATAGAAAGTCGAGTAATTCGACTGATTTCAATGACGGGACATGACTACCGATGAAATTCTCAACAAGATCACGATACGGGCTCAGAGCCATGCTTGTGCTGGCTCAAAATGAGGGCGGCGGCTCTGTTATGAATAAGGAGATCGCAGAGAAACAGAATTTACCCATAACTTATCTTGAGCAGTTGATGTTGACGCTGAGGAAGGCCGGGTTGGTGATTGCCACCCGAGGGGCGCACGGCGGATACGTACTGTCCAAAGAGGCTAAGGATATACCGCTTGCGGATATAGTCCAGGCGCTGGAAGGTCCGCTGGATATTGCAGATTGCGCCGATATTCCGAACTGTCCGATGGACGCAGGTGCCTGTGCCATACGGGACGTGTTCTCTGAGGCGAACAAGGCCCTGTATGATGTCTTTCGTGGCATATCCCTCGCAGATCTGGCGTACAGGCAGAGGCTAAAGGAACAATCATCGGAGCCCATGTACTTTATTTAGCTTTGATTAATTGAAAGAGAGGAAGCTACTCACTGAGCTGCCTCCTCTTTGCTTTTATATTTGGGCTCTATAAGCTTTCTTGAGGGTGAATCTGATTCACCCTCACCCCAACCCTCTCCCGATTTCGGGCGAGGGGGGATGCCGCTTATCCCGAGTAGCCCACAGGGCATATCGAGGGACGGTACATGCCTGCTAGGCTTCGGCAGCGGCGGCGTCGACTCTGCAACCGAAGCATCAACACACCCGTGAAGGGTGTGCCTACATCTAGTCGGCGCAGGCCGACTTCGTGTTTTTGTTGCCGCGAATTTATTCGCACGGTTGTTGGAACACTACCGCTATCCACAAACTTTCTCATAGAGCCTATATTTGGATTCTACGCCGTCAGACCGTCTCGAATGCACGCGAGAGGTCGTCAATCAGATCATCGATATGCTCTATTCCAACCGAAACCCGTACCAGGTTTCCGGTTATCCCCGTGGCAGTGCGAGTCTCTTCGGGCATCGACACATGGGTCATCGACCAGGGATGCTCTATGAGGGATTCGACGCCGCCCAGTGATTCGGCCAAAGTGAACAGCTTGACGCCCCCTAACAGACGGAACGCCGCATCCTCGCCGCCTTTTACACGGAATGAGAAAGTGCCCCCGTAACCCTTCATCTGTTTTAGCGCAAGGTCGTGCTGCGGATGGCTCGCCAGGCCCGGATGAAGCACTCGCTCTACCTTTGGGTGAGCCTCAAGCCAGTTGGCTATGGCAAGAGCGTTCTTGTTGTGAGCCTCCATGCGTACCGCGAGCGTTTTTATCCCTCGAAGTACCAGAAAACAGTCGTTAGGAGCCTGACAGGTGCCCATTGCGTTCTGATAAAAGTAGACTTGTTCAGCCAGCTCCGGATTATTCACTATGATCGCTCCACCCACTACGTCGGAGTGCCCGTTGATGTATTTGGTGGTGGAGTGCATAACCATATCTATCCCGAACTCGAGCGGTCGCTGGAAATACGGCGAAAGGAAGGTGTTGTCGCATATTGTGAGGACGCCGTATTCCTTTGCTATACACGCAATTTCGGCAAGATCCAGCAGATTAAGAAGTGGGTTGGTTGGCGTTTCCATCCATATCCCTTTTGTATTGGGCTTTATCGCGGCTCGAAGGGCATCCGCATTCCTCAGGTCGACAAACTCCACCTCTACGCCGTTTTTCGCTACGATGCTTGCGAAAATACGATACGTGCCTCCATACAAGTCGTTGTGCACTATCACATGATCGCCCGGCGCAAAGAGCGAGACGGCGGTTGCTTCTGCGGCCATCCCTGTTCCGAAGGCGAAACCGTGCGTTCCACCCTCCAGTGCGGCCAGACAGTCCTCGAGTGCCTTGCGGGTCGGGTTGCCGCTGCGCGAATAATCAAAGGTGTTTGGTTCGTTGACCCCCTTGAAGGCGAACGTCGAAACTTGATATATCGGTGTCATGACAGCGCCGTAAGCCGGATCAGGTCCCTGCCCGGCGTGAATCGCAAGTGTTTCAAAGCGCATGGTTTTCTCCTCGGAATATTTACATAAAGCGTGCAATCGACAATTTCTATGCTGCCACGATCGGTTCAACTTGAATCGAAGTATATCAAAACGCGCAAGGGATTGTCAAGCAAGTTGATCAAGTTCGTGTGAAAGGGTAGGGCAACGGGCACAAAAAAATCCCCCGACAGGTTTTGGCTGATCGGGGGATTTGGTTTCGCTGTTTTTGATTGAGTACTAAGCAGATTTTAACCTTCTAAGAAGGACAGGTGCCGCTCCTGCAGCGAGGACCAGCAATGCTGAAGGTTCCGGAACCGGGTCGGCCACACCGTTGATCGTCATGCTGTAAAGTTTCTGTTCGAAGCCGTTTGCGCCTGTAGCGTCATCAGAGATCATGAGCATGCTATATGCGCCGGTGTTCAGCTTGGGGCCCAGACATAACCCTTCGTAATTGATATAGTCGAAATAGTTCTGCCACAGCTGACTTTTAGATGCCGTTGTGTATCCGCCGCCATCCAACCGGTCGAAAAGAGATACATCGGTTGCCGTGCTGTAATCTACCGCGTAGATTCGATTGCGGCAGTGGGGCGTAAACATTACCGCATCGCATTCCCTTTCCAGCACGAGCAGAGTGCCGTCGGGCAGGACAACCATATCGGATATGCCGCTCAGTTCACTGCTGTATTGCGGAAAGCCGTTTTCTATCGAGTCGGTCAGGTATGCATACTGGCCTGCATAGCCCAAACTTGAATTGTATTTTTGCAGGCGAACAGTTGAACCATTATTGATTGTTGACAGGCCGCCATCTACAGCCAGGGCCTCTTCATTCGAGGTCCACAGCGATTCTCCATTGTACTGCCTGCCAAGGGCCTCAAAGCCCCTGTTTGCACGGAGGTTGTTCGTATACACGGATGGAACATTAAGCGTGCTGAGCAGACTGCCATTTGTTAGTGAGTATTCTCTTATTGCCGGTCCCGCTTCGTCGCTCACGTATACGGAATTGTTATTTCTGTTGTACGCAATGCCTTCAAGGTCCGATCCAGGTGTCAGGTTTACGGTGGAAACAATGGTGGCAGAGTTTATGTTGCCGGTATTCATGTCCATATTGATGTCTATGCCGTACATCCGCTGTTGCGTGTTTGAAACAGCATAGTAGCGGTAGGTGTCGGGCTGGCCTGCGACAGCCCCAATGTAGGTGATGCCGCTGAGCTCGTGGGCCCCCGAGCCGCCGTCGATGATAGCGTGCTCATTAAGTCCTGTTATGCTTAACGCGACGGCAGGACGAGAGTAGCCTGATAGTAATAAAATAGATAGAACGATCAAGTACTTGATACCAGGGCGTTTTCTTATCATTGTTTACCCTTCCTTGTATATGTTGGCAGAAGATCATCCATTACCGCCATTATACACTAATTTGCCTAATATGAATCAATATACATACTATTATTTTCCATAGCAGTAAATAATAGTGGGCCTGCACTCTGGATGAAAAACACATGGATAAGATAATTGATATACTTGCCCAACTTGGGGTATAATTCAGTATCATTTCTGCAGGAGTCTCAGGCCCTCGTTTGAAATACGGGGGCCTGATTATGAATATATGGATAACCTAAAACCAGTGAATATATTGGTTACAAACGACGATGGTATTTATGCCGAGGGGATTCTGGCCCTCAAGTCTGCGCTGGAGCGGGTCGGCAACGTCTACGTCGTCGCGCCCGACAGGCCGAGAAGCGCCTCAGGCCACTCGATCACTCTGCACAAGCCTCTGCGACTGAACAGCGTTCGGCTTCCCGACGGATCGTACGGTTACTCCACAAACGGCACTCCGTCCGACTGCGTCACACTCGGCGCTTTTGACGTCGTGAAAGGCAAGGTTGATCTGGTTGTATCCGGCATCAACTCCGGCCCGAACCTCGGCTGGGACCTCACGTATTCGGGGACGGTCTCCGCAGCGATGGAAGGCGCGATCATGGGCGTTCCATCCATCGCGATCTCCGTCACGGCGTGGGAAGATATTTCGTACGATTACGCCGCGGAGTTTGCCGCTTATCTCGCAAGATTGCTGCTGACCCACGAACTTCCGCCCGATACCCTGCTCAATGTAAACGTCCCTAATCTGCCTGTCAGCTACCTCAAAGGGATAGAGATCACACGTCAAGGCAAGCGAAGGTATTCCGGCAAAATAGACAAGCGGATAGATCCCATGGGCCGAGCGTATTACTGGCTGGGCGGAGAAGCCGCAATCGATGAGATGGAAGAAGGCACGGACGTCAAAGCCATAGCGGACGATAAGGTATCCGTGACGCCGGTCCATCTTGACCTCACCGGTTACCCCGCACTGGACCAGCTTGCCACCTGGGGAATCGAATCGTTCAGCCCAGGTAAGATAATTCCGTGACTAGAAAGAATTAAAAATGTCCCAAAATCTTCAAATAATTGATGCAAATACGGTAGTAGGGGCTCATTCAGCCCATAAGATGGATATAACCGCCGACGACTTGACACAGGGTATGGATAAATACCGGATTTCGAGCAGCTTAACCTTGTGTACATCAGGGATATCGTATTGCTATGCGGAGGGAAACGCCATGACGCTGGATGCTATCGGGCCCACCGATCGACTGGTACCGATAGCAACCATCAACCCGAAAAACTATTTTGGCGGGCCATCCGATATCGCGGCGATCAAATCCCGTGGATTCAAGATCTTCAAGTTCTACCCGGCCGATCAGGGTTGGAACATAGACAGCGTTTCTTTCGGCGCAATCCTCGATCAATTGGCGCCCTTGAACGTGCCGATCATGATCGATGCCGGTAGGCCCGGCGATCCGACTGCGGCTGGACTCATGGTGTCGAGCTATCCCGCGCCGGTGATCCTGTGCTCGGTCTCCCTCGGTATACTGAGCGAAGCCCTTTGCGTGATGGGCGAACACCCGAATATCATGATCGAGACGCACGAACTGCATGCGCCGGGTGCGCTCGAACTTATCGCCAATCGTGTCGGCGCCGATCGCATAGTCTTCGGCTCCGGTGCGCCTACGCGGTCGATTGCCAGTTCGTTGTACTACATAACAAGTGCCGGTCTGTCGGATGATGCCAAAACGGCCATTCTCGGCGGAAACATCGCCAGAGTCCTGGAGGTTGAATAAATGCCGATAGATATAAATGTAAGTTATAACCAGATCGACTGCCTTGGTCAGCCGTTCGGTGCTGAAGGCATCCATAAACTGATGCAGAAGTACAGGGTCGATATCTCCATCCTTGTTTCAGGGCTGGCTATCCACTCGGATTTTAAGCGTGGCAACGAGCAGTTGAGAGATGCGATAGCGAAGGATGACAGTCTGTACGGTTATCTAGTATTGAACCCGAACTATCCGGACGCCTCCATAGAGATGATGCGCACGATGATGAGCCGAAAAAAGTTCCTTGCCGCAGCATTCTACGTTGGATCATCGAGGCCGTACCCGAACGTCGATGACTGCAGAGACATCCTGAATGCATATCGGCGGTTTACCAAGCCGGTGTATATTTACGCTCCCCACAGCGATGCGGTAATGGCGGCGTTGCAGATGGCGCAGGAGTTCCCGGGGATCAAGTTCATCCTGGGTTCCATGGGTGGCTGTGACTGGAAACGCGCCATGCTGAGCGAGAAATTGCTGAACGTGGTCCTTGAGACGTCCGGCTCGTTCGATGCAGAGAAGATAGAGGAGGCAGCGGCGGTGGTCGGTGCGCACAGGATACTGTTCGGCAGCGGCGCGCCATACACAGATCCGGTGGCCATACTTGCGCTGATTCAAAGCAGCAACCTGTCGAGGGCCGATATGGATCAAATACTGAACGCCAACGCCCGTAAGCTGTTCGATCTGTAGAAATTTTCGTTTGAAACCAGGGGAGGGCCTCTGAGCCCTCCCGATCGAGATACACGATAAAATCCGTTAGTGTTCTTCTTCTTTGCGCTGCATCGTATCGCGCCAGTACTGTTGGTAGCGCGCGAAATCGCTGCCCTCGAGTTCCGGGAATGCGGGGGCTCCTTTCACGATCTCAGGGGTGCTGATCACTCGAACGGTGCCGTCGCCCACCAGCTCAATCTGATCTATTGGCACGAGCACACGCCGCGCGCCGAACCCCCACGTCCCGCCGAAGGAGATATCCGCCATCGCGATCTTTCCCTGCTTCGGATCCATGTACAAATCGTCCACACGACCCACATGGTCGCCGGTGGGATTTACGACAATCTTGCCGCGTATATCGGTAAAATCCCCGAGAAGATCTCGAGCGCTGTCCAGATCGCTCACCTTCTCGAGTATCATCGGACCCTGGTCTGCCGCTGTGCGGTGATAAGCCTCCATAATTTTACCCTCCAATTTTTGAGTAGAAAGTCACAGTATTTGCTACCCTCGGGACGGTTCCGGCAAACGGGGAGGTCGGGATAATTCAGGGTCGCGGGCATGGATAACCACACGATTTTCTGACGGCACCATATTTGCAGGCAAATTCGGGAACTTTTCGTATGGAATTCATGTATAATAAGGCATGTTGTTACAAAGGTTGATAACCTGGGTGGGCTGGAATACCTTCCTTGCCCTGATACCGGTTGGTGCGGCTTACGTCATGTACTGTGCTGCAAAAAAAGCCGAAGAGAATCGCGGCGGGCGATATACACGACTGTCGATGCTCGCTGCCGGGATCATCTGGCTGGCGTTTCTTCCGAATACCTGCTACCTGCTGACTGAGTGGCGGCATTTCCTCTGGCTGTTAAGAGATACCGATCTCCTGCACATGTATCAGCTCGATCGGAGCGTGGCGCTGACCTTGATGAAGCATACTTTTTTCTATATGTGCTACAGCGGCATAGGGATGCTCACCTTTACGCTGTCTATACGGCCAATTGCCAAGCTGATGAAGCGGCATGGAGCCAATATGTGGCTATTCGGAATACCTTTCTTCATAATGATGTCCGTCGGAGTCTACCTTGGGCTGGTGCTGCGTTACAACAGCTGGGATATTGCAAGCCATCCAATGCTGGTCTGGACATCCGTGACCGATATACTAAGGCATCCGAAACTCATCGCTTTTCTTGTTGCGTTCAGCGGTTTTTTATGGATTGTGTATCTTGCGATGGATATCTGGATAGACGGATTTCTCTCCCGCTTCAATATAGCTTCCGGCAGGCCTTGATTTCCCCTTTTATGGGCTTTATAAGCTTTCTTGTGGGCGAATCTTCAGATTGCACTGATTCGGCCCTCACCCCAACCCCATTCGACTTCGCTCAGGGCAGGCTCTCTCCCGATTTCGGGCGAGGGGGGGATGCCGCTTATCCCGAGTAGCCCGCACGGTATATCGAGGGATGGTTCATGTCTCCCGAGCTTCGCCAGCGGCGTCTTCGACTCTGCAACCGAAGCATCAACCTCAAAGGATCTCATTAGGAAGAAGATTCTTCGCTACGCTCAGAATGACATTGTTTGGTATGGGGAAAGCGTGAAGTAGGAACCCATATATGCGATAAGATTCTCCCTCGCCCGATTTCGGGAGAGGGTTGGGTGAGGGGATTTTGGAGAGCTATGATTTTGATTATACATGCATCAAAGTTGGGGCATTTTTGAGTCGGTGCAGGTCGATTTGGTGTTTTTGCTGCGGATTTATTCCCCGAGTTATTGGAACACTATCGCTATTGTGCACTCCTCTTTCTAGACATCCCCTAAAAAATGCTTTTTGCGCGTAAATCCGTGTGCCACCTGAGTATGATCCGCCGCCAACGGGTAAAACTTCCTGAGGTGATTGTCACGCGAACCGCAAATTCTGGAAATGAGGTTGAAGCCTGTGTCTCATATTCACCTTCCTGATGGCATTCTACCGGCATGGCTCTGGCTATCAGGATATGTGCTGACGGCTCTACTCATCGCCATACTGTGGAGGGGAGGAGAGGCCACCGCCGAGCCGCATAGATTTGCGAGGCTTGGGATATTCGCGGCGATCATGACCCTCGCCATGGCAGTGGAAATCCCACCGGTCGGGTTTCATCTCAACATATCTGTCGTCACGGGGATCATCCTGAAGCCCAGAATGGCTGTTCTTGCCGCATTGATAGTCAATCTGTTGCTCGCCCTTATAGGGCACGGAGGAATTACCGTTGCAGGCTTGAACACCCTCGTGCTGTCGACAGAGATGGTCGTCGGATACTACGCGTTCGGCTTCCTACGACATCGCATGCACGCCTCTGTATCGCGGGCGGGCTTCGCATCGACCGTCGCCGGACTTGCATGCGGAACCGGCGCGAGCTTTGGCATAATAGCAGCCGGGCGCACATGGATCGACCAGATGCTGAGGTCGGCATCCGGCCTGGGAGAGCAGTTTTCTGGGGGGCACCTCAATCTGGGCAGGCTTGCGGCAATTATGTTCGGCATAGGTGGGGTGGGCTGGATACTTGAAGGGCTTCTCTCCGCAGCCATACTTGCCTTCCTTGCCAATGCGATGCCTGATCTCTTATCCGACCATGAAGCAGGATAGACGCCATGGATCTGTATTACATAGACTACATATCAGTATTCGGCGGCAGTTGGATGCACAGATTGCCGGCAAAGGTGAAAATGATTTCGCTGGCAGTAGTAATCCTTTTGATGCTGAGCGTTCAGTCTGTCCACCTGTTATCCGCAACGGTATCGGCGGTGCTGATCATTGCGGTCACTGCACGGCTGCCAATGAAAATCGTGCTTGCGCTCATGCTGTATCCGTCACTCTTTCTGGTTGTCATACTGCTCAGCATCAACGGCTTAACCATCATCCCTGCGCTTGCCCTCGTGCTTCGAGTCCTCACGATTACGGGCGCCGTGGTCGTCTTCTTTCTCACAACCAGCTACCCGGCCATATTCAGCACGCTGAGCAGGATACTGCCGGGATTTATAGTAGTCGCACTCTTTTTCTCATATCGTTCGATGTTTGTAATCACGGATAGTTTGAATAATATACGAACAACCATGCATTTGCGCGGAGGCATCGACTCCCGGCATCCGATGGCCACGTTGCAGCGCATCGGGATGGCCCTTGGTCACTTCCTTGTGCACTCCATCGAGACCAGCGATCGAATGGCTGATGCGCTCAAGGTTCGAGGTTTCGCGAACCGCATATACTATCTGGGTGGCAAAAATGAATGACGACCTGATAATCGATGTCAACTGCCTCGCGCATGTCTATGCAGGCGGCATCAGAGTCGATATTTGCCGCAAGGAGTTCAAGGTGCGGCGGGGTGAACGACTCGCGATTCTCGGCGCAAACGGTTCCGGCAAGAGCACTCTCCTAAAACATATACTTGGGCTGATCGTTCCTACAAGCGGTCGCGTTACGGTCTTCGGCAAAGATCCTGCTCGCCAGTACGATGAAATCAGGTCCAGAATCGGCGCCGTCATGCAGAACGTGGACGAGCAGTTGATTGGTCCTACGGTATTCGATGATGTGGCATTTTCGGCGCTGAATTTCGGCCTGCCGCGGGAAGAGACTCACCGTCGTGTTGAGTCGATCCTCCGTGCGCTCAACATCTACGATTTGCGTAACCGGCTGCCACATTATCTATCGGGCGGCGAACGGAAGAAGGTGGCGCTTGCGGGTGCCCTGGTCTTCAAGCCCGAGCTGCTGGTTCTGGATGAGCCTATGGAGGGCATCGACTATGCGAGCCGCCGGGAAATCAGCGGTTTCCTGAGCGCACTCCACAGCGAGACCGACATGACGGTGCTCAGCACGATCCACGATATGAACGTCGTGGCCGATCTGGCGGACACCGGTTATGTAATGAAGAAGGGTGGCGGCATCGATCTGTACGGCACGATAACCGAGCTGTTCTTCGATCATGACCTGAGCGATTACAACCTCGCGACTCCCACTGTGGTAGCGCTGATCAAGGAGCTGAGGCGCAGAGGGTTCACGCTCGCATCGACGCTGGACATGCACGATCTATGCAATCAGATCGCCGCAATCCGCGATAACCCTAGCCTTTGACAACCACGAGGGGTTTCAGGGATGCCACTTTATTTGCCAGCCCAGCTCTTTCCACCACATCAACTACGTTATGGACGTCCTTGTACGCAAACGGTGCCTCCTCTGACAGATCCGATACCTTGCCGGCTTTCACGATAATCCCCTGATACCTCAGATTGGCGAGGAGTTCTCTACCCCCAATCTCCTTCTTTGCGGCATGTCGAGACATCGTTCTTCCTGCGCCGTGACAGCACGATCCGAAGCTCTCCGCCATGCTTTTAGAGCCGCCTGCCATCACATAAGAGGCCGTTCCCATGCTGCCCGGTATCATGACAGGCTGGCCGGTTGCCCTGTAGTGCTCGACGATTTCGGGGTGGCCGGGTCCAAACGCGCGAGTGGCGCCTTTTCGGTGGACGATCACTTGCTGCTTGCCGCCATCGATTTCGTGCTCCTCGATTTTCGCGATATTGTGGGCGACATCGTACAGCGTTGTCAGCCGTGCGTCTTTCCCGAAGATTTTGACCCACTCGTTGCGAATCTCCCATGCGATGATCTGTCGATTCACCCATGCGAAATTGGCGGCGGCGGCCATACCGTCGAAGTACTCACGCCCCTCGCTCGACGAAAACGGGGCACACGCGAGCTCACGGTCGGGCAGAATGATGGCGTGTTTCGGCAGGTTGGCAAGCATAATTCGGATATAGTCAGTCGCAACCTGGTGCCCGAGCCCCCTCGACCCGCAGTGGATCAGAACCACGATCTGCCCCTCGTACAGCCCGAAACTGCGAGCGATATCGGCATCGAATATGCGGTCGACATAATCGACCTCCACAAAATGGTTTCCCGAGCCCATCGTGCCGAGTTGATCGACTCCTCGCTTCCTGGCATGCTGTGAAACCGCATCGGGACGCGCATTTTCGAGCTTTCCCCGCGACTCTATGTTCTCCTGATCGCCGTGCTCGCAGTAGCCTTCCAGCACAGCCCAGTCCATCCCTTCGCTCAAGACTTTATCCATGGATGCAGTATCGAGCGCAATCCTTCCCCCTCGACCGGTCCCTGATGGCACGGCCCGCGAGAGTTCACTCGCAAGCATGTCGAGATAAGGCTTGGCATCGTCCAGCGCGACGTCGGATTTCAGCATCCTCACCCCGCAGTTGATGTCGTAGCCGATGCCTCCGGGGGATATGGCCCCGTCAGGCCATTTAGTCACGGCTACCGCACCTATCGGAAAACCGTAGCCCTCGTGGATATCGGGCATCGCCACAGCCATTTTGCGGATCCCGGGGAGCGTGGTAACGTTCACCAACTGTTCTATCGACCTATCGCTTTTAATGTCCTGCATCATCTCGGCGGTTGCGAATATTCTTGCAGGGACGCGCATGTCAGAGCGGAAATCGGTCGGGATCTCCCACAATACTTCAGAGCACTGTTTTGGCACAATTCCTTTATTCATATGTCAAATAAAATCCTCACTTCCAGGTTACCCGAATCGTTCGTGTGAATCAGCGCGCCGTGGTAAGTTGCCGCCTTGACCTGCTTGTCAAACTCGATTCCGCTTCCCCCGAAGACCGTTGCTTCCACTCTGGTATTCGTCAGCGCGGTGAAATCGACTGTGCAGAACACGGCTTTGTCTTCGTCCGAGAATGCGATGACTTCGTTCAGAAAATCGATTACAAGAGAACTTTGATCGATTGAGGTAAGCGAAATCTTCTCGGACAGGGGATGTGGGCCTGATTCATTGCAGTAATTTCCATTCATGATGCCGCTCATCCCGAGGAGCGCTCCTCGAAACAGCTCTTCCGGAGAGTCTGCTTCTACGAGCAGGCCTACGTCGGCCGTGTGGGGTGTAGTCTCAAACTTTTTCATGATTCACGCCCGATGTGTGTTTTCATACTACCGTGTATTTGTCCGGCCTTACGGTACGATAAACCTTGGAGAAAATATTATGGAGAAAAGTTTGCGGGCATGTTTGAGTCGGTGATTCGCGGGGGTATCTACACTGTGTCACACACAATCTATGAACGGTTTGCCAGGCTAGACCACGAGCTTATCATCTTGAACTTGGCTGGAAACGGTCCAGGAACTGGATGTTTAGGTTATCCGTAGGGAACCCTAACCTTCGTATAGGAGTAATTCTATACGGGGCGGTAAGGAGACCGAAGGGTACATCGTGATACGAAAACGCCGTCACCTGCCTACGCGATAACATCAAGAGGCAAGGAGCGTCGTGTAAGTTAAACGGTGACTGTGCTAAAGCCTGGCATTTTTTGTGTCAATCAAGCTCTTCAGTTGATATTGCGAAAATAGGGGCTGTCTGTTGTTGATCAGGCGTATGTGGATGCCCGGTGGCTTTTCGCTGGTGGCAAAGAAAAGGTGGCTCTATAAGCTTTCTTGTGGGTGAATCTGATTCGCCGTCACCACTACCCCTCTCCCGATTTCGGTCGAGGGGGATGCCGCTTATCCCGAGTAGCCCGCAGGGCATATCGAGGGATGGTTCATGTCTGCCAGGCTTCGGCAGCGTCGTCTTCAGGGATTCAATAATGTAGCCGCAGGCTTTATGCCTGCGATCTACGCACCCGTGAAGGGTGTGCCTCCTAGTCGGCGCAGGACGATTTCGTGTTTTTGTTGCCGCGAATTTATTCGCACGGGTTGATGGAACACTGTCGCTATCACAAACTTTCTTATAGAGCCGAAAAAGTTAAGAATGCGTCAGTTTCGCTGTCCGGGCATTCACTGACCGGATGAGGTCTTGGGGAGAGAGTACCAACTGCATGCCTCTTGCGCCGGCGCTAACTGCTATCTCATCGAACTGCAGTGCACTGTCGTCTATGAAGGTGGGGAATGCCTTTTTCGTACCGATCGGTGACACGCCGCCGCGTATATACCCCGTGACGTGCTGCAAGTCCTTTTGAGGGATCATTGCAACCTTCTTGTTGCCGCTCAGTTTGGCGATGGCATCCATATCAAGTTCGCAATCGCCGGGTACAACGGCAAGGAGCACACCCGTCCTGTCTCCCGCCGCGACGAGTGTCTTGAAAACCTGCGACAAAGGGAGTCCTATCTTGGATGCCACATTTTCGGCTCCCAGATCGGATTCGTCCGCTTTGTAGGTGCGGATCTCATATGTGATGGACATGCTGTCCAGTATACGAGCTGCGTTCGTCTTTTTCATTTGCATTCACCGTGGAAATGATATCACACCGCACTTGCGCCGTCAAACATCCCCCAAATCAAAGTTTTTCGTGTTGACAAACGCACTATGCTGTGATATAAGTTATTCCTAATGATATATCACAACATAGGATATTACTAGATGCAAGATGTTTCTTATGCTCGACACCGATCACAAGGTGTGCAAAAACTCATAACCGATTTGACTGCCAAGATTCGCACGGGTGAACTGCATGCAGGCGACTATCTGCCGAGTGCCCACTCGCTTGCCAAGGAATACGGCATAGGTTATTCAACAGTCATCAGAACTTACAAAACCCTCGCTGAGGCAGGGCTCGTAGATACGGTGCAGGGCCGAGGGGCATTCGTTCGTGATGTTATCGTGCCCAAGGTTGCCGAGATCACTGTTTGCCTACCCAGCTCAGACACTCTCTCCCAAAACGCTAATCCTCTATGCGACTGGGTGTTCCACGGCCTGCTCGCAGGCATGAATGCGGCTACTCTTGCGCGAGGAGCAAAAATTCACCTCCTGTTCGCCGATGAAGTCGGGTCTAAATGGACCGACTATCTGGATGGCATGGAAATGGGCGCCGGCGTGCTGTTCGTCCTGGAAGCGCCTCCTGCGTGGATCATGCGCCTCGTTCACAGACAGATCCCCTTCGCGCTCGTGATGCCAGCCGAGCACGGCGAATGGGAGAACGAAATCCCGCGCATATACGCCGACTATCATGGCGGAGTCTATCAGGCCGTAACCAAGCTGTTGAATGAAGGGTTCGAGCGTCCGCTGTACCTGGGAGGGATTGAAGGGCATGAGAAGCCTAGGTATGAGGGGTTTGCCGCTGCCGTGGCCCACAAAAAAAACGAAAACTCCATTCTGCTGCCATGCAGTGATATAAGCAGGCACGCAGGCTTCACTGCAATGAGCGATTACCTCTTTGCTCATCCTGAACCGGATTTTGACTTGATCGTTGGGAGCAACGACCTAAGGGCGCTCGGGGCGATGGACGCGCTTCAGGCACGAGGGATCCGGGTCCCCGATGATGTGGCGGTGCTGGGATTTGACGATATCCCATCAGCCAAACAGGCGGAACTCTCCAGCGTGCGGCTGCCTGTCCGCGAGTTAGGGAAATCGAGCATCAACTGGTTTTTGGACTCGGTAGTCGATAATGTCGACACCAATGTGCCATCCAAGCGCATACCGTGTCCAACTGTCTGGCGTAACAGCACCGGACATAAAGATAATGCCTGAGCAGGGTTTATACGATCGGTAAAGATGACGGCGACTGCATTGTGCGCGTTTTCCAATGTCGTGCGCAGGGTACGAAATTCCTGCCGCTATTGACGGCAGGAGGTACTTCAGTGGATGCTACGGATAACCTGCAACTGATGAAAACGCTTGACGATGCGTGGAATTCTCAGGACTGGGATACGTTCTGCGCGCGCCACGCCGAGAACGTTGCTGTTTACTGGCCGGGTCAACCGGAACCAACCAGGGGACGCCCTTCACATAAGGCCGAAGCCATTGAGTTCTTCAAGACTTTTCCGGATAATCATATAGTGAATGATCCGTATCGCGTGCTTTTCGGGCAAGGTGACTGGACTTGTTCAGTGGCGAAATTCACAGGCACCATGGATGGGCCCATGAAGGGTCCCGACGGCAACACGATTCAGCCCACTCACAAGAAGTTCGAGGTCGAGTTCTGCACCGTCGCCCATTGGGAAAATGGTGAGATCGTAGAGGAGAAACTCTTCTACGACCTGGTAGGGCTGACGAAACAGATTGGCTTGATGTAAATCTACTTCGGCAAGTGGACACATTGATTGCATATCATATCCAGTGTGTCCACTTGTGCGAGATCAGTATCGCCAAACACTTGATTGGCAGTGATTTTTCACAAGTATCTCGGAGAATCCTCTGGCCGCCTTCTCCGGTCGCTCATCGGCCAATACCTGCCGCTGCCTTCGTCTGCAGAGATGAAGTATGATATAATAACCCGTCTGAGCGGATATTTTAGCCCCCACGTTTCACCCGAATCAGGGATCGAAAAGTGACCTGTCACATCCGCTACACGACGTATGGACGCCATTCCCAACAACTTTTGCGGTGTGTTGGTGGGCAGTTGATGCTACAAGGCTCTATGAGAAAGTTTGTGGATAGCGGTAGTGTTCCAACAACCGTGCGAATAAATTCGCGGCAACAAAAACACGAAGTCGGCCTGCGCCGACTAGATGTAGGCACACCCTTCACGGGTGTGTTGATGCTTCGGTTGCAGAGTCGGCGACGCCGCTGCCGAAGCCTGGCAGACATGTACCGTCCCTCGATATGCCCTGTGGGCTACTCGGGATAAGCGGCATCCCCCCTCGCCCGAAATCGGGAGAGGGTTGGGTGAGGGCGAATCAGATTCACCCACAAGAAAGCTTATAGAGCTACAATTCATACATAAAGGCGATTTATCATGATTAAAAACACAAGACTGGACAAATACCTTTCCGTATATGAGCAAGAGCTCGTAAACACTGTTATCCCATTCTGGGAGAAGAACTGTCCCGATCGAGAGTACGGGGCCTATTTCACATGCCTCGACCGTGATGGCAGCGTATACGATACCGAGAAGTTCATGTGGATGCAGTGGCGGGTCGTCTGGATGCTTTCTGAACTCTACACCAAGCTGGAAGCGAAGCAGGAATGGCTTGATCTGGCAGAATCCGGATACCGGTTTCTGACCGAACATGGCAAAGATGAGTCTGGCCGGTATTACTTCTCGATCGCTCGTGATGGGGAGCCTACAATGGCGCCGTACTCCGTGTTCTCGGAGTGTTTCGCGGTCATGGGCTGTGCTGCTTACTACCGTGCCACCGGCGATGAATCGGCAAAAGCGGAAGCCATCCGTGCCTTCGAGAACTATCTGCAGCGGGAATCCCGACCAAAAGGGGAATGGACCAAAGAGCTTTCCGGCAGGAAGGCTGGTAAGAATCTGGGCTTTTACATGATGAAGGCCAACCTTTATGTGGTGCTTGAGGAATGCCTTGGAGATACATCATTCAGGCAGAAAACGCTTGATACAGTAAACACAGTCCTGGACGAATTCTGGAACGATGAGCATAAGGTGATCTTTGAGAACATCGGGCTGGATGGCTCATTTGATCTCGATTCCATGATCGGAAGGCAACTGAATCCCGGGCATGCCATAGAGGCCATGTGGTTCATTATGAATGCGGCCGCAAGGAGTGGGAACACCGACTTGATCAACAGGGCGGCAGATGTAGTC
The DNA here is from genome assembly GCA_963663705.1 of Armatimonadota bacterium. Classification (GTDB taxonomy): domain Bacteria; phylum Armatimonadota; class UBA5829; order DTJY01; family DTJY01. The sequence goes on along the minus strand of OY760504.1, from coordinate 1,706,243 downwards.
CTCGCTGAACTGGAGTTCGGCTGGGATAAGCAATTCGGCGGCATCTACTATTTCATGGATGTCCTCGGCAAGCCGCACGTCGAATTGCAGTGGAACATGAAGCTGTGGTGGGTCCACAACGAGGCGCTGATCGCCACCGCGATGGCATACAAGTTGACCGGTAGAGCTGAGTTCGCTGACTGGTTCGAGAAAATCCATGACTGGACATGGTCGCGATTCCCGGATGCCGAATACGGTGAGTGGTATGCTTATCTGGATAGATACGGCAAACCAACACACAGCCTCAAAGGCGGCAAATGGAAGGGGTTCTTCCATCTCCCAAGAATGCTTCTGGTATGCAGAAACCTATTTTCCAATAGATTAGACCTGTTGGGCATAGAGAAATAGCGCAGTCTTGTGCATGGTGACATCTACCCATAATACTGGGAGATGCCACCATGCCGTTTCCTACTAAGTATCCGACTGTTAGCCTTGCGCTGTGAACCTGTAACTACCTGAGCCCACTGTTATCACTGTACATCCGTTTTCATGCCGGTATTGTTTTACCCCCTCTGCCACGTTCAATGGCTGTCCCGATTCACTTACGCTTCCTGTGTCGATTGAGGGCATGTATATGTCGGCAGAAGTGTTTGCCGGGATTTCCACGGCCAAAGAGAGCGATCCATGCTCACTCTTCCATGCGATTTCGATGCGTCCGTACATCGAGGTGTACCCGGCATTCACCCAGCGGAGATCGCAGACTGGGTGCGGGCGCACGATCACATGCTTGAACCCCGGAGCTCCCGGGCTGATGCCAGCCAGTTCCTTGAAGAACCATGCGCTGATATCGCCGAACATGATGTGGTTGCGAGATAAAATCCCATCCCAATGCTCCCAGAGAGTAGTTGCTCCCTGCTCTATCCAGTATCCCCAGCTTGGAAATGTACGCTTATTTGCCATTCCATACGCGACGTCCGTACGGCCATTGTCTGCAAGGGCGTGCATAACGTATTTGGTCCCGAGTATCCCGCAGAAGACATGCCCATCATGTCGATCGACTTCTTTTAGCAAGCTCGACATGACTCTGTCCTTCTGATCCGGCGGAACAAGCCCCTGGTATATGGCAATGGCCATCGCAGTCTGATCTTCTCCTGCGTAGACGCCGTTATCGGAATCGTAGAATTTTTCATTGAACGCATCTTTTATAGCTTCTGCGAGCTCTGCATATCTGGCTGCATCGGCGGCGTTACCCAACACCCTGGCTATATCCGCCATGATTCGACAATCCATGTAATAGTATGCGGTGGATGTCAGTGCAGATGGGGCTTCATGATCCCAGGCATTACCGATCGGTGGGCACCAATCCCCAAGTCCATACGATACGATGTGGTTTTCGGCTTTGCTCGAAAGGAAGCCCACATACCGTTTGAAGGCATCGAAATGCTCTTCAAGTATGCGCGTATCTCCGGAATAAAGGTACATATACCATGGAATGAGTATGAACGCACTATCCCATGCCGGTCCATGGCCGTAACCCCAGCCGCTAGTAGGAACGATGCCTGGTAATTCGCCGTTATCAAGTTGGGCATCCGCAAAGTCGTTGATCCAGCCAGTGTAGTTTGATTGAGGGTTGAAGTTGTACAGACCGGTTTCGGCAGCCAGCCCGGCATCTCCTGTCCAGCCGTTTTTCTCTCGGTGCGGACAATCCGTAGGAAAGCCAGCGACGAAATTGCCGATGTACGACCATAGGGTGTTTTGCTGGATCTTGTTCAGGAGTTCGTTCGAGCATTCGAATGCGCCTGCCTCGTCAAAATCGGTGTGTATGACGCATGCCGTGAGACTATCGAGCGTCGGCTGTCCGGGGAAGCCTTCCACTTGTACATACTGAAAGCCATGGTAGACAAAGCGAGGTTCCCAAACTTCGGTACCCTGCCCATTAAGTATATAGGTATCAGTCTGGAACGGCCCGGTATATATGAAATCCCAATTGATCTGATCCAACGTTCCATCAGGGTTGAGCCGTTCATCATATTTAAGTGTTACGGATGTTCCTGCCGGGCCTGATACTGCTATACGAGCCCATCCCGCAAGGTTCTGCCCCATGTCGAACACAAAGATTCCAGGCTTGGGCTCGGTAAGACCAACTGGTTTTAGGGTCTTTGTGATTCTGTTTGACAGAGTATTCTGTGCGACTAGTTTACCTGCTGGGCCATCAACCTCTAATGCCGAATGCCATTCCTGATCCGCATACCCGGGGGTGTCCCATCCGGGATTCTCCAGCCGTGCATCGAATGTTTCCCCATTGCGGATGCCCGTGAACGTGATTTGTCCTGTCGACGTGCTCCATGTGGCATCGCTGACGATGGTCTCCACCGAGCCGTCGACGTATTCGATTTTCATCTGGAGGATAAACCGCGGTGTGTTTCGCCATGGCGCCCGGTCGAAGTCCCAGACATCCCTGGCTCCTGAGTTATACCATCCATTGCCGAGAATGACACCCAGTGCATTCTCGCCTTGATTAAGGGCGTCGGCGACGTCGTAGGTGACATATAATGCGCGCTTGGTATAATCCGTGAAATTCGGTTCCAGCACATGATCGCCTACTTTTCGACCGTTCAGGCGCAGTTCATGGTACCCAGGCCCGCAGATGTGGATGCAGGCTGATTTCACCGACTTCACGATATCGAGGTCTTTTCGAAAGTAGGGGGCGGGAAAGCCCTGCAGTGGGGCTCGGCTGAAATGTCCCCAGGGCTTGCAGCCTTCTTCTCCCAGTTCCATAGACTCCTGCCACTGAGCAGCATCGAAATCGACATGTGTCCAGTCCGGTGTTTCGGTGTCAGAAGTGAGCCATGTTTTATCCGTATTAGCTGTCACTGTCTCAGCCGAGTCCAGTCCTATAACCAGTTTGCCGATCAATCCGGCAGGGCTGGTTGCGTCGTTAACTGCTGCTATGGCCAAAACGTTCTTCCCGGGAGCGATGTAAGCCTTGGCATCGATTATGTGAAGTTGCCGGCAGTCGTCTGTGTGCCCAATCTCATTACCGTTTATGAGCACGGTGCACGAGTTGTCAGCAGTAACCCAGAACCTTGCGTCTTCGATTGCACTGTCAGGGCGTACATCGATCACTTTGCGAAAGTATCGGGTTCCGGCAGGGGCCTCAATCTTGGGATCACCATAAGGAAACCAGATCCACCGAGCGTCCTTGATATGGAAAGCTTCGGGTGGAAGTACCAGGCTCTGGGCGATCCATCTGGTCTTCCAGTCGGATTGAGCGAGCAGGCCCATTGTCCAGAAGGAATTATCGCTCCATGCAGAGGCATGCCCATCCTTGTCCCACACGCGCACTTTCCACCAGCACTTGATATCCGAGGTTAGAGGTTTTCCATTGTAGACTACGTGAAGGCTTTGGTCTGATAGAACCTTCCCGCTATCCCAGAGATCGGCTTCACCATCAAGGAGCGCCTGTTCCGTGCTCGCCACGAGTACCTGGTATGCGGTTTGCACTTCTCCCCGCCTGCTGGAAACCATCATCCAACTAAGCCTGGGCTGTTTTGCGTCAAGGCCCAGTGGGTTATTCAGGTATTCACACGTAAGACCATCTATTTTTATATCAACATACGGCATGCGGTATCCTCCTAATAATCTTAGCTTATATTCGCCATAGTCGGCCTGTTTACATCCCGGGCTGCAAAAAAATATACGGTCGGACCAGCCGGTGCTAACCTGATCGTATATTTGATGTGTCCAATTGCCCTTGTATCGCAGGTTCTTCAGGATATCAATCGTATGCAAACGGCGCTTATCGGCCGAGAGACATGTCCTGATAACAGTGATTGTTCTCCAGCGCGCAAAACAATCACTGTGAAATTGGCTCTATGGGAAACTTTGTGGGTAGCGGTAGTGTTCCAACAACCGTGCGAATAAATTCGCGGCAACAAAAACACGAAGTCGGCCTGCGCCGACTAGATGTAGGCACACCCTTCACGGGTGTGTTGATGCTTTGGTTGCAGAGTCGACGACGCCGCTGCCGAAGCCTGGCAGACATGTACCGTCCCTCGATATGCCCTGTGGGCTACTCGGGATAAGCGGCATCCCCCCTCGCCCGAAATCGGGAGAGGGTTGGGGTGAGGGCGAATCAGATTCACCCACAAGAAAGCTTATAGAGCCATTATTTATATTGTGGTGTCGCTGGTCACCAGCAGGAACGTCAAGGAATGTAATCTTGATCGAATCCTGAACAGAAAGGCGAGTTCCAAGCAGACTCAACCTGCTGCCGCCAATATGAAGCGCGAAAGCAAGCTGACCAGGATTTTCGGCATAACCGAAGAGTTTTCTACCAGTGACAAGATCCTTTCGATTGTTCTTGTGCTATGGAACCTGGGCTGGTTTGCGTTCTTTGTCGTCGTGTCGATTGCAAATCTCTTTCATCCATTCTCCAATGTGTGGTGGGCGCAGTTCTGGCACATGTACATCTGGATGTTCATGGCGATAAGTATCCCGGCAACCATCTGGTTCTCTATTGGCGGGGTTATAGATATTAAGGATCTGTTCAAAACCCTAGGTTCCGCCGTACGGGATGATACGGATGATGGCCGGGTTGTTCACGTTCCCGAAGAAGTTGATGCTGAACCCGAGATGGTTCTATCTCAGGCACAGAAAGCCGGTTTGAAGGATGAAAAGGCTTAGATCAACGCTTCATGCAGAACTTGGAGAACGGAAATAGCATAAGAGAATCAGCTGTCTCTGGGCCTATGACGATGTCCTCTTTCCTAGTGGTATGATGCCTGAGGAAGAGGACATCGCAGTGACTGGGAGCGCAACCGCAGGGAGTCGATTCCATATGGAAAATAGTTTTGATGTGGAAAGAAGGAAAATCTTCGATTTAATAGAAGTCTGTTATAGCAGGCAGTGTACTCATGAGTAAGTTATGTGTTCCTGATAAAGTCTGTCGTAACAGAACTAAAGCAGTCTTGTATTCTGTCGATTTTTAATGGCCCGAAGTAAGCACTTTTTTCCAGCTATCTGCGCATGTGAAACTGGCAAATCCTGTACTGGAGCATGCGTCACTACTCTGTGAAGTCAAAAATGTGCGTTGCTGTTTTATCCAGCGCCTATTGGAAATTATAGTAATTGCGAGCATATTCATCTGCTGCACCTGACCTGTGACACTACTAATAATTACATACCGGCGATCACCGGTGAAAGGATCGAAATGGCAAGTTCGAAAGTGGAAAAAGTAGGAATAGGTGTTGTAGGAGCTGGAATAGGTCAACTGCACCTTCAGGGATATGCGAAATGTCCTGAGGCAGAGGTAGTGGCTATCTGTGATGCAAACGAAGATCGTGCGAAGGCGACTGCGGAAGAATTCAAGATACCAAACGTTTACACTGACTATGAGAAGATGCTTGCATGCGAAGGGATAGATGCGGTAAGCGTCTGCACCCCGAACTTCCTGCACACCCCAATGACCATCGCTGCATTCGAAGCAGGGAAGCACGTCATCTGCGAGAAACCGCTCGCCATGACCGCAGCAGACGGCGAGGCGATGCTGGCTGCCAGCAAAAAGGCTGGAAAGCTCTTCATGACGGCCTTCAACAATCGCTTCCGTGGCGACACCCAGATACTTAAGAAACTGATTGAGAACGGAGAACTCGGCGATATCTACTACGGCAAGACCGGCTGGCTCCGACGAAAAGGCATCCCTGGAATGGGCGGCTGGTTCACCACAAAGAGCAAATCCGGCGGCGGCCCGCTCATCGATCTGGGCGTACACATGCTGGATCTCGCGATGTGGCTCATGGGCAACCCCAAGGCTGTGACTGTGACTGGATCGACCTATGCGGAATTCGGTCCCAAGGGCGAAGGACAGAGCAACTATGGTCTCACCGCTGACGCAAGCGGCAGCTTCGATGTGGAAGATCTGGCATCAGCCTTCATCCGAATGGATAACGGGGCTACGCTGACCCTCGAGGCAAGCTGGGCTACGCAGATCCAGAAAGAGGTGCTCTACACTACCCTCATGGGCACAAAGGGTGGAGCGGATGTAAATCCTGCTGACGGCACAGAAGCGCTCAAAGTGTACAAGGACATGTGCGGCACGACGGTCGATATCACACCGGCCTTCCCGGATCAGTCGGGGCATCATACAGAGATCAAGCACTGGGTGGATTGCCTGGTTAACGGCACTGAGCTGATCTCAACTGGCGAGCACGGCCTTGAAGTCGTTAGAATTCTGGATGCGATCTACAAATCCGCTGCAGCGCGCAGGGAGATCGTGCTTCGCTAGCAACATGGCAATAAGTTACAGTCACAGCCCTGAGGCGTGATAACACATAAAACAATTCCCAATAGGAGGAATTTATATAATGAGCAAATCGATCAGTGTGACAGTCTGGAATGAGTTCCGGCACGAGAGAGCGGCAGGACACCTGGCGGGCGAAGTTTATCCAGATGGAATGCATGCCGTGATTGCAGCATACCTGGGGAAGCAGCCGGATATGAGGGTTCGCACGGCCACACTTGATGAGCCTGAGCACGGGCTGACAGATGAGGTCCTCGCCGATACCGACGTCCTGACATGGTGGGCTCACGCGGCACACGATGAGGTTTCTGACGCGGTTGTAGACAAGATCCAGAAGAGAATATTGGAAGGCATGGGGCTGATAGTTCTCCATTCGGGGCACTTCTCCAAGATCTTCAAACGGATGATGGGGACATCGTGCGATCTCAAGTGGCGTGAGTCCGGCGAGAAAGAGCGGCTATGGGTGATAGATCCCAGCCATCCAATCGCCGAGGGCATTGGCGAGTACTTCGAACTGCCGAAGACAGAGATGTACGGCGAGCGCTTTGACATTCCTCAGCCTGACGAACTGGTATTTACGAGCTGGTTTGCGGGCGGCGAAGTCTTCAGGAGCGGGTGTTGCTGGCACAGAAGCAGAGGCAAGATATTCTACTTCCGCCCTGGACATGAGACCTATCCGATCTACTTCGACGCGAACGTGATGAAGGTGATTGAGAACGCCGTGCGCTGGGCAGCTCCACGTGACACCACAAAGCCGACTTACGGTCATCGACCGGAGCCACCGGAAAGTCTGTAAGCAAAATGAGCGGGAGAATGTGGGCGCATGTTCTCCCGCTTTTAATAAGGGGATCGTTCTATTGAACGGTAAGATTGATCATATAGGAATGTGGACCTGGGGAGGGCGAATATATCACTGGACGCGGTATCTGGATAATATGCAGTCAACCGGCATGGATACCGTCGTGTTATGGCACTATCATGCGCCCGCAAATGCCATGGAGATCCAGGAATACGCTCATGCGCTCGGCATAAAGGTGATATGGGGATTCAACTGGAGTTGGAACAGCCCTGTCTGCCTGAACAGCGATGAAGATCAAGCTTTATAGCGTCAATCAGCTGAGTATATAACGGTGTTCGGTTGTTGGTTAATGTATTTTTTCGTGTTAGCATCATACTATTTCACTTGCGGATATCTAGCGAAGGCTTGGTATACATGTTACCATCTTGACGGTAGCATTATAACACATGGCGCATGTAAAGCAGCTCATTTGAGGGGGGCGCACACGATCATCCTGCCATCCTACGAGTGCTCAAACTACCTTTAATTGCTGGTTGTACTAAGATCAACAATTATTGACAAAGACGCCGGAAAATGGTAGTCTATTCTAGAGCTTGTTGGCGCTAACATCATGCGGAACAAGGCTTTGTTATGTGTGGTAGGCACCGAATATTAATCGGTTATCTATATCGAGTTGCAGGTAAAATGCGATCTGCCTGGCTGAATCCTCTGGTTCGTCAGGTCAAGATCGTATGCCATATTTGTGATAAATCATTGAGGATGCCTCTGCCGCAAGATACGCATGCCACGTCTGCGCAAGGAAATTGAATTCCGGGAGATTCCCGTACATAAGGGGTCGAGCACCATACGATCATTTCTTAGAATGTTTGAATAGCGATAAATAATTATACTATGCAACAATCACCTAATGGCGTCAAGCTGAACGAATATTATAGCGGCCTAATTGATATGCAGTCTTGTACAAACTGCGAGATGCTGGATTTGATTAGAGTAAACTTGTCAAATTTGGAAAGAGTTCGTTCTACAGGTGAGTTGGCGAGTGGAATAGCCCACGATTTAAACAATTACCTTGGCGTGATGCTGGGCAATGTCCAGTTATTACTGAGGTCGGTGAGCAGTGCGCGCGAGCGTGCACGCCTGCTGTTGATGGAAAAAGCTACTTTTGATGCGGCATCCACACTTCATCGAATCCACGAAGCGGTGAAGTCTCCTCTCTGCAATGTCTGTCCCGTCGACATAAGCACCGAAGTAATGACGGTCGTGGATATGGTGCTGCCCGTGTGGCGTCATTCAATGCACGTTGAGCACGCCGATATGGACGCAGAGTTCAGACTTGAACAGGGCCTGTATACCAAGGGATCTGCCTCCGAGCTTCGGTCCGTCTTCACGAACGTACTCCTGAACGCTATGCAGTCGATGCCGAACGGCGGCAAGCTTCACATCTCGTCGGGGCGCGACGGCGACTCAGTTTGGGTGGCGGTTACAGATTCCGGCACCGGTATGACCGACGATGTGCTGGAACACGTTTTTGATGCGTTCTATACAACCAAGGGCTCCGACGGCACGGGTCTTGGCATGAGCGTATCCCTTAATATTATAAAAGAGCATCAGGGCCATATTGCTGTTGATAGCAAACCTGATATCGGCACCACAGTTAAGATTATCCTTCCTTCATGTAATGCCCCTGATTCCATGGACGAGAAATCCGTATACAGCAAGGATCTTTTCTCAGCAGTCCGTGTTCTGATAGTTGATGACGGTGAGTTTTCCCGGATACTGGTTGATTCGACCAGCGAGCGCGTACAGGAAGCATATTTGGCGAGAGATTGCATGGAGGCTTTGGAAGTCTTCGGACGCCGGCCGTTTGATATAGTCGTCGCTGATGTTAGCATGCCGGTGGTATGTGGATGGGAGTTATCCCGCACGATCAAGGCGATGAATCCGCATACGCTCATGGTTCTGCTCGCAGATCCGGGAATCCCTGACGAACCGGTGGGTCAGTCGGAATTGCAGCCGGATCTGGTATTCACGAAACCGATTTCGGTCGAATATTTACGCTCGGCGATCGGCCATATGCTGTACATAGCAAATAATGGCTAATGTAGTAAGTGACCTTGCTTGCTAAACTGGTTATGGAAGCAGCACTCAGAGGCCTCGTTTCGCTAAATCCAGAGTCTGCACATGCAGTTTGCTTTTCGCAAACGCTGTTCCAATCTACGTGTTAAGTGTGAGTAATAATGGCAAAACGTATTTTAGTTATAGATGATGAACCGAACATAAGGTCCATTTTATCAGAACTTTTTGTGTCGCTTGGTTACATGGTATCTACAGTGGCTGACGGCATCAGCGGACTGGATATGGCTGTGAAGAACAGCTTCAACCTGATCATCCTTGACATGAGCCTTCCAACGCTCAATGGTCTTGATGTCCTTCGTGACATGAAACTGGTCAAGCCTGATGTGCCTGTTATAATGGTGACAGGTTACGCTTCCATAAGGAGCGCGATCAATGCGATCAAGCTAGGTGCATACAGCTATATCACTAAGCCGTTGGACCTTAACGAGGTACAGTCTGTTTGCGAGAATGCATTAAATCAAAGTCAGATAATTGACGAAAACAGGTACCTAAGAACGCAGCTGAAGGCGATGTACGGCTTTGACAACGTTATAGGTACCAACCCGAGCGCGCAACAGGCTTATCTGCTTGCTACACAGGTTGCCGATACTAATGCCTCAGTACTGATACTCGGTGAAACAGGTACAGGGAAGGAATATCTCGCACGGGCGATACACTATCAGAGCCTTCGTGCAAAGAAACCTTTCGTAAAAGTAAGTTGCGTAGCCCTTCCTGAAACACTTCTTGAAAGCGAACTCTTCGGCCATGAAAAGGGATCTTTTACCAATGCCATAGCGAAGAGAATAGGTCGTTTTGAACTGGCTGATGGCGGAACATTGCTCCTCGACGAAGTAGGGGATATGTCTCAAGCTACACAGTTGAAGTTGTTGAGAGTGTTGCAGGAAAAGGAGTTCGAGCGTGTAGGAGGCAACGAAACTCTGCGTGTGGATGTCAGAATCATTGCTGCTACCAACCGGAATCTGGCGCAGGACATCGAAAAAAAGATTTTCCGGTCGGATCTGTACTACAGGCTGAACGTAATCACAATTAATCTTCCGCCTCTCCGTGAGCGGTTGGAAGACGTTCCTGAGCTGGCCGAGCATTTTCTGCGGAAACATGTATGTTCCACCGGAAAAGGGATAACAGGGATTTCGCGGGCCGCATTGGATTCCCTTCGATCGTATACATGGCCAGGCAACATCCGTGAGTTGGAAAATTGCATCGAGCGAGCGGTCATTTTATGCCAGGGTAGTACAATAATGCCGCAACATCTTCGCCTCTTTGAGGAAAGTGGCCCAATTCTTGCTAAGTTACCGGATAGCAAGCATCTGTTAAAGCCTTTACGGCAAGTCGAGGGTGAATATATAAGCGCCGTATTGAATCAATGCGGGTGCAATCAGACCAAGACCGCGTCGATTCTAGGAATAGACAGAAAAACTTTGTTTAATAAGATCAAAGAGTATCAACTTGGCACTGAAATTGCTAATACTCTAATTGACCATGAAAAATCGACTGGCCAATAGCATACAGGATTATCCATTTCAGATGGATTCACAGGCGCTGTGCATCGACGATATTCTGGCGGAGTTGCCGGATTCGGATGTGCAAAGATTGCACCAGTTCATGTCTGTTGAATGTCTGCAGACCGGCGAAAGGCTTGCCGCCTGGTTGTCGCATCGCATCAACAACCAGTTGTGCGCGATATCCGGCAGGGCGCAACTGCTGGCGCGAAGAATTCAGGCTGAAGTTGATGACCATCTTATCCGTCAGGCTTATCTTGGTTCTCTTGACACAATTAGGGAACAGACCGAGCGATGTTCATGCATCACGGACGAAATTTACGATCATACAAGAATCGGCGAACCAGATCTGCGCAGCATCGAGCTTAAATCCGTCGTCACTCAGGTGCAGAACCTCGCTAATCAGGCTTACCCAGACAGCAGCTTCGAGTATGATATATCAACTATCGATTTCCTTCCTAACATTATTGCAGATAAACGCTGGATTACTCGCATACTCTTCGAATTGATATCTAATGCCATCGAGGCCTCTCCCAGTGGCCCAGTGAAGATCGTTTTGAACTGCCTCGAAGGGGATGAAGGGCGAACCGGCGTTGTAAGGATCAGCGTACTTGACTCCGGTCCAGGAGTGCCTGACCATCTTATGCCCAGAATATTCGATCCGTTCTTTTCAACAAAGGAAACCGCCATGGGCATGGGCTTGACCATCAGCCTTCAAATGATAAAAAAGATGGGCGGGGCATTGCTGGTCGGAACATCGGACTGCGGTCGATTCATGTTTACGGCCGAAATCCCGTCTCGTGAAGCGGTAGGCAAATGTCTCGAGATGTCCTGATAGTTGATGATGAACCATGCTTATGCTCAATCCTTGAAGAACTTCTGACGTTGGAAGGTTACAGGGTGTGCACTTGCCGTGATGCGCGCTCGGCCCGCAGAAAGCTTGCCGAAATGATCTTCGATCTGGCGATGCTGGATGTGTTCTTATTTAATAAACCATACGGTCTGGATCTCGGGCGTTATATTCTTGCAGAATACCCTGCGACCAGGGTTGTATTTATGACCGGCTATGCAGACAGCGCAGAAATTGACTCCGCTTGTCTGTCTGGAGCCTATACGTGTATCGCGAAACCGTTTGATCTCGACGATGTAGTTCGGGTGATAGGCATCGTTCTTGCAGACACATGAAGTGTTGATGTCCAATACTAGAGGTTAAGGCCATTGCACATAGTTGCCATACACAACCAGCAGCAGACTACCGCACTGTCTCCCGGACATCTTTTGGGCAAGTCAGTCCTGAAGATGTGCCTCCATGACCTTCAGCAATTCGTAGCTACCGAGTTCATGGAGAATCCGGCTCTGGATTTAGAGGAAGGATGCGCATGCCCCATATGCGGATGTATCCTTATCGGTGATTCATGCCGGAACTGTGGTGCCAGCCAGGTTTCTGATGAGGTGAACGACGCTACCTATCACGATGAATGGCAGGATGGGCCAAGGGTTGCGTACGAACACAGCTTCCAGGATGGCAATGAGCCCTTCCTCAAAGTGGCTGCACCTAAGTCGCTGTATAACTATCTTAACGAACAGGTCAACCTTGTTTTTTACGGAGAAGACAGGCGTATAGCAGACTTTATAGTTGGTTGCCTGGACGAAGATGGTTATCTTCGCGAGCCGCTTTTCGATATCGCAAGTATTTTTAACATTAGCGTGCCGCAGCTTGAATCGGTGCTCCTCGTTGTGCAAAGCATCGGACCTCCGGGCGTTGGCGCAAGAGATATCAGGGAGTGCCTTGACATACAGTTGAACTGTATACAGGATGATTCAACCGAGAAACTTCTAGCCGAGTCCATAATCCGCGATCACTGGGACGATTTCCAGGCGATGAAGCTCAGTCGCATAGCCAAACATCTCAAAGTCAGCGTTGATTCAGTGGAAAAAGCGGTTCTATACATACGTTTGAATCTGAATCCTCATCCGGCAGATGCGTTCAGGGACCCGTGGGAAAATTTGATTCCACGAAAGGTCTCCATGAGAAGCCCTGACGTAATCGTCCGCGACATTGACGGCGAGCTTGTTGCGGAGATCGTTGATCCCGTGGCGGGGAGCGTTGCCATTGACGATATGTATGCGCAGATGTACGCAGAGCTTTCCAGGAAGGCCGGTTGCATGTCGGATGAAGAGCGTGTGCATGTAAAGGAATGGGTGGGCAAGGCCAAATCGCTCATTGAGGCGCTTGACTATCGCAGAACAACTATTCACAGGATTATGGATGAACTGATATCCTACCAGGCAGATTTTTTCGTGCATGGGCCGTGTGCGTTGAAGCCTATGAACAAAAAGGAACTGGCAGGCAGCATAGGTGTTCATGAATCTACGGTATGCCGTGCCACTCAGGGAAAAACTATTCAGATCCTTACGGGCGAGGTCATAATGCTGGATGTGCTGTTTGATTCGGCGCTTCCGACAAAAGAGCTCGTGCGAAAACTGGCATCAAGGCGGCTTACGGATAGCCAGATTTCAGCCGCACTGGCACAATCCGGGGTTCATATAGCCAGGCGTACGGTGGCAAAGTACCGGGACCAATTGCGGCTGCCAGCACTGGGCATGCGGTTTACACAAACCTGATATAAGTTACTGGCAAATCGCGCATAAGTATAAAGTACATTGCGGAGAACAAAGCGGAAGGTTAGACTATACTGCCCGCAATCATTATGGCTAAAACCTCTTCATTATCTGGGGTAGAGAAGGCATCTCTACTTTTAATTGCATTGGGTACAAAGAGTGCCAGCCAGGTGTTACAGCATCTTACCCAATATGAGGTTGAAAAGCTGTGCGCTCAGGTTGCAAAGCATGAGCACGTTGATCCGGAGCTCCAGGAACAAATACTCATGGAGTTCGACGAACAGCAGAATATAAGGCAGATAAACGGCGGCCTGGCATACGCTCGTGAGGTACTCGAGCAGGCACTAGGCCCGGTGAAGGCTAAGGAACTGCTAGATGAAATTGCAATCACTTACGGCGAAAGGCCATTCGACTGGATAAAATCATCTGTAATTCCAAGACTGGTCAACTGCCTGCAGGGAGAGCGCCCGCAGGTGATTGCACTGGTGATAGCTCACCTTCAGGCAGATCTTGCAGCAGATTTACTATCACGACTGCCGCTTGAGGTTCAAGGTAAGGTCGCGCACAGGCTTACGTGCATGCGGCCGGTAGCCATCGATGCGGTGAGAACCGTGGAGGAAATCATTCGCGAGAAACTCTCCCGAAACGGCACGGGCGACGTTAAGGCTGTTGGTGGCATTGAATCTCTTGTTACTATTCTAAACAGTGCCGACAGAGCTACGGAAGGGTCTATTATAGAGTACCTTGAATCGACGGAAAAAGCCGTGGCCGAAAGCATAAAACAGATGCTCTTCGTGTTCGAAGATATACTCAAGCTGGACGATCGTGCCGTACAGACGATTATTCGGGAACTGGCGCCTGATGATATGCGTCTCAGCCTTAAGGGCTCTGACGATGATATAAAGAACATTTTCTTCCGGAATATGTCCGAACGGGCAGTTGAAGCGCTGAAGGAGGACCTTGAGTTGATGGGTCCGGTTCGGCGCAGAGATGTCGAAGACGCGCAGCGAAAGGTCGTTGCTGTCATAAGGCGTCTTGATGAAACCGGAGAGATAAGCATACGTCAAGATGAGGAGAGTGATGTAATAGCATAAAAGGCATTGAGGTTATTTGGTTAGATCACAGGCATGCACCATGCAAAGTAAAACTGTCGACATGATGTCGGCATTGCATGGCGTTAAACAAACAAGGAGGTTAAGATATCATGAAGTGGTTCTACGACTTACCTATCAAAATGAAACTCCTCTCAAGTTTTATCCTCATGGCTCTAATAGCAGGTGCTGTAGGCGTTATTGGTACTCAAAACATCAACAAGATCAATAATGCAGGTACCATCCTTTACGAGCAGAACACAGTTCCGATCTCCAAACTGGCCCAGATAGACGTTCTCATACAAAGAGTGCGCATAAATCTTCGGGATATGACTATCGCGAACAATCCGGAAGATATCGCCCGCTATCAGACGAATGTCATTAGCCTTTCATCTGATCGTGACAAGCTGATAGATGAATATGCGAAGTATGCCACCTCCGACAAAGAAAAGGAACTGCTGGATTCGTTTGTAAAATCCCACGACCAATTCTCTTTGTATGAATCACGAATCGCGGACCTGGCACGTCAGAACAAAGACGCGCAAGCTACAGAGGTAATACAGAAGATCGCAAAGCCTGTAGCACTATCCATGCAGAAAGACATGGATAACCTTGTAGCATACAAGCTGGAATCTGCGAAGTCGACTGCGGAGAAGAACGGTGAACTGGCAGCCAGTGCTACAAAATCCATGATATTGCTCATAGTCATCGCGGCAGTTCTTGCGCTCGGCTTTGGTATGTTCATCACCAAAATTATCGCAGGCCCCATAAATATGCTGGCATCGGTCGTCGATAAATTGGCGGCTGGTGACATGGATGTGTCGGTAGACCTGGAAACAAAAGATGAGCTAGGGAAACTGGGACGGTCCTTCGGTAACATAATCACTACAATTAAGGCATTGGTCTTTGAATCCGGAAAAATGGTGCAATGGGTCAAAGACGGCAATATTGAGAAACGAGCGGATGTTGCCGGATTTCACGGTGAATACAAGCAACTCTTGGTTGGCATGAATGACATGGTTGATGCCGTTCAATTACCGCTCAATGAAACACTTAATGTGTGCGCCCGGTTGTCCCTGAACGACCTTGATGCCAGGATTTCCGGCGAGTACTCCGGCATCTGGCAGGAGACTAAGAATGCCGTAAACTTGTTTGCCGACCGTGTGACACATGTCAAGGACATCGTCCTCGATCTCAGCAACGGTGACATCCACGAACTGAACGATCTCAAGGCCGTAGGAAAACGCGGCGATTACGATCAGTTGGTTCCGGCTTTCATCAAGTTGATGGAAGCGTTGCAGGCACTCATCGTTGACGCAGAGATGCTTACCAAAGCAGCAACAGAGGAAAGGTTCGCTGTTCGTGCGGATGCATCCAAGCACCGTGGCGAGTTTGCAAATGTTGTTAACGGAGTCAACGCGACGCTCGATGTAGTTGTCGATAAGATCTACTGGTTTGAAGCCCTGCTCGATTCGGTTCCGATGCCGCTGTCCGTTACCGATAATGATTTGAAGTGGACCTTCATCAATAAGGCGGTTGAAAATCAGATAGGCCTTAAGCGTGCTGAAGTCGTTGGTAAGCACTGCAGCAAGTGGAATTCCAACATCTGCAACACTGAAAAGTGTGGCATTGCAAGGCTCAGAAACAATATACAGCAGACGATCTTCGATCAGGAGGGAATGCACTTCCAGGTGAATTCCTCGTATATCAACAATGCAAAAGGTGAGAAGATCGGTCACATTGAAGTTGTACAAGACATTACTGCTGCCCAAAAGGTCAGCGTATATCAGAATATCGAAGTTGACAGGCTGGCAACAGTTCTTGATCGACTGGCGAACGGAGACCTCACTTTTGACATTGAGGTTGCTGAGGCCGATAAGTATACGCAGGAGACCAGGGAGAGCTTCTTCCGAATCAGCACCAGCCTGCTCCAGGCGCGAGACGCACTTGCCGATATGATCCATCAGGCATCAGCGGCATCATCGAGAGTCCTTGCATCAGCGAGAGAGGTTGCCAGCACAAGTCAGGAAATCGGTAACTCCTCACATTCCATTGCCGAGACTATTGGACAGGTTGCGGCC
The DNA here is from genome assembly GCA_963663705.1 of Armatimonadota bacterium. Classification (GTDB taxonomy): domain Bacteria; phylum Armatimonadota; class UBA5829; order DTJY01; family DTJY01. The sequence goes on along the minus strand of OY760504.1, from coordinate 1,689,735 downwards.
GGTTCTACGGAACAGTCCAAGACGACAATTGCTGTTTCAACTTCGATGGAGCAACTCTCAAAGGCAATTCTTGAGGTTGCCAACGGAGCACAGGATCAAGTCAAGACCGTCGAGGAGACAGTTGCGCTGATTCAGCAGATTACCGACGTAATCAATTCTGTGGCAGATACGGCACAGGATGCAGCTAAATCATCGCTTAAGGTATCTGAAGTAGCCAAAACCGGTGGCGAAAGCGTTGGGAAATCTGTCAAGGGCATGATGCGCATAAAGGAGACTACTGCGAATGTAGTTGATGCCATCACTGAGCTTGGAGAGCATTCGCGGCAGATCGGGGCGATAGTCGAGACGATTGATGATATTGCCGAGCAGACCAATCTTCTTGCGCTGAATGCTGCGATAGAAGCGGCCAGGGCTGGAGAGCATGGCAAGGGCTTCGCAGTGGTCGCAGATGAAGTCAGGAAGCTGGCGGAGAGAAGCTCAAAGGCAACTAAAGAGATTGCCGCGCTCATCAATAGTATCCGACAGATGACCGATAATGCAGTTGCCGCCACTAAGGGTGGAGCTGCCGAGATCGAAGCTGGCGCTGAACTCGCAACCCAGGCCGGCGATGCGCTGATATCCATACAGGAATCAGTGAACGACATTGTCCGTCAGATCGAGGATATGTCAGCGGCAACTGAACAGATGAGTGCATCAAGTACCGAGGTTGTACGCGCTGTAGAATCACTCTCGGCGATTACCGAGCAGAGCAGTGCGGCTGCCGAGGAAATGACCGCATCCAGTTCCGAAGTTACAAGGGCCATCGAGCAGGTGGCGGCAGTCAGCGAGGAAAGTGCCGCATCCGCGGAAGAGGTGTCTGCAGCGGCTGAGGAACAGAATGCATCCGTTGAAGAAATGTCTGCTTCTGCGCAGGAACTTGAAACAACAGCGGAAGGTTTGCAGGCAGTTGTAAGCCGATTCAGGGTTAACGAAGATAATGGCGTGAGCAGTGAATCAGTCAGGAGCGTAAGTAAGCATACGCTGAGACCGTCATCATACTCACGGTCATAAACGCGGTTTGATCACCGTTTGCTAAGGTGGGCATTGGATAGTTCCAGTGCCCACACTAATCCTATGAAGAGGTGTACAAGAATGGCAAAAGTAGAAGGTCCCGTAACCGTGAACCCAGAGGAACAATTAGTTGTTTTTGAGCTCGCCGGTGAGTCATATGGAGTCGATATCGGCGCTGTAAATACTATCATTCGGATGCAGGCGATAACAAGGGTTCCTAGAACACCGGATTATGTCGAAGGCATAATCAACCTTCGAGGGAGCATAATCCCGGTAATCGATCTCAGGAAACGCTTTGTACTGTCTGCCGAGGACCAAACAATTGCATCGAGGATTGTTGTGGTTGAAGCGCTTGGGCAGATGATCGGGGTTGTAGTGGATGCTGTAACAGAGACCCTGTCTATATCAAGCGACGCTATTGAGCCTCCATCGCCTATAGTGACTTCTGTAGATTCAACTTATGTACGTGGCATCGGAAAGCTGGATAATCGACTGATTATTCTGTTGGATCTGGATAAGGTGCTGTCTGGCAATGAAGCGGATGAGCTGAGGGAGCTGTCTGATAAGTTGGCAGCGTCACCAGTGTGAAGAAGGCATGGAGATCTAAATGACGGACAATTTGAATCTTTCGGCGATGCTGGAAGTATTTCTAGAGGAAGCTGACGAGCAATTGCTGTGTCTTGATAAATGCATCATATTGCTTGAGAAGAAGCCCGATGATCTGTCACTTGTCAACGAGACATTCAGGGCTGCTCACACGTTGAAGGGTTCGTCTGCAACTATGGGCCTTGGGCAGATAGCCACTTTGACTCATGCAATGGAAAATCTGCTTGACAATCTAAGGTCCGGAAGCCAGAAAGTCAGCTCACCGGTCATTGATGCTCTTCTTAAAGGTGTGGATCTGCTGCGGGTGCTGGTACAGCAATCGCACGATGGCGCGGTATCAACCGTTCCAATGGATGATGTCCTGGAACTGCTCAAATCCGTCGTAGAGGTAGATCAATCTATCGCTGATACGGGGACAAAGAGCAGGACTGGTATTACATCCGTGTTGCCATCAAAGCCAGCGAAGGATTGTATTAGAATCTGTGTTCGCATTGCGGAGACCTGCCTGATGCCGTCGGTGAGGGCTTTTATGGTTTTTAACGCCCTAGCCGGCAAAGGCAGTGTTGTTGCATCGGACCCCCAGCAGAATGACCTGGATAGCATGATAGCAGGCGGCATCTTGACAGTAGACTTCAATCCATCTATTTCCAGTGATGAGGTAATCGAAGCGCTCAATTGCATAAGTGAGATTGAAGTGTCGAAAGCTGCAGATAACAACGAATCGCCATCTGATGCACCGGACGCCAAACCGGGTGTTGATGCATCAAAGGCTGAGCCGGATCTCCGATCGCATGCGATGCAGACCGTTCGTGTAGCAGTAGACCGTTTGGACAACTTGATGAACCTTGTTGGCGAAATGGTTATAGGAAGAACGCGCGTAGAGCAACTGTGCATCGATCTTTCAGCACACTATGAAGGCGATTTCAAGGTAGACGGCCTCAGGGAAGCATCAATATTCCTGGGTAGAGTAACAACCGAGCTTCAGGAGCAGATAATGAAGATTCGGATGCTGCCGGTTGAACAGGTATTCAACCGCTTCCCAAGAATGATGCGCGACTTGGGACAATCTGCGGGTAAAAAGATCGATTTTCTGATATCCGGCCAGGAGACTGAGCTCGATCGTTCGATTCTGGAAGATATAGTCGATCCTATTACCCATCTGTTGCGAAATGCCGTCGACCATGGGCTCGAAACGTCGGAAGAGAGGCTTGCCATCGGAAAACCGGAGGTTGGCACCATTCGGCTTGCGGCGAAGCATGAAGAAAACCATATAGTAATAGAAGTCGAAGACGATGGCAAGGGGATGTCTGCTGATGCGATTCGCGATGCAGCAGTTGCCAAGCATATAATTCCTGCGGAAATCGCAGAACGTCTTAGCAACAAGGACTGTCTCCAGCTTATTTTTGCAGCAGGCGTAAGTACTGCCAAGAATGTGAGCGATATCTCCGGTCGCGGAGTCGGCATGGACGTCGTCAAAAGCAACATCGAGCGCCTCGCAGGTAAAGTCGATATCGAAACCGAGCTGGGGGTAGGCACGAGGATTCGAATTAAGCTGCCTCTGACACTTGCAATAGTCCAGGCGTTGATCACCACCGTGCAGGGACAGGTATATGCCATACCGCTCAATGTCGTGGTGGAGACAAGCCGCTGTACATCGTCGGATGTGCTGACCATCGGAGGCCAACCGGTTTTGCAGTATAGGGAAAGCGTACTTCCTTTAGTCCATCTGGCAAGTATTTTCCAGCATAAATCAACAGGAAGCCATGGCGCTAAGAACGAGACAATACTGGTTGTAGTAAAAACCAGCGGCCAGCAGATCGGCCTTGTGGTAGATGAGTTGATCGGGGAACAGGAAGTTGTAATCAAACCGCTGGGCTCGTATTTCTCTAACGTATCAGGTATTTCCGGGGCTGCGCTGCTCGGAGATGGCCGGATAGCGCTAATAGCTGATGTGGCAAGTCTTCCAGCTTTATTGCAGCGTGAGATTAACTGTAAGTCTACCAAATAGGAGGAATGCAGTTGCAGCAGACCCCGGATGTTGACTATCAGATATTCAAACGAAGGATATTGAGCAGAATAGGGCTTACGCTTGATGACTACAAGCAGGCACAAATGGAGAGACGTCTGCGTTATTTAATGGAGCAGGCAGGGGCAGCTAACTTCATACAATACTACAAAATGATCGACGCTGATCCCGCGCTCTTGCAGAAGTTCCAGGATTTCGTGACGATCAAGGTTTCCGAGCTGTTTCGAAACCCGGAACAGTTTGCCATACTTGAACAAAAGGTAATCCCTGACCTGCTTACCAGATGCAGTTCCATCCGAGTGTGGAGTGCCGGTTGTTCGTATGGGCAGGAAGCGTATTCACTGGCGATATCTCTGGCGGAATCTGCTCCGAACAGGAAGCATAGCATACTTGCCACAGATATCGATAACAGGGCACTGGACAATGCAAAGATCGGCGTCTTTTCTGATTGCGATATAAAAAACCTGGGGCATGAGCGGAAATCAAAATGGTTTACCGATCAGGGCAGCGGAGTCGCTGCTTCATCGCAAATCAGGAGCATGATACGTTTCCAAAAACTTAACCTGCTTGGCGACCCGTTTCCAAATGGCATGGACTTGATTGTCTGCCGGAACGTGGTTATCTATTTCACCGATGATGCCAAGGACAAGCTGTACCGGCGATTGTATCATTCGCTGAAACCCGGCGGATATCTGTTTGTCGGCGGCACGGAAAGAATCAGGGATTATAAGGATATCGGTTACTTTGCAAAGCATTCCCTGTATTACCAACGACCATTAGATTCATAAGGAGAGACATAGAATGTCACACCGAGTGTTATTAGTAGATGATGCCGCATTTATGCGGATGTCTATCAAACGTATTCTAGTTGAGAATGGGTTCGATGTTGTAGGAGAAGCGGATAACGGAGCAATGGCAGTCGATATGTACGGTGCGCTCAATCCGGATCTCGTAATCATGGACATAACTATGCCGGTCAAGGATGGCATAGAAGCCACAAAGAGTATCATGGAAAGTGACCCAAGCGCAAAGATCATAATGTGCACAGCCCTTGGGCAGAACAATCTGCTTATGGAGGCCATTCAAGCCGGCGCCAAGGACTATATCGTAAAGCCGTTCCGTCCAGAGCGAGTGCTTGAGGGCGTTAATAAAGTTTTAGGTTCAGGAGGAGTAAGTTAGGTGAGAGTTGAGTTTGTAGATCCGTTTATCCGTGCTGCGACGTCGATGTTCGAAACGATGGGGAGCGATACGCCTGAGCGGGGTGCGCTGTCTATGAGAGCGACCTACTTTACCACCCAGCAGGTAACGATTGTGGCGGGAGTGAATGGTGATATCAAGGGCTCCGTTCTTTACGGGGCTTCAATGGTTACGGCACAGAAGATTGCCTCAGCCATGATCGGCGAACAGATCGCCGAGATGCAGGAACTGGGATGGAGCGCAATATCAGAACTCGGTAACATTATTACCGGAAATGCGCTGCAATTTCTTTTTGAATCCGGATACACCTGTAACATCACGCCGCCATCTATCTTGAGAGGGATGAACGTGGAGGTTATGACGCACACCCCCGCCCTCGTGGTGCCGCTGTCAACGAAATTCGGTCGCATAGAGATTAACGTAGCTCTTTCCGAATAGCATAACCTGATGGCAATAAATCTTGGAGTTAGAGATGTCTGAAATACTGTCACAAGAAGAAATAAATTCCCTGCTTTCGGCATACCAATCGGTGAATGCCTCAGGACCGGGCACGCTGCACGCGGAAAAACGGGATAAGGAAGTCCGAATCTACGACTTCTCCCGGCCTGACAGGTTTTCCAAAGAGCATATGCGGACACTGGAGGTGATTCATTCCAACTTCGCACAAAGCTTGAATGCCGTACTATATGGCATTTGCCAAGTGGCGATGCAGGTGAATCTAATCTGCCTTGATCAGGTTCCATACAAGGACTATCGATCATTGATACCCGCAAAAACCTTGCTTGCAGAGGTAGTCGCCGAGCCGTTCAAGGGTGACATTCTAATGGAGATCAGCCCTGTCATAATAGGCGTTCTGATCGATTTCATGTGCGGCGGAAGTCATCAGCTGCCATCCAATCCCAGCGACCTTACACAGATAGATCTGGCGCTCATCACATCTGTGTTGAGGATATTCCTTCAGGCATATGCGGATACATGGGCCGGTACACTAACCCTGAGCCCGCAGATAAGGCGTGTTGTCGACAGCGAAACTTTCGAAGACAGCCTGCTGCCGTCGGAGGTAATACTCGTTTGCAGCCTGGAGATACTGTATGGTCAGACAAGCGGTATGATGACACTCTGCATACCCGCAGCCGGTATAGAGTCGGTGCTTCCAAACCTTTCAGCAAGCCGGTTCAGCAAAAACTCCACACGATGGAAAAACGATCTATCAACCGGTCATCTGAAGAGGACACTTGAGGCGATCAATCTCCCATGCAGTGTAGTGCTGGGAGACACGGATATCACTTTCCTTGAAGCCATGAACCTTGAGGTTGGCGATGTCATAAAGACTGCCAATCGGGTTGATTCGCCTGTAGATCTGCGTGTTGGCGACAGGAGCCTTTTTCATTGCCGACCCGGATTGAAAGGCAGCAATCTTGGGGTGGTGGTATCCGGATTTGCAGGGAAGGACGAGTCGTCCTGAGATCAGATGCACAAATCTGTAACATTGAGGCGGTAAGAACGACATATGAATCAAATAAACATGGATGCCTTCATGGAAATGGCGCGTGCTGGTCTAGCAAGCGCTAACAAGGCGATTGAGATATTGGTTCCGGATATGCTTGATATGGATGTGCTTTGGGTTGGCAGCATGCCTACCCAGAAATTGTCGGAAATCACCGGCGATCCTGAGGATTTAGTTGCAGGTGCATACATATACGTCAAAGGTGATATGCCGGGGCACGCTTTATTAATGTTTCGGCGAAACAGTGCTTTGCTGATGGCTGATATGATGCTCGGCCGTCCTGCGCATACGACAACCGAACTTGGACAATTGGAAGAGAGCGTAATTCAGGAGTTCGCAAATATTCTGATATCATCCTATCTCTCTGCCATTGCCAATCATTGCAATATAACTCTGATGCCGAGTCCGCCATTGATTGCGCAGGATATGTCGGCATCACTTGTGACCGTAGTTCTTGCCAGCTCCGGACAGCTCGATATAGAGACGCTCAGTATAGTTACCGCTTTCAAATGTGGTGGCGAAGATGCAGACGGCTTCTTCCTCTACATCCCTGAGAAATCTGAAATTATGAAACAGCAGGTGGCCAAGTGGACAAAGTCTTCGTAGTTGGTATGGGCGATTTGGTTGTAACAAGTCAGCCCACATCTGTTCTAACGGTACTGGGGCTTGGATCATGTATTGGTGTGTGCGCCTATGACCCTATCTCAAAGGTAGGTGGACTGGCACATTTGGTGCTCCCTCGCACGATGAATGCCAACAGTAAGTTCCTTGCTGAATCGGTGGACGTTGGAATTCCAAATCTACTCAATGCAATGACGGCGGCAGGGGCCAGAAAAAGCAGGATCAGAATAGCACTGGTTGGTGGCGCTCAGGTATTCAAACAGCAGGTGTTTGATGTCATAATGGACGTGGGAATCCGCAACATTGAGGCTAGCAAAAGCATACTTCAATCACTGGGGATTACTCCCTCTTGCTGTGATGTGGGTGGTTCTGTTGGCAGGACGGCAAGGCTGTACCTGGATTCTGGCACTGTAACGGTTCGCCGCATTGGCGCACAGGAATCTGTTCTTGCTGATTTGTCAGCGTTATGAAAGGGATGCGGCCTTGAAGCGAGTTCTTATCGTCGATGATTCAGTTTTCGCTAGAAAATTAATACATAATATTATCGATTCTTCAGCGGACCTTGAAGTTGCCGGCGTTGCCAAGGATGGACAGGAAGCCATCAACATGATCAAGGAGCTTAAGCCTGACGTCATAACGCTGGATGTAGAGATGCCGGTGATGAATGGTCTTGAGACGCTTGTCAGGATTATGGATGAATGTCCTGTTCCGGTAGTTATGCTTAGTTCGCTTACCTCGCAGGGCGCCGAAACAAGCCTGATGGCCTTTTCTATCGGGGCCGTAGATGTTCTGGCTAAGCCGGTATCAAATGGCTTGCCCAACATACATTTGATTTCCGACGCTTTGATAGCAAAAGTTACAGCCGCCGCTAACGTGGATATCGCCATGATCAAACGACGGATGTGCCGGGGTCGGAAAAATCCGTCTTCCACCGCTGTCCCGGTCTCAAAACTGAAAACTCCGATCATCGTTATTGCCTCCTCAACCGGTGGGCCAATGGCTTTACGGTATCTTGTGCCCAGGCTCCCAATCGCTTCCGGAGTAGCGTGCATTATCGTTCAGCATTTGCCGATCGGGTTTACTGCGGAGATGGCTCGGCATCTCGATTCATTGAGCCCATTTCCAGTGAGAGAAGCCGTTGCAAATGACCGCATGATACCCGGTACGGCCCTAATTGCACCCTCTGGCGTCCACTGCGCCTTTTCATCCGCGGGCAGAATTATCCTTACGGATGATCCTCCGCTTTGGGGCGTCCGGCCTTCTGCCGATATTACAATGGCCACCGCAGCCGCCGTTTTCAAATCCAGCGTAATAGGGGTAGTCCTCACAGGGATGGGGTGTGATGGCGCGCACGGAATTCATATCATCAAAAGCAACGGAGGGCAGACTTTTGCCGAACATGAATCGTCGTGCATCATATACGGAATGCCCCGTGCAGCAGTGCAAACCGGTGCGGTAGACAAAGTGATCGAACTGGAAGCCATGCCGGCTGCCATTAGTTTCGCCATCGCCAACATGCCCTGATTCGCACGAAAATCAGAGATACGCCAACCTCCATCTTCCTCAAATGGCCCAATCGCAACGCATCCGATAACAGTACTGGCACGCAAATTGCTGAGGTTATTATGGTTAGTGAGAAAACGATATCAGAGGTACACAAGTGAGCGATTTATTTTCTGATATTACATCATCCGTAATTGGCAAATCCCTGGATGGTGTGACTGCCAGACACCGTGTTATAGCTAACAATATTGCGAACGTTGAAACCCCGGGTTTTACTCGTTCGTCGGTGAAATTTGAAGATGAGCTGAAAGCGGCGATGTCATCCGGTGACCCGGAGTCGTCCGCGCGAAATATTGGCGATACAGCGCCGACTATTCAACTGGATAAATCATCGCCTGCACGTCCGAATGGAAACAACGTTTCCATTGATACTGAAATGACCGATCTCGCCAGGAACGGCGTGGAGTACGACTCCTTGATACGCATGCTGAATATGCGGTATTCAATGCTTCAAACCGCTATCACAGAAGGGAAGCGATAACTTTGGGTAGTTTTTCCTCAATGGATATAAGTGCATCCGGATTGCGCGCACAGCGGGTCCGAATGGATGCCATTGCAAACAACATCGCCAATGCCACTACCACCCGTACTCAAAAAGGAGGCCCGTATAGAAGGCAGGAAGTCATCTTTCGAGCTGATAAGGGCGGGGCCGGAGTTCAGGTGGATTCAGTGGTTGAAAGCACGGATCCCCCCAAAGTGGTATATGATCCTTCCAGCCCTGATGCAGATATAAATGGAATGGTAGCTATGCCGGATGTAAATATCGTAGAGGAAATGACGGATATGATCACCGCCACAAGGGCTTATGAAGCCAACATACAGGCCGTGAACGCTGCCAAGACAATGGCAACCAGGGCACTTGAAATTGGCAAAGGGTAGTATGTACAGATTGAAAGGTTGATATTTAATGAGAATTAACAACATTTCCATCCAGTCCAAACTCTCCGTGGGTGACGTCAATCCGGCGGATCAGTCGGGTTCGGGTGATGACTTTGGCGGCATGCTGAAGAAACTGATGTCGAATGTAAACGACCTGCAGTCAAACGCGGATGTCTTTGCAAAAAAGATAGCTGTAGGGGATGATGTAGAGATACATCAGGCCATGATCGCCATGCAGAAGGCGGTTACTGCACTTCAATTCACTGTGCAGGTTAGAAACAAGGTGCTTGAGGCTTATCAAGAGATCATGCGCACCCAGGTTTAGTATCTGTTTTTACACTTATCCAGGATAGCATTATGATCGATATTTTGGATAGCTATGGTCTTTTTTACATAGGATAACATGAATATAAACCAGACACTTGCTCCTCTACAGGCAATTAAGAATTTTTGGGGTACGCTCAATCCTACACAGCGGTTTATCTCCGTTGCGTTTATCTCCCTGAGCGTGGTCCTTTTGATTGTCACCGCCATGTTGGCGACAAAACCTCGAATGGTGCCTCTGTTCTCCGGGCTTCAAGCCGAAGACGCCGGAACAATCGTGTCCAAACTCCAGGAAGAGAAAGTTCCGTATGAGGTTGAAGGTTCCACCATAAAAGTGCCTGAAAAGAGTGTCCACGAGTTGCGGATGAAACTTGCTAGTCAGGGGCTCCCTCAGTCAGGTACAGTCGGCTTTGAAATCTTTGATAAGACCAACCTGGGCATGACCGAATTTGCCCAGCGCCTCAATTACCAGCGCGCGCTCCAAGGTGAACTCTGCCGCACCATCGATCAACTTGATAGCGTAGAGCAATCAAGAGTACATCTTGTCATTCCTGAGCAGAGCGTATTTGTGGACAGGGATAGGATGGCCAGTGCCTCCGTGGTACTCAAGCTTCACCCGGGCCGCACACTGGGATCTGACGAAGTGGCAGGCATCGTGCATCTCGTTTCGTCGGCAGTAGAGGGATTGAAGGCTAACAATGTTACCGTGGTAGACACAAACGGCCGAATGCTGTCTGAAGCGGGGGATGATTCATCAGGAATAGACCCCAGACTGAGTTCATCGCAGATGCAGGTGAAACAGGCGCAGGAACGTGAGATTGAGCGAAACATACAGTCGATGCTCGAGGCGGTAGTTGGCGCCGGTAAGTCGATAGTAAGAGTTAACGCCAGTATGAATTTCGACCGTCGAGAGACAGACAGCGAAATTTATCAACCCCAGGTTGCAAATACAGGCGTACTCAGCAGTGAAGATCGGCAGACCGAGGCGTATAACGGAACATCGGGCCCTGGCGGCAAAGGTGTCGGCGGCGCAGGCGCACGAGGCAATCCTGCTGGTGCCAATTCCGCAGGAAGCGGATATCAGCGGATACAGACTTCCAGTAAATACGAAGTATCGAAGACTGAAGAACACGTCATTAAGTCCGGTGTTCAACTGGAAAAGCTTTCTGTTGCAGTTATGGTTGACGACAAAGTTGACGCGCTGAAGATTCCAGCCATAAAGAGAGCTGTTGTGTCAGCGGCAGGAATCGACCTCAAGAGGGGCGATCAGGTAACGGTCGACACTGTGAGCTTTGATTTCAGCGAGATAGACAAGGAAAAGAAAGAGATGGATTCGCTTGCTACGAAATCCACCGTAATGGACGTGGCGAAGATTCTGGGTGGGTTGTTGGCAGTCGTCGGATTCCTGTTTTTCCTGAGATACCTCCTCACTCAGGTTCGAATAGCGGTGCCCAATACCGTCACGGTTGAGGAAATCACACCGATTCAGGCTAAAATCGTACAGGACATAGAGCATGCGTCAGGTCACAATGGCAATGCTCGTCCGAACGTACAGTTGGCGGATGATAGTAATCCGGAAGAAATAGCCAAGGTTCTTCGCAAATGGATGTCGGATAATTAAGGTCGGGATGGAGTAGTCTGTGAAAAGCATTATTAAGGCTGATTTGTTGTCCCAAATGGATCGGGATGGCGCATACATAATAAGCCACTCGTTATTGGCAGATAATATGCTTGATTGTTCTTACACCGCCAATACGCCATCTGCTGAACAGATGTCCGCCGTAATTTTGGAGAAGGCAAATTCTGAAGCATCGGCTATAGTATCTACGGCACGCAGTGAAGCAGAAGGCATAAGAGCGGCCGCATACAATGCAGGACATACAGCGGCACTTCAGGAATTGGATGCAGAAAAGAGCCTTTTCAGAGAGCGGCTGGCACAAATGGAATCAGAGATGGCAGCACAGCTGGACGAGCACTGGAGGGCAGTCGAACCCGATCTGCTCGCGCTGGCCGTGGAGATCGCGCGGAAGCTCGTCCATCACGACATCTCGGAGCACGATGATTTTGTGCTGCGGACCGTCAGTGCAGGCCTCGCAGAACTGAAGAGCAAGAGCAATGTATCGCTCATGGTCAATCCTGCTGATTACGATTTGGTCGTCGAACAGAAGGAAACTTTACAGCGGCAACTTGAAGGCTCAACTCCGTTGGACATCTTCTGCCATGCCAGCGTAGACAGAGGCGGATGTCTCATAGAAACAGAAAACGGTTTTCTGGATGCCAAGATAGATTCACAGTTAGCCGAGATTGAAAGAGCGCTTATGGCTAAGGAGCAGGATGGGAAATACAGCGCTGTCTCCTAAATTGAATACATATCGGGACATGGTAAGGGACCTGAACCCTATCCGGCCGCATGGAAAGGTATCGCAAGTTATCGGTGTGGTAGTGGAGTCACAAGGCCCTGCCGCACACCTCGGCGAGATATGCGAGATACAGGTTGAAAGAGGGCAACAGCCGCTTTTAGCGGAAGTTGTCGGATTCAGAGAAAACCGTATCCTTCTCATGCCTCTTGGTGATACACATGGGTTGATTCCGGACAGCGATGTCGTAGGCACGGGTGAGTCGCTCAAGGTAAATGTTGGTAATGGTTTACTCGGACGGGTGCTTGACGGTTTAGGACGGCCCATCGATGGATTGGGGCCGGTTGGTACCATGGATGAAGTGTGTGCCAACCGTACACCTCCACATCCTCTGCAGCGCGCACGTATCTCCGAACATCTGCAGTTGGGCGTAAGGGCGATAGACGGTCTTCTATCATGCGGTAAAGGGCAGCGTATGGGCATATTTGCAGGCAGCGGTGTCGGCAAGAGCACGCTCCTTGGCATGATAGCCCGAAATGCTGAAGCAGACGTCAACGTAATCGCGCTAATTGGCGAGCGTGGGCGGGAAGTTCGCGATTTTCTGGAAAAGGACTTGGGCAGTGAGGGGCTGGCGCGCTCCGTGGTGGTGGTAGCCACCTCTGATCAGGTCGCCATTGCAAGGCTGAGAGGAGCGATGGTCGCAACAGCCATCGCAGAGTATTTCCGCGATCAAGGCAAGGATGTAATTCTAATGATGGATTCCGTCACCCGTGTTGCCTGGGCTCAAAGGGAGATTGGCCTTGCGGTAGGAGAGCCTCCCACTACCCGTGGATATACTCCATCCGTGTTTGCAATGCTCCCCAAACTTCTTGAACGCTCGGGTACGGGCATGCGCGGTTCCATCACCGGATTATACACAGTGCTGGTCGATGGCGACGATATGAACGAGCCGGTGGCAGACGCCGTTCGAAGCATTCTTGACGGCCACATAGTGCTGTCTCGTGATTTGGCACATCGCAATCATTACCCTTCAATCGATGTAATGGCAAGCATCAGCCGCTTGATGTCGGACATATCGACGAAGAGCCATAAGGCATGCGCCGGGCAACTCAGGGATATGCTGGCAACGTATAAATCGGCAGAGGACTTGATCAATATCGGGGCATATGTCGAAGGCAGCAATCCCAAAATCGACAGTGCAAGGCTTCACATTGATTCTATCAATGCCTTTCTGAGACAGCAGGTCGATGAGAAGTGCAGCCACGCCGAAACGGTGTCGATCCTGAAATCGCTGTTTGAGAACGATCGGTGAGAAAGTTTTGCTTCAGCCTCCAGCGCCTGCTGGAGTACAAGGCTATGGTTGAGGAAAATTTACTCGGTGAGTTGGGTGCAATTCGTGCAGAGTACGATCGGGAGTGCGCGAGACTTGAAGAAATTCTCCGCACCCGCGCCGGTTTCCGCGAAATAACGAAACAGCACCTGATCCAGGGCGATGCTGAGAAGATCAAGCAGGATTATCATTATCAGAAAGAGCTGAATCGGCGCATCAAGGCACAGGAATTGCTGATAAAGGAAGTGTTGACTCGTAAAGACTGTAAAACTCTGGAAGTAGTAGAGGCCTCAAAGGAACGCAAGGTCATAGAGAGACTGAAGGAGCAAAAATACAGCGCATACAGGCAAGAGTATATGGCCGAGGAACAGAAATTTCTCGACGATCTGGCTTCCATAAGGAACAGACGCATATCTCGCGGAGGATAGTTTAGGTGAATCTGGATCATGTTCAGGAGGTCAGGGCCAGAATAGACGAACTCAGAAACCGTTTTACGGAATTTGACAGGCCCGTCCAGTCTGCCGATGCTGTCCAGCCGAAGAAGAGCTTTACCGACGTTTTGCGGGAATCCAGTGAATCCGAGAATATGCCGTGCCCTGCTGAATTGGAACCTATGATATCCGTTGCCGCGGAGAAGTACGGGGTTCCCGCTGCAGTGATAAAGGGGATCATTCGTGCAGAATCCGGTTTCAGAACGAACGCTGTCTCGCGGGTGGGCGCGAAAGGGCTCATGCAGTTGATGCCCGGCACCGCACATGCGCTGGGTGTTGATCCGATGTCCCCCGAGCAGAACATAGATGGCGGAACCCGGTACATCAAGCAACAAATTGATAAGTTTGGTAATTTAGAGCATGCACTGGCAGCATACAACGCTGGCTCCGGTGCTGTCCAACGGTACGGCGGTGTTCCACCCTACAAGGAAACGCGCCGGTACGTGGCAGAAGTTTTGCGAAACATAGATAAATATTCCGGGAAAGAGTAAGCGAAAGGGAAATATACGTTCAAGGAGTAACTTACCATAACCGATGCAGCAAGCCTTCTGACGGAGGCACCCAATTTTTTTGGATGCGCTTCCACGGATTGTCAGTCGGAGACCGTTGCAGGTAGAGAAAACACGGATAAATCTGAGTTTCAGGCTATATTCACACAGTTGATAGTTGAGTCTGAAACAGATAATGCGCAATTTGCCAAGGAAAGGGCTGGACAGCAGCCGCTCGAAAAAGAGTCCGTATGTAGTTCGCCTCACAGCGAGGCGATGGAAAACTCGAAAACGGATTCCGAGCGTCTGCTGAGGTCCACGGGGCGTACCGGTGATATATCCGGTGCACAACTATTATATTCCCCCGAAACAGCCTCGGCGCGCGATTCCGAGCCTCTGCCGCAACACATCGCTCTGGCAAAGCTTTCTACGAAGCCATCGGAATCTGTACAATCGGCGGATGTTCCCACGCCTGCGAGGGTTTTGCATGGAAGTGCGAAATCTCCTGTCTGGCGATCGGGAAGTCGGGCGGTAACGGTCGCCTACGCCCAGAGTAATGCAGATATTCCGGCAGCTCAGCGAGTTATACAGGCATCCAAATCTGAGGGTTCGGATGCCATACAAGCGATCGTCTTGTTGAACCCTGACGATCGGGAAGACACAGCTCGTCCAGCTGATTTCGGTCAGCTCTCAACGGGCGGTGTTCATGCCGATTGTCTTGTACAGGCGATGCCATGCAACCCTCAGTTTGTGGAGGTTGCAGATCGCGTTAGCGTCGATTTGGCTTCTGTGCCCTCACTGGATAACGTCGCCAATGTGCCGCTTGATGATCTCAAACCTGTTCCCGTCAGAACATCTGCCCTACCGAATGCTAATCAGGTTATCCCAAATAATCCTGTTACACAGATATACGCTTCGCCTGCCATCGATGCAGACCAGTTTGCGCCGTGTGATGCAACCAGCACCGACCATTCGGCCGCACTTGGAGTTCAGTCAGATACTAAGCGCAGTACCGCCGAGCGAGAATCGCCCGCCGGTGACAATCAGGTGCCAAGAGAACGGCTGCCAGATTTGGCCAGTTTTACCGTGGATATACCAGCTCAGCCGGTGATTCCATCCACAATCCGTATGACCACAAACGCGCTCGTGAACCCGGCGCCGAACGAGCCTGCTACTCTGGAAGTCGCCGGTGAGTCAGATTCACATGCCCCGGCACCCACGGCGGCAAAGCCGGTGATTCCTGATTCTTCATCAAGTTCTGACATAACCGATGATATCATCTTGCCGGTTCAGCCGAAGATCGATATGCGAACAAACCATTTTACTCCGGTTGTTAACGAAGAGATAACGCTCGCGTTATCAGGGATAGTCACCAAAACTCAATCTTCATATACCGGCATTCCCATTGAATCAGCTGTCGGGCGGCAGTGGCCCAATCCATCGCCTGATATTCAGGTCGACGCATGCCCACTGGATGCTGCATCGGTACCACAATCGCCGGCAGCGAATACCGCGCGAAACTCGACGTTGCTTGATGCAGAGATAATCCATCATATTGACGGCATCCAGCCCCATGATTCAATGGAGAGTGGTAATCAATCGGCAGTTAAACCAGTTGTTACCCCAGTAGAGACCGCCGATACCCGGAAAACAGTCTCTAAAGCTGCAATGGATAGTGCTGCTACGCCATTCCATAGGATTGCACCGCAACCGACAGCAAATGTGATGTCAGGGGAAACCCATCGTCCAAATATCTATATTGAGGCTGATGCACCTTCCGAATCAAAGGTATCTGTAGTGGAGAGCAGTCCGTCGAATGCCGGGCCATCACCGGCAGTGCCGCTTCCCGAGAATCAATTGTCCGCAAACGTGATATCAAAGGAAGCGCAGCCTAAGCCTGCGGATGCATACAGGCCGCTCAATGTGGATGCCGCACCTAAGACCAATCGACCGAATATCAACATCGAGGCTGACGCACCTTCCGAATCTAAGGCATCTATGATGGAGAACAGGCCGACGAATGCCGGGAAATCACAGGCAGCGCCTGTTCCCGAAGCTCAACTATCCGCAAACGTGGTATCTAAGGAAGCGCAGCCTAAGCCTGCGGATGCATACAGGCCGATCGATATGGATGCGGCACCGGAAACCCATCGTTCAACTATCAACATTGAGGCTGAAGCACCTTCCGAATCGAAGGCATCTGTGGTGGAGAGCAGGCCATCGAATGCCAGGCCATCAATTGCCATGCATCAGTCGGCCAAACCAGCGGCGGATGGATATGCCGGACAATCACTGGCAGCGCCTGTTCCCGAAAAACAATTATTCGCAAACGTGGCGTCTAGGGAGGCGCAGCCTAAGCCTGCGGATGTGGCACCTGAGACCAATCGACCGAATATCAACATCGAGGCTGAAGCACCTTGCGGATCGAAGGCATCTGTGGTGGAGAGCAGGCCGACGAGTGCCACTCCATCACAGGCAGCGCCTGTTCCCGAAAAACAATTATTCGCAAACGTGGCGTCTAAGGAAGTGCAGCCTAAGCCTGCTGATGCACACAGGCTGCTCAATGTGGATGCGGCACCCGAAACCCATCGTTCAACTATCAAGATTGAGGCTGAGGAACCTTATGAATCAAAGGTATCTGTAGTGGAGAGCAGGCTGGCGAGTGCCAAGCCATCATCGGCAGAGCCTCTTCCCGAAGATCAATTGTCCGCAAACGTGATATCTAAGGAAGCGCAGCCTAAGCCTGCGGATGCACATGAGCCGCTCAATGTGGATGCGGCTCCCAAAACCCATCGGCCAAGCATCAAGATCGAGGCTGAAGCACCTTCCGAAGGGAAGGCATTTGTAGTGGAGAGCAGGCCGTCGAATGCTGGGCCATCAATTGCCGTGCATCAGACGGCCAAACCAGCGTCAGATGAATATGCCGGACAATCACTGTCAGCGCCGGTTCCCGAAGCTCAACTATCCGCAAACGTGGTGTCTAAGGAAGCGCAGCCTAAGCCTGCGGATGCATACAGGCCGATCGATATGGATGCGGCACCGGAAACCCATCGTTCAACTATCAACATTGAGGCTGAAGCACCTTCCGAATCGAAGGCATCTGTGGCGGATAGCAGGCTGCCGAATGCCGGGCCATCAATTGCCGTGCATCAGACGGCCAAACCAGCGGCAGATGAATATGCCGGGAAATCATCGGCAGCGCCTGTTCCCGAAGCTCCATTATTCGCAAACGTGGTGTCTAAGGAAGCGCAGCCTAAGCCTGCGGATGCATACAGGCCGATCGATATGGATGCGGCACCCGAAACTCATCGGCCAAATATCAAGATTGAAGCTGAAGCACCTTCCGAATCGAAGGCATCTGCAGTGGAGAGTAGGCCGACGAATGCTGGACCATCAATTGCCGTGCATCAGACGGCCAAACCAGCGGTGTATGATCATGCCGAGGAATCACCTGCAGAGCCTCTTCGAGAAAATCAATCATCCGCAAACGTGGCGTCTAAGGAAGTGCAGCCTAAGCCTGCGTATGCACCCGAAACCTATCGCTCAACTATCAAGATTGAGGCTGATGAACCTTCCGAATGGAAGTCATCTGTGGTAGAGAGCAGGCCATCGATTGCCGGACCATCAATTGCCATGCATCAGTCGGCCAAACCAGCGGTGTATGATCATGCCGAGGAATCACCTGCAGCGCCTCTTCGCGAAGCTCAATTATCCGCAAATGTGACGTCTAAGGATGTGCAGCCTAAGCTTGCGGATGTGGTACCTGAGACCAATCGGCCGAATATCAAGGTTGAGGCTGAAGCGCCTTCAGAATCTAATGCATCTGCAGTGGAGAGCAGGCTGCCGAATGCCAGCATACCATTCGGCAAGCCAATGGTAGACTCAAATCCTTCGCAATTACCTGCGGAAGGTCAGCCGGTCGCAAGTTCACTGCAGACACCGATAGTGGACCGAGTCGCCGCTCAACCCTCACTGTTGCCGATAGATGCGATGAATACAATCGAGAGGCAGACCGGAATCGCAACAGACCAAATACCGGCATTGATAGCAACCGGCGTTCAATCGAATAAGAAATCGCAGACAGGCTTTGAACCTCAGCAGTCGAACTATGTGCAAGCCGCTGATGCGTACCCTTTCGTCAAGAAACCCGTGGAGGGGGCCGTAATCGATCCAAAATCGGGAGTTGGCATGTTGGCGGATGTCAGACAAAGCGAATCTTCGCAGGCATCGGTCTTCCCTGATTATGTGGGCGTTTCACAGGTGCAACCGTGGCATTTATCGACTGAAATAGATGAACTTCAGGTTCCAAAACAGCCCTTGTTTGTGGATTCACACAAGGCTCAACCCGATGACGTGGCTCAACCGCCAATTGTTGCAATCGATATTAAGCAAGAGGAGCCTGCGAATCCAAAACAGAGCGCCGATAGTGCTGAAAGAGTTGCCTCGAATGTGATAGAACCAATTATGCAGGCGGTTTCAATAGAACCGACTATGGCTGAAACAATTGCTGATTCATCGCCAGTGCATAAATCGGCGAACATTAATGCATCAGCGAATGAACTGCAGGCGTCTGAATCACAGGTAACTGCGAAGTCGGCGGACGACAATGCGATTTCAAAGTTAAAGACTCCAAACGGTGCTTGTGTTGACGGTAGATCATCAGTACTAATCGCTGGCAATCCTGTGAATCAGGAAGGGCCTGATGTTGTGAAACCAATGGATGGTAACCGCCAGCATGAGCCGTCAGAACGAGAGCATATAAGGCCATCCGTAAGCAAAGAAACAAGCGATAGATCTACGCGCGGCGGCTCGGTTAAAGTTGTGGATAATACAAATGCATTTTCGGCCTACACTTTTGCGCCGGAAAAGCCGATATATACTAAGGCAGCATCCATATTGTTGCCAGATACTGTAGACAATATGGTATCGAAGGCTACCGGGACGTCCAAGCTTCCGCTGGCGGATGGACAGTCGGCACCGGTAAGCCTGCAGCCACATCCAAGCGTTCTTACAGGTCGGCTGAGCGACTCGAACAATGTGCCGGCCCTGACTGATTCCGCTGTATCTCAGGAGAGTGCGCAAAATGTGATGCATCGAATCGCCCAGAGCGCCAGACTGCATCTTACGGAGCACGGCGGTAGTATGTCGATCCGGTTGGACCCGGCATCCCTTGGCAGCGTGCATTTGAACGTATCCACCGATGGACATATGGTAACTGCGATGCTGGAAGTCACCACAGATACTACAAGACAACTACTGCAAGCAGATCTTCCGGCGCTAAGGCAGGCTTTGGCTGATTCGGGGGTACATGTAGATACCATAAACGTGTCTGTTGGACAGGGTTTCGATGGGGGAGGCAGTTTAAGTGCGCAAGGGAACCTTAATGGGGATAGTGCAGGCGGGCATGCTTCCCGTCATGCACATGGATCAAGTGTCCTGTCTGGAAGTAAATCTGAAGACGGTAGCGGGGTGAGTGACCCCAGACCTGTACATTACAACGGCTTTGATTGTCTGGCATAGAAAGTGAGGATACATGATAACTACTAACGCAGCAACAAGCACACCGGTTGCATCAACGACAACTAATTCTGCAGGCAACCTGGATAAGAACGCGTTCCTGAAACTCCTTATAACGGAGTTGAAAAATCAGGACCCTTTGAATCCGATGGACGATAAGGACACGATCGCACAGCTTGCACAGTTTTCCAGTCTGGAACAGATGCAATCGATCAATACGAATCTGCAATCGTCGTCTCAAAACAGTTCTCTGCTGAATTCCGCCGCGATGATAGGACGAACGGTCAGTGCAATGGATACTTCCACAGGGTTGTCGTTCAGCGAAAAGGTAGACAGCCTTTGGTTTGATTCAGGGAAGATTATTCTACATACGGCTAATCACGAAATTCCGCTCGAGAATATAATCGGTCTGTCTTAAGCATTATGCTTTGGCACGGAAATTGCTGAGTTAGATGTAGCCGATAGAAAGTCGATATATACGATTTAGATAAGCAGTTATGACGATAAAGCCAAATATTACATCTACAACACATATTGAGCGCACTACTTCTGCACGATCCGTTCCATCACGGAAAGATGCAGGGTCGGAGAATTTCGCGTCAGTACTGGGACGGGAGACTGCAAAGCAGGATACTGGGCTTAAGATTTCTTCCCATGCACAGAAGAGGCTCGATTTATCAAAGATAAGCTTCTCTGAAGAGGATAAGGTGCGAATCAACGGAGCACTGGAAAGGGCTTCGGAGAAGGGCTCTAATCAAGCGCTCATCATGCTCGATGATCTGGCACTGGTTGTAAGTGTGAAGAACAAAGTTGTCATTACCGCAGTTGATGAGGCCAGAAACAAGGAAGGAATTTTCACAAATATCGATAGCGTGGTTATTGCTTGAGGAGGTGATTAGTCTAAAATGAAGATATGGGCCGGACCTCGACTGAGGAGGCCCTGATGCCATCCATTATTCGGAGGCATGTAATACTCAGAGCAAAAACTACTCAGTGGAGGGTCAAATAGAATGATACAGGCATTGTATAATGGCGTCTCGGGCCTTCGTGCCCATAAGACAGAGATGGACGTTATCAGCAACAACATTGCGAACGTCAATACCGTTGGTTTCAAATCGAGCAGAGTCAGTTTCAAGGAGATGTTCGATCAGACACTAAAAGGCGCTACTGCACCGAGCAAGGGTGGTGTAGGCGGTACTAACCCTATGCAACTTGGCCTGGGTGTCAATATTGCAAGTATAGACACCGACCAGACGCAGGGCGCACCACAGTCGACGGGCAGACCCATGGATTGTGCTGTCGACGGCGATGGCTTCTTTATGCTGAGCAACGGCCAATCCAAGTTTTACACCAGAGATGGTGCCTTCAAGACGGATTCCCAGGGGAGTCTGGTGTCATCATCGTCAGGGTTGAAAGTTCTCGGTTGGACGGCAGATGCGAGCGGCAAGATCGATGCAAGCGTGCCGATATCAGCAGCATCATCGATCAGTATGCCAATCGGCAAGTTTGCTGTAGCACGACAGACTACCGATCTAATTGGCGGCGGCAACATCAATGCAGATTTGGCAGTTGGGGAATCCGCCTCTATGAGCGCCGGAATTTACGATACACTGGGCAAACTTCATAATTTGACAATCAAGTTTACGAAGACCGATACACCTGATCAGTGGACCTGGTCGGCATCCAGCCCCGATGCAACAAACGGAAGCATATTGGGTTCCGGCACCATTGTCTTTGACGAATCCGGAAAGAGCACACTCAAGTCAGGGGATATCTCGCTGAGCCTTGAGACCCCTACCGGCGCATCGGATCCGATTGACTTGAAGGTCGATTTCAGCTCGATTACCCAGTTGGTGGGTAATACCGATCTTAACCCTATGTCGCAGGACGGGTTGCCGATGGGTACTCTTGACGATTTCTCAATCGGCAAGGACGGCGTAATAATGGGATCGTTCACTAATGGCATGAGCCAGGCCCTCGCACGTATCGGTCTGACGCAATTCAGTAACTCGGCCGGACTGGACAAAGTCGGAAACAACCTGGCCGTAGAGTCAGCCAACTCTGGGCTGCCGCAGGTTGTACTGGCCTCTGAGGGGGGCGCGGGCAGCATTAACTCGGGCTATCTGGAGTCATCCAATGTTGACCTTCCTACCGAGTTTGCCAACATGATCATCGCACAAAGAGGATTTCAGGCGAACTCTAAAATCATAACCACTTCTGACGAAATGCTCCAGGAGTTGGTTCAGCTGAAGCGCTAGTATTGTTGGGTGTGACTCATATTGCATGGGTCACACCCTTTGAAAGGTTAACCTGAATGATAGAGGTGACTCTGATAAACGGGACAGAGATAGTGCTGAACTCCGATATGATCGAATTCATAGAATCGACACCGGATACGCTCGTCTCGCTTTCCACCGGCAAAAAGATGTTGGTTAAAGAATCCGTGCAGGAAGTGGTAGACCGGATAATAGGTTTTCGCAGAAAGATAGGGATTGTTGCCAAGGATTTTGAAGTGTTGCCGGAAAAGCCGGAAACCGGATTTGAGAGAGAATAGGCTAAGCCATGGATTTAGGTACCATAATCGGTTTGATGCTTGCATTCGGCGCCATATTGGGTTCCTTAGTTATCGAAGGCAGTTCTATCAGCAGTTTGGTGAATCCACCTGCCTTCATGCTGGTTATCGGTGGAACCATAGGTGCAACGATGATCTCCTTTCCCCTCAGCCAGATGCTGAAAGTTCCGGTAATTATGCGCAACGCATTCTTCTGCAAAGAGAACGATCTACCGAAGATTATTGAAGCAATAGGTGGATTTGCGCGAACTGCTCGAAAGGACGGCATCCTGGCACTGGAAGCGCAGGCAAAAAACACTGATAACAAGTTTCTTCAAAAGGGCATCCGATTAGTTGTGGATGGAACGCCATCAGAGATGGTGCGCGAAATACTGGAGACGGAGATCGTGTCGCTTCAGGAGCGTCATAAGGTTGGGCAAAGCATATTTGGTGCCATGGGCGGATATGCCCCGACGCTTGGAGTCATCGGAACGGTGATGGGGCTGATCAACATGCTTGCAAAGCTGAGTGAACCCGGCAAAATGGGTCCGGCAATTGCAGGCGCCTTTATAGCAACATTTTACGGCATAGCATCCGCAAATATCCTGTTTCTTCCGGTAAGCTCAAAACTCAAGGCCAGGACGGCTGAGGAGGTTTTGACCTACGACATGATAGTAGAAGGCATTCTTTCCATTCAAGCCGGTGATAACCCGAGGATGGTTGAAGCGAAAATGCTCGCATATCTGCCGCCGAGCCTTCGAAAATCCTTTGACGTAGATTCAAAGGAGTAGCATGGGAAAACGTCGTCCGAAAAATGAAGAACACGAGGGTGGGAGTGAGCGATGGCTGCTTACCTATTCAGATATGATCACCCTTCTGATGGCGTTCTTCATCATGATGTACTCCATGTCTGTGCTTAACATCGCTAAGTTCCACGAGGCCGCGATTTCGATCAGAAGCGGGTTCGGCGGACTGGTGGATGGTCAGGGCAAGTCGGTTCTGAACGCGAGCGGTCAGCTTGGTATAAAGCCGTCTCCCATAATGGGGTCGTCCGTTGGCGTACCGTGGAAGGTCGTCAAAGAGATTCATTCAATGGTTAAAAAGGAGCACTTCGGGCGTGCGGTGAGCATGCGCATTGACGAACGAGGGTTGATCGTGAGCCTGGTAACGGATAAGGTGCTCTTCGCAAGAGGGCAGGCCGAGCTGTCACCCATGGCAAAACGAATCCTTGGCAAAATCGCAGGCATTCTTAGAGGCGTTCCCAACCAGATCAGAATAGAAGGGCATACCTGCGACCTCCCGGTTTCTTCGAGAAGATACCCATCGAACTGGGAACTGTCGACTTCACGGGCGACTAACGTTGTTCGATATTTGATAGAGCACAAGGAGATACCGACAGACAGGTTATCGGCAGCAGGATATGCCGACAGCAAGCCGCTGCTTCCGAATACATCTGAGGTCAACCGTGCGATGAACCGCCGTGTCGATATTGTTATCCTCAAATCAGGCGTAAATTAAGTTGGAGATACATCGTGAAATCAAATTTGGGCATATCAGGTAAACTTCCACTAGTCGTAATTATCGCTCTGCTTGCGGTTCTTATTCTGGGCGCAGGCGGATTTGGCTTTTACAAGCTACGTACCGGGTCACGGCACACTCCACATAAACCTGCGCCTGTTGAATTGACCCCATGGGAGCTGGGCGAATTCGTTGTTAATCTAACCGATCCTCAGCAGCACTACTTGAAGGTGAGCATTACCCTCGAAGTTGCAGGCAAGAAAGCAGGCGGCGGCGAGGGGGAAGACCCGGAAAAGGCTAAAGCCAGAGATTCAATAATCAAGGTGTTGACCGCTAAGAGTTATAATTTCCTGCTTTCAACAGAGGGCAAGGAGATTCTGAAACGAGAAATTATATCCTCACTTAACCACGACCTTGGCGGCACAAAGATCGATAAGGTCTACTTTACAGATTTCGCTATGCAATGATTTTGTCGGTTGGATTTTTTAGGAGTATTACAAATGGCTGATGATAACGGCATTGAACAGTCGGTTGATAACACAATGCAGAACAATACCGGCTCCAATTTCCCCAACATGCAGGGCTTTGCTGCTGAGTCCGATAGTAATAGCGCAGATGCTGGAAGTGCCAATGCGGCGATGGGTGGATCTGTGAAGCCGGTGCGCTTCTCGCCGATCTCGACTAATCCCGTAGCTGCTGATCAGAACCCTATGGATTTGCTGTACGACGTCAAATTGAACCTGAGCGTTGAACTCGGGCGCGCGTCGATGATGATAAAAGATGTTCTTCAGCTTGGCCCCGGCTCGATTGTGGAGTTGGACAAACTCTCCGGCGAATTCGTTGATATCATGGTGAACGGCAAACTGATCGCAAAAGGCGAGGTAGTGGTTGTGGATGACTACTTCGGCGTGCGTATCACCGAGATCACGAGCCACAACGAGCGAATAGCCAAATTGTCTTAAAGGATATTTTCTGTGAAAACCGGATCATTTATAGGTATCACACTTCTGTTGATGGCGCTGTTTTTCGGATACGGCCATTGCGCCCAGTCGGATGTCATCAGTCAGGCTCAGGAAATCGGGACCGTACCTGCTACTTCAAATACGGTTGCTAACCCGGTGCCGGAAGCAAGCGCGCCAGTCGCCGTTCTGTCGAAGCCTAAGCCAGCGCCTGTTAAACAGATCGCTACACACTTGTCGCTTATAACTACCGCTCGCAGAGTCCATCACAGGCACAGGCGCAACAAACCGAATGATATTCGTGTGACCGAGGTTGTTAAGGCTCCCCCGGCCGCCGATAAGAACGTGAATAATTCAGCATCCGAAGGATTGAGTAAGCCGGGCAGTGCCCCTCAGCCGGAGAATCGTCCGGACAAGGTTGCCTTGATGAACAGGGCGGCAAAATCAACCGCAAGCCGGCACGCCCCAGAACCGATTACTATGGCAACCGTTGCTCGAACTGTGCTGAGCCTTGGATTCGTGCTTGTGCTCGCTTATCTGGTCATCGCAGGCATAAAGGTACTGTCGAACCGCAACGGTGTCGCCCCCAACCGTATGGGCGATATCCGGATAATGGATACCGTTCATCTATCGCAGGGGAACAGCATCCATCTGATCAATGTGAGGGGAAAGGTTCTGTTGATAGCTTCATCGACCGGCAGGATCAGCCTGCTCGATCAGATGGACCCCGAACCTGAATCCGTCGGCGCACAGAAAGACAACAATCAGTTTGCCGAGTATCTGGCACGTTACAGCAAGAACGGTTCTGGAGATGGCACAACAACACGAATTTCAGGCCTCGTCCGTGATTGTGCAGATTACCTGAGGCAGCGCCATGCTAGATCAGGGGCATCAAAGCGATCAGATTTTAGGAATGATGATGAATCGTAGGGTTTTCTGTTGTGCAGGGCTGATGTCGCTTCTGATATCTTCGCAGGCGATAGCGGCACCCTTGGTGCCAAAACTAAATATCGGTTTGGATGCCGCCAAGGGCCCTAACGAGATATCTGCGAGCCTTCAGGTATTGGTCATTCTTACGGTACTCTCGCTCGCCCCTGCGCTGATTATCATGGTGACATCGTTCACCCGTATAATCATCGTTCTCTCTTTTGTCCGCACTGCACTTGGAACTCAACAGGTGCCACCGAACGCCGTTTTAATTGGGCTTGCCTTATTTCTGACGTTCTTCACCATGTCGCCGGTTTGGGTGAAGGTCAACCATAATGCGCTTCAACCGTATATACATAATGAGATCAGCTTTGACTATGCTATGACCCAGGGAGCAAAGCCTGTACGCGACTTCATGTTTATGCAGACGCGGGAAAAAGACTTAGGCCTGTTTGTTGAGCTCGCCCACATCGGCCGCCCGCTGTCGGAGGATGCCGTCCCGACTCACGTGCTCATTCCGGCGTTCATCATCAGCGAACTGCGCACGGCATTCAGCATGGGATTTCTGATATTCATCCCCTTCCTGATCATCGATATGGTTATTTCCATAATCCTGATGTCCATGGGCATGATGATGCTGCCACCGGTATTGATCTCCCTTCCTTTCAAGATACTGCTGTTTATAATGGTGGATGGATGGTATCTGGTTGTAAAGTCGCTCGTAATGAGTTTCAGGTGAGTGTACGGATATGAATGATTCAACAGTTCTTGATATTGGACAGAAGGCGCTGATTCTCACTTTCACTCTGTGTGCACCTGTGTTGGCGCTCGGTTTGGTAGTGGGCGTAATGGTCAGCATTTTTCAGGCTGCAACGCAGATTCACGAGATGACTCTGACATTTATTCCCAAAATGATAGCTATCATGGCTGCTCTCATAGTTTGCGGGCCCTGGATGCTCAACCAAATGGTTACTTTTACCAGTAATCTGTTCAGTAGCATCCCCACGTTGATTAAGTAGATGGATATAACTCGGCTGGGTATCAGTGAACTTAGCGCATTCCTCATGGTTTTTGTGCGAACGGCGGGTATATTCACGCTTATTCCGGTGTTCGGATCTACCCATGTGCCGGCTCGCGCACGAATAGGCATGGCGCTTGCAATGTCATTGATCTTCCTGCCGATGGTCGCGAATTTTCACCCGGCGGATAATCTCCTCTTGTTCGCGGTGCAAATCGCGCGGGAGGCGATCGTCGGACTGGTGATCGGATTTGCATGCACTGCCGTTTTCTCGGTTGTAGACATGGCAGGCCAGTTCATAGATTCCCAGTCGGGCTTCAGCTTCGCGTCAATGCTCGATCCAAGCAATGGGGCTCAATCTCCAGTCGCCACACGCTTTTACAATCTCCTCATAATCCTTCTGCTTTTTGCGACGAACGCACACCACGTCTTGATACGAGGAATGGCAGACAGCTTTACCGTGGCACCGGTAGGTGAAATTACGTTCAACACTGCAGTGGCGGGGGGTGTTGTGCACATGCTCACTGTCCTGTTCATCATAGCCATAAGGATATCAGCGCCGGTTGTTTGTGCGGTATTCCTGGTCGACGTGGCGCTCGCGATAACGTCCCGGGTGGTGCCTCAGATGAACGTATTCATGGTGGGAATGCCATTGAAGCTTGCCGTAGCGGTGGTTGGTCTGGGCCTGACACTCGCGGTGTCGTCAGCGATAATTGAGAGTTTATTAACAAGCATTTACGGGCAGATGATGTATCTTCTACATCGTATTGTCTAGTTACAGGAAAGTGATATATGGCACTGCAGGATAAGACCGAGCCGGCAAGCCAGCGCCGACGTGACGATGCAAGGAACGAAGGCCGTGTAGCCAAGAGCATGGATTTAAGCTCTGCCATGGGGCTTATTGCCGCGCTACTCATAGCTAAGTCGGGAGGCCAGTATATATTTCAGGGGCTGGAGGCAGTAATGCGTGACTCGTTGTCTCACCTTCATGCATCCAATTTGACTCCCGACGAGGTCTCTTCGATTGGCATGCAATGCGTTATTAAGACAGTCCTGCTGCCAATGCCTCTTCTGACAGGCATTTCTTCGGTGGGGTTTGCAAGCAACGTCCTCCAGGTTGGCATGAAAATTGCTGGTAAATCAATTAGTCCTGATATGAGCCGCATAGATCCGTTCAAGGGTCTCGGTAAGCTTGTCTCCAAGCAAGCTGGCGCTGAGCTAGTGAAATCTCTGGTCAAGGTTGGTGTGATCTCGTATATATCGTACGCGTATTTGCAGACAGTATGGCCATCGCTTATTCATCTATCATCGCTTTCTCCATTGGATGCAGGGTCAATCATAGCAGGATTGTGCTTTAATCTATTGACTCGTACGTGTGGTGCCATGCTGGTCATAGCAGTCATTGATTATGTATACCAGCGATTTCAATTTGAAGGCAGCATAAAGATGACCAAGCAGGAGGTCAAGGAGGAGTACAAGCGCACTGAAGGGGATCCTATCATCAAGTCCCGTGTGCGCCAGCGGCAGCAGGAAATGTCTCGGAAACGGATGATGCAGGATGTTCCGAAGGCTGATGTCGTTATTACAAATCCTACCCATATCGCTGTGGCATTGAAGTATGATTCGGCGCAGATGTCGGCGCCCAGGGTGGTAGCCAAAGGACAGCATCTAATGGCCGAACGTATCAAGGCCATCGCTGAGGCGAGCAGTGTGCCTATAGTGGAAAACGTTCGTGTTGCACGGCTCCTCTACAAGCTCGTGGAGGTCGGACAGCAGATCCCGGACGATCTGTTCCAAACCGTGGCGGAAATACTGGCATACGTCTACCGGTTGAATAAAAAAGCCCATAAACATAGGGTAAGCTGAAATACGCGCGAACGATTCTTAATAACGATTGGGTAAGTAACCATGGCAATAAGTGTGGCTCGTTCAGAGCCAACTCCCCTTAAGATGTTTTCCAAGTACAATGACGTTATCGTGGCCATCGCCGTGTTATCGGTCATTGGCATGATGGTCATTCCGATGCCGGAATGGACCCTGGATATGCTTCTTACCTTGAATATCACCTCGGCTCTGACCATACTGCTTGTGACCGTTTATACCACCGAACCACTGCAGTTTTCATCGTTTCCAGGTATACTGCTCGTCTCCACTCTATTTAGATTGGCGCTTAACATAGCAGCCACACGGTTGATTCTACTAAACGGCAGTGCGGGCGGTATCATTTCAGCTTTCGGATCGGTGGTCGTCGGCGGCAACTACGTCGTAGGGATAGTCGTATTTGCGATCTTGATCATCGTGCAATTTGTGGTCATCACAAACGGTACCAGCAGAGTCGCAGAGGTTGCAGCCAGATTTACATTGGATGCGATGCCCGGAAAGCAGATGGCGATAGATGCTGACCTTAACGCCGGTATCATCGACGAGCAGGAGGCCCAGTCCCGCAGACGCGCTGTTTCACGGCAGGCGGATTTCTACGGGGCGATGGACGGTTCCAGTAAGTTCGTTCGTGGAGATACCATAGCCGCCATCGTGATGATCGTGGTAAACATCCTCGGCGGGTTTATTGTAGGGATTGTGCAGCGTCACATGGATTTTATGGCGGCTCTGCAGACATATACGCTCCTGACCATTGGTGAAGGCCTTGTTACCCAAATCCCTTCACTTCTGATATCCTCGGCGGCTGGATTGATGGTTACAAAGACGGCATCCGATGGTAACCTCGGAAGCGATATGGCACAGCAATTGTTAGCTCAGCCGAAAGCAATTGGCATTACAGCTTGTGTGAGCGCCTGCCTTGCACTTGTCCCGGGGATTCCAAAATTGCCGTTTATTCTTGCTGCTGCGGGTGGTTTCTGGTTTACATACCTTATGCGACAACAATCCAGGGTTAAAAAGATGCCTGCCACAAAGAGCGTAGTCGAGGCCCCCAGGTCGCCTGAAGCCATGACCGATCTCCTCTCGATAGATCCGATAGAACTTGAACTGGGTTACGGCCTGATTCCTCTTGCTGATCCCAAGCAGGGTGGTGATTTGCTGGAGAGAATAACGGCTGTCAGGCGTCGGGCTGTCATAGACCTTGGCGTACTCATTCCGGCAATAAGAGTAAGAGATAATCTGCAGCTCAAACCGAACATATACATACTGAAACTGAGGGGACTGGAAGTCGCACGCGGCGAGCTGTACAGCGGCCACCTGATGGCGATGAATCCAGGCACTGCAGTATCGACGTTAAATGGAATTGAGACAACTGAACCGGCGTTCGGATTACCGGCCGTCTGGATATCCGAAGTGCAGCGCTCCGAAGCGGAGCTTTCAGGGTATACGATCATCGACCCGCTGACGGTTCTTGTGACGCATCTGACGGAGCTTCTACGAAAACACGCCCCTGAAATACTCACCCGGCAGGATACGCAGGTCCTTGTCGATGTGGTACGCCCTCAGTGTTCATCGCTGATAAGTGAGTTGATCCCTGAGATGTTGAGTATCGGCGACGTCCAGAAGGTACTGCAGAATTTGCTGGCTGAGCGCGTCTCCATCAGGGACATGGCCTGTATTCTGGAGACATTGTCGGATGCTGTGAGACTCACCAGAGACACGGATGCTCTGACGGAGTATGTTAGACAGGGCTTGAGCAGGCAAATTATGGATCAGTATAAATCCGTGGATGGGGCAGTCCACCTGTTCACTCTGGACCCTGCTGTTGAACAGTTGATGGCTGAGAACATTCGACAGGCTGACAGTGGAAGCCAGCTTGTCCTGGACCCTGACAGCACGCAAAGAATTTTGAATGCCACCAAGCTTCAAGTGGAACGCCTCCTTGAAGATGGACAGCAGCCTATAGCTCTGAGTTCGCCCAGGACTAGAATACATTATCGTCGGCTGGTGGAAAGATTTATACCGACTCTGGCTGTTCTATCATACGGAGAAATTGGCTCCGGAACAGGCATTGAGACGGTTGGGATGGTATCTGTTTCATATGAGAATGCTCAAAATTAACGCTGGCAGTATGAATGATGCACTCAAAGAAGCCAGACACCAGCTGGGTGACGAGGCAGTGGTGCTTCATACGCGCCAATATGACAAGCCGGGCCTGTTTGGGTTGTGCAAGCGGCAGTGTGTGGAGATACTGGCAGCCACAAAAGATCACGATGCAGTTATCCCAAGCCGGGTAGCGGTGGATATCGATAAAGGCTCGGACCAAATGGTGAGAATATCAAGGCAGGTTGCTGATATGCACCATGCCGTGAAGAAACTTGCCGACGGTCTGGATGACGTTTCACGGCGCAAAGCATCAGCGCTTTCCATTCGGCTTGAAAAGCATGGCGTACCTGAACATATCGCTCAGATCTTGCTGTTAAACTGCGACGATCAGCCGGAACGTATGATGAGCCTTATGCGAGAGCATATGAGGTGCGTGAGTCATACAGGGCATGGTGGAGAACAGACAAGGATCGCACTTGTAGGTCCTACGGGGGTAGGCAAGACTACCACGGCTGCCAAGCTTGCCGCGAGATATTCGATCCTTCACAAGAAGAGTGTGGCAATGATCACACTGGATACCTACAGGATAGGCGCGGTTGATCAACTGTCGATCTATGCCAAGATACTGAAACTGCCCTTTGAGGTGGCACTCAGCCCGGAAGATGCGGACGCCCTGGTACGTAAGCACAACGATAAAGATGTGATAATCATCGATACAGTGGGCCGCAGCCAGAGGGATGCTAAATCCCTTTCAGAGCTTGGACAGACGCTTCGGGCGGCAAATCCAACGGAAGTGCATCTGGTGATATCTGCCAGTTCACTGCCGTCGGCTCAAAAGGAATCGGTTGAGAGTTTTTGCCGCATAGGGGCCGACAGGTTGCTTATTACCAAACTGGATGAATGTCCTCACCCCGGATTCTTGCTGGACTTGGCATTGAGCACTCTACTTCCATTTTCATATATAACGCATGGACAGGTAGTTCCAGATGATATTTCATCGGCGACCAGCAAATTGCTGGCTCAAATTATCTGGGATGGTTCAGTATGATCGATCAGGCAAGTCACCTCAGGCAGCTTATGTCCGGAGAAGGAAGTGCATGCTCTACGATCGTTGACACCCGGAACATTCCGTCGGGTAGGGCAAGGGTAATAGCCGTTACCAGCGGCAAGGGCGGCGTCGGAAAAACGATGCTTTCGGTCAACCTTGCGATGGTTCTGTTGAGATACACCAAGCGAGTCCTAATAGTGGATGCGGACCTTGGACTGGCGAATGTTGATGTCATGCTGGGTTTGGAATCCGGTCGCCATATGGGACATCTGCTACTCTCCGAGTTTGCGCCTGAAGATGTGGCGTCAACCACGCCCGAAGGTATAAGCGTGATATCCGGAGGGTCGGGGCTTCAACAACTGGCCAATGCTACAGCCTATGACAGATCGGTGATACTTGAAAAGCTTGTTTCCTACTATAGTAACTTTGATTTCGTTATTATTGATACCAGCCCGGGGATTAAAGATGATATAATGGATTTCATTAAGCATGCCCATGATATCCTGCTTGTAACGACCCCCGAACCGACGGCGTTACGTGACACCTATGCGGCAATTAAAGCCATAACCCGGACTGCAGATCAGAGTTCATTAACACTGGTAGTCAACTCCTCGAATGCGGCTAATGCCAATCTGGCTGTCACAACGCTGAATGACGTTATGTGGAAGTTCCTTCACCACAGGTTCGATGAATGGCATCACGTGGAATCCGATCCCATGGTTTCTCGCAGCATACTCTGTCGTAAACCCATCATGCAGGCATATCCCAAGTCACCGGCTTCACTGTGTATACGAAAGCTTGGTGACAAACTAGCCGGTCGCATAGAATAGCGTAGGTGAAAATGCGTGAGTTTTGGCGGTTGATAAATGTTTTCATATGCTTGGCCGGTTTTTTGGTATCCGGAGGCCTACTGTTCATAAACGGTGAGTCGCTGCTTTGGATAGCGCTGAAATCGGTTGGTGTTGGGCTTGGCTTGTGTGTAATCAACAGTCTTATGGGCACATTGCTCGTTGCTGTGGCAGGATCGGCGGCTGACTCCGTGCCAGGTAACGGAGAAACCGCGACCAACAGATAGAGAGATTTGTAGATGCTCAATGGCTCACTGTGGATAAAATATAAAGCTGAAAATGATTATCAGGCCCGTGAGGCGATCATCCATGAATACTCGCGTCTGGCCAAGTATGTTGTCGATCGAATGAATGTATACCCGTCCGCCGCAATCAGCTATGATGACATGCTGAGTTACGCAATCATCGGCTTGATTGATGCTGTCGAGAAATTCGATCCGGCGAAGGGCATCAAATTTGAAACCTACGCGTCCACGCGCATTCGCGGCTCGGTCCTTGACGCGATAAAGAGCCTCGACTGGGTGCCGCGTTCGGTTCGTTCCGCCGAGCAAAATCTCCGGCGAGTGATGGCTAATCTGGAGGCAGTGCTTGGCCGTCTTCCCTCCGATGAGGAGATCGCGCGCGAAATCGGGATAGGCGTTGATGAACTCGGCGATCTGTTTTCCCGCGTGGGCCAGTCTGCAATGCTCTCCCTTGAGGAATTGATGTCATCCGGCGTGGAGGGTACGGTGCTTGAAACCGCCACCACTGGAAACGCTGCCGATGACCCCGTGTGCGCGCTTGAAATCGGGGAACGTAAACGCATACTCGCCCGGTCTATAGACGAATTGCCCGAAAGAGAGCGATTGGCAATTATGCTGTACTACATGGAATCGCTCACCCTAAAAGAAATTGCACAGGTTATGGGCGTCACTGAATCCAGAGTGTGCCAGATACATTCGAAGGCTATCCTGCGCCTGCATGGAAAGCTTCAGCGGCACACGGTACTGATGGCTTAATCCTGTAATATACGCTTATCTTGAAGAATTGACGGCATTAGGATTATTGATATGGATGGATGGTTCGTTTTTGTTGTTGTAGCAGGTATTGTTCTGTGCTCGGGTTTCGTGATATCGATAGTGATGCTTAAGTCGGCATGGGCAAAGAAGGAACGGGAAGTTTTGACATCATACGACCTGCGTGTGCTGGAGGAATCGGTTGTCGTTCTCATCGATCAGCTGAAAACGGAAATGGATGGAAGAATAGCGGAGGCGGAGATTCGCGCCAAAGCATTGGAGCAACTCCTGCACGAGGCTGATGAGCGGATAATCGCATACGGCCGGCTTGTGCAGGAAAACGAGGCTAAGGCCTGTGTGGCTCGCCAACAGCCGCCTTCTGCCGGGCTCGTAGAAGACCTCGACGGGGACCGGCTCCATGCGCTCATATCGAACGGCGCCGATCCCGTTCAGCTTGCTCGCACTTTAGGGGTCGACTGCGCAGAGCTTAAACTGATGCAGCGGCTTTCATCGATGAGAAACTGATCTCAAAGACAAATCTGTTCAGTTCGAACGACTCGTCTTTCTCCGGTTGCATGGCCGGGACCTGCGCGTTTGGAAGAGTTCCAGCTTCAACTTCATGCTGGCATCCGTTTCGGCCAGATCAACAAGCGATATCACTCCAAAACTTGGCCGTCGGTGTAGAGTGTATGGTGCAATCCCGGGCCTGACGCTGTTTTTTCGAGTGGCATAGTAGCCGAGGATCGCGGCTCCGGGTATCAACAGTATGAACCAGAAATAATCGAACTCCTTCTGCTCGTTCCCCTTGGCCATGGGCGTCTGATATGAGCTGTTTGCATCTGTGTCTGGACGGCATAACGCGTAAACCAACTGGTGCATTGGAATGCCGTGCCCGTCCGACGCCAGAGTGCCAACCAGCGCTGTCACGAACTCCGTATACCTTCGATACCTGTCATTCATCGGAGCATTGGATGAAGTCTCCACAAGCATGCTGCAGATACCTCGCTTCACATAGTGCCTGTGCGCCAGGCTTGAATCAGAGGTTGCTCTGTAAAACACCGGCGACAGGGCTATTCCCTTTGATTGTGTCGAGCGGACGGCGGTAAGGACCATGTGCCGGGTCTTTTTCATGATCCCCTGACGCCCGAAACCGGGTGTTTCCACGCAATTGGATTTCACACGCGGCGTGTTGAGCCATTCATGTTCGTCCACGAAAGCCTGCGGGCGGAAGTTCCTTATCAGCTTATCGATTGCTTTCGTCTCGGGCTGGCTGCGTTTATCCCAATCACGGTTCAGATCCACGCCGTTCGCGTTCAGCCTGCAGTTCGCAGCGAAACCGTCGGGATTTGCCACCGGTACCAGCATAATGGCTGATCGCTTGAGGAGTGAAAGAGCAGCGGAATCAGAGGTGTTCGCAAGCCTGTTCGCCCATATGAGCATCGCCCGTGCTGACGTTGCTTCGTCGCCGTGTTGCGCGCAGATCAACAATATACGGTTGCGGCGTTCAAATGATGGGTGTGCAGGGGAATCGGTGAGCAGGACTGCGTATATCGGCCTATGTTTAACCGACTGTCCAATTTGAACAAGCTTCGCATGCGGAGTTCTACTTATGGTAGACAGGGTTTCGGTAATATTCTTATAAGAGTCTTTTCCACTGGTATTAGCCAGAGCAAAGACAGGGCTGGTTGCCAGCAGAATAACTATAATTAACAGGATATGCTGGTGCCTGCTATAAGGACGAATTTGCATCGAATGTACCACACCATCTCAGTATCTGTTGTCCAGGAAAACAGGTCGATTAGCGTTCGATGACTTGCTATAAGCGTTTTGCAGGTTCTTTTGACGGCGCACTCCCGTGATCAAGGCTTTGCATTCATCCATACTTTGCGATAGCAGATGTTCACAGCACAGTTGTTTCTCTTTTATCGAAGCCTGAAGGTCTTTTGCCCGATCCATGTACGGCTTGAGTTCTGTGCTATCGCTTGATGAGTCAAGGCCTTTTATGAAGTAGCTCAGCCGTTCTGTTGAATCCGCAAGCACGGCGCAGAGGTCTTCACGCGAGGCGATCAACCTGGTTGCCGTGTCCATGTCTGATACCGAAAGGGTCTCGACCAGTTGGTTGGTCGTGTCATTCAGCTTTTCCAGTATCGATAGGTAATCCTGACTGGCTGTCAGTGCTTGATCGTTCTTCATGAAATTACGCTGCCTCCGTGCCGGCGGGCGCCTGTGCTGTTCCTGATCTTATCGCGAGTTCAGCCTCCGCCCATGCCGACCTCAGTTCCGTGAGTCGATCGATGACTTCATTTACAGCTGCCGGGTCGTCGTGGAGGTTTGCATGCGTTAGGCGGTCGAACATATACGTGTACAGGGCTTCCAAATTCGATGCAAGCTGTTCATCGGCTTTGTGATTGAGCGTGATGATCAATTCTGTAAGGATGCGTTGAGTCTTTGATATGTTCGTGCTCTGCTCGAACAGGTTGTGCTCTGCCATTTTCTCGATAGCCACCCTGCAAAACTTTATGGCTGCATCATAGGCCATGATCAGTAGCTTGCCGGGGGTGGCTGTCATTACCTGGTTTTCCAGGTATTGCGAATACGGATTTGTCACTGCCATAGTTTCACACTCTTTCTACGAACTCGCGCTAGCGTTCAAGGCTATCTGTTTGAATTGTGCTGTCAGGTAGTCTCCCGTGCTCTTCAGTTTGGAGAGAATACCCTCCATATTGGCAAACTGAAGAGTCAGCTGATCCTGCTTGGCGGTCAATCTTTCCTGCATATCTGCGATATTCTGGTCAATGTCCTTCATCTGATCCTGCAAGCCGGTCTCGGCCGTATTGACCGAACCCTTGTAGGTATCTGTTATAGACGACATGTATTCACTCAAGCTGTTGGCAATACCCTTCGATAACGAGATTGTTCCATAGCTGCCGATTGCTGATGCATTCACGACAATCTTCAATCCGCTGGTGTTATTGTTGCTGGTATTGGCTGTCAGCGTCTGTCCGATGCCCGTCGCTGCCTCGCCGCCAATGGTCCCGGCGATATCCTTGCCTGCCTCTCCACTGCCCATGCCGCTTTCGCCGACTGCATTTGCCTGTGTGACTTCCAGGTTACCGATGCCGGACGTGTACGTAAGCGGGTCAGCGTTCGAAGCGTTCGACTTGATCGAAAGAGTCTGAGATGAACCGTAACCTGAACTGGTGAGCGTCAGATAATTGCCGCTCCCTGCCCCCGATGCGTCTGTTGCAGAAGCCACGACACCAGTCTGCGCGCTTTTCTTGTTGATTTCATCTACAACCTGATCCTGCGTCATGCCGACTGTAAGATTGATCTTAATGCCTTTGATTGTAAGGGTTTCATCCTTGGTCAAAATGCCTGTCTGGGCAACTCCGGCGGTCACTCGGGCCTTGGTTGCAGGCTGTGTGATATCAATACCGTAAGTTCCCGGCTTCGTGGCCGACTCGCTTCCTATGTAGGTGATATTTGTATTAGATGTATCTCCAACAGTTGCAAACAAGTGCTTGACGTCGTTTAGATGATATGTCAGTGCATTGTCCAGCGCCGTACTGTCGAGAGAGAGTTTGTTGTCGGTCGTGAATGTGATGCCGATGTCTGCAAGTGTTTCAGATGATCCGTTCATCCCTTTGACTGCTTCCGATGCCTTGGATAGCAGATCCGCCTGTATCCCCTGCAGGTTCGAATCCGTGAAGAGTGTGCCCGTCGCGTTTGTCTCGGGATCATACGAGAATTGATCGTTCATGTAATCCATCAGATTATTATACTGGTCGATGAAGTTCTGTATGTTCTGTTTTATCGAATCCCTGTTATTGCTGATTTTGACAGTGATCGGTTTGTTAGGACTGGCTTCTTGTAGATTCAGTATTACGTTTGGAATGAGATCAGTCACAGAATTGGTGCTCTTGTTTACCGTGATGGCTCCGTCGCCGGAACCTAGAGTAATAGACGCATCCTGAGCTGCCTGCAACGTGCTGAAGGCGGGAGTAGTTCCTCCGGAGAGACTCGATGTCATCGTTATCTCTCCTGCCATACCACTTGTATTGCTGGTGAGCATCAGGCGGTATTGATTTGTGGATGAACCATCATTGATTATGGCGGCGGTCACACCTGCATTAGCGCTGTTAATGGCGTCTCGAAGCCCTGTAAGGGTATTCGTCTTATCGTCAATTGTTACGGTGATCGCGGCTGCATCGCCGACCTTGATACCGATAGATCCTGTGCCAACTGTCTGAGTGTTGGTATCAGCGAATCCCTGGGTCTTCAGCTGATGTGTTTGCGCAAGTGCGTTAACCGTTAGAAAATATGTGCCTTCCTGTGCATCGGTGCCGGTCGTTCCGGTAATGA
The DNA here is from genome assembly GCA_963663705.1 of Armatimonadota bacterium. Taxonomy (GTDB): domain Bacteria; phylum Armatimonadota; class UBA5829; order DTJY01; family DTJY01. Next base: position 1,651,569 of record OY760504.1, on the reverse strand, counting down.
CGTTGTTATCGCCAGTAGAAAATGATTTTGTGTCAAACGTACTCCCTTGCGTCAACGTGTCCGTCTGTATCTTGAGAGCAAGAATGCGTGTATTGGCATCCTGCCAGGCGGTCAGCTGGGTATTTAGGGCCGTTTTCTGATTCTGGAGACTGGTTAGAGGCCTCTTTTCGAGCTCCATCAACTGAGTCACAATGCCGCTTGTATCCATTCCGGACACAAGCCCGTTTATGGACGATGTCCCTGTTGAGGTTGATATGGATGATGTTCCTGCCATTCTGTCCTATCCTTCCGATCAAGCCTTCTCGTTAAGCGCCGGTTTCTTCTCGACCTCATCCTTAATCCCATCCAGCGGTTTAGCGGGAGGAAACTGACCGATTACATTGCCTGTATCCGGATCTACAATCGTCACGACGGCATAACCGGACGGTTTGTAGATCGTGAATCGCCTAATACCCTCAGTGGCTTTATGCTGCTCAGGGGCAGGTTCTTTTGGCGGTACCACCCTCGGCTGCTCGCGGGGTTCCAGCTTGCTGCGCGAAGGTTTTTCGCTCTTAGGAACCACGGTAGGGCTCAGTGTCTGAGTGTGCGTGGTACTCACGTCATTGACGCCTGAGTTTGGAATGCGAGGGATTTTGTCAATTTTCATCGAGTTTATAAGGTCAGTTACCATTTTTGCGCCACCTCATAGCTTAAAAGGAGGCCGCCCATACGGACGGCCTCATGGGGCTGATTGAAAAAAGCCCGTATACTATTTCAGTAGGCTTAACAGGGCCTGAGGTGCCTGGTTTGCCTGTGTAAGCATCGATGTACCAGCCTGAACCATGATCTGGTTTCGGGTGAAGTTGGCCATCTCTGATGCCATGTCTGTATCTCTGATTGCACTTTCGGAGGATGATATGTTCTCCTGTGCAACGCCGAGAGAGTTCACGTTGGATTCCATCTCTTTCTGGAATGCACCAAGTGATGCCCTCTGGGTGGAAACAGACTCGATTGCGCCATCCAGCGCGGTGATCGCTGCTGCGGCATCCGAGGTTACGTCGATGTTTGCGATGCCGAGAGCCGATGCTGCCATATTGCCGATGCTGATGCTTGCTGTCTGGCCTGCATATGCACCGATCTGGAAGTTCAGTGCAGCACCGCTAACCGAGAAGGCGCTTGCAATAGAGCCGGTGCCAACAGTGCTCTTCAGCGCGATGGTGTCACCTGCAGCACTCTTCAGGGTATCGCCCTTGCCGCTGTTGAACATTACGTTTCCGATATGGCCTGCTGCATCGGTACCAGCGGACAGAGCCGCGACGCCACCGTTCAGGATACTGGCCGTTTCGGAGAACTGGATCACCTTGTCGCTGCCGTTGGAGGTCTGATCGAGCTTTACCTTCCAATGCGTGCCGTCGGATCCTGCAACTATGGATGCGCTTACGCCGGTCGAACCTGTCTTGCCGTTGATGGCGTCAACCACGTCACCCAGGTTGTTGCTGGCGGTGAACGTTAAGTTCGTGCCGTTGATCGTGGTTGTACCTGCAGCCACAGACGCAGTTCGTGCAGCCACAGCAGTGGCCCCTGCGTACTCTGTTGTCCCTGATTTAGTTGCCGCTGCAGCCGCGGTATCGACGACCAGTGTCTGGGCGCCGGAACCGATTGCGGTTGTGTTGGACAGCGAGACGGAGGTGACATTGCTGTTCAGGTTTATAGCGGATTTGCCTGCAGAGCCGTTTAACAGTGACTTGTCGCCGAACTTTGTATTCTGTGAAATTCGGTTGAGAGCCGCCATTGATGCTGCAATCTGCTGCTGGTCAGCTACGGTAGCACTGGTGTTGTTTGCGCCGGTGTTAGCTGCGTGTACAGCCAGTGTGCGCATAGATCGCAGAAGGTTATGAACTTCAGTCATAGCTCCTTCTGCCGTTCGGATCATGTTAACGCCGTCGTTGGAGTTCGAGATTGCCTGGCCGAGGCCGGAAATCTGAGCTCTCATGTTCTCGGAGTTGACTAGACCTGACGGATCGTCTGATGCGCGGTTGATCTTGAAGCCTGAAGACAGCTTTTCGATTGAGTTTGCCATCGCGTCGGAGTTGATCTGCAACTGGCGATGGGTGTTCATTGCTGCTGAGTTGAGGTTAATACGTAGTGACATTTTCGTTTTCCTCCATGAAAACTAATCCCCATATAGGGGTGATAGGGCATCCTGCCCATTTGCCGACGCATGATTTCAGCCATATTCTGTCGCCGGCTTGTAAATCACCAGAATACGGCTATGATCTACTGTCAGGTGCAGTTACCAAATGAACTCACCTGTTTGATTCTTCATCACCTCCCGGAAAGGCATATATTAGCAACCAAGTGCCTGCCCTTGTAATTTCTTATCGACAGTTCTCCAGAAAACTTTAGGCCCGTTCTATGATTTTTTTGGACGATTTTTCGCGTCTGAAAGCAGATCGTGAATTTCCCTGGCCTTAAGGCCGTACGCGCTCGCCGATTCCAGGTTCGCGGATGCTACCTGTTCCTGCAACTCGGCTCTGCATACGGAGACGCTTTGCGGCGCATTTATCCCTATGCGTACTTGATCGCCCCTTATATCAACAATGCTTATCTCGATATCGTCGCCTATCAAGATTTTCTGGCCAACTTTTCTGGCCAAAATTAACATTCTGTCACCTCATTTCAGGCAACTACGGCTCGCGTCTCTGCCGTTTCTGCGGCGGACTGTCTATAGATCATCTGCTTGGTGCTGTACTTGGTGTCTTGAAGCACGAACTGTTTTGCCATCATGTTCTTATTATTCATGATTATCGGCCCAACTAGATCGGTGGTTAACTCGTGCTGGAATTCATCAATTGTTACAGTAGTGAAGATGCTGCAGTCGGCAGCACATCTGAGATCTATATCCTCCACATTGTCATCCTCTAATACTATATCATAATCTGGGAAGAATTCCATAGGGTTTATTACAATAAAAGATAGCCAAGGTTGATCTACACACTGAAGCCAGCGGAAAATGGCTTCAGGAAAGTCTTCCAAAAGCACATACCGCTTGCAGTGTTCGAAGCCCAGCATCCCGGAAGGCATGTGCAATATGGCGCTGTCTTCGATCTCGATCTCTCCGAATCTGCTTGTTTTGATAGTCATTGAAGTTACTCCTTGAGCAATAGATTATTTCAGATAATCCGCTAATGATATACTCATAATTTTGCTGGCGGTTGATATCGCTGCCTGATACACGTTGTTTCGAATGTTAAGGTTGACTACTGCGTCTGCCAGATCGACATCCTCTGTTGTAGAGAGGAGATTGGTCACTTCATCTTTGGAAGTCGCCATGCTGGTATCCAGTGATTCCATCTTCTTGATCATTCCGCCGACCTGGGAATTCAGTCCCAGTACGTTATTTAAGTTATCCGTAATCTCTGTAGTTCTGCTGGAAATAGCTTCGGTATCACCTGAAAGTATGTCCTGCTTTAGTGCCGCTATGCTTGAAAATACATCGCTTGTACCCGGGATTGCGGCGCTTCCCATGTTGAAGACTGTATCGGCCGTGATATTGCCCTGCATATATACGCCCGGCGAGACCTGCAGTGTTGTCTTAACATCATCGCCGTTGTACACATAAGGTGCTGTGCCAGAGGTGCTTGCCGTAATCGGCTGGGTGTCGGTTTTGCTGCCGGAAAAAATGTACTGCCCCATATACTTGGCATTGGACTCCCCCTTGAGGGTCTCCATCAACTGGTCGAGTTGACCTGCGATTGCTGTGCGGGATGTTCCAGTAAGGCTCGGGTTTGCGGCAGACAGTGCAAGCCGGTTTACTTCCTGCAGGGATTTCGTCACGGTATTCAGCGAATTGCTGGTCATCGTCAGACGGCCCTTCTGAAGATCCAGATTGCGCTTGTACTGATCGAAATTCTGGATCGCCCGGCGCAGATTCATGGCCCGGCCGGTTCCCGCTATGTCATCGGAAGGGCGAAGTATGCGCTTCCCTGATGATGACTGGTTTTGTGCATCCATGAGCTTCTCGGCGCTGGCAGACAAACTATCACGAACGTTATTTGTCAACATACTTAGCGATACTCTCATTTAGTTATCAACCTACTCCCATTCTATTCACTACTGTATCGATCATCTCATTAATGGTTGTCAGTATGCGAGCAGAGGCATTGTATGCCTGTTGAAATTTGATCATGTTTGCCATTTCTTCATCGAGCGAAACTCCTGCGACCGATTCTCGCTGAGTTTTCAGTTGTTTGAGCGATAGGTCCTGGGTGCCTGACCGTAGTTTCGCCTCATCGGCGTCGCTCGCGATGGAGGAAACCATGGCATCGTACTTATCCGAGATGGTTTCTGAGCCAAAAACCTTTGAATCCCGTAGATTGGATATTTGAACGGCGATAGTGTTATCGCCGGAGGTACCAGATTCGGATGCTGCTACACTCGATGGTTTGGCAATCAGATCATCGGCAACTGAGATGTTCGATGCATCTGTTCCTGTGAAGAAGTCGCCAACTCGCCCATCAAGGCCTTTGCCGGACGAATGAATTTCGTTTGTGTTTGTAATTATGGCCTGTGTGATAGAATTGAGCGATGTTATGTACCCTTGCACTACGTTATCACGGATATCCAGCAGTCCGTTCATCGATCCGCCGGTAAAGTTTACGTCAGAACCGTCATCGGCCCACTTGACCGCAGTCTTTCCCTCCGTGCCTATATCCGTGGTCAGTTCTGCCGCATGATCACCCTGCACGAGCGCTTTTCCACCAATGCTGACTATCATATCCGCACCGCTATCGCCGTGTGTTTCTATCTGCGCATACTGCGAGAGCTGTTCGACTAGAAGATCGCGCCTGTCCAGCAGATCGTTAGTGACGAAATTGCCGTCCGAGGTGGAGCGGATCTGTGAATTGATCTTTGCAATTTCGTGGGAGATTCTATTTATATCATCTACCGATGTATTGATTGTGTCGTTTGCCTGTGTCTGAACGTCAACCAAATCGGAATGCAGCTTCTTAATCTGATCTGCCAGGGTGGTGCCGCTGTTTACCACTGCAGCACGAGGGGCCTGGCTCTCAGGTGTTGCGGCAAGGTCTTCCCAGGCATTCCAGAATTCGTTTAATGTTGATGACAGCCCCGAATCGCTCGGCTCGGATAGAAAAGATTCAACCTGTTGCAGCGATTCGTTCTTCGAATTCCAGAGCCCAAGCGACTGTGTGCTCGATCTTATCTGCCCATCTATGAAGTCTGTCTGAGCCCTCTGCACGGTTTCCACCTGTACACCGGTGCCAACCTTCGGGGCTCCGACAGTTGGTATTCCCGCTCCGGCTATCAAGGGGTCGCCAGCTATGAATACCGGTTCCTGCCTGCGATACCCTTCTGTGTTCGCATTGGCAATATTGTGCCCGGTTACACTCATAGCGTACTGTTGCGCCCTGAGTGCACTTACAGCTATATTGATTGAGGAAAAGTAAGACATGAATTACTCCGTCATCAGACCCTTGCATCCAGAATGATTGCAGGGGTTTGTGCTGCATTTTGCAGGCTCTGTCCATTAAGCGCGGAATTGAAGATAGCATCCAGTGTAAAATTTACCAGTCGTTTGGTATTGATCAGCAACTGCGCGTTGGTTTGTGTCAGCGCGCGGAGCGATAGTGCCTGTTCGGCTGTGCGGCGTCCGAGATCCTGGTGCTGACGTTGAGTATCAGCGGTCGCCCAATTATCGTTGTCGATGAGTTGCATGCATGATGCTTCTCGTTTGCCGAGCTGCTCAAGCTCATGGAGGAGGGGATCGAAGCCGCCGATGTTCGCTGCTAGTTCGCTGTGACTGCTATCCAACAGTATGGACTGCTGGCGCCGGGCTAGACTGACCAGCGTCTTGTAACACTCAAATCGGCGCTCGGCAATTGTGAGCAGATTCCGCTCAATCGTTTCTCTATCCACTGGATGGTTGGACAATTGATTATTCTCCGGTCAGGCTTGAGATCATTGCAGATGCGATGTTCTCACCCGTTACTTCACGGTTATTCTGCTCGAGTTTCTTGCGTGCCGCAGCGATTCTATCCTGGCGTACGGGTGGCAGCTCGGATATAAACTGTTTTATGCCCTGAATCTCCGAGGCCGTTTGAGATAGTGAGAGCTGATCGACTTCGGCTGATGGCTTGTCAGTCTTGTTGGCGACCTCTCGAATTTTGGTTTGCTGGATTTTCAGTATCTTATTAAGTTGAGTATTGTTAATTTGCATCGCGAATAACCTTTCCCTGTGGGGACCTTAGAAATGAATTCCTCTTCTATCTACTTATCGACATTTGTGTCACTAACTTTAGCGGTTTTTTCAAGTTTGGACAGTTGTTTGTAAAGAAGATCGCTTATTTTCAGGGCGCCGCTGTCTGAAACGCCTTTGGCAATCTCTTCATCAAGCATACCCTGGAACATCTGCTCCGCGTCATCCGACCCGAAAAGATCGGATTTCGGCACGGTCTCCCGCATCTTGGTAAGCATCTGAGTAACGAGAATGGTCTCAAAGCCCTTGCAGGCTTTCTTCAATTCGTTATCCTCACGCTGGGATTTCACGTTATTCGGTATAGGCATATTCGGCAGACGATTTATGCGTGTCATATTATCTCCAGATCGGCATGGAGGGCTCCAGCCTGTTTCAGCGCTTGCAGTATGGCTATCATGTCTCTCGGCGATACCTTGAGTTCGTTCAGCGCTTTGACGAGTTCCCCGAGGGTGTTGCCCGGTTCCAAATAAACCAGCCGCGCATTCTCTTCCTGCACCGAAACCGACTTCTCCGATGCCACAACTGTCTTGCCCTTTGATTCAGGCTCCGGCTGTGAGACTTGCACTTCAGATGAAATCTCCACGCTCAGGTTGCCGTGAGATATGGCTACCGGAGATATCCTCACCGCATCTCCGATCACAACTGTGCCTGTACGCTCGTTTACGATGACCTTGGCGCTTGTAGTCTCGGTAACGGGCAACTGGCTGATATCGGCGATGAGGCCGACTACGTTTGCCGCATTGCCGATGTTCACACGCACCAGTCCGGGGACCACCGCAGAGGCTGATCCAGCGCCGAGTTTGGCATTCACCGATTCCGCTATCCGCGATGTCATTACGAAATCCGGGTCATTCAGCACTATGTTGACAACGCCGTCTTCGCAGATCGCAGCAGGCACGTCACGTTCCACTATCGCGCCCCCGGGGATGCGCCCGGCTGTGGCATGGTTCTTTGTGACTGTGGTGTCTCCACCGCCGGCGTTAAACCCTCCTATTGAGACACTGCCTTGCGCAACTGCGTAGACCTTGCCGTTTGCCGCCTGTAGAGGAGTTTGAAGCAGAGTGCCGCCCTGAAGACTTCTGGCATCACCCAGCGATGACACCAATATATCAATCTTGCCGCCCGGACGTGCGAAGGGTGGGAGATCCGCAGTCACCATGACGGTGGCGATATTTTTTGCTTTAGCCTTACTCGCCGGTACGTTGACCCCAAACTTTTGCAACATGTTTGCGAGGGCTTGTGCCGTAAAAACTGTCTGCTGGGTATCTCCGGTTCCATCCAGCCCAACGATCAGACCGTAGCCGACAAGCTGATTGCTTCTCATACCATCGATTCTTGCTATGTCGCTGATACGAACCGTCGGTTCTGCTGCAAACGCCATCGAACCTGCTATGGCTAGGAGTAACGGCGTTATGAAAAGATACTTCTTCATGATTTATTCCTTATCAGAAAAGCAGTTTGATTAACTTGCTGATCAGGCCTTCCTGCTGACGGTCGCCGACTGCACCTTTGCCGGTGCTTGAAATGCTGACATCGGCAAGATAGGTGGAGAGGACCGTATTGTCGGAGCTTATGTCTTCCGGGCGAACTGTCCCGGTCAGCTTGATCTGCTGGCTCTCTGCGTTCGTTTCCATCGTTCGTGTTCCGTCCAGCACCAGGTTGCCATTTGGCAGTACCTGAGTTATCTTGGCGGTGATTTTCGTTACGAACTGCGATGTTCTGGATGTTCCTCCGGACGATGCGCCGTTCTGTGATGACGAAACCTGTAAGTCGGGTATCAGGCTCAACAGCGGTCCTACACCTGCACCGTTATCATGCTTAAGACTCTTCTTGAAGTCTGTGCTGGCATTCTGGGAGGTGGACGAGGATTCCGCGACAAGTATGGTCACAAGATCACCGACTTTCGAGGCTTTGGCGTCGGTGAACAGGCTGCCGGATGTATCTGTCCAGAGCGAGTCGGCCCGCGCTGGGAAGGCCAGAACAACTAGCGCCAATATTGGAATAAAGTTTCTGGTTTTCATATTTAGCTCCCGCTTGCGATAACTATCTTAACAATGCCCGGCGCCGCTACAATGCCGCTAACTGCACTTGCGTCTCCGGTAAGTTTGACCTTGATTCGGTCGCCGATACGACCGTTTTGTGCTGCAATCCCCTTGCTTGAGACTCGGATGCGCCCGTTTTCAACTACAACGGACACTGAATCGCCCGAATGGATTGCCGGTGGCTTAGTTATCCATCGCTTTCGAATGATGGCGCCTTCTGAAATGGCTACCGCTGCTATTGCCCGATCCGGTATCTGGTCGGCTGTGACGAAATCATCGGGCGCGTTTGTTACATCACGATCTTCTACGGCCGTGTTGTCTGCGCAGAGTTCCGATGCACAGGTGATGGATTTTGTTGCAACCAGCACAGGGATAAGGATCTTTGCCGTTACCGTCACATGTACCGTCCGATATACTTTACCGGCAATGACTATCTCGACAGGCATGCCATTATATCCTTTGCGCACTCTGGCCGCCCCGTTTTTCGCTCTGAGTTCCAGATTGCCGACAGGAACACATTGATCGGCTGGAAGTCTCACCGGTTGGAACTCGACCTTGCCCTGGAATGTATCATTTTCGGATAGGGCATCTTTTGCGCACTCGAATAGCGTATGCCCCGAGACAGTCTGCGATGCTCGTGTGATGGATATGCTTTTCGGGCATATCAGCTTTATAGAGCCGTCGGGTACGCCTGCCCTGCGGATGGCGATTATCACCTGATCGCGGCTGATCTTCCGAGTCATCCCCGGCATGGGGGAAGTGCAGACGGACGCGTCATGAAGTTTCCCTTGCACTTCAGCGATCTCTCCCATAAGGACGTTATCGCCGGCTACTGTTGCCTCGTCATGAACCTGAACGGTTATCGGGACGGCGCTAAAAGCCGATCCAATAGTCAGTGCCATTAGTATAAATATCAGCACTAATCTCATTACTGTTATCGCCTCAGGTTGTTTGCTATATTTAACATCTCGTCCGCTGTTTGAATGGCCTTGGAGTTGACCTCATAGGCCCTCTGAGCGACGATCATGTTTACCATCTCTTCTACTACCTTAACGTTTGACAGCTCAATGAACTTCTGTGCCAGAGTGCCTAGACCATTCAAGCCGGGGGTGTCTACAACAGGGTCGCCGGTCGATGCTGACTGAGTGAACAGATTTCGACCTATGCTGTTTAGTCCGGCAGGGTTTATGAATTTAGCTATCTGTATCTGACCGATTTCCTGCGGCGCCGATTGCCCGGCAAGCGTCGCGGACACCGTGCCGTCAGAACCGATCGAAACATCCGTCGCCTCGCCGGGGATGGTAATCTCGGGGCTCAACGGATACCCGTCGGAGGTCACCATTCGGCCAGTCCCGTCAAGCTTGAACGATCCAGACCGTGTATAAGCCGTGGTGCCGTTCGGCATGGAAATCTGGAAGAAACCGTCACCTTCTACAGCGATATCCAGGGGATTATCCGTCTGCTGGAAGTCGCCCTGTGAGAACATCTTCAATACTGCCGCCGGGCGTGTGCCCAATCCGACCTGAATGCCTGTAGGAACCTGCGAGCCCTGAGCCTCGGTGGTACCTGCCGATCTGATGTTCTGATACAGCAGATCCTGGAAATCGATCCGGCTCTTCTTGAACCCGGTAGTGCTCGAGTTTGCGAGGTTGTTTGAGATGACATCTATATTCATCTGCTGCGCGGCCATGCCGGTAGCTGCTGTCCACAGTGCACGTATCATTGTGCAATTCCTCCTGTTATATTACTTCGCCATGCCATTTATAACTTTATCCAGTGTCTGATCGATTGCCTGGATAGATTTCTGGCAGGCTTCGTATGATCTCAGTGCAGTGATCATTGAGACCATCTCTTCAACTGTATTTACATTGGACCCCTCAAGCTTGCCGCTGAGGACCTTTGCAGGGTTTGTAGATGAAACTCCGTCTATGCGGAGTGTATCGATGTGTGTATTTCCAGAGTAAACAGCGCCGTCAGAATCGATGTTCAAGTCTTTTTCGCCGACTTTGATAACGCCGTTCTTACCCAGGACAGGGTGGCCATCGATGGTTACCAGTTGACCGGCAGCATCGAGTTTGAAGTTCCCGCCACGCACGCGCTCGGTTCCATTCGGAGTCTGCGCTACAAAGTAGCCAGGCCCATCGAGTTCCAGGTTTATGGGTGATCCTGTATCAAGAGAAGGGCCCATCTGGTTATCGCTAAATATTTGAATTTGCGGGATTACGCATGAGACACTGGTTTTAGACTTGCCAGCATTCTGGAGTTTCGATTCGAAGGAGGATATACATGCCGTTTTACGCCTGTACCCCACAGTGTTTACGTTCGCCAGGTTGTCCGAGATCATGTCTTGCTGTTCGATCCGAACCATCATACCTGCAGCAGCGCTGACCAATCCTTGAATCATGTTGAGATCCTCCATACAGATTATCGACAGTATCGATCGGAACCTTTAGCTAATCTGTTTGGTGAATTTGCGGCATACTTGTCCAAAGCAAGCGATATAGATTGGATATCGGCAGTCCCGCTTCCCTCTCCTTCTGGGAGAGGCTAGGTAAGGGCTTTATATATCACGTCCGCTCTGTCGCCATACCAAGCAATGTCATTCTGAGCACAGTCGATGGGTTCAGGACGGCGCCCGCTTGCGCAGGAAGGAACTATTCTCGTCAAATTCAGAATGACATGGTCGACAGCAATGAATTTGCGAATTGAAGCGGGGATAGCCTTTGCGTGGTGATTGAGTGGTTATGCGCAGATTATGACGTCTGTCCGGACGCCATAATGGCAGGGTTTACCCATGTGTCAGGAATATTATCCAGTTGCAGCTCATTTAAGCTTCGAATATTCTTCATGAGGATCACGGTTGTGCCGTGGCTTTCCGTGTTAAGGATTATTCGATCTGCTACGTCTATCATGATCGAGTAGCCCAATCCCAGTGAGGGCTTTGTAGAAAAGCCTCGCCGGAGAATGGCTTTGGGCAGGATCAGCGACTCTATGCCGGGTCCGTTATCTGCAACACCCACCCAGACGGAATTTCCATCTGCACCGGCCCAGGCAATACCGCTTCCTCCGTGCTTGAGGGCATTTGTGATGGCCTCACCGACGCCGATCATGAAATCGTCGAGCCTATCTCCTTCAATGCCTTGATGGGTACAGAAACTGGAGATCTTGCCTCGAATGATCGCCAGGTCGGAAGGCTTGTTGATGTCCATGTTGATCTGCGTTCTGGCAATGAACGGTTCCAGATCACCTGGGTCGGCGATGCACAGTTTTCCGTCGGTCGCACTCAGAATTGTTTCCCGATAAAACTTGCGCTTCTCTTCTTCGGCGCGTTTCCGTCCGGTGATATCCTCTAGCATGGCGATATGATAGGTCGGCGTCTCACTCTCGCCCCACATTGGCACGGCAGTCAGGCTGACCCAGACGATAGCGTTGTCCGGGCGCACGATCCGCTTTTCCATATTGAAGAAGCGAATTTCGCCCTCCACCAGCCGTTTCATGTTTTCCAGGTTTGCCTCAAGATCGTCGTGATATGTAATTGCCCGGAAATCGAGTGTCAGCATCTCTTCCTGCGTGCGTCCAGCTATTGCGCAGTATCTGGGGTTGATCTGCCTGAACTGACCGGTGTAGGACTCAATCACGGCAATGCCAAGCGGCGCCTGCTCGAAGATCGCACGAAATCGGGCCTCGCTCTCCTGGAGTTCACTCAGGCGCTGCTGGAGTTCGGGATAGTAACTCTTACGAATCGACTCCTCGCCCAGTCCGATGACCTTCTCTCGCAGACTTTTCCAGTCTCGCTTTCGATCAGAGGGCTCGTTCATATATCTCCTCTATATCCCGCAAACCTGGCTCCCGGGGATTCGTTGCGATATCAGGGTCATCCATGGCTTTACCTGCAAGGTTGGGAATGTCGTCCAAACATATTCCCTCGTCTGCAAGGCCTCCAGTGATACCCACGGACTCATCCAATCGCTTCAACTCTGTAACCAGGACAGATTCCACCTCATCCAGGTCTTTATCTGCCAAATCCAATCCCATGGCCTCACCGATTTGCCGGTACCGTTCCCCTGCGAGGGGAAAGTTGAAGGGAATGCTGTGCCTGAGCAGTATCGAATTGGTCTTGCCGTGGGGCATATCCAATTCACCGCCAAGGCTGTGAGACATCGCATGTACTATTCCCAAACCTGCATTTGAGAAAGCCAGCCCTGCATCCATGCATGCTACCGATATCTTGCTCCGCAGATCGACGTTTAGCGGATCCGATACTGTCGCTGCGAGATATTGTGTGACAAGACGGATTGCTTCCAGAGCAAGGACATCAGTGACCGCCGACTGGGCATTGGATACATATGCCTCGATCGCGTGCGACAGCGTGTCGATGCCGGTATTCGATGTCAGTTCTGATGGCATGGTTGTTAAGGTTACCGGATCGATCAGGGCAACATCCGGCAGTATGGCCTTGCTGATTATGGCGATCTTGACACGCCGATCCATATCGTTGATTATCGCAAACTGCGATACATCTGCCGAGCTTCCTCCGGTTGTGGGAATACAGATCAGCGGCGGTATGGGAAACGGCACCTCGTCGACGCCCTCGAATTCGACGATATGCCGCTTGTTTGTGCTCACTATTCCAATACCCTTGGCGCAATCTATCGGACTTCCGCCCCCGACGGCAACTATGCAATTGCAGTTCTCCGACAAGTAGACGTCGGCTCCTGCCATTACCTCTTCTGCGCGCGGATTGGGGGTGACATCGTCGAAAACTGCATACGGCAATCCCGCACGTTTCAGCCCGTCCACAACGTCCGACGTCCATCCCGCAGCCTCGACGCCCGGATCGGTGACGATCAGTACCTTGCGCGCCCCAATATTACTTGCATAACTGGCAGCAAGCATGCGTGCATCTACTCCGAAAACGCATTCGGGCGCCACGAATTTTCGCAGGTCCATTTCTCCACCTTCGCAGATGCCTCTGGTTGTTCGGTGCGAGGCATTCGATTTACTTTACCCATTTTCCGCGAGAAAATAACATATGCGCTTGAAATAATGCATAGTCAGCCCATATATTTCAAGCTAACCAGCATCAAAGAAGTAACTGCCTGATTGAATGGGAAAGACGGCTGCATCCTGAAAAAACCGATTTTTATGCAGTGCTTGCTATTATTGGAGGGCTTGGGTTATATTATAACTGATGTGATATGAGAGATAGGTTGCCCAGCTTGCGCCTTCCAATCCGTGGAAAGATGCGTAGTTGGCAATACGATTTTGATCTGCAGGTGTAAACAGGATGAGATGCACGAATCTGTCCGGTACCAAGTCCGGTAAACTAATTGAAGAGCTGCGATACATAATTCAGAACGGTGATTATAAGGCTGAGGATAGGTTTTACTCTCAGTCTGAGCTGTGCAGTATGTTCGGAGTGAGCAATATTACGGTAAGAGATGCTATTGGTACTCTGGTGGCCGAAGGTTATCTGCATAGAGAACAGGGTAGGGGTACATTTATAGCAAAGAAAGACGCCGATGCGGCACCGGGTAAAATGCTCGGTGTTGTCCTCCGCTCGGATGCGGAAGTTGGCTACCTTGGCCCATTCTATTCGGACGTTTTCGATGGTATGTATACCAGGCTGGCGGAATGCGGATACGGGTTGCAGATCTTCACCTCCAAGTCCGACGGTGACGGCGCTTCTTTTGATCAGGAAATACTCAAAACCAACGTGAAAGGAATGCTGTTACTGGGTCAGATGCCGGACGAACTAGTGAAATCCATCAGCGATATACTGCCGACAGTAATTGTGGATCATCACACAGATGACGAACGCCTGGATGCTGTTGTTACGGACAACATAAATGGGGCTATTATGGCGATCAACCACCTGGTTGATCTTGGACACCGCAGAATCGGATTCATTGATGGATGGTACTACACCAGTAGCGTACACGAGCGACTTATGGGTTACAAAGAGGCACTGCAATCGCATGGGCTGGAGTTTGATCCTCAGCTTGTAATTGCCGGCAACAACAGATTCGACACCGGCTACACGGCGATGAAACGTTTTCTGGCAATGGATCAACCGCCAACCGCTGTTTTTGCACAAAACGATCCGGCTGCACTGTCAGCGATAGAAGCAATCCGGGAGGCGGGCCTTAGCATTCCTGATGATATATCGATCATAGGTTTTGATGATATTGCTGAAGCCGCAGAATCGCGAGTGCCAATGACCACAATACGGGTACATAGGCGTAATATGGGTATATGCGCGGTCGATAAGTTGGCGCTTGCTATAAGCAGCGGAGTGCCTGCCGGAAAGCAAGTGATGCCGGTTGAACTTATCGTTCGGAATAGCACAGGGCCGTGTTCCAAATAGCCAGGGTATTTTTGGATAAGCCTTGACAGGCAAGATGTGTTGTTATATCTTAAATACGTGCAAGCTAGGAACCGATAGTCGTTTTGCAGAACAACTCATAGGATGTAATACAAGTTATAAGTGCATTTCCTGTAGTGGCACGGGACAGTGTGTGTCAGATGTTAAGCTGGAACTGAACTTTCTGTACAGGCAAGACGCTGGTCACAGAGCTATTATTTGAAGGAGGAACTGTAAAGATGGAATTCCCATTTATCTATGGCGCTCAATACTACAGGGCGCCTACGCCTGATATTCGGTTCTGGGAACATGACCTGTGTCGGATGGCGGAAAATGGCTTTAATCATGTCAAATACTGGGCACAGTGGAGGTACAGCCATCGTGCTCCCGATGCATATGTTTTCGATGACTTGGACAGGCTCATGGATCTTGCCGCCGAAAATGGTTTGGGTGTTACCATCAACGTTATCTACGATGTTGGCCCAAGTTGGGTTTTTCGGGAATACCCTGACTGCAAAATGGTTACTGCAAACGGTCAGATAGTTGAGCCAAGAGCAGTAATTTGCCGGCAGATAGGTGGATATCCCGGGCCATGTTTCAATCACTCCGAGGCGAGAGATGCTCGTATGGCGTTTACTCGTGCGGTAGTGGGAAGGTATGCGGATCATCCGGCCATGTCTATGTGGGATATCTGGAACGAGCCTGAATCGTGCTTGCTGTTTCGCAAACCTCACGAGCATACGCTGCTTTGCTATTGCCCAAACTGCAGACGTGCGTTTCTGGAATGGCTGAAGGCAAAATACTCAAGCATTGACAGCCTGAACAGGGTGTGGGGCCGGTGCTACGGAGATTGGGATGATGTTGAGTTGCCGAGAGATCGTTCTACGTTTACCGATATGATCGACTGGCGGCTGTTCTGCCTGGATACCCTTGCGCTTGAGGCCAGTAGCAGGATTTCGCTTGCCAAATCCATAGACAGTGAACATCCCGTCTACCTGCATCCTGTGCCGAACACGCTTGACGCATTCAACACGATGACGTGCGTGGATGATTTCCAGCTCGCCGAGTACTGCGATTGCTTTGCAGGGACTACAAATGGCGTTCCAATCCAGCCGCTTCAAACTACTGCAGCCGCGAACGGACGGGTTTGCTATAACGTAGAGAGCCATCTCCGTGCCGGAAGTACCGGGATGTATCCAAAGACTCTCAGCGTACAAGATTTTGCGGATGCATTCATTCCACAGATAGGCCTTGGTATCAGGGGCTTTCTTCACTGGCAGTACAGGGCAGAGACATTAGGGATGGAGTCGCCGGCCTGGGGTTTGCTGGATGTCGATGGGTCCGAGGGTACGACATATAAGGCTGCATCTGAGTTTTGGGAGAGGATTCGTCCGGTGGCCGATCTTCTGCTTCAAGCATCGCCGGATTCTGCACAGGTGGCGATATTCAAATCATCGTCAAACGATGTGTTCAACTGGTGTATGAACGGCAACCTGTCCGAACTGCAGAGTGGGATAGATGGCTATACCAGATTACTATACAAAAAGAATGTACAGCTTACATATGTAAATGACCGCATGCTTGTAGATGGATTGCCGGCCAGCGTGAGACTGCTTATCATGCCGGGCTGCTATGCCCTCGATCAGCGTACAGCAGATGCGCTTGCAGTGTGGGTGGCGGCTGGGGGCACTCTGCTCTGTGAGGCGCATACAGGGGCCTACAATCTTACTACCGGCAGGCATGAGATAGAGATCCCCGGATTGGGGCTCGCATCGGCGTTTGGCCTGAGAGAGGTCGGGGCGACTGCCGTCCCTCACCTGGGTATCGCTGGAGATGCAGATCTGACGGAGGCCCTTCCGGACGATGTTCTAAAGGCGATTGCCGCATTCGGGATTGCCGGAGGAGATCTGTTGCCGCTTGAGATGCGGAACGGAGAGCGGTTCTGGGGTTGTTCAAGATATGCTGAGGTCGCCGGTGACGACCTCGAGCCGATAGCGTCGCGCCCCGGTTGCGGGCCGTGCGTAGGAATAAAGAAAGTCGACGGCGGACGAGTTGTATATATCGGTACGCTGGCTGGTGCCATGTACGAAAAGGGTAATCCCGGGCTAAGTACGCTGGTTGACCAAGCTTTGGAGCTGTGTGGAATCCAGCGCTTGTGCGGAATCCCGGATGGCGTACGTATTGATCGTCTGCATGCCGATGATATAGATATCATGGCTGTGTCAAACAGCACAGGTGGTGTGGCGCACATCAAGGTCCCCTGTGTAGAGTCCATGGTGGGGCTGTTTTCCGAACAGATCATCCAGCCGCAGTCGGAATTGATGCTGATGCCGGGTCAGGCGGATCTGCTGGTGCCGGAGGCGATACGCCGAAACTGGCAACCATAAGCCTTTAGCATTAGAAATATATGCAACTAAAACAGCTTCCGCATTGTAGATATGCGGAAGCTGTCATTTATGGCGTGCTGTGCTTTATAATTAGGGCGCTATAAGAAAGTTTGTGGATAGTGACAGTCTTCCAACAACCGTGCGGATAAATTCGCGTCAACAAAAACACGAAGCCGCCTGCGCAGACTCAAAAATACCCCAACTGTATCATAGCTGCCCAAAATCCCCTCACCCCAACCCTCTCCCGAAATCGGGCGAGGGAGAATCTTATCGCATATATGGGTTCGTACTTCACACTTTCCCCATACCAAACAATGTCATTCTGAGCGTAGCGAATCTCCTTCCTAATGAGATCCTTTGAGGTTGATGCTTCGGTTGGAGAGTCGGAGACGCCACTGACGAAGCCTGGTAGACATGTACCGTCCCTCGATATGCCCTGTGGGCTACTCGGGATAAGCGGTACTAAAACGCGCTCGCCCAAAATCGGTTGGGTGAGCGCTTGGACTCACCATGTTCCAAAAAGCTTGCCTCGGCATGCTTCGTATATCAGACAGATGCTTTAGCATCAGTGCCCACAAGAAAGCTTATAGTATCACAATTAGATTTCTTCAGAGAAAAACGATCGTGCTGCTTCCCAGTCGAGGGGCAGGGCGATCTCTTTACCAAGCCTGGCCGACATTTGTGCAGCCCAACCGATCTCTGCGATTATCGCCGAATTCACGAAGCTCAATGGAGATTTTCGCTTTGTCTTCACGCATTCAATGAAGTGCGCCACGCATTCGCCTGTCTGGTGTTCCACCACATTTCCGCTATCCGGGGTGGTGGTATCGGCAGGCCAGCAGAGGTTTTCGCAACCGTCAGCCGCGCATTTTGCGGCATCGAGCGGGTAGACCCAATTGCCGCCGGTGGTTTTCTCAGACCAATACCGTACCTTATGCGTGCGTTCAAGCTGCGAGTCGAAGACAAATCCACCTTCTGTTCCGAACAGGTTGTGGTAGGCGTCATATCCATTGCTGAAATCTATGTTGCCGAAGCAAAAGCCCGTGGATCCGTTGTCGAACTTTATCAGGATATTCCAGACAGGGTCCACCTCGAAGCCCCGCACCTTGGCAGGCATGCTTGTGGCGTATACAGCACAAGGCCGCGCCTGGGGTGACATCACATTCACCATCACTGAGAGGCTGTGGTTTATACCCATTCCAATGGCATCTCCCATGATCGATTTATCAAGCTTCCATGACTTATCGCCGGAGATGTTTATAGGATGGCGGTAGTTTACCTGTATCTGTGTGATAGTCCCGAACTCGCTCTCCGCCACCATCTTCTTCAGGTGGTCTTCCATGGAATCGAAGTTCAAGATGTAGTCGACATAAGTGATCAGTTCCGGGTGCGCGCGCTCCGCCTCGATAAGGGCGCAGTAATCGTCGAAAGTAGTAGACAGCGGTTTCTCGCTGAACACGTGCTTTCCGGCGTTCATAGCGGCAAGTGACTGCTTCGCATGGAAGCAATTCGGGCTGACGACGAAGACGGCGTCGATATCTGGATTTTCGATGATCGCGCTGTAATTATCCACCAGTATATTTTCCGGCAGGCCTCGTTCAGCAAGAACGGCCTTTCCTCTTGAAGCGTTTGACTCCAGGAGGGCGAGTACCTGCACATCCTCCCGCTCTGCAAGCCGGGTAAGCAGTGTGCCGCCCATCCAGCCGGCGCCTACAATACCTATTCCAATCTTTGACATGATTACTCCTTCTTGAATATTATATCGAGCGTTCTGCTAGTAAGCAATTACTATTACTTCATAATCCAGCAGGCTCGTGATTTCGATGCTGCAATGATTCTGATCGTGCGTGCTGTGAATCTCACTCCCTCTTAGGGCAAAGACCTCTTTCGGCTTCTCCTCTGTTCGGAGAGTGAGACGCAGATTCGTCACAGGCAGGAATTCGCTCACCGGCCTTTGATCTACCGTATGGTTCAGCAAATGTATCATGATGCGATGCTGCTCATCCTGCCGATAGACATCCACACTGACCGTTTTCGGTGCGGCCACCTCAAGGATGGATTCACCGCTCATCTCTTTTATCATACGGCAGATTCTCTGCTCTGCTGTCACCATGTTGTATGTGCAGAAATGCCCGATGGCTTCCGGGAAATATGCCACCTTTCCTTTGCCGTGGTTCGAAACGACGAGCGCAGGAAAAATCGACACTCCCTTTAGCGGCAGGTAGTAGCCCTCTACCGGCTCAAGGAAGCGAGCCAATGTTTCGGTGCCAGCTGCTGCGGTAACCTTTAGAGCATACGGAGCGCGCTCGATCAGACGGCCCTGCTCAAACCCAAGGTGATCGACCGAAGTCTTTTGATAGTTTTCGCCTACCGTTACAGGGAAGATGCCCTCTGCCTTGTCTATCCCCAGCAGATTCCACAATGCGTCCGTGCTGTTTCCGTCTTCGTCGTAGAAGCCGGCCTCGAAGGAGGCGAGAAGGTTTCCGCCGTTCTCCACAAACTTGGTCAGCACTGAAACGGCATCTTCACTCAGGCAGGCACCATCCGGCAGGACGATCGTCTTGTACTGGCTAAGCTTCTCGGCGGTAAGCGACTCGTCGAGCAGAATATCAAACAGGATATGCCCGCGTGTAAGAGCGCTGAAGTATCCGCGATACGCGCCGGTGAGCAACTTCTCACACTCCATGCGCCGGTGTGACCAATCGGCCGAAGTCTTGCGCCGCGTATCCACCACCAGATTTTCTTCCATCGCCTGCCGGGTGACGTTGTAAAACCCTTCGAACTGAGACAGATAGAACCTGCCCGTGTTAGCCGAAAAGAGCAGACCGACCTCGGCCATGCTGTCGGTATTCGTGTAATACTCGTCGTGTTTATCCAGAAAACCGAAGACTTCTTTAGCCGGCTCGTTCCCGTCAGGAATCGATTCCAGCGAGGAATTAATCAACGCTATCCACGGGCTGGCCCCGGATGCGAGTGTCTGGTAGAATTCCATCTTCAGCTCTTCAGGAGGGAGCAAGAGATAGTGCCAAAGGCCGTTCATATAGTGGGCGGCGACAACTGCAGGCCTCTTTCCGGCTCGCAGATACTTCCCTGTGAGCATGGAATTCAGGTCTTCCCCCGCACCGTAATGGAAGAACGCCTCCGCAAGATTGAAGTTCTGATACGGCTCAAGATTCTGAATGTCTCTGGCCGCACGCCACGCACCGGGAGCCCATCCCCCGGAGCCTGTGAAAATCACGCCCTTAGGGTTGACCGAACACATTGCCGCGTGAGCGTCCTTCATAAAACGGGAAAGCGAATCCTCACGGAACTTGATGAAGCTCTTCCACAGAGGGTCTTCCCAGTCCTCCCTCGGTATATCGGCGCCGTATAGGGACTTGAACTGTTCACGGCAACTGGCACAATAGCAGCAGTCGGTGAAGCTTCTTGGGCCATCCAGAACGACCCCATCTATACCGGTCTTCATCGCTTCTCGTATGAGCCCAAAGGCCCAGTCTCGCCAGGGGGTGTTCACGCAGAACGTAGTGCCGTCCCCATACAGAGGGAAGTGGCGGCCGTACCGTTCCCCATCGCTTGTCACCTGCTCCCAGTCGGGATGCAGATCTGCGAAATCATAAGCAAACCAGTGCATATTCAGATAGCTTATGATGCGGATTCCATGACTGTGCGCGATCGGTGTGTATGTGCGCAGATAGTCGAAATCCTCAAGGCCGGGGAACCTGCCGTACCCTTCTGCCTCGAAAGTGGTCGTCTGCGGATGCCCCAGAAAGCCCGGAGAGCCGACGATCCATTCGCAATTGACTTTCCAGTCCTCGCTGATACCCTTCGCCACGCGTTCCAGGTCCATATATTTGATCTGGGAGAAGTCCGGTGCGTAGTCGATACGCATCATCCTGACCGGTTTCTCCCACCATTCATTCTGTTTTGCCAAAGCAGTCATCCTTATCGTTGTGAATGTTATTTCTGGTCTATAAGCTTTCTTGTGGATGAATCAGCCCTCACCCTACCCCTCTCCCGATTTCGGGCGAGGGGGGATGCCGCTTTCCCGAGTAGCCCACAGGGCATATCGAGGGACGGCGCAGGGCGACTTCGTGTTTTTGTTGCCGCGAATTTATTCGCATGGTTGTTGGAACACTGTCGCTATCCACAAACTTTCTTATAGAGCCTTATTTCTTTTCCGGCAGATTGAACTTGCCGAACCTGAGCCATTGTTCTGCGAAGACCCAGACGTCCATTACCTCATGTATCTCCGGCTCAAGCTTCCAGACCAGTTCGATCAGTTCCTTGCATCGTGAGAGCGCAAGGGCTTCGTCATCCATCGCACGGGCAGTAAAGGCTGGAACCATCGCCGTGCAGATTTCCGCGTGGTACTTGAGATAGGTCCATGACTGTTTCCAGCACGGGTTCTCGCTACCGATGTTCCGCTCGATTACTTCTGCAAAAGACTGTATCATTGCCGGTATCTTCGCTAATCTCTCGGCGGCCTCTGTGCTCACGATGGGTTTTTCCGAGCGCAGATAGACCGGATCGAAGAGTTCGCCGAGCAGTGTCAGATACGCGCGGCAGAGTTCCCAGTCCGGCCCAAAAGCGCTTTTGAAGTAGTCGGCAGCAATATCGTCAAACCGGAGCGCGCTGTTCCAGAGAGTCCGGCCCATCGCCACCATGGGAAGGCCGGTTGGGAAAAAGGCGCGCTCTGTCTGGCAGCTGATCAAGCCGTTTAAGTCTATATCCTTCAGGGCCTTCACGTCTTCGGCTATGGTGTTTGAAATCTGCATATAGCCCGGATCGTTGAAGTGCTCCCACGTCATGTGATAGTCGAAATCGAAGCTATCCCCTGAAAATAGTTTCTGCCAGGCCGAAAGGAACGCGATATTGAGATCGACGCCTGCCGGCATCTCGAGCTTGTTGCGCTGGTAGTCCGATATTTCAGGGAGCGGACCGCTCGTTTTGAAAGTGCTGCTGTACGTCCGCGTGATCGGTGCAAACATCAGGATGAAACGCTCCTGATTTGCGATCTTCTCCTTCACCGGAGGCCACAGCAGATCGACGTAGATCAGCATCACGATTTTGGTGGAAAGTTTCCGTTCGGTGAGGAGGCTGTCGAGTTCGTTCAGCATGGTGACGTACAGGTCCGACGGCCGTGTGTCGCGGCATAGCTCGCACTCGCAGTGATTGTTCATCCCGTCCGCCAGCCAGAAGTGGATCATGTCCATCTCGGGGTGTATTTCTGCGTAGTTTGCGATATCCTCTATGATCAGCCTGCGAACCTTTGGATTGCCGTAGCACAGATTAGTGTCCAGTGGAACGCCTTTCCAGAACTTGCGCTCACCGTTAACCATGGCGAGGTATTGCCGAACATCGCCGGAGGGTTCCTCGTTGAGTTTCTCCCAGCCAAGACAGCTGATCCCAAAGGGCTCGCACGTCCATCCGTGGCCTACTCCATGATAAAGGATGCCTCTCTTTTCCATGTCACCCGCGAGAGCCGCAATGATCTCTCTGGACTGTTGCGCGGTGAATACTTCGGTTTCAATCAGCGGATTGTCAGCACGGGAGTACCATCTGTCAAAGAAGGTGTGCGATTCTCTGAACTGGATGAAGAAGGAGTTGAATCCCACCTTTGGCATCCACTCAAGGCTATCTCTGACATGCTCGTAGCTCACTGCGCCTTCGATGCATAGACCTCTGTGCCTGTATGAAGGAGTCTCGTGCAGCCTGACATGCGGCAGAGCGCCAAGGGTGGGGATGTACTCGCCTGATGTACCAGGACGAACCCACCGGCAGCCAAGCTCTCCGAGGTAGCGATACACTGCCAGAAGCACGCTTCGCGGGTTGATGCCTGCGATATATCCCTCGCCGCCGTTTACATCGAGATCAATCGCATCGTCCATGGCCGGGTCATCGACGGTTGGGGCCGAGAGCTCCGGAAAGTCGGAGATCAGTCCCAGCCGGATGCCGCCGGTGCCGCTTGCGATTTCCAGATTCGTCATGGAGGTCAGGTATTTCGCGAGCTCGCTTGCGGCATATGCCACCGTTTGATTATCCGTAACCTGCGATATTCGAAGAGCCTTGGCGGCTCCGCCGTTAGTTGTCATGTCGTCACTCCTGGTTAAGCTTGTTAGTTTATTTGGCCGCTACTTTATATACATGGACTTCCAGCGGTTTGAATGTATCGGTCCAACCCCCGTTTATGGCGGAAACCGAGCGTCCCTCAAAGAGCACATCCAAACGTGCCCCGTTTGCCAGCGATGGAAGCCGGAAGCTTTCGCTGCATTCGGCTGTTGAACTGTTGACCGCAAAAGTGTACCACTCGCCATCGACCTTCTTCAACATCGTCTGTATGGCAGTAGGCTTAGTGGATGTGGAGAGTTTCCCCGTTATGCTCGGCGTGGTGAGCGCAGGAGTAAGAACTCCCAGTTCTTTGGCCATCCGTTTCACTGCATCCCAATGCTCCGGGTAATCGCGTATGTAGTATTTTCCGGCAGTATGCGCCCAGTAGATCATTCCCTTCGCACCGTTGACCAGCCCTAGATAGGTCATGCAGCGTGTCTCGTCCGGGTTAGGCCTGTGTGGTTTCGTGAGCTTGCCGGTGTTGAATGCGGTCCAGTCATAGGCTTGCGCTATTAGCCACATCGGTTTGTCTTTTTCAATATTGGCGATGGACCCGGATACGACATCGGAGACCAGCGTCACTGGCCAGTCAGGCAGCGGGTAGGGATCTGCCCACATAATATCCGTGGCCGACCGGTATTCCCGGGATGCGCGTGTGCTCATGATTACCAGCTCACAAGGATGATCCTGATCGTACTCTTTGATGATTTGATACACGTCTCGCACAGCCTCCGCGGGTGCAAGGCCGATGCCTTCCGGCTCATCCACCACATACCAGCCAAGGACTGCCGGGTGGTTCCTTCGGATATCTATGGCTTTTCTGATTTCATCCGGTGTCTCAATCCTTTTAAGTTTATCGAACGGCACTGTTGGATATACGAATGCCTTGATGTCATTGCGCTGGCACGAATCCAGAAGCGGCATCAGATTCGACGGCTCGTAATCGTACAGGACTGTGCTGTTGAATCCGGCCGCCTTCGCCTGCTGCATGATATCCTCGGTAATCTCGGCGACCTTGTCGTCCGGTGTACCGAGCCTCGTTCGCAAATTGTATATGCCGATAGGAAAGAACGGCTTCCCATCCACCTTCATGAAACCGTACTTGTCGAATCCGATTTTGGGGTTCGGCTTGTATGGATAGTTGCGGCTGTATGAAATGCCAGTGCTCTTTCCGGATTTGACGAGCTCGGCGCGCATAAGGTATGTGCCCATGGGCTTTTTCGCCAGACTGAAGCTCACCTTCACTGGATCGGCAGTCAAAGCGTTGAATACTTTGACTGCGATGGGGGATTTTGCCCCGGCCTTCATGAACGATACCTTCAATGCGGCCCCTTCAACGGGGATGCGCACGCGGATACTGGCGTCAGCTCTGTTCTGGTAGAGAGCATAGAGCGCTTCATCGAAATCTATCACCTGAGTGACACGGATTTCCCGGTTGAAGGCATAGATCGGGGCTCCGCTTGTCGAATCTGTGGCGGTGACGTGCAGGTTGTACACGCCTTGTTTGTCGAATTTGAGCGGGAGCGCCGTTGCAAGTTCGGTGCCTGCAGGGACGGCCTTCAGGCGCACATTCCCGGACGACGACTGGGTTCCGGTAATCTTGTAATCAAGCTTTGGTCGAATCTGCGAGTTGGTATGGTTTACCACATCAAGAGGAATATTTTGCAGCCCTGTGCCTGTTACTGCCAGTCGAGGGAAGCCGATCGCGCAGTAAGTGCCGTTCGCAGCGGGAAATACCATCTCTCCCATGTTTGCCGTCTCGACGAATTTCACCTGGTTCGTCGACCAACTGGTGTACTCTGTGTTAGCGGCACCTCGAGTCCGGTTGAAATTGGCGCGGAAAAGAGAATTGTGCGCAAGGTCTGCCCCAATGGTTGACAGCGGGATGCGTATCTCTGCGTACCATTCTTTATCCGATCTGGATGTGCTGGTATCCCAGACGCCGGTCCAATTTATGTCTTCGATACAGGCGCCGGTACTGGATGTGGTTATCATGGCGGCATACTTTTGTGCATATATATTCGATATCAGATGATAAAAGGTTTTTCCATCTCCTGTCGGATCGATCGTCATTTCCACCGATTCGTCCAGGGAGATGGTGCCTTCTCGCTCTGAGAACTTGTCTTTTATCCCGGATATCCCTGGCTCCACGCATCTGAAACCGACGTAGATGGCTTTACCATCAGTCACTGACTTCACGTAGGTCGGAACTTTAGCCGGAGTGTTTACCATACCGATCACGGTGAATCCGCCGTATTCGGGGGCTTTGGCCCATGCCGAATCGTCCAATTTGCCGTCCATGACAGGCGCATTGTCGACTCTGGTTACCACCATCTGCGGGAGCATTTTGGCTGCGTGCGACGGGCATGCACACGCGATGGCGATCGCTGTGGCGGCGATGCCGTGTAAGAGTATGGGGGACAACTTCATTGTTCTATTCCTCCGATGTACTCCCTCGCCCTACGGGAGAGGGGTGGGGTGAGGGAGTCTGCACTGTGATATATGCTCCCCTCACCCTATCTTTTCTTCCGAGTCTAGTACTCCACAACCACTACTTCATAGAGAGTAAGTTTGGAGAGGTTTATGCAAAGTATTCCATCGCTGTAAGTGTTTTCCAGCACTTCGCCTTCTCTCAATGCGAAGACCTTCGCCGGTTCCTGCGGCGAGTTCATCTGTATACGGATATCGTTTACCGGCAGAAACTCTCGCACCGGGCGGCCGTCTATGGTGTTGTTCACCAGATGCACTATGACTCTGTGCTTCGATTCCTGCTTGTAGCATTCCACCGATACCGTGCGTGGAGCCTCCACCGAGACGGTAAAGCCGCCGGTGAGTTCGCTCAGCATACCGCAGACCCTGTCTTCCGCTGCAGTCAGTCCGGCTTTGCAGAACGGACCCAACGCCTCTGCGAAATATGCGCCCGTGCCTTTGCCGAATGTATGGGTTATCAACCCTGGATAGGGTGATAATCCTTTAAGCGGCAGATATGCGCCGTCGGTGGGCTCCATAATCTGCTCGTACATTTTGCTGTCCGGGGTGGCATTGATCTTCAAGACGTACGGCGCGCGCTCTATGAGTGCTCCCTTCTCGAAGCCGCAGTGGTCTTCGCTCGCCTCGAGGTAGTTGTCTCCGTTAGCGACAGGGAACATCCCTTCGACATCTTGAATGCCGAGAACGTCCATTAGTGCGTTTAAAGGTTCACCAGTTTCATCGTAGGCACCGGCTTCGAACGAGGCCAGCAGGTTTCCACCGTTTGCCACAAAGTCACGGATTGCACCTACAGCCTCGCCATCGAGACATGATGCATCAGGCAGGAAGAGCGTTTTATACTTGCTTAGCCGTTTTGCATTCAGCCCATTATCCAGCAGAATATCGAAAGGCACATGGGCACGGGTGAGCGCATTGAAATATCCCAGGCGTGAGTCGCGAAGGAACTGCTCACACTCCTGCTTTTTGGCGGAGAGGTCCAGATCGGCATTGTCTCCGCGCTCCAGGACGAGATTCTCCTCTTTTTGTGCTCCACCGCCCAGGAACTCATCGTGCTTCGAAAGGTAGAAGCTCGATGTATTGGTGGAAAAGAGCATTGCGACATCGGCGATGCTTTCTATGCCGGTGTAGTACTCCTCGTTTTTCGCCATGAATCCGAAGATCTTCTGAGCCGGTTCATGCCCGTTCTTGCGGGACTCGACCGCGCAGTTAAAGCTTGCAATCCACGGGTTTGTGCCCGATGAA
This sequence comes from Armatimonadota bacterium, assembly GCA_963663705.1. Classification (GTDB taxonomy): domain Bacteria; phylum Armatimonadota; class UBA5829; order DTJY01; family DTJY01. Next base: position 1,624,680 of record OY760504.1, on the reverse strand, counting down.
GCCGTTTGTACCAATGCGAGCTCCAACTCTTGCGGCGGGAGGAGCAGGTAATGCCAGAGACCGTTCATGTAGTGAGTGAATACTACTGCCGGATTATCTCCTGCCCGCAGATATTTCGCGGTCATGAGCGATTCGTACAGGCCCGGATTCTGTCCGTAATGGAAGAACGACTCTGCGCCGTTGATCTCTTCGTACGGCTGAACCTTGAGTACATCCCGCGCAACTCGCCATCCGGTAGGCTGCCAGTTTCCTGCGTTCAGGAAGATCACACCGTTCGGATTGACTTCCTTGGCGACGGCTCGAGAGTCCCGGAGGAAATCCGCCAGGGAATCCTCGCGGAAAGCCACGAATTTGCGCCACAGGGGATTCTCCCAATTCTCCATGGGGATATCCGCGCCGTACTGCGCACGAAACTTCTCCTGGCAGCTTGGGCAGTAGCAGCAGTCGGGGAATATCACCGGTCCATCCAGGAATACTCCGTCTATGCCGGTCTTCATCGCTTCACGTATCAGCCCGAATATCCAGTCGCGCCAGGGCGTGTTCACGCAGAGGGTGGTGCCGTTTCCGTAAAGTGGGGCTTCGCTTCCGTAAGTGGTACCCCTGCATGTAATCTGTTCCCAGCCGGGATGCTCATTGGCGAATTTATAGGAATAGTAGTGCCCGTTTATGTAGCTTATAACCCTTATCCCGTATTTGTGAGAGATGGGTGTGTATGTTCGTAGATAATCGAAGTCTTCGAAGCCCGGATAGATTTCATAGCCGGGAGCCGTGAAGGTGACGGTATGCCCCTTGTCGCGGAATCCGGGTGTGCCGACTACCCACTCGCAGTTGATCTGCCAGTCGTCACGTCGGCTTTTTGCTAGTGCCTCAAGGTCAAAGTGATTCACCTGTGAGAAGTCAGGTGCGTAGTCTATGCGCATCATCCTGACCGGGCGCTGCCACCAGTTTTCGGCTGGTTTCATATCCGATTTTTTCTCGTTCATAATTGTCCTCATTTATCCTACAGTGTTTCAAGTCTTCCGCTTTTGGAAGAGCGATCCGCGGCACAGAGCAGAGCCATGACTTCCATCGTATCGGCGATGCCAACCGGTGACTTGCCGCTCTTGAAGAACTCAACGATCTCTTTTAGCTCGGACGTGTAGACCGCACCGAAGTCGACCTCAAAGGTGACGCCTTTCTCTGCATCGCGAAGACATCCGCCGTAGAAGTACATCTCGGTTGTCAGTTCGACGACGCCTCGACGGCCGTCGCCGTATTCGACTATTGCAATGGCGCCCGCTGCGTCATTCCTCACGAAGACGCCGGTTGCGCCTCTGCCCATGACCGCCTGCAGCATCTCGAACGCGTGCACGCCGTACCAGACGATTGAGCTTCCGGCAGGTGCGTCTCCGATTGCGCCATAGATGCTGGCAAATTGAGTGTTTGGTATCGTCTCCGATGCTTTCGCCAGTTCAGCAGAGAATCGCAGGGGGGAGGATGAAAAGAGCTTGATACCTTTTTCTTCGGCCAGTTTGCATATGACCGCGCCGTTTTCGGTGGTATCTGCAAGCGGCTTATCCAAAAAGATCGACTTTCCGAGCTGCGCACACTTTTTGAAGTACTCCAGATGGTAGGCGGGATCGTTGATCTCTATCATGATGACGTCGCAGCCGGCCACGGCTTCATCGAAATCGGTGACGACCTTCACTCCCCATGACTCCAACTGGTTCTGCCGCTTGTCCATCCCTGCTTCGCTTTGAAACGGGGTGGGGAAGCGAAGGCAGTTTACGACTCTCATGCCTGAAACATGCTGATCGGCAGGACAATCTGGGGCTTGCAGCCTTTTTGTGAATTCGATGGTGTGGCTGGTGTCCAAACCGATTATGCTGACTTTCAAATCACTATTCATGATCTATCTCCTTTTTGGCTGTATATAGGCCATTTAAGCATATCGCGAGGAGTTCTTAGGGGTGTTGCCACCAAAAAGACCTCCTCGCGATGAAAGGATAGCTTTATTCGATCTAACGCGCATCAATGACCTTGTGACACGCTATTTTTCAAGCGGTACCAATTTCAAGGCATTACCGGAGTAAATCTTGGTTAGCACTTCTTCCGGCAGGCCGAGCGCATTTAGAAACTCCTGATGAGCATTGTCGAAATAATCTCTGGCATATAAGATCCTGTCCTGGAACTCAAGGATGAACTCCTTGCCGAACGCTGGATCGCGCGTCAGTGCGTTGCAGCCTGATCCACCGGACATATCGCAGTAGAGATTGGGATACTGCTTAAGCAGTATCGAGAGCCTCCCGCCTGGGAGCACTGGCCCTTTCGGATACATCGTCTTGTCAAACTGATCGTCGCCGGAGATGTGCGCCCAGAACCCCGGCGCGTGCCCAAGAAAGATCGTGTTCGGACAAGCCTTGAGGACTCTCTCCAGACAATCGATTCCGCCGCCGTACCAGTTGGTCCTGCGCGGATAATCGTGGCCCGTGTCAGACTCGTAATCCAGATGCAAAATTACTGGCAACCCTTTTTCACCGGCGAATCTGAACATCCGCAGAGCGTCGGGATTGTCGTACATCATGCGGACCTTGACCTCGCCGCAGACTCGCACCCCGTGGATATCGATTGCTGCTGCAAGCCTGTCGATGGCGGTTGGCACTCTGGGATCCGGCGCATATCCAAGTATGAATCGATCCTTTGCACGCTCGCCATACGAGACGCATCGGCTGAACGGCACTGCGCTCCCCGACTCCGAAAGGGGAGTCAGATAGGGCAGAAACCACGGATCGTACTCATCCGCCGGAGACTCCCAGCTGAGTAGCCAGGTTTTGTCTATATGATACTTGTCCATGTTCTCCAGAAAACGGCACAGATCATGACCGTGCCAGTCTGGATGGTTGTGTATATCTATAATCACGAACTTACTCCTACTTCAGATAAGCGGATTCTACCTTCTTGAACGCTTCGATGGTGTCCGCTATGTCTTTGTCGCTCCATGTTTCGTGTACATACACGTTGAACTGAACATCGGTGGCTGCTATGGCGTTCGGACATGGGAACTCGCGGTTCGGATCGCCTTTGTACAATGGCGAAGACCACGGCAGTCCGCTGTTTCCGAAGACCTTACGGTTCTTATACCAGTCGAAGGTGTGGGGCATATGTCGATATATTGGCTCGATCGGGATGCCTTCAGCCATCACTGCGTCGCAGAATACTGCCTTGTCGCAGGTGAGTTTGCTCGTATCGACTTCCAGCCTCAGGAACCAGTATGACGGCTCGCCACCAGGCAGTTGGACAGGCATCTTCACTGATGCTGTTTCCTGCAAGCCTTCTGCGATTTTTGCGACGACCGCTCTTCGGCGGGCCACAACGCTCGGCAGTTTTTTCAACTGCTCACGGCCGATGCATGCTGAAAGATCGTTTAAGTTAAAGTTCAGCGATGCGACCGGGTTTGACGAACCGGCCGGCATTCCTATGGGTTTGCCTCTGTCCGATGCTCGTCTTGCGCTATAGTACAGCTTTTCGCTCTTTGTGTATACGAGTCCGCCCTGTCCACCGGTACAACAATGCTTTCCGAACATGGTGGAGAAGGAAGCGATATCCCCAAAGGTACCAACAAGCTTGCCGTTGATCTTGGTGTAGTGAGCCTGTGCGCAGTCTTCCACCACTGGGAGGTTATGCTTTTTGGCAACGGCCATGATACCTTCCATGTCCGCCGGCTCTCCACCAATGTGGGCGATTACTATCGCACTGGTCAAAGGCGAGATCATCGCCTCTATCTGCTCCGGCCCGACGTTGTACTGGCCAGGGGCGGTGTCTGGCACCACTGGGATACAACCCATCATTGGTACAGGCATCAGTCCACCGGCATCGGTGATCGGGCCTACGATGACTTCGGTGAAGGGCTCAAGTTCCAGTGCCCTCAGCGCTACGTATACAGCTGTTGTTCCGGAGTTGACGGCATCCACGTAGCCGCCGCCCATGAATTCAGCCCACTCTGCGCAAAATGCCTGCTCCGCCGAGCCGTTGTAACCGATCGGCTCTCCGCCGGCGATTGCTTCATCGAATAATTTATCTACCGCGGCCTTTTCCTCCGGTCCAAGAACAATTCGTTCCGGGAACGGATCTGGGCGAACCATTGGGCCGCCGTCTATTGCAAGTTTTGATGTTGTCGTCATTGACATGCCTGTCTACCTCCTCTTGTGACAATTGTATCGACAAGAATAAATCGCAGAGTCGTTATGCCCCGAGATTTTTTTCAGTGGCCCATGACATACGATTCGAGTTTGTCATAGGCCACAGGAGAAAATCTCCGTTGCCATTGCCCTTGGTCGTTGGTTTTGTTTCCGGCACAATATCGAATATCAAATAAATGGATTGAAATGCATTCCTTGATAAATGAGATTTATGCGCAAACCCTAAGGATATGATTCAAAATAAATCACAATCTTTTCTACGCCTGTTTCACCCTGAACAATGAATCGGGGAGGCCAATAATGCCGACCTCCCCGGTGTTCGGGATTAGTTGGAGATTAATATCCCCAGTCGGAGCGCAGTTGTGTGGTCGGCAGAGTGTAGAAGCTGCCGGTTTTCATGCTCCAGGTATTGATAGCTTCTTTCGGATCGCCTTCGAACTTCTGGAACTTCGCATGGCCATCAAGAAGTACGTAGTTGCAGCCATCGGTATGGCGGACGGAAGGCACTACGTAGGAGTTGGCAGCAGGGTTGCTGAACGTGCCGCCGTAACCATCTCGTGGCGGAACCCATCCGTTGGCCGGAAGATCTGTCTGATAGTCTTCCCAGAAGACGATGGTATCAGCCGGTGTATCGGAGAAGGCCAAAGCCTTCGGGCTGGATCCGCAGCCGAAGCTTGGATCGGACATCCAGGCGATTGAGCCGTCGGCGCCAAGCCAGTAGTTGTAAGTATAATCAGCAGCTACACCAACAGGAAGATTCTGGGTGGAGCTTGGGCATTTGAACAGAGCCGCGCTCTTGACATAAGGATACAGTGCCTGAATCCAACCGCGCTTCTCGCCTACGTTTCGTACTGCGGCGCCGCAATCGGCTGGAGGACAGGTCTCGTCATAATCCTGTGTATACATCATAAATGAAGTTCCAATCTGTTTTAGATTGGACAGACATGCGGTCTTCCTGGCTTGCTCTCTTGCTTTAGCGAAGACCGGGAACAGGATTGCTGCTAGTATCGCTATGATAGCGATAACTACCAGCAACTCGATAAGGGTAAAACCCTTTGCGTTGCGTGACTGTCTTGACATGTATTTCTCCCTTTCCGTATTTTGGTGATTTCTCTAGGTAACTCTAATTTGTTTATATAGCGTTCCCAACGACCAATAGTAGTATAACATTGCTTTTTCGTATTGTAGTCCTATATCTTGGTGAATAATAGCGAAATTCTGCATCATTATTCACCGTCATTCATCTCCTTTCATTCTATGCGTATCTCAGCTCGCAGACTTCGATTTCTTAATCATCTTACGGTAAACTGCCGGCGTAACCTTGGTTAGCTGCAGGAAATCCCGGTAAAATGTAGACAAGCTGTCAAAGCCGATTTCGTATGCTATGTCTGTCACCTTCATATCCGTTTCCACCAGTAGTCGCCGAGCTTCCTCAATGCGCATGTGGATCAGATATTCCAGGAATCCCACACCTACGTACTGCTTGAACTTCTTACTCAGCGTATAGGCCGACAAACCGAATATATTCGATACCTCCGTGAGTGACGGCATATTGGTGAATTCTTCCTGCAAATACTTCAGAACCTCTTGTATGATCGGATCTTTGTTCTCCTTGCCGGAGATATGCCCAATGGCGGCTTTTTGCAGGATGTTCAGGAATGCTACTATGTAGTTGACAGTGATATCCATCCAGCCGAGGTCTTTGCTTTCGCACTCATCGGCCATCCGTTGGAGCAGATATTCCGCGGTGCCTGCCTGCTTATCCGAAAGCACCAGATGATGCGCAGACCCCAGGCTCCTTAGCGCATCCATTGCAGCCGGTCTGTCGCTCAGCAGTTGTGCCGAGAACACCAATGCGATGTTTTTCGCATAAGCCTGATCATCCTGGATGTAGCAATGCGCCTCGTTTCTGTGCATTATCAGTACTGAGTTTTTCTCACACGGATAGTTCACATCTCCGATGAAGTACTGGCAGTTACCTCTCTGTATAAGGTGGAACTCGAGCTCAGGATGGTAATAGGGGCCGAATGGATAGCTATGGTGCGTTTTACCCTTATACATAGTTACATTCAGCGGAAAATCTCCCTGTTGGAAGATTCGCTGCTGGAAATGCGCATACGACTTCGGGGTATTCATTTTCGGTCAACACCTCATCTCAAGTTCTAGCATTTGAGATACAGACTATTGTTGCAAAAGTGATTGCAACCTCATGTAAATAACCATATCACACTAGTGGGTATAATGCAAGCGCAATATTATGGCTGTGTTGAGATTCTGAATAGCGCTCTGTAACTATGATAGCCGCAGCTTCTTTGCAGGCTCTATAAGAAAGTTTGTGGATAGCGACAGTGTTCCAACAACCGTGCGAATAAATTCGTGGCAACAAAAACACGAAGTCGCCCTGCGCCGACTAGATGCAGGCGTAAAGCCTGCGGCTACATTCTGGAATCGCTGAACCGTCCCTCGATATGCCACGTGGGCTACTCGGGATAAGCGGCATCCCCCCTCGCCCGAAATCGGGAGAGGGTTGGGGTGAGGGGTGAATCATCTGACGATTCACCCACAAAATAGCTTACAGTAAACCGTTACATATGGGGTGGGGACATGGGGGAGCCAGTGACTCCCCCGATGAAAAGAAACGCTTCTATTTGTGTTGACCAGCAGATTCGATAACTGCTGTTTCGTTCCAGTCTACCATCTTGATATCCACTTGCCACCCCTGCCCATGTTTGGTTAAACGAGCGTCAGGTGTCTTTGCCTTGCCGCGGATATCGAAGAGCAGCACAGCCGGTTTGTCGCTGTGATTCCAGAAGTAAGTACCGGATTTTGCCGTGAGAATGCGCTCTTTGCCGATAACCCATCCTGCGTGGAGTTCTACCGGTGTGAACGGGAACATGTGGTTCAGTTCTCCGTATTCTCCAGAGCCGATACCTGTCTCCGGTATGGTATCCTGATAGTAGTAATAAAGGATACCGTTCTTAAGGAATGTGATCACCCACTTGTGAATGATCTCAGCCAAGTGATCGGTGCCGAACTGTCCGAATTTTGCAGGGCGGATCCCAAGCCCCACTGGCGAGTCCAGGTGCGCTTCAGCGATTGAAGGCAATGCCGGCGGCTCGTTCCAATTTAGTATCTCTTCTCCCGTATTCACGTCCCATTCGGTCTCTGAGAAGTTCAGCGCATGAAGGGCGGCGGTCTCTTTGGCATATGAATGACCATTAGTTACCACGATGCCGCCTTTTTCCTGAACGTGCTTTATGATTTCCACACGAGCGGGTGTGCCCATATATGCCGCATCTGTATACTTGGAGGCAATCACTCCTTTGCTATCCAGATCTACGGTATGCCCATCCCACTTGCTGTAGTCCGCGCGGCCCATGCCTCCGGCGGTGTTTGCCAGCTCGAACTGATCGAAGTAGACACCCTTGAAACCGACGTCGTCCATCAGAAAGTCTATCTGAGAAAGGATGTACTTCAGGTGATAGTTACCCGGGGCAGGGTAGACCATCATGTTAAGGTAAGGCGGTCTTCCATAGACGGTATCTACATATGGCAGGCCGTCGGTGCCCCTTATCATGCTCTCATACCATGGAGACTCCATGAATGTTGCAGACTGATCTGCGGTCAGTTTCAAGCCATATGTCTGATCTGTGGATATGCTATCGCCACCCTTGACATCTACCCGCTTCAGGGGTACAAGGTTGGTTTCAATCAAGCCCATTGTTATGGCATCCGGATCTATGGCAAGGACCTTTGCTATCTGATCTTTCTGAAGGGCCTTGAACGATTCATTGCTGATACCGGTGCCGTTATAATAATCAAGCCATGGTTGCATTATGTATATTTTCGTCTCACGCTGCGGGAGGGCCGCCCTAGTGAAGGATGCCGGGCCTGGAATGGTGAAGTTGAGTCCCCAGTCATTCCTTACGCGGTTGACGAATGTGAAGTAGTCCTTTTCCTTGGAAGGATACAGTGTCCATTCCAGCGTATACTTTGCATGCGGCTTAAGCCCGAAGTGCTCTGTTCCGAACTGCACATAGTTGTAGATTCGATCTTCTACAAACTGCATTCGAAATAGAGTGTCCTCAACGACTATACCCAGCGAGCTTCCAGGCTGGCGAACAAACATTGTGGGGTTTCCCGCACATGCGTCCATTCTGCGGCCGTCGACAACACCGCAAAGGTATGAGTCTCCGGGGGCAAACGGCTGCGGCACAAATGCCGAGTTTCGAACGATCATTCCAAGAGGATCATCGGTCTTGTTCTCTATGGTGTCTGATATTGAGAAATGGCCATTCTTGACGGTGATTTTGCGCGTAATGGTATATCCCTTAGCCACACCCTTTACGGATATGCTGCCGGTAGATTTTCCTGATGCCAGAGAAGTCTTCCACTCTGGTGCAGACTGCCCGCTCCACGAAAATCGGTTGTAACCAATGCTCTTATCCGGATACGAAAAAGCCGAAGAGATAAGATACTTATCCTTGCCGACTTTCAGTTGCATGGCACCCGAAGCCGCTACCGTAAGAGTACTGCCCTGAGTGGTCAGCTTCCTGCCTGTCAAATTCGGAAGCGCCATCGCGCCATCGCCGTGCAGCTTGTTCAGCTGGTTCTGCGAAATATATCCGATAGATAGATCTTTTACGATCATTTCCCGGCAGGAGGATTGCACGGTATAAAGATTTTCGATGACGAGATTGTTTGGCACGCCGCCCTCAATCCGGTCATCCAGGCCGGTCCAGGTGAAGTTCGCTGCATCCGAGATGTTCATCACATACCAGTAGCCCTCTTCCCAGGGAGCGGTCACACGCTTATCCAGCGCGGATTCCGTGCCGAAGAAGACCATGAGCGCATCATTGTTCCACCAGGGCATCTTCCCATCGGCTGCCGTGACGCACATGTTTCCGCGATTCAGCAGGCGGTCGGAGTTATCCGGCATGATTGCGCCAAGCTGTTTGCCATTCAACGTAAGCTTCAAGTTGTTGGCCCATGGGCCTGGCTCATCCATTTTCAGGAAAGCGCGGAACTTTATGCACAGTACGCCATCCTTTTGGACCATGGGCGCAGCGAATTCCAGCGTAGCTTTCCCCGGTACATTTGTCACCGGAATAGTAATAGGTGTCTTTTGCTCAAATACTGTTTTGAGTGGAAGCGTCTGGGCGATGCCACCTGCCCAAACCGTGCTGCACACTGCTATGATGGAGAGCATAGCGCATCCCATCAGAAGCAGCAGGTGTCGAAATGTGAAACGGTCTGCTGTTTTGCACATGGATATCTTTCTCCTCTGTCGCGTTCGAACATTTTCTTTACCGACTAAACAACTCGCGAGCAGCCTGTGGGTAAAAAAGGCCGCTAGTGTATAACGATAGCATAAGGTCAGATGACAGTCGTACTATTTGTTGGCTATCTATGGCGAAATTTTGAAAGCACAGACGGATATTGTCAATTCGCTGCCAATATGTTAATATACTTTAGCATGTCATAGTTTCTACTATTCGGATATCGTAATCCGGGCAGAGACCGGCTTCTTAGTCCGCGCTGAATTGAGCCATGAGATATGATTGCATTCTACAGTATGTCTATGATGCCTGCAACAAATGAGCAGGCGCTTTATGATATATCCTTATATTGAACGGTGAATCAAGTGCGTACAAGCGAATCCAAACAGTGCAGCCAGTATAAAATCTTCCAGAGCGAAGAATTCCCCGTTCTTGTATTGGTGTCTCGCGGGGAAAATCACGCGAATCTCAGTGCCAATTCACATCCCGAACTTGAATTTCACCTGATCTGCCACGGAAACAGCCAGTATATGATCGATGGCGTCAATTACTCTTGCGAGAAGAACTCCATCCTCATCATGCACGAAAACGAACCGCACGCATGGATCTGCGATCAGGACTGCAGCGATGAGAATATCAGCTTGATATTCGATCCCAAGGTGCTCGAGGGTCGGAAGATAGCGCGCGCCGCCTTCTGTCGTATCAGGTCGCTCCACCATATCCTTCTGTCTAACAAGCAGACTGGCATTGCCGAGTTTTTGCTGAGTGAGATTGCCGAAGAATGCAAGCATCAGGAGCTTCACTGGCAGGAGGTGGTGATAGAATATCTTGAGACTTTCCTTGCTGTCCTGTATAGAGCCGCTGATGGGCAAGTTCCCACTCTTGTAAGTAACAATTCGCTCGTCCAAAACATCATAGATTACATGGAAGATAAGTTCACCACTAAGCTCTCACTTGTGGACATAGCTGAGCACTTTAACATGTCGCCATACGCGCTTAGCAAGAAGTTCAAGCAGCACATGGGGTTTGGTTTCAGGGAGTATCTGATACACAGGCGCATCGTGGCGGCTCAGAAGATGCTGAAGGAGACGGATTTTAAGGTGGCTGCGATTGCCAGCAAGGTGGGCTTTGACAGCCTGACGACTTTCAACCGCGACTTTCGCATGCTGACCGGGATTGCTCCCGCCGTTTACCGGTCAATCGCATCGGAGCAGAAGTCCGAACCATGAAATGCAGCAGCCATCGGATGAACGGAGTGTTCAGATTCATCCAACGGCTGTGCAGATATACGTGATACAGAACTATTCCAGCGTCACTTTCCTTCCGGTTTTTGAGCTTTCATATGCTGCCTGTGCGATTTTCATGACATATAGCCCATCTTCTCCGGTGCAGAAATCAGGTCGAACCTCGTTTGCGACGCAGGTGGACAGGTAGTCCATCTCGCTTGCGTACATATTCACCGGTGTAAAGTCCATCTCCCTCACAGTTATATCCACTGCTTCGTGGCTCTGATTGGGGTCGTAGGCTTTGGTATCATCGGACAGGTATGCGACCATCTTTCCGCCAGGCATCTGACCGATGGTCCCTTCCGCCTGAATGCTTCCTCGGCTGCCGTAAATCTCCATGCGACCTTGACCTGCTGCATCCGGGATGTTGAAGAAGGCTTCCACAGTGGCTTGCGCTCCGTTTTCGAATCGCAGCAGGGTGGTGGAGCTGTCTTCAACCGGATACTTGAATGTGAGATTGGCCGTATATGCGAAGACTTCCACTACTTTGGACCCTATGATGTATTGCAGAAGGTCATAGGAGTGAGTAGCCATATCCATGAGGGCTCCTCCTCCGCTGAGCTTAGGATCCTGGCGCCACACACCAGGCATATCCGGGTACCAGCAGGTGAGCTGGGCGCGTGCGTAGACAACCTGCCCAAGTCCGCCGGAGTGTACCAGATCCTTTGCCATGCAGTTTAGGGCATGGTGTTTCATCATGTAGCCTTCTGTAAGGTATATGCCGGCGTTTTTGCATGCCGCGACCATCTCTTCGGCGTCGCTGATGCTAAGGGCAATCGGCTTTTCCAGAAGTATGTGCTTTCCCGCTGCAGCGGCTCTGAATACCTGATCTTTATGCAGAAAGACCGGCGTTGCTATGTACACACAGGTAACGCTTGGATCTGCCAGAAGGTCGGCCTCGGTGTAGTAGGCCTTTGCACCGATTTCAGCTGCCACCTCGTCTGCTGCTGTCTTGTTAACATCCATGACGGCTACTACCCGGCTCTCCTTGCATAATGAAAGGGCCGGTATCATGCGTCTGCGTGCGATTCCGCCGCATCCGATTATTCCCCAATTGATCATTTGTTTTTACTCTCCAACTCTTCGACAAATAATGCGAGCCCACGCGATGCTTCTTCAGCAATCTTCTGCCCGAGCTCAGGGTTGGCGCCTTTGGGGTTTCCCATAACTCCAACTACCATATCCGGGGTCTGCCTGAGCTTTGGTATGACAAATTTGTTGTCAACAAGCTTTTGCGATGACAGAAAAGCGTCCTGGTCTGTCCGCATCCGCTCAACCAGTTCCGGAGTGTCCAGTTCCATCTCATCCATCCTGACCAGTTCCGGCTTCCAATAGAGCATCAGCGATGTCTCGTACTTCCCTGCGTGGAAATCCCCCTCGGTGAAGCACTGCATGTAGGTGGGCGAGAGTTCCCAGAACGGCACAAGGGATACCGTTATATCGCCCATATCCGGCGAGAGCCTCTGGAAGTTTTCCGCTGAATCTCTGGCCGCCTGTACGTTCTCCGTGCCGCCATGTCCAAGCAGAACGATTATGTTTTTGAACCCCTGCATCACCAGGCTTCGGTAGATATCCATAAGTACCATCGAGAATACCTGGGGTGAAAGGTTGATAGTCCCCGGCAGTGTCCCGCCTGAGAAACAGTAGTTCAACGATGGTGCCACGAAGCATCCGCTGATGGCCGATGCCATGTTTGCTATCTCGACCGAGTTGTGAATGTCGACGCTGAGCGGCAGGTGATAGCCGTGCTGCTCCACAACACCTATCGGCACAACGACCGTCTTCATATCTTTGAGGCCGTTCCTGACCTCTTTTACCGTCATCTGAAACATTAGTCTGGATTTATCCATCATCTTCACCTGTATATTTTATTTTTGTTGCATTCGATTGGCTATATGCGCGCCATGATCCGCCAGAACGCCTCCGCGGATTTCCTGAATCCTTCCACTCCACCGCATGAGCGCAGAGTGACTACTCCGTCATACCCTCTGCATCGGAGCATGGACAGGATCTCTTTGACCTCGCCGTTTCCCATCCCCGGCAGAACCGGTTCACCATCAAAGGTCCCATCGTTCATATAAAAATGTGCCGTGTTATTTCTCAGCAGTCCTTTGTAGAAGACGCCTAGAAACGGCATCTCATTGCATGCGGCGAACTCGCCGGGATTGAACGCAATCTTGGGAACAGTCTGACCGGATGCACAGGCTTCGGCGTACTGCGCGGAGGATATACCAGCGTTTTCCGCCAGCACATGACCGCCAAGTCGAGCCGCCGCCTGTAGATCTTCCGCTGATGTGACGTGCGCCACAAAAGGCACTCCCAGTTCGGCTGCAAGAGATGCGCCGCCTGCGTCGTCCACAGCACCTCGAATTGCGGCGACTCTCACGCTCGACGCACCGAGGTCGCTTTTGAACGCTTCGTATTCGTGCGCGGTGAGTTCCAGCGCGGATATCCCCTGTGCGCTGACGGCTGCGAGAATCTCGCGAATGTTCGTGGAAATCTCGCCCGCTACGGCAGCCAGGGTAAAGTCTTCTTCTTTAATCTTTGCTGCTTTGATCTTCCCTCGCTGCATCACGCAATCGGTGCAGGCAGGGTTATCGCAAAGCACCGCTGCCGGATCTTCGGTAAGGGCCTGAACGGCGACTTCCAGCATCCGTTTGGTATCCATCAGACGGCAGACTCCACGGCCTATTTTGCCGCGTGTCATGACGCCGCTTTTTGCAAAGAGCCCGTCCAGCGATATGAAATCACGGTGAGGGCCCGCCATCGCAGCCACCGGTATGGTGTTTTCGATGCCGATATCGTCAATATACGTTGCTTCTATATCGCAAAGGTACGGCGCATTCACGAGAGTTTCCGCGGTGTGCAGCGTCGTGTTGCGATCCTGATCCACTCCAAGGAGGAGGATTTTACCGCCGGACAGCGCCAGCTTGTAGTATGGAGTTCCCTCACCGTAGGCAGTGGGGGCTTTCTCGTGATCGGAAATCAGATCTGCTGCGCCACGACCGATCGCCGCCACCGAGTGAGTTGGATGCAGGCTTCGCACCGCGCCCGGCCTTCGCCAGAACTTATCCGACATGGCTCCAAGCGGTGTCCGGCTGTTCTTGCGGTCGAATGGTGCTTTGCACGCGAATGTCGGCATCACTACCAACCCATCGGGCCCAACAGCCTCGATGATTGCGTCGATTACAGTCTCTGCGCCGCCTTCCACCTTTCCTAGTGAAGCAACGGATGAATGCACGAGAACGCTATCGCCAGCCACAATCCCAAGGCCGCGCAATCCTGCTACGATATCTTCTTTAGTGAGTGTATTCAAATGCACCAGCTTTCAATCTCCCAGTATTATGGCTGCCCTGCACGGAGTGGAAACGGCATCACGAATCTTCAGGGGGAAGCATACGAGGGTGCCGCATCTGCCGGACAGTCCTTCAAGGTTTGTCACAGGAGCAAGGACCAGGTTCACCTTTGCCCAGAAATCCGCCCACGGGAACTGCATCGCGCGCGGATAATCGAACCGCGGAAAGTCCGCGCCGAGGAGTCCGATTCCTTTGTCGATCAGCCACATGGCGGCGTCGAGCCCTATGTAAGGACTGCCTTCGACAAAGTCCGGCTCATCCCACATGCGGTCCCATCCCGTGCGAAGGAGTACCGCATCCCCGGGTTTGATCTCCGGGGATGCATGTTCCAGATCAGCGACGTTGATGATCTGATTTGACTCCTTTATGCCGCAATCGATCACGACCACCGGTCGGTAGAACTGGGAGAGCGGCAACGAACTGACCGGCTCAGCGCTTCGGTCTACGTGCGCCCGAGTCTCCACATACGTTCCACTCTGTCCCCCCAGCACAAATCGCTGTAGGTAGACAGGGTAATCGTCAGGCAGAAAGGCAGGGTGTGGCAGTTCAGTTATCTCGGCCCCAGGGTATTCGGGGCAATACTGCCACATCCCGTCGTATATTGATCCGCTTATGTCTCTGATTTCAGACATTACTTGAGATTTTTGCCTCTTACCTTTTCGGCTGCCCGTTTGATGCCGTTGATGGTATCGGTTATTTCCTGGTCTGTAAGCCTTGGATGCATCGGCAGGTTCAGCTCTCTCTTATAGAAGAACTTCTCTGCTAAAGGACAGAGGTCCTGAGCATAGCCCATATTCTTAAGACCGGTGAAGTGATATGTTGGCTGATAGTGCAGAATTCCCTGAACGCCTTCTTCTGCGTAGAGTACTCTCATGAAGTCGTCGCGGCTCGCGCCGAGCACGTCTTCTTCCACACAGAGGGTGTACAGGTGGTACACATGGTTGCAGTTCGGATCTTCGTATACCGGTGTGATGCCAGGGATGCCCTGTATGCCTTCAGTGATCCTTCGACCAAACTCCTGGCGCTTGGCATTCAGCATGTCGATCTTCCTGAGCTGTGCACGTCCGACTGCCGCCTGCACCTCGTTCATGCGGTAGTTGTTGCCCCAATAGCCGTTAACGTCCACCACGTCGAAGTGGGAAGGAATCCAGTAGTCTTTCTGGTTTGTCCAGTGGCTCAGGTTCATACAGCGGAGTTTTTCTATAGCGTCCACAAAGTCATCGTTGTTTGTGGTTATCATGCCGCCTTCACCGCATGTGGTCATGTTCTTCAGACTGTGGAAGCTGAAGCTCGCCATGTCGCCTATGCTGCCGGCTTTTCGGCCCTTGTACTCTGCACCCGGAGTGTGAGCGCAATCTTCCAGTACATACAGATTATGCTTTTTGGCGATCTCCATGATGGGGTCCATATCGCACATCTGACCGCCGTAGTGCACCACATAGATGGCCTTGGTCTTGCTGGTGACCTTCTTCTCGATCTCTTTGGGGTCGATATTGAACGTGCGAGGATCGATATCCGCGTAAACCGGGATACCCCCCTCTTTGAGGATGACAAGTGATGTAGCAATGAATGTATTAGGTGTGACTATGACTTCATCGCCCGGCTTGATTCCGAAGACCTGAGTCGCCACGTGAAGGCCGGTGGTACAGTTCGAACATGCAAACGCATGCTTAACTCCGCACATCTTCGCGAACTCGCTCTGGAAGGCCTGCACCTGCGGACCCATCGTGAGGGTATCCTGTGCCATGGCCTCAAGTGCCATGTTCTTTTCGTCCTCGTCGTAGATGGAGCCCATGAATGAGTAGGAGACTTTCAGCTTGACGCCATCGTCCATCGCATAGCTGCTTGTGATACCACCATCGGTATCGGATCCGGTAAATTTCTCTTTTGTTTCTTCCAAGGGAAACACCTCCCGCGTGATTGATTATTATAATCACAGTTTAGTGTCATTCGCCGCTTTTTAAAATGGAAAAATCACCGATTATTAAAGGTTTGACGTGTTTTATGATTATGCGGGGATGGAGATGCTTACCGCAAAACCGAGAGAGGTGTTTTGCAGTGCAAGATCACCTATGCCGGGGTAGTAGTATTTCAAACGCGTGTTGAGTCCGGTGAGTCCGGTAAGCTTGCTTTTGTGGTCCTCGCGGCCGAAAGACTTGACCGTCGCCGTAAGCTCGTTTTCTGTCATACCGCATCCGTTATCTGCCACCGCTATGCGCACGAATTCGCCCGACTTGCGCACGGATATCCGAATGGTGAGCGGCCCGTCGATGGTGGGCAGTGCGTGCCGCAGGGCGTTTTCCACTATCGGCTGAAGAATCAGGGCAGGCACATTGAAGGCTTCGAGCTCCGGTGGAAGCTCGGTTAGCAGCTCGACTTTTTTCTCGAAGCGCGTGGCGAATATGTTGATGTACGCGCGCACCCCCGAGAGTTCGTCGTCCAGCGTGACCACACCGCCGACGCTCGCAAGCGAGTTCCTGAGCAGGTTCGAAAGGTCTCTGACGAGCTTCGATGTCTCTGACGCGTCCTCCGTCATCGCGTTGCCGATTATCAGGTTCAATGCGTTAAATAGAAAGTGAGGGTTGAGCTGAGCCTGTATCAACCGCAGTTCCATCTCGCGCAAGTCACGCTCGAGCTCTGCCTTTTCCTCTGCCGACCTGCGAAGCTTCTGCTGCTCACGGGTAAACGCTCTTTCCTGCCTGAGTGCGATTTCACCCTCAACAAGGTGATTGCAGATGACGCCGAGCAGGCCGATCGCGATCTCTAGCCTGTCGCTCTCCACCAGTGGCACTCGGTGGTAGGCATCCCACAGAACGTCGGGATCGATCCCAAGATCGGCTATGCGGGATTTGATTTCCTGGTAGCCCATGGCGGTGTGCGGGGAAAGCAGAGATTGTCCGCTGTAGAAGCATCCGATCTTTTCTCCGGCTACCACAACCGGTACAACCACATCCGTAAGCCCCGCGTGGCAGGTATACGCGAGTGGCCGTCCCGTTCTAAGGGCTTCCCCGGCAGATGTTTTGTCGCAGTGATCGCAGCGTTTCTTTCCTTCTGCAGTGCTTTGGATGATATGGCAGAGTTCACAGCGCTCTTCAGATGGGTAGAAGACCACCTCGTCCGCTTCGTTCTTAAACGAGAGCGCCATACCCGTGGCCCGGTGAAAGAGTTTTCCTGCATCCAGAAACGCCTGAATCTTGACGATATCGCTAAGGCCTATTTTGCCCATCTTCGTCCCCCTCCTCGGTATTCGCTGGGACGAACACCGGTCTCTTCCAGGAAGGCCTGGCTGAAATAGTTGACGTCGTCATAGCCGACTGCCTGCGCTATATCCGAAAGATTCAAGCTTTGATCCTTCATAAGTTCCTTGGCTTTTGCAATTCTAACCAGGCGCAAGAGACCACGGAAGGAGATGCCAAGCTCTTTTCGGAGGACCTCGCCCGTGTAGCCTGCACTGTAGTTTACGTGTTTCGCAACCGATTCCAGGGATATTCGTTCGCTAAAGTGGTCTTCTACAAAGGATCTGATGGATTGGGCCAGTGATGAGACACGGCGCTCAGTCCCTGCGAGGGGGACGCTCTTTATGGACGGCGCCACCGAGTCCAGCCGTTTCTTGAGATTGTCCTGTTCCAGTTGAGCTATTCGTTCGTTCTGGAGATGCTGGACGGCAAGTGATAGAGCCGTAGTCACCTCTTCGGCGCCTATCGGCTTCAAGATGTACTCAATCGCCCCGAAGTGTATCGCCTGGCGAGCGTAATCGAAGCGGTCGTATGCCGTGAGAAAGATGATGTGGGGCCTGTAATCCGGCAACGCGTGCAACTGCTCTGCGAGCTCGAGGCCGCTCATGCCTTCCATGTGTATATCCAATATGCAGATATGCGGGTGCAGCTCTCTGATTTTGGCGAGTGCATCCGCGCCTGACAGGGCTGTACCGACAAGCTCCACAGGAAGCTTGCAGTTTTTTATGATTTTTTCCAGCATCCGATGAACTATAGGCTCATCGTCAACTGACAGTATCTTGTAAAAGCCGTCTTTTTCCGGCATATCTGAAAACCCTCGGTCTCGTGACTTTATGCGTGCCTATTATAGCATATTGTGGCAACTCGACGGAACAGTCGCGCCGATTCTTACCGTACCTTCGATTCCGAAGTTGCGCGCACCCCTTCGACTGTCGCGGTGACCGTCACGCGTCCCGATCTCGGCGCGGACAGCATGCCGTTCGCCGTGATCGATCCACCGGCGGTACTCCATCGCACAAGGGAGGGATCGACTATCATAGGGTTTCCGGCACGGTCGGTCGCGAGGACGGAATACTGCAGTCGCTGGCCTGGCTTTATCACCTGTTGCGCTGGTACCACACACAGCGCAGCCGGTTTGTCCCATATGTTCACATAACTCGCTGCCGAAAGAGTCCCGACGCTTGCCGCGATCTTCCCATGGCGGAAAATATTTGCGGCGGTGAACTGACCGGAGCCGTTTATGCGCCCGAGCGTACCTTTCACCTGTCCGGCCGATTCGGCGGACTTTCGGCGGCTATCCGGATCGGCAGCGGACGAAGACGCTTCTATCCCCTCAAGCGACCATTTGACGTCTTGAGGATTGACTTGAACGGGGCTTCCGGCGGAATCGGCTGCCAGCACGCGAAACTGAGCCTTGCTTCCTGCAAGAACGCTGACATTATCCGGCCATACCCGAATAGATCCGGGTGCGCCTGCTCGCGCCGAGTTCATGACGGCCCAGCCGTTCGACACCATGCGATCGAGACCGTCGGACGGATGGTTCACTACGTCGCCGCGAATCGCGAGGGCAGTCGAGCCGCCACCGTCCATGTTCATGGCCTCGGTGCAGCCGAGTTCCTGCATGAATGCGGCTAGTTCTGCCATGTTCATGCCTGCGCTTGATTCATCGTCACTGCGATCTATTGCTACCACGTAAATATAGCGCTCGTTCCAGCCGATCGCGCTCCTTGAATGTCGGGGCTTGGTGAGATATTCATCCGGTGCTATCGTTTGAAGCTGTCCATTGTGGAGGAGAATCGGCCAGCCGCCGAGCGCCTGCGTCATCTGGTTCCACTCCGAATCAAATCCCACCGAAAAACTGATCGTGCTTCCCACCGCTGCGTTATCTGCAAGGAATTCCGCCGCCGAGCCGCCGCCTGAGAGGAGTACGGCATCTGCCGGGATATCATCGACGGTGACGTCCTTTCTCACCGTGCGGACTTTGCCTGTATATGTTATGCCGGGCCTTAGTGGGAGTTTCGGCATTATATCGCTTAACACCACATTTGTTGATGGTTTGTTGGCAAAAGTTCGTGCGCCGAAGGTGGGAGTAAACAGCGACAGGTCATTTGCGCTCTCTCTTGGACGGTTCACCATTGATATCTGAAAGCTTTTTGTGCCTGCGCGCATGTTACCGATCAACGCCGCCACAGCTACTTTGGGGTTGCCGTCGCTATCGAAACCGATAGCCGGCCAACCCATGGGGCTGCACATGAGTTCGCCGTTTCTGATGATCATACCGCACGGAAGTCCTGCAAGCGGATTGTCCATGCAGTAGAAGTCTCCGTTTATGGTAGCGATGACCTCGGCATTTTTGCGTGTGATCCCTTCGCCCATGGTGCGAGGGGATGCAGTGCCGATAACGTGGTCATCACCTTTCATGGCCCTGAATGAAAGATTCCTGGCTGTTCGGTCTATGCGGACGGCATATATGGAAAGCGGTTTTCCATCTGGTAAACTACGGTGCATCTCCACGAACTGCGCGCCCGGTGCGATCGGCCTCTCATAGCGGGTCTCTGCGCGGACTGCCGATGTCAGCAATGCGCATATCGTTAAAATGAATAGGAAACTCAAAAATGCTGTTTTTTTCATGCGTGATTCCTCCACGATGCGTATGCATTATAGCATACGTCAATTTTGCATACTATGCCATCCAATGACGGAATTTCTTTTGTGCTTGCCGCCTGCTATTTCAGTATTCGATAAATGCATACAGGAATTTGAGGCTGTAGGAAACATTCAAGGACAAATAAAACTTGAATTCTGGTATTGACAACCTGAAATGCAGGCATTATAATGATGAAGTCAGGCTGCGTAGTCTGAAACAAAAAGGGCAAATCATGTATTTGCTTTTTTTTAAGACTGTTTACTAAAACGTTACACTATTATCGTTACCACACATCTTTATGGCACATGAACGGAGCAGTAAGTTGGGAGTTACACTTAAGGACATAGCACGGGAGGCAGGAGTTTCGGTTACAACCGTATCGCTCGTTCTGCGCAAAGACCCTCATCCCATGATAAGTGTAAAAACCAGACAGAAAGTCGTGGATGTTGCGCTCAAGCTCAAATACAGGCACAACGCGTATGCACGTGCCCTGCGCACCGGGAAGAGTCAGCTGATAGGTCTGCTTATGTTCGATCTAGACAGTAAGATAGCAATATCCAAGCAGGAAACCATCGACAGTGCAATCCGATCGAGGGGCTATCACACCCTGCTTCAGACGGCTGCCGGACATGCCGATAACATGCGCGATATCATACTGGAACTTGCGAGCAGTGCGGTGGATGGCGTAGTCATAATTCAGCCGGCGCCATTTGTAAGTGCCGAAATGCTGTTGCCGCTCGTTGAGCGGGACATACCGATCGTCACACTCGAACCGATAGAAGGGCTGGACATAGACTGCATCACGGTCAATCGCAAGCACGGAGTTTATCTTGGGGTATCGCATCTGATGGGTCTGGGGCACAGGAAGATAGGCCTCCTGCACGCAGACGCCTCCGATCCTCATTCTGCGCCCAGAATCGAAGGGTATAGGACAGCTCTTGATGAGAGCGGCATACCGGTTGATGAATCGCTTTTGATAGAAACGGGTCTGGGCTGCAAGGGCGGGTATGAAGCCGCAAAGAGGCTGCTCGATCAGTCCGGTTCATGCACTGCGATCTTCTGCAACGATGACGAAGTCGCGATAGGTGCCATGCGGGCGATACTCGATGCAGGCCTTCGAGTTCCTGACGATATCGCCATCGTCGGTTTCGACGATATCGAGATGGGGGTATACGCTACGGTTTCGCTTACCACGCTCGCACAGCCGGTAAACGATCTTGCCGAGCGAGCAGTCGAGATCCTTTTCAAGCGGCTTGATGCGCCTGAAGAGAATCTCCCAATACAGATGATAGGCCTCGAACCGCGACTCGTCGTGCGAGAGTCGTGCGGGGCGTTACTGAAGGCGAACAAAAGGCTGTAATGCCTAAGTCGCTTAGTTAGTATAATAGCAATTAATGCAACTGGAGCTTCGAATGAACAAACGGATAGATGTCACAATAGTCGGCGGCGGTATGATTACGAACGATCTGCTGCTTCCATCGATTTATCACCTGCAGCGCGCCGGAGTGGTAGGCAATATCAATATATGTGCGCTCGATAGTGCGCCTCTTAGAGCGCTCAAGGAGAATGCCGACTTCGCGCAGGCGTTTCCGGGACAGGAATTTATTCCTTACCCGTCTCTTGAAACGGACCCGGCACAGAAATCGCCTGATCTTTACAAGGAAGTTATTGCCGGTATGCCGGAGCGTCAGGCTGTGGTAGTTGCCATGCCGGATCATCTTCATTATGAAGTGGTGATGACGGCACTCCGCAACAATCAGAATGTGCTGTGTGTAAAACCGCTCGTCCTCACATACGAGCAGGACGTAGAGATAGAAAAGCTTGCATTTGAAAAGGGACTTTTCGTAGGAGTAGAGTATCACAAGCGGTTCGACCGTCGATCGCTCATGGCCAAACGCCAGTACGAGCTCGGGCATTTCGGCGAGTTCATCATGGGCGAGGCGAAGATGATAGAACCGTACTACTACCGCCATTCCAACTTTCAGAACTGGTTTACGTGTGACAGAACCGATCCGTTTGTATACGTCGGATGCCACTATGTCGATCTGGTCTGGTTTATCACCGGAATAAGGCCTGTTGAGGTATCGGTTCAGGGGATAGAAGGCAATTTTCCGAATGGCAACAGAGGTTACCTGTGGGCAAACGGCCGAATTCGCTATGAGAACGGCGCGATTCTGTCGGTCACCGATGGTCTGGGATACCCGGACGAAGGCGCAGGCAGCAACGAACAGTGCCTCACCATGTTCTGTGAGGGCGATGACAAGAGTGGCATGATCAAGCATGACGACCAGTTCAGAGGCGTGACGCACAGCTACCTTGAGGGGATCGGCTGCGCAGGGAGCGTACACAACTTCGTAAGCCCAGATTTCTATCGACTGGTGCCATGGGAAGGTGATGGATACAAACCCGTTGGCTACGGATTCGATTCCGTGGCAGCAACCATCAACACAATAGGCAGTATGGAGAACGAAGTTTCATCGCTTGCAGGAGAAAAGGCCATGGATCGCCGCCGGGAGATCATCCGTGCGGCCGATGCTAAAGGCATAATCGCCACCCCGGCAAACAGTTGTATAAATGAACTGGTGGTGGAAGCCGCAAGGATGTCGATCCTTCGCGATGGAGACGCCGTCCGCATCGTCTACGGAGACCATCCGCACGTAGAACTCGGGCATGCAAAATTAAAGTAATGGCAAATAAGCCTTGAATAGGAGATAAAGAATGGCAGTATACGATCTTACACCGGTAGAAGTACCGAAGATAGAGACAAAGTACAGGAGCATTAAAACCAAGCTTCCTGTGCCGGAATCGCTCCCGATATTCGAGAAGCTGAAGGCATCGGAGCCGCAGTCGATGATGGGGCAGCCACCGATCATATGGCACAAAGCCGATAACTTCACCATATCTGACAAATGGGGAAACAGGTGGATCGACTGGTCGAGCTGCGTACTGGTGTCAAACATCGGACATGGGCATCCTGCGGTGAAGAGCGCCCTGACGAAGATAATTGACCAGGGGCTGCTTGCGACATATGTCTTCGTTCACGAGCAGCGCGCGGAGCTTACCAATGCGCTGGCAAGCCTTTCGCCCGATCCTAAAACATACAGGGCGTTTTTGCTCAGCACCGGTAGCGAGGCAACGGAAAACTGCATAAAACTTGCCAAAACTTATGCGTTGAAAAAATACGGTCCAACGAAAAAGTACTTCGTCAGCTTTTCAAACTGCTTCCATGGCAGGACGATGGGCTCGCAGCTTGCCGGCGGATCAGAGGCGCAAAAAGCCTGGATGGTGGATCGCGACCAGACATTTGTGCAGGTTCCGTTCCCGGACGGTTATCGAAATATGGATACGTCCTTCGACCTTTTCCTGAAGACTATCGCAGACAAGGGCATCACAGGCGATGAGATCGCAGGCGTGATGACGGAAAGCTACCAGGGCGGCGGTCCAGATTTTGTGCCCGTAGATTACGCTAAGAAACTGCAGGCGTTCTGTAAAAAACACGATATAGTCATGATCTTCGATGAGGTGCAGTCAGGGTTTGGTCGAACCGGAAAGATGTTCTGCTTCGAGCATTACGGCATTATTCCTGATCTAATCCCGTGCGGCAAGGGTATCTCATCCTCGCTTCCTATCTCAGCAGTTATAGGCCGTGAGGATATCATGGGCTTGTACGCACCTGGGTCGATGACTTCTACGCACTCTGCATCACCGCTACCTGTTGCCGCAGCACTTGCCAATATCAAGGTGCTTACATCAGGAACCATGGTAGAGGATGCAGCACGGCTCGGCGATATACTGATTCCCGAACTTGCGAGAATTCAGAAAAAATATCCAAGCGTTCTGGGGCATATGACAGGTAAAGGCCTGGTTGCAGGTATCAAGGTCGTGAAGCCTGGTACCAAGGATCCTGATCCGGCGACTGCCCAGAAGATCAACGAAGCTTCCTTTAGAAAGGGGCTTCTAATGTTTGCGCCGGTTGGCATGTCAGGCGCATGTCTCAAAATCGCACCGCCGCTCAGCATCACTGAGGATGCATTAAGGGAATCGATCCAGATCTTTGAAGAGGCAGTAGACGAAGTACTTGCCAGTAAGTAAATGAGGAACTGTGCCATGCAGACATTGTCTGATATATTAAAACAAAACGGATTTCGCCTTTATCCCGAATCGCTTCGAGATGCTGACGCCGGTTCAAAGCTGTTTGTTGCCAGCAGAGACAGCGAAAAGTTTATCGGTATAGAGGGATCTTTCGATCTGTCGTCGCCTGTATGGCAGTGCTCGTCCGATAAAATAAGCCTGTATCCGCTGAACTGGGAAAACTACGAGGCGCTGAAGGGCATACTGCCAATTGCGCCTGCACCCTGTGACAGCCCGTCATCTTTTGGTACTGGCGACAGGCTCGGGATGGTGGCTGCGGCACATGTAAAAGCCCTTGCAAAGTATCCGGCATTTCCGGTGATTGCACAGCAATCGCCTCGAGAGTTGATGAAAGAGAACCGGACCTTCAAGGGCGTGCTCCTCGATGCAGTCATGGGAGTGCTGGAGAGTGGATATACCGGCAAATTCGGAGCCGATGCAGATCATATCAAGGATGAGGTGCATCTCAGAGAGGGTGCATCAGCCGGATACAGCATGTATACAATCGATGTCAGCGATTGGATGGGGAGTAAGGCAGACGACGCGGTGGATATCTCCAACCTTTCACGTGAAGTAATCGCACGCCATGCAGGGCAAAGGGTTGATGGGTCGGAATACACTTTTTCGTCGAACGAGCTGACGAAATCCGCCCATGTCTACGAAAAAGCGATGGAGCAGGTCAAGCGTTTTGACGGCATCATCCGCGAGTATATGAGCGATTACGACCTGGAGATATCGATAGATGAGGGCAGCATGGACACCACGCCCGAAGATCATCTGTACGTGGCGGAATATCTGAAAAGAAGCGGCGCCGGATTCAGCAGCCTGGCCCCGAAGTTCCCTGGTGAGTTCCAGAAGGGCGTCGACTATATGGGCGATGTCGATGATCTCGATCGGTCGCTTAGGGTGCATGCGGCGATCGCACAAACGGGTGGCTACCGGCTCAGTCTGCACTCCGGCAGCGATAAGTTCAGCATCTACCCAATGTTTGGGGAGATCACGGATCACAAATTTCACATAAAGACCTCCGGCACCAGCTGGCTTCAGGCGGTCAGGCTGATAGCGTCGGTAGATCCGGAGCTGTTTCGAGAGATGTACAATCTGTGTCTTCAGCATCTCACCGAAAGCAAAAAGTCGTATCACGTGGATATCACGAGCGAGGTTTTTCCTGTCGCCGTTCCGCGTGACATGCAGGCGTTTTTCGATACCCGTGACGTGCGCCAGCTATTTCATATATCGTACGGCGTGCTGCTCGATAACGCGGGCGACAGGATAGCGAAAATCCTGCGAGCCAATGAAGATGCGCATTACAGTTATGTCGCCGGCCACATAGAGGATCACCTCAAGCTGGCATACAGGAGTTAATACAATGGATAAGAATTTATTTGAGTTAACAGGTAAAACTGCGGTAATCACAGGCGGCGGCGGAGTGCTTTGCCGAACGATGGCAATTGAACTTGGCAAACGCGGAGTGAAGGTGGCAGTGCTTGATCTTCGGAAAGAGGCCGCCGAAGCCGTCGCGCGCGATATAGTGGCGAACGGCGGGACGTCCATCGGGGTTGCGTGCAACGTCCTCGACAAGGGGAGCCTTGAGGCCGCGTGCGAAGAAGTGCTCGGTGCATACGGAGGCGTAGATATCCTCATAAACGGTGCAGGCGGAAACAACCCGAAGGCCACCACATCAAAAGAGCGCCTGTCCCCCGAGGATTGCATGCAGGCTGTGGAAGGCGTAAAGACTTTCTTCGACCTTGATGCAGACGGCGTTCAGTTTGTCTTCAACTTGAACTTTATCGGGACTCTGCTTCCGACTCAGGTCTTCGGCAAGGTGATGGCGGGCAATGGCGGCGGCGCGATCATAAACATATCATCCATGAATGCCTTCCGCCCGCTCACGAAGATCCCCGCATACTCGGCTGCAAAAGCCGGTATATCGAACTTCACGCAGTGGCTTTCGACGCACTTCGCGCCGGCAGGGATCAGAGTGAACGCGATCGCTCCCGGATTCTTCCTGACGAACCAGAATCGTTTCCTCCTCACTGACGAGAAAACGGGCGCACTGACGGATAGGGGTAACACCATCATCGGCCATACTCCGATGAGCCGGTTCGGCACTCCTGAAGACCTGACTGGCACGCTAGTCTGGCTGCTGTCGGACGCATCTGCATTTGTTACTGGAATAGTGGTGCCGGTGGATGGCGGATTCAGCGCATTCAGCGGGGTTTAGCAAATATATTCGGAGAATAATATGCCAAAAAACGTATTAGTAGCACAATCCGGCGGGCCATCGCCGGTCATAAACAATTCGCTGAGGGGCGTCATAGAGACGTGCCGGGAGTTTCCTGAAAAGTTCGGCGCAGTCTACGGCGGCTGGCACGGTGTGGAAGGGATTCTTCGCGAGGAACTTCTCGATCTTTCCGGTCAGTGTGCGGAGGAGATATCACTCCTCAGGACAACCCCGGCTGCGGGTTCCATCGGCACGTGCCGGTACAAGCTGACGAATGACAGGCCCAGGGATTTTGCCCGGGTGATAGATATCTTCCGTGCACACGATATAGGCTATTTCTTCTACATCGGCGGAAACGATTCCATGGATACCGCAAACAAGATCAGCATCCTGGCGCAGAAGGAAGGTCTTGAACTTACAGCGGTCGGTGTACCGAAGACCATCGACAACGACGTCGGCGACTCCGAGTTCAAGCTGATCGACCATACGCCGGGCTACGGCAGTGTGGCGAGGTACTGGGCGAGTTACGTTCAGAACGCGAACGAAGAAAACATGGGCTCATCCCCGGCGGATCCGGTGCTCGTCATGCAGGCAATGGGGCGCAAGATTGGCTTTATCGCGGCGGCGGCGCGGCTCGCAGATCCCGAGAGGAAGATGCCGCTTCAGATCTACCTTGCAGAGAGCGGCCTTGGCATAGAAGAACTTGCCGATAATGTAAATGAACAATTGAAGAGAGACGGCCGAGTGATGGTGGTGGTAAACGAAGGTCTGAACATCGGCGACCTTGGGGAGACCAAAGACTCGTTCGGGCACACACAGTTCAGTGCGAGCAAAACCACGGTCGCACAGGCAGTCGTAAACTATCTGAACGGTGTCGGCATAAAAGCTCGAGGCGCAGCACGCGGACAGGTGCCCGGATGTGATCAGCGGGATGCAATCGCTTATGCCTCCGTAGTAGACCTTGACGAAGCCTACAAGCTTGGACAGATGGCCGTTGTCATTGCGTCGGAGGATGCAAACGGGTTTATGAGCACGATCACGCGAAAGCCCGGTATGATCTACAGCGTAGACTACGGGCGAGTTCCCCTTAGTCTCGTCGCAAACTCGGAGCGGAAGATCAGCCCCAAGTGGATTGCAGAGAGCGGAACAGACGTGACGGACGATTTCGTCCGGTATGCGAAACCGCTAATCGGCGAAGACTGGGTAAGCGTTCCGGTTGTCGGCGGCATCCAGCGGTTTGCGCGGATGAAGCCTATCTTTGCAGAGAAGAAGCTCCCTGAATACGTACCGCAGGGGCACAGTGTAGAATCGAAAGGAAACGCACTATGAGCAATGCGGCTCAACAACTTATAGATTTGAAGAAAGAGCATGACTTTCTTGTTGGAATAGATTCGGACGGCTGCGTATTCGACAGCATGGAGATCAAGCAGAAAGAGTGCTTCATCCCGAACAGCTGCAAATACTTCGGTTTTCAGCCGATAGCAAAATATGCACGAGAGGCAGGAGAGTTCGTAAACCTCTACTCCAAGTGGCGTGGAGTAAACCGCTTCCCGGCCATGATAAAGGTCTTCGAACTCCTGCGTGACAGGGAAGAAGTCAAGGCCCGCGGGGCAGCGATACCGGACTACGCTCCTCTGGAGAAGTGGATAGCACAGGAGTCAAAGCTCGGAAACCCGGCACTCGAGCGGTACGTGGCGGCAAATCCTGATCCGTTCATGCAGACCGTGCTCGAGTGGTCGATAGCGGTGAATGAGACGGTTAAGGATATCGTGAAGAACGTTCCGCCGTTCCCGTGGGCGAAGAAGAGCATACAGCAGATGTTGCCGTTCGCCGATACCATCGTAGTCTCGCAGACCCCGGGCGAAGCCCTCGTCCGAGAG
Source organism: Armatimonadota bacterium (assembly GCA_963663705.1). Classification (GTDB taxonomy): domain Bacteria; phylum Armatimonadota; class UBA5829; order DTJY01; family DTJY01. The sequence goes on along the minus strand of OY760504.1, from coordinate 1,596,463 downwards.
TGGCAGGAGCACGGCATCAGTGGATATGTAAAAGTCATCGCCGGGCAGGAGATGGGGACAAAGAAAGAGCATCTCGCGTACGCCATCGAAGGCCGGTACGAGCGGGATCACGTCCTCATGATCGGTGACGCCATCGGCGATCAGAAGGCCGCAGCGGCAAACGGCGTGCTCTTCTACCCGATAAACCCCGGCGACGAAGATGCCTCGTGGGAGAGATTGCACAGGGAAGCTTTCGATAGGTTCATCGGCGGCACTTACGCAGGCGAATACGAAGCGAGTCTTATAGCGGAATTTGAAAAATACCTTCCAGAGCATCCGGCCTGGGAGAAGTAAGCAGGAAAGATATGGCAGACGGCATAGGATACGAAGACAGGTTAATAACGGAAGATGAAGTTCGAACGATAGCAGCGCGAGCGGTGGGCGGCCCATACCTGGACGGCAAACGGGTGCTTCTCATAATCCCGGACAGTACCCGCACGGCCCCGGTGGGGCTCATGTTCAAAACGCTCTATGGGCTTCTTGCCGATCGGTGCAAGGCCCTCGACGTGCTGGTGGCGCTTGGTACACATCCTCCGATGACGATGGATCAGATATACAGCCGAGTGGAGATCACCGCCGAAGAGGCGAGCAGTAAGTATTCCAAAACCAGATTCATGAATCACCACTGGAAAGACCCTGAAGCGCTCATCCAGATAGGCACTATCCCTGAGGCGAGAATTGAGGAAATCTCCGGCGGGCGCTTCTCGATGCCGGTAAATCTCACGGTGAACAGGCTGGTAACCGAGTACGATCACGTGATGATCGTGGGGCCGGTCTTCCCGCACGAAGTGGTCGGCTTCTCTGGGGGAAACAAATACATTTTTCCAGGTATAGCGGGTCAGGAGATCATTGATTTCTTCCACTGGCTTGGGGCCATAATCACAAGCCCCGGAATAATAGGGCACAAATACACGCCTGTGCGTCGTCTGGTGGACGACGCGGCAAGTTACATCCCTGTGGAGCGAAGTTGTTTTGCCATGGTGGTAAAAGGATCTGGGCTTGCAGGGCTCTACTACGGGTCGCCTGAAGACGCCTGGAGCGATGCGGCAGACCTTTCGGACAAGCTGCACATCAAGTATGTGGACAAGCCGTTTCACACAGTGCTATCGTGCGCGCCAAAGATGTACGACGATCTGTGGACCGGCGCGAAGTGCATGTACAAGCTGGAATCCGTAGTGGCAGACGGCGGTAAGTTGATTATTTACGCGCCACACATAACTGAGATATCATATACTCACGGACGGATTCTGGATGAAATCGGCTACCATACAAGGGATTATTTCGTGGCGCAGTGGGATCGGTTCAAAGGGTATCCGTGGGGGGTAGTCGCTCATTCAACGCATGTCCGGGGCATCGGCGCCTTCGTGGACGGCGTGGAATTGCCGAGGATCGAAGTCATACTCGCGACCGGCATCTCGAAGGAGAGGTGCAGCCTCGTGAACCTTGGATACATGAACCCGGATGATATCGATGCAAACGACTATGCGAACAGAGAATCCGAAGGCATTCTCTACGTACCGAAAGCCGGAGAGATGCTCTACCGGCTGAACCCATAAAAATATACGGAGCGATCAAATGACAAAAGCAGATATTGGCATGGTAGGCCTTGGAGTGATGGGTCAGAACCTTGCCCTCAACATGGAAAGCAAAGGCTCGAACGTCGCGGGCTACGACATCTCAAAAGAGAAGGTCGACGAGTTTCTTGCAGGCAAGGCGAAGGGTAAGAATGTCATCGGTGCCTATACCATCCAGGAATTCGTGGATGCGCTCGCAAAGCCGCGACGGATCATGATGATGGTCAATGCCGGAAAACCGGTGGATGACGTCATCGAGAAACTCTCACCGTACCTTGAAGCGGAAGATATTCTGATAGACGGCGGTAACTCCTACTTCAAAGACACGATCAGGCGTACTAAAGCGCTTGAGGAGAAGGGTCTGCGATTCATCGGGACGGGAGTCTCGGGCGGAGAAGAAGGCGCGCTGAAAGGTCCAGCCATAATGCCGGGCGGTTCGCCGGATGCATGGCCGCACGTGAAATCGATCCTACAGAATATCGCGGCAAAGGTGGAGGATGGGACTCCATGCTGCCAGTGGATAGGTTCAGGTGGTGCAGGCCACTTCGTGAAGATGGTGCACAACGGCATAGAGTACGGCGACATGCAGCTCATCTGCGAGGCGTATACAATTCTGAAGAATGCGCTTGGCCTCTCAGCCGAAGAACTCCACGAAGTCTTCGAAGAGTGGAACAAGGGTGAACTGAACAGCTATCTTATCGAGATCACCGCAAATATCTTTGCGAAGAACGATGAAAAAACCGGGGCGCCGATAGTAGATGTGATAATGGACAGTGCCGGACAGAAGGGCACGGGAAGCTGGACGAGCCAGATCGCCCTTGAGCTCGGAGTAGCGGCGCCAACAATCGCAGAAGCAGTCTTCGCACGGTGCATATCCGCCATCAAGACGGAGCGGGTAGCGGCATCGGGAATTCTCACCGGTCCTGATAGCAGGTATGATGGCGACAAAGGTGTGTTCATCGAAGCGATCAGGAAGGCACTGTACGCCTCCAAGATTTGTTCTTACGCGCAGGGCTTCGCGCTCATGAGTGAGGCATCGGATCAATACGGCTGGGATCTCAATTACGGTGAGATCGCTCAGTTATGGAGGGCCGGATGCATCATACGTGCGCAGTTCCTTGACAGAATAAAAGAGGCTTATGATGAAAATCCCAAGCTTTCGAACTTGCTCCTTGCTCCGTACTTCGTTTCGGCGGTGCAGGGTGCGGATACCGAGTGGCGAAAGGTAGTATCAGCGGCGGTAACTCTTGGAATTCCAGCGCCGGCATTCTCAAGTGCCCTCGCATACTACGATTCGTATAGGAGCGCAGTCCTCCCCGCGAACCTTATTCAGGCTCAAAGGGACTACTTCGGCGCCCACACGTACAAACGCCTGGACACGCCGGGCACATTCCATACCGACTGGCTTTCATAAAGCCGAAAAATATACTATAATCAAATCAGGCTATCAATGGGGATAGCCCAACATCAAAGGAGATGTAAACCATGAGCGTAGTAGATTTCAACGAAGTATCCAAACACTTGGAAATTGGATCAAATGCAGAACGAATTCTGCGCAAGCCTCAGCAGGAAGCATACGCAAACCTGAACGTCAACTGGGGTGGGAAACTTATCTGTGCGGACACATATGTAGTCCTGCACAGCTCGGCGAGAGGACCTGCAAAGGGTGGCATCCGCATGTCAGACAAGGTAACATTCGATGAGACCCGACGACTTGCGGAACTCATGACATACAAGTGTGCCCTTGTAGGAATACCTTTCGGTGGAGGAAAAAGCGGTATTTGCATAAATCCCGCCGATCTCTGCCCCGAGTCGAGAAGAGCTCTACTGTCTGAATATGTTCATATGTTCGGACCATATATAGAAACCGGAGCATACGTCCCAGCGCCTGATATGGGTACAACCCCCGCAGACATGGCAACTATCTACGGATGCACTCACTCGCTGGAATCGGTTACCGGCAAGCCGCCGCGAATTGGAGGCCTCCCCGGTAGAAAAGAAGCGACAGGATATGGAGTCGCATGCACAGTCAAGATGGCGGCGGAAGAGCTGCTTGGCAAAGACGTCAAGAATCTCACCGTAGCCGTACAGGGCTTTGGAAACGTAGGCCGATGGACCGCGAAGTTCCTTGCCGAGTGGGGCGCAAGGGTCGTCGCAATATCCGACATAAGCGGCGCCGTCTACGATGTAAAAGGGTTGCCGATTGAAGAGATGATGGACGCATCGCTTATAAGCGATCTGAACCTGTCCAGCATATCTCCAGATGAACTGCTGCTTTTGCCGGTTGATGTGGTAGTACCGGCCGCAGTCGAAGGCGTAATTACAGGTGATATCGCAGCCGCAATGCAGACGAGCCTTGTAGTAGAAGCTGCAAACGATCCTACAACGCCGGATGGTAACCGCATTCTCTGTGGACGCAGCATTCCGATCATGCCGGATATCATGGCAAACTCGGGTGGAGTGATAGCCTCTTACATAGAGTGGCGCCAGGCGAAATCCGGAAGTCTTACGGAAAAGCGTGAGACATACGATGCTATCCTGAATCAGATATCGAAGGCATATACCAAGGTATCTGCGCTGGTTCGCAATGACGGGCTATCCCACCGGATGGCCGCACAGGTTATAGCAGTCAATGAAGTGGTAGAATCCATGCGCGATCGCGGCTGGATCTAGTACTTGCAGCCCGCACTTTCTCGCAGTACCCTCGAAAGTGCGGGCCATCTCTCATAATATATCAACAGAATAAGGGAAAGATCAGAATATGATGTATAACGGCTTCGTGGATATACAGGTAAACGGATACAAGTGCATTGATTTTTCGGATAGCGCGTTGTCGATCGACGATGTGCGATCCGTCACCCGGTCGCTTGCGGCAAACGGAACAATCGCGTATTGTCCTACGATATGCACGAGTTCCGATGAAACCTACAGGCATAACCTGCAAGTGCTGGCAAGTGCCATGTCCGATCGCGAACTTGCCCCGCATATCCTCGGAATACATCTTGAAGGTCCGTTCATATCGCCAAAACCAGGGGCATGCGGCGTGCACAGGCGGGACTGCATAAGGAAGCCGTCGGTTGAACAGTTTGATCGGATGCAGGAGTGGGCCGAGGGGAACATAAAAGTTCTGACACTCGCGCCGGAAGAACCTGGAGCATTCGAGCTTATACGTCATGCGTCAGCGAACGGCGTGACCATCTCCCTTGGACATAACATGGCAGATGACGGCGCACTTTCTCGATCAGTAGAAGCGGGCGCAAGATCGTGCACTCATGTTGGCAACGGTCTTCCAAACGAGATCCACCGGCACAATAATCCTCTATGGTGGATGCTTTCATGCGATGACGTATTCGGCACATTCATAACGGATGGACACCATCTGCCTGCAGCATTCATCAAAGTTGCCCTCAGAGCAAAAACCGCGCACAAATTCATCGTAGTAAGCGATGCGTCGCCGCTTGCAGGAATGCCTCCGGGGATCTATACTGCATTTGGCAAGACTGTAGAGATAGAGCCAAACGGGAGGATCGCCTGCCCTGAGTCCGGCGGGCTCGCGGCATCTCACTCCACGATGTTCGAGTGTATGAATTATCTGGCATCGCTGGATATAATCGCGGAATGTGAGCTGTGGAAAGTTGGCAGGGAGAATCCGCTTGAACTGCTCGGTATTAGTATGGAAAGACTGAATTCTATCCCTGGCCCGGCCGTCAGCTTCGACGGCAGCACGTTTACGGTTGAGTAGCCTTACTTGACCGTGAACTCTCTCGATATTGTTCTCCATGACGATGGAATATTATTTGTCATGCCCTCAATTTGACAGAGGGCAAGGAGTATTAATGCATACGAACTTGACACTACTGGATTGGTCTATAATGGTGGTTGCGGTGGTGGCTATCCGGCTCGTGAGCCTGAGCACACGCAAGTATATGAAAGGTGTGGCCGATTTCCTTTCAGCAAATCGGTCCGCGGGACGATATCTTCTCACCATAGCGTCGCAAATGGGCGGCATAGGCGTGGTGAGCGTTGTAGCACTCTTCGAGGTGATGAACTCCGCCGGACTTTCTCCGAACTGGTGGCAATGGCTTACAATTCCGGCCAGCACAATCATCCTGCTTTCGGGATGGGTATACTACCGGTTTAGAGAGACACGCGCACTCACACTCGCTCAATTCTTCGAAATGCGCTATACCAGGAAATTTCGTATAAATGCAGGCCTTATGTGCTGGCTTTCCGGAATCCTGAACTTTGGCATCTTCCCCGGTGTCGCTGCTCGATTCTTTGTCTACTACTGCGGACTTCCGGCCCATTTCCACATGCCCGGTATACCGTGGGACTTAAATACATACGTCTTCGTTATGGCGATCGATATGACCCTTGCTCTTTCCTTCGTGCTGATGGGCGGTCAGATATCCGTCATGATCACCGAGTGCGTGCAGGGGATGTTCTGTACCGTAGCGTTTTTGGTGATATCGCTGGTTGTGATCACGCATTTCACCTGGCCGCAATTGATGCACGGCATGGAGATGGGCTCCAAGGTCGGGGCGTCTACTATTAATCCGTTCCATACCGGCAATGTTAAGGATTTCAACTTCTGGTTTTATGTCATAGGCGTATTTGGCACTTTCTACACATATATGTCATGGCAGGGCACGCAGGGATTCAATTCCAGCGCTCGTACCCCGCATGAGCAGAAGATGGGTGGAATCATAGGCGGATGGCGAGCTATTCCACAGACTCTGATGATCACTTTGCTCGGGCTGGCAGCGCTCGCAGTACTGCGCCTCCCCGAGTTCTCAAGGAACGCAGCCATGATCCAGGCATCCCTCAGCCATATTCCGAACGCCACTGTGCGTGAAGAGATGATGGTGCCGATAGCCCTGGTGAATTTCCTGCCGATAGGTATAAAAGGGCTATTCGCTACGATTATGCTCTTTATATCCTTCACCTGCCACGATAGCTATATGCATTCCTGGGGCAGCATCTTTATTCAGGATGTGTACATGCCGTTCAAGAACAAGGCGGTCTCGCCTGAGCAGCACATCAAGTTGCTTAGATGGTCTATCCTTGGAGTGGCAGCATTTGCATTTGTTTTTAGCTGGGTCTACCCGCCAAGTCAGAAGATACTGATGTTCTTCGCGGCTACTGGAACCATATGGCTGGCAGGCTCGGGCGCGGCCATCGTAGGAGGGCTGTACTGGCGGCGTGGCACCACGGCAGGAGCGTATGCCGCACTCAATGCCGGATGTTTCCTCGGTCTGGCGAATACGGCGCTTCCGGTAATATGGCAAAAGTTGTATCACCATGATTTTCCGATGAATGCCCAGAATATCTTCTTCTTCTCCATGCTCATCTCGATGGCACTTTACTTCTTTGTCTCCCTGGCAACCAGCAAAGGGAAAGCACCTTTCAATCTGGAGCGGATGCTACATAGGGGCGAATATTCGGATGGAGTGGTAGTGATTCCCGATGAAGAGTATAAAGCCAGTGCCTGGCATAAACTGCTTGGTATCACAAAAGAGTTCAGCCGTGGGGATAGATTCCTTGCTGTGATGCTGGTTACCTGGAATTCTCTAAACTTCCTCTGGTTTGCAGTGTTTTCCGTGGCAAACCTGGTGTTTCACGTATCGGATGCTTCGTGGTCACTGTACTGGAAGGTTACTCTTATGATGAATCTCATCATGAGCGTCCCGTTCGTGGTTTGGTTCACCATCGGCGGCGTTCTAGACATTCGTGGATTGCTCGATCATCTGTCGACCGCTGTGCGTGACCACTCGGATGATGGACGCGTGGTCAATCCCGACGCGCATGCGGAAGTGTTGGAACCGGCAGAAGATGCATCGTTGGATATGGACGCTGTCACGAAGAAATAGCGTTCGTTGAGGGGTAAGAATGAATCGCAATCGAATAGTATTCAATGTGCTGGGTTTGTGCTTTGCCGCTCAAATCCTGGCATTTTCGCCAAGCGCATCTGCGGGGGCAACGCTGCCCCCGTATGACTGCCACCGTGCGACCGGACCGATCTCAATCGACGGAAAGCTGGATGAAGCGGATTGGCAGCGGGTGACGGGCGTAAACTTCTACATACCACAAACCGGCGCAAAGCCGCTCAGCAATACAGAAGGAAAGATCCTCTGGGATGACAAGTATCTCTATGTGGCCTTCAAAGCCTACGACAAGGATATTTGGGGCTATCAGACAATGAGAGATGGCCCAACCTGCCTTGAGGATGTGCTGGAAGTATTCTTCAAGACGGACCCTTCCAGCGAGCCGTATTACAACTTTGAGATCAACGCGCTCGGTACCATATATGATGCACATATGATCAAGAGGGATACGGAATGCTACATGGATGGCAGATGGAAGCATTGGAACTGCGAGGGGATCAATGTTGGCATCTCCATAAAGGGTACGCTGAACAATCCTTATGATGTTGATGAGTATTGGATCATGGAAGTGGCCATCCCGTTTGCATCCCTGCCGACGCTTAATGGCAAGGCTCCAAATGTTGGCGACAAGTGGATGTTACAACTTGCAAGGATTGATTGTTCCGTCTACCTGCCAGATGGGATAGAGTTCAGCGCAAGCTCACCTCTTTCGAAAACCAATTTCCACCTGCCCGCAGAATGGCAGACTGTGCGGTTCGAGCGATAGCCGAAATCTAGTTCGGCGTTGTCGAGTTTCCTGATACTGCGTGCCAGGAAACTCGACAACAGCTCGTTAGCCGTTTGCTGCGCAGTTCAACTCCGACCTTATCGATCTCACTTTCGCCGATATGTCAGTAGTCCCCACAATCTCGGTCACCAGCGAGATGATCCCGGCTCCCACGCCGCGTACAAGCCCGATGTTGTGTTCCTTGATGCCCCCGATAGCCACAAAGGGCAGACTGATATTGTTGACGACATACTCGAGATACTCAAGCCCCACCGGCTCGCAGACGTCTTTCTTGGTACTCGTGGCGAAGATCGGGCCCACACCGATATAGTCGATGATACCGCCGATGCTCACGGCCGACTGCGCCTGTGCCGGCGAGTGGGTGGAGAGACCGATAATCATCTCATCCCCGACTATTTGGCGCACTTTCTTCGGCGGCAGATCGTCCTGTCCGACGTGAACGCCATCTGCGCCCACGGCAACGGCCAGATCCGCGCGATCGTTCACAATGAAGGTAACGCCGTCATTTCTGGTAAGCTCCCGGATAGCGAGGCACTCCTCGTACATGTGCCGAGCAGATTTGTCCTTCTCCCGGTACTGGATGACCTTGATACCGGCCTCTATCATCAGCCGCACAGTCTCGACGTTGCCGCGCCCGCGAGAGTATTGGTCCGCCGTGATGCCGTAGATATCGGTGGACAGAAAGTTGACTAGATTCTGTCGATGTCGCATCTTTCCGCGCCTCCTTGCAGGGTACCCAGAGCATAGCTTAAAACCACATCGGCCTGTTTGGCGGCCGCGATGAACACACATGGGGCCAACGGCGGTATGCCGGGCCCGATGCCGGTGGATAGGTCGCCGATAAGGTAGAAATTATCCTTCATCCGATGCACTTTTATCCGATCGCTGTCTCCCCATCCGGCGAGCCCCGAAGCAGCCACCAGCAGTTTGTTCGAGCCTATGAAGGTTTCAACGATAAGTTTTTTGTACTCCGCTCGGTCAAAAGCCTCCACCACCACGTCACAGGCGGCGAAAAACTCAGCCAGATTATCTGCTGTTAGTTTGATTGGGGCAATCTCTATGTTTGCCGCAGGGTTGATCAGGTTGAGATTCTCTCTCAGCGCCTCGACTTTAGGTTTTCCTGCCTGCTTGTGGAAATAGAACTGCCGGTTGAGGTTGCTGTAGTCCACTACATCGAAGTCGGCGATTTTGATGTGCCGAAAACCGGTGCGCACGAGGGCCGTGGCGCAGTTCGAGCCGAGCCCCCCAGCTCCTGCGATCCCGACCTTCACCGTTCGTATCTTATTCAGCTGTTCCTCACTTAAATAACGACTCAACGCCTGTTCGAATTCGTTCATTGCATTTCCCCCTGGTTTAGATTACACTGATTCAGCCTTCACCCCAACCGATTTCGGACGAGCGCGTTTTTGCTCCGCTTATCCCGAGTAGCCCACAGGGCATATCGAGGGACGGCACATGTCTACAGGCTGCGGCAGCGGCGTCTTCGACTCTGCAACCGAAGCATCAAAATAACGGCTCGACGCCACTCCCTCTCCCTGTGGGAGAGGGCCGGGGTGAGGGGATCTGTAACTCCAGACAATCTTCCCTCATCCCAATCTGAGTTCTATATGGCTTGCCAGTCTTTATATACCGGCTGGCATCCAAGGGTATAAAGCATCTTCGCCATCTCTGCCACAGACCTTTCGTCCGCGATCTCGAACTGGCCGGTCTCGTCGCCGTGCGAGCGACCGCCCACTGCTGTGGAGACACCTCCCGACATCCTTGTGACGCCCAGTTTGGTCATTTTTTCGCGGAGAGCGGGTGCCTCGCGGGATGACAGAGTTATACCGCATCTCGGCATAAACAGCCGGATAGCAGTGACATACTGGACAAGGTTTTTATCGGTAACGTCGATTTCAGCCTGGAAGCCCCCAAGGTGCGGGCGCATGCGTGGCGGCGAGATGCTCAGCTCAACATCCGGATATTTACGCTGCAGGTAGTCGGCGTGCAGCCCTGTCAGGAAGGCTTCCCGTCTCCAGTCGGCTAATCCCAATAGGGCGCCTATACCTACACTGCGCATCCGTGCCCGGCAGCCTCGTTCAGGAGCATCCAGGCGGAATCGATAATCCCGTTTGGGCCCGGCTGGATGAAGATATGCGTAGGCATCACGATCATACGTCTCCTGAAACATTGTCAGTCCATCCACCCCTGCGTCTGCCAGTTCGATGTACTCTTCCTCTTTGAGCGGGTAGATCTCGATACCTATGGAGGTGAAGTAGCGCTTGAGCACTTCCACACAGTCTTTGATGTATGACACCGGCGAATGCTTCCGAGACTCCCCGGTCAGGAGCAGGATATGCTTAAGCCCTGTGGAAGCGATAATCCTGGCCTCATCTGCAACTTCGCCTGGCGTGAGCTTGGTGCGGTGCAAATTGTTGTTGGTGTTAAAACCGCAGTACAGGCAATGATTCACACAGTGATTGGCTACATACATTGGCGTAAATAATTGCATGGTGTGCCCAAAATGCTGCACGGTCAGACGGTGAGACTTTTGGGCCATCTCCTCCAGGTATATTTCCGCCTGGGGCGAGAGGAGTGTCAGATAGTCCATTGGCGTGAGCCGGTTTTCACCGATCGCCCGGCGGACGTCGGCCTCTGTTACACGGCTGAAAAAGGCGCCTGTATCGAAAGCCTGGTATTGTTCGACTATTTCAAAAAAGCTCATAATCTTTATTCCTCATGCTCATTGGAACTGCTCGGACAGGAATCCGGTCAGGGGCGACGATGCGCTCGCATACTGTTGAACCGCGCCAGGACCGGAAAGGTATGCGATACGTCCGGCATCGACCGCCATGCCGAAGGCCCTGCCCATGGCAACAGGATCGCTCGCAGTTGCCACCGCAGTATTTACGAGCACAGCAGCGGCGCCCATCTCCATCGCCTCTGCGGCCTCCGACGGTCTGCCGATACCGGCATCCACTATGACGGGCAGCGGGATTTCTTCAATTAGAATGCGAACAAGCTCTGTGGTCCTCAGCCCTCTGTTAGTGCCGATGGGAGCGCCAAGAGGCATGACCGCCGCCGCCCCGGCATCGACAAGCCGTCTTGCAGACATCAGGTCGGGGCTCATGTATGGCAGCACGACAAAACCTTCAGCCGCAAGGATTTCTGTCGCTTTGATGGTTTCAAAGTTGTCCGGCATCAGGTAGCGGTTATCGGAAATGACTTCGATTTTGATCCAGTCGCCGCATCCGGCAGCTCTCGCCAGCCGAGCGATACGCACCGCTTCCTCGGCGTTTCGAGCGCCTGATGTGTTGGCCATGAGAACACGATCCTTTGGGATATAAGTTAAGATATTTTCCTCGGCATAAGCCGTATCCACACGTCTTACCGCTACGGTGATCACCTGCGCCCCGGACGCGGATACCACTTCAGGGATTATCTTGTTGGATGCGAACTTGCCGGTCCCCAGGAATAGACGGCTGGTAAGCTCCCTGCCGCCGATTTTTAGTACATCTGACATAACACTAGCCTCCTCCTACAAAGGTTATCATTTCTAATTTGTCGCCGGCCGCGAGCACACACTGCGGCCACTTTTCGGTCGGCAGTATGACCGAGTTATGCTCCACTACTACCGCATTGGGGCTTAGGCCTTTTTCGGCCACCATCGCCGCCACTGTCAACCCTTCGGCGACGTCCGATTCCTTGCCGTTAACGTAAACGCGCACTTGATTCACCTCCCTAACAAACAAAAAAAGCACACCCGCGTTTAGGTGTGCTTTGAAGTACTTCCTACGCGGGCATTATCCCGATCAGGTCTAGAGGTCTGGTGCTTATAGTCCACTCTCAGCCCATAACATGAGCTCCCTCGTATATATTATCGATTATGAAGTTGTCTTATTATTCTACAACCGAGTAAGGATCGTGTCAAGCATTCGATTTCCCGCGAATCCTATTTGAATTCCGGCAGGAAAGGGGCTTCCACCCGTAAAAGCTCTTCCATCATTTTCTCGGCGCGATTTATATCGTCGATTACAGGATCAAGCAGCAATGCCTGCAGAAGAAGCTTCTTTGACCGCTGCTCATACGCTTGCAGCAGCAAATCCTGCACCCCGATCTGCAGAGTGCACATCGATGCTATTCCATCCGGCAATGCCCCTACATGTATTGGATGGAGTCCATCCCCATCCACGCAGGCCGGTACCTCTACTATACAATCCTCCGGCAGGTTCTCGACTATATGACCGTCGTTTGGCACGTTCACCGACATCAGCCGCTCTGCATAATTCAGCTCGATGTCGCGTATTATGGAGACTGCGACGTCGGTTGAAGGAGCCGCGGTGAACTCCTCCGTCAACTCCCGGCGTCCGTGAATGACGTCTTTGAAGTCCTCAAGGGTGGCATCGTAATAGGTCCATCGCTGTCCGGATTTGTCACCCATCAAGAACTCGCTTCTATCCTTGCCGCATGTATGCAGCCAATGCGGTCCGATCATCTCTGCTCCGAACGATACAAACTCGCCCACGTGATTGGCGCAAGGCATGGGGAAGAGCCCGAAGATATCGTACATTCGCCGTATGAACGGCTCCAGTCCAAAGTCAGACGACGCCAACTTGTAGTGCAGCATGGGGTAGAGATCACTTCCGTCAGCCAAATCTTCAATTTTGAGTGCCCAGTGGAAGTGGTTGATGCCGCCAATGGTTATTTCTATCTCTTCTGCGGGTCTGCCAAGTATCTCGGCGATTTTCTCGAGGGTGACGAATGCTCCGTGGCACAATCCGACGGTCTTGATTTTCGTAAACCTGTGTATTGCGAAGCAGACCCTGCTCTCAGGGTTGGAATAGTTGAGCAGGTATGCATTTGGACACAGCGCTTCCATGTCCTTTGCGATGGGAAGTATCAGATGAATACTTCGTAGAGCATGGAATGTACCTCCAGGTCCTCCATTTTCTCCCATGCCATGTTTGAAACCAAAAGCCATGGGTACAAAAAAATCTTCCTGCCATAGGGCCATTCTCTTTTTTGCAACAGCATTGATTACATAATCAGCGCCGATAAGAGCTTCTTTGCGGTCCGTGGTAGCGGTTATCACTGCTTTACTGCCATAGAAATCTCTGATGAGGCAGGCCATCTGCTGCATGACGTCCAGAGCTTCACTGTCGACATCCAGTAATGCTATTTCCAGATCGCATGTATTCAGGTTTTTTTCTGCAAGAAAACCGGCAATGGCACCTCGACCGAATCCAAGGCTTGCCGCTCCTACTATGACGATTTTCAATCTGTTCTCCGATGCTTTTTTCATCTTGCGCTAAGTTCCTCCATTTATCCTGAGGCGAAGCCATCACCGCTGTCCAGACAGTATAGGGCACCGAATCTGTCTGTCTGCGAATCACCGGATTGTATTCAATTATAACCGATTTACGTCACAATTGTGCTGCCGGGCAAAAAAATAGATCGGCTTCAAAAGAGCTCAGCTGAGCAACATGGAAGCGCCTATATACTTACAGGAAAATTGACATATATTGGAGATTGTTATATATATTGATTATGGCAGAGCACATAATAAACCGGGCGCTGTGTGCGCATATGGATTATTTGAGGGGCTCAAGCAGATATGATCGACCAATTCGGCTTAGACAAGTTTGTGAGGTAAACTATATGGCTAGTAACTTTTGGCTTCTAGATTCGCCAGAAAAAAGCCAGGCAGACTGGGGCTCCGGCATGCTTTGGAGAGCAAGCGATTATCCAAGCCAGGTTGCCCATGGAATATATACGTATTACGGCGGCCCGGCAAAAAGGCTTACGGAATTGCGCGTTGTGTTGGATGCAAAAAAACCTACTGATTTTATTTGGACTATAAGTAATTGCATGATACAAGACCGTGTGGTCGAAATGTTACGTGATAGCGGTTTTACCGGATTTGAAACCAGGCCAGCAACAGTCGGAAGAGAGACGGAAGCAAGCAAAAAAAGTGCATTTAGGATTGCCTGTGAAACAGCTATTGTAAAAGATGATGCTATCCCCCCTTACTCGGAACTTACTGTCACCGGATGGGGTGGAGTAGTGGGCCCCGAATCTGGTTTGCATCGTTTACCAGATAGCCTCATGTGGGATGGATATATGAATTGGGAGTATCTTGTTGATGAAGATCAATGGGATGGAAGCGATTTCTTCATAGTATGGCCATATCCATTATACCGTGTGGTTACAGACCGCGTAGCATCATTTATACGGAAACACCGCATAACAGGCTGCAGGCTGATCCAGCCTAGGGATTTTAAACATCCTTGTAAATTCCCCATTCGCGGTGCAACTCCAGGGAGTATTTCGGATTGGATGCCGGATGGCAGGGCAAAGGAACTTGGTGAGCCTCTTGGAATATATTAATCCCTTGCTTATGAGATATACCATCCCCACCGGTTATCAGTCGGTCAGCATACAAGAATCCAGGACAAACAGCAGGAGCATCGTGTGAAAAACACATCAGCAGTCAAATACTTTGCGCCATTAATTCCATATCTGGCGGTTCTTATCGGCATCTACCTGATACATAATATCTGGATCGCTGCTGTATCATACCATCTTGCGGTTGGAGTATTACTTTGGTGCGACCGTGATTGGCGGAATAGGAAAAGTCGCACAAAGAGCAATTGGAAGATTATGCTTATGCTTAACGCTCTGATAGGAGTATTTACCGGTGTGGTGCTGTACGTATTGTGGCCGATTTTTGGCATTTCACCGGACTTCGGAGCCAGACTCAATCAAATGGGGCTTACTTCCTGGCTC
This sequence comes from Armatimonadota bacterium, assembly GCA_963663705.1. Taxonomy (GTDB): domain Bacteria; phylum Armatimonadota; class UBA5829; order DTJY01; family DTJY01. The sequence goes on along the minus strand of OY760504.1, from coordinate 1,581,413 downwards.
ACCTTTGGAATATACTACTGTGCAATCAACCCCATATTCGAGGAGCTATTCTGGCGGCGATATCTGGAAACCCCTGCCCAGCGCCCTGCAAGGAGTGATTTTCTGTTTGCAGGCTATCATATGCTGGTATTGGGGCTCTTCATGCGTTGGCAATGGCTCCCATTTGCATTCGTGCTGCTTGTATTCGCATCCTGGATTTGGAAGCACTCTGCGAGGCATCGCAATGGAACACTGCTCGTCACCTCTTCGCACTTCCTTGCCGATCTGGGGATCGTGCTGGTTGGCTACCTATATGCTATTAGATATTAGTTGTTTGAGGGCAGAATGAAGACAACTAGCCTAGCCAGTACCACACGACACCGCTAACCGCATGCACCGGTAAGTCTCCGCAAGCGATTCGACCAGCTTATCGCCTGGATTTGAAATAAAGAAACCTATGTGCTCATAGCACCAATGCAAACATCTTCTGAAAGCCATGATCCTCGCCTTCAAACCACAGCTGACTGAATATTTTAGCATCGTGATTCGGACTCTGGAACATCGCCCGCAGAGGTTCTTTCCTGTGAATGCGTTGCTGCATCAGGCTACTTGTGTATATTGCGCTAAGTAATCTCAACAACTCAAGCTGAGCAATAATCCTCCCTTGTCTGCATCTTATCTCGCACGCTAGATAGAGGGTGCGCTATCCTGCCAACGTCACCTGGTGTCCAAGGGGCTAGGGGAAGAATTATCGGATTTGAATAATAGTGCTTGACGTTTTAGCTGGCATGTGCTACCATCAGGCATAGAGTGCTAAGAGCACTCAGGCAATGGCATTGTATGCAGCTGAAAATCGACTGGAATCCTGGCTGTTAGTCGCTGCACAATCGGCGAGCTTGTTACGGCCCTCAAACAAATGTTTTATATCCAAATCGAACAAAGGAGGGGTCAGCGGCATAGAGACAATTGGCTGATGGGAGTCGGCCATTATGGCGGTTTCCATAGTACCGGTGGTATTTGTTGTTTGATAACACCAAAACAACAGCACAATGCGTGATTAGTTGAAGGGAGAAAGAGCAATGCAACATAGAAAATGCAAGGTCAGCCTAATGCTGATAGCTGTTCTCGTGCTAGGAATGATATTTATGGTAGGAGCCAATGTCAGGGCTGCGTACATATACCAAACTTCGACCACGACGGGTGACATATTCCGCTATGACCAGGACGGCAATGCGGCGCCCTCAGATGGGAACGCCGGTGCAGTGTTTGTTAATGGTGTTTCAGGCACAGTCCACCATACTGCGCTATCATCAGATGGCTACATGTATTTCTCCACATTCTACTCTGGTAACGCTATACATCGAGCGGATATGACGACCGGTGTGGTGGATGATTCCTGGAGCATGACCGGGTTAAGCTATGTAGGTGCTTTGACCTTTGGCTCGGACGGCGGCCTGTACGCTGGCGTATATGGAACTGGCGATATTATCAAAATAGACACGGCTACGCAAAGCAAAACTACGATTGTGTCAGGCCAGTCAGCTAACGATATCGTTTTTGACGGAAATGGTAAGATGTATGTGTCGACAGACGCAGAGGTCATTCGCTACAATACCTCAGACTGGTCGAAAGACAGCTTTTCTGTGGCTGCGGGAAGTGGGGAATACTTGTACGGTCTGGCGTATGATGCCGGCAAACTCTATGTGTCGAATTATTACAACAAGGTATCTCGCTATGATACTGACGGCACGGCAGATGGATGGGTTGCAAACACCTCGGGAGGCGCTCGTACTTATGGGGTTGCTATCGGTCCGGATGGCAAACTGTATGCAGATAACGCAGTCGGTGTAGTCCGGTTTGATACTCAATCGATGACTCCTGTACAGGAGGATTTTTTCAGTAATCCATCCGGTACAACCGGTTATTTCGTGACCTGGGGTGCTGCCGATGCCCCCGTTCCGGAGCCGAGCGCGCTTCTTTCACTTGGCCTGGGACTTTTAGGTATGGCTGGCTATGGAATTCGTCGCAGAAGTAGTTTGCGCTAAAAAGTAAAACAGTTTTTACTGTTAACTAGGGCTGGTAACTACTTGCGGTGCATCCGTCAGGAAAAGCTGCGTGTTATTCTATTGCACGCAGCTTTCTCACGCTCTATCATATAGCTGAATCTGTACCAACATAATATTTTGCGCTAAAGGATAATAGTCATGACTAAACCGCATGAAGTGCTCTTTATGGATTGGACGAACGTTGGATCTGGAAGCTTGGATGCCACCCTTGATTCATCCAGACTCTCCGAATCCGGCAAGAAGCAGATTGAACTATATGCGCGAGACTTCGGCATTCATTTCGATCAAACAGGGCATGGTCTCAGAAGAAAGGGCCTTCCTTTCGGGGTCAAGGTAACCATTGAAAAGGCAAAAAAATCCGACCCCTGGCTGATAAGCGATCTTCCATGGGAGGGCAACTTAAATTTCATAACGGTTATTCAGGAAGACGGCATTTATCGATCCTGGTATGAGTGTATGCCCAGAGAAAACCAGGAGTTGGTTTTTGAGGGTGGCCGGGCAATGGAGTCAGGCAAAGTGTTTCTTAACTATGCTGAATCTGCAGACGGTTTTACTTGGAAAAAGCCATCTTTGGGGTTGGTTTCCCTGAACGGCTCTGCAAGCAACAATGTAGTTTCGACGGATGCCAATGCCGGTACCCTCTTTCGCGATGACTCCGCAGATCCGGACGAACGCTACAAGCTCTTTTTCTTCGATCGCCTGCATGATGTGGCTGAAAATACACCTGTGGCTGCCATGTACGGGATTTATGGGGCTGTTTCGCCGGACGGTTTCCGATGGACTCGCATACCGGATCCGTTGGTCCGCTATTTTTGCGATACACAAAACATAGGCTGTTGGGACCCGGTTGCTAAAGAGTATGTCGGCTACTTCAGGTCCCATGTAGGTGGGCGATCTATCTCTCGTAGTACAACCAAGGATTTTCGGAAATGGCCTGCTCCCGAGACAATCCTTTATCCGGGGCCCGAAGACGCACCAGCCGATGATTATTATACCAATTGCTTTACACATTATCCTGGTAATTCGGCAATCAAGTTGATGTTTCCTGCGATTTACCATCATAACGATTCTCATGTTGATGTGCGATCGGCCATAAGTGGTAACGGCTTGGCGTTCAACTGGCTCTCACACGAGCCGATCATCGATATTGGCAAATACGGAGACTGGGATTGTGGCTCAATCTACGCCTGCCCAAACATGGTAAGACTACCAGACGGTCGATTGGCCCTGCCATACTTTGGGATCAATCTTACTCACGAAGAGGACCGTTTCAGAACGTTTTACGAGGATTTTGAAAAAGGCGTTAAGTGCGGGTATGCATGGGCACTATGGGACGACGGCCGGTTAGCTGGTATAGAATCATGCGACTACGGGGAATTCTACGCAGAACCAGTATTGTTCGAAGGGGATATGATCGAGATTAACGCCCGAACAACCCGTAGCGGCGACGTAGAAGTGGAACTTTGCGAAGAATCTTCGAAGCAACCAATGCGCGGTTTTTCTTTTGCGGATGGAACATCGTTTGTTGGCGACGAAATATGGGCTGGCTATGGCTGGAAAAACGATCTTTCGAAGCTTAAAGGCAAAAGGATTTCACTGCATTTTAGACTCAGTAGCGCCAAGGTTTTCGGATATCGCCTGAGATAGTACACACCTATCAGCAGCTTCGCCTCTGATCATTTCTATGATGAGCTCGGATGTGCGTTATTCAAGGCCAAATATCAATATAACAAAGATACCCTGTGCGCCTGTTTGAGTATACAGGTGTGTCAAAAACGAAAGGTGATCCTTAGATGAAAATGTGGTCGGTCGCACTAGTCACTGCCTCTATCTTACTTTGCACAGTTGGAAGATGCATGTCTGATAGTATGCAAAATAGCACAAAGATCCCTCCTCATGCCAGGTTGCTGCCGCCGGAAATAGTTGCGGCCAGGGTTGCGAAGGCCGGATCTTCATGGCGCTTCCGGGTATCGATCCGCCCCGTCTCCAAGATCGAAAAAGTTCCGAGCAAGATGATAGTACGGCTGGAACTTATGCCGCATGTGGTCTTTCTGGCCCAAAGTTTTGATGTCCCTAAGAGAGCATCGGCCTGGCACAAAGGGGGACCAGTGGATTTGGGGCCTTTTACACTGCGATTACCAGCCGATCTGCCTAAAGGTGATTACGCTGTTCAAGTTGCCGTCGTTGGCGAAGCATATGCCGGACGTTCTGCAGCCGATCTTTCGTGTGGGCGATTGAAGATTCAAGGCAAATCTACTTATGAATCCACCAGCCTTAAACCGCTTGACTATGGGACTTTTGTGGACTCGAATGGAGTACCGCATGCATGGCATTCCACGGCTGCGAATGTGCTGGTCTGGGATGGCAGCCCTTGCCTGTATGTCAGTGGTATGCTAAATGGCCCGTATCTAACCAGCGTGAGGATTCCTGAAACGTTCAAGAAATTCCAGGATAATGTGCAGGCGATAAAAAAACAGGGCTTGAACCACGTCTATTTAACCTGCCAGACAGGCATGAACTGGATACCAGCCAGCGAATGGAATCCTATCATGGACTATCTGGAATCGCAGGGGATTACTTATACAATAGGGTATTCATGGAAGACGCAAAGGGACTTGGCCGCACGACCAATTAGAGCTCGTTCGGATATCGCATGGGCTACAGATGCAATCTTGCCGGGCGAGGCTTCCAAACAAATAACCGACAGTGATCTTGGCAGTCCGGTTGCAGGCGAAATAGAGTCCTGCCTTGCAATAGCAATCAACGCTAATAATGATGTATTTGGGCCTGTAGCAGCTTCCGTAGGAGAGGCCTCCCAGGGGAGTGTTACTGTGAGTACGGCGTTCACGGATGCGCCGAAAGGCAACTACCGGATAATATTCCTGCCCAAATTGCGCAATTCGACCAGTTCGAATATGAACAATCCATGGCGCGATAGGGAAAAGGATACAAAGGACGTTTTGGACTATCTTCGACAGATGAAGTTCCGCCCGGGATTCCGAGGGTTCATAGATGTGATGATCCCAAACGAACGAGGAATACACAACTATGCCGAATCGCTGTTCTTCGTAGACCCGTCTTTTACCGCTGATCGAGCTACCTGGCTCCAGGAGAAATACGGTGATATACAGCAGCTAAAGAAAGCATGGGCTCTCACCGATACACCGCCGAGCTTCGCCATCGCGGCTCGATTGTTTCCCGCGATATCCGAGGTTAAACCAGGGGATCGACTCATGCTTCTCATTGACCCTGAAGAGAATAAGATATATCGCGCGGATGCCAGGCAATCCATATTCTGGTATGAGTACATCGACCAACGCGATGAGAGTTTCGGACGTTTGGGCGGCACGATGTTTGATGCAGTTAAGGAAGTAGTGGACGTCCCCATCTTCGTCAAGAGGTGCGGTTCCACCGAGCGATATCATGCCAGTCCCTACAGGTCCAATCAGGGGCATGATGCTGTCGGTTATGAGCTGTATTCTTCGGGCGAAGGCCTGGTTCATTATGGTGCTGGCGCAGGATATGCGGAGATGCTCCAAAGTGGCAAATACATGATAGGTGCCGCAACTGAGCTTGCCACCGGTTACTCGCAGCAAATGCCTGCCAACTGGCCAAACCTGCCGGAGTTCTTTTCCGACCTGTCGGTAGTCAACTACATGGGTGCCAAGATCAATTACCTATTTCTGTTCGACGTAATCGCCCCCAACTATTTGGATCAAAACCATCTCATCTACGATTCGAGGATGCTGGAATGGATGGGGCTATGGAAACGACTTGTAGATGAGCATAGCGATGCCATTGCAAAACATCGGCCTATAGTCTATACATCATGGCCTCGCAGTGATGTATGGTGGGCAACTCCCAGCCAACGTCGAGCTGTGCGGGAGACAGATGATGCACCCGGCCTTGTACCGGCAAAAGCCCCCAATGGAATATGGGTTTTGCCGGTGTTCGATGCTATGGCTCCTGCGCCTGTCACCGTTGTCACGCTGGCAGATGATCCGGCAGTGCGGTATTACGCTCGCGATTTCGAGAAGCTTATAGCGAGGAGAGACAGGCTAGTCATACTTCTCGGCCTCAGAAAGAATCTCGGAGCGCTGTCCACAGACAAATATTTCACCGGTGAGATGTTCGATATGGGTGGGGATATCTGTCAGGTACTCAAGCCGACTCGCGATTGCAAAGTACTCGAGAAAGACGATAAAGGTCGAGTCTGGGCGCTTCAGGTAGGCAGGGTGCAGATCGTAGCCCGTAAACCGAAGGCAAATGTTACGATGGAATCAGTGCTGAAATTTGCCCATGTGCCACCGGTCCCTGACACAGCAAGAGCATCCGCAAAGAATTATATGAATAAGCTCATGGGCATATCGGCGGTCTCAGTCGGCCACGGCAGATTCCTGGGTGTTGCATTCATCGAGTATGGGCGCCCGACCGTTGTTCTGCATTCCACGAGCCGTGTTGGGAATGAGAGTCTGACCCTCCGAGTGCCTGCTGGCAAAACGGTAAGCGCCATTATTCCGGCTGATGGTGACAAGAAGGTAGAAGTAACCGGAGAGGCGACCATCATGCTGCGTTTTCCACCCGGTCCGGGAGATGATTTGCGAAAGGGCGCCGGTAAGGGTGCCGTGACGATCGTGGGCCTCAAGCCGGAAGAGTTGAGTTTCGTCGGGTTGGAATCAGACCAGGTGGAAGTATCGAAAGACGCCGGTGTTACGCAGAGTAGTGCCGTGCCGGAGGGCGTCAGTCTTCCGCCGGTCATAGCGCCAGTTCGGAATCAGTCAAGCCAGTTTATCGATGAGGTTAAGTCATCGGCAATGCTGGAACAGGCTATAGGTATGTATAATTGCAATGAGCTTTCGGAAGCACAAAGAATTGCAGAAGAGTGGATAGTTAATGCATCTGCTGATCAGCTGCGAGTGTACAATCTACTGCTCGGAAACGTGAGAATTCGCCGTGGGGATGCGGAAGGGGCGAGGCATTACTATTCCAGAGGCTTATTGTATTTATCCTACGATCCGGCACTGCGTTGCGGGCTCGGTGTTGCACTGATGGCCCTGGGTGACAGAGATGGCGCCCGTCGAGAATTCCAGGCCGCTGCCACAGTAAAAGGCCCTGTATCGGAAATCGCGCGCCGAAACCTGGACACATTGAAATAAGATTTCACAAAAGGAGTTAGTATTGGCATGAATCTCAAACATATCGGTGCCGGCATAATGGGTATCACATTTGGCGCGATATGTATGGGGATAAGTTCAATGGCAGTTGCCGGTGCCCCGCTTACACTGAGTGGGGCATTTGGCATCCAGACTGAGCGCTATGATTAGCCCATCTATAACGAGAGCTCGAATTTGTAAAGGCAATGGGACTTAATAATGTACGAACTGGTGATGCTTGGGATTCAGCCCACCAAAGAATCCAAAGCAAACTGGGCTGGCTTTGATAAACTGGCTCTATGGGAAACTTTGTGGGTAGCGGTAGTGTTCCAACAACCGTGCGAATAAATTCGCGGCAACAAAAACACGAAGTCGGCCTGCGCCGACTAGATGTAGGCACACCCTTCACGGATGTGTTGATGCTTCGGTTGCAGAGTCGACGACGCCGCTGCCGAAGCCTGGTAGACATGAACCGTCCCTCGATATGCCCTGCGGGCTACTCGGGATAAGCGGCATCCCCCCTCGCCCGAAATCGGGAGAGAGTAGGGGTGAGGGCGAATCAGATTCACCCACAAGAAAGCTTATAGAGCCGATAAACTTATGGCGCTGTATCGTAAGCATAAGGAGGAGACGCTAGTTGTTCTAGCCTACGGGACATCCTGGGCAAGTACGGCCTCTCCAGAGATTATTGATCAGTGGGCACGACGTACATATCCACCCGATATTGCCGTATACGGCGCACGCACGTGAATTTGCCAAACGCCTTTGAGATTTGGAACGAACCTAAGATCCCTGTCAGCATGGCCGGTCCGGCAGGCAGCGATATCAGTTACGTCGAGAACTTGCTTCTCAAACTCGGCGGTGATCTCTACTCTGATTCGGCGGCCATTCATCCCTATGGTTTGAATCCGGAGTATTTCCCGAGCCAGCGCAGGATCAGGCTCTGCAAGTAGTCATGGAGAAGGGCAGGAAGTACACGGAGTTTGCTTTTTTCGCCGCAGATGGGCATTTCCTGTCGACCAATGATCAGAAGATCGATCTGCCGCTTCAGGCATGGGGATAGTGCTGCAACATACGAACGAAGATGACAGCAGTGTGTGGCCATCTCAGAGATCAGCTTCAGGTGATGTAAGTTGTGCCGGGGTTGAAAAGGTATTCGAATTACATCCTGAATAATAAGATAGAGCATCTTCAACAGCGCATAAGTCGCTTGGGAAGATGCTCTTACCTTTGGTACATTGATTGTGTAGATGATATTACAGATTGCTGAGTAGCACTTGATGGGATTACAAGCTTGCATAAAGAGGCAAACTCGTAATCCCATCATATGATAACCTGGGGACTTATCTTTTTGCCAAGCCTAACTCGGCTTTAAGAGGTGTTTTTATCCATTTTACATGACCATCGCAGAATACAACGTTCACACCGTCGCTATGCCGGGATGCTACGCCAAACGCACCGTAGACAGGACCCAGTGTCGATGGATCTGTCCAACCGGTAGTTGCGTCCAGCACATATACGTAATCCCAATTGGCATCCATAGCGTATGCCGTCTCTGCAGGCATGGTGACATCGGATTCCGTTCGTGCCGCACCAGTCCACCAATCCCACAATCCATATCCCGCACCCCAGGTGAGTTTGGCATCATCTCCAGCCATATTGGCTGCATAACTGCAATTTTGAGGATATTGACGTGTGACTGCAAGGGAGTCACTGGGGCAAACCAGGAGAGCGTTAGGTCCCAGTTTTAGACCGTAAGGTCCTAACTTAATCCATTGTCCATTCCAATTGCCAGCTGATCTTCCGGCTGGATATGTTGAATCATAGTCTTGAATGTACAGGGACAACGCAAGGCCGATTTGTTTGCAGTTACTTTGACAGGAAGCCTGTCGCGCTTTTTCTCGCGCCTTGGCAAAGACGGGGAACAGTATGGCAGCTAAAATTGCAATTATAGCAATTACAACTAGCAGTTCAATAAGCGTAAACCCTCTTCTTCTCATCTTCTTAACCTCCGGTTTTGTTGTAATCGAAAGCGTTCATCAGTAGATATTGCCGTGATTCATACAGGTCTGTCAGTCTAGTGCAATTGTACATAGATAAAAGATAAGTTAGCCACCTCCGATCTGTAAAATAAAGAAAGCTAGAACGATATGATTATTAACGCTTTATCAGCATTTGCGCTCATGACTTAGCTGCCGTCTTGACTCGACTGGATATACTCGGAAAGATGGTCATGCATCTGCAACTTAGCGCGTTCCACGTCACCGGCATGCAGATATTCAACCAACTTGCAATGATCGTCCAGCGCCTTCCGTGCCTTCTGTTCGTCCATTGACAGCACGGTGCGTATTTCGATGAAAAACTCCTGAATCAGGCCGCCAAACTGCTGTAGAAACTTGTTGTTGGTGGCAGCCAGAAGAGTCTGGTGAAAAGCGGCATCCCCATCAATACCGAGTTGGCCAGAGTTTATCTCTGCCTCCATGAGCCGGTTAGCGTCTTCCAGCTGAGTATATTGTTCGGGGGTGCAGTTCTCGGCAACCATTGGAAGCATGTTAGTCTCAAGCCATTGTCGTGCGATGGATAGCTCCATAAGGTCATCGTGCGACTGTACCATCAGGAAACGGGAAATTCCTGCCAGCGTTCTGAAATCAACCTCTTGTAGCACAGACCCTCGCGGCATCCTGGATACGGCTCCTATCGCCTGCAAAGGTTTCAATGCTTCGCGGATTGTGCTGCAACTTACCCCCAGGTCTACAGCCAGTTTGCGCTCAGCAGGCAGGCGGTCTCCGGGACGCAGCCCTTTAGCCATGATGTACTGCTGTAGTTTATTCAATACTTGTTGAGAGAGCGTTTGTCGGTCCACTGGCGACAACATGGGTTGGTACCTCCAGAGATTGCATCGGTGCTCATAGCACTCTGTGTGTATTGTAGCACTCGCCTGCAGGGGTGTCAAGACTTTTGTGTGAAATTGAATTCACGGCGCTTATCGAAATCCTTGAATACGGCGGAGATCACGCCAGGTTATCCATCTCACCACTATGAAGATTCGCTCGATTAGTTTGTTTGTCCTGATCTTCCCTGAGTGTTCTTATAGTATATCATAGAAAGCGAGGAGTTCCTCCTGCCTGGTGGCAGACATCTATTCGTGCAAGCGGAAATACACTTTCTGCAAAATAGGGCTTGATGTTTCCGGTAGCCCCTGCTATACTGTTTGCATAAGCGCTCAGAGCACTCTGTCGTGACATCGGTCCAGGTATATGAAATCGCACGAATTCCGATTGCCTGATTGTAAATACGGCTCTATGAGAAAGTTTGTGGATAGCGGTAGTGTTCCAACAACCGTGCGAATAAATTCGCGTCAACAAAAACACTAAGTCGGCCTGCGCCGACTAGATGTAGGCACACCCTTCACGGGTGTGTTGATGCTTCGGTTGCAGAGTCGAAGACGCCGCTGCCGAAGCCTGGCAGACATGTACCGTCCCTCGATATGCCCTGTGGACTACTAGGGATAAGCGGCATCCCCCCTCGCCCGAAATCGGGGGTAGGGGTGAGGGCGAATCAGATTCACCCACAAGAAAGCTTATAGAGCCGTAAATACTTAAGGACATATGCTTCTTTATACTGCTCTGAGTTATTTAGAATATGGGGGAACCAGCATGCAGAAATTTGGATGCTTCAATATTATGGAAAGTGGCACCGTGTATCGCAGCGTGTCGGGCCTTCAAGGATATTATCCGCGTATCGTTCATCTTGGCGAAGACGAACTGCTGGCCTCATTTGTTGCCGGAAAAGCCCTGGAGACACCGGATAGCCATCCAGTGCTGGCCCGATCAACTGATGGAGGCGTCTCCTGGTTACTTGAGGGACCGGTCGATGCCAATCGTACTGGCAAACTTCCGCCGACAGAAACAGGATTCATCAGCCTGGACTCCGACGGCAGTATCATGTGCCTGGGCGCCAGATGGACAATCGATCCGGCACATCCCGACTTGCCGCTAGTTGATCCACAATCTGTGGGCATGCGTGATAATCAGATCGTGCTGCGCCGTTCTTCGGATGGCGGGCGCTCATGGTCTGCCGCACGAATTCTCCCGAAACCGTTTCCTTCTCCACTCGAATTGCCTACAGGCATGATGTCTCTCAGGGACGGTTCCAACATGCTTTCCTATTCAACATGGAGGCAGTGGGATGGTGTGCTTCCTTTCGGACATAGAATCTGCGTTTCAAGGTCTGTGGATGGGTGCAACAGTTGGAGCAAACCGACCGACATATTCTACGATCCCATGAATCGAATCGGTTACTGGGAAGGACGCGTAATACAGATGGCAGGCGATACCATGCTTGCTACCTGCTGGGCTCACGAATGGAGTTCCGACGAAGATCTGCCAAATCACTACTCAATCAGTCATGATGGCGGCAACAGTTGGTCGGTCCCGCTCGTATCTCCGGTGATGGGACAAACAGGCTGGCCATTATGGCTGGGGGGTAACCAGATACTTTTCGTCTATGGACACAGGCGGGCGCCTGTAGGTGTGAGGGCACAGATCGCAGAGATCAATGGCGATCGATGGGTAACAGTCTTCGATGCCGAGGTATGGTCACCTGAAGTCAAAACAGAGAATGCGATCACTACGAGTGATTATGCAGTGACGGGCTTTCAGTTCGGTGCACCATCCGCAATCAGGCTGGACGAAAGAAACGTCATTGTAACGTACTGGGGCGTGGAGAACGGGCGTGCCGGTATAAATCGAACGATGATTGTGTTGCACCCCTAGTCTGTCAATGTTTAGCAAAGGTACGTAAGTATGCAAATAAAACAGTTCGCCGATCTTAAACTTTCAGAGTTGATGCTGGGTACCGTACAGTTTGGACTGGACTACGGCATCGCGAACCATGACGGACAAGTGCCCTATGACGTCGTCCGCGATATTCTATCATGCGCCTATGAAGCAGGCGTAAACTGTCTTGATACGGCGGCCGTGTATGGTACGAGCGAAGAAGTGTTGGGCAAGGCACTGTCTGAGCTTGGTATTTCGGGCGATATGGTGATAGTAAGCAAAATTCATCCTATGGCCGAGGAGTTTTCGTCGCTCAGTGCCGTGGACGATTTCGTGGAAGAATCCGTGATGCGTTCGCTGAAACGCCTAAGAATAGATGTGTTGCCCATTTGCCTCTTTCACGATGAAACCAATTCCATTTATGCGGAATCCTTGCTAAAGCTGAAGGATAAAGGGCTGGTACGACATATCGGTTCATCAGTTATGACGCCGGCGGTCACCTCCAGTATAATATCGTCCGGGTTGGTAGAAACTCTGCAGATTCCTTCGAACCTTCTGGATCAACGTTTCGTCCGCAAGGGGATTTATCAGGCCGCAAAGAAGTGCGGTATAGGCATTTTTGTAAGAAGCATCTACTTGCAGGGGCTTATCCTGATGCCGGAAGATGAGATTATACGCGAGTTGAGGGAGGTTATCCCAATTCGAAGGCAGCTTCGGTGTCTGGCCAAAGATGCGGGAATGGCTTTGGCAGAACTGGCCGTGCGGTATGTGTTAGGGCTGGATGGGTTAACCTGTGCGCTTGTAGGTGCCAATACGGTCGAGCAGATCCGACAGAATCTGGCATTGTTTGCAAAAGGTCCGTTGGACCCGGACCTAATGGCGGCTGTTGATGATATGGTTCCCGGTTTTGCGGATGAAACTGTGATGCCGACCGAATGGTCGAGGCGCATGCCGGACGTCGTTCGTCAAAAGCGTTGAAGTACTGCACCGAAGATAGTGTGCGATCGGGAGTGAAAAACATGCCATTATTAGCGGATAAAGACACAATCAGGCTGGCCATCCTTGGTTTGGTAGATGGTAACTTGCATCCATATTCATGGAGCGCAATATTCAACGGATACAACCCGGAAGAAATGGCCAAGTGCCCATATCCAGGCATTCCTGAATACCTGAACAAGGAACCGTCAGATGCATTTGGCATACCTGGCGCTATGATAACCCACATCTGGACCGACGATCCCGGCGACGCTATGCGCGTATCAAAGGCATCGCTCATCCCAAACGTTTCGGACAGCCCTGAAGATGTAATCGGTCATGTTGATGCAGTTATCATCGCCACGGACAAGGGGCATGAGCATGTAGATCGATGCAGACCGTTTGTAGAAGCGGGACTTCCTGTATTTGTAGATAAACCGCTGGTAGATAGTGAAGCGGACCTTCGCACATTCGCTCGGTGGGTGGACGAAGGCAGTATGATAATGTCCTCAAGCTGCATGCGGTATGCAAAGGAGTTCATGCCTTATCGCATATCAACTCACGATCTAGGAGCGATTCGATATGCCTCCATCACCACATCAAAGACCTGGGAGAGATACGGCATCCATGCGCTTGAAGCGATATACCCGATTCTCGGTCCCGGATTCGTGGCTGTCAGGAATACGGGTGATGCTGACAGAAACATCGTGCATCTGACGCATAAATCAGGGGCGGATGTAGTTGTCGCGGCCATAAAGGATATGTATGGCGGCTTTGGAGTGCTCACCCTTTGCGGCACGAACGGTCATGCACAGACGGCTTTTTCGGATACTTACTACTCGTTCAAGAAACAGCTTGAAGCGTTTGTCGGGTATCTAAAGACGGGTGAGCGGCCGTTTCCATTTGATGAGACCATAGAGTTGATGAAGATTGTCGTCGCCGGCATCAGAAGCCGTGAAGAAGGCGGACGGGAAGTCGTCCTCAACGAGATTAGCGATAGATAGGTGAAGACAATGAATATGCGCCCGAGCAAGGTATTAAGAAAGCTCCGAGCAGGAGAAGTGGCAAGCTGTTTCAAACTCAACCTCGCGGATGCCCGAGCCGCGGAAATTGCCGCCATGAGCGGATTCGACTGCCTGTGGACGGACATGGAACACACACCGAATGACTGGTCGCCCATAGAAAAGCAGATACTGGCTGCAAAGGTCCACGATGTAGACCTTATAGTCAGAGTTGCCAAAGGGGGATACAGCGACTATATCCGTCCTCTTGAGATGGATGCCGCCGGTATAATGGTGCCACATCTAATGAGCCTTCAGGAGGCAAGAAAAATAATCGGTATGACACGCTTCCATCCAATAGGCAGGAGACCTGTCGATGGGGGGAATGCGGATGGAGCCTTCTGCGGGATATCAATGCTGGATTACATGCTGCAGGCAAACGAGGAGCGGCTGGTGATAGTGCAGATAGAAGACCCTGAGCCATTGGACGATCTTGAAGCCATCGCAGCCCTGCCAGGCATAGATATCCTCTTCTTCGGGCCTGCAGACTTCAGCCAGGGGATAGGCGCTCCCGGTGAATGGAATCATCCGCTGCTTATAGAGACAAGGAAGAGAGTTGCGCAGGTGGCATCTGCACATGGCAAATGGGCTGGAACGGTTGGCGGTCCTGGAAATCTTCAGGAGCTGATAGATATGGGCTATCGTTTCATCAACCTGGGTGCGGATGTCGTTGGGCTCAGTCAATACTGTGATGGCATAATGTCGGCATTCCGAAACAGCGCGGACCGGCATATATAAGGAGGCAGGTAATGTCGATCCTGGAACGATTCTCACTTAAAGGAAAAGTGGCGCTAGTCACGGGTGGCGCAGGACTGTACGGACGGCAGATAGTAGAGGGCTTAGCAGAAGCGGGAGCCACGACCTACATTGCATCGAGGAATCTCCAGGCGCTTGAAGACGTAGCGGAGGAACTGGTAGTCAGCGGATACGATATCAGGGCCCTTTGCATGGACCAGTCGGATGAGTCATCTGTGCTGGCTGCAAGAGACGAGATAATCAGGCGCAGCGGTAGAATGGACGTCCTTGTGAACAATGCCGTTGCCCGGCCGATGAAGCTGGGGTATATCGATGATGTCTCCACGTTCGACGAGAGCATGAAAGTGAATGCCACCGGTCTCTTCATCGTCACGAGGGCGTTCGGCGACGTCATGCCGGATGGTGGATCGATCATCAATATCGGTTCTATGCAGGGTATGATTGCGCCTGATCCCACAATCTACGAAGGTACGGAGATGAACGGCTGGTATCCTGATTACTTCTTTCACAAGGGCGGTATGATCAACTTTACCAGATTTACGGCAAGCTACTATGGTTCAAAGGGTATCCGTTGTAACTGTGTTAGCCCTGGGGGGTATCAGACAGTTACAACGAATGAGAGATTTGTGAGGCAGTACAGCAGTCGGACATTTCTTGGCAGAATGGCGGATGGCAACGATTTGATGGGCATTGTGGTGCTTCTGGCATCCGATGCATCGGCGTATATAACGGGAACCAATATCCCTGTAGATGGCGGCTATACCGCCAAGTAGTACAACGGACAATACAACCAAACCATGATCACTGTACGGTTCCATTCTTTATATTCTTCTGAATCTCGGCGTTTATCTGATTTGCCGCTGTCTTCATTGCGTCGGATGGGAGCTTTGAATCGGCTTTAACAAGATCCAGCTGCTTTTGCATGATTCGAAACGCCAGAGAACCGTTTATGTACGGGCTTGTTTCGCCGGGGATTGCATTTTTCATCGCATCTCGCCAGACAGCATTAAAGGTCTCTTCAGGGTAATCAGGGTCGTGCAGGTAATTGGTGGTGTAGCTGTATTCGATCACAGGCGCAATCCCATCAGCCTGGTGATTCACGAGTTCATTGTAATCCTTGCCTGCCAGATACAGGATATATTTCAGCGCTTCGTATCTTTTGGGGCTGTTCTTGTTGATAAGAGTCGATCGCCCGTATCCGTAGAAGACCCGTTTCGAGCTGTGCGGTAATTCGACAGCCCCCAACCTGAGAGAGGGGTCCTTCCTCAGACTGCAAAGAAAGTATCTTCCGCCGATTACCATGGCTCCCTTGCCTGCCGAAAACTGTGTTATAGGGCCAGTGCCCCATCCCCCTGATGTCGCTATTGCACTTTCAGCCGCAGGGGTAGGCATTACCTTGTATTTATATATCAAGTCATGCATGAGTTGAATTCCGGCGACGGCTTCAGGGCTGTCTATTACACACCGCCGCCCATCAGAAGAGTACATCCGCCCTCCCTGCTGAAAAACGAAATGCTGCCAGCTACCCCAGTCGAATAGCAGTCCGTACTGTATGATACGACCATTTTCGCCGCGGATAGTCAGTCGCTGTGCCAGTTTGATGAACTTGTCCCACGTCCACGAACCGGTAGGATACGGAATGTGGGCTTTGTCCAGAATTGCCTTGTTGAACCAGATCGCATCCGTACTTGCATTGTCTGGAAATCCGTAGACTCGCCCATTATAGGTTATCAGGGGCAGCACAGCCGGCCAGACCTGTTTGTTTACGTCTATACCGGCCTTTTTTAGTTCATCGGTAATATCCCAGGCTACTCCCGACTTTATGTAGGATGAGAGCTGGTAATTGTTCCCGCAATCGAAGAGATCCGGCCCAACTCCAGCCAGCGATTGCACTATTACTTTCTCCATGCCTACGTTGGATGAATCCAGGTTCAGCTTTATGTCACCATGGAGCTTGTTAAACAGGGCGATCTGCTCGCTGCGTACCGGGTTATCGTCGCTAACCCATACTAGAGAGGTTTTAATTCCATTGTTTTCTCTGGGCTGGATGTACCACGCGAACAAGCTCAGTAATGCCAAACCACAGAATATACCGGTAATCGATTTTCTCAATTGAGCTTTCTCCCATCCATCCCATATTTTGATTCGACTTCATCGCTCTGCCCATACGGCGTTAACAGAATGCTTTCGATTTTATGCGGCTCCAGATTCAGACTGAATATTCCACCTTCGAATGGCAAGGGCTCTATTATGGTTTCATCCATGCGAACTCTTGTAGCTGATTCTAGCGGTAGCAAAGTTTTCACTGATGCCTTCAGTTTCTCGCCGCTCATGTTCCATAATCGGAGGATTGTGCCACTTCTATCTTCCGACTGCTTCAGTGCAGATACCATTATTTTGTCTGCCGGCTTCACGGTGAAAAAACTTGCACTGCATGGGAGATCGCCCGGGTGAGGTATGCCCTGAACTGCTCTGATGCCGATCTTATGTGCATAGGCTGTATGCAGAGTGTCGGCATCAACGTGATCACCGGCATGCGGGTAGAGCGCATAGTCGTAACTGAAATCGCCGAATGAGTGCATACCGGTATAGCGATCGAGTTCATCGGGATTCATTTCCCTGTTTGCCGTCATGTAATCACGATGGGTGCGCAACAGGGTAATTGCAAGATTTCTATCGGGATCATCGGTTATTTCGTATTCTCTAAGTCCTTTTGAAAGAAATGACAGGCCGATTTGGCCATCGTTTATGTCTACGAAATTCATCATGGGCTGAAATGTGTAGCACTCCTCCAGATTGTCGCCCGTTTCCCGCCACCGGAAGTCCCGTTTTTCGATGGCAAAAGCGCTCTCTGCAACGGCGAAGTTCGTGTCCACGCACGTCGGAAAGTTAATCTGCAGTTTGTGATCTCTTGAACTATTTGAAAGACGGGTCTTGATTTTGAGCACCTTCGATCCTTTGTCCAGGATGAGGCGTGTAGATATTGGAAGATCTTTCATCTCTCTTAGTCTGTCGCCGTTATCCTGAGTGGCTGCAGCCGGAATACGCATGCAGAGGTCGATGCGGTATTCTCCTCTCAGTGTGGATGATTGTTCCATTATAATGTCGGCGCTGCCTCCAAGGCTTGTCACCACCGGGTTTCGCCGGGGAGTGACGCTCAAATGGGCAGATCCGGTCTGGCCGTAATCGGTGAAATAGTGGAGATTGCGGAACTCACGGCCCGTGTCCTTCGAGTATATATTGAATGTGCCGTTGCTGTTTATCTGCACCTTCATATGTTCGTTTTCCAGGGTTCCGCCTGCACCTGCGATAAGCTTGCGCTCTGTGGAAATTGGATGCTCGATGAGCACTGGCTTTCTTGGTCTGATGGCGTATGTTGTATATCCCATGGCGGGAACACGGGCTCGAATTAGAATTCGCCAGCGCCGTGACGAAAACCATGTCGATGTGTCCAGCTCCCTTTCGACTGCAACGCGGGCTGAGTCGACGCTTTGAATCTTATGTTCAACAATGTTGCCGTTCTCGTCAACGATGTCGAAATGCTCCATGTCCGTGCATTCAGGAATGTCGGCGACTATCTGGACGATCTCATCGCGTTCGACCGCCAGCGTGTTGAAAAATGTAATTGTGTAGTCGGAACCTGAAAAATGGCTTGCCGTATCTATTTTGGATTGCAGGAAGGCAAGACTTCGCGCAGCGACTTCAAGCCCGACCGTTTCTGCTGTTGAGAATCTGTAGATCATATCCTCGTGGGCCCGATCTATTGCGGCGCCGCAAATACTGTCGTGCGCATGGTTCTGAAGCAGGACTCTCCATGCACGTGCCAGTGCCGATGCCGGGTATTCAAAGCCCAGATTTGATCCTATGGAAGCGAGTGGTTCTGCGAAATTAATGAGAGCCGTTTCCGCCTTATCGTTCATCAGTTTCAATTTCACTCTCGACGAATGCGTGGCACCGTAAAGCCCGTTGAATCCGGGTGCTACGCCGGGGAAACGCGCTTCTCCGTTGTGTACAAACAGGTCGTCATTTCCGTGGTCACCCAGTATGGCGCTGAAGTACTCATCGAAGCTGCTCTGTACGATATCGATATCCGGGGAGATAGCGTTAAGTGCGTCTATAATTTCGGGCATAGGCTCATAAGGGCGAGCGTTGTCTTCTATATTCAGCGCAAGCATATGCCTTCCTATCGCAAAGGGTTCTGCATGGCGCCTTATGGCATCTAGAGCCTTCTTCAGGGATGCCGCATCGTTCTTGAACGTGCCATCTTCGTGCAGCAGGGCAAATGGGCGTTCATAAGATTCTCCGTCACAAAGATGGCATGGTTGCTCGTTTTTGTTGAACTTGTATGAAAGATCCAGAAAGTCCTTGCCCAAAACGAGTGGATAATGCACGTTGAAATACCAGTTGGCCCTTGTAATGTCATCGAATGTTCTGACCGTATGCAGTTCTGATCCGTCCATCCCCTTCCACAAAAAGAGTGAGGGCAATTCATACTGGTTTGTGCCTCTATAGTACAGCGCTGTATCTATTCCAAACCCGCGGTATATCTGAGGTAGTTGTGAAGTCTGTCCATAAGAGCATGACGTGTAGCCGGCAGCCATGGCTCCGCCGAAACTGTTAGCCATTTGACGGCCAAGTGTGATATTTCTGATTATGGATTCCGGCGAAACTGTGAACATGTCCGGGAGCGTGTACCAGCTCATCAACTTGAGTTTTCCATTTTCAACCAGCGCTTTGATCCTTGCATTGTTTTCCGGCCGGAGTGTCAGATAGTCCTCAACAGCCACCATGCCGCCATCGATACAGAACGATCGGAAAGAAGACTTTTGTTCCAGAATTTCGAGAACTGAGTCCATCAGATCTACCAGCCTGAGCTTGGACTGTTCTGCCGAGTATCTCCACTCCCTGTCCCAGTGAGTTCCGGATATTACGTGCATGGTGTATTGCTTGTTCATTTTCTGATACTCCAGTGATCATCTTATTTGGAAATTTCAAGTTATTCTGGGCTGTTTCTATATGTTGGCGCTGTGGCCGGTCGACGCGATTGTTCACGCCAGAGTTGATGCTCACATCTATATACAGCGAGGTCATAGGTTGTGTGCAGGGATGACCAGTTCAGTGGATGCGCCAGACGGATTTTGGGAGAGCCAAGTCCGTCTGGCGCATCGAGTATTGCGATTGCCTGGGAGGCATCCAATCACTTATAAAAGTTCAATCATCATAACGTGCGGGTTTCCCCGCCTTCTCTCACTATGATTTCAGGAGGAAGGATCACGTGCTTTGTATCTTTGTCGCCGTTTAGAATTCCAATCACTATGTCTATACTTGTTTGCGCTATTTCTTTCAGCGGTTGGATAACTTTTATAAATGTTATATCTTCAGGAATACTGGTGCAGGGGTTGTCGAAACATGCCAGTGCAAACTTGTCATGGTCCAATCCGCTCTCTTGAATTGCCCGCCAGGCGCCTACAAGCGCAAAGGCATTAACCGCAAATAGTGCGAACGGCAATTCGATATCCTGAAGAAGTTTCTTCATAGCCTCGTAAGCCGGTTCCTCCATGTCTGTCATGGTTGTGCAGATAAGGTGTTTGACCTGCACATTATTCTCCGGCAGTCTGCGCGACGACAGCGCCGCCCTGTATCCTTCCATGCGCCGTTCGACGGCACTGTTTGCTCCATCGTTAGTGAGATTTATGACTCTGCTAAAACCCTTGTTGAGCAGGTAGTTAACTGCCTTGTATGCGCCAGCAAAATGATCCGTCTCAACGCAGTTCATTTCCGACCCGTTTGGATAGTTATCTATGAGAACAAGCGGGGTGCCGGAACTCTTTATTTTCTCAAGGCAGTCCAAATTCTGGTCTTCCCCTATGTATAAGGTTATTATGCCATCTATTTCTCTATCGAGAAGATTTAAGAGGTTGGTTCTCTCGTTATCAATGCTGTCCTGGTCTATGTACAGCATTATGCTTGCGTTCTGAGTAATTGCTTCTTCCTGTATATGGTGCAGTAACTGCGGAGCGACATCATATCCTTGACTGTACTGGATATCCCCGGACGAATCCAAATGTGAGATAACCAGGCCCAGGGTGAGTTGCTTCTGTTCCCGCTTACACACGAATGTGCCTTTCCCGTGTGCTCTGTACACTAATCCTTCTTGTACCAGTGCCGCAATGCTTTCCCTGACGGTATTGTGGCTGATGCCGTATGTAACAGCCATCTGGTTCTGCGAGGGGAGTAGATCACCCGGCTTATACACCCCTTTGCATATTGCATCTTCCAGCGTAGCCTTAAGTGCTTTGTTTTTGGTCATGCCGTTAAGTTTTAGTTCAGGGCATTGCTGTACAAGACGATCTGCAGTGCTTATTCTAGACGAAGTTTTCGTGCTTAACTTTCGATGTGTTGAATGATTGTCCATTTTACTCTCCTTGGTCACCGGATGCAGTCCAAATCTAAAAAACAGTTCCATCTACCACCGCTATCGGTGATTGTTGATGCTCCGGAGGTCAGAAGGCTGGTCAGGAGAACTGCTGCTTTCGCTTGTTCTCATCCCATCCTGCGTATTTGAGACATTGAATGTGTTGTCCGTTTGTGCTCGCTATTTCCATTTCAGAGTGATCTGGTCCATGTTGAGTATGTGTTTCCAGTGTCGAATAAACACGCTACTCGCCAAATACGATAACTTATTCTATAACTTTACACCGTGTATGTCAACAACTATTCGCGAAAACACGAGGAAATATACGGTGATGCACATAAGAAGTGTGGTTGAATGAACAATATTCGCTGATTTATGGATAAAGTGTTGACAAAAACACTGAATAGTGATTCAATAAGTGACAGGTGACTTCACATTCATCTTCGGACGGTGTTTGCTAAGTTATCGCCCTTTCTAAAGAAATTCAGGGGATAGGTTTGTCGTTTTGGACTGACCGCGTTCAGCAGAGCTGTGCACGAATCTGCAGAAGGGAGATTCAACATAAGCATTTACGGAAGGAAAGTGTAAAACACTTAATAAACGAGGTTCTAAATGAAGAGGAGGAAATAACATGAAATACGGATTAACAAAATCAATGGCGATTCTTGCTGCAACCATCTGTCTCGGCTTCGGATTGGCCGGTGCTGCCACTGCTGGTTATAACTTCTATGCACCTGGGATCAATAGTACCCCTGGTGGTGCTGTTTTAGGAACGTCGTCTACGGGGAATCCGGCAGATTGGGCGTCAGTCCTGTCTCAATTTAACGGTGGACAGACGGCACAGTACAGATTCGGATTTTCAGAAGGTGATAACTGGACATATCTGTGGTCAAGAGCCGCCGGTGATACCGCAGCATATACGCTTACATCAAGCTTCAGCATCTGGAAAGAATATGCCGGCAGAGTGGCTCTGCAGTACGCCTTCGATGATGTTGTCACAGGTGGCAATGGCGTATTATGGATGTCTGATGATACCAAATGGACTACACTGGATACATCACTTGCAGATGGTGGGATAGCCTGTACTCTAAATTCGGCCGGAGTTGGCTTTATTGCGCCGGAGACCGCTAACCAGGTGTTTATACGTGTAGCAATGCTGGACAACGCAGGTGGCGGTTTCACCTGGATCCAGAGCGGCGACCTCACTGCTGCTCCTGCTCAGCCGGTACCGGAACCGGGCACCCTTGCGGTAATGGTTACCGGACTGTTATCCACTGGGGTAACGCTTATTAGACGCAGAAAGTAGTTTC
The DNA here is from genome assembly GCA_963663705.1 of Armatimonadota bacterium. Classification (GTDB taxonomy): domain Bacteria; phylum Armatimonadota; class UBA5829; order DTJY01; family DTJY01. The sequence goes on along the minus strand of OY760504.1, from coordinate 1,558,920 downwards.
TATCTTCAGTAGAGTGATCATGCGTTCATGCTGATGTTCTATGTACGCATGATCACCTGCTGCTTGTTTCAAGTCAGTCTACATATTTTCGCACTCATACTTTTATGATATATGAATAGAATTGCAACGGAGGAAGTTCTTTGTCAATCAAATTGGTAACAGGCATGACTCTTGTGTTTACTGCTGTTTTAGCTCTGTGTGGTAGTCTTACTTGCCATGCAGGCCCCGAGTTTTTTTTCACTTCAGGGATAAGTTCTGCCACTGGCGATGTCCTTGGCACGGATATCGCTGGAAACCCGAAGGACTGGAAATCCGTGCATTCACAGGTCAATGGAAGTTCGGATGCAAATGGGAGTTTGCGGTTTGGAAACGCTAAAGGCGCCAACTGGATATTTTTGTGGAGCAGAGCTGCCGGTGATACAAAGACTTATAAGGTTGTTCCTACATTCAATATTTATAAGGAATTCGCTGGAAAAGTTGTCCTAGAATACGGGCTGGATCCGGTTTACCACCATACACAGACCCCATGGCCGAACGGTTTCTGGGTTTCCAATGATAGCTCATGGTGTCCACAGCTTGACGTCTCGGCAGACGCATCCGGCAACATGATTCTTAACAAAAAAGGCAAGAGTTTTATCGTGCCGTCCGACATGAAAAAGCTGTACATCAGAGTCCGCCTGGCCGACGATGCGAATCCTGGTTTTGTCCATCTGAACAGCGGCGCCGTCAAATTTGACGCCGTTTCCGATGAGGCCGCTGACGCCGTGGTTCCGACATCTGTTTCGGGGGGCGTCATAGAGGCGGGTGCGGATCCCACCGGCAAGCACGATTCAACGGCAGCGATACAGGCGTCTCTCGACAAGGGTGGCCTCGTTTACTTGCCATCAGGGATATACAAGATAAGTCGGACCCTGATGATTCGCAAATCGTATACCGACATACGCGGAGAAGCCGGAACGATACTGAAGGTTGCGGAGAAAACCCCGATTACCGGAATCAGTGTCAGCGATGCAGAAGGCGTTTGGCGATTGCATGATATCAATATCTCAAATATATCGCTTGTAAACGATCCTAGCAATTATAAGGCAGGGGAGAATCTGCAGGGTACAAGAGGAATAGAGCTCAACGGTGTGGTTGATTGCCGAGTTCAGAACTGTTCCACACAAAACTTCCAGCACGAGGGCATAGCCATCCTGTATTGCAAGAACGTCGTTGTCGATGCCTGTAACATTCAGGGCGCACGGCACGGCATAACTATTAACGGCAATTATGAAGGTGGCCGCTATGGCAACTGGAATATTCGCATAGCTAACTGCAAGACATCCGATACCTTTGATACCGGAATAGTGGTCGGTTTCTATAGTTATTACATCACTTTGGCTAATAATATCGTGGAGCGCTCGAGGTGCCATGGCATAGATATATTCAATGTATCCGACGTCACACTTACCGGCAATATCGTGCGTAACTGGAATGCACCAAAAATGGATGACCTCAGCCAGGTACCGCAGAGTGTGGGCATTTTTGTTCATCCCGATTGGGGAATTACCACCTTCGTACCTACACGCAATATAATCCTTACGGGCAATATCGTTATATACGACCAGCCGTTGGATGCAGGAATTACGCCAAACTGCATCGAAGTGGCCGGTAATTGTGATAGCGTAGTCATCACAGGCAATACTGTTATTGGCGCATTCCGGGGTTTCGTGCTTAGAGAACAGCCATACGACCAGTACTTCAATGCAAGACTTGACAAAAGGGTTCAGGAAAAGACCCCGATGTCTCCGCAAAATGTTGTGTTCAGCAACAATGTGGTGCGTGGCCAGACAGGGGAATACTTGCAGGTCAGCAGCGGAAAGACCATTACTTCGGTTATATCCGGTAATATTTTCGCTCCGGCCAAAACTGGAGTCATGACCATTAACGTGCCGGTGAATAACAGCAATGTATCTATCACAGGCAACACATTCCAGGATGGTCATATCACCGCAGATTGGCTTCCCAGGGGTGCCGCATGGGGGCTTAACAGTGTGCGTATGTTCGCAGATACATCAGCTAGTGAAGAGTTCGTAAAGTAGGCAAAGCATAAAAGGCATACTCACATCGTAAAAAGGGGAAACAAAAAGTGATTCAATCTCTCCCGAAAATGCCCGCATCGGGCGCTGTCGATTTCGAATCGAGAGCAAAGCTTGCCGTAAATTACCTGGAAAGAACAGTCGATCCAGTAACGGGACAACCGTATTTTGATGTATTCGATGGGTCTCCCGTTGAGCTGTTTCACGATTGGCCGGACTTCGGTGACCTGAGCAGCAGGTACTGGGAAGCCGCTCTCATGATAAGAGATATGACCGGAGTTCCTCCAGCAAATCTGAACAGACTTCGAGAGCTTACGCTCAGCTATTTCGACTCTGATGGATTTAGCTACAGGCCGTTGACTGCCTATTCGAGCAATGTTGCAGAGATGTTCGATCAGTCACGGACGATGTATGCGCTGTGCTCCGCATACATGGCCGATCCAGACGCACAGGTGAAGTCTGCGATTATCGGCATTATAGACGGGTTGATAAGCGTATCTACGGAGCGTGATGGCTACAGGTTCATCCCGGGTTGCCGATATAAGCATGGTGAGTGGGAAGAACCGATCGATTTCGACAATGCGCCGGATTCCGGCTACTACCTGGGCCCGTTGCTCCGACCGTTGGTAAAGGCATGGGAGTTGACCGGTTATCAACCTGCCCTTGATCTTGCGGTGGATCTTTGCCGATTCCTGCTGGACAAAGCCCGCATCCTGGACGAAAACGGCCGATTCGAACATCACGTGCACTCCAAACTTTCCGGGGCTGCCGGAGTATTCGTTTGCGGAAAGGCATCCGGCAATGTTGAGTGGGTGCGCCTCGCCCGTCTGGCATGGGAGTATGCGCGTGAACTGGCTGGCCCTTGTGGATTTGTCCCTGAAGTATTGAACTTACCGGATCATCCCGTGTTTCGCAGTGAAACATGCGGAATCATGGATTATCTTGAACTTACCCTGCTGCTGGCGCTGGATGGCGATGAGAGTAAGTGGGGGGATGCCGAAAAGATAGTCAGAAACCACTTGATAGAAAGCCAGCTTACGGGTACGCACTGGGCCGAATCCGGTCAGTCAAGGCCCAGAGACGAGTTCTCTATCGGAGATGACGTGCCTTCTCGCATGCTTGGTGGATTTGCAGGATGGAGTGCGTTTAATCATCTCCTTGGGATAGTACCTGTATTCGGTGCGCCCTGGCTTCAGTCGTATGCGCCGCCAGAGAATTACGTCGGCAAGTTCAGGCTCTTTCAAAACTGTTGCGGCCCGGCCGGTCTTAAGGCGCTGTATCTGGCATGGAGTCATACTTTGCGGTTTTCCGGCAATGATCTGATGGTTAATTTGCTTGTTGACCGACATATTCCGGATGCGGAAGTGAAAGTTTCCAAATCCGATGATGGCTCGGTTATCCAGGTGAGTGTTCATTCAGATCGCGCGTGTAACCTGAAAGTGCGATTGCCTGAGTGGGCATCGTTCTCAGCCGTTACAGCAGTTGTGAATGGATCGCCAGCCGGCATCGAGCGCGCCGATGGAAGGCTTGTCATAAGCGACATACATTCCGGCGATGATGTTTTGGTTAGCTTGCCCTGTGCGGAGCGAAAAGAAGAGTATACTGTATTGCACGGGGGATTTGCTCCGGAGGTTTTCGATATTCAGTTCATGGGAGATTCTGCGCTAAAAGTGTGCAAGAAGGGTGGTGGACCGTCCAGAGAAGAGTTGACTCCAAGTACCCATTTGTACGAGGTGTATCCACTTTACGAACGCAGCCTTAAAGATCTCTACGCAGATAGACCGGCTGTGCATTGTGCAGAAGCATCCATCGAGTGGTTCTAGAAAAACCTGTAGATGTCATTTTGCTCAAGGTATGTTAGCCGTGAATGCGGTGTCTGTAACTTATAATTAATTGCAGTGGAGGGTTATGATGAAAAGCAGAAGAGGGTTTACTCTGATCGAGTTACTAGTAGTTATAGCTATAATAGCTATTCTTGCGGCTATACTCTTCCCGGTGTTCGCGAAAGCCAGAGATAAGGCAAGGCAGGCAAGTTGCCAGAGTAATCTGAAACAGATAATGGTTGCCTGGCAAATGTACACGCAGGATTATGACGAGACGTGCCCACTCCTGGTCGCCGTTACAGGAGGTCGCATGGATTACATCATAGATTTTGCCAGCCATAAGCCGCTGCTGGATCCATATCTGAGAAATGTGAAAATTAACATGTGCCCCTCGGATCCAACTGCTTCCTCGGGGCCTCAGATAGAGGCTGGCGGGTACACATACGCTAGCTATGGCTATAACGGATTGTATCTGGCACATCAATTATTGTATGGGCAGCCTGCCGGTGATGGTGTGCCTCGAACGTTGAGCCAGATCCGTGACGCTTCGAGTACCGGCTGTTTTATCGATAAGACTGCTGTTGCGTGGGAACCATATTTCTGCGCACCAGGCTGGGGCGCATTGGATGCTAATAGAACATACAAAGAAAGCATGGCTACCCGGCACAGTGATGGAGCGAATGTGGCCTTTGTAGACGGCCATGTCAAATGGATGAAGATGGTTTCCCCATTGATCGATATTGATGCAAACGGCAACGGCGTTATGTGGAGTGGATTGTAGATATCCCAGGTGGCACATGGCAGGGCGGTCATGTGCCACTTTGTTATACTGTTTAGTGCAGGTCGCGGAAAGAGAGACACAAAGCCAGTGAATATCCCCGGAATAGGAACCGTAAGGCGGGAATATGCCGGTGACCTGATCGATCTCGAAACGGGCGGCGATGGCCTGTGGCGGGTAGGCATCGATGGTGTGCATCAGATACTCACTCCTCTCGATCGTAAGGTCGAGTTCATCGTTTTTCGTGACAAGACGCTGACGTATGTGAAGTCCGCAATGGGTCATCCTGCCATATATCCGCTTCCGGATGCCGAATTGGAAGGGCCTGCTGAGGTTGTACTGATGGACCTTGATGGTACAAGCGTACGGAGCGAGGCTTTCTGGATATGGATCATTGAGCAGACCACTGCCCGGCTACTCGGAAACCCCAGGTTTGAGCTGGATGAATCGGATGAGCCGCATGTTTCGGGCCATTCGGTATCGGAGCACCTTCAGTACTGCATCAACAAGTACTGCCCGGATAAGTCGGTGGAAGAGGTGCGACGATGTTACTTCGAAATCACACGCCATGAGATGATGGAGATAACCAAGGGCAGGGGTAGAAAGAACGCTTTTGTACCTGTCCCCGGCTTGAAGGAATTCCTGCTGCATCTCAAGAGCCGTGATGTAAAAATAGGCCTTGTGACGTCGGGCCTGTATGAAAAAGCATGGCCGGAGATACTCTCCGCATTTCAGACGCTGGGGATGGGCGATCCACTTCAATTCTATGACGCCATAATAACCGCCGGATATGCATTCGGCAAAACGCAGGCAGGTACGCTCGGTGAACTGTCGCCTAAGCCGCATCCATGGCTGTATGCAGAGACGGCGCGAGTTGGACTGGGGCTAGATCAATCCAGACGGCGCAAGGTAGTTGGGATTGAGGATTCAGGCGCTGGGGTGGTATCAATACGTCTTGCAGGATTTTCGGCCATAGGTGTTGGGGGAGGAAATATTGCTGCCAGTGGCGCACGCCCCCTGCTGATGGCAGAGTGCGTTAACCTGTTGGATGTATTGCCTGTTATATTGCGCTGAATTCAGCAGACCGATTACTTTGTACGCCGAGAGGATGAATATGAAACTGCAAAAATATCACGGTAACCCAGTTCTTGAGCCAAACCCCGACAACTCGTGGGAAAATTTGTCCGTATGCAATCCCGGGATATGGCACGAAAACGGCGTGTTCAGCATGCTTTATCGTGCAGCAGGCGATGATCCCAGCCATCCCATTTATTTTGGACTGGCGGAAAGCAGAGACGGATTCAACTTTGAGCGAGTTTCTGATGAACCGATACTGTCTCCAAGCGTAGATGGCCCTGATGCAGGCTGCATCGAAGACCCAAGGATTGTTAAATTCGGAGATTGGTTCTATATAACATATGCATACCGGCCATTCAGACCTGGGCAGTACTGGTTGAATCCCGGAGGAGACGCCTTCATGCCGGGCGGCCCTCGAGAAGCCCCTCTCATGATCACGCAGAATCTTACAAATTCAGGTCTGCTGATGTCCACGGATCTGCGATCTTTCCGCAGAATGGGACGCATCACAGCCCCAAATTCCGATAATCGTGATGTCGTGCTGTTCCCGGAGATGATAGGCGGCAAATTTGTTCTTATACATCGCGACAAGGATATGCCGGGCATGGAGTTCCCTGCAATGTGGATATCTTTCATGGACGATCTGATGGATTTCAACGATGGCGTGCTCCTTGCAAAGAACGAATTCTGGTGGGAAACAAAGGTGGGGGCAAGTTGCCCTCCTATAAAGACAGACAATGGATGGTTGTTAATATATCATGGGGTATGTCCTGATGGCATATACAGAGCTGGCGCCATGCTTCTTGACTTGCATAATCCAACCAGAATAATCGGCCGCACTGCGGAACCCATTCTTGAGCCTGAATATGAATATGAATGTGATGGACTTTGGAACAAGTGTGTCTTTCCTTGCGGAAATGCGGTAGTAGATGGAATCCTTTATGTCTACTATGGTGCCGCCGACAAGCGTATTTGTTTGGCGACATGTAAAGTATCCGATTTAGTTTCGAATATGATATAGGTATACTGGTGCAAAAGGGCTTATCCGCACTCTGGTCTGCTCACACTAGTCTTGATCACAAACCGCCGGTCGCTGACTGACCGGCGGTTGTTTTGTCACACCTCCGCGATCACGGCTGCTCCATAATACCCACTCTGATAACTACTCACCGCTTCAATCTGAAGACATCGGTCTGCTACTTGCGCTCATCAAGTAGGGGAGTAAAGGCCAGAACTTTGGTGGCCTATACTGCAATCGCTAAATTTGTATTTTTTTTGTCATGACAAGGAGGAATATTTATCGCCCTATCGAATAATATGGGGTATTGTCATTACAACACGTCAAGGTGAGCAGAGTATTGAAGAGTGAAATGTTCGTGGACCATCTTGTTCTGCGCGCCATTCTCTGAGCGATGTAATGGCAATAAGGAATAATCGTCAGGATCTGTATTGCGCCATAATGACAAGTACTGTGAGCTACCGATTATGAATAAACCAAACCGAATATCCAAGATACAGATGTTGCATATGGAGTTGACTAAAGCAATAAGGGATGGTGAACTTCGTCCTGGCGATAAATTGCCAACCGAAAGTCAACTGTGCAGCACTTACTCCGTTAGCCGAATTACAGTTCGCAGTGCGCTTTCACTTCTGGTGAATGAAGGATTACTGTTTAGCCAGCAGGGCAAGGGTACTTTTGTTCTGGATCATACCGAAGCGCCTCTGACAATAGGAGTCGTACTCCATCAGATTGCTCATGAGGGAAGCCAGTTGTTTAAGTACTACTCCAGATTCACGGTCCGCATCCTGAACCATATTGAAGAGGAAACCAGAAAGAACGGCGCGAACGTTCTTCTGTACGTAGATAATGGCAACGTAGAGACAGAGCGGGAAAATCTACTCAATATAGCAAACAGACGACTTGATGGAGCCATAGTGTTCTATATCGGAGAGGAAGAAAATCTGGATTGCCTGCAGAAGATCCAGGATGCAGGGATCCCTCTTGTATTGATAGACAGGTGGATAGATGGTTTCGAGAGCGACTGCGTTGCAACAAATAACTTCAAGGGCGCATATGAGGCAACCAGCCTTCTCATAAATAGAAATGTCTCACCGATCATTCATCTAACAGACAGCGAGGGTGTATCCTCGATATTCGACCGTAGTGAAGGTTATAAAATGGCAATGCGTTCCCATTATCGCTCTGATGTTGAGATAAAATCTGTGACGCATGATTACGCTCAAAGTCTTGAAGAGTCAGCATACGAGCTGATCAAGGGTATGCTCGGTAACGTTGGAGACTCATTCGGCCTTTTTGCAGCAAACGCATCGGCTATGGTGGGTGCATGGAGGGCAATATCAGAATCCGGTATGGACACAAAACGGCTTGCTCTGGCATGTTTTGATGAGTTACCCATAGAATTGCCATCCGATGTGTATTTTGCGAATGTGATTCAACCAATAGAGCAACTCGGTGAAGTGGCAGTTCGGGCCATAATGAATAGAATTGCAGGAAGCAAAGACAATCAGCGCTTTATTCTGGAGCCTCGAGTTGAGGTGCTATCGTCAGAAGCCATTTCAATTAATGGCGACTGACAGTTTCTTATAACGGATTTGAGCCCAGGGTTCCATTTTCCGCTATGAACTATCCGCCGGTAAGTGGTTCCGTGTTGGGGCTGAATATCCTTGCCATGGATGCGGATAATGGCCACAGGCAAAGATGATCGGTCGGTTGGCGTCGAAGAATAGCATCAGTCGACGCCGAATAGGTTAAATGATAGAAAGCCGTAAACATGGCTTGTAATGGGAGATAGTATTGGAAACGAATAACCTGCACGTAATATCGCATACACACTGGGACAGGGAATGGTATCTTACATTCCAACAGTTTAGAATACGATTGGTCGATCTCGTAGACCATCTGCTTGATATACTGGATAACGAACCGGACTTCAAGTACTTCAACATGGATGGACAGACCATAGTCCTTGAGGATTACCTGGCAATAAAGCCGCAGAATGAGGCCAAGCTTAGAAAGTACATTAGCGAGGGTCGGATACTCGTGGGGCCGTGGTACCAGTTGAATGACGAAAACCTGGTCAGCGGAGAATCCACGATTCGGAGCCTCCTTATCGGTCACAGGATTGCAGCTGATTTCGGGAGCGTTATGAAAGTTGGTTATCTCCCGGATCAGTTCGGCAATATCTCCCAAATGCCCCAGATATTCAGAGGTTTTGGGATCGACGGAGTGATCTTCGGCCGCGGCAAGCAGCTCGCATGCGACGATGACAAGATGGAGATGATCTGGGCCAGTCCTGACGGGTCGGAGGTCGTGGCATCGCTGATGGCATTCTGGTACAACAATGCCCAGCGCTTTCCGAATGATACGGCGGCGGCCATTGAGTACGCTAAATCCATCAGCGAAAAGATGTCGCCCCACACAGTAACCGGTGAACTGCTCCTTATGAACGGAGTCGATCATCTGGAGGCACAGGGCGATGTAGGAGATATCATCCGCCGGGTGAACGAGGCAGCAGGGGATGTTCACCTCGTCCATACCACTTTTCCAGCGTATATAGAGGCTGTCAAAAATTGCATAGATACGCAGGGCCTTAAGCTTAATCGGGTGGAGGGTGAGTTGCGTGAGGACCGTGATGGCAATGTATTGGCCGGTACTCTATCGGCTAGGATGTACATAAAGCAGGCAAACGTGAAGTGTGAAACGTGGCTTGAGAAGTACACGGAACCTTCATGTGCTTTTGCCAGCATGGCAGGCGCCGAGTATCCGCGCGATATGCTTCGCTACGCATGGAAACACCTGATGAAAAACCATCCTCACGACTCTATATGCGGTTGCAGCATAGATCAGGTGCATGCAGAGATGATGCCCCGTTTCGACGAAGTCGAACAGATCGCGCGCGAGTTGACGGATCGGAGCCTCTCACATATATCATCGCAGATCGGCACAAAAGGCGAAACATTGGTCGTCTTCAATCCGCTGAGCTGGGTGCGAACGGAACGCGTAATTGCCGAGATCGAGTTTAAGCTTGGTGAAAACTCCAGGGAGGCCCCACAGATGGACGATTCGCTTGATGTGCAAGCAATCGAACTGATAGATACCGATGGCGGTAGCGTACCTTACAGGCTTCTTGAAAGTGTCATTTACGCAAAGAGTATCTATTCGCCGGTAGAACTACCGATGTCAGCGATGACCCGAAAGTTTACCATAGAGTTCATCGCTGAGAATGTGCCGTCATGCGGATACACGACGTACACGGTGAAACCGGTGGATTCTGCGTGTCAGTGCGATCGCGCTGTGGCAGGGCTCACGATCGGTGATGGGAAGATATCAAACGAATATTTGGAAGTGGGCATATCGAATGGCGGCATTTCCATAAAGAGCAATGACGGTGCCTGTGCGTTCGATAACATCTGCGCGCTCGAAGACGCAGGGGATGTCGGGGACGAATACAGGTATGGTAAACCCGAACAGGATACGGTGATAACTACTGCGAGCGATAATGCAGAGATTCGCATAATAGACAACAGTCCGATATCTGCCACAATTGTACGTAAATCCGTCCTTAATATTCCTGTATCTGCTACCCCTGACCAACTCAGCCGATCGTATGAAACGGTAGCATGCCCTGTTACGAGCCGGTTCACATTGAGCGCAAAGTCGAGCAGGGTCGACGTAGTGACCGAGATCGAGAATTTAGCGAAAGATCACAGGTTGAGGGCAGTCTTCCCGTCAGGGGTAAAAACCGATGTGTCGCATGCAGAGATGCCGTTTGATGTGGTATCCCGTTCGATTCGACCTCCTTCGGATTGGCAGGGTGCGTCCACATTCTTTCCCCAGAAATCGTGGATGGATGTGAACGATGGCGAGAAGGGGCTTGCCGTGCTGAACAAGGGTCTCCCTGAATACGAGGTGTACGACGACGAATCGAGAACGGTGGCGGTCACCCTGCTTAGATGCGTCGGGTGCTTAAGCGGAAGCGGTGATACCGCCGGTGTGATACCAACACCAGGGGCTCAGTGCATCGGCAAGCATACGTCAGAATATTCGGTGTTTCCGCATGCAGGCAGCTGGGGCGACGCCCGCGTGTGGGCTGAGGCGGGCAGTTTCAACACACCTTTCATATGTGCCCAGACTGGGGCGCACTATGGTGTTCTGCCGCTGTCATATAGTTTCATCGAGATAGCGCCGAGTAGCCTAGTGGTGAGCGCCATAAAACAAGGGGAAGGCACGGACAGTCTTATAGTCAGGTTCTACAATGTATGCGGCACCGAGATTAAAGATGCGGAAATTCGAGTAAATGGCTCGGTATCTGCGCGCAGAGTCAACATGAACGAGGAACCCCTTATGAACCTGGCTGTTGATTCCCGTGGAACTGTCCGTCTTGACGTTCGTCCCAGTGAGATCGTTACCATCGAATTCAGTGTCATCACGAAGAATTAGTGGTCCTATAAGCTTTCTTGTGGATGATTTTTAAGATTGCACTGATTCGGCCCTCACCCAACCGATTTCGGGTGAGGGCGTTTTTGTTCCGCCAATTCCACGCTTGCTTACACATTGAGTTCCGAATTGGCACTCTTCGCCTTTGTCGACCTTGCACCGGCGCTCCAATAAATGTATGATAATAAGTAGTTAAGATCGAGGTGAACAAGCATGATTATCGCTATGAAGGCAGGCGCTACTCCCGAGGAGATCAAAGGCGTCATCGCAAAAGTTGAACAATTCGGCATGCGACCACTGGATATTCCAGGTGGGGACAGGACCGTCATCGGTATAGCCAGTTCCATTCCATCGGATGCGCGTGAGCCGCTTACGGAGATTATGATCTCTCTGCCGGGGGTAGATCACGTGGCGCAGGTCAGCCGCTCGTATAAGCTGGCGTCGAGAGAGTTCCATCCTGCGGATACGATCGTTGAAGTCAAAGGCGTTGAGATCGGCGGGCCTGAGGTTGTGGTCATGGCAGGGCCGTGTGCCATCGAGAGCCGTGATCAGCTGATGGAGACTGCCCAGGCTGTGAAAGCTTCGGGTGCGCGTATACTGCGCGGCGGGGCGTTCAAACCCCGAACGTCGCCGTATGCTTTTCAGGGGCTTGGAGTAGAAGGCCTGAAAATTTTGAAGGAAGTCGGAGCCGAGACAGGTCTGGCTACCGTCACGGAGGTCATGGATCAGCACGATGTGGAAGTCATAACGGAGCATGCGGATATACTGCAGATCGGCGCCCGCAACATGCAGAACTTCTCTCTCCTAATAGCCGTCGGGAAGACCGATCATCCCGTGCTGCTCAAGCGTGGGCCAAGTGCCACCATAGACGAGTGGCTCCTCTCAGCCGAATACATCCTGAACGAGGGAAACCAGAACGTCATCTTCTGTGAGAGAGGTGTGCATCCGTTGGATCGGACATATACCAGGAATACGCTGGACCTGTCGGTGGTTCCTGTGATCAAGGAACTCTCGCATCTCCCGATAATAGTCGACCCAAGCCATGCGGTTGGCACCTGGAAGTACGTGCCGGCGATGAGCCGGGCGGCGGTAGCGGCTGGGGCGGACGGCCTGATCATCGAGGTTCACACGAACCCGAAGTGCGCTCTCTGTGACGGCCCTCAGGCGCTTATCCCGAATATCTTTGATTCGTTGATGGATGATATCCGCCGTATCGCAGGTGTCATCGGCCGAAGTTAGCATGAAATCTGTCGGTCTCAGGGTGGTCTAGTGAACCATTCGCCGCTCCCAGTCACTCGTCAGGCCTTCCAGAAACTCTACAGGATTCCCGATGGTCTCGGGATCGATTTGCACTTTCACTGCAAGCGGTTTCACGAGTTTCAGCGCGAGCGATGTGGCCACAGTCGGCTGAAGGTCCCATCGCCTGTCGAGGAAATGGCGCACAGCCCTGTAGTCTTCTTTAGTAACCGAGCTGAGACACGCCAGCGCCTCGTCAGGCAGATAGTAGCCGGCGGGTTGAGCTGGATTAACTGTGTCCGTCAGCGTCTCGGGTGCCTGCGGTCTCTCCTGCTTACTGCGAGTCTTGACCACCAGTGTGCCTCCGACGTAATCGCCCAGTCGACGGCACTGCGGACTTGCGAATATGGATATCGCACCGACTATGTAGCAGACAGGTAGAACATCGACTGAGCGCATAAGATTTCGGAGCAGAGCCGCCCTGAAATCGACCGGATGGCCTGAATCTCGGATCACTCTTATCCCCGCCCATTTCTTTCCGGGAGTCTGTCCGTTTTCTGCGATCTCAAAATAGAGGAAATATCCTGTCCATAGAGAAAATAACAGCAATAATATAAATGCTATGAACCATGGGGACATCTGGTCGAACTCTCGTGATAAGGCAGCGTTCAGGTGTTCAACGTAAGATATGGAAACAAGCACTATCCCTACAACAACAACGAACAGCGATTGCGTCAGCGAATCCAGGAATATGGCAAAGAATCTGGATCCGAGGCCGGCCAGCTCGAATTTCAGCTCGACATGCTCCGGTGTGAGTATTGCGATCTCTCTAGACATAAATATACCTCCAAATGACAGGTGAAAAAGTGACTATACAAACAAACGATCAAGATAGTTTCAAGCGACTTTCGCAGATGCTCGATCAGATTGAATCAAAAGGGCTTAGCAGCCTTAATAGCGACGATCTCCTCGATTTCGGCCATCTCTACAGGCGAGTCGTGTCTGCGCTGTCGAAGGCGCGCAGTGCGGGGATCGATGACGCGCAGATAGAATACTTGAACCAGCTTGCATCGCGGGCATACGGTCATATCTACGTGTCAGAGCCGAAAGGGTGGCCGTCCATCCGCAAATTCTTCGCCGAAGAGTTTCCTCAGACATTCCGACGAAACCTGGCTTTCATATTAATCGCCTTCCTGATAACCCTTGGCGCCGCGATTTTCGCTGGAGATCAGGTCCGCCGAGACCCCGGCAAGGCCGACACGGTGCTGGGCCAGGGCGCGGGCGAAATGGCTGATTCCATAGCTGAGCGTCACACCGGTAAAAAGAACTGGATGCCGGAAGAAGAGCGACCGTTGATGTCTTCCTTCATCATGTCTAACAATATAAGAGTCAGCATACTTGCCTTTGCTACAGGTATCGCTGCAGGCCTTGGAACCATCTTTTTTCTGTTCTACAACGGCCTGATGCTTGGCGTGATAGGCGCTGTAGTCAATTCACGCGGGCTGAACGTCGCCTTGAGCTTCTGGGGCTTTGTTGCGCCCCATGGCGTCATAGAGCTTACGGCGATATTCATCGCGGGTGGAGCGGGCCTTATGCTCGGATGGGCGCTCCTGAACCCCGGCGATTACACTCGCGGTGACGCTCTCAAACTTGCGGGCCGTCAAGCCTTCACGCTCATGATCGGTGTCGGCGCGATGCTCGTCGTTGCAGGACTGATCGAGGGCTTCTTCTCCCCCAGCATGGTCCCGTATCAACTGAAACTGATAGTCGCCGCAGTCGTCGGCACCGTCGAATTCATGTATCTGTTCATGGCCGGGCGCACATCCTATACACCATTGACAACGCGACGCTAATAGCAGAATTCGTAAATCCCCTCCTTGCGAAGGAGGGGCAGGGGAGGTTCCGTAGAAAACACCTGAACAGCTCGCTTCAGCATGCTTTTACTTATGGTGAGTCCCTAAAGCCGCCCCTCGCGCTTCAACTGAAGGTACTTGTTCACCGCAGCCACAGATAGATCTGCGGGTGTCGCGTCGATCGTGATCACACCCTGGCTCGACAGTTGTGCGAGCGCCTTCTTCCGCTCCCGAACAATCCCGAGCGCAACCGCCTGATTGTACAAATCCGCGGGCTTACCAGGCACACCGTCGATTATCGACGGCAGCTCATAGTCGGCGAGGGCTATGCACACAACCAGATGCTTCCTCGACAGTATCCCTATATTGGCTATCAAATTCTTCGATGCTTCAGGATCGATAAGGTCCGTAAACAGGAAGACGAGCGATCGTTTCTGCTGCTTGTAGCTCACGAACATGAAGTTGTCATAGTAAGACGTCTCTTCCATCCTCGGCTTTAACGGATACAGCGCATCCAGCAGCCGGGTTGACTGTGATGCCCCTTTCCCGGCAGGTAGGAAGGCCACAGGCCCCTTTGCGAAGCAGTACATGCCTATCCGGTCATTCGACTCTGCCGCGACGTGTGCGAGCAGCACAGACGCATTGATGGCGCAGTCCAGCTTCGTGATGCCAAGCGTGCCGTCCGGCTCGACGGTCGCGCTTGCCATTGTGCGACCTGCATCCAGTAGAACCATGATATTCTGGCTGCGCTCAACGTCATACTCGCGGGTCGTGAGTATGCCACGGCGCGCGGTAGCCTTCCAATCGATGTCTCTCGGCGAGTCGTCGGGGATGTAGTCGCGCAATCGCTCGAACTCCCGGCCCTGTCCGACTATTCTGCTCCGCCGGATCCCGAGCTGTGCGAGCCGATTCTCCCGCGAGAAGAGCATGTGCCGTTTCGTCTGAAAAATATCCGGATAGACCTTCACGTTGATTTCGGCCGGAAACGCCTCCTGCCGGCTGAGCAGGCCGAGCATCGTCCTGAATCTCGCGTTCACGTTGCCAAACTCGTAATCCCCACGTTCGGCAGGCGAGACCTTGTAGTTCATGCGGATGATCTCTTCCGGCTGAATCCGAGTAGCCAGGAACCGTGTGGAAATCCCAAAATCGATTGGTGGCTCATCCTTGACCATTACGTCCATCGGGCGACTGCCTGTGTGTGCGACGGTTATCCATACAGGGTTTTTCTCGCCTATGGAGAGGGTCGGCTCGCACGCACGGCTGACACTGCACTTACGTGAATCGTCAAGCCAGACGTAGTCCAGTATGGCGAGCGCCAGCACTGCGAGGTTGTACCCTGCGCCAAGCCACATGAAGAGCTTTCCGCCCCATGGCATGGCGAAGAACCATATCGCACCTACCGCAAAAGCCCCTGACAGGCGTGCCGTCGGATAGATTTTGGGTGATTTCCACCGCCATTTGCTCATCTTGGTACCGGAACCGCCGTGAAGATTCTTGAGATCACATCGTCCGTGCTCACGCCCTCGATGGCGCTCTCCGGTGAAAGAATCAACCTGTGCCGCATGATCGGCGTCGCCACGGTCTTTATGTCGTCAGGCGTCACGTAGTCCCGACCCCTCAGCGCCGCGAGTGCCTTTCCGCACTTCAGCATGGCGACGGATGCACGAGGACTGGCACCAAGCATCACCTGATATGCCCCTCGAGTCTGCCGTGCGATTGCGAGCAGATAGCGCATGACTTCATCATCGACCGTGACCCTTGCGATCTCTGCCCAGGCATCGCGTATCGGCGCATAGTCCGTCAAAGTCTTCAGGTTGGCGGTCGACAGGTCATGCGGATCAAATCCACCGTGCGAGCGCTTCAGAACCTCGAGTTCGGCGCTCTCGTCCGGGTATCCGACAATAACCTTCATCAGGAACCTGTCGAGCTGTGCCTCGGGGAGAGGGTATGTCCCTTCGTATTCGATAGGGTTCTGAGTCGCTGCCACGAAAAATACATCGCCGAGCGAGTTGTCCGTGCCGTCGATCGTGACGAACCGCTCCTCCATGGCCTGCAGGAGTGCCGCCTGTGTCTTTGGCGGTGTGCGGTTGATTTCATCAGCGAGCAGGACGTCGGTGAAGACAGGGCCCTTCTTGAGATGGAAATCGGCGCTTGCGTTATCGAACACGCTCGTGCCTGTGATGTCGGACGGCATCAGGTCGGGCGTGAACTGCACGCGCTTGAAGTCGCAGCCGAGTATCGCCGCGACGGTCCTGACCGCGAGCGTCTTCGCTATGCCGGGGACGCCCTCAAGGAGCACATGGCCTCGTGCCAGGAAACAGACAAGCACCTGTTCCATGACCTCATCCTGACCGGAAATAACCTTGCTCGATTCGCCGTATATAAACTCTCCGAGTTCTCGTACTGTCATCTTGGTTTAATCAGTTCCTTTCTAAGATGGTTGCGCCGAATTGTCAGCGCCATAAGGGTATTATCGTCCAGCCTGTCATCGGATACAAATATCAATTGGCGGAGTTCCGAGGCCTTGTCGGGCCGCCTTCGAGTGCAGACCTCAAGGATTGCTTCCCGATCGGCGTTGACCGGCAGGCCAAGCGAGCCTGCAACGTCCTGAAGGAATTTGCGCTCAAGCTCCGTGTTAACTACCTTGACGGCGTGCGCCTTGCGGAGCAGCGACGACATTGAGCTCAAGTACTCGCTTCTCTGACGAGCGCCTTCACTCAGATAGACCGGCCGGCCGAATCTTCTGGAGACCGCCAGTACAAGCAGTATAAACGCCATGAAGAGCTGCATCAGACCGATCTTCGCCGGGCCGCCGATCAGCGACGTTATGCCGGGGGCTCTGCCGTATCCGTTGTGATACTCGTCGAAGGTCACAGTGATCCCCTCGTAGTCTTGCCTGTAATTCACCGCATTAAGCGCGAGGATGAGGTTGTCATCCTTGCCTATCCCATCGTTTGAGATCGGCCATGCGCTGTGCAGGACAACGACTCCGCCTTTGCCCCACCGGCTGAATGCGGCCGTCGTTCCCTTCGCATCCCGCAAAAGCGGCACGAGGGGTCGCGCTTTTACTACTTGTACCTTCGGGTGTGCGCTTGCGGCGCGGCGTAAGGGTAACGGCGTGGAATCGTTGCTCTGAAATGCCCAACTCTTTTTATCCACCCTGCCTTTTCCGCTGACTCTAAACGCCTTTACATCCGGTGCCAGGAAGGATGGACAGACGGGCTGTGATTTCGAGTCTTTAGCGCCATCATCATAACCCCAATCGGTACCGGTCTCCGCAACGATTAGAAGATTGCCTTTCTCGACCCACCGCTTGAGGGTAAGCCACTCCTGGTTCGACACAGGTACCATCGAATTAGCCGATAGAAGGAAGAAGACACCACTGCTCGGTTGGGATGTTATCGGTTGTATGTTCCTGCGCACGTGGTAATTAAGCTTGTCCAGGGTATCATACAGCCCCTTGATACCGTTCGGGCGCGATGAGTACGACGAAGGAGTCGGCATTACGCCGAGATCCGTATCGCCTGATCGCTTTCCTGCATACACGCTGAAAATCGTGAGCAGCGCCAACAGCACCAGTATCACCCATATGTCTTGAGAGAATCGAATCTTCAAACCATTCCCTCCAATCGGTGAAACTGTTCTGTGCCGAGGGTATAATCATTCGCAGAGATATCCCCGTGTCCGTATATCAAGCGGTCGAATACTAGCGTCATATCCCCGAAAATTGCGGCATGTTCGTTAAGCGATTGCCGCCTGATCGCCCGAATGTACTCCCAGTTTGTGCTGCCATCCGCGTAGATGATGATCTTCGCCCTGTCGAGCAGCAGGATCGACGCCAGATAGAGGTCACGGTAAGCGGCCCTGTAGAGACCGCCCGCTGCGTGCGATTCCGCCGACTCCATGAGCGATTCCATAGACGGCCGCGTCGACTTGAGTTCTCGCCATTCCTTGATCGCATCTTCGGCTGCCACCTTCTTCGAGTAGCGGCTCACAAGCTTCACGGCGATATATACCAGCATGGCCGCAAAGGCGATCACTATTATCACAGCCAGAACGCGCCCGACCCAGCCGATTGCGCTCCCCGGAACGTGCCGTATAATGTTTTCTATTACGCCGCCGATTACATTCCCAATAGCGCCAAGTGCCTCCATCACTTTATCACCGAGCCATGAGTGCCTGTATTCGTCATGCTTGACGACGCTGCGCAGGACACTTCTGGCATGCCGGATGGACCCCGGGTTGTTTTGGGGAAGGCTCGCATTGACCGCGATCAGCGACTGTGCCTGTTCCGTGAGACGGGTGAGATAGTCGACTTTCTTCCGGACGGAAAGCGTGCGGCTGCTTAGTAGACCGTCCCTCAGCCAGCGCATATCGGAGTTGATGCGCCGTCCGCCCGGCATCTCGACCGCGATGGACTTCGGCAGATTATGCGCCAGCCCCTCGAGTGCATGTTTGCTCGATCCGGGATGCGCCGTTTCCATGTGAATGGCGGTTTGCATGCGGCTCGAGGCATCACCGAGCGTTCGGTTGTACTCGCTCAGAGAGGCCCCGTGGGCACATGTGGAGATCAGACAGACAGACAGCGCGCACAGTGCATGGAGAGTAGATATTCTCTTATATGTCATGCGATGATACCTTCAACAGTCAACTTACGCGCGCTCGGAGCCAGTTGTGCCGCCCTCGATGCTTGCGGCCAGCATCTCAATATCGAACCCTTCCTTGCGGACCCTCACATCGTAGTATAGCAGAACAAGCGCGGACAGCAATATCGGTAGTGCAACACTGTTCGCGATTCCACTAAACAACCCTTGTACCAAGAAAATGGCAGTCATGAGTGACGGATTGGAAGCAGCCGCCGCAGTGGCGAACTGGAACGGCAGGTATACGGCGAGTTGTATAAAATAGACAAGCAGCATGGCAAGCAGTCCTATCACGAAGATTTGCCAAAAGGCGCCGGCCGACAATTCGAAGGTTCTGCCGATGGCGTTGAAGTAACTTTTGTTCTCCAGCATAATCGCTTGAGTAGTAAACGCTAGAAATACTGATAGCGCGATGCCTGGCAGAATACATGCAATGGTGCCGGCTATTACCATCATATACGCTATAATCCCGGTAACTATTAGAGGTAGCAAACGGGGTATAACCGCCTTGTATGATGCCAGAATGGTCGGCTTTTTGCCAAGGTAGGTTGATGATATCGCCCAGGTAATCGCACCCATCGCAGCTACCTGAAATATCCCCGCTACTATTGCTATAGCAGCAAACTTGATGTATATAGGGATCAGGGAACTGAACATCGCCGAAGGGTCCGATGGAGTAGAACCTGGCCCCATGTTACCCATCATATTGATCATTGGTAGCATGGCGATCGTGGAGAGCAGCGCGAAGGGTATGTATACCAGCCCCACGATTCCTGAGAACAACAGAAAGTTCTTCTTGTATAAGTCGAACAGCTCATCGAGCAGGTCTCCATAGCTGAGCGGGCGCAAAATTCGTTGTGACACGAGACGTGTCCTCCTGTGGCAAAATTTATGCGTGGAAGGTATATATCTCGATTAGTTATATTACAGCTTTTTTCCTCCTTAAATTGCCATATATATGATTAATAAATCGCCTGGACTGATTTTGGGGGTGCTCCCTGCTTCCTTTCGGGCTACTCATGGGTAATCGGGTGAGGGAAGTGTGCATCATTCGATGGAAGTATATGGGCATTGGACAAAATTAAAAGCGGCCGGTCAAACACTTGTAGAGGTATGACCAGCCGCCAATTTGTTTTTTTTGGGACTATAAGATTCGGCCCTCACCCCAACCCCATTCGACTTCGCTCAGGGCAGGCTCTCTCCCGATTTCGGGCGAGGGGGGATGCCGCTTATCCCGAGTAGCCCACAGGGCATATCGAGGGACGGTTCAGGGCTTAAATAATGTAGCCGCAGGCTGTATGCCTGCGATCAACGCACCCGTGAAGGGTGTGCCTGCATCTAGTCGGCGCAGGGCGGCTTCGTGTTTCTGGCGCCGCGAATTTATTCGCACGGTTGTTGGAATACTGTCGCTATCCACAAACTTTCTTATAGAGCCTTTTTTATATGGAAGCGATTATTTCCTGCGCAAAAAATCCGGGATGTCCAATGCACCGGAGAATTTCTCGTTTGCCGACACCCGATTTGCTGCACTTCGCTGTGTGCCAGCGAACCCGGTAGCAAGCACTGTAACCTGTACCGTTCCAGCATATCGCTCATCGATCACTGTGCCGAAGATGATATTCGACTCCCGCTCATCGGTTACGTCGTAGATCACCTGCGCCGCCTCGTAGACCTCCGAGAGCATCAGGTCGGAGCCGCCCGTGATGTTCAACAGTATTCCTCGCGCGCCCTCTATAGTCGTCTCGAGAAGCGGGCTTGAGATCGCAGCCTGTGCAGCATGCAGAGCTCGTTGTTCGCCGCTTGCCTTGCCGATTCCCATGAGCGCAGAGCCTGCATTCGATACTATGGACTTCACGTCGGCGAAATCGACGTTGATCATGCCTGGAATGGTGATGATATCGGCGATGCCTTGAACACCCTGCCGCAGCACATCGTCCGCCATACGGAAGGCGTCCAGAATGCGTGCATGTTTGTCCGTGATGTCCAGCAGGCGGTCGTTCGGGATGACGATCAAGGTGTCGACTTTATCCTGCAAGGCAGCTATGCCTTCTTCTGCAGCTCGACCTCGTCTTGGGCCTTCGAACTTGAACGGCCTCGTAACTACGCCTACCGTCAGAGCGCCCTGTTCGCGGGCAATCCCTGCGACAATTGGTGCTGCACCCGTACCAGTGCCGCCGCCCATACCTGCCGTTACGAACACCATGTCAGCTCCGGCGAGCGCTCGTTTGATCTCTTGTATGCTCTCGTTCGCCGAATCGCGCCCGATCTCGGGATCACCGCCCGCGCCAAGTCCCTTAGTCAGGGATTCGCCGAGTTGGACCTTCTCGTTCGCCGCCGAAGTCACGAGTACCTGGCTGTCGGTATTCATCACCAGAAAGTCGACGCCCACAACGCCGAATTCCATCATCCGATTGACTGCGTTGCTTCCGCCGCCACCGACTCCCACGACTTTGATTTTTGCGGATTCATTGTGCGTGCCTGCATTCGACATACGCTAATCTCCTAAAAGTTTGACCCTGAAACTTAGATTTGCCGACCACCCGAGGCACGAGACTGTATTCAATGGGTCGTGCTGCTGGACGTGCCTTGCTTTTCCATTCGATTGGTCGAACAGACACATTTTACCATATATTAACAAAATTATCGTATAAAAATAATACGCACGGTTTCAGACGCGCGCCGGACGGAAAAAAAGTCTTTGCATAGGATAGACTCAAGTGGCGTTATCACTTATACTATATGGACAAAACCGAAGAAGTGAAAAGCGAGCACTGAATATCAATCTGGTGATAGTTATCGGTTGAATTACAGGATTATGGGCACAACATAAAAGGAGAACATTAATGGCACAGGCTAAAAAAGGCGATAAGGTAAAAGTAAATTATACCGGAAAATTCGATGATGGTGCAGTATTTGACAGCTCAGTCGGCAGAGATCCCTTGGAGTTCACTGTTGGTGAAGGACAGGTTATACCAGGCTTCGAAGGAGCAGTAATCGGTATGAATATTGCTGACTCTAAAACAGTTCGGATTCCTGCTGCAGAGGCTTACGGACTGCCTCACGAGGAACTGGTGATGGTGGTGAGCCGAACCGAGTTCCCGGAAGACCTGAATCCGTCAGTGGGCGATCAATTGCAGCTTAGCGATCCGACCGGCCAGGTGATGATCGTCACTGTGACCGAGACCTCGGATGAGAGCGTGACAATGGATGCAAATCACCCCTTGGCAGGCAAGGATTTGACCTTCGATATCGAGCTGGTAGAGATCGTCTAATTATCCAGTGATCAGAAATGGCGAGCCGTGTGCGCGATCTATGGATCTGTCTGCAGCGGCTCGTTTGTTTTTGTTTCAAAACATTCGTATCTGCGCAATATCAGTTAATAATACGACGGCAGGTGAATATGCAAGGTAGAACGGACAAAATGATAAGATGGCTGTACGCCGATAGAATGCCCGTTACCAAGGGGCTGATCGTCATTAATATCGCTACCTTTCTCGTGGTGACCCTGTTTCGCGCAGAGGCAGTTATCGCACTTCTGGGGTTTAGTTCGATGATGGCTGCCGCGATGCCGTGGACCGCGATCACATATCCTTTGCTTGGGGTATCAGGAAGCGTAATAAACCTGTTCTTTGCAGGATACTGGCTGTGGTTTGCAGGTGGAAGTCTGGAGCGCTCATGGGGAAGCCGGACCTTCGGGATCTTCTTCTTCTCGGCATCGGCTCTGTCGGCGCTTGGCCTTTATCTTGGCAGCAGTATTACGGGGATACCCACATCAGCAGTCGGGCTCTGGCTGCCGCTTGCAGCGCTCACCGTCGCGTTTGCCATGCTGAACCCGGAACAGACGATACTCTTCGCCTTCATAATCCCGCTCAAACTCAAGTATCTTGCCGTGATAAGCGCCGCGATGGTCCTGATCTCATTCGGACAGGCGCACATACTCCTGGGACTGTTTTCGCTTGCCGGTTGTTCGTACGCCTACTGGTATGTTCGCCGCGGCGCGCGACCTGTGCATCAAAGGCGGAAACTGCAGTATGAGGATAGCGGCAGAGTCATACGAATTCGCGACAAGCACAGCATCTGGCGCAGTTTAAGCCCTGCGGCACGGTATCGCGATTACAGGGATCGAAAGCGGCTGAAGGACTTCTTCAACAGGTAAACTATCTTGCGCCCTTCTTGTAGATGACAAGTAGATTTGTCATAGGGATGGATGGGAATGAGAGTACTTTGCCTTTGTGATACAGGCCGCAAGCGCCGCCTCCATCCAGATTCAGCGCATCCACCGCCCCGCGATCGCGCATAAGCCTGGCGAACTCTAAAAGAGTCAGAGGTTCCTTTGCGGTGATCAGCAGCAGCTTGCCCTTCTTCGATAAGCCGACTCCAGAGCGCCACGCTTTTACCCCCAGACATTTATGCTTGAAACCATCGGCATGGGGATTCAGAACGATCGCACCGTCACTTACAAGCATCGGTCCTGATGCGAGCCCAAATCGATACTTCGACCAGTTGAAACCATGTCTTCCACGCTTGATAAACACCACCTTGCCTGAATCCGTAACAGCCATCGCATTCCGGTAATGCCCCCGATTTACAAGTTTGCCATTTATGAGAATATCTCCAAGGGGTTTCATGCTCTCGTTGTAGAACGTGCCGTTGATCGCGGCGTATGGCTGCAGCCGATGAATCATATGTTTGAAGGTCTCGCTGTGAAACGATTTGCTGTCTGCGAGCGCAGGCCGTATCTGCACGCCGGGGCCGAGTTCGATTTCGACCACCCTGACCCTCATGAAATTCACAACGGAATGATAGGTCGGGACGAGTAACAGCGCAATTATGGACACCAAAACAATGCTGAAAAATATTACTCTTTTGGGCTTGATGAGTATTTTGCGTTTTCGTCTCTTCTGTACCAAAGGCTTCCTCCGGAACTTATATCGCTAGCCCGGAAACTAAGCCGGAGCAAATTTGCATATCTTAAAGCCTACTTGAGATCCTGCTCTCCCAGGTATGGCTTATGTATCGCACTCAGCAGTCTGCGTTCCTTCTCGTCGTAGAAATTATTGCGCTTGAAGTTTTTGCAAACGGTGACATAAAAGGTCTTGATAAGATACGGTCGCTTGTGGATTGGATCAGGCTTGCTGTAAATGGCCCACGCCTGCTCTGGCTCCAGCCGCTCGAAGGATGATTTGAGGATATCCTGAATCTCTTTGCGATCGGATAGTGGCGTTTTTTGTACGTACAGGGCATCCATGCCGCGCATAGCCTTGAAGTTCTGCCAACGCAGGAATTCCTTGCCCATGATCTCTGTCTTCGAGATCAGGTAGACCTGTCGCCGGGTGTAGTACGAGAGCGAACTGCTTCGCGCATAAGAATCGGTCAGCACAAAGAGATTAGGGTTCCTTGATGTAGTATCGAGGATCTTTTCGGACAATCCCGCGTAGCCGAATATCTCGTTGTATTCAGGTTTTACGAACAGCGATTGAACGCAAACCGATCCGGCTGCCAGATAAAAGAGGCAACTGATCAATACGGCGAATCCAACCGAAAACTTGAAATACCTGATTTTGAACTTATCGCCCGAATCCTTCCACTTCTGGTAGAAAATGGCTGTAAGAATCAGCAGGGTGGGGTACGCAGGCATGGTCCAGTGCGGGAAGATCTGGATTTTTGTGCTCACGATTCCGAAGGCCACGATCGGCACAATACCAAATGCCGTGAGGAACAGAAGTCCGTTGTTGTACTCCTTTGCCCTTATCGACTTCATCCTTAGAACAAAAATCGGCGCCAGTATGCACAGTATCAGCAGAAACGGCGTTATGATGAACGATTGCTCTTCTACAAACCGGGGAAACTGGTTCTGCCAGGCTTGCGCTTCCTGACTTACTCTGGTCACAAAATGGAACATGAACGTTATCCAGCTGTTGTGAGCGCACCACCACAGGAACGGAGAGAATATCAGCAATGAAACCAGCCCCGATACATACGGCCACGGCTTAATCAAGTGCTTCCTGTGTTCCACCGAGAGAACGAGATACAGCACGAGGGAGACGGGCAGCAGGAATGCCGTCAGTTTTGTGAGCAGTGCAAACCCAAGTGCCAGTCCGGCCCACAGCCAGGATATCTTCCTATCCTCGAAAATCGCGAGATAAGTGAAGTAGATGTATATCAGTGTGAAGGCGATTAGAGGGCTATCCGGCGATATCTCGAGCGCCTTGACCGCGAAAATCGGGCATACAGTGAACAGCACGCCGGACATCAGGGAAATCGGCGTCGACCTGGTTATCCTTCGAGCTAAGAGATATACCATCCACGATCCAACGGCTGCAAACAGCACCGTCCCTATGCGAACGAAGAGAAGGTGATCGCCGCCTATGATGCTGAAGAACTTGATGAGCAGGCTGATGAACGGCGGATGGTCATAATATCCCAGACTCAGATGCTTTGACCACAGCCAGTAGTACGCCTCGTCTCCGCCAAGCGGAATAGAGACGATGGCGATCAGCCGTATTATTGTGACTGCTGCTACAAACAGTGCAAACTTGAGCTCCGTGGACAATCTTTTCATGCTATTCCTTATGGTTATTAGCAACCTGACCATTATGACTTGGGTAAGCGCAGGCCCTGTTCTACGAGCAGGCACGCGCTTTCTGTAAATCGCCAGCTGTGTTGATGCTCGCTGGAGGTGTTCCCGTCACGGGCAACATCATGATTTTGCGTCCGTTCTCGAGGATTCGGAGCTGCTCGATGGACTCTGCAAGCTCAAGCTGCGAAGGATCTTTGCTGCCGATGATTATCAGAAAAGTTCGGCGGTAGGCGCATACATCGATGTGCGCTCGCGGCTGAGCGGCATCCTGGTTAGTTCGATGCGGGATGCCCGATCTGGAGAAATACAGGGCGAATCCCTGGTTGTCCGTGACCACCTTCACCACATCCGTGGAGTCGAGCTCATCCGGCTGCAACGGCGCCGTAAGGCTCGCCGCGACTGTGTCCGGCGAATCTATCAGGGCACTTACGAGCGCGTCTATATCCGCAGGGTTCAGTCCCATCTCACCGACCGGTATGTTGACTATGATATCCGCCTCAATTGTGCGGGCAGCCTCTGCCACACGGTTGGTGCCGCTCGCGTGGGTAGCTGACGTGATTACGGCTTTTCCACCAAACGATTCCACGAATTGCAGAATCGCTTCGTCAGGCGTGGCAACAAAAACGTCGTCAAGGAGTTTCGATTTCTTGGCATTCTCATAGGCGCGGAGTAACATAGGTTTGCCTGCAATATCCAGCATGGGCTTGTTTGGAAGGCGCTTTGAATCTATGCGTGCAGGAATGATGCCTATGACTTTCTGTTTCGTGTCCCCGCGCGACTCGGCATTGCCGGCGATAGTTCGCACGTGGGAGACTAATCCGCTTGTAGATTTACCGGCAATTGGAGGAATTATCAATACTTCGCCGCCGTAGGAGTGGACGATCCTTGCTTCAGGGATCTGGCTTATGGTGTAGTCGCCACCCTTGACGTGGAGGTCCGGCTGAAGCTCGGTGATAATCTCGATAGGCGTCGGCTCGTCAAAGAGAGTAACAAAATCAACGCATTCCAGCCCGGCCATCATCTCGGCTCGCTCGTCTTCCAGAACGAACGGGCGTTCAGGGCCCTTCAGTCGTCTGACCGAATCATCCGTGTTTAGTCCGATAATCAGGTAGTCGGCGAGGCTTCGTGCTTCCTGAAGATATCTGAGATGGCCTATGTGCAGTATGTCAAAACAGCCGTTTGTAAATGCCACACGCTTGCCCTGACTCCTCAGTTCTTCTCTGATTTTGCTCAGTTCAGGTCGGCTGAAAATCTTTCTCTTCAAAGGCGTTACACTCCATTTTGGACACTATAGACTTGGATATGGCTAATCTACTTATCGCAGGCCATGTAGGAAAATGTCCAGGCTAGATAATTATAGCAGTAACACAATTTTTCTTCTAGCCATATACAGGTTATTGGTGTAGACTTATAATATATTAAACCAACCTATCGAAAACATAGTAACCCCTCAGAGTTATTCAAAGAAGGAAGAGATATCTCCTATGATCAGTGACAGTATTTGCGCTCAAGTCTCTACCAGGCCTTTCATAGCAGCCAATATGATAGTGGGCAAACGTGATGAGCGGTTCCTTACCGCCTGTTTGGAAAGTCTCAAAGATGCCGTTGATCTGATAGTAATCAACGATAACAGTGAAGGCCGTGCAACAGCGAATCTGCGAATTATCCATGATTCGGCGCTGTATAAGGCTGGAAAGGTGATCGTGATCACATCAGGATTCGAAGGGTTTGCCGCATGCCGAAACAAGTGTCTGGATTATGTGAGCGGACTTTCCCATCCCGATATATGGGTGCTCTACTGTGATTGCGATGAGGTACACACCGAGGGCTTTGCGCGCATCTCGCGCGAGCTCATCCCGAACCTGCCCGAGACTGTCGGCATTGTAGAGGCGTATGTGTATCAGTTCCACAGAACCGACGGCTATTACTCGACGCTCGATCACCGTAAGAATCTGCTGTTCCGGTTCAATGCGAAGATCCGCTGGCGGGGGGACGTTCACGAGTGGCCGTATGACATAGAGGGAGATCGGGTGGTTCTGCCGTATAGATACTACCATTACGGTTACGTGGCGAGCCTGGGCTCACTCAACGAAAAATGGGCGATGTACTCAAGTCTTGGCGATAGCGAGTCAACCGACAGGATCAAAAACGTTTATGCCCTGAATCATAAGCATGCCAGTGAAGCTATCGTGTTCAGGCACACACATCCATCTGTCGTGCACGGGATGCTCGATCTGATTAATGAAACGGAAATGGATCAGATCAAGGCCTTTGATGACATGGTTCGCCGAGTGCCCATGGGGCGCTTTCGCCGAAGCGTGCGGTACCTTAACAACGAGTTGAAGGTCTGGCTTAGAGGTGCCAGCTTCATGAGAGCATTCCGTGGTAACGCTGAACTGGTGAAAGCCTACAGGAACGTCATGTCTAGGAAGTGATATCCTTCAGTAGATCACTGAGCCCACTCAGAATTTCACGGCTTGTAGCGCTGAAATCATCGCGTTTTACTATTCTGTTCGGCACCTGCCACGGGGCCCACTGTTTTGTGCAGTGATCGAAGGTGTCTTTTTCGTATACGGCGACTACAGGCTTATCGATAGCCGTTGCCAAATGCAGAGAACCGGTATCAAGCGATACTACCAACCGGCAGCAATCGAAGATTCCTGCCCATCTGCCGAAAGGAAGTCCGCCAACCATTACGGCGTTTCCATCGAGAGAGTCCCCTGATTCCCGTGCAGGCTGACAAGGAATCGGACTCAGCGTCCCCCCTGTCTCGTTGCCGATGAACTCGAATCCGTCGACGAAGGCCGACAGCTCTTTCGCGGCTTCGATGTCTGCGGGTCCAAAGGTTATGACGATGTACGAGTCGCGGGTAGCCTCAAGAATCTGCTCAAGTAGTCCGGCCATATCAGCTGCAGTCCATCCACCGGTCAGCCATTTGAAGGATAAGTGCAATCCAATTATGGTCTTGTTCCCACACCTCTCCTGAAGAAAGTCATGCGCCCATTCCCTGTCATCGGATGAAAGCGGTATCTCAAGAGATGTGCGCTTGGCTGGCAGCCCAACGAGACGAACTATATCCAGCATTTGATCTACTTCATGCGGAATTTCCGCTCCACCTGCAATCGCTTCGTCGATTTTTAGTACCAATCGGTGTGTAAGCAGGACAGGGGATAGCAGCCGTGGAATCAGTCGCCGTGAGTAGATGAGTCCTGCTCTGATCCGTGCGCCGGATAGTCGGGCGATCTGATATGCCTCCATAAGCGGAGAAAGGACTATGCACATGTCATAGCCATCTCTCCTTAGCCCGCGGATAAATCGCAGCTTCTCCAGTTTTGACCAGCTGCGATCGTAGATGACCGTCTGATCGAGCGCATCCCAGCCCTTCATGATGCCGGCGTTGTATGGCGTGGCGAGCAGGGTAATCCGAGCGCCCGGAAGAGCCTCCCTCAGGCTCCTGATGGCAGGGGTGGAGAGCAGGAGATCGCCTACTTTATCTATTCGTATTACAAGCACCTTTCGCACGGGCGAAAGGTCATGGGACTTGCTTTTCACAAAGGCATCCTTTATATGGACGGGTCGGCGATGGCTGCTTTTACGCCGTTCAGGTAATAATACTGAATCACGATTTCCTTGTGTGATGGTGAGCTGGCGGCCTTTTTCTTACAATTGGCAAGGAAGCGCCCGTTCTCGGAAATCAGCGAGTGGAGGAACATGCTGGCAGGGTTTACGCCCATCATAAGCTTGATCATGGGGTCTTTGTACTTGCGGTAGAATCGAATGGTCGAGACGCCGGACATTCGGGCCTTGTCGCATCGCTCCTCGAATCCGACCGGGTGCCAGTGATAGTTGAGAGCGGTGAAATCGTAACGGAGGTGCACACCGGCTTTCTTCAGCCGATACCCAAGTTCGAGGTCCTCGTGCCCGTAGCCCGTGAAATTTTCGTCGAAGCCGCCTACACGTATGAGATCGGCCCGGCGTGCGGATGCGTTTCCTGTCAGGAAGAACATCCACGAAAGCTCTTTTGTGGACGCAGAGTGAAGGCATCGCTGTTTCTCAGGATGAGCGACCACATCTCTGTATTCGTCGAGGGTATCGACCTGGACTTCCCGGCCCACAACGGCGATTCCCGGCTCGGCGGTGTGCATCCTCGCGTGCTCTTCCAGCAGATTTTTGGATGCCAGAATATCGGCGTCGGTGAACAGGACTATCTCTCCCTTGGCTGCCTGGATGCCCCTGTTACGTGCACCGGAACGCCCTCTGTTTTCCCCTGGCAGGAAGTGCAGATTAGGGATGTTCATGGCTGCTATCATTTCCTGCGTGCCGTCGGTAGACCCGGAATCGCACAGCAGGATTTCATACGAGTCGATGGGATAGGTTTGCTGTGTCAATTTCGGCAAAACTTCTTCCAGGGTTTCCCTTCGGTTGAAGGTTGGCATTACTACGCTAATCATGGGAGTCATAGCTGTTCTCCTTGAATGTATAATTTAGTTGCGCTGTATGTGAAGCAAGTAGAGCCGATTAATATAGTGCTAGTGCGCCTTCTTTGATGCCAAACTAGCTCTGGCTGAATCGAAGTAATCGAAGCTGACCAGTGTGCGAGCGCAGAACAGTGGGAGCCCGCTCAGTGGAGCATCCCCCGCCATCTTGATTATTCTCGCGCAGATTCCGGCCATCGGTTTCATGAGATCGTTCATCACGAAGCGAAGTGGGAACATCCCGGTCGACATGCGTGCGCTGAGGCACGGCCGCTTGCTTACATAGATTACCGCACTTCGCCCGCTCGACTGCGCCTGCTTGCAAAGCCTTGGTAGATCGGAGGCCCGCCACTTCTTCTTGAAGTGGTAGACCAGCGCCTTAGGGTTGTACTTTCGAGTTAAGCCCAGCCGTTTCAATCTGTGGCCGAACTCGATATCTTCCCACCCGTATTCCGTAAAGTCCTCATCGAACAGCCCTGCCTCCATGAGATACTTCCGCCGCACGGAGACGTTGCTCGTCCAGAAGAACGATGTGGAGATATCGGCATGCGTGAACTTGGGCGCCTGTATTTTCTCCAGATCGTCTACATGGTTTACCCAGCCCATGACAACACATTTAGCGTCCTGTTCATGGAATGCCCAGTGTTCCTTGAGCAGATTGCGGTCGGCGATTATGTCATCGTCGATGAAGAGAACTACTTCGCCCTCTGCGCTTCGGATGCCGAGATTGCGCCCTTTGGATAAGCCCGCGTGTTCCTGCGGCATGTATTTTATGCGGCACGGCGGATTGAGCGATTTTATCATCTCGCCCGTACCGTCGGTGCTGCCATCATCAACCAGAACTATCTCATAATCAGATGGCGCAAAATCAACCTTGAAGACAGCCTCCAGCGATTTCTTCAGGATATCCTTTCGGTTGTAACTGCACATCTGTATGCTAATCTTAATAGCCAACTAAACTACCCCCAAATTATTCGGCCAGCAGAGGCTCCTTCAACTGGCTGTTGTGAAACTGCATCTCGTACAGGCGGCTGTATAATCCGCCCTTACTCAAAAGCTCGTTATGATTGCCGATCTCGACAATTCGACCGTTCTCAAGCACCATGATGCGGTCTGCGTACTGGATGGTGCTCAGTCTGTGTGCGATGATAAAAGTTGTACGACCGCCCATCAGGTTCTCGAGCGCCTGCTGCACCAGATGCTCGCTCTCTGTATCGAGGGCACTTGTGGCTTCATCAAGGATCAGTATTCGCGGATTCTTAAGCAGCGCTCGGGCGATGGCTATACGCTGTCGTTGTCCACCTGACAGGCGGGCGCCGCGTTCGCCAACGACGGTCTGCAGACCGTCCGGCATCTTCTCGATGAACTCCAGTGCATTCGCTGCACGTGCAGCCGCGATGACCTCTTCGTCCGGTGCATCAAGGTTGCCGTAGCGGATATTCTCATCGATTGTCCCGCTGAAGAGCAGTGTTTCCTGTGGAACGGTGCCTATGGCCTGGCGTAGTGACCGTAAGGTAACACTGCGAAGGTCCTGTCCGTCAATTAGTATACGCCCGCTTGTTGGGTCATAAAAGCGTGGCAGCAGGTTGACAAGCGTTGTCTTCCCCGCTCCGCTCGGTCCTACGAGAGCGATCACCTCATCCGGTTTAGCTGCGAAATTGATGTCAGACAGAACATGCGAGTCCTGAGAGTATCCGAACGACACGTTCTCGAAGGTGACATGTCCATGCAGCTTAGTTAACGGTTTTGCATCAGGCGCGTCCTCAATTGTAGGCGGCATGTCCAGCAGTTCAAATATGCGCGTTCCTGCCCCGTTCACTTTTTGGCGGAGCTGGTTCATTCGAGCGAGCTTTGTGAACTTCTCGCTGACTTTCTGTGCCATAAATAGAAACAGCATGAAACGGTCACTTGGCATTCCGCCTTTAAATACAAGTATGCCAGCTATGATGACTCCGATTATCATGCCCAGTATACCGGCGAATTCTACGCCCTGCGCGATAGTCTCTGCTATCAGTACCGAGCGCATGGAATCTTGATAGTAGTGCTGATTTAACTGGTTTACCCGTTCCTTCTCATACGGCTCACTGGTAAATGATTGAATCACCCTCATACCGGAGAGGAGTTCGGACATATGTGCATTCAGTGCGCCCAGTCGTTCCTGTATGGAGATAGTGAGCTTTCGTATTGCCTTCCCCATCCATGCGATTAATAGTGCGATTACGGGTGCCAGGCAGAGGACTGAAAGGGTTAGCTTCCAACTTGCAGCCAGCATGATTCCGAGGGCGATAACAATAGTCAGTGGGGCTTCAATGATTTCGGATACCGGTACACCCAGCGAATCCTGAATTACCGCTACATCCCAAGTCATGCGGGAGAGCAGATTTCCGCTGCTATGTTTGTCGAATTGCGCTGGTGACAGGCTTATTACATGGGCGAAAAGGCGCTTGCGCAGATCCATAGCCGTCAGGTACGAGAACTTGTTCATCAGGTAAAACTGACGGGATTTGCCAGCGCATTTGATCAGGTATATGAAAACGATGATGAGGGAGACCCGGATCAGCAGCGTGGTCTGATCCGTTGATCCAACCATGTGGTTGAGGTAACGTTCAAGCCCAAAGGCTTGAATCGAAGGTCCTGTCGCTGAAAGGGCTGACGATCCGATAACCAGAAACAGAAGGCTGGTAAATAATATCGGGATTATCGCTGTCTCCAGCGTGGTTGTGACGACTAGAAATCCCAAACCGGTGATAAATGCTGATCGGTAGGGACGCGCAATTTTTAACAGACGTTGAAAGACACTCATGTTGGTAGACACTCCCCGCATATTATAGCGTATACAGGCTGACAGGGCAAACTGCAGAGATAAAAGCGAATGGTAGCTAGTGAGGTAGATAACCTACGGGTTTCGTGGCAGGTTGAACTCTTTGATCAGAAAATCTGCGACTCGGCCGGATGCACCCTGAGCGCCCATCCTGAGTGCGCCGATTTTGCCACGCTTTTCGCGCTCTATTGGATCGGAGAGGAGCATGGATATCTCCGCCGCCACGCCGTCCGGGAAGTCCGCGATGTATCTCACCGCGCCGCCCAGCATGCGCTCCTGATCCTTCATCCTCTTAGCCGTCGTTTGCGGACCGGTTCCCATAAATGATACCGCCGGCTTCCCGAGGCCTACGGCCTGCTCGTTGGCAGTCCCGGCCAGACCGATGACAATTTCAGCCTTCGTGATTACATCCTCAAAGCCGTTCTTGACCAACTGAACGGAATGACGCTCTTTTCGGAGCATACTGTTTTCGTGCAACCACCCGTCGTGCGAGGCCATGTCAACTATGCGCTCAGTTTCGAGTGCCGGTGACAGCGCGCATGCGTAAACGACGTCATCGCTTACCCGCTCCACTACACGGAGGATCATCCGCAGATTTTCATACGCTTCCGTCCTGCTGCCTGGAAGCACGCCCACGATGCGGGAGTTGCCAAGTTCAATCCCCTTCGGCGACAGATCGTCCATTATGGGGTTGCCGACATAAACGGCGTTCACACCGTGTGCCTTCAGATTAGTGCATGTATGCTCGTCGCGGGTCATTACCGTGTGCGGAATCTTCCTGAATATGAACTCTTCTATCCCGAAATGAGGGTTGTTGTAGTCGGATTTCGGCAGAGAGAAATGGATGATAGCCTTCCCTCGACAAGCGAGCCATGCCATGAACAGGAGAAAGACGTCGCCTATCACCACAAGATGGTCGATATCATCGCGGGCATCCCTGAGGGCTCGATAGTAATTGATGTGTCGGTGGGTGAATGGCAGGTCGCAGAGAAAGCCCTTCACGCTCATCGTAGGGAAGCCGCCTGACGGGGGAATCTGCCCCTGTGTGATAACGGGAATATCCTTGCGCATGAAGTCCTTGCCGGCTGTGATCAGCGGCGCACCGGTCACCTTGACCGACGAGCACCTGCTCTTTAGTTCGCTGGCGATAAGAGCCGCGGACCTGTCCTCACCGTAACCGTTACTCAAAAAACAGATGTGCAAATCATTACTCCGTTGTCATTTCCGTGTGCGATTCCCGAACTAGCACTCGAGTAGAGAATCGGCGATCTTACCTGCCGCGCCTCTCACGCTCGTAACTTCGAGCAACTCGCGCGACATCGCTTCCCGAGCGGCGGCATCCTCGAGGAGGGCGATCGCTTGTTGTGCCACATACTCGGGCTCGAATACTCCCCTGAGCTCCGGGACGATCGGCCTGTTCGCGATCATATTCGGCAGGGAGACAAACTTGAGCCGCTCGTTCATCTTCATGATCAGTTTTCGCTTCAGCATCCCGAAAGGGTATATCCGCGGATTGACCAGTCCCGGCAGCCCATCGAGCGGGATAAGCTCGGCCTTGCTTAGCGGGACAACTGACATCAGCGGGACACCCATCGCTGCAATTTGCAGATTGTTCGTTCCTGGAATGGTGAGCACCATTTTGGAAACCGACATTACCTCGTGAGGGCTATCGCTTACTATGCGAATCGAGCGCCCGGATGCCGTGGTGATCTCGGTCAAGTCGTCATCAACAGTGGCGTTGGTGCCGTCGGCATTCAGCGTTCGTCTTACAAGGTCTCTGTCTGCAAACGGCGAGAGTGCGACGAACATCGCCTGCTGTGGAAACTTTTCCCCGAGTATTTCGGCGACCCTGGTGAAAAATGAGAGCATGAACTCGACTTCGACCGGACGGCTGCCAGGTAAAAATGTGATGATATCCTGCTCTTCCGGCGATCCCGTCAATCGGCTGAAGATCTCTCGCCTGCTTCGCGTGATGCTTATGCTGTCCAGACCCAGGTTGCCTACTACCTGAACGCTCTGTTTAGCTACCCCTTTATCTAAAAATCTCTGTTCCAGCTGTGCATCGGAGATGAAGTATCGCGTAAAATGCCTGGGCCATCGGGGCTTGTTGAGATAACCATACAGAGGTGCCTTCAGTTGTTTTGCGAGCAGGACGGAGTAGAGCGCATCGCCGCCAAGGAACAGCACACATCGTTTTTCATCCGTATCGGGGAGAAATGAGCCCCTGTGCAGAAAGAGTGCCTTCATCAGTTGACCGAGTCTGACTACCGAATCGATGCCAGGCAGATCGGTCGCAACTTTAGCTTCCATGCCGCTTGCATACTGGCATGGGGTGATTACCAGAGTGACCTTTGCGGAAGGGTTCTTCTCTTTCAGTTTATCGACGATGGGTGAAACCCATCCGGCCAGTTCTCCTGGTGAGTTTGCGGTGATATAAATTTGCATAGTTTACAGGCTTTTTTTCAGGCCAATGGCGTGAGCGTGTATCTGGCACAATTTCTTGAAAAAGGGTGGCCAGAAAGGAATATTGTTGTCTAATAAAGTTAGCTTCCTGGAATCCAGGTATCGCTCGGTCCAACCCAACCTCTGCAATATCCTCTCGTAAGTCAAATATCTCAGGCGCGACATCCATGCGGCGCGCGCCGAGGGATGTTTCCTGTAAAACAGACCGGCATATTGAGCGCGTTCTTCGCGGAATCTGACCTGATCCATCAAGCCCGGCTCGCCGGTTTTGCAGTGCAGGACGTACGCTTTCCGATTCTTCATGCAC
The DNA here is from genome assembly GCA_963663705.1 of Armatimonadota bacterium. Taxonomy (GTDB): domain Bacteria; phylum Armatimonadota; class UBA5829; order DTJY01; family DTJY01. Next base: position 1,523,328 of record OY760504.1, on the reverse strand, counting down.
CTGAGCCCTGATTCGATTAACCTTATGCCAAGATCGACATCCTCCCAGGCCCATGCGAACTCTTCGTCGAAACCCCCGACCTTAATCAGATCGGCTCTTCGGCATGAGGCATTGGCTGTTATGAAGTGGACGCCCCGAAAATCCATGAATGCAAGGAATCTAACGGTCAACGCTTTAAAACGTGGATTTACAATATCCCGCGGGCTTGAGATATTTATGATCGGGCCATCCAGTATGATCCCGGGATTAGCTCGATGGGTCTCCACTTCCTCGCTTATGTACCAGCTTGGCGCAAGAGCGTCACTGTCAAGGAATATGACTATATCGCCAGTAGCCTCTTTCAGTGCCGTGTTCCTCGATACGCTTGGGCCCTGCTTGTACTCGTTCTTGATATATATGAGATTGCACGGCGGAGCCTTCTCGTGAATCATGCTGCATGTGTCATCCGTCGATGCATCATCGATTACTATTATCTCAAATTTGTTTGCAGGATAGTCCTGTATGAACAGGCAATCGAGGCAGGTACTTAAAAGCGATTTTCTATTATATGTAGGTATGATAACACTTACATCCAAACCGGTATCTCCTCGATGTGCATGCGGGCAATAGTGCCCAAGTTTCGTTTACGTCGCGGAATTATCTGGCTACTACCCATCTATCCTTATCATAGGAAATACTAAGTTTAATCCCTCGTTTGGATAGTTCTGCGAGATCCTTTTTCATGAGCACTACCGCGTAGTCTCCCTTTTGCTGAGAAATCAACCTGGCTAAGTCATCGAATGTCTCATCGTGGATATAGGGAGCTTGCGCATAGTAGAACATTCCGAACTGACAGTCGATGCCGAGCATGGAAATAACCGGTCCGTTGCCAGCCAGTTGCCTTGCTTCCATTGCAGTGCGCTTAGGTGAAAAATCGGTATGTACTTTTGAATATTGAACCGGCAGTATGGAGAGCCCTATAAGCAGCATGACAGCCATGATCGCCGGACCAGAGTTCTTTCGGTATACCAGCGCCAATCCGCCCAGCACGTATGCGGCCCCTATGAACGATCCGATAAACCACGGATTGATGGACGCCAACGCGCCACCCGGGACCGTCGCTGTGCCAAGCCCAAGCACGACGATTACCGTAACCGCAGCGCCGATGAAAACAGTCGACCATCCCTGTACCTTTCGGCTTTTGGCCTCTGCCACGCCTGCCGCGAGCATAAGAGCAAATGCCGGCATGAACGGTAGAAGATAGTTCGGCAGTTTGGTTCGCGCTGCGGAGTGCAGGATGAGCGCAGGAACGATCCAGAGGAGAAGTAGCCTTGAGTTATCCCCTCTGTTCTTGAAAAACGATTGTGGCCAGAGGACTATCCATGGGAAAAGCCCAATGACTGCTATGACGATGTAGAACCACCAACTCCCACTGTGGTTGCATACCGAAGTGGTGAGCCGCTGATAAGTGTTTGTTGCTAGTGTTGGCTCAAGGAACTGGCTGCCCCACCGGTGCGTTTCGATTGCGAACCACGGCCCAACGACCGCCACCCATCCAAGCGCGGAGACATACAGGGCAGGGTCAAGCAGTCGCTTCCGATTGGAATCGGTTGCGGCATACAATAAACAGACCATACCGGGAAGCACAAGCCCCCACAGGCCTTTGTCAAGCGTCGCTAGTCCGGCTGCTATCCAGAACGCCGGGTACAGCCTGCGGTTCTGTGTTCTCCACGCCCGCACAAACAGATAGATCGAGAGGGTCATGAAGAAGACGAGGGGCATATCCAGAATGGCCATTCGCCCTATAAGGTAGAACAGCGGTGAGGATGCCAGAATCAATCCGGCGATGTATCCCGTCTTTCGCCCGAAAAGCAGGTTTCCGAATGCCGCCGTCAGCAGCACGAGACCGACCGCAAAGAACATCGAGTGGAGTCTGGCGACCGCCTCGGCGATGCCGAAAATCTTGAAAAACGAAGCCTGAATCCACATGCTGAGCGGGGCATGTATGAACCAGGGCTGATCATTCCAGTAGAGGGTCCACCAGTCCTTGTGCTTCAACAGCTCGCGCGCGACGCCTGAGTACAGAGCCTCGTCATGGTCCGTCAGCGGGAAACTGTTCATCTTGTAAGCCAGCGCAAGAATAGGAATTATGGCCAATGATATCCAGTATAAGTACTTATTTGTTTTTAATTTTTCCATTTTTAACCACGCTTTACGTAAGATCTTACTTTAAACGGCATGACCATGGCTTCTACAATTTTGCGTAGAGACATCTTGCTCTTTCCCGCCTGGCGTTCCGTGAAGACGATGGGGATTTCTCCGAGGCGTGCACCGGCCTTGAAGAGCCTGTACACCGATTCCGTCTGAAATGCAAATCCCTGGGAGACTATGGCATCGAGGTTTAGACGCTCAAGAATCTCTCGTCTGAACGCTTTGAACCCTGCCATGGGGTCGGTAAGCGGCAGACCTGTGACCAGTCGGACGTACCGGCTGGATGCCCGACTCAAAATGAGTCGGTGAAGCGGCCAGTTTACTACTTTTGCCATGCCGCCTAAATAACGAGATCCTATCACAATGTCGGCGTCCTTCAGTGCGTCGAGTAATCTTGGCACATCGTCGGGGCTGTGCGATAAATCGGCGTCCATACACACCACAGCGTCGTAGCCGTTTTGGAGTGCGAACTTCAACCCGTCTACATAGGAAGCAGCAAAGCTCCGTTTTCCATCTCTCGAGATTAAGAACACGCTGCTATCTTTAGCCGAAATTTTCTGCACGATCTCGGCTGTATTATCGGGTGAGGAATCATCTACTACTACTATATCCGGTGGAGATGTCAGATTGCGTACCCTGCTTATGAGGTTGGCAATATTGGTTTCTTCGTTTAATGTAGGTACAACTACTAAGCTTTTCATTGTTATATTGAACCTTGTATTATTGCGAAATTTGATGGCACTCACGCGAAATAAACAGTGCTTTTTGCACGATGAATGTCCATGTAATCAGTCGGTTGGATGGCTGATTCCGAACGGTGCCCGTAAGCACTAATTATATTATGAACTAACCGGGCACAAGTAGTCAACTCTTACTTGAATAAAAAAGTTGCCCATAAGAGATTTCCTGAGGCCAAAGTTAAATATATAATCGCTGGCAGGCAAAAAAATAGCCCCGTTGGCTGGACGGCTTGCCAACGGGGCTTGGGAGGTCGCTATGATCAGCTTTCCTAGGAGCATAACCACAGCGTTTGGAAAGAAGGTTTTGAGAAAAGGAATAAGAATGTTAACTTGTTCTACTTATACTACGGAACTTCAGCCCAAGTAGTTCCCGTCTTTTTGGATTATTTCAGAATTCTTTTCGAAAACTTTCCGTTGATTGAGGAACATGCGCCGAGGCTTGAAAATACTTGATGATGAGGCCTGCAAATGGGCGATAGAGGCAAAAAGCCGCGAAAGAATGACCGAAAGTCTTGACACTTCAGGCGCAGAATGGTATACTATGCCAGTCACAATCGCCGATGATGAGCGCAATGCTGAACAGGTGGAAACACCTGCTTTTTTTTGTCTTGACATGAAGGCGAGTTGCTGATATACTACGTCGTGCGGTGAATCCGCAAGACGCAAGACGTGAACTAAGAGTCACGGGCGAATAGCTCAGTTGGGAGAGCGCTGCCCTTACAAGGCAGATGTCACAGGTTCGAGCCCTGTTTCGCCCACCACTGGAGTTTATCTCCACACCCACGCGGGGGTGTAGCTCAGTCGGTTTAGAGCGCCTGCCTGTCACGTAGGAGGTCGCGGGTTCGAGCCCCGTCATCCCCGCCATTAATTTTCCCAGCCGTGCCGGGATAGCTCAGTTGGTAGAGCAGAGGACTGAAAATCCTCGTGTCCGCAGTTCGACTCTGCGTCCCGGCACCATGCTACTTACCAGAAGTTATCGGGCATACCGATGAAGCTCCGAGCCGACGTAGCTCAGCTGGTAGAGCAGCGCATTCGTAATGCGCAGGTCGTCCGTTCGAACCGGATCGTCGGCTCCAAAAATATACTCCGAGGATGCTTGTTGTGTTCCAAGGCTCGATTCAAAAACAAATCTTGCCGGTCTCGCAACATTCCCCCCACTCACCATTCAAGAAATCACCAAGCCATATCTACCGCGCCATTCGTGTGCCTCTTGGCAGGGGGTTCGTAATTTGACTGCAAATAGCGCTCAAATACGAAAAGCCGTAATACCTGCCGCCGGTCTAGGCACCAGACTCAGGCCTCTCACTTCTATCACAGCCAAAGAGATGCTGCCGCTTGGCCCAAAACCTGCCGTACAGTATATAATAGAAGAGTTGCACTCGGCTGGCATTAGCGATATTATATTTGTGGTATCGTCGCAAAAGCCTGGTATCAGGAATTATTTTGGCGACAGTACCTGTGATGGACAGGTTCGGGTGAGTTACGTTCTTCAGGATGTGCAGAAGGGCCTCGCGCATGCCATCCTCCAGGCAGAGGATGCAGTCGGCGGCGAGCCGTTCATAGTGGCGCTGGGTGATACAATAATTACCTCTCGCCAACAGACATCGCCCATCTCCAGGTTAATCGATGCATATTCATGTAATCCGGCGTTTGCATCAATAACCGTAGAGAAGGTGCCTATGGAAGACGTGTATAGATATGGAATGGTTAAACCTGTAGCCCAAGTTAGTACAGAAGCTTTTGAAATAGACGGTCTGATCGAAAAGCCGAAGATCGAGGAATCGCCAAGTGATTATGCTATCGGCGGACGGTATATCTTCGCTTCGGAGATTTTCGACTATATTCGCAAGACACCGCCCGGAGCATTGGGTGAAATACAGATAACCGATGCTGCTCGACTCGCCATTGCGGATGGCGGTCGAGTCTGGTGTTCGCCTGTATTGCACGGTGAGCGCCGCTACGATATCGGTAATTTCAAGACCTACTGTGAAGCTTTCGCCGCGGTGTGCATGTTGGATGCTGAACTGTCTCAATCGATAGTAAGCGCAGCGAAGGATTCAAATATCTAGCGGTCGTGCTCACGCGTCGAATCATATGTTATTAGCCGGATAGTTGGATTTATGGAGGTTTATACGTGGAAGTCCCAATGGCAGATATCCGCGGGCAGCACCAGTCTATCAGATCCGAGGTAGATGCGGCACTGCACTCGGTTATGGATGAATGCCGGTTCATTCTCGGTGGAAATGTAACGGCCCTTGAACATGAAATAGCAGAGTATTCCGGAGCCACCTACGGTGTTGGAGTAGGTTCAGGCACGGATGCAATAGCGCTTGCCTTGCGTGCGCTTGGCATCGGCCCTGGCGATGAGGTCATCACCACGGCTTTTACTTTTGTAGCTACAACAGAGGTTATCGCCCTGCTGGGTGCTATCCCTGTATATGCGGATATTGACCCAAGAACATTCAACCTCGATCCGACGAAGATAGAGGCAAAGATTTCCCCGAAGACAAAGGCCATAGTTCCAGTGCATTTATACGGTCAGTCGGCGGATGTAGCTGCAATCAGTGATATTGCCAGACGCCATGATCTGAAGATCGTCTGGGACGGCGCACAGGCCGTCGCTGCAGAATCGCTGGGCAAGCCGTTAGGGGCATATGGGGATTTGATGACCCTGAGCTTTTTCCCAACCAAGAATCTCGGCGGGATCGGCGACGGCGGAATGGTCCTCGCAAACGATTCCTCAATCGCAGACATGATGAAGTATCTGCGATTTCACGGCAGCGCAGGCTCGTACTCATACAAGTACGTCGGTTATTGCAGCCGATTGGACGAGATACAGGCGGCGGTTCTTAGGGTTAAGCTTCCTCATCTGAACGCATGGACTGACGCCCGGCGCCGTAATGCGGAGATATATCGGGAGATGCTCACAGGCCTCGATATTCAGCTCCCCGTTGAAGAACCGTTCAACAAACATGTGTATCATCAGTTCACGCTGAGAAGTGCCGACCGTAATGAATTGAAGGCACATCTTGCATCAAATGGTGTGTCAACGGGTATATACTATCCCGCACCGCTTCATCTCGAAGAAGCATACCAGTATCTGGGTTACAATCCCGGCGATCTTCCCGAGACAGAGTTAGCATGTACAGAAGTTCTGTCACTGCCGATCTTCCAGGGATTAACCGAGGAACAGGTTATATACGTGGCCAAAACTATACAATCATTCTACAAATAAACAGATTGTTTTATGATTACCGACGATGACTCCAAGGAGGGTGATGCCTCATGAAAGCGATGATTCTGGCAGCAGGCGTAGGTTCTCGTTTAGATCCGCTTACTCGGAACCTGCCTAAACCCATGGTTCCCATAGTAAACAAACCGGTAATGGAGCATATAGTCGAATTGCTCGCGCGAAACGGCTTCACTCACATAATGGTCAACCTGCATTACCACGGCGAGCAGATCGAGAAATATTTCGGTGACGGCTCCAGGTGGGGCATAAAAATTCAGTACTCCAGAGAAGATGTTCTCTGGGGCGATGCAGGCAGCCTGAAGCGCTGTGAGAAGTTCTTTGACCGCACGTTCGTCGTGATCGGCGGGGACGACCTTGCGGATATCGACTTGAAACGTATCATCAAGCAGCACAGGGACCACAAAGCCCTCTGTACGATAGGCTTATCCCTGGTAAGCGACCCGGGCGAGTATGGTATTGTCCTGTTGAACGAGCGCGGCAAGATCACACGGTTCCTCGAAAAGCCCAAGGGTGAGGTCATATTCAGCAATATGGCGAACACTGGCGTGTACGTCTTCGAGCCGGAGATCTTCGAGCTGATCCCAAAAGGTGTAGTCTACGGGTTTGGCAACAATGTCTTTCCGCTTATGCTGGAGCAGAAGAAACGATTTTACGGTTACCTGACATCCAGCTACTGGCGGGACGTTGGAAGCCTGCGTCAGTATCACGAGGCCCACAGAGACGCTCTGCAGGGCAAGGTGAGCATCAAGTTTTCGCTGAAGGAAGTCAAGAAATACGTGTGGATGGGCGAGAACGTCGAGATTCATCCCACCGCGGAAATCGGGTATCCGGTGGTTATCGGAAATAATTGCCGCATAGAGGCTAATGCCAAGGTTTTAGAAAACTCCGTTCTTGGCGATAATTGTGTAGTGGAGCAGGACGCCGTTGTTAAAGACAGCATTCTCTGGGCTGGAGCTCGAGTAATGCAGGAGACGGTCATCGAACGCTGCATAGTCGGCACCGGCTGCCAGGTGAAATCGAATGCAGCTGTGTTCGATGGCGTGATCGTAGACCCTGTTAGGCATTAGCTCGGCATATTGAATATCGGTATTCAACATGCTATACTAAAATAATACTATACATCGAACGGAGATAAAAGGTATGTAGGTCAATCGACGTATCGAAGGCTACATGCCGTATGCAGTAACTATGGGGGGAATAGATGCCTGATAGCTTCCTATGCAGGTCCTGTGCCGTTTGCGGAGAGAGCAAACCTAATTCCTTTCGCATTTACTTTGATGGATACATCAAGTTGTACAAGTGCCGAACCTGTGGATTCATAGCGCAGTATCCTGGTCCAGGCTGCAACACTGTGGATACTGACTACGAGGAAACATATTCCCTATCGTTTCTGGATAAGGGCCAGTCCTTCATGTATCCGAATCGGCGGCGGGCGCTACAGGATATCGCTGACAGGATAGCAGGCATCAAGACCGACGGAAGGCTGCTGGATGTGGGCTGTGGCGATGGTCACCTGCTGCATCTGTGTAGGGGCAAAGGATATGAATGCTATGGTGTTGAGCCTAGCAGGTTGCTGGCTGAATACGCGGCAAAGAAGACGGGTGCGCAGATAATTCAGGGAATGTATGAAAAGGACACCTTCCCTCAAGGGATGTTCGACGTGATCACGTTCGTGCAGGTGCTCGAGCACATAGTTGACCCCGATCGCATTATCGATGTCGCACGCTGCCACCTCAAACCCTCCGGGCTGTTGGTAATAGAGGTTCCTTCGACGAGAGCTCCGCACTTCCTTATGTACCAGTTTACGAAGAATAAATGGTTCGTGAAGCCTCCCGATGGTGTTATCCCATGTCATGTAGGGTACTACACTCCGTCATCGCTGGAGAGACTGGTTAACGATCATGGTTTCCGCACGGCGTCGCTGGTTACGGGCCGTTGGCAGTACAAATACGGAGGCGTGCTCGGCAAAGTGGGAAAAGCTCTCGATCCTGCGTTCGACAGGCTACGCATCGGTGGCATACTGCTCATGAGTGAACGTACATAATCGAACTCAGCTGTGTTCGATGGCGTGATCGTAGATCCTGTTAGACATTAAGAAACCATTTGAAAGGGGTTTTAATGATACCTTACGATGTGAAAGATTTGGGGCTTGCGCCCAAGGGCAAGGATAGAATAGAGTGGGCCGAACAGTGGATGCCGGTCCTTCGACTGATTCGGGAACGGTTCGAGAAGGAAAAACCGCTTGATGGATTAACCATCGTCGCGTGCCTGCACGTAACGACGGAGACCGCGAACCTCATGCGCACACTGAAGGCGGGAGGCGCAACTGTCGCCCTCTGCGCATCCAATCCTTTGTCGACCCAGGATGACGTGGCCGCTTCGCTCGTGGCAGATTTCGGCATCTCAACATTCGCCATCAAAGGCGAGGACAGGGATACCTACTACGCGCACATCAACTCTGCGCTGGATTTCAAGCCGCAGATCACCATGGACGATGGCGCCGATACGGTTTCCGTTATCCACTCAGAGCGCAAAGACCTGGCTGAGTATATAATCGGTGGCACAGAAGAGACAACCACCGGTGTAATTCGCCTGCGCGCAATGGAGCAGGACGGCGTGCTGTTGTACCCTATAGTGGCCGTCAACGATGCTCTTACCAAGCACATGTTTGACAATCGATATGGAACCGGGCAGAGCACCATCGACGGCATCATCCGCGCGACGAACGTGCTGATCGCCGGATCGGTGTTCGTGGTGGCTGGTTACGGCTGGTGTGGCAGGGGCCTCGCGATGCGCGCAAAGGGACTCGGCGCACGAGTAATCGTCACAGAGGTCGATCCTCTCAAGTCGATTGAGGCAGTTATGGACGGCTTTGACGTCATGCCGATGGCGGATGCAGCGAAGATCGGAGACATCTTCTGCACCCTCACCGGCGACATCCACGTAATCCGGCCAGAGCACTTCGCGGCCATGAAGGACGGCGCCATAGTATCGAACTCCGGCCACTTCAACGTGGAACTCGATCTTGAAGGGCTCGCCAAAATTGCGAAGAGCCGATCCGAAGTCCGCGAGTACGTCGAGGCATTCGTCCTCGATAACGGCAACAGGGTATACGTCCTCGGCGAAGGCAGGCTCATCAACCTTTCGGCTGCAGAGGGACATCCTGCAAGCGTAATGGATATGAGCTTTGCAAATCAGGCGCTTGCCGCCGAGTATATGGCCGAGAATGCAAAGGATCTTGATCGAAAGGTATACTCAGTTCCTGAAGAGATGGATAAGAAAGTCGCCAGATTGAAGCTTGCGGCACTTGGCATCAAGATAGATACGTTGACCGAAGAACAGCAGAAGTACCTGAGTTCCTGGGAAATGGGAACCTAGTCTCTATAAATATATCGAATATACAGCGGTCGTGCGCACGTGCGGCCGCTGTTTTATGTTATTGTGAGCTTATGAATTCAATTAAAGAACAATCTATATTAGGCGTAAAGGTCCATGCGGTAGATATGCAGGCCGTTATGGCACAGATCGAAGGGTTCATCCTGAGTGGGAAACCGCACATCGTGGTGACTGAGGATGCCTCAGGCGTCGTGCTGGCACAGAGCGATCATGAGCTGAGGTCGATAATCAATTCGGCAGACCTTGTGACGCCTGATAGCACGGGGATTCTATGGGCCCACAGCAAGTTCGGGCAGCCTCTGCCGGAGCGTGTCTCAGGCGTCGACATCGTGGATCGGTTGTGCGCAAGGTCTGCCACCGCCGGATACCGGGTGTTTCTGCTCGGTTCGGAACCAGGCGTTGCAGATGACGCCGCCACAGAACTTCAGCGACGATACCCCGGCCTTGAGATCGCAGGCACGCATCACGGCTACTTTGGCGCTTCAGAAGATGACGCCGTCGCGCAGATAGTCAAAGCCGCTCATCCTGATGTGCTTTTCGTGGCGTTCGGCATCCCCCGGCAGGAAAAATGGATATACAGCCGCATGAACGAGCTGCAAGTGCCGGTCTCCATGGGCGTAGGCGGTACCTTCGATGTCCTCTCGGGACGGGTGAAACGCGCGCCGAAATGGATGCAGCGTCGAGGCCTGGAATGGATCTACCGGCTTGCATCCAACCCGAAAAAATATCGCAAGTGCATGACATTGCCGATTTTCGTGCTTATGGTTCTTCGATCGCTTAGGCAGCGTGTATCCTAGGATCAGGTAACTGATGTTACGCACAGTCCAATTATTGATCGAGTATGTTGTCATTCTGAGCGCAGCGAAGAATCTCACAAGAAGGTAAGATCCTTCACGGAGTTTATCCTGAGCAGAGTCGAAGGGTTCAGGATGACACACAGACATTTTTTTCAGTTTCACGTATTAGCACAGCATTTGTCATTCTGAGGCATCGCCGAGGAATCTTTCACCGGCGTAAGCGCCTTCACTGCGTTCAGGATGACATCCTTTAATAGTTTTCCCTGGGTCCGTGTGTAAACTAACTAATTCATATCATGTGTAACTAATTGCAAATCAAGGAGAGGTAACTAATGGCAACAGCTCAGGATGTACTCATAGTAGGCAGCATGGCGCTGGACAATGTGAAAACCCCTTTTGGTGAGATCAAAGATGCACTGGGTGGGGCAGCAGTCTACTCGTCCGTTGCCGCCAGTTATTTCGCACCTGTGCGGCTTGTAGGAGTTGTTGGCACTGATTTCCCGGAAGAGCACGTGGCGTTCCTCTCCGAAAGAAAGATCGATCTCAAGGGTATGCAGCGCGTCCAGGGAGAGACTTTCCGATGGGCCGGCTACTACGAGTTCGATCTGAATCAGGCGCATACACTGGATACCAAGCTCAACGTTTTCCAGCATTTTCGACCCCATATCCCCGAAGAGTACCGCGAGTCCAAATACGTCTTCCTCGCAAACATCGACCCAGAGCTTCAGCTTCAGGTGCTCGATCAGGTCAAATCTCCGAAGCTCAAGGTCTGCGATACGATGAATTTCTGGATCGACAGCAAGAAGGACGCGCTGATCGAGGTGCTCAAGAGAGTCGACGTAGCGTTCATGAACGATGCGGAAGCTCGCGAGCTTTGCGGAACATTCAGTCTTATAAAGGCTGCTCGAATGATCCGGGAGATGGGCCCAGCGGTTGTCGTCATCAAGAAGGGCGAACATGGGGCCGTCATGGTTTCCGACGATACGTATTTTTCAGCCCCTTCATACCCGCTGGAGGATGTCAAGGACCCGACTGGTGCAGGCGATTCGTTCGCTGGCGGCTTCATCGGCTACGTGGCATCGACCGACGATATAAGCGATGCAAACCTGCGCAAGGCGATCATTTATGGAAGCACAGTCGCATCGTTCAACGTCGAAGATTTCAGTCTGAGACGGCTGTCTGCACTTTCGACCGATGATATCGATGGCCGGTATAGCGAGTTCAGGCAGATCGCTCATTTCGAAGACCTGGGATGACCTCGTTAGCCCGCGCCGCACTGGACGGTCTGCTGGATATTGTCTATCCGCCGAAGTGTGTGGTCTGCGGCGATATCGGCACGCTGCCTGTATGTCCGGCCTGCCGTGCTCAAGTGGCAAGCGTCCCGGAGCCGTACTGTTCGATATGCGGGCATACGATAACCGGTCATATCTGCTGGCACTGCAGCGAGCGCGTTCGTTCATTCACCGCAGCCAGGGCCGTAGGTGAATACAGCGGAGTCCTGCGCGAGGCAATCCACCAGTTCAAGTATGGCGGCGCCAGGATGCTTGCAGAACCGCTCGCATCTTTTATCCATGAATATCTGACTACTGCAGCGGATATTCCCTGGCAGAGGGCCGGCTTAATAATCCCTGTTCCCATGCACACCGCCCGCCGCAGAATCAGGGGCTACAACCAGAGCGAACTCCTCGCAGAACGGCTTGGACCGCTCGTCGAGCTTCCGGTGATATCTGATGCCGTCATGCGCGTGCACTACAAAGGTCCTCAGGTCGAGCTGTCGGGCCGCGAGCGCAGGGATAACGTCAAGAACGCATTCCAGGTCGTCAATCCATCAGCCGTGCGTAAGAAGACTGTGCTGTTGATCGATGATGTCGCCACCACATGCTCGACCGTCCACGAGTGTAGCCTCTCTCTCCTTAAAGCCGGCGCCGCGCGGGTATACGTCGTCTGCGTCGCATTCGATATCTAAGGCCTATCCCGATTTATGCTTGACGTGTGAGGGGTATGTCTCCTATACTTAACTTGAGAAACTAACCGGGGGAATATATGGGACCGCTTTGGTACGCCGATCTGGGATTGGCAGACTATCAGGAATGTACCGAGTTTCAGAAAAAACTTGTGCAACTCCGGCTTGCCGGAAAAATAGAAGATACCATTTTACTGCTTGAACACACGCCAGTGCTTACGGTAGGGACGTCCGGCGCAGAGAACGGACTTCTCGCAAGCGAAGCCGCGCTCGAACGAGCAGGCGTTAAGGTATACAAGACCGACCGTGGAGGGAACATTACCTATCATGGCCCCGGTCAGATAGTCGGCTATCCCATATTCGATCTGCGCCAGCACAATAAGGATGCGCACCTGCTGCTTCGTAATCTGGAGCAGGTTGTCATCGATTTTCTTGCCCATTACGGAGTTTGCGCGGAGAGATCGGACGGTCTTACGGGCGTATGGGTCGGTGGAGACAAGATCTGTTCCATCGGAATCGCGGTGCGCCGGTGGATCAGCTACCATGGATTCGCTCTCAATATCAACCCGAATTACGATCACTGGTCGCTCATAAACCCGTGCGGTCTGGTCGGCCGAAAGGTCACATCGCTGGATCATCTCACAGGAAATGCGCCGGGCATGGATGAGGTAAAGGAAGTTATGGCTGAAAAAATCGCCACGCTATATAACGCCGAACTCACGAAGGTCGATCATCAGATGCTAATCGACCTTGCGAAAGAGGTCGAGCTGTGACCAATCGACTTCCGGACTGGCTTAAAGTTAAGGCCCCGAGGCACGGAACGTACGAAGAGATGGCTGGCTACCTGAAGTCGATGGGCCTCCATACGGTGTGCCAGAGTGCGTCGTGTCCGAATATTGGCGAATGCTTCTCCAAGCACACGGCAACCTTCATGATCCTTGGTGATACCTGCACGAGGAACTGTGGATTCTGCGGTGTGAATCACGGCAAGCCTCTTCCGGTGGATATCGATGAGCCGGATCGAGTGGGGGCTGCCGCCGCGAAGATGGGGCTGAAATATGTGGTCGTGACGTCCGTCACCCGCGACGACCTGCCTGATGGTGGTGCGGCTCAGTTCGCCGGAACCATTCGGGCGATCAAGCGAGAGATCCCTGAGTCGAGAGTCGAAGTCCTCATCCCCGATTTTCAGGGTGATCCCGATGCGCTCAGATTGGTGCTCGAGGCGGAGCCGTTCGTGCTGAATCACAACATCGAAACAGCGCCGAGGCTGTATCCGGTTGCACGTGCATCCGCGAATTACGCCAGGTCGCTAAAACTTCTTGAAACCGCCAAGGCCATTGCGCCGTCTATATATACGAAGTCCGGATTAATGGTTGGGTTGGGAGAGACTGCCGAGGAGGTTGAAGGGGCGCTTGCTGACCTTAGGAAGGTCGGCTGCGACATCGTCACAATCGGCCAGTACCTTCAGCCGTCAAAATCGAACAACATCCCGGTGGTTGAATATGTAACCCCGGATCAGTTCAATGAATACAAGGCAATCGGAGATGCGATGGGCTTCCGCTATGTGGCATCGGCACCGTTCGTCCGAAGCTCGTATCACGCTGCAGACGCTACAATATAGATAGAACGCAATTGCTAGGAAATGCTCATGCGCAAAGCCAGATTTCTCTCACTTTTGATATTCGTTTTACCCGTGCTGGCAGTGGCTATGGGCGCGCTGACATATCTGGCAAGTTTCTCTCGAATCGCCATGGGCCGTCTGCCTGAGGTGCTGAGCACCGCCGCGTCAGAGCAGATCAACGGCAAAATCACAATTGGCGGGATTCGCATCCTCCCTCTTCGCGGTGTAATACTGAGCGATGTAACGGTCTACAACAAGGAGGCCGGTAAACAGATCGCCCGAATCCCCGAGTTAAGAGTTTTCTGCAATACGATGGCTATACTTCACGGGGCTGACCCTGCTGCCAACATCACCCAGATAGATATACTGCGCCCTGATATTATGCTTGAGCGCAAGTCGAACGGCCGCTGGGCCATCCTCGATCTGCTGAAACCGTCGGCCCACAAGAAGAAAACTACTTTTCACCCCAAAATCTTCGTCAAGTCAGCGCACGTAATACTCCTCGACCGCCATGCCAACCCGACCCATTCGGTTGAAAACAGGCTCGCGAACGTCAATGCCGCCATTCATTTTGCAGAGCAATCGGTAGTTAAGTATTCAGTATGGGGATTGGGTAAACCCGGTAGATTAGGCCGATTCGCACTTGAAGGCGAGTACAATAGAGACGCGCGCTCGCACAGGGTCACGGCCGACGTGTTTGGCGCCGACGCAAAGTATTGGTCAACATACCCATGGCACGTAGGCGTGAAACTCACTTCCGGCACTGCCGATGTCAAGATCGAACTCAGAAAAGTTTCGCCTGCCAGCCACCTTACTTATGCAGTAGGGGTTCAGGTCAAAAAGGCAAGCGTTCGAATTGGTGGAATCAACGGTCCCTTCAAGGATGTCAGCGGTGATGTTCAGATTCAGAAGGACCTGGTAGGCCTGCAGATGCACGGTCGGCTGGGGGCCTCACCTATGGCGATCGACGGTAGCGTCTCCGATTTCAGCCATCCACGATTAGCGCTCAATGTCACATCGAACAGAGCCAATTTCAGGGAGATAGCGGCGATCACCGGGTATACCAAACAATTCGGCGGTGCGACGCTTCCGGTGAATGGGCGAGCAAACGCTCGTATTTCCGGACGCCCGGCACAGTTGGGTGTGCGCTTCAACATCGAGGCTCCGTCGCTTTCATACCGAATGTTCGATTGTCATTCGATACGGCTAGCAGGGGGATACTCGAACCACGAGATTTCGATAGACAGGGCGACCGCAAAAGGGTACGCCGGCACGATCGAGATGAGCGGGGTGATTCCGACTGCAAAAGGCTCATGTGCGCAAATCGACGGCAATGTCAGCGGTATACACCTCGATCAACTTCCTGCTCTGCGCAAACAGCATTTGTCTGGGTCCAGTGATGGCACCTTTCAGGCGATCTGCAAAACTAGCGGCGTATCGATACGGTACATCGGTGATGTAGATAGTGCTCGCATAGACAAGCTAAAGCTCGGTAACGGCAAGGTTGATCTTACCTATGATAATGGCTCGTTCAAGTTGAATGAGATCAGCGCTAAAGCCTTCGGTGGGCTTGTTGCAGCGAGCGGCGATGTCGGTGCCGACGGGAAACTGCGTCTTCACATATCCGGTGCCGAAATCAACCTCGCATCAGCGAGCGGTATGTTGGGGCGCAAAGATATCTCCGGCAGCGCTCAGTTCTCTGGCGATATCGGCGGAACCACAGCGTCGCCGGTCTTTGATGGAAGTATAGAGGGATACAAGCTGTCTGTTGCCGACAAGAAGATCGAGCGGATCAGCTGCGACCTTCTTGCCAGTCGAAAGCTTGTATATCTGCATGATCTGACCGTTTATGATCGTCTTGGCAAACTGGTTGTATCCGGCAGGGTAAATAATCCTCTTGCAAAGGTGCCGGCGCTAAATCTATCCGTGAAGGCCGACTCGCTGAATATAGATAGAATTGCACGTCTTTTTACCAAGCAGAAACTGACCGGAGGCCGTCTATCCGGCGAATTGAGGGTATCCGGCACGACCGTAAATCCTGTAGGCGCGGGAACTCTACGTGTGGACGGAGGAGCGTATCGTGGACTGGCGCTGGATAAGCTTTCTGCAAAGGTAGGATACATTGGTAAGTCGTTACGCATAGAAGGCCTGGAAGCCAGATCTGGGGATACGTTACTGACTATGAGCGGCCGGATCCCACAAAATGGTCAGATCGACGGGCACTTCTCTGCAAGCCATATTCAATTATCCAAATTTTCAGATTTGATGCAGTCATACGCCATGTGTTCCGGCGATGTTGATTTTTCCGGTGATATCACCGGCACGATGCAGAAACCGCATGCAGAACTTGCGGTCGATTGTCATGATCTCGCCTTCAATGGCCAGAAGTTCAACAGTCTGATTGGAAAAGTATCCATCGGGCAAACACTGGTATCTGTGTCAGGGCTGAATCTCTCTGACGCCAAATCCCGGTATTCGATCCCCAGCGCGTCGTACGATCTCACTTCTAAGAACATCGCGATCGATGCGCAGGTTCGATCCGGCGACCTGGCAAAACTCTTCACGCTGGTCGATTTCAGCCCGAAAGTTCAGCGGGTCGATAGCGCTGATTCGAGTATCCGGCGTTTATTCGATCGCATGGCAAAGCCGCTGAAGGGGAGCGTTGACCTGGACGTATCCGGGACAATCAAGCTCCTGGATACCGGCATATCGCCGAACCTGTACGTAAAGGCGGCGGTCGATAATTTTACTTGCGGTGCTACTACGGTTAATTCCATGAGCATGGAGGGGTGCTGGAAAGACGGAATAATCCGTCTGCAAAACTTCCAGGCGCTGGATGGTGATACCAACATAGCGGCCTCAGGCACAGTCGGACCGGCGGATGTTCTGGATGTGAAACTCGATGCGCATAACCTCCCAATGGCTGCTCTGAATCAATGGTTCAAATTTCCTGATAACTTTTCGGGCCGGGTTGACGTAACACTATTAGCAAGCGGTAATACTGCTGCGCCTAACACAGAGATTTATGCAGAAGCGGTTGATCCAACGTATGGTGGTCTGAAGCTTGACCGTATTCGGTGCAGGCTGTCGTCGGATAAAACTGAATCCGCTTCGTCTGCCAAATCTTCGGGCCGGTTGAACATAGACGACCTGATGTTCGTTCTCGGCAATCATAGTTTCAAGGCAACCGGCTATCTGCCTGTAGACTGGAAGAGCTTTAATATTCCCGGTGACGGCGATGTGCTGTTGCATTCGAACCTTGACAGTAGCAGTTTGACGCTCATTTCCAGTTTAAGCGATGTTTCGGCTGAAACCGGGCCGGATGGCGTATTCAACGGATCGATTGGTTTGAGTGGGACCATAAACTCACCGAGGCTCGAAGGAGGGCTCTCCTGGCAAGATGGCCGCATCCGCTTTCCACGGGTCAATTCGGCGTTTGAGAAGATCAACGCAAAGATTTTGCTGGATGGCAATAAGCTTACTATCGATAAGATATCCGGGATATCGTCTGACGGCGGCAGCTTTGGGGTTAGCGGTGATATAGCATTTGCGGGGATGAAACCGGCGCTGAACCTGTCTGTAGTGACAGACAAACTGGCGATATCCGGCCGGAATATCAGCAATACTTATGGCGAGGATATTAATGCCAGGTTCACTAGCGATGTGAAGGTCTCCGGAGATTTGCGAACTCCGCTGATTGCCGGTATCGTACATATACCGGATGGATTGGTAGCGCTTACAGGAAAGGCCGTGCAGCCAAGTGCGCCGACCCGAATCAGCGTTGATCCAAGTTTCAAACTTGACGTGCTTATGGACAAGAATGTTCAATTCAAGTCAGCCCAGGTGAAGGCTCCGGTTTTTGGGAATCTTTCGCTGGTAGGTTCACTGAGCAAACCAAAGGTTGATGGGTCCGTTGATATAAGTGATGGGATGATAATCTTCCCGATGTCTCAGCTTAAGATACTCCCTGGCAGCCGTATGTCATTGCATTTTCCATCGCTTCAGCAATCACCGGTATACGTTGATATGCAGGCGCAAGGTTATATAACCGCATTATCCAATTTACGCCAGCAGAAACGATATACAATCGGCATGGTAGCGAAGGGGCCGCTGGATAATCTTGACCCATCGTTCAGCTCATCGCCCGCCGGAATGTCGGAGTCGCGCATAGTTGCACTATTAACCGGACAGGGCCAGCTTGAGCAGATACTGGTGCCCACAGGGACGCAGGATTTCGGCACGGAGATCGGAGGGCTCTTCACGGCGGTGGTTGCCCCCGGGGTATTCAATCCAATTGAAAAAGCCGTCCAGGATATATTTGGAATACAAGAGTTTGGCCTGGCTGCTATGTATAACGGACCTCTGCAGGTGACGGTCGGTAATAAGCTATGGGATGGATTCTATCTAAGCTACTCATCATTCCTTGGACAAAGGCCGGATTATATAGACAGCCTGTATGAATTGAAGCTGTCTCACAGGCTTTCGGACAGTCTGGATATCGGTGCTATTTTGGATGATCAACACGCCATAAAAGTCGATCTCGAAGGTAAATTAAGATTTTAATCTACAAATATATCTAAGTTAACGCTTAATGTAGGCGTATATGTGCGATTAGTAGTTGCCCAAGTATGCCTTAATAGTATAATATGTTATGAGGAGCAAGGACTCGAAGGTCGAGTTTCATGCGAGCGTCTGACATCAGGGTTGGACGCAAACTGAGTCAGCCCTCTTTCATGAATTAACTCAAATGATTCTAGGACGAGTGGGCGGCGACCATCATGACGTCTGGCAACAACCCTGATTTTGAATCAGTGCTTAAACTGTTTCAAAAGAAGATATATAACCTTGCTTACCGGTTACTTGGTAATCCCGACGAGGCAGCAGACCTTTCGCAGGAGACTTTTGTCAGTGCGTACAAGGCATACACAAGGTTTCGTGGGTCGTCTGATGCGATATATCCGTGGCTTTGCCGGATTGCAGTTAACGGGTGCAAGAACAGGTTCAGAGAGATGGCTCGCAGGGGCCAATACGAGATACTGTCGTTAGATGATCCATTGTGTCCCGAAGATTCAAGCGCAGGTCTAGAGATCGGTGATGAATCCTCCAATCCTGCGAGTATATTCGAGGCGGTAGAATTGGAGGGCAAGATTCAGGAGGCCATTATGAATCTGCCTCCCGAGTTTCGAGTTGTGGTTATCCTGCGCGATATGCAGGGGCTTTCTTATGGCGAAATATCCGAAGTCACCGGTGTGCCGTTGGATACGGTGAAAGTAAGGCTGTTTAGAGGCCGAACGATACTACGCAGGCGGTTATCCGGTTACATATCGGGATAGACCATGCAATCATGCAGATTCAATACACATCATATGCAGACATTCCGCTGTCATATGAAAGGAAGGTAGTTAGAAATTATGTCTTTGGCTATAAGGGGTAACAATGCATTCAGATTCCTGGCCCTGGTACTTGCAGCGCTGATCCTGGTTCCCGGGATTGCGGTTGCCCAAACCAAGCAAGTCTCCGAGATCAAAATAGTCGGTAATGAGCACATCACCAACGATGCTATACTGGCGGCTATTGCTCTCAAACCCGGGATGCCTTTTACCGATCAGTCGGTGCAGCAGGCACAAAAAGCCATCCAGTCACTAGGGTATTTCGAGCGTGTTGTTGTGGGCACGGAATCCATGGATTCCGGCGTAAGAGTTGTATTCAATGTAGTGGAGAACCCGGTAGTTAAGGAAATAAATATAACCGGAAATACGGTTGTAACTACAGAAAAGATCCGCAGTCTGATGCTCACGCCTATCGGTGGCGTTCTGAATATGAACACTTTGCTGCAAAAGGATATTCCTGCAATAGAAGGATACTACGGCGAACAGGGCTACATTGCCTACGTAACCGAGCAAGTTGGGATTGACCCGAAGACGGGTGTGCTGTCCATCCCGATCCAAGAGATCAGAATAGCGGAAATCAAAATCGTCGGTAACGAGAAAACCCGCACATATGTGATCCTTAGAGAGATGACTGTGAAGCCCGGGGATGTCTTCAACCGCAATGCTCTGTTTAGCGACCTTCGACGCATATACGATCTGGACATTTTCGATCGTGAGGCTGCTGAGCCGTATCGACTGGAAGCAGTCCCATCTGACCCAGGCAAGGTTACCGTTACGATTCCGGTGAAAGAGCGAAAGACCGGAGAGGTATCGGTTGGTGTTGGATACAGCACACAGAACAAACTGGTAGGTCAGGCAAAAATGGCCGAAACCAACTTCCAGGGCAAGGCGCAAACCATCAATATGCTATGGGAGCAAAGCGCTACTAACGGTTCCAGCCTGGAGCTGGGTTTCTTCGAGCCATGGCTTGACACTAAACATACATCACTTGGTGTTAACCTTTACGACAAACTGGTATTCAGATTCGGCAATGAGGCGCTTGGCACAACGACCAACACCACCTCAACTTACGATGAAAGACGTCGCGGTGGCAGCGTTACACTGAGCCGACCGTTAAATAGTACAAGTCGAGGCTTTTTCACAGCACGCAGCGAATCCGTTACACCAAGCCTTTCGACATCGATTCCATCGATCTTAACTGAGCATGCCACCGTTTCCAGTGGCACTCTGCGATATACCAGCTCCAACAGGGATTCGGAAATCGATCCGGTTAGCGGTACATATAATTCCCTGTCACTGGAGGGTGGACAAGCGAATACTGCATCTTTCGGCAGAGATCTTTTCACAAAAGTGAGTGCAGACCTTCGACACTACTTCAGCAGAGGAGGGCCGCGCAAGGATATAAACGAGCACCGTCCTGTACTGGCAGCAAGATTCACCGGAGGCACACTCGCGGGGAACGTGCCGTTCTTCGAACAGTACTTCCTTGGTGGTGCTGAAACTCTTCGAGGTTACAAAGAGGATAGATTCTGGGGCCGCAATATGGTTCTCGGCAGCGTAGAGTACAGGCAGCCTTTCGGATCCAGTCTTACCGGCGTTGCATTTGTAGATGCAGGCGATGCATGGGGTGCAAGCCCGGTTGAGCTTCTTAATCCAAAGGATACTAGCGGCAACCTGATTTTCCCTGATCTGGCTCAGCATTCGGACTTTGAGCCTCAGATAGGATATGGCCTTGGTATCAGGGTCAGCACACCGATAGGTCCACTTCGTCTGGACTACGGGTTCAGTCATGAAGGCTCACGTGCGCACTTCAGCATCGGGCACGTGTTCTGACACCGGCTTGCCCTGCAGCATTTGATCTGGTATAATCTAGCGTTAGGTATGGTTGAGTCTATACCTGCGTCCCGGCGTAAACGCCGAGAAAAGGAGATTCACAGTTGATGTCAAAATTAAGAGGAATAATTGCCGTCTCGGTTTTGGGTCTGGTTCTTAGCACACTGATTGGAACCACTGCGATTGCAGCAGACACAAAGACAGGAAACTTCGGTACCATAGACGTTGAGAAAACCTTTAATGAATATAACAAGAAGAAGGCACTTGATCAGGAACTGATCGCTTTTGCAGATAAGCTCAAGCTCAAACTTGATGCTAGAAAAGGCAACAGACTGCTCACTGCAGATGATTCCAATCTGTTTGTGGAGCTGGTAACCAAAGCAGATGCGACTGACGCCGAAAAGAAGAAGATCGCTGAACTGCTTGATCAGTCAAAGCAGCTTGAAGTCGAATTCCAGGGGCTTCAGCAGAAACAGAACGCGACCGACGCCGAAAAGGCCCGGTTGAGCGAACTTCAGGCGCGCAGTCTCAAAACCGACGAGCTTCTGAAGGCTGACCAGGACAAGTATGAAGCCGACTTTGCGAAGAAGCGCATGGATATGAGCAAGCTGATAATGCAGGAAATCGAAACTGTAGTCGCTTCCATGGCCAAGGACAAGGGTTTGAACGTTGTGTTCAATAAGTCATATGGCGAACTTGGACTGATAGTTTACTCAAGCGTAGATCTTACTGACGAAGTAATAACAAAGTTAAACAAGAAGTAATATTATGTGTAAAATGGCGATGCTCGTCTTATTGGCGAGCATCCTTGCCATATGTATATCGGGATGCAACAAACAGAGCGACTCTGCATTTATTCCTATGAAGGATATGCAGGGCCCTCACGTGTTTGGGATAAGTGATCGGAACCGAATGCGGGCGCCGGCACTTGAATCTCAGCACTCAGTCCCGAATATGCTGCCGCAAAACGGCATTAAGAAAGTGCGCAAGATCGGGCTAACCGTTAACCACGCCGGAGTCTCAGATGAGATTGCCGGAAGGATTTGCGGCACGCGATCAGGTTGGGAAGCATATCATACAGGCATGACCTCTGCCCGTCGGCGGAATCCTGTTGGTAAGCCGCGATCCCAGCCTGTTGTTGTTAAAGACGCCGATTCATTTCATGCGGTATCTGCCGAAGAGATGGCCATACAGCGCAAGTATTCAGATTCTACGCTCAATTGTCGTCTGCGGATTCAGTTGCTGGAATCGAGATATGAATCGTCCAGCGGGTCAGTTCGTGATAAATTGAACAAACAATTAGGGCAGTTAAGGGCTGACTTAAAATCCATCGATGATGCGTGTCAGTCTGAGCTTGACTCTCTCAAAAAATGAAGGTGGTAAACCCTCCGCCTGACCGCATGGCAACGGGCGGCGGTTGAGTAATTAGCCGTGAATCGGCATCGGGTTTTCCTACGGTGAAACAATGAATAAAACTTTAAGAGAACTGGCCGATCTAATCGGTGGTGAAGTATCCGGAGATTCCGGTGTATGTATTTCGGGCGCAGCCGATATATCTGACGCTGCATCCGGTGATATAGTTTTCGCAGAGACGCCCAGGCTTCTTGCAGAGGCCCGTAAATCTCAGGCAACAGCCATCATAGTTCATAAGAATGCAGACATCTCCGAGAAACCCGTAATTCGAGTTGATAACCCAAGATATGCGTTCGCCCGCACGCTTGAGATCTTTGCCCCGAGCAAAATCCACGAGCCTGGCGTACACCCCACCTGTATCGTCGGTGAAGGCACCACAATCGGCGAGAACCCATCCATAGGAAGCCACGTATACATCGGACGGAACACAACCATCGGGAACGATGTAGTGATCTACCCATCCGTATACATCGATGATAACGTCAGCATTGGCGATAACTGTACCATCTACCCATTTTGTACCATCCACGATACCGTTGAAATCGGCAATAAGTCGATCATTCACAGCGGCAGCGTGATAGGTTCGGACGGATTCGGTTACATAAGGGTCGGTAGCGAGCAGTACAAAATTCCGCAGATCGGCAAAGTAATAATCGGTGACAATGTCGAAATCGGCGCCAACGTCACGATCGACAGGGCGCGTACCGGTAAAACCGAGATCGGCAGAGGCACGAAGATAGACAATCTTGTCCACATTGCCCACAACGTAACCATCGGAGAAAACTGCATAATTATCGCTCAGGCAGGCATCGCAGGCAGCACGGAAATCGGCAACAACGTTATCATGGCAGGCCAGGCAGGCGTCAAAGATCACGTCAAAGTCGGAGACAACGCCATACTCTGCGCCAATGCCGGAGTAATCGGTGACGTCGCGGCAGGCGAATTCCTATCCGGATATCCCGCCAGACCTCACCGTGAGCAGATGAGGCTCTACGCTGCACAGACCAAACTTCCCGGCTTGCTGCGGTTGGTGCGGGATCTGGAGCGGCGAGTTAAAGAATTGGAAGATAAGCCCGAATGACAGATATACAACGTCAGGCTACTTTGAAAACCAGCGCAACCATGTTAGGTCGCGGTTTGCATACAGGTAAAGATAGCTCCATTACGATTCACCCTGCAGACCCGAATTCAGGCGTGGTATTCGTCACGGAGCGAGGGCAGATACCGGCCAGCGCGAAGTATGTGCACGATACCCGAAGGGGCACGAATCTCGCGAACGGCGATGCAGAGATAAACACTGTTGAACACCTGCTGTCCGCGCTCGCAGGCTCCGGGGTGGATAACGCTCGAATAGAGACCACTGGCCCCGAGATTCCTATCGGCGACGGCAGCGCACTGCCCTTCGTTGAGCTGATAGAATCCGCTGGTATAGTGCTGCAATCCGAGAATGCCAGAATTATCCATCTTCCGCATCCCGTGTGGATTGCCGTGGGGGATAAATACCTGCTGGCGGTTCCGGCTGATAATTTTAGAGTGTCTGCATTTATAGCCTTCACTCACCCTATGATCGGCGAGCAGGCTGTTAGTTTTGATATAGATCCTGCAGTTTACAAACGTGAAGTGGCACCTGCCCGAACGTTCTGCACTTCCGTAGAGATAGATATGATCCTGTCCCAGGGCTTGGGCCAGGGTGGCAGCATGGACAACGTTGTAGTAGCATACGATGACAGCTACTCGGTCCCGCTGCGCTTCAGCGACGAGTTTGTTCGTCACAAAGTGCTCGATCTGATTGGCGATCTTTCGCTCATCGGAGGCAGGCTTTGCGCGGATATCACCGCTATTAAGTCGAGTCATACGCTTAATACGTCACTCGCAGATAAGATTTTGCGAATATTCTAAATGTTAGTTAGGAGGTTATACTATGCTGGATGTGGAGCAAATTCGTTCTGTCCTTCCACACCGGTACCCGTTTCTGCTCGTAGATCGGATACTGGAACTCGAGCCGGGCAAGTGTGCCGTTGGGCTCAAGAACGTTACAATAAACGAAGAATTCTTTGAGGGACATTTTCCCGGACATGCGGTAATGCCTGGGGTTCTCATACTTGAAGCAATGGCACAGGTTGGTGGCGTTATGCTGCTGAGCATCAACGGCAATGAAGGCAAGCTGGCCTATTTCGGCGGAATGGATAATGTCCGTTTTCGCAAGCCGGTATATCCCGGTGATACCCTTATCACCAGTATCGAACTACTTAAGATGAGGGGCAGTGTTGGCAAGGTGAAAGTTACCGGTCGAGTGGATGGTCAGATAGCCGCTGCCGGAGAATTTACATTTGCCCTGGTTGAGCGAAATAACAAAAATGAATCCGTGGAGGCACCAAATGGAGTCCATGCAGAGTCAGAGCGGGCTCTCGTTGCAAAATGAGCCCGGCGAATCGGGGTTGAACCAGGTGTTAATCCATGAAACGGCGATAGTACATCCCAGTGCCGAAATCGGGGCAGGCGTACAGATAGGCGCGTTCAGCGTCATAGGCGCTGATACTAAGATCGGCGATGGCACTGTAATAGAGCCACACGTGGTGATAGAACCTTGGACGACGATAGGAAAAGACGTTCTCATTTGCTCGGGAGCAATCCTGGGAGGCAGGCCGCAAGATCGTAAATACAAGGGCGAGCGGAGTTTTCTGGTAGTTGGTGATCGCAACATCATCCGCGAATACGTTACCCTCCACCGGGCTACCGGCGAAGGTAACGAGACACGGATCGGCGATGACAACATGCTGATGGCATACTGTCATGTCGGCCATAACTGTACCCTTGGAAACAGCATCATGATGGCGAATAATGTCGGCATCAGCGGACATGTGCTTGTCGAAGATAAAGCTATCTTCGGTGGCATGGTCGGCGTGCATCAGTTCGTGCGAATCGGCAAGTTCTCCATGGTCGGCGGGTACTCTAAGGTAGTGCAGGATATTCCGCCGTTCATGATAGCAGACGGCCGTCCGACTAAAGTATATGACATTAACGTCATTGGGTTGAGACGTAACGGAGTTGCCGCCAATGTAAGAGCTCAGCTCAGACAGTCGGCCAAACTGCTCTATCGATCGAGCCTCAATCTTTCGCAGGCTGTTGAGGCCATAGAGAATGATATCGAGCCCAGCCCTGAGCGCGATTACCTGCTCGAGTTCGTGCGCGGTATCAAGTTCGGGTTCAACGGCAGACAATTAGAAAACCATTAGATGAGTTCTAATGTTCCGAGTGTAGCAATAATCACCGGAGAAGCTTCGGGCGATCTCCACGGCGCATGTCTTGCCGCCAGTCTCAAGGACATCTATCCTGGTATAGATATCTCGGGAGTCGGCGGTCGAAGGATGCGTGAAGCTGGAGTTCGCCTGCTGCATGACAGCTCGTCCTGGAGCGCAATCGGCATCGCGGAGGCACTTAAGCTTGTCCCTGCTCTGCTGCGTGCTCAGGGTAAGCTCAAAAAGCAACTGGGAAGCTGCCCGCCTGATCTTGTTGTGCTTGTGGATTTTGGGGCGTTTAACCTTCGCCTTGGCACGTACCTTCATGCCAGGGGCGTTCCGGTGATGTACTACTTCCCGCCGGGTTCCTGGAAAAGAAGCGCAGATTATTCACGGCTCAGGGACGTTGCCGATCGAGTGGTTACTCCCTTTCCGTGGTCTGCCGAAAGCCTTTCCAATCAAGGCTTCTCCGCGGATTTCTTCGGACATCCTCTGCTGGACGTCGTTCAGCCCGGCATGGCTCGCGACGAGTTCTGCCGCCGCTTCGAGTTCGACCCCGACCGGCCGATAATCGGACTGCTCCCCGGCAGCCGAAACCAGGAGCTGTTGCACATTCTTCCGGCTCTGCTGATATCCGCCGCTCGACTCATACAGACTTCGCCCGACCTTCAGTTCGCCGTGCCGCTCGCGTCATCGCTGAATGCGGATGCTATTGAGCGCGAACTGGCCCGCGTGCCGTGGATACAATCGCAATCATACTGCCCACGCGCACATTCAAATTTTGACAAAGTATCGAGGTTGCCACTGTCGTCCGTGATAGCCGAACAGTCGAGGGAAGACCGCTTTACGGCGCCTCCGTCGAAGGTCCACGTCAAACTGCTCCCCGGTATGGCATACGATGTGCTCGCCCATTCCCGCGCGGCAATCGTGTCGTCCGGTACCGCGACCGTCGAAGCAGCGATCCTCGGCTGCCCAATGGTCATAGTCTACAGGGGAAGTCGAATGATGACTTTCGAGTACAGGCTTTTGGGTAGAAACATAAAGTATATCGGGATGCCGAACATAATGCTCGACCGGATGCTCTGCCCGGAACTCAGGGCTGAGGACGCGAATCCGACGCGTATCTATGGCGAGATATCGGCGCTCATCCCGGATTCAAACGAGCGTTCTGAGATGATACACGGTTTGGACGAAGTTCGGCGGTTGCTCGGAACTCCCGGGGCCGTTCGAAAGACTGCGATGGCTGTACTCGATATGCTGGGCGTGAATCTACCGGCAGTCGGCGCGTAGGATATCATGGCAGAAACAAGGCGTGAAAATCATATCGATGGTGCTGAGAAGCGCTTGCTTGGCTACTTCGCGCCATGCTGGCGACTCTTCGCCATTGGCCTAGTGTGCACCGCATGCGCGGCAGGCATCGAGGTCTTCTTCGTATGGCTGATGAGCAACATCGTCAAAGCCGCGATCGACAAGAACCCTGGCGCGCTGAACAGAATCGCTCTCCTGATCGTCGGCATACATCTCGTCAAGTGGGTCTTCACCTACGGGCAGACGTACTTCATCTCATCCGCCACTCAGAAGATCGCCGTCCGACTACGCGACGAACTTTATTCCCACCTGCAGAGCCTGTCCCTCAGCTACTTCGAGCGGACGAAGATCGGCCACCTGATGTCACGTATGACAAACGATATCGGCCTTATCCAGAACTCGGCATCGCAGGTGACGCAACTCGTGTCTGCGCCTCTAATAATAATCGGCTCCATGTGTCTGATCTTCTACTGGAACTGGAAACTTGCACTTATTTCACTGACTATCCTGCCCTTCATGTCCTTCACGATCACGAAGATCGGCAGAGGCATGCGTGGGCTCACTCAGCAGTTGCAGGTCCGGCTCGCCGATATCGCCGCGATAGTGCAGGAAACGCTTTCCGCGGTCCGCATAGTGAAGTCGTTCGGCATGGAGAACTACGAGAAATCACGTTTTGCAGACGAAAACCGGAGGAGCTACAACGCCGCGATGCGATCGATTCGGCGTAGTGCAGCCATGTCGCCCAGCATCGAGGTAGTCGGCATAGCGGGGATTGCTTTCGTGTTGTGGTATGGCGGCAACATGGTGGCACGTGATGCGATGCCTGGCTTCACCAGCGCAAGTCTTCTAGGCTTCCTGTTTGGACTTGAACGCATCGCGAGCGCCGTCAAAAGTATCGCCGGGATCAGCGTGACCTACCATCAGACGATGGCCGGTGCGCAGCGAATCTTCGATGTGCTGGACGAGGTCCCGGAAGTCCGCGATTTGCCGGATGCCGTCGCGGTGCCGAACATCCTCGGGCGGATAGAGTTCAACGACGTGTCATTCGCCTACAATGCCGCGAACCCGGTGCTTGATGATATATCGTTTGCCGCCGACGCAGGCGCGCAGATTGCGCTCGTCGGACCGAGCGGTTCGGGCAAATCGACGATCGCGAATCTGATCCCACGCTTTTACGACGTCGCGGGTGGGGCGGTCCTGGTCGACGGTCGGGACGTCCGGGATATGACCATGGAATCCCTGCGCCACCGGATAGCGATCGTGCCGCAGGAGACGATGCTGTTCAGCTCCACTATCAAAGAGAACATCCTGTACGGGCGCCTGGATGCGACCGACGCCGAAGTGATCGATGCGGCGCGTGCGGCAAATGCGCATGACTTTATACAGAAATTATGCGACGGATATGATACACTAGTAGGTGAGCGAGGGGTAAGGCTCTCAGGTGGGGAGCGTCAGCGCGTGGCGATCGCACGGGCACTGCTGAAGAACCCTCGCATACTGATTCTGGACGAGGCGACTTCCTCGCTTGACGTGGCATCGGAGGCTGTAGTTCAGGAGGCGTTGGAGCGGCTTATGGCCGGCAGGACGACAATCGTTATCGCTCACAGGTTGTCTACGGTGGTGAACGCCGACAAAATACTGGTGCTGGATCATGGCCGTATAGTCGAATGTGGAAGTCATGCTGAACTGCTGGCAAGCGGTGGCCTTTATTCCGAGCTTTATGCGGTCCAGAGCAAGGGCGGTATCGTACAGTGACCGGCAAGCGTGGCTACGGAGAGATATCAATTTTAGAGGAGATCAAGCTCAGGCTGATCTCGTTTGCTGCATGGGGCCTGGTCAGTCTGATCGGACGCACCAGCCGGATGCAGGTGATCGGCTTTGAAAACGTGCAGGCCCTGATTGATTCGGGGCAGGGCTTTATCATGGCGCTGTGGCACGGGCGCACACTCCTGCCGATATACTATTGCCGCAATATGGGTATACTTGCGATAACGTCGCTTTCGAGGGATGGCGAACTGCAGACCCGTATCGTGCGCAGATTCGGCTGCAGGATAATCAGGGGCTCATCACGTCTCGGCGGGATGAAAGCCGCGCTCACGGCGTGCCGCGAACTGGAGGCCGGTGGAATCCTCTCGATAACGCCGGATGGTCCGCTTGGCCCCGTGCATAAGGTTCAGGATGGCATAGTTTTTCTGGCTCAGCGCTCGAACTGCCGGATTGTCCCTATCGGAGTTGGCTTGAAATCACGGCGGCTGATCGGAACGTGGGACAGTTACGCCATTCCAAACCCTTTTTCGAGGAGCGCGATAGTCTTTGGCACACCGATCAGTCTTGCCGGGATATCCGATTCGCGCGAGGCGGCGGAGGTAGTCGAGGCCGCCATAAACGATATTCAGCGCGCTGCAGAGAATTTGGCCGGGGAGGGTAATTAGATCTTTGGCGAGTTTTTTATACAACCTACTGTTGATATTGACGCTACCTGTTGCCGCTGTCTACTATCTCTGGCGCATATTCATCGCTCGAAAAGCGAACGAGTCGTGGCGGCACAACTTCGGCGCGCTGCCGAACATGGCGGCCCGTCGGGACGGCGTGAAGCTGATTTGGATACATGCGGCGTCAGTCGGCGAGGTCGTGGCCTCGCTTCCGGTTCAGGACGAACTTAGGCGGCTCATTCCCGAAGCGATGATTTTAGTCACAACCATAACTCAGACCGGTAATGCAGTCGCACGGAAAGTCTGCGCGTCGGCGGACGAGATCGGATATCTTCCACTTGATTATCTGCCGTTTGTGAATCGGGCGCTGAATCGGGTGCGGCCGGATGTCTTTGTCATGGTGGAATCGGAGATATGGCCGAACCTGCTGGCCGCTGTTAAGCGCAGACGCATTCCCACCGTCCTGATCAACGGGCGTTTTTCCGACTCGAGCTTCAAACGCAGCTCAAAATGGCGATGGCTCATATCGTGGGCCGTGTCGAATATCGACCGCTGCTGCGCGCAGACGGAGCTCGATATGCAGAGACTTCGGGCGTTCGGGGCGCACTCGGTGAGCGTTGTCGGGAGCACCAAGTTTGATGCGGAAGACGGCGCACTGCCTCCGACCGCGATCCGTGCTTTGCGTGACGACCTCGGCTTGAGCGACGCAGCGCGCGCGATCGTTGCGGGCAGCACAAATCCCGGCGAAGAAGAGATCCTGCTTGCCGCGTTTCGTACGTTGCGACGGAATTCGGCTGACATTCGCCTGATTCTGGCGCCGCGGCAGATGGAGCGTGTCGGCGATATCCATGCGCTGGTAGAGTCGTGCGGTTATTCATGTGCTCGGCGTTCAATTGGCATACGCGACTGGGATGTGCTGATACTCGACACCTATGGCGAGCTGGCCTCGGTATATGCGATCGGTGAGATTGCGTTTGTCGGTGGCACGCTGGTCCGAAAGGGCGGTCACAGTATTATTCAGCCGATCATACATGGGAAACCGGTGCTTTTCGGACCGCATACTTTCAAGACACGAACCATTGCGCAGATGGCGATCGATGCAGGCGTAGGCTTCACAGTGAACGGCGTGCATGATCTTGCTGCCACTGCCGCGACACTCCTCGCAGATGAGCGTTGGCGTGCGGAAATCGAGTCTGCATGCGTGAGGCTGGTACGCGAGAATCGGGGAGCGTCGGCGCGGTGTGCCTGCACGATCATGGAGTTAATGGGCGAACGGATGGAGATCGAACATGCCGCCTAGTCCGGCCTTGGTGAAAATTTTAGAATCAGTGATCTATGGCGGGCGCAAAGACGTTGTGTCGCTTGGGGCAAGAGGCATGCTGGTCATGCTCTCGGGGCTATACCAGGCGAGCGTAGGTCTATATCTCGCCCAGTTCAAGCTTGGGCTGCGGCGCAGGCGAGTGCTCGATCACCCTGTGATCAGCGTTGGCAATCTTACCGTCGGCGGCACGGGAAAAACAACCGCCGTCCGATATATCTGTCAGGGTCTTGCAGATCGGCAGAAGCATCCGGCCGTGTTGAGCTATGGATATGGCGGCTCGCTTAACGGCGCGTTCGGTGTGGTGGCGGATTCATCCAGCGTGATACTGACCCCGGATGCCGCGGGTGACGAGCCTGTCATGCTCGCCTGTACGATGCCGGGGATACCGGTTTTGGTCGGCCGTGATCGGTACGTGAGCGGGTGCACCGCCATCGATGATCACCGTGCGGATGTGCTCCTCCTCGATGACGGGTTCCAGGTCTGGAAGCTCCATCGCGATTTCGACGTCGTCCTGGCGAACGCGGAAACCCCTTTCGATAATGGGCGAACTCTTCCGGCCGGTCGGCTCCGGGAGACACCATCAGCGATGCGCAGGGCGGACTGCGTGATTCTCACATGTTCAGGGGAACCGGCCTCGAAAACTGAATCGATAGAGCAGATACGGAAGATCACATGTGCGCCGATTTATTTCGGGCGATTCAAGCCTTCCCGTATAACTCTGCTGGATGACGGACAATCCACCGATTTGGCCGAATTGCGAGACACAAAGATTTTTGCGATCTCGTCTGTCGCCAACCCGTCGTCGTTTGAGCAGACGCTCTCGATAGCGGGCGCAACTATTGCGGGTACGGACTACCTGCCTGATCACCATATCTATGATGATGCGGATATCACCCGAATCAGCGCACGCGCCGTCGAGTGCGGCGCGGACCTGATCATGACCACAGAGAAGGACGCCGTCAAGCTCCAAGGTCGAGCCTTCGCTGTTCCGGTTGCCTCCCTCCGCATAGATATGGAACTCGACGATGAAAAAGGTTTCTGGGAACTCGCCATGAGCATGATAGGCAAACCCCGTAAATTCTGATGACCGCCGTCCCGAGTATTTCGAGGGGCAAAAGGACACACTGATTTTGCAGATGCTTCGGACATTACATGTTGAGACGGGCATGAACCTCGTCGGCGGCCCAATGCAGGTGGCGTATCTGATGGAGGGGCTTGTGGCACGTGGGCATGAGGCCCTGCTGGTGAGCCCACAAGGGAGCGGTTTGTCACAATATGCCGGCTCAATCGGACTGGCGGTCGATCCTGTCCCGCTGGGCTCCGAGTTCGATCTGAGCTTCATCCCAAGACTGTATACGATAATAAGGCGGTTTAAGCCGGATATCGTTCACATACACAGCAGGCGAGGGGCGGATACCATGGGGAGTGTCGCCGCCCGCCTCGCGCGTGTCCCTGCCGTGATACTCTCCCGCCGTGTCACCAATCCAGTGCGGCGAGGGCTGGCATCTCAACTCAAGTTCGGCCCGCTGTGCGATGAGATCATAGCTGTGTCTAACGGCATCAAGAACGTCCTCATGCAGGGCGGCATCGATCAGGACAAGGTCACCTGCGTGCACAGCGTTATCGATGCCAAACGGTATCAGGTGACGGGCGCCGAGTCGACTGTCAGGGCCGAATTCGGCATCGGTGAGCGCACGAATGTCGTCACAGTGATAGGCCAGCTCATACATATCAAGGGGCAC
The DNA here is from genome assembly GCA_963663705.1 of Armatimonadota bacterium. GTDB lineage: Bacteria > Armatimonadota > UBA5829 > DTJY01 > DTJY01. The sequence goes on along the minus strand of OY760504.1, from coordinate 1,490,690 downwards.
AGATATCTGTTCGGCGCCGCTCCGGCGATACTTGCGGCATTCCCTGATACGGTTTTTCTGGTGCTCGGAAAGGGACGGCTTGATTCGGAGTTGCGGAAGATGGCTGCCTCACTGCGAATTCAGGACAGAGTGATCTTCGCCGGTTTCAGGCATGACGTCGCTGAGATGCTGTCGATAACCACCGTGCTCGCACACCCTTCGCTCATGGAGGGCCTTGCGAACTGCGTCATGCAAGCGATGGCTGCCGAGGTTCCCGTGGTGGTTGCCGCTGTCGGGGGGATGCCCGAGGTGGTCAGAAACGGGATCAACGGGTTTCTGGTGCCAGCAGAAGATTCGAATGCGCTCGCTCAGTCGGTCATCGCCCTCTTGTCAGACCCGGCGCTTAGGTCGTCGATGGGTGCTGCTGGTCGGCGCATAGTTGAAGAAGAATTCTGCGTAGATCGCATGGTTGCCGGCTCCTTGGCTGTTTACTATAAGGCCCTGAGCTGCTGATATAATAGGTAAATGGAGAAAGCACTAGTATGAATACAAAGATCGTCGGCATAATACCCGCTCGGCTGGCATCGACGAGGCTTCCGAACAAGCCACTGCTCGATATCGCCGGTAAGCCGATGATTCAGCACGTGTACGACCGTGCGTCCGCATCTTCGCTGCTGGATAGCGTTCTGGTCGCGACCCCGGATGTTGAGATACTGCGCTGTGTGGAGTCGTTCGGCGGCCGAGCAGTGCTCACATCGCACGCGCACACGTCCGGCACCGACCGCCTGGCAGAGGTCGCTCGCACGCTCGATGCGGATATCATCGTTAATATTCAAGGCGACGAACCGCTCCTCGATTGTGCCGCAATCGATATGCTTGCACGTGCCATGTCCGATGACCCGAGCGTGTGCATGTCCAGCATGATGGCGGCCCTTCATCCCGATGAGGCGTGTGATCCGTCGGTCGTCAAGGTTGTGATCGATCTGCGAGGGTTCGCGCTGTATTTTTCGAGGTCGGCGATTCCCTTCCCCCGCGCGGCTGATGAGGTGCAGGCCAAGAAGCACATCGGCATATACGCTTATCGGCGAGAGTTTCTGATAGCGCTCTCGGAGATGGCTCCTACGCCGCTTGAACGCGCCGAATCTCTTGAGCAGCTTAGGGTTCTTGAAAATGGATACAGTATAAAGATGGTTCAGTGGACAGGTGCTCCCCCCATGAGCGTGGACACTCCGGATGACCTGTCACTGGTTAGAAAGATTTGCGCAGGAGAAAGATAATGACCAGGCAAGTACAGATTGGCAATATAAGCATAGGAGGGTCGAATCCTCTGGCGTTGATAGCAGGACCGTGCGTCATCGAGAGCAGAGAGATTTGTCTTGAGATAGGGGCTGCCGTCGCGGAGATTTGCGCCGAACTCGGCATGCCGTATATCTTCAAAGCCTCTTTCGATAAAGCTAACAGGCTCTCCGTCACATCGCCGAGGGGACCGGGCATCGAAGGCGGGCTGGAGATACTATCTGAGGTCAAATCGGCGCTTGGCGTTCCGGTGCTGACCGACGTGCATGAAGTCTGTCAGGTCGAGAGCGCAGCCGCAGTCGCAGATATCCTGCAGATACCGGCATTTCTGTGCCGTCAGACCGACCTCGTTGTGGCGGCGGCGCAGACCGGCAAGCCGGTGAATATCAAGAAAGCCCAGTTTTTGTCGCCGCATGATATGGGCAATATCGCGCGGAAGGCGGCGGCTGTCGGCAACGAACAGATTCTGCTCACCGAGCGGGGAACCTCGTTTGGATACGGCGACCTCGTCGTTGACATGCGAAGCCTGCCGATCATGCGCGAGTTCGGCTATCCGGTGGTCTTCGATGCTACCCACAGCGTTCAGCGGCCCGGTGGGCTTGGAACTGCATCGGGTGGAAATCCGGAGTTCGTGCCGCACCTCACCCGGGCGGCGTGCGCCGTCGGTATAGACGCGCTCTTCCTCGAGGTTCATCCAAATCCTGCGTCGGCCCTGTCTGATTCTGCCACTATGCTTTCACTTGATCAATTGAAGTCTGTTCTCATTCAGGCGCTGGCCGTAGACGCGGCAGTCAGGTCTGGCGGTTAAATTCCTCGTTCTACATCGCTCGACTGTACTCAGGATTACATTGTTGGCAGGTCTTATAAGCTTTCTTGTGGGCACTGATGCTAAAGCATCAGTCTGATATACGAAGCATGCCGAGGCAAGCTTTTTGGAACATGTGAGGTCCGGTATAAGCGCGCTTCAGCGTGCTTCGATTATGACAGACTCGCCATTTATGGTGAGTCCAAGCCCTCGCCTCAACCCCATTCGACTTCGCTCAGGGCAGGCTTTTGGGCGAGCGCGTTTTAGTGCCGCTTATCCCGAGTAGCCCGCAGGGCATATCGAGGGATGATTCATTTCTACCAGGATTCGACAGTGGCGTCTCCGACTCTCCAACCGAAGCATCAACCTCAAAGGATCTCATTAGAAAGAAGATTCGCTACGCTCAGAATGACATCGTTTGGTATGGGGAAAGTGTGAAGTATGAACGCATATCGATAAGACTTCTCCCTCGCCCGATTTCGGGAGAGGGTTGGGGTGAGGGGATTTTGGACAGCTATGATTTTGATTATGCAAGCATCATAGTGGGGGCATTTTTGAGTCGGCGCAGGGCGATTTCATGTTTCTGTTGCTGCGAATTTCTCGCATGGTTGTTGGTACACTGTCGTTATCCACAAATTTTCTTATAGAGCCGTTTGGTATGCGGATAGAGTGGAACTGCCGAGGCTCAATCTATGTCGAATGCAGGAACTATCCCGTTATGCGATATTGAATGTGCTTAGCCCTATTTTGGACAAGTATGGTTCAGTACTATTGACTTACAGCTGAGCTTTGGATAAGATGAGCTTGGTACGTATTAATGGTAGCTTCTATATATGGCATTTGCCTGATATTATAGATGCTAAATATGTGCTCCAAATCCGACGGTGTATCTTGCCGGGAAATCGGTGGATCAGCAGTCGAAAGTATTTGTACGAGGGATGTAACATATGAGCAGTCGATTTATATGCAGCGTTTTGGCGTGTCTAACACTGGGACTTATTGCAGGGCAAGTATGGGCTCAGGATGGAGCGAAACTCGAGTATAAGTTCACGCTTGGGGAATTGTTGCGTTATAAGGTGTCCGAAAAATTTTCCTACGATTCCGATTCACCTATGGTCATCGAAGGTATTCTGAGGCTGCGAGTCGCAAAGCTGCTTCAAAACGGGGATGCCGAGATCAGAGCGGCATACGAAAAGGGAACTTTGCGATATGCAGGTAAAACTAAGGATATCTCTGCCGATTCTGTTGCGCCGATCATTTTTCAGGTTTCGAAGAACGGCGTGATACGGGACGCGAAAACTGTGCTGAAGAATGCCGGGCATGTCGAAATATCCAAAACTACTCAGACAGGTACAGGTCACAGCCGAGAATCTATGGGTACGTATGTATACAGCACTCTCACATCTATATTTCGTGAGTACCCGGACAGAAAGCTCAACATCGGTGAAACCTGGGAAGAGCCTTCCGACAGTTTAGGCATATCTAGTTCGCCGAAAGCTGTGACCAAACTGGTTAGCATAGATACGAAGGCAGGTGGGACTCCGATAGCCATCATCGTCACTACCGGAGACGAGACCGGTAATCCGAAAACAAATTCCACGGATGGATCTGCTGCAGGCAGCATGACAATGAGAGTTGTCCAGAATACTAAAGCCTCTTTCGCAATAGAAAAAGGATGCGTTGCGGCGGCCGATGACAAGGTTGTGATAACCATGTCATCGCCGTCTCGATCGAGTGCAAATTTGACAATGACCGCTCAGGTATCGCTCCTTCCTGAAGAGAATTCAAAATAGCAGATTCATTCTGAATATGGTAGCGCTCCAGGATGAATACCATTCGCATGGTTGACTTCTATCCTGAATTTAGGTAAGATATACATGTGCTGTATGGCAGAGTAGATACCAGATAAGGTGTTTGCCGCATACATTGTGCACTAAATAAGGGCTCCAAGCCCGAAAGGGAGATAGACGTTTTGAAGAGAAACGCCAACCTCACCCTGCGGATCGGCTTGGCAGCAACGGCAGTGCTGTTGTTCGCAGAATGGAGTTTTGCGGCACAGACTTACGTAGTCTGCAAAGGCGAGACTCTATACCGAGTTGCAAAGAAATTTCATACCAGCGTTTCGGCGTTGCAAGGCGCGAACGGGTTGGACTCCTCCAATATCAGGAGCGGACAGACCCTCCGTGTACCTTCCACCGAAGCCGCATCACAAGATAGTCATCCCACCACCTACGGTCGAGTGTTGCGCCGTCGAGTCGAAGCCAAACAGGGCGGAGAGACGGTCGCGACTCTGCACAGAGGTGACATGGTTGCGATCATCGGCAGAGATGGCGGCAGATTCAAGGTGCGCCTGTCTGATGGCAGAACAGGGTTCGTCTCCGACGACGTGGTATCCCTTGAAGACGCTCGAAAGCCGCTGGCCGTGAGCGACAGGTGGTCGGTTAAGAGCGATGTCGTCCGAACCGCGTTTTCGTATCGTGGTGCCAGATACAGGAGCGGCGGAATTTCCGCGTCCGGCTTCGACTGCTCCGGTTTCGTGAAATACGTTTACGCGAGCAAGGGCATAAGCCTTCCTCATTCATCCGCTGCGATGTACGGTTGCGGCAAACCTGTATCGAAGTCCGATCTTCGACCCGGCGATATGGTCTTTTTCAACTTCAGAGGGGGCGGCGTTTCGCATGTAGGACTGTACGCCGGAAAAGGCAGGTTCATCCATGCGTCCAATCCGCGCAGCGGAGTCCGTGTCGACAAGCTCAATGCGCCAGGGTATAATCGGCGGTATGTCGGGGCTCGCAGACTTTAGACATCCAATATAACATACAAGATTAGGCTCTATAAGAAAGTTTGTGGATAGCGACTGTGTTCCAACAACCGTGCGAATAAATTCGCTGTAACAGAAACATGAAGTTGCCCTGCGCCGACTAGATGTAGGCGCACCCTTTACGGGTGCGTTGATCGCAGGCATAAAGCCTGCGGCTACATTATTGAATCCCTGAGCCGTCCCTCGATATGCCCTATGGGCTACTCGGGATAAGCGGAACAAACCGCCCTCGCCCGAAGTCGAATGGGGTTGGACTCACCATAAATGGCGAGTCTATCATAATCGAAGCACGCTGAAGCGGGCTGATACCGGAGCTCACCATGTTCAAAAAAAGCTTGCCTCGGCATGCTTCGTATATCAGACTGATGCTTTAGCATCAGTTATAGTACCCAAGATTATTTGGAAGAGAACGGATCATTGAGTTATAGCTCGGTGGGCGTTCTCTTTTTTGTGTGTCAATGCCCGGATCACACATTAAAGAAGATCTTTCGTCCCTCCATTTATCAATGATAGAACAGGTTGGACTGACGATGTTCGATATCGCCCATCCACGCTTGATTGGCAGCCGCATTATTTGACATTTAACCTCAAAAATAGTATAATTTATACAGAACAAATGTACTGAATTACGGGATCGAGGGTTTATTCGTGAGTGATATTGCTAAGGTAATTATACCCGTAAATATCGAAGAAGAGATGAAGCGCTCGTACCTCGGCTATGCCGTGAGTATGATCATTGCAAGAGCGCTCCCGGACGTTCGCGACGGTCTGAAGCCGGTCCAGCGCCGTATCCTTATGGCGATGAATGACCTGCATCTGAACCCGAGCGCCCACTATCGAAAATCAGCCAAAATCGCAGGCGACACCTCCGGTAACTACCATCCGCACGGCGAGCAGATTATCTATCCGACCATGGTTCGTATGGCGCAGGATTTCAATGCTCGGTACCCGCTCATCGACGGGCAGGGTAACATGGGTTCCATCGACGGCGACCCACCGGCGGCAATGCGTTATACTGAAATGCGCATGTCTCCCTATGCCATGGAGATGTTGGAGGACCTGGATAAAGATACTGTCGACTGGCAGCCGAACTACGACCAGACGACCGAAGAACCGCTGGTTATGCCAGCCAAGTTCCCTCAGCTGCTCTGCAACGGCTCGGCAGGTATCGCGGTCGGTATGGCAACAAATATTCCGCCGCACAACCTGAAGGAAGTCGCAGATGCAACGATTTGCCTGATCGACAACCCTGATGCCACCATCGCAGAATTGATGGAGCACATAAAGGGCCCTGATTTCCCAACCGCCGGTTTGATACTCGGCACCAAGGGAATAAAATCCGCCTACGAGACCGGTCGTGGTCAGGTAACGATGCAGGCTCAGCTTACTATCGAGCCCGCTGACAACGGCAAGAATGAGATTATCATCACCGAGTTGCCGTTCCAGGTGAACAAACAGAGATTGATCGAGCACATCGCGGAACTGGCGAAGGCTAAGAAGGTTGAAGGCATCACCGGCCTGAACGATTACAGCGACCGAACAGGTATGAGGGTTGTAATCGAGCTGCGCAGAGATGCGCATCCGAGGCGAGTGCTTAACTATCTGCTGAAGCACACACCGCTCAGAACGAATTTCGGCGTTATCATGCTGGCCCTTGTGGACGGCACACCTCGAGTTCTAACCCTGAAACAGGTGCTTGAGCAGTATATCATCCATCGCAAGGAAATTATCGTTCGACGGACTCGCTACGAGCTCGAGAAGACGAAATCCAGGGCTCATATACTGGAAGGCTTGCGAATCGCCCTCCAGTTCATGGATGAAATCATCAAGATCATACGCAGTTCGCCGAATACCGATACCGCACGCAAAGAGATGATGGTGCGTTTCGGGCTCAGCCAGGTTCAGGCAGAGGCGATTCTGAACATGCAGCTCCGGCAGTTAACCGGTCTGGAGCGAGATAAGATAGAGAACGAGTACCGTGAACTCCTTAAGACCATCGCATATCTGGAAGATATTCTCTCCAACCCACAGCGCGTGCGAGATATCATCAAGCAGGAACTGCGCACGCTGAGAGACAAGCTGGGCGACGACCGAAAGTCCAGAATCATCGCGATGGAAGCCGAGGAGATCGGTGAAGAAGATACTATTCCTGAGGAAGAGACGATCGTCACGATCACCCGCGACGGGTACATCAAGCGAGTGCCGATCGACACCTACAGGACGCAGAAACGCGGTGGGCGAGGCGTAATCGCGGCCAACTCCAAGGAAGAGGACAAGCTGGAGCACATCTTTGTTGCTACCACGCATCACTTCATCCTCTTCTTCACGGATAAGGGCCGTGTGTATCGACTGAAGGCCTACGAGGTGCCTCAGACTTCGCGTCAGGCGATGGGCACTGCGATCATCAACCTGATCCAGATCGAGCCGGGTGAATCCATCACCGCGACTGTTCCGATCAAGGATATGGATGTTGAGGGCTACTTCGTCATGGCCACAATGCTCGGCGAGGTGAAGAGGACCGCACTCAGCGACTTCCATAACCTGCGAACGAACGGCCTGCGTGCCTTCGACCTTGAAGAGGGCGATGCTCTTAAATGGGTACGAGTGACGAGCGGCAATGACGACATAATGATGGTCACCCGAATGGGTATGTCCATCCGGTTCTCCGAGACGAACCTCCGCATCGCAAGCCGGGCATCCGGCGGCGTACGTGGAATCACCCTCGGCAAAGAGGATGATTATGTCGTGAGTATGGACCTCGCGCGCGATGACTGTGAACTTCTGGTAGTTACAGAGAAGGGCATGGGCAAGCGCACACCGGTGAACGAATACCGCGTTCAGACTCGCGGCGGCAAGGGCATCATAACGATGGATGTCAATCCGAAGGGCGGTCCGATCATCTGCGGAGACGTTGTCTGTGCCGACGATCGAGCGATAATCCTTACATCGAATGGAATAGCCATTCGCATGAAACTGGATGAAGTCCGAAGCTGCGGTCGAAGCACCAAGGGCGTGAGGATGATCAATCTTCAGGATGGCGATTCCGTGGTATCGGTAGCCATAGTGCCCAAGGCGACTGAAACCGAAGAAGAGACTGAAACCGAATAGAGTATAAATCAGGGGCGGGCCATAGGTTCGCCCCTTTTGTTTTGGGCCTCGCCATGAATGACGAGGCTGGGCTTTCCGAAGCATGCTGAAGCAAGCTTATTGATTAAGTGAGCTACCTTCAGGTTGCTTGATAGAAGTTAGACTGATGTTTTAACATCAGTCGCAGTGGCGGGTAAACCCGCCCATTCGAACAACAAGGGAACATCCTTTCGGTATGGGATCGGCTTTAGCGTGGCGAATGTGCGCATGTGGGTTGCGGCTCCGTTCCTGTTCTCCCTCGCCCGTTTTCGGGAGAGGGTTGGGGTGAGGGCCTTATTTTAATTCCGTTCATTTATCCTGCATTGGCAATTATTAGTTGATGAGTTATGATATGTCTCTCCGAGCATGCGAGGAATCTGTCTGTAGAGTTAAAAGATCCTTCACTCCCCTCAGGATGACATTTGGCACTATCTAACCTACATATCGGTTGCTTCGGTAGCGCCACTTTGCTTAACCGCCGAAGTAAAGGGAACAGACATCTCCCTCGCCCGCATGCGGTAGAGAGCAGGGGTGAGGAGATTGGCAGATCAGGCATCCTTCTGAGATACGAGAAGATCCTTCTCTTCGCTCAGGATGACATTCGGCACTATCTGATATACATATCGGTTGCTTCGGCAGCACCACTTTTCTTAACAGCCGAAGTAATGGAAACAGACATCTCCCTCGCCCGCATGCGGGAGAGGGCAGGGGTGAGGGGATTGGTAGATCAGGCACTACCCCTAATCGACTTTTTGAAATACGCTCACATAAGGTAAGCATTTAAGGTATCTTCGGTAGCTTGCTCCCGAAGCCCGATGGCGCTCTCTGCTATACGAGAAGACATTCGGACTTTTTGGAAAAGATTGATTTTCGGAGGATGGTCGGGATGACTAAAGAAATGACACCCCGTCAACGGCAGATTCTTCATTTTATTCTGCAGCACATAGAAATGAAAGGCTATCCACCCACGGTCCGCGAGATCGGCGAGGCGGTGAACCTCAGCTCGAGTTCGACGGTCCACGCGCACCTTCGCAGTCTGGAGGAGTCCGGCCTGATCAAGCGAGACGCGGTGCTGACCCGTGCGATCAAGCTGCTCCCCGGCACGGAGCGCGAGGTGAAACCGAAACGGGTGATGAATATACCAGTGGTGGGTACTGTCGCCGCCGGTAAGCCGCTTCTCGCCATAGAGGACTACGAGGAGCTTTATCCTGTGCCGCACGATTTCCTAGCGGGCGCCGAGGGCTTCATGCTTCGCGTAAAAGGTGACAGCATGATCGATGACGGCATACGCGAGGGCGACCTGGTAGTAGTTCGCAGGCAGAGCGATGCCGTGAACGGCGAAACCGTGGTCGCGCTCATCGAAAGCGAAGCGACGGTCAAGCATTTCTACAGGGAGAACGGTAAAGTCCGTCTTCAACCGGCAAATTCCACTATGGCCCCGATCATATGCGATGACTGCCAGATCATCGGCAAGGTCGTTGGTCTTGTAAGAAAGTTCTAGGGGACCAGGTTCCATCGGCCCCTAATAATGAGGAGAAATTAGTGCCAACAATACAGAGTTCAGTAATCATCAACGGAGATATGGATACAGTTTTTAACACGGCAAAGAACGTTGAGGCATTCCCCGAGTTCATGCCGGACGTCAAGACTGTCACCATCCTCGAAAAAAGTTCGGACGGCAATATTCAGAAGACCGAGTTTGTCTCAATCGTCAAAGAGTTCAAGACCACCATCAAATGGGTAGAAGAAGAAGTATGGGACCCTGCGACCAGAACCTCCAATTTCAGCCTGGTCAAAGGCGATTTCAAGAGCTACTCTGGAGTGTGGACATTCGAGTCGGTAGATGGCGGCATCAAATTCAGCTCGGTCATCGATTTTGAGTACGATATTCCGCTGATCGGCCCGATGATCAAGGCGCTGGTGGCGCGGAAGATGCAGCAAAACATCGACAACATGCTGAGCGCTATCAAGGTAAAGATAGAAGCTTAGCTTGATCCTTCCATCTCCGGGGTACAGAGCAATCTTGAGGTGGAAGCATGGATGCGCAGTATGATGTAGTAATAGTCGGCGCAGGGCCGGCAGGAATATTCGCAGCCTTGGAGCTCTCGAAAATCGAGGGCCTCAAGGCTGTCATCATTGATAAGGGCGCAGATATCGAGAAGCGTGTGAAGGCGGTCCCCAGATCACTGCTGTGCGGGTGGGGCGGCGCAGGAGCCTTCTCAGACGGCAAACTCACGCTCTCTACCTCAGTCGGCGGCCAGCTCACGTCATACATGCCGGATGAGGAGGTTGAACGCCTCATTCGATACGTCGATCGTATCTACGTCGATTTCGGGGCGCCTGCGAAGGTCTACGGCACGAACGAGGATGTGGTCAGCCGCATAGCACGTCAGGCCACCCTCGCTGATCTCAAGCTCATTCCATCAGCAATCCGCCATGTTGGAACCGACCAGTGGCCGGAACTCCTTCGCGGTCTGCATGCCGCCATCGAGCGGAACACGGATATCATCACCGAGCGGGCTGTCAGCAGGATACAAATCCATGAAGGCCGTGTGACCGGTGTAGAGATGAACGACGGCCAGTTCATCCGCGCGAACTACGTCATAGTGGCTCCCGGCCGAGAGGGTGCTGACTGGCTTCTCGAAGAGGCCCGCCGATTGGACCTCGAGACCGTCACCAATCCGGTCGATGTAGGCGTGAGGGTGGAACTCCCAGCGCCGATCCTTCAGGAGCTCACTGATGCCATCTACGAGCCCAAACTGATCCTGTATACCCCTTCGTTCGATGACAGAGTTCGAACCTTCTGCGTCTGCCCGAACGGCGAGGTCGTTATGGAGTATAACGATGGCGTCACGACGGTCAACGGGCACAGTTACGCATACAAGAAGACCGGTAACACCAACTTCGCCCTGCTGGTATCGACCACCTTCACCGAGCCTTTCCGCGAGCCGATCATTTACGGCAGATACATCGCATCGCTTTCAAATCTTCTGAGCGGCAGTGTGATCGTGCAGCGACTGGGCGATCTTAAGGCCGGACGACGATCGACATGGTCGCGCATCGAGCACGGTCTAGTCGACCCGACGCTTAAGACTGCGACGCCCGGAGACCTCAGCTTCGTCCTGCCATACAGGCATCTTGTGGGTATTATGGAGATGCTCGAGGCGATGGACAGGATTGCGCCCGGCGTGGCTTCACGGCACACGCTGCTGTACGGGGTCGAGGTCAAGTTCTACTCGTCACGGCTCAGGCTGACACCATCGCTTGAGACGGAGATCGCGAATCTATTTACGATAGGTGACGGGGCAGGGGTCACGCGCGGGCTGGTGCAGGCATCCGCATCGGGAGTCGTGGCGGCACGGGAGATCATCAAGCGGAGTTCGTAGCCCGGTATCAAGGGTACGAATCTTGGCTCTGGAACCATTTCATATGGACATTGCCTGTAAAGTTATCAATAGTCTGCTCACTAGAATTGTGCTTGCAAATTGACAGATAGTCATTTCGGCTGTACAATATCGATAGTAGCTCAAATAAAGACAGAATTATCGAATGGTACCTTTGTAAGCTGAAATGGGGATTCAAAGATATGAAGATTGCCGATTGGTTGATGATCTTATCGGTGCTCCTTGCACCTCTAATTGCAGTTCAAGTGCAGAAGTATCTGGAACGTTACCGTGAAGATAGAGACAGACGGTTGAACGTCTTCAAGACGTTAATGGCTACTCGTGCTGATGTGATATCCCGTGACCACGTTCAAGCACTAAACATGATTGATCTAGAATATTATGGTAACAAGTATAAGAAAATAACAGACGCTTGGAAGACTTACCGTGACCATCTAAATCACTATCCAGATAATGATGAAAAGCAACAACCCAGCTGGCAAGCAGAAAACGTTGAACTTCTTAACAAGCTATTAATAGAGATGGGTCAGTCGCTAGGTTACGACTTTGATACGGTGCACGTTAAGCGGGCGATTTATTCTCCAGTGGCACATGCCCAAATTGAACGTGAGAACTTATTGATTAGGGATGGGCTCATTCGACTTCTTCAAGGTGACACAAACCTGAAGATGGATATTCAAAGCCTTCCAGTAAGCGACCCCCAGGAGTTAGAGGAGCAGAAGGCCATTAGGGAGCAGCTACAGGAGCTTTTAGAAGGAACGCGAAATTTAGGGGTAGTGGTCACAAACTCAGGTGATACTCAATGCAAAGATATACAACAACCTGGGGCTGCATCATCTTTATTTCGATAATATTTTCGACGATTAAGCACATTCCAAAGGAGTATAGGCTCGAGGCACTAGAGTTTGCATACAAGGCTGTTGATGCTTCGGTTGCAGAGTCGAAGACGCCGCTGCCGAAGTCTGGCAGACATGTACCGTCCCTCGATATGCCCTATGGGCTACTCGGGATAAGCGGCATCCCCCTCGCCCGAAATCGGGAGAGGGTTGGGGTGAGGGCGAATCAGATTCACCCTCAAGAAAGCTTATATCGCCTTATTATTTGGCATTGCTTCCACAATGTCCGGGTGTGCAGACTACATCCAAGCAACTGAAATGCTAGTTGACGGCTGCCCTACTGGGGAGCGCAAGGGATTTATTGGATACTGAGGCACGTTTAGCTGGTTTGGGAGCTGGTGCTTTTTCTGTAGGCGCCTTGACCTCGACACTCGTCGAATCAGGCAGAGCTTGCGAAGGCTGGTTGTCGACAACCGAATTGCCGTTCATCGCAATGGCGCCAGTCATGCCGGTGATGTCAACCCCTGCATAATAGTGCTTCAGGATATCGACATAGGTGATCCTCGCGTCGGATTTTGCCATGCCGTTCGCTCCGAACGCGCACATGCCCATCCCATGTCCGTAGCCTTTGCCCTCGATTGTATATGCGCCTTCCGGTGTCACGGTAAGAGTCAGGCGCGTGCTTTTGATCGTATCCAGCCCAATCAAATCCCTGAACCGGCTGCCGGTAATGCGGGATTCCCCAAGGTCGCCTTTTAACAGGACCGTCTTCACCCGACCGGAGATGTCGTATTCCGGGAATTCCATCGACTGCAGTGTGCCGATCTTACTCGTCTGACCTAGCTTCCGACTCAGCTCATCGAGCGTATAAGTAAGGCTCCACTTGTGACTTTTACTTGCGCTGCAGTAGTCATCGGCGTTTGGACCAGGGCTGTCAGATACGGCGCGGAGATACGGCCAGACAGTCTTTCCTGTACCTGCGTCCTCGTTGTTCTGCGTCGAGCCGCCGCAGTCTGTGGAGTAGAGGGCGTGTATCGGCTCGCCGTTGTAGGTGATGATCTGCCCTCGGGTCTCATCAATCAGAGTATCGACCCATGCGGCCTCTCTGGATGCACCTGCAAAGCACTGGCAGTTCGTGTTATCGCATAAGTTGAACCCATCGGCCTTGTGACGGGAGAGGCTTGTGATGGCATAAGTCCTGATCGCCAGTACGAGGGCCTTCTGAGCCTCATGTTGGAACATCTTCGGGACTTCGATCGGTATCACGCCCCTAATGTAGTCTTCAAGTGGTAGTTCGTTCACGACCGACAGCCTCGACCCGCCGCGGATCTCAAGGATGTGCTTGTAGCGATTATTCTTCATCCTGGGCGAGCTGAACTCAAAGGCTGACTTGTCGTCTCCAGGGATCAGCCGTATGGGGCTCGCGAAGGTGCCGAGATCGACGCCTGCCTGAAACACCTGTATACCGCCGCCGTTTGTGGTGAAGCCGACTTCGCCGGTGGTGACCGCAGGAGTTAGATTCTGGCCTGAGACGTCACAAATTTGGAACTGATCTTTGGATGATAGAGTGATAGCGGTGGGTTTTCCGACATTCGCTACAAGGCCGATGCGCACCGTCTGCAGGAGGCTGTCGGCATGCGCGAAAAGCGTAAAAAAACAGGAGACAAATATCGCGAGAACGAAAGCGGTGAAGAGTGGAAAAAAATCAGAATAGCGGCTGGTTTGAGATTTTAAATGCAATGAAACACTCTCCTCAGCCAGAGGAAATTGATGGTCGGGGTGACTGGATTCGAACCAGCGGACCTCTCGCACCCGAAACGAGCGCTCTACCAAGCTGAGCTACACCCCGACGCACTTGCTTTGTACCTGCTTATTTTACCCGACTGGTGCGGTGATGTCAAGTCCTGTATGGATTAGATCGGCGACGGTGGACGATATGTCATCCACCATTCTGATTAACCTTTGTAATTTCATTACCAGTAGACTTTACCCGTTATCCAGCTGTATATGACGTAAATCCAGTTGAAAAACACATGAAGCAACGTCCATCCCAAGGAGTGCGTGTGCTCCCATGAAATCAATCCTGCTATTACTGCGCCCACTGCGATTCCGATGCTTGGCCCCGAGTTTCTGCAGATTGGCGCCGATTTCTTTTTGCTATTCGATTCATCTGCCATCATATACCCCCGAAAATATCGACTGTCGTATATTTGATTATACCCACTGTTGGATCAGCTCTTGCGGTGGAGGACGGACTGTACGAGTTCCACGAGTAAATCCCGCGAGTTCGACTCAGGGAAGGGTGAGAGGTTTTCGATCGCGAGATCGACGTAACGGGCTGCCGCCTGCCGTGAGCCCTCGATGGCGCCGGTGGATTCGGCGAGGTTTCGCACGAACTCGATATCTGCCTCAGTGGTGTTCTCATCGTGGATGATCGCCTCAAGCCTCGCACGCTCAGTCGAGTTAGCCTTGTCCAGTGCCAGGATGATCGGCATGGTGATCTTGCCCTCGCGGATATCGCCGCCAACAGGCTTACCTGTACGCGCCACATCGCCCATCAAATCGAGCAGGTCGTCCGTGATCTGGAAGGCGATCCCAAGGTTCAGTCCATAGCTCCCGAGAGCGCTTTCTTCTTCGTCTAAAGCCCCTGCTACTATTGAGCCTATCTTGCAGCACGCCGATATGAACTCGGCGGTTTTATTCTGAATGATGTACAGGTATGACGCCGTAAGTGCCTGCGTGTCGCCCCTCGATTCCATCTGGCTGATCTCACCTTCCACCATGGCGGAGGTTGCATCCGATAGTGCCTCAAGAATTCGCATGTCACCATGCCTGGCTAGCAGCGTCACGGCCTTCGTCAGGACGTAATCGCCCGTGAGGATGGAAATCTGGTTGCCCCAGAACGCGTTTGCGGTGATCCGCCCGCGCCGGGAGTCGGAGCCGTCGATCACGTCGTCGTGCATGAGCGTTGCCATGTGGATCAGTTCAGTGCTCGCTGCGACGTCGATCAGAGCGTCGACATCGGCGGTTATCCCGCACGTTTGCGCCGAAAGAAGCACGAGCGACGGCCGAAGTCGCTTCCCGCCGGAGTCCAGCAGGTGGTTCGATACATCGGTGACTGTGCGGACCGACGATGTCAGCTGCGAGTGTAGTGCGACTTCCACCCGTGCCAGCAATCCTTCAATCGATTGCTGGAATACCTGGTCTTTGATGTTAGGGGCCTGTATACTCACTTCTTCACCCCCACATGAACGGCCACTATCCCACCGGTAAGATTGTATATTCTGATATCGGTCAATCCAACTTTTTGCATTATCTGCGATAACTCTTCTCTTGAACAGAAACGTGCCAGCGATTCCGGTAGATACTGGTAAGGTTCTCTCTTTTTGTTGATTGCTCCTCCGACCAGCGGTAGGATACGTTGAAAATAAAGTGCATATATCTCTCTGAAAACCGGCCATACAGGTTTCGCAAGCTCCAGCGAGACTACTCTACCGCCGGGTTTCACGGCTCTCGTCATCTCAGCAAGTGTGTTCTCGATGCTTGCGACATTCCGCAGTGCGAACCCGATAGTCGCTGCCGTGAAGGAGTTCGACGGCACGGGCAGATGTTCAGCGTTCCCGTAAACTGCAGATATGTTGTCGATTCCCCTTCGCTCGATCTTGCGCCGGCCGATATCCAGCATTGGCTTGCAGAAATCGACGCCCACCACGCTGCCGGTCGTGCTGACTGCCCCTGCAAGCTCGATGCTCAAATCGAGGGTGCCTGCCGCCACATCGAGCGCACTGTCGCCGGGTGAAAGACCACACTTTGCTACAGCAAACCGCCGCCATGACTTATGGCAGTTGAAGCTGAGAATAGTATTCAGCAGATCGTATCGCGGCGCAATAGACGAGAATAACTCTTCGATATATTGCTCTTTTGAATCGGTGTTGATCTGCAAATAGGTCACTTGTCCTTTGTGAATTTTGCCATGAAATATATCATCATGGCGAATGATGCCAGCACTCCCGCGATTGTTGCAACCCCGATTACGTTGCCGCTCTGTTTCCCAAGAGATGCCTGAATGGTAGCATACTGGATGAAGGCAAACATCAACAGTAATCCCAGTTTGAGCCAGCGCATCATGGAGAGCGACAGAGTATACATCCGCTCGGCGTTCTCTTCCGTGATCTCAACAGGGTAGTTGAACTTGTGCGGGCCGATTCTGGTCACCAAACTGAGAAGCGTGTAAAGGACGAGCGCCATTCCAGGGCCAAGTAATATAGTGGCTTTCGGCCCCCATGCATCCGGTGTGCCGGAGAGTCCGAAATGGGTAGGGATGACAGCCGGAAGCGAAACCCACGCGTATGCGGTCATCACGGCGTTTGCCACCACTGCAGCGATGCATGCCAAATCGATATACCGCCATTGCGGCGTGACGGGTATCGTCAGAATCGGTCGATTGGTCTTTGGGTCAGTTCGCTTTGTTTCCATTACATACGACTTTCTACATGCCCTCGATCATGCGGGCGGACATCTGCGCCATAACGATGAACGGCTGTGGATAGAGCAGTATGGCGAGCGTCATCGCCATCGTCAGCCCTATGACGAAATTCAGCGGCCTTGATGACCTGATCGGGGTAGTCTGTTTGGATCTCACGAAAAACATCTGCCGCACAACGTTCAAATAGTAATACACCGATATAATGGTGTTCACTATTGCAACTACCGTCAGCCAGAATATCGCTGGGTTGTTTGATTGTATCGCGGCTGAAAAGAGATAGAACTTGCCAAAGAAACCGGCAGTCGGAGGGATGCCCGAAAGGGAGAGCAGGAAGATCACCAGCGCAAAGGCAGGCACCGGCGCACGCTTCACCAGTCCGGCGTAGTCTCTTATATCGTCGGAGCCAAGGCGCGACGATATAAGAATCACGACCGCAAATGCGCCGAGGTTCATGAACAGGTATGCAAAAAGGTAGATCAGTATGGCCGGGATCGCTATCGGGCTGTATGTCATCGCTGCCACACCGAGGAGCAGGTATCCTGCATGAGCGATGCTGCTGTATGCGAGCATCCTCTTGATGTTAGTCTGCGGGATGGCGATCAAGTTGCCCAAAGTCATCGTAATGCCGGACAGGACGATGATGAGCGGTGTCCAATCAAGTATGTCGGGCGAGATGCCGGTAGCCAGCACACGCACGAGTACGGCAAACCCCGCCGCCTTCGATCCGACAGACAGAAATGCGGTGATTGGGGTGGGGGCGCCTTCATAGGTATCCGGCGACCACTGGTGAAATGGAACCATCGCTATCTTGAACCCGAGGCCAACCAGTACCATGACGGCCGACAGCATGAGCAGGGGCTCTGATGCAGGATTGAGCCTGAATGTCGTGGAGATATCCAGAATATTCGTCGTTCCCGTCAGCCCGTAAAGCATCGACATGCCGTAGAGCATCACAGCGGATGCTATCGAGCCGTACAGGAAATACTTGATTGAAGCCTCGTTCGACTTTGCGTCGTGCTTCAGGTAGCCGACCAGTATGTACGATGTGATGCTCAGAAACTCCATCGACAGGAAGATCATGATCAAATCCATCGAGGCTGCGAGGGTAGTGATCGCAAGCGTGGCGAAGATGAGCAGTGAATAATACTCCGTGCGATGAAACTGCCTGTCCTTGAAGAAGGCAAACGAGACGATCGCTACTATTGCCGTGGATAGGATGGCGAGGATCTTGAAGAAGATCGCAAAGCCATCGACCGCGAGCAGAGAGCCGAATTGGGTTGCGTTTATGCCCTTGATAAGCAGCAGCATCGACGGTATGAGTGCCGCAAACAGGACGAGCGCACACGCGATTTCAGGCGCACCGATCCCCGAGCGCTTCCTCGAGCTCAGGCCGAGTCCGAGAACCAGTATTCCCCCGATCGTAAGGATCAGTTCAGGCGATATGTAAAAGAGATTGAAGTTCAAATCTAACCTCCGCCAAGTGCGACGGCTTTGACAATCTGAATAAGCGTGCCGTTCCATGTATTAAGTAGTATCGCCGGCAGGACACCAATCAGAATGGTAAGCGCTACCAGCGGAGCCAGTGACAGGACTTCCCGCCGATCAATATCCGGAATCCCGGCCCATTGAACGTTCAGCGGACCGAGCAGTATTCTCTGAAGCATCCAGAGCAGGTACGCAGCGTTGACCACTATACCGATGCATGCCAGTGCGGTCATAGTCGTGTAGATCGGGAAGGCGCCTCTGAATATGAAGAACTCGGCGACGAATCCGGCAAGGCCCGGTAGTCCAAGAGATGCAAACGCCATAAAGGAGAGCAGTCCGCCGTAAACAGGAACCCTCGCACCCAGCCCACCGAACTGGCTGAGGTCACGGTTGTGCGTGCGCTCGTAGACAACGCCGACCAGAAGAAATAATCCGCCGGTGATCAGTCCGTGCGCGAACATCTGAAGCATCACACCGTTCAGGGCCATAGCCTTGTTATTGATGGCGGCAGCTTGATCGGCTCCTGCAGGGATGATCGCTGCCGCAGCCGCGATGCCGAGCATAACGTAGCCCATATGGTTGACGGAAGAGTAGGCGATCAGCTTTTTCATATCCTTCTGGGCCATAGCGACGAGTGCGCCGTAGATTATGCTGATCACGGCCAGAATTGCGATGTAGATGGCATACTCGTGGCAGGCCTTGGGAAGCATTGGGAGAAGAATTCGCAGGAACCCGTAGCCGCCGAGTTTGAGCAGAATCCCTGCCAGTATTACGCTGCCGGCGGTCGGAGCCTCAACGTGAGCGTCAGGAAGCCATGTATGGAACGGCCACACCGGAACCTTGATCGCAAAGCCAAGGAAGAACGCCAGAAATACCAGCGATTGTATTGCAAATTGCTTGGGTTCTGAGAACGGCAGCAGTCGTATGGCATCAGGGATGCTGAATGTATGCACATTGAAGTATATGGCGATAATCGCGAGGAGCATCGCGACACTACCGACCAGCGTGTACAGGAAGAACTTGATTGCCGCATACTCTCTGCGAGGGCCGCCCCATACGCCGATGATGAAGTACATTGGCACCAGGCTGATCTCCCAGAATATGTAGAACAGGAAGAAATCGAGTGACGTGAAGACGCCGATCATGCCCATCTCAAGGAACATGAAGAGCGCGAAGTACTCCTTCGGGCGCTCGTTGATGATCCACGAATAGATGATGACGAGCGTGGTCAGCAGTGTTGACAGGAAGACCATCGGCACGCTGATACCGTCGACGCCCATGTAGTAATGTACGTTCAGCAGTTGAATCCACGGAATCTTCACCACGTATTTCATGCCGCCGCCGGAGTGGTAGTAGCCAGCCCACATGATGATCGAGAGGACGAGCGGTGGCAGGCTGAACAGTAGAGCCGTCAGCTTTATCGCCAGGTGCTTATCCTTCGGTATCAAAAGGATCGCAAGCCCCCCAATCAGCGGTATGAAAGTAATTAATGACAGAATCCATTTATCCATCAGGCAGGTGCCTCCAAAATTGTTAAGCAATAGATTACCGGTTTTCGAGCTACTTACCGTCCCAGAACTAACAGGAACAATGAACCAATGTTAAATATGTAGAAAGCCGCAATGACAAGTACGCCTGCGAAGAGCACCAGAGCGTAATTCTGCACGACACCCGTCTGGCTGTACCTGAGCACACGCCCGCCGAGCTTCGTCACGCTGCCGATCAGGTTCACCAGCCCATCGATTACCCACTTATCGAACCAGGCCCAGACTATCGACAGGCCCACGGTCATGTATCCGACCCCGTTTACTATGCCGTCGACGATCAGTTGATCGAAGCGGGCGAGGGTCTTCGTCACCACGAAGAGCGGCACAACCAGAATCGCCCAGTAGATCTCGTCCATGTAGTACTTGTTCAGCAACAGGTTGTACGCCCACGGAAGCTTCTCTCGGAAGATCGACGGTGAGAGTATGCGTTTAGGTGCGAAGAATGCGAGCCCCATCCCGATTCCTGCGAGTGCGGCTGATGTCGCAAGGAGCGCAACCGTCCAACTGAACTGTGCCTCGCCGCCACCGAAGTGGATGAAGTGGTGGAACAGATTCCTGGTCGGCCATGCCACGTAGCCGGCGACTATCGACAGCACCGCGAGCACGATGAGCGGGGTGGTCATCACCCTCGGGCTTTCGTGAGCGTGGATTTTACGATCCCTCGGCTCACCCCAGAATGTGAGGGCAACCAGCCTTGTCATGTAGAAGGCGGTTAGAAACGCCGCCGCCAAACCTACCGCGAACAGAATAGTATTCGTATGGAATGCCTCAAGAAGAATTTCATCCTTGCTGAAGAAACCAGCGGTGAATGGCAGTCCTGCAAGTGCGGCGGTACCTATCAGAAAGGTCCAGTAGGTCTTCGGCATCTTCTTGCTGAGGCCGCCCATCTCTCGCATATCCTGCGTGCCTGTGCCATGTATCACGCTTCCCGATCCCAGGAAGAGGTTGGCCTTGAAAAATGCATGAGTCATAAGGTGCAGGAGCCCGGCCGTGTATCCGCCGACTCCAAGGCCAAGCATCATGTATCCGAGCTGGCTGATGGTCGAGTATGCGAGTACCCGCTTGATGTCATTCTGGACGGTGGCGATTGTTGCCGCGAACAGCGCCGTCGTCGCACCGATTATCGCAACCACCTGAAGCGATACCGAATGGTCCGAATAGTGGAAGACGGGATACATTCGCCCGACGAGGTAGACACCCGCCGCGACCATCGTGGCCGCATGGATGAGCGCGCTGACAGGAGTCGGGCCTTCCATGGCATCCGGGAGCCATACGTGCAGCGGGAATTGCGCCGATTTTCCGACAGCTCCGGCGAAGAGCAGAATCCCTGCGAGCGGTAGCACCGGTATCCCCAGCACGGTCATCCCGAACATGCTCGGAATCGCGTGGAATATCGCCTGAAAATTTATGTTGCCGGTCTTTGAAAAGATGAGCAGCAGCCCGAGGAACAGCCCAACGTCGCCGACCCTCGTGACGATGAATGCCTTCTTTGCCGCACGCATAGCGGACGGTTTCTCGAACCAGAATCCGATGAGCAGATACGACGCCAGCCCGACCAGTTCCCACGAGATGTAAAACAGCAGCAGGTTGTCCGCGATGATCAGCGAGAGCATCGCTGCGCTGAAGAGCGATAGATATGCATAGTAGCGCGGATACCTCGGGTCGCCGTGCATGTAACCGATTGAGTAGATCTGGACGAGCAAGGAGACCGTAGTCACCACGACGAGCATCATGACGGTGAGCTGATCGACGGCGAACCCCATCCTGATCGGTAGGTTCCCGACGAGCGCCCACAGCGTGCTTCGGGTAAACGGCTCGAACGTATGACTGCTGAACGCCGAGTGTACCGTCGATCCTGTGACCAGCAGCGACAGTATGAATGACGCACCAATCGCCCCTATGCCGATGTACGCTCCATTGCCGGGGCCCCTCCTGCCTGTCAGCAGAATAAGCCCGAATGCCAGCAGCGGCAGTACCGGGATGAGCCATGTTAATTCCATTATGTGTTTGAAAAAGTCAGGCATGCGGCCCTCGTTAGATATTTATAACTACCAGACATCGGCAGCAGAACTACCGGTGCAACAACAATCGTGAATAATAGCACAAACTAAAACAATCCGTCACCAACTACTAGCGTTTACTTCCTCGCCGCGAGCATGTGAAGGGATAAACGCCCTCAAAACAAATCGGTAATGCATTGGCAGCAGGTCACCAATACAACCAAGCGTAGTCAATAAAAAACTGGTTATCAAGGCTCCATGCGGTTGAAACCGCGGCAACAAGAGCACGAAGTGTCCCTGCGGACATTCTATGCACAAATTGAATCCACTAAGTTGGACTTTCCCCCCTCGCCCGCGAACGGGAGAGGGCAGGGTGAGGGAACAATCGCCCCCATGTCAAACTCGGCAATGCATCGGCAGTAGAACTACCGGCGCTACCATCTCATCACGTTGATCTTGTCGACGTCGATCTGCTCGATGTTCCTGTAAACCGAGATTATTATGGCCAAACCGACCGCTGCTTCTGCGGCGGCAATCGTGATCACAAAGACTGCGAAGATCTGTCCGGTCAGCACCGTCGGGTGAAGGAACCGGGCGAAGGCTACCAGATTGATGTTGGCGGCATTCATCATCAGCTCTATCCCCATAAGGATTCCGATCGCGTTCCGTCGGCTGAGCACGCCGAATATGCCGATGCAGAACAGCACCGATGACAAAATCAGATACCACTCAAGCGGGATCATCAGGCTTGTCCTCCTTGGCCAGAATAATCGCTCCAATCATCGCCACAAGAAGGACTATGGATGCCATTTCAAACGGCAGCACGTACTTCGTGAGCAGGGCGTTTCCGATGATGCCGGTGGTCGGCGGTGCGGGCATCGCTTTGTACTCCCATATGTTCAACACGAATATGCGGAAGAGTACCACCAGAACGCCTGCTGCTATCGGGAGCGCCAGCCACCACTGCTCGATGGTTTGCGCAATTCGGGTTGTCATCACTCGATGAGTTAGCATAAGGGCGAACATCAGCAGTATGATTATCGCGCCGATATAGACAAGCACCTGTACCGCTGCCAGAAAATCGGCGGAGAGCAGGAGGTATATCCCCGCAACGCCGATGAACGACAGTGCCAGAAAAAGCAGGCTGTGAAAAATATTCTTCAGTGTCACGACGAGCAGCGCAGACCCAAGCGTCAATCCGGCCAGCGCGATGAACGCGAGATGCTGCATCGTAAGATGAGCCGGTATCAGCCAGTGCGGCAGTTGGAATGGTAAGTGCATCTACGCGACCTCCTTTTCCTGTGCCGGTTTCGGTTCAATCGTTTGCCCGACTTCGTTCAGCCGCGCTCTGTCGTAAATCGCCCCTTCTCTGGTAAAGGTCGCGAGTTCGTACTCCTTGCTCAGTTGAAGAGCTTTTACGGGACACGCCTCGGCGCATAGTCCGCAGAACATACATCCCCCTGCGTTCAGCACGAACGAATCAACTACGCGCTTCTTGTCTTCACCCATATGGGCCGAAACGGTGATCACCTGAGTCGGGCAGGCTCGAGCGCACGCACCGCAGCCGATACAGCGGTCCTGGCCCGTTTCCAAATCGACGGGCAGGCATGGAAGCCCTCTGTAACCGTCTGGAAGATCCCACCGGACCTCAGGATACTGTAGGGTGACTTTCTTCCTGAACAGGTTTCGAAGCGTTATGACGTGGCCCTTGACAATGCTGGTCACAGTATATACGGCTTCGCTTATATATGAAGTTATGGTTTTTATGTTATTCGACATAACCTTCTCTATGACATCAGCACTACAAGGCCGGTCCACAAGATGTTCAGCAGTGCGAGCGGTATCAGAAACTTCCAGCCGAAGCTCATCAGCTGGTCGACTCTCACGCGGGGGAGGGTCGACCGAATCCACATCAGGACGAAGATGAGCACGCCCGTCTTCCCGAGGAACCACAGCACCGGCGGTATGAACGACAGCGATGGGTGAATCGGGAGCCAGCCGCCCAAAAAGAGCGTCGTCGCGATCGCGGAGACCGTGAACATCCCTGCAAACTCTGCAAGGAAGAAGAACGCGAACTTCATGCCGCTGTACTCGGTGTTGAAACCGGCGACAAGCTCGGACTCCGCTTCCATGATATCGAACGGTGTCAGGTTACTCTCTGCGAGCGCCGCAGTCATATAGATCACGAACCCGATAATCTGGCTCCATATGAACCATTCGGGCAGGACTCCGTGCCAGGTTCCGCTCTGTGCCTTTACAATTCCCTGCATGCTGAGAGTTCCAGCCAGCATGACTGACGGGATCATCGCCAGGACGAGCGGTATCTCGTAGCTCACGATCTGCGCCGCCGCCCTGAATGCTCCAAGCAGCGACCACTTGTTGTTCGATGACCACCCGGCTGTGATGATACCGATGATCGGGATGGAGAGCATCGCCATGATGTACAGGACTCCGATGTTCAGATCCTGCGCAATCCAGCCGTTTCCCTTGCCGAACGGTATTACCAGATAGACCATGTATGCCGGCACAAATACTATGATCGGCGCGGCGGTGAACGGCCATTTATCGGCCTTGGTGGGGATTATGTCTTCCTTCAGCAGGAGTTTAAGCGCGTCTGCGATCGTCTGCGCAAGCCCGTACGGCCCAACCCGGTTCGGCCCGATGCGCGCCTGAATCCAACCCATGATCTTTCTCAGCCCGTATATCAGGTAGAGCACCACGAACAGGATGAAGAACAGGATGATGACAGCGCCAACAAGCATCACGGCCGGATCCACCAGAACCTGCGGAATGTGCAGCCACTTGAAAACCTGCTGAATAATACTTGTTATCGTTAAACTCATAGTAAAGCGCCCTCCAGCGGAAATGAAACTTAAACTCCGCTGGTGTTATAAATCCTTCTCGCCGTTTGCGGGCGAGGGTTGGTATGCAGTGAAAGTTTTCACAAACTTTTACAAAGAAGCCCCGCTCCCTATGGGGGGACGAGGCTATCCTACTAATTATATTAAGCTCGGGCAGCGTATGTCAACTGTCCGCGGCCTATTTATGCCAATTCTATCTTGCCGAACCTTAGTTTGCCTACTCGCAGTATCTGGCCGTTTTCAAGAACCAGCTCAGCACTGGCGTTGGTGATCTTTTCGCCGTTGATCGAG
Source organism: Armatimonadota bacterium (assembly GCA_963663705.1). Classification (GTDB taxonomy): domain Bacteria; phylum Armatimonadota; class UBA5829; order DTJY01; family DTJY01. Next base: position 1,465,753 of record OY760504.1, on the reverse strand, counting down.
ACTGCGCCCTGTTCAACAAGCCGCCTTGCCTCACTGTTGGAGCCTGCAAAACCGGCGAGGCTCAGTAGCTTGACTATCCAGACCTTGCCGTCCTTGAATGCCGATTCCGGCACAGGGATGGATTCTATATCTGTTGGAATTTCGCGCTCGCTGAAGACCCGCTCGAACTCTGATTGGGCGGCGGTCGCTGCCTCTGCGCTGTGATAGATCGAAACGATCTCACGTGCAAGGCGCTTTTTCGCGTCCATCGGATGTATCTTGCCGCTCAGTATGCCGGCCGATATCTCGCGGACCTCGTCCATCGGGACGTCGCTGCACAGCTCGTAGTACTGCGGCATCACGCTGTCCGGTATCGACATCAGCTTGCCGAACATCTCGTTTGCAGGTTCGGTTATGCCGACGTAATTGCCGAGCGATTTACTCATCTTGTGCAGACCGTCCAGACCGACCAGAATCGGCATGAACATCGCGACCTGCGGTTCCTGTCCGAACTCCCGCTGGAGATCGCGGCCCATAAGGATGTTGAACTTCTGATCCATGCCGCCGAGTTCGACGTCTGACTTGAGCGCTACGGAGTCGTACGCCTGGCACACGGGATACAGTAACTCGTGCATGCCGATTGGGCGACCGTCAGACAATCTGTTCGCGAAATCATCGCGCTCCAGTACTCTCGCGACGGTGATCTTGGCCGCCAGCCGAATTACTCCGGCGAAATCAAGCTTGCCGAGCCACTCGCTGTTGAACACGACGCGCGTTTTCTCTTTGTCGAGAATTCTGCAGTACTGCTCTTCGTAAGTCTTCGCGTTCGATGCGATATCGTCCGACGAGAGCACAGGCCGAGTGATCGACCGACCGCTGGGGTCGCCGATGCTCGCGGTGAAGTCGCCGATGATGATGATGACTTCATGCCCGAGGTCCTGGAACTGCCTCAGTTTCCTGAGAACGACAGCGTGTCCCAGGTGAATATCCGGCGCAGTGGGGTCGAGCCCGAGTTTGAGCTTGAGGGGCACACCCGCCTCGCGCGATTTTTTGAGCTTGGAGCACAGCTCATCCTCCGGGACGATCTCGATAGTACCGCGTCTGAGCAGCTCCATTTGTTCGTCTATTATAGTCTGAGAAACCAATTGTGACACCTTCAGAACGTATTGATAAAATCTTGTAATACCTGGGGAAATCGTACCATAATGAGGTGGCTGTGTCAAATATTCATGGGCTTGTTTGGACGCCTCGCCATAAATGACGAGTCCGGCATAATCGAAGCACGCTAAAGCGAGCTAATCCCAAATCGGGCGCAATGTCATTCTGAGCAAAGCGAATCTCACCATAGTAGGAGGGCTCTCCAGAGCGCGATGTAAATAAATGCCCTGAAAAAGATGCCAGACTCTGCGTAACTCAGCTGTTATATGGGTATAATTGCGCGGTTTCTAGTGGAACAGTTTCAATAAGCGACTTGTTTTTCCTGGAATAGAGGCAATTGTCAATCCATCATGTGGAGTTTCGAACCAGTATTTGGTTAAATCTGGAGATATCCGTAAAGGACCCCATCCGCATGCACATCCGTCTCCCGGTGTTGGCATATTAAATTCTTTCGATTTCATTGTCGCCAACTCAAGGGCTGTAAATTTTTTGTTATGAAAATAATATATGGCTTTATACCTTGATAGGTAAACGAATTCAACCCAAGTCTCATGCTGTAAGGGAATATTCAGAAGCCTGTCAGTTTTCTTCTCCATATCATACAGATAATATTTTCGATTATTATATTCCTCCTGTTGCTGCATATATATGAAACTATTGCCATCAAAACTGAATAATTCAATATCACCAACACCACTTTTAACTTTTCTCAGTCTTGCTCCATCTGATTCTATTGCAAAGACATTCTTGCCCTGCACGAACAGGATGCTTCCTTGTGCGAGCCACGATACGTAACTTATGTCATCGCTTGCTTTATAGAGTTTTGTCTTAGCGCCTGTTTTCAAATCGGCGATCTGTAAAACTCTGGTGCCTTCAAGCATTACGATTTTCTTTTTATCTGGGGAGGGGTTCCACCAAGACGATACGGCTGGTCTTTTAAGTTTATTTAGTGTTCTGTCTGCAATATCATACCGTAAAATGCGCCCAGACTCTGTGTGACAGAAGATAGAGGTTCCATCGCTAGACCACTGAGGCAGCGATTCATTATAACCATAATCACCATCTGCCCAGTAACTAAGACTTTCTATATTTTCGTAAACAAGGATTCTCTTAGAATATAAATTTATCGCCAACCCAATAATTGCAGCACTGATGCACAACAATATGATTAATTTTCGCATTTATGAATTCTCCTTCTTTCATACAACCATTAGCTATTATACACTATTAGCGGCTATAGATATATTGGGAAAGCAAAGAATTTGCGCATAGGTTAGTGCCAACCGCAATGTTGACAAAACAAGGCTGACAATACGGACAAGCGATACTCCCTCGCGCGCTTGCGGGAGAGAGGCTATGTCAAATAGCGATAGACTTGTTCGAAGGCTGAGGGAGGGGTCTGTTTGGAGGCCTCGCCATAAATGACGAGTCTGGCATAATCGAAGCACGCTAAAGCGAGCTAATGCCAAATCGGGCGCAATGTCATTCTGAGCAAAGCGAAGAATCCCACCATAGCAGGAGGGCTCTCCAGAGCGCGATGTTTTTCGATGCATCGGTAGCAACACTGCCGATGCTTAAATTCAGGCACAACAGCACGTTTTCCATGACGGCGGACAATCCTAAATCAGAATATCCTTCAAAACCTCTCCGAGAGCAAAAGGATACGGTGGGCAACCCTTGATAGACTTGCCGGCATCCATGCGCCGAACACAGCAGTTTCCGAATGCTACGCTCGTATCTCCAGAAACAACCTCATCTGCAAGCGAACCAAGATGAATATCCACATCACGTGTAAGTCGCCCCTGAAGGAGCGAGCAGGATATCAGTAACGCGTTCATGCAGACACAGCAGGCATTTCTATCATGAACCTTGATCGCTTCAGGTATTATGCGCTCCATGGAAACCTTCTTGAAAGGGTACTTCACATCATCGATTTTCTCGCCGACAACCTCGATATCGTTCAGGTCTATATTGTGCATCTCTGCATACTGGCGCAGGTGGTTCACTTCGCTCAGATCGTAGCCCATCACCTGGCTGCCAACATAATCGACGGCGGCAGGGTTTTCGCCAGCGATGAGCATATCCAGGTTCACCACATCCCCACCGTGCGGGCCCATCCTCTCCATGCATGAGGTGCAGTCAATGATGTTCAGATGGGTCTTTACAACGCTGTTCAAATCGATAATCGACTTATCCAGGCCGGCTTCATGAAAGTGCCTCTTCTCACCACCAACGAGCAGGCCTTTAATGTTCTTCAGTGCAAGGGATATTCCAGTCGCATAGTGAACTTTCATGCTGGGAATATTTATGATCTTATCGGCCTCGTAAACCTCTTTTGCTACTCTGATCTTCTCGTGTACCTGAGGGTTGCTTACCGGTACCTCCACGACCTGCGATTCGTTCAGGTTGATCAATTCTACGCCGCATCGCTGCGCCAACTCCGTGTAGCCGGTTTTTTGGAAGTACATATTCGTGGTCTGAGCGTTTCCGAAGGTAGATTCGGCTATGAAAACTCTGCCAGCGCCGTGGTCTCGGAGCATCTCGATCAGGGCAGCAACCAAATCTCTGTTGGTGTATACGTCCGCACCGTTGAGGTTCGGCTTCAGCATGACACTCTCGCCCCTTGCGACAAACTGACCTATACCACCGAGCAGTCCAATAGCCTTCTCGACTCCACCTTTGATGCCCTGATCTGTCCTTGCTATACTTACCTTGCTCATCTGTACCCCCTCATGCAAATTGGAACCAGCTCTATTTTATATTAATCGAATATTTGTTACTTTTCAAATCACAGCGCTATAGGAGGGCTCTCCAGAGCGCGACGTCGCACTTGCCTTCGATGCCAAACAATGTCATTCTGAGCACAGTCGAAGGGGCAGACGGACAGACTGCATTAAGGAGGCACTATGAGCTTTCTTCTCGATGACTTCAGATTGGACTGATTCGGCCCTCACCCCAACCCTCTCCTGATTTCGGGCGAGGGGGGATGCCGCTTGTCCCGAGTAGCCCGCAGGGCATATCGAGGGATGGTTCATAAATTTTTCTTATAGGACTATATGGATTTGATCTGTAAAGCCCTCACCTGGCCTCTCCCAAAGGGAGAGGGAAAAGGAAACGCAGCTTCTACTGCTGAGCCTGTTTCATGAGCTTCCACGTCGCGAGGTATGCTCCCACTGCGGCTACGATCAGCCATACCCCAAGAGTGAGCAGCGGCATGGTCAGGTATCGAATTGGCGCCCCCATGAGCGTCACCCGGCGCATGATCGTCAAAAAGTGCGTCAGTGGCAGCGCGAAGGAGATGTACTGAAGTGCGGTCGGCATGGCGAAGGCCGGCCATGTGTACCCCGACAGAATGAACGACGGCACGGCAACCATCATGAGGAGCTGCGTCGAGTACAGCGAATCCCGCGTAAGCCCTGACACCGCCACCCCTGCGAGGCACAGCAGCGCCACGAACAGCGACGTAACTCCTACAACGAGTCCGACCCCACCCGTATTCGGTGCTCCAAAATGGTAGAATGTGACCGAAAGGCAGATCAGTGCAACCGGCAGCATCAGCACCATGTATGCGAGGAATTTGCCGGTGAGAGCCACTATCGGGCGGTGAGTGAGCCCAAGCAGGCTCGTCGCAGTCTTTTTCTCCCATTCCTTGGATAGTCCGAGCGCGACTGTCAGTAGAGTGACCTGCTGGATGATTGTCCCCATAAGGCCGAGCAGCAGGAAGTTCAGATAGTTCCATGTTGGATTAAACCAGGCCCTGTATTCGGCATTGATCGGAATTATCGACGGGCGGACGGCGCTTGTGGGGGTGCCTCTCATCATCAGCTTCTGTACCTGCACGCCTGATGAGTATGTGCCGATTACTGTCGCGGCAGCCTTGTATGTCACATTGCCGATTAGTATGTTTGTGACATCGAGCATGACGGCAACGCGTGCCTGTTTTCCTCGTTTTATGTCCCGCTCGAAGTTCTCAGGGAAGTAGACGCATGCGTAAGCCTTGCCTGCCCGTACAGCATCCGTGAACTCCTCCGGCGAGTTCAGATATCCCGCCAGCTTGAAGGCCTCATTGCTATCCAGTGCCTGAGTCATGCTTCGGGAGATCTGCGAGTTATCGTGGTCTATAACCATCATCGGCACGTCGTAGACCTTATTTTGCATATACACGCTGCCAAGCAGGATTGAGTATATCAGGGGGCTGATCACTGCCACCATATAGATGCGCCTGTCAGTGAAAATCGTCTTGTATTCGCGCAGTATGAGCTTAAGTAGTGTTTTCATATCCGATCCGCCTTCTCAACTCCTCCCTCGCCCGCGAATGGGAGAGGGCTTTGCGATGGTATTATTTCGATGCCAGTCTGACCCTTGCGGTCATTCCGGTCCGAAGGTCGGCGTGATCCCCGACTACCTTCACTACGAGTTCGAGCGATCGCACATCGAACGAGCCTGCTTCGTTGGTCGCCTTGTGTGTGGCAAAATCAGCGGCATCCGATATGCGAAGTATTCGGCCATCGAATGTCTTATCGCCGAGTGCAGGTATAATCACTTGAACGGTGTCATTCAGTTTCAATTTGCCGAATTTCGTTTCATCGGCATAGACTTTGACTTTGAAATCCTTGCTTTTTACAATAGTCAGGATAGGGTAGCCAGCCGACACAATCTCCCCCGAATCCGACATCTTCGCCGAAACGTAGCCTGATATTGGGGCGATGAGGGTAGTCTCCGATTTGTATGCCTCCGCCTCGTCCAACTGGCCTTTGGCGGCAGATGACTTGTATGTGGCGGCAACTATATCCTGCGCCCGCAGCCCTACCTGAAGTGCGGAATCCTTTGCCATGCTTAGCTGAGCCTCAGCCGCTCGCACGCCCTGCCGTGCAGCCTCGATCTCTTCCTTGCGGGCGCCTTCCATGACAAGATTTAGCTTGGCGTCGGCTGCTTTTTTCTGCGCCTTCGCGGAGAGATACTTGAGCTCGATCTCTTCTTCCTGCTGCTTCGGAATCACGCCGTCCTGATATAGACCGTTAAACCGGTTGTATGCAGTTTTCGCAGTTGTATAAGCTGCCTGCGCCTGCTCAGCAGACGCTTTTGCCTGTTCGATTTCCTGCGGCCTCGCACCACTCATCGCCATATCGAGCTTGGCTTTGGCGGCCTTGTACCCGGCCTCCGCCTGCCGAATCTGATCTTCGACTGTTCGCGCCTGAAGGTTCATGCCAATCGATGCCTGCGACTGCTGGGCTTTTGATGCAAGATACATCCCCGCTGCCTGCGAAACCTTGGCGTCGACCTCTTTTGATTCCAGCACCGCGAGCACCTGCCCGGCCTTTACCTGATCGCCTTCTTCAACCATCATTGTCCCGATTCTGCCGGGGATTTTGGATGAGACGTCTACCTCGTCAGATTCGAGTGTGCCCTCAAGCACAGTGTAGGTTGTGCCGCCGGTGGATTGTTTGCATGCGGAATTCCGCCGTCCTGTAAATCCGCAAACAGCCACTATGACTACTATCAGAGCGATTGCTCCGGCAACTCCAAGTTTTTTCCTGCTCATTGTTGTGCCTCCATAACCACTTTGGATATGTCATTCAGATAACGATGTAGCTTCATGTAAGCAAGGTCAATCTGGTACAGTGATTGGTACTCGCTGACCTGCGCTGCCGATAGCGCCACATTCGCATCCAGTACTTCAAGGCTAGTGCCGGTGCCGACATCAAGACGCTTGGTCGCTAGTCGAAGGCTCTCCCTGAAAAGTTCATCCGATTTCTTTGCCGATTCCAGCGCGCTCTTCGCCGAATCCAGATCGAGGTAGGCGCTGCGAATGGCCAGTTTGATCTTGTCCTCGGCGCTCTGTCTTTCGATCAGCGCCTTATTCTGCTCGGACTTCTTCTCGGCGATTCGTGCGTTTCGGATTCCGCCATCGAAAACGTTCATCTTGGCCTCTACGCCAATCAGCCACTTGGGGTCTGTTTGGGCAATGGCACCGGTGAGCAGTTCGGCTTTGGCGACTGCCGTCACCTGAGGTTTACCATCGGCTGCTTCGATATTCTCCGCCATCTTGAGTGCATTGAGCTTGCTATCCAGGGCTTTTAGAATGCTGCTTTTCGTGATCGCCGCCGCCTGCGCCTGCTGGAGCGTCAGCGGTTCATTTGCATCAAATAGATTCCCTCTCAGCTCAATTGGCGTGTTATCGTCGATGGAGAGCACCATCCGCAGAACCGCTACGGCAAGATCGTGCCTGTTCTGGGCCTCGATCAGCTTTTTTTCCTGATCCTTCACAGCGGCCTGTGCGCGGATGAGATCGTATTTAGCCACAACCCCTGAGTCGTACAGCTTTTGTGCGTGCGCCAGGTGTTCTTTATAAGAGGCCAGCGCTTGAGTATTCACATTCACGACTTCCTGTGTCAACAGGTTAGCCAGGTAGTACTGTGTTGCGTCGAATACGGCGCTCGATTCAGTATCTGCCGCCAGTTCTTCCCGCGCTGAAAGCCCGGATTTGGCCTGCTCGATTGCATAACCGATTTTGCCCCCGGTGTATAGCGGATATCCACCCTCGACCGTCAGGTGCAGTAAGTCCTGAGGTGCTGCCTGTGTGGGCGGGATGGCGATAGATGGAAGAGTTGATGGCAGCTCGATTCCAAGCTTCGATCCGATTCCTGCGAGCATCGCCCCAAGGCTTGGCGGGAACTCCACATCAGGGCTGCTGATGGTGATTGGAGCGTTGAGATGGAGATACTCCGCGCCGATTCCGACTTTGCCCCGAGTGTATCCCTGCGCCTGTTGCACAACGTCCTGGGCAGTTTTAACATCCTGCCTCGATGCTTTGATGTCGAGATTTCGATCTATTGCAAGTTTAGCCACCGTGGGCAGATCTATAATTACCGGATTTGCGTTTTCCGCCACAGCTGCAGTGCTTATCGCAAGCAGCATGCACAGTATGATGGATGATTTACGCATTTCGATTCACCCCTCTCTCAAATATGTCGACAGCGATTTCCTCGATATCCGTGAATGGGCGACCCGACTCAATCGCTTCGTATATCAATCCTGTAATGATCCCGTATAGTGCATGAGCGGCCAGGTGGCAGTCGACATCTCTGTAGCATCCCTGAGCCTGCCCCCGCCGGATGATTTCTTCATACAGCAAAGTGGTCGCGGCCCTGAACCGGGCTCGATTCTCGTCCCATGCCTCGGTCGTTGAGTCGTGTGATGCGGAGCCGCTCCGGCTGAGCAGCAATGTAATTATGTCACCATGCTCCTGGAAAAATTCCAGCTGTGCTATGACAACATTACGCAGTTCTTCCCTTGCATCCGAGGCCTTTTTTGTGACGGCAGAAGCGACAGACTCTTCAAGTTGCCTCAATCCCTCTTCAAAAACGGCTCTGATTAGATCCGCCTTGCTCTTAAAGTAGAGGTAGAACGTACCTTTCGCGATGCCGGTCTTCTGCGTGATCTCGTCCACGGAGACCGCGTTCAAGCCCTTCTGCTCGAATAGCTTCAAAGATTCCAGGATGATCTCGTTGCGAAGCTGTTCTTTCTGTTTTTCTTTCCACAATGGTGATGACATAGGTGCCCTCCGGCGAGTGATTCTTAAAAAATGACTGGCGAGAACATAAAATGACTATATGGTCATTATACTCGCGGAAACGCCGTCAGTCAACAGAATTTCGGGAATTATTTGCTGATGTGGTAGAAATTTAGACAAGGCTTGATCGGCAGCACATTAAGGCAACGCACTGCCGGTTAACTCGCCCGTTCCATAGGGGGGAAGAGATGAATTATTAGCTTGCATCGGCTTTCTTGCGGAACTTGCCACGGAACATCGAGAGCGCATACTGAAGCTCCTCGATCTTGAGCAGCCACGACGCGACGCCGTAGACGATAGCGCCTACACCACCGGCAACAAGTAGTTCGATCGCCGTTGCCACTATCTTGTGGGTGTGCAGCATCGCCGCGAAGTGAGGCCAGTGTTCGAGGCCGAAGTAGACTGCGCCTGCGAATGCGGCCATCACGCCAGATGCGACGAACATCTTGCCGATAGACCGTGCGATTCTTCGACCGTCTATTCCACCGATTCTGCGGCGAAGAATCCACATCAGCACGAATGTGTACAGCGTGGCGGCGATCGTGGTGGTGAGTGCAAGCCCTCCGGGCGCCATCGGATGATGCGCCCATGGTGTATGTATGAACCCTAAATTCATAAAAACAAAGATAACCGTCATCACGGTGCCGGATACCGCAACAGTGACCGTGTCTTGCAGCGCGTAGAACCCTCTCGCGACTACCGCCTGCATCGACCAGGCGAAGACTCCCGCGCAGTACATCACCATGGTTAATGCCGTGATCCGTGTATCCTGAGCCGTAACCAGCTTGCCGTGTTCGAACACGAAGCGGATGATCGGGACGGCAAGGACCATCATAAGGACTGATGCCGGGAGCGTCAGGAACACAATCCCTCGTATGCCCTGGCTGAGCTGTGAACGGTAATCGCCCCACAGCTTTTTCGCTGCAAGCGCCGAAAGTGTAGGGAAGATCGCCGTTCCGAGCGCCTGCCCGAAGACTCCGTATGGCAGCTGCATAAGCCGGTTTGCATTGTCGAGCGCCGTAACCGACCCTACCACCAGCAGATTGCCGAACCAGCGATTGATGATCACATCGACCTGCGGGAGGGAAAGCCCCAGTATCACGGGAAGCATCAGAGCAAAGACTCTCTTGACTCCAGGGTGCGAGACAGTGAACGATGGCTTGAAGCTCATCCCTATTCGCCGCATGACAAACAGTTGAATGCAGAAGTTGCCGATGAATGCTCCTATCAGGGCTCCCCATGAGTAGCCGGATACCGCTCGCGTGCCAATTTGCAGAACGTGCCTCATATCCACCGATCGAGTCACTGCCGCTATCTGTGCGGGCGTGGAATCAGGATTGCAGTAGATATGTATCGCGTCCTTGATGGCCGGAGTCGCCAGATATTGAAGGTCGGCTGAGTAGATGTGAGCGGTGATCAGCCCACCGACGATAATCGCTATGTTATATACAAGCGGACCCAGCGCAGGCACTAAGAACTTGTTTCTGGAGTACAGAGTGCCCATCATGAGACCGCCAAGGAAGAAGAATGCCTGTGACGGCAGGATGATTCGCGTCAGGTATGCGAGCTGAGCGATTGCCTCGGGCCGATTCTTGAGCCCCGGCGCGATGAGCCTGGACAACGGTTCCGCGTAGATGCTCCCGGCAATTATGAATAATGTCGCGACCGATAGCGCGGTGCAGGCGACCACTGAGAAGACCTTCCATGCGTCTTCATCCTTGCCCTCGGTCAGATATTTCGTGAAGACCGGGATGAATGCTGAACTGAGAGCTCCACCGGCGATAAGGAAGTAGAGCATATCCGGAATAGTAAACGAAAGCTTGTAGATATCTGTCAGCCCGCCTCGACCGAAGTAGTAGAGCAGAATGGATTCTCTGACAAATCCAAGGAGCCTCGACAGGAGGATCGTGACGATCATCAGTCCTGTCGCTTTAGCCACGGTCCGTCCCGTCGACTGCGAAGGTTTTGTGGGTGTTTCAGTTGCGGTTATACCGGCCATATCTTCCAAATTCCAACTTCCTTGAATGTTAACATTGAGTCAAATGTGGTAATCTATAATATAAGAATCCGGCCTCGAATGTCAATTGAATCCGGCCGCTCACTGGGGATTCACAAAAAGCCCTTGCCATTTCGCATCGAAACTGTTATACTTAATTTGCCTAGGCGTGAGTTTGTCCGTCTTTCGGCACAAGTTTTTTATATGAGTTTTACATAAGTTGGGGGTGAAATTTCTTGCCGAATATTAAGTCAGTGATCAAGGATGTTAAGAAGTCTCGTGAGCGACATGCTCGCAACATAGCCGTGAAATCCAGGATCAAGACATTCTTTAAAAAGGCTAAGTCTGCCATTACCGGTGGCGATGAAGCTGTAACCATGCAGTCAGTTTCTGCTGCAAACAGCGTTGTTGACAAAGCGGCTGAGAAGGGCATCATTCATAAGAATGCAGCAGCTCGTCGCAAGTCAAGATTGATGAAAGCAGTAAATAAGGCCAAGGCTGAGCAGGCTTAAAATAAGTTGTACACAGTTTCAAGCTGACAGGAAAACCCGATCCCGTATATGGGAGGCGGGTTTTTTTGTTGTTTTCTCGTTTGACAAATTGGCCCATCGTTACATATAATGCATATATAATCCTATCAAAATAGGCTCCTGCCACGTAGACATCACCGATTACTACTCTGGAAGGGGGCGTGCCGTTGGCTCGCACCAAATTCCTGCACACCGCTGACCTCCACCTAAGCCGACCGTTTGGCTTTCTTCCGCCACAGCTAGCTGACGAGCGGAGAGGCGATCAACGCAGGGTTCTTACAAGAATCGCAGATTTAGCCCTTGAGCGCGAGGTTGAAATACTCCTCGTTGCGGGGGACATGTTCGACTCCGCTGACCCCGATCCTACCGATCTTGAGGCCGTGACACGCGAATTTACCCGGCTCGGGGATGCGGGCACGCACGTCTTTGTGATCCCCGGCAACCATGACTACATCCGCCCGAACAGCTTCTGGTACCGCATGTCTGCGCCTAATCTGCACATCTTTCTCGGCACGGAGTGGGATACGGTGGTCCTTGACGACCTCGGCATTGCGGTTCAGGGCATCGCCTTTCAGCGGGGGAAATCGGAACGGCGGGCGTTCGAGGATCTTGCTATCCCGAAGAATATGCCATCGATTGTTATGGCGCACGCCTCGTATGAATCCTTTGAGGGCCAACTGGAAAAATATCACCCCTTTGCACTTAACGATATAAACGCTATAGATGCGTCATACGTGGCGCTCGGTCACTATCACAAATTCAACACGATTTCTGCGGATAAATCCCGGGCTATCGCCTGCTACCCGGGGACTCCGGAAGGCATAAGCTTTGACTCACCGGAGATCGGCGATAGGTTTGTTATTGTCGGAGCCATAAACGACAATGGCGTGGCTGAGATTGAGCCCGTTAAGATGAATCGGCGTTCTATGATGAACGCACAGATCGATTGCACGTCGTTCGAGTCCCAGGCGAGTCTTTTTGATGCAATGCGCCGCTACTGCGATATGAACACACTAATGGAGCTTCGGCTTACCGGTATGCCGACTTCAGAGATAGCGGCAGTTCTTGAAGAGTTGACTGACAGATTTAAGGAATCGTTTCTTTATTTATCGCTGGATACATCCAGCCTTTCAATCCCCTCCGATCTGCCTGCCGATGATCGTACCATTCGGGGCCGATTCTGCAAGAATCTCCGACAGCAAATCGAAGATGCCGCCGATCCGGAGCGAAGACGCCTGCTTTCCAGGGCGTTGGAACTCGGGTTGGCCGTTTTTTCGGAGGATTAACCGTATGGAACTCATCGAGCTGGTGCTGAACAATTTTAAAAAGTTTACAGACGGTCGATTCCGTTTCTGCCCAGGCATAACCCTGATATGGGGGCCAAATGAGTCCGGCAAATCGACTATCCACGAAGCTATCGCCTGTGCTCTTTTCGGCCGTGAGAGGGGCAAGACGGTTGAAAACTGGAATGGCGGCTTGTGTTCTATTGAGCTGACCTACGCCAGCGAAGGAAAGCAGTTCAGAATCGAACGGAAGCTTTCACAGGGCGTCTCCACCATGGGCACTCTGACTGACGAAGGCCTGATCGATGTGATATCCGATAAGGATGATATCGCAGGAGCAGTTGCCGAGCATTTGGGCATCCCATCGAAAGCCGTCTTCGATAACACAGTTTTTATCAGGCAAATGGACGTTAGCAGGTTGAGCGCATCCGATATGGAAGTGGTCGGTGACGAAATCGAGAGAGTTCTCACCGGTACCGCGCATGTGTCCGCCGGAGAGGTTCTAAAGCGCCTTGAGACCAAGCGTGATACTGTAAAAGGCCGCGCACGCCCTTCAAATCCTCGCGAATATGATATCATCACTGATCAACTTAGCAAGACAGCCGAGGAGCTGGCCGACACTCGCAGGTCGCGCGAGCAGATACGCAATCTGGAAGACGAATTGGTTGGGCTGGAAGACAGAATTGGGCAGGACTCCGAGCGAGCCATCGCACTCGATGCGCTTCTTGATCGACATCGGCGGTGGTCTGACCTGAAGAAACGCGAAACCGAAGTAGACGGTCTGCATGCGAGCGTTTTTTCTACAGTTAAGAACCTGAAGAATACTCTGGCGGATCTTACGTCGGTCCAACAGGAATTGGTGAATTACGCGGATTTTGTAGGAAAAGACAGCGAGATAGCGGATCATCTCACCAAGATAGAAAACAGGCGCACGGAGTTGCAGGATCGGCTTGGTGAGCTGAAGTCAGTCGAGGATGCAAGCAGTTCAGCGAAGAATGGGTTGGTATCAGCCGTGCTTCCAGGTCTTGCGGTACTCTTCGCTATTGCCGGAGTGGCACTTGGCATACTGGTTAGCCGCAACAATTTTTTCCTGCTTATACCTGCTGTGGTGTGCGGCGCTGCATATCTGGTCACCAGGTCTGCCGGGCCTATATCGGAGCTTAAGCACCTGATGGGCCTCTCCAACTCCGCTCGAAGTGAGCTAATTCAACTGGATGCCGACGAGCAGAGCATACTGACATACGTCAACTGCCAGGATACAAGCAGGGCTTGGGCCAGGATCAATGCATACCGCCGATTGGTATCGAGACTGCACGAGCTGGAAGTCGCGTTCAGCACCATTCTTGGCGGCAGATCGATAAACGACTGGGAAACACAGGAAGCCGATTTTGACCGGGAGCTTTCAGGGATTCGCCGCGAGCTTGCTGATGATTTCAACGGATATGCGCCTGCCACGGAGGAATCCGAATCATGGCGGTCCGAATCCGCCGCGATTCAACTCTCTCTGCCTCGTGCGCAGGCAAGATTTCACGGAGTGAATGGTTCCCTGGATACCGAGCGCAAAAACGCTCGCGATCTTGCCACGCTGGAAGGGGAGATCGAGTTCCTGCATAGGCGCAAAGACGAGCTAGATTCGCTGTACAAGGCTTATGAGGAGGCTATATCAGCCCTCTCTGCAGTTACGAAGACTATCTCAGAGGAATACTTGCCGGAGCTATGTGAGCGAACTACTGAGCATATGGGTAGAATAACATCGGGGCGCTACTCATCGGTCAATATCAAATCAGGTGCTAAGGTCAGCATCGACTGCCGGGACAAGAGCGATGTGTCGGTATCGGCGCTGAGTATAGGGACTATGGATCAGTTGTACCTGTCGCTTCGGCTGGCTTGCGGTGAACTTCTTTCTGCCGGACGTAGACTCCCCATAATCCTGGACGACCCTTTTGCCAGCTTCGACAGGGGCAGGGTAGACAGCGTTTTGAACCTTCTTGAGAGACTGGCTTCGGAGAATCAGGTGCTGCTCTTCACTCACGACCCTTACATCCTCGATTGGGCGCGCAGCCTGGCAGAGTCGAAACGGGTCCCGTGCATCGTGCATGATCTCTCCAATTAGCGGTTTTAGGTAGATACAGAGGTAGATAGTGCAAGAGATAAGGCCTTCACCCAATATATCAATATCCACCGCATGGAACTCTATCCGGCATAAATCCGGCCGCAAAATGGTCCAGGAACTCCTCGATATCGGCTTCGACACGCTTGAGCTTGACGTCCATGTAACACAATCCATGATAGTCGAAATACAGCGAATGGTCGATCACCATGCGGTCAATATCAGCAGCCTGCACAACTTCTGCCCGCTACCCAAAGGCGTCCGATCTGAAGATACCAACAGGACTCCTTTTTCCCTGTCATCGCTTGATGAGTCTATGCGCAGCAGAGCGGTGGAGCAGACGAAGAATACCATCGACTGGGCAGTGCGACTCGGCTCATCGTTAGTTGTGCTGCATACGGGCTCGGTTGATATGGAGCGGCGCCAGCGAGATGCGCTGAGATACCTTGGTGCAAACTATCACGTTCAGGCGGCGCAGATAGTCGCCGAAGACCTGGAGAAGCGAGAATCCATCTGCATGCCGTATGTAGATGCCGTAATCGCCAGTCTGCACGAGCTTTCGGCTTATGCGGAAGCATCCGGTGTGAGGCTTGGTCTGGAGACGAGGTATTACTACATCGAGATCCCTTCCTTCGACGAGTTTCAGCTGATCTTCGATAGCGTGCCATCTCCTTCCCTTGGCTTCTGGTACGACTCAGGGCATGTGCACGTTCAGGAGGCCCTGGGCATAGTGGGTAAGGGAGAATATCTCAGGCGTTATGGGGATAGATTGATCGGTATGCATGCTCATAATGCCGTCGTCGGATCGGATCACAGGGCAATCGGACGTGGAGAGATTGATTTTGCTGAGATTATGCCGTATATTAGGCCTGATGCGCAGATTGTGATGGAGATTCATGGACAGGCGACCCCGCAGGAACTAATCCGTAGCATGGAAATATTGCGCCAGCTTTCCGACAATACATAAGAAGGGCTGTAACAATGGATAATAAATCATCTTGTAGATTCCTATTACTATCGCTTTTCGGCTTGATATCGATACTGCTTCCATCCTGTGCTGCGAAAATGTCGGTGGCTAAGGTGTCGGGGGTTCCTACAAAGAATGTTTTGCTCATAATTAACGACGATAGTTCGGCATCCAGAGAAATTGGCGCCTACTATGTCAGCAAACGAAATGTCCCGGATAAGTGCGTCGTTCATATCAAGTGTACGACGGATGAGTCTGTAGATTATAGTAAGTACAGAGAACAGATCGAAGGTCCAGTTAAGGATTACATAGCAAAGAACAATCTGACTGATGCAATAGACTTCCTTGTGCTTACCAAAGGCATACCTATAAGATCGGACAAGGGGCTAAGCGTCGATGGCATGCTGATGTGCATGGACAAGAACCTGAAGCCCGGTGATTTCGCGATGGGCGTTCCGAATCCTTATTTTGGGAAAAAAGAGCACTTCTCACACAAGAACTATGGTCTCTATCTGGCGACGAGGTTGGACGGGTATTCTGTGGCGGATGCCAAGGCACTGGTTGATCACTCTCTTGCTGCCAAACCGCAAAAAGGGACTTTTCTGCTGGATATGGCGGACAATCAAAACAGTGGATCGTATCGCGGCATGAACCTGGCGATAAATGAGTCAAGCGATATGATAAAACATAATGGGTATGATGCATATATAGATAGCACAAAGACGTTTGTAGGTGGTATGAGCGATCTTATGGGGTACTTTTCCTGGGGCAGCAATGATAGCGCTTTCAATCAGGATAAGTACAAGTCGAATAAATTCAGCCCTGGTGCTATTGCCGAAACCGCCGTGTCTACCAGCGGGCGAACATTCAACCACACTACCGGCGGACAGTCATTGATTGCAGATTTGATCGAATCCGGCGTGACCGGCGTTAAGGGATACGTCTCCGAGCCATACCTCACGGCCATTGCCGACCCCAGGATTCTGTTCGATAGCTACTTGTCGGGGTATGATCTTGCTGAAAGTTTTTACATGGCTTCCAGATTGATTTATTGGAAAGATGTAGTTATCGGGGATCCGCTGTGCGCTCCATATGCTGTCAAAAAGCAATGACCGAACGTCGGCTATCTAGCAAGGCTTAAACACAAAAGGAGCCCATTCGAGTGAGTGGACTCCTTTTTTATGTCTGGTCTGTTAGTTATTCGGGTTTCTCAAGCTTAACCTTTGATAAGTCTGAGCGCTCCATGGTGGCAACACCGATCACTTTATCTGCGCCGCCGTAATAAACGTAGTACCGATCGTTCATTTCAACCGCGCCGCAGGTGAATACCACGTTTGGTATCAGGCCGACTTTCTCGTACTCCGTTTCCGGGCTCAGCACCGGTTCCACGGATTTCCCGATCACCTTCGACGGATCTTCCAGATCGAGCATCAGAATCCCCAGCCTATAGTATCGATGGTGATCTACCCCATGGTAGAAGTTAAGCCATCCGTACTCGGTCTTTATGGGGGGTGCGCCCGCTCCGATTCTATTGTTGTCCCACGATCCTGGCTGCACGCGCATCACGACTTTATGGTCGTGCCAGTGCATCAAATCGTCGGAGTATGCGACCCAGATATTCGGGAAAGTTCTGTGCAGCATCACATACTTGCCGTTGATTTTCTCAGGGAAGAGGATGACGTCTTTGTTGTCCATGTCCGGAAGTATGCAGCCATGTTTGTAAAAAGTCTTGAAATCTGTCGTCGAAAGCATGCCTACACGGCACCGCCACGGCACCGGGTTGAACATCGACGGGCGGATTTCACCGCAGGGACATGCGGATGCTCCGGTGTAGGTTATGTAGTAGGTGCCTTCGATCAGTGTGATTCTGGGATCTTCTACGCCGAGTTTTTCAAGCTCGTCGCCAACTGATTCGTAGATGGGGTCTGCACTTCGTTCAGCAATATCGAGACCGTTGATACTGTTTGCGTATCCCAATCGTGAGACGTTGTCATCTCCCATGGCACGATACAGGATTTGTACCTTGCCATCGGCAAGTGATGCAGCGCAATTGAAGACTGCATTGTTCTCCCACCAGTTTTCCGTGGGTGAGATCACGGGGTTTTTATCGTAGCGTTCTAGCTCCATTGGTAGTTTTGTCGACTCTCCTATCGGTAGGAAGTGTTAGCCCGCCCCTCGACAACGTCGCGTTATCAGGCTGGCTGCGACCCCGGCCCTTCCAGGATCACCACATCTTTTAGCCAGAAAATAGTATCACCAGTTCACATAAATGTCAACATAATTCACCGCTCAACCACATTGTTAACCGGTATGTGACGAGCGTCGCTCCCTTATGCAAAAAATTCGAATTCCAGCATACGATCAATACAGGGAACAGTTGCAATTCCAATGGAAATCTGATATAATCACGGTGCTCTTGAGTTAATTAGAGCGTTTATTTTCAATATGGCGCCATGGTCTAACGGTTAGGACACGTCTCTTTCAAGGACGCGGCAGGGGTTCAACTCCCCTTGGCGCTACCATTCAATGAATATAAACTCAGAAGCTGCGATTTACCTTTGAAGACGTGCTGCCTTCGATAGAGATCGCGGCTTTTATGGTTTATTACCCGTTTTTGCGGCGATTCTCTCCGTTTTTTTTCGTGCCGGTGTGCGCTCCACGCGGTCATTTACCGCATCTTGTATCACTGCTGTATTTACCCCTTCTCTAAGCAATTCAATCGAACGATACATCTATTTCGTATTATACCCGCCTGCCACAAGTATCGCGCGTGTAAAAGGCGTAATAAATGGCAATAAATCGAGAGGGATTATGCGGTTTGCCAGCGAACATTCTATTGAATGCAAAAGATATTATGGGAGGAATGAACAATTGTTTGATCCGCGAATGAAGAAGCTTGCAGATCTTTTGATCGGATACTCGTGCAAAGTGCAGCCAGGGGAAAGGGTGCTTGTAGATGCCTTCGATATCCCACCTGAGATGGTCGAGCTATTGATAGATAGCATCGTGGCGGCGAAGGGCATCCCGTTTGTCGGCGTTCACCAGGCGAGGGTTTCCCGCTCTCTATATATGAACGCCTCCCCTGAGCAGATGAAGATTCTTGCCAGCCACGATCTCGCGTTCATGAAAGAGATGCAGTGCTATGTAGGGCTTAGAGGCAGCCATAACATCACCGAGCTGTCCGACGTACCGGATGAGGCGATACGGACCGTTCAGGAGTACTGGCAGAAACCGGTTCTGGATCAGAGGGTGAATCACACCAAGTGGGTTGTTCTTCGCTGGCCGACTCCATCGATGGCGCAACAGGCGGGCATGAGCTCGGCCGCATTCGAAGACTTCTACTTCGATGTTTGCACCCTCGATTACGCGAAGATGGCCCGGGCCGAAGAGCCCCTCAAAGAGCGCATGATGAGAACCGATATGGTGCACATCAAAGGCCCTCGGGATACAGATATAACCTTCTCCATCAAGGGCATCGCGGCGATTCCGTGTGTAGGCGACAGAAATATCCCCGATGGCGAAGTCTTCACAGCGCCGGTCAAGAACAGCGTGAACGGCGTCATGCACTTCAATGCAGGCACCATCTATAACGGGAAACCGTATGACGACGTCCGCCTGGTGTTCAAGAGCGGCAAGATCGTGGAAGCGACCGGCTCGGATACCAAGGCGCTCAACGAAGTGCTCGACACCGACCCCGGCGCACGGTACATCGGAGAGTTCTCGCTCGGGTTCAACCCGCACATCAAGCACGCCATGAGGGATATTCTCTTCGATGAAAAGATCGCCGGCTCGATCCACTTCACGCCTGGTCAGGCCTACGAGGAAGCCGACAACGGCAATCGCTCGAAGATTCACTGGGACATGGTGCTGATTCAGACGCCCGAGTTTGGCGGCGGCGAGATCTACTTCGACGACGAGCTGATCCGCAGTGACGGCCGTTTCGTGCCGGAGTATCTGCAGTGCCTGAACCCGGAGAACCTGGTTTGATATAAATCGCAGGGGAGGCCCTTTGTGGTCTCCCCCCTCATCGTGATTTCGGACGGCATACCTTCGATATGCGTCCTATCGCGGCTTCGCCCGCCACGCTGAGCAGTGCTGCCCCAAGCAGTATGAATGGAATCGATATGATGGCGAACAGCGCCCCGTATCCCTGGAAGCCGAGTGCCTCGTAGGTTGTTATGAATAGCAGTAGAACCAGAATATGTGAGAGATAAATTCCATAAGAGTACTTCGAAATCCAGCCGAGAGCACTTGAGACGGCTCTGTTGTTCCACTCCACTTTCCAAGCCCATATCATGAACAGCACCGCATACACTACGAGCGGTAATTCCGAACCGTCTATCGCCGGATCGATCATGTTGGTCAACTTTGCGGCGAAATACACCCTTGCCGTGATGGCGGATATTCCTGCCAACAGCACGAATGATAACGCACTTTTGTATTGCTTGCTCCTCAATATGGCTATGATCCTGGCATCGGACATCCATATTCCCATTGTAAAATAGATGAGCCAGTTCAGTGGGTTGCGGGCATCGAAAAGAAAGCTTAAATACTCGGGGGTCGCTGCATATGTGCGGACGGATAGCAATCCTACGCTCACCAGGCATGAGAAAATCAGCCCCCATTTTGTCTTCAAAACTTTTCGTATAAACGGAAACAGCAGATAGAACTGGATGATCAGAGGAACGAAATACAGATGGATGCACGATCTTCCGGTGACCAGATCGCTCACGATCGAGGATAGGGTGACTTTCTGGCCGATGGATAGCATCTCAGTCTCTTTGTCCCATATGAAAGAATAAACCACCGACCAGAGTATATATGCCGGTGCGATCTTACTGAGTCTTCGCCGGATATAACTCAGGTATCCTTCGTTCTGCCTGTTTGCGAGTTCTAATCCAGCCCCGGAGAGCATGATGAACACTGGTACTGCAAATCGGGCCGCCATATTGAGAGTCAGGTAGAAAATGGTAGAAGACCCCTGCCAGCAACTCTCTACAAGAGGTGCGGCAGTAACGTGAATCATGATGACCGCTATGGCTGCCAACCCCCTCATCATATCCAACTCTCTTATACGCTTACCCATGACATACTCCCTTGCTACACTACGCGTAAGTCTCCAATATAAAAATACTACCATATCAGAGGATGGAAATCCAATGCAATCGGTGAACATAACAATCGAGAAATTATGCCTCTGCTTGATTCACAGTGAAATGAGTCGCAGAGGGGTATATATTCTTGATTACTTAATTGGGAGCAAAATTTATGTATGTTCAGCCACTGGATGGTGAATGGCAAGTAAGCGGAAACGGCGTGACAGAATGCCCTGCGATAGTGCCGGGGAGCATCCACGTCGATCTTATGGCGGCAGGAATCATCCCCGACCCCTTTGTCGGCGACAACGAAGGCAGAGTTTCATGGGTGGCAGGTGCAGATTGGATTTATCATCGCACGTTCACGCCCGATCCGAATCTGCGCTCGCACGATGCCGTCTTTCTGGAATGCAAAGGACTGGATACGCTCGCTACTATACGGCTGAACGGAGTGGAGGTCGCTCGCACGGATAACATGCATCGCCGCTACGCATTCGACGTGACGGAGTGCGTCGCACCCGGCGAGAACGTCATAGAGGTCGAGTTTTCGTCGCCGGTGAACCATGTGAAAAAGATGATAGGCCAGGGTCTGGTAATATCTCCCGGTGACAGCATCCCTGGCGCTCCGTATCTCAGGAAGTCGATGTACCAGTGGGGGTGGGACTGGGCGCCGAAGCTCCCGACGAGCGGCATCTGGAGATCAATACGCCTTGTGGGCCGATCGACCGCAAAGCTTGCAGATGTCAGCGTTCGACAGGTGCATGGCCGAACTCGCGCAGAGCTCAGCGTCAGCGTGCAAATAGACCGGCTTTCGGACGGCGACGTGACAGTCTTCGCTCGATTGATTTCGCCTGAAGGGGAAACTTTGGAGCAGAGCGAGACACTTCCCATCTACACATCCACGGCATTTCTTGATTTTCTGGTAGAAGCCCCGGCGCTGTGGTGGCCGAACGGATACGGCGATGCCCCGCTGTATGAATTGCAGATTGAAGTGCATCCTACCGCCAACAAACTGTGCGTCCTCGATTACCGCGCGATGCGAATCGGCCTCAGATCGCTCGAACTGCGGCAGACCCCGGACGAGTGGGGCTCGACCTTCATGTTCGTGGTGAACGGGGTGCCAATCTTCAGCAAGGGGGCAAACTGGATTCCTGCAGATCAGTTCCCAACTCGAGTAACCGGCGAGCAGTATCGCGATCTGGTATACAGCGCCGTTCAGGCGAATATGAACATGCTCCGCGTGTGGGGCGGCGGTATCTATGAGGACGATCTGTTCTACGAATTGTGCGACGAGTTCGGCATACTGGTGTGGCAAGACTTCATGTTCGCATGCGCCCGGTATCCGGCGAACCCGGAGATGCTCGAGAACATCCGGTTGGAGGCGGTCGACAACATTCGGCGCATACGGCATCATCCGTGTCTAGCGCTCTGGTGCGGCAACAATGAGATGGAGTGGCTGGCCGATGCTCAGAATGATGAGATTCGCAAAAACTACGATGCCATCTTCCATGAACTGCTGCCCGCTGTATGCGCGGAAGAGGATGCGGATACCCCATACTGGCCGAGTTCACCGTCATCCGGCACCCCGTTCGTCGACCCGAATGGTGAGCGAGCAGGCGATGGTCACTACTGGGATGTGTGGCATGGCAAGAAACCTTTCACCGACTATCGTGAGCATTACTTCAGGTTCATGAGCGAGTTCGGCTTTGAGTCGCTGCCATCTATGGATACCGTCAAATCCTTTGCTGAACAGAAAGACTGGAACATGACATCGCACGTCATGGAGAGTCACCAGAAAAACTCTGCCGGAAACGGGCTTATTCTGTACTACCTCGCGCATACTTTCCGATTCCCAAAGAACTTTGCGATGATGGTCTATGTAAGCCAGGTGCTTCAGGCAGAGGCCATGAGGTATGGTATAGAGCATTGGCGGCGTAACAGGAACGAATACCACTGCATGGGTACACTTTACTGGCAGTATAACGATTGCTGGCCGGTCGCAAGCTGGGCAGGGGTCGAGTACAACCATCACTGGAAGGCCCTTCAGTACTATGCAAAGCGTTTCTATGCTCCGGTACATATCTCTGCGGCCGAAACAGCGGATGCCGTAGCGCTCCACGTCACGAACGACCGTCTGGAATCTTTCCAGGGCACGGTTCGCTGGGCGCTGGAACGGCTGGATGGCAAGGTTCTGGACAGCGGTGAGGCGACGGTCGATGTCCCTGCGGCGAGCGATGTTTGTGTTGCCGACCTCGACTTCTCTGATCGGTTGGATGATGATATGAGGAGGGAAGTTGTGCTGGCTTATGGCCTCCTTCGCGACGGGGAGCGCATCGATCTGGGCCTGGTTTCATTCGTTCCGAGCAAGCATCTCGAGCTTCTCGACCCGGTCATCTCTGTGGAGGTTGAGTCACGTGACGGCGCCGTCTCGATCTCGCTCGCGGCGCAGCACACCGCGCGTTTCGTGATGCTCGATGTGCCGGGGACGAACGTTCGGTTCAGCGACAATTTCTTCGATCTCCCGGCAGGCCGCATGGTCACAGTGACCGTGCAGCCCCCGTATGAGCTGAGTACAGCCGAAATCGCGGATAGGCTGAGAATAGTATCGCTCAAGGATACGTATTAGGGCGTCAATCTGTTGTAGGAGGCTCTCCATAGCACGACTTTCAACACTGCGATGTCATCCTGAACGCAGTGAAGGATCTTCCCCTCGTGTGAGGTTCTTCGCTTTCGCTCAGAATGACAGTTTCGCTGTGTTGGGCAAAGCGGGCGCTCAATTCATCGGGGATGTCATCCTGAACTCCGTGAAGGATCTTACCCGCTTGCAGATTCTTCCCTTTCGCTCAGAATGACATGTTTCTTTTGGTTTTGAAACCTGTATGGTGAATCCAGCATATTTGAAGCAAACCTAAAATGTGTCTAGAAGGAAAACATCGGTAACTTGCCTAACTGTTTCTATGAAGCCATACTCGACTTGAACAAGCGCAAGATCGGACGTAATCCCGGTCATCGCGCTTG
The DNA here is from genome assembly GCA_963663705.1 of Armatimonadota bacterium. Classification (GTDB taxonomy): domain Bacteria; phylum Armatimonadota; class UBA5829; order DTJY01; family DTJY01. Next base: position 1,442,043 of record OY760504.1, on the reverse strand, counting down.
GAGGAAAGGACTGACCGGATGCTAGGAAATTACTCGAAAAAGCACCGTCTTGCACTGCTGACCTATTTGATTCTGGGGCTTACCCTGATACCGTCCGCTGCCCATGCCGATTCTGGCACACCTCTCATTTTGGCTGGGATGTTTCACATGGTTTTGGGCAACTTGATTATTGGTGTTGGCGAAGGTTATTTGATCGATTGGTTATTCCATTTGAAGAGAAAATCAGCGGTTGGAATAATGATTTTGGCGAACTATGTTTCAGCCATAATAGGGGTGTGTATCATTCCCCGTGCAGTCTATACCATCAGTCATAGTAGATTTATGCCGACTCCGCTTTATGATATGCCGAAGATATTGTGGACAATGGTATTAATATCGTTCGTTGTGACTATCATTATAGAATGGCCTTTTTGCTTATGGGCATTACGCCGAGATAGGGGTAAAGGAAAAAGGATATTTAAAACCTCCGTTAAGGTGTCGATTCTGGCCCAAACTGCTTCATATCTACTGCTTTTGCCGTGGTTTTTCATATGCAGCTCAAAGACTCTTTATACCGATGTTTCGATTGATCGCACTCTGTCTTTTGCGCGAAATACTAATGCGTTGGTCTACTATATTTCTATACAAGATGGAAATATCTATCGAGTGAATGCCGACGGTACAGGTCGGACACTAGTAATTAAGTCTAACCTGACAAACCCGAACGCAAGGATTTTTGTTCGCCCCCCTAAGGGGATTAAATACCGGAATTGGGATTTATGGATTCAGGAATCAGATCAAGATAGCACACAGAGAATATTGAGAAAACATTTTGCAACAGTGTCTGTGTCTCCTACAAACAATTGGGACCACGATAGGTGGCCGATGTCTTACGGCAAAGGATTGGATTTTAGACCTAAGAAAGAGCGAGAATGGCATATTTTTGTTGATTATTGGGCTGCACGTGGATTGTCTGCATATAACAAAGAAAAAGACTTGAGAGTCAACGCAGGGCTGGAAACCCCGTTCTTGCTATGGTTTTCACGCTATCCCACCATCCTGCCCGGCGACCAGGTGGTGTATCAACTTGGCGACCAGATAGTCATACTGGACTTAAACAAGCGCAAGATCGGTCTGCTTGCCGTCGGACGGAGCCCGGTCGTGACGCTGGGCGGAAAGGACTGACCGGATGCTAGGGAATTACTCGAAAAAGCACCGTCTTGCACTGCTGACCTATTTGATTCTCGGGCTTACCCTGATACCGTCCGCTGCCCATGCCAATGCTGACGTGGCATTTACCTGGGATGCAGGCGTGCATTTGCTCATTGGAACCTTGCTGGCTGGGATGATTGCTGCTTGGGCAATCGGCAAGATATTCAGAGTTGGCGTTGGCGCAGCCATGGGCACCACAATACTCGCTAACTATGCCAGTGTATTGATCAATTTAGTCATGACGCCCATCTTTCTGGATGCTGTTCCTCCACTTGGCAGGCTAGCTTCCATGCCACTGTATAACAGCAATAAGGCTTTGTGGGCATTGGCTTTGGAGCTATTCTTCATTTCGATTCTTCTTCAATTGCCATTCTTTCTATGGTTGTTCCGTCACCAGTACCAAGGGCTGGAGCGGCTCCGGTATTCTTTCAAAGCATCGTTTGTAGGACAGATTGCATGCTATGCATTCTTTTTACCATGGATTGCCATGTTAGGGTGCGGTAACACTTATGACAATTTTGCTATCGATAGAAACTTGAGCTTTGCACGTAGCAGTACCGCAAGAGTCTACTATATCTCCCCTGATGACGGCGATGTGTACATTGTTAGGGCGGATGGGGCGCAGCGTTGCAAGGCATTCGATACGAATATCGCGCGTGGAGATGGGCGACTTTTCATCCGACCTTCAGCCGATCGTAAATCATGGGATTTGTGGGTTAAGCAATATAGGGGTCGTCAATACCAGAGAATACTTACTTCTGGCTTGATAGAACCGAGTGATTTGCCTATTAAAGCTGCTCTACCGCGATATTGCTATTATGCGGTGGAATTGAGACCTGAGGGGCAACGTAATTGGGAATTGATATATAAGAAACTCGGGGGTGTAACCGCAGTAAATAGCAAACTAACCATCAGATTCAAGGTCAGCCTGGAAAATGTGGTGCTCCAGTGGGAGGCAAGATATGCCACCATCCTGCCCGGCGACCAGGTGGTGTATCAACTTGGCGACCAGATCATCATACTGGACTTGAACAAGCGCAAGATCGGGCTGCTTGCCGTCGGGCGAAGTCCGGTCGTGACGCTGGGCGGAAAGGAGTGATCGATGCTAGGAAATTACTCGAAAAAGCACCGTCTTGCACTGCTGACCTATTTGATTCTCGGGCTTGCCCTGATACCGTCCGCTGCCCATGCCAATGCTGGCACTCCGCTTATGTGGGCAGGGATGTTTCATCTCTTGATCGGTAACGCTCTGATTGGAACTGGTGAAGGGGCCATTATAGCTCGGCTGTTCAAGGTTAAGTATTCCAGGTCTATAGGGATCATGATACTAGCCAACTACTTTTCTGCATTCGCTGGAGGAGTCATCCTGTACACATTTGCGGGCAATAGTTGGATAGCAAATCCAACGCTGTATACTATGCCCAAGGTCATTTGGACGCTAGTGGTTACTTCATTCCTGCTCACGATAGTACTGGAATGGCCATTCTGCCTGTGGATTTTGAGAGCCAATACGTCCAGCGCAAAGGTCGTCACCAAAACAGCCATCATTGCGTCATTGATAGCTCAAGTTGCGTCTTATGGTGTATTGGTGCCTTGGTATTATCTTATCAGCGCGAAGAGCCTGTACACGGATGTCGATATAGATCGCAGTCTGTCTTTTGCGAAAGGCAGCCCCGCATTGATCTACTTTATATCGGCGGCGGATGGAGCTATCTATCGGGTTAATGCAGATGGTACCAATCGGCGAAAGGTTTTCGATTTCGATATTAAAGCGACTGACGCAGAGCTTAGAACCAAGTCCATCAAAAACTCTGGTGCGAAGGAGTTGTGGCTCACCGATTATCCTAATAGTGAAAAGGACACCTTAATCTGCAAAGATTTATCTGCGGACGCCTTTTTGACAAGAGGTCGCGTTTTGCATATCGGTGATGCCACATCCCAATCCTATGATTTCCATCACAGGATTTCGGACCTTCGCACTCAGAATGAGCGTGACTGGGAAGTTGATGCAGGATTTTGGGGGTATGAGGGTATTACAGCTGATAATAGGAAAACCCATGAGCATCTCAAAGTGGCGTTTGAAGCTCCGTTTATCCTGGGTTGGTTTGTCCGCGACGCCACCATCCTGCCCGGCGACCAGGTGGTGTATCGCCTTGGCGACCAGATCATCATACTGGACTTGAATAGGCGCAAGATCGGGCTGCTTGCCGTCGGACGGAGCCCGGTCGTGACGCTGGGCGGAAAGGAGTGATCGAATGTCACTAGACGAATACTCGGAAAAGCGCCAATTCGGAGCCACACCTGAGCCTGAGCCTGAGCCTGAGATTCATGAGTCAGGCGAGCGGCGTTTCGTGGTGCAGGAGCATAACGCGTCGCATTTGCACTGGGATTTCAGACTCGAGATGGATGGCGTCCTTCTGAGCTGGGCGGTCCCGAAAGGCGTCCCTGAAGCTCCGGGAATCCGCCGTCTCGCTATTCAGACCGAAGACCACCCAGTGAGCTACATAAGCTTCGAGGGGGCAATCCCCGAGGGTCAGTACGGCGCAGGCACGGTCTCGATCTGGGATCACGGCACGTACGATCTGATAGAGCGCGATTCGAAAAAATACGTGATCGACCTGCATGGCGAGCGTCTTGATGGCGGCTATGCCCTCGTGCAGACAGGGGTGGACAAATCCGGAAAGCGGACCTTCATAATCCAGAAGATGGTGCCAAAGAAAAAGGCATGAAAGCGCTAAATCAGATACCGTATAATCAATCTATCTATAATAGTTAGTTAGTGGTATTATGTACTCAAGCTAACTTGGCAATAAGCTGTTTTCTATCCGATTTTGGGTATAAATAGAGATAACTTAAGCCATTATAAGGAGGAAGCACAGATGTTTACCGGTATAATTCTGGGATTCATCATCTGGTTCGTTGTGAGATATGTCCTGACCAGCTTTTACACGGTCGATCAGAACGAGCGGGCGGTGAAAACGATCTTTGGACGGGCTGATAGAATCCCGAACAGAACGACCCTCGATCTCCCGATGGCTGAGCAGCTCAGGGAAGAGGAGAGAGAGCGTTATAACTATCCGCAGGTAAGAGTCATAATGCCTGGCGGCCCGTATTTCAAGTGGCCGTGGGAGAGGATATACAAGGCTTCCGTAGCGACTCAGACCGTCAATATGGCGCTTGATCCCGAGGATCCATCCGCTAACATGAATGGCACCATTCTGGAAGCGGTTACCAAGGATCAGCTGAACACAGGATTGACCGGTCAGATTCGTTACCGTGTATCGGATAACAATCTGTACGCATACTTTTTTGGAGTGAAGCAGCCGTTCGTGCATATTATGGGTTACTTCATCTCTGTATTGAGAGAGCGCATTGCAAACTACGAGGCCCCTGCAGGCATACAAGCCGAGGACGCTACGAGCGCCGTCGAACTAAGTCTGGTCGCAGGCGTGTCTATCAACGATCTTCGTAAGAACTTGCGCGACATCAACGAGCACATGGATAGAGAGTGCATGTCTTCACCTGCCAGATACGGCATGGTGTTAGATGCCTCGCTAATCACGGGGATAGACCCTCCGCCGGAAGTTGAATCTGCGCTGGCGGCAATCAATACGGCGCACAACCAGGTCTCGTCGGATATCAGTCTTGCGCAGGCGTCGGCAGATCAGAAAATCGTACAGTCGAGGCGTGCGGTAGAGATTGAGACCCTCAAGGCGGAGGCAGAGATTCAGCCGCTCGTACAACTTGCCGAGCAGTTGAGCGAACTTAAGGCGCATGGGCCTGAATCGCTTCCATCGTATCTGCGTAACGTTCGGCTGGGCCTGTATGGCGCAACCAAGCAGGTAGTCCTAGAGGTGAAGCGATGATAACTATAGCAGGGATTACATTTGTTGCTCTACTAATCGGCGTTCCCATTTTTAGTGGAATCGTTCGGTTGTTTGGTCTATATGCAATCGTCAACGAGGGTTACTGCAAAGTATACGTACTGTTTGGTAAGGTGCTTGGGGTAATTGACGAACCCGGCCTGTACATCCTGCCTGCGAAGATCGGATGGCGAGCGTTTCTGGTAAGCTGGCTTGGTCGATGCTATGTGCTCGACATGCGGCTTGATCAGACCTACCTCCGAAGCCAGCCGGTCAACTCCGAAGAGGGCGCACCGATGGGCATCGGTATCTGGTACGAGATGTTCATCAGCGATCCGATCTCCTATCTGTTCAAAAACGCCGACCCTCAAGGGTCGCTCGCAGCTAACGTTAGTAATGCTACTGTACGGTCGCTAAGCAATATGCCGCTGGCGGAGCTGCTTGAGGATCGACATACCATGAGCCAGGCCGTCCGCGCGGAGGTATCAACTCAGTCGCAGGAATGGGGCTACAAGCTCGGGTCAGTATACATCAGGAAAGTCCACTTCCGCGACGCCGGGATGATCAAGCAGATAGAGGCCAAGGTCGTAAACCGGTTGAGGCAGGTTACTTCAGCGATCAAGCAGGATGGCACAAACCAGGTGAACATAATCGCGAGCACGGCGGAGAGGGAAGCGGCTGCGGCGTTTGCCAAAGCCAAGGCAGTTCGACCTCTGATCGTTGGCAAATCGCTTGAGACTATTTCGGAGGACCCGGAAGTATCGAATGCCATGTTTGAGATTCTGGAAACGCAGAAGCTGCTGGATGGCAATGCCAGGGTTATGCTTATCCCGCCGAAGACTCAGCTTCTCGCCGAAATGCTCACTCTTCAGGGTGGAAGTGTCCCGGCGAACAATGAGGCGAAGGGGAATCCTTAATCGCCCGTAATGAAATAAGGTATCGCCAAGCGCAGGTGGATCGCCGTCATTTGGATCTGCCTGCGCTTTTGAATTTCAGACTCTATAAGTAGTGGCAGTCTTCCAACAACCGTGCGAACAAATTCGCAGCAACAGAAACACGAAGTCGCCCTGCGACGACTAGATGTAGACATGAACTATCCCTCGATATGACCTGCAGGCTACTCGGGATAAGCGGGACAAAATGCGCTCGCCCGAAATCGGTTGGGGTGAGGGCCGAATCAGTGTAATCTGAATTCACCCACAAGAAAGCTTATATTCAGGCAACCTGATCAAGACCAGCCATGATATCGTCAATGCTTATGCGTACACCGGCAATTACCTCATCGCTGGCACCATAGTATATCGTCACAATGCCATCATTGACTATCGCCCCGCATGTGAACACAACGTTCGGCATAAATCCATCGACCTCATATGGTGTCTCAGGTTCCAAAATCGGCGTTCGTGATTTCGCCAGTACTCTATCAGGATAGTCGCTATCCAGAAGCATTGCACCCAGGCAGTATTTTCCGGTGTCGGAAACAGCATGATATATTTCCAGCCAACCCCTGTCTGTTAGAAATGGCACAGCCCCGCCACCGGTACGGCAGCACTCCCATGTATTGTGCCGGGTGCCCGTGATGAGCCTGTGATCGCCCCAGTTCTCAAGATCGTCGGAGTATGCGAGCCACATTCGAGGCTTGCCAAGGAACGATGGAACCGGGCGGTGAAGCGCCGCGTATCTGCCTCGGACCTTGCTCGGGAATATCGCGGCATCCATATTCTCAGGGCAGAAGATCACGCCGTGCTTCTCCCAACTTACGAAATCTTTGGTGCTGGACATGCGCAGCACGATGCCGTCAGGTGAGACCGCTTTGTATACAGCATAGTACGTGTCATCTATCTGGGTTATACGAGGGTCTTCTATCCCGAGGCACTCATTGATCTCGCGTGGATACAGTGCAGGCTCCGTGTCGACCGTGAAATTACGGCCATCGGTGCTTCTGGCAACCCTGAGATGTGATATCGATGTAAGGTACAGGTCATCCCTAACTCGAATAACCCTGGGGTCGGAGGTGTATACCGCCTCGTCCCTTTTGTCAAAGCACAGTATCTGGGGCTGAAGTCCGTTCGCCGTGTCCCGAAAAATCGGCACGAGCACCTGGTCGGGATCATCGCTTACAGGTCGTTCGGCTACCCTGACCAATAGCAACGTCTCGCTTTTATACTGCGCCACAGCCGCATTGAATGTGCCTATGACCTCCCACCCATCGATATAGGGGCGAACGTCGTGCGGCGTTATCAGCGGATTCTCCGGAAACCTTTCCACTCTCATGCCAATCCTCCAGCTCCATACCCGATAATAACCATTACCATCTATTCAAAGAGCATTAAACCTGGCGAAAAATCTTTAATATTGGTATCATAGTAATAATGCGCATGCCCGCATAACTTGTATAGAAGAGGTAGATTGTGGCGATATATTCTGCGAATTCCGGCAGCCCTTACCCATGCCGGTTTGTTAAGAACCCGATATTGATAGATGGCACGCTTGGAGATCCTTCCTGGCAGCAGGCGGTCGAACTCGGCTTTCAGACACCGGTGACTCATGAGACGCCGATCAGCAAAACGGTGGGTAGAATTCTTTGGGACAAATATTACCTGTACGTTGGATACAAGGCCTGGGACAAGGATATATGGAGCTATTTTACAGAGAGAGATTCTACCACCTGCCAGGAGGATTGTCTGGAGCTCTTCTTCCAGCCGAACCCGGATAAGGAACCGTACTATAACTTTGAGATCAACGCGCTCGGCACTATCTACGATGCGCTGAATTTGAAGCGAGATGCGGGCGGTGGGGACGCACATCGATGGTGCCGATGGAATATCGGCGATATCAAGGTTGCGATACACATCGAGGGTGAGATCAACAATCCTGACGTCATAGATGAATACTGGCAGATGGAGCTCGCGATCCCGTTCGCCGAACTCCCGACCCTCGGAGGCAAACCGCCAAAGACAGGGGATACTTGGAAATTTCACCTGGCCAGGTACGATTACTCGATACATCTTCCAAAAGGTGTGGAGCTAAGCTCAACTGCGGCGCTGAGCATAGTCGATTTCCACTATTTGCCGGAGTGGCAGACGCTGAAGTTTGAATGATGTTCATCGATGGCCTGGTTTGAGCTTCCGGCAGAAAAAACGTCATTGGGGGTTGACCGGCATCGGTGAGCGTGGTATAATCTAAACCTACGCTGCGGGATCGTCTAGCGGTAGGACGTCGGTCTCTGGCACCGAATATCCTAGGTTCGAATCCTAGTCCCGCAGCCATTTTTCACGCTCACAATGCTGGTTGAATCGCCTTTTTGTACCCATTTTGTACCCCAGAATCAGATTCCTGATTTAGAAACGGGCTCAAGAGCTCGTCGATTATGGTCACAGCCTCATCCTGCATGTGCGGCAATACGTGGGTATAGATGTCCTGCGTTATGTTCGTATTCGCATGTCCAAGCCGCTCCGATACTACCTTCACAGGCACTTTCCCGGATATTAATACGGTAGCCTGCGCATGCCTTAATCCATGCATCGTAAAGTCGAATCCGTGCGTCTCCTTCAATCTCGTGAAGGCGTTGCCTATTGCCCTGGGGGTCTGCACACTTCCGTCGTCTCGAACACAGATCCAGCCATCTTTTTTATAAAGACTGCGTGCTTGCTGGTCGGCCATGTGTGATTTCAGCGTAATGGTCAGACATTCGGGGATCCGCACGACTCTCGGGCGGCCGCTCTTTGGCTCCTTCTCGAATACGCCACCCTTTACTTGGGCGATTGATCTTCGGACTATTATCAGATTGTTCTCAAAGTCCACATCATCCCACTTTATCCCCAGTACCTCGCCTCTTCTCATGCCTGTGGCCAGTGCTATTAGAATCGGCACTCGAAATTGTGAGGACTCGATCGCGGATACAAGTCGTCCGAGGTCTTCGATGTGCATCGGGTTGACTTCTTTACGCGTCATTCTGGGGCATTCGACGGAATCGGCGGGGTTGTAATGGATCATCTGCAGCTTGATGGCCTGATCCAAGGCCTTATGCAGTACCCCGTGGACGTTTTTGATCGTCTTTGCAGAGAGTTTATCGTCGTCGAGCAGCTTCTTGTACATAGCCTGGATTGAGACCGGCCTAAGCTTCGAAAGCTTAATGGTCCCGATATGCGGTATCAGTTGCTTGCGGACCGCATACGTGTATGTTTCCAGTGTGGTCGCTGCAACCTGGGATTCATACTGCGTCAACCATGAGATAAGATACTCTTTGACAGTCTGATCGTTATGATCCACGCAGATACCTTGATTCATCTCCGCGACGAGCTTGTCTCGGTATTTCTTTGCCTGTGTGTGGTTCATGCCAGGGCAAGCTTCCGAATGACGTTTTCTGCTGCCGTCTTCGTTTTTGGGGAATTCTATCCTAATCCACCAAACATTGCCTCTTTTGTATACTCCATCTGCCATTAATTTCACCTCCTTTCAGCCTAAGTGTATTGTACGCCGTTAAATCAGCTTCTTCAATAAATCATCCATTAACACGGGATCCATTGTTCTCGGATACTACTACAACTGTAGTTTCAATCCTTCTCGATTATATATATCCTTGGGCCTAGATGGTAGGCTATGCGACATTGTTTTCGCTAACCGCTGGCAAACCGTACGTCTGTAATTCCGCCATGGCGTCGATAGTTTCCTGGTCGATATCCCGATCTGCCGGAATACAGACAGGCGTACCGTCCGTTGCATTGACGGTCTTGAATCCACGCGGTGCTTCAATAGATTTGCGCAGTTGCTCGAGTTCCGTCGCCATGCGATCTATTTTTTGGCGTATGTGCGCATTTTCCGGCAGACGGTGTTCTTTATATAGAAAATAATCAAGTGTGGAATTGGTGATTATTGCATAAGCCTTAAGATCATCAAGGCTTATGTTCCGTGTTCCATCCCACCAGCGTCTTACCGTAGCGCCCGATTTTTTGATGCGATTTCCGATCTCATCGGACGATAACCTGGCAGCGTCCGCGGCCTCTCGCATTCTTTCGCCTTGCCAGTTTTCCTCACTGCTTTTGGCACCTGTCATTTTTTAAACCTCTCTTTGTATTATATTAGGCTTGATTCCTCAATGCAATATTTTATCAGAAAAAACTAAAGAAAGGGTATTGACAACAGTGTACCATAGAGGTACACTATATGCACCAAGCGACAGAGGTGTATTTTTTTAACTATACCCGTACCTATGCGGTACAAAACATGTACCTGGAGAGGAGTTGATCCCGTGAATAGAGATACCATACAAACCGACCTGATGACACCTACAGAAGCAGCAAATTATCTAAGAATAAGCAAGCCTAAGCTTTGGAAGTTACGTGATGCAGGAAAACTGCCAACAATCAAACTGGGCGCAAAGTCGCCACGTTTCCGCAAGTCCGATCTGGACGCGTTTATCGAAAGTTGTACCGAAGCGATCCCTGCTGCATAGCACGGGTTTTCATTTACCCGTAATTGATCAGATTCCACGCGGATAATTGGAGAGGATATGGCAAAAGCGAAAGAGACATTACTAAACGAGAAGCCAGCTGTAAGTATCGCGGAGGCGGCAAGGCTTCTGGGGTGTTCGACATCCACCGTTTACGAGGGCATACGGCGTGGAGATATTCCGTCGCTAAAGATCGCCGAAAAGCGCACGATCATCCCACGTAAAGCATTTGAACGGATGCTGGAATATGGCAGGGCAGGACTGGTGCCAACCTACGATGTAGACATGACAGAGTTCGCCAGGTCGTTGCAAAAATCTACACTACTAGCGTTAAGGGGAGCCATCGATGAGCAAATCAGGGAGTTGGCATAATCCAGACGAACCGTTTCTGGAAGACATGGACGATATCGATACGGACCAGCCTGAGAATTTGGCGGAACTTGAAAAAGGCGTCATGATATGGGCCGGTGGTTGTCTGGCGACGGTGGTGCTCATCCTTGGCGTGTTGGTCTGGGTAATCATGGCGGGCAGACATGGACTCCACTAAGGTTAAGAATCGGTTTTGTGCCGTCTGTGGTGCCCGTCTGACTGCCGGAGATCCTTCGCCCGATGACAAATGCCTGCCATGCGCTTGTAAGGCCGCTGGGGTGGAAATGCTCCCGGTTCGGGATACGATGTCAGATATGGAAAAGCACCGCCTGCAGGGCACCGAACAGGCCGCCCGCAGAGGTTTCGCTCACTTCGATCCGAAAGGAAGATTTTGACATGAAGCATATTCAATCGCTCGCTGATTACCTGCTCACGGAACGCGGGAGCATGGGACTTTGCATGGCCGTCACAGTCGGGTTTGTTTGTCTCATCATATTTTCGATAGTCCGTAATGCAATACTCCTGGCAAGCGCTGTGCACTGAAAAGGAATTTTGAACAATGATCTGCGACAGATGCAACAAAGAGATCGATACGTCACGTATTCGACTGCACAGGGCAGGCAGAGTCTACTGCTTCGATTGCGGCGGTATACTCTGCCCTCCTGAAACCAGCGGCGATCCATACGACGTGAAGCGCGATCGCCAGGCGCAGAACTACCTGGACAAAATAAACGACTGGGATTAAACCGTCCGATCACTCGCATTTGCGGGTGCCTAGGGCAAGGCGGATGGTCAAGTTTCCCGAGCGTGCGCAGAGGGAAAGCTGGGAGCCTCGCGAGATAAGACCGAAAAGGTCTGGCTGCAAACCCACGGGGCTCTCTCTAAATCAGCAAAGGAGCACTAAATGACCTGGTGGATACTCGGTTTGGTTGTTGCGACGGGGCTGCTTCTTTGGGGGCTGTCTGTGTCAGCACGGCATCGCAGGGCGCGTAAGCGGCTGATCAGACGTCTTGAGCAGCTTTGCGGCTGGCAGCTTGACGAGAAATAGCATGGCGTCAGTGTCGCTGGCGAGTTTTTGAGGGAGTTGATATGGCCGATCAAGGCATATACGTAAAACTTATGGTGGATATGAGGGATAAGTTATCTACGCTTAAAGGCGCTCCATTATCCTGCCTGATAGCCATAGCATGCCACTGGGACGGTGAGAGATCCTGGCCATCCGTGGACACCATCGTACGAGAGACAGGCTACACGCGGCCGCCGGTATGCAGCGCCCTGGACTTTCTGGAAACTGAGGGCTGGATAGAATCCGAACGAAGGAAGCATACAAGCTCATGCTATCGGATCACCACAAGCCTCTTGCAGATGGGTGATTCTCAAAGTAAAGATTCTTTACCTTCACAACCTCAAAGTAAAGAAATTAAACTTTCAGACGATCCAGAAAGTAAAGATAATTTACTTCCAACTTCTCAAAGTAAAGATTCTTTACGTAAAGAAATTTTACCCAAAGAAGAACCAGGGATTAAAGAAGAACATACTCCAGCTAAAGCTAGAGTATGCACGCTTTGCAAACCGATCAGGGATGGGTCGCCACCCCAACAGCAGATACTGCAGAAGTGCCATCAGCTGTGGCGAGATCGATTCGGCGCCTGTCCAACGCAGGCTGAGAAAAAAGATCGAGGGATCCTCGCAAGGTTGCTTAACAAGCATGGACCGGAGTTTGTGATGGAAGTTTATGAGACGTACCTCTCGGATTGTCGGCCGTACTTCTCGAACCATGGATGGGATATACAAACGTTTTACAGCTCGTTCGACGGGCTGAGGTTACATCACCAGAAAGGAGTGCAAAACTATGCTAAACGAACAGGCACTGACCCGGCAGATGATCCTAGAATCTGACGCCGTATGCCCGGTATGCGGTGAGGATTCGACCTTCCTGCTGCCCGACCCGTTTAATCCAGGCCAGTTTCGAGGCCGTATGCCCCGAGAATGCGCCTGCAAACGCGAAGCTCGCAAAGAGCGCGAGAGGAGTGCATCCCGATTCAGGGCTCGATATGTGGTCGATGAGATACGCGACCGCTGGCAGATGAACGAGCCGGAGTTTCAGCGCCAAACCTTCGACGCCTGGCGGTATGAGGATAACCCTGCGATGGATCCGATTTATGACTTCTGCTATCAGTACGCCTGGAACTTCCAGCGCCATGAGAACAGGGGATTGATGCTGATCGGCTGGCAGAATGGCACAGGCAAGAGTCATCTTTTGAACTCGATTGCGAATCACGTCTCGCTGAAACTCCTGATCCCGGCGATCTCTGTCGAGGTGCCTGTGATGATGGAGCGGCTTCGACCGTTCAGAACTCGCAAGGACGAGCCAAAGGACTACGACTACTTCGAAGATTTGAAGCGCGTTCCGCTCCTGGTGTTGAACGACATCGCTGCCTGCAAGAGCACCGAGTGGGCGATGGAACGGCTCTTTATATTACTGACCGCTCGCCAGGGGAAGGCGACGTGCGTGAGCATGAACGAGAACCCGTTCGACTGGGCGGGTTCGGACCTCAGCCGCAATCGGATCAGGAGCCGCCTCGAGCAGCTTTGCGACTGGAGAAGCATCCCCAAGGAAGCGATCGATTACCGGTCGCACCTCAGGGGGCAGAGGAAAGCAAAAGGGGGAACATAATGATTTGGTGGATACTTGGATCGGTTGCATTGGCGGGGCTGATCTTCTTGGTAATTGCTAATTTCCTGTACATGCGGGATTTGGATCGCCGCCGGCTCATAGTTCATGCAATGCAGCGGCGATTGGGATTGCGCCCATGACAGATGAAACGCGTGAGTTGAACGAGGCTGAAAAGCTTTACATAGGATCGACCATCAACCGGGTGCAGGCGCTGCAACTATTCCGTGAGGAATGTTTGCCCGGACTCATCCGACAGATGCAGGCGTTCGAGGAGCAGGGCCTGTACGCGATGCTCCTTCCGCTTGGGATCATCGAGGCGGAGATGCTGAGAGAGGAAGGCTTCTATGTGAGGCTTGAATCCCCGGCGTTCACACTGCCGGAGTCGGCCGTTAGGAGAATATTATCTGATCCGTCTGAACTGCAGAAGTTCAATGAAACGGCGGTTTCCCGCAAAGGCACTTACTGGATTAGCTGGCGCCTGCCGAAACGCACGGACAAAGCCGATGAACCGACTTAGGCCGAACGCGCCTGGGCGGAGAGATCCGAAGCGGAGAGCCAGGAGAGCATCCTGGGGATACTGAAACGGAATGGGGATAAGTCATGAGGCCAGACTGCTACGGCCAGTTCGACATGGACACCTGCTCAGTCGATATGAAGCGCGACTGCAAGGTCATGAAGCGATGTCTCTCCAAGTGGGAGAAGGCAGAGTCGAAGGCTGGGAAGAAGCCCGGTACAGGGCGGTATCGGTACAAGAAGGTTGAGAAATACGGCGTTGTGTTCGATTCGGCGTCTGAACTGGACCGGTATGAGACCCTTCGGCTACTTGAGATGTCCGGCGAGATCGCCGATGTTGTGAAGGTCAAGGAGCCGTACGTGTTTGAGCTCGGCGGCGTGAAGATCTGCGAGTATACGCCGGATTTCCGCTACGTGGATCTCGCTACCGGCCAGGCTGTCGTCGAGGAGGTCAAGTCCAGGGCGACGAAGACGGCGAGGGATTATCATATCCGAATTAAGCTGATGGAAGCTTTCTTTGGGATTAAGGTGAAAGAGGTGATTTATGGATAACACAGGTGCACAGGAATACGAGAGGCTCCATCCAGAGGAACAGGCGGCTGTGAATGCGCTTGTAGAACACTCCGGGCTGGTCTATGGCATAGTGACGGTCCAGATTCAGGTGAAGAAGCGCAGGCCGGAGCGGGTGGAGATTGCAACCCGCCGGGATGTGGTTGGAAAGCTTGGGAGTAAGCAGGAAGGGCGAGCATGATTGCCGCCCTTATTTCCTGTAGGTGGTGCGGCTATTTCAACCTGTTAGTGACAGGGGTTTTCAATTTTCCTCAATTCGTAAATGCCCAAAAAAATGCCCAAAAACACTTGACAGTGCACACCTCGTGTGATATATTAACCAAGCGATTTATTATAAATAGTAATAGCATATATACGTATAAAGGATAAATCAAACTATCTCACGTACCACAAACCCAAAGAACAAGCACGAAATAGATTAAAATCATCGCCGTGGAGAAGACTATGAAAAACCTCTGCAAAACGATCCTTGCATGTATGACGATCCTGCTCATAAGCCTAACCGCAACGAACGCCGCAATCATCCACATCAGCAAATCGGGAAATGACTCAAATAATGGACAAAGCTGGGGGACGGCAAAACTTACTGTTCAGGCTGGTATCAATGCCGCATCGTCCGGCGACGAGGTCTGGGTAGCGGAGGGAACTTACGGTGAGCATATATCCCATAAGTCTGGCGTGGGCTTATATGGAGGGTTTGATGGGGGCGAGTCATCAAGAGATGATAGAGATTATGATAATAATGTAACTACGCTTAGCGGTGGAAGCCATACGGATACCGGTGTGGGCGGAGGCTGCGTAATAACCGTGCCTGCCGGAGCGAATAACAATACAGTGATAGACGGGTTTACTATAACCGAGGGACATGGTACCTATGGAGGAGGAATACTGTGCAGTTGGGCTTCTCCTGTAATCAAAAATAACATTATCACTACGAATAGTTCCACATACAGGGGAGGTGGAATCTATTGTTCAAAAGATGTGAACTCCAGTTATTTCGCCCTTATAGAGAATAACACTATTGAAGATAACACCAGCCATGATGGAGGCGGTATCTTTTGTCTTGGCACCAGCAGCGAGATCAGAAATAACACAGTCACAAATAATACCTGCATTGCGAGAGGCGGAGGGATAACTCTAGATTATAATGTTGTAGGGGCTACAACTTACCCTTCTCTTGACAAGGTGGAATGCAATACGATAACAGGAAATTCAGTCGGTCTCGGGGGAGGCGGTATCGAAATTGGATGGTACTGTTCGCCTACATTAACTGATAACATAGTCAGCGGTAATACAAGTGCTGGTGGTGGTGGGGGGATAGTCTGCGATTATCTCAGTACTCCTGTCATTAGGAACAATACAGTTAACAGTAACAGCTCAACTAATAATGGTGGAGGCATCTATTGCTACCAGAGCAGCGCAACAATAAGCAATAATACTGTATGCGATAACACATCAGGGACTGCTGGAGCAGGAGGAGGAATTTGTCTTAGCGGTTCTAGCACTCCTACTGTGTCCAACAATGTAATAGTTAATAATACAGGGCCCTATGCTGGTGGGTTAGAATGTTACATGTGCGTCCCTACTATTACCAATAATACGATATCCGGCAACACAAATGCAGGTATACATTGCAACAATTCCCCAGGAACAATATCTAATAACATAATCGTATTCAATGCTTATGCATTTAGCATTTATCAGTGTACGGTCACTCGATATAACAACTGCATATATGGGAATACATCAGGAAATACAACAGTCACCAGTGAGATTTCAGCAGATCCGCTGTTTGTGGATAGAACAAATGAGGATTATCATATACAGTCGGGTTCCCCATGCATAGATGTTGGACTAGACAGCGCAGTCGGGACCGAAGACCTGGACATAGACGGACAGGAGCGGATCAACGGCACGCACGTAGACATCGGAGCGGACGAGCTGTATAAGGTGGCAACCCCATCCTTCAGCCCGGACGGCGGCACATACAACTCGGCGCAAAGCGTGACCATCACCTGCTCAACGGATGGTGCTGCCATTCGCTACACGATAGACGGCACCGAACCGACGGAGGCCAGCACGGCATACACAAGCCCGGTCACCGTAGATCACACGCTCACCCTGAAAGCGAAAGCCTTCAAGGACTTATGGGCTCCGAGCGATGTGAAAAGCGCAGACTATCTTATTGACCTGACGCCACCCGTACCCGGAACGGCGGATTCTCCACAATACGCAAGCACTTCACCAATCACCGTGACATACAGCGGCGCATCGGATAGCGGCAGCGGTCTTAAAAAGGTGGAACTTTGGTACAAGAAGAACTCCGGCGGCACGTGGAGCAACACGAACCTTACACCAGAGATAGGCATCTCGGGATCCTTCAGCTTCATACCATCGCCCGCAAACGAACCGGCCGTCTACTACTTCGATCTGGTGGCGGAGGACAACGCAGGGAACAGGTCAGCGAACCCATCAGGTGACGGCGACTGCCACACGATCTACGAAGCGGGGCTCGGGCTGTGCCAGCTCTCGGGGATATTCAATTGAGAATGGAAATACCTATTAGATTGTTCAAGAGAACAGCAGGGGGGATTTTTAGCATGAGGAATTCTAGAACATTTATTTTTGTGATCATCCTGACAATGTTGGCTATCTGTCTTGAAAAGCAGATATGTGCCGCAGCTAATTGGCAAATATTTGCATCTGTCTATTTCAGATATCACGACCCTATGTCTTATGGACCCTTAACAGTTCCGGCTGGAAGTATTTCAGATAATTTGACTGCATATTTGGAAGCTATAGATAACGATAATGATAGCATTCCACTATACGATGTCGTGACTGTTTCCCCATCTGTCTCGGGTTGGAGTGGTCCCGGACTTTATACTGGTACCGATGTCCTATCCGGGTTTGGTACACCGGGGCAGCATACGAGGAATTATACTTTCGATGATAACCCAACGCAGATCCCTCCTTACTATAACGACTCTTCAGTTGGTATAACCGCTACTACAAATGTTGTTAAGCCTGAGGCCATACAGGGACCTTCAACCTGGTACTGTATTGAAACTATTGAGCTAAGTGCCAGCCCAAATATTGCGGATGTGACAACTGGTCAATTTTCTGGCATGCTCCACTGGTACTACCGACCAGTAGGATCAACAGGGAATTTCAGCGTATTATACAGCGGCACGGACAATGGTGTATCTATATGCGGATTCACCGAAAGCGCATTGCCTGCTAATAATATAGGCCCAGGAGTCTATGAAGTACGTGTCCGTGCCGACGATAATTCCTGGCCAGGTTCGAGCTTGACGCTAGTCCCCGACGCGCAGTACTGGACATACGCTGAGACTAAAGAGGTCACTATAAAAATCCCTGAGGTAAAAGTTATTGATGGCCCGAAAGAATGGTTTAGGACAGACTGTCCAACTCTGACTGCAACAACCGATCCTGTAGGAGGAGAAGGTCACGTAAAATGGTACTATCAGAATAAGAACG
Organism: Armatimonadota bacterium; assembly: GCA_963663705.1. Lineage (GTDB taxonomy): Bacteria > Armatimonadota > UBA5829 > DTJY01 > DTJY01. Next base: position 1,423,907 of record OY760504.1, on the reverse strand, counting down.
AAGTAATCACCGGCGATAACTATCATGCATTGAGCTCAATAACAGATACTCAAAACCACAAATCCAAATGCACAATCAACGGTTTGCAGCCGGGTGATTATCAAATATACGTTCGAACAGAACATTCTAATGGAGTAAATGGGCAATGGGCGATGTATCCCATAAAAATTCTCGACATCCCGCCGACGTGCCCTGTGCCTGACTCAACAACACCCGGCGGGAGCGGTTGTACGTCTTGCGGCGGCGCAAACAGTACATCGCCGAGTTCCAAGGACATCAAAGTTTATAGAGCACATGAATGTGGTCATCCGGAAGGAGAGTACACCTATTACTGGCAGTGTAAGACCTGCCAGTGTGGATACGTGAGCTTCCCTCAGGTGCCGACCGACCCCCATACCCCGATTCCTGATGACATCACACTCCCTCTCGGAGATAACACCACCATAACCAGACATGGCGCTCACGATTCGCCGACTTGGACTTATACAATCGCCGATGACGCCGGGAATATATCTGAGTTCAGTGCCGCAAGCTTCGGCGCCAATGACAATGTCGCATCGGCGAAAATCACTAGCGAGACGGATGCCGACGGGAATGTCACCACATACTCATACGACACTGCAGGCAATCTGACAAAGGTCGAGACGAAATCTGCTGATGGAACTACCCAACAGTCTACCGATTACTCTACCACGACTGATTCGGCTACCAATAAAAAAACCGTCTCAGTCACAGAGGCTGACGGAACCGCAACCAAGACGGAGTACAGCGGAACAGGCTGGACTACCGACAAGCCGCTCTCTGTTAAAATGTACGATTCAGCGCAGAACGTGCTTTCCGATACTACATATACATACGATGATTTTGGCCGTGTATCCAGCGAGGATGTGAACGGCAAATTCACAACTTACACATACACTATTGACGCCAACTACAAGATCACATCGAAGACGGAGACCTTGACCTCGGCGAGCCCGAACATTGTCACTGTATACGGATATAATACGACTAACGATACGGTGACTCGAAAGCACCCCACCGATTCAACAAAGGATCAGGTCTCGAAAGCCACTTACTTTATGACATCGAGCGGGACAAAGAGGACCCCGTATGTCTTCACGACGACGAATCCGGTGACTGCTAATCCGGCAGAAAATGTCACCACCTATTCGACATACGTCGAGTCGGGTACCACGGCAACTGGGGCTGTTGAAGGCGACCCTGCACTGCTCGATGGGGACTACATCGTTCTGGATAGCGCCTTCACGGCAGACCAGAAGGCCAATCTGCTGGGCAAGGTGTACAAGATCACCGATCCAGAGGGGCGAGCGACAACATACCACTATGACAAGGATACCGGAAATCTCTCGTCGGTGACATATCCGGATAACAGCACGGAGACATATACCTACTATTCCGGCACATCGTTCACCAAAACCGTAAAAAACACCGATGGTAACTACACCCATTACGTGCGAGACACCGAAAACATGAACCGAGTGCTTGCTATAATGGTTGACAGCACGGACCATACCGACTGGAGCGCCATCCTGAACATCACCATCAAGGAGTATGACTACTACACGACCGCCGATCCAAACAGCGACGGAGTAAAAGAGGGAGCTGTCGGCCTCCTGTGGAAAGAGCGAGTCCCGAACGTTGACGGTGCCGAAAAGATCTACGAGTACTGGGAGACAGTGGGCGGCGTCGAGAAGCTGCGGTCAGGGCCCACAAGAACCTACTATCAGTACTGGGATATCTCTGCTCAGCCTGATCCTGCCTATGTCCAGAAATGCGACACAACGCACTATGACGAAATGGGAAGAGTTCTCAGCACTACGGATGCGATCAATGGAACCATCAGCTACACCTATGACGCCAAGGGCAGACAGATCAAGTCGATATATGCGAGCGGAGTTGAGACCGAATCCAATTACGACTGCTGTACCCTAACATGGACGATGGATGAACGTGGGAAGAAGACCCACTACGCCTATGACGACGCAAAGCGCGTTACTGATACATGGACAGACATCCAGAGCACAGGAAACACTACGACAACGCCCCTGGTGCACTACACCTACGACTGCTTCGGGAACATGGCTACCGTCACCACCCGCTCCGATGCGAGCACTACAAGGGTGACATGGTACACATATGACAACATGAATAGAGTGAAAAAGATTCACTACCATTCGATTCCTTTGGATTCCGCGCATCCTTGGGCCGAGGACTTCTCCGATGATCCAACAGCTGCGACTTTGGGTGATGAGGCTTTCCTGTACAGTGAGTCAGGCAATCTTGTGGCTAAGAAGGACGGGAACAACGCCGTCACGCTGTACAGATATGACGTCTCGAGGCGGTTGACCAACGTCTACTACAACTACACAGGGTCGCTCACTACCATAGTCTACCCGACAACCGCAAACGTAAGCTATACCTACGACGGCGTAAGCAGTCGCAGGGCAAGCATGACCGATTCGAGCGGCACGAGCTACTACGACTACGACATACAGGGCAGGCTGACATCCTATACGCCGAACAGCCACGCGGCCGTCACATATACATACAACAACCTCGGCCAGAAGACCGGCATCAGCAGCACGAACTACAATGTCACATACGATTACTACGCAAACGGCTGGCTGAAGGATGTGAAGAAAGGCACCCAGACCATCGCTTCCTATACATACGACGAGGTTGGGAACCGAACGAAGGTCACCTTCGGGAACGGCACGTACCAGACCTTCGTGTACGCTACCGACCCGCGGTACATGCTATCGGATATCAACTACGCATACCGGTGTGGCGATGGTCTGGCTATCACCGAGAACGGGACCCTTTCGACCGGCAGAGACGGCGCAGGTAACCCGGAGGGATGGACAGTCACAGCTCCGGGCGCATCCCCTTACGAAAGGACATACGCCTATGACGCAAACAGCAGGCTCATAACGGAGACCTATCCGGGTCCTGTCACGATCTCAAACGACTACGACTGGGTAGGGAACAAGACGAACCTCCCCGGAAGCGCGTACAACGCCGCTGACCAGCTGACATCGAGGACCGGCCACACCTACACCTACGATGCCGCCGGAAACATGGCCTACGATAACTCGATCCACTACACGTACACACCATCGAACCTGCTCACAACAGCCGGAAGCAGTTCCATGGCCTGGGATGGGGCCGGGAACAGGGTGAGCTTCACGAAGCCCACTGACCAGAGCAACCCCTACACATTTATATATGATGTAACTGCGGGTATACCTGCTATAATAGAGGAAACCCATAACGGCAGTTCGGTTTACTACGTTCGAGAACCGAGCGGTGCACTGATCGCCCGCATTGCTGGCGATCAGACGAGGTACTACCACTTTGATGATCTCGGCTCGACAATGTTCCTCACGGGGAACGCGGGAACGATCACCGATAAGTACATCTATGATGCCTGGGGGAATGTGACCTCGCATTCGGGGGGCACGAGCCAGCCGTATCAGTACGTGGGGCGGAAGGGATATTATACGCACTATCAGGACGCGAACTTCTCACTGCTTCAGTTGGGGGTGAGGTTCTATGACCCTTCGATGGGACGTTTTACACAGAGGGATCCGTTAACTACTTGGTTATCGCAAGGTTTGGCAAAGGAATGTACATATAATTATGCATCTAACGCTCCTGTAATTAAGATTGATCCTAGTGGGTTCTATGCTATTAAGGGGGACTGCAGTAAACTTGATATTCCTTGGATGATAACTTCGCTATTAGTAGCGCTGAAATGCACGGATTGTTGGGATGCAATTGAATCAATAGGTGCCGCTGATTTCTTTAATAAGATGAGAGATCCAAATAAGAATCCTCTAGAAGGCATCACCATATATTGCCATGAATTGCCACAGCCGAATGTAGGGCAATGTCCTTCATCGAATATGATAGAGTTAAGCGATTCTGCCAACCCAAGAGTCCTAATACACGAATTAGTTCATGCGTCAGCTTGGAATGCGGGTCAGAAACCGGATATGAGTAAACCTTATCAATGCGATTATGGATGTGGGAGGAGTTGGAAAAAGGCTGACCCTGAGTGGGAGAAAAGAGCAGAAAAGGTTTCTCATGCTTGTTTTTCTAATATACCTTAATTTCTGTAACTCATCCAGTATTACTACTGGTTACTGCTTTTGTGGAGTGTAATCATGAAAAATATTAACGTTTTTTTTAAAGTATTTATAGCCGCTTTCTTGGTTTTGTTGATTCCGGTGACGAGTAATGCAGATCAAGCAAGTAAACGTATAGCTTCGGATCATAGGCTACTGCGTGTGACTCTATATACTTACGGGCTTCGTACAGGCAGGCAAATTATTGATATGGAAAACATGCAAATTAGAGCACTAGGTTACGTGTTGCCATCGCAAGAAAAAACAGGCATGCCATCTTTTGAATCAAACGTTACCGCAAATGAGATGAAGTCGCTGAAAAAGCTGATGGAGAATTCTGGGCTAAGATACTTCCAACCTAGGTTGGAATGGTTTGAAGGTTATAATAAAGAAGTATGCTTTGATGGTGGAGCTGAATTAGTAATAACATGGGATGATAAAGAGGTGATTTTTGGGATACCTCCAACAGAGCGCCGTTCCAAACTCCCGAAGAAGGCATTAAGAATTTATGAAGAAATGGATAAGATTATAGATCGGTTATTTATGCTAACATCAAAGTATGCAAATAAATCTAATATAACTTTTAGTGAAGACTGGGGTAAATCTTCTCAAGCTAAGCAATTCTACAGTGAGATGGATATAGTATCAAAGAAAAGTTTACCAGTAGGAAGGAAGGGTTGGTAGGCATCATAAGGGTCTCATTTGCCGTTGCGGAAGCGATGATTAGTAGCTCTGGCGCACTATGGAGATAATCGCAGGCATATAAACTTGAAGAAGGGCAACCGAACGAATGTCACCTTCTGGAACGGGACCTGGCAGACCTTCACATACGATATCGACCCGAGATACCGCCTGTACGACATCAACTACGCCTACAGATGCACCGACCGATCACGGACAACGGCCTCCGAATAGCGCGAGCCCCAGGGCGTCGGTAACCCGACGCCCTGGGGCTCGATAGACGTGAACTACTACCAAATCGGCTCTTCTATCCCATACTCAAAATCAGAAACACCCCAAGCGCAATGAAGAGGAGTGCGGTGCCAAGCTTCACCGGGGCCACATGCCCCTTCGCAAGGTTTGAAAGGAACTCGGATGAGGTTCCCCGGTATGCGATAACGAAAATCCCGACAAGCGGCAGTATGAACATCAGGTTGTAGAGGGCAAGGTAAAGGAGCCCTGTGGTCCTCATATGAGGGCTGTTTGCCACGTAGATGATGGTCGGCAGATAAACCTGTCCGGTGCATGCCAGTTCAAGCACGCTCACCACAAGCCCAGCCGCAAATGCCGCCGCAATTCCTCTGCCGGTGCCCATGCTCTCTCGCACGGTCGCGTGAATCCTCTTCTTCAGCACGCTCGGAAGCTGAAGTGTAATATCGCTGAAATCGGCACGCCGCGCCTTCAGGAAGTCCATGAAACTGAGCGCACCGAGCATAATCGCCCCGACTGCCACGAGTATGTTGATCACCCTCGCGACCCCGTGGAACCCCGTCAGATACTTCAGGCATTCGAATGCCCCGCATCCGATCCCGAAGTAGGCGACAAATACTCCAGCTGCAAATGATGCACCGATGGCAAGGATATCTTTCCCTTTCTTGCCTCGGTACATGAGGTAGGAGATCAGGAAGATCAGCGTCGTGAAGGCGCACGGGTTAATCCCGTCGAGGAGCCCGGCTGTCACCACTGTCAGCGGTCCAAGTGACATGAACCGCGCCCTGATCCCTCGCTCGGCCCGGACAGTCTCGACCACCTTCACCTTCCACGGGCATGGGCTTCCCACTGCCTCGTACTTTTTCAGTATTCGCTTGATACTTGAGAGCTTGATATCCCGCATCTGCAGGTACTCGCTCCCGACGAACATCGTCGCAGGTACAAGCCGCTTGGTCTCCGGGACACCGTACCTGGATGCGATCGCTTCGTACAGGACCTTGTTCGCGTTCTCCGAGAGATCGAACTCTTTCACCACGAGACTAGGATGAGACTTCTTGATATAGTTGATCAGATAGAACCCTCGCTCGCACTCCTTGCAGCCGAACTCATAGAAGAACGCCATGTAAACAGGCTGTCTGCTCCCTTGAGCTACGGGAGAGGGCAGGGCAGGGAATTTAACTTGAACCTTAGCCGGCGTTTGCTCGATCCTCTTGACATCAACCTGAGACTTCAAGGGCACCTGCACCTTTGCTGTGTGAGCAATCGGTGCCCTGGGAGATGGCGTCTCGCCTGGCCACCAGACGCCGCCCATGGCAGCGTACTTCGAGATGGCACTCTCCAGCCGATCCCTGACCTCCGCCTCCCCGCCGATGACGTCCTTGTCGATGAAGACCACAGGCATCGCATTGTCGGTATCGCCCGACTTAGCCTCAAGATCGACGAGCTTTGCGTAGTTCTCGGTCTGCTCGATATCGAAGTATTTAACCTCTACCGTGCAATGGGTCTTCGCCGCCAGCCGGTCGAGGTTCTCACGCTGCACAAGCACGCAGTGAGCACATTCAGGGGATGTGAAGACGTACATTCGCACGACTGGTTGGCCATCTGCGCGAATAGGGGCCTGGCAAAGACCGAGTACAGTCGCAAAGACAGCGCATATCAGGATAAGAAGAGAGCGCCGTTTCATTCTACTACTCTGCCGTAGACGTGTATTTTGATCGCGGACTGCTCGTGGTCGTGCGTGTGGATGATGATGTCGCCATCGAGCAGTGAAACCGGCGAATTCTGGGGCACAGTAAGGGTGATATCGTATGCACTGCCATCATTTGTAATGTTGGTCTTCACTAAGAGACCGTTCATTGGATTATCGATACTATCTATCTTGAACCGTGTCTTGCGGGCTGACGAAATCGTGAAGACCTGACGCGCCCCCAGGCTCTTCTTGATACTCCCGAAATATGCCTGAAGCACAGGTTGTCCCACGCCGTTTTTGACGATTGCCGATATCGGAATCTCAACGACCGGTTCCCTTGGGTGAGTGGTCGTAATGCTAACCTTGGCCTTCAATTCACCAGGCGGTGTGTCGCGTGTCAGTGAGACTATGACCGAATACTTCGGATGGCCGGTATCCCCGGTGGCAATGACGACGCAATTCACGAATGGCGAGTCCGAGACGACCTTCGTCACCTTGAAGTCATACCCGCCGGAGTCAAAGACGTTGATATCCTTGCTGGCGATCTCTCCATCTCTCAGGGTACCAAAATCGACCCCTCGTGGATACACCGATACTTTAGCTGATATGACAGTCCCGGTGAGTTGAACCTGCGCTATAGGGGTAACAGGATCGTTTGATTGGATGTATATCTTCTGGTGCTGAATGCCCTGCTTGCCTTTTGTATTGAAGGTCACCTTGATTTCACCCTGCCCATTCGGTGGAATGGACTTCTGGGATACCAGGGCAGCCGTGCATCCGCATGTGCTTCTGACGCTGGATATTTTCAGCTCTTCATTTCCTACGTTCTTGAACTTGAAAGTTTTCTCCACCTTGTCATCCTGATTTATGGCGCCATGATCGATGACGTACTCATCAAAGCGCATATCCGGTCCTTTGACAGAAGACTTGGGCAGAAGCTTCTCATCCTTTGCAATAACAAGCGCAATTCCTGAATACGCATTCTTGAAATCATCAACGGTGACAGGTTGAGTTCCAGGCGATGTGTCAGTAATCTTGAGCTTGCCTTCAGGAGTATGCTCGACCAGTACACAGCGAGTATCCCACATCATGGCGATTGCAGGAGACTTGAGCGCAGGAAAGTCATCCGATCGTATCTTCTGCACTACTGTGTAGAGGCCCTTCTTCTTTGCTGCAAGTGCCAGTCTTTCCAGAACAGGAGAAGCATTGTCTTTGCCACATAGACGGGTGAGTTCATCTATATTCGTTTTAACTCCCAGACTCTGGCATGCAGACAGGAGTGATTTCGATTCGTAGGATGTATCACCATTCTGATATGTGGCAGCTGTGAGACTGGTGGTCATAGCGATGGCCAATATAAATGAGGGGATGAGCAATCGTATTTGCAAAGTTAATACTCCATATGCTTATAAAAGCGCCGACTGATAGTATGTATGATTACATAACTATCTCTACTTTACCCATATTATAGCATGCGATGACTAGCATGCCAAGACAGAGGATCTTGATCCCACACAGATTGCATGAAAGCCATTTATACATGTTATGATGAAAAGACTTGCGATCGTAGAGTAATCTAGAAGGGAAATCATCGGGTTATGTAGAATAATATAATTATAGAAAGCGAATACACTCTACCATGGCGATATGCCGGTAGGGTTAGATCATAAAATCAAATACCGACCGCTCTCTTTGAACTGGCGATGCCGAGGGGCGTGTTTCTTTTGACTTGAGAAATCGAGTTGGAGGAGGCACGCCCCTTTTTTGTTGCCATAGCTGAAAGGACTACATGAACGTACAGAACCACAACCCCAATAAACTACGAAGCCCAATCGCCTGGCTGGGAGGAAAGAGCCTGATGGTAAAGAAACTGCTCCCTCTGATCCCCGAACACCGGATATACACGGAAGTATTCGGTGGAGGAGCGTCGCTGTTATTTGCAAAGAAGCCATCTCCGGTCGAGGTGTACAACGATCTCGACTCCGGACTGGTCACCTTCTTCAGAGTGATTCGAGATCCCGATAAGCTGGATGATCTATTTGAAAAGGCTAACTTCACACCATACAGCCGGGAGGACTATGACGACTGCCTGAAGACCTGGGAGACATGCATCGATGATGTAGACCGGGCATACAGATGGTTTGTTGCAGCCCGAATGAGCTTCGGTGGCGTCTTCGGGAATGACTGGGGCAGCATAGTAACCACGACTTGTAGAGGTATGGCGAAAACCTGCAGTGGTTGGTTATCGATCATCGATCTGTTGCCTGCCATCCATGAGCGGGTGATGCGCACCCAGATTGACCATGCAGACTTCCGCAAGATATTCAAACGCTATGATACGCCGGAGACCTTCTTCTATGCAGATCCGCCGTATATCCTTGAAACACGAAAGAGCGGTGGGTATCGGCATGAACTTACGGTGGATGATCACAAGGAACTCGTGCAGATCCTGCTCGGCCTGCAGGGCAAGGTAATGCTCTCCGGGTATGCGCATCCGATCTACGAGCCCCTTGTCGAGGCAGGATGGAAACGACTGGACTTCGATGCCGTATGTTGCGTAGCCGGCAGGACCCGATTGACCGGACTGGCGGCGAAAGGCGCGGTCAAGGAAAAGCAGAAACGGGTTGAAAGTGTCTGGCTGAACCCACAGGCCTGCTTGTACCAGTTGAATCATAACCCAGCAGATCAAGGCTGAATCATCACATAGTATAGGGAGGCAAGGATGTCACGCTCATACGATCATATACCGGATATTCAATCATCAGCAGAGGATATCTTTCAAATGCTTTATTATAAAGTAGAGAATGGCCGTGACTGGAAGGATGTATGGAACCGATTGAGAACCCCGAAGTATGTTATGCCGCTATGACTATTGCATATCAACATCCGAGTTCAAGGCCAATGGCCCTGGGTGATGAATAAAGCTTATCATTCATACCTTCTTAAGTCTAGGTGAGCAATTGCAAGGAATAGAACAAGCGATAAAATGTACATATAGGCACTTTATCAGTTATAGATCATTTGGTATAATATGTCCATAATTACAGTCCATAATTAAATAATTAACCGCTCTCTTTGAACTGGCGTTGCCGAGGGGCGTGTTTCTTCTGATTCGAGAAATCGAGTTGGGGGAGGCACGCCCCTTTTTTGTTTTATATCCAGGAGGTAGATCATGCGTAGATGCGATAATATCCCGGCAGATGCAAGAAAGCTTGAACAAGAATCAGATAGGTACCTGGAAGATCATGGCTTTATTCAGCATCGCAAGGGCCGTAAAAATGAAGCAGAAATATTTACCGAGACTCAAATTTCCGATAAATCTGGCAGGGATATTCACTGCCCGGATGAAATGCTTCATGCGGTATTGGACAATGACCTAGCAGATATGTTCGAATCTGAGGTGGTGGGAATGGGCAGGCTTGCCCGGCTTACAGATATACAGATGGATATATGGCGTCTTCATGTATATGGTGTCAGGCTGGCGGATATTGCCCGGTCACTATATGATGACAGGACTGTGGATGCAGGTTATGTGCTAAGGACTATCAAGAAGTGCAAGGCCAAGATTGCCCGTGCTGCATGGCTGAATCCGTACTATGGTTGGCTTTGGGTGTACTTGAAGGATGTGCACAGGCACTAATGCTAAGCATGGGTATTTTAGCACACCTTCAAATCAATCTATTATATATGGAGAACAGGGACATCGAGCGCTTGCATTCGATGCTCTTGTCACCTGGAGAAATAACAAATGGACAAGATACTGGACAAGGTTGAAGCAGAGCAGTCTCGGCGGCAGTGTGCGAAGGTACTTCCGGCGACCCTGGGTGATGCGGGTGCTACGAACCGCGATATTCCGCTAGATACTGATGCAAATCCTGGTTGTCAGTTGTCAGTTGTCACCTCTGCAAAGGAATTCATCAGTCTCCGAGAGTTTGCGCGGCGCCAAGGCATTTCGCTGACTGCGGTACAGAAAGCGATTGCATCTGGACGGCTTAAGACTCATGATACCGGCAATAGATGGCCTGAACTTGATTATAAAGAAGCAAGATCAGCCTGGAAAAACAGCCGCATAATCCAGAATAACAACCAATCTGGCAGGATAAAGAGCGATTTTGATGGCGATATCGATGGTTTCGATGCGATAGCTCGTGACTCCGCTGCATCTGACTTTGCACTCTACAACAGAGAGCGTGCGAAGAACGAACAGATCAAACGTGAGAAGGCCGAAATAGAACTTGCGGCACTCCGAGACGAGATGCACCATGCCGAGGATGTGGAGACCGTGTTGAATGATATGGTGACTGCATTCCGGGCGAAGATACTATCCATCCCCACAAAGCTGGCTGCGCGAGTGCTCGGCCAGACGGATATCGGTGTGGTGCAGTCGATGTTGACCGAGGAACTTTATGAAGCGCTCGCGGAGTTGTCCGAATATGACCCTGAAGCATTCAGTCCGCGAAATGAAGACCACAAATAAGGCGGGGTCACGAGCTGCCGGCAGACGTGCGCTGCACGAGTGCTTCTCGAGAGCTCGAACGCCGAGCCTTGGACACCCCTGTTACTCTGCACTTCTCGGCGGGAATACTTCATTAGTAGTCACTGGTGTATGGAGGCGCTGTATGGGCCGAATCCTGGTTGGAACTGCATCCTGGGCTGACAAGGCACTGGTGCAAAGCCGGCTATTTTATCCGCAAGGGGTGAATAAGCCGGAGGACCTTCTGAAGTTCTACGCAAGCCAGTTCTCTCTGGTAGAGGTTGATTCGACCTACTATACCATCCCATCAGAGCGCAACTCGAGATTGTGGGTTGAGCGCACACCGGAGAACTTTGTCTTCGATGTCAAAGCTTTCGGACTCCTGACTACGCATCCTGCCGATGTCGCACGTTTGCCAAAACCTGTCCGAGAGATGCTCCCTGCAGATGCGCAGGAGAAGGAACAGGTCTACCCGAAAGACGTACCACCTCAGGCCATGGATCTGGTGTGGGAAATGTTCGGCAGCACGATCCGGCCACTGGATGATGCGCGAAAGCTCGGCGCAGTCTTCCTCCAATTCCCGAAGTGGTTCCCGTGTAACACCGAGAATATGGACTATATTCTGAAGTGCAAGGAGAAGCTGCCTGATTATCGAATAGCAGTAGAGTTCAGGCAAAGTTCCTGGTTGAACGCTGTCAATCTGGAGCGAACGGTAGACTTTCTTGAGGAACACGGCCTGGCATACACCGCTGTGGATGAGCCGCAAGGGTTTAAGTCAAGTATTCCACCTGTAAATGCGGTTACCGATGATTCGTTGGCCGTGGTCCGCTTCCACGGAAGGAATGCCGATACCTGGGAGAAGCCCGGGCTGACACCATCAGAGCGGTTCAAGTATCTGTACAGCGAGCAGGAGCTTAAGGAGTGGATAAGCCCTCTTCATCAGATGTCGGAGCAGGCGCGAGAGGTCCACGTCCTCTTCAACAACAACTATCAGAACTATGCCCAGACGAACGCGTTGCAGATGAAGACGCTTTTGGAGTTGTAGAACAGGTTGACAAACAGATGTTCGGTCATCTATAATCCTTATACAAGCGCCTCTTATCCGAGCGTATTCTTCAACCATCCAAGTGTGGGAGGGCGGTTTTTATGGCGAACGTACGTTCTGTAATTCATATATATATTCCATCCTTCCATGCATCTCTGGAGCAACAGCGGAATCCGGAACTGGCTGGCAGGCCCGTGATGGTTACCCATGTTTCGGGCAAAACGGCGTTTGTTGTTTCGGCTTCCCCCGATGCAAAATTGGAGGGGGTTCGTGAGGGGATGACGTCGCGCCATGCCAGGCGGTACTGCCAGAGTTCGGTGCTACTGCATGCCGACTGGGGCTTGTACAAGGAAGTTTCGGAAAAGGTGCTCGAGATTCTATCGAAGTATACCCCGCTGCTTGAACCTCAAGGGCTCGATAGGGCATATCTCGATGTTACTGCGAGCAGGAACCTGTTCGGCTCTCCCGAATCCATCGCAAGGGAGGCAGGTCGAAGGATAATGAAGGGTGTCGGACTCCCTTGTGCAATTGGCATCGCGAGCAACAAGTTCGTGGCACGTGCAGCAACCGAGAGGTGCTCTCCAGGCAGAATCCTCAGGGTCGAATCAGGCCGTGAAGGCGAGTTCCTGTCGCCGCTATCGATATCACACCTGCCGGGGGTTGGTCCAAAGAATGAGAAGCGTCTGCTCACTCTTGGGGTCAGGACTATCGGCGATCTCGCAGCGATCCCCGAGAATATGCTCGTGCGGCAGTTTGGCTCACAGGGGAGCAAGCTGCATAATCTTGCCATCGGTATGGACTATAGCCCTGTATTGCCCATGTATCCACCGGATATCATCACAGCCGGTCAAAGGTTTGATTTTGAAGAACCGTGCGAGGCGCAGGAGCTCGACCCTTATATCATTCAACTATGCGATTCAGCGGCGATGGAGATTGCCAGCCGCAATCGAAAGGCAGGAATGGCCTCGGTCGTAATCCAGCTCATCGATGGCACTGTTCATGGCGACTCTTGCATACCCAAATCTCCGATAGCGTCGTCTTGTGAGATATACTCTGCCGTATCTCATCTGATTCTGCCATTGATGGATGGATGTGGAGTTGAATCTATCAGTATTGTACTGAGCGATCTATCGGCTATGAAAGGGGTGCAGCTCAGCCTGCTTGGTGACATGCAGAGCAGTTATATCCTTCGTGACGTGTTCGCGCGGCTGCACAGCAGGTTTGGGCCGAACTCCATCACGTACGGTTCATCAATGAATGCGGAAGTTTAAGGTGCCGGCAATGTGTCCCAGAAAATATACTGATAGAAAGTCAAAGTCTGCCATAAGTGTGATGCTGAACGGACACATCCCGACAGCATTCAACTGGCTCGGGCGGGTGTACAAGGTTTCCGCCGTGCAGGACGTATGGCGCACGGTTGGCAGGTGGTGGGATGGCGATGGCGAGAAGACTTTCTTCCGGGTACTCACGAGTTCCGGAGGCGTCTTCGAGCTTTACTACGATGACATGAAGGACACATGGTCACTTTCCAGAGTGGAGGACTGAGATCATGGGCTTTACTCACCTCCACACGCACTCGAACTTTTCGTTCCTCGATGCAGGAAGTTCGGTTGAATCTCTGATAGACCGAGCGAAGGCACTGGGATATGACGCACTGGCGCTAACCGACCACAACGGGCTCTACGGGGCTGTGCGGTTTTACAAATATGCCATGGAGGTGGGAATCAAGCCGATAATCGGGGCGGAGATGACTATGGAAGATGGCCATCACATAACGCTCCTCACGAAGAACCTTGGCGGCTACTCCAACCTCTGCAAGATAATCACCAGAGCCCACCTGTCGCATGAGAAAGGTCATTCAGCCGCGAGTCTTGAGACTCTGTCAGAATACAGCGCAGACTTGTTCTGCTTGTCCGGATGCAGGAGAGGCGTAATATCCACCCTTCTCGAAAAAGGGTGCCCTGAAGCAGCTAAGACGGCGGCAAACAGTCTCCTTGATATCTTCGGCATAGACAGCTTCTTCATCGAGATGCAGAACCATTTCCACTCTGGCGACAGGGTCCTGAACTCTCACCTTCACTCTCTCTCGAAGGAACTTGGCATTCGAGTGGTGGCGACGAATAACGTGCACTACGCAGGAAAGGACGATTTCAAGGTTCAGGATATACTGACCTGCGTCCAGACTATCACCAAACTCGACGAGCGGCATCCGCTCCGCAAAACTAACGCCGAGTACTACTTGAAATCACGGGCGGCTATGGAGCGGCTATTCTCCCGTTTCCCTGATGCACTCGCCACCGCATCCGATATCGCCGCCGAGTGCAATCTCGACCTCGGGCTCGGCACATACCGATTCCCGGCATATCCAGTTTCAAATGGTGAGACGGCCTACAGTTTCCTCTGCAAGCTCTGTTTCGAGGGGTTGGAGAAGCTCTACAAACCGATTACTCCTGACGCCATGCAGCGGCTCCAGTATGAGCTTTCCGTTATCAATGACATGGGCTTTTCGGAGTACTTCCTCGTGGTCTGGGATATCGTACGGTATGCAAGAGATAATGGGATCAGATGCTCAGGTAGAGGCTCTGCAGCAGATTCGATGGTGGCTTACTGTCTCGGCATTACCATCGCCGACCCGATAGAGCATGATCTCCTCTTCGAGCGATTTCTGAACCCGGAGCGGAAGGGCATGCCGGATATAGATATCGACTTTGATTCACTCCGGCGCGATGAAGTCATCGATTACATATACAAGCGGCATGGGGCAGATAAAGTCGCCATGGTCTGCACCGTGAGCACTCTGTCGGCAAGGTCGTCCATAAGGGATATCGGCAAAGCCATGGACTTCCCGCAGGATGAGATAGACCGCCTTGCCTCGGCGCTCCCACACACAAGCTCAAAGCGCATTCGGGAGTCGATGGCCGTCCTGCCCGAGCTCCGTGACAGCAGCATCCCGATCCACAAGATGGAGAGCCTTCTCGACCTTTGCGAGAAGGTTGACGGCTTTCCGCGGCACCTGTCTGTTCATCTAGGCGGTATGCTCATAAGCGGAGGACTCCTCACTGATTTGGTGCCGCTTGAATGGGCCACGAAGGGCGTTATAGTAACTCAGTTCGACAAGGATGACATTGAGACACTGGGTCTGGTGAAAATGGATATCCTTGGGCTCAAAAACCTGTCAGCCATCGAAGAAGCGCTTGCAACCATAAGGGAGGCTCACGGGATAACTCTCGATATCGACAACCTTCCGACGGACGACCGCGAAACCTACGAACTCCTCCGCACTACAGATACGGTTGGGCTGTTTCAAGTGGAGTCACCGGGAATGAGAGGTCTGCTCGGTAAACTGCAGCCGACATGTTTCAGCGATATCATCGCCCAGATATCCCTCTTTCGCCCGGGACCCATGCAGGCGGATATGATCAAGCCATTCATCAAGCGCAGACATGGAGAAGAACCCGTAACTTACATCCACCCCGCGCTGAAACCGGCCCTCGAGGAAACCTATGGCGTCATACTCTACCAGGAACAGGTTCTCAGAGTCGCAAATGCCATCGCAGGATTTACCTTCGGTCAGTCGGATTCCCTGCGTCGGGCCATGACCAAGAACCGCACGCAGGAAGAGATGGAGAAGATCAAGGAAAGCTTCATCGAAAGTGCCGTCACAAGAGGGGTGGAGCGGGGCATCGCGGAGGAGATCTTTTCGGGGATCAGGGCCTTCGCCGCATACGGGTTTTGCAAGGCCCATGCTGCATCTTTCGCCAGGATTGCCTACCAGACGGCATTTCTCAAGGCCCATTACCCTGCGGAGTTTCTTGCCGGTATACTGTCCTGTCAGCCAATGGGTTTCTATCCGTCGAACGTTATTCTGGAAGAGGCGCGGAGGATTGGTATAGGCATTCTGGGAGTGGATATCAATCGTAGTGAAAGGAAATTTTCGGTTGAGGACGGCAGGATTCGAATAGGGCTCATGCAGGTGAAGGGTATCTCCGAATCCGAGATGGACTCGATACTTGAGGCGCGACGACAGAGAAAGTTCTCATCGCTTGCCGAGTTCTGCCGCAAGACAAGGATTGATAAGCCGATTGTCGAGAACCTGATAAACTGCGGTGCGTTTGGCCCGTCTCGAAGGAGACTACTATGGTCGCTTGGTGAAATACTTGGGGGTAAGTCTACAAAAGCCCATACAATGGAGTGCACTGATGCCAAGCTCTTCGGCGAGTCTGAACTCGATGGTGGAAGACCTCATTCACCCGATATTCCGGAGTATCCAATGCATGTCCAAGTGCGCATGGACTACGATATACTTGGCCTTTCTCCAATATGCCACCCGATGGTCTTCTACAGACAGACGCTGTCAGAGCTTGGAATGCCGCAGCACGTTCGGCTGAGAGGTATGCCGAACCACTCTGTAGTCAAGATTGCGGGCGTTGTAGTCGTCTGCATGCGACCGCCTACGAAGTCTGGGGTAGTCGTGGTCTTTATCACACTGGAGGACGAGACGGGCCTAGCGGATGTTGTAGTTTTCCCCAAGGTCTACGATAAGTATGGATCCGTAATCTATAACAACAGCGGGCTGATAATTGAAGGCAGGACCGAGCGGTCGGGCAAGAGTGTATCCATAATCGCCGAGAAGATATCGCCTCTCACCACAAAGTTCAGGAACAGGGAGCTGGAATCAGACGCCAGGCCGTACTCTGAACGGACACGCTCGGCCGGTCAAAGGTCATGGGTTAAGGGACAGGGGGTCTGAGCAATTTGCCACGTACACGGCTTTATGTTCATCGGCTGTGACGCATAATGTAATAAGGTTTCTAGAATAGTGTATCACATGGCAAAAAACTGCTTGTTATAAATAGAAGCAGGAATAGAATCCAATTACGCAGAATAGATAGAAAACAAATCATGCGAGCGGCATATCATAAATCGGTACTTTAACGCTCGTTAGAAATGGAGAATGCAAGTGGCTCGTCGCCGATCAGATGATACGTTCACTGTCCTGTGGTATCTGTTTATGTCCACTCCATGGTGGGTATGTCCGCTAACTGCTGGAGTCACCTATCTTGGACTCGCGTATCTGGTACCAACGATATCCAGGGGAAGCGTGTTATCGAAGATCCTGAGTGATACCTCGATTCTCTATGCACCTTGGGCGGCGATAGTTGTCCTCTTTATCGGATTACTAGCCGGACTGAGAAGGTGGGGCAGTGGGATGATGTTAGATCGCCAGAATGGTGTGGATACAATCAATTCCCTGACATGGCAGGAATTTGAAGAGCTTCTTGCGGCTGCATATCGGCGTCAGGGCTACCGTGTAGTCGAGACAGGTGGTGGTCCTGATGGCGGAATTGACTTGATTCTGCATGGCAAAGGGGAAAAGGTGCTGGTGCAATGCAAGCAGTGGCGCGCATATCGGGTCGGTGTGAAACCGGTCAGAGAGTTGCACGGTGTACTCTGCAGCAAGGACGCTACATCAAATCGGGGTATCTTTGTCACATTCGGTGAGTATACGCATGAGGCCAGGAGATTTGCAAAAGTGAACGGCATCGAACTGGTAGATCGCACCCGACTTCTTGCAATGGTGGAGGCTGCTCAAAAGAACCGCATATCACTTGATGATATCACTCATTTATCGACGCCCGATGCTGCATCCAATGAAGAACCCCAGTCTGATCCGGTATGTCCGCTTTGTGGAAAACAGATGGTGCTACGAACCGCCCGTCGAGGTGTGAATGAAGGCTCTCAGTTCTGGGGTTGCAGCAGGTATCCAAAATGTCGTGGAATAGTTAAGTAGTATTCCGCACTTAGCTGCAGCGAAGGCTGCCTGACATCCATGTCCAATCGAGGAACGACCGATGGAGGCAGGACGGGCATTCTGGACGTCCGATCAATGTAATGCCGGTCAGCGCCGGCACCGAGAGCGATCCGGTGTCTCAGACCGGAGCAGGTTAAATCACTGTCCCGTGCCTATATGCATGTTGAGCTTCTCCAGCCCCGCCGCCAGATCACTGCTGGATGAAAGCACCGGCGCGAATATCTCACCAACCGTTTCAAGACGTCTGCCCATGGTCCTGATCGTGAACTGCCGTGGATCCAGTTCCGAGTCAACCTCGTCCCACGAAAGCGGCGTCGATACCGTAGCGCCAGGTTGTGGACGCACGCTGTAGGGTGCAGCTACTGTCTGCCCTTGACGGTTTTGCAGGTAGTCGAGATACACCCGTTTCTGCCTCTTGCCAGGGCTCCGTTCCACGCTCGTGGTATCGGGAAGTTTGCGATTGACGATACGCGCTACCAACTCCGCAAACTTGCGAGCCAGATCGTAGCTGTAACGTCCTCCAAGGGGAACGTAGATATGCATGCCTGTGGCACCCGATGTCTTCGGATAGCTTTTCATGCCCGCCTGATCGACGACATCGCGGACGGCAAGGGCGACTTCTATCACTTTGTCGAATCCCACATCTTCGGGGTCCAAATCCATCACCAGGTAGTCCGGTTTATCCAGCGACTGGATTCTAGACAGCCATGGGTTCATCTCGATGCAGCCCAGGTTTGCGAGGTAAAGCAGAGCAGCCTCATCCTGACACAGTACATAGTTAATGTCCTTGTCCTCGGA
Organism: Armatimonadota bacterium; assembly: GCA_963663705.1. Taxonomy (GTDB): domain Bacteria; phylum Armatimonadota; class UBA5829; order DTJY01; family DTJY01. The sequence goes on along the minus strand of OY760504.1, from coordinate 1,405,010 downwards.
TTCCGATCGTATTCGCACTGTCTGAACCCACGCCGGAGCATCCTCAACATCCTTGTGGTAGAAGCTTTCGCCCTCTATGCCGTCTGGATACCGATGAAGTGACTCCGGACGGTCGGTAAGGTGAGGCAGGATAAGGGAAGCTATATCGCGATAGTAGTCAATGAGATCGCCCTTTGTGAATCCATCCTCCGGCCAGTATATCTTTCGGAGGTTCGTCAAACGTGGCTTGCCGCCTGCTATGGACTCCGGCAGGTGTTGGTCCGCCGAGTGCACTTTGGCCGAATCACCACCGTCAACAAGACCTTTCAGGATCGGTGCGCGCATTAGCCCGTCTCTAGTCCAGCCTGCGAATACGACCGCACAGACCAGTTTAGGTTCGACCCAATGAACGGGCGCATTAGTCTTTGGAGGTATTGCAAACGGCGATGTCTCTCGTTCGAGCGGGTCGAGCCGTTGGCGCAGTTCCGCAAGAAAGACTTCATCCGACCCCCCACCGGTGTGCCCAATATAGACAAGCTCGTCACCCCTGTACACCCCGAGCACCAGCGCCCCAAGGTGTTTGCGGCTTCCTCGTGGTTCTGTAAAGCCGCCGATAACTGCCTCCTGGTGTTTGTGGATCTTCATCTTGAGCCAATCCCGGGTTCTCTCGCCCTGGCGATAACGGCTTTGCATATCCTTGGCGATAATGCCTTCCAGTCCATGTTCGAACGCCAACTTGAAGAATTCGATTCCTCGCGTTTCGATGTGTTGGGAGAGTCTGACATTCGGCAGGTCTGGCAGAATGCCGGAAAGGATCTCCCTTCGCCGAATCAGCGGCAGTCCCTGAAGATCTCTTCCATTCAGCCATAGAATATCAAAGACATAGTATACAAGCGCACCTTTTCTGCTCTTGCGATAGTCCTGCAGTAGACCGAATTGCGACACTCCCGCATCATCTACGGCCACCACTTCGCCATCGAGCACCATGGGGAAGTTGAGCCTTTCAAGTGATTCGACGATCTCAGGAAACTGGGAGTTGAGCGTTTGATGGTTCCGCGAGATAAGGCGAACATTGCCTTCTTCTACCTCTGCAATGGCTCGATAGCCGTCCCACTTTATCTCGAACATCCAACCCTCTCTGTCGAACGGTTCATCTACTAGCGTGGCAAGCATCGGTTTCACATCAATGGGCGCAGGAGCAAGGGGGGCATCGTCGAGATCAGGTAGCGATGTGTCATCCTTCAGAGGCATCCATATTTTGCCGGCCGATTCGGACTCTTGTGCGATCGCTTGCATAGTCCTGCCGCTTAGCGCTGAGCGGTCTTCATCCATTATCGCTGTGCCAGCAAATTTATCGTTCGCCTTTATGAGGAGCCAGGAGTTATCGTCAGCATCCCGAAGTTTGACCAGTGCAAACTCACCTTTAAGCTTGCTTCCATTCAAGATGAAGGTTATGTGCCCCTTGTCCAATCCGGCGGATAGCACCTTGTTCCATTCCTCACGTGACTGGGAGCCGGGCACTTCGTAATCTCCGAAGTCCCAGACCATCACTGTGCCAGCGCCGTATCCGCCTTTTGGAATGATGCCCTCGAAGCTGCGATATTCAACCGGATGATCCTCAACCATCATAGCCAGGCGTTTATCGCTTGGGTTAAGAGAAGGCCCTTTGGGTATAGCCCAGCTGCGAAGGACTCCGCCTATCTGCAATCGCAGGTCGTAGTGTAAATGGGATGCTTGATGTTTCTGTACGACGAACCTGAATTGATTCTGGCTGGACTGATCGGTGTCCTGTCCCTCAGGCTCCGGTGTTTGGCGAAAATCGCGCTTTTGTCGATACTCGTCGAGCGCCATGTCTTTGCCCCTCACGCGGCGGTTTTGTCGACTTTCTCAAGACTGGCTTTCAGCACTTCCATCAGGTCAACGATCTTCGTCGGCATCGGCTCCTCTCCACGGCTGACGGGAACCCGGCCTTCAGCTTTTGCCTCGATCAGGCCCATCAATTCCTCGTTATACGTGTTGCGATAATCTTCTGGCTTGAACGTCTTTGTCAGGTGCTGAATAAGTGTCAGCGCAAGGTCGATCTCACCCTCTCCGGCTATGGCGGCTTCCGGAATTCTGAGACCTTCGGGCTTCACGATATCAGCGTCGAACCTGATCTGAGCTAGAACCAAAATATCCCTTATGACCTTGACGATCCCGAGCCTCTCTCTGCTTCTGAGGATAAATGTGGCTACAGCAACCTTGCCTGACTCCCGGAGCGCTTCTCGAAGCAATGCATAGGGCTTATCTGCTCCCTTATCAGGCTCCAGGTAGTACGGCTTCTCGAAATAGATAGGGTTTACCTCGTCTTCGGAAACGAACTCGCTTATCTCGATCATCCTGTTCCTTTTTGGGCTGACCTTCTGGAAGTCTTCGTCTGAGATGATTACGTATTCATCCTTGCGATACTCATACCCTCGGACTATCTCCTCGTTGGGTACCTCTTTGCCCTCACGCTCGCAAACCTTTCTATAGCGAATGGGCGACAAGTCCTCCTTATGGAGCAAGTCGAAATCAATTGTGCTCTCTCTTGTCGCACTGTAGAGTTTGACGGGGATGTTGACGAGACCGAAGCTGATGGATCCCGACCACATTGATCGCATATCAACCTCCATATCAGCCGGGGCAGCAGATGATTCATAACATGAACTACCCCGCTCCAGAAAGTTCCGAAACCAGATGTTGCTCAAACAGATTAGACAGAAGAAGCACTAATATTCACTTAGTGGTGAGGGAAGTTCACAGCTTCCCTCATCCCACCCCTGACTGTACCCGGATTGTACCCCAAATGTACCCGACAACAACTGCAAGACTCTTATACACTGGACGCTTTTTCTGATTTTGTGCTTGATTTCAGGCAAAACATGCCGATGATACCACTCATTGCATGGGCTGGCTTAGGTTCGAATCCCCTACGGGCTACCAATTAAGATGCGGAGAAATCTCTCTCGGTGGATTCTCCGCTTCTTTCGTGTTTAGGACGTTTTTCCCGTTGTCCTCGTGAATTTGAGCGTGTAATCTCCACATCCGCCGTGTTATGCGAAATATTACACGTGGCCGAGGTGGTGGGTGAAAGAAGATGCTCGACGAGGGCAAGCTTGCCACTGTCACGGAATTGCAGATGCCGTGTGGTCTAGACATATCTAGCCTGCTCACATTCTTTGCACACTGGATGTACTGGAGATGATCTTGGTAGGTGAAGAGCCCAGCGGGTGTGGAGTGATCAAATGGGCGATCTTGGTGAGACGTTTGAGTCGGCATGCCAGATGAAATCTTGGCTGGTATAGCTACTTACTATCACCAGCAGAATCAGCGATAACCACGATATCTACGTCCTTGGTTTCGCGCATGATCTTGTTAACAGTGGAGCCTTTGATTATCTCTTCGAAGCGGCTCCTGACGGACTGCCCGAGAACTATCATTGTTGCACCGAACCCGTTTGCGTACTTGATGACTTCATCGGCGACGGAGTCTCCCTCAAGAGTAATCAACTCACCGCCAAGATTCCGCACAAGATCGTTGATCTCCTGAAGGATAGCTTCTTCCTTGCTGCTTAGCAATGCGCCCGGAGTTTTGACGAATACGCATGAGAAATCGCCCTGAGTGCGCTTTGCCAGGCGATATCCTCGGCGCACTAATTTGAAACTTAGCGGACGAGGCGCTATCGCAACCACGACGTATTCTCTGGCCGCTTTACCCTGATCCATCTTATGGGCATCCATGTACCTGTGAAGCTGGTCATCGACTTCCTCTGCCGTGACCTGCAGGGCGAGTTCCCGGAGTGCGACTATGTTTCCCTTTCGGAAGAAATTTGCAAGCGCCTGAGATATCTTCGCTTCATGGTAGATGTCCCCGCGCCTCAGACGATTGATTATTGCGTCGGGCGTCAGGTCGACAAGTTCTACCTCTGTTGCCTCTTCGATGACGTGGTCAGGCAGAGTCTCTCGTACACGGACACTGGTGATCTGATAGATGATATCGTTCAAGCTCTCAAGGTGCTGCACATTCACTGTTGAGATGACATTGATGCCTCCATCCAAAATCTCTTCGACACTCTGCCATCTTTTGACGTGGACCGTCCCGGGAATGTTTGTATGAGCAAGCTCATCAACCAGTACCCACTCGGGCTTTCGCTTGATGACGGCTGATGTATCCATCTCATAGAAATTCTTCCCCCGGTACTCTATACACTTGAGAGGGATCTGTTCAAGCCCTTGGACCAACTCGGCAGTTGCCAGTCGTCCGTGCGTCTCCACGATGCCGATGACAACATCCTCACCGCGAGCCACCCGCCTGTGTGCCTCCGAGAGCATCCTGTAAGTCTTTCCGACACCGGGAACTGCGCCGAGAAATATCTTCAGTTTACCTCGGTTTTCCGTAGTATTCGATTCTAGCTCTTGGGGTTTCTTGTATGTCATGTCTATCTCGATCTACTCTGTGCATCAAGCGCAATATTGAGTTTGAGCACATTCACTCGCGATTCTCCCAGTATACCAAATTGCCGTGGAGTAATGTTCGATTGAATTAGACGCCGTACCTCTGCAGCCGATGTTCCGCGGGCGGAAGCAACGCGAGCTGCCTGTGCATAGGCATTGGCAGGGGAGATGTCGGGATCAAGTCCGCTGCCGGAGGTCGTCACCATATCAACAGGAATGCGTTCCTTCTTCAGACCCGGGTTCTCCGCGACTAACTCCGCGCTGTCATTCCTTACACGATCAATGAGCGATTTGCTGGTAGGCGCAAGATTGGACCCTGCGGATGCCGACGCATCATATCCTGTACCAGTTGCAGACGGACGAGGATGGAAGTAGTCAGGTCGTACAAAGGTCTGCCCCAAGAGCGCCGATCCGACAATACGTCCGTTCTGCCGAATCATGCCTCCGTTCGCCTGGTTGTGAAAAAGCAATTGCGCAATGCCAGTGATCAGCAGTGGATATACCAGGCCAAGCAGGATAGTGCTGATCAGTACGAGTTTAAGGGATATCATAATATGTCTAGACATAATGGCCCTACCTTCCTTATTTCGCCAGTCTGAGTGCCACCAGAATCATGTCGATGAGCTTGAGCCCGATGAACGGGGTGGTAAGCCCTCCAAGACCATACACCAGGAGGTTGTTTCGGAGCAATGCGCCAGCGCCAAGTGGCCGATACTTAACTCCTCGCAGTGAGAGTGGTATTAATGCAACAATGATGAGTGCATTGAAGATAATGGCCGATAAAATGGCGCTGTGCGGCGAGTGCAGATGCATGATATTGAGCTTGTTGAGCACAGGATAAGTCCCCACGAATATCGCAGGGATGATCGCAAAATACTTGGCGACGTCATTTGCTATGCTGAACGTGGTGAGCGCACCTCTTGTCATGAGCAACTGCTTGCCGATCTCGACGATCTCGATGAGTTTCGTGGGATTCGAGTCCAGATCAACCATGTTGCCGGCCTCTTTTGCTGCCGTAGTGCCGGTGTTCATCGCGACCCCTACGTCCGCCTGGGCTAGTGCGGGAGCATCGTTCGTACCGTCACCGGTCATTGCTACTAGCTTGCCCTGTGATTGCTCTTTCCTGATAAGCTCCATCTTGGTCTCAGGGGTAGCCTGCGCAAGGAAATCATCCACGCCGGCCTCCCGTGCGATTGCCGCGGCTGTGAGAGGATTGTCGCCTGTAATCATTACCGTGCGTATGCCCATCGCACGGAGCTGGTCGAACCTCTCTCTTATCCCTCCCTTGACTACATCCTTCAAATGGATTACGCCCAGGATATTCTTGTCTTTGGCGACAACGAGGGGTGTCCCGCCGGAATGTGACACTATTTCGACAATACTGCTAAGCTCATTTGGGATAGTGCCGCCCTGTCCTTTAACCCACGATACCACGGCATCCGTAGCGCCCTTCCGAATTGTATGCCCACCGATATCTATGCCACTCATCCGGGTATGCGCTGTAAAAGGCACGAACTCCGCCTCGGCCTCGCTGATATGCCGGCTGCGAAATCCGAAATTTTTCGCAAGAATAACTATGCTGCGCCCCTCAGGTGTTTCATCGCTGAGAGATGACAACTGTGCTGCATCGGCGACTTCCTTCTCGGTGACTCCAAGGACAGGTAGGAACTCAGCAGCCTGGCGATTTCCAAGAGTGATCGTTCCCGTCTTGTCGAGTAGAAGCGTGTCTATATCACCTGCCGCTTCGACTGCTCGCCCCGACATTGCGAGCACGTTGTGCCTTACCAATCTGTCCATACCAGCGATGCCTATCGCCGAGAGAAGCCCACCGATTGTGGTCGGAATCAGACATACCAGGAGTGCAATCAACACCGGGATCGGTACTGCATTTCCGGAGTAAGTTGCGAACGACTGCAGGGTGATGACTACGAGCAGGAAGATGATTGTGAGCCCAACCAGCAGGATATCAAGGGCGATCTCATTCGGCGTCTTCTGTCTTGCCGCACCCTCTACCAACGAGATCATGCGATCGAGGAATGTCTGTCCAGGATCGGCAGTTATTCGCACGACGATTTGGTCCGAAAGCACTCTTGTTCCACCGGTCACAGCGCTCCTGTCTCCACCGCTTTCACGGATCACAGGGGCTGACTCACCGGTGATGGCTGATTCGTCCACAGACGCAATACCCTCGATTACATCGCCGTCGCCGGGTATTACCTCTCCGGCAGAGACGACTACGACATTGCCCTTGCGTAGTTGAGTGGCCGGAACCTGCCTTATCTCACTATTAATCTTTAGATTGGCCATTGTATCAGTCGTCATCTTCCGCAGGCTGTCTGCCTGGGCCTTGCCTCGACCCTCAGCCATGGACTCGGCGAAATTCGCGAAAAGCACGGTGAACCAGAGCCATGTTGCTATTCCACCCAGAAAGGCGGCATCGGCGCCTCCCCGAATCAGAGCTGCGATGAAGTAATATGTGGAGATCACGCTGCCTACTTCGGTGATGAAAATGACAGGGTTCCGAGCGAGCGACCTGGGGTCGAGTTTGATAAAGGACTGGGTCACGGCCTGCTTGATAAGCCCTTTTTGCGATACCTGTCTCTTATCATGTATTTTGGCGACTTCGCTTGGGGCGATATTTGAATTGTCTGAAATGCTCATAATATGTATCCTTTGCCTAGAACAGCTTGCCTGCTTCCATGAGAAAATGCTCTACAATAGGGCCGAGCGCATAAGTAGGAAAGAATGTCAGCGCTCCCAGGATTAGTATCACACCAACCAGTAGTCCCACGAAAAGAACGCCGGTTGTCGGGAACGTGCCGCTCGATTCCGGGATGATCTTCTTGGCTGCCATGGACCCTGCGATGGCCATGATCGGAATAATGTACAGAAATCGCCCGATCAGCATTGCGATTCCGAGAGCGAGATTGTAGAACGGAGAGTTTGCGTTGAGCCCGGCGAACGCGCTCCCATTGTTGCCGCTAGCCGATGTGAAGGCATACAGAATCTCGGAGAGTCCATGTGGGCCGGCGTTCAATCGGCTAGCAAGTCCCGGCTTGATGCTGGCTGCGAGCGCGCTGAAACAGAGTATGCTTGCTGCAACCACCAGCACTGCCAGCATAGCCATCTTCATCTCTTTCGGCTCGATCTTTTTTCCCAGGTATTCGGGAGTACGTCCAACCATCAGCCCTGCAATGAACACCGCGAGGATTGCAAAAACAATCATTCCAAGCATCCCTGAGCCCACTCCGCCGAAGACGACTTCTCCCAGCGCTATGTTCAACATGACCATCCCTCCGGCCAACGGGGTGAAACTGTCATGCATGCTGTTCACGGCGCCGCATGAGGCGTCGGTCGTTGCGGTGGCAAAGATTGCCGAGTTTGCGATTCCAAACCGGACTTCTTTGCCTTCCATGTTTCCACCGGACTGGTTGGCGCTTGCGATCTGGTTCACGCCCAGGTGCGTCAGGTTAGGATTGCCAGACATTTCGGATCGGTACACTACGCCCACTCCCGCGAGGAAAAGTATCATCATTGCCGCAAAGAGCGCCCATCCCTGCTTTTGATTACGGGCAAACCTGCCGAAGGTGTACGTAAGTCCTGCCGGAATAGCGAATAGGGCCAGCATCTCAATCAGGTTTGTGAGTGGTGTCGGGTTCTCAAAGGGGTGAGCAGAGTTCGCATTGAAGAATCCGCCGCCGTTTGTTCCAACCATCTTGATCGCTTCCTGAGAGGCTACCGGACCCTGCGCGATGACCTGCCTGCCGCCCTCCAGAGTAGTTGCGGTAGTGTACGTGGATAGATTCTGGATAACTCCCTGTGACGCCAGGATCAGTGCACATACTATAGATAGAGGCAGCAGAATCCAAAGCACGCTTCGAGTTAGATCGACCCAGAAGTTGCCGATCTCATGTGCGGTGCGGCGGGTCAGCCCCCTGAACAACGCAACCGCAAGCGCGATGCCGGTAGCTGCCGAGAGAAAGTTCTGTACTGTCAATCCCGCCATCTGGGTGAAATAGCTGGCCGTACTCTCGCCTGCGTATGACTGCCAGTTTGTATTGGTGACGAAGCTCACCGCTGTGTTAAAGGCAAGGTCCGGTCTGAATCCCGCAAAGTGTTGGGGATTGAACAGATGAACGCGTTGTACGCGCATTACGAGATACAACAGCACCATACCGACGAAATTGAAGATGAGCATGGTTACTGTGTAAGTCGTCCAGCGCATCTCACTGTCTGGGTCAATACCGCATATCCGATAGATTATTCTTTCAATCGGTCGCACGATTGGATCGAGTAGGGTACGCTCTCTGTTAAATACCCGAGCCATGTAGGCGCCGAGCGGTTTTGTCACCAGGACTACCAGGGCGACAAAAATCAGTATTTGTAGTAAATCGATTGGTCTCATTCGTAGCTTCCTCCGCTATCAGACTTCAGAGCTGCTCAGGTTTCAGGAGCGCCCAGACTAGATAAATCAGAAGCCCGACCGCAATCAAACCAACAACAATGTATTCGATGTTCATAACCAACTCCAAATCACAGGCGGTCTGCGCTGCGTACGTACCACAGGCACAGACCTAGGAAAAACATTATGACAACCAGGTAGAGGACATCTGCCATCCCGTTGACTCCTTCACAAGATACGGCACATCAGAAGATCTGGTCTCTGATATATCGTACTCAGAGCATGCCGTATTCCTTTTCTTGATTACCAAAACTGACTCGTCCTTGCTATCGTGTCTGGCGTAACTGCACATCTGCAGCCAGACGTAGACGCGACACAGGGCGCAGAAGGCGATCACAGCTATTACAGAAAGCAATTCCTGCATCATTATCACCTCATTTGGTCTCGCCTAACCTTCAATGAGTATATCAGACGGGGTGTGAAGGACCTGTTAAACCACCCTGAGTTGGTATAAAGATTTTGTGTAGATGAAAAGAGATTACGAAGTGGCGAAGCGGAATCCCACACCCGGCTCTGTCAGGATATACTTCGGTACTGACGGGTGTGATTCGATCTTGCGGTATTTGTGGCGAACGTAGGTTTTCGAGTCGTATGTTTCCCCTGCCAGTTCTCGAAAATCCGTGACCGGACTCTTGTCCAGTGGCGGGAGAAGAGCAGGTGCTTCAGATGAGGTCGGCGCATAAGTAGTATTTCGCGAGGATGAGGGAAGTTCACAGCTTCCCTCATCCTTCCCCTGACTGTACCCCGATTGTACCCCAAATGTACCCGACAACAACGGCAAGACTCTGATACACTGGGCGCTTTTTCTGATTTTGTGCTTGATTTCAGGCAAAACAGGCCGATGATAACACGCATTTTATGGGTTCGCTTAGGTTCGAATCCTAGTCCCGCAGCCATTTTTATAACTTTGTATTATCTCTCTCAGTTGAAACCTCGGTGGATCATCCATCGGGGTTTTCTTGCTTTTACGAGTGTGAAATCGCCATATCGGGACACTTATCCACACCAATCTCATGCACTCACCTGGCCCCCCGGACACCCACATTTTGTCCGAATTTTCTCTGTTTTGGCGGATTATCTCTGAATCTTGTGAACTCGGTCAAGTTCGTTCTCAAGATTTTTGAGCGTGAAATAGGAGGTTTGGACAGGGCTGTTTCGAATCCAGATCGGTAGCATACCCGGTGGTTCGTTCATGTGTTTGGGGCATTTTGATATGCAGGTGAGATAAAAGAAGAACCGATGAAATGCATTCCGGTTGCAAATATATTGAACCAGGCGGCTAGACGATAAACCCGAACTTCACCCTCTGTTTCTCCCAGTCCCAGGGGAACTCCTTGACAAGCATGTTAAGCGAAAGTCCGCTCGGTTCATCGCCTCGGAGAATCGCCTCCACTATATCTGGGGCAAGGCGCGTAAGCCTCATAATCCTCGACATGTATGAGGCCTTAAGTCCGAATGTATCCGCCATCTCTTTTATAGACGAGTACTTACCGGACTCCAGAATCTCCTGCCACCGGTAAGCCCGTGCAAAAGCGTTTACGAGCGCCTTCTGGTAAGTCGCCCTGCTTGGGATCTTGCTGTAGATCAAACCTTCCGGCACAATGATCTCCTTCCTGCCGGCCCGTTTTTTCATCCTCATAGGAATACGTATGATCAGAGATTGGTTATCTTCTACAAGTGTGACATTCATATTATGCACCAGTCCTTTCCTCATGCTGATCAAGGGTCGCTCTCAGCTCCGAAACTAGTGAGTGCAGACCGAACGTACGGATGCGGACGTCTATCCCATCCACCGATACAACAACCCTGTCGATAAGAAGCTTCACCACCCGCTGCTGCTCGATAGGGAAGAGTTCTCCCCATATGGGGTCGAGTTTACTCAGGGCCTCCATGACATCGCGTTCGGTAATCCGGTCCGCCTGCAGGAGTAACAATTCGGCTGTTATATCACGAAGCTCTGCTCGGGTGGTCTCTACATCTTCGTTAAGTTTGCATATATCACTCTGAGGTGCATCAGAGACGACAATGTCACCGGCCATCTCCCGCAGTCTGAGCATCTTCAAATCGAGTTCCGACTTTTCGATCTTTAGCCGCTCGATCTCCTCCGCCTCCACTATCTTTGCCTGCCGGTAGGTCTGGGCTACCATCTCAGGCGATCTGAACACGGCTCTGAGCTGCCCGATTACGGCCTCTTCTATCTCTCCGGCAGACACCGTCTTAATGGGGCAGGAATCATATCCGTTTTTTGTAGCATGAAGACACACATAATACTTATAAGTCTTGTTCTTCCGGGTGGTATGCGTACTTGCCATCGCATGGTCGCAGTGGCCGCACCGGATGATTCCTTTAAGGAGTGCCTGCGCCGATATGCCCGATCTGCAGGTCCGTTTCTCCTCGCTTGCCATCATGCTGCGTACCTTATCCCACAGTTCCCTGCTGATAATCGGTTCATGCTCACCGGGATAGACCTTGTCCTTATGTACCGTCTCTCCGATGTATATTCGGTTTGCCAGGTACCTGTACACCGTGGAGGCGTTCCAACTGTTGCCCGGACGCCATTCTCCGTGTTTTGTGCGCCAAGCCTTGGTAGTTATGCCTTTGCTGTTCAGCTCCTTTGCGATCTTGAGTCCAGATCCCGTCTCGGTGAACCGTTTGAAAATAAAGCGCACTGTCTTAGCCTCTTCGTGATTCACCAGCAATTTATGATTATCGATGTCTACATCATAGCCGATGACAGGCGGGCCGCCCATGAATTTACCCTTCTTTTTTGCACCGGCGATTTTATCCCTTACCCGTTCGCTTATAAGCTCTCTCTCAAACTGGGCGAATGACAGCAATATATTTAATGTCAATCGGCCTAATGAAGTCGTGGTCGAGAAGTCTTGAGTGACGCTCACAAATGATGTTTTATTGCGCTCGAACAGTTCTATAAGCTTTGCGAAATCCAGGAGAGATCTGGAGAGTCTGTCCACTTTGTAGGTCACAACCACATCGACTTTGCCATCTTCTATATCTGCGATGAGCCGCCTGAGTCCCGGCCTATCCATATTCCCGCCTGAGAATCCGCCATCATCGTACCTGTCGGGAAGCGCCGTCCAGCCTTCATGCCTCTGGCTCGCGATGTATGCCTCACACGATTCCCTCTGGGCATCGAGCGAGTTATACTCCTGTTCCAAGCCTTCTTCGGTCGATTTTCTCGTATATGTGGCACATCGAATGCGGGGCTTTGTGGAATAAACAGCATCATTCTTTCCCATTATCTGCCGCTCTCCTTTGCTGCACGACTATTGCTGATCCCGAAGAAGGCTTTGCCGTTCCAATGGGTGCCGGTGATCGCCTTTGCCACTGCTGTGAGCGACCTGTATTTCACGCCCTGGTACTCGAAGCCTCCGTGCAAGACTCTTTCTGGTGCGATCTTTCTTCCTGCAGGCGTTCTCGTCAAAGCCGTTTGCAGGAAGCATTTCATCCATAGTGCTGCGTGCGCTCTCCGATAATCCACCGTAATGGAGTTCCTGGATTCTGTACGCCAGACGATTAATGATATACGTCCTGTTGTAGACCGGTGGTGTCTTGCCGAAAAGGATTTTCCAGATAAGCTGTAGTTCCTTGTAGCTTAGGTTTTCAAGGTCTGCGATCTGTTTTAGGATTGAGTTATTCATCGTTACTCCTGAGATGGTATTTTTGCTAGACACCATTCATGCTCAAAAAACACAGGAAATCAAGTCCACGTGCAGAGAAAGATCACATGATGAGAGATTACTATTTCTTCTTGGAAAGAGAAGTAGCCCTCATCTGGGCGAGCGTCTTTCCTCCCGTCCACTGGACATGCGGTCGGTCTTTGAATCGCTTGAAATCGCCGCCCCATTCGAGGCCGCACTCTCTGGCAACTCGTCCGAAAATGTCCCAGTGACCATTCCAGGTGATCTTACCGTTCACTACGAATGCATAGTCCGCTGCCCTGCCGAAATTGTGCCAGCTGTATCCCCCGCGAGCGTTTGTAACTACGCTGCCAGGAGCCGTGCGACCCTTGGCATAGAGTGTGTTCTGTTCGATGATGGATCTGTAGCCCCAGGTCAAGACGACTTTGATGCCATGCTCCGAGAGTTTATTCTCAAAAATGGCAAGCTTCTGTGCGAATGCGGGGACGAGCCCCGCTTTTGATGTGGTCATCACTTTTACCTCCTCGGTATTTTGCAATTCATGCTCATATCGGTATTTAATTCAACAATTCGTTCTCCATTTGACTGAATGGGCGTTTTGTTCCTGGCTTTTCGGCGCTTTACTCGGAGATATCCTGCAGCGAGTAAACAGGCGACTTCCGTAATCTCTTCCGATTGTGTCATCCAATCGGCATTCATCTTTGCTGGCATGAGTGCTCCTTCCACTTGATATGTATTGAGGCCGGACGCAATTCTGTCGCTTTTTTTCAGAGGTAGCGATCCGGTTACGGGCAGCAACATGAGCATCGATTACGAGTACTACCTCGGGAGAAAGGACATAATCTACGCCATGCCGGATGGTATCGAACGCGTGGCTGGCGCTCCGTCGGACAACCCGAAACTCCCGATTGCGCCGGAAGGCACACTGTCACTCGCAAGCGTCGACTGCCCGCCAAATTCGACCGATATGTCGATCAAGAACTTCGGGCTTGCTCGAGTCACGATGGATCAGGTCAGGAAAATCATGGAGGATGTAGAGTCTCTGAAATACAATGATGCCCTGTCTCAGATGAACAGCGCTCTTGCACAGAGAGACGGAGCGGCGAAGAAGGGGATCTACTCCGACGACTTCCAAAGCGACGCACAGTCGGATGCGGGGCATCCGGAGTATTCCGCACGGGTGGACACCCTGCAGAAATTCGTCGCGCCGGGGAGAGCGGCATCGTCGCATGTCCTTCAGGTCGATACCGCTGCAAGCACCGTGAAGCTCACCGGAAGCCTTGCACTTCTTCCGGGAACCGAGCGCGTGCTGATCGAGCAACTCGACTGGTCGGAGGAGAAGAACGTGAACCCTTACGCCGCCTTCGACCCGCCGCCGGCAAACATCGCCGTGACGCCGAACATAGGCCGGCGCGGTCAGACAGGCATTGCAATAACGGGCTCGAGCTTTACGCCGAACGCTAGTAATATCACCGTAAAGTGTGATGGACAGTCTGTAGCAACGAGCGTCTATGCGGACTCCACAGGGAGGATGACATCATCCTTTGTGATCCCGGAAGGTGCAACGAACGGGAGCAGGACGGTCGAGGCGACGGATGGCGTCCACTCTGCTCAGGCAAGCCTGCAAATAAACGATCCGCTCGCAGTAACTAGAATCGAGCGCATAGTCGAGGAGCGGATAGTCCGCGTTCAAGTCGAGCGCATCGTATGGAGATGGCATCCGTGGTGGGGTTTTATCGATCCACTCGCGCAGACTTTCTCCTTCGGCGATAACCGGGTGGTCTCTGCGGTCGGCCTCTACTTTGCGCATAAGGACGCGAGCATTCCGGTCAGGATTCAGATCAGGGGTGTGACATCCGGCCTCCCGAACAGCACCGTCTTTGCAGAAAAGATACTGTCACCTGCGGAAGTGAACGTCGATGCCGAGACCAGGGTAGCGTTTTCCGATCCATTCTGTGCATCTGCCAACACGAGCTATGCGCTTGTAATAATGACCGACAGCACGAATTACCGGGTACGCATGGCGACGCTCGGTCAGCCTGGGCAGAACGGGATAATCACTCGCCAGGCGTACGCTGCCGGCGTGCTCCTCGAGAGTTCGAACGCCGAGACGTGGACGCCGCTGAACGGCTCCGACCTCTCGATGCGGGTGTACGGCTACGACTTCGCGCAGGCGGGCGAGCTCCGCTTTCAGGGTATAACAGGCATTCAAGTGAGCGATTTGAATATCGACGAATACTCCTCTGTCCCACTCGGCACTTCTATAACGTGGGAGTACTCGGTAGATGACGGCTTCACATGGGATGCGATCGTGCCGGAAGAAGAGGAGCGTCTGCCGAATGTGGAATCGCAGGTGCTCGTTCGCGCGAAGTTTGCAAGCAGCACGGCGAACGATACACCGGCCCTGAACTATAAGGACGTCAACTTGCTTGGCTACTTAAACAACGGGATGGGCACATACGTCACCCGTGAGTGCGCACTCCTGCAGGGTGTCTCGTCGACCAAAGTCTACGCCGAGATGAACATCCCGAGCGGCACCACCGTGAACTGGCATGCCTCGAACGATGGCGGCATGACCTGGGAAGCGATGACACTCGATTCGACGCGTCCGATAGATGGGACGTGGACGGAGTATGCGCTCAGCCGTACATTCGCCGATTCTGCCGGAAACAGGGTCCGCTACAAGGCGGTCATGACCGGGAGCAGCCTGATCTATCCGAGGATTCACACGCTCGGGGCAACGCTCAGTTGATAGGAGGGATGGCATATGCGCGCAAAGCGAATCGGCGGCTTGGTCGAATTCATCCCGACACCTGCGGAGAAGCGTGAGGCGATAATCCGAGACAACGTGCTTGGCCTGATAGGAAATCTTGACGAGCGGATATCCAACATTGAAGAAGCCCTCGGAGTGGAAAACAAGCTTGCGGATGAGTTCAGGGAAACCATGCGCCGAATCGAATCGGAAGAGATGCTCGTCGAGGCGCTTCATACTGGGCTGAAATGTTAAAATGAAGGCAAGCGTACGATATATCAGGTACGCTTGCCTTCATGTAAATATAGCCTTACTTCTGAAGCAATTCTTCACGATCAGCCTTTGGTAGACTGTTCACCACTAAATCGTAGGACATGTCGACCATATCGAAGACCTCATCGTCCGGGATGCTTCCGTCCAGGGTGACGGTGTTCCAGTGGCGCTTGTTTGTATGGTATCCCGGCTGAACGGCGGGATAGGCTGCCCTAAGCATAATGGCGGTGTCTGGGTCGCATTTCATGGTAATGGCGAGAGGTTCACGCCCAAGGCCGATATATGCGAATACCTTGCCCCCTGCCTTAAAGACCATAGTTGTTTCATCGAACGGGTAGCATTCCACCGCTCCCTTCTTTGAGAGACAGTAATTCTTGATAGTTTGAAGCTTCATTTGCCCGAACCCCTTTGAAACTCTGCGTTCAAGTGATGCCTAATTATATCACACCCCCATCCAGCTTATACGCCTTTCTCTTGAAATCATCGCTCTGATAGCGAATGAGCGTTTCCGCGACAACCGCTGTGCCGCAGCCAGGATAACTCTCGATATCCACTGAATCCGCCGATTTCGTGATTAGCGAAAGCCCGTATCCGCCTATCTGGCCAGGCACAGGTTCCTTGACGCTCATCCTGTCATAGCCCTTTCCTGAATCGGTGATGGCGATTATCATGCGATCGGCGAAGTATTGCAGATGCACGGTGTAGGTCGAGCGGTCGGTGTATGCGTATTTGACGACGTTCGAACAGCCCTCAGAGATGATGGCCGCCACACGGTCGACATCCTCATCGATCACGCCCATCTTCCTGAGCGGATGGATTGCGATGCAGCGGATGATCGGAACGAGCGAGCTATCGTTTGTTACTTCGAGTGCGGTTTCAAAAATCATGATATACCCCTCCTAAGGTGATTTAGCAGGGTGTATTCATCACTCTGTAGCTCTCATTTGTCAAGTATAAGTATTCTTCTAAATATTTGTAGAATCACTTGACTTCCATCCGTTATGTTCTTAAGCACATAAGCATAGATAACAAATTTTCATATTGCAGTGCGGAATCAGCAGATGCCATAGCGGCAGATTTTGACGATGTAGCCGGTTTCATTATCGCAGAATTTGTTGGCAGGGCTCGGCGATCCATATAGACTATGAGCGACGACGTAGTATATAATGCTAGCGTACATGGGGGTTTTGACTATTATGAGGTGATCGGTACAATGTCAGAGATTGAGAAAATTAGGGAATGGCAGGGATCGAAGAATACCGCCTTTGAGGAACTATGCTGTCAGCTTGCTGCCCGTGAATACACTGAGTCCAATGGCGTTTTTCGCAGAGTTAGAGGAGCCGGTGGGGATGGAGGCGTAGAAGGCTATTGGCTGTTCCTTGATGGTACGCAACATGGCTGGCAGACTAAATTCTTTGATAAAGTCGGTTCTAGTCAGTGGAACAAGATAGACGAATCAGTTGAGATGGCGCTTAGCAAGCGTTCCAAGCTGATAGCCTACACTGTGTGTCTTCCCATTGATAGGGGTGAGGAAAAGAGCGCCGGCAAGAAATCCATGATGGATCATTGGAATGCGCATGTTGCGAGATGGCAGCAATGGGCATCTGATCTGGGGATGAATGTAGATTTCCGGTACTGGGGTGAGTTCGAAATATACGATCGACTGACCCGTCCAGAACATGCAGGCCGGCGATCATTTTGGTTTAACAAAGAAGATCTCACAGATGAATGGATGAAGGAGAGGCTGGATGCAGCACTCGCAGTTGCTGGCGATCGCTACACGCCTGCAGCTAACATCACCCTGCCGATACATGAAGTGCTCAATGGAGTAGCAAGAACAGATGCATTCTATGCCAGTATTGACTCCTTGAACGACAAGCTGGCGGAGGCAATGCGAGGACTAGACTATCGCCATCCTACCCAACCCGAGATTCAGAGTGCACTGCAGTCGGTAATCGATGCATATAATTCGACGGACAGGGAATTCTCGCGTATTGAGCGCGGATCAGTAAGGCAGTTTGACTTTTGCAGTCTTGCACCCAGCGTGACTGCGCTACAGAGCAGGGCTGAAGAGTGCCGTCACCAGTGTGAGGACTGCATTCGATTGTATATTGAGAAAAAGCCGGATCGGAGACCACAGCAGATTTCTGATCCTCAGCTATCAGAACTTGAGAGCACAAGCTATCTGCTGATGCGAGTGATTTCAGCAGGCAGCGATATTCTGGAGTTTGCGGAGAGTCCATGTGCGCGGTCGGCGAATACGGGTGCACTCCTCGTGCTGGGTGATGCCGGGCAGGGCAAGACACATCTCTTCTGTGATGTCGCATCACAGAGGCTCAGATCGGGATTGCCTACAGTTGTGCTGTTCGGCGAAGGATTCAATGACGACGAGCCGTGGCTGCAGATGGCTAAACAATTGCATCTTCCTGCAAAGACACCATCGGAGTTTCTTGGAGCGCTTGACGCTTTAGGCGAGGCACGTGGATGTCGATCTCTCATCATGGTAGACGCATTAAACGAGACTGATAATCGCTCCTTCTGGAGTCGCTATCTCCCAGATATGTTGGTATGCCTTGGTAAATACAAGTATACAGCCCTATGTGTGAGTTGTCGCAGTTCCTATGAAGCGCAAGTTATCCCTAGCCACATAGTGCCGCACCCTCTTGTAAGTGTCGTTCATAAGGGGTTCTGTGGAGAGGAAGGCCTAGCAACAGGAATATACTTCCGTGCCTATGGCATAAAAGAACCAAACATTCCAGTACTTACGCCAGAGTTCTCCAACCCGCTGTTCCTGAAACTTTTCTGCAATAGCATGAAGGAGCAAGGTCTGAGCGATGTACCATCTGGACTACGTGGCATTACCGCCATGTTTAATTTCTTCGTCGATTCAATTCACAAGCGGCTCTCCAAGATTATGGACTATGATTCCAAGACCAATTATGTCTCCCGAGCATTGACGGCGGTCGCAGACCGTTTCGCCGAAAATCAATTGGCCTGGCTTCCCAGGGATGATGGGAAGGAGATTGTCAACGCACTATTGCCTAACATAGTTGAGTACTCAAAGACTTTGTATCGTAACCTGGTGCAGGAGGGCATGCTGGTAGAAAACCTGCATATCGAGCGAGATCCCGGCACGGGTGAATGGACCAACATTGAGACAGTAAGATTGGGATTTGAGAAGTTCACCGACCACATGGTAGTAAGATGGTTACTGGACAAACATCTCGATAAAGACCACCCGAAACTCTCTTTTAAGAAGGGAAAACCTCTGGGAAAAATATTTCCTGGTGAGTATAGAGTGCGCCATGTGGGTTGGTTAGAGGCGCTATCCGTTCAGATCCCCGAAAGGCTTGGATGCGAGCTTGTTGATCTTGTTCCGCGTGCCAGGAAGTGGGACGATCTGAGGCAGCCGTTCCTGAAGAGCCTTGTGTGGCGTGATCCTAGCAAGACCAGCAAGTCTACGGATAAATACCTAAACGAAGTGTTCAGGCATGACCACAAGGCTGTCTATGATACACTGCTTATGCTTGCCTGCGATCCGCGTCATACCTACAATGCGAAGGCATTACATCAACATCTCATAAAACTCCCAGTATCGGAGAGAGATTATCTGTGGTCTATCTTCCTGCATGACTATTATTCAGAGGATGGTCCAGTGAAACGACTTATAAACTGGGCATGGTGTGCGGATAAGTCACACATATGCGATGAATCAATTGAACTAGCTGCGACTGCACTTGTTTGGTATCTCACTTCTTCAAATCGGTTCATTAGAGATAGAGCAACAAAAGCTCTGGTATCTCTCATGCAGGACAGACCAAGGGTTCTTCTACGACTATTGCCAAAGTTCGCTGATGTGGATGACCTATATGTGCTAGAGAGGTTCTACGCAGTCTGTTATGGTATCGCTATGAGAACTAAGGATAACAAAGCACTTAGTGAGCTGGCAGTTTATATCTACAATCGATTGTTCGTAGACAACCAGCCAACGCCATATATCCTTCTGCGTGATTATGCTCGTGGAGTGATTGAAGTAGCAGCACACAGGAACATCCTGCCTAGTACTATCAATTTGGACTTGGTTCGGCCACCTTATGAGAGCGAATGGCCATTGGAAATACCTGATGAGACTGAGATTAGCCATTATGGCGAATGTCATGAGGGTATGGATCGCATGAAGTGGGCGGCTCGTGGTATCTACTCATCTGTCATCGGCGATGACTTTTCACACTATGTGATAGATTACCAGGCGAATCACTGGCTACAACAAAGAATTGGCGAAACAACCGGCCCGAACAAACAGACAGCAGATGAATTCTTCTCTTCATTAACTAGCCGTCAGAAATCAGCTTGGGACAAATTTTGCACAACACAATCGAATATCTCGCTCTATCAACGTCTCGGTGCTGAAATCTGGACGGATATGATCAAAGGTGTAGATATATCGGACGTTTTATTAGATGAAAATGATGTTGAACCAGAAGCTTTAGATGAGCACTTTGAGAAGCTAAGATCAGCATTTCTGTGTACTCTCGGTAAACAAAAGTTGGCGATTTTCATGCAGTACGTGGATCCATATCTCAATCACCCGCAAGGTGGGAGGTTGGATTTTCAGGAAGCTCGGCGATGGATCATCAAGCGCGCATATGGCCTTGGTTGGACTGCTGACAGGTTCGCTCAGTTCGATGCTTTCGTTGGCTCAGGCATGATAGACTATAGAACAGGAAGAAAGCCCGAGAGGATAGGAAAGAAGTACCAATGGATCGCCTTCCATGAATTCCTAGCCCATGTTGCGGATCACCATTTGTTCAAAGCAAACTATTCAGATGATCCTGCCGAAATCTACAGCAGCCCCAGTCAGATTGGCATACGTAATATAGATCCCTCTCTGTTAATGCGAGACATACAAGACGGCAGAACAGGCGATCCCAAGACAGTGTGGTGGAGCCCGGTTAGCTGTCATTTCAATGAAGGATCTTTGGATGAGAAGAAGGATTGGGTCTTACATTCAGAGAACATGCCATCTCCTCAATCACTAATTACTTTAGCTGATTCGGAAACTGGGCAGAATTGGTTGTCTATACATGCCAACTATACCTGGCGTGAGTGCAGCAACCGTGTGGAACGATTGCAAGCTCCGTACAGACAACAGTGGGTCCACGTTCGATGCTATCTTGTTCGCAAGGAACACTGTAATGAGGTCTACGCACACTTACTCAAGCAGTGTTTCTGGGGCAGTGGACTATCTGATGCCGGCTATATCGACGATGTGTTCCTTGGAGAATATCCATGGGCAGAAGCGTGTAATGATATGGACGATGACTGGAACTGGATGCACGAGTTTCGAGGCTTGCGCCATCCGATAGCAATAACTGCCGCACGATATAGCGCCATAGCGGATAATGATTGCTCGATTGACAATGGCTTCGGTGCGCTACTTCCTTCACCCCTTCTTGTTAATTCGGCAGGATTGGAGTGGTCACGAGATGGATTCAGCTTTGTAGACGCTGCAGGCGATGTTGTGGTATTCGATCCATCTGCAGGTCGACCATGTGGAGACTCATTGCTTATCCGCGAGGATTTCGCATTGAAGTTTTTGGCTCAGGGTCAGTACGATCTCATATGGGCACTTGTTGGCAAGCGCGAACTGTTTGGTCTTGATCATGGGCAGCGTGCGAATAAAGAGTTGTCTATCTCTGGAGCTTACCGCATGAAAAACGGCAAACTCATCGGACACTTGACGGAATATGCCACCTCGTATGGTAATGTAAATTGTTATGACAAAGATCAGCCTATTCGCATATTACATAAGTTGACATGATTGAGCCACGCCAGACCGGATTTACAGGCTAAGATCATTGGCGGATGTCCAGAAAACTAACCAATTGAGAATCCGAGAAACTCAAAAGAGATTATCCTCCGTTTCTTAACTTATAGTGGTCCGCAGCTGCAAAATACCCTTCATCGCGCACTATATTGCCAGCGGCTGGACTGATACACTTTGCCAGCCGATCAAGAAAATCTTTTGTTATACCTTCCGGTTTCCAGTAGCGATCAGCATCTTGGTCCTCAATATCAAAGTTAAGGGTGAAATTCCGAAGATTTTTGTACTGGCTGGTGTAAACCGATTTTAAACGCATGATATCTCCCTTGCGCCATCACGGCGTTGAGCAGTTCGGTTTGTTTTGTGGTGGCATCGATCTGCTGTTCCAATGCAGCACATAGAGCCATGAGCTTGTCAATTTTGGCGACGATACGGTATTGTTCGGGGAGAGGGGGAGTGGAAAGAGTAGCGCCGTGATATGAGTTTGATTTACTGTTTTTTGCCCGGCTGTTGTTATAAATCTTCTTTCGATTTGTCGGCGGATAAGTGAGCCTTTCGAAATAGTATGAATGTATTCAGTAGAAATCCAATCCTTAATCATTCTCATCCTGATGAAGTGGTCGCAGTATGCAGCTGTCGGTTCGCTTGCTCTGACACGAATAAAGCCGCCTACCAAATCAACGCTACCATCCCGCCGGAAGCTCATAAGGTACTTCCTCCGATTTGATCTGCGGCAACCTTCACCTCGACGTTAGCGACCACATAACGTCGGACGCCGGAGTATTCGTCATCTGGTTTGGGATAATCCAATCAATGATTGTTCTTATTGGACCGGTAAGATCTTCGGAATTGCCGTTTTCCGGCATATCTGGGCACGGGTGTCCTCTTCTTCGCTGCCAGTTACGGCCTGATAGAGCGGCAGATAGATCTCATAAGATTTGTTGGTCTGGCGCTTTTGGATTTTGGTCATGTCCGAACCTAAGGGCTTGAAATCGTTAGTCATGGCCTGATCGACCAGGGATGTTGCGGTCGGCAAGAAACAGGATACGCTTTTTTGCCTTGGGCTTCCAGGCGACCATGATTGCCGATTCCCAATCATCCCAGTGTTTGGATAGAAGCCCCTGCAACATCCGGCATTTTGTGCTTAGATGGATATTTTTGCGGGGCACAGGCCATACCGCATATTGCTGTCAGAATTTCAATGCGATGAATCTGCCTGTAGGAACCGGCTGGGAGGGAATCCTCGATATTTCTTGTAGATGCGCGAAAAATACAGGGGATCATCGTAACCGGCCTGTGCTGCCGCTTCAGATATACTCGCATTTGGCGTGCAAGTCATATACTCCTCTGCCTTCTGAATTTTCATTTCAGTCTGCTTTTGCTTGAATGACCTACCCAGCTTTCGTTGGAACATATGCGACACTGTGGATTGGCTCTTGTTAATCAGGCGAGCAGCATCTTCCAGGGTAATACCTTCATTAACATGCTTCTCCATATAACTCAGCAGATCGTCGAGTGATGAATCTCCATGCGCTATTACCATATGCTGCATAACTATGTAATCCACAAGTGTGGAGAATAGACTGATGATGTCATCGATGCGATCCATGTCGGCAAGAGGAAGCTCCTCGTAAGCCGACCGTAGCTCATCGGAATTACATCTGGCGTCCCAGTCGGCAGCGACATTCTGGGGGACTGATTCACATGATCTGAACTGACCGATCATAATGAATCCTAGGAGTCGCACGCCATAGAACACAGGCTTAATAGCCTCCATCAGCCCTGCATGACACTGATAGCAGATCATGTTTCCAAGTGCTGCTGCCTCATCACGCTTGGCCTGGTCTAGGGTACGGCATGCGGATTCTCCATAAAGCCGGCGACGCATAAGCATGCAGTAGCTAGAATCCGTCTTGTTCAACCCAACACTCAGGTGCTCACCCTTCGGTGAATAGACCAGAATCCGAATATTAAACAGAGAACTGAAATTATCCAGTATATCCTGCACATTCGGTTTTAGAATAGTCTCAAGCGGCCGTTTCATCTCTTCATTCCCCCTAGACAGATTAACATATACTGGCAGAAATGTCCATATATTCTGCATGTTGTACAATTCCTGAATCACACACTAAATGGAATAATGTAGGCATGAGATATTATTCGGGTGTGGCCAAATGCCTTTGGTAAGGGAACGCGACCAAGTTCTGGATGTTTACAGATATGCTGCAGAGCGCGGCTGGGTTGTGCTGACATTTTGTGCCGAGAATTTGACGACGATTGAGGCTGTTCTAGCCGCAGTGAAGGATCATGGCGAATGTATCGGTTGCAGGCAGCTTCCGGTGACGATTGCCATCACCAACCTGTATTCACACCGTTCCCAGACCACCAACTATACCCATACAGGGAAGTGGAATATGGGGCTTAGGCTCTTTCTAGCCGACCTTGAGGTGCTTACCTCCCCTGAATCGCCCTACGCCGATTTGAAAGTGATGGTTCACTTGGACCACATACAGCATGATGTGGATGAGCCATTGCTTTCATGGAATATGCAGCAGTTCTCGCATGAGCCTTTTGGTAATAAAGCGATCAGCATATATTATAAACCGGCCTTTTGTGCTAGTATATGGTTATCAAGAGACACAGGAGAGATAGAAACACGAAACCGCATGATGAGTCTTTGAGTAATAAAGTGAACAGGAACTCTTTTTTTTGGCTGATTTGTTGCATATTTGCAACAAATCAGCAGATAATACGCACTATGCGCTATACCGCTTAATGACTAAATAGGAGGTGATAAGAGCCAATATTGTAAAACCAGAGTGACCAGTACTACAAGCAAACAGTAGGAGGAAGATCAAAAAATGAAGGGAACAATTAAAATGAAGACGTTTTTCTTGATTGCGGCAATAGCCGTGTTTGCAGCAAGTGCATCAGTCGCGATGGCGTCGGGGTGGACAGATGATTTCAACAGCTACCCGATCAATCAGGCGCTGCCGAGCCCCTGGAGTTCGTCGGCACTCCAGGTTGTGTCAGATGGTGCAGGCGGTCAGTATATAACTGACACTGGTTCATTTTCACAGTCGATGAGAGCATGGGGTGCATCCGACATATCTACCTTCACCGGCAAATTCAAACTGTCTTCGCTCGGTACATCTGGTGCGTGCGACATAGGGCTTGGATCGAACATATATCCTGACACCCATTATGCATACTTCGAAGCTATAAATGATGCAAGCTCAAGCACCACCAAGTTGTATTTCTACTATACACTCGGAGCGGGGCCATCTGCAAACATCGACCCTGGTACATGGTATGATGTTATGTTGGCAAAAGACGGCCTCGACTGGGTTGCCTCATACAAAAAGAGTGCTGATACCTCCTGGACAACGCTTGGTACAACATCAGGCTCATCCTTTCCAGGAAGCACGAGCGCGATAGATTCCGCCTTGATCAAAGTTTACGGCGGATTTGGTGGAAGCCCTGTGGGCTCGACGTTTATTGACAACGTGCGCGTCAGCTCACCGCAGGCCCCTGTACCAGAGCCTGCAAGCCTGGTAACAGTGCTCACCGGCTCGGCACTTTTATTCGGGCTTAAACGTAAATGATGTATTAACAACGGACGAAGTATCTCCTCGTGCTTGCATTTTGGACGAGGAGATACATTCAGCAATAAAAGGAGAAGTTCAGGATGAAACAAGCGCCAAAAGGATTTACATTAATTGAACTCTTAGTTGTTATAGCTATAATAGCTATATTGGCAGCAATTCTATTTCCTGTTTTCGCAAAAGCAAGAGAAAAAGCCAGGCAGACAACCTGCCAGAGCAATCTGAAGCAGATAGGCACCGCATTTGCCATGTACCTGCAGGATTACGACGGACAATATCCTGTAGGCGAATATGCGGACAGTAACGGTAGGGTATTAGGTGGACCATATGTGCAGCTATTTCCATACACAAAGAATGTGAAAATATACGAATGCACGACAACGGTGGCTCTCGTGACGGCAGACTATTGGTTAGCAGGCTTCCGATATACTGATCCTACTACAAATACCAGATGCACATATGCGTACAATGGTATGCTTGATGATTTAGCCCCGGATAATATGAAATATGCAAATGGCTTTGGGCTTTACACATGGAATGGACAGTCTACCAGAAATGAGAGTGCTATTGAAGATCCGTCAGGTACACTCCTGATGGCAGACGGCGGGTATGCCGATATCTGTTTGTGGGCAGCTGATGACACATTGGATCCGCTCGGTAAGCATGCATACGGAGTTGCATATGCACACAACAACCAGACCGATGTTCTCTTCTGTGACGGCCATGTAAAGGCAATGCCGGAACCACTGAAGCCGAGTGTCTTCAGTATACAATCGGACTAAATTAGAAACCAGTATCACGGGCATGCGGTATCGTCATGACATCGCATGCCCGCCTATAGTGTCCAAGAAAAAACGAAGGGAACCCGAATGAAGGCCAAAATACTTATAGTCATACCGGCACTAATCGCATGTTTATACTCCGCTGCTCGGGCAGACAGTGGGGCATGCGTCACGATTGCGAAATGCCATGCGGCTCCCACACTCGACGGCAGGATAGACGCCGGTGAGTGGAAGGATGCTGCCGCCATCAGCAATTTTATAGATGCGGACTGCGTCACCACGGAGAATCCTAACACCGTAGCATATGTGATGGCCGATGATAAGAACATCTACATAGCCACACGATGCATCGAGCCAGACCCAAAAGGGCCACGCGGTATTGTTCGCAAGCATGACGACCGAGCCTTCGAGGACGATTGCATACAGGTCTACCTCGCACCGGAAGACATCCGGAAGGCGAAGATGGCTGCAATCAACGTTGGTGGGTACGAGGGTTCGTACAACAACTGGTACACGGACATCAAAGCGTACTACGAGTTTACGGTAAACTGCAAGGGAAGCCTCACAGAGGCTTGGAACGACGTTCGCGACTGGAACGCACCGTGGACTGCAAAGGTTGGACGAGAGAAAGGTGCATGGACGGCCGAGATCGCGATTCCAATCAAGTCGCTTGGAATCAAGAGCCTTTCAAATGATACGTTCTGGGGGTTCACGATCTTCAGAAACAGACAGGCGAGGCGGAGCGGATTCGTAGCGCCCGCATACGGAGGATACACTCCTCTCCCGGTAGGCGCGATATATATCACAAATGATCATCCGGTAGCACGGATGGCACTTACCTCAGCCCCTGTTCAGGGTGCAAACGAGTTGTCGTTTGCACTCGTAAACAATACAGACAAACCTTCGACAATCGAGGTTACTGCTGCGCAAAAAGGGAGTAAGGTTTCTCCCCGGATAATCACTCTGGCCCCAATGAGTAGTCAGATCGTGAAGCAGCCGTACACCCTCGCTGGTGAAGGAAACGCTCAGGCGGATTATTCGGTGAAGGTTCAGGGCGAGGGTGTGCCGATGCTCTCTGGATATATCGGGACCAACATCCAGTCAAAGCAGGATGTCGACATTCGATACTTCTCCATCCCGGCAGAGGTATATGGGGACATCCACCTGAACACTGGTTCGGTGGCAACAAAGGCAGTGCTCATGGCGCAGGTCTCAGGGCACGACCTTGTAAGTAAGGAAGCAAACCTTGTGGGGACGCACGGTACGACCATAATAATCCCGGCAGTCGGAAAGCCTGGAGAGAAGGTCAATGGCCGCCTGCAGGTCTTTGATGCGAAGGGGAACATCCTTGCGACGAGGATGATGAACTCGGTCGTTCCGGAAAAGTTCGCATGGCTCGACAGCAAAGCCGGACTCCCGCTCAAGGTTCTGCCTCCATACAAACCGATCGTCGTGAAGTCGAAGAACGTAAGCATGATCGGTAAAACCCTTGAGTATACGGATTTCGCCCTGCCAGCAAGAGTAGTGACGGCAGGAAAAGAGATCCTCGCCGCTCCGATACAGCTCATCGTAAAATCCAGCGGCAAAAAGGTTGCATGGCAATCGAAGAGCTGGAAGATGCTCGAGAAGGATGAACAGCACGTCAAGATAGAGAGCATCTGGAAGAGCGCGAAGTTCGACCTCAAAATGACCTCGAATGTGGAATACGATGGTTTCATCTGGAACGAAGCGAGCATCATTCCGCACGGCGAGCAGAGGCTGGACAATGTATCGCTCTACATTCCGATGAAGAAGGATGTCAGCAAATATGTGTATCATGGGTATGCGCAGAATGGGAACGCACTCTCACCTGTCGGGATGCGCGCGCCTATCAACCAGAACATGTGGCTAGGCGACGAGAGTCGAGGACTAGCATGGTTTGCTGAGAGCCTGGAATGGGTGAAATCGAGCGACTATGCAAATCAGATGGCGGTTATCCCAGGCAAGGGATCGACGATGTGGCGGTCGACATTCATCGATACACCGACGACTCTCAATTCGCCTTACACGATGTCGTTCGCTCTACACGTCACTCCCGCAAAGCCCGTGTCGCTCAAGAAAGATGATATCTACGAGTTCACGGACTTCGCATTGCCGGATGGGACTTCGGCAAATGCGATAGTTATGCGCGCAAAGAAGCTGTTTAATCAGCAGCACGGTACATTCGAGGGCTGGATTAAACCGACTTTTGACACAAGTACCAAAGACAACAGATCGTTGGTTAATGTTCGGATTGCATACGAGTTATACGGCCAGGGATATGCCGGATTTGGGGATTACCAAGGCTTGCTGACTATATACTACAATGGCGCAACCCATGGTCTATCCGCTTCGATCACGGATCCTACCGGTAAGAGTACCATAAATGTCGACGGCATAGGGACTTTGCCGCCTTCTGAGTGGTCATATATGAAGCTGTCGTGGGGTGATAAACTCAGGCTGAATGTAAACGGCAAAGTATCCGAGCTGGACTTCAAAGGCTCCTTCACTGGTACCATTGAACAACATATAATGGAATTCACTGCTAATAATTTCCAGATGGATGAGATTCGAATGTCGGATATCGAGCGTCCCGGGGATGGGATCCCAAGTGCAGGATTCATGTCCGATGCGAACACGACACTCCTCTACAAGGGAGAAAATCTTGAACATCCCGAGAAGATGGCAGCCCTTGGAAGAATGCCTGATGTCTGGGGATGCAAGCTGGTTCCTGGCAAGTTCGGGAAAGCAATCAGCCCAGATCCCAAAGCTCTGCGCATAGATGTTCATCAGAAACATGGTCGAAAAATCATCCAGTTTCATGAAAATTGGTCGAAGTATCAGGGCTATCCTGATCTGAGTCGGGTAGGGTGGCTGAAGTCCGTGGCGGATGCTTGCCATGCGCGTGGAATGAGGTTCACCTTGTACTTCTCTCAGCAGGTGTCAGATGCTTCGCCTGTATGGCGCGGCATGGAAGGTGATTTCGGGCTCGGGACCGTTCCAGCTGCCAACTACAGCAGAGGGGACGATCGGGATAGACCCGGCGATATCGTTCAGCAATGCTATACTGGATGCGGCAATGGACCGTTCCAGAACTTGATCCTTGACGGCATCGCAAAGCTTGTTGATCAGGCGGGTATCGACGGGGTATACATGGACGGAACTACTTGGCCATGGATTTGTGAAAATCCGACACACCCCGGTTGTGGGGTGAGCCGCGGAGACGGCACATATCAGAGCCACATGCCCATTCGCGCGGTAAGAGAGTTCATGAAACGGCTTCGGAGCATATTCGTGCAAAGAGGCAGGCAAGTCTTCATGGATGCTCACATGGGTGGAGTGCTAAACCTTGCCACTGAATCGTTCTGCGATAATGTGCACGAGGCTGAGCAATTGCACAGATACAAACAAGGATTCAGATTGACTCCCGATGCGTTCATTGCAGGCTATATGGCAAAACAATTCGGCATGCGGACAACTATAATAAAAGGCCCAAGGACTTCGGAAGATCAAGGGGTCGCCATGGCTCTGGTACATGATACCATGGTGCTGAACGGGCCGGATTGCATATATAAGGCACTTGCGGATTATCAGGACGATGCAACCAGATGGGTTCCGTACTGGGAGAAGTCGCCTCTATACAACGTGCGCCCTAAACAGGTGCTCGGAAGCATGTATCAGAAGAAGGATAAGGCTCTTCTGGTCTTTGGCAGCCAGACTGAGAAGGATGTGAACTGCACCGTTGACATCAGCAAGCTTCTTCTCAAGCTGCCGAAAGGCGTGCAAATCTACGACGCCATAAGTGGAGAGAAAATCGATATCTCCGGCGGCAAGATCGCATTCGAGATGCCGAGCCGTGATTGGCGAATGATCGAGATACGATAGAAACTATGGCCTGTGCCGACTGCTTGTGGCACAGGCCAGTATTTCCTTCAAACTTTTTTTGGCTTAAGCATGGTTCGCAGATGCTTTGCCAAAATGCTTACAGCAAATCTATAACACGGGCTCCATAAGCTTTCTTGTGAGTGAATCTTCAGATTACACAGATTCGGCCCTCACCCCAACCCGATTTCGGGCGAGGGCGGTGTGCCGCTTATCCCGAGTAGCCCACAGGGCATATCGAGGGACGGTGCATGTCTACCAGGCTTCGGAAGGGCGACTTCGTGTTTCTGTTGGCGCGAATTTATTCGCACGGGTTGTTGGAACACTACCGCTATAGTATACACGGACCCTTAATAGCAGTAATATTTCTGCAACCATTTTCGGAGCTACCACAAACTTTCGCATAGAGCCATAACAAAGAGGAGCATACCTTGAGAAAATTTGGACTTGCAGTAAATATGCTGATGATCATATTGCTGACTTCGGCCCTACATTCAGCGGCGTCGGCAAAAGGGACAGTCGAGCAAATAGACTATCGCGGCTGGCATGATTCGTATAGGCTCACATCCGGGTCATGCAGCCTTGTCGTTGTACCGGAGATCGGCGGACGAATTATGGAATATTCCATTGACGGCAAAAACGTTATCTGGGAGAACCCCGAGGAGTTTGGTCGCACGTACCCAATCACAAATGAATGGCACAACTATGGAGGCTATAAGACATGGCTCGCGCCGCAAACCAATTGGGGATGGCCGCCGGATCCGATGCTCGATTTTGGTAAAGCGAATGTGGAAGTTATCCATAATCCAAATAACGATATCCCTGAGCTAAAGATTACCGGTGCAGCGAGTCTTGCAAGCGGCATTATCTTCACAAAAGAAATCTCCCTTAACGATTCGGGGGAAGTGCTTCTACGGCAGAGAATGAAAAATATAGGTAACAAAACGGTTTCATATAGTCTGTGGGATGTAACTCAGATGCAGACCCCTTGTTTTGTTGTATTTCCTGTGCGGTCTGACTCTAAATTCCCGGGCGGAATCTCTTTCTTAGACGTTAAATCAAAGAACAGCAAGCAGTTTTGTGTAAAGAAAGGCCTCAGCATTACTCGATACATGGGCGAAGTAGGCAAAATTGGATCGGATTCCGGCGAGGGCTGGATGGCATGGATCAAAGGCGATCTGGCATATATTAAACAGTTCACCCCAATGTTAAAAAGGGCTAAGTATCCTGACGACGGGTGCACGGTAGAGGTTTTTACACAAGAATCAAAGTTCGGATATGTGGAAATGGAAGTGATGGGTCCAATGGCCAAATTGAGCCCTGGAATGTCAACCGAAGTTGCGGAGAAATGGCGTCTCATGAAACTCCCGCACGCTATAGATGCTGAAGATCAGGCAGCAGATTTATGCACAAGCAAGCTGTGGCCGGTAAGCAAATAAAATTGAAGAGACTACCATTTCTTAATGAAGGAGATTTTAGCAATGACCGCTCCAAATACCAATGTAACTAATCAGCTTACGGGAAGCCGTACTGACTGGCATACGCATGATCGATTCGGGTTATTCATTCACTGGGGGCTTTACGCAATCCCTGCTCGCGGTGAATGGTTGAGGAAACAAGAGAAAATATCCGACGCTCAGTACCAGGTTTACTTTGACGAGTTCAACCCGACACGTTACGACCCGCGCACCTGGGCCAGCCTTGCAAAGCGTGCAGGCCAGAAATATGCCGTGTTAACTGCAAGACATCATGAGGGATTTTGTTTATTTGATAGTAAACTTACGGATTTCAAAGCAACCAATACTCCTGCTGGCCGGGATCTCGTACGTGAATATCTGGATGCCTTTAGAGAAGAAGGGCTTAAGGTCGGATTATACAATTCTCTGCTTGACTGGCATCATCCGGATTATCCAATCGACCGTCTTCATCCGTTGCGTGACAGCGGCGTGACACGGGATGATACATATGACTTCTCCAGATACGTGGATTACCTGCATGGCTTGGTCAGAGAGCTGCTTACCAATTATGGCAAAATCGATATACTTTGGCTCGACTTCTCATACGACGACATGACCGGCGAGGCTTGGCGTGCCCAAGAACTTGTAAACATGATCCGATCACTTCAACCCGATATAATAATCAATAATCGTCTCACAACAGGACATACCAACCTTAAGACAGGGCTGCAAATGGGCGATTTTTCAACGCCTGAACAAATCATTCCTTCGAGCGGTATGGTTGATGCGCAGGGTAATCCGCTGCCATGGGAAGCTTGCATTACCATCAATGAGAGCTGGGGATATTCTAGCGGAGATCACAATTGCAAGAATCCGACTGACATAATACATATGCTAGTTGAATGTGTAAGCAAGAATGGAAATCTTCTTCTGAACGTTGGGCCTGATCCGAAGGGTGAGATCCCTGATGAACATGTGGATATATTAGAACAGGTCGGACGATGGATGAGGAAGAATTCCGAAAGCATATACGGCTGCGGTTCATCGGATCTTCCGAAACCGGAGTGGGGGCGCTATACGCAGAATGGCAATATCCTATACGCCCATATTCTAGACAAACCGATGGGCCCGATAAGTCTTAACGGTTTAGGGGGAAGAGTTCGCAAAGCTCGGCTGCTAAGCAATGGCACTGAACTGGCCATCAGCAAACCATGGAACGCGGCAGATTGTGTAGATAATGCGTTCTTCTATCTGCCCGGCAACAGGATGCCAGATCCAATCGATACCGTGGTAATGCTGGAATTGATCGGGGATTCAGCTTAGTGAATGCTAGAACATTGTGCATACCAAAGCTGGATACCGCATACTTCTCTCAGTTTGTGGGGTGAGCCGCGGAGACGGCACATATCAGAGCCACATGCCTATTCGCGCGGTACGCAGTTCATTAAACGGCTAAGGAGCATATTCGCACAGGGCGGGCTGATAAACCTTGCTACGGAATCATTCTGTGATAATCTGCACGAGGGTGGGTAACTGCATAGGTGCAAACCTGGATTCAGATTGTCCCCCCGATGCATTTATTGCAGGCTATATGGCAAAACAATATGCTCAGACCGGCTTTCATGCTGCACTGGTCACCGTGTATATTTATTGAGGATGCTAACATATGAAAGTTCTAATCAATGAATCCCCGTTTCACCGGAAAGATTCGAACGTAGATACCAGAAACTTATGGGATGCGGATTGGGTCACACATCCTGATGCCCGGAAGGATCGGTCCGCGGTTTACGGCTATACGCTTGCTTTCAATATACTGAAGGCGCAAACCATCCGCATTCATGTTTCCGCAGATCAGCGATATATTTTGTACGTAGATGGAAGAAGAGTAGGCCGCGGCCCGGAAGCCGGGGATTTCAACAATTGGTTCTTTGAAAGCTATGAACTTTCACTTTCCGCCGGCAGCCACCGCATAGCGGCAGAAACCTGGTGGATATCTGAAGAAGATCGGCCCATGGTCTCCAGATTTTTCTGGCAGCCAGCGTTTTTACTGGCTGCAGAAGGCGTGCCTTCGGAAATGCTGAATACCGGCCGCGCAAATTGGCAGTGCACGGAACTCGGCGGTTATGAGATAGAACAGATGGCTACATGGCACACCGGCTCGCGCTTTTCAATACATGGCGATAAGTATCCGTGGAACTGGGAAAACGGAGAAACAGGTGTCTTGAAATGCCCGAAGGTTCTGTTCCCTGCCGGATCGGGAACTTTTGGGCAGCTCGGCGGCGTGTTCTATTCAAAATGGAGGCTGCGCCCGGCACAGCTCCCGGCACAGCATGAAGCCTATGCATCAGGCTTTGGCGTATTGCACGTAGAGCAGGTAGACACCGAAGATACTTCAAAGCAGCCGGTTTACCGTGAAAATTGCATTTCAGAACAGATAGCAAAATGGGATAGACTGATAAATGATGGTGACAGTCTGATCGTACCTCCTCACTCTCGCCTGCGCGTGATAGTTGACTTGAACGACTATTACTGTGCATACCCTGAAGTTCGGCTTTCCGGTGGCAGAGGCGGCAAAGTCAAAATATCGTGGGCCGAGTCGCTGTATGAGGATGAATCGCGGGGTATAAAGGGGCATCGCAGTGAGATAGAGGGGAAGATATTTACTGGTACCAGCGATACTTACTACCCCGGCGGCACGGAGGACGAGCACTACGAATCGCTCTGGTGGATGAGCGGCAGATTTCTAGAGCTATATGTGGAGACCGCAGATCAGCTGCTTACTATACACTCGATCAGGATATTGGAAACTCATTATCCTTTTGATCTGCAACAGACCCTGAATTGCAGTGATCCGAATCTCCTTGGGTTCGTTCCTATAGCGGAGAGATCGCTTTGCATGTGTGCTCACGAGACGTATATGGATTGTCCATATTACGAGCAGTTGATGTATGCAGGAGATACTCGTTTGGAGATGCTGGTCACATATACGCTGACACAGGATGCACGTCTTCCAGCAAAGGCTATTGATATCTTCGATAAATCCAGAATGCCAAGCGGTCTTACCCAGTCCCGTTATCCATCGTATCTAACGCAGTGTATCCCTCCATTTTCGCTGTGGTACGTGGCGATGGTCTATGATTATGCGATGTGGAGAAATGATCCTGAAATGATAACGGCTGTAATGCCCGGCGTGCGGGGCATACTGGAACATTTTCGAAATCTGATAGGCAAGGATGGGCTCCTTCGGGCGGCTGATGGATGGAACTTCAGCGACTGGGTTCCCGGATGGACATGCGGCATGGCACCTGATTCCGATACCGGAGGTATAAGCGGACTGCTCTGCATGCAGTTGATCTACACACTGAGCCTTGCCGAAAAACTGGAGCAGATGCAAGGTGAGCCGGAACTTGCAAAGAGAAACAGGCGGCTCATGGAGAGTCTGCGCAGTGCCGTCCTCGAACATTTTTGGGATGAAGAACGCGGGATGTTTTCAGATAACCTTGACCGGTCGCTTTGGTCTGAGCATACCCAGTGTTTGGCCGTGCTGAGTGAATGCTTCGGGGGAGATAGAGTAGGCAGGATGATGGATGCCATCGCCAGCCGTACGGATGTTGCCAGAACCACAATATATTTCAGCCACTATTTGCTTGAGGCTTGTGGTAAAGCAGATCGTATGGATATGTTTATGCAAAAGCTGGAGTTTTGGAACAATTTGGGAAACATGGGTTTCAAGACGACTCCGGAATCTCCGGAACCTTCCCGTTCCGATTGCCATGCATGGGGATCCCATCCGCTCTACCATATAGTTACCGGCATTCTTGGCATCCGCCCGGATGCGCCGGGTTTTTCAAGGGTGCTTGTGCATCCCCATTTATGCAATCTCGATTGGGTCAGCGGTAGAGTGCCTCATCAGTTGGGAATGATTGAAGCGGAGTTTGAAAACAAAGGAGGCAGGCTTTCCGGCAGAATCGTTCTCCCTCCAGGTCTTACCGGAACGGCAAGTCTGAACGATGACGTAATCATTCTCCACGAGGGAGACAATCGCATAGACTAATAGTATATTGGCATTATGCCAAAGTCAAGAGAAGCGGTGTGCTACCAGATATTTGTTGATGATATATGGCATTCAAACGTGGGTGGGCCTGTTTATTAAATTGCGAAGGGTGGACTTTGGACGTATGAAACTTTCACGTGCAATCAGCATCACAGCCGCGCTTCTGGCTGCGTCAGTGATAGAAGCACAGGCGGGTATAGTCATTAAGCAATCGAGTTTTCAAGGGCTCAAATCGATAGTTATGGAGAGCCGTTCCGTAAAGCTTGAAGTGTTGCCCGAACGCGGCGCGAACATCATATCCATATATGATAAGAAAACGAAGCATGAGTGGGCATGGCATAACGAGCAGGTTAAGTACAGAGTTCCAAAGTTTGACGATACGTTCTCGGATTATGACATGAGCGGCAGCGATGACTGCTTTCCAACGATCGGGTGGGAAAAGTGTTTTGCATATCCGTGGAAGGATGTGGTAATGGCCGATCATGGGGAATTATGGTCACAGCCGTGGGACTATAAAGTGAAGGATGGCAGCCTGATTTTGAGCGTGCATGGTGTCAGGTTTCCTTATGTCTTCGAGAAAAAGATAAGCATAGACGATGCGCATCGGACAGTTTCCCTTCAGTACAAGGTCACAAATCAGTGTCATATGCCTATGCCTGCTGTATGGGCTGGACATTATATAACGGCAATCAATCCCGGCGCGATGGCTTTCTATCCAAAGGATACTCGGTTTGCGGGCGATCTGGGACCGTGGGCGCTTGATAGACGGGACAATCTTGCCTGGATGAAGTTCGGCGGCTATGATACCAAGGTTGCTACCAAATTCTATACGCGCGATCTTTCAGCCGGTTACGCCGGGTTCTACGATCCGAAGACAAAAGATTATCTCCTGTACGCATTCAATACAAAAGAGATGCCCCGCATCGGTTTGTGGATCAACCAGTGCGGGTACCCTGCTGGAACGAAGGCATACCATGCGGGAATAGAGCCGACAAATGGTGCAGAAACTCCATTCGGGGCTAAGGAGAACGGAACACTTCGGTATATCAAGGGGAAATCAACCATGAGCTGGCGTATAAACATAAGCTTCGGTAGGGCCGATAGAACCAAGCTCTATGACGAAATCAAGCGCGTTACGGTAAACAAGTAAATTGATAATAAGTTAAGGTGTCGATCTGAAAGATTTTATCTGTACCATGTCAGCCCTTGTCAAACAGTTGCTTTTTGTCGTCATGGCGGTGAATGTGGTTAACTGAGTGGGCTAAGAGTGGAAATTATAGTGCGCCCGTTATAGTGAAGGCGTGGCAGAACGACCTCCGGATACAACCGAACGTCCACAAGGCTTTGATGCGGTAGGAATATTGTAGCTGTAATACATACTTATTCAGAAAGGCAAGAAATGACTTCATACGATACAACATACCATCTATCCATCTCCGAAGATGCGCTTGAAAGTGACCCCAAACTGCTCGGTATCGTTAGTGCTGCCGGAGTGACTGATATCTGGATAACGGGTTTCTTGTACGGTCACAGGCACTATTCTTTCGATCGAATTGAGAAACACAAGCGACTGATAGAGGATGCCGGGATGGCATGCCATGTAGTCACGGTCCCCC
This sequence comes from Armatimonadota bacterium, assembly GCA_963663705.1. Taxonomy (GTDB): domain Bacteria; phylum Armatimonadota; class UBA5829; order DTJY01; family DTJY01. Next base: position 1,368,172 of record OY760504.1, on the reverse strand, counting down.
TTGGGCATCCGGGAGATTCGCTCGGTTCTGTTTCTGGTGATATTCCGTTGACACCTCCTGCGCACTGGAAGATGGCGATTGCGCACGATGGCTGCGTTCATTCGGGCACATCGCTGCACAGCCCTGCAACCGAGGAGAATGTGCAATATCTCAGCGATCAGGCTGCCATCGGTATAGACAAGGTGTTCCTCGACGATGATTTTCGGCTGGCAGGGGCTCCCGGGTCGATTGGAGGGTGTTTCTGCGACTATCACAGGGATGATTTCTGCCACCTTCATGGTTATGGCAATCAGGAATGGGCCGATCTGAAGGACGCCATAAAGGCCCGTGAACTTACGCCAATATTGCGTGCATGGGTTGATTATAACTGCGATCAGCTCACTAGTTCCTTCCGCGCACAACAGGCTGCCTCCGACTCCGAGCTTGGCATTATGGTAATGTACCTGGGTGCAGAAAAGGCAGGAATCAGGCTATCTGACTACAGTGGAGTTCCTTTCCGTGTAGGCGAGATGATGTTTGATGATAATATCTTTTCGCCGGTGAAAGGCAAAACAGACGAACTATTCAGCTCTCTATTTCATCGGCGGTTCGTCGAGCCGAATCTTGCATATAGCGAGACAACGGCATACCCTGCGGATAAGCTGTCTGCCCGTAATATGGCAGCCAAGCTGTCGGTACCGCTTATCAGCGATGTACGAAATGTAATGTATATGAGCGGTCTGACGGCATTCCCACGAGAGCACTGGAGCACACTCGGGCCTGCTATGAAGAAGAATAAAGCTCTCCATAGACAGATCGCCGGCCACAAACCGAGCGGTCCGTTCAAACATTACTGGGGAGAGCACAGCAGATATGTAGGGGATGACAACCCATACAGTCTCTTCCTGGCGCTCGGCGTGCCGTTTGAAGTTACTGATGAACTGAGTGGAGATGGCTGGACCTTTCTTTCCGATGCCGACGCTCGGGGATTAGTTGCGGGCAGTTCAAATCTCATCGCTCGTCAGAGTACAGATGCGGGTGTGCGTACGGTTCCCGAAACGCTGAAAGACCTTTTTTCGTTCAAACATGAGATCATGCCCAAGCTGCGCGATGTGCCGTTCGTCGAAGAAGATATACCGATAGTCTGCGCATGGTACCCAGAAATACGGACCGTCCTGCTCTGGAACCTATCTGAGCGGCGAGAAACGTTGACTCTGAGCTTCAATGATACCTGTAGAACCATAGTCTCGGATGGGCTTGATGTAGTGACCATTCGTATCGAATAACAGGCCAGTCGGTCTCAAAAACTGTATCTGTGCCATGTCAGCCGCTTGCCAAATAGCTGTTTCTTGCCGTAATGGCGTTCGTATAGAGCCAACTTGTTTCTCAAAGCAAGATTTTCCAGGATTACACGTGACAGCGGGGACTTTCCTCGCGTCACATAGCGGCATGAAGAAGGCGTTCGGTTTTGTCAGAATTCGGAACATAAGCTTGCAAAGTACGAATAAGTCGGTAAGCTGAGTCTCAGGGACACCGCCGAGATGTGTCTCATGCGGGTGATATCTCACACACATGAGATCGTACGAGACTGGATGGGCCGGTTCTCCCCATTCTAACTGACTATTTGAAGGAACGGCGGAAGTGTAAGCCTTTCGAGGATATATAATCTATACTAGTGAACTATTGAATTGACCAGTGAAAATACACTAACCGGATAGCCCATCAGTGGCGAACTTGAACAAAATGAAGGAGTAAATGAATGAGGAAGTCCATAATTGGCATACTATGCGTACTAATGCTTTTATCCATCGTAGCCTGGAAGATTCAGCTTAAACAGGTAAAAACCGGTGTGACTCCGCTTTTGTGGACATCGGATGATAACCCGGTACGTCAAGGGCAGATCGATCTATTCAACAAACTTAACCCTCAGTATAACCTTAAACTCGATCCGGCCAACATGGGCATGGAGAAGGTCATAGTCCAATCCCTTGCAGGAGTAGGCCCGGACCTGTTCGACTGCTATAATAACTTCATGCTAACATCATATGTAAAGTCAGGGATTGCATGGGATATCACCGATGAGTTAAAGAAGGCAGGGATCGATATACACAAAGACGTATGGTCGGTTGTTTTGCCCATCGTAACCTATAAAGGGCGAATCTACGGATTCCCTACCAACGGTGGAAGCGACGCTATCTGGTTCAACAAAGAGTTGTTCGATGAAAAGCATATCGCTTATCCTAAGGGGCCCTGGACATGGGATGAGTTCATAAAGGTCGCACAGAAGCTGACCGTTAAAGATGATCATGGGCGGATAAAGCAGTACGGGCTCCTCTTCGACTGGGCTAGGTGGCAGCACTTCGTCTACCAGTTCGGGGGCAGCCTTTACTCGAAGGACGGCACACGTTGTACGATCGATAGCCCGGAGGCAATCGCTGGTATACAGCTCATGCAGGATCTGGTTTACAAGTACCATGTAATGCCGTCACCTTCCGAAGAGAGCGCAATGTCTAACTCAGGAGGATGGGGTACCGGTTCGGTCAACCAGTTCGGTGGCGGCAAAGGCGCAATGGCGATCGGCGGTCGATGGTGGCTATGCTCGCTCAGGGCATTCAAAGATCTCAAGCTAGGGGCGGTTGAACTTCCGCATGGCCCAAAGAGAGTCTTCTACGGATACGGTCGTGCAACACTGATCAACAAGAACAGCCCGAGGAAACATGATGCAATGAAGTTCATCATGTACATGGCAGGGAAGGACTACAACGAACTGGTAAATGAGCAGGCGGATGCTCTTGCGCCGGTGGAGAAGTATTCCTATACAGCCAAGTACTTGCGCAACTCGAAGTATCCTAAGGAAGATTTCAATGCGGTATGGCGTGACACGATGAAGTTTGCCATGCCGGATGAGACCAGCCCGTTTGTAAATGGTCAGGTGGTAAGTATGATATTAACTAGACAACTGGATCTGGTAAAGTCCAACACAAAGACGCCTGCGGCAGCCATGAAAGCGGCGGCTGCGCAGATAAATGCAGCGATACAGAAGAACTTGGCAGAAGATCCAGCGCTAGCGAAACAGTACGCAGAACTCACGGGGGAGCGTAAGTAGGATGAACGATAAGAAGAAAGAATTTCTCTCGGCGATGGGGTTTCTCATGCGGAATTCCCTCGGGTTTCCGGTTCGTCGGCATAGAGAACTTCGTGGCATTGTTCCATGACCCCCAGTTATGACTCTACTTCCTGATAGGAATACCGATATCCATAGCAGGGTCGTTGTTCCTTGCGATCCTCCTGAACCAGAAGCTGAAGGGCATGGCGGCATACAGAACGATGTTCTACCTGCCAAGTTTTACCGCAGGTGTAGCGCTCATGATCCTGTGGAAGAACCTCTACAACCCGGAGTTCGGTCCGATCAACACGGCCATAAACTCGATGGCTCAGTTCCTGCACCTCTCAGTGCATGCCCCACAGTGGCTGATCTCCACCCGAAACATCTTCGGGCTGGACGTGGAGCAGGTCAGAACGGTCGTTTCCCAGTGGGGCATCGGTGCTAGGGATGCTATCATGATCATGGGCATATGGACTGCCATTGGTGGAAGCAACATGCTCCTGTATCTTGCAGCGCTGACTAACCTGCCTGAAGAACTCGTAGAGGCGGCGCAGCTCGATGGTGCAGGAAAGTGGGGCGTGTTTAGAAATGTAACCTAGCCACAGTGGAATGGACCCTGTTTAGTGGAGACATAATCAGGCGACTTTCACAAACATTTCAGCCTCAAACTCAGCCGGTGACTTGTATTCCAGGCTGCTACGTAGTCGACGCTTTTAATAGAATAATTCGATATACCTGAGGATATCCCTCCTTGCGTCCTCCCGAGGATGATAATGCTGTCTGTGATTCAGGCCTTTCTTAAGCGTTGCAAAGAAGCTCTCCGCAGGAGCATTGATCATTCCATACCATAATTCTTTAGTTTGTCTCTGTAATCATGGCAGGCATACTGGCTACCACGATCCGAATGATGGATCAGCCCGGGTCTTATCTCCCATCGGCCAATTGCTATATCAAGCGCTGATATTGTAAGCTCTCTCGTGATCCGATCTCGCATCGACCACCCTACGACCATTCGAGAATACCAGAGTGACCCTTGAACCATCTGATTGCTTGCTATACTTTGAGACCCATCCGTACAGGGTGCCCTCTGAGATCCCAACTCCTTTGCTACCTGACGAACCGAGATATCCTCCACTTCACACATTCGGACGGCTTCAACCTTAAACTCATTGGTATACTTCCTCTGTTCCATTAGACGCCTTTCTTGCTATATTATATCTTCTCTTGAGGTCTCCACGGAACCGGGACCTTTCCAACTAAGTCTGTCCCTGTTTTTCTAATGAGTATTTGCTTGCGGACTCTTTTGGGATAGCGTCGGCGAAAAGTATCTCAGGCAACCTATATCCATTGTTAGCAGCCTCCCGCATGGACTTTAACAAGCGCTCCCGAGCAGTTCTTGACCCGCCTTGTACATCAACAACTAAGTATATTGAATAGCGGGTGTTTTCCGCCTTTTGGTACTCATTGACTTGTTTCTCAAAACCATGCACAAGGTGGGTGTTGGTTGTCAACTTGGTTTCCACTAGCACCCTGGCATTGTACCCACGGCTGATCTTGAAATCCACAGGACCTCGACCTGAGTTAGACTCTGGGCTGATATCAAGATTGTTGGCCTTGCAGTAAGCATCGGCAATTCCGTAGAAGAGTTTCTGCGTTGCACTCTCTGGTTTGGGCTTTCCGTTATCATTGTAAAGGAGAGAACACAATCCACAATCTTCGACGAGATGCGTGAAATGTTTGCAGATTTTAGTCACCACTACCATCACATCCGTCGCAACTGGATTCTGGGGCAAGTATAGGGCAAGTGGGTAATTTAGACACATCTGCCGGGAGGTTTCTAGCCAAACGACCTCGCCTTCTGGATCGCTATCGAAATCGTATGGAGTTGGCTGTGTCTGAGAATATCCATCGAGAAGAAGTGTTATGAAAGATGGGTTGTGACGGATGATATCTCGAAGCTGTCGTTTTGATGGTCTTCGTTTTTGGCGTGACTCATTTACCCAAACAGCGCCTACTATATCATTGATCCTTTGCCTAAGACGGTTGTTATGATCTGCTGCAATCTCTATATCTTCCCAATCATAAACGACAGGTAGGTTAGACAGAATGTCTTTGGGTATGAGAAGAATGGGATGTCCACTATAAGGATTTGCGGGTAATTCGAAGCATGTGTTGCCGAAATATCTCGCGCTTCCAGTAATATGGAACTTTTTGAAGATGTGGCTTGAATAGGTGGCGATGTCCTGTATGATTATGGAGGCGATCATATCGCTAATCCGGTCTGATCCTATCCCTTCTTCAAAGAGCCCCATTATTTCGAAGAAGGAAGGATCGTCTATGCCCGCATCGACGATTATCTTCGCCGTGCTGAGGATTTGCTGCCGAATTTTAGGTCCCATGCCTGAGCCAGATGTACCTTTGTCGGAGTATCCTATGCATAGCCCATTGACTTCTGGAAAGCAGAAAAAACGTTCTGCTTGGCGCCAAAACGCATCGTTTTCAAGAGTTGAATTTCGAAGCAACTTGAGTATATTCCGAAAACGACTTTCCAATTTGGAGTACGAATCTTGAAACTCCGGAATTCTGACGTACTTGAGCAACAGAGGGTTGATGAAGAACCTTGAATCAACATCGAGGATAGCATCAAAAGCTCCTGTTTGTGTAAACTTTCCGCTGTTAATTTTCAAGTGTTTGGTCACGGAGATAGGCACAAAGAAACCTCCAACCTATACTAGTCGATTTGTTCTGGGCACAGCAGGATATGAAATGTACGCACAACAAACTATTCCCAATATGCTAGTATAGCTAGCTATTTCATATACCTTATCATATATGACTCAAAGGGTCAAACACATGCCGAATATTTGGTATAGATCCCAGATTAATAAGGTAGGGCGAGCAATGGATGTAGTTCTACAAGTGGCCAACCAATTATTAGAAGATTACAATCCAATACCCTTCGCGCTGTTCTCCTCAAAGATGCGGCCTAGCCTGACATACTTAGCGAAATTTTCTTTGGATTTATGGCCTGTCTGCTGCATGATGATGTGCTCGGGCACGCCGGCACGACTCGCCTGCGTGCAGTGACCGCTCCGTAGAGAATGACCGCTGTATCGCGCTGCATCGAGTCCAGCCGCCTTCGCCGCATGTTTTACGATGTCGCCTACTGATCTACGCGACAGCCTGTTCGATGCAATTTGCCCATGCCTGTTGATCCCACGGAATATCGCGCCATCGACTATCCCTGATTCACCAAGCCACAGCTTGAAATTCTGAACCGGACAGGTCTCAGGATTAGCGCCATACGGGATTCCCACATAACGCCCCTTGTTCAGCTGATCGGTTTTATTGTGCCGGAGCAGAATTACGATCCCTTCGTTGCGATACTGAATATCCTCCACATTCAACTCTACAAGCTCTGAGCGTCTGAATGCTCCTGCGAATCCAAGGAGTATAAGCGCCTTATCTCTTTTGCCGATCAGCGTGTCCGGCAGAGCCGCCACCATTTTCTTGATATCTTCGGATAGAAGCTCATCGACCGGTTTTGGAGGAGTCCCAAGTTTGCGAGTCATGCCGCGGAGCAGTTCCTTGACCGCCGGGTGGCTTGTCGGTGATGGGTATCCTGCCGCTCGGTGCATGGAGGCGATCGCGGCGGAGCGCCTGCGGATCGTGGGAATTTGCAAACCATTCATTGCAATGGATGTCAGATAGCAGATGACGACATCGGGAGTGCTTGGCAGGTTGGTCAGCCTATGGTCAGAACACCAGCAGGCGAACGATTTCCAGTCGCGTGAGTATATCTCCCGTGTGCTGTCAGCGACGGTGGTCTTCAGAAACTCTCGAGCCTTGGTGAGAATTCCCATAATTTCCGGGGAAGCGCATTTTCTAACTTCCCGGAATATCAGAATCATGAGAAACAAGCAACATATCCTTTCAACGGATGGGTTCTCCAGGCCGATTCATAAAACGAGGAGGAACCGTGGTGATGAATGGTAAATCGATGCGCGCAGAAAGTCAAGTATGTGGCGAAGAATTGCTCGAAAGCCGAGTTCTATCTTCCACGAATACGAGGAGTGTGAAAGATTTCGTGCGGTTGATATTCAGCACGGAGGTATCAGGTTAGGATATGCTCAGCAATGAAGTCCTTTCTCGCCAAAATCTCGGAAGATACGGTTCGCTTGACGTAGGCTGAGCCTTATGAGTCGCTGGGCGTCCAACTTGGAAATAGGCCCTACGTTGTTGTTTCTTGTTCAATGTTATTGTCTCCATTCCTTTAGTTTACAGGATGGGACATAATCGCTGGACAATTAACCGGGACAAAGTCGTTGGACAGTAACAAATCAAGAAAAAACTGCTTGACAGAAAGGGGGATGGGTTATATACTGATGGTGTGATCTGGTTTGATATATAGCGCACAGTAGCACAACGAAGCGCAATGGCCGCAAAAGTAGTTCGGTTATAGATTTTGGAAATTGCAGATAACGTTGTGGCTTGCGGCCGACCGGGATTAGCTCCAAGCCGTCGGTTTAGCTGGTGAATGTAACTTGGAGTAAAATTCGGGAAAGGATACAACAATGATTAAATGGAGTGGTAGGAAAGGTTTCACGCTGATAGAGTTGTTAGTAGTAATCGCCATCATAGCGATTCTTGCTGCAATTCTTTTCCCTGTATTTGCCAAAGCACGTGAGAAGGCACGGCAGGCGAGCTGCCAGAGCAACCTGAAGCAGATAGGTCTGGCCATCATGCAATACCAGCAGGACTGGGATGATTTCTATCCGAATCAGCAACACTTCAACTCTGCAGGGGCTCCGGATGGAAGCTGGGCCAAAACGCTCCTGGAGAGCGGCTATATACAGGGCAGCGGCCAAAGCGCATCAGCAAACCACGTCGAAATATTGCGATGCCCTTCAAACCCCGGCAGCGGTATGGACTATCCGTCCTTTTTCCAGGGGATATACGGCTACAACTACTACTATCTGGGCTCTGCGTACTGCTGGGCTTACGGAGGCGGCTGGGGGCAGGCATGGCCTACAGCAAATATCTCCGGCGTAGCAAACCCGTCGGAGACGATAATGGTACTGGATACAGCATATACCGCAACTTCGCCTTACGGATTCTATCAGTGCAACCCGGCCAAGAACGATGCCGCTAATCCAACCTACATGCCTGCGGCAAGGCACAACAGCGGCTGTAACGTACTGTGGGCAGACGGTCATGTGAAATGGGCGCGGATAGCTGACCAGGCGGATCCGTACGAAGGCGTTCTCGCCGGTAGCTGGGACCCTGGTACGAACAACTACTGGGATCGCAAGTAGGAGTTCGGCAGTAAACGGAGGAGATCATGACAAAAAGAGTCTGCATTGCCGTTCTTCTTATATCCATGGCTTTTGGGCAGGCACTACTTGCGGAAGAGTTTACGCCGGATAAGAACACCCTCTTCCTGGCGCACTACAACACCGACATAGCGCCGGATTATTCCAGGGTTTCAAGGGAGGTAAAAGGGTTTGCGTCCTTGACTTCGGACAAGGGCGGCTTCCTTGGAGAGGCTCTTATTGTCAAAGACGTAATGTGCACCAATCCCGAAGGGCTGGAGATGCTTTACAAAGCCCCGGTTTACAGGGCGAATGGGAATTATTCCAGCGCACAGGGAACTATCGAGCTCTGGGTAAAGATGGAGAGCTCGTGGGAGGAAATCGGCGACTCAGCGTACAGAAACCTGGTAACACTCTGTGAATGGAGGGAAGGACAGGAGTTTGCAAGCGGACACGTCTCTCTTATATGCAATAAGGGGGAAGGCCCTATCGCAAAGAAGGTAGCATTTACAGAAGAGACGAGGGTTGTAAAGGATGGTAAGCTCATGCCTGCGGATCAGAAGGAATGGGCTGAAGTCTACAGAAGCCGGTTTCACCTGGATGCGGATATCTCCAGTTGGAAGAAGGGCGAATGGCACCATATCGCCGCTACGTGGGATGCTAAAAAGAACGAGCGTGCACTCTTCATTGACGGCGCAAAGGCGGCGAGCGGGGAGTCAAACTTCGATGACAAAACCTTCGTTCCCCGTGCCGCTGACCTCATGGTGGGCGGCCTCTTCTACAAATCGCAGAGTATTTCGTGTATTATGGACGAGGTTCGCATTTCGGATATCGTAAGGTACAGTGATCACTTTGAGATAAAGAAATAAAGCTCAGCGGGAGCGGTTTTTCCTTTGGAGGAGCCGCTCTCCATACCCAAACAGGGAGATTTGTGATGCCGAATTCTATTTGCAGAGCGCTTCTTTGCTTAGTCGCTCTTACCAGCCTTATCGCTCCGTGTTTCTCCGCATGCCACGTATACGAGAGCACTTGGGAAGACTATAAGACCGTGGTGCTGGAGAACGAGATCGTAAAGGTGGTGCTCATACCGGATTCGAACGGCAGGATCGCCGAGTATCTCTTCAAGCCCACCCGAACAAACCAGCTGCCGAAGCTCGTGCTCAACGAGTTCGAGGTGGATGCAGATCTCAGACTGAGTACGTCCAACTACGCAGGCTACGAAGACTGGATATGGGAGCTTGGCATTATATCGTTTCGGGATGTAAGCGCAAAGTATAGCTGGAAGATTCTCGCAAGTACAGATGACAAGTGCTCCGTGCAACTGGTGCGAAACGGCAGCTACTCCATCGAGCGCACCCTCACACTGAGAAGCGGGACCAGCGCTCTCGATGTTACCACGACCATTTCAAATCTCTCCGATACGGAGAAGACCTACAGTTACTGGGCGCACCTTATGGTAAATCCGGGCGGTGGGCAGGAGATACGAGATATCGCACTCTTTGCGCCGCTCGCGAAGAACGATGGGAAGGTGCGCGGCATCGATGTTGTGAAGTCTGACAGAGACACGGTCTACAGCCGCGGTTACGACGGCAGCACCGCCAATACATTCATACCACCCAGTCAGAGCTGGTGGGGAGCCGTCGATCGCAAAAGAGATACTGCAATCATTTCACTCATTCCGGTCGAAGAGCTTGCCGGTGACGGTTTTTTATACAATTTCAGCATGGGTGTATTTACCTTCTTTGAGAGCGGTTACTCTATGAGCATGGAAGCTGTCTACAGCTCCACGAAGTTCAAACCGCAAGCGAAGAGAGATTACCATATGTCGATTGCCGCGTGCCGGGGGCTGAACAACATCCTGTACGCAGACAAGAATATCGCAATCGGCGCAAACACAATGCCGCTTGTATCGTCTGCAAAGAAAATGGTTCTACAACTGAACGTCGGCTCTTTCGATGTTAAAGATGGTGCTCCGGCAGATGTAGAGCTTCTGGATGGCAGCGGCAGAGTCGTCGCAAAGACCGGTGTCAAACTGCCGAAACTCAGCCCCGAATCCGCCGTGCCTGTGACACTCGATTTTGGAAGTGTGCCTGCTGGGGAGTACACGCTCAGATGGCATGCTGGCGGTGTAGATTTTAGTATTTTCGCACCTGTAACGGTCAAGTAGTCTGGAAGGAGACGGTATGAAAAGGTTACCGATATTTCTGGTAGTAATGATGTTTGCCGCATGTATCCAAACGGTGCATGCTGGTGTAAAGGCACAGAACGGCAAGTACGTCGTGTCATCGGGAGCGCTCTCCCTGGTGTGCAACGATAACGGATATGTGCGCTCGCAGATAAACGGGAGTGGGTCTGCCCCTCTTTCCAACTTCATCAAGATCTACAATGGAAGGAAGAGCGACTCCCCAATCAGCATCGGCGCGCCGAAGATGGTGCGTCTTGCGGGGAGTACGCTCAACATGGATTACGGACGCATACCCGGTGGCCCGGTGCTCTCCGCACGTATTGCCGACAAAGGGCGGTACATATCGTACACGGTCAATGTGAAGAACTACGGCAAGGCACAGATGTGGCTCAGACTCACTGCCAACCTGCCACTAGCCTTCTCCGACAGCACCGTCAACTACTGGGATGGCGCTATGTTAAGTCAGAAAGCCAGCGGTTCTCTGTCGAACAACAGCCTCCCCGGGACGTTTCCGGCTGCTGCGGTTTACAACGACGCCTACGGACAGGCGATTGGAATAGCGGCAGGGCAGATATTCTCGTATATCGAAAACTCGCTCTACTACGAGAATATGCGCACCCTCTCCTTCGGTGTAAAGCTCGTGCTCAATCCCGGCGAGAGCCGGGACGTGGAGTTCATAACCTACGGCTTCACGCCGGACTATGGTTTTCTGAATGCAATAGACACGTACTACAGCATCTATCCCGAGGCATTCGAGGCAAAGAGCGATATCGACCCGAGGATATGTGAGACTACCGATCCGATGTCGGTCAGAGACGATGAGCGCAGCCACAGCAAAGGTTACTACGAAGGCTACAGGCGGGCTTTTGCGGGCATGACATGGTGGTATGCTCCGTTCAAGAAGGATGGCGACTGGTGGGGCTCGGAGGCTGAGTGGGATGTAGTGCTGGCCCGGCAGAATGCGCTCGAGGCTTCGTACACGGTGCCGCTTGCAGATTTCCACAAGGACTTGAAGCAGCAGTTCGACCGCGCAGACAAGAACGGCATCGCACCCATGTTTTACATTGCGCCCTGGTGCGAGGAAGATCTCGCAAAGCGCAGGTACGCGAACTGCACGATGAAGAAGAACGACGGCTCGATCTTCAAGATAGAGAAGTGGACGCTCCCCTGGGCGGATGATGTGAGCATGTGGTGGGGCGGGAAGTTCGGAGCAGATACGAAACGCGACCTCTCCGTCATTGGCCGGGAGCTGCCGATCAGCGGGTTTGCCCTCGACTGTGCGGACGGACACATGAAGGCCTACGCGAGTGATGTAGAACTGGGGAAGATAGCGGGCAGGGCGTACGACGAGAACGGCGTCTATGCCGAGGAGACCGTGGCCGTAGCGAATGTTATGGACTACATCCACACCATCAAGGGTGATGAGTATCGCATGGGTACATGGGGGAACTTCTTCAATCCGTTTCCGTACTACGTGGGCTTCCGCTCCGACGTGGCGCTTATCGAGGGGCACTTCACACGGGTTCTGCAGTCGATGAACGAATACCAGCGGCTGCGGTACCTGCTCGGGAGCAAACCGCGCAAGATGTTTGGCGGGATAGACCGGGAGACTCTTGGGAAATCGGTAGACTGGAAGAACACCTCGCCGGAGAGGATAAAGACGATCTACCGTAACCTCTGGGATTCCGTGCTGCTGGCCTGTTTCAAGCTCGACATACTCCCATCTGCGGATATGGTCTACGGTTATACCGACATTATGAAGAGTATGCCGGTGTTGCTTGCAGTGTCGAAAGAGGGTTGGGAGCCCATCCCCGCGGTAAAACTTGACGCAGACATCTGGAACGCCCGGTATGGAAACAACCTCGACACTTACATCTTTGTCGGCAACCAGCAAGTCGCGGAGAAGCAGATCAACGCCGCTGTAGACAACAAGTACCTGGGGAAGGGTGCATACCTCTTTTCCACATTCGACGGCAGCGCACTGGCAAACAGCGTGCAGAACGGGCAGACCAAACTTGCGTTTACCCTAGCCCCGAAGAAGCACATAGTGCTGAAGGCGCTCATGAATGTCACCGGCCCGGCGCAGACCGCGGGAGAAGTGAGCGAAACAGGTGATGTGAGCGCAGGTCGCATCACGGCAAAGCTCTCGGCGGATGGCCCTGCCAGAGTCGCGGCGCGGATACCGGATAGCGCATCTGCGGTTTCGGTGATGGTGAACGGAGCATCCGTGAAGTTCACGCAGACATCCAGCACGGTGAGCTTCGATGCATCCCTTAAGGGCGAAAGCGAAGTCGTGGTAGACTGGAAATCCGCCATCTACCTGTCATCGGAGAAGGCATTGCAGGACTTCCCATATGTTAGCGCAGACGGCACACCGGCTTGCACGATACTGCTGAAAGATAACGCAGACGAATGGGATACGGCCGCCGCGAGTCGACTGCAAGAGTACTTCCGCTTCTATTTCGAGAAGGTGAAGGGGCAGAGCGTGCTCATCCCGATCAAAAAGGAGAGCGAATCCCCATCCGGTAATCTGGTGGTAATCGATGCGGGCGCATCCGAGAGCCTGCGTGTAGACGGGAATCGGCTTATCATAGACGGGCCGGCCGGTCGCAAGAGAATGGCTGCTATGGAGCGGCTCATGCGTGTACTGGACGGCAAGTATGTCTACTACGGAACGATAGGCGGGGACTACCACTCGTCATGGGTAGCAGGCGATGAGGATACCAAGGCAATGCGCGAGAAGGCAGGTCTTGGGAAGGGCAGAGTCCTGGACTAAAAGTGTATCCAACCGCACAGGCCCGGGTACTGAGATCGCTTGGGTCTGTGCGGGATACCGGTTACTAAATATTATGGAGAAGATTTACGATATGCGGGCAAAAGAGAGCTTGGATTTTGACTGGAAGTTTTGCAGAGGGGAGTGCGAGGGTGCAGAGCATCCTTCCTTCAACGACGTCGCGTGGCAGGTAGTAGATCTTCCTCACGATTACACCATAGAAGGCCCCTTTAACAAAGAGTACTTCTACGGTGCGGCTTACCTGCCCAAAGAGAAGGGCTTCTACAGGAAGGACCTCTTCATCCCCGCGGATGCGGAAGGCCAGAGGGTCTACCTTGAGTTCGAGGGTATCTTCCGCCAATCCTCAATCTGGGTGAATGGCAAGTATATCTGCGCTCACCGGGAAGGGTACACCGGCTTCTACTGTGACATTACGGACGCTGTCTCCTTTGGAGAAGAGAACCTTGTTGCGGTAAAAATCGACAATGCCGACAACCCCGAAAAAGACGACTGGGCCGGTGAGGGCTGGTGGTATGAGGGAAACGGTATATACAGGCACGTCTACCTGCATATCGCACCTGGGCTTCGGGTAGAGAACGATGGAGTATTCGTAATCACTCCTGAGGTCTCGGAGCAGTTTGCCCGCATCTCTGTGCGCACCGCGATTGCAGGCAACCTCGAATGCAAAGAAGACTGTATTTTGGAGAGCGTAGTAGTAGGCCCGGACGGTGAGACGCTCTTTATGATGAAAACAGAGACCACAGTCCCCTGCAGAGATAGGATCGACATAGAGCAGGATGGCGGGATCTACTCTCCTGCCCTCTGGTCGCCGGATGCGCCGAACCTCTATCGCTTGCAAAGCCGGCTCATCGTGGATGGATGGGTAACGGATTCGTGCGAAACTACTTTCGGCATACGCTCTCTGGAGTTCACGCCGGATGCCGGGTTCTTCCTGAACGGGAAGCCGCTTCAGCTTCGGGGCATGTGCATACATCATGATTTCGGCGGGCTGGGTACGGCTCTCCCCGACAGGGCCGTGGAGAAGACTCTGGAAGTAATGAAGGAGATGGGGTGCAACTACTGTCGCATCTCCCACAACGACCCCGGACCCGTGCTGGCGGATGCTTGCGACAGGTACGGCATTCTTCTCTGGGCGGAGCATCGGTATCTCTTCGACGATATCGATGTGCAGCTTCCCGCCCTGCGAAGCCTGATAAAGCGGAACAGAAACCACCCGAGCGTATTCTGCTGGGGGCTCGCCAACACTGCCGGAGATGAAGAGGGGCACCTCACTGAGAAGTTGAAGGTCTTACACAAAGTAGCAAAGGAAGAAGACCCGACCCGACCCACCGCATTCGGCTGTGAAGGGAACACCGATGCCAATCGGAACGGTTTTGCTTTCGTTACGGACATAGTCGGCTATAACGGCGGCGGCATGGGGATAGATGACCGTGATCACGAACTCTTTCCGGAGAGAGTAATGCTTGTGAGCGAGTTCTCATCCGGCAGGGGTGCTCGTGGGAAGTACAGGGTATCGGATCGCGACGGCGACTGCGTCATTGCCGGCGATGGACGGATGTTCATCATGCACGGTGACTATCTCTCGGAGTATCAGCTATGCCTCAAACACGAGGCTGAGTGGACGCACATAGCGGAACGCTCCTGGCTTGCGGGCGGCTCGATGTGGAGCGGTATAGAGTATTACGGAGAAACAAACGGTTGGCCCACCGTAACCAGCCAGTTCGGCGTACTGGATATCTGCCGCTTTCCAAAGGATGCGTACTACTACTATCAGCAGGAGTGGACGAAGAAGCCGATGGTGCATATCTTCCCGCACTGGACATGGCACGGACTCGAAGGTGAGCCGATAGATGTCTGGTGTTACAGCAACTGCGAGGAAGTGGAGCTCTTCCTGAACGGAGAGTCGCTGGGGCGACGTCGCAAGGAGGCGCACACTCACGTAAGCTGGGATGTGCCGTACACTCCCGGAATTCTCTCGGTAAGAGGATACATCTCTGAGCGGGTAGCAGCAATAGCAACAGTAGAGACCGCAGGACCTGCTCACACGCTCATGGCTTGTGCGGACAGGGTGGTTATCGGAGCCGATCGTCAGGATGTCTCCTTCGTCACGATCTCCGTGCTCGACGATAAAGGAATTCCCGTGCCGGATGCAGAGGCTATGGTAAGGTTCAACGTGACCGGCGCGGGGAGGCTCGCAGGCATCTCGTCAGGAGATCCGAAAGGCCACCAGAACGTTAAGGGCAGGGAGATGCAGACATTCGGTGGGCTCGTTCTTGCGGTAGTGCAGAGCAATGGTGATTCCGGAGAGATAGAATTAACGGCATCTTCTAATGGGCTCTGCCCGGCTTCGATTGCGATTCGTGCAGAGGCTAGGGAAATCGTAAAGGTTTGATTAACGCGGGAGGATAATCGTAATGTCGCCGGAAGAGATCTATTCATTTTCATTTGGTGCGTCCTTTGTGCCGTACGCCAAGTCAGAGGACATGCCGATGAGTGAATGGGAAAACGATATTAAAACCATGAAAAGCATGGGCTTCAACACCTTCCGGTCTTTCATCGCATGGAATAGGATCGAGAGGCAGGAGGGTGTCTGTGACTTCTCCAAAACGGACTATGTATTAGAACTGGCCAGCAAATACGGGATGAAAGTGATCCTGAACGTAGGTGGCGCATTCAGCAACCTGTGTGGCATCTACCCGCCGCGTTGGATAATCCGAGATTACAAATGCCAGCATGTAACTCAGTCGCCGGGAAATACCGACGGCAACCCGTTCGGCCCGCGCCGGTTCATCTGCATGGACGATCCCGTGTATATCAGAAAATCTGAGACCTTCATTGCCAAAGCCGTAGAACGCTATATGTCCGAAGAGGCACTGGCAGCATGGAGCGTCTGGAACGAACCGATACTGGGCTATCCATGTCTCTGCCGCTACACGCTCGACAACTTCCGGAGCTGGCTGAAAGAAAAATACCACAATGATCTCGATCAGCTCAACGCGAAGTGGGGTTCGGAGTTCCCTGTGGACTATCTCTCATGGGATGAGATAGAGCCCGGTCTGGAGGCAGGGTTCGGCGGCGGATATATGCCGGCACTCGACTGGATGACCTTCAACGAAGAGAAGATCACCGCGAACGTTCGGCGGGTAAACGATCTGGTCAAGCGCGTGGATGCACATCATCCTACAACCGTAAACATTATCACTTACGCCTATCGCAATCAGGGCTACTTCAACAACATTACCGCTCTGGGCGATGCGGTCGATATCGTCGGTTACTCGCACTATCTATTTGATGACAAACCCTACGAGACTGCGGCCAGTCTGGATATGATCAGAAGCATCTCGAAAGACCCCGCACGGAGATATTGGATCATGGAGACGGAAGCTGGGCCGCTGATGTACTATGGCGATACCTACTCCGGCTCCGGTGAGGGCGCGAAACGGGAGAAGGCGAACTGGCAGTCGGTGGGGCGCGGCGTAAAGTCGATACTCCTCTGGAAATGGCGCGGGCGTATCTCCGACAAGCAGACCGATGAGTACAACCTTATGGCTTGGGACGGAAGCATAACGGAGAGGGCCAGAGTCAACAGCGAGGTGGCACGCTCACTGCATGAGATTGCGCCCGAGATCAAATCCAGGACGAATATCGCCGAAGTCGCCATACTGCGTTTATCGGCAACCAGGAGATACGTCAACCTTGATGACGGGAGTCTGGATATCAAGAAACGGTGGCAGGACTCACTGCTCGGGGCATACAAAGTGCTCTGGGACTTGAACGTGCAGGCCGACTTCATCTCGGAGGAGCAGCTCTCTCCTGGGAGTCTGAACAGGTACAAACTCCTGGTCGTGCCACTCGGCGCAGTTGTGCCCACAGACGCGGCGAGGGAGATTGCGAGCTTCGTCGATGGAGGAGGCACGGTAATAGCAGACTACTATCTCGGAGTGCAAAAAGAGAATTGCCGGATAAACTATCGCGCGCCGGGAGATGTGCTCGACAAGGTTTTCGGCTGCTACTACAACGACATTATCAGCACTGTGACGAAGAATCCGGGAGAGATCGTTTTTGAAGGCTCGGGCCTTCCGCCAGTCCGATCATCCTCGGTCTTCTGTGAGATGCATCCGTATGCCGGGGCGGAGGTTCTCGCCAAGTACGAGTGCGGTACGCCCGCCGTGGTGAAAAACGGCTACGGCAAGGGGTTTGCGGTACTCTTCGGCTCGAGCATTTTTGCAGGGTACGTCAACAATGAGAATCCTTACGTATACGACTTGATGAAGGCACTGCTCCAAACCTGGCAGGTCAAGCTTAAGTTCGATGTTATCATGCCAGATGAAGAGCAGGCGAAGAATATAGAAGTGTGCGAGCTTGCGGACCGTTCGGGAAAGAACCCGGTCTATATAGTCATCAACCACAATAATCAGCACTTGGATTTCTCTCTGTCGTTTACCGACGACGCTCCGGCAGACCGTATGCACGAAGCGTTATCCCGGAAGACTCTGGCCGTTACGGATAACCGGATACGCCTTCAGATGCCGGGGTTCGCGACTTTTGTGCTGATGCCGCAGAAAGGCAATTGAAAGTGAAAGAGATCAGGTTAGGAATCATAGGTACTTGCCGGCGAGGGAAGCTTGGAGATCTGGCCCACAAGCCGGAGAACGGAGTGCGCATCGTTGCCGGTGCGGATAGCTCGGAGGAACTGCTTCAGTCATTCATAGAGCGCTATTCCGAGGAGTACAACACCAAAGTGAACGGCTATTCGGATTATCGCGAAATGCTGGAGAAAGAGCGCCTTGATGGAGTCTTTATAACCACCCCGGACTTTTGCCATGAAGAGCAGGCTCTCACTGCGCTCGGTGCAGATGTTGCCGTTTACCTGGAAAAACCGATGGCGACTACCATCGAAGGCTGTGACCACATACTGAATACGGCGTATGAGTGCCGATCGAAGCTCTTTCTCGGGCACAACATGCGGCACTTCCCGACTATCATCAAAATGAAAGAGCTTATAGACTCCGGAATCATCGGGGATGTGCAGGCTGTTTGGTGCAGGCACTTCATCGGCTATGGCGGCGATGCTTACTTCAAAGACTGGCACTCGGAGCGGAAGTACAGTACCGGGCTACTGGTGCATAAAGGCGCGCACGATATCGACGTCATCCACTGGCTGCTCGGAAGCTACACCAGTCGTGTCGTCGGCATGGGCCGATTGTCGGTGTATGACAAAAGCCCTCGGCGTGAGCTCGACGAGCCCGCCGATCTCTCGTGGGGCCTCGACCACTGGCCGCCGCACGCTCAGAGAATGTCTCCGTTTATGGATGTCGAGGATCACAACATGCTTATGATGCAGATGGAGAACGGCGCTCAGGCCTCGTACGTTCAATGCCACTACACGCCGGACAGTGGGCGAAACTATACCTTCATCGGCACAAAAGGGCGGCTCGAGAATTTCGGAGACGCGGGTGACGCCGAGGTACGCGTGTGGACGACCCGCAAAGCGGAGATGGGAGCATCCGACATCACGTATCGGCTTGAAGCACGCGAAGGGTCGCATGGCGGTGCCGACCAGGATATCGTCGATAGCTTCGTAAGTTTTGTCAAAGGTGAATCCGTGCCGATGATCTCTCCGGTTGCCGCCCGAAACGCCGTGGCAGTGGGAGTTATGGGGCACAAATCGATGCGGGCTGACTCCATGCCGCAGGAGATTCCGCCGCTTCCGAGTAACATAATCGAGTATTTCGAAAAGGGGCAGTATTGTGAGAACCGTTAACGCTCATGATTTTTTCGACGGCGACTGGTGTGTTGCAGTTCAAAGAGCCATTGCCGAGGTCGAGAACAGCGATTGCACCATCAAATTTGAGGCCGGGGAGTATGAGTTTTTCCCAGAGAAGGCCTACAGGGAATTCAGCTGTATCGCGAACCATTCAGACGATGGTGTGCGGCCCTTTGCATTCCCGCTCATCGGCTGCCGTAACCTGGTAATCAGCGGCGAGCTGGGTACGTCGTTCCTCTTCAATGGCTGCATGGTGCCCTTTTTCTTGAAGTCGTGTCAGAACATCCGGCTGGAGGGTTTCAGCATCGACTGGCGGGTGCCGTTCTACTCGCAAGGTGTCGTGCTGCAAGTTGACGATAGTGCATTCGATATCGAACTCTGCAGCGGATATGAAGGGAGCGTAATCGACGGGCATCTCATGCTCCGGGGACAGCCGTTCTGGGGTGCTGCGGAAATGGATGTGGAGAACCAGCGGATGCTGGCAGGAAAGACGCTCAACTTTCAGGAGGACTATCCGGAGAGGCTGCCGGTTGAGGAGCTGAAACCGGGGGTGTTCAGGATTCACGGCAAGCTGCGTCAGCCGCCGGATGCCGGTAGTCTGATGGTGCTGCGCCACGGCCGAAGAGACACACCCGCTATCTTTATGGACACCTCCGATAAGGTGGCGATATCGAACGTCACGGTCTTTCAGGCCGGAGGCATGGGTGTTATCGCCCAGAGCTGTCGAGACCTGAATCTCTCGAACTTCGCGGTGCGGGTAAAGCCGGGCTCAAAACGCCTCTTCAGCGCATGTGCGGACGCAGTACACATGGTCAACTGTGCTGGCGATATTGTGATCGAAGACTCGCTCTTTGAGAACCAGTTCGACGATGCGATAAATATTCATGGGGTCTACTCAGTTGTATCCGAGTGGATATCTCCATCGACGGTAAAGTCAAGGCTCGCACATGATGCGCAGAAAGGGCTATGCCTCGGCAGCGCGGGCGACCGGATGCGTTTTACGGCGCAGGGTTCGCTGATGCCTGCCGATGAGGCAGTTGTGAAGAGAGTCGAACCGCTCGACCTGGAGTACTCGATCGTCGAATTCGATCGAGTACTCCAGGTCGCCGGTAGACCGGGGCTTGCGCTCGAGAATCTTGACCTTCGCCCCGACTCGGTGGAGATAAGGAATTGCATCGCCAGAAACAACAACCCTCGGGGTTTTCTCATCTCGACCGGCGGCAAGGTGCTGATAGAGAGGAACACGATAAGCGTTCCGGGCGCCGCCATACGTATCTCCGGGGACGCCGGGAGCTGGTTCGAGTCAGGACCGGTGGAGTCTGTGGAGATAAAACACAATCTCTTTGAATACTGCACCTACGACACGAAAGGCACGTCCGATGCGGTGATCGATATCGTCCCTGAAATCGACGAGTTTGTCGATGGCTTCTACTATCACAAAGATATCATCATCACGGAGAATACCTTTAAGGACTGCTGCTCGAAGATCATCTATGGGTGGTCCGCCGAAAAGTTGCTGGTCGAGCGAAACCGCATTATGGGGGCGGCGGCCGATAGCCTGTTCGATATCAAACACATCGGTACTCTAAGTTTAGACTCAAATGAAATTAATAACTAGCATTTGGAGGGAACATGTACGACGTATTTTCACTATCGGAAATTAACTTCCCCGAGGGATTTATCTGGGGTTCTGCAACATCCGGGCACCAGATCGAAGGTAACAACATCAACTCGAACTGTTGGGCATACGAGCAGGCACATCCGGAGATAGAATCCTCCGGCATGGCCTGCAATCACTACGAGATGTACAAGGAAGATGTGGCGCTGGTCAAGGAACTTGGACATCAGGCGTACCGTATGTCGGTAGAGTGGAGCCGCATCGAGCCTGTCGATGGAAAATTCGACATGGAGGCGGTAGAGCACTATCTCGACGAGCTGCGGCTCTTGAAAGAGGCCGGTCTCTATGTTCTGGTAACGCTGATCCATAACTCATATCCTCAGTGGCTTGGGGAGTACGGCGCGTTTCGGAAACTGGAGAACCTGCGCTATTTCGAGCGGTATTTGAACTTCATCGTACCCAAGATCGCACCGTTCGTGGATAACTGGCATACCTTAAACGAGCCGAACATCCAGTGGCCGTACTGGCCGTGGTCCGAGGAGATAGCGACTACCAAAGCGAACCACATGAAGTTCCATGCTCGAGCGTACCACCTTATCAAGCAGTACTCCAAAGCGCCCGTCAGCTACTCGCACTCGTTCATGCACTATATGCCTAGCCGTCGGTATAATGAGTACGACAACTTGCTGACTAACTTGAAGGACTTCCTGCATCATGAGTGGTACTTCCACGCCATCCGCACCGGCGAAATACTCTCCATGTATTCGAATGCCGAGTATGTGGATGAACTCAAGGATTCCGTCGATTACTGGGGCGTGAACTTCTACACCCGCCACATGGTCGATATGCGTGTCAATCCTAACGATGCGCCGCGCATCACGCACAAAATTCTGAAGATGGTGCCTAAGGACTATTATCTGGAAGAGATGTACCCGGAAGGGCTCACCGCAAATCTCGAACGGCTCACGGACAAGCCGGTGTACATCACGGAGAACGGCTGCGCGTGCGACGATGACCGCTTCCGGATAGTCTACCTTGCTCTGCATCTCTCTGCCCTGCGCGATGCCATCGACCGCGGAGTCGATGTGCGCGGATACTTCTACTGGTCGCTGATGGATAACTATGAGTGGGAGTCGTTCATACCGCGCCTCGGTCTTGTCGATGTCGATTTCAAGACCTTCAAGCGTACTCCAAAGCCGAGTGCGTGGTTCTATAAAGACATTATCGAGAATAACGGTTTCAGCCCGGAGATCCTTCGCCGGTACCTCCACGAGCTGCCGACGTTGTCGCCGACCAGATAGGAGCAGTCATGTTAAGAGAGCTAACGGTTCTACTCACGGCTATACTATCACTGTGTGCCGGAATGTCTGCACACAGTGAAGGGTGCCTTGTACAGGGCGGCACGGCCACAGGGAGCATCGATATCGCAGGGGATGCCGGGTTCGGTGCCAAGATGGCCGCAAACGAGCTTCAGACCTACATCAAGAAGATGACCGGCGCGGAACTCCCTATCGTGCAGGGTGCGGCGGGGCCAAAGATCGTGCTCCGAGCCACAACCGGTGAGCACGGGGAGTGGGGTGAGGCAGACGCCTTCTCCATCGTCCAGAAGTCCGGCGTGGTGACGATACTGGGCAACTCCGACGAGGCGACTCTCTACGGCGCATACCAGTATCTGCAAAACCTCGGTGTCCGCTGGTACATGCCGGGCGAGATAGGTGAGAACGTACCTAACCTCTCCGAGATACCCGTCGGCAACTCCGAATACACAGGAAAACCGTCGTTCAAACACAGGGATATCGACTACAGCAACTCCCCGACCTGGCACTTCGGTGACAAACCGGGGAGGCTCGCTACGGAGTGGGAGCTGTGGGAGATTCGTAACAAACTGCAATTCTCGCGCTTGATCCACGAAGAGATCCAGCGATTGCCGGAGGGTATCTTCCCGGCCGGGTTCAACAGATCCAGTGAATACGTAACGCATTACATCGGCACCGCGGCGATCGGCAAAGCCGATTTTGCGACGGAGCCGGAACGCTGGCCTCTGGTAGACGGTAAGCGCAAGAACAATATCTGCTGGCAAACACAGCCGTGTCTCTCCAACCGAAAGAACATGGCGGCTGCCGTCGCTGCCGCCGCAGAGTACTTCACAGCGAATCCGCAGATGATCGCATTCCCGCTTTGCGTAGAGGACTTTGCTGTCTGGTGCGACTGCCCGGACTGCGTAAAGATGAACGGTGGTATTCGCCCGAGTATCAACCCGAACAGAATCTACTGGACCTTCATCAACGAGGCGACCAGGAAGATTCGGAAGGCGTTCCCGGGCAGATATATATCCGTCTATGCCCCGTACCTGAATGTAGACTTCCCGCCGGGGAATATGAAGGTGGAAAGCGGGGTACTCGCCATCACCACGAACGTCTCCGCCGGTGCGAGAGTTATAACCCAGCCCGGAGATGCACAGTCTAGTACATACCTGAGCACCGTAAAGCGCCTGACGAATGCCGGTTTCGCCATGGGTTCCTACGATTACCTGATGGCGAATGGAACACCACAGCCGCTATCGGTAATTGATACGATCAGAATATACTACGATTTAGGATTCGCCTACTACTCCGCCGAGAACATGGGGCGGGATGAGCAGCATAAGATCGTAGACTGGGTGCTCGCACAGCTCGCCTGGGACGCGACTCAGGACCCGCATAAGCTACTCGAAGAGTTCTGCACCGGCTACTACGGCCCTGTCGGAATGGACGTGCTCAAGGTGCTCTACGCCATAGATGCACACGTACAGATGGTGAACCAGGTGCAATGGGGCTCGATGGGGAACGTAAACGGCATCATGAGCGACGATCTGATAGACTACGGGCGAAACGTGCTGGCGCAGGCCGAAAAGAAGGTAAGCGGTAGAGAGGCCGAGAGACTCGCAAGATTCGCCGATACCTTCGAGATGTACTCACTCACCGCGCAGGCGGCGAGGACCGTATACAGAGCCTACGACAACCCTACCGACGAGAATCGCCGTAAGTCCCTTGATGCAGTGGCCACGTTCGGCGACTTCTGGAAAGAGCACAACCTGGATGAGACTTGTTCGCCCTCGCTCGCATCATCTCCCGACCGTGAGTGGCACAACGTTCCCGGCCTCGGAGTGGAAGTGCAGGAGTTGGCGGCTCCCGCCGTCGGGAGAGCGGCCGACGATCTCGCAACGGGTGATAAGGCTGCGCTAATGCGTGGGCTTTACTCCAAAGTGAGCGACATACCTGAATCGCTTCCGAACTTCTTCATGCTCCCTGAGATATGGAAGTTCCGGCTTGATATCGATCATGCGGCTGCCGGAAACGGGTGGCTGCGCCCGGAGTGCGACGACTCGAAATGGCGTGAGATATCCACGTACAACTACTACGAGAAACAAGGCTATCCTGCATATGACGGATACTTCGTCTACCGTCTGTACGTCGAGGCGCCCAGGTTCCCATCCGGAAAGCGCATCTACATGCGTATCGGAGCACTGGACGAGCAGGGGGAGATATATATAAACGGAAGGCTCGTGCACAGGAGACTTCGAACCGAACAGAACGCAGGGAAGACTTCCTTCGCCTTCGATGTGACTGAAGCTATCAAGGGTGGAGAGAGGAACTGCATAGCGGTCTATGGCTACGACGGCTTCTGGGACGGCGGCATCTGGCGACCTTGCGCACTGTACACGGATTAGTACTTTCCACAAATCAGGTGGTGCAATGAAACAGGGCCGGCGTCAACAAAATAGTTAATACCTTACGCTGGTCATATGGTGTAGCAGGGACTCTGGCGGCATTTACGTGTACGGCAACACTTCTATGGTCGGCATATATGAATTGGCAAAAAAGAGAGCGTCGACAGAAAAAACTGCTTGACAGAAAGGGGGATGGGTTATATACTGATGGTGTGATCTGGTTTGCTATAGAGCACACAGTAGCACAACGAAGCGCAATGGTCGAAAAAGTAGTTCGGTTATAGATTTTGGAAATTGCAGATAACGTTGTGGTTTGCGGCCGACCGGGATTAGCTCCAAGCCGTCGGTTTAGCTGGTGAATGTAACTTGGAGTAAAATTCGGGAAAGGATACAACAATGATTAAATGGAGTGGTAGGAAAGGTTTCACGCTGATAGAGTTGTTAGTAGTAATCGCCATCATAGCGATTCTTGCTGCAATTCTTTTCCCTGTATTTGCCAAAGCACGTGAGAAGGCACGGCAGGCGAGCTGCCAGAGCAACCTGAAGCAGATAGGTCTGGCCATCATGCAATACCAGCAGGACTGGGATGATTTCTATCCGAATCAGCAACACTTCAACTCTGCAGGGGCTCCGGATGGAAGCTGGGCCAAAACGCTCCTGGAGAGCGGCTATATACAGGGCAGCGGCCAAAGCGCATCAGCAAACCACGTCGAAATATTGCGATGCCCTTCAAACCCCGGCAGCGGTATGGACTATCCGTCCTTTTTCCAGGGGATATACGGCTACAACTACTACTATCTGGGCTCTGCGTACTGCTGGGCTTACGGAGGCGGCTGGGGGCAGGCATGGCCTACAGCAAATATCTCCGGCGTAGCAAACCCGTCGGAGACGATAATGGTACTGGATACAGCATATACCGCAACTTCGCCTTACGGATTCTATCAGTGCAACCCGGCCAAGAACGATGCCGCTAATCCATCATACATGCCTTCTTCGAGGCACAACAGCGGCTGTAACGTACTGTGGGCAGATGGTCATGTGAAATGGGCGCGGATAGCTGACCAGTCGGATCCGTACGAAGGCGTTCTCGCCGGTAGCTGGGACCCTGGTACGAACAACTATTGGGATCGCAAATAATACGCCGCAAGATATGCTGCTGATCTTGCTGTGAAAAAAAATAGCTGATTAATGGAGCGGTTTCACTTGCATTGAAGCCGCTCCATTATAGATAATTGCAGTATCGAATTCTGATGGGAGAGCACCTGAAGTGAATCTGAGCAGGGTCGACTGGACAATTGTAATCGTGGCAATAATCGCACTGAGATTTGCCAGCCTTAAAGCCTCCGTACACATGAAAGGCGTTGCGGATTTCCTCTCGGCGAATCGCTCGGCAGGAAGGTATCTGCTCACTATTGCGGGGCAGATGGGCGGTATGGGGGTAATATCTTTCGTCGGTATGTGGGAACTCTATTATCAGGTTGGGTTTTCTCCTATCTGGTGGGGGTTCATGTCGATTCCGGTAAGCGCTATCATTCTCCTGACGGGTGGGTATACTACCGCTTCAGGGAGACGAGGGCGCTAACGTTAGCACAGTTTTTTGAGATGAGATACAGTCGGCGGTTTAGAGTATTTGCCGGATTTCTCTGCTGGATAACCGGAATTCTGAACTTCGGGATCTTTCCGGCAGTCGCCGCACGCTTCTTCATCTATTTCTGCGGCCTCCCGGATTATTTCAACGTGGCAGGGGTATCATTATCGACGTTCGCGACTATCATGGCGGTCGATTTGATTCTTGCGCTGATGTTCGTTACTAAGGGCGGGCAGATATCGGTGATGATTACGGAATGCATGCAGGGGATCTTCTGCGGCTTTGCCTTTATCGTGGTCTCTGCGGCGATTATTCTTAACCTCGAGTGGTCGCAAGTCGTGCATGCGTTAAACATGGCACCTTCAAATGCATCCCTCATCCATCCTTTCCACATGGGCGGTGTTAAAGATTTCAACATATGGTATTTTCTAATTGGCTTTTTCGGGGCTTTCTATGGTTATATGACATGGCAGGGCAGTTCCGGCTTCAACAGTGCCGCCCGCAGCCCTCACGAACAGAAGATGGGAGGGATAATAGGGATATGGCGCCAGCTTCCCCAGGCTCTGATGACCCTGCTTCTGGCACTGGCCGCATACATCGTTATGCACATCCCGGAGTTCTCCGCCAAGGCGGCGCTTGTCAATGAGACGCTGAGGCATATCGACAATCCGGCGGTTCGGGATCAGATGCGCGTGCCGGTAGCCCTCGCGAATTTTCTACCCGCAGGCATAAAAGGCATCTTTGCCACCATAATGGTCTTCGCTTCGTTCACATGCCATGATACCTACATGCACTCATGGGGAAGCATCTTCATTCAGGATGTATACATGCCACTTAGAAACAGGCCTCTATCTCAGGCAGAGCATATCCGGCTCCTTCGATGGTCGATCATCGGGGTCGCAGTATTTGCATTCCTCTTCAGCCTGCTCTACCCGCAGAACGGCAAGATACTGATGTTTTTTGCGATCACGGGAACCATATGGATAGGCGGCTCCGGAGCGGTTGTGATCGGCGGCCTGTACTGGAAACGTGGAACTACCGCCGCGGCCTACACCTCACTCATCGTCGGAGCGGTACTCGGCGTATCGGGGTTGATTATTCCGCAGATATACCAGAACCACTATCACAGGGATTTTCCTGTTAACGGGCAATGGCTTTACTTCATTGCCATGTGTCTCGCGATTCTCTGCTACGTTGTAGTATCGCTTCTGACGGGTGGAAGAGAGCGAGAGTTCAATCTGGACAGGATGCTCAGGCGTGGCGAGTATTCAAGCACCGACACTGCTTTAGTCGATGAAGTGAAGCAGAGCAGGTGGCTGCAGGTGGTAGGCATAAACAAGGATTTCAGCCGAACGGATAGATCGCTTGCGATTGGTCTGGTAGTCTGGAACGCAGGGTGGTTTGCTGCCTTTGTGGTGGGTACGATTATCAACCTGACGTGCCATATCGACAATGCAGCTTGGCTCAAGTTCTGGCACTTCTATATCATGCTCTATTTCGTAATGTGCATACCTATAACCATCTGGTTTACGATCGGCGGCATAATCGACATGAAGGCGCTCATTAAGACCCTCGCCTCAACCGTCCGTGACCACGCAGATGATGGGCGAGTCGTTGCCGAGAGTACATTCATCGAAGAAGAGAACGAACAGGTTCTCGCTGCCAAGCAAGGAGAATAGTATTAATGCAAGACAGATACAGAGTGCCGCTCTGCCCATATCTCGCGATAGGTAACCAGAGAGTGTTGATACACCTCGATGCCTACTGTGTGCCTCAGTCCCTGGAGTGGCCGAATCCCGGCAGCCCGGACAGGCTCGGGTGGCGAGATCCCTTCGACGAATGGCCGTACTGGGATGAGGTAACCGACGATATCATACGCACACATATGCCGTTCTTCGAATACCCCGACGGCGCCCGGGAGTATCTCCACGAAGCGGAGAATCTGGATATCGACTACATAACAGATACGAACATTCTTGAAGGCCGGTATCTCCTGCCGGGTGGGGCAGAGGTAAGCATAACAACCTTTGTTCTCCCCGATACCGACATCTGGGCACGGCGCTACAGAGTCACCGGCACAGGGCGCTTCGTGCTGCAGGGCGAATTCTTTTCGAAAATGGTCAGAGGATTCCCGGGGGCACACCTCGGCAATATCGACTTCAGAGGGGCATTCATCGGAGCGCCCAGGGGCATGTACGTCATAACGAGCACGTTGCCGATAACTCAACAGATGGGCAATGTCGAGTTCGATATCGATGGTGAGCAAGAGTGGACCCTCTATATGTGTATCGCAGACGATCTGCGCGCAGCCGCCTCGCTCTGCAGCGAGATATCGAAGGCCAACTTCGACTCGGTGCTTTCAGAGGCCATATCCGCCGACTGCACCTGGATAAGTAAGGCCGGAGTGCCGACCAGCACAAGCCCGTTCGTGCAGGAGAACTACCGTAGATGGCTGCTAGCAAACAGGCTCTGTCTGAGTAGTGAAGGCGCAATGCTTGCCGGTCCACGTCCGTTCTGGAGCTTTGTCTGGCCGCGCGATGCATCCTTGAGCGCCGCGGGTTTTGCATCGGCAGGGTTTGCAAAAGAGGCGCAGAGCATAGTGAAGTGGCTCCTCGATAACACACCAGACACGCGTATTCACGAGGCGCGCTACTTTGCCGACAGAGCCCCTGTACTCCTCGATAACCGTATGCGTCAGGGCGACAATCCGGGGTACATCGCATGGTCGACTTCTTTTGTATGCAAGCAAGAATGGAACGACGCCTTTGTGGAGAGCGTCAAAGAGCAACTCTTTGCGTTAGCCGATCTGCTGGTATCGTACCGTGACCCTGAGACGCTTCTGCCCATGCCAGAGGCGGACTACTGGGAGCTGCAAACGGCAGAGTCGTTAAGCATAGCGGTAAGCTCGATCGGCGGACTTCTCGGTGTAGCTTACGTAGCAGACCGGCTCGGTCTGTCGGGGCGCGCAGAGCGTTATCGAATGCGAGCGCAGGAGATAAAGATCGGTGCGTGCAGACACCTCTGGAACGACGAGAATAAGTACTTCATGCAGGCCGTCAAACCACTCAATACCGACACGGACGTAGCCATCTGCCTGGGTGTCTACCCATTCGGCGCATGGGATGCGGACGATCCCATGTTTGCCGATGCGGTTCGGGCGGTCAAGGGCGACCGGTGGAGCAGCGAGATGGGCGGCATGCTGTGCGGGCAGGGTACGCCCACGGAGTCGTTCTGGTTCTATCATACGCTGATCTTCCTGCTGGGTGTATCGGTGATCAATGATCACACTACGGAATCGGAGATACTGGCATCTCTCGAGCGAAATCTCTGCCCTCAAGGGCTTGTTCCCGAGCAGGTCAGCAGTCGCAACGGGCATCTGTGGGGATGCAGCTACCTCACTACCGCTCAGGGGTGTTTGCTGTTGTATGCATATCGTGATGGAAGTTGAGCGAAATATTGCAACAAACTGCTTGACAGAAATGCGACTCGGTTATATACTTGTTCCAATGATATATCGCGCTATATAGCATATAGGAGCACGTGAAAGTGGCTATACCTGAAAAATCAGAACAATATATGAAATACCTGTCCATACGGACCGATCTTCAAAAGATGGTTCAGAATGGGGATTATAAAGTCGGGCATAAGCTTCCGTCAGAGCGGAGTCTGGCAACGAAGTTCGATGCAAGCGTTATGACGGTGCGCCGTGCGCTATCGCTCTTGTGCGAAGATGGTGTGATAGAAAGGGTGCCTGGGCGCGGCAGTTTTGTACTCAACCCCAGCCCTTCCGCCGGTGTGGCGGCATCCACCAGCACGGTTGCGTTGCTCACAATAGATAACCAGGTTGCAGATCCGCTTAGTCTGATATCGCCGGCGCACAGGGACGCCACAGTAAGGCTGCTCAGCGATCATATGGAGAAGCAGGGCAGGTCTCTTATCGTGTCGCGCACCAATACGCTCGATCTCGCGGAAGGCAGAATCCCCTCGGTGTTTGAGAACAAGCTGGCGGGCGGAGTCTTTCTTTACAACCTGGTGGAAGACTACCATATCCAATTCATGAGAAATATGGGGCTTCCGGTAGTTGTGATCGGAAATCGTCCCATCTTCCTGCCGGTCAGCAAGGTAACTGTGGATTACAGGAGCATCGCATATAGTGCTACCAGAGCTTTGTTGGACGGCTTGAGCGGAACAGTCCATCTCCTTACCGCCCCATTCATCGTTTACTACGAGCAGCAGATACTCGAAGGCTATCTTCAAGCCTGCCATGATGCCGCTAGAGACACAAATGTAGTAATGTACGATTACACGCAGAGAGACGCCTCACGCTTACGCGAGGCCATCTCTAACGTTAACGACGATTCCTCTATTCTGCTGAATTACGATATCAGCTATATGCTGGGCAACAGCGATCAGGTCTTTCCACTCGATCTTCGAAACCTGCGAGCCGTTGCATTCGGCTCCAAAGAAGGCATAAACCCGTCGATTCTACGCAGGTTGAACGTGGGGGATTTGAACATAGGGCTGTTTGAAGAGGCAGCCGCAGAACTGATGGACGAGGCTATTGCAGGGGCGGAGTCTAGAGAGATAGTATTCGGTCCTGAAGTATCGACGTATGAAGAGGATGGTCTGTTACGCATAGACATCCGTATTGTCAGATCGGATAAACCTACGCAGAATCAGAAAATCGGCTAGTAATCAATTTGTGCGGTAGTGCTTTCGCTCAAGATCTGTGAGAGCACTACCCCCGGGAACAGGTGGCGCAGAGGATTATTTGGTTTGTACGTAATGCTATGATTGTTTGCCGAACGGCGTTTGGCGTAAAATTCGGGAAAGGATAGAACAATGGTTAAATGGAGTGGCAGGAAAGGGTTCACGTTGATAGAGTTGTTAGTTGTAATCGCCATCATAGCGATTCTTGCTGCAATTCTTTTCCCTGTATTTGCCAAAGCACGTGAGAAGGCACGGCAGGCGAGTTGCCAGAATAACCTGAAGCAGATAGGTCTGGCCATCATGCAATACCAGCAGGACTGGGATGATTTCTATCCGAATCAGCAACACTTCAACTCTGCAGGGGCTGCAGATGGAAGCTGGGCCAGAACGCTCCTGGAGTGCGGTTACATACAGGGCGGCGGCTCGAACGCATCAGCATCGCAAGTCGAGATATTCCGATGCCCGTCATCTTCTGGAAGCACCATAGATTATCCGGCCTACTTCCAGGGGATATACGGCTACAACTACTATTATCTCGGCTCTGCGTACTGCTGGGCTTACGGGGGCGGCTGGGGGACGGCATGGCCTACCGCAAATCTCTCCGGCGTAGCAAACCCGTCGGATACGATAATGATACTGGATACAGCATATATCGCAAGTTCACCTTACGGATTCTATCAGTGCAACCCGGTCAAGAACGATGGCGCTAATCCATCATACATGCCTGCGGCAAGGCACAACAGCGGCAGCAACATACTGTGGGCAGACGGGCATGTGAAATGGGCTCGTATAGGTGACCAGGCGAATCCGTACGAGGGCGTTCTCGCCGGTAGCTGGGACCCTGGTGCGAACAACTACTGGGATCGCAACTAGGAGTTCGGCAGTAAACGGAGGAGATCATGACAAAAAGAGTCTGCATTGCCGTTCTTCTTATATCCATGGCTTTTGGGCAGGCACTACTTGCGGAAGAGTTTACGCCGGATAAGAACACCCTCTTTCTGGTTTAGCAGCATTAGCTTCGAATTCCACAGGGCTCATATGTACTAGCCGGGGCGAGCGATATCAACCATGAGATGATTTGGCTGCAGATACATTACCCTGCGAATTTTAGACAAGAGAGTTTTAGCGGCTGTGCCGGAACCCGTTGCTGATGCGGTCTGCGGCAGAGTGGAGTAGCAAGCGTATAAGCCTTGCTACTCCACTTTCCATGTTACATGTGAAGGAGTTCGATGATGCTTAAGTCAAGAAATCCAATAGAGTTTGGCAAGGGATTGCCATCTGTTCGAAAACAGTGGAAAACCTTACTCAGTAACAATGATCAGTCATTTCTTACAGACAATCAGCTCTCTGTTTTTGTTGACAAGACGAAACCGGGTTGTGAGTGTATTCATTTCTATCCGATGCCTTTCCCGCATAAGTTTGTCAACGGTAAATGGATTTGGGATGAACTTATAAACCACGATGCCCTTAGAAGTTTGGGCCCCGTGTTGGATTTTACCCCCAATAAGACAAAGCTAACTTTTCAGCCCCATGTCATACAGAAGCAGATGGCGTCAGGCGAGGCAAAGATAGTCGAAAGGTGCGCTGTATTCGGCAATACCCTCATAATAGAGTGGGACGTGACGGGTTTGGATGGGGTCGTGATGAACTACTCCCTTCCTTATTTCAGTGCACAGACCGAGAATATCTGCAATGGAATTGTCGCTTCTGCAACGGGACAAGTATTTACTGCGATCTCAATATCCGGCGCGAAAGGGATATCTATCGAAACCGCCGAGGATACTTTCGAATGTAATGCTGCCATAGAATTACATCGCGGTCAGAAGATATATCTTGCGTTAACGTGCGGATACGACAAAAGCCAGACAATCAAGTCGGTGCTGAGAGCCGCAGAAGATCCGGAAAGCATTTTCGCTTCTGCCGAGGATACCTGGAACGATTACTTTACGAAGATAGTACCGTATTTCTCATGCTCGGATAAAAAACTGGAGAAACTGTACTATTATCAAGCGTACACTACCAGGGCAAATCTTTATGACATTCCGTACGAGCCTTTCATGCATTCGTACACATGCCCGTGGAAAACTGGCGCGGTCTGGCAGTGGAGCTGGAATACTCCGATGAATTCCATTTGCGAGAGATGGCTTAACGATAAAAAGATAGGTGCAGGCGGCATCCTGATCGAAGGCGCTAATGGTGGTGGGCTGAACATTGGTACATATTTGCATCCCTTGGAAAAGATAACGCAGATGAGGGGCCACAATGAGCATCATCAAACCATAGGAGCGTATCTTAAGTCGCTACCTCGCGAGTACGATTTGCCGGCCTGTACTACGCTGCCGCATACCACCCCGAACGGCCTGCTGGGGGCATGGGAGTTTTATCTCGGTTCTGGTGACAAGGGGTTCCTGCGCGAGGTGCTCGGCATAATGGTAGAGGCTGAAGCCGAATTTTCGCGGAATGAGTTGGAAAACGGATTGTCTACCTGCACATTTGTAGACGAATTTGATTACTCGCTCCGGTTGAAACCTTATATTAGCGACTTCCGAAAAGGCGCTCTGGAGATGATGCTCAAAATGGACACGCCGTTTATTCCGGTGGATTATAACTGTTATTTGTATGCATTGAGAGAGCGAATGATCAAGGCAGCTGCGGTGATCGATATGGACGGTATCGACATCGCTGGCTTAGTCGAGAAGAACCTGAAGCTAAAAACTTCCATAAACAAATATCTTTGGGATGAAATAGACGGCTTCTACTATGATGCCGATCCCAGGGATATGAGTCGCTCGGGCATAAAGTGCATTGCAGGTTTCTCTGCTCTTTATGCAGAAGTCGCCGATGCCAGGCAGGCAGCCAGGCTTGTGGAGCATCTAGTTAATCCTGCCGAATTTGGCACGCCATATCCATGTCCTTCGATATCTATGGATACCGCCGATGTCGATCCCTCGCTTCCTACATATGGCGGTGACAGCATGATTACATCTGGAGTCTGGTTCACAGTCGAAGGGCTACTCCGCTATGGATATGATGACCTCGCTGCGAGGTACATACTAAGCACCATAGAGATGGTGACAAAGGATGGTCCTAGTTCATCGTATTCCTACCATTCGATCACTGGTAAGTATAATCAGGATAAACATACCCTAGCCTCACAATGCAACATACTCACAGATTTAATATGCAAGTACATAATAGGGATTAATCCAACAGGCGAAAAGACATTTGAGGTCAAACCGATTGCTTTACGGGATTCCAAGATAAGATCCTTCACATTTGGGCCATATAATTACTGCGATAGAATCCTGACCGTTAAATGGAGTAGCAATAAGGGATATAGGTTATGCCAGATTTCCGAACCTAATCTGTAAATAAGCGTCGAATTGGGTGAAATGAAATCCCTGTCGTCAGCGTAGGGTTCATGGCTTGCCGTATGCACGCTGGATGATACCCCTGCGGGGAAGACAGTTTTGGTTATATAGGGCATATTTGCTGAGCAACAAGTTGCAAGAAAACCATTGATAGAAAGAGCAAGCCTGTGCTAATGAAGGAATGAATTAAGGGTTGGTAATAATATGGATAGAGGAGAATAGACTTGGATAATGTAAAGGCATATCTTAACGAAACCAGCGAATTGTTGGCAGATGCGCCTCTGGCGGATATCCGCAGGTCGGGTAACCTCCTGGTTGAAGCATACAATGATGGTCGCCAGGTATTCATGATGGGAAACGGAGGAAGTGCAGCAACTGCATCACACCTTGTAGCCGATCTGCAGAAAAACATAGGCTTGGATAGAGAGAAGAAGTTCAAGGTCATATCGCTGACTGACAATATTCCACTTATTAGTGCGTGGTCAAATGATTTTGATTACTCCGATATTTTTGTAGAGCAACTTGCGCCGTGGCTGAACGCTGGTGATCTGGTAATTGCGATAAGTGGCAGCGGCAACTCTCAAAACGTTCTAAAGGCCGTGGAATTTGCGAATGAGCACGGAGGATACACTATCGGCATATGCGGCTTTGATGGTGGCAAACTCGCAAAGATCGCCCAGCATAGCATAATATTCGGAAGCAAAGATATGCAGCATATAGAAGATGCACATATGGTTGTCGGGCATTTATTGTTTAGGTTCATGACAGATAATATTGGCAAGTAGTTCATAGTTTTTATCATATTCCTTATGATAAACTGGCAGAAGGGGTGTCCTGCATGCAAAATTTGATCAAGAATTTTGCCGGTATTGATATCGGTGGAACAAAATGTGCTGTTGTTCTTGGAAAATCGAGTGCGACTGGAATCACTATCTTGGACCGCCTGGAAATCCCCACGGAGTCGTTCAAAGGTCCGAAATATATCATCAATCGTTTGGTGAGCGCCATGATTGAGCTTATTCGAAGAAACGAGATGTCAATTGATGAGATTTGCTCTGTCGGTATCAGTTACGGGGGGCCTCTGAATGCAAACGGTATTATTATGGATACTCCGAATTTGCCGGGTTGGGAAGGTATTCCGATTGCCGATCACTTTGCAACACTCCTGGGCATAAGGGTCCTTGCGCAAAATGACGCAAATGCCTGTGCTCTGGCTGAATGGAAATGGGGAGCAGGGATTGGCTGTCAGCATATGGTTTTTCTCACATTCGGCACGGGGTTGGGCGCGGGTATTATTGTTAACGGTCGACTATATGTTGGTGCATGCGGGCTTGCAGGTGAGGTTGGTCATGTTAGATTGTCAAAAGACGGACCAATGGGGCATGGTAAGGAAGGCTCATTTGAAGGGTATTGCAGCGGTACTGGCATAAAGGGTATTGCCGATATGATAATTAAACGGCATATCTCCGAGAATGAAGCCGCTAAGTCCCTTCTAATGCATATCGAATCTGATCAGATGACAGCGAAAAGCGTAGCACAAGCTGCCGCAGAGGGAGATCTCATTGCGCTCGAGATATTTTCAGTGACAGCTCACTATCTAGGCATGGGGTTGGCAATGCTGATCGACGTCTTAAATCCTGAGGTCATAGTAATCGGCAGCATTTTTACACGACAGCAAGATATGTTATGGCCCACAGCCGAAAAGATCATTCGCATGGAGGCACTTGCCGATAGTTCATCAGCTTGCAGAATTGTACCTGCGAAACTGGGAGAATTAATCGGTGACTACGCCGCATTATCAGTTGCATCTGAGGCTTGATACTACTTTGATAGGTATTTTTTCGGATATTAACATGGTTGCCTGCGTATGTCTCAATCCATGCATCGTAAATAGTATAGGTAATCTTCCGGCTAAGCAGGGGGACTCAAAAAGTTTGACATTTTCGGGAGCCGTCCATCATGCTTCTCTTATGAACCTCCCAAAGTTTATAAGAAGGAGTATAGAATGGACGACTATCAGAGTTTATTGCATACACGTTGGGAGTGCAAATACCATGTGGTATTTATCTCCAAATGTCGTCGGAAGACGATATACGGTCAAAGCCACAAGGAATTGCATGAAGTATTTATCGAGCTTGCTCGCCAAAAAGAATCTCGAATAGAAAATGGCAGTTTGCAGGTTGATCATGTTCATATGTTAATCAGCATTCCGCCTAAGTATAGCGTCGCCCAAGTTATCGGTTATATCAAAGTCAAAAGCGCCATGTATATCGCGCGAACTTATGCGGGCAAGAATCGGAACTTTATGATTAGAGAATATATCCGTCGCCAAGAATCAGTCGATGCAAAGGCATACCGCATACGGCTTGGCTGATAGATTGCCGCCAAGGGCGGCTTTCATTGCAAGTAACGCAAATCCACTTTGAGCGGTTCATGAATTGAGGCCTCCGGCTTTGCCGGAAGCCCATCACTTACCTCTCGATATGTCTTTCCCACGAATCTTCAAAAGAATCACTGTGTACTCTCGTTAACAGTTCAGATCGTTTATGACCGAAAAGTGTAAAGCCAAACCGTTTTGTGCATTGATCGACGGTGTCTCCTGCGCTAAAATAACGTGCAGAGTACAACTGGGAGAAAGGCACAAAATCCTATGATGAACATTAGCGAATCAAGACCTGAAAGAATCCCCGTAATTCTGGATACGGATATAGGCACGGATATTGATGATACCTGGGCGCTGGCAATGATGCTTCAGTCGCCTGAACTGGATATCCGGCTGATCACCACGGCTTCCGATAACACTCCTGAACGTGCGAAGATTGTAGCGAAAATGCTCGAGATCGCCGGACGGACGGATATCCCGATAGGCATCGGGCTACAGGATAATGGTGATGCACTGCAACAATCCCCCTGGGTCAAGGACTACGATATGCTCAACTATCCGGGCACACTGCATCAGGATGGGGTAGAATCCATTGTTAACACCATCATGAGCGCAGATAAGCCGATGACGATTGTTAGCATAGGCCCTCTAACCAACATAGCCGCTGCATTATCCCTAGAACCCAGAATAGCCGAACATACTAGATTCGTAGGCATGCATGGCGCCATTTACCGTGGATACGATAACGCTGAGACTGCAGTGGCAGAATACAACGTCGTACGTGATGTCCCGGCAGCGCAGAAGGTCTTTGCAGCCGATTGGGATATCACTATCACACCGATAGATACTTGTGGGCTGATATGCCTCGAGGGTGAGAAGTATCGAGCGATCTGCGATTGCGATACCCCGCTCATTAAGGCAGTGATCGAAAGCTACCGCATATGGCTCGATGGCAAGCCAGACGAGCGCAGTTCCATACTTTTCGACACAGTGGCCGCGTATCTCGCATTCACCGATGAGCTTCTGGTGATGAACAGGGAGGGCGTCCGCATCACGGATGATGGCTACACCGTTCCGGATGACAATGCCAAGCAGGTTAACTGTGCGCTCAAGTGGAAAGATCTGCCGGCATTTGAGGATTTTCTGGTACAGCGCCTGGTAGGATGTCAAGCGCACGTTATCGAACCTGCAGGGTGTTTGCGGTAGATGCGTATTCGATCAAAGAGGTTATTATGATACCGATTGTAGTAGTAGGCAGCTTGAATGTGGATTTGACATTCAGCGTTAATAGTATTCCTTCTAGGGGTGAAACAGTAAGCGCGAAAGATTTTCATGTTTCACCTGGCGGAAAGGGAGCGAATCAGGCCATCGCCGCCGCACGACTCGGTGCCGACGTAAGCATGGTCGGGCGTGTTGGTGCTGACCCATACGGCGATATGATGCTGTCGAACATGCATGGCAACAAGGTCGATACATCGCATATATTTACCGATACCATGCTGAAAACCGGTACTGCGATGATCACCGTTGAAAAGGGCGGAACCAATACTATCGCAGTCTACCAGGGCGCAAACGGTGCATGTCTGCCTTCGGATGTGGACGCAGCCGATGATATCATCTCGAAGGCATCCGCGCTTATCGTGCAGCTCGAAATCCCCATCGAGAGCGTCGAACGAGCCGTTCATCTTGCGAAAAAACACTCTGTTTTCACGATATTGAATCCTGCTCCGGTTTGCGAACTGACGCCGGAACTGCTGTCCAATGTAGACCTGCTGGTTCCAAACGAAACCGAAGCCGAGTACCTCGCAAAGATGCGAATAGAGTCATCACGCGATGCTGTGGAAGCTGCCCGTAAATTGCGGAGTATGGGGCCGGAGAGAGTAGTTGTTACCCTGGGTGCAAAAGGGGCTGTCTTTGCAGGCCCTGAAGGGGAAATATACACGCCATCATATTTGATAGACGCGGTTGATTCCACAGGGGCAGGTGATACGTTCCTTGCAGCGCTGACCGTTGCACTGATGGATCAAATGGAGATGAGTAGTGCGCTCTCTTATGCGTGTGCCGCCGGAGGGATCGCCACGTCCAGAATGGGAGCACAGTCGGCTTTTCCTACGCGGGAGGATGTCGAAGGGTTTCTATACACAAATACGCCAGGGAGGATATCAGGTACTGTGGTGAGCAATCGAACTGCGGATGGTTCTTTTTGAAGCTCACTGGCTAGTCTGAAATAAGTGGTGGACCGTCCCAGGCCTCTGTTTGTGCCGTGAGTTCTGAATCCTGAATATGAGGAGAATAGGATGTTTTTGCCATTTAAACAAGCGTTTTTAGCACTTGCGACTAATTGTATCGTGGCACCGGTGGGTCTAGCCGGTATGACCTGGAATACCCAAAGTCTCTCCTTCTGCGGAGATCGACGTGCTGTGGGAGTCTGATCCCCTCTACCGTTCGCTCCTTGATTCCCCAGAGCTTGCGCAAAGCAAATCCGATGTTAAGGGTATATTTTACGAAGGGTTGCCATATAAGGGGAAGCCCACTCGGGTGTTCGCATACATAGGTGTACCGAAAAACGCCAAAAATGCGCCTGGGATAGTGCTCGTGCATAGAGGCTCTGATCACTATAGGTTGATAGACTATTTTGGCCGTTCCGTTGCAGAAGAACCTGTTTCAGCATACAACGGCGATGCCACAATAAGCGTCTCCGGATGCGAACCGGGATGGTACCAGTTGGAGTGCAAAGACAGTTCCGTCACTGAGAGCGCATCTGTTTGGCGTGGTGATGGACAGGCACGGCATGCCGCTCCCCGCAGACGGCCGTGTCTGTCCATATGCGGCAGCAGTCTGGAGCATCGGTCCATCAAAATATCAGGAGATTATGCCCGTATAGTGCGCCTGGCAGGGATCCCGTGGGTTCGGGAGCTCCTTATCCGCCATCTCAAAAGACGATGGGGCAACATGGGGAATGGAACGCACCATAGCGGGGGAGCCTTCGGACGATTATGGTTAGCAGAGCATAACTTTTGTGGATGACACGGCCATCATCAGCTATCACAAGAGAGATGGCTTGTACGTGCCTGCATAGGGGTAGGCTGGTTTTACGGAAAGTAGGATTCAATGCTTGCAATCACCTGTACTTGTGGGCATTTATATTATATCAGCTAAACTGT
This sequence comes from Armatimonadota bacterium, assembly GCA_963663705.1. Lineage (GTDB taxonomy): Bacteria > Armatimonadota > UBA5829 > DTJY01 > DTJY01. The sequence continues at coordinate 1,328,486 of OY760504.1, read as the reverse complement.
TGACAAAATTGAGATATTCATATAATGCATCAAGGTGTAGATGCTGTAGAAGATATGACAAGATGCTACACGCTGTAGAAGGAATAATGTCTCAACCCGGAACCGCTGGAGACAGGGTTTATCAAGCAATACGAGAAATGATCATTTCTGGAGAGTGACCCCGACCGGTTCTCCGGCGGGGTTTTCATGCTTTTGCGAGCGTGAAATACCATATAGTCGCTCTTCACACCGCCGAATCTTGAAGTCGAGGGCGTGGGAAACTATTGTATCTGTGGTGGAGCCGATGATTTGGATTACGAACTGATGAGAAATGTGGGACGGGTTGTAATTGGAACTTGACCGAAGGGTGCCTATATACCTTGATTCCTAATTCTTAGATAAATAAATTGGAAGACGAAGTATAGATCTGTGACCGTTTCGTGGTCTCGAATGGATATCGGGCGGAAGATTATTGGTTGGAGGAATAATGGCCAGGTCTTGTTTGTTTTGCGGGAGTAATGGGCCCTTCTTAAGGCTTGAGCATATTATACCTGAATCACTTGGCAATGATGACCTCGTCCTTCAAGGCGAAGTCTGCGATGTTTGCAACTAATTCTTTGGCTCCAAAATCGAAGGTGTTGTTCTCGAAAAATCTCCCCTTGCTTTCTGGCGTACATTCCTTGGAATTCGTAAAAAGAGAGGTAATCTTCCGCACGTGGATCTGGCGCAACCCAAAAAACAGAAAGGGCGACTTCCCTCAATTCACCATTCTCATGATAACCACGTGGGCTTTACTTGTCATGATGACTGTTCTGTTTCGATAGATATTGGAGATGAACAGATCATTCAAGAGATATTAGAGGGTACGCGCAATAAGTTCACTTTTGTATTTACGCCGTATGTTTTATCCATCATGGGTCGGTTCCTAGGTAAAGTAGGGATCGAGCTAGTTTGTCTATCTGATCCGGTATATGCTCGCTCAGAAGCTTTCACGAAAGTTCGCGAGTTTGCGCGATATGGACGATTTGAAGGTCTCTGGCCTATATTTCACTTCCAATCTGACGGCCTGAGTGGATTAAGAGATACTCAAATACGGGATAGACCTTGTCCTTGTGTACCGTCTCTCCGATGTATATTCGGTTTGCCAGGTATCTGTACACCGTAGAGGCGTTCCAACTGTTGCCCGGACGCCATTCTCCGTGTTTTGTGCGCCAAGCCTTTGTAGTTATGCCTTTGCTGTTCAGCTCCTTTGCGATCTTGAGTCCAGATCCCGTTTCGGTGAACCGTTTGAAAATATAGCGCACTGTCTTAGCCTCTTCGTGATTCACCAGCAATTTATGATTATCGATGTCTACATCATAGCCGATGACAGGCGGGCCGCCCATGAATTTGCCCTTCTTTTTTGCACCGGCGATTTTATCTCTTACTCGTTCGCTTATGAGCTCTCTCTCAAACTGGGCGAATGACAGCAATATATTTAATGTCAATCGGCCTAACGAAGTCCTGAGTCACGCTCACAAATGATGTTTTATTACGCTCGAACAGCTCTATAAGCTTTGTGAAATCCAGGAGAGATCTGGAGAGTCTGTCCACTTTGTAGGTCACAACCACATCGACTTTGCCAGTTTCTATGTCTGCGATGAGCCGCCTGAGTCCCGGCCTATCCATATTCCCGCCTGAGAATCCGCCATCATCGTACCTGTCGGGAAGCGCCGTCCAGCCTTCATGCCTCTGGCTCGCGATGTATGCCTCACACTATTCCCTCTGGGCATCGAGCGAGTTATACTCCTGTTCCAAGCCTTCTTCGGTCGATTTTCTCGTATACGTGGCACATCGAATGCGGGGCTTTGTGGAATAAACAGCATCATTCTTTCCCATTATCTGCCGCTCTCCTTTGCTGTACGACTATTTCTGATCCCGAAGAAGGCTTTACCGTTCCAATGGGTGCCGGTGATCGCCTTTGCCACTGCTGTGAGCGACCTGTATTTCACGCCCTGGTACTCGAACCCTCCGTGTAAGACTATTACCTCGTGCCGCATGCCGCCCCTCTATGCCGTTGCGTATACCTGCATGCCTGCATCCTCGAATACTTTCCTGATTTTTGACTTGTGGACATAGAACGACTGTCTGCAGATGCCTAGTTCCTTTGCTATCTCAGTCGGTGTCATGTTAGCCGATAGACCGATACAGATCGCTTGCAGTTCTTCGTCGAGTTTGCTCATGATCCTCTTTACCTCGATTTGAAGATTGATCATGTCTATGTTGTTCTGTCTGTTCCAGCTTATTCCGGATGCTGACTGAGCTTCAGAGATAGTATCGCCAATTGTTTCGTAACCTTCATTTCCGGGATATGCTGGCTGATCGAGCGATGTCTGGCACATCGAGTAATCACGGCATTCGCTTTTCCTCCTGCGTATCAAATCACGAACGGCATTACCAAGCACCCTATCCACGAATGTGGCTTTGCTGCTTCGCGCCGGATCGTACTTCGGCAGTTGCTGGTAAAGGTGCAAGTATAACTCCTGTTTTATGTCCTCGATGTCCGATTTGGTGAATCCGTAATGCCCTACGAGCGATTTCGCTTTGTATTCCAATTGTTTGCATGAGCGCTCGTCTAGTTCTGTAAACTTTTCCGTGTATCCCATATATCCCCTCCATGTGTGTCTGAGGGGCCGCTGTGGGATAATGCGGTGAAGAAGATTACTGACCTGTGCGGAGTCCGCGGTGATTCGCCATATCATCGGCGTATCCCAAAGCGGCCTCCGTTTTTCGGTCAGCTATGCGTTATTCAGTTGTTTTGGCGATTCGGTGACTACCGTAATACGTCCTACTATTCCAAGCGTAAAACGACGCAAACTCCGTCTGTCAGGCCATTAGGTTTTCCATCCAGACCCCTCATATGTCCCCAGCCCAATCTTGTCATTTCGAGCGCTTGATATGCCGATGCGGAAATTCGCGGGTCTAAAGGGCTTCTTATCCTGTATAGGCAATTTCTGCTAAATAGAGGAACAATTAATTGATTTGTTTAATCCTACTGTAAGAATATGAATATAGCGCTTAGAAAATTGCATATGGAGGGTCGTCGGAATGAATCGTCAATTAGCCGCCTTTATCGTCTTGGCAGGCAGCCTAATCGTCCCAGCTGGAAGGATCTATGCGGTCAATTTAATCCAGAAGTTGCCGGATCCTCCGATTATCCTTGCGCCAACGTCTCCACCTTACTCGTCCGGCGTGATTTCCTCTCATGCACTGTGCGCTGACGACCAGGTTCTCGAAAAAGAGCTGCGAGGACTCGTCTCAAAAAGCAACATGAGAGATGCTGCGATCAAGCTTGTGCAGATCGAGCAGACCACTCCGACAGATACGGCGATCACGATTTTTCAAAAGGTACTGCAAGATGTTCCATATGAGAAAGCATCCTCCCTGTCTGACGCCATCGAAAAAGCGATTTCCAGTAAACCTAACCTTGTATTATGCCGCATATGCCTGTTGAATCTATATGTAACCAGTAATAGGCTTGATAAAGGGATATCGCTGCTTGATCCTATCCTGAGAAACGCCCGGAAGAATGAACCGGCCCTAGTATGGCTTGTCCAGATGGGCTTGGAATATCGGCCGGAGATGCGGCGGGCGATGATTGAGGCCAAGGAATGCCTAATCTATCTGTCGCCGTACGACTCTTCGTATGCGCGCTCTCTTGCTCGATCGTACATGGATGCCGGTGACCGGTCTAATGCGGTGAGGATGGCGAACCAGATCGTAAGTATGCAGCCGTCGGATCCTAATATGCTGCGCTGTGCAGCCGATATATTCAGGCGGTTCGGGCTCAATCAGCAGGCGATCGAGTGCTTTGAGCGGTCTGTCAAACTCGATCCGTGGAATTCCTATGCATACAAGCTAGAGATGGCCAGAATCTACAGCGATATGGGTATGATCGATGAAGCAACCGAACTGCTCCAGTTTCTGATCGATACCACAACCGATGTATCTCACAAAACATACTGTCTGAACGATCTGGTAGGCATCAATGCCAAGGCTGGCCGGATGTATAAGATTGCAGAAGCCCTCGTCTTGGCTGAAGAGACAGGCAATGGTGAATACTCATCAAATGTAATCATATCGGCATGGAATAGCATACCGGCGATGGGCCGGGTCCCGATGGCAACCGCGCTTTCATCTGCGATGAAGGATAGGCATGGCTTGGTATATTGCCCTATCCTGCTTGCTGAGTTATATACTTCTCTCGGAAATACGGCCGAAGCTTCGTCGGTCATTAACAATCTTGGCGATAAGATAATGGACAATCCCAAGCTTCTCGGACGCCTACTGAGTGGCGACGGCATTCACTCCGGAAAAGTCAGACTAGTCCTGCTTAGACGACTGAGGGATCTTTCACCGGATGATCCAGAGCCTGCGATGAAGCTCGCCCTTTCACTGGCGGAAACCGGACAAAAGGATGAGGCTCTCGGAGTTGCCCGTAGTATTAATGAGAAGTGGAATAGCAACCCAACTGCCATGCATGCGGTCGCGGAGGTATTTTCCCATGTTGGGCATTGGCGCGATGCGATCGATACATATAAAAGGTGTATCAAGATCGACCCTCAGAATGCGGCATATCATAAAATTGGAATCGCCGTTGTATACAAATCCGAACACATGGACCGCAAGGCTTTTGACACTCTCAAGGCCGCCTTCTCTGTCGCCCAGGATGTTGAGGCAAAAGATACCTGCATGTACAACCTTATCCCGTACTGCCTCAAATACGGTGAAACGAAGAGAGTGACGGATTATCTGATATCCAGAGAGAAATACCCCCACCTGGAAGAGTGCGGATCCCAGTATTACATATTCTATGATCTTTCAAACGCACTTTCCACAAGTGAAACTCGCGTCTTTGCAAGGGATTTGTCTAAGGCATTGGAGGGGCGAGCTAATCTGGTTTACTGCCGTCTGCTGCTTGTGAACCTTTATCTTGCGAGCGGACAGATGGAGAAAGCGCGAGTTGTTGCGAACAGCCTTGTGAAATCCAACAAGACCGACTTCGATGTGCTTGAAGGGCTCGCTTTGCTTGGTGAGAAGCATCCGGCGCTTTGCTATGTGGCGATAGAAGCATACAAACGCATTGATGAGCGTAACCCAGGAAACTACTGTTACAAGATTCGACTGACTAAATTGTACACTCGCACGGGCAACGCATCCGCCGCGGTTAACGAAGCCCGAATATTGATAAGGGATTATCCTGCGAATCTGGAGGCCGTGATCGCAGCAGCCGATGTGTTTGAAAAATTCGGCGAGTGGGAGGCGGCAGAGCACGCCCTCCGCCAGACCATAGACCTCGCTCCGCATGACGTCGCTCCGTACAAAAACAGGCTGGACAGAATCGTAAAACGCCTGGGTTGGAGTGACCCTCGCGAAGACGACGCCTCATCAGATACTGCATTACAATGGACTGATCAAGATATCATTCGGGAGCTCTTCAAAGCGTATATCTCCGATGGGTCGCCTGAAAAAGCAGCCGGGATGCTGGTCGTATTCGAGCAGAAAAGCTCGGAGTTCGACAAGAACGCCGTCTTAGGAGACATATGGCTCGCCATCCCTGCCGATAAGAAGCAGGCCATGATAGATCCTTTGAAGCAGGCGATTAAGGACAAGGGGGATCTTTTCTATTGTCCGCTGCTTTTGGCCCAGCTTTACATCGATCTTAACCAGGCACAGAATGCGAAGGCTGTACTTGAAGGCACCGTGAAATATGCTGTCGGAAATCGGCTCAAGCTTGATAAACTGATGAGCGTCTGCAAGCGCGATCCCTGGATTATGAAGCCGATCATCGCAGATGTATGCAAACAACTCATCGCGCTGGACCCTAATAACATCGGCAATTATGAGTCCTTGATACTGGCCTACAGGGACGTTTACAACAAAGATGAGGCCCTGAAAGCTGCCCGTATGGTGATCAGCAAGTGGCCGGGGAACGCGCAGATTATCGAGGCCTGCATACCCATTTTCAGGATGTATTCTGCATGGGATGATCTGGCGGATGCGTACCGACAGAAGCTGAAATCCGGGATGCAGCTACCATTCAATGAGGCGATCGAATGGGCTGTTGCCTGTAAGAAAAGCGGTCGCCTGGACGAATCAATTGCTGTATATAGAATGCTTTTGGCGGATGCGAACAATGATGACGCCAAGTTCAATTACTACATAGGCATAGCTGAAATTTTCGCCCGCAAACAGATGTATAACGAATTAGCAAAGACGATGATCGAATCCGAACAGGGCTGTCATAATGTGCCCCACTTAGCCTGGCCTGAAGATTCACCCAAGATAGACTATAATCTTCTTGCGAATGCCCTTGCAATCGAGCTGAATGGAAAAGATGGGCTGATTGAATCCCGACGAATGCTTATGCACGCTTATTGTTATTCAAATCAGCCGGAGAAGGCGCTACCCTGCGCGACGGCATTGCGAAGAGATGCTAGCGGTAATGATTCAATCTTATACGATATCGCCGCTTCCAGCGCACATAGCGATAAGTTGCGACCACTAGGTATAGAAATATGCAAGGAAGCTTTATCACGGAACCCTGAAGACTACCGATATGTTTCCTGTCTTATGTATATCTACGATGCGTCCGGCATGACAAAGGAGGCCATGGACGAGGCGCAAAAACTGATAAACAGCCATTCAACAAAAGTGGACCCGTATCTGAGTGTCATCGGTTTGTATCAGAGGCATCAGATGAAAAAAGAGTCAATCGAGGTATACAAGCTGGCGCTCTCGGTAGATCCGGATAGCAAGTGGAATAAGGAGTGTCTGGCACGCTTATACAGTGAATTGGAAATGTACACCGAATCCGCCGATATCTACAGAGAACTGCTTGCTAATAGTAAGGATATCTACAGTGAAATGCAATATCGCGCAGATCTGAAAGCTGCTGAGTACAAGATTCTCGTTTCGTCCAAGAAATATGAGGATGCCGCAAAGGAGTTGATCGAAAGAGAGAAATCCGGCGATTGGTATTCCCTGAATAATCGAGCACGGGAACTTGTAAACCTGGAACCCGATAGAAGTGAGCAAAATCGTCACTTATCGGATGCTCTGTCCGCCCAATTGAAGGATGGAGGCGAACTTCCTGGCTGCAAGCTGATTCTCGCCGGTCTATATGCGACTATCGGCAGAGCCGCTGAAGCCGAGGCCATAATTATTCGTGAGACTCCCAAGATCAAAGATCACGATATACTCGGTTCGCTGGCCTCGATCTGCTCGAACAGGCAGATTAATAAGCCGAGGGTGGTGCTATACGCCCGCGCGGTAGAGTTGGTCCCTGATTCCATATATAATCTCGAGAACTACGCATGGAGCCTCATATCCATAGGCGACGTGGAAGCCGGGGTGAAGGTGGCCCGGTCAATCCCCAAAAAGTGTCCGCAAGATTCATGGGCGTTTTATTATGCAGGCCGCTTTTTGTGCTGGCGCAAGGAATATCATGAGGAAGGGCTGGGTTATTTAGATCAGGCCATACGTATGGATGATGAGTTACTTCAGTCTACGGGGAGGCGAAAGGATGGTCTTCTATGGAGTTGTCTCCTTGCGGCCACAAATTGCTGTGAACGGTTGGGCGACAAAGAGAAAGAGAAACTCTACTGGCAAGAGGTGGCTGATAAAATGGAAGGTCAAAGTTATCGTGATATGGCCGACAAGAGAATCAAGGAACTGGATGCTGCACACTAAAAATACTTAAGAATACCGTACCTGGCGGACGATTTTTTGTCATGCCTTCGATATCATTGGCGAAGCATAATTCCCACGCTTTGCCCGCTCAGTTAGCCGTACTCGCTGCCGAATCTTCATCGTAGTACGGAAATCGGGCTTATAAGTTTTCTACAAAGGGTACAAAAATTCCACTGGATTAATGGCCTGACTTTGAATATTTCCAACAAACAAATATTCAATTATAGCAGTGTGTGAATCAGCCAATAGATGACCACAAAGGAGAGTACATTCACATGGCAACTTACGTTCTAGTTAGACACAAAGTTCGCGACTACACGACATGGAAACCTGTATACGACGCCGATTTGCCAAACCGAGTTAAAGCAGATCTTACAGAAAAACACCTGCTTCGAGGCATTGATGATACTAACGAGATCTTCATTCTTTTTGAGGCCGGTGATCTATCCCTTGCAAAGGGTTTTGTAGAATCCCCAGCCCTCCGGGAGACAATGGAGAAAGCTGGCGTCATAGGCAGACCTGACGTCCACTTTCTGAGCGACAATACATAGCGTTGGGTTCATATAGTACCGTGCAGTATCGGGGAACCATCTTCCGGATACTGCACGGGCAGTCCAAAGGCAAGATCTCAGGAGGATGGAGGCACATCGTGCGCCTGAACACGAATTCCGCGCGTAAAACGACAAAAAACGCCGGGCTTTGCGTTCCCGACGTTTTCGTTAGAGAGAGACCTTGTTTCGGTCAAATTGGTGGAGGAATTGTTCACCTGCGAATAATTCCGAGGGAGATTCTCTCAAGTCCAAAGGAATCGAGATCTGCATCCATCATTCTGAACTTCCATTCTAGGCAGGTCCAATTGACTTTAGGTATCCACATGTCGTGCACTCGTGAGTCGCATTCTGTATTTTGACGAAGTCCGGTGGAATAGGACTCAGATAGATCCGTTTCTCGGTAGTGGAACAATTCGGACAACTTGGTGTCTTAAGCATGTCATCCACAACTTGTAAATATTGCGGTTGGGTAGCGTTTACCTCTATCTCCCTCCGTAGTTGTTCGAATACGGCCTCAAAAGATTGGGAATCGAACTCGATCCTGACGATCCCCGAGATATTACTGAATAGTTCGACACCTTTTTCAGCAAGCAATATGACGTTCTTTCGTCCATATATGCCTTGGAAGAAACCTATCTCGTGTATTACGTTTTGCCTTGCGCGGACCCCACCATCACGCTGCTCATCGTCCTTGGTCATAAGCACGATTGCCATCGAGCAAGACTTGCTTTCCCTCTCGAGTTTCTCCACGACTGTAGCTCCCCAATTCGGTAACTCTGCAAGAATGACCGGTGTTCGTTGAAGCCGAGAGCTTATAAAATCCTTGAGTTTGAGTTGTAACAGTTCATTGTGGCCATGGCTTATAAAGATGCGTCCTGCCTTTTCCATTATCAATACCTCCACTATTAGAAATACGACCATTCGAGAAAAAAGTGGTGCATTCATGCCGGCGATTGATACTCTAAGTTCCGCCTTTCCACTTCGAGACTAGCTTTTCTGACAAATAATCATTCCATTCTGTCTTACTGCATCACCTCGTTTGATAAGAAGGTTCACACCCGCATTGATGCATCTGGCTACCGTAGTGCCGGTCCGCAGGAAACCAAAGAGCCGTGCGGTCTCTGATACTAGATCATCGGCAGGAATGCTAATCTGACCTTTCAAAATATATAATGCGCCATTGGCTATCTCTTCACGAGGTATATCCGTAGCGTCGCGCCGACTACGATCTGTGTCTCCCGGCATTCGGAAATCCCGGAAGTCCTGAGGCTTCATACCCTTTGGCCATAGGAAGACAGCATTCTCAGATTTGATCTGATCGCATTTTGCCTGCTCCACGAGCTGCTCTACTCGTTCCCGTATTCTCACGCCTATGCGTCCAATTCCCCACAGTTCGGCAATACGCTGTGTTAGCAGGCTTAGACTTACAGGCCCCTCATGTTTGACAATCGCTTCTATCGTGGAGAGTATTGTCGAATCCTCAGCAAAATCATAGAAATTATCTATGTTGCCGAGTTGGCGAGAACACTGGTATGGCGAGTATATCAGCAGGTTCTGCTCTGCTAATAGTGATTGCCGTACTGAGGCACGACATTGGGATGTGTGCTCTGCTCCGCTAGGTGATGGCGGTATTGAGGCAGAGGCGATCAGTGCCGGGCCATGATCCATGGCTCTAGATGAGTTCTTGCTATATTTTTTTGCATCCTCGATCGCAGCTTCGATACGAGCCAACTCCTCCGCAGGCTTCTCCCACCAATCTGTAGACCATATACGGTGCAATTGCCAACCAAGATCACGCAGGATATTCTCACGCAGACGATCTCTGTCCCGAGCCGTCTTGGCTCGGTGGTAGTTTGCACCATCGCACTCGATGCCAAGGAGATATCGACCTGGTGAATCGGGATCCACAACTGCAAGATCAATGCGATATCCAGAGCATCCGACCTGTGCATGCACCTCATACCCGCGATCTCGTAGCGCGTTGCATACTTGCTGCTCAAAAGGCGATTCACATTCTGCTAATGGATCTGATAGTCTCTGCTCTCTCAGGGCGGCGTAACCACGATCTGCATAATCCAGGAAAGCCCTCAAATCAGCAACCCCACGCGCTCTTGTCCGTGACAGATCTATCTGATCTGCCACGAGTGTGGAGATCACAAGAATCTCTTCTCTGGCACGTGTGATTGCAACGTTGAGGCGACGTTCCCCGCCATCGCGGTTGAGCGGCCCGAAGTTCATTGACACCTTGCCCTGAACGTTAGGCCCGTAGCAGACAGAGAACATGATGACATCACGCTCATCACCCTGCACGTTCTCAAGATTCTTTACGAAGACACGCTCACCCCGAGGCGCGGTTTCACGGTTGAAGAACTGCTCGACTTCGGGATTTGTGCGTACAGCATTATCGAGCAGGTCTTCGATCAATGTTTGCTGGCTCATGCTGAACGTTACTACTCCGATAGTTAGTTGAGAGAGCACAGGATCTTTCAATCGGGATAGGATTTCCGCAACAACTGCATCCGCCTCTGCCCGATTGGTACGCGACTTGCCGAAGTCGTACTGCCCATCCACACGTCGCAGAGAAACGGCCATATGCTGTACCGGCGACGGGAAGGTAAACAAGCTATTCTCGTAGTAATGATAGTTACTGAATGCTATGAGGCTTTCATGCCTGCTTCGGTGTGCCAGCGCAGACGCAAAGATGGCAGCCGTGCGGCTATGCAATCATCAAGAATGCTTTCAAGATCCTCTACAATGTCGTCGTCCACTATTTCCTGGTCGTCAACTCTAGAAAAGAAGTTGGTCGGCGGCAACTGCATAGGATCACCAACCACAATGGCTTCCTTACCCCTCGCAATGGCTCCAACAGCATCCCATACCGGGATCTGGGAGGCCTCATCAAACACTACTAGATCAAAGGGCGGATGTGCCGGATCCAGATACTGGGCCACCGAGATCGGGCTCATCAAGAGACACGGTTTCAACCTAGGCAGCAAGTTCTGCACTCTCTGGAAAAGCTGGCGGATCGGCATGTGACCACGCTGGCGCTGCAACTGTCGCTGCAAGATACCCATTTCCGAGTTTTGGTTCACGTTCGACCCACCATTAGGTAAGCGTGCAGCGAGCCTAGATTGTATCTCGGATTTCGCAAGTTGAGAACAATGTTCATCAAGGTCTCTGAATTGCTGTATCTTGCGCTCGAATTCACGGCTGAAAAAGCTTCGTAAAACCGGTACCGAATCAATAACGGATTCAGTCCACCATTGGTAATAGCTGCGGTTGAATACACTAACTATATCTTTCGCCGAAAGTCCTCCGTGCTCATACGCATTGACTATCGATGCAAGACCATGCTCTACCGCTTCACGTCGTACGGTCCGCCAGTAACACCAGGCACGCAACTCACCCAAATGCTGTTGCCATTCCTGCATGCGATAAGCCACGGCTGCTATATACCCAGATTGGGTGTTATCTTTACAAGCAGCAGATAAATCAACCGCAAGCAATGATTCCAAAGACTTCCTATTCTCGGCAAATACCGCTACCTTCGATTGGTAATCAGATAGTAGAATACCTATTGGTCCGTCTTGTGATAATTGTTCATGTCCATTTGATATTAGTGAGGCCCAACAATGACGCAATGCAGATGCACGCTCGATATCAGTGCCAGCTATTTTAGATGCAAGTTCCCGCAAGGAAGACATCCAATCGCGGATTGAAGCGACCTCATCCCAGTCAGCCTCGCCATCATGCCAGAACTGCCCAAGCAGTTCTCTCGCACGATCACTAGCCGCATGAAGCTGAGCCTCTTCGTCACGTAGAGAGCACGCGGCTTGCAAGTCCTGCATCATGTTATCAGGGGATACTTGCTGTCCGGCCTGTGCGACACGATTCAACGCACGCTTAACATGCCAACGTCCTATTGCACTTGGAAGGAACCACTGATTGTCTGCATCAGATAATTGCTTTGTTAGCATATTCAGATCAATGTGCAACACACTTTCGGTATATCGCTCGTAAATCTGTTTGCGTAGTGCATCACGGCGTTGTCCATGCATTATCCAGTCTGTGACTGAGTCATTTAGACTCTCACTATCCGTTGCAGTCACCATTGTGGTAGGCGGGGTAGGAGCGTTCAAGAGCGCCTTAGCAACATGGATGAGTGCGCCTAAGTCACGTTCGCTACATTCCCCCGTCATCCCCAACAACGGCCCAACCTGTGATGCAGATTCTTGAAGTTTTGCACAACACGATTGCAACTTTGTGATTGCCTTTTCAACTTCATTTCGCCAACCAGGACTCCAAGTCTCACAGCTAACAGCAGACCACACACTAGTCGCTGGATGCGCACATTCGGTAGCTGCTACTTCCATACGCTGGGCAATATCTTGCAATTTATCGAGCACATCCCTATTGATAGCAGTGGTCGATGGCCAGCCGAGGCTTACCGGCTGTGCATCACGCAGGGCGATTAAACGTGACATTCCACTAAACAAGCTCTCTCCAGTCTGTCGAGGCTTGTGCAACTCCCTAACATATGCATTCAGTTCGTCGCGAAGTGAAGCTAACTTCTCGGCCTCACGCACCCAATCCTCACCGGAATGCGAACCGAGTTCGTTCAATGCGCGTCCAAGCTGCTCCAGCACTTCTTTCTTATGGCTCTTGTTGGAGTGCAACTCTAGACAGTATGGTTCCAATCCGCACTGTCTCAGGCGGTGATGCACAACACTGAGAGCAGCCATTTTCTCAGAAACGAAGAGTACCGTCTTCCCGTTTGCTAAGGCATGAGCAATGAGATTGGTGATTGTCTGCGATTTCCCCGTTCCAGGAGGCCCATGCAATACGAAGCTCTTACCTTCTGCTGCGGCATAGATAGCGGCAAGCTGGGATGAATCTGCGCTGAGTGGACAGAAAGTCTCCGCAGGTTTGTGAGTATCATCCAATCGATCAGCATCCGGAAATGTCCCATCTGTAGCGAAAACCTCGTGCGGAGTGTCAATCAAGTGCGAGACGACCTTATTGTTCCGTAGTTCTGTTGCACGTACTTCCAGATCCCGCCACATGAGGAACTTGGTAAAAGAAAAATGGCCAATAAACGCATCCTCGATTACCTCCCACTTATCTATCATCTTCACTGCTTTACGGAATGCGTTAAGTATCGCTTGCACGTTGATTCCATGGTCATCCTGTGGGATTGGGTCCATGCCGGGGATGCTGAGTTGGTAATCTTTCGCAAGCAATTCCAAGAGTGTGATATTCACGATGGGATCATCGTCGCCCTGGCAAATGGTAAAGCCCTCTTGCACCGAGCGGCGTTCTATCTCTAGCGGGATCAAGATGATAGGTGAAACTCGCCGTTGACTCGAATCCTTTGTCTCATACCATGCCAGGAATCCTAACGCCAGATAGAGCGTGTTGGCTCCGTTTTCCTCAAGGCTCGTGCGGGCCTCCCTGTATATCTCAAGCAGACGACGATTCAGATCCCCTTCGGGCACGGATGAACGAAGCCGATGAGCTTGAAACTCCTCCGATAGGAGTGCCTCTATTGCATCTTCACCTGTCCGGCGTCGGTGAACCCCGACATCACGAGGCTGAGAATCATCTAAGTCGGTCGGCTTTGGGTATAGACGAAACTTCTCACCATCCGCAAGTGCATCCTCAAGTGCCGCCAAGTTAGGACAAAGCAACGGCAGTGTTTTCTTCGTCTCCCGGAAATTCAAAAGACGATTATGCATCGTAAGGTCGAGCAGTTTACGTTTCCAGCGATCCAAGCGGGATGCCGGCGCCTCCACGGATGGTGAATCAGGGATATCCGGCATTAACGATGGTAGTACGGCCTGAGTTCCCAATGATCCAGCACTTCCATCGATCGGTTGTGCCATGGCCGTATGTAAATCATCCATTCTGCCAAGACGAATGGGCAGTGGACGAATGCGGCTCTTGCGGGCTCTGCAGATATCAATAATACACCGAAATGAACCAGTATCCACTAGGTGGTGTTTTCCCATATCTACTGCTTGCGAAAACGGCACCGGCATATCGGAGGCTATGCACGTGGTCTCAAATACAAAGACTTCGCCCAGCTCTACACGTTTGCGCAATGGAAGTACGTCATCCGTGATAGTGTCAGCAAAGCACTCGTCATCCATCCAGACGCCACAGAAAGCATGGCCTTCCGTGATAGCGATAAGTGGATGAAGGCCAATCTGCTCAAGACAAGCTGCCGTCAGCGTAGCCAGATCCAGGCAAGTGCCAAGCTTGTTTTCTATGATGCGATCTGGAAGACGAATCTTTTGCCCACGCTCTTCAAAGCTCGCTGGAGGATTAATGTAGCGGATGCCAATCTGCTGAAGTGCCGTGTACACTCCTGCCACCATCTTAAAAATGCGCTCACGGTCTTTGCATTGGTATCCGGATAGCGATGAATCACCTGTCCATTCGCCAAGCAAAGTCGCTACATTTGACAAAACTGTTTCGATTGCAGGATGATTTGGCGTAACAAATGCCGCCAAGATTTCCGGTATCACACTTAGGCCACTCCACTCATCGTAAGCAAGTGACTCAATGCGCTCGCTTCTACGAGCGATAACCTGATCTCCTTGAAGGACTTGGATATGGACTGCACCAATTACTCGTTCTGTTAGCTGTGAGAGGAAATCGTGGGATAATGGCAGATCAACAACACCGAGATTGTACACTTCGCCAGGGCCAATACTTGATAGGCTCGTTTCCCAGGGAGCTGCAAAGGCTGGCTCTGTCGCTATGCGGACACATATATCCTGTAGCGGATCCTCTGTCAGATTAGAGACTCGTAGCGAGTGTATCACAGGGACATCGTTCTGTTGCATAGCGTAGTTCACGCTTTGGCTCAGACTTAACTCAAGTAGTACGCCAGCCCCCCCAGCAAAATTATCATTGCCGACGGCCAGATTGCAGGTTGTCGATGGTTCGCTGCTCATCCATTTCTCTCCTTGTGCCTAGTCAAAGCCATACTACCCTTGTTCTTCGAGTTAAGTCCATGCACTACTTCCTGCCTTCGATGATACGTACTTCCTCAACTGTTTCAATTTTGGACATGGCAATTCTCGCCGGACGCTGTGAATCTGCCAGCTTTGAACAAATACCGTGCATTGTCTGCTACATTACGACACAATTTAGCAACAAACTTAGTAATGTTCAGACAATAATCAGTGATCTCCCGGAATCTGGAACGCATAGTGATCAGCATTAGGCTTGCTGAAGTCATACTTCCCAATACAATGGCCATAACTTGATAAGCTCTATGCCCTAATTACTGCGCACGCAGTGCCGGTGTGATTATAGCATCGAGCACTTCAAGCTAACGGATCTTCGATATACGTCGGATGAAAGTGCGATGTGATAAACTCTGGCGGCACTGGTTGGTGTAAGGTCACTGTGAAATCCTCTTCGTGCGCAATATCATTGTTGAATACTGCACGAGACATCCCGCTGGCCAGTTCTGCTAGGCAGTCGACGCTCATCAAAGTAAGCGGCAACTGCAACTTGAAGATCGTTGGCTTGCCAAAGTTCTTCAAATATTGCCGGTAGTCACTAATGTGATTCCTCGACAATCCCGCTGCAATACCGATCACATATTCGCTGCCGTAAAGCAGGTAATCCCCACACCAATTGATGATATGCCTATCGTCAAGAGCAACGTATAGTCTATTATCGCTGGTAGAAGGCATCTCTTGTGCCGAAGCAAAAACATCATCCCTTGATATTTCATCAAAATTTCCATTGGCGAATATACCTTGTGCGATTTCCACAAGATCGTAATGTCGTGCTATGCGTAGTCCATCCTTGTAGTAAGAAGAAACATCGATTGGGCGACAAGCATGATATGCCACAAAATAGTCATACTCAGCCTTGAGTCGTAATGCAAGCTTGTAGGCTTCTTTACTGTTCGGCTCAATCTCACTCCCGAGCCAGTTTGCAGGCCAAGTATTCTCATCTTTCCAATGTAATACCCTTTTCATTTAGGCCTCCGTTTTGTGGTCTGCGCAAATATATCTGGATAAATTTGAAAACAGTCGAAATATCTATTAGTAGGACAAAGCAAAGGATGATGCCAGCCCAGCTACCATCATATTCTCTGCAATTACATCATGCGGGATAAGCAGAGCGGTGTTGTATTCTGAAGCGCATTGACAATTATGCCCTTACGCTGTTTTCATCATATTGTACGCTTCACCAGAACGCACCTAGTGATCAACGTCACATTGGCGGAATATCCACAGTCGTCCCATCTTATGTTTCGGATGTTTCTATATTCGAAACATTTGCAGAAAGCACCTTGCTTGATGACAAGATATGCGGCAATCTCCTCCACCGAAAATCAACGAACTTACGTTATATATTTTTATTCACGGTCATCTGATCGCTTGGGTAAACAGCCAGAAATTCGTGGATGTCAACCAGTCGCCATGGCAATACATGGCTAGTTTATGCAAGAGATAAATAAGGATAGAACATATCACTTGCCATTGTCAAGTAAACTGCGTGCTGTTTCACGCTCAAAATCCTAGAAATGAATAACCCTGGAAGAACGATGTCAACCGTCGGAAATCAATACCCGGGATACTTATCCCTCGCATCATCCAGGTCCAACTCACAGGTATTTCTCGCCATTTCCTCTATCACATCCCTGAGTTCTAGATCTCTGAGATACTCATATGGGATCGCCTGCTTGCCCCAGAGTGCGCCAAGGATGTTGCCTGTGATCGCCCCTGTAGAATCGCTGTCTCCATCATGGTTTACGGAGAGGATGATGCCATGAGCGAAGTTTTTTGCAACAAGCGCGCAGTACAGTGAGATCACAAGCGCCTCTTCTGCGACCCAGCCTTCACCGAGTGGGGAAATTGCATCGTCAACCGGAATATTCTTCGCAGCAAGATCCAAGGCCTTTTTCACCGACTGCAGGCACTCGTTGTGATGATCCCACTTCTTGAGTTCGGCGATCCCGCTCGCTACAGCATCGGAGAGGTTTGATCCATGCACTATCTCGCTGATTAGATGCGCAAAGAATCCAGCGGACAAATAGCCTGTTGGATGGCCGTGTGTGAGTGCGCCAAGTTCGCAGCCCACCTCAAAAGGTGCGTTTGTGCCGACGAGTCCGACTGGGGCCATACGCATCACAGCGCCGCATCCTTTACTGTCGTTTGCCGGGTCATGGACACTCCACAGCTTCCCTGAGCTGAGTGCAGAGAGACAGGAATTCCCCGGTGCGCGACGAGCGTATAGTTCGCGGTGACTGAGCAGCCATCCGGTGTAAATATGCAGATTGTCATTGTTGCGAGGCTCACCTTGGGTATCAAGCCAGCGCAGATACGCATGATGGACAGCCGTCTGGTATGATGCGATCCCTTTATTCGCTAACCGAACTTTGGTGCGGAGCAGGCCCTCCAGTGTGAACAGAGTCATCTGAGTGTCGTCGGTTATCGCCCCGAGTTTGCCATATGCAGGAGAATAGTGCTGAATGCCACCTTCCCCGAACTTGCCCTTGATCTCCGAGAGAGACATAAACTCAACAGGAGCGCCGAGAGCGTCTCCGGCCGCTCCTCCAAGGAGGCATCCGGAGACTTGATCCAGCAGTTTCTCGCCAGTTTTGCCCATATTTGTCAATCCTTAGCTGTATATCCCGCAGCTACAATCATCTTTCTGACCTGGTATATGAGACGATCTCGCGAGTAGACATCCATGGCACGCTGCCCAGTGAGCATTCCGCTGAAGAATATCGGCACCTGACGATTATCCAGGTCGATGAAGTGGCACCCATGCTCAGGCGACATCTCTCCGGCTTTGAGCGCGTTGCGCAATATCCCAGATGCGAAAGCGTTGGGGACAACGATAACTGGAGGGTCGACCATTTCCAGGAGTTTACGGAAGATATCGAACTGCTTGATGGCAAAACCCGTCCATTCTCCATCAAGACCCAAAGCACGTTTAGCCGCATTTTGATCTGTCGATCTCACAGCGAATAAAGGGTGGCATGACACCAAAACGACCATGCGTTATTCGATAAGTTCAGGGTGACATGTAAGTAGCCAGCTATGGAGCTTCTTCCTGAGGTCATAGGCCAGTTTGTACATCTCATCGGCTTCCTGAGTTGATGTTGTTCCAGCTCTGTCATAGCCAGAGAAATTACGCTTCTTCCTGAATGTATCGAGTAGGTTCACCGTGTCTGAGCTTACACCCAACGTATACTCAAGGGATTCTATAGCATGATAGTGATGTGCTTCGCGCCCTGGTCGATATCCACTCGCTGCAAGCGCAGCAATCGCTATCTGTAGTGCGGCATTATACGCAATGTTTAACTGCCAATCAGGACTGAGATCTGGAACCCGTGAACTGGTAATATCACGTTCTGCAACTCCGAGAAGATCAGTAATCTCCTGTTTGCTGGGGGTATGCTTAACCAGCCAGCCATTTCTGAACATCTGCTCTAAGTCCATCTTCTTCACCTATCATGAATATCTTCGGCTCACCAAGCACAGTGCTGATAAAATGATCATTTCTCACTACCCTATCCCCAAATTCAGCAAGCGAGTAAACCGACGGGTTGATCTCACGCCCCAAGTCATCCTGGGCAGATCGTAGCGATGAAACGACTTCACGGAACTCAACGTTACCGACTACCATGAGATCGACATCGCTGTCCTGAACCTGCGTACCTTTTGCGAATGAACCATATATGAAAGCATAGTCAATATGGTCCGATATCTCCGTTAGAGAAGCCTTCAGTACATCAGCGACTCCTGTGGTCTTCGTGAAAATCGAGCGTAGTTCCGGCACGATAGGGCAATGCTCGTTAATCTTGTAGTAGGTTTGTCGTCCACTGGTTTCCTTTTCAAGGATTCCTGCTGCAGTCAACCTCTTAACCTCAACCTGGACGCTATAAATCGACAGGTCAGTCTTTTGAGCCAGTTCCCGCAGGTAGTATCGGCAATCCGGGTTTAGAAGCAGTAGTTTTAGAAGTTTGACTCTTGCTTTAGATGAGAACAGTGCGTCCAGCATGATTCTCTCCTTGTACAACTTTCTTGTACAATTGTACAATATTTTTGTACAATGTCAAGTTGATCTTGCCCTAGTTTTTCGGACACCATTTACCTATGCCGCATACGCGGCAAGTCGAAATTCAGACTCGAACTCCGCAGGGGACTTATATCCTAAGCTTGAATGTAGTCTTTGCCTGTTATAGAATACTTCGATATATTCAAAGATATCCCTCCTTGCTTCTTCGCGGGTTTGGTATCTCCTGTGATGTGTGAGCTCGGTCTTCAGCGTGTGAAAGAAGCTTTCCATAGGGGCGTTATCCCACGGATCGCCTTTTCGGCTCATGCTCGCCTGCATTCCGTATGCCTTGAGCAGTTGCTGATAATCCGCGCTGGCGTACTGACTGCCACGATCAGAATGGTGCAAGAGTCCGACTCCAGGATTTCTTCTCTCGTAAGCCATCTTAAGCGCATTCGCAACAAGGTCTGTCTTCATCCGAGCATCCATCGACCATCCGGCGATTCCTTTGGAACACAAATCCATCACCGCGGAGAGATACAGCCAGCCTTCTGCGATCTGCCCCGTTTAGGCATTTTTGGCGCAGTTATTCTTGGCTCTCAGCGCGATGATTCTTCTATGATTTCGCGGACAGACTGCTATCCTGCATACCAAACCTGACACCCTCCCGGTCTTGGTCGTTGAGCATGTTTTTACCTGATACTTCCGTACTGAAAATCAACCGCACGAAATCTTTCACACACCTCACGCCGCTGGGTGCTACCGGGACTACCGCATGTACGACTGTCCCTTTTCCCGGCGCACTTTCGATCCTGAGCGATTCTGATTCCTCATCCATGAGCTGTATTCCAAAATGGGCATCGGGGCAGTACTCAATGCGGTCTGGGCGGAAACCGCATCCATAGTCACGGACTGTCACTCGAACGCTGGCATCCGAGTAATCCAGGCTCACCTCATACATCGATGATTCACTGTACGCATGGCGAACGACGTTTCCGCAGGCTTCCCCTAATATTCGCTTCAGGCGGTCGATGCTCTCTTCGTCGGCGTCTATCTCCTCAAGCACCGATACTGCAAGCCTTCGTATCACCTTTACCAGCATTCCGTCATTTACCGCTTCTATCTTCAAGCGCAGATACATCTAATCAGCCTCCATAGTATTTACATTGAAATCTTGGGTATGAGAATACCGTATTCGTGGAAGTTAGAACTCGGCTTTCGAGCAATTCTTCGCCACATACTTGACTTTCAGCGCGCATCGATTTACCATTCATCACCACGGTTCCTCCTCGTTTTGTGAATCGTCATGGAGAACCCATCCGTTGAAAGGATATCTTGCTTGTTTCTCATGATTCTGATATGCTAAGTTCCGGAAATACGGTATTCCGGGAAGTTAGAAAATGCGCTTCCCCGGAAATTATGGGAATTCTCACCAAGGCTCGAGAGTTTCTGAAGACCACCGTCGCTGACAGCACCCGGGAGATATACTCACGCGACTGGAAATCCTTCGCCTGCTGGTGTTCTGACCATAGGCTGACCGACCTGCCAAGCACTCCCGATGTCGTCATCTGCTATCTGACATCCATTGCCATGAATGGTTTGCAAATTCCCACGATCCGCAGGCGCTCTGCCGCGATCGCCTCCATGCACCGAGCAGCAGGATACCCATCACCGACAAGTCACCCGGCGGTCAAGGAACTGCTCCGCGGCATGACTCGCAAACTTGGGACTCCTCCAAAACCGGTCGATGCGCTTTTATCCGAAGATATCAAGAAAATGGTGGCGGCTCTGCCGGACACGCTGATCGGCAAACGAGATAAGGCGCTTATACTCCTTGGATTCGCAGGAGCGTTCAGGCGCTCAGAGCTTGTAGAGTTGGATGTGGAGGATATTCAGCATCGTAACGAGGGGATCGTAATTCTGCTCAGGCACAATAAAACCGATCAGATGAACAAGGGGCGTTATGTTGGAATCCCGTATGGCGCTAATCCTGAGACCTGCCCGGTTCGGAAATTCAAGCTGTGGCTTGATGAATCAGGGATAGCCGATGGCGCGGTATTCCGTGGGATCAACAGGCATGGGCAGATTGCATCGGGCAGGCTGTCGCGTAGATCAGTAGGCGACATCGTAAAACATGCGGCGAAGGCGGCTGGACTCGATGCAGCACGGTACAGCGGTCATTCTCTAAGGAGCGGTCACTGCACGCAGGCGAGTCGCGCCGGTGTGCCCGAGCACATCATCATGCAGCAGACAGGCCATAGCTCCAAAGAAAATTTCGCTAAGTATGTCAGGCTAGGCCGCATCTTTGAGGAGAACAGCGCGAAGGAGATTGGATTGTAATGTGTTAAAAGAACTCAGCCGTGTCAGGTGAAGTCTTGGCTAGCACAATTTGTGGGACCGTTGTGTTTCGACAAATCAAACGTCGAGTTGAGCATTGGCAAAGACGTAACATCGTCGAGATGATGGGGTATTGTTATCCAATCGATGCCTCTTGGCCCCAAGATTCTATTCTGTTTAATTCAAGGTATTGGATGCCGATCATCAGGGTTGCGAGGAAGGAAATACCCCTTTATGCAGTTGGGATTACGAACACAGATTTGGATGTGGTTCTTTTCTCTGAACCCAGCGTTAGGGTACAGCTCCGGTCCTTCGAAAAACAGTCCCCGAACCGTATCAAAGCTTGGTTCAGTGTTATTTTGGTGCAGAATCTCGAGAACCGCACAGTCCAATCGGCGTAACAGCAGATCGTCACCGCCACCGTGTCCAGGCGCATTCTCAGGCAATTCGTAGCCCGCACTTTCCAGTGAAGCAAGTAGCGTATCGTAGGCCTGAGCAACGGAATTCAATGCTCTCGTTTCCATGAGATTCAAACAATGTCCCAAATCGATGATCGCACCCAATACTGCTGGGACGGTGACTTTACCTTGTCCACGTCTTGGATTGTCATGAAGTATTCTGGCATACTCTAGAGCGCGTTCCGGATCGTTTTCCCAGAAGTAGATACCATGCCCAAGCCAAGCATAGTCGTTTCGACTGGAATATAAACCATCCTGACCACGAACCACTCTATTAGCCACAATTTGATCGCAACCGTGAAACCCCAGAACAAAGGTCGGCAACGTTGTATACATCGTCGTCATGCTATTTTTCTTCTATGACTCGATAGATAGAAGTGAGTTTGCCCTTCTTGTTGGTAATACCGGCGGCCTGAAGCACGCGTATAGCCTCTTTTCGGTCACCTTTGACACGCTCTCGAGTAGATTTGAGTCTTTCATTCAAGGATCCGAGCTGTTTGGAGCTTACCACAGATGCCATAGATGCCTCCACTACTTTATAGATAGACTTGGACGCGTACGTCGTACAAGGAATGAATGTGATCAGCATCGGACCACACCTGTTCGTAATTATACCACAGATTAGCGATTAATCACACAAAATACACTTTAGAACGACAAATAGTATCACGAATCGTGCTGGACAAGAAATTGATCTCCCAACATATTCTGTTTCCATCATTTGTCTTGTAGACCTCAAAAAATCCATCCGAGTACAAAATACCCATTTCTGGTATGCTGAAGCCATGATTTACTTCAGACCTATCCTATCTTTCCTGCTTCTGTCTACAAGAGGCTTGCTCATATCGCGCAATACGCTCATCGCCGAGAATCTGGCCCTGAGAAGCCAACTCGCTCTGTTCGACCAGCAGATCCTCGCAAAGAAGCGTCCGAGACCTATGCCCAAAGTGGAAAGACTCATCGGAGTATTACGGCGCGAGCTTCTTGATCACATAATCCCACTCGATGAACGGCATCACGAACGTCTGCTCTGGGAGTTTGTCGAGGACTACTATCATCCGGTTCGTACGCACATCAGTCTGAATCACGAACCACCGGTGATCGATCCGGGGATCTGTCGGTCGAAAAACCACAACTTACCCTGGATGCCGAACTCGACTCCGAGCCGATTCTCGGCGATTATACCATAGCTACCACGCGAAGGCTGCCTGATAGACAGATAATCAATCCGTTTCTGCATGCCCCCCATCTGCACCAGGTATATGCATCGCCACGTCTCTTGGCCCGAAATTCTCCGCCCTCATGGTCTTTCATCAACAAAACCAGAAGCATTCACTCAACCACAGAAGACCATCAGCCAAAAAACTCATAGTATTTCCGTCTTCCGAAGCGAGCCCAAGTCTCCGGATTGATTTATTGCGATGGACACTTTACATTGCTCGACCTGCCTGAAGTTCTCTTTTGTCTTCGTTCCCAGTTGCTCTGCAGTTTCTTGGCGAGCCATGCCAGCCAAGCACGCTTATTTACTGTGAACCCAGCGACATGAATGCCTGCCCTCACATGTCTCAGTGTCTCGTCATCTCCGATGTCGCAGAGGGTTTGACCATACCGCCACAGATGGCCAAGATCGTTTTGATCGGTGTCCAGTACAATGTCAAGATACTGAGCGCATCTCTTCCGATCAAGCCGGTCCTGGTACGACAGGCTTGCAGCTTCGCGAACTACGCGCTCCTGATCGTGACGGGCTATCTGCCATTGCTCAACGAACCCCTTGTCATCTGATACGAAAATTGCAGCCCAGATCCCAATCTCGCGCTGTCCAGCTGATCCAGAAATCAACAGTTTTTCCGTCTGCTTAAGTAGCAAAGATGGGTACATCTCGGCCAGTGCGTAGGCAGAAGCACGACGAACGACTAGGTTACTACCCTCCATCAACTGGAACAGAATCTTGCATGCATCCTGCCCTGGCTCCCTATCTACATAACATTGGCGAAGCCCGGTTACAATGGACAGTTGGCGAACAATCGGCCATTCCTGCATTATGCTCTCTATGTGTTTTCCCACGAAATCCAGAAATGTATCTGGGACGATCAACGAGAAGGTCTCTATTATCCCCCCTCAGAAGTGTACACTATATCGAATTCGGTCAATCTTTTCTCAAAAGCCTTCGCGATCTCTGCTGGGCTACTTGTCCAGATTGCCGCAGGAATGGCAGCACTTGAACAGCAGAGCCGTATTCTCCTTCTGAAACAAGCTTGGAAATAGCCGATGCGAATGTGTACGAGAAGCTGTTTCGCAAAGTTCATAAAGATTGTACTATAAGCGTTGACGGATCTCTCTATGAAGTCCCACATGTGCTTGTTGGCAAGAAGATAATCGTTCGTATAAAAGACGGAATCTTGCGTATATTCAATGACGATGTGCTTGTGGCGACCCATAATCAGTCGCAAATCAAAGGCAAATTGGTGCAACTGCCGGGTCTTCGTGAGGCGATTCTTGCAGACAACAAGATGAGCGCTCGCAAATGGGCACATCCAAAACGAGGCAAAGGCAAGGCTACCAGGAGCCCAATCTCGGGCAAATACGAAGTGGATGTCCAGGTCAGGGATATCGATATTTATTCTCAAATAGGCGGCGAGGTGAGCTATGCCTGAGCAACTTATCGCCGAAAGGCTTCTCGAAAACCTCGCTCGCCTGCGGCTTTCTCGGGTGAAAGATATCTTCTCCGAGACGGTAAAGACCGCACAGGACGAGGATTGGAGCTATCTGACGCTTCTGGACTGGAAAGGAACCCCTAAAACGGACACTTGGAAAGAGTCTTATAATATAAGCGAGGAAACCAAGTGAAAAAAAAGACAATACACAAATGAATTCAAAGCAGAATCGGTCCGACTTGTAGAACAAAATGACCAGAACACATCCCAAATTGCCAGGGAACTGGGGGTCGCACCGAACGTCCTGAGCCGATGGGTGAGAGAGTTCAGCACAAGACTGGACGGCAAGAAGCCTATTGCGCCAAGCGAACACGAAGAACTGATTCGACTGAGACGTAAGCTCGCCCGCGTCACTGAAGAGCGGGATATACTAAAAAAAGCAATCGGTATCTTCACGAAAGAACTGCTGTGAGATACCGGTTCATCAGCCAAAACAGCAAGCAGTTCCATATCGTCGTCATGTGTAAAGTGCTGAAAGTTTCGAAAAGCGGCTACTATCAATGGGCAATAGCTGCCAATCGAAAAGATGCACAGGAAGAAATGCTTTGCGCCAAAGTACTTGCGATATTCAAAAACAGTGGGGATAGGTACGGCAGCCGAAGGATTTGCCGACAGATGCGAAGAGAATGCATACACTGCAGCAGGCGGCGTATATGCAAGATTATGCGTAAGCTTGGGATAGCCCCAAGGCGACGGCGGCGTTTCCGAATAACAACCGATTCAAACCATAGATTCCAAGTATATCCGAACCTGCTGATGCGCGACTTCCGTGTGGATGCCGCAAACAAGGTATGGGTACCTTGGATACAAGAGCCCGGTGGAGTTTGAAGCCGATGCCGTGAGAGTTGCCTGATAAAGTGTCCGTCTGAGAGTACCGGTCCAACCCCTTCCTATAGCGCTTCCCTGTATACAAGACCTGATGTTTCAGCATAGTCTATCAGATCAGATGCAGTTGCGACGACTATGTCCACATCCAACTTTGAGCAAGCAGAGCCCAGTAGACATTG
This sequence comes from Armatimonadota bacterium, assembly GCA_963663705.1. Taxonomy (GTDB): domain Bacteria; phylum Armatimonadota; class UBA5829; order DTJY01; family DTJY01. Next base: position 1,302,675 of record OY760504.1, on the reverse strand, counting down.
GTCATAGCCTTGCGCCTATGAGTGCCGTCAGACATCACAACCAGGCTATCTATGTCACTATCCGGCCGAGCCTGCCAGCGCACAGTCGAACCAAAGAAGATTATGCGCAGGGGATGGACAGCTTGCACAATCCGTTCTACAATCGCTGATATCTTTTCATCTATAACGTTCAATAACATTACCCGCCGGGAAACAATCGCTTATTCTAAAGCCATTATATCAGAAAGATTGCCTTTGCGGAACATGAGTCTTCTACCTATCAACAAACAGGCTCCTGCTGCCGTTTTATGCTCGGTTCTCCTTGCGCCACAGCCTGGGCGACTTGCCGAACTCTGCGAAAAAGTGACGGTAGAAACTGGATGGCGATGCGTATCCTACACGGCCCGCAATGTCCAGAATGGACAGCTCGGAGTTCTCCAGGAGAGCTGTCGCCATCCACAACCTGAACTTCGTGAGGTGAGCGAGCGGGGATTGCCCGACGGAACTGATAAACAGACGTCGCAATTGCGGCTCACTCAGGCAGCATTCATCTGCCATATCAGAAACCGCAATCTCTTCTGCATAGTGCTGTGCTATCAGGCGCAAGGCCGGGGCTATTCGTATAAACGGTGATCGGACTACGGCTGCATGTGCACTCTCCTCGGCCATTGGAAGCCGTCTTAGTTTGCACAGTAATGACAGTATAAGGCCCGATGCAGACGCCCTGAAGCAGTCCTCGCAAGCCAGCATCTCGGAAAAGATCTCTTTTGAAAGCGCTGAGATTTCAGGGTTTTCATCCTGCCGCAATATGGACTTACATGCAGGATTGCACATTTCCGCGACGATGCTTTTTCCGAGATGCCCGACGAACGGGGTTGCGAAAGTGTATGAATCAATGAAGATGAAATCCCATCGGCTCCCGCCCGCATGACTGCTTCCCGCCCTGTGAATGTGAGGCGTGCCCGCGTTTATTATGCTGACGTCGCCCGGCCCGAAGCTGTACACATCCGGGCCTACCATAAATACGCCGTATCCATCATAGCAGTAGCCTATCTCCAGAGCATTATGATGATGAAGAAAGCTCGGCGGGCGGTCGCTTAACGAGGTGATGCCGTCGCTCCAAATAGACAGCCCAGCCCCAAAATTGATGCGTTCATAGACCACCTCTGTAACGGTTGGTGATCGAAATTGCACTGTATCTGCGTGTTTTGGTGTAGAAGATGTCATACATGTATTATATCATAGTCTCATGGTAAAACAACCTGAGGGATGATCGTATATGGGGTGATTCTACACCATATCTGGAATATGATTTGGGGTAACAAAGCAAAACTCTATAGAGTTAATGACAGGAGAGATACATGCAAAAACTGATTATGAATCGCGACGAATTGCGCGACAAGATTTACGGTTGCTGGATGGGCAAGAACATCGGCGGAACTCTGGGCATGCCGTATGAAGGAAACCCTGATATGCACGATGTGCAAGGATACACAAATGTATCCGATGGCGAACCGGTGCCAAACGACGACCTTGATTTGCAGATTGTCTGGCTTCATGCGCTTCGCGAGTACGGGCCGAGGGGAGTCAACGCAGCAATTCTGGGCGAACACTGGCTTACATATATTATTCCTCATTGGGCCGAATACGGAAACTCCAAGGCTAACCAGCGCACGGGACTCGTGCCGCCGATATCCGGCATGTTCGATAATGCCTGGCTGGATTCAAATGGCGCATGGATTCGTTCCGAAATCTGGGCTTGTATAGCGCCGGGTTGTCCAGATATCGCCATCAAGTATGCATATGAAGACGCAAGCGTAGACCATGGATCTGGCGAAGGTATGTATGCCGAGCTTTTCACGGCTGCCATAGAAAGTGCTGCCTTTGTACTGGGTGACAGAGATGAACTGATACAAATTGGCCTGTCGAAGATACCTGCCGACTGCCGGGTGGCCCGGAGCGTCAACCTTGCGATAGACGCGTATAAATCCGGCCGCACATGGCAGGAGGCACGCAAAATTTTGTGGGACGACAGCGCCGACCTATGCTGGTTCCCGGCCCCGGCGAACATCGGTTTCATTATTATCGGATGGTTGTATGGAGAGGGCGATTTCGGCGCATCGATCCGCATAGCCGTCAATTGCGGCGACGATACGGATTGTACGGCTGCCACGCTCGGATCGATACTGGGCATAATAGGCGGCAAGTCAAGCATTCCTGCTGAATGGATAGACCCTATCGGCGATAAGATAGTGACATTATGCATTGATAAAACAGTTTGGCCACCAATCAACCCTGCTACCGTCTCTGAACTCACGGATCAGGTGATGTCCATGGTGCCTGAAGTGCTTGCCGCATTTAATGCACCGATGGAAATATCTGATGCGCCGACCGACCTTTCCGGCCTGGCGGATTCAAAACTTAATGATAGTGAGGTTGCCAATAAGATATGCAGCCGACCTCCATATTCTGTGGATTACGACTTCTTCCATACTAAAGTCAACCTTGACTATGGAAAGGCCCCTGTCATAAAGAGCGGAGAGCCATTTAGAATAAAGCTGACCTTTGCTACAAGTTTTGCACTTCCAAGACACCTGGAAATGACATGGTTGCTGCCAGACGGATGGAAGGCACTACCATCGAACAAGAGCTTTATATCGTTGAACATACCGGATTCCAGGTACCCGAGCCATTTCGAGGTAGTCGCAGATGTGCTGCCAGATGAGGTGCGTGACCAGGTAAACAGGGGCGTGCTCCAGATTGTCGCTCAGGGCCGGCCGACCGTCGGGCTGATTCCGCTGGTTTTCATGAACGGCGACACGGAGTGCAAGCTGGTGCGTGAAGACAAAGTTTGACGGTCTAGCCACCGTAATATCCTTGAAAACTTGAAAAACGGACTTGCAGCATAAGTTGAGAATCCAATGCTGCAAGTCTTCCCTTATACAAATGTGCAGCTATACAAATTGCCGCCAATCTTCTATCATAGGTTTACGATAACTATGTGCACAGCTGGAAAAGCTTTGAGGACCTGAAGGGATATCGGGAGAGCCCGGGATTATGCACGGGATAGTGGAAGACCGCATAGTGGGCCGCGAATACACTGCCACGCAACGACAAGGAGTCAGTTCAGTCTCCATGGACATGGGAAAGCCTTTATGAATGCCGCAAGGAATATTCTTCCAGCAGATATCGTACATGATAGATTCCGCATAGCAAAATATCTGTCTGATGCCGTGGATAAGACCCGTAGGGCTGAGAACCGCAACATGCTAAAGCAGGACGATCCGACTCTATGGAATACAAAGTATCTATGGCTACGTTCACCTGAAAAGATGATGAAAAAGCAGAAGTCGGCTTTTGAATCCCTGACCGGACTTGAGATTGACACCTCAAAGGGCTGGGCGTTCAAGAGAATTTCCGTCATTTTTTCACTCACAAAGACACAAGCTTGGCAAGGAAGTTTTTCATAGAATGGCATAATGCCACGATAGCTCTTGGCAACAGGTTTTTAACCCAGGTTGCCGACATGCTTGCAAATCATCTTGATGGCTTGCTGGCATATATCAAACACAGGGTAACAAACTCCTATGCGGAGTCGATAAACGGGATGATTCAGCTGCTAAAGACCAATGCACGAGGTTATCGAAAGTTCGACAACTTCAGGGTGGCCATACTCTTCCATTATGGGAAACTGGATCTCTACCCACAAGAAAACTCATAGAGCCCTTTTTTGCAGACTTACTGGGGATAATTCCACGGCCCCGAAAATCGGTTCGATGTCGTTTTCTCGCAGGTCATCCCATTTTATATATGTGTCGATCCCGTGTTTCGCAAAAATACCTACGAAGCAATTTGTTCGGGGCTTGCCGTAGGAACTTCTTTGGTTGATACTGCTGCCGGGACATGAACGAATCCTCCTGAGTGGTTAAATGATTATGAACCTGTATTCCGCTTTAGCGTTTTTCAGGCGTTACCTTGAAATCTACGCCACAATAGTTATCAACATTACAAATCATCTTGCCTCGTTCGGTACGCGATTTGCAGAGGGCTTCCGTATCGCCGCCGGGAGAGGTGTGCGGGACAAGCAGGGTATCGGCGGCGTCTGCAACAAAGCAATTGCGCGAGGCGGCGGTTGCGCGGCTTTGCCTGCGACAATCAGGGGGGAATGCGGATACCGGTAGGGTCAGCCACAGCACCGTTCCATGGGACCAGCGCCACAAATATAAGTGTCCAGATCATGGCGGTGAGCCCTACGCGGATGGGATGCTTCTTATCCACATAGTACCCGGCGGGGATCAGCAGCATGGTGGTGATGATCCCCGTCACGCCGCCCAGAACCTCCATCTCCTTCATGATAAGCCCAACATCCAGGTTGCGGAAGTTTACGAACGGCGCAACAGCACCGGAAGCGGCACATAAGGCGAAAGACGGTAGAAATACCGGTAAAACTTGTGGCAGTAGCTCTCTGCAAAGAAGGTTTCTACGCTGTCAAAAGCCCTGTGTTTCTCCTTATTCTCCACCTCCGGAGGCGGCGGATATTCCACTTCCTTCACCTTGATACACATCATCATAAAACCGATGAAGTAGAGGATACCGAATACGACGAATATCTCCCTGGAATGGCTGGCGGCGTACTGAAAGACGAAAAACGAGAATAGCGCCCCTGCTCCGGTTCCTACCGCGCGAAACAAGGCCGTAAATCGCCTCACATACTCTTCCGGCACCACGTCATTGAAGAGGTAGTAATAGACCGAGCCCACTATCATATTGAAAAACTGATACCCCACCACCAGAAACGCAAGCAGCCCTATTGTGAAAGTTGCTTCAGAGCTCACTGCATGACCGAAGAAATGCCGCATCAGGAATCCGCCGATCTCCCGGCAGAATCCGGTGAGCTCCAGGAACAGCCCCACAAACGGCATGGCAAAGGCCAGAAACGGGATCCGCCGCCCCCATCAGGCTGAAGCAGAAGTCGCCCCACAAGAGTCAGAGGAAGACCATGATAAGAGCACGTTTGGTGTACTCCAGAGTCTCGACACTGTATATTTTCCCCGAATCGGTGTTGGTTATCAATTAACAATACCTCGCCATGTTGTAGCTGGGTGAGTGGGTTGCCTGCCTGCATGGCGGCACCCAGCTACCTCTGGACTCGACAGGATGCTCCAGTTGCCGTTCAAATAGTGCGCCAACGTCTCGGGATCGGTGTGATCCAGGTGATTGTGCGTAAGGATGATGACATCGGGAGTGATGCGCAGAAATGCTTTGTCGACCCGACATTTTGCGTGTGTTTTTGGGATTGATATTTGTCACTCCGACAAATAGGGTCGACTATGATTTTGGTATCTCCGGTTTGAAACAAAACTCCCGCTTGCCCAAGCCAGTGATCTATCGAATCTCCGCACCCGTAATATCGCACCGGCCGCATTCTTGCAGCTTGACATATAACCCCGTTTCCTCTGTCTGACTGGGATTCGCCGGTTTATATCTGTTGTTTTTTAATACTATGTTGTCCGCACGGCGCGCGTAGAGTACGCCTGGGTTTTCAAACACGTTATCGCATATGGTGATGTTTTTGTGGTAATACGGCGCTTTTCCCGAAAACTCAATTTCCGGAACTATGGCTATGCTCTCGTATTCCGCAGACAAAAAGCTGCAATTGCGTACGATGACGTCGTTCACGGGGCCGGACTCGAACCAGTAATTGCTGTCGCCGGTAAAATGAAGCGCGGCCGACATGACATTGAAACGGCAATCTTCAACCACCGTCCTGAGACGGCTTTGCAGGCGCATCCCGCCAAGCAGCTTGCCTATGCGACATCGGCGTACAGTGATCTCGGGCATTGCGGTGAGGTTCTCTATCAAATCGTTCTCGCTGATGCCGACCGCGGGCTTATCCAACTTAAGTCTGATTTCATCCGTACCGTTATCCGCCCAATTGAGGACCGTAAAGGTATCGAGCAGTTCCTGTGTATGTCCTCTGAAGATATTGATTTGATCGCCGGAACGATACAGCTTAAGCATCTTCAAACCGTGGGCGCTACCATGAGAGGCTGTGATTGTGCTGCCGTCGATATGCTTTACGGTGGTGTAATTCCCGTGGATGTTTACCGCGTCATCCAGTATGTTTTCCAGAATGCAGTCTTCAATTACGAATCGGCCAGAGCAGTTGAAGCAGTGAATCGCATCCGCATTGTTTGCCACCACCCCTTTTGACTTCTCATCCAGGTACGTATTGAAGGCTCGCAGGGTGATATTCTCCGTGTACATCCCAAGGAACCCCATAGCCGAGCCGCACAGGATGCGTACGTTCTCTACTAGCACATCTTTGCAGCTTACGGTGGTGATGGTGTTCTTGTCCCTTTGCTCGTGGGTGATGGCAATAATCTGCCCGGCCTTGTAAGCGCTGGGAAAATCACCGCGCAGAATAACCGCATCTCCATCTTTTTCCGCGTACAAATGATGTATGGGCAAAGGCGGATTGGGATACGTAAAAATCTCCTCGCCGATCAGCGCAAGGATTCTGCAGTTATTCTCGGGGGTATTGGTTTCGCGGTTGTACGCTTGTATCAAAAGATCATTCTGGTTGAGACACTTCTCCCATGTCTCACTGATTGCGACCAGATAGCTCCCGTCTACTCGGCAGGGGAAACCGTCGGCTATCTTGAGTTTCAAATGACCGGTATCCGCTTCGAGAATATCTGCTTGTGTATAAAATGGTCGGTCGTAATCGGTCACGCAGTTCTTGAGCGTGATATTCTCGCAATGGTCAAACACAAACGGCACGATTCTGCCGTGGAAGACCAACCTTGCACCGCCAAAATCGAGAGTGACATTCTTGAGATTTCGCAGAATGATCGCCACCATGATGTGGTCGCCGCTTAAAATGGATGAGGCTAGGAAATCGCTATCTGTGCAGCGAGTCGCTTCGTCAAGATAAAAATGATACTCGCTTTGATCGCCTAGATAGTAGGTGTCGTTTTCAAAGACAACCCCTTTTCTAAATGTCTCCGTTTTCATGCTGCAATGTCTCCTATTCTACTTCGTCGAACACTCGGACGTAATCCACAATAAAAGCATCCGGCAGAACAGCGTCTTTCAACTTTTCACCGCGTAGATCGGGCCAGCGATATCCCCAGCATTCCGCCGAGAGAAGAATGAACTGATCTACATCGGATACCGGGCCGTCAACGCGCCAGGATTCTTTTCCATCCACGTAGAAGACGTAGCCATCCTTACTCCAGTCCACCCCAAAGAGGTGGTAGCCGTCATCCGTATCGCCGAGTTGGCGCTTGCCTGATGTGACGCTGCCATGGTCTTGTCCGTAGCCGCCCCAGTGGTTGGTGTGCTCAATTGCGCCATCGCGATCAAAAGATTCCATGATGTCGACCTCGACGCCCGAATCTTTTCCCTCTGCCGTTGCGCCGATAATGGGAGATTGCAGCCAGAATGCGGACCACCAGCCTTCCTGCGTTTGAAGTTTGCAGCGTATTTCGTAATAGCCGTATTTGTGCATAAATCCCGGTTTGCTGAACTTGCCGATAGGCCATGTGAAGTTGCCGTAGCCCGTATCTCCGGGGCGATCCATGAAGTTCTCACCGGTTTGAAGTTGCGCGGTGTAAAACATCCCGTCCCTTTTGATCAATTCCAGGCGCAGATTGCTGTTGCCATCCAATACCGCTGTGCCTTCGTCGGAAAATGTGGTATGCCGCTGGTGCATCATATGGAGGCGATAGTTCCATTTGGTACGGTCAAGCGTATGGCCGTCGAACTCATCCTGCCATACCAGTTTCCAGCTTTTGCTATCCGGTAATTGACTTGCTGCGTGTCCTGAGACGATGTACTGTTTCATCCTGTGGAAATCTCCTTTATTCTTTGCTAAAAATCGATCTACTATAATTGGTTGTGATTTGTTTGGGAGATGGTTTTAGTTCACCCCATTAATTACTCTACTACTCTACTGTTTCTCCTCGGTCGGTACCAGATAGACGGGGTTGTCATCAGCAGTTAGCTTGTATACGCCTGTCACTGGCGCGGCTGTCAGTTTGGTGCCGAAGACATCGCACAGGAAGGCTCTGGTCTGTCCCAGGTCTATGGAGACATCCGCCTTGCGAATGGCGTTCCAGACTACTCGGACGGTTTTGCCATTTGCGACTTGGATGTTGTAGACGCGTGTGCCATCCGCTGCGTAAGTCCAATTCGCTATGACGGGCTTTTCCCCCAGGGTTTGGGTCATGAACTTGTAGGCAGTCAGGGACGGCTTGGGCGAACCATCCACTCGGATGAGACCCATATTTTTGGCATGGTCGGATGGCTCCGGGGCGAAGTCGTTCCAGCCCAGGTAGGTGACAAAACTTATCTTGTGGGCTATGGACTGCACGTGCAGCTTCACTATATCCACTGCCTGTTCCTGTTCTGAGACAAAACACGCGTTGAATTTGATCCCAGTGGCCGGGTCCCAGGTGGGGAAGCCGGTTTCGTTGATAGCCAGCGCCATATCCGGTCGTCCGCACCGATCAACCATATTCCACATGGCGTCCAGGTGGCTGTCCAACGCTTCATCTACGCAGTAGGGATGGAACAATATCACATCCAGCCATTTATCCGATCCTCGTTTCAGGCAGGCTTCCATATAGCCGATATCCAGAAACGCCATGCCGCCGCTTCCCATTAGAATGTTCTTGTGATTGGGGTCGCTCTTGAGCGTTTTGCCCACCAGATTGAGCAGGTTAGCGTAGGCGGGCAGTGTGTATGCCACCACGACGTTTGGCTCATTGTAAACTTCGATTACGCGCACTTCCGGCCCGGCCTCTGCTAGTGTGTTTTGCAGATATTTACTGTACTCTGCGGAATTGGTGATAGGGTACAAAGGGTCGTTTGGGTCCGTAGGGGCCGGCATTCTGTCCAGGCAGTATTGAAGCGACATCTTGCAAATATTGCCGATGAGGTTCTGGTTATCCCGCCATAGAGCGCCGGAACCTTCCCTCTGCCATTTCACACCGGCATCACCCATAGACACGGCATATTGTTGGAGGTAGTTGGCGTAGCATGTGAACATCCCCCAGGGTGAGCCGTCGATTAAACGACGCGAGGATTCCTTGGCTGCGGGGGCTGGAATTTGCTTGATTCGAACGTCGTCGAAATACGCATCCCCGGTCCCGCCAAATGCCCACAGGCTGATCTTCACAGAATATGCGCTGGATGGAGCCAGAAAACGAACGCGGGCCGTCTGCCAGTCGGTTGTGCCTACAATGTGCTCGCTGTCTATGCCGCCGATTCCATTGGCACCCTTCCAGAACTCCGCCATAAGGAACGCGCCTTGGCCGATCAACTTTTCCGTGCGCATTTTGCAGCTCACTTCATACCATCGGCCTGGGGTGATATGACCTGGAAGGCTGTCGTACGCCAGAACGCTTATCTGGTTTTGCGTGTTATGTGTTTTGACTACCTGCTTTCCATTTGGGGCATCCGTCGCACGAACGACGCCGATGGCAGCTGTGGAGGCGTTGGGTATTCCCCAGGCACAAGATCGCCAAGAGGGGATAGTTGATGCACCTGTGGCAGTCGCAGGTTTCATCACGAGTTGCTCGAAAGAACCGTTTGAGATGACCGGTGCGGCATGGCATATGCAGCATGTGCAGACAGAAACCAGTACGCCTAATAAAAGTTTGAAACGCATAATAGTATTCCTCATTAATATCTTCCATCGAAACGATTGGACATAAATGTGTTTTTCACTGAACTAACATTGTTTTATATTCTTAATCGAGTGGCATGATGTAATGGTGAGGAATCTCTGAACAATCTCTCGGAGATTCCTCACCAACTTTTATGCTTAGTCGATAGGGCAAAGCGGACTGATGGAACTAGTGGGTATATTCTGGGTAGAAGCTGATCTGATTATTGTTATTCATGGTGTAGTTGCCCCGGGTGGTAAGATTCTTTGTCAGGTACCACTTGGCATGCCCATCGACAAATGCAAAATTGTCGCCGCCGCTGTGTCGCCCAGTGATGGCGGTAGGGTCAAAGAAAGGGAGGCTATAGCCGGAGCTTACGTCGTGATAGCCCCCAGTGTAACTATTATCAAAAAAGGTTATGACGTTGCTCGGGCAGGTTACACCTGCCAGGGTGTATGCCGCCCGGCCATTGAAGTAGGTCCAGAGGCTACCACCTGCCAGCAACAGATTATATGCATAGCTGCATTTAGCATAGGAGGAGTTGCTGCTCGCCTGTGAGTCACTGGGGCAGGCGAATATGTTGTCATTATTTACATACGGCATTATCCAGGCGCACCAGTTCGGCCAGCCGCTGGGACCCCATCCGCTGAGGTTGGCAACGGGAAAAGTCTCGTCGTAATCCTGTAAATACATGTTGAGGCTAAATCCAATCTGCTTAAGATTGGACAGACAGGAAGTCTGCCGCGCCTTCTCCCTGGCTTTGGCAAAGACGGGGAAGAGTATAGCCGCTAAGATTGCTATTATCGCTATAACAACCAGCAGCTCGATTAATGTGAAACCTCGTTTTGATCGATTGTACATCATGGTAAATCTCCCTTCATTGAATCAATCACATATTTCGAAAGTAAACCCGAACTTTTTTTGAATATAAATCACCTCCCATTAATTTCTGAAAACTGCTGCAGGTGCAAGTTTGCAAGCGAGGGCGTGCCACTTCGTCTCAGTATCGGCACCGGGAGCACGCAGACCACCTGATGATCCACTTCCTCGTCTATGTGCTGAATGGCGATGTCCGCCGCCATCCGCCCTGCCTGGGAGAAATCCGGATCGGTGGTGTCAAAGATCGGGTTGCACAGACGCGTGCTCGCCAGGTTGTCGAATCCCAGAATGGTCAGCTCCCCCGGCACATCAATCCCCAGGCCGACCGCCATGCTGGTAAGTATGTAGGCCATCCTGTCTTCCAGCGCGATTATGGCAGTGGGATGATCCGAACCTTCCCGGCAGGATTGCACGTAGGGCATGAGCCCCGCCGCTATGTCTGCATCTGTTGGCCCCTCGTTCAGGAGCCAGTTGACCACCCATAAGCATTCCGGCAGTGGCTCATCCCCAAAGTTTTTCAGGGCGTCCTGATATCCCCGGTACCTTTCCTGCGTAGACTTGTGCATAAAATCGCCGCTCGGGGTGTTCGTCTGGATGAACGCTATCTTCCTGTGGCAGCCTTTGAGCAACGTGCTGGTCATCTCGTACCCGGCGGCGTAGTTGTCGAATACCACCTGGGAGCGCATCTGACTCGGGAAGGCCATATCCACCATCACTATGGGGAAATCCGGATACTTCGTTTTGAGATAATCGTTTTCCAGCTGATCCCTGGTTCGGGTGACTGCAAAGAGCACTATCGCCTTACAACCAGCGGAGATCATGTTCTTCACATGATCGCGTTCCTTCTTATAATTGCTGCTCGAGTTTGCCAGGATTACGTGGTATCCGTTGCGCTCGCAGACGCCGCTGATGCCGTTGTACACGCGCATGACGTGCTCTTCATCCGTAGTACACGGGGCGATAAAACCTATGAACTTGGGCTCAGCCTGATTGAAATCCTTTACCTCGGCCAGGAAGTAGCCCTTCTTGCCCGGATACTTGATGAGTATTCCCTGATCCTCAAGGTGGGTGAGCGCATGGACGATGGTATGTCCGCTCGTGGCGTATTTCTTCTGCAGTTCGCGACTAGATGGGAGGCGATCCCCTATCGCTAGGCTGCCACTGGTCACGTAATCATCTATGATGGTATGTGCAAACTTTGTGCTGGCTGTATCCTGCATATTTCCCTCGAGAATCAATAACGCTGGCAACAAAATCAAAATGCTGGCAACGTGCTTATGGTACCACTAAGACTTTATTTTGTCAATAGAAAGAGGCATGGGCTACTTGTCAATACCTTTTACTCTACATGAAAATAGACGAAGCACTATATAATTCCATGACACAAAGATTATTTCCTGCCCTGAGAGCCATACAAGACCTTTGGGCAGGAAATAAAAGTCATTATTATCCCTAATTACCGGTCCAAGGTGAAACACTTCCATCCACAGTCCAGTAGACACCGGATGGAATTCCAGGTCCTAGCCAATCACCGCTACTATCTTTGGTGCATTTATACCACTTGGCATGGCCATCACCAAATGAATAGTTTAGTCCTTCATTATGACGGTTAGCACAAACATTACCTGACTGCGACAAAGCATAGTTATCGGAGTCACCTAGTAATATGGTCTGAGAAGGGTATGCAAGTTGTCCAAGAGTGGGTATGTACCCAAGCCACGTTATTGATAAAACAAAATTAGAGCCATAGGAGAATGAGTTAGCCATATTCCCATCCCCCCATTTATGTGTTGAAGTAGCATCGGGACAGTCAAAAACATTTCGGCTCTTAACATAAGGATATATCTGGGAAGACCACGAACAATATCCCAAATTCCCACTGGGGTATGAGACAACATCCGCAGTGTTATACAGCCCTGGAATATGATCATCCCAATCCTGAGCATATTGTTGGCACGCCATCCCAAGCTGCCTCATATTGGATAAGCAAGCCGTCTGCCTCGCCTTTTCTCGGGCTTTTGCGAAAACAGGGAAAAGAATGGCGGCCAAAATAGCTATTATTGCTATTACAACTAGAAGTTCGATCAACGTGAAACCTTTGCGCCTATAGTTTTTAAACATTGTTTCCTCCTATTTTTGTTTTAAAAGCGTTGAGTGTTGTAAAGAATAGTCCCCTTTTCTTCCCCCCTCTCGAAACAGATCAACTGGTCACGTAATCATCTATGATGGTATGTGAAACTTTGTGCTGGCGGTATCCTGTATATTCCCCTCGAGAATCAATAACGCTGGCAACAAAATCACAATGCTGGCAACATGCTTATGGTATCACTGAGACTTTATTTTGTCAAGAGAAATAATTAGAGATTGTTGTTGCTCAGCGAATATGTCCTATATAACTGCTCAGGGACTTTGTCCACCTGATACACTGCTGGCTATGTTTTTTCTTGGTATGGCAAATAGCCGAATTATTATGGGAATTGCACATGGTGGAATGGAGAGCGATTTGATTATTTGGACTCAAGTGAAAACCAACGTCACGCTTTGTAAAAGTGGCAATTCCTCCACCAGTTTTAATTTCGCGCTGATGCCAGGCTTGTTTACACCTGGCACCACTCCAACGCCACTCTGAGCCAACCTCCTTATCGCGCTAACCTGCGCATTCACGAATCTGCCTGGATGCTTGCAGTATTACCTCTCGTATACGGAACAGCTCCGACTCTTTGTTTCTTCGACGCCAAAGCTGTGCATACCTGTTGTATAACCGCTCGAATTCAGATGCCAACTCTTCCGGAACACCTATTGCCTCGCCGATTATAAGTAAGGCATATTTGTTAACTGCCGCTATCATGGATGCTGACCAAATAAATTCATCGTAATCCTGCCTGTGATAAACAGCCGATTCTGCCCTAAGCTGCTCCAGTTCTCTCTTGATTTTCAGCGCAACGCCGTGGTTTTGCCGGATTGTGGCGGCATCCATATGCAGATCATCGATGCCTATCTTACGCAGTTCGTTGAAAGGTTTTCCTTCCGTTATCCAGAACCGATAGGGGTCGGTCCCGCCCAAACGCCGAAGAAGACTACCAAGCGTTCTACTTTGATCTTTGTATGTCACAACGGAAAATGATTCGTCAAAATCAGACTGCTCAGGCGTACTGGCAACATTCCATCCGTAAGCTGCACCCATGATTATCCCATGAATAGACGATGCCAGCAGATTCATATGCCCGTAATCACCCCAGTTAGTGTTAAGCAATCCAGACGCACGGTACTTCAACCCATGTTGTGCCATATGGCGGATATTCGGTTCCGCCGCGGTAATATCCTGGGCGAAGAGTGACCAGGCATTAACTCCCGGACAAAGGTATTGAGTCAATCCAGTTTCCGCAAATCGCGCGGATGTCTCCTCGTTGGGATCTGAGCTGTAGTCCCAGTTCAAAACAACAACATTGGCGGGCAGCTTGTCCATAAGGCCATCGTATTCCAGAACCATGTCACCCCAGAACATCGCACGCTTCCCTCTGTCCTCGACCAGTTTCACAACCGATAACAGATGCTTAATGTACAGTTCTCTAGGCTCCATACCCTGATTCTTGCCCTTGCCCAGATCAAACGTTTCATCGCAGCAGATGTTGACGTAATCCGACGAAAACAACGGGAGGAACTCGGTAAAGATTCGTTCGATCAGTTTGATAGAATCAGGATTATTGACATCCAAAGTGCCATGCATCTGTCTATTAAACCAGCTGAACGGCACTTTCCCTGCATCCAGATCCAGCTCGCCCAGATGATGAAAAGTATGAGTGCTCAGCACTCCGTACATGTGCCCGAATGTAGAAATAGAAGGGACAAGGTCGATATGTCGCTCGAGGCAGTAACGATCAAGCTCCAGTATCTCTTCCGCGGTAAGAGGATCCATACCAGCGCCGATCTCCGTCATTGAGCGGAAGAGAAAACAGTGTTCCACATAGAACTCAAGGTGGTTCATCTTGTACTCGACGCACAAATCGGCAATGTGTTTCATCGTATCGAGAGTAGGGACCTGACCTCGCGTGACATCGTGGTACAAGCCGCGGACGGGGAAGTCTGGCGTGTCATAAATTTCCAGCGAAGGAAGATCGATTCCGGCTTGATTCACGATCTGCAGGAGCGTTTCCACGCCGTAGCGAAGCCCAGCCGCAGACGCGCCATCGACTACTACAGAGGCGGGAGTGATCAGAAGATTGTACGATTCAGGGTTCCTGTCATTCGGTGAGATTCTTAGAATCAGATCGCCAGACGTGCAATTCGCGTCTAGACGGATAATTTCAGCATCATACCCCGTAGCACTTAACAATCCCTGTTTCAGTCTCATGGCAGTTGCAAAATCAGCAACCGATGTTCCAGCCTCCAAGAGAATGGCCGTAACATCTCTTACGCTGAAAAAACCCTCGTGCATAGCAATACTTTGGGGCTGAGGCAGCAATCGTAGCATATTTGATTCGTGAATCATTGTTAACTCCAGTCGGCAGGCACTATCAGTTGGCCCGAAAATTCACGTGAATTTTCGGGCCAACTGATAGTGCCTGCGCTTTAAATATTGATTATCTAGGGAGTTACACACTATATGCTTTTATTCCTTCTTAATGAAGACTCTGTCGACATAAATAGAATCGACGTTCGCTGATTTGGGATCCCTGCCCCGTGAGTTGATGATTATGCCGTCTGCAGATAACCGCTTCCAGTCAAAGCCCTTCAGGATCCGCTTTGTTTCGCTTGTTTGTCCTATAAAGAATCTGGTGCTAGCGCCTGCCTTCTCTGCATTTCCAAGCACAATACCCGCTAATCCGCACACTGATCGCGGCCTTCTTCTTCCGGTTCGAAACCTCGGATTACACACCTGCTGTAGAAATGCCTGTTATCGTACACCCAGAAGGCAGCATCGATATAGGCCATCTTGATAAGAACATCTATGACCACCGGTATGTCAAGCATATTGGTCTTGCCAGAGCGCCGGACTGCTTCCAGGCCTTTCAGCACGTTTGCAGGAATCCAGACTTTACTCCGTTCCACAGCACACCTCCGTTGTCTTTGTATTCTTTGCGGCAGGACGTTTGGAAGTCGGTTTTCCACGCTTCCATGCCGAGTCGCCAGTAAGGTTTGCAAGTAGATGCCGCCTTACGTTCTTGTATGGCTCGCCGTTTAGCTTAAGGGCAGATATGAGGAATACGCGCATGTCATACTTCCCCGAAGCAGGGTCATAGTCCCGTCTCTTTGCGGACGCTCCACGGCAATTCATTGCACGCGCAAGGAGCGCCATGCTGAAAATCAGGGCAGCGCGTACGCGACCAGCGTGAAGCGAACCTGAATACGCTCTCAATTCCAAAGCACCCCTAAGAAACCAACCGTTCAGGTTCAAAATCGAATATCTCGAGCTGTGATATCTCTGAGGGTTCGTTTCATGGTAGCCATACCACGCTTTATTTAGCTGGCTCCATGTCCCCGGAGGGTTCTTTGTGATTCGTTCAATGAATTTGGGATCGATCGGTTTGCAGTATTTGCTCATGCGCTCAGTGGTTACTCCGAGTGCCGCGTAGATGATTGCCTCCTGCTTGTAGATCAGCTTGGTAAGATTAGCGAGCGCCTTGGGGGTGACATCGGGATGGCTAAGATGGACGTGGATCCCGCAGGTCTTCGATGCGCGGCAGCCCGCTTTCCTTGCGGCACGGACAACCTCCTGGAGCTCAGGTATATCATCATAACTGAGGATAGGGCTCACTATCTCTGCCCTGAGATTCGCGGGAACATCGGTTAATGACGCATCTGCCACTACTTTCCAAGAACGCTGATTAGCATCAACTACCTCCCATGGATCGAATGTCCCTGGAGTGCCTATATGCCGGACTTCACCGCCTACTACGGATTGAATCGCTCTTGCCACGGTTTCTCGTGTCTGGGAAACCGTTTCCAACTCGATACCGAATTTGATTTCGTTCAGTTCTACCAACGAGTGGTTTCCTCCATTTCTGAACAGCGTATTGTGTTTAGACACATCAATCACTCTTCTGCTGGATGGATGTCAAGTGATTCTATAAATATTTAGAAGAATACTTATACTTGACAATTTAGAGCTACAGAGTGATGAATACACCCTGCTAAATCACCTTAGGAGGGGTATATCATGATTTTTGAAACCGCACTCGAAGTAACAAACGACAGCTCGCTCGTTCCGATCATCCGGCGCATTGCAATCCATCCGCTAAAGGAAATGGGCGTGATCGATGAAGATGTCGACCGTGTGGCGACCATCATCTCTGAGGGCTGTTCGAACGTAGTCAAGTATGCATACACCGACCGCTCGACCTACACCGTGCATCTGCAATACTTCGCCGACCGCATGATTATCGCCATCACCGATTCAGGAAAGGGCTATGACAGGACGAGCGTCAAGGAACCTGTGCCCGGGCAGATAGGCGGATACGGGCTTTCACTCATCGTAAAATCAGCGGATTCAGTGGATATCGAGAGTTATCCCGGCTGCGGCACAGCGGTTGTCACGGAAACGCTCATTCGCTATCAGAGCGATGATTTCAAGAGAAAGGCGTATAAGCTGGATGGGGGTGTGATATAATTAGGCATCTGAACGCAGAGTTTCAAAGGGGTTAGGGCAAATGGAGCTTCAAACTATCAAACTCAAGAAGAAGGGAGCGGTGGAATGCTACCCGTTCGATGAAACTACTATGGTCTTTAAGGCTGGTGGCAAAGTATTCGCATATATCGGTCTTGGGCGTGAACCTCTCGCCATTACCATAAAATGCGACCCAGACACCGCCATTATGCTTAGGGCAGTCTATCCAGCCGTTCAGCCGGGTTACCACACTAACAAACGCCACTGGAACACCGTCACCCTGGACGGGAGCATCCCGGACGATGAAGTATTCGATATGGTCGGCATGTCCTACGATTTAGTGGTGAACAGTCTACCAAAGGCTGACCGGGAAGAATTGTTTCAGAAGTAAGGCTATATTACTGAAGGCAAGCGTACCTGATACACCGTACGCTTGCCTTCATTTTAACCCTTCAGCCCGATATGAAGCGCCTCGACGAGCATCTCTTCCGATTCGATTCGGCGCATGGTTTCCCTGAGCTCATCCGCAAGTTTGGTCTCCACTCCGATGGCTTCTTCAATGTTGGATATCCGCTCGCCAAGATTTCCTATCAGGCCAAGCACGTTGTCTCGGATTATCGCCTCACGCTTCTCCGCAGGAGTCGGGATGAATTCGACCATGCCACCGATTTGCTTTGCGCGCATATGCCATCCCTCCTATCAACTGAGTGTTGCACCGAGAGTGTGAATCCTCGAGTAGATCAGGCTGCTCCCGGTCATGACCGCCTTGTAGCGGACCCTGTTTCCAGCAGAATCGGCGAATGTACGGCTGAGCGCATACTCCGTCCACGTCTCATCTATCGGCCGCGTCGAATCGAGAGACATCGCTTCCCAGGTCGTGCCGCCGTCGTTTGAGGCGTACCAGTTCACGGTGGTGCCGCTCGGGATGTTCATCTCGGCGTAGACTTTGGTCGACGCGACGCCCTGCAGGAGTGCGCACTCACGGGTGACGTATATGCCCATTCCGTTGTTTAAGTAGCCAAGCAAGTTGACGTCCTTATAGTTCAGGGCCGGGGTATCGTTCGTCGTGCTGCTTGCAAACTTCGCGCGAACGAGTACCTGCGATTCCACATTCGGCAGCCGCTCCTCTTCTTCCGGCACGAGGGCATCCCATGTGAAGCCGTCATCTACCGAGTACTCCCACGTTATAGAAGTGCCGAGCGGGATTGAGGAATATTCGTCGATATTCAAATCGCTCACTTGAATGCCTGTTATACCCTGAAAGCGGAGCTCACCCGACTGCGCGAAGTCGTAGCCGTACACCCGCATCGAGAGATCGGAGCCGTTCAATGGTGTCCAGGTCTCGGCGTTCGAGCTCTCGAGGAGCACTCCGGCAGCGTACGCCTGTCTAGTTATTATCCCGTTTTGCCCAGGCTGCCCAAGCGTCGCCACGCGCATCCGGTAATTCGTGCTGTCGGTCATTATTACAAGCGCATAGCTAGTGTTGGCAGATGCACAGAATGGATCGGAAAACGCTACCCTGGTCTCGGCATCGACGTTCACTTCCCCAGGCGACAGTATCTTTTCTGCAAAGACGGTGCTGTTCGGGAGTCCGGATGTCACACCCCTGATCTGAACCCTGACAGGAATGCTCGCATCCTTGTGTGTAAAGTAGAGGCCGACCGCAGAGACCACCCGGTTATCGCCGAAGGAGAATGTCTGCGCGAGTGGATCGATAAAACCCCACCACGGATGCCATCTCCATACGATGCGCTCGACTTGAACGCGGACTATCCGCTCCTCGACTATGCGCTCAATTCGTGTGACTGCGAGCGGATCGTTTATTTGCAGGCTTGCCTGGGCAGAGTGGACGCCATCCGTCGCCTCGACCGTCCTGCTCCCGTTCGTCGCACTTTCCGGGATCACAAAGGACGATGTCATCCTCCCTGTAGAGTCTGCGGAGACGCTCGTTGCCACCGACTGCCCGTCGCACTTTACGGTGATATTACTGGCGTTCGGCGTAAAGCTCGAGCCCGTTATTGCGATTCCTGTCTGACCACGTCGGCCTATATTCGGCGTCACAGCGATATTTGCCGGTGGGGGATCGAAGGCGGCGTAAGGGTTCACGTTTTTTGCTTCCGACCAGTCGAGCTGCTCGATCAGCACGCGCTCGGCTCCCGGAAGGAGTGCAAGGCTTCCGGTGAGCTTCACGGTGCTTGCAGCGGTATCGACCTGAAGGACATGCGACGATGCCGCTCTCCCCGGCGCGACGAATTTCTGCAGAGTGTCCACGCGTGCGGAATACTGTGGATGGGCCGCATCCGATTGGGCGTCGCTTTGGAAGTCGTCGGAGTAGATCCCCTTCTTCGCCGCTCCATCCCTCTGGGCAAGAGCGCTGTTCATCTGAGACAGGGCATCGTTGTATTTTAGCGCCTCAACGTCCTCCATGATTTTCCTGACCTGATCCATCGTGACTCGAGCAAGCCCGAAGTTCTTGATCGACATATCGGTCGAATTAGGCGGGCAGTCGACGCTTGCGAGTGACAGTGTGCCTTCCGGCGCAATCGGGAGCTTCGGGTTGTCCGACGGCGCGCCAGCCACGCGTTCGATACCATCCGGCGTGGCGTAGATTATGTCCTTTCTCCCGAGGTAGTACTCGTAGTCGATGCTCATGTTGCTGCCCGTGACCGGGTCGCTACCGGAGCCTATTCTCCCGAAGTTCACGACGCTTGTATTCCCGGGGGCGATTTCCATACTCGGCGTGGAGATGCCCGCATTGTTACTCGATGGCGGATTTGTCGTATTAGGATCGTCCACGCCGTCATCGATATATGAGGTTGCGGTCGGTCCGAGTTCTATCAGCCGCTTAAGGTTCGTGCGGCTCGATGTCGTGCCGCGATACACCCTGTACCCTTCCGCCCCAGCGATCAGGCGCCAGGTGAGTTTGCTGATATCGCCTGAAAGGGTCTGTGCCGATACAATATTTGCAAGATCGTATTCCGTTTCCCCGGTGTTCTTAACAGCGGTGACTATGTAGAAGTATGTACCGGGTGTGGGATAACCGCTTGCACCAAACCAGCCGCCGTCTACATAATCTACCCCTTTCTCCATCTGCTTGGTGTATGTCCAGCGGACGGTGTACGTGGTACCGATCATCGGCTCACTCCCGGAGCCGAGCCAGTCAACGGCGTTCCCTGACTGCTGCCAGTCGACGCCTTCCTGATAGACGGTGGCACCCTGGGAAACCTCGATGATATCGACGACGGGATTCGGGGACAGCACATCCTCTCCTCCACCGACTGAGCCCCGGGTGACGCTCCCGATGATCTCGACGACGGCCTCCACCTGCGATGTTGACTTGAGTGGCGTGCTGTTTAATGTATACCGTCTCTGGGACGAGTTATACGTCTTCTGCTCCCCACGTACAGATTTCGTCGCGATGCATTTCGGGATAGTCGTTGACTGTGGAAGCGCCTTGTCGAGCCTGAAGCCCTCAATGTACGCACGGCCTGCGTTCGTCACGACCTGCACGTTTTCAGCGTCTGCCGCGCCGATGAATGAGTCGAAGCCGCGGACTAGGTAGCTTCCCGATTGATCGTAGGTGCGCTCTGCGAGATTATCGAGGAGCGAGTTCAGGCCCTCCGCAGCGGCAAATGAGAGCTGGTTTTCGGATATCGACGACACGGTGATCCGGCTTCCGGGCAGAGTTCCGCCGAAGTCTGAGAGATACATGTTCGATTTCTGGGCGACAGTCGGCGATACTTCACCCGTAGCTCGGTCGAATTGGTATATAGCGACTACCGCACGCTCCGTGGCGTTCACCGGGAGCGGATCGGCCGAAGTATCCTGCGATTTGAGGCTGACCACCCACTTCTCACGCTCTGCCGTTGCCTCGCCTGTGGCAGAGTTTATGAGCGACGAGTCCTGGGCACGGCCGAAGTTGTACTTCACGAGTTCGGCGTATACGTAATCGACGCCAGCGGTCTTCGCCTGGTCATAGGTGAGTATTGCGGCTGATACGCTTTCCATCCGACCGCCGATATACACGGCGCCGGATGCCACCGTCACAGTGTTTGCATTAACTGACGCAAGAAGCCCCGAGACGATTGAGCCGTCTCTGAACACCATGTCGTTGATTTTCTTCTGCTCATGGAATGCGATCTCCTGCCCCTCGTTCAATTCCGAGTCGAGGAGATCCCTGTCCTGGTGGTAGTTTATGCGCTTGTAGTTCTTCGACGGGTCGAAGGTATTTCGCGATACTGTCATGGGTAATATACTCCTTTGATTAGAACCTGATCACTCCGACGAGTTCCACCCTTGTGTCGGAGGTCTTTGTAAAGTCGGGGATATTCTTCACCTCATAGAGGTAGCCCGAGCGGAGAACCTGGCCCCCAGGGTTGGTCGATGAGTAGACGCCGCCCTCTGCGTAGTCACCGCCGACGCTCCCCATATACTGCACGTTTCCGCCGAAGAACCCGTACTCTTTGATAGTGATGCCGTTTGCTTCCCCCTCATCGAACCGGAAGTATAACCCTATGATCGGGGTCGGCACAGCTGTCTCCGAATACCTTTGGCCTCCGACTTCTATCGACCCTTCAGTATCCTCTATAAGAAAGGCTGTTTTGTAGCAGCGTTTCCTGGCTCGCTCATGCCTGAGCCCTGTCTGATCATAACTCGGCTCGGGCGGATGCTTCGAATCGGCGAATGTATCGTCGCCGTCTCCTATGGCGCAGTGGGTGATGCCATCGAGCGCCTCTCCCATCATAAGCCGTGCGGTGAGTATCCTCCCGTTCATAGTGATAAGTCCAAGGGACATCCTCTCGTCCTCCTTCTCAAAATGCGCTACTTTGACTATCCTGAGTTCAACATCAAAGTCGAATATTTGGTTGTTCGTGATCTCAGCCTCGAAATCAGCCGTGAACTCAAAAGGCACCGGCACCGGGTCGGGAAACCGCCGTTTTGCAACCTCCGTCACGAGTTGGCTTGCGACTATGCTTGCAAGCCTCGGGCGTATGACCTCGATCGCCAACTGGGTGACATTTATGTTTGCGGGGATGGTTCGAATGATCTCAACGGCCGACTGCGAGATCCGTGCCTTTGGGTATGCCGACCTGACGACTTCGATCCGCTCCTGGGTTACTCGTGCATTTCCCATACTTGCTAGCCGACCACCTTTACGCCGAATCTGGCGCTCTGGATGGAACTCACGGTCCAGTCGTTCCCTTCAGGGTCTTTAGGGAAGACATCGCGCACGTACGAGTAGCTGTCCGAGAGCGATATGGCGGCACCTGTCTGTGTAACATCGCCAAGCCTTGCCACTTGCGCCATCTGTTTTGTGGAGGCATCATCTTTCCGTGCGCAGCTGACCATTTGAACGCCTTTGATCGGCGTGTTTCCAAGATCCGGGAGCGCGGCAAATTGGAAGGTATCCTGATTACCAGCGACCTCAGAGTAGATGTAATCGGTATCACCGTTTGGGGCTGCTTCGTCTATAAGCGCAAAGTGTGACGTCCCGGATGAGCAGAGCCATTCGCACGGGGTGTCGTCGGCAGTAGGCATCACGGCGTCTATACGCACATCGCCGAGGAAGTCATTGTTTGCAGTCCCGGTGCCGTCGCAGATATACAGGTCATCGATATCCGTAGATGTGTTGTACATGCCATAAAGCGATATGGTGTTTGCCGTGTCAGGATTCGAGTTAGCCCGCGTCTGTCCGACTGCATGCGGCATCCACCCTGCCGAGAAGCCGTTTACACGCAGTTCATATGAACCGGTCGCACCAACCGTCACCTTAATCTCAATGTAGTAGAACGTCTGGGTCGTGATCGTGTTCTCAGAGGTGGCGAGGAGCGTATTGGCGCCATTGTACAGCCTGAACCGGTAGTCTGCTCCGATCTGCAGGTATATCTGAGCAGTGGAACCGTTCAGAATTCCGAGAAGAGTTCGCTGACTTGCGATGCTGCCGACACGGAGTGCCATGCCGACTATCCAAGTGCTCTGAGAGTCAAGACCCCTCGTTACATATTCAGACATGGTGCCGAAGTGCAGGCCTTTGTTGAACCGGCCGTATGTAGAACCGATTGAGCCGCTGAAATTAGCGGTGTATTTCTTTGGGATATCAGCCGATGAGTAATGATCGAAGCTGTCGCAGAACCTCAAGGCCATGATGAAAGAACCTCCATATATAATGTAATGAGCCAGCCCCTATGCCCGAATTGGATGGGCGATGCCGCTTGCTCTAAGCTTGACATCCCGCTTAATCTGAAGGGGCGTCTCAGCCGGAACGGTGAACCTGCGCATGAACGGGACGGTCTCACTGTACGGTTTGTCGCCAATGTAGACGGGATCGCCCGGAATGGCGACAGGGAGATCCTCCGGGCGCATTGCAAGGGTACACCAGTCCGATTCATCCGTGCCCGATATGTCCACCGGCGCTACCACGATGTCCGTGTAGTCGCAGGCCGTGTAGACCTTCGATCCGGCTTCGTGTGGGATGGCAGCCGTACCACCGTAACCTCGTTCGACCGCGATGCCGCATGTGCCGCCGCCCATAACTATCTTTATGACCTCCTGTCCTACTATGACGAGATCGCCGTCACGGAAAGCTGGACGCACGAGCGTTATTCCGGTCTGAACGCCGTCGATTTGCCCCGCGAGGGCGCTCTGCTCGTTTGCAAGGAAGAGTTCCCTGTCATACGACTCACCGTGCGTCCCATCGAACGAATCGGCATCGGGGCTCGTCATGTCGCCCTCCGATATCGGCTTTGTCAGTTCGGAATCAAGATATATGTGCAGAGTCAAAAGAACACCTCATATGTTCTGGAATTCGCAGCAGGGGATATTCCTTGCAAGCCTGTATTTTGAGAGATGACTGCGGCATAACCGCATGGTACTTTTGGCCTCGATGCCGCGTGTGCCCACGTCAAAGTTGGCGCACGATAGATGTAGGCAGGAAGCACTGTCTACATCGGCAAGCTTTCCCTCGTTTAGCTGAAGACCGTTCAGTTTTCCATTCGCCGATATGCCCATCCATCTGTCGACCCTGATCCCGGCGCCGCCGAGATCATGTGCCGCAAAGACCTGATCGGTGATCCGCCAGTACGCCCACGATGTTTCCCGACGAGTAAGCGGCATATATGAATTAAGGGCTGTTTTGTTCAGTCCAAAGGCATGCCTCGGTTCGGCAAAGATAGTGGTAGTGATGATCTCGGCGATGTAGGCGAGTATCTCGTCCCCGGAGTAGAGAAGGGCGTTCATCCACTGCTTGAAATACGCTTTGGCTCCAGCCGGATGCTCGCTCGCAAGTGCGTGGCGCAGGCCCTCGATCAAATTTCTGCACTCGACCTGGTAGACTCCCATGCTGTAGATCTTGCCGGGCAGTTTCTGCACGTTGAGCACGCCCTTGCTATTCAACCTGAGCCTGCTCCGGTAAGTCTCGTCGACGTTCCCACGCCAGCCTGCGCGCTCAAGTGACCGGCGGATGCTCTCCTTTGTGCCATTCCGCCTGTACCGATCTACTGATTCTTTGATCTCCCGACGCTGTGACTCCGGGTCGCGGGTCGGATCGTACTCGCAGCCAACAATTGCGCCGATATGAGGAAGAAACCGGGCCTCGCAGGTGTCGATATCAAAGAGGCTGGTCATGCGGTCGATCAACGCTTTGATCTCGTCCAGCGTCTCTGATGGCACTTGAAGGAATGTACGCAGATCGCCCGTTGAGTCTTTCTCACGATATACAGGCGGCAGGAGATCGAGCAGTTTATCCTTAAAGTATGACGCCATTACTCGACCCTCCTGATATCGAGGGTTACTTCGCCGAGAATGGGGATTTCAGTCTGTCCGATTGCTGTATCATCGGATGGCAAAATGAGTTTCACGTGGCTCACGCCGGATACTCCCGATATCGCCGAGATGATCCGCGAGCTGTGTATCGGCATGCCGAAGGATACACTATCGAAGGCGAACAAGCGTCCAATGACCTCTTCTATACGGCGGCGAACGGCATTCGGGTCGGCCTGCCTGTAGATATAAACCTCCGCCGACACAGAAGCCGGGACATAGACCGGCGATACAAGGTTGACTTCTATGGTGATCACTTTCCTTGATTCTATATAATCGGCCACTTCCTGTAAAAGCGAAGGAGCGGGCATTCCACCGCCGTCAGGGGCGATGGCGATCTTGACCTGGTAGTACCTGAGATCGCCTGAATCGTTGGCGTCGATGATCTCGGCCTTCGCAACTCCGGGGTAGCCCTCGACGAGCGCCTTGTAATCGGCCTTAGTCACCGCCTTCCAGAGCGACGATAGTTCTACAGGCGCATGGAGCTTTGCATGATCGACCGATTCCCTGTCCGCTCCACTTGCGGCGGGAGTGATATTTGTGACTGACAGGTTGGCCTGTTCGCCGCCGGCATATATGGAGGTCACTATCTCCGACACCAGCCCGCGCCCGATGTTGCCGTCATCCCCAAGGGTCTCAAGGTAACTTGCGGCAATCGTTTCATTCAGATACGGTATCCTGCCCCGATAGCCGTCCCCGAACCTGATGCGGGTTACACCCAGTCCATCCGTTTCCACTGCGTAATGCAGGGAGTCCATGCCGCTCTCTATAAAGCTTGGCACATTTGTCCAGAGGTTATCGCTGATCGTTATTCTAGCCGAACCCTCCGCGATGTTTGTCGAGTTGAGCTGTATCACCTGATTTGCAAGACCGGTGCCGATAAAATCTTCTGTTTTGCGCTCGCCCTGTATGGCCTCGATATCTGCGCCGAATTCTCCTCTTGGAATGATCGCATCGGATATGGTTTCAAAATAGACATCCCCTTCGTCCATTACGGCCCTGCAAACCGTACCTTTTGGGATGACTACATCATCCTCTCTCGCCGCACTGAGCGTGAACCGGAGAGTCGTTCGCGCAGGGACAGGATCACTTAATTTGTAGCCGATCAGCTTGCACAGGTTGATCACGCTCTGCCGCTGGCGGGCCGTCGGGAGGAACCCCTCTGCCGCCTGTGAGTCGATATAGTATGCGAGCAT
This sequence comes from Armatimonadota bacterium, assembly GCA_963663705.1. Taxonomy (GTDB): domain Bacteria; phylum Armatimonadota; class UBA5829; order DTJY01; family DTJY01. Next base: position 1,276,525 of record OY760504.1, on the reverse strand, counting down.
ATCACCGATGCCCGCGAATAGCTCGAGGAGCACGACACCGAGATCGGACTCATTAAGATCAGTCCAGCGATCGGTGAGCTGCGGAATGCGGGCGAGAAGTTCGGCCCGTATCGACTCGTAGTCCTTGTTTGTATATGAGATGCTTGCCCTTCCCATTTATGCTCCTGTAATCTCGCGGCAGAACGGGTAAATCATGTTCCCATCTACCTGACAATCGATGATTCTGTAAGAGATCTGAATGTTGATGTTTCCTTCGTCGTTCGAATCGTCAAAGGTCACATCAGTCACAACTATCCGCTTCTCCCATCGATCGAGGGCATCTATCACGTAGTGACGGATGAGCCCTCGAAGCACGTGCCCGTCCGGCTCGAATACCAGATCCATGAGTCGGCAACCGAACTCCGGGTTCATGAGCCGCTCGCCGAGACGCGTTGCGAGGATCTGGTGGATGCTCTCGTGTATGTGCGCATGGTCGGCCGACGTTGCGGTCGATATCCGAGCGCCTCCCGAACGCCTGTGGAACTCGAGCGGAAACTTTAGCCCTTTGCCAAGGAAATCCGTATTCATTAATCAACCTCCGTGTCCGGGCTGCCTGAAACGATGACCGCACCGCAGCCGACGGAATCACCGACACGTGCGGCTGAGCTGCCTTCTATCATGACGCTCTTGCTTCCTGATGTTATAGATGTGACCCCATGACCCGGTATCGAACATGTGTGGAGATCGCCAACCCTTGCGGCAGGTTTGCCGTTTATTGAAGTAGTGTCAGAGCCCGTGATAATGGTTCCACCGTGGCTCGATGTATCGCCAAGTCGTGCAGATGGTCTTCCCATAGCACACCTACTTTCTGTAGAATCCTATGATGGCGCTCACTATGCCGGAGATTATCCCGCCGAGCGCTACTACGAGGCCGACCATCTTCCAGAGTGTGTCGCTGCCTACCTTGCAACCGATCTCCGACCGTAGTGATTTGATATCGTCTGCATGCCTCGCGAGTTCATCGTTGATGCTCCGAACGACCAGGTCGACCGATTCCTTATCCGATTTCAGTTCGATTCTCCGTTCGATAGTTTCAAGGCGGCTTTGTATGTCCCTGCGATGATCTTCTAGGATTTCCCGAAACTCCGCACGCCACTGGTCGAAGGTCTTTGCGAGCATTCGCTCGCTCTCTACCCAGCCGCACTTTCCGGGCCCCTGGCATTCTGTTGGTTCTGTCATAGTTTCCTCTCTATGTCATGGGTTGATCAGGACTTTGCCAGCTGAGCGGATGATAATATTTCCGGTTGCAGAGTCCATTGCCAGGCTACTGCCCGCCTTGTCGGTGATCTGCACTCTTTTGCCGCTTTCAAGCAGTATCTCCTGTCCGGACGAATCGACAATCCGTATGCAGGCGGTATCGTCCTTGTCATCGAATAGAATCGTATGGCCGAGCGCTGTCTTTGCGAGCACCTTCATCTTTGGACAGTAGTACGGCGGATGTGTGTGATACTTTTTGTGTTCAATGTTATCGGCTCGGTTCATTGCGTGTTCGCGTGCATCGGGGCAATTTGAACACGTTGCGATCTCACAGAGCCGCTTAGCCTCGTCCGGCTGTTCGCCAGGATTGCTCATCGCGAGCCAGACGCCGCTCCATATCGGATACTGCGGATCACCGCCCTCGAACTCAGCCCATACCGATGCACCTTCTTCGGGAACGAGGAACATTCCGCAGTTGTCGATGCCGCCGTATGGGAAACAGGGTGCTGCCCAGTCAGACCAGTTATCTTCGCCGACCCCAAGTACCGCCGGTATTTCAAGGCGGCATCTTCCCAGGCGTTCCGGATCATGGTGATCGCGAACGAATGCCCGATACTTCCCATACCACTTTCCGGCATACCGATCTCTCTGCTCCTCGTTTTCAAATTCGAGCATCGCCTATATCCCTCGAAAGACTTCGCGCACGATTCGGGTGAAGAGGCTCGATGATTCCTTCTTAGGGTCTGCCTTTGCCACGGAATCACCGATAGCGTCCTGTGCGCCTGCAGGAAGATCGCTGACCGCATCCGAGACTCCCGCCTTAATATTGCGCGCCCCAAGCCCTTCGATTACGCCGACCACCGCGTCGAGCGCAGATGACTGCGCTTTTCCCCAGGCAGTAAGCTTTACTACCGCTATAAGAGCGATGAGAAAGGTGATGAGTACGTCCCTATTCTCAATGATGAACCTGATAGTGTCACTAACGTGCATGTGATTTGCCTCCTTGGTATTTGATTACTTGCTGATGATGCGACCCGTGTTCGCATCGATTCTGACCATCTTCGGTTTTGGTTTAACCGGCCTTGGCGCAGAGCTTTGTGTTCCGGGCCTGGCATGTGCCGGTTTCTTCTTCGAATGCTTTGGCGCCGACTGCTCGTTCCTCTTACCATTGGTATCCGATGCCTTAGCGCCTGTACCCTTGCCAAGGGCGTTCCGTTTGAGCTTCAGTTCACACGAATAGCCGTTCTCGAAGATATGCCTGACTGATGTACAGTAGTAGATGCCTGAGAACTTCCTGCCGACTCCCCTGATCTCTATGTTCTGCTTGGCAACAAGCGCCGGGATTCCGACGGTAACGGCAGTCGCTTCGACCTGCCGCAGTTCGGCGCTTTTGAAGCGGCTCTCCGCATGCTCACGCCCGTGACCGTAGTGCGGGATTATCCTGCCCGACTCCTGCTTACGGTACTTGCCATCTACCAGGTAGGTCTTCTTACCTAGAACAGTACGCTCTGTTGTGCTGGCATCGTTGGCCTTGTGTTCGACATGGCGTTTCTTCCTTGGATCGACGCCGATACTCTTTGTCTCCGTGCCGGTACCTTTCACCGTTTGGGTTTGCGTCGATGGCGCAAACGATCTGAGCACACCATCTTTATCGGTGAAGTACTCCAATATGAGCGCCGGTCGTGTATGGAGTTTCCTTGAGTGGAAGTGCAATTCGTTGTCCTGTACGAAGAACACGTAACCGGCAGTACCACCAGCGCTTCTCGACTTCAATGCCAGACCCTTAAGGAACGCCGCGTCGGACATATTCCCCTGGGCGACCCGCAGATGCCGACCAGTCGTAGTCTCTATCACCGGAGACAAACCATGTTCGTGAGCGATTTGTTCCGCGATCTCTGAATACAGTATCCCGGGAGCGGGTTTCTGCCAGACGCGCTGAATCTGACTGCCGGTGAGTTTGTGCCCTCTATCGTAAGCCCTGATCCTGATTGTCGGTTCGCCGCTCTCCGGGAAGTCGTAGTCGATCTCCTTGATGACTGCAATCTTCTTTGGCGAGAGATTGTCGACGTAGCCGAACCGGGCGACTATCTCATTGCCTTCCTGAAAAAGCGGATCGTCTACGAACTGGAGATATCTGTCCGTAACCGATACCTCCATCACATCGAGTTCTTCCTCGTTATCTTCAAAGACAAAGGAGGTGATCTCGCGTGTTATGTCTTTCGAGAGCCGATGGCCTTCAATTTCGATTATGAAGGTTGGGGCAAAGCGTTCATCAATCATTGCGTATCCTCAAGATGATTCCATATACCGAACTGTTATGCTATAATTCTTGCAATAAGCAACTTGGCATGGGTATACAGAGAATATGAAGGAATCACGTACCACCAATAGACTGCCCAAAACGGTTATGAACGAGGATATAGATACCTTGGTAGATATTTTTATTGCCAAGGTGAATGCTGGCTATCGCGAGCCCATTGCTATCGATATCTATGAAACGCCTCCTAGCGTCCTCGTAGGCGAGCCGGATGAATATAGTTACTGCGATTGGATGATCAAGCCCTTTGCCAATGAGGACTGGGTAGAACCGCTTGAACAGAAGCTAGGGCACAGGTTTCCAATAGCATATAGGTCGCTGATAACACGCTATATCTTCCCTGGGTTCGAAGCAGGAGATATTTTCTTCTTTGGCAATACACCTGAAGGAACGGATTACTTTGAACTCAGAAAAAGGATATTTTGCGATCCAGGGCTCTGTAAGGCTTTATTACCTGGAGGATTCATTCAGTTTGGTGAGCCTGAGACTGTAAATTACGACCCAATCTGTTTTGATATGAACCGTGGGTCTGGTGGCGATTGCCCAATAGTTCAGATAGACCACGAAGGAATATTGTGCGCTGGCCAAATTGATATTGTTCGCCATATAGCACCTTCGTTCCGTGAACTGCTGGACACTTTCGTAAATGACAAATAGCTTGTCCAGACATCAAAGTCTAGTCGAGTCATATTGATAATCTCATCTGTAAATGCCCCATGGATGGAATTCTGAGGACTGCCCCAATTTCCATATCGAGCGGAAAGAATATGTAGTTGTAATCGCAGATAATCCACCAAAGCGATGCATCTCCCAGATATCTGTATGCTAGCAGATCAATGCGGTCACCTTCCTGAATCGTGTGGAAGATATCGTCCGGTTCCGGCAACGTATCGATTAGGGTTCGGCTGCCGATGAACTCATCCGAGCCATCCACATAGAGAACACAATTCGCATATCTCGACGATTCGTTGATCATTTCCTCACCTCGCTGTAACTAACAGACTTATTCACAATCTCCTCAAGGGTGATCTCTACCTCCGCATGCTGAGGCAGCAGATTTGATGCATCGAACATATGAAAATATCTGACCCTGACCTGCCGCACTATACAGGGAACACCAGCATACAGATCGCCGAAGAAGAACAGAACCTTGTGCGGAGCATTCCGGAGCATTGTTTTCTCGTGCTGCGGATATAGAAGCGACTGGAGCCACGCAACCTTTTTCTTTACCTCACCCTTGAAGAATGTGAGCCTAAAGTTAATTCGACGTGCCTCTCCTGCAACGTACTGATACCTCGGATGGCTCATCCCGGGCACTTTGATGGTGGCGAAGTCGGTGCTCTTATCATCGGTGATCTCGTCCGGGTTGTACTGGAATTCGAGGGACTCCCTGGTTACCACGTCTACCAGATGCCCGGTTGTGATCTGCCTGCTATCCAACTTTAACCTCACATGGTTTCATAATTCTTGACCTTGCGTTCACGCATATCTTTGTATACCGACTGCGCTATCTTTCGCCCGTCGAGGGTTGTTGTAACCTGAATCTCAATCGGGCGTTCGGAGATCGAATCGAGCTTTGCACATAGCGCGGATATTACCGACTGCAGATCATCCGTTCTTCCGGTAGTTGTAAGGCCAGTACCCCGAGATGCGACACCTCTGGTCTCTGCAAGAAGCCTTGTCTGCGACTGGACGTTGTTGTCCACAGGCTGATCGGCAGACACCGAAGTCACTACAGGCACCGGCGCAGTAGATAGGCTTGGCATCGCACCAGTAATCGTTGGCGAGAGTGCCAGTGTCCCAGTAACTACGCCCGACATAAGAGACGCATTCATTATCCGCCGTGCTGACAAAAGTGATCTCGACACTGCCTTTGCTGGAATCTCCGATGCCCTATCAATACCGACGGAAAAGGCATGAAGCATTGCCATACCGCTTGCCGTAAGTGCCGAGAGCGGGCCTTCCTTCGCATCGGAGAACGGTAGCAGTCTTCTCACTTTCGCGAGCACAGACTTTGCCGCCTCGTAAGGAGCCATGACAGCCGACCGTATGCCGGATGCGAGTGTGGTCATTATCGACCGTCCGCTCTGAAATGCTGATGAGGCAAGATTCGATGCGGCAGAGAGAACAGACGAGAATGCGCCTGATATAGCGCCCTTCACTGCACCGGCGGCACTACCTGCATATCTGCCGATCGATGAAAATACATCGCGTATGAAAGCCCAGACACCGGACACAACATCTCTGGCCCACAGAAATGGCGTTGCCAGATAATTCGCTACGGCACTCCCGATGGACCGCAGACCGCCAATTACCGAGACGTTGCCTGTAATCATCTGCCAGACCGTATAGACAATGCTGCCTACAAGACGGAACGCTTCCATAAGCATTCTGAGTGGCAGGAAGAACCGGTAGACGTATGGTGCGGCCGTTAGAAGTGCATTCGCAATCGCCTTCCCGAGCCATACGGCGCCCTGTATTACCAGTGCGATAACCCTGATTGCAAGCGCAAGCGGGTAGACCAAAAACTTAATGATGTATGCTCCGACCTGCACCACTATGCCAAGGACTGATCCGAGGATCTTCCCGAAGTTCCTGAAGGATGATGCGTCGATTTGATTTGCGGCTATCCCGAATACGGAGAGTACAGATCTGAACGCATCCCCAAGTGGTGCAAAGGCACCGACCAGCGTCTTGACCGCGGGCTCTATTATGCCGCGAACTTTGCCAAAGCTTGCCGTAAGCACCTGCCAGAATCCGGATAGAAATTCACGTATTCGGTAGTAGACTTGGAACACACCTGTCACGAACTGCATGAGTCCAGCCGACTGCAGTTTCTGGGCGAGTTCCGACGACATCTGGCCTGTGCCACCGGAGAGCGAACCAATAAGCGCCTTTATGCCTTGGAAGACCATCGAAACTTTATTCCAGGCATTCGATACCACGTCCCGTATGCCGCCGAAGTTCGTCTCCCAGGCTTTTTTAAGCAGTACAACCGCAATGATCACACCCGCGATAATGGCTGTCACTGGCAGGAATGCGGCGGAGATTGCGCCTCCAACCCCAGCAAGGGTTGTGCCCATTGCGGCAAGCCCCGCCTCGACTGCCGGAAGGACTATGCCGACTGTGCCTATCACCGAAATGACGCTGCCAACAGCAACGAGCACAACCCCGAATACCGCGCAGAGGGTGAGCACTACCCGCGTGACACCCGGCATCGACCTGGCCATGCCCTGCAGGTGAAGGATGAACCGTGATACGGACTGGAATACGGGAGTCACCACAGGAAGAAGCGTCCGGCCGAGTATCTCCACAAGGTTCTGGGCCTGCTGCTTAACTACGGTGAACTGCGAGCCAATGTCCATGTTCATGGCTTTTGCCATCTCAAGGGTTACGGCAGTACCGCCTTTCATTGCCTGTTCGATAAGTTTGATATTGCCTTGAAGCTGGCCAAGTCCCATCGACATCTGTAGCAGAAAACGCACTGCCTCGTCAGAGCCGAACGCCTTCTTAAGTTTCACCTGTACCATTGCCTGCGATAGATCCGGGAACTTCCGTTTAACTTCCTCAAGGATCGGGACTATTCCCTTAAGCTGGCCATTTGTACCGATAAACGATGCTCCAAGCTCTTTCCCTGCTTCCGCAACTTTGAGCATAAATGCCTTGTAGAGCGTACCTGCTTCCGATCCCGGCATGGTCGTCTGAAGCTGCCCGAGGATCGCCATTTGTTCCTGGAGCGGCACATTCGATGCCGCCGCAATCGCGCCGATATTCTTTATCGCTTCAGCCATCTGCGGTCCAGTGGTCTTAAAGACACCAACCGTTTCCGAGAGCGCCCCTGAGAACATCTTCGCCCAGTCCATATCGGACATCTCGGCCATCATCGGCTTGAAGATTCCGTATGCGGTCGTGAAAGTCTCCACCATCTCCTGTGTCGTGGCCTTAGTCGCTTTTGCGGTGAGTGCAGCCATAGCCGCAAACGTTCCGACAGCCGTATCTGATAGACTTGCAAGCGCCGACTTCACATCATACGCAGCGGTGATGAACTCGGCCTTGTTCGCTCCGGCCCACTGGTTCGTGAACGACTCAGCCGCATCTTCCATCGCCCGAAAGTCCTTTACGCCGACAGATGCAAGCTCTCCGAGTGCTCGCTGTGTTGCAGCTGTAGACGCCACCAATGCGGTTGGTATAGCAAGGAGCGCCAATCCCGCCCCGATCATCATCGTCCCTTTCTCGATCAGGCCGAGGTTGCGGGTCATATTCGCGCCTGCCATATCGATGGATGAATCGAGCGACTGCATGGATGACTGGATGCGGGATGCGTTCTGCGTGAAGGCATCTTTCAGGGATACGATTATGCCGAGTCCGAGATCATTCATATGCTACCTGCGCTGTCTTTCGATTTCCTGCTTTTCAAAGTCCAACTGATTCTGAAGGGATTCCACAAACTCTTTGCGAACCCGAATCGGCAGATGCGCCACCTCGGCATAGCCCCAATGCAGGCCGCCGTAACCGAGGAAGAACGCATCCTGAATCAGCGTACTCCTGGGAATAAAAAAGCCGGTTCAGCCTCGAGCTTTGTCCGAATCTCCGCGCCGCAGGCGTCACATTGGGTGATGACGTTCGTGTCGATACCGGCATCTACACGCATCATTTCCTGCCTGAGTGCCGAGCGGTCACGCATCGACATTTCAGCAAGAGTCTTCTTTGAGGGAGCATTGCCGTCGATATCGAGTATCCGGATCATCATTGCAGCAGAGATGGTCGGCTCCTTCATCTGGGCAAGGCGCTTCTCCTTAGAGCCATCGAGATAGCAGAACCGTACCTTCTCTCCGGTGACCGGTAAGGCAAAGGCAAACTCCCTCTCCAAGCCATATGGAGTTACAGCCAAATCGTCCAGATTGATTACGACATGGTTCTTCGCTCGGCAGACAGTGTTCGGACAAGTGAGCATCAGCTCCACCCCATCGCCGAGGGATATCGCGCGGAGTTTCACCAGCGTGAATAATCTATCACCGGAGAGCATTGCCTGAACGTCATTCATGTCCGGTTCGGTATTATCCCCGATACGAAGGACGCAGTTCTTGAGAACCTGATTAATAGCATCACCTGAACGTATAAGCCTTTGGTTGGTGAGTATCTCTTCCTCTACCCCGGTCATCTCCCGGATCTCTATTTCAGGCCCGCTCGGCAGTTCGTATGTGTACAAGATTAATCTCCTTTGTTGTACTCATTAGTCCCAATACTGGAACGCCAAGGTAATCTTCTCGATTGTGTTATCGCTGCTCCCGCCTTCGAGGTCGTCGTACTCGAGCGACTTCACCCATGCTCCGTGGAGAGTCCAGCGCCGGGTCTCATTTCCGGCCCTGTCGTAGCGTACTATGTCAACATCGCGCATGTACTCTTCAGGCAGCGCGCCGACCCCGAGGTTCACATCCGCCTGGATACGCACCCAATCGCGGGCTGCCTCGTCCGAACCGTCGGCGAGCACTCCTTTTTCAAGCGTGATGTCGCCGAATTTCATACGCCCGGCGACCTTCTGGTCGAACATCGATCCAGCAGGGGAGAATGTCACTTCCTCAAACTCTGTCTTTGGCTCCTGGCCTTTCTTAAAGAGAGCCACATCGAACCCGTTCACCTCGATGGCAAACTGCCAATTCTGGTACAGGCTCTCCGGCATTGAAACATTCATGGCTTATCCCTCCAGTTCCTTGAAGTCCGCGCCCGTCGCCATAAGGACGAAGTTCAACTCGATGAACTCAGCGGTCTTCGTGGGCTTCGCGAAGACACGCAGAACGAGTTGGTTCTTATCGATCATATCGGCAGTGTTTGTCTCTTCGTCGCACTGAATGCGGTAGTCGTACAGGCCACCCCGGCTCTTGATACCGAGCATAAATGGATCGATGGTTCGCACCAATGAGCGCCAGGTTTTCGCGTTGTGCGGCTCGAACACCACAAAGCGCGATGACTGCGAAATCGCCTTCTCCACGTGCATCATCAGCCGACGGACGTTGATGCGGTCAGTTGCCGATGACTGGCTCTGCAGGGTCTTCTGCCCCCAGATGTTGATGCCGGTGTCAGGGAACGACGCGATCACGTTGATCCCTTCTGAGTAGAGGACGTCACGTTCACCACGGCCCGCCTTGTATGCAAGAGAGAGCACCCCGGCAATTCGACCACGATCTATCCCGGCAGGCGCGTACCAGACCTCTGTCTTTTCATCAGAGCGAGCGATGCATCCCGTGACTGCCCCCGATGGAGGGACTGTCTTGTTTCTCCCTGTGAGCGGATCGTAGATCACGAGCCATGGGTAGTACAGCGCTGCATATGAAGAGTTGAAGGCGGCATGCGTGTAAGTCCCTTCGCCCTTGCGGAAGTCCACGGTATCGAGCGGTTCAAGCATCATCGGCGCATCGGCGACGAACAGGATGTCTTTGCGCCCTTCGGCATATGCGATCCCGCCCGTGATGACTCCAGCAGTTGTGACACCCGGAACGCACAGCAGGTTAAGGTCTTCAATGCCGTCGAAGGCGTACAATCCGGTATGCTGAGTTGAGTCACCGATGTAATCCACATCGGTCATTCCGGTGACGCCGTTGTCTCCATTTGCAAGGAGTACTGTCCCGACTGCCGGTCGATCGTCAGGCGTGTTGGCGGTAAGGGACATATCTTCCACGGTGATATACGCCGAGTGCCCGTTGACCGAGAGTGCCACGTGATTCGCCTTCGATTCGTCCATCGACAGATCTCTGAAGACTTCTACGACCTCACCTTTAAGACTAACCGCGATGTTGAACCCGATCGCTGGATCGGCGATTCCGTCGGATATGGTGACGGAGAGGTTTTCGCCCCACTTGCCTTCAGACACGGCGCTCACTTTGAGGGTGTCCTGCGCAGTCTCGCCGGTTTTACGGTTCTTTACGGTTACGGATGCCTTCTTTGCTGATAAGACCGTCTCCGCATAATGGGCCACTCGATTGACGTACAGCACCTGCCCGCCGTTGTCGAAGAAGGCGCGCGCGGAGTAGGCAAGGTAGCCATCCTGCGTATAGCCGCCGAACTTTCGCACAAACTGCTCCCAGCTTGTGACGAGCGTTGCTTCGTTGATGGGTCCCTTCTCCGCGATGCCGACCATGCCGCATGCGCTCGTGGATATACGCTTCACGTAGAAGCTGAAATCGGTTTCTTTTGTGTAAACCCCTGGGGAGAGGTATGAAGTCATTTGGTGCTCACTTTCTTTTGAGTCGAGGAATCCTTGCCTCTGCCGAGCGGGCTCGTTATCCCTTCGTCCACCGCGTTCATGAGCGACACTATGCCGTGCACCTCAGCCTTCAATATTTCATCCGATATGCGGCTTTCGAGGATATCCGTAGCCTCCCGTGCGTTCAGGTGCAGCCCTTTACTGTCGAGGGCTATGTTGAGCGTGAGCGGCTGAAAGAGCAGGTTCTTGAGTTTCATGACGACTCCTTTTGGCTAATAGTAACGGCTGATAATGTCATCCTGAGCAATGCGAAGGATCTTTTTTCTACGCTTTAATATCAAGCAGAATTTCTTTGACCAGCGGGCCGATAATCACACGACCATCGAAGACCGGGCAGTCCTCGATCCTGCACCTACCGGATGCCTGGCGTAGATTCGAGAGGTTGACCCTCTTCAGCCCTCCGAGCGACACGAGTTCCGTCAGATTGAGTGTCCCATGATCTCCGACCATGATCATCGGATGCACTTGGTAGAAGCGCGCGACTCCCTCCATCATGTCAAGGAGTTCACCTTCGGTCGCGGTAGTGGCGATCAGATCGAAGTCCAGGTGGTACAGCCTCGGACGATTTCGCTCCTCGAAGGTCGATTCATTGACATGCTTTGCCACCATCTTTACGAGTGAGCGACGTCCCGCATCCTCCGAGATCGTCGGTCCATGGAGAATAAGGCTTGGCGACTTGGCGATTTCAAAGATATCGTCCGCCGATACTAGAACCGCGCTCGTATGTACCTCTGCCTTGATCAGACGGACGAACGCCTCTACTACTTCGCGAATAAGTTCCAATGTACGAACACCTCATTTCAGGATGGCAAGCAGCGCATCACGATAGTTTAGTATCACTTCGTCCTGGTATTTGACCATGGTCGGGTGAAGGAACGGCCTGGGCGGTATCACTATCACAGCACCGCTCGGATGGTTGATCGTACAGCCATACTCCATGATCGCCCCAATGTTTGCCATGTTTTCACCGTCCTTGTTCAATGATGTACGGAGAAGGCCAACAAAGGCGCCATCTGACATTATCTTCTGAGTTATCGAATTCACGAGAAAGCCCGTGTCTATGAGCGCCTTGCTCGAACCTTTATGGTCTATCGTGACTTGTGCGAGCGGCGTAAACTGCTGCCCACCTGGGGCCTGATCGCGGATTCCACGCTTGATCTCCCGAACCAGAAGCAGTGCGTTTTTGATCGTCGCCTTCCTGATCTCGAGGGCCATGCGGTGACCCAGATTATTGCAGAGAAGTTCCTTTGCCCTGTCCCAGTCACCGAATCTTCTAACTGTCATGTGAATCCTCCAATTCGGAGACCATGAGCCGTTTCGCAAGCACGGCGGCAGGGAATACCCTGCATATAGTCTATTAAGACCACGAGGTGAATCATGCGAAAATTACAGATAACAGCAGGATCATTCTTTCTTGCTGCCGGGTTGGCGTTAATAATAGGAAAGAAAAGGTATGTACAGTGGAGCTGCACGACCAAGTCCCGCTTTCTCCCAAGTTGTTATCACGGCACCCTGAAGGAGTTCGCGGATGCCAGCCCAAGTGTTTATTTATACTGGGGCATAACTAATGCTCTCGCCGGAGGCCTGATGCTCTTATCCGCTTTTTCAGATTGCTGCCGCAGGAAAGAGTCCTGATATCAGCGGAGTAGCACGAGATCGAGAACCTTGTGGGTCCGGGTTCCAAAGAGCGACTCCTCTGTGACGGCCTGGACTCGGTACTCGTTAGCCCCGAAATGAACACGATCGCATACTCGTACATCTATTTCAGGGAGAACACTCGCTATTGCATCGACTTTCTTTGTCAAGTCTACCGGCGGCGCCTCGTTAATCTCGAGCGGGAATGTGCATATCTCCGCGAACGTGCCCTCGTCGGTCCCGTAAAGGTTTTCGCCAGCCTGCTTTCGAAGTAGTACTGCCGCCTGACCTGACGACGTAATCAGTCCTCGCACCTGTGATGCGGCGTCGATCCGTTCGCTCCGCGAGAGAAGTGGTTCCTGCAATGGTGGACTCCCTGTTCAAATATCACCGGTCTCAGTTCACGCGGGGTGATGATATAATCATCCTCCGGCATGCCATCCGGCCTTAGATCGTGGAGGCGCATCCTGTACGTGGCCGACAGATCCGATTCGAGCTTCGCCCAGTGCTCCGGCTGACTGGTCTTATCGACCCGCTTATCGCCTGATGAGAACGAGAAGGCATTCGCCGTTGCCGCTCGCATGAACCTGCACGCCTCGATCTGCGACTGGAGTATGAGCATCTCAAGCGTTTCAGCCTGAGTTGGACAATTCAGGGTGTCGCTGCCTGAAACGCTCATATCGACCTCCAGATCACGGGCCACGGAGGCGACCGACTTCAGGATACACCGCTCAAGCACTACATCAGAAAAGCGGTCTGCATTAGGATCGGCGAGATCTGTGCGAAGCATCGCCACCAGATCAACCAGCGCCATTAGTCACTCCAGTATCGGGCTTTGCAGTCTGAGCATTCGTTTTGAGATCCATCTGCAAGTTTGATTCAGGTGCCTTTACATCGGCGCTAGTTTTTTCGTTTTCTTTGCCGGGCGATTTTGCTTTCTGCTTAACTTCGACCTCGACATGGGCAAGAAGCCCATTCTCGATGGCTCTCTTTACCTGCACCGTAAGTGTCTCCATCTCGGCGACTTCTCCCGGCGTGAGCTTCAGCCCTGCATCGGCAATTATTAGTATGCCGGGCTGGACATTCTTTACTTTGGACACAGTTGCCCTCCTTAGGCTGTTATCTTGATCTTCGCCATGATTTCAGGGCGAGTCACACCCTGTCCGAGTTCCGTCCAGACAAGCCATCCGGTCTTGAACCGTGTCTTCTGGTCGATTGCCTCGGTCCTGAGCGCTTCACGAACCGGCATCTTGCCGATCTCCTCATCCGGAAGAAGCAGTATCTCAGTCATATCGGCGGATGCAGTGAGAAGAATCCCGCCGGTGCCGTAGTTTTTGATGACACCCTTGGTTCTGAGCTCTGCCCGCGTCTCAGGGTCGAGGTCCCAGTCACGCATGTCGTTAAAACGCCTGCCTCGCATGACGATATACTTTACTGAAAGCTCCAAATCCTCGATGATGGAGATAGCTTCGTTCAGCGCATCGTCGGTGAGCTTGCCGCCTGTAACCGTGATCGTGTTCGCGGCCGGCACTGCGGCAGAGAGGACGGTGAGTGTTCGCCTGTCGATCTCCTTCCTGATCTCGTCGGAAGCGGAAGTCTGGATGTCCATCAAGGTGCCGATGTTTCCATTTTTTAGGACGCTAACGTCGACCATCGGCGTGGAATGGATGCGGTTGGTTGGAAATTCGACCTCGTCCTGTCCGAGTTCCTGCTCCCTTGCCTCACCCTCGGTGCTGATCCAGTAGGCGTTCACTTTAGGTTTCTTCTGGTAGATCGGGCGCTCGCCTTTCGGGAGCGTATGCTGGGTGAGGAGAAGTGAGGTAATCTCTTTCCTCGCGATCTCCTGTTCGATCGGGACTGCTATAGCCGCCGCGAGTGCCCTCATTCCATCAGGGGATTCCAGTGCCTCGCTCATGAGACGCGCCATCGTCTCCATATATTCCTGGCTGTGAATGTTTATCTTATTGTTCTCCAATGCTGTCTCCTCGTCTCTCCTATATCAGCAGGCGGAACTTGAGCGTGCCACCGGATACCGATATGGCAGTGGCCACTACTACGTCGCCGACACCAACGCCTGCGGTCAGATGGCCGGTAGCTGCTACCTTCAGGTCGTCTCCTGCCGCGATGGTGCCGTCGAACACATCGGTCTCATAGACGCCGCCCATGCAGAATATGCCGGGCATATCGCCTGCTTTGTAGTCTTTGATCAGCACGCCAAACGACTTGGCGGTCGGATCGGTGTTTACTGCGAAGAGATCGTTTCCGACCAGCTTCACGAACTGGCCGCACTTTCCTTCAGCCTGTATATAGCCATCGCCATAAGCGAGGCCTCTGTGATTAGGGTTCAAAAATCCCATGACTGTCTCCCTTCCTAATTCTTTTCACCAGTGACTGCGCCGACACGCTCCCGGTACGCCGTCATGAATCCCTGCTTGAGCTTGTCTTCGAGAGAAAGCTTCTTATCGTCGACATCTACGGGCCGAACATTGGCGTTTGATCGCATGGAAGCAGATGCAGCGTTCTTCTCTTCCTTTTCGCCGGATTTATCGGTACAGGGACACTCCGATTTCGGCTGTATCGCCCTGTCGTAAGCGGCTTCCGTTGCAGAGAAAGCATCGTCTGAGAGTTCCGATAGCCTGCTCATCTCCTTCTCCCGGTCTTCATCCGAGCCGAAGGACATCCCCGACTTCTCGAGCTTCTGGATTAGTTTCTGAGCGCGCGTCTTGTTAGCGGCGGCCTGGCTCGCGGCTTCGAGTTCCTGTACCTGCTTTTCAAGATCGATGACCTGCTGCTTCAGTGTCTTATTCTCCGACTCGAGTTCCTTGATTCGGGCCTTATCATCTGCCGGCGGGATAGGGGGCGCAGAAGGATTACTATTGCCACCACCATCCGGCGCCTTCTTCTTTGCGGCATCTGCGCCGTCATCTATATCTTTCTTATCGTCTTCCAACTTGTTGCCTCCTGTGTTTATCTGTTCGCTTGCTACCTGTGTGATGCGTGCATTCTCGTCTGCCCCCTTCCGATCGAGGAGGCCGAGGCCGGTGAACGTTACGCCGTGCAGTATCTCGTAGACCGGTTTGCCCTGGTACTCTGCACCTTTGAACTTTCTGAGGTGAACGCAGTAGTCGTTCTTGTTAGCTACGGTCTTCCCGCAGATCGAACATTCACCAGCCTCGTAATCGCACTCCATAGAGACCTGAGAGATGATGCCGCGTTTCATGAGCTTGTAGGCGAGCGCAGCGGTGGGGGTGTCCGCTGTGTATAGCTCGCCCACGCATTCGACTCTGCCGCCTGTCTCATCATCGACGTATTCAGCGCCCACGATGCCGCCGACTATGTCAGTCAGGTCCTGGGAGTGTTTGAGGTCGATCTTCTTGTTGATTGCTGTTGTGTACCGGGTAGACAACTCTTCCGGCAGGAAGTGGTCGCCGTTTCTGTTAGTCCCGACCCGGCACATGATAAGGCTGAACTGTGGATCGCCGGCATTCGTATTCAAATCGATGGCATGAGCAGACATCGAATCATTTGCGCCCAGCCTTACTTCGACCGGTATCGATGTGTGGCAGTTTGCCGCGAGTGATGCAGCCGATAGAATCTTAGTAACAGGGCGCGGCTCTTCATTCGCGCTATCCGCCTGGGTAGACGCAGATGACTTTGAGCAGATGAAGAGCCGCTCCATTGCGGTCGAGTTCTCCGAATGCTTCGATGAGATGTTGTACTTATGCTGCTGGGACTGCATTCTGGACTGCATGCCGCTTGCCGAGATAATATCTTTCATCTCACCCTCGTTCGGGTAGGCATGGTCGCGGTATGAGATCAGCCAATTTGGTATGTGATTGGCGTTCGCAAGGAAAGTACCGAAGAACTCACTCGCGTTAGCCTTGGTCACTGTTTTATGGTCCGTCGCATAGTGATGGGTCTTCGAGTCCTGGTTTATCTCGAGGCCGTCCCAGTATGTCATGAGCCCTTCTATGAAGTGGTAGGACTTCTCGTAATTTGTGGTCGAGAACTCGGTTGCATAAGGCGGATCGAAGTATGCAAGGTCGACTTTAGACCCCGGGAGTATGTCGTTGATATCCTTGGCATATGCCTTGCATTCCTTGCCGTTATCGAAGACGAGAGCGTTGATGCGGGTGACATTATCCGTGAATCGCTCTTCGAACTCCTCAGGCGTGTCCTGGCGCTTCCCGTAATCGGTGGACGATGAGAAGTGACCGAACCCACCCTTGCCGGACATGCAGGTCTTTCCGAGTGCAAAGAGCGCGATATCTTTCTTGAACCCGGAAAGACTGTCTGCGTTTGCCCGAATATTATCGATGACGCCGTGCACTCCGTTTGCGAAGAAAAGCCCCTTAAAGTTATCTTGGACAAAGGTCCCGGCCTTTGGGCTTTTCGCAAGGAGAGCAGCGAGTTCATCTTCCGATATCCGAACGCTGTCGTTTTCGACTATGGCGCGAGCGGCATGGTAGGCGTAGTGGAGGCGGTCGTTGGCATATACAGAGAGCCCCTTGGTCTTGTACATATATGCCACGACCGCCGAGCCGGAGAATGCATCCAGTACGGACGCGACACCTTCCGGGGTATGCTTCCATATCCAGTCGACGAGCTTCTGCTTCGAGCCGATGTAGTTCGTTATGTATTTGGGTCGTTTATCTTCCGGCACTTCCTCGGAGTCAGGCTCCTCACCCTGAGCGATAAGTTCACCCAGGGCAAGAGATGCGTCTGTCTCGAGAAGGAATGCCAGTCTATCGTAGTCGGTGGCAAAAAGTTGCACGTATGATTTACCTCGCAAACCGTGGGCTTAATAATTAAGCCCTCCCACTTAATATGTATTGAAAAAGTTTGCAAAGTGTCGGCTTTTTTTTTGACTGGTTTTCGAAGTGCAAAAAAAAATAGCTGAGAGGCCTACCTCGGCATTTGTAGCTGGAGACTCTTAAGTGCCAGGTGGTATTCTTAACGATAAGGTCTGATGCCGAGTAAATCACTTCAATGAGGCGAGAATCGTCGCCGTGCACAATTGGATTGTGGAATACGCTTCCGCCTCCACGCTCTCCCCGAACATCCCTCGATATGGCGACATGGTCGCCCGGTGATACTCCAGAAAATCATCCGGCAGTGACCGAACACCGTTCTCCACCAGCCGATTGATCACCCAATCCGCTTCCTCCTGATACTCATCATTGCCGGGCAAATACGCCATCTCGATATCCAGCCCAGGGCCTGGTCCCTGTACCCACACACCTATCGGTTCGTAGCGCGGGTTCGAATCCCGGTCTCTTATTGCATACTCGATCACATATCTAATCCGCATCCCAGCCCTCCGCAATGGAAAGATGTTCCTCCAGTAGTTGCGTGTCAATCTGTTCGAACATCGCCCTGTTATCGGCTTTGTACCTCTGCCATTTTCGCCAGGAGACTACATAATCCGGCTCAGAAACATCCATTATCAGTTCGACATGGTGCCGTCGGCCCCGGTCATCAATCAGATCGATGAGATATGTGTCGTCCTGACTCCAGTCAACCACTTTGATGGTATGCGCGTGCTGGAAGCCGTTATTGTAGCCGACCGATTTCCAGAGAAGCCAAAAATCGGTCTTCGTGACGTTGCCCTGGGCATCGAAGTGTGGTGCCACCCGCGTTACCACGCAGCTGTCGATCAGCCCGAATTTGAGCGGATCATAGTTCCCCTCGTGCATAACCATAAATGAACCGCCCATGTTAAACTCATCGAACAGGGTCTGAAGCCTTGCTTTTTCACCGATTACATAGTCTTTCATTATCACCTCTTTAATACTATTTCTTCTATCTTCCGACCATCAGGAAGGACGGATACCCCATGCTTCTTGAACACACCGAGCACAGTCTTACGCTCACTCTCCGTGCCGACGACGATATTCTCCAAATTGTCGAGCAGAGTGACCGAGTATTTGAGGATCGTCTCGTTGCTGCCGTTCTTTGAGAACCGTTTCCACTCCTTCGGGTCGAATCCACGATGTTCCACGACGTAATTATCTATCACCTTGCCATAGGCATCATGGTCATAGCTGATCGCATCCATTCGACGCAGAAGCCGTTTCTTGAAGTAGAGACCCGTGCTCCTGTCGCCTCCCGACACTGGCGATTTCTTGATGCGTGTGAAGATGTAGCTCGCTCCACCGCTTCGCATATCAGCTTCGGGGGACATCCCTCCGGGCGGCACACCGGCGCGTATCTTCTCAACCGTGCTGATCATCGCGCCGTTGTCCCCAAGTGCTGTATCTAGGAATCCGCTCACCGAGTTTCCGTTCGTGATGTTATGATACAGGCTGTATCCAGCCATCTGTTTTTCCATGTCAGCATCCGATAGATCGAAGCGATACTGGTACCGATAACCGCCCTTGATCGAACGGTCTTTGAAACCCATCTGGTATTCGCCGACCGGATCGTATCCCGGCATCTTTGTGATGTCAGTCACACCGAGCCGTTTCTCCCAGAACGCCCGCATGGCCTGAACCCGCTCTGTCCCCGTCGCATTCCTCTGATCCAAGCCTGCCATCATCTTCTTGTACTCCACGTTACTATCGACCTTGGTGGCATATGACTGCTTGTGAAGATACATTATCTCGGCATCCTCTGGACTGGCGACGTTCGCCTTAATCCCGATCTTTTCCATATGTTCCATCGCCTTGTTGAGGCTCTTTGGGTCCGGCCTCTCCGGTATTACCATCTCAAACTCACCAGAATGAGCATACAGGTTCTTGTCATTCCATGGTCGGTAGACGGCCTTCACACCATCGCCAAAGTCTATTTCGTACTGTTCGCCTTCGGGCATTGAGTTCCCACGGAAGATGTCAGTCAGGTTAGCGGCTTCATTTTCGACAGCAAGTTCGCCTTTGCTTATTGTGCGCTTGGTAAGGAGCACCTTCGATTTTCGGACCGTGTAGCCAAGATCCTCGGACCCTTTCTTTGCCGCAGGTTTATACTGCTTCAGGTACTGTGTGAAGTTCTCAGCAATGCCCTGTCTGCCTGATGCAGCCTGCTGTACCTTATCCAGCCAGCCGATGTATGTTTCCGCCATCCGGCGTACGTCGGAATCGTCCGACTTGGCAAGCGCACGAAGGGCCTTCATATGCTTTATAGCTTTATCGAGCGTTCCCTGATTGTAGTTACCGTCCTTGGCATGGTGGTTGATTGTTTTTACCGCCGAGAGGATATCATTCGCAAAGTCATCCTCAGGGATAGCTTCTCCAATCTTCACTACCGCCTGTTTCTCCGCTTTCTTCAAGGATGGAAGGATCTTCGGTTCTGCTTCCGGACGGAGTTTCATCTTGACGACGGTTCGCTCTCCCTTGCCAACCTTTTCTGTGAATATGAGAGCATTCTGATCCTCAATGTCGTTTGCATCGATGGGAAGGCACTTTCCCTGCCAGCCAAGACGCTCGGCATCATGGATAATCTCCTCTTCTGCCTTACCGATACGTCCAGCAACCGATATTTCCGGTATGGCGTCATCAAACCGAAAACCGGGCTTGTGTAGTACATCGACGTAGAACGACTCGAAGTCGTCCCGCAGACTATGCTTACGTGAAAGGGCCAGATCATAAAACGCCTTCTTCTTGAGGTCATCTCCGCCGAATCTGCCTTCGACATATGGTCGAAGGAGTGCCAGATAATCATCATCCGCTATCTTCTCGACCTCACGGATATAGCGCATTGTGACGGATGGGTCGAACTTGACATTGCCGTCTCTTGCAGCACGGAAGACCGTGTTGTAGAACGGCTCCTGTTCTCCGCATACCTGGTTAGGATGGTAGTCGGCATTGAGCTTGTCCGAGCCCAGGAACTTGAACAGCTGTCCCTTGTCGATACCGTAGACCTTGCCATCTTTTGCCCGCAGGAACTGTTTAGCGTGGCCGTCATGGTTTGAAATCAACCAGTCGAGGACGTGTTCACGTTGAACCTGCGCTACCTCATCAGGACTGAGATCGGTAACATCCATGTTTGAGAAATCGTACTTCTCAGCAAGGCCGGTTCTCCATTTTTGCATGGAACCGACCCGGCCCTTAAGTATCACCGTTCGCACCTCGACCGCGTCTGGATCGATCAGTCTGCCGATCTTGTATGCAGCCTCTTCGCCATAGGCGATGAAGTCATCATCCGACTTGCCGACCGGTTTGAAAAGCCATTTTTCGCCGTTTTCATCGAGCCAGAACTCCTTCTCGTGTGCGCCGCCTACGTTGGCCTTGCCATCATATTTGAATTTGGATGGCTTCCCGGATTCAGCCCATACCGCATCTGCCGCATCGAACTCAGAACCTTTCTTTGTAAAGGTCGGGGATCCGGTGATCTTCGATTCCGGCGCTGATGGAGTGGAGACAGGTTTCTGTTCATTTGGTTTGGCTTTTCCCGATTTGCCACTCAGGTGCTTCTCCGCCCACTTGGCATGTTTCGCCTCTATTCCTGCCTTTGCAGCGGCGATCTTATTGGCGTCAGTTTCGGTGAATATTGTAACGAGTTCATCCTTGTTCGACCACTGCCAATGCGTGACCTTTGTCTGCTTCGCCAGTTCCTTCAGTTCGCCGACCTTCAGAGCAGATATCTGGTCTGCAAAGAGCTTCTTCTTCAGAGCAATATCCTTCGCCTGTTCGCAGAGGACCGATTGCGGTAGTCCAGTGCCTTTTGCGAGTTCTGCTTCCGCTCCCTTCACCGACTCCAGAAACTGTAAATATTGGGTAGGGGACGATGGAACGACTACCTTTGCCGTGGCATCCGAGAGCGCCTGCGCTGCCTTATTCATAGCCGCCTGCTTTGCGGCTTCGAGCGCCTGCTGCTTTGCCTGCTCTGCCATCTGATTGCCAGCGGACTTTTCCAGGACTTTTACGAGTTGTTCTTTGTTCTTGAGCGGTGGGATGCCGTGCTTCTGCTTAGCGGCAAGGAGTGCTTTACCGGCAATGTCGGAATGATCTACGCCCGGTTCAAGAGAATCAAGCATATCGATGACTTCGCTTTTCGTGAGGTTCAGCGATATACCCTGATCCTTCGCCATTTCCTTTAGCTGAACCATCGTAAGGTTCGATAGTCCACCCTGGGGTGCAGCCTTCTTTGCCGCTTCCTCGAATGCCTTCGCCTGTTTGATAACGGCCTGCTTATCTGCAAGAAGCTTCACTAGATCGTCTTTACTCCGGAGTGCCGCTATATTGTACTGTTTGACTTTTGCCATAAGGATGGCCCCCGACATATCGCCGTGGTGAATACCCGGCTCTGCCGCATCGAGCAGCTTAATGAAGTCGGCCTTGGTGCGTGCTATCGATATGCCGTTCTGCTTTGCAATGGTCTGAAGCTGTTTCACCGTCAGAGCAGATAGATCGCCTATCTCGCCGGAGTCGAATGCGTATTTCAGTTTCTTCTCTTCGTCAGATTTCTGTTTGGCCTGCTGCTCTATCGCCTGTAGAGGCAGGATACACGACGGTGAGCTGTCTGCTGCCACGGATCCGAGTTCACCACCGCAGATGACGAGTGGCCAGGCTACCAGCGAAGAACATCTGCATAGTGGATGTGCCGGCTGGTTCGGGAACTTGTCCGTATCGAACTGCTTGCCATCGAGTGCTCCGCAGACCGGACAGGTGCGCTCATCGGCCATCGTCATCCACTCGAGCCTTTGTACGCCGACCTGCGCGTGGAACTTGAGCCGTCCCTGATTATGCGCACGCAGGATCTCCGTCCGGGCGATCGTCTCCATGCGGTACTGTGCTTTTGTGAATACCTTGCTTCCGGCATGTCGGAAAGATTCTTTATCCTCGATGACCTTGCCCATATCGGAGACGATGCCTTCCACGCCCTTGCCGGTCGCTATGCCGGAGAGTATGCTCTTCTTAATGCCATCGGCAAGCTCACGATGGACGTCGCCTGCGAGAACCAGGTTGTAGTTCGCCATGAATTCGAGCGCATCCGTATCTATCAGCGTGAACACAGAGGTCGTCAGTTTGTCTATGCCGTCAGGAGTCAGATCTTTGTAAAACGGCATCTGGGCTGCGGCGAACTCCTCGATCCCTCGGTATATACCAGATCGAAATGATGCAGTTGATGCCTGACGGAACATCAGACTCTGGTCACGCCTGAGTGCCTTCATGGTATCTGCAATCCTGGCATTTAGCTTCTCAAGGCCGCTTACTGCCGCGAGCTTGCTGTCCGGTAGCGAGCCGATGTCCTTGTATCCGAGCAGTGACTTATGAACCTGATCCTGTGCCGCCTTGAGCGACTGGGTAAGCTCTGAGACTACCTGCTCGGTATACATATCACGAGCCATGATTGACTTGTCCGTTGCCTCGCGGATCGCCTGCGCCTGCTGCGAGACATCAGCGATGGCACACATCACACTCGTGGAGCCTGCTTTCAATTATCTCTCCTATACTGCATAAACCTGCAGGCGTGGGAGTCGAAGGTGACATCTCCCTGCGTGACACCGCATTTGTTCCTGTCCTCATCGAAGTAACCGCACGAGTCGCATATCTCACCGGCGTATACCGAAGCCTGCGCCCCGTTCATCGGCTTATTCTTTGCCGGATCGAGTCCCAACATCTCCTGTGCAGTTTCGACTCCCATTATGCCGGATACGACCATATCGACTATCGGCTTGACTTGCTTCTCATCGAGTAGGTCAACGGACTTACCTTCGCTTTCTCTGTTCGCCTCCTCGATATCCGGATCGAGGTCCATCTTGATCTGAAGACTCGATCGGCTGATCAGCTTGCGATCATAGAGTTCGATCAAGAGTTTCTTCACATCGACGGCATCGGTGGGATCAAGATCGCTGAAGATATACTGGATGCTCTTCCCCTGATGTCCTGAGAGTTCGAGCCAGTCATTAAAGAGCCAATCGAGTATCGCACGCGCGGCATGCTTTATCTCCCGGATCATGACGATCATCTTCTGCATGCTGATCGATGCGGTGGCAAAGTTCGGGCCGTCACCTGCGACAAGCGATCGGGAGAGCCCGAGGGCCACGACGATATCTTCCTTGACCTCCTTCACCTTCTCCTCGACGTTTAGGACATGGCCTTCCGTGCCGTGGGTCTCCGCTGTCACGTAGAAGGGGACGACGAGCCCGCTCTTCATATCCATCTTGTCAACCATATCCCTGATCTGCTCGAGCATCTTCTGATCCGGCATAACCATCTTCTGCCCGAACGCGCCGCCGACTTTGATGAGCCTAAACGGTGTCGCCCAGCGCTTTGCAATTGCCTGTTCAGCTTTTCGGTAATCCCGGAGCAGCTCGATGGACTGGAATGCAGGCAGGACAAGCGAGTTACCTCTCTGTGAGAACTCCGGCGCATCCCACTTCAGGTGGATGGTCTGCTCTACTGGAAGTGATAATCCCTCACCCGCCGTTGGCGTATCCTCCGGGTATTGGCGAACCTCAACAAGCTGCCCCTGGGTATACTTTACTTTGACCGATACCGGGTTGACGCAGGTAACCTCCTCGATATCTTTGAGGTCCTTCGTATACCGCTTGAACCCGACTGCATCGCCCTTCACCAGAAGCTGGAGGACCATATCCTTCACGAAGTCGGACAGTCCAAGCCTGTCAGCAAGCAAGTTCGCTTCCTCCTTTACCGTGTCATCATCGCTCTTGATCTTGATCTCATCGCCCACTGCAAATGTGCGCCACGAGTTGACGGCATTCTTCACGAGCGGCTCCTCGGTGTAATACTCCCAAGCCTTGTGCGCCCGGTCTTCCCATGCTGCAGGGATAGCATCGGAAGCATTGACGCTTGCGAACGCAGAAGTGGCGAGCGCCGCTGCGGCAGCAAGCGGGGTGAGCACCATGCCGTCGGCAGAGTTCTCGGATTCGACGAGATTCATTTGTTCGGTTGAGTTATTCAAGTAGTTACTCCTTCTTCATTAGCGGAATTAGCGTTTGTTCCCGCCACGCTCGATAGTGGCGCGAGAGGTCCTAGCTGTAGACCTTGACGGCTGTACTGAGACAAGGTTATAGTTGTATAAGTGACCACAATCTCACATAAGTAGTCATCATTCGATTTAGGAGAAGCACGTGGAAGAGCCTATTAAAACTGTACGACGAAGACCTTTCCTTCGTTTTGCAATCTGCGCCATAATCGCCATAGTCGTGTTTCCATGCCTATACTTGATTGCAGGACAGGTTGTAATAGCTTGGGCAATGACACACTGGATTTCGACCGATATCAAGCTTCCAGATAGATCTGGACATGTGAAGTTCATGGTTCAAGCCAAACACCATCTTGTTGCTGAGTTCGACAGGCAGATCAGAATAGAGACAAAGTCCTTCCCTTCCACAACCCTTATTGCGCCGATAGACGGCTGCGGAGATACTCCAGTGGATGTGTACTGGTATCCAGGAAACAAACAAGAGGGACCGTACCTAAGGTTTGTCGATCCGTCACAAGAGTATATTCTTGATTTGAAGCATGGCGGCATCAGGCAAATCGCTCGGATTGATGGTCATCTCTATGTAGGTAAATGTACTGATGACCTATCGAGATGGGAAGTTGGAGGTGGCGGCGATGACAATATCGATTTTGGCGACATCAATTCTCCTGTCCCCAAAGCATACGGACTCCTAGCCGAGGGCGATGGCCGCTATATGGGAAGTATCACATATTCGATGCTGGGATGCCGATTCAAAAAATCCAAGCCCACTGTCTCCTGGCGAAATCGTGATGATTTGTAGATCGACTTAACCGTCATTAGCGTTTGTTCGCGTGACGTTCGCTAACAGCGCGAGAGTACGATTTGTCTCGATAAATAATGCCGGGCGGGCAATAAAAGTTGAAATCATGCGAATATTGCGGTAGACTTTATCGGCAATGATAAGTCATAGGAAGATCGGTTTCGTGAGTACCGGCATTACGCAGACCGTCTCCTCGGTCACCTGGTCGAGAGTTCCCTGTTCACGTGCGAGCATGGCGCATCTCACCGCATCAACGATGTGGTCGTTCCCCTTCGAGTAGATGATGTTCCCGTTCGAGAGCGTGTATGTTTGCGTTGTAAACTGGTCCTCGATCTCTAAGTCTTCTGCCGGAAGGACGATCTGCCGCCGTTGCAGGGCGCCGCTGATAAGGCTCGTCATCAGTTCCTTTGTCCGCTTCCTGATCTCACGGCCGTCCCGGATGGCGAGCGTCGTCATCCCGCCGAAGTCGTAACCCCTGAGCCGGCCCTCAAGCTGGAGCGGTTTGTACTTATCAAGTGTGAGGAGTTCCTGCACGACCGATAGACCGTTTCCACCGTTGTCCACACCAATGCCGACCGGAGTATAGTACCGATCCAGGAGTGATATCGTCTGGGCGATATGCGGATACGACACATGCTCCATGTGTATGCGGAGCGCAAGAGTCATGATCGATCTCTCCCCGACCTCCATCTCCCGGAAGATCACAAGTTCCGTTGGGTCGTTGGTGTAGCCGAGATCGCCTCCTATCCAGAACACTCCAGTCTGCGGCATGAGGTTCAGGAGTATCTCCAGCCGGTCGTGGGATTCTTCTTCCGTAGCGCAGGAAGATATGTCTTCTCCCAGCACAGTGACCTTCCGATATTCCAATGTCTCCTGACGGCAGATATTCAGGTTCTCCAGGCTGAATGCCCCGTATGACGGCTTGCCGTGTTCGCCGGCGACCTCATGCTGCCAGCCTGCCGTATCGCGCCCGCCGTAAAACTCAAGGAGTTCGCTCTCCCGCTCATCGCTCCAGTCAGGGTTTATCCACGACGGCCAGCGAAATACCTTGAACTGCGACGATGTGGTCAGCCGGTAGTAGGTGGTGTCCCGTAGTCCATTCGGCGTCGAATAGATCCTGAGCCTGCCGCCTGCCTTGAGACACTGCCTGAGTGCCTTCCATGCCTTCTCCGTGAGCCACGCGCCCTCATCCACCCATACCCGCTCGACGTGCAGCGACCGGAATGCATCTCCGTATGCGCCTGCAGGACGAAAATAGAGCACCGAGCCGTTCGTGAACTCCAGCCGGAAGTAGGGCTTCCGGTAGATCTTCGGCTTGCCGTATTTCGTGATGCCGATGCTCTTCATCAGTTCGGGGTTGGAGTCCAGTTGAAACTCGATCTCCTCGATCAATGTATCGAGATGCCCCTGGTGAGGGGCGGCGATAAGCCCCTGACCTCCGCGTACGGTGAAGGCATAGTGCAGGGCATCCGTCGTAAGCGATATCGACTTCCCGGAATCCCGTCCGTCCAGGTGGATTATGTTCCGGTCATCGCACATAAGGTCATCGACCTGGTGTGGCCAGTATTCTCTGGGAGAGCCGTCGCGATTTGTGAGATACGACTGACCCCAGACCACTGGATCTCTGAGCGATAGTGCGATCTTGTGCTGTTCTTCTGTGAAGTTGTTCACTGTATAACCTTTCGTTTGTTCATATTCAGACTTGACTTCCCGCCCGGAGAGAGAGCATGAATGTAGTCACATCAAATTAGGAGGCAGACACAATGTCTGATATCACACTGCAAGGCGCTCTCCGGGAGTACCTCGGCCACCTCAATGCTGAAGGGAAGAGCGAGCGGACACTTTACACTTACAACAAGGATGCACAACAGATCGAAGCCTACTTCGGTCCCGAGAAGAAGCTGTCAGCGATACTCATCCCGCATGTTGCAGGATTCCTGAAGTCGGATGCGCTGCTGAAACTGCCGAGCGGCAAGGAACGCTCTGAACCTACCATAAAGAAAACGGTTCGTGTCTTCCGCATGTTTCTCGTCTGGACGCTTGGCAAGGGCTATATCACAAAGCTTCCCTTCCCAAAGGATATGCCCATGGGTCACAGCACAACGAACACGATGGAGGTACCGGATGCCAGTAGCACAGGCACCGATTAGAATCATCACTTCCGGCAGCATGAATTCTGCCGTCGCTGACTTCGAGACACGGCTCCGGGCGCAAGGTCGCTCGGAGCATACCATCTCCGCCTACATGCGCGACCTGCATACCTTTGCGCGGGCTCTGAAAGGCATAGACCTTGCCGATATAACGCCAGCTACAATCGACGCCGCACTGATCGACCCGACTGCCGCAAACACTCCCGACGGGCGGCACAAGTCACCCGCGACAATGCATCGTATGAAAGCGGTAATAAAATCCTTCTTCGCCTGGGCGATGGATGCCGGGATCATTGCTTCCAATCCTGCACGCTCGGTCACCATGAAACGGTTGTCGCGAACACCGCCGGAGTATCTCACCGAGCCGGAGAAAAGACGACTGCTCAAGGAACTGCACGACCGCTCGAATCCGTTGGCACGTCGTGACAGAGTGATCTTCGAGATCTTCCTCGGCACCGGCATCCGACTCTCGGAACTGGTGAACCTCGATATCGACGATGTCGACCTTGACGGCAAGCACATCCGCATCATGGGCAAGGGCGGAGTGCCTCAGATCAAGTTTCTCAAGTCATCCCTTCGGACGTTGCTGCGGACTTACCTGAAAGAGCGCAGGCATCACACAGGTAGCGAGACCACGGCGCTCTTTGTCTCATCTCGCAACACCCGGCTTTGCAATCGGCAGGTAGCACAGAGACTTTCCTATTGGCTCGCAAAGGCCGGCATCTCAAAGAAGATCACGCCGCACGGACTCCGCCATACCTTCGCCACTCACCTCTACGCAAACACATCCGACCTGCTCCTCGTCAAGCGTGCGCTCGGCCACCGGGATATCTCCACAACTGAGATCTACACACACCTCTCGGACGACATCCTCGAAGATGCGATTGAGAGACTATAATTCACGATTGACATCAGCGCATTTTGGTGATACATTGTGTATACAATGATTAACCAGAAGGAAGTCTCGACACCATGATCAAAAAACTCACCAAACACGGCAACAGCATGGCATTGGTCATCGATCGCGGGGTGCTCGATTTACTCAAGATCAACGACGATACTCCACTTGAAATATCCACCGACGGCAACGTCCTTATAGTTTCGCCGGTTCGTGATGAGGAACGTGCAACCAAGTTCAAGAACGCTTTAGCGCAGGTCAATCGTAAGTATGGCCGTACCCTGAAGCGTCTGGCAGAGTAGACTACGGTATTCGATTGTCAAAGAACATGTATTATGTGAACTCAAGTGGGACGTCCCACGCGTGAAATGCTTTAGTTGCCTCGGTGTTATCTGAACTAATTCTTGCGTTTTCGTTAGCTTGCCTGATTTATCACTGGAAAACAAGGCCAATCAGTGGTAAAGTGAATCAACAACCCTAGAGGAGTTGATCGATGTCAAAACACTGGTTAATCCGAGTCGGCCCAAATGGTCGAATTACTCTACCGAAGGAACTTCTTGATCAAGTAGGAATTCGCTCTGGTGACTACATTACTCTGGAGTCAACGCCGGAAGCTATTCTGCTTAGACCCTCAAAAAACCAAGATACAACCCATTGAACATTGCAGATAAGAAAACATCAGAGCTAGTAGAGCTGATTGTACAAGCTGTCCATCCGCTGCGCATTATCCTCTTTGGCTCAACTGTGCGTAGGCAGGCTCGTCCGGATAGTGACATAGATATCATTGTTGTGATGCCTGATGGAATCCATAGGCGTAAAACTACGACTGATATCTACCGAGCACTGCTTGGTTCTAAGATTGACGTGGACGTAGTCGTCGCTACTGTATCCGATCTGGCTAATTATGCAGAGACCTCTGGCCTCGTATACAGAGAAGCACTGACAGAAGGAATTGATATCTATACAGCATAACTCCAGAAAATCTGATAGAGTAGGTGACGAATAACTAAGAAACTATTACCGCATTATCTCGGACTCGACTATAACCTCGCCCTTCTTCTCTGCCTCAGCCAATTTCTCGAGGAGCGCCGTCGCCCATTCCGCAGGCGTGGTCTCAGGGAGCTTCGGCTCGGTGCCCTCACGGGTAATCTTGGTTGTCTTCAGGTCCTTCAGGTGACAGCGGATCATACGATCCAACCGCTCAGCCGCATCGTGATCACCAGCCTCCTGGGCACGCCCCAGCTTTACAAAATAGACTCCGACGAGTTCGACCTGCAGAAAGTCACTGCTCTTGTTGAACACAAAGTCATCGTGCAACTGCTCAATGATCGCGTCGAAGAGTTTCTTCTCATCCGGCGAAAGGAACCGGTCTGCGTAGATGCCGTGCTTCAGGGCATTGAGGTTTCCTTCCACTGCCCCACGACCCTCCCGTGATTTCGTATTTCTATGCCATCGATCCATGCCGTCTATATCTCTGATGCCTATAGCTGGCTCCGATTCGTTTGTATTGTTGATGTCTGTCATTTGTTAACTCCTCTCGTTCCGGCAACTCGGAGATGGGCGGGGAAAACTGATTTCGCCTTCATTTGCCCATCTGCCCTCTCTCCATCTATTTCATCCATGACTGCTTAATATCCGGGTTATAGTATCTTGTGGACGAACGAATTATCCGTCCATTCTTTGCCGTATGCATCTTAATAAGTTCTATGGACTCTGTTGTTACTTCACCGATCTGGATATTGGGTTCCACAAAGCAAATAAGTCCGTAGTCCTGCCCATATGGAAATGGATGGTCTCCGGTGGCTCGATATAACCCATCTTCCGTCCACCCGAGGGATATCGCCTGGTCGTGAATCGCGTCCACTTTGGCTTTCGATTCAGCTGACACAGATTTCACGATCGGTCGATCTGGCATTTTACTAAATAGCGTTCCCTGGGTATCAGTTTGCCTGATTGATGGATCATCTGGAGTAGATCTGCGCTTTGCATTTGATTCCCGGGCTTCATCCCATGTTCGATGGTAAGCATCGACTGTTGAATCAGACGGTGGGACATACCGCTTGGTATTAGTCGTCCGGATCGCCCGGCGAAGTGTCTGATCGCCTATGTGGGCAACGGCCCAGTTATGAACAGCGTTAAATCGGTTCCTGAGGACGGTAAACTCATCATCCGACAGGTGACCATCCTGATGGGCCTTGCTGGCACCTTCCATGCGATGACGAAGCCATGCGTAGTATGGAGCGTCCAGCATTCGGTACACAGGATCGCGGCCGATTTCATAGCCATAACGTGGGTCGCATTCTTCAAAGGATTCCAGGGTAGTAGCAACCCATAGGAAACGGTAGTCCGGCATGATCTCGGCAGCATTCTTATTATGCTGTGCTGCCAATGCCAAGATCTCCTTGACTATCTCACCCTTATGCTCTCGGGCGGTCTGTATGAGATCATCCGTAACCAGTTCATCCGGGTCTATGCAGAGATACTTCCGATGGCGCAGGGTTATGCGCAATCCGCGTCTGCTGAACATGTCAATATAGCCCATCAAATCACTACTCTTCCCGACCAATCAAGACCGTCACCTGGGAACTCCGGGTGAGTATGACGAGTATTACGAGTTTCTTCCCTCTGGTTACTAAGAGAAGTATTATTCTCTATATGTGTATGCGCAGTATTGTTCACGCGCGCGAGACCGGCGGAATCTAACTCACCAAACTCGTCATACTCACCGGACTTGGCGCGAGCGGCACTGGCAACAGTCCAGAGTATTGCTCTGTGATGTTCTCCTGCACGACAGAGGCGCAGATCCTGGTCGCCGAAATACGTTCCTTCCTTTGCTCGGAATGCACGGCCTATCTTGTTCGGGTTGACCTTGTCGCTCCGAATTGCATACGACAGCACCTCCGGCAGCACGCCCTCGAAACCATCAGGTGATGTGAGGTCATCCTTGATCTGGGAGACGGTCTTAGGCTGATTACCGTATAACTCAACCCACCGGGCCAGGAATCCCTCCCACTGGGTAGACTCCGTATCTGCTCCCCGGTAAAGCTTCTCCCGGTTCGCATGGAAGTCGGGCAGGCCCGCATGAGCGAGGATGCCTCCGACCATCTCCACCCACATCTCGAAGCTGCCCATCGCCGGAGTATGTGCTGAAGGCTGGCCTGCCGAATACCAGGCTCGGACTATGGTGAAAAGCGCACCGATCAGCATGCCTCTGTTTAGATTCAGCCATTCCACAAGCTTCGGGTGCTTGAATTCGTAGTCACGCTGGTACGGCCGTGCGCACTTGGCATCGAGTTCTATCAGGTAACCTCTGCGACCCATATCACCATCGATCTGCAGGTTATTCCCGGTAGCGACCCAGGTCGCCCTGTTTTGGTAGACCACGGTCTCCGATGAACCGAGCTTACGGTCCGACCACCTGGCACTGGTCAGAACCGATGCCAGGCTATCCGATGAGAGCATTCCCTTGACATTATCGAGAATGATGAATGGCTTGCCATCAGAGAGCAGTGCGGTTATCCGCTTACGCCATTCTTCGCTGTCACTTGGCACTGTACTCATTTCGTAGTTTCCGCACGATATGGTTGCGCATACTTCCGAGAGCAGAGACTTCCCTGTTCCCCAGTTTGTGGCGTCGATCAGCGCTATGGGAACCGTCGGCACTATCCCGCGGATGAGCGGTGTCAGCATCAGCGCAATGGTATTAGTCCGGCTAGCCTCATCTACAAACGGGAAGTCGCATATTGTCTCCTGAATCAAGGCTACCGCATCACGGACCTGCTCATCCGTCGGATCATCCGAGATATCCGGCATCTCAAAACCGTCTGGTGGTCGATAGTAGTACCCGCTCACGGCATCGTACCCTGGCCTCGAGAGAATAGTCCCGTCAGGGCGAAGCATAGGTGATTCCGTTACACCGAGCAGTTTCGGGAACGGCAGTTCAGCTGATGACATCACATAGTGGATAACATCCTTTGGTGGATTCACTTGTTTTTCGATCTCCTTTGTCTCAAAAATGAAGTCAGCTACATCTGCGAGCCTGCTCCCGATAATGGCGTCGTTCGCTTTTTCGATAAGAGGGGCCGAGAGCTCGGTCTCGCGGTAACGGACCATGCTGCCACCCTTCAGGAATAGGCACGGCGGAGAATTTGCGAACGAGAGGGCACGGATTGCGGCCCGGCCGATCTCCCGGAGAGGCACGTTGCACACGCCAATCCTCGAGATACCTTCAGGCGTCTTATACTCCTCATAAACGCTCCACTGCTTGTAATCATCGGTCTTCTCCTGCATGGCGAGGAGCGCCTCCGCAGTGCCACCGGTTAGAATCCAGTCGGAGACATCACCCTTTGGCGCGAGCCCTTCGAGCTTCACTACCCGGATGCGCTTTGCAATATCGATAAGGCTCAGAGCTACATCTTCTGCGTGCTTTAGACCTGGATCATCGTTGTCCGGGAGTATGACCACATCCGCACCGACAAGGTGCTTCGAGTAGCCCTTCAGCCACTTCCCGGCGCCGCCTGAGTTGCACGTAGCAGTGAACCCGAGCTTCTCCACATTCAATACATCTTTCTCGCCCTCGACGATGTAGATGGCCCTGCCCTCATTTATAGCAGCCTTGACCTGCGGCAGCCGGAAGATGACCTTGGTCACCCCCTTGATATCCCAGACCCATTTGGCGCTCGTCTCGGTTACTACACGCCGCCGCTGGATGAATCCCTTAGGATCGGTACGGCAGACCTGGAAGAGAAGTGTCCCCGATTCATCGGCGTAGTCGTATTCGGCAACTATCTTCTTCTCTCCAAACTTTCGCCTCTTGCTCTTTTCCGGTTGACCAACCTTCGCCAGTGAGTCCGATTTGGCCGGGAACAGATCGGACATCTGCAGTCCGACGGATCTGAGGATGCTGTCTACCTCACAGCCCGCATGGCAGTGGACGAGTATCTTACCGCCCGGCTCTTCGTGAATGCTCAGGCTGGCTACCTTGTCTTCATGTGCCGGGCACTTAACCTGCCACCCGTTTGAGTCAGGCTTAGCGCCCGGAAACCTTCCAATGATTTCATCTATCGTCACAGATCGCCTCCGGTTGGCTGTAACGCCTGGTTCGGCAGCATCAGTGATAGAAATGTCTTCCGTGCATCGACCTGCATGCGCCTCACACAATTCGCGATACCCCAGCGGTCACCGACGATGATGGCGGTCTTCGACGCACGGGTGACACCTGTGTAAAGTAGATTCCGATGGTGCATGAATGAATGCGATTTGTGCGCCACCACTATCGAACAGGGGAACTCCGAACCCTGGCATTTATGAATCGTGAGCGCATACGCAAGCTGGATATCGTTCCTATGAGGGGAACCGGCCTCAATATCTACAAGACCTCCATCAAACTCGATCGCCAGTGATCCATCGGTACCGATGGAACGAACTATTCCCATGGCGCCATTCATGATGCCGAGTTCGTAGTTGTTGCGAGTCTGGATAACCTTGTCGTTTTCGTAGAGCTTCGGACGTCTGTTAGGTGGAGTGGGCGAGACCGTATTGCCCCAGAGCTTCCACTGGATTAGCTGCTGCAATTTCGCGTTCATCTCCATCGTCCCGAGCGGCCCTTTATGGGTCGGCGTCAGTACCTGTACATCTCGCAGGATATCGAATCCAAGCTTCTCCGGCAGCGTATGCTCAAACAAGTCCAAAACGAACTTCTGAACGTCCTCCGATTTGCTGTGCTGATCGACCACGTACCATGCGCCGTGATCGGCATGATCTTTCTGCGGCGTCTTCGGTACTTCGCCCCTGAGTATGGCGATGCTGTTCTCCTTCAGGATTCCTGCCTGTCGCACGACTTCATCAAGTACGGTCGTCGGGATGGTGTGCGAGTCTATGAGATCCCGAAGTATATTCCCCGGTCCGACCGGCGGCAACTGATTTTGATCTCCGACGAGCACTACCGATGTGCGCGACAGGTCGACTGCCTGAAAAAGCCGCCATGCGAGCGGCACATCGACCATCGAGACTTCGTCGACGATCAACACATCAGCTTGCACGGGGTTGTCAGCATCCCGAGGGTAGGTCTTCCCATTGAATCCGAGCAGTCTATGAATCGTCTGGGCAGACCTGCCGGTCGATTCTTCCATGCGTTTGGCCGCTTTGCCAGTGGGTGCACAGAGTACGACACTCAGGTCATTGACCTCATAGAGATCGGTAATCGCGGCGATGGTGTATGTCTTGCCTGAACCTGCACCGCCGCAGATGAGTGAGATGCTATGCGCGCGTGCGGCTTCCACTGCCTGCCTCTGCATTGTGTTCAACTTTGGATTTGTAGAATTGGTGTTTCTGATCACATGTGGATTTGGCTTTCTGGCTTCTGCAAAGACCGACGCAAGCTCCTCTTCCATCTGCCGGACCACGGGCTTCGCTATGAGGAAACGGCAATCGGCGGCATAGCAGGTAAGCGTATTCTTATCGATGAGATCATCCAACTGCGATTCTATACGTGACCTACTGTCCAGGCAGTCCATGACAAGGAGCATGTTTGCCCGGTCGAGCAGATCTTCATACTCGACCCAGCAGTCGCCCTGATCGAGAGCATTGTCGATGCAGTAGATGATGCCTGCACGTATACGGTTCGGATCATCCTTTGCTATACCTACTTGCCGGGCAATTTTATCGACCTTCTTGAAACCGAAGCCTTCGATCTCACGGACGATCACATACGGATCCCGCTGAATGATGCCGACTGCGTTATTGCCGAGTTTCTTTACGAGGGTGGTCACCTGATGATGGGTGAGCCCGTATGCGGAAAGAGACGTCATCGCGGCATTGGTATTAGATGTCTGAGTCCACTGGTCGCGCAGGTCTTCGATAACAGATAGCGGCACACGAGCCACCTCTGCTATCTTCTCGGGCGCATAGATAAGAGTCTCCTCAAAGGCGCTCCCGAAGCGTTCGGCAATAGTCCGGGCTTTCGCCGGCCCGATGCCCTTGATTTCCGGATTATTCGCAAGGTAGTTGGCAAGTCCATTTGCATCGAGCCTCTGATCGAACTCCATGCTCCGGGCCTCAAACTGCTGGCCGTACTTCGGATGCTTCATGAACTCGCCGTGGAGCACGAGCGGCTCGTGTTCTTTCGGGACGATGTTACCGGCAAACTGGATGCGTGCGCCGCCTTTGGTCAGGAACCGTCCTGCCGAGAAGTTTGCGGAGGAGAAGAAGATTCGCTCGACCTCTCCTCTGATACTGGTTGTGCTACTTGGGATTGTACATTGCATGAATCTATGCCCTTTCGGTGGTAACGCATTAAGAACTCCATAACAAACCGGCGGGCTATTTGCCGGTTGGAGCAGAAATAGACTGGAATGCCGTAGTCGACAATGATGGAGAGGGTCGCCCCAAGGATTGAGTTCGGATGAGCGCCGGAATGATATTCGCCTGTGAACACATCATCAAGATTAGCCTCGACTACAACACAGGCGCAGGGATAGGTTTGCAGTATCTTGAGTTCCCTGCGGAACCTGTCTCTATCTCGAATGACCGTATGAATGAAGTCATCCATAGTCTTCCTCTCGACCGCCACCTCATGCTCCAGCCCGGCCAGGGAATAATCCCCGGCCGGAAGAGCGCGTTTCGTGAGGCTGACCAGGCTTGGAGGAAACTCGTAAGGCTCCTGCTCACGCGTATCGGCCACTATGGTCGGCTTGTCGGCCATCAAAACGCGGCGAGAGAATCGTCGTCTCGGACTTCCAGATCATCTAGGACGATTCGCCGGTTGAAGTAGATGTTCTGGTTCTCACCCTTGGTGCGCTTGGTAACCTCAAGTTTCACATCCAGGAGATCGCCGAGTCTGCCCGGCAGCTCCGAGAGGCTATCGATCTCAAGCCCGCAGGTGGAGAGGTCAGTCTTCAGCCATGCAAGCGTGGCTTTGGTGATAACGCTGTTTCGCCAAAGCAGGCGGCCGGCACACTTCGGGCCGAAGATTTTCAGTGTCCACTTGAGCATCGGATTGCCGGTTGATTGCGTTTTGGAAAGTTCTACCTTTTCCACGTTCACCTGATATTTGGCGTCAGGTACCTCGTCGAACTCTCGTTCCTCAACGGGAGCGCTGGAATAATCGTCGTCAAACTGGGCGAGGTCTATGTCGCCGATTCCGGTGTTGTCGTAATTCATTTGCTTGCTGTCTCCTTTGTGATTTTGTTATTCAAGCCTGTTTTGAATGCTTCGATGAATCTGTCATAGTCGAGGTCAATCGTGTCCGGGAGCCTCACGGTTCTGTCACCGGCTTCGTAGTAGATCGATGGCTTCGTGCGCATGACGCGGCGTGCCGATACCTTGCCATCCGAGCCTGCACCTGTTTCGATGTCACAGTAGAGCACCATATCCACGAGTCCCAGCACGAGCTTTCTTACCTTCTCGGGAAGCGTGGGCACAGTCTTCGTGTACTTGCTCGTGCGCGTCTCGATCTCCACGTTCTGCGAATGGGAGATCAGAAACAGCCCATACGGCATAAACGCAAGCTTGTTTAGCACGCGCTGAAACTCATTTGCGATGAGCGAGTACCCCTTGCCGTAGCCCAGATCCGACTCATGCTCGATCTTGAACTTGCGGCAGACGTAGTCGGCGCACATGCGAAAGGCGTTATCAATGGTATCGATAATGACCGTCTTGAACGGGTGTTTCCCCTCGGCGATCTCACCACAAGCGGCGAGCAGCTCCTCCCAGGATCGTATGGGCGTCTGGAACACCTCAAGGGAGTTCAGCCCCGGTTCGGTCGAGAGAAAGAGCGCGACATCGGCATGAGAGCACCATGTTGAGTTGTGGACCACAAAATCGTTTGCAATGAAATTGTGGGTATCAGGGATCGTGAGATCGTAGACTGACTCGATGGTTGTCGGCTCGATGCTCCTGATGCGGTCGAAAAGGATAGGGCCTACCTTATCGAGTTGGGTCTCTGCTGCCCGCACGTTGTAGAGCGCAGCCCGAACACTTTCTGCCTTAACGCCCTTCTCTCCGGTGAACCCGATCTGATCTATGAACCTCAGCACATCGGTCTTGCCTGCAACGAGTATCTCTGCCCCGTAGAGTTCGCCGTCGATAAACCTGTTGTGCAGCAGTGACACGATGCCAAAGCGGAGCAGCAGGTGCTGGACCTGGCGCACCATTCGGATGGACGTAGAACTGTAGCTGACCCTCCCCGTTGCCTCCATGCTGCCATCGCAGGAGAACAGTTTGTTCAGGAAGAGCGCAAGCTTCGACCTTCGCAATCCGAACACGAAATCCGGGATGAACTTATCAGGTGCACGCAGTCCTTGCAGTCCCTGCTCCCTGAGGAGCGCGATGACATTGTTCTGGAATCCAGGTTTGCCACGCACCCTGACATGAGTGATGCCATTTGTGTTCTCGTACTCAATGCACTCATCTCCGGTACGTTCCACTGATGATTCGAAGTCCAGCCTTACCTCCGGGTCGCACTTCGTGAAGATAGGCGATTTGTTCCCGCCGAGTGAGCCATCGGCAATCAGATACGCAAGTATGGTAAGCTGATCACTGTCTGTTCGTGTGCAGCCGAATAGCCGTGGGTACTCAGCTATTACGGCAACCCTATCGCACTCCCTTAGTTCAGATAGCGGCCTCCATCCACTTCTGGTCAGGAATGGATGACTTGCAGTAGCCTCGATAACCCTGCCGGTCTGAGTAGTAAGCCTGAATAGCTGTTCCGGCTCATTCTCTACGAACGCCGAAGGCTCCACTGAGGATATGCATCCGGCCTCTCCGAGAGTATGAACAGGCCCCTGTCGCGTTTTTACGATCTCGCGGATAGTCCGTGGCCGCCCTGTCACAGGATCGATAATGCAGGTATCACCCTTGAGGCACTTTCCGATCTTCGTTGGGCCGTATACCAGTACGCTCAGGTCGGCAAGGTCAGGCTTTGGCGGTGTTTTTGCGGTAGGCAGTAGCATTTAGAATATCTCCTTGTCTTGGTCGCTAGTATCATCCGTCCGCAGTTCCTCATGCGGCGGCTTTGTCTCGTAGAAGTTCGCGATAACGTTCGGACTCCCGTTTGAACTGCAGAGCGGGTAGTATGCGCATGGCCGATGGTAGTTGAAGCAGTAGGACGTGTTCCGGTAGAACGCGCCGCGCCTCCGTGAATCCAGAAATTGCTGGGTAAACTCCCAGAGGTCCGACTTCATAGCATCGAACTGATCGCGAGAGATGTAGAGCATCTCCCGGTGGAACATGCCGGGCTCCCTGTACTTGGCAGCCAGACGCTCGGCGAAGGTATCATCAGATTCCGGCATCCGCCTCGTGGCCGATGACTTACCGGTCTTCGACTTTGCCAAGAGCTCTGCCCTGCGTGCCTCAAACTCTGATTCCGTCTCACCCTTGCCCTGCACGAGCTTGGATTTCACGAGTACGTTGTAGATTACGCCGGCGATCCTGATACCGAGTGTTTGCTCGATGTAGTGGCAGTAAAGGGACACCTGCAGATCCGTCCAGAGCTTCTCGAGATAGCTGCCGTCGAGTTGTGCAGCGGTCTTGTGCTCTAGCAGGTAATACTCGCCGGTACTGCGCATTTTGATTATGCCGTCTACTTTTCCGGCGATGGAGAAACTCCGCGAGGGAGCACCCGTCGATGGATTGATGATGCTGCCTTCGAAGGTTTTCTCCAGTGCAACTACCTGAAACCTTTCGGTATGGTATGTGCCGGCATAGCCTGCCATCATCGCTCGGGCGAGATGCCAGTCGGATTTCATGGCATCATCGGACGTTCGGTTTATCAGCGCCCGATCAATGTGACCCTGGACGGCAGCTATATCCCCATCCCGATGCCACATCTCCAGACATTCATGGATGAGCGATCCGAATGTGAGTCGTTGATCCCGGCTAACCGGGGCCAGTTCTTTTACATACCGCCACTCGCAGAGCTTGCGGCAGTTCCGAAAAGCGTTCCACATTGAATAGGTGGTGATCATCTAGTCATCCAGAGGATCGTACCGAGGTGGTAGATATAGTCGCTGTATTTCCGGCGGTCTTCTGTCTGGCAAACCTCAAAGCAGTCACCGAAACCTTTGGTGAAGAACTGGAGCAGCACCTTCGCAAGGTCGTAACCGGTCTCCGAGTCAGCCTCGACCATCAACGAATGGTCTGGCGCGTCCAGCTTGCATGATAGATTTAGCCGCACAGCGGCAGTGCCGTGAATCGCCTCTACTGCGATCATTGCCAGACCGAATAGCTCCCTGATGCGTTCCAGCCGGATATTCTCCGAAAAGCTGAACTTGTAATATGTATTTGTCATCGTGATCTCCCGTGTTTTTGTCTATAGCATCGGCGCGCCGTGAAGTTACCTCCACTGGTTACTTACCGGAGAGATTTGCAAAGTGTCGGAAATTCACCAAATATTTTGCAAACGGCAATTCCAGCCCTTGACGATAGCCAGCTGAAAGCACAGCAAACCGAACATAAACATAGGATTGACCGATTGTCTATACGGTGATATAATTAGCAGTCTCTTCAAAATAGGTTATTAACTGCAATGAATAGACATGAAGGGGCGATAACATTGGTATTCGATGAAGACGGTCTTGGCGGCGAGACACGCCGACCGGGGCGCAAACCGGCCACCGGTATTACCGAACATCAGGAGAGAACGCTAAAGACGATCCGAAAGTTTATACTCGACCGAGGAATCCCGCCCACCGTAGCGGATCTCGCGTCGATACTCGGCCTGCGCAGTTCAACGGTGCATGACCAGATCAATCAGCTAATCCAAAAGGGATATCTAAGACGAGAGGACGGCAAAGCCCGTGGGATATCAGTCGTTCATGAACCGGCCGGCACCTTGGCTAGCCTGGTTTCTATTCCCATCGTCGGCAAAGTTGCGGCGGGGCTTCCGATACTTGCAGAGGAGAACGTTATCGGAAATATTCTGGTTGAGAGTTCGGTGATCCGGAGTGGTCGCTATTTTGCGTTGGAGGTTCAGAGCGTCAGCATGACGGGTGCCGGTATCGACCCGGGAGATCTGATAGTAGTGCGCCAGCAGCCCATTGCCGAGAACGGCGATATTGTGGTCGCTCTGCTTGATAATGAGGCTACGGTAAAGCGCCTTATTATCCATGGGAAGGATATTCTGCTCAAACCTGAAAACCCAAGTTACGATCCGATTGTTCTCAGGTCGGATGATGACCTTCGAATAGCTGGAAAAGTGGTTGCCGTAAGAAGCCTGGCAACCAGCAACCAAATCGTTATGTAAAGAAAGGAAATGAACACATCACATGTCCAATTATGCACTAAAACGTTTCGCAAACGCGGACGTACTGAAATCGGTAGGAGCGAAATACCTCATAGCTTTCCTTGAGCCGCATTCAAGCTATTTGGAGTCGCGCCAAATCGATATCCAAGATTCCGAGGAACAGATCGAATGCCTTGACTACAATACCCTGGTCAGAGTGCTGCTCGCCCCGAACAGCGATACCCCGACGAGTCTGATCGATGCGCTTTACTATGTCAACGAGATGGCGACCGAGCCCGGCATGGATGCCATACTACGAGAGTTGGCGCGAAACGGGCGATTCATCGACGAGAAGGACTCGACACCGGTCGATATCGCCATGCAGGCGTGGATGATGGACAGCAGCCTCGTTGAGCGCGCCTACGCCCGCCAGTTCGTCCACAAGCCGCGAACATTTCTGAACTATTATGCCGATGCCCAGTCTTTGAAAGCTTTCAGTGAACCCTCCGAGGAGACGCTCCGGGCGATGGAGAGTGAGTTCGACGACTGGTTCGAGGAGCACAAGAGGGGCCGCAACACGCGAGTGTTCATGTTCCCGAGAGGTGAAGATTACTGCTTTCTTATCAGGCATGGTGAGCCTTACACGAGAGTGCCACGTATTCAAAACGGCGAATCGTCCAGTTTATTCTTTCAGCCTGAGAAACATGATGTAGTGGTCTACAAGCCTGGTACCGGCGAGCTGCGCATCAACAATACGTCCAAGGGCATACGCGGCCTCTACCGTCAGGTTATCGGCAAACACGTATTCGACAACATCGAGCATTTTCCGGACTGCGGTCGGTATAGCCTCGAACCACTCAGAACGGATGGAGTGCGGTCGCTAGTCTGCAACGATATCCCGGGGTTAGTCGAGATAAAGCTTGCAGAAATCCAGTTCGATATGGGTGGGCCATACAGCGCCGTTCGCACGATCAGGGCGGACGATGTTTTCGCGGACCTTATGTGCAGAGGGGAGGATATGCCCGAAGAAGCTCCGATTCTGAAGGCGAGTTTTCGTGTCAGATTCGTTGATTCGAAACGTCCGAGAACGGTTGTCATCAAGCCATCAAATGTGGCGCAGTATCATAGAGACGGAGACGGCGACCCTATTGAACAGTGGCTGCGTGCCCGCATGTTTATCATTGATGAGGAAGAAACCGATGACATCGAAGAACTTATGGTCGGCGCTCGCTGATCTGCCGGTGCTTGCTGCCGTAGATTCGGAATGGCGATTGTCGACAGGTGATGATTATGGTATGGTTCGGCAATTCCTTCGTCCCTTGGAGAAGTACGCGGACTTCGTTCCGTGCCAGAACCCAAGGCAATGTATGTGCCAGCACGAAGCGGTCGAGCTCTCAAATGGCGAGATTATCGCAGTTTGCCAGTGCGAGTACTATGAGTGCGATGCGTTCTCCATAACGAAGACGGATCTTGTGATCTATGATTTCAACGAGCAACTGCTATGTCGGAAACTTGCCGAAGCTCTAAAGTTGGACTCGATATCGAGACAGGTGGACGACATGCAGGGGGTCTACCACCTGTCGGATATCAAAACAGTCTCCGGTCTGAAGTTCCCAGTGTTTCTCGTCATCGGCGGCTTATATGCCAACCTGGAACACACTCTGCTGATGCTTATCTGCACATGTAAGGAACCTCCCATAATCCTGCATACCTGCGGTAGGCCGCTCAGGCCAAATTGTATCGCGGTGGCTGAGAGAACAGGGTCACTGTTGCTGAATCTCGCTGATGCAGTTCCGGTCGCTAACGGCAAGTTCGTGCCGAATGAACTGTACTCCAGATCATTAGAGACCTTCCTGTCCCACCATGCGCCATCAAAGGATACCAAATCATCAGTATTTCCGACACCGCCCGGAACAGCATGGGCCGATATCTCTGTGCATTTCATGTATACAGATCAAGTTGAGATAATTGCACCGGGACGAACTCGCCAGTTTACCTGCCATGAACTCGGTATGGGCAGCAGTAGAAAGAAGACTCCAATTGTGGTATGGGATTTCTTCTACGATATAGCGACAAACCATGGAGTTATCGACTACTCAATAGGCAATAAAGATAAGAACAAGGACTGGAAGACACAGCTCTCCAAGCATCTGAGACGGATATTCGGTATTGAAGATGACCCGTTCTTCTACGATGACGAAGGTAAAATATGGAATGCTAAGTTCAAAGTAAGCTGCTAATCTCCACTGTTGCGAACCTTTGACGTTCT
Source organism: Armatimonadota bacterium (assembly GCA_963663705.1). Classification (GTDB taxonomy): domain Bacteria; phylum Armatimonadota; class UBA5829; order DTJY01; family DTJY01. Next base: position 1,233,851 of record OY760504.1, on the reverse strand, counting down.
GCCCAGCGAAATTTCGCTGGGCTTTTTTGTTATCCCAGAAATATTTTTTCTGCCTTGAAATTGGCATTTCTGTGCGTGAATTAGCTCATTTTCTATCCTCCTGACCTCAGTGAAAACCTCCTCCCAGCGAAATTTCACCATTAAAGAGTATACGGCTTTGCAATTCGCTATGTTATCGCCGCAGGCTTCTCCGCAAGATACGATGCCTGCAGCGAGATCATCGCCGAACCAGAAGCTCAAATTAGTATCATGGAGGCTTTGCTTGAAACCGCTCTCTAAACCACGCATGCAGTTATTCGAACTGCTGCACGACGTCTACTACGGCATCATCGAGAACCTTGTGATAAAGGATGGTGAGCCGGTGCTCGATCCGCGCCCCAGGGTCGTTCGCAAGATAAAGCTCGGTGGCGATAACGGCCCGAAACCATTCGTTCCAAGCGCCGCATATTTCGCAAACCCTGCGGTAGCGGACTTATTGAACTTCCTGGATGGGTGCGGCAACGGAGAGATTCAGTCGCTGGAGGCACATCACGGCATCCCTTTCCAGATGTTAGTAGAAGACTCAAATACTGACTAGGCTTTAAGTAGAGCCACCAATAAAATCACATTACAGACTGGCCGCAAAGCGGAGGTCGTTGTGGGTGTCGCAGACAAATGCGTCATCTCAGCACCTCCGCATCACCGGTGATACCCACAACGACCTCCTCGGCAAGAGGAGAAAATCAATGGGTATACCGAAAAACTACGACGGTCTGACCGCCGAAATGGTCATTTCAATCAAGCACAAGAGCTACAACCTCATAGGTACCGCAGGGTTTACAAAATCCGACCGGGACGACATCGAATCGGAACTCGCGTGGCACCTTCGGGAATCGCTGCCAAAACACAATCCGGAGCGGTCGAAGCTCATGACCTTTGTCAACATGGTGCTAAACAGCAAGATTGCAAGCATGATCGAATCGCGGAAGTCCTGGTATTTTGATTTCCGTGCGCATGCATTTTCGCTAAATGAAGAGTTTACAGATAGCGTGGGCTTGATATACGGACCGGGCGATTCGATTGATGAAGACGAGTATTTGGCACAGATCGGCAAACAGTCGATATCCAAACTCGCAGAGGTCGACCTCAAATCGGAAATCGCGAGTATCGTAAACGGTCTTCCTGCCGACCTCAAGGACTTTTGCGAGCAGATCATCGAGTTTGGCAGCATACCGGCGGTATCGAAGTACACTGGCATACCTCGAGGTACGCTTTATGATCGAGTGAAGAATCTGAAACGGGCTTTCAAGATTGCAGGATTCCAAAAATAGTCCTGAAAAGACCGACATTCCGCAAAACTCTCCGGTAAGTAACCAGTGGTAGTACAACGGACAGGACTTCCTGGCCTAACGATTGAGAGGATATGAATACACATTGAACTCCGAATTATATGCGGAACTGGGCGACATCGACGTCGCCGAGGCTGCCGAATCAGGTGATGGCTTTAACGAAGACTCTCTCCTTGAAGATATCGATAAGCCTATTTCAGGGATTGATTCCGTCTGTAAAGCTTATGAACTGCTGATCGAATGGCGATATTCAACTCTCGTAGACATACTTCTTGCCGAGGATCTGGAAGAAGCTTGTGGATTGCTTGCCGAAGTACTTACAGCACATGGCATCGAGGTGATAGAGGAGTGAATCAAGTATGCAACCCTGAATGGATGACATTTAACGAACAAATGACGGAGGTGGCGGGGATACTCGCGGCTGGAATACTAAGGAGGAGAAAACGACAGATGAGAGAGATGCAAAGAAATCATTCTTTCTCTGCGAATGGACTTGATGTTTTCGCAGGAAAGAGCGTTCATGTAGATAGCAAACCGCGTCCGGAGGAGGAGAACCGATGAGAGCATCCAGATCTGGACTCGATCCTTCATTCGCAAAAAAGCTCGTCGTATTTGAGCAAAAGCTCGCAGGTCGAGGTATCAAGGTAATCCTGACATGGGGATACCGCTCGATTGAGGAGCAAAACCGGCTCTACCAGATTGGCCGCACCAAGCCCGGGAATATCGTGACAAATGCTCGTGGTGGATACAGTTGGCACAATTTCGGCCTTGGTGCAGACTACGCATTTATCATAAACGGCAAGGTCACCTGGAACGGGCCGTGGGATACGTTCGGTAGGATTGCGAGTGCGTGTGGTCTCGAATGGGGTGGGACGTGGAAGACGATGAAGGATCGCCCGCACGTCCAGTTTACCGGCGGCAGAACGCTTACCCAGATGCGCGCGGCCGCAGCGAAAGTGCACAAGTAGCGATTTCATTGGACTCTTTACTCGGAAGCAGACTTAAGGAGTAATAGATGGCATTAAGATCAACAGACAATTCGGTATTAAAGCAGATCGCAGATTTGGGCAATCTCAGCCATGGGGAACTCTGTTCTCTCTGGCGCACGCTCTACGGCAAGGAGCCGACCGCAACGAACCGGCCGTATCTCATGAAGCGTCTGGCATATCGCATCCAGGAGATATCATATGGCGGTCTGTCGGACAAGGCACGTAAGATTATGGACGAGGTTCTCGACTCTCGTGGCTTTGATGAGAATGGCGGCAATATGGACAGCAGACGCGCAGAGAAAAAGCGCAAGGTAGGCGTACCCGTAGTAGGCACCCGGTTGGTACGCGAATGGAACGGACGTGCATACGAGGTCATAGTCGTATATGGTGGCTTTGAGTATGAAGGCCGGCGCTACAAATCGCTCAGTGCCATAGCGACTGAGATAACGGGCACTCATTGGAATGGCCGCTCCTTCTTCGGACTGAAGAAAACGCACGTGAAGAAAAGCAGAGGTGTGGCATGAGCGGGTCGTCGAGTATCGTTACCCCACGCATCCGGTGTGCCATATATACCCGTAAGAGCACTGAGGAAGGATTGGATCAGGAGTTCAACTCGCTTGACGCCCAGCGCGAGGCCGGGGAAGCCTACATCATGAGCCAGAAACATGAGGGATGGACGGTGGTCGCACAAAGGTATGATGATGGTGGATTCTCCGGTGGGAACATGGAGCGGCCGGCACTGGAGAGACTGCTTCAGGATGTGGAGAATCGACGGATAGACTGCATCGTGGTCTATAAGGTGGATCGGCTTTCCAGATCGCTCCTCGACTTCTCGAAAATCATGGAGACCTTCGATAATAATGGAGTGTCCTTCATTTCGGTTACTCAATCCTTCAATACTACGTCCTCGATGGGCAGGTTGACCCTCAATATTTTACTTTCATTTGCCCAGTTTGAACGGGAAATCATCGGTGAGCGAATCCGCGACAAGGTCGCAGCAGCAAAGAAGAAGGGCAAGTTCACCGGAGGCACGCCGCCACTCGGGTACGATGTCGATTCGGAGAGAACAGCGCTTGTCATCAATCCCGAAGAGGCAAAGCTCGTACGCCATATATTCAAACGTTTCACCGAGGTAGGATCACCTCTTGCTATTGCCCAGGAACTGAATAAGAAGGGCCTTACAACCAAATCGTGGATGACGAAGCATGGAGTATTTCGGGAAGGCAAATCTTGGAATAAATCGCATATCTACCGAGTGCTATGCAATCGCACGTATCTAGGTGATGTCACACATAAGGATAAAACTTACCCGGGAGAGCATGAAGCGATAGTAAGCCGCGACCTTTGGGATCGTGCGCACTCCGTAATCGAGGGCAACAAACAGTACCATTCGCAGCCTACACGAGCCAAGTCAACTTCGCTCCTTAAAGGTATCATCCGGTGCGGAGCATGCGACAGTGCGATGAGTCCGGTATCGACCGGCGGTCCCCGTAAGATCTACAGGTACTATACTTGCGGGAATGCGGCAAAGACCGGTTACGGCAACTGCCCGGTGCGGTCCGTCCCTGCCGGAGACATAGAGTCGGCCGTCATTCAGCAGATTCGCGCGATATTTAAATCGCCTGAGATGATAGCTCAGACCTACAGGTCAACCCGTGATCTTGAGTCAGAGGAACTTGATCGGCTGCGGCTGGAGCGTATGGAACTGGAAGGACGTCTCAATCGGCTGAAGCAGACTGCATCCCGGCTGCTGGACTCCGGCGCATCGGATAGTGACACGATGGATGAGATCCGCCGGACCAATGAGGAACACATCAGTGCCCAGCACAGACTCCGTGACGTAGACGATGAGATACAGGGGATGCAGGCGAAACTGGTCACTGAACGCGATGTAGCCGAATCTCTGCGCAGGCTCGATCCTATCTGGGACGAGCTATTCCCTCTGGAGCAGACGAGAATTATTCATCTACTGATCGATCAGGTGATCGTCAATCCAGATGGCATGTATATCAAAATTCGGGGCAATGGTCTTCATTCGCTGGTGAGCGAGGTAAGGGACAAGACAGACCGACGGGAAAGGAACATTACACAATGATATCGGGAACCGAAGTACAAAACAACAACCAGGGGATAGTGATCAACGTGCCGCTCCGCTTGAAGAAACGGGGTGGGAGGAAAGAGGTGATCATGCCGCAGGCGTTTGCCTCGGATAAGCCAATGTACCAGTCTCAGCAGGAAGCGCTGGTCATAGCACTCGCCCGATCGCACAGGTGGCAGAAGTTGCTCGACGAAGGCAAGTTCGAGTCGATTTCCGATCTTGCCCGTGAAATAGGGCTGGACGTATCATTCGCTGCCAGACTGATGCGACTCACTCTACTCGCACCGGATATCGTGGAGATGATTCTTATGGGCGAGGAGCCGAGCGGGTTGTCGCTCACAATGCTAACTAAGAAAAGCACGGTCATTTGGGAGGTGCAAAGGGAAGAAATACAATTCCCATAGTCCGCAATGAGTAGCATATACTCTCAAGAATGCGATAGCATTCTCGTCGATCTGGCTGATCCTGAAGCTACTCGATTCAGGATTGTTCGATCCGGAATCGGATGTGGAAAAGCCGCTAGCTGAATGACTAGATAACATGTAGCTGTGGAAGGGGGATGATGAAGCGTCCGCCCTGCGAATGATATGCAGTTTCCTGTGAGACTATCTCATCAGCGACGTTCCAAGCTAGAACTAGTACATAGTCTGGCATCAGTTCTACAAGGCTTGTCGGATGATATACTGGTATATGGACACCAGGCATATATCGTCCGATCTTGAGGGGAATGTTGTCGACAACGAAATTTATGGTCTTGGTATTCAGTCCGCAAAAATTGAGCAGTACGCAGCCCTTCGCTGAAGCACCATATGCGGCAATGCTCTTTCCTGATGCCTTCAATTCCATGAGCAAGTCATATAGCTGTTCTCTAGTTTCGGCTACACGTGAAGCAAACCTAGAGTAGAAGCCAATCCCGTTCATCCCACACTCTTCCTCTTCAGCAAGAATACGACAAACCGCATCATCCTGAATTGCCTCATCTGATTTGGCTGCGTATATACGTAAGGATCTGCCTTGGTTAGATGTATACTCGCAGTCCTTCACAACCAGTCCATGATTGCTGAAAAGCCGGACCAAAGTAGTGAGAGAGAAGTAGCAAAGATGCTCGTGGTAGACTGTGTCAAACAAGCATTTTGAGATAATATCGCGAACATAGGGGACCTCTACTACGATCACGCCACCGTCTCTAAGCAGCACCTGCATTCCTGCGACAACTCCATTTAGATCCTGCACATGGGCCAGCACATTGTGTGCGTGGATTACATCAGCCTCAATGCCCGAAACAGCTAACTCGTGGGCGAGTTGCACATCAAAGTACTTACACAGTGTGGTCAGTCCGCACGATTGCTTGGCTCTCTTGGCCAGATTGATGGCGGGATCGATCCCTAGAACGGGAACGCCTGCATTCATATAGTGCCGAAGAAGATAGCCGTCATTGCAGCCAATCTCCACAACTAAGCTCTTTTCGGACAGCGCACGAGACGAGACCAAGTGCTTCGCCAACACTTCTGCTCGAGATAGGGTTGATCTAGAACAGGAAGATACAAATGGATAGTGGCGGAATATCTTTTCAGGTGAGATCATCTCGGTAATCTGTAGGAGGCTGCAGCCACCGCAAAAAGCTAGGGTCAACGGGTAGAGCGTTTCGTGCCGGCTCAGCTGACCCTGGGTAAGAAGCGAATTCGCCAGCGGTAATCGCCCGTACGACATCACCGTAGAGAGCTCACCTCTTCCGCATATCCGACACTCGCGAGTTTCCATCAGTCGTTCGTTCCTGATATAGTAGATATGATCCTTCTTCTTGGTGGCGCGTACCTGCACAGTGCTCTCTCTGTCGCCTTAATACCGAACTCAGCGATCATGGTCTGGATTAGACACACAATTCCAATAGGCTGCCATTTTTCTGTCTGCGAGATGTCTCGCATGAATTGTGCCACTGCGCTTGGATTGTGTGGTAAGAAGTAAAGTTGCGTCGATTCCCAGTGCTCTTTGCTCCCAATGGAACGCCTAGTTTGAATATCTGCTCTAGTGAACTCTTTCGACCTAATAAGGCCGGTCACTCCCCAGAAGTAGTGCTGTGGATCGACACCAACAGTGAAGAACGTGATCTCGTCCTCTGCTACCTCAATATTCAGCTCGTTATTGATACCTCTTTGCGCGGTTGCAAGAAGTGATAGCGTGCCGTTCGAGCTCCTATCTGATACTAGATTCATGCACTCATTAAGTGCATGAGCGATGTGTCCGCTGTAACCTCCTATGCCATCGATGGCTCGCTTGCTGACAACTATAAATCCATCGCTTGTGATCAGGGATAGATTGACCGACAAAGCGCTAGCGAACTCTGGAATGGGTGATTCGAATTGAAGATTGCGGAGATAGAGTTCACGTACAGACGTAACCCTGCCGTCTATCTCAATTCTATCATCAAGGCTCAATGCTGTTGCCATATATGTGTAGTAATCAGATGGCGCAGTCGCAGTATGAGTAGCGAATCTTCAGCGACACCGATTTGCCCTCGACCAATGCCCGCTAATGCGACGGTCGGACCATTGTGGAACTCGCGACGACCATCCACTTCCGCTATTCGAGCTTGGGCTATCTCTATCTGTTCCTTCTTTGACTGCCTATCTGCGGGCAATGACAGCGGTCGTGGATCGAGTTGGCATATGAGATTGCTCGGAGCGTAAGGATCAGAACTAGAACCATCAACGACGACCCATGGAACTCGCCATTTGCCTAGTCGAAACTCATCCTGAGTAACTGTACTATTCTCCCCTGAACGAAGACGGGCGAGGATGCTTCGACACCGATATATCAACCGTCGCTGTAATCGCTCAATAGGCTTATCAAGGACTCTTGTTATTACGATACCAACGACTATCCAGAATAGGTTCATCAGTATTTGGGCCATCAATTCTCTTTTCATGTTTTATAGGCAAGCTCTTGCTTGTCTTCCCTTCTAGACACTATTTCGCCAGGCGACCCTGCACCTATCGATTGCACATAGAACACCTATATGATTAAGCAGTTTGTGCAAGAATACCTGCTACGTAATGTGTGCTACTCCAATCGCCAAAATGCGAAATAGTCGCGAACTCTCACAAAGCTGAGCGTAAAATGCCCTTTGGACTTAAATGCAAAAGTCCAAAGGAGAAAGAGAAAAACGCCTGTAAGAGAGAAAAACGGCTCTTGATGTGTATGTTTGGACGGCAAGCGAGTCCAAAGGGTGGAAGTGATAGAAGCAGTGAAAACATCGCCGTTGAGCACGAATTTCACGCCTAAAACGACAAAAACCCCGCCGGTATGTCCAGCGAGGTTTTCGTTAGAGAGAAACCTTGTTTCGGTTAAAATGGTGGAGGCGCCGAGACTCGAACTCGGGTCCAAAGAAGAGTCAACATAAGCGTCTACAGGCATATCCTGCGATTTGTTTCTCGCGCTTTGGTCTCCCACAGGCAGGATGCCGCCGCGCCAGCTCGTTTTTATTTCCCCTCAGAATCTACGAGCGTTGTTCCTCGGGTAATCCGGCTAATTTGACGCCCGGGTCCGATCTCGCCGAAATAGACCGGTCGGACGAGCTGTCAATTAAGCAGCTAGTGCGTAGTTATTTGTGCCGTTTATGGCTTTGCCGCTTTTAACGAGGCCAGCGGCGCCTCGGCCCGCAACCTATGCAACTACCTTCTCTGTCGACTCCAATCGCCCCCATTGGTGTGGTTACATTGTGCAAGGTTCGCATGTGCGTATCGTGCACATTTCACATCACGATTATACCCTCTGAGTCGTTAAATGTCAATAAATTGGTGCTGAATATATAAGCGATAGGTGGGTTTGGCTGCGATCGGCTCGCGCAAAAGAAGCAGGAATTTCGTGCTAAAACGCCAAATAGAGCTTCGGGACTGTGCGCATAAATATACATTATCGGAGGCGGCTGTGGATGAAAGACGTTTTGTTGCCAGGATAAACGGACGGGTGCAAGGTGTCGGATACCGGTATTTTGCCCGGCAACTGGCGAACCAGATGGGAATCCGTGGCTATGTGAGAAATACACACGATGGAGCAGTGGAGGTCGTGGCAGAGGGGAACGAAGGATTGCTTGCGAAATTTCTGGGCGCACTCAGGCATGGTCCCGTTCGGTCGCATGTTGACAGCATAGATGTCTCATGGGGTGATGCAATAAATGAGGATTTCGGGTTTATAGTGAAGTCATGATTAACTAAGCATCATTACAGAGTGTTTTGTTGCTGCTTGATACAACAGCAAATGGGTTTATTATAATCATGCAATAGGTATATGATATATAAGTAGGCTCTTTTTGGAGATAGGTTATGAAACTACAGTTGAAGATTACTTCTGTCGTCGCTTGTTTGATTACTGTTCTCTATCCGTCATCGCTCTTCGCCAAGCCCACTTTTTCTACCAAAGCAGATTTGAATGGCGATGGAAAAGTTGAAAGCATTTCATTATCCCAATCTCGGAAAAATGATGGCAATTTCACTCTCAAAATTGGCGATTCTGCTGTAACTGGTAAACTTCACGATATGGTCGAGGATATGAGAGTCGTGGATATTGATAAGAAGGATCAGTTCAAGGAGATAGCAGTGTATACCTCAGGGCCGAGTGATGACTTTGCATATGCGCTGTTCTGGTATGATGGAAAGCATATTCACAAAGTTGCACAAATTGGAGGATCACTTACGTTTCAAGGCAATGGCATAGTAATTAACCGTAACTTCGTAGGTTTTTGGGTTGCGGTTGATAAATATGTGCTGAATAGCAAAACAAGAACCCTTAATCTAGTTCCACAAGAATTCTATTATGTTGGGGAGAATGCCAAAGTAATTAAGAGCTTTCCGATATATATGGAAAAGAAATCATCAACAGTCTTGGCCCAATTGAGGCCTGATAGCAAGCTAGTCATTCTGCTTACCTATCCGTCCGCCAGGTCAAATGACATCTTTGATGAATGGTACCTCATTAAGACCGAATCTGGGCTGCTGGGATGGGCTAGACTGGGTTCTTTTTATGAACTTGTCAGCGGTTTAAACTGGGCTGATTGAGATTCATACGGCGGTTTAGGCTTTCTGTCGGTAATACCACCAGTCAGGATTCAAATGACTTATGGAGGATATCGCCATATACAAGCCTAGTGTAGCTATCCTTATATGCGTTCTCCTTTGCAAAATGGTGGAGAACGATCCAAGTGAACCAAAGCGGAAAATAGCAATCCAAGCAAGGCTACAGTGAAAAAATACTCACATAGAAAAGAGCATAGTGAAGAGGTTTAGCGGGAGGACATTGCCTACAGGTATATGTTGGTGGGCCCACTCGGATTCGAACCAAGGACCAATCGGTTATGAGCCGACCGCTCTACCGCTGAGCTATGGGCCCTCAATACACAAAGATAACGTCTCGTATTGAGCGCAATAAGTATACCAAAAACGCAGCATATAGTCAAGAGATTGCGATTAGTGAATGCATTTCACGGGTAATTGTTTCATGTGACGAAGTGGCGTGTTGCGCGTGGCTCTGTATGGACGTAATTATCGCCCGTCAGGAAGGGGTATAACTCATGACACTCCTGATAGTATTTGTTGGAATAATCGCGTTTTGCAACTTGCTGTTGCTGCTGTCGATAGCATATATGGCGCTCTCAATGGGAAAATTGGTTCGCCAATCCGTGATGCCGGCTGTGGATCAGGTTCAGCGCACCGTCAAGAATGTCGATGCTCTGGTAGACAGGATTGAAGGCAAGGCAGAAGAAATCATGAACGTTGGTGAAGATACGGTGCGCAAAGTCTCGGACAGGGTCGTTGCCACCACCGATCTTGCGCAGGGCACAATTACAACGCCGCTGATAACTTTGTCAAGCGTGGTTGCCGGGATTTCAAAGGCTATACAGACTTGGCGGCGCACGTCATAAGGTTCGAAGTACGAAGAGGAGGGTATTAGCATGGCAGAAAAAGGAAAACTTTGGATCGGAGTAGCGATTGGTGTTGCCGCAGGAGCTGTTACCGCGTTACTGACGACCCCAAAATCCGGAGAGCAGATGAGGCACGATATCGGCGAGGGTGCAAGGGATGTTGGCAGGAAAGCTGGACAAGCCTGGGGCGGTGTAAAAGATAGTGCCTCGAATATGGCCAGCAAAGCTCAGTCGAGTGTGAAAGAGGCCGCTCGAAAAGGCGGCTCGATGGTGGAAAACACGAGGGAACGAGCTCAGGTCGCAATATCTGCAGGACGGCAGGCTGCCGATAAAAAACGAAAACTCATGGAAGCCGAGCTAAAAGATAAGGAACGCTGAACTTTCCCCGGGCATGGAATCTGAATGCGGAACTGGCTTGCTCGATCGACCAGTTCCGCATGGACTCAATTGCTTCGTCTTGTCCCGATCGCCTGCAGCAGAGCCCCGGCGAGTAGAAGGACTGCGCCAAGCAAGAACACATACCGAACGTCTGCGCCGAAGACTTTGAGCAGCGATATCAATCCTGCTCCGACGAAGGGCGCTATCGTTCCGCGCACACCCAACAGGAACGAGTGCAGCGCCTGGTAACGCGACTCCATGCCGTCTGGTGCAAAGTGCATTATGCTGTTGAAATATGCGAGTTCTGTGCCCCCTGTGACGATTCCTGCTATGATCGACGATGGTATCAGCCACCATGCGATACTTGGATCTTTATGGCTCATGAAAAAGCTTATTAGGAAGTAATTCAGCGGTATCAGCGCCGATAGAATCTGGTTTACCATGGTCGCCCGCAATGGCGATCGAAGGTCCACATACTTTCCCCAGTATGGATACAGCATCATCCAGAAAATAGTTGCCACATTCGATAGTACTGCGATCTGAGTGGCTGTGATATGTAGATTATCTACCTGGAATATTGGGTAGATTGGTGCCACCATCAAGTTCCCGAACCCACCCACGAAGATAGCCAGCGAAAACCAGCAGAATAGTCTGTCTTCCTTCAATATCGAGAGGGTATTGCCCAGAAAGTGTAGCATGGAACCCTGGTGCACGTTTGGGTCCTCCGGATCCGCAGGCACAGTCTTGATAGTTTTGAATACTATGCCCGACAAAAGCCCAAACACACCAGCTACAAGAAATAGATAGCGAAAATCCATATGTTTCAGTAGCCATCCGCTTAACATGGTGGCAACGAAAAGCATGAATGTCGCACCGATTCGTATGTAGGCCATGATAATGCCGCGCTGATCGTCCGGATAGATCTCTTTCATTACACCGGCATAAGCCGGACCTATAATGCCGGATATCAGTTGGCAGCCGAACACGATCATGGCAAATGTCAGCGGCGTATATGCGAATATGGTGAAAAGAAATAAACCTCTGCCTATCAAAAGTGGCCATGCTACATATTGAGCCTTGCTTTTGCCCTCTGCAGTCTTGGCATAGATTAATGCCAGCATGCTTCCTATGAATGGTGCAGCGGTCATCATGCTGATTAATGCTATGGAAGCATGGAGTTTATCCCTCGCGATGAAACCAACGAACGGAAAAATGATGCCGGTGAATATGCCCCCCAACATTCCACCCCATGCGTCACGTCGATATGAATCTCGAGCACTTTTTTGTATAGCCTTTTCCAAATACACCTTGAAACACCTTCTGATCCAGAATTTGTTCAGCGAATTGCAGGCAGATAAGAACATGCCGTAAATAGGTCCTATAAAACAACCGGCCCATCAGTCGCGCTTATGAAAGCATGACTGATGGGCCGACCTGTACTATTATTTTATGCGCGACTTAAATAACTTAGCTGAATTGCACCAGTCGCGTCGCTAGTATGCCGTCGATCTTTGTGACCTCTTTCATCACGGATTCGGAGACAGCGTCATCGATGTTCAGCACCATTAGGGCTTGTCTGCCGGCGGCCTCTCGCCCGACGTGCATACCGGCGATGTTGATGCCGTTGCTGCCGAACAGAGTGCCTACCTTGCCGATGATGCCGGGCCTGTCTGTGTGCGTGGCAACCAGCATGGCGCCCTCTGGAACAATATCCACCTGATAGCCATCTATCCGCACGATTCGCACATCTTTCTTGCCGAACAATGTGCCCTCGATTATCTTATCACCTTTGTCCGTCTTGATCTTTACAGACAACAGGCTGGTGTAATCCTCAGGAGCCGCACTCTTGCTCTCTGTTATGCGGATGCTTCTACTTTCAGCGATCACGGGCGCATTTACAAGGTTTACAGCCTCCATCATGATCGGCTGGAGAAGGCCGCGAAGTACCGCACGACCCACAGGGCCTGTCTCGAGGGTACTCAAATCGCCGCAGTAGGCTATTTCGATCGATTTTACGGCGCCGTCTGCGAGCTGAGCCGCCATGCTTCCGATGCGCTCGCCGAGCGTCATGTATGGTGCGACCGCCGCGAGCACTTCCGCGCTCAGGGCAGGCATGTTCACCGCACTGCGGGCAGGCTTACCGTTTAGGACATCGATAATCTGCTCTGCGATGTCTATTGCCACATTGATCTGTGCTTCCTGTGTTGAAGCGCCAAGGTGCGGTGTGGTAATAGATTTTTCCAACTTCAGCAGGGGATTGTCCGCAGCCGGTGGTTCCTTCTCAAAAACGTCGAATGCTATTCCTGCGATTTTGCCCTCTTCGACAGCCTTTGCAAGTGCAGCCTCATCGACTATACCGCCGCGAGCCACATTTATAAAGCGCATGCCTGGCTTGAGCATGGCAATCTGATCCGGGCCGATGCAGCCCTTGGTATCTTTTGTTGCAGGTATGTGAAGTGTCAGGTAATCGCTCCGTTTGAGCAAATCATCAAAGCTCACGAGCTCTATTCCCATTCGTTTGGCGTATTCTTCCGAAACGAACGGATCGTGACCGATGATTTCCATCTCGAAGGCTTTTGCTCGTTTTGCGACCGTCGCCCCGATTTTGCCCAGGCCGAAGACGCCGAGTGTTTTGCCGTATAGTTCGTTGCCGACAAGCTTGCTTCGTTTCCACTCGCCAGCTCGCAAGGAGTTATGCCCCTGTGGAATATTCCTGGAGAGAGAAAGAATAAGAGCCATCGTAAGTTCTGCCGCTGCGATGGTATTTCCGGCTGGTGAGTTCACCACCAGGATACCCTTCTGCGTGGCGTTGGGCACGTCGATGTTGTCGACACCCACGCCTGCACGGCCGATGATCTTTAAATTCTTTGCTGCATCCAGAACATCGGCGGTCACTTTGGTCTCGCTGCGTACAGCCAGTGCATCGTATTCGCCGATTACGGAGATCAGTTCTTCCTTCTGCATGCCGGTCTTTATGTCGACATCGAAGTGTTTCTGGAGAAGCTCAATTCCCTCTTTAGCAATAGGGTCGCTGACCAGGATTCTTGGCATAGTATGTCACCCCTCGGAAAGTTGTCGTATGGAATTCCACAGTTAGCCCACAACAGGTAATCGTGAAATAAATTACAAGGGAATGATACACGAACCTGCGTCTAATTGTCAAACTCATACTCTCCAATTTATGGTATACACTGTAGGCTAATTGGTGATTGCTGATAAAACTTGCTGCCTGTTGGAAGTAATGCACATCCCCGTGTTGCCTATGCAGATAAATGGCAGTCTGATATACTTATATCAGTTCTTCCGTGGAGGCAAATGGATGCGCATACAAATACTCGGTACAGCAGCCGCAGAGGCATGGCCCGCCGTTTTTTGTGGATGCGAGACATGCACCAGGGCTCGTACTGCGGGCGGCAAAAACATCAGGAGCCGTGCCTCTATTCAGATTGACGACATATACAAAATCGATATTTCACCGGATACGTACTATCAGATGGTTCGGGACGGGCTGGATTTATCGGCACTTGCGCATTTGTTCATCACTCACTCGCATTCCGACCATTTTGCCCTTGACGAGATGGAATTCTTCGCTGAGCCTTACGCCCATAACCTGAAGAACGCTCCGATCAAAGTATACGGAAATGACGCAGTAGTCAGCGCCATAAAGTTGCGTTATCCTGAATCAACACTTCCGATAGAACTAACTGCGCTGAAATCATTTATCCCGGTTGAAGCAGGCGATCTGACATTCACGCCCGTTGTTGCATCCCATATGTCGAGCGAAGAGTGCCTGAACTACGTCGTGCAGTCCGATTCCGCAACGGTGCTGTACGCTTCCGATACCGGTACCTACGCACAACCCACAATCGACTTTTTGTCGGCGTTAAAGTTCGATCTGTTGATAATCGAGTGTACATATGGAACTTTGGATTTGCCGGCAGCGGGGCACATGACATTTCCGTCAGTGCTTCAACTTCGCGATACGTTAAAAGCACAAGGCGCTATTTCGGCTGACACCCCCGTGGTGATAACTCACTTTTCCCACAATATAGGCCTGCTTCATGACGAGTTCGAAGCAATCGCGAATCCAGAGAACATTGCCGTCGCATATGACGGCATGGTGATCGAAATCTAACGAATACTGCTCAGGCGGAAATCGTTCAGTGACATATATAGCGATAAACATAACGCAAACCCCCTGAATGACCTCTGGACACAGTCCCGAATCTATGATAAACTTACCATAGTACTATTTTTCACAAAGTATCGCTGATGGAATAAGCATACTGTCGCAGATACCGCATTCTGGTGCGCGGCAACTACATTCATATAACAGTAAAGGAACAAAATATGGCAAGAATATACAATTTTAACGCTGGCCCGGCTGCACTGCCCGTCTCTGTACTTGAGAAGGCACAGTCGGAGATGATCGAGATGGCCGGCGCAGGCATGTCCTTAATGGAGCTAAGCCACCGATCGAAGGATTTTCAGGCTATCATCGATGCAGCAGAGACCAACGTTCGCAGCCTGATGGGTGTACCGGATGATTATTCGGTGCTGTTCATGCAGGGTGGGGCAAGTCTTCAGTTCGCCATGATCCCGATGAACCTTCTAAGGGAAGGCAAGACTGCCGATTACGTGAACACCGGAAGCTGGGCATCCAAGGCCATTAAGGAAGCCAAGATTACCGGTAACGTGAACGTTGCATGGGATGGTAAGTCGGAAAACTTCGTTCGCGCTCCGAAGCCGAGCGAGCTCAATCTCACACCCGGCGCCGAGTACGTGCACATCTGCTCCAACGAGACGATCGGCGGCATACGGTTCCCCGAGTTCCCGAAGACCGAAGCCCCGCTCATCGCCGACATGTCGAGCGAGATAATGTCCAGAGCGATAAACGTCAGCGATTTCGGCATGATCTACGCCGGAGCGCAGAAGAACATAGGCCCATCCGGTCTGGCGCTTGTAATCCTTCGCAATGATCTGATCGAGCGATGCCCGGAGAGCGTGAACGTCATCCTGCGCTACAAGACCCATGCAGCCGAGGGGAGTCTGTACAACACGCCGAACACCTGGGGCATCTACATGATCAAGCTGGTCTCCGACTGGGTGATCTCACTCGGCGGAATTCCGGCGATTCAGGCGATGAACGAAGAGAAGGCTGGCGCACTGTATGCCGCCCTCGATTCCAGCGATTACTGGACGACCGTTATGGATAAAGACAGCCGCTCGATCATGAACGTTGTCTGGCGCCTGCCAAGCGAGGAACTGGAAGCCAAGTTCATAAGCGACGCCAAGAAGGCCGGATTCGTCGGTCTGAAGGGACACCGGTCGGTCGGCGGCATCCGCGCAAGCATCTACAACGCCGTCCCGAAAGCCGCAGTCGACGCTCTGATCGCCTTCATGAAGGACTTCGAGCAGAAGAACGGCTGAGTCAAACTAAATTACTGATGAAATTGAAACGCCCTGGTAGATATTCTACCGGGGCGTTTTTGGTTGGTACAAAACTGTTCTTTCGTATCAGTCTAGATTGATTCCTGCAACTATGTCACCTTTGCTGATGGGCAGAACAAATCGGTTCTCTGGGCCAGAATCCCCGACAGGATTTAGAATGGCCTTGCCTCCATCGTCTTGAGCATCCGGACCAATGCTGTACAGTACATAATTGTTTCCATCAAGCTTGTAGAGTAGTGGGCCATTCCTGGAAAAAGGATCACTGGGTATGGATGCAAGATAAGCTGGCACAAGTTCAGAAAGTTTGCCAGGGCAACGACCCCGCTCAAGCTTGTAAGCATGCAATGCCAGCATGGTGGTCAATAGTGCAGTTTGTGTTTCGTTGTTAGTGAACCTGATCTGTATTCCTTCGTAAGTAGGCGCCAGGTCTTCCGACAAAATATCCGTTGGTATCGGCGGTTGCTTGGCAAAAACAGGATACGGCAGTTTGCAGCGCGCTATTTGCCTGTCCATATATTTAGTATAGCGCGTTACTGCTCCCTGTTTTGTCAGCGACAAGTACTTAAAGAGGTTCTTCTTCTCAACTTTGGTGCTCTCAGTGTCTTCTGAATCCGCAGATTCCTCAAGTAATCTAGTTTTCCAGTCAGGCTTCTTGAGCTCGTTTTGCAGGTATGTTAGACCGAACCTTTTCTCTTCTATCATTACCTCATAATACGGCCAGTTGAGGTTTGCGAGCTGCTCCATGCTTTGCGCCAGAGATTTTGCATCATTGGCACTCAATCTGTCGAGCATACCAACTAATTCTTTTCTGCTGAATCTTTCGCTAGCCATACCTGATAGTGCCTGAATCAGATTCCCTCCATGCTGAATGTCTTTGCTCATGCGTATTGAATCCATGAGGCTATTGGTAGCGCCAACCATATCGCCGTGTGCGGCATAAACCTTTGATTCCAACACCAATAGTCTTCCCAATGCCCTTATGGATGCAAAGGTAGTGAATGATGACTCATTAGTGACTATTTTCTGAGGTACCAAACACTTGTATTCAAATCCTTTGCGTAACTCGCATAGGGCATCCGAATTCTGCTTGATGAGGATTGCCATTTCCGCTTCTGTATATTGGATTGTTGGCGAAAAAGCCCCAGACTTGGCTATGGATGGGCCGTTGTATCCGGTGGGCGAAAAATTCGTGGACTTGCGGGTTTCAAGATTATCGTTTAGAAGTTTGCTTGCAGATACATAGAAATCGAATGCATTTGGCGCGGGTGCCTTTCGGGGCTCAGGCATAACTATCTTTGTAGGCGTATTGCGTGCCAAAAGATAGGCGCTTCCCGCTGATAATACTAAAACTGTGGTGGCAATTCCTATCTTCAAAAACCTCATTGATTATCCCCTGACATTTGCTGGATTCTAGCGCATCATTTGTTGGATGAACTGCACTCAAGCCGGATCTCGGGCGTCGACTTTCGGATGTAGAAGGGCACAAGGGTGAGCGGATCGTCAGCCTGTCCAGCGGAAATCTTCTCGATTGCGACGCGTGCGAGCACCGAGGCCTTGGGGTATGAGAGCCACGATGGCGCCGCGATTGCTCGATCACCAAGAGCTTCTTTGAGTGTGGGGTAATTGGCGGTCAGTGCATCCCCGCAGAAGATGATTTGCTGGCTTCCCGATAATTCGCGTGCCTGAGCGATCAGCGTCTCGACGGGTTCACCTTCATAGCCGCTGATCCTCTCGATGCCATGCGTGGATGTTCTGTAGAAGGCGTAGTAGACCTCGCCCTTCCTGATCTTGATGATCGGGCAGACGAGGGCGTTCGGCAGGTAGTCGAACTGGTGTGCAAGCAGGTCGAGCGACGTCACTCCGACGAGCGGTATGTCGAGCACCTGAGCGAGCGTTTTCGCGGTGACGACACCCATCCTCAGCCCAGTGAACGATCCCGGCCCAAGCGACGTGCCGACGGCCTGTATATCGGTCATCGCCATCTTGCTGTCTTTGAGCATGCACATGATGGCTGGCATCATCCGCTGAGAGAGGTCGCGGTGGTGCGCAAAATTGTACTCGGCGATCACACCGTTTTCGTCCGCAATGGCGATGCTGGAAATATCAGTAGTTGTATCGAAAGTCAGGCATTTCATTGGTTGAGTTTCTCCAATACTTTAGCCGAAAGTGATCCGGTGGCAACAATTTCAAACGTGCGCTCGTCACCAGCCGCCGATATGCGGACCTCCAGGTGATCAGGCGGAAGCATGTGCATCACCTTTTCGGGCCACTCGATGATCGTCACACCATCGCCGTAGAAGTAGTCCTCATAGCCGAGGTCTTCCAGCTGCTCAGGGCTTGTGAGCCGGTAGATATCGAAGTGATAGACCGGCATGCGGCCGCGATGCTCGTGGATGAGGTTGAAGGTCGGACTGTGGATGAGATCGTCGACGGCCAGCCCGCGCCCGATTCCCTTGGTGAGGGTGGTCTTCCCTGCGCCGAGTTGGCCCATGAGCGCGACGACCATCCCCGGCTCCAGCGCGCGTCCTATGCGCTCGCCGAACTGCTCGGTCTCCTCGACACTGGTTGTATGTACGGCAATGCTCTTACTCATACTCTTATCCAATAACAGATTAAATAGCGAGCTTTCTCTATGCGAAGTGTTCCCATCCGCCGGTCAGAGGCTTCCGCGTGCCGTCATGATACAAAATCTCAACGCCACCCGCGGTGATCTCGCCGATCTCCGTAACCCTTGTACCCGTTTCGCCCTCGATCGTTCGGATGATGCCCTCGACTGCATCCGTCTCGGCGGTCATGAGCAGTTCGAAGTCCTCACCGCCGCTCGCCGCCATATCGGTCGCACTCGTTCCAAGAACTTTCGCTACGTTGCGCAGATCGTTGCTTACAGGGAGGCTATCGGCATGTACCAGAGCGCCGACTTTACTTGCCCTGCACAGCTTTGGAAGATCGGCGCCAAGACCATCGCTCAAGTCCATCATCGCATGGATAGCCCCTGTTTCTGTTGCCGATCGAGCTTCCGGCACGCGAGGCATCGGCATGTAGTGTGCATCTACCAGACGACTGTTGATTCGGAGCGCTTCATCAAGCCCATACTTGAGCAGGAGAGTCAGTCCGCCGAGAGAATCCCCAAGGCAGCCGGTTACCAGTATTCGATCGCCTATTCGAGCGCTCGATCGGAGTGCCAGCCGCGCTTCCTCGACCTTGCCCATCTGACAGATGCTGATAACTGCGTCGCCTTTGACTGAGTTTGTATCTCCGCCTGCAAGCACGCTCCCAAAACGCCTCGCACATTCAATCATGCCGCGGTATAGCTCATCGATATAGCTGACCTCCGTATCGGGCCTGAACCCGATACTTGGGAAGGTCCAGGTGGGTAGACCGCCCATCGCCGCGATATCGCTGATATTTACGGCCACCGATTTCCATCCAAGCTGGTAGGGGGTGATCATATCGATCAGATAGTCCATTCGCTCGGTAAGCATGTCGGTGGTCAACAGGGTTAACAGGCCATGCTCATCAGGAGACATGACAGCGGCATCGTCGCCTACGCCCATGAGAAGTCCCGGCGCAGACCTAGGCAGCAGATGCTTATTAACTATATGCGCTATTAAGGCCTCTTCGCCGATTTCGGAGAGCTTCATTGTCACCTTCTGAATGACGACTTGACGCATGTCATCCTGAACGCAGTGAAGGATCTCACAGGCTCGTGAGATCCCCACTTTTGCGCCAGAATGACATCATCGTTAGTTAGGACTTGTGCAAATACTCGTCGACGACTTTCATTGCGCAGTATTTTCCGCACATGGAGCAGACTTTCTCTGCAGTTGTGGCTCGTTCCGTGCGGTACTTCTTAAACTTCACAGGATCAATCGATAGCTCTGCCTGCCGATCCCAATCAAGGGCTTTCCTGGCAATCGACATCTCGCGATCCCACTCGATGGCACCTTTGACGCCCTTTGCGATATCGCCTGCATGTGCAGCGATTTTCGATGCGATCACACCTTCGCGAACCTCGTCTGGTCCGGGAAGTCCCAGGTGCTCCGACGGGGTAACGTAGCAGAGGAAATCGACTCCCACGCTTGCGGCGAGCGCACCACCGATTGCTGAGGTGATATGATCGTATCCTGGAGCAACGTCTGTTACCAATGGTCCAAGCACGTAGAACGGCGCACCCTTGCAGAGTGTTTTCTGGATCTGGACGTTAGTGATTATCTGGTTGATCGGCACATGACCGGGCCCTTCCACCATCGTCTGAACGCCGGCTGCTCGTGCTCTATCAACAAGCTCACCGAGGATAATCAGTTCCTGAATCTGCGTGCGGTCAGTTGCATCTGCGAGGCATCCGGGGCGCATCCCGTCTCCGAGGCTCAGTGTGACATCGTGCTTGCGGCAGATATCAAGGAGATCGTCATATCGCTCGTACAGCGGATTCTCGCGATCGTTGCCGAGCATCCAGCAGACGAGGAACGCTCCTCCGCGGCTGACTACATCGGCGACTCGGCCCTGTTCCTGCAACCGGCTGACAGACTGCCGTGTGATACCGCAGTGGATGGTAAGAAAATCAACGCCGTCGTTGGCATTTCGTTCTATCACGCGGAAGAGATCGTCTTCGGCCATGCTGACGATAGATCCTTTATCGGCAGCCTTAACCGCTGCCTCGTATATAGGAACGGTACCGAGCGGAACGGGGCAGTTCGCCACGATTGCCTTGCGCACTTCTGCAAGATCGCCGCCGGTACTCAAATCCATAATGGCGTCTGCACCAGCCTCAATAGCAACCTTAACCTTTACGATTTCATCCTCAACATCCGGAAAATCCGCAGAAGTTCCAATGTTGGCATTGATTTTCGTGCGCAGACCGGCACCAATACCGCACGGTCGGCAGTTGTCACGGTTTACGTTATGCGGAATGACAATCGTTCCCGCCGCGATGCCTTCGCGAATGTATTCAGGGGTTAGATGTTCGGATTCTGCAACTGCCTGCATCTCCGGCGATATCTTACCTGATCTTGCTATCTCTAACTGTGTCATGCAAATTCACCAATCTTTCCGTTTTAAGCAAATAATTAACCTATAGAGTCTTGAGGCCAGACAATAAAAAACGCCGAATATCCGATGCAGGATACACAGCGTTAACTTCATGGTATCCGCTTCCCTTCGCCGGAATTACCCGTCAGGTTTGTAGGGTTATCCCGTCGGGCGAGACTCTCAGCCCCCTGTACAGGGAGCACCCCTAGCGGCCAATATGCTTCTCGTTGAAGTATACCATGCAGGGCATAGGCTGTCAAACATCAGAGAGGTGTCACGCTCACAGGGTTGGCATGACCTTACCCTACTGTGCTATAATAATATACAGCACAGCTAGGAGGATATACGATTTTATGCAAAAAAAAGAAGATATTCTGCAGCAACTTGTCGATATGTCGCTTTGGCTTGGCAATGAGAGCAGGGGTCTTGCTGCTCGTGGTGAGGGAAATACTTCTGCCAGAATCAGCGACGATACGTTTTTTGTTAAAGCTACGGGGTCACGCCTGGACATCGTCTCAGCAGAGAATATTGTTGAGGTGAATGCGTCCAGTGTCCTGGATATGTTCGACCATCCAGAGCTAACCGATGCTGAGATTAAGGCAAGGCTTTCAGCCGCTAGGGTGAATGGCGATGCCAGTCCCATGCCATCAATAGAGACACTGTTCCATGCGTACCTACTTAGTCTGCCGGGCGTCAACTTTGTAGGTCATACCCATCCCATTTCCGTAAACGGCATTTTGTGCTCAAACGGCTGGAAGGAAATCACCCAGAATCGCATATTTCCATATGAACTCGTCTATTGCGGGGCGGTTCCAGCGCATGTGGAGTATGCTGATCCAGGAGTTTCGCTTGCTCGAAAAGTAAGAGAATCTGTGGAATCGTATATGGAAGCTCATGGGGTTGCGCCAAAAGCTTTGCTCATGCAGAATCATGGCATGATAGCGGTAGGAAGTACGACAGATGAAGTATTGAGCATAACGGAGATGTGGGACAAGGCTGCAAGGATATTGACTGCAACGTTTCTATTCGGCGGTCCGCACTACATGACCGATGCACAGATTAAGCATCTCGGATTTTGAGCCTGTCAGGGCTAAAACGCAAGTTGTTCGAATGACAAAAGTAGATTTACATTATTAGGAGGGCGATCGATGGAAGCCATTTTAGAGAATTATAAAAAGGTTAGCGGTAAGCTGCCGGACAGCAAATGGAACTGGTATCTTTATGGTGCCGGGCTGGAGAATTTCGGCAAAGATCAAAAGCCGGAAGAGATTCCAATGCCGAAGTTCGGTTCGGATCAGCTGCTTCTGCGCATAGATGCAATCGGTATCTGCTTCAGCGACATAAAAGTTATCAACCAGGGCGATCAGCACGCTCGAATAACCGGCCGGGATCTTAAGACAAACCCTGTCACTCTTGGTCATGAGGCTTCAGTTACCGTAGTCGGTATTGGCGACAACCTGAAAGGCAAGTACAATATCGGCGATCGTTTCATCGTGCAGGCCGATGTTTTTTATAAGGGACAAAGCATGGCTTTTGGATACGTGCTGCCAGGCGCGCAGACACAGTACCAGGTAGTCGGCGATGAAGTTATCAACGGCGATGAAGGAAGCTATCTTATCCCTGTGCAGGAATCTACCGGCTACGCAGAGGCGGCTCTTGCAGAACCCTGGGCGTGCGTCGTCGCGTCTTACCGAATTGGCCGTAGAACAAGCATCAAGTCGGACGGAGTGCTTTGGTTCATCGGCACCCCTGGTGATGATGAAGACTATACCTTGGATATTGATATCGACTCCAAAACGGTCGTTGCTACCGGCCTGACCGGAAGCATACTCGATCAAGTGAAGTCTCAGGCATCATCCGGTGGCTTCGAGCTTATCGAGACCCCTTCATTTGGCTCGCTGGATCTCGGTGCCATTGCATCGAAGTACGGTGGATTTGACGATATCATAGTTCTCGGCGCGGATGCGGATGTCATAGAGAAAGCCTCCGAGCTGCTTGGCAAGGATTCGGTAATGAACATAGTGGCCGAAAAACCTATGTCCAGGCCGGTTAAGATCGACGTAGGTAAGGTTCACTATCAGAATCACTCGTATCTTGGAACTACCTCAGGCATTATCGGTGCCGGCTACGCACCGGTGCGCGTCCCGAGCGAGCTTCATACAGAAGGTAGCGCATGGTTCATCGGTGCAGGTGGCCCTATGGGTCAGATGCATGTTCAGCGAGCAGTTGAGCTTCCGAACGGCCCTAAGAAGATAATCGCTACCGACGTAGATACGGCACGTCTGAACAGCCTCAAGCAGAGGTTCCTGCCCATTGCCGCACGTAGAGGTATCGAACTTGAAGTGATCAATCCCATGGAGATGAGCGCCGAAGAATTCAATGCTTATCTGGAAAAATTCACGGGCGGCAAGGGATTTGACGATGTAGTAGTGCTCGCTCCTATAGCGGTTTTGATGGCGCAGGCCGTACCTCATATGGGTGAGGAATGCCTGATGAACATCTTCGCTGGCGTTCCGATTGGCACCATAGCTTCACTGGACCTTACCGGTGTGTACACAAAGAACATCCGATTTGTAGGAAGCAGCGGTTCCAAGGTTACCGATATGCAGGATACTTTGCACGCCGCCGAATCCGGCGCACTTTCCACCAATACCTCAGTCGCCGCCATCGGTGGAATCGAAGCATCGTGGGATGGCATGAAGGCTGTTAAAGAAGGCCGATTCCCTGGTAGAGTAGTTATCTATCCGCAGATTCACGGGCTGGAACTGACTGGCGTTCCTGATTTGAAAGACAAGCTGCCGAACGTCTACGCAAAGCTTACAGACGGCATGTTCTGGAACCGCGAGGCTGAGGCTGAGTTAATAAGCTCGATGGTTAAACTGTAAGGAGTAGAAAATGAGCAATTGCAAGCAACTTGAAGGTAAATCAGTAATAGTTACCGGAGGCGCTCAGGGTCTGGGCGAGGCAATAGTTAATCGATTGGCGTCTGAAGGCGCAAACATAGTTATCGCCGATATCAATTTCGATAACTGCCAGAAAGTGGCACAGTCGGTTGGCGCCGAATATGGCATCAAGGCAATCCCGGTTAAGGTAGATGTCACAAATGATGAAGACGCTGCAAACATGGTGAAGACCGCCGTCGATGCTTTCGGTAAGCTTGATGTCATGGTGTGCAACGCTGCGATTCTGATCGCCGGTGAGACGCCAGAATTCGCGACCGCCAGTTGGAGAAAAGTGATCGATGTTAATCTGGTGGGCTACTTCGTCTGCGCTCGAGAAGCTGCAAAGGTCATGCTTCCGCAGAAGGGTGGGTCTATCATCCAGATCAACTCCAAATCCGGTAAGAGAGGGAGCTCCAAGAACTCCGCTTATGCTGCAAGTAAATTCGGCGGAATCGGCCTGACCCAGAGTCTGGCCCTCGAGTTCGCGGCTGATCAAGTCCGTGTGAACTCGGTCTGCCCTGGAAACCTGCTCGATTCTCCTCTGTGGGTGAACAGCCTCTACAAGCAGTACGCGAAGCGCTGGGGAATCACCGAGGAAGAGGTCCGCGCGAAATACGAGGCGCAGGTGCCGCTCGGCAGAGGTACATCCTACGACGATATCACGAACGTCGTCGTCTTCCTCGCATCAGAACAGTCGAGCTATATGACCGGCCAGGCGTTAAACGTCACTGGCGGACAGGTTATGAGCCCGTAGTTGGTTAGTCAATAGTTGATGTATTCAAGGCGGCCGCGAGCGGCCGCCTTGAATACCGCCCAAAAAGAATTTAAGCTGCCTTACCCTTCAGCTCTCGAATTCTACCGACATCGGCTTCGTTGATCAGCGTGATGCTCGCTCTCTCATGAAGGTCCGGAGGGAGCATGCTTCTGACCTCTGTCATGCTGTCGGCTTCGACGATTCCCCATCCTGAGTGCTGATCCTCGAGGCATCCCCAATCCATCATCGGCATCAGATCAGGCGCAAGCTCGTTGACTTGATCCTTCGCACCCATGCACTCGTCTTTTGTATGCGGAAACTCGATTAAAAAGTGTGCCATTGTAGACCTCCTGTATCGCTTGTATTATATGCCGGTAAGGATCAAATTTCTCCTGCGTGTTTCAGCGCAGAGAGGTAGGCTGCAGTATGCGGCGCAGCCGAATTTGTTGCCCATTTATCCAGTAGCTCGCTCTTCAAATGGGCAAGATCAGTCGGCGTTCGAACATCATACCATTCGGGAAGCAGATACCAGCCCTTGCCGCAATCGGCCGCACGCTCGATGCTTTTTTCAATGAATTCGCCGGGCTCCCACGCCACATCTAGCAGCGAGGTCGCCTCCACCGATTTTATGCCAACAAGATAGCACCTGCCATCGCCTGATGGTCCGAATACTATATCTACCTGATCTGATGACAGTGCATCAAATGCCAGTTCAAACGAGCGCGCAGGCAGGGTAGGGCAGTCGGTTCCGACGGCTATCACCGATCTGCCGTGTTCGCACAGTTGGCTGAACACATCAATCACGCCTTTTCCGGTATCTCCACCTCGCTGAGCTATAAACCCGTTTGCGTCGGGGGCTGCCGATTTGAAGAATTGCACGGCGCTCGATGGCTTATACGATACGTACAATTCAGCATCCGGCACAGACCCGGCTTTTGCCAGAGCATCGCGCACGAAACACTCGTGCAGGCGAGCGGCGGATTGCGGATTAAGTGGCGGACAAAGTTGCGTCTTCACTTTTCCAGGTACAGGGGCTTTCGCCATCACAACAAGAGTTCTTCTCATGTTATTATTCATTGTCTGTCAGCACATCCTCCAATATAGTTGCCAGTTCGGTATTTCCCCTTGCAGGTGGTGTGCATACATTCTGAACGCATACGTAGGCGAGAGGTTCTTCCTCTGCCATGTAGGTGAGTTCGCCTATGGTTGTGTTTTCTTCAGTTGGATCCAGAACTTGCACGAGCTTGCTTGGTTCATAAGCGTGAAGGCTTGTCTCAAGCATATCGGTTGTCTTTTCGTTCTCCTTGTCACCTACGACTACAATGTGCATGGGTGGGTTCACATATAGATCCAGCGCTGTTCCATATCCGACGCCGATTACACTTTCTGTGATTTGAGGATAGCAAGTGGCCCTCAGCGTGCGAGCAGCCAAATCCCTATATGTTTCATATCCTGTCAGATAGTAGAGTTGCGAGAGAAGCAGCGCAGCGGAAACATTCTCGTCGAACGGCTTGTGACGCTCGAGGTGCGTTCCGCGCGCATGCGGATTGAACGACTGGAGATAGAATCCGCCGTCCACCACATCCTGCAGGTTCACGATCATAAAGCTCACCAGATTTTCCGCTTGTGTAAGGTAGCTGCGCTGGCCTGTTGTCTGATATGCATCCACCAGCGCCTGGGAGAAGTGAACCTGATCTGTTAACAATCCGAGCCGCAAATCCCGGCCGTCCAGATAATGGCACATGTCGTCGGCGCCTGCATTGTATTCCAGTATACGGTCAATAGTTTTTACTGCGAAATCCAGGGCATGCTCGTCGCCCATCACCTGGTACATGCGGAAATATGCAGATGCCATCATGCCGTTTGCGTCGGCGTAGATTGTCTTGTCTACATAAGGTATCCCCATTGATAGGCGCTCGTCTTCGCTCTTGGAAAAATAGTGGTCGCCGGGGATCAGCTCTTTTGTCGGATCGTGGCTGTTGATGTCCGCATCCTGGTTCCCATAGAAGCCGCCGTTATCGTTATCGGCCAGGAACTTTGTTATGTAGGCTTTTATTCCTGCGGCCACTTCTCCGTATTTATCATCACCTGTAACCTGATAGGCTTCCAGATAGGTATTCATTGCGCCTGCCTGCACGTTCAGCAGTTTCTCGTAGTGTGGCTGACTCCAATCCCGCGACATGGAGTATCTGTAGAAACCGCCCCATACGGGATCGTAGATTCCGAGCATTCCATCAAGCGTCTTGAGGGCCATCTCCCTCATCTCCTTGTCGCCGGTCTTACGGTATTCAAGAAACGCAAAGTGCACGGCCTCCGGGTATGGGAATTTCGGCTCCTTTGCGAAGCCTCCGTACTCCGGATCGTACGCCTTTTTTACGGTGCTTATTATTTCGCTGATGATTTTATCGTCGAGAGTACCTGCCGCTGTCTCTGTCAGGCTCCTGTCGTACTCTGCCTCTGCGGCCATGCTGGTGACGTGTTTTGCCACGATAGATTTGTGCTCGTGATACATGGCATCGACTTCACGAAGCTTGTTCAGCATAGCTTCCGGCGGTATGTATGTGGAGCCGGTGAGTATCTCTCCATCCGGCACAAGGAATGCTGTCGTGGGCCAGCCACCCAGAAGGTATTTATCCTCAATATCCGGACGCTTGTCTGCATCGACTCTGACGGGGATGAATCTTTGGTTGACAATCGAGACGACTTCAGCGTTCGAATATGTTGTCCTATCCATTACGTGGCACCAGTGGCACCAGGTTGCTCTAAGATCCAGAAGTATGAGTTTATCCTCACTTTCTGCGATCTTGAGGATGTCGTCTGTCCATTCGCGCCAGTTAATCTGGGAGGAGCGATCGTTCGACATCGTGGTAAACCTCCATGCTCGATCAAGTGTGCTGATGGTGTTGTTATCCCCGATCATGGCAAGGTTCAAACGTGGCGAATGGGAGACCACACAGGGCCTCCCACTGAATTGGTGTGCCGTATCTAGATTTCTACCACGACGCGCAGTGCCCCGTCTTTGCGGGTACGGGCGGTCTCAAAGGCTTCGACAACTTGATCGAGGGGATATTTGTGGGTGACATATGAGGCAACATCGACTTTCTTGTCACGCAGAAGGTCGATGGATCGTTTTAGCGTGTCCTTGCTTCTTCGCAGAAGGCGTATGTTCAGTGCCTTACGGCGCGCGATTGATGCAGAGATATTTATTCTGTCATCGTACGGTATCCCGCCGATTACGACGACTCCTCCGGGGCGAACCATTTCGATGGCCTGCTGCATGGCATCATTCTCACCGCTGGCCTCGAATACGACGTCGAGACCCCGGCCGCCTGTAAGCTCTTTTACCGACGATCCAAGCTCTGCGTCATGCGCGTCGAAAGTCACGTCTGCGCCGAGTTTCTTCGCAAGCGCCAAACGCTCAGAAATGAGGTCGGTCACTAATGTTCTGCCGCAGCCCGCGACTTTTGCCGCCTGGAGTATGGACAATCCAATTGCTCCCGCCCCCAGCACTCCGACTGACTTACCTTGCAGTGGTTCGGCGAGTTCGACAGCATATACGCCTACTGCCAGTGGTTCCAGCATGGCGGCCTCTTCCAGACTCACAGAGTCCGGTATATGCTCCACAAGGCGAGCCTGCCAGACCATGTATTCGCGGAGGGCCCCGTCAGTCGGTGGTGTGCCGCAGAACTTTATGTTGCGGCAGATGTTGATCTCACCTTCGGCGCACATATCGCACTTGAAGCAGGGGACGGCCGGTTCAACCGCGACTCTATCGCCAGGTTTGACATTCGTGACACCGGCTCCTACTTCTGCGATTATCCCGGCGAATTCATGCCCCAGAATGAGTGGCTTGGTCATGATGGTTTCCCCGATGCGTCCATCAAGTAACCAGTGTATATCCGACGCACAAATTCCGACGGCCTTGATCTGAACCAGGACTTCCCCTGGGCCAGGGGTTGGCTTATCAACCTCGACGATTCGCATATCGCCGGGTGCGAATAGTACCGCTTCTTTCATTACATACCCCCTTGGAATTTCATTCAGGCATAATTAAAGCCTCCAGGTAAATAACGCCTGGAGGCTTAAGGTACGAAGTCTAGTTGTTCGTCTTAGAGAGGCTGAACATCAGCGGCCTGAGGGCCTTTGGGTCCAGATGTGATCTCGAACTCGACTTCTTGCCCCTCGAACAGGTTACGACGACCTGTTCCCTGGATGGCGGAGTAGTGGACGAATACGTCCTTTCCGTCCTCGGCGGCTATGAAACCATAACCCTTCGATTCACTAAACCACTTTACTTTACCTGTTGGCATCCCGAACCTCCTTATTGTGCAAAGCGTTAAGTCGTAACTTGAAGGTTCGAGCATTAATGCGGTCGTACACTACTAAGTTCGTCACTTAATCACTTGCGGTAGTACAGACACTTAGCGTGCCTACGAGC
Organism: Armatimonadota bacterium; assembly: GCA_963663705.1. Classification (GTDB taxonomy): domain Bacteria; phylum Armatimonadota; class UBA5829; order DTJY01; family DTJY01. Next base: position 1,204,528 of record OY760504.1, on the reverse strand, counting down.
GCAGTATAGCATAGCTTTCAGTTTTTGTAAATAAGATATATTTATTGATTTTCTTCTTTAAGGTTACTAATTTGCTGTTCCATCTCATTTCGCATGCGATCCATCTCTTCTTCCATCTCTTTTCGCATGCAATCCATCTGCTCTAAAAGGCTGAATATTACCTCTACACCAGCGAGATTGACGCCCAGTTCGTGGGTAAGCCTCTGAATCTGGCGAAGCCTCTCGATGTCGGCATCGGAGTACATCCGATTCTTGCTGCCGATTCGTTGGGGCTTTATCAGGCCTATTCGCTCGTAAAGTCGAAGCGTTTGCGGATGCATTTCGCATAGTCTTGCTGCAATACTTATCATGTAAACCGGTTCGTTTTCATCTCTACGCGACAATACAATCACATCCTTTCTCTGCGATCGAAGTATCCACCTGCATGGATACGCCGTCCCCGACCGATTGCGCAGAGTTTGCCTTTTGTTCCTATATCCCGAATTCCCCTGGCAATATGCTTGCCAATTCCTGCAGGAGTTCCTGCTGTCTGGGTGTCAGCGTCTTCGGCACAGAGATGCTGATTCGCGCATAAAGGTCGCCACGCTCGGCCGTGTTCAGCCGTGGCATCCCTTGTCTCGTAAGCCGGAAAGTCTGGCCGCCCTGAGTTCCGGGAGGTATTTTCATTGTCAATTTGCCCTTTAGCGTGGGTATTTGAATCTCCCCGCCAAGTGCAGCCGTCGTAAATGGCGCCGTCACGTCTCTGTAGAGATCGTCACCTTTGCGCTCGAATACAGGGTGGGGCAGCACTCGAACTATTAGATACAGGTCTCCATGTGCTCCTCCGCTATGACCGGGTGAGCCCTTACCTGCAAGGCGTATTTTTGATCCCTCGCTGACGCCTGCGGGTATCTTTACCTCTATCCGCTTTGGTGCCTGCCCGTGATCTCCTGCGATCGTGAGGGCTTTGGTTGTTCCGTTGAAGGCTTCTTCAAGTGTTACGTCTATCGGCGCTTCCATGTTTTCACCGCGAACGGGACCCCTCTGCCTGCCCGCGCCCATGCCGCCCGGACCATGAGGGCCGAAGAGCATCTCGAAGAAATCGCTGAAACCCTCCGCGCCACCGCCGATATCGAACCCTTGATTGCCATAGTTTTCATATCTGAAACCACCCGGTGCTCCGGGGCCTGGACCGTATTGGTTCCATTGCTGTTGCTGGCCGAAACTATCGTACCTGGCACGCTTGTCCTTATCGCTCAGTACCTCGTAGGCCTCGCTGATTTCCTTGAATTTCTCTTCCGCCTCATTGTTGCCGGGGTTTACGTCCGGGTGATACTTCCGTGCCAGCTTGCGGTACGACTGTTTGATCTCTTTATCGGACGCGCCCTTCTCGACGCCTAATGTGGCATAATAATCTTTATAATCCATATAGGGCTCTTGTCTAGAACGCAGAAGCACAGAGGAAGACTGGAGACGTTGGATTACAGTCTATAGACCTTAAGCCTTCCCCGCGTTCCCTCTGTGCTTCTGGTTCATTGTAATAACTCGATTTACTCTACTGCTACTTCAACTTTTTTTGGTCGGATTTCTTCGGCCTTCGGGATAGTGACTTCCAGCACGCCGTCTTTGTAGCTTGCCTTCACTTCACTTGCCTCGATGGGGACGCCGATGGTGAATGAGCGCTCGAACTTGCCGTATGCACGCTCTGATCTTACATAGCACTCTTTCTTCTCTTCGTCCTCGAACTTGCGCTCGCCTTTGATGGTGAGTGTGTCGCCGGTAAGACCAATTTCGATGTCTTCCTTCTTCATTCCAGGAATCTCAGCCTTGACGACTATTTTATCTTCGTCTGATATCACGTCTACCGGTGGAGCCCAGGTTTTTACTGCGGGCCCTTCGTGCGGTGATCGCGTCATGCTCTCCTGGAACAGCCGATTTACATTCTCCTGGAGTGATTCCAGGTCTCTGAACGGATCCCATCTGATCATACTCATGGTAAACACCTCCACTTGCGATTGTTGTATTTCGCGTGGACAACCGAGTAGGCTGCCCACGCGTGCCTAGTGTGTTTTTATTGCTTACTGTTCTTTGAACTCGGCGTCGATTACACCCTCTTCAGGTGCTGACTCCTGGCTCTCAGTTGAAGCGCCTGGTTCTGCACCAGGTGCGCCGGGCTGGCCTGCGCCTGCCTGCTGATACATCATCTCAGACAGCTTGTACGAAGCCTGCTGCAGTGTCTCGGTTGCCGCGCTGATCTTTTCGAGATCGTCACCGCTGAGTGCGGTCCTCACGTCTGCGATTGCAGTATCGATACTCGACTTCTGATCTGCCGGTACCTTGTCACCAAGATCCTTGATCAGCTTCTCTGTCTGATAAATCAGGCTATCGGCTCTGTTGCGAACTTCCGCAGATTCTTTGGCCTTTCGGTCTTCTTCTGCATGCCGCTGAGCGTCTGCTACCATATTTTCGATATCATCCTTGTTCAATCTGGTTGAACCGGAGATAGTGATGCTCTGTTCCTTGCCGGTTGCACGGTCCTTTGCCGATACGTTCACGATGCCGTTTGCATCGATATCGAACGTGACTTCGACCTGCGGGATTCCTCTTGGCGCGGCTGGGATGCCGACCAGGTGGAATCTGCCGAGAGTCTTGTTGGCATTTGCCATTTCGCGCTCGCCCTGTAGCACGTGGACTTCCACGTCGGTCTGACCATCGACTGCGGTCGTGAAGACCTCACTCTTGCGGGTCGGGATCGTCGTGTTGCGCTCAATCAGCTTGGTGAATACTCCGCCGAGCGTCTCGATTCCGAGAGAGAGCGGGGTCACGTCGAGGAGTACAACTCCCGTGACGGTACCTGATAGAACTCCACCCTGGATTGCAGCGCCAACTGCTACTACCTCATCCGGGTTTACGCCCTTGTTTGGTTCCTTGCCATCGCCAAGTCTCTTTACGAGGTCTGAGACCTGAGGCATTCTTGTGGATCCGCCGACCAGGATGATTTCATCCAGTTCTTTGGCTTGTATTCCTGCATCTGTCAGCGATCTCTTGAACGAGTTTACGGTGCGCTCCAGAAGATCGTGTGTCAGCTCGTCGAATTTGGCACGCGTCAGCGTGATGTCAAGGTGCTTTGGACCTTCCTGCGTTGCCGTGATGAACGGCAGGCTGATGCTTGTCTGCACAACGCTTGATAGCTCGATCTTGGCCTTTTCAGCAGCTTCTCTAAGTCGCTGAAGTGCCTGGCGATCGCTTCTGATATCGATGCCTTCCTGCTTCTTGAACTCATCTGCTACATAATCGACTACGCGCTGATCCCAGTCATCGCCACCGAGCTGTGTGTCACCGGCTGTTGACTTGACTTCGAAGACGCCCTCGCCGACTTCCAGTACGGAGACGTCGAACGTGCCGCCACCGAGGTCGTATACCAGGATGGTCTCGTTCTCTTTCTTGTCCAGCCCGTATGCCAGTGAAGCGGCAGTCGGCTCGTTGATGATTCGCAGCACGTTCAGACCGGCGATTTCGCCTGCTGTCTTGGTTGCGGTTCTCTGCGCATCGTTGAAGTATGCAGGTACCGTAATAACTGCATCGGTTACCTTGTCTCCCAGATATGTTTCCGCGTCTGCTTTGAGTTTCTGCAGAATCATGGCGGAGATTTCTTCCGGACTGTAAGACTTGTCATCAATTTTGACCTTAAAGTCCGTGCCCATTTTTCGCTTTATGGACGCAATAGTTCTATCTGGATTCAAGATCGCCTGTCGTTTGGCTGTAGCCCCTACCAGACGCTCTCCGGTTTTAGTAAACCCAACTACGGATGGGGTAATCCTGCTGCCTTCCGAATTTGGAATTACTACTGGCTCACCAGCCTCCATAACGGCTACAACAGAATTTGTGGTTCCTAAGTCAATACCAACTGTTCTACCCACTATCCTTCACCTCCTGAGAAAATTGTTACCCTTGAGTTAGCAAAACTAAACTATAAATACCTAAATCATTGTAGTGTTTCCTAAGCTCGCTCTCACTATACAACTTGAGTGCATTACTGTCAAGTGGTCTGTTTGAAATTTGTCGAAATATTTCTTGCTATGTTTGGAATTCAGCTTTTACTGATAGATTCAATGTATGTGAAATCGTATCAACCAGGATGGTGGTTCCCTTCCGGCACCGGCTTTGTATACCCGTTTCAGTGGTTTTAGCCGCAGTATCACTAAATGAAACGAACCCGATACGCATCTTCGGAGCTCAACGCGCTGCTTTGCTTGACCATATGGTATGGTGTGGGTATAATTGCAGAAGTGGATTCATTCTTTGTGGATTCAAAGGAGATGAAAAGATGGGCTTAACGGCTTTAATGCTCGGTTTGCTTGGGATTGTCATCATAGTGGTGCTGTGGGTTGTTCTTACCTACAACAAGCTGGTAGTCCTTCGCAACAGGATCGACAATGCATGGTCGCAGATCGACGTGCAACTGCGCCGAAGATACGACCTTATTCCGAACCTTGTGGAGACGGTGAAAGGCTATGCCGCTCACGAGAAGGAAGTTTTCGAGAAGGTGACTCAGGCGCGGGCATCCATGGCGTCGGCGACCACGGTGACTGAACAGGGCGAGGCTCAGAACCAGATCAGCCAGGCTCTGAAGAGTCTCTTTGCCGTGGCAGAAGCTTATCCTGAGCTCAAGGCGAATCAGAACTTCATGATGCTTCAGGAAGAGATTTCAGGAACTGAGAGCAAGATCGCGTATGCCCGCCAGTTCTACAACGATACGGTGATGGCGTACAACACGTTGATTCAATCCTTCCCTGCCAATATGCTTGCAGGTAGTTTTGGTTTCAACCAGCGGGATTACTTCCCAATGGATGAGGCTGCGCGTGAGCCGGTCAAAGTTCAATTCTAAAAAATTCGTGGGCCGGGGTTCCTTGGGATCGTGGATGCAGGCGACGTTTGGCGCTTGGTTTTTCGTCCCTTGTGCCTCGGCCCTTTAAGGTATTTCTATGTATGCGCAAATAAGTTCAAACGTCTGGAAATCTATCGCTCTCATTGTTTTCTTCACTGCCTTTGTAATAGGGTTGGGCTACCTGTTTTCGCGAGCGACCCCTTACCCTGTAATCCTGCCTCTTGCGGTGATAGTGGCGGTTGTAAGCAGCATCGGCAGCTACTTCTACAGCGATCAGATTGTACTTTCCATGTCCAACGCTCACCCGGCAACAAAGGAAGAGAATGCTTATCTGGTGAACTCTGTTGAAGGCCTTGCCATCGCTGCCGGAATCCCCGTTCCGAAGATTTATGTGATCGATGATTCATCACCTAATGCCTTTGCCACCGGGCGCGATCCCAATCATGCGGTGATTTGTGTGACAACCGGTTTGATGCAGAAGCTGAACAGGGTTGAACTGGAAGGCGTCATCGCGCACGAGATGTCGCACATCAAGGACTACGATATTCGACTGATGACGCTGGTCGTGGTGCTGGCAGGCGTCGTCGCGCTGATGTCTGACTGGATGATGCGCAGCATGTGGTTTGGCGGGATGCGCAGCCGCGACGATGACGACCGTGATGGCGGAAACGCGATCGCGCTGGTGCTTGCTATCATTGCGGCGATTCTTGCTCCTCTGGCGGCTACCATGATACAGCTCGCGGTTTCGCGCAAGAGGGAGTATCTTGCTGATGCTCAGGGTGCGCTCCTGACACGGTATCCCGCGGGGCTCGCAGATGCCCTTCAGAAGATCTCTGCGGATACTGAACCCCTCGCAGAGGCGAACAAGGCCACCGCACATCTTTATATAGTTAATCCGCTGAAAGACGTTGGCAGTAAAATTAACGCACTTTTCAGCACTCATCCTCCAATCGAAGAACGAATCCGCCGATTGAGAACGATGTAGCCGCATGCACGATACTCAGGGCTATGAGCCGTCGAAAGTCCGTCGAAGCTTCACTCTACTCAGCATGGATGTTATCTGCTATGTATGCGGGCTGGCGTTTATTGACCAATCGACAGTACTGCCGACGTTTTTGGGCACGCTGACAGGTTCTTCCATACTTATTGGGGCGATCACTGCAATCAGACCTGCTGCCGCATTCCTGCCACAACTCTGGACAGCCCATTATCTCAGAAATCACCGGCTGCATAAACCATATCTCATTAAATGGGCATCGGTTTCTCGCATTTCAACATTCCTGTTTGCCGGTGTATTGTTTATCTCCAAACCAACCGATCGCACACTGATGCTCTGCAGCTTCCTTATCATGTACGCCGCGTTCTGGTTATCCGAAGGGATGGTTGGTGTCTCCTGGACCGATTTGGTGGCGAAAACCATTCCGGAAAGAATGAGAGGCCGGCTCTTTGGATACACTCAGGTCGGCGGCGGAATCCTCGCTATCTTTGCAGGCATACTCGCGAGCGCGATACTCGCACCGAACGGTCCAAGATTCCCTGGCAACTATGCGATTCTTATTTTGGTGGCATCGGTTTTCTTTGCACTAAGCCTTGCGAGTCTTTGTTTTATCCACGAGCCTGAAGGGGCTCCGGAGGACAATGACGGGAATTTCCTGGAATATATCAGGAAAATCGGCAAGATGATTGGCGAACACGGGCAGCTCAAGCGATTTCTAGCTGTACAACTCCTGATGGGCTGTTTTGGCATGTCCCTGCCGTTTTACATACTCTACGCGAAAGAAGTCTCGGGTATCAGCGGAGGGATGGTTGGGATACTGCTTGCAATCCAGGTTGCCGGGAGCATAATATGGAGTGCCGTCGCTGGATACGCGAGCGATCATCGGGGGCCAAAGTCCGCGATTCTGATGACGATACTCGCCGGTATTTCGGCTCCACTCCTGGCGCTGATTCTTAGAAGCCCCTCCATTTGGCTTTATGGCTCAATCTTCTTTGCCGTAGGAGCCGTGACAGGTTCTACATGGATCGGGCTGACCAACTTCCTCCTGGAACTTGCCGCTGACGACGAGCGCCGAACCTACATCGGCGTGATGAACACGGCGAACGCTCCGACCATGATCTTTCCGATCCTTGGAGGGCTGATCGTCCAGATGGTTTCATACAAGGCGGTATTCGTCCTGACGTTCATATCTCTGCTAGCCGCGTTTTTCCTGGCCATGAGTCTGAAACTACACCGCACGGCGGGTGGCAAATAAAGGCTCTATAAGCTTTCTTGTGGGTAAATTCAGATTACACTGATTCGGCCCTCTCCCGGTGGGAGAGGGTGCACACTGTCGCTTTGGGTGAGGGCGTTTTGCTCCGCTTATCCCGAGTAGCCCATAGGGCATATCGAGGGATGGTTCAGTGATTCAATAATGTAGCCACAGGCTTTATGCCTGCGATCTACTCACCCGTAAAGGGTGATCCTACATCTAGTCGGCGCAGGGCGACTTCGTGTTTCTATTGCTGCGAATTTATTCGCAGCAATTGTTGGAACACTGCCACTATCCACAAACTTTCTTATAGACCCCAAATAAAAAAGGGCAGGTACTTAGACCTGCCCCCTGAATAGTTGCGATATAGTGCCATGCTGAATTCTGGATGGCGGTATTGTCAGAACTCCATCACCCTCAATATCTGGCCCGTGAGAAGTTTCGGATAAAAGAAGGTCGATTTCTGTGGCATCTTGTCACCGGCACCTGCAACGGCCTTTACTTCGGATACCTTCGTCGGGTTCATCAGAACGAGCATCTGGTACTCGCCGGCATCCACCGATTTCATCGCTGCGTCGGGATTTCGGGTGTAGGCAAGATTCGACTGCGCCGACATCTGCTGAGCGCCGATTCCGAGCAGCTTCTCAAGGATGAGAGAATGCAGCACGCTCACGTCGAGCTGTTTCAGCGCATCGGAGCCCGGCGAATCTATTACCTTCTCCGGCTTTACGCTCGGCTTCAGCCTGGCGATGTACGATTTTCCGCCCAGATACAGCCCAAAGACGTACTTTTCCCCGTTCGTTGCCTCGACCGACTGCGCGAGTGTATCGGCGGAAGTCTCTGCGACGTCGAAGTATTCGCCCAGTTTGCCGACGAATTGCTCCGCATCGAAGTTGTCGACGTTCTTTACCAGCCGGTGGGTTGGCAGTACCACAAGGCCGCTATCGTCAAGGGAGACGAGGGTCATCATGACGAACTCGTACGGCGCATCGGGATCGGATGAACCCGTCGACGCCCGCATCTCGTCACGGTAGGCGAGCGCGGCTGCGTATCGATGATGCCCGTCAGCTATGAGTATCGGTTCATCTGCAAGGGAATCAACGATTGATGCAATCGCCGATGGGTCTGAAATCTTCCACAGTCTGCACACAACGCCATCCTTATCGATGGCACAGGCATCAGGTTGGTTGGACAGGAATGGACGCAGCACTCCTTCGACATCGCCGTTGTCGTACAGCCCGAACACGGAGTCGAAGTTTGTTTTCGCCGCCCGCATAATGTTCAGCCGATCGCCCATAGGCTTGGCAAGAATGTTCTCGTGGGGCAGGACGGTTTTGTTGTCGTAGTCCTCAAGCCGGACGGTGCAGATGAAACCGAGTCGCCTTTTTGTCTCGCCGTTGATCGTGTATTCCTGTTCGACGGCATAGACTGACGGCTCGCTGTCTCTGATCAGGACACCCTCATTGAGCCACTCGGACAGACATGCGGCAGATTGCTCGTACTTGTTTCCGCCGTTGTCTTCAGGCAGGATGAGCCTGACGATGTTGTTCGGATGGCGCTCAAGGTAATACTTGTGATCCTCCGGTGAGATCACGTCGTAGGGTGGGGTGACTACGGCGTTGAGGTCGCCGACCTTCGCCTGATTATAACGAACTCCCTGGAAGGGACGTATAGTTGCCATTGATTTCCTTTCAGATCAAGATGTTGCCTACAATAATTCTATCGCGTCGACGATTGCACTGTCAAGACTTGGGCTGCTCACTTGGGTAGCATGCCCTTTCATTTGGAGCGTCCATCAAATTGACATCCCGATTATCAGAATGATATACTGGGTCGGCACAAAGTGCAGAGTTTCACAGCTCAAATCAGGCATGAGGAACGATACATGAGCATTGAATACGATAAGATCAGGCGGTTGGTGTCACTGGTAGAGGAAAATCGTCTTACCGAGCTGGCCGTTGAAGAAGATGGAATCAGTATCACAATCAAGGCAGAGGTTTCCGGCGGAACGGCAGTCATGGGGCAAGGGGTTCAGACTTATGCCCATGTTGAGATACAGCAAGGCGAGGGCACATCAATTCTTGTTACCCAACCGGAATCGGTGCCTGTAGAGCCGGCGGCATCGCAGGCGAACCTGGTTCGGATTACGTCTCCCATGATAGGCGTCTTCTACAGGCGTCAATCTCCAGATTCGCCGCCGTTTGTGGAAGTCGGCGATGAAATAGAAGCCGGGCAGACTATTGGCCTTATAGAAGCCATGAAAGTCTTCAGCGAGGTCCCTGCGGAAGTCGGCGGACGCGTGGTGGAACTGCCTGCAGAAGAGAACAAGCTTGTCCAGCAGGATGATGTGCTGGCGGTAATAGATATATCGGATATCAGCTAGAAGATTTCAATAGTATATTACATTGGAGGTAATGTTGAAACCTCAGATTAACGTAGGTATTATAGGTTTTGGTACGGTCGGCGCAGGAACTTTGAAGGTTCTGCTGACGAATAAGGCGGAGATCGAGCGGAAAGTCGGCTCGCGCATAGAAGTCACAAAGATCGCAGACCTGGATCTGACGACTGATCGCGGCGTGGAGTTCGACAAGAGCATCCTCACCAATGACGTGAGCGAAGTTCTCGATAACCCGGATATAGATATTGTTGTAGAACTGATCGGCGGCACAAAGCCCGCAAAGAGCTTCATCCTGCGTGCGCTGAAGAATGGCAAGCACGTCGTTACGGCGAACAAGGAACTGATCGCTAAAGAGGGTGCCGAAATTCTGGCGGAAGCCGGCGCGAGGAACCTCGATTTCTGCTTCGAGGCCAGCGTGGGCGGCGGAATCCCGATAATTCGCCCGATGAAAGAATCGTTGGCGGCAAACAAGATACTGGAAGTCATCGGTATAGTCAACGGAACGACAAACTACATCCTGACCAAGATGTCGAATGAAGGCAGCGACTTCGGTGATGTCCTTGCAGAGGCCCAGAAAGCCGGGTATGCCGAGGCCGATCCCACAAGCGACATCGAGGGTTACGATTCCAAATACAAGCTGGCAATACTGTCTGCGATAGCCTTCACAACCAAAGTCAATGTTGGCGATATTTACTGTGAAGGGATCACCAAGATTACCGGACAGGACATTGCATATGCCAAAGAGATGGGCTATGCGGTCAAGCTTCTTGCGATTGCAAAGCGGAACGGCGATCAGATTCAGGCTCGGGTCCACCCAACTATGATTCCACTCACTCATCCGCTCGCGAACGTGAATGATGTGTATAACGGTATCTACGTGCGCGGCGATTTCGTGGACGATGTGATGTTCTACGGCCGAGGGGCAGGGAGCCTGCCGACCGGCAGCGCTGTCGCGGGAGACATCATAGAGATCGCTCGAAACATCAATTTGAATGCAACAGGGCGCCTGCCGTGTACATGCTTCGACGATAAAAAGGTCGAGAGCATGGACGACGTGACGACCCGATACTATATACGCATGCTGGTCGATGACAAGCCGAAAGTCCTCGCGAACATCGCGAACGTCTTCGGCGATAACGATATCAGCATTGCAACGATGATGCAAAAAGACCTGCGCGACGACATCGCCGAAATTGTGATTGTCACGCACAAGGTTACCGAGCGCAACTTTAGACAGGCGATCAATTTGATTGCAGAGTTGCCGATGGTTTCGGAAGTATGCAACTGGATCAGGGTAGAGGAGTAAATGGTTATGGAACAGAACGAAATGCGACTAACGTCGACGAGAGTCGGACTTATCGGGCGCTACAGAAAGTACATGCCGGTTACCGATAGCACACCTATCATATCTCTCTCGGAGGGATGCACCCCCCTGATTCGGGCTGATCGCCTGGCGAAGGCCATCGACCCCAAGCTCACCATCTATTTGAAATACGAAGGCCTGAACCCGACAGGCTCGTTCAAGGATCGCGGCATGACTATGGCGATTTCAAAGGCCGTCGAAGCGGGTTCCTCCGCGGTCATGTGCGCCTCAACCGGCAATACATCGGCATCTGCAGCTGCATACTCCGCAAGAGCAGGTATCGAATGCATAGTTCTTATCCCAAAGGGCAATATCGCGCTTGGCAAGCTTTCTCAGTCGATGATTCACGGCGCGAAGGTCATCCAGATCGAGGGCAACTTCGACGATGCTCTGAACATGGTCCGCGAAGTGACCGACAAATATCCGATCACGCTGGTCAACTCTCTGAACCCTTATAGAATCGAAGGCCAGAAGTCGGGCGCATTCGAGATTTGCGACACCCTCGGCGATGCCCCCGATTTCCATGCGATACCGGTTGGAAACGCAGGTAACATCACCGCATACTGGAAGGGCTACAAGGAGTATCTGGCTGACGGCAAGATCAAGCACCTTCCTAAGATGCTCGGCTTCCAGGCGGCTGGTTCCGCCCCGATTGTACAGGGCCACCCCATTTCGAACCCGGAGACGATCGCGACCGCCATTCGAATCGGCAACCCGGCAAGCTGGAAACAGGCGGAGTCGGCACGTGACGAGTCCGGCGGACTGATCGACATGGTCACGGACGACGAGATACTGGAAGCCTACAAGATGCTCGCAGGCCTTGAGGGCGTTTTCTGTGAACCGGCATCGGCGGCACCTGTGGCAGGCATTCGCAAGCTGGCGGCGGCAGGATTCTTCACCGAACCTGCGACGATCACTTGTATCCTGACGGGCCACGGCCTGAAGGACCCTGATCGTGCGATCAAGATGGCTGCCACCCCAGTGACCGTCCCTCCAACTATGGATGCGCTCATGAAGGTGCTTGGGTACTAGGAGAGTTGCTTCCTCGCCCGATTTCGGGAGAGGGTGTTTCCTTTAAGTCCTGGCTCTATAGGAAAGTTTGTGGATAGCGACAGTCTTCCAACAACCGCGCGAATAAATTCGCGGCAACAAAAACACGAAGTCGGCCTGCGCCGACTAGATGCAGGCATAAAGCATGCGGCTACATTATTGAATCTCCGAAGACGCCGCTGCCGAAGCCTGGGAGACATGTACCGTCCCTCGATATGCCCTGTGGGCTACTCGGGATAAGCGGAACAAAAATGCGCTCGCCCGAAATTGGTTGGGGTGAGGGGCGAATCAGTGCAATATGAATTTATCCACAAGAAAGCTTATAAGGCCAAACAGAAAAAACATACAAAACGATGTCATTATGAGCCCTTCGACTGTGCTCAGGATAAACTCCGTGAAGAATCTTGCAAGGTTGTGAGATCCTTCATTTCATTCAGGATGACATTACTTAATGATTTTATGCTCATTCCGACATCATAAATAAGGGAAAATCCACCGACAAAGATTTTGAAGTAACCTGGAATCAATAGGGAGTTCTCTCCCCAGTCGACGAAGGTCGACTTCGTGCACTTGTTGCCGCGGTTTCAACCGCCCATTAATAAAAAATTGGAGCTGACATGGTAATCACATCCACTGACATAAAGGGACTCAATAAGTTTATCTCCGGCAAGGTACGCGACGTCTACGACCTCGGCGACGAGCTGCTCATCGTGGCGACCGACCGTCTCTCCGCGTTCGATGTCATCATGCCGGACGGGATACCGGACAAGGGCCGGGTGCTGACTCAGCTCTCGCTCTTCTGGTTCGATCTCACGAAGGATGTGCTGGAAAACCACCTCATCACCGCAGATATCGACGATATCATCGCAAAGATCGGGGCATGCGGCGCGGTCGATGCAGGTAGTTATCGGGAAATCCTCGATGGGCGCACGATGATCGTCAAACGAACGAAGTGCTTCCCCGTCGAATGCATAGTTCGCGGCTACATCTCCGGCTCTGCGTGGAAAGAGTACACGAAGCAGCTTGCGGATAGTTCTACGGATACCGTCAGTCTCTTCGGGATTGAAATGCCGCGCGATCTGGAGGAGTCCGATAAGTTTCCTCAGCCGATATTCACTCCGTCGACCAAAGCTGAAGTCGGCGGCCACGATATCAATATCGACCAGGCGCAGATGGCTGAAATCATCGGTGAGGCGGATGCAAAAGAGCTCATAGCGAAGAGCCTTGCCCTGTATACCACCGCATCCGAGTACGCCGCATCGAAGGGCATAATCATCGCCGACACCAAGTTCGAGTTCGGCAAGATCGACGGCAAAATCATAGTCATCGACGAGGTGCTGACCCCGGATTCATCACGCTTCTGGGATGTGGAGACCTACGCTCCCGGCGGTTCGCAGCCGAGCTTCGACAAGCAGTACGTCCGCGACTATCTGCTCAGCATCGATTTCAACAAGGAGCCGCCCGCACCGCATCTGCCGGATGAGGTTATCGCGCGGACCAGCGAGAAGTATCGAGAGGCATATCGGCGAATAGTTGGAAAATCGCTCTAGTAGCGGTATAATAACATAATCTAGTGATCATTCCTGGAGACTACAGACTTATGTCTGTAGTCTCTTGTCATACATAACTCATGTCGTATTTATGCGTAACGTGGGTTACATAAGGAGAATCGAAAAAAATGAGCGATATCAAATATATTCTGGTCGTGCCCGATGGAATGGGCGATCGCCCGCTCGATGAACTGGGCGGCAAGACTCCTATGCAGGTCGCCAAGAAACCGAATATGGATTTTCTCGCTGCGAACGGCGTTGTCGGGGCAGTTCAGACCATCCCGCCCGGCATGGAACCCGGCAGTGACGTTGCTGCGATGTCGCTCCTCGGCTATGATCCTCGCGTATACTATACCGGCCGTGCGCCAATCGAGGCGGCAAGCATGAAGATTCCGCTGGAGCCGAAGGATGTCGCCTTCCGCTGCAACCTTGTGAGCACCGACGGCGAGAACATGGTCGATTTCAGCGGAGGCCACGTTTCCACTGAAGAAGCTCATGAGCTGATCTCCCTCGTTAACGAGAAACTCGGCACTCGGCAGATCACCTTCTATCCCGGAATCAGCTACCGTCACATAATGGTCTGGCGCGGCGGTTCCCCGGATCTTAAATGCACGCCTCCTCACGATATTACCGGCAAACCGATCGCGGAGTATCTGCCCGTTGGTGACAACGATGATGCGCTGCGCGGTATGATGTTCGATTCGCTTGAGATTCTCGACAACCATCCGATCAACCGTCGCAGGCGCGAGGCTGGCAAGCTTCCGGCTAACATGATCTGGCTGTGGGGGCAGGGTTTCTCTGTCAACGTCCCGAATTTCACCGCGAAGACCGGCGTCACCGGCTCCGTGATTGCGGCAGTCGATCTAGTGAAGGGGATGGGGCTCGCTGCAGGACTGAACGCACCCACGGTTCCGGGTGTTACCGGCTATCTTGATACCAATTTTGAGGGCAAGGCGCAGTACGCACTCGAAGCGCTGCAGAAACGCGATTTTGCGGTCGTTCACATTGAGGCCCCGGATGAGGCCGGCCACAACGGCGACATCGACGCCAAGATACAGGCGATTCAAGACATCGACAAGAAGGTCATCGGAACTCTTCTGAACGGGTTGAAAGAGGTGCCCAAATTCCGCATCCTTGTGGTGCCTGATCACGTCACGCCGATTGCCATCAGAACACACGGCTCAGACCCGGTGCCGTTTGCGCTCTACTCGTCGTTTGAGCCATCGAGCACGAACCTGCCGTTCGATGAGCGGTCTGTGCCGGAAACAAAACTCAGGGTAGAAGAGGGCTTCCACCTGATCGACCTTCTTTTAGGGTAGAACTGTCTGAGAGCAGGAAATTATTCAAACTAGTCAAGGATGTCATTCCGAGGAACGAGGAATCTTTTTGTGAGATGGAAGGTCCTTCGCGTCTCTGGATGACTTTCTTTGATGGTTTTCAGAGGTGGTTCTGATGGCTGGGCGAATAAAACAATGCGATGTTAGAATTCCAATACGTTCTACACAACTTCTCAGCGTAGTACATTGGATAATTGGGCTGCTCGCGCTTGAATATGTTATCGATTATGGTTTCTTCAAAGGTAATCTCTTTTTAAATGCTTCGGCAGTGATAGCCTTTATATATTTGGCATTTTTTCTAAAACCTTTTCTGTCGCCTGAAGATTACACTATAACTCCAACAGAGATTGTTCTACGCAAATGGAATTCCGTCATTCGATTTTCGCGGGAAAATATAGCGAAAGTGGAAATAGTTGACGGTAAAGCTTTATTTTCTGATGTTGAGAAAACAAGCAGTTGGTTTGGTTACTGGGCACAGCCTTATGAACTGCAAGGAAATTCAGTAAGTGTTTACGCTGCATACCTGAAATCGCGGTTGGTTATGTTGCATATGGTAAATGATAGCGCAATAATTCTATCGCCGAGAAATTGTGATAAGTTTGTTGATACCTTCAATCAAATATCAGGAATTCATGATCACTAACACAACCTTGACCGAAACCATGCTCGCCACGATGCGCCGGTACTCCATGCTGGCGCGTGGCGATAAAGTCCTTGTTGCCGTATCCGGGGGGCCGGATTCGGTGGCGCTTCTGCACGCCTTATGGTCGCTCCGTGACGATCTCGGAATCAGCCTGAGCGTCGCCCATCTGAACCATTCATTCCGCGGTGCGGATTCGGATGCCGACGCGCAGTATGTCCGCGAACTCGCAGGCAGCCTTGGTCTCGCAGCCGCCATAGAGACGGTAGACGTGCCGGAGATTCAGCGCACTTTGCATATGTCGGCAGAAGAGGCGGCTCGTATGGTGCGCTACGATTTCCTTGAGCGCACGGCGAGCGGCGTTGGTGCGAACAATATTGCGCTTGGCCATACAGCGGATGATCAGGTGGAGACTGTCCTGCTCAATCTGATTCGAGGGGCGGGGCTTGATGGACTATCAGGCATGCCGCCGGTCAGAGGCAAGTTTGTCCGTCCGCTCATAAACATCAGACGGAGCCAGGTTGAAGAGTACAATGATGCGCACGGCCTGCATCCGCGGACCGACGTCACAAACCTTCAACCGATATACACGCGAAACAGGGTCCGGCTGGAACTGCTCCCCACGCTGCGCGCCGAGTATAATCCTAAAATAGACGCGGCAATTCTCAGACTTGCGGAACTAGTTAGGGATGATAGTGCGTATCTAAGTAAGGAGACGGATCAAATTGTTGAAAAAATCACGATTGTCCGCGAGCAGGGTGCCGTCTCGATCGATGCGCATGCGCTGTTAGATTGTCCGTTGGCCATCCGTCGCAGGGCAATTCGCAGTTCGGTGGAAACGGTGCGGGGGAATCTGATCAACATCGGCTTCATCCACATCGATGAACTGCTGAGGCTCCTCGATTCCGGCACCGATTTCAAATATGAACTCCCCGGCGGCACGTACGTCGAGCGGATCGGCAAAACTCTTGATCTGCGGTCTGAGCGGCCTACGGAGATTTTCGAACAGTACAGCTACGAATTGAGCGTGCCGGGTAAGATCGCCGTCCCAGCCGCAGGCGTTTCGGTGGAAGCCGGGATCAGCACAGTTTCGGTGGATTATATGCGGCCACCTGGCAGCATGGAAATAGTGCTGGATTATTCATCGATTGTGGGTAAACTGAGAGTGAGAAGATGGCAGCCCGGCGACCGGATACGTCCGCTCGGTATGTCCGGCTCGAAAAAGGTTCAGGATATTTTCGTCGACCGCAAGATCCCGCGGCGTATGCGCCATCGCGTGCCCGTGATCGCTGACGATGAAAAAGTGATATGGATAGCGGGCATCGCCGTGTCTGATATCGTTAAAGTTACGGCGAATACCGAGACATTCCTCATACTCAGAATTATGTCCGTATAAGGTTGCGGGGTATTAATTTAGTATGTTATAATACAGCATCCTACGAAATAGGAGAAACAGGGAGGAACGTAGTTGGCCAGGTTTTTCAGAAGCTTTCTAATGGTGGCAGTGTTCGTTCTCGCTATATGGATGGTGAGAACATCGTTCAATAGTACACCTGCCCCTCAAAATAAGAGTTACAGTGAACTCTGGACCGAGATCGACGCCAATCGTATAGATAAGGCTAAGATCTACCCGAGTTATGTGCAGGTAACGTTGACTACCGGCAAAGAGTGGAAAGTCAACGTTCCCGCTTCCAGCGAAGAGCAGTCGCGGCTGATCACGGCTTTGCGCACGCATAAAGCCGATGTTGACAATCCGAAACCGTGGATGTCCGAAGGCATGCAGAATCTGCTCTTGACATTCTTGCCGATGGTGGGATTTATATTCCTCATCTACATATTTATGATGCGCCAGGCTCAGGCTGGTGGAAACCAGGCGATGTCGTTTGGTAGAAGCAAGGCCAAGCGCGTATCTGAGAACGTGCCCAAGGTAACGTTCGATGATGTCGCTGGCGTAGATGAGGCAAAACAGGAACTGGAAGAAGTCGTCGAATTCCTGCGAAACCCCAAAAAGTTCCAGGCACTCGGCGCAAAGATCCCGAAGGGCGTACTGCTTCTTGGACCTCCAGGAAGTGGAAAGACGCTGCTCGCGAGGGCGGTCGCAGGCGAAGCCGGAGTGCCGTTCTTCCACATAAGTGGATCGGACTTCGTTGAGATGTTCGTCGGCGTCGGCGCATCCCGCGTGCGAGATCTGTTCGAGACCGCGAAGGCCAATCGCCCGAGCCTCATCTTCATCGACGAAATTGATGCGGTAGGCCGTCAGAGAGGCGCAGGCCTCGGTGGTGGACACGACGAGCGCGAACAGACTTTGAACCAGCTCCTCGTGGAGATGGACGGATTCGACCCGAACCAGGGCGTAATCCTGATCGCGGCGACAAACCGTCCGGACGTTCTTGACCCGGCGCTTCTTCGCCCGGGACGATTCGACCGCAGAGTCACTGTGGACAGCCCTGACGCTATAGGCCGTGAAGGGATACTGAAAGTCCATCTGCGCGGTAAGCCGCTCGATACCGATGTTAATATAGTCAACCTTGCCCGCAGGACCCCAGGGTTCTCCGGCGCAGATCTGGCGAATCTCGTAAACGAGGCCGCTTTGCTGGCCGCCCGACGCGAGAAGACCAAGATCGCCATGACCGAGTTCGAATCATCCATCGACCGTGTCATAGCAGGTCCTGAGCGAAAGAGCCGTCTGATAAACGACAAGGAAAAAGTGATGGTCGCGTATCATGAAGTCGGCCATGCCATAGTCACGGAACTCCTGCCGATGGCGGATCCGGTGCATAAAGTCTCCATCCTTCCGAGAGGAATGGCTCTGGGTTACACGATGCAGCTGCCGATTGCAGATAAGTATCTGACAACCAAGAGCGAACTGCTGGACGACATCGCCGGACTGCTTGGCGGTAGAGCTGCCGAGAATCTCATGTTTAGTGATGAGACTACAGGCGCCAACAGTGACCTTGACCGCGCGACGGCGATTGCCCGCAGCATGGTCTGCGAGTTCGGTATGAGCGATGCGCTCGGCAATGTTACGCTGGGTCACAGGCATAGCAATCCGTTCCTTGGTAGAGACATAGGCGAAGATCGGAACTACAGTGAAGAGATCGCAATGACGATCGATCACGAGATAAAGAAGATCATCGATGAGTGCTATGTGAAGGCTGAGAAGCTTCTTGTCGATAACAAGGTAAAAATGGATGAGATCGTTCGCGTGCTGCTCGAGCGTGAGACGCTTGAGCGAGACGAGTTTGAGGTTCTTATGTACGGGCACAAGCTCGAGCACAAAGAATTTGAGTCTCCCAGTGAGCCGCCTGCACAGACGGCCGGTGGTGACGCAACGGATCTCAAGATAACCGGTGAAACACGGCTGGAACCCGGAATAGCGTAATATTTATTGCGGGTCAGGTCTGATATTAAAGCGGCTATCCATCAGGATGGCCGCTTTTGTTTGGTGGAGATTATGCAACCTATTATTCAATGTGTTCCCAATTTTAGCGAAGGCAGAGATGTGCGCATCGTGGAGTCCATAGTCGACGCCGCCCGAAGTGCCTCGACTGCCCGCATAGCAGACTATTCATCGGATTCCGATCACAACAGAATGGTGCTGACTCTCCTCGGCAGCCCTGATGAGATCAGGAGCGCCGTATACGCCGCAGCGAGTGAAGCAGTGAAACTGATCGACCTCCGCAGCCATGCCGGCGTCCATCCCAGAATCGGCGCTGTGGATGTCGTTCCCCTTGTGCCAGTTCAGGGGATATCAATGGCCGACTGTGTGCAAGTTTCCCATGAGATCGGCCGTGACATTGCAGATAATCTGAGCGTCCCCGTGTACTTCTACGAGCGATCGGCCACACAAGCGAGTCACACCAATCTGCCGGATATCCGCAGAGGCGGTTTCGAGCGATTGTCGGAATCCACGCTCGACGGCGTTCGTGAGCCCGATCTTGGTCCAAACGTCGTGCATCCCACAGCTGGAGCCACGGTAGTCGGCGCTAGAGGATTTCTCGTCGCATACAACATCAACCTGGGCACGGATGACCTCGGAGTCGCGAAGGCGATCGTGAAGAAGATTCGCAGCGGAGAGGCAGGTCTTGAGGGGGTGCGCTCCATATCGGTCCCGCTCGCCACTCGCCGGATGGTGCAGGTATCGATGAATATCATAGCGCCGGAAGTGACGTCGATGAGCAAGGTTTATGCGTTCGTGGCGGCAGAGGCGAGTGCGTTAGGTGTGGAACGCGTGGAGAGCGAAGTCATCGGCATAGTGGCATCAAGATTCCTCGGTGGATCAACGCCCGCAGAGCTGAACGCCGATCAGTTCCTGGAAACCCAGATACTGGACAGCTGGTTGTAGGGAATCCCGCCGAATAAAAAGGAAACAGCACGGCGTATGTAGAACTTGGAAGTGTTCAATCGACCCATACGGCGGTGAAATGCAGTGGTCGCATGATAAGTAAAGGCCTTTATGGTTGCAGGGGAGTTCGCGGATATGTCAGAAGAATTAGCATACACCGATAAGCGTGCAGTGACTGCCAGGGAGCACATCGATCAGGCGGCAAAGTTGCAGGAACGCGGGTTGCTGATCGATGCCGTGAGCGAGATGAAAAAAGCCGTTCGCTTATCAACCGATAAAGCTCCAGTATATAAAGAACTGGCCGGTCTATATAGAAACCTGCTTCTCGGGGATGAGGCCATCGCCAGCATTAAGAAGGCTATCCACGCCAAACCGGACGACATTCCGGCGCGCGAGTTTCTCCTCGAAATGCTTCTTGAGCAGGACAAGTTTGACGAGATTATAAGCGAGTGCACGGAACTTCTTCGCAGGAGCAAGCGCAATCTGATCGCGAGAGATATACTGAGCATAGCGTATTTCAAGAAGGGCATGGTCGAGAGAGCGCTTCAGATAACAAACGAAATGATCAGACTGTATCCCACTTCTCCGCTCAGCCATTTCAAGAAAGGCGTCCTCTGCCAACACAAAGGCGATATACGCAACGCGGTTCGTGAGTTCAGCCGCGTGCTGGACATGGAGCCGGATGACGAGCTGGCCGAATATGCCCAGCAGGCAGTTGATAATCTGGATTCCGGCCAGTTGCGAAACATAGTGGTGCTCGCTATGGAGGATTACACATTCCGCTCGAAGTTGATCCGCGATCCGGAATCTGCGGTTCTTGAGAAGGGATACCACCTCAGTTATGCGGGGATATCCTCCCTTGCCCAGATAAGGTTCGACAGCCTTCCCGACAACTTCGCCGACACCCGGCAGAAACACTACAACTGATTGAAGCCGGCATCATTGCCGGAATTGTTTCAACTCAAGGATGATTGTATCTCACACCCACCAAACAAGTTCTAACACTTTTGCCGTATTACAGGTTGACACTATCCAAAGAATTCTGATAAAGTTAATTAGCGTCCGTTTTATTCGATATGAGAATGAGATTGTATACTTTGGGCCGTCTGGCTGTCGCGGTTTCGAGTGTGGTTTGTCCACTGCCGATTCCCCGGGAAGACAGATATCGAACATAAACGAACATTTTGGCCGGTTAGCCTATGAACAATATGCAACCATTCACATGGGGTGAATTTCAGGCGATCGAAGGACGGACGCAAATAATAGAACAGGTAGAGGCAATGGTGAATCAAGGAAATCCCACAACAGCGGACGTAATAGTTATCGGTGGTGGACCCGGCGGATATGTCGCGGCTATCAGAGCTGCGCAACTCGGCGGAAGCGTGATCCTGGTTGAGAAAGACTCGCTTGGCGGTGTATGCCTGAACAAGGGTTGTATACCAACAAAGGCGATGCTCGCGAGCGCCGAGGCGTACGATATGATACTTCGTCGCAGCAGCGGTTACGGCGTGAACGTTACTGGCGCCACACTCGATTATGCTAAGGTGATCGAGCGCCGACAGGGAGTAGTCAACACCCTCGTTTCAGGCGTCGCATTTCTGATGAAGAAGCGAAAAGTTAAGGTAATAAAGGGCATGGGCCGGCTGGTCTCATCTACCTCTGTCGAAGTCACAAAGGAAGATGGAAGCAAAGAGACGGTGACTGCGAAGAACATCATCATCGCATCCGGGTCAGAGCCGGTTAAGGTTCCGATCCCCGGACTTGATGGCGATAACGTATGGGACAGCGATGGCGCACTGGCGGCTCCCGCAGTTCCAAAGAGCATGCTGGTAATCGGTGGTGGGGCTATCGGGCTTGAGTGGGGCTTCATGTTCCAGCGATTCGGCTGCCAGGTGACAATCGTTGAACTTATGCCGCATATCCTGCCGCTGAACGACTCTGAAATCGCAAACGAACTTCAGAAGGCGCTCAAGAAGGCCGGAGTCAAAGTTTACACGGAATACAAGGTCACGAAGGTCGACCACAAAGACGGTCAGGAAGTAGTGACCATACTGCCAGCCGCAGGTGGGGCAGAGATCCAGATTACCGCCGAGAAGATTCTAGTGGCAGTAGGCCGTCGACCGGTATCCGCTGGCATGGGGCTTGAGGAAATTGGAATCAAGACGGAACGAGGGAAGGTTCCGGTCAACTCCAGAATGCAGACCAGCATACCGAACGTCTACGCAATCGGCGATGTCGTCGGTGGCATGCTGCTTGCACATAAGGCGTCTGAAGAGGGCGTTATCGCTGCCGAGAACTGCATGGGACAGAATACTCAGATGAGCTACAAGACGGTCCCTGCTGCGGTTTACACGACCCCTGAAGTGGCGACTGTGGGTATCACCGAGGAAGCTGCGAAACAGCAGGGCATTGATTACAAGGTTGGCAAGTTCTCGTTCCGTTCCAATGGAAAGGCACTTGCGCTGGGCGAGGCGGAAGGCACGGTCAAGTTCATCGTCGACGCGAAGTACGGCGAAGTCCTTGGCTGCCACATGATCGGACCACACGTGACTGACATGATACACGAGGTGATCATCGGCATGGACGCAGAGGCGACCATCGAGACCATCGGCCGGGCGATCCACGCACACCCGACGCTGTCGGAGGTCGTGAAGGAAGCCGCCCTCGACGCGGACGGCGAAGCGATTCATAGCTAGAACAAGTTGATGCAGGGGCGACTCAGTGATGGGTCGCCCTTTTTTATTTATTGACGTTTTGACATTGTTGGGAATACTTGTCATCCTGAGTGAAGCGAAGGATCTTCTAACTATACAGAAAGATTCCTCGCTCTGCTCGGAATGACATTATTTTTAGGATAGGCCCAATGAAGACTTACTATGTTTACATCATGGCGAGTGATTCTCGTACTCTCTACACGGGCGTAACCAACGACCTTGCGCGCAGAGTGTACGAACATAAGAATAAGCTCATGCCGGGGTTTACCGCCAAATATAATATAAACACCCTTTTGTATTACGAGGCTTTCGAGGATATCAATGTCGCTATAGCCAGAGAAAAGCAGATCAAAGGATGGTCGAGGGCAAAGAAGGTCGCACTGATAGAATTATCGAATCCAGGCTGGGTTGATTTGATTGCCATGTAAGTAAACAGTGTCATTCCGAGTGAAACGAGGAATCTTCTATCGCATAATAAGATCCTTCGCTCGGCTCAGGATGACAGTCTAGCCAGTCATGTAGGAGGCGATTCTAGTCGGCCTGTATATTAGGGCTTTGAGGCCTTACTTAGTCTTACAAAAGCATATAAGATCAGCATAACCAGGATTATGGCCCATAACATCAACAATCTCCAAGGCATATAATCAATGAATGCTGTCCATCCTTCTGATAAAAGCTGGATGTTCTTTTGGGCAATGTAATCACCTTGGCATAAACAAAGAGGGGCAGGTCTCAGACCCGCCCCCGTACTATATCATGTCTATGCGATGGACTTTATCCGCCCACCAACTGACGTGCAAACTCCGTGCCGAACGCTCGGCACTTCGCCAGATCGTCTTCCGTCGGGGCGAAGCAGAACTTCAGGCCGGCTTCCACAACCTTGATCCTAAGCCCCTTGAGCCGCTCCTCGATCATACCGACCCCTTCGCCGCTCCAGCCGTACGAGCCGAACGCGAACGCCGTCTTGTTCTTGCGGTTGATCAGCGCGAACAGACTCATCAGCGTCCAGATCGGCATCAGCGCATCGCCGTTGATCGTGCACGAACCGATGGCTATACCCTGGCACGATTCCAGCGCGTCCCTCATCTCCGCAACACTGCACGAGCTGGCATCGAACATGGCGACTTCCGTATGTTCGAGCGCGCCCTCAGCGATAGCCTCTGCCATCGCGCGGGTGTTCCCGTAGGCCGATGCGTAGAAGATCGCGAGCTTAGGGCTGGTCTTGCGGTTTGCATCCGACCACTCCTCGTAGAGGCGCACAGTCTTCCATGGGTCGTCACGCAGAATCGGGCCGTGGCTCGGGCAGATCAGATCTATGTCGAGCTCCTTCACGCGCTGAACGCCGTCGTAGATCTTGTCTGCAAACGGGCGCATGATCGAATCGTAGTAGTGGTGGAACTCCTTCTCGTAGAGGTCCTGATCCACCAGATCGTCGTACATTCGAGCGTCGCAGAAGTGAGCGCCGAATCCGTCACAGGTGAAGAGGGTCTTCTCCTCCGGCATATAGGTGAACATGGTGTCGGGCCAATGCCAGAACGGCACTGTCATGAACTGAAGAGTCTTTGTCCCAAGGCTGATCTCTTCTCCGTCCTCGATGGTGCGGGAGTTGAAATCCTTGTTCATGATCTCGCGCAGCCACTTTGCGGCCGGTTTAGTTGAAATCACCTGCGCGTTCGGGCAGATATCGAGTAATCGGCTGAGTGCACCCGAATGGTCGGGCTCCGAGTGCTGGGCGATTATGTAGTCGATCTTCGCCGGGTCGATGGCTGCCTTCACGTGCTCCAGATATGAATCCGTAAGCTTGCCGTAGTTGGCATCGATCAGCGCCACCTTCTCGTCGCGCACAAGGTATGAGTTATAGGTCGTTCCGTACTCCGTATGCATGATCACATCGAACGTACGCATGGTCGCATTAAGCGTGCCGACCTGATTTATCTCTTCATTAAGCTTCAATGGGTGAGAACATCTCCTTTCCTACGCCGCATTCCGGACAAACCCAGTCGTCCGGGAGATCCGCAAACTGAGTGCCTGCGGCGATTCCCACGCTCGGGTCGCCGACCTCAGGATCGTAGATATACCCACAAATGTCACATACATATTTCATTGTAGTGCCTCCTAATTATCGTTAGTTTGGATGTCCGTATCGACATTCTACCCATCGAAGTGGTGGGTGTCAAATTCGGTGTTTAGTCGTGTGAATTCAGGGTTATTCCATCAGTGATGCGCGATTCGAAAGGCTCGACTTGCCCGTGTGCATTATGTGTGCTAACATAATCATGCGATAACTAACAGGAGGCATTATATAGTATGAGTTTAGATGGTAAAGTTGCGATTATTACCGGTGCCGGACGAGGCATCGGGCGGGCGATAGCTCTCCGCTTTGCGGCTGACGGCGCGAAGCTTGCGCTGGTGTCGCGGACCAAAGATCAGCTCGAAGAGGTGAAGGCCGAGGTCATAGCGGCCGGTGGCCATGCGATCGCCATGCCGACAGACGTCACCTCGGAAGCGGAAGTGCAGTCGATGGTTGAAGCCACGGAAAGAGCACTCGGTCCTGTGGATATACTAGTGAACAATGCCGGGATTATGGCTTTAGGTTCGATTGCTGATACATCAACCGACGAATGGAACAAGATTATGGGCACCAATCTGCTCGGCCCTTTCCTGTGCTCCCGTGCAGTGCTCGGCTCCATGATGCGTAGAAATGCCGGCAGAATCGTCAATATCGGCTCTATGGCAGGCAGACGGGGTTATCCCGAGCAGGGAGCCTACGTGACGTCCAAACACGGCCTGGTGGGGCTTACAAAGGTGTTAGCGATTGAATGCCAACCGTACGGCATCAAAGTGAATATGGTATCGCCGGGTGGAGTGCTCACGGATTTGTCGACAGATCTCCTGAACTCTCGCGGCGGCGCAGCTCAGGCATCCGATTGGATGACGGCTGGTGAAGTTGCCGACGGTGTGTACTACATCGTAAGCCAGAACGGCCCCGCTATGACAGATGAGCTCGTGCTCCGCAGGTCAGCAAGCGAGCCTTGGAGATAATCTACGTTAGTTTGATGTTGCCTTCTTTTCGGTGATAACTAAGTAGCTAAAAATATTTGGAGGTGTCGGGAATGAGGACAAAGCTAGTCATGCTCGTCTTTATCTGGCTGATGTTCGCCACACAGCCGGGCCGGGCGACGGAATTCCGCAGCGGGAACGATGTCTCTGTTCCAGCGGGAACTTCTATAGTGGATGATCTTGTTGCGAGTGGTGCCAACGTAAATGTCGGCGGGCGCATAACGGGCGATCTCATCGCTGCCGGGAGCCAGATCACCACCTCCGGCGCGATCACCCAGAGTGCGATACTCGCTGGCGGGACGGTCAACTACGATGGAAGCGCCACCGATGATTTGATTGCAGCCGGTGGGACCGTTAACATACTTGGTAAAATCGGGCAGAACGCGCTCGTCACGGGCGGCAGCGTCACCATGTCGGAAAAGGCCAGCGTGGCGCGAGACCTGAGCGTGGCTGCGGGGAATCTCCGTGTCGGTGGCAAAGTCGCGAGGAACCTTCGTGCCACTGGCGGTAACGTCGCCATCGACGGTACGATCGGTGGAAATGCTGACGTGCAGGCAGGGACGCTGACCGTCGGGCCGGGTGCCGTCGTGCGCGGCAATCTCACATTTACGGGTAACCAACAGGCCAAAATTGCCCCAGGTGCCAGGATACTCGGCAAGACGACCTTCATCAAGGTGGCGCGCCCGGAGAAACCTGCCGCGGCTGCCGCGACGGGAATGATCGTCTTCTGGGTGCTCAGCCTTATGGGCGCGTACGTCGTCGGTGCGATTTTCATCGCCATGATGCCGGTTGGCACCGCACGTATCGCCGACCGTATACGCGAAGCGCCGTGGTGGTCGCTGCTGACAGGGTTCATTGTGCTTGTGGTCACGCCTGTGGCTGTGATGATCCTGATGGTGACCGTCATCGGAATACCGCTGTCATTGATCGTGCTAGCGGCATACATGATCTCGATATATCTCGCTCGCATATTCGCGGCTATTGCGATTGGGCGGTGGATCTTTGGGATGGGCGGACGGACTCAGCCGTCGCAGTATCTCACCCTTCTTGTAGGGCTGGTGCTGCTGTGGGTGTTCGGTGCGATTCCGTTTATCGGATGGATAGTTCGACTGGCCGCGCTATTGCTCGGACTCGGCGCACTGGCGTCTTCGAAATATACGATGACGCGCGAGAATCGCCAGAGCGGACAACTGTAATCCGCTAAATCGCAGGGGAGGCCCTATGTGGCCTCCAGTTTCTTTTGTGGGCGACTATTTATAATCACAGGGGGCAAAACTATGTTGACAGATGATATCAAACGGCGAATACAAAGCGCGCAGAGGGTGTGTGTCTTCACCGGTGCCGGGGTGAGCGCCGAGAGCGGAATCCCGACGTTTCGCGATGCGGGTGGGCTGTGGGAGAACTACAGGGTCGAGGACCTCGTGACCCCTGAGGCCTTCGCGCATGACCCGGTGCTTGTATGGCGATGGCACATCTGGCTGCAAGGACTGTCCTTTGCCGCACAGCCGAATGCAGCCCATGAGACCATTGCCTCGCTGGACCGTGCCTGCCCCGACTTCCTGCTCATAACGCAGAATATCGACGATCTGCACGAGCGTGCGGGCACCAGGCGTATGGTCAAGCTCCATGGCGATATCATGGAGATTCGGTGCCTGCGCCACGACCATATCAATCGCGTGACAGCGCCTATGGACGGAGATATCACCCCTGAATCCCTTCCCAAATGTCCAACCTGCGGAAGCCCGGCTCGACCGAACGTTGTCTGGTTCGGCGAACTTCTTCCTCACGAGCAGATGTACGCATCGACCGCCTTCGCCGAGACGTGTGACTTGCTTCTGATCGTCGGCACGTCGGGAGTGGTGGGCGGCGGATACGGTTTCGCCGAACTCGCGAAATTCGCGCGCGCCCTGATCGTCGAAGTCAATCCCCAGGAGAGCGCCCTCACGCATCTGGCAGATGTAAGCATTCGTCAGCCCGCAGCGCAGGCCCTTCCGCAGTTGTTCAATTTGTAGCACCTGATAGCGTTGGATTTTCCATGCGCTTTGACCGACGAAAACTGAATCAAACCGTTGCCCTGAGTGCCCGCTAAGCGGGTGTATCGAAGGGCTGTCCACATATGCACCGTATCGGCAATAATTGGTTTCTACCGAAGATAACCGAAATTGAAAGGTAATTCACATATTATGAGTGCAAACGATCTGTCCACACTATCCACGGATGAGCTAATACAAAAAGCGCTTTCTGTCAAAGCTGAAGATGATGAATATAGGAAGCCAGTGGCCGAGTTGGAGCGTCGTGGCACACGTGAGGTATTTGATGCTGCGCGCCGGCTCTGCAACAGTGTTAGCGTAGATGAAAGAGTTCTTGGGGCTGATATTCTAGGCGAGTTAGGATTCACTCCTAGATCTTTTCCTGCCGAATCAATGGATATACTGGTTGCGATGCTTGAGGATGAGACTGACGCATCAGTTCTGGGTTCCATCGGTATGGCGATCAGTTACTTAGGCGTTTTCGATTCCAGAGCTGTTGGGAAATTGACAGAGCTTGCAGATCATTCAGATGAGGATGTACGCTATACTGTGGCGCGTGGATTGGGCACTCTTATCTTTGAATGGAACCAAGACAAGTGTGCGCCAGATGAGATTATCTGCAAGGCAATAAACACACTTATCCATTTATCGTCGGATGAAGACGCTGATGTACGAAACTGGGCTACTTTCGAACTCCGCTCCGATGAACTCACAGCACTTGATATGCCTGAAATCGCTGATGCCTTACTTCGCCGTTTGAATGATGATGTACCTGAAGTTCGCGCTGAGGCGTTGCTGGGTTTGGCAGAAAGAAAGGATGAAAGAGTTATTGAACCTCTGCTCAAAGAGATAACATGGCAGGTCACTCAGGATAATTATTGGGACCATACCTTTGAGGCGGCATCAATAATGGCAGATTCACGCTTATGCCCGGCATTGCTTGCCTTTAAAAAATCATGTGATGATTGGACAAAGGTTAAATGGCTTACTGATGCAATCGAAGCATGTCACTGCAATAAATCGGTTGATTAGCATAGACTTCGCTTTCTGGCAAACTCGGAAACTTGATAAATATTCTATTAGTGATAATCCTATCGCGTAGTTATGGCTGTGGATCGTTGGTTTTTTAATCTGCTTCGGAAGTTCCGCCTCGCCCGACTACCGAAAGCAATTAAACGAAAATACGGGAAGGTGTGAACTATGAAATACAAGACGGCGTACTTGGTATTATGCGGATTGGTACTTATTTCGGCGCTTGCCGACGCATCAGAGTCGATTAAAGCTGATGCACCATAGCTGGCGGAATCAATTAAGATGACCAATAAATTTGTGCAAGGTAATATAAATAGCAGCGGACAGGCGAAATATGTATCAAGCGCTATACGAAGGGATTTCCCTCCTTTTAGCGATTGCTATGTTGCCGAAATGCCACTAAAAGTAGCACCTATGCCGATAAGTATTCCTGTGAGAGACTCAAAATCACCAACGGGATATAGGGATAAAATATCACCAGGAAAACCCTTTGTTGCACAGATCTGGGCTGAGAAGAGTACAGGGCGCATAGTCTGGTACTTTGTTAGCTGGGATTACGACCGCGCAAAGGGTTTGGAGAGAGAAGACCGGCCAGGAATAGGCAACTTGATATCCAAAGAAAAGGCTGTTGTAACCGCAAAGACTTTTCTTGCCAATGCCGGTATATCTGTGAGTGATATGCGTATGAGTTACTGCTACCTAAACAAAGCCCATCTGGACGACATGCGATGTGCAAACTATGCCATTGTTTTTAAAAAATACGTTATCATCCCGCAGGCTGGGGAAGTTGAACTGCCCGTTACTGGGTTGTTTGATATAGATGCGCTCACTGGTGAATTGAATAGTTATACCTACAAAGAATACCCCGTGACAATCGAATTGGTTGCACCAAAGTATTCTAGGGAGCAATGCCTTGAGATTGCAAAAGATGTGTTCGAAAAACATCACTCCTCTGCTAGGGTTGATAAAATAGATGCGAGCCTTAAGGTGGATTTCGATCTTTCTAACCTAAATAAAGATGAGCTAGAATTGCAAGATAACGATTCCGTAAAGTTCTATCAGGAAGTCCAATCAAAACGGCAGGTTCTCGCATGGGAATTCGTATTCCGAAGAGGTGAAGGGTTATTAGATTTCAGGGTCACAGTTGATGCAAATACGGGAAAGTGCATTAGCTTCTTTGGCTCGGCATAGAAACAAGCATGTTCCGCTATGAATTCCGTTGCCCCGTTTGCCCGTGATGCGGGTGTATCGAAGGGCTGTCCAGATCGTCTCACATGTACCCCATCGCTCGACTACCGAAGGGAATTTTCAGCAATAATTGAGGAGGCAACGGAATGCGCAAAATATTGAGCAAGTATGGATTGGTAATGGTGACCGGGCTAGTTCTTGCATGTGTATTATCTGCCAATGCGGACTCGATCTCGAAACTCATGTCAGGGAAAAGTGAGGAAATTGGAGAAGCAAGCATACTGATAGAGAGTAAAGCCACTATCCCGGCGGCGAGAAATCGAATCATTAACGATCTTAGCGGTGTCATCCATGATAAGAATTTGAGAGAGAAAAATATATCTGCTGTGATTGGTGCAATAGATATACTTGGAGACATAAAGGCAGTTGAATCAGCGCCAGATCTTCTTGATATCGTAGATTACAACAGGTTCTGGGGTGATCAGAAA
The DNA here is from genome assembly GCA_963663705.1 of Armatimonadota bacterium. GTDB lineage: Bacteria > Armatimonadota > UBA5829 > DTJY01 > DTJY01. Next base: position 1,174,217 of record OY760504.1, on the reverse strand, counting down.
CGACCTGCTGGTACGGATCGAATCCCTGTGTACCTGGAAGATACACCTGATCCGAACAACCTTGGAAAGCATTTCCCGTGCGTGATTGCATTGATCAAGATGCGTGTGCCATTCGCATTGGTAGTAGATAGACTCCGGGGAGAGTGTGATTCAACCAGACAAGAATGTCTCATTGGTATCCTGATAGGCACAGAGGGTAGAGACACAGCCGAGATAATCGTGAAGCGAGCGGCGGCTTCTGAGAAATCTCCCGAGGCCAAAGATGCTTTGGAATCTGCACTTAAATGGTTTGAGGTTTACGATTTTAAAATCTTAATAAAATCGGCTCTATGAGAAAGTTTGTGGATAGCGGTAGTGTTCCAACAACCGTGCGAATAAATTCGCGGCAACAAAAACACAAATCGGCCTGCGCCGACTAGATGTAGGCACACCCTTCATGGGTGTGTTGATGCTTCGGTTGCAGAGTCGACGACGCCGCTGCCGAAGCCTGGCAGACATGTACCGTCCCTCGATATGCCCTGTGGTCAACTCGGGATAAACGGCATCCCCCCTCGCCCGAAATCGGGAGAGGGTTGGGGTGAGGGCGAATCAGATTCACCCTCAAGAAAGCTTATAGAGCCCTTCCGATTTTAGAAACCGAGTCGTGGGAGGCAAGCCCCTTTGCTTATTAGTTGACATATATAGCGATTACTATTCCACTAGTTTTATTGGATGTATCTTGATTCTCGCTGTTTTAACCGCGCGAGCGTCTTAGGTAGTCTATCTACAGCCAGTAACATAGAATTGCGGGGAGAGTATCATGGTGATAACAAACAACAAAACTATCAGTCGTCTATTTCTGGCATTATGGATGTGCCTGTCTGCCAGCCAAATATTAGCTGGTGATCTTCCAGCGACTACATCATCTACTCTGCCGGATACTAATCTTGTATCGGTAGAGGGTACGGTTGTATCTGTAGACGGAAAGCCTCTTCCGAAGATGTTTGGGGTATGTCGAAATCAAGAGACCGGCAAATTAGGCCCTCAATGGAGATCTGGACAGGACGGCAAGTTTCTGGTTAAGCTGGAACTTGGGCGATATAAAATATGGGCTCGCGGATCAATGGCAAAAGCTGTTGAATTAGTGGCCAAACCAGGTGATGATAAGGTCTCAATCAAAGTAATAGGGGATCCAATGAGGAATGGACTGCAACTTAAGTTTGAGTCTCCAGACGGTAAACCTCTATCAAACACTTCGATATCTTATGCTGAGGCAGGCGGAAAAGGTTTCCTCAAGACAGATGCGAATGGTCTCAGTATGTATACCCCATATGAGGCCTTCTTCCACTTGTTCTTTAATAGAAACAAGGTAGGATTTGCGGATCTCATTATCACAAGTGAAGAGGTCGCATTTAGCGATGAGCCTGTTCTAGTGCGGCTTAACAGCGGCGCCTTTGTATCCGGCCGTGTAGTATCAGATAAGACCGGCGCTCCAATTGGCGGAGTACCAATCTTTCCTGAAATGATCGAAACAAATGACGATAGATGGTCCTGGTGGAATTCGCAGTTCGGGTTCAAAAGCTATGAGTTTACTATGAAAGATACTAAGGTAATCTCTAGAGATGGGGATGGAACGTTTACGATTGGACCTCTTCCGCCGGGGAAGTATAAGCTGTTGGCCGGGTTGCCGGGAATATGGCATGAATTTCCTTCAACCGATCTGATCACGCCAATAGGTAAACGAGTGGATCTGACTTCAGGCAGTAATCTTGATGGGGTAAAACTAAAAGTACCCGTAAACAAGCCTGCCTACACCTTCACGGGGCGTGCGTTAAATAGCGATAAGACACCGGTTGCTTCAAAAGAGATAACGGTAGAAGTCTCCGGTGATTATGAGCCTACTATGGGACCGGAAGAATGGTATGTATGGGAGCCGGTCGAGCGAACAGTCGTTACGGATGCAAAGGGCAATTTCAGGCTCTTCCCGATCCGTCCTGGGAAATATGCGATGGTCGCTAAATCAGGAAGCCTATCTTCTACAAAGGTACTCGCCATTAAATCCAATGGGGTTAAGGCTGATTTTGTGCTGCGGTAAACGTGCACACCTTCAGTAGTACGAACGGCGCTGGGTTGATCTGACAGTAGTCGACAAGCACGGACGTGTTCTTCCTAATTCGAGAAATCGAGTCGGAAGGATACACTCCGTATTTTGATTATTTCGCCCACAACTCGAATCATCGCCAAAAACTTGACCAAGAGGTTTGGGACCCGAACGTGTGGTCAGTCCACCAGGATATGGCAATTGAAAGCAGGAGGTTACTCGATATGAAATTGGTATGCAGATTGGTATTAACTATGATTCTCTGGTCAGCGCAGTGCGGATGCTCTGTATTTGGGCAACAAGTTATAACGCCGGATCAGGCAAAGCAAGCAGTCCGTAATTTTGAGGGAGTCCCGAACCTTCAATTCGATAGTGTGACGCTAGATACGGATAATGATCCACGATGGATAGATGGAACCGAATATTCCCTCGAGTTGCATACCCCGGTACGCGATTGGAGTGTAGATGCGTTCACCGGAGAGGTTACGATGGTGTTGTATATGGACAAGTACCCCGAATCGCAAGATGAGCCGTTTGGCACTTTGTCTCAAGATGACTGCGAGACAATAGCCTTGAATTACGTTCACTCAAAGTACGCGGGATTTGACAATATGAACTTTCAACTCAAGACGCCGGAATGGAAGGGCGACGGCTGGAATTTCAAGTGGATTCAGAAACTCGCTTACGATGCATTGACTATGAATGGAGTTGATGTGGATGTGAATCCTGAAAGCGGTGAGATTCAGTCCTATTCTTCATGTAGAGCACCAGTTACTGCTCCTCATCAGCCTCAGCTTACTACACAGCAGGCGATAGATGCAGCTGCGCAGGCGTTGGGAATCACATCGTCTGTAGAAGTGCAACAAGGCCCGACTCTGCTTGCTGATCCTCAAGGTGGAGTTTATTGGGTTGTAGAGATTGGCGGGTTGGGTTCACAAGGCAATTTCATCGGTGGGTCGGTCATACTAAATGCTGAGACCGGAGCAGTATATGATCAGGCAATTGCAACGGGACTTGCCCCCAGAAAAAATCGGTCACTCGCACCACCCGTTCGCGCAGGAAAAATGTTGCCGATAAGAGAAGTTGTCAGTCAAATTCCTACATCCAGCGTGCAATGGCTCGGCAAGGACGGTGCCGCCGTATTCATAGGCTGCAAAAAGGTTATTGTGAAGCCGGGCGACGCTACTGTCAGAGGCGGCTCGGAGCAACGAAAGCTCAGCAAGAAACCCAAGTTGGACAAAGGTCGGCTGATGGTTTCTGGGGACTTGCTGGATATCGTAAAGGCCGTTGTTGGCATCCATCCTGATCGGGGACCTGCCCCTGGTAATTGATCAACATCCAAACGCCGTGTTTCTTCAGATTCGAGATATCGAGTCGTGGGAGGCACGCCTCTATTTCGCTCAGCAACGAAACGAAAAAATCGAATCCGTTTGTCCCGAGTGCCCGCGAAGCGGGTGTATCGAAGGGCTGTTCAAATCGCCTAACATGCACCGCATCACTCGACTACCTAAGCAACGAATTCGAGATACACGCCATCAGTTCTGGCACAGCCAAAAAAAAACAGTGTGGACAATCGATATTGCCCACACTGTTATGTGAATCTATATTATTTTGAGCGTATGCGCCTATTTTCTGCGGCGAATGGCGAATCCTGCCAGGCCCATGAGTCCTGATCCCAATGCAATCAGAGCAGATGGCTCAGGAACAGGAGGAGCATCCGTGGTATGAAGCGAGAATGCCAAGTTGTAGACATCATTCGGATCCTGATCTGGCACCGGGCCGAATGGTGAAGTGTAAACCTCGAAGCCCGGAGTCGGGACGTTCTTTGAGCGCCACATAAATGCTTGTTCCAGGTTTGTCGGAACTAGATCGGCACCACCAGCCCAATATAATACAGTATCAGCGCCATAAAGGGTCATGTAGTAGTCGCCTGCAGCAAGGTTCACGTTCAGACCAGTAAACTTTTCAAGCAACGGTGCTAAATCTGCTCCAAGAGGATGAGTAACCCCCAACGTGCCATTAGTGTACTGAGTGGTTGGCGCATTCAAACCGGTGCGATTCCAGATAATGTAATTAACCGTAGATGTAAGGCCGTCATCGCAATACATATTAGCCCAGATCTCGTTGACGGTAGCTCCACCACTGCCGATGGTGAAAGGAGCCGCAGCCCAGCGTTGATGATTATCGCCGCTATCACCTGATGTATACCCCACATAGTCTTGAGTGGTTGCATCTGTCTGTAATAAGTGTGCAACCCCGCTGTCCCAAATTACACCAGCACTGGCAGGACTCATCAGTGCAGATGTTGCCAACAGAGCCAACCCTGTCAGCAGACCGAAGTAAAAATGCCTTTTCATAAATCTTCTTCTCCCTCTCTGCGTTTGCTTGATAAACGTATATACGCTTTATCACATACGTTTTACCACACCATTTGGGTGTTGTCAACGATGCAAATAAAAAATACTGATTATAATACGTATAAATGTTATAAATATAGGAATGCCTCAAAATGCGATCAGAATTAATTTTGTATAATTTAAGATATACGGGGTTTAACGAACCGGAATACATTCTTTTGCCTTCTGTCTACATTTTTTGGCTCTATGGGAAACTTTGTGGGTAGCGGTAGTGTGTGCGAATAAATTCGCGGCAACAAAAACACGAAGTCGGCCTGCGCCGACTAGATGTAGGCACACCCTTCACGGGTGTGTTGATGCTTCGGTTGCAGAGTCGACGACGCCGCTGCCGAAGCCTGGCAGACATGTACCGTCCCTCGATATGCCCTGTGGGCTACTCGGGATAAGCGGCATCCCCCCTCGCCCGAAATCGGGAGAGAGCCTGCCCTGAGCGAAGTCGAATGGGGTTGGGGTGAGGGCGAATCATCTGAAGATTCACCCACAAGAAAGCTTATAGAGCCACATTTTTTAAGTGGCAGTTTTACCTTTGACAAAATACGTGGAAATAGATAGGTAATTTGGCTGAAACTCGGAAACTTGATAAATATTCGTTCAAAGGGTAAAATAGTTAGAGTGCATAATAGTAATCGTGTCGGAAGCCCGACAAACCATTGCCGGAGGTAGTCAATGAATTTTGAAGGAGCCTGGACAGCCATCGTCACACCGATGACGAGTGACGGCGCTGTCGATTGGAATGGTCTGGAAAAAAATCTTGAGTTCCAGATCGAGCAGGGGATAACAGGCCTCGTCCCTACAGGAACCACGGGTGAATCTCCCACGCTGAGCTGGGATGAACATAACAATATAGTCGAGCGCACGCTGAAACAGGCAGCCGGAAAATGCAAGGTCCTTCCCGGCACGGGCAGCAACTCGACCCAGGAAGCCGTCGAGAGCACGGAGCATGCCGTTGATCTCGGCGCAAAGGCGGCTCTGCTTGTAGACTGTTACTATAACGGGCCATCATCGCTTGAACTCCGAAACGAGTACTACGGGGTTCTGGCGGAGCTTTTCCCTGACGTCTCTTTTGTGCCGTACATCATTCCGGGACGGTCCGGGACGGCGCTTGCAGCCGAAGACCTCGCAATCCTCGCCGCCGATTATCCGAATATCCATGCGGTGAAGGAAGCTACGGGAGACATGCATAGAATGGCCTATGAGCGTAAGCTTATCGGTCCTGATTTCCAGATTATCTCAGGGGACGATGACCTGACCTTGAAGATGATGACCGATCCCAGCGTCAAGGCTCAGGGCGTGATATCTGTCATGTCGAATGTAGTCCCGGCGGCTGTGGCACAGATGGTCCGCAAGGTTCTGGCTGGCGATTTGGCAACGGCGCAGACCCTCCATGTCGCAATTTCACCGCTCCTCGGTGTGGTCACGGTCAAGGTGGATAGCCCTCGCATGCTGCCTAATGGATCGATTGCCGTTGTGCAGGACAGGTTCCGAAACCCGCTCGCGGTTAAGACCCTGATGCAGGCGCTTGGAATGCCTTCGGGCCCGGGTCGCCAGCCGCTCGGCAGGATGACCGCTCATGGGGTGTCAGTGATTCGCACGGCTGTGAAGAAGGTCTGGAACAACAATCCGGAAGTACTTGCCCCTATCGGCGAGTTCTACGGGGTAGATGTAGAGGCTCGCATAGCCGGAGACGAATGCTGGAACGTACTGAGCTATCCGTAGGTCGAACAAGTTTAGATAAACATATACAGGAGGTGAAACAATGCAGCTAAGAGTAAAGAACCTGCACCGTACGTGGAAGCGTAAAGATGAGGCTCATAAGGCACGCATCAAAGAACAAATTGCGCAGTCCAAGAAGAAGCGCTAACAAATAGTGATGGGCCTGCCACCGAACCCAAGAAAGTGACAGGCCCACCCTTCAAGCAACAGGAGTTGTCAACACTGGTTCTGTTGCCTGAAGATCATCACAGAGGGTCCGGCATATTTGTCGGACCCTCTGTTTGTTTTTACCTTGTTTTAATTAGCCGATCACCGTACGAACAGCATCTCTGCGTAGGTCGGTAGCGGCCACATCTCGGCGTCTACGATCGTCTCAAGGCTGTCTGCCGCCTCTCGGACCGCAGACATGGCAGGAACAACGCTATCCCTGTATGCTGCAGCCTGAGCAATGAAGTTGTCGACATTGCTCGCTGCACTGATGGCTTCCTCGAGCGCTGAGATGCCGTTCTGGAGTGAGTCCACCAGTGAGCAGACTTCGACCAGGCACTTTGAGTGTGCGGCTGCACTGGCACCGGCATCTTTAACGGCGCTGACTGCACCAGCCAGGAATGCCGAGTACTCGATGCCTACAGGCAGGATCTGTCTCTTCGCCATGTTGACCGTGGTCAATGCCTCGATGTTGATCTCCTTGCAGTATATCTCAAGAAGGATATCGTATCGAGCGTGCATTTCTTCCTTGGACAGGATGCCGTGTTTTTCGAAGAGAGCAACTATCTTCTCATCTGCCATAGCTGCAAGTGCATCTACCGCATTTCGCACGTTCGGCAATCCGCGTTTCTCAGCTTCCTTCACCCAATCATCAGAGTAGTTGTCGCCGTTAAAGATGATATTCTTGTGCGATGAAGCGATTTTCTGAAGAATCTGCTGGGCAGTAGCATTTACATCCTTGGCGCTTTCCAGCTTATCAGCGATCTCTGACAGAGTCTCGGCAACGATCGTGTTCAGCACGAAGTTCGGGCCGCTGGTGGACTGAGTCGAGCCAACCATTCTGAATTCGAACTTGTTGCCCGTGAACGCGAATGGCGATGTTCTGTTGCGGTCGGTGCTGTCCTTAGGGAACGGAGGGAGTGTGCTTACACCAAGTTTCAGTGTTTCACCCTTCTTGGATGGCTTCGAAGCGCCGCCAGCGAGCTCTGACAGGATATCGGTCAGCTGATCTCCAAGGAAAATGGAAACGATCGCAGGAGGAGCCTCGTTTGCGCCCAGCCGGTGATCGTTTCCAGATGATGCTACCGTTGCCCTAAGAATTGGCGAATATTTGTCTACTGCGCGGATTATGGCGCACAGGAATACAAGGAATTGCTCGTTATCTTGCGGAGTCTTGCCGGGTTCGAGCAGGTTGATGCCGTCATCGGTGCAAAGACTCCAGTTGTTGTGCTTACCGGAACCGTTGACTCCTGCAAACGGTTTTTCATGCAGCAGGCATACAAAGCCGTTACGTACTGCAACTTTTTGCATGGTCTCCATGGTAAGCTGGTTGTGATCGGTTGCTACGTTAACAGTAGCGAAGACCGGCGCCAACTCATACTGGGCAGGAGCAACTTCATTGTGCTGTGTCTTGGCAGATACGCCGAGTTTCCACAGTTCGTTGTTCAGCTCGTACATGAAGGTTGCGACTCTCTCGTTTAGTGAGCCGAAATAGTGGTCTTCCATCTCCTGGCCCTTCGGTGCGGGAGCGCCAAAGAGTGTGCGTCCGGCAAGCAGGAGGTCAAGTCTTTTCTCTGCAAATTTGCTGTCGACCAGGAAGTATTCCTGCTCGGCGCCAAGTGTTGCCCCTACGCGCTTGGATGTTGTGTTGCCAAGTGCCTTGAGCACGCGCATTGCCTGCTTGTTGAGAGCATCCATGGAGCGGAGCAGTGGTGTCTTCTTGTCGAGTGCTTCACTTGTGTAAGATGCAAAAGCGCAAGGGATGTAGAGGGTGATATTCTTGCCATCTTCTTTTATGAAAACCGGCGAGGTGCAGTCCCATGCGGTATATCCTCGTGCCTCAAATGTGGCTCGAAGGCCGCCGGATGGGAATGACGATGCATCCGGTTCGCCCTTGATCAATTCCTTGCCGCTGAACTCCATGATTGTTCGGCCATCTGCGGTAGGTGAGATAAATGAATCATGTTTCTCTGCAGTTACTCCGGTCATTGGCTGGAACCAGTGGCAGAAGTGAGTTGCACCCTTCTCGATAGCCCAATCTTTCATCGCATTTGCGATGACATCGGCTATTGATGGATCAAGCGGGGCACCTTCATCAAGGGTACGCTTTAGTGCTTTGTAAATGTTCTTTGGAAGTCGCTCTCGCATAGTTGCTTCGCTGAATACACTGGAACCAAATATGCTTGTTACTGATTCTCTTGCTTCACTCATCTGGGCTCTCCTTAAAAAGTTCTCTCCGTAAGGCTTTATTTCGCAAGCCATAGGCATGCGAAGGCGTAGAACGGTTCAATTTTGATATATTATCCCTAATTAATGTTTCAAATATGTTTCGTGAAGGTTAAATATGCGTAATCAGCCGATTTGCATATCAGTTAATTGGTCTTGACTCGCCGGCCCTGCTTATGGTACGCTGAGTTTGATATGGGAACAAACAACGCATATACAAACTGGGCCTGGTGGTGGCGCTACTGCGCTTGCCCACCGGCCGGACGTTAACTTACACCAGATGGCTGTGGGCATAATCTTGGACGCTCATGGCCTGATATATCAGCAAATCCATGGCCGGGGCGATACAAGCTCCCGGCTTTTTTTGTTTGGCTCTATAAGTAAATTTGTGGAAGCCTGGCAGACATGTACCGTCCCTCGATATGCCCTGTGGGCTACTCGGGATAAGCGGCATCCCCCTCGCCCAAAATTAGTTGGGTGAGGCCGAATGCAATCTGAAGCCCACAAGAAAGCTTATAGTACTTTTTATTTTTATATGGAGGATTACAATGGCTAAAAAAGGACGAATATTGACAGGCGACAGGCCGACAGGCCCTCTGCACCTTGGACACTGGGTTGGCTCTCTTGAGAACAGGGTCAAACTGCAGGATGAGTACGAATCATTCATCATAATTGCCGATGTTCAGGCGCTGACCACCAACTTTGAGCATCCTGAAAAGATCGCCGAGGATGTCCGTCAGGTAGCTACGGATTATCTGGCAGTTGGCTTGGATCCCGAAAAATGTACGCTTTTCGTTCAGTCGATGATCCCTCAGATCGCAGAACTGACGATATTCTTCTCTATGCTCGTGACGGTGAATACCCTCCGCCACAATCCAACGATCAAGACGGAAGCAAAGCAGTACGGGTATCAGGATATGACATACGGCTTCCTCGGCTATCCGGTGAGTCAGGCGGCTGACATAACGTTCTGCAAGGCGGATCTCGTCCCGGTTGGAGAGGATCAGCTGCCGCACATCGAGTTCGCGCGCAAGATCGTCCGCCGATTCAACGAACTGTATAAGCCCGTTCTTGTAGAGCCGAAAGCGCTCGTGGGGCAGGTCGGACGACTGGTCGGACTGGACGGCAGCGCAAAGATGAGCAAAAGCCTCGGAAACGCCATATATCTATCCGACAGCGCAGCCGATGTGGAGAAAAAAGTCAAAATGGCGGTGACGGACCCGGCCAGACAGTTGCGAACCGATCCGGGCCACCCAGAGGTGTGCACCATCTTCGCATATCACAAGGTCTTTAACCCGGATATAGTGGCGGATTTGGATGAGCAGTGCAAGACCGCAAGCATAGGGTGCGTCGACTGCAAGAAGCGCCTATCGGCTGTGTTGAACGCGTTGCTTGAGCCGATGCGTGAGCGCCGTGCGAAGTACGTTGCCGACCCTAAACTCGTGGATGAAATCCTGATCGAGGGCACGAAGCGCGCTCGTGCCGAAGGCGCCAAGACGGTGGCCGATGTTCGCGAGGCCATGCACCTGGATTATTTCGGGGATATATTCGAGTAGCATCACTAGCCGTTGATCAGGCTCAACATAAATGTCGAGCCTGATGTATTCGAAGCATGCTGAAGCAAGCTTTTCGGATTGGATTGGCATGCTTCAGCACACTTCACAAAATAGGCTGATGCTTTAGAGACGTCAGGGTGCCTGTGCCAGACTCAACATAAATGTCGAGCCTGATGTATTTCGAAGCAAGTTGAAGCGAGCTTTTCAGATTGCATTAGCCTGCTTCAGCACGCTTCACAGAATAGGCTGATGCTTTAGCGTCAGGCATCAGAGTGCTTGTGTCAGACTCAATATAAATGTCGAGCCTGATATATTCGAAGCGTGCTGAAGCAAGGTTTTCACATTGGGTTAGCTTGCTTTCAGCATGCTTCACAGATTAGGCTGATGCTTTTGCGTCAGCCGTCAGAACTTTTCAATCCTCACGAGATCCGCCAATTTCCTGCGCGGTTTGGCTGATTGCGCTCCATCCGGGTATCCGATAAGAATAATTGCGACCGGCGTTATATCCTGAGGGGCCTCAATCGCCGTTGCCACCGCGTCTGTATCAAAAGCGCCGATCCACGCTGTCCCCAATCCCAGCGCAGTTGCCGCAAGCTGACAATACGTTGCTGCAATAGTTGCATCCTGAACCGCATATAACTCGGACCCACGCACGGCGTACTTCCCTGCGGACCGGAGATGATCTGCACACAAAACCAGCGCGACGGGAGCCTGCGTGATGAAGTGCTGTCCGTAAGACGCCTCTGCCAGGGCCAATTTGGTAGAACTATCGCGAACGGCGATAATCTCGTAGCCCTGAAGATTTCCTGCTGAAGGCGCCAGGTTCATAGCCTCGAGAATCCTGTTCAGTTTTTCCTGTTCCACATCGCGCACCTGGTACTTGCGAACCGAGTGCCTGCTCTGAATTACATTGAAAAAGTCCATGGTCGATTCTCCTTTTAGGTCTGTTGATCCCCTCTCCTGTAAGTGAGAAGGGGTTAAGCTTGTTCTGCCAATTTTACCGCGAGTTGCGCCATAGTTCCTACTCCGACCCCCGTGGCCCCAGCCGCACGATAACTGTTACCGCAATCGTCTTCGGTGTATGCAGGGCCTGCAATATCCATGTGTACCCACGGCGTGCCTTCAACGAACTCCTGCAGGAAGAGCCCGGCCTGGATTGCGCCGCCCCATCTGCTTCCACAATTCTTTATGTCGGCTACGGTGCTTTTCAGCATGTCCAAATACTCGGATGTCAGTGGCAGTTCCCACACGCGCTCGCCGGCCACACTGGCGGCAGATGTGAGGCTGTTCAGCAGTTCGCGATTGTTTGTCATAAGACCGGTGATATCGTTTCCAAGCGCTACCACGCACGCACCGGTGAGTGTGGCAATATCGACTATATAGTTTGCGCCCTGTTTGGCTGCATACGTGATGGCGTCCGACAGGATCATTCGGCCCTCTGCGTCGGTGCTGATGATCTCGACGGTCTTGCCACTCATGCATTTGATCACGTCGCCGGGCTTGAACGCGGCTCCTCCGGACAGGTTCTCCGTTGCCGGGATTATACCCGTAACGTTTATGTCCGGTTTGAGCTGTGCGATTACTGCAAGAGCCTGTATGACCGCTGCGCCGCCGCACATATCGAACTTCATCTTCTGCATGCCCTCGGACGGCTTGATGGAGATGCCACCGCTGTCGAAGGTCAAACCTTTGCCAACCAGCGCGAGAGTCGGCCTGTCAGCCCCAGCCTTGTATCGAAGGATGATCAGTTTCGGGGGCTGGACGCTTCCACTTGCGACGCACAGGATGCCGTTCATCCCCATCTCTTCCATCTGCGCCTTGTCCAAAACCTCGTACTCCAGACCGTTCAGTTGTGCGGCATCACGGGCACGTTCCGCGAGGATCGTCGGGGTCATCCTGTTGCCGGGTTCATTGCCGAGGGTACGGGCCTCGTTCACCGCTTTGCCCAGTATCTCGCCTTCCCTGGCGCCTGATTGTATAGCAGGGATTTTGGCCTCGTCGTGTTCGACGACCGTGAAGCGTTCGATCATGCCGTCCTCGTTGCCGGTGGTTTTATACAGGTCGCCTTCGTACAGACCGGTGATCGCACCTTCGACGACGGCACGTGCCGCGTCGGCCGTGTTCAATCCGCCGATGCCTGCTCCGTGTATGATCGACGTGACGGTCCGAACCCCTTTTTGTCGAAGGGAGCGCATTGCGGCAGCGGAAACTTTGTGCACAGCCTCGATGTCAAACTTGCCGCTTTTTCCGAGCCCTACAACAAGCACTCGCTTCGGGGCGATCTTGCCGCAAGTATGGATGAGTGCAGTCTCCATGAGCTTGCCTGTGAGCTCTTTGCTCGCGATCATTTCGCTGATCGTGCCGCCGAGGGCACTGTCTACTGCGCCTGTAGCGCCGCCGGGCACGGTGACGCCTTCAAACAGATTAACGACTAGAACATCGCTTGATATATCAGTAATTGAGCCTTGAATAACACGTATTTCCACTGTATCCTCCGAATTCGTTATGGATCTTTCATTTATTAGTATGATTCCCTAAAGGTGCGGAATAGAAGCATGGCAGTTACGCCCGTAGAAAGCAGCACGAAACAGCGCCTGATGTGGAAGCGCTCACTTGAAATATGTTTGACCGAACGATCTTAAAGAGGAACGGATTTTCGCTGGCTCAGCCTAAGTATCAGCATCTCGAGATTGAGCCTGGGTGAGCCGCCTTCCTGCGACTGACCTTTCACCGCCAACTCGCATGTAAGCATATGTCTAAGGCAGCGCCTGAGTTCGTCGAGGGTGAACTGTCTCGCCTGATCCGACAGCTTGTTTCGCTGCCACTCAGGGATCGACAGGGGATTCGGCTCTCGCATCAGCATGGACCGAAGGTCGTCGGTCGCTGTGTTGAAGCTTCGACCGCCAGCCTGCATCATGAACTTGAACTGGTACAGCATGCGGAAGTGCCGCGCCATCAGGCTTACGACCTTCAGCACCTCGTTGTCCGGCTTCGAGCTCGCCGCGAACGTGTCATCGAGGAGTTGGACCGCCTGCTCCGTCCGGCCCGCCGCGACGGCATCTATAAGGGGGAATACTCTCTCTTCGGCAGACTTGGTGACCAGCTTTTCCACGTCGTCCATGGTGATCGTTTCTCTATCATCTATGTAGGTCACGAGCTTTTCGATCTCTCGTTCGAGCATGGAGGGATGAGCTTCTGTCAGACGTGCAAGGGTCTGCAGGGCGGAAGGATCGATCTTCTTGCCGTGGCCGCGCACAATTTGCCCCGCGAGCGTGCTCACATCCTGCGCCCTCATCTTGGCAAAGTTTACAACCGAGCCGTGTTTCTTGACCGCTGCGGATAGGAGTGGACGCAGGCCTTTTCGTTTTCCGCTATCATCATCTGATCCCTTGCGGTTAGTCGATGTGCCTTCGCCCGAAAGAAGTATCAGGCTGCTGTGCGGCATCGGTTTTTTCACGAAGACCGCGATCTTTTCCTGATCGTCTCCGCTCATACGATCGACCCGGTTCACAACCACGACTTTGCGATCAGACCCGAACGGCAGAGTGGCAGCGGCGGACAGAATGTTTTCGGCCGAGGTCTTGTCGCCGTCGAACTTCTCCAGATCGAAGTCAGCGGAGCCGGGGGAGACCATCCTTGATATCAAGTCTTTGACAGCCGTGGTCCGTCGTGAATCCATCTCTCCAGTGAAGAGGTATACGCTGTATATTGTATCTGCCGATTGTTCGGCAGCAGGTTTTTTCGCCATTAGTGATTACCTCGTGCTTCCTGTCGGAAGATCTTGCCCATCTATTATCCTACCAGCATAACGGGGAATTCTGCAACCATTATCGCCGATAATTCACGATCATGCAATGTGTCCGGCAGTCGTTGGGGGGTATGTCCAGCGACTGCGATATTTGGGTAAGAAGGAATGCAGCACTATACAGGCGAAAGGTATCACGGCCTGAGATGCAGTGCCATTAACTTTCAAAGAGGGCGGCCATGAAGAATTACACCATGCGCGTAGTTTCACATACCCACTGGGATAGAGAGTGGTACCTGCCATTCCAGCAATTCAGACTCAAACTTGTTGATATGATCGATAATCTGCTTCATATACTGGATACCGATCCTGATTTTAGATGCTTCCACCTTGATGGGCAGACCATCGTCCTTGAAGACTACCTCGAAATTCGACTGCAGAACGAGGCCAAACTAAGAAAGTACATAAAGGCCGGACGCATACTGGTCGGCCCGTGGTACCAGTTGAACGATGAAACACTGGTCAGCGGTGAGTCGACCATTCGCAGCCTGCTCGTCGGGCACAGGATAGCGAGCGATTTCGGGGGCGTAATGAAGGTCGGGTATCTGCCGGATCAATTTGGGCACATCTCGCAAATGCCGCAGATATTCCGAGAGTTCGGAATAGACAGCATCATCTTTGGTAGAGGGCTCCAACTCGTGGATGACGAGAAGATGGAGCTGATCTGGGCCAGCCCGGACGGGTCCGAGGTTCTGGCCTCTCTCATGATGCTGATGTATAACGCCGCACACCGGTTTCCGAAGTCGACCGACGAGGCGCTTCAGTACGCGGAAGACCTAAAGGGTGCGCTCGTCCGCCATGCCGCCACGAGCGAGTTGCTGCTGATGAACGGAGGTAACCACCTCGGCCCTCAGAAAGATTTGACGGATATCCTGAAGCGGGTGAATGCTCAGTTGGATGGTGACAAAATCGTCCACAGCACTATGCCTGAATATATAGATGCTGTGCGCGACGACATTCGCCGGGAGCACATTGACCTTCATCGCGTGAAAGGCGAGCTTCGGCACGATCGAAATGGTAACATTCTTGCAGGTACGCTCTCAAACCGCATGCACCTTAAACAATCGAATAATGCGGCCGAGGTCGCGCTTGAAAAATATGCGGAACCTTCAAGCTCGTTTTCATGGATGCTGGGCGGCAAGTATCCGGCTGAACCGCTGAATTATACATGGAAGCTTCTCATGAAGAACCAGCCGCATGATTCGATTTGCGGGTGCAGCACGGACCCGGTTCATGATGCCATGATGGCCCGTTTTGCGGAAGTTACGCAGATATGCGATGCGCTCACCAAGCGCAGCCTTGATTCAATCGCGGCGTGCATCAAGACCAGGCGGGACAGCATAGTAGTCGTAAATCCCCTCAGCTGGTCTCGCACGGATGCGCTGATCGCGGACGTGGATTTTGAAGTCGGCGATCCTGTTCGCGGCAAACCGACCATGGACCCGCTCAGGGACATCATCGCCATAGAGATTCTGGATCACCACGGGCAAAGCGTGCCGTACAAGCTACTGGACAGGCGAATAGTTGCGAAGCAGGTCTTTCCCCCGGATGATCTAGCTATGGGCGTGATGGTCAGGCGGTTCACGGTGAAATTCGTAGCCGAGGATGTGCCGGGTTGCGGATTCAAGACGTATGAGGTCTATCCGGTGGATTCAACTCCTGATTTCGATGATTCGCTGGTCGGCCTTGTATACGATCAAAATACGGTCTCGAACGGGCTGATAACGATGAACCGGTGTTCCGGCGGAATTGCCGTGTATGACGAGACTTCTGATGTGGACGAACCACCGATTTACAGCGAGCTGGGTATTATTGCGGATGGAGGAGATGCCGGCGATGCGTATTCGTACGTAAGGCCTCTCCGCGATGCGGTAGTCACAACCCTGGACGGAACCTCGGAGGTCACTCTGATCGACGACAGCCCCGTATCGGCTACACTAAAAGTGCAGTCCACGATGACGCTTCCGGCATCCGCATCGCCCGACGGTCAGGGCCGGTCGAGCGAGACGGTGGAGTGCCGAGTCACAAGTTCCTTTACCATCACCGCTAAATCGCCGAGGGTGGATATCGTGACCGATGTGGAGAATGTCGCGAAGGATCACCGGCTTAGGGTGCTCTTCCCATCCGGCATAGATACCGATGTTGCGCATGCTGAGTCGCAGTTTGACGTTGTTGATCGATCGATCAGGCCGCCGAAGGACTGGAAAGGCGCATCGACTTTCTTTCCACAGCGCTCGTGGGTCGATCTCAATGACGGTACTCGGGGATTGACTATCATCAACAAGGGCCTGCCGGAGTACGAGGTCTACGATGATGAGGCTCGCACAATTGCGCTTACGCTCCTTCGGTGTGTGGGTGTGCTGAGCGGCAGTGAGACCGTGGCGACGGTCATTCCAACCCCGGGCGCCCAGTGTCCGGGCTCGCACAGATTCGAATACGCCATGCTGCCGCATGCCGGGACGTGGATGGATGCCAGGGTATGGCAGCAGGCACATGGGCATAATGTGCCGTTTATCTACACTCAAACCGGCGCTCACAACGGGCATCTTCCTGCGGAGTACAGCTTTATCGAGGTGTCACCGGCGGAACTGATCGTCACAGCGGTGAAGAAGGCAGAGGATAGGGACTCGCTCATGGTCAGGTTCTTCAACATCGCGGACGAGCCGGTTCACGAAGCGAGGATAAGGGTGAAGGGTGCGGTATCCGCCAATGTCGCCAACTTGAACGAGGAAAAGGGCCGGGAGCTCGAAATGGAGGCTGACGGTGCGGTTCTGATAGACGTGCCGGCGCGAAAGATCGCCACGCTCGAATTCATTTTAGGGGAAGAAATCAGTCGGTAGGTGAATACTCGAGTATCGACACAACAGGGGAAGTTAGCTCCATTGAAGTGCCGAGAATCTTCGTTTCACGCCTTTTTCCAGTGGGGTATCACTGTTGTACCCCGTGATTCAGGGGCGTGGAGGGAGAAGTGGAAAAATACCGATTAACCATGCGCAGCGCAGGCCGACAATGCATGTTGTCGGTGATGTTGCTTATAATATTGATCGCATCCGGGGTGGTTTCCGCCAACGAGTCGCCCCGGTTGGCGATTTCAGGCGTTCATGCCGAGCAATTGGTTCAGGCAGCAACATTGTCTTCGCTGCAAGATTCGTTCACTGCCATCGCAGAGAGTGCCGAACCCGGTGTGGTGAGCATCACTGCCTACCAGGGAAATCCACCCTCGGCGTCGTCTGGTGGAAATCGCGCCGGAGTCGAGTATATGCCGCTCGCTGCATCCGATGCACCCGCAAAAGCCAGCGGGTCAGGGGTGATAGTGCGCCGTGATGGCGCTCGGTTCTACATACTCACCAATTACCACCTGGTGGAGCGCGCGTATGCGATGGATATACACACTTACGATCACTCATCGATCAAGGGCACAGTCATCGGCATTGATCCGGTGACCGACCTTGCCGTGGTACAAGTTTCGTCGCCGACGCTATCCGATGCGAACATACTCCGGCTCGGCGATTCCAGTTCGGTGAAAGTCGGCGCGTGGGCGCTGGCGGTCGGTAGTCCTTATGGCTTCGACTATACCCTGACGGTCGGCGTGGTAAGCGCCCTCCACCGGACGCTGGATGAGGAAGATGCCGCATATCCCGATCTCATACAGACCGATGCAGCGATCAACAAAGGAAACAGCGGCGGTCCGTTGCTTGATATGAGCGGTAGCGTCATAGGCATAAATGCGGCCATAGCCTCTCCGACAGGCAGCTTCATCGGTCTCGGCTTTGCAATTCCGATCAATGCGGCAAAGGTGGTTATGGATGATTTGATCAAAGATGGGCGTGTGGTGCGCGGCTGGATAGGTGCCAACGTGCAGGATACAAACCCCGTGCTGCGCGAGTACTACGGAGTTCTGAGTGGCGTCCTGGTTGTGTCTGTAGACAGTCAGGGGCCTGCTGCCAGAGCTGGCATGCAGAGCGAGGATGTTTTAGTGGAAATGGATGGCGCACCTGTCACGGACAGCGCGCAGTTTCAGCAGATGGTTGCCGACATAACTCCTGGTGATAACCTGCCTGTCGTTGTGATTCGTGGAGGCAAGCGCTATTCACTACAGATACGATCCGGTGTCTCGCCGCTTACGCCTTCGGGCAGACCGATCGCTACATCGCCAGCCAGCGGAAAAGGCGGTGTGAACGTGCGAAGCATGACTCCGGATTTGGCAAGGGAGATAGGCCTCAAATCGGCGGAAGGAGTAATTGTCCTCGACGTATGGCCGGGGAGTTCCGCGGATGAAGCCGGGCTTTACGAGGGTGACGTAATCATCAAATTCAACGGCAGACGCGTGGCAAATGCCGACAATTTCAACTCTATGCTGAATAGTTCGCAATCAGGGGATATAGTGGTTCTGCAGGTGTTTCGAAAAGGCGAGCAACGGATAATCGGTTTCAAGAATACGTAACCTGAAGTATTTATCGGCGATAGCAGAAGATACGGCTCAACTCTGCTATCGCCACTTAGAGAAGTGACCGCACAGTGCAGCGGTCAAATTGGTTTTATATGATATAGACCAAGACTATTGTCGGTTCACATCAATCGTATATCCAAATTACCCCAATGTTAAACCAGCAATCCGGACATGCCCTGTACGTCTTTCGCCTGCTGCATTGACGAAGGCTTTAAAAAGGGGAATGCACGTGTCATGGATGTATGAATCTTCAGCTCTTTCAGGATGCCACTGCACGGCAAATGCCCACGGATGCTCAACCGATTCCACCGCCTCCACGATACCATCGGGAGCAAAACCCACTGCCGGCAGCAGCGGTGACGTTTGTTCCAGCTTGAATCCTTGATGGTGCCGGCTGTTTATGGCGTCCAAGCTGCCGCCCAGTATGCGAGCGAGTCGGCTGTGCGGATCGAGCGTTATCGGATGCCGAACGCTTTCGTTTGTGGCGTATGCCCTGTGTCGCAATCCCGTGCGAATATCCTTGATGAGGCTTCCTCCCAGCACAATATTGAGCAGTTGAAAGCCTCTGCAGATGCCGAGAAGAGGCAACTGCACATCGTATGCCATGCGAGTTAACGGTATCTCATACGCATCGCGCTCGATGTCGCAGTCGAGGTGGTATGCCGTGAGAAGTTCATCAATTCTCAGCGCTTCGTCCCCTGCCTCGTTTTGCGAAGGGTAGCACGTCGGATGAACGTCCTTCCCTCCTGCCAGGAGAAGCCCATCGATCTCACGCACGACGTCCGACAGGTTGCTCTGCGACACTGTGCCGGGGCTCAGGTAGATCGGGTCGCCGCCTGCGTTTTCGATGGCTGCTGAATAGGCTCGGTAAGAAGTGTGGCTAGCCCCTTCAGAGCCTTCCAGATTTGCGCTAGTAGTGATACCGATAACAGGTTTTTTCATACAATGTCCTCTGCCCAAGATTAGCATATACTCTGCCGGCCGTCAAATGTGCACGATGAGCAAAAATACCAATGGAGGTCGGTGCAGGGTTGGTGTAGAATAGCTTAGTTGGTAAAGAAAACGGTGTTGCAGGTGAAAACAATGTCAGTTACGACTAATCTCAAGCGTGCTGCCCAGTTCGTGGTTTTGGCTTACATATTGAGTTACGGCCTTATATACTCTTACTTCGCGCTGGGTGGCAAATGGGCATCACCATTGGCGCTTCCTATGATGCTTGCCTATATGCTCATGCCCATGGTCTCCGCTATAATCCTTCAGAAGCTCGTCTGCAAGGAGGGTGTCATCGGTCCGCTCGGCGTATCGTTCAAGTTGAATAAGTGGTTTCTCGTGGCATGGTTCCTTATGCCGGTCGTCGTCATCGCGACGATAGGGGTCAGCCTTCTCATGCCGGGCATCCACTATGATCCTAACATGACGGCATTCTTTGAGAGGTTCAGGTCATCGCTGACTACTACGCAGATGGCTCAGATGAAACATCAGATCGAAATGCTTCCTGCCCCGCTGTTTGTGCTGATCGGTCTGATTCAGGGGCTCATTGCGGGAGTCACCATCAATGCCGTGTTTGCTTTCGGAGAGGAACTCGGATGGCGAGGGTTCCTGCAGAAGCAGCTAGGGTTTCTGGGGTTTTGGAGATCTTCCGTGGTCATCGGCATCGTATGGGGATTCTGGCACGCACCGGTCATTCTTCAAGGGTATAATTATCCGCAGCATCCAGTGCTCGGTGTCTTTATGATGACTGCGTGGACAGTACTTCTTGCGCCGATATTCAGCTACGTGCGGCTCCGCTCGAAATCTGTCATCGCCGCATCGATTCTGCATGGGACGCTTAACGGATGTGCAGGTGCTGCCGTGATGGTAATCAGAGGTGGGGGGGACTTGATTGTAGGACTTACAGGCCTTATGGGGTTCATCATATTGGCGCTTGTGAACATCGGCATATTCGTATACGATCGGTACTACGCCGAAGAACAGCTGATAGTGGCTTAGAATCAGGAATATATGTATGCTTGCTTTCCAAACATACGAGTGATATAATCCCAACAAGAAACTTGCCGTATATTATCTTTTGTTGTGGGTGTTTAACTTGTCAAATCTCAATTTTAACCGTAACCAACTGATCGCTGCGTATTCCATAGTCGCGCTGGCATTGGTCGGCGTGATTGTGCTGGTCGCGAAGTCGGGCGCATTCCATGCATCAAGTGAAGCCCCGAAGTTCGCCGACGTGAGCGTTACTGAGCCGAGCCCTTTGCCATCCGCAAGTCAGGCGGCATCCACTAAACTGTGCATTCATGTCGCGGGTAAGGTGAAAAAGCCAGGCGTTTATGAGTTGGACCTTGGCAAGAGGGTGGTAGATGCCATCAAGATAGCCGGTGGGGCATGCGCCAATGCCGATATTGAGAGCGTCAATCTTGCCGAGAAACTGGCAGACGGTGAGCAGGTCTACATAGCTCCGAAGGGCCAGATACCACCGCCTGTACGGTCGCTGGTTCGAGGAGCACCATCCGGAACTTCAACGGCATCCACTGCAAAAGTTTCCGCTGTTCCGGCTGGAAACAGGGAGGAGTCCGGCCCGAAAAAGCTGACGGCGCCAGGACAGGGGACGGTGAATATCAACACCGCAGGCTTGGCCGATTTGCAGCGCCTTTCGGGGGTTGGGCCTTCTACAGCACAGCGCATACTGGACTACCGTAATCAGAATGGGCGTTTCAAATCCGTAGACGAGCTCGATGAGGTCAAGGGGATTGGCCCCTCCAAAATCGAGAAGCTGCGCCCGTTTATTTCACTATAGGCCTATGAAACTTCTTCAGCGACCACTATTCCTGCTGGCGATGGCGTACGTTGCCGGCATTTTGTTGCATGCACAATCAGATCGATATCCCGTTATAGGGTTAGGTTTTGTTGGAATAGTGTGCCTCATCGGGTTTGCCGCGCCTTGGAGAGCGATCCCAAGGTCGAACGCCATCCTCATCGCTTCAGTCTTCGCATTGGGCTTTCTTCGCGCTACGATTTGCAGTCAGATTCCGGCTTCCGACGTCTCCCGATGCGCGGAAGGGAAACTGGTGCATCTGACCGGCACCATTGCTTCCGATCCCGATTTGATGGAAGACAGGATCAGGTTTTCCCTGAAATCGCGTGCAGTCAGAACTTATACCAGCGAATACCCGTCAACTGGAACGGTGCTTGTAACTCTGTATCAACCGGCAAATGATCATCCAATCCTTGATTTGCCCCACTATGGCGAGGAAATAGAGTTGCACGGCCGTCTGTTGCGCCCCGATGAATCATCTAATCCCGGTTCCGCCGCTTACATGGATCATCTTGCGCACAGTCGTATATACTGCATGCTCACAACCGGCGTTAGTCAGATGAGAAGGATTGCGCCTGCACGTTTGAGTCTCATGGGAATTGCCTCAAGGTTCAGGAATGCGCTAGATACCAAGGCGCATGAACTCTTTCCGCCGCTACATGCCAGCCTGCTGATGGGTATATTGTTTGGCAGCTATGCCGGACTGCCGTCTGAAGTGCAGTCGGCGTTCATGCGTTCGGGTACCATGCATCTCCTAGCTGCATCCGGTTACAATTGTGCGATAGTAGTCTTCATATTCGGTTGGCTGATGCGTAGATTCACGGCCCCAAAGATTGCCGTGAATATCCTGCTGATAGCCCTGATCTGGGCATTTACGCTAATTGCCGGTGCCAGCCCGTCGATAGTGCGAGCGGCGATAATGATGACGGCTTTCCTGTCGGCATATCTATTCCGGCGCACTCCGGATATTTTGAATCTCGTGCTGCTTGCCGAGCTGGTGGTTCTCGGCATTAATCCGCTCGACCTGTTTGATATCGGCTTCCAACTCTCTTTTTCGGCGGTTCTCTCGATTGTGTTGATAATGCCACTGATTGAATCGCGAATCGGCGGTTTGTTCACGATGCGTGACGTGCGCGGACAAAGCGCGTCGAATCGCCTCGTCTTCCGGTGCGCCAACTATGTAGTGGATGCCCTTGTTATCTCTGCCGTTGCCGGTTTAGGTACATGGCCGATCACCGCATACTACTTCAACTACTTTTCGATTGTTTGTATGGTCACTAATGCACTAACAGTCCTGCTTGTGGTTATGCTTACTGCTGTCGGAATTGCTGCGCTGATACTGGGCGCTATATATCCTATGCTGGGCCATGCCATTGCCGTCATTGGGTCTGCGATAATTACAGTCATGCTTGGGATAGTTATGCAGCTTGGAAGTTACACGTGGTCTGCAGTATCGGTGCCAACGCCGTCACACTGGACAATCGCTGTATACTACCTGATACTGCTTGGAGGATTGGAAATTGACAGTCGGAAGATTTCGTATAAGCAAAGAATGGCTCGTAGTAGCTAGCATTTTCGCCATTGCCGTTGTGATATGGCGGATGGCTTTGACTGATAGGGACAGTACACTGTGCGCCACTTTCGTCGATGTTGGACAGGGGGATTGCACCTTCATTCAGACGCCGTCAGGCCGGACGATTCTCATAGATGGGGGTGGGAAGCCGGATGGTCGCAGTTCGGATTCCATCGGCAGAAAAATAGTGGAGCCCTTTCTGAGACGCAAAGGGGTTAACAGACTTGACCTCATAGTGCTCACTCACCCGCATGACGACCATGTGCAAGGACTTATTCCCGTGCTGCGCGATTTTTCCGTAGGACTGGTGCTCGATCCTGCCCTGCCACACGGCTCGCAGTCCTATCGCCGTTTCCTGTCGACCGTACAATCAAGGCATATCCCCTACAAGGTAGCCAATCGTGGACAGCACATACGATTTGCTGATGGCACAGACATCGAAATACTGAATCCTCCGTCGGTTAGATTCCAGGGCACGGATGATGATCTTAACAATAACTCAATCGTCTCAAGGGTTGTATATGCCGGGCGGGCGATCGTTCTGGCAGGGGACGCAGGCATGACTGCAGAGGCCGATATCCTTGCATCCGGCAAATGCGTTCGCGGCGATCTCCTGAAAGTGGGGCACCACGGGAGCAGATCCGCGACCGGCGATGCGTGGCTTGGCGCCATACGTCCTGAGCGGGCAGTGATAAGTGCAGGCCGGCATAATTCCTTCGGACATCCGTCAGAAGAAGTGCTTGCAAGGCTATTGACCCATGGTGTAAAGACCTCTAGAACTGATATTAATGGAACGATAACTCTGCGACTTGGAGCGAAAAATTAGTGCAAATACTTCCGGCTTTTGTGGATTAACAGAGGCCCTGTTAGGGTAGATGAAACATGGTTAATACACAAAGTTGTCTCGGAATAACTAGGGTAAGCCGAGAACCGGAGGATTACAGCCTTGGATAAATTATACAGTCGAGCGTGTCTTTTTCTTTCAGCGCTGATGTTTATACTTATACCTGCCAATGCCTTCTCGCAGACGATAAATATTCAATTACCGAACAACAAAGCGCTGTTCCAGCATGTAACAGGTGTGGCAGATATTCCGGTATCCGCTACAGCGAGCGGTGTATCGGCAGGCGGAGGCGTAGAGTTTGTGCTGGACCTTGGGACAAGTTCGGAAAAGACGGCGAAGGATTTTGCGGCTCCGTACTCGTACACGTTCAAGTCGCTAGGGCTTGGAGAGCACACGCTGGATGCCTATGTAATCGACTCTGCCGGGACGCGCCTTGCAGTTAAGGATCATCGTGACAGGGTAGGAGTCGGAGACCTCATCATAGCGCTTGGCGACAGCATAACGGTCGGCGAAGAAGACGATATCCTGTCTGATAACTGGTCGCTTGATGGTCGAAATGGACCATATGTGTATTCCGACGGCACGGCGTACGGCGGGTTCGAGCCGATCCTGAATAACCTGCTGACGGCAGCCAGGGGGTATCCGCACAGCGTAATAAACATGGGAAATGCAGGCGACACAGCGGCAATCGGGTTTTCCAAGGTGAGTGATATCATAAACGAGTTTCCGACCGCTCGCACGTGGCTTGTGTCTTACGGAACGAACGATTCCAACACAGGGGTGAGTGCAGGAGCCTTCAAGTCAAATCTGCAATCGATAATAAATGAGATCCAGTCATCAATACCCGGTGCGAAGGTCTACCTGCCGAAGGTGTTCTACTGGACGCAGCCGGTGATAGCGAGCTACCATGACAAGATGGGCGACATAGCCCGCAACACACCGAACGTCTACCTTGGTGCAGACCTCGAGACACTGTTCAAGGCGAACCATACGCTCTACGACCATACGACAGGTCAGACAGGCACATGGTTTGCGTCGGTAAAGACCCACCATCCGAACGGCATCGGCGTGCAGAAGATGGCGATGCTGTGGAAGATGGCAATAGTAGATCGAGCGATACTTGTGACAGATGGGGTACTGCCGTCGGTGGGGCGAACGTGGGCGGATAAGATACGCCTTGATGGTGTAGACAAGATCGGGCTGAGCAGCGACAACCTGCTCACGGTGTGCGAGCAGCCGTTTGCGAAGGCACCTGCACCAACGGGCGCCTCGTTTGTGGCAGACTGGAGCTACGGACTGAAGCTGACGAAGGGAACCGGCTTCAACGGCGGAACAGTCACGGTAACAACACGAGAAGAGAATGACACGCTGGACATGGTAGGGGCGACGTCGTGGAGCCAGATAGGGCTGTCGCTTGGTTCGACCTTGCTGCCGACGACTATAGTCGCAGATCCGATGAGCAGGTACAATCAGGATCTGATCGCTGTGATCAACCAACCTGGCCAGATAGCTACCGTTGCCAATTTGGCGCCGTCCGTTAACACATACACTGATATTTCCGGCAAACCTGATGCAACTGGATGGTACTCCGTTCCGCCGAAGATCACGCTGGCTGGTGTGGATAGTACGGGTGCCCCTGTGACAACAATCCGTTACAAATGGGATAACGGCAGCGAAACGGTCTACAACGGTTCGTTTTCGGCGCCTTTGGGAACGCACACGCTGTATTACTATTCCATTGATCAGTTCGGCAATGTGAGTTCGGTTGAATCTATGGTTTTCAAAGTAGCCGATATAAGTACAATAAGTATAGTTGAGCCGAATAACAAAGCGCTGTTCCAGCATGTATCAGGTGTGGCAGATATCCTGGTATCCGCTACAGCGAGCGGTGTATCGGCAGGCGGTGGCGTAGAGTTTGTGCTGGACCTTGGGACGAGTTCGGAAAAGTCGGCGAAGGATTTTGCGGCTCCGTACTCGTACACGTTCAAGTCGATAGGGCTTGGAGAGCACACGATGGATGCCTATGTAATCGATTCTGCCGGGACGCGCCTTGCAGTCAGGGATCATCGTGACAGGGTAGGAGTCGGAGACCTCATCATAGCGCTTGGCGACAGCATAACGGTCGGCGAAGAAGACGATATCCTGTCTGATAACTGGTCGCTTGATGGTCGAAATGGACCATATGTGTACTCCGACGGCACGGCGTACGGCGGGTTCGAGCCGATCCTGAACAACCTGCTGACGGCAGCCAGGGGATATCCGCACAGCGTAATAAACATGGGAAATGCAGGCGACACAGCGGCAATCGGGTTTTCCAAGGTGAGTGACATCATAAACGAGTTTCCGACCGCCCGCACGTGGCTTGTGTCTTACGGAACGAACGATTCCAACACAGGGGTGAGTGCAGGAACGTTCAAGTCAAATCTGCAATCGATAATAAATGAGATCCAGTCATCGATACCCGGTGCGAAGGTCTACCTGCCGAAGGTGTTCTACTGGACGCAGCCTGTGATAGCGAGCTACCATGACAAGATGGGCGACATAGCACGCAACACACCGAACGTCTACCTTGGTGCAGACCTCGAGACACTGTTCAAGGCGAACCACACGCTCTACGACCATACGACAGGTCAGACTGGCACATGGTTTGCGCCGGTAAAGACCCATCATCCGAACGGGATCGGCGTGCAGAAGATGGCGATGCTGTGGAAGATGGCAATAGTAGATCGAGCGATACTTGTGACAGATGGGGTACTGCCGTCGGTGGGGCGAACGTGGGCGGATAAGATACGCCTTGATGGTGTAGACAAGATCGGGCTGAGCAGCGACAACCTGCTCACCGTGTGCGAGCAGCCGTTTGCGAAGGGACCTGCGCCAACGGGCGCCTCGTTTGTGGCAGACTGGAGCTACGGACTGAAGCTGACGAAGGGAATCGGCTTCAACGGCGGAACAGTCACGGTAACAACACGAGAAGAGAATGACACGCTGGACATGGTAGGGGCGACGTCGTGGAGCCAGATAGGGCTGTCGCTTGGTTCGACCTTGCTGCCGACGACCATAGTCGCAGATCCGATGAGCAGGTACAATCACGACCTGATCGCTGTGATCAACCAACCTGGCCAGATAGCTACCGTATTTAAGAAATGATAGCTGGAAGATAATAGATCATTGATTGCACAAAACCCAGGGGTGGCTGATAAGTCGCCCCTGTTTCATTAAATATACTGCGAGAATGTTTACACCGAATGCTGTAAACTGTAGAATATACTTAATTGCCAGTCGAAAGAGATAACAATGGTTGAAACTCGAACTATAAGTCTGCCCATTCAGCTTCCCAAGGGGTTCAATGAGTGTGACAGGTGCTCTGCCCGTTTGCACGACTCGCTTTTGCAGATGGAAGGCGTGCGGTCTGTAGATGTCAACTTTCAGACCTCCACAATTAAGCTTGTATACGACCCTCACCTTACGCCCCTTGAGGACGTCGAAAAAAGGGCACAGCTAATAGGATTTGATATCAAAGAGAAATTTGAGCACAAAACCTTCACGCTCGTCGGCCTTGACTGCCCGGATTGCGCTTTAAAGCTCGAAAAAGGGGTCGGTCGTCTGCCGGGCGTAGTGTGGGTGGCCACCAATTTCGCTTCATCCAGGATGTCTGTCGAATTCGAACCGGGTGCGGTGGATGAAGGCGCGATATTCAAACGGGTTCGAGAGATGGGTTACGATGTGATCGAAGAGGAGCATGCAGGACGTGCTGCACACCATGAGACGCACGGGCATGACGATGAGCATACGCATCCGTATTCACAGAAGCAGACATTCCTGACTGTAGTATCAGGTGCGATTCTAGTGTTGGCGCTCATACTCTCCTGGCTAGGGTTGCGCTATCCTGCGAATGCGTTGTATCTCCTGGCAGCAGTGCTTGCCGGTTCCTATGCAGCCAGAGGTGCGCTCTTCAGCCTGCGTTCACTCTCGCTGGATATGAATTTTCTCATGACAGTTGCTGCCATAGGGGCGATCGCAATCGGTGATTGGTTTGAAGCGGCGACCGTTATGTTTTTATTTTCGCTTGGAAACGCGCTCGAGGGCCGCACGATGGAGAAGGCACGGGCGTCCGTCAGCTCGCTTGTTAACCTCTTCCCGACACAGGCACGCGTGCGGCGCGACGGGGTGGAGGTCGAAATCCCTGCGAGCGAGGTTCGCGTCGGCGATCTCTTCGTAGTACGGCCCGGGGAAAAGATTCCAACGGACGGTACTGTAGTTTCCGGTATGTCCACAGTCAATCAGGCTTCAATAACCGGCGAATCCATCCCTGTGGAGAAGCATGATGGAGACATGGTATACGTGGGGAGCATCAACCAGCGCGGCTCGATCGATGTAGAGGCGACGGCGACTGCGGAAGATAATACTCTGGCCAAGATAATCCATCTTGTAGAGGAGGCGCAGGCCGAGAAGGCACCCTCACAACGATTTACCGAGACCTTTGGCAGGTACTATACTCCGTCAGTTGTCTTGCTGGCGATTGTTGTAGCTGTACTGCCGCCGTTGTTTTTTCATACGGCATTCAGCCACTCGGTATACATAGCCCTGACACTGCTTGTGGTCTCATGCCCGTGTGCTCTCGTAATATCAACACCGGTTTCTATCGTATCGGCTATCGGTAATGCCGCAAGGAATGGTATACTAATTAAGGGTGGGGCCAAGCTGGAGGTAACCGGTGGCATTAGAGTCATTGCGTTTGACAAGACGGGAACGCTGACCACCGGCGAATCCATGGTGACGGATATCCTTCCTGCTACTGGATTTGATGAAGATCAGATACTGTGTCTGGCCGCAAGCGTAGAGAGCAGATCCGAGCATCCGCTTGCCGCTGCGATTCTTCGCGCGGCGCGCGATCGAGGCGTTCATATCAAAGAGGTGTCAGGCTTTGAGTCGCTAACCGGCATGGGTGCGGCCGCGAAATTCAACGGCGACACGTGCGTCGTGGGTAACTCTCGCCTTATGGATCAGCTTGAAATCGACATCGGCGATCTATCGGAATCGCTGAACCGGCTTCAGGAAGAAGGCAAAACTGCCGTGCTTGTGGCATCCGGCCGAAGACTTGCCGGTATCATCGCGATGAGGGATACCCTGAGAGAGAGTGCCAGGGAGGTATTCCAGGCGCTAAGACATATAGGCATACAGCGCACGGTTATGATTACCGGCGATAACGAGATGACCGCACGCGCAGTGGCGAGAGAATTGGGCATAGATGAATACTATGCCGAGCTGCTTCCCAAGGATAAGGTTGATATAGTTCGCTTGCTCATCGAGCGGTTCGGCGGCGGCGTCGCGGTCATCGGCGACGGCGTGAACGATGCCCCTGCTCTCGCAGCAGCGACTGTCGGCATCGCGATGGGCGCCATCGGATCCGATACCGCTCTTGAAACGGCAGATATCGCGTTGATGTCGGATGATTTGAGCAAACTGCCGTATGCCATCAAACTTAGCCGGAGGACGCTTCAGACCGTCAGGGAGAATATAGTCTTCTCCCTCGGCGTGATCGTTCTGCTGATCTCGACCGCGCTTTTCGGATGGCTTAAATTATCTTTTGGGGTTTTTGGACATGAAGGCAGTGCGCTGATTGTAATAGCTAACGGTATGCGCCTGCTGAGATTTAAAGGTTAGCACAAGATATCGAATATCTGGGGGAATTTCACGATAAACATGGTAAATCTAAATCTAAATGCAACTGAACTGATTATACTTCGTTCGATCATCGCACTTCTCGCTGCCACAGTCGGCGGACTTTTTGGGTTGGGCAAGAAATGCGTGAGCCACAAGACCTTGTGTGCGCTCGTAAGCCTGGCCGCCGGTGCTCTTCTGGCTGTGACCGCGACTCACATAGTTCCGGAAACAATCGAGATGATAGGCGTCGTGCGGGGTTGTATCACAATCATCGCCGGGACGCTGGCGTTCGCTGCGATAGGCAAGTACGTCTACTTCATGTGCCCTGCATGCGCTGCGTCTGCCACCGAGCATCGTAATGGCTACGTGCGGCTAGGGATATTGCTGATGGTGGCTATGGCGATTCACAGCACGGTGGACGGCCTCGCGATCACCGCAGGCTCCAAGCTGGCATCGTCGATTGGTTTGTTGATTCTGTTTGCGGTCTCTTATCACAAAATACCTGAAGGGATGGCTCTGGTCTGTGTGGCCCGGCTTGCAGGTTACAGCCGGCTGAAGGCCCTCGGTACAACCATCCTGATCGAGTTGACAACGGCGTTTGGTGCGTTTCTCGGTGTGATTTTTCTGCGAGGCTTTGATAAGCTGTGGCTCGGTATTACGCTTGGTGTGGTTGCAGGCAGTTTCCTGTATACTGTTGGATTTGCGCTGCTGAAAGAGATGTATGCGCATGAAAAAGGATCTATTCTGCGCTATGTAGCCATCGGGTTTGTGTCGATTCTTGTGATCGGCCTGTTGCTTCCCGGTCACATGCATTAAGGTATTCCGGTGCAGTTACTGCCCGAATCTGCTGACATGGTGCGTTGTTTGACACCTCCGCACCCTTCTGTTAGAATTGTGCACCAGTATAGAAGGGATATACAAATATGAGCGAACAGCTTAAAGCCCTTTACGAACTTCAAACAATCGATCTTGAATTAGTTAAACTACAGAAAGCCAGAACCGCCCTCGGTGATGGGTCTGCACAGAAAAAACAGCTCGAGGGCGTCCGTGCAAAAGCCGGCACTGCCGGTGAATCGCTCCTCGAAGCTACTTCCGAACTGAAGGACAAGGAACTCAACCTCAAAACTATAGAAGCAAAGTGCAAAACGTTCAAAGACAAGCTTTACGCCGGCAAAGTCACAAATCCAAAGGAACTCTCCAGCATGGAGAAGGAGATTGAGATGCTCGGACGCCAGCGTGAGAAGCTCGACGAACGCATCCTTGAGCTGATGGATATAGTCGACGCGCGCAAATCGGCGCTTGCGGCGGCACAAGCTTCACTTGCGCAATATGAGCAAGCGTACGCTTCTCACATGCAGAAACTCAAGAAAGAGTACAATGCCCTGGTGATGAAGAGCAGGGAGCTGATTCCTCTGCGGGAAAAGGCAGCCGCTCTGGTTGATCCCATTCTTTTGAAGCGATATGAGGCTTCCCGTGCCAGCAAGGGTGGTGTCGTGGTCAGCAAGGTTGTCGGTGGAGATTGTTCCGCCTGCCATACCAATCTGCTGGGCACCCAGTTGCGCGGCCTCAAAGCCGATACTGATATTCAGACCTGCGAGAGTTGTGGGCGTATACTTTATCTGGAGCAAGAATGAGTAAAGCATTTATACAAGTTGACGGCGCATCCAAAGGAAACCCCGGCCCGGCAGGAATCGGAGTTGCAATCCTCGATGAATCGGGGAAAGTCCTGAAAGAAATCAGCGAGTACATAGGCGAGAAGACGAACAACTTCGCCGAGTACACCGCACTTATACGAGCGCTGGGTGAGGCTCACGCGATGGGTTTCACCAGCCTCGATATCCAGACCGACAGCGAGCTCATGGAACGTCAGATCAACGGGCAGTATCGCGTGAAAAACGACGGCATAATTCCGCTGTTCGAAACTGCGCTGCAGCTCATGTGCCCGTTCAAGAAGGTAGTGGTCAAGCACGTGCTTCGGGACAAGAACAAGCTCGCGGACAAGCTTGCAAGTGCGGCGGCGATGTCGAAGGCCGCCCCTGCACAGCCTGCGCCCCCGGTTCAGCCGAGCCTTATGCTTGAAGAGGCGCCGAAACCCGCGAAAGCCCCGAAAAAGCCCGAGGTTAAGAGCGCGATTCAGCGGATAGGTGTGCGCACGTCGGCCCGAAATCAGTTTGTGGACATAACGCACGACGTTCAGGATGCCGTGAAATCAAGCGGTGTGACCGACGGCGTCTGCAGCGTCTACGTCCCCCATACGACCGCCGGCGTCACGATCAACGAGAACGCCGACCCGAACGTCACTCGAGACATGATCGATATTCTGGCTAGCTTGGTACCACAGTCGCCAGAGTACAAGCATGCGGAGGGGAACTCGGACGCCCACGTCAAGGCGAGCATGATGGGGTCATCCGTGACGGTCTTTGTTGAGGGTGGAAAACTAGTCCTTGGCACTTGGCAGGCGATCTACTTCGCGGAGTTCGACGGCCCTCGCAGTCGCGAGGTGTACGTCAGGGTGGGGTAGTCCAGCCGTGTTCCGTCTAGTCACGAGTGCCCGAAGGGTGTATCGAGGGATCGGCATACTGCTTGAGATGGTCGAGGGGGCAGGCGATAATCCTGCCCCATTGCTGCACGGGGGGTTATTCGGTCGTAGCAGGTGTCTCAGCTTTCGGGGATGTGAGATCGACGTATATGGAGGTCATAGCAAGATAAACGATGATGCTGGTGAAAATCTTGCCAATCCCGCAGGCCAATACACCGACGGAAGCGCAGAGGCCCAGAACAATCTGTATGCCAAATAGCTTAAGTCTCCAGCCCTTTGTCATCTCTGCGCTGCGTTTGAATGCTTCCATCGTCTCAACGCCGTCAGCGGCGAGGAACCAGACAAAGAACCACCTCAGGGATAAAACCGTCATCAATACTACAGAGAGAATCAGCGCTGATGCCATGATAATGATCGCCGTAGGTGATGGCGGCATAGCGCCATACGGTGATTTGTTGTCCATGTATTTGTACATACCGCTGACAAAAAACGCTATGAGCACAGGCAATTCGGCGGCGATAATTGCGGCAGTGTAAAGCCACCCGACTCCCATCCATTTCCAGTAGCTCTTGAAACCTGCAAATAAATCTTCAATTTGGGGGTTGGTACCCCTAACCATATTTAGATAGAAGATAACTCCACCGCCCATGAGTGGCATTGCCGCGAACATAATGAATGCTAAATTCGCGAAGGGGATCATCGCCCCGGCCATATAGATTACCATGAAGAGCAGGCTTCCCCCGATAGCCATCCCTGGATATTTCTTGAATGCGCCCCATCCTGCGCTTAATGCCCACGAAATGCCTATGTTTTCAGAATCCATCCCATCCTCCATGAACTGTAAATCGTTTGCTTGCTGACAGTATATGCAAATGTCTGTCAGGTGTCAATTAGTGATTTGAAAACCACATTTGCTCTTGACGATGGCGGCCGGTTCTGATAACATAGACAGCCATGTTCCATCTCATACGAGTGCCCGCCCTACGTGCCCTCTACAGGTGAGAACGGATTGAAATTGACTGCCATTTCCGTGCGGCGTGAAGAATCTCGACCATCACGGGGGATAGGCGGATGATGCCCTCACCCCAACCCCATTCGACTTCGCTCAGGGCAGGCTCTCTCCCGAAATCGGGCGAGGGAGTTAAGTTGTATTGGCAGTCGGCGGAGGTCGGCTTCGCGTTCAGGATGATCTGAAAAGGAATCAAAAATGCCCAGAGTGGGTCTTTATACATTAGGCTGCAAAGTCAACCAATACGAAACCGAAAAGATCGCGGAAGAGTTCAGCGCGTGCGGGTTTGACGTCGTCAACTTCTCGGTCACGGCTGACATTTATGTGATCAACTCATGCACGGTCACTCACACCGCGGACGGCAAATCGCGCGCGGCAGTGCGGGCCGCCGTCAAGCGCAACCCGGCGGCGACCGTAGTCATCACCGGGTGCTACGCGGAGACTTCACCCGACGAAGCGGGCGCCATCGACGGCGTGGATCTAGTGATCGGGAACAGTGACAAGGCCGCTCTTGTATCAAAAGCGGTCAGCCTGTTCAAATCGACCGATGGTGGTGCGAGCGATTGGGCGATCGAGCGGGCCAGAGAATGGGAGCAAAGACGTTCAAGTGA
The DNA here is from genome assembly GCA_963663705.1 of Armatimonadota bacterium. Classification (GTDB taxonomy): domain Bacteria; phylum Armatimonadota; class UBA5829; order DTJY01; family DTJY01. Next base: position 1,140,714 of record OY760504.1, on the reverse strand, counting down.
ACCGGAATCGTCCCCATCAAAGGCAGCGACCGAAGTCCGCGGGAGAACTCGCGCGCTCCTTAAAGTTCAGGACGGCTGCGATCAGTTCTGTTCATACTGCGCCGTGCCTCTTGCAAGGTCGACAATGACCAGCAAACCATTTCAGGAAGTCATCGCAGAGGCGGAGGAGTTGGCGTCTCGCGAATATAAGGAGATTGTACTGACCGGCATCAGACTGGGGCGTTATGAAGACGGTGGTGCCGATCTTGCTGATCTACTCCGAGCCCTCACTTGGGTCGACGGCATACAGCGAATCCGGCTGAGCTCGATCGAAGTCACAGATATTCCGACAGGGCTGCTTTCTCTTATGGCAAGTAATCCCAAGATCTGCCGGCACCTGCACATCCCGCTCCAGAGCGGCGACGATGACGTGCTATGCAGGATGAATCGACCGTATTCCACAAAGGAATTCGCCTTCTTCGCCCGAAACGCGCGCTCGATGGTTCCCGGAATCGCGATAACGACCGACATAATAGTCGGCTATCCGGGGGAGACAGCGGCCGAGTTCGATAACACGCTTTCTTTTGCGCGGGAGATGCGGTTCTCAAAGTCGCATATCTTCAGGTACTCGCCGAGGCGCGGGACGTTCGCTGACGGAATTGGCGATGATGTCTCTCCGGCCGAGAAGGAAGAACGGCGTGCGCGTCTAATTGAGTTATCGGGGCAGTGCACGAGCGAGTTCATGAAATCGCTCGTTGGACAGCAGACGGCCGTTCTGGTTGAAGGAAAGACTATCGATGGCACGAAGCGCTCGGGGCTGACAGACACATACGTGAGGGTCGTCTTCGAAGCCGGCGATCACCTGGTTCGTAAGATAGTAAACGTGCATGTGGAGAAGGTAATAAACGATATTGCATCGGGTAAGATAATTGCCTGATTGGAGGATAAATAAGAATGGAAGATTGCATTTTTTGCAAGATCGCGCGGCACGAGGTGACGGGGCAGGTGGTGTACGAGGATGATCAGATCATCGCTTTCAAAGACGTTCACCCGGAGGCTCCGGCGCACATTCTGATAATTCCAAAGCGGCATATACCAGGGGTATTGTATCTTGAAGACATCGATAAGGAGCTAATCGGCAAGATTGTGCTCGTGGCGAAACGGCTTGCTAAGGAGACGTCGATTGCAGACGGAGGTTTCCGAGTAGTGGTCAATTCCGGGGATAACGCCGGGCAGAGCGTGCCTCATTTGCACTTCCACCTATTAGGCGGCAGGACGATGAATTGGCCTCCGGGCTAAGCTTGACATCATAGTTCTCGACAGGGTATAATAGGCGTGGATGAGAGGCGACTGACAGGTAAACTGCATTTATTTTGCAGTTGATGTGGCTTGTTCCGCCTCAGAACCATTTTTTTATAAGTTTTTTTTACCAGTTCAGTTAAACTGAAAAGTTGAACAAAGAGGGGTGACAATAATTGGCGCAAGTCCAAGTACGACAGAATGAGTCGTTAGATAGCGCGCTACGGCGGTTCAAAAAAGAACTAGAACAGGCCGGCGTTCTGCGGGAAGCCCGCGAGCACCAGCACTATGAAAAACCGAGCGATAAAAAGCGCAAAGCTGAGGCCGCACGAAAGCGAAAAATCGCACGTAGCCGCCGTTCCTAACAGCGGATGAGCTGAGAGGCATGCCATGACTCTGAGAGAGAAATTGGATAACGATCTGAAAGTCGCGATGAAAGCTGGAGAAAAACTTCGGGTTTCAGTGATTCGTATGGTGAAAAGTGAAGTAAAAAACACTGAAATCGCCAAATGCGAGCCGGTAACTGAAGAAGATATTCTTCAGGTGCTGGGTAGAGAAAGCAAGCGACGACGTGAGGCTATTGAGCAGTTTGCAGGTGCCGGTAGAACCGATCTTGCGGACAAAGAGCAGGCCGAACTGGAGATTCTATCTCAATATCTTCCTAAACAACTTGATGAGGCTGAGATCACTGGTATTGCACAAGAGGTGATAGAGGAGTTGCACGCCACATCGAAAGCGAACAAAGGCAAAGTAATGAGTGCCTTGATGTCGCGAGTACGTGGCAAAGCTGATGGTAAGTTGGTTGGCCAGGTGGTTGACCGTTTGCTTCAGGGCAGCTCCGCTTAATATGGCTATACTCCAAATCCCCTTCCGTATGGGGCAAAGTAAGAAAGATAAAGAAAAGAAACGGCCGACGCTCAGAGTATATAACAGTATGCGTATATCTCTGGGTGTCGGCATCGTACTAATACTATCAACTTTGCTGTCTATGCATCTCCTTCCGGACAAGGTTTCCCTTCAAGTGGGAGATATCAGTCAGGAGGATATCCGCGCCAATAGAACAGTACGGTATCTGGATGTCGCAGAGACCGATCGCCTTCGTAAAGAAGCTGCCGCGTCTGCCGACAAAGTGTACCGGATTGTACCCAAGGCATCCTCGCAAGCCACCGATGCCGTCTCGAATATCTTTGAAGTCCTTCGTCGAGCACGAAACGACGCAAGCTCTCCCACACACGCCTCGAAAATACGATTTGTCTACCGCTATCTAAATGCGGATATAGGCGACATCACGTTGCAGACGCTCCTGAAGGCTGACGCCCGTACATTCGATCAAATCGAGACCTACACAAAGCAGCTCACTAAAGAGTTCATGGATCGTGAGATACGCGACGATACCTCTGATGTTGAGTTGACTCGTGCTGATGTGCGCAAGCGGCTGGATCATTATCTGGGCATTCCAAAGTATGTGAACGCTGCTTCCGAGATCGCGAATAGTGTCATACACTCAAATCGCACATTCGATCAGGAGCAGACCAGAAATGCCCGCCTGCGTGAAAGCCAATCTGTGTCTCCACAGTACCGGCAGGTATTTGCCGGCGAGCTGGTGATTATGAAGGGTGAGCGTGTAACCCCGCAGCATATCGATAAGTTTATGGCATTAGGCCTGCGCAATCCTCGAATAGATTATCTCACGGTCCTTTGCCTTAGCCTGCTGGTTGCAGGAGTGGTGGTGCTCGTGCTTATTTATATCGCGCGATATCACGCCTCCATCTACGCGTCTGATAAGCTCCTGATGCTGCTGTCCATGATTGTGGTTGTGAGTGTATTAGGTCTCAAACTGGGCGGCACCGTACTGGGCCTCAAGCTTAGCGGCCTGCAGTTCGCCTATTTTTCCATGATCTGGATATCGACCGCCGGCATGCTGACCGCGATTTTGCTGAATCCACAACTCGCAGTCCTGGTCATCTCGATGCTTTCCATGACAACTGGTCTCGCGATGAACCATGAGATGCGATGGGCGCTGGCATCATTGATCAGCAGTCTCGTCGCGATATATTCCGTCTCGGATATTCGCCACAGCTCAGATCTGCTGCGAGGTGTGATCGCAGTCTGTACGGCGAATCTGGCCCTCGTATGGATTATTGGACGAATCGGGGGAGACGAGATCAGTGATTTACTGGTTGGTTCGGGATGGGCAGTCGTTGGCGGCCTAATCTCAATCGGGCTATTCTGGCTCGGCACGGCCTCATTGGAGAAGCCGTTTGGGATCACTACCCACCGCCGATTGTTGGAAATGTCCGATATAAACAGCCCGATGTTCAAACGCCTTTTAATGGAAGCTCCGGGAACATATAGTCACAGTGTATTTGTGGGAAACATAGCATCGATGGCGGCGGACGAAATCGGCGCGGACGCTCTGCTCGTTCGAGTGGCGTCGTACTATCACGATATCGGCAAAATCAAGCGCCCGCATTTCTTCGTAGAGAACCAGCATGTGGAGAACATCCACGATCGGCTGAATCCGTCGCTCAGTGCGCTCGTGATACGGTCACACATCAAAGATGGTTTGGACCTGGCCCACGAGTACGGCCTGCCTGAGACGATCTGCGAGCTGATGAGCCAGCATCACGGCACCAGCCTGGTCAGATATTTTTATCATCAGGCAACAGTCGACACTGCAAATGGCTCGGCAGTTCTGGAACAGCAGTTCCGATATGACGGTATGAAGCCTCAGACGCGGGAGGCCGCTCTGTTGATGCTGTCCGATGCCGTGGAAGCCGCATCGAGAGCGCTGTCCAAGCCGACACCAGGGCAGATCGAGGGCATGGTCGATGGTATCATTGCAGAAAAACTTTCAGACGGTCAGCTCGATGAATCGGAGTTGACGTTCAAGGACATAAGCAGAATCCGGGATTCATTCGTGAGAACGCTGACGAGCATGCTGCACGCTCGAATTGAGTATCCAGAAATAATGACAGATGGGAAGAAAGCTCTTGGAAACGGAAATAGTAATAAAGAACACCCAGCCGGTGGAAGTGGATCAGAAAAGAATGACGGAGGCCGTCCTGAAGTCACTTCAGTGTGAGCATTTCGATGCTCCAGCCGAGGTCAGCATACTTTTGACAGATGATGAACATATACACGAGTTGAACAGGGATTATCGTGGAATAGATCGCCCGACTGATGTGTTGTCATTTTCGCAGCTGGAGGGTGAAAAGGTTGGTCCGGGTACTGGACTAGTGCCCCTTGGAGATGTTATTATTTCTATAGATACGGCAAAAAGACAGGCGTCAGAAAAGGGCCATTCCTTAGCAGTAGAATTAGATATATTGGTAATACACAGCATACTTCATCTTCTTGGGTATAATGATTCGACTGATGAGGAAGCCGATGATATGCGTGAGCATGAAAACAAGGTATTAAGGCAGTTAAACGATGGGCAAACCGCTTAACGATGTTCAACAACCTGATAGCAGTGAACCTGTACAACTGAACCACCCGATTCAGCCGAGGTCGTTTATCGACAGTTTCAAGTATGCGGTTGAGGGTATACTGGATGTGTTCAGAACCCAGAAGCATATGCGCTTCCACTTCATTACTGTGGTTATCGCGCTTCTTTCCGCACTGCTCATGAATTTCCCAAAGCGCGACATGCTTATCATACTGTTCACCATTTCGCTGGTTCTAATGGCGGAGATGTTTAATACTGCAATAGAAGCCGTGGTCGATATGGTTACACAGTCGTATCATCCACTGGCGAAATTTGCCAAGGACGCAGCAGCAGGTGCGGTGCTGATTGCCACGACTACCGCAGTATTAGTAGGATTCATGCTGTGCGTTGGCGGAGACAGCAACGTTGGCCAATTCGGCGAAATCAGGCCGGAGGATGGGGGCAGCCTTCAACAATTTGTACTCACGGGTGTAGTGCTGTTGGTGCTGGTTGTCATCATAAAGGCCTTAGGCTCGAAAGGTAAGTTGCTGAAGGGTGGAATAGTAAGCGGTCATTCTGCCGCAGGATTTTTCCTTGCCGCAACTATTATATTCATCTGGAAGAACGCTTTTTCAGCGGTTTTGGCTGGGATTATGGCACTGCTGATTGCACAAAGCCGCGTGGAAGGCAAGATACATACGCTGAGAGAGGTTATTATCGGCGCATTGTTGGCTATAATACTGACATCCATAGTGTATTATTTTGTCCCTTTGATAAACAGTTTGCATTCGATTTAATGGAGGTGCTAGGTTTTTTGCCTACTGAAGGTGATCCAAACAGTATATTTTTAGCGATATCATTGGGAGTGCCAGGAAGTTTGGTGCTCATTTCAGTGCTGATATTGGTGACGGCATTTTTCGCCATGGCGGAGATGGCTCTCATCTCGGTGCGTAGAACCAGGATAAAGCAGCTGGTTGAAGAGAACTCCCCGCGCGCCAAGACTGTACAGCAGTTGCTGGAAGACCCGACGCGTTTCCTTGCGACTGTACAAATTGGCGTCACTTTGATCGGCTTCTTTGCATCGGCGACTGGTGCGGTAACTTTGGCAAAACCTCTGTCTGTCCTGCTCAGTCACACAAGCCTCAAGATCATATCAGGCAACGCGATGGGCATCGCTGTATTCCTCGTGACTCTGATCATAGCATATTTCACACTGGTTATCGGTGAGATATCCCCTAAGAGCTTGGGCCTTCAGAATGCGGAACGCGTAGCGCTGTTCACCGCCGGGCCACTGATGTATCTGTCCTATATTGCGTCCCCAGTCATAAAATTGATCACTTGGACGAGCAATATCGTTGTGCGGCCGTTTGGCGGAACTGCCAGTTTCTCCCCTCCCATGCTTACAGAGGAAGAGCTCAAGATGCTTGTTCAGGCAGGCGAAGAAGAGGGCGTGCTTGAGGAAGAGGAGAAGGAGATGATCCACTCCATCTTCGAGTTCACTGACACCATAGTTCGCAAAGTTATGGTCCCCCGCATAGATATCAAAGCAGTCGACGTAGATGATCCGGTTGATGACTTGCTTGAAGTGATTATGAGCGCCGGCCATTCCAGAATACCGATCTACGATGAGACTATCGACAACATAGTTGGCATCGTGCACGCGAAGGACCTCCTGCGCGGCCTGCACGAACATGGCCAGGATATAACCATCAAATCCCTGATGCGGCCACCGTATGTCATCCCCGAAAACAAGATGGTCGACGAGCTGCTTGCCGAGTTCAAACGAAGCAAGATTCAAATGGCGATCGTCGTTGATGAGTACGGCGGCACAGCCGGTCTTGTCACTATAGAGGACCTTCTTGAAGAGATCGTGGGCGACATCATGGACGAGTACGACGTCGAGGAGCCGATGGTCGAGGTGCTGGACGAGAACACGACGATCGTTGACGCGCGCACCGCAGTCGACGAGGTCAACGAGCAGATGGGGCTTGATCTCCCCGTAGAAGAGTTCGATACGATAGGCGGATTCGTCTTCGGCCTGCTCGGGAGAGAAGCGCATCAAGGCGAAACGATCGAGTACGAGTCGGTCGACCTGGTCGTCGAGAAGACGGACGGTCGACGCATTCAGAAGGTGAAGATCATAAAGACCGATCGCACACCTGATGAGTACGGCGGCAGCGAAGGGGAATAGTTCCGCCCTCAATGATTAAGAGCTGATGAATCCCCTCCGATGGATAGCCCTCGGAGGGGATTTGTGTTTGCGCATATTTCAGAAACCTACACCTATATGTTAACTACATTCGTTTATTGAGCAAAACCATCTCATTTTTGATGGATATACGTTTGGTTTTTTCGCCTGTTCGCTTTGCAAACACTAAAGATGAAGTTTTGCTATCTATATAGATGCATTCGATATCGTTTATATGCTTAGTAATTAATCCCTCGCTTCCTATATAAAACAATTTCCAAGGCTTTGGGTCCTTATTATCGAGCGGATAATAACAATAAAGATGCATATTCCAAGTCTGGGAACCACTAGTCCAAATATACGTTACCAGGAACCAATCTGCATTTGGGTTTTGCGATTTAATAGATTGGAGGTGTGCACCTTTAGTAACAGGATTATTATCTACCCAGGCAACTATATCTTTTCTATCCCTTGCTTCACGAAGTAGGGGCAGTTTAGAATGTAAATTGGTAAATTTGATAGAATTTGGGATAATTGGATAATGAAGGCTCTCAGCAGACGACCAAGTGATCGGCGATGATAATCTAATGTCCCTCTTATTGTTGGCCTTTCTATCATCATGTACAGCACTTACGCTGCACATGATATAGCTATAACTGCACAGCACGACTAATAACGAACATATTGCGATTAATAATTGCTTTTTCATAAATCCTCCTTCGGCAGTAGAACTACCGAGGCAACTGAAACTGTTCATATTACTCGGCAGCATGTGAAAATGGAATCAAATCATCAGGTATCTGATCGAAAAACTCATCATGTGCAGATGTCAAGATGATAGATTCTCTAGTGATGCCATCAACAATATCATAAGATTGGCAGCTGTCAGTACCATCTTTCATATCTATTCCCTCATCCATGCTAGCGAAAAAGCTAAACATGATACCTAGGCACACATTTGAAACCACCTTTTTGAAAGCCTCTATGCTTTCTATTGTATCAAGTGAATTGTGTAGTTCGCAATAGGCCCTTTCCTCATCATAAGTCCCCATTTCGACTGTTCCAGTTTGGACATGATTAGTAGTTAAATCCACCCAATTGCGAATATGCGAGATTGCACATTCAATTAAGAGTTGCATTCTTGTATCTGATTCCAATGCTGTATGTCTCCTTCTTGTGCTCAGGATAAATTCCGTGAAGGATCTCATCAGGTAGAAGATTCTTCGCTTTGCTCAGAATGACATTATTTGATAAGCTCATAATCTGCCATCGCATTCCTCGTGTTATGTGAATGAGCCTCCTGCCTCGCCGTAAACGACGAGTCTGTGTTTGCGAAGCATGCTGAAGCACGCTGACTAAACAATACAAACATCCACGCGTATTTCTCCCTCGCCCGAAATCGGGAGAGGGTGGGGTGAGGGCCGAATGAAATTCTATGCCCTTGCCATATTACTATCATCATCATACAGTTGACCGAATGCATTGTCAATAAAAAAGCCCCCGATGGAATACTCCACCGGAGGCTTATATTTCAACTGATTACTCCGCTTCAGGGTAAGAGCCGAGTATAGTCACAAAAAGCGTGTACTCGTTCAGAGCGGCCAGCGCCTTCTGGACCGGCTGATCCTTGACGTGCCCCTGAATATCGATGAAGAACACGTATTCCCACGGAGTCAGCTTCGTCGGGCGCGATTCAATCATGATCAGGTTGATGTCGTACTTCTCGAAGACGCTCATCGCGCGGAAAAGCGAACCCGATTTGTGCTGGACCGAGAACATGATCGAGGTCTTGTCCTTCCCACTCGGGCCGGGCTCGTTGTCGCCGACGATCAGGAATCGTGTGCGGTTCTGCGGGTTGTCCTCGATGTGTTCCGCCACAAGGTTCAGGTTGTAGACCTCTGCGGCGAGGCTCGTGCCGATCGCGGCGGAGGCTGGTTCTTCGGTGCAGAGCTGAGCGCCCTTGGCGGTCGTCGAGACATCCACGATCTCCACATTCGGGAGATTCTCGTGAAGCCATCCACGGCACTGCGCGGCGGCCGTCGGAATCGAGTAGACTCGCTTTATCTCAGATAGATTATCCGCCAGTGAAAGAAGATTGTGCGTGATCGGCAGATATATCTCCGAGCAGATCTTCAGGTTTGACGTGAGAAACGTATCGAGCGTATGGTTGATCACGCCCTCGGTCGAGTTTTCGATCGGCACTATCCCGTAGGCAGCGCGGTCTTTCTCCACCTCACCGAAGACGTCGGGGATCGTATCCATCGGGACGAAATCGCATGCGGAACCGAACTTTCGGATTCCGGCCATGTGCGTATTCGTCGCGGGCGGACCCCAGTAGGCAATGGTCATAGGATCTTCAAGCGCACGGGCAGCCGAGATGATCTCCCTGTATATTGCCCTTATGGCTGAATTAGGCAGGGGCCCTTTATTTGCCTCGGTAAGCTTGCTGAAAACCTGTTTCTCGCGCTCGGGTGCAAAGAAGGTCTTCTTCGTCCTCTGCTTGAGCATGCCGATTTCTCGCGCGCATCTGGCCCGCTTGTTTAACAGTTCCAGAACCTGCCGGTCTATATGGTCGATTTCTTCTCTAAGATCATTGATGTCCATTATTCGCTCCCGAAGCAAGTAGATAATTGCGTAATCCCAATTCGTTGTTACATGATAACATTTTTTGCACCTCATCGGCTAGCACGGATTATCCGGCGCGTTGCCAATTGGGATTGGTACGTGTTAAAATGGTGCCGGTGTGCATGAGGTTCAAAACATGCGCAAAATACCCTCATCTTCTCGCACGATTGGAACAAGTATTTTATGGCGATTAGTCAAGCGCATACGCGACTCTCTACCGTTCGAGCTATTTCGTTAGACCTCGATGGCGTGGTATATCAGGGCAAACATCTGCTCCCTGGGGCAGGCGATGCCATAGTGCGACTGCGGGAGATGGGCCTGAAAGTCTACTTTGTGACAAACAGTTCCGGGAAGACTCGTGAAGATCTGGCCGCGCGACTGCGCCGATTGGGTGTAGCCGCAGATGCGGACGATGTTCTGGCATCCAGTTACGCTTCAGGAGTGATTATCAACCGCATCACTGGTGGCGAGCCACGAAGCGTGCTGGCAATCGGTGCGGACGGTCTGCGGGCCGAGCTGAGCCTCGCCGGTCTGCGCATAGTCGACAGTGCCCCGTGCGATTTTCTCGTTGTGGGTTTGGACAAGTTTATCAACTACGAGAAGATCAGCATAGCCCTCGACGCACTGCTGCAAGGCGCGACTTTCATCGCATGCAACAAGGATGCACGGTATCCGGTTGAGAATGGGCGTCTGCTTCCGGGCTGTGCGGCGATTGTCGGTGCGGTGGCTGCTGCGATTGGGCGTGAACCGGACTATTATGCAGGGAAGCCGGATGTAACTTTGCTGCAGGATTTGGCTGATCGAGGCGGATTCGCGCCGGATGAGATACTGGTGGTCGGCGATAGCCTCGAGAGCGACATCACGATGGCTAATCGATACGGCTCACCGTCGGTGCACATACTCTCGGCAGAGGGATTGGTTCAGCGGCATATATCCTATGCGGCAGATCAACAGCCATATATAGTACTGAAGGCGCTTCATGAGCTGCCCGACCTGCTTCGGGATTATATAGATTAAATGATTCTTCCTCGCCCGATTTTGGGAGAGAGCCTGCCCTGAGCGAAGTCGAATGGGGTGGGGCGAGGGCCGAATGAATTTCTTAGTTAAGGTGAATTAATGGGTGCAAAAACACAAAAGCTACTGGCCCCTACAGAATCGGGCCTGTGGCAGATGATCAGATTTGGAATGGTGGGCGCTGTATCCTTCGTCGCCGATACCGGCACTTTGTGGGTGCTGGCAAAGAAAGCTCATATGTGGTACATATACGGTGGCGCCATCAGCTACTTGATAGGTATAGCAGTGAGTTATACGCTCAGCGTTGTCTGGGTCTTTTCGCACCGGAATATCAAGGATAAGCGACTGGAATTTCTAGTTTTTGCCGCTATCGGTGTCGTAGCTATGCTACTTACAGAGGGGATTCTCTTTGCAGGGGTGGAGTGGTTCCACTTGGATCTCATGATAGCGAAGTACATCTCGGTCTTTCTGGTTTTCTTCTTCAACTACGGCGCACGCAAGGTGACCATGTTCAAAGCGCCTCAGAAGACCGGTGAAGCAGATCTGTCTGCCGCAGAATAATCTTATCCGCAGCACGATGCTGCAGGTGCTATAATGCATATGCTTACGATAATTGCACGGAGATGAAATAATGTCAAAAGTTGCCGTAATCAAAACATCGCCTCAGACAGTTCTGGATGATTACAATACCGCCATGCACCTCGCGGGATACCAGGACTTCCTACCCCGTGAAAACGAGACACTGCTCAAGCTGAATCTCTCCTGGACCAAGTTCTTTCCCGCATGTTCAACGCCCCCGTGGGAGCTTGATGGTGTAGTTAGAACCATGCTGGCGGACGGGTACGAACCATCGAGGATCATACCGATCGAGAACAAGACGGTCGTGACAAACCCGTGGACCGGCGCTGCCAACAACAAGTGGCTCCCGATCCTGGAGGACAACGGCCTGAACTTCACGCCCCTCACGGAAGTCGAGTGGATCAAGTATCAGTTCAAGACGCCGCTACTCAAACTTAATGATATCTTCCCTGAAGGGATTGAGATCCCGAAGATGTTTATCGGCAGGAACGTGCTGCATCTGCCGACCATGAAGACACACGGCCACAGCACGACTACCGGAGCGATAAAGAACTCATTCGGCGGCCTGCTGAAGGAAGTACGCCACTACGCCCACAAACACATACACGAAGTGCTGGTCGATCTGCTAATCATGCAGAGCGAACTGCATACGGGGGTTTTCGCCGTTATGGATGGGTCTGTAGCCGGTGATGGTGCCGGACCTCGAACCATGGAGCCTAAGATCAAGAATCATATCCTGGCGAGCGGCGATTCGGTTGCGATCGATGCCGTAGCCGCGAAGATGATGGGTTTCGATCCGATGGAGATCCCGTACATCCGCATGGCGACAGAGATGGGTCTCGGAAACGGGAACATCAGCGAGATCGAGATCGTCGGTGAGGACATTGCGGATATCAATTTCGGATTCAAGACCAGGCGAAGCTTCGTAATTATGGGCGATCAGATGATCAGGAAGGGCTGGCTTAGGCCCCTCGAAAGATTGCTGCTTCACTCGCCGCTCATGGCATGGGCGCCGATGGCATCCACCATCTACCACGATTGGTACTGGTATCCAACGAAGGGCAAGAAGGCCATCCGCGAGTTCATGGCTACAGACTGGGGCAAGCTTTTTTCGCGGTATTGACGCATTTCCGTGCCTCGAAACTCAGTAGAGCAAATCTATAGAGCCCTCACCTAGCCTCTCCCAAAGGGAGAGGGAAGAGGAACCTCTCCGCTGATTGATTCTTATCGAGAATGCGCGCCGTCTGGAGACGCCTCCTACATGGGGGCGTCTTCCTTGGGAAGAACGGCAAAGGGATTGCATATCCATCACATACAAAAATGATGATGCTCCTTATGTTAAGGGTTTGTGCCATGACGGATTATGTTGTATTTGGAATCTTAATCGCAATCGTCTTTATTAGGTATGTATTTGCACGGTTTACCTATGAAATATCTAACGATGACTCTATTACGTATAAGGTGAAAGTTTTCGCTATATTGGACAAGATCCAAATCGGCCCAGATGCCTTGAGAACTTTATTTGATTTAACTCGTTCTGAACTTCTACGGTTTGAGGAACGAAGTATTTCCTATATGAAATTGTTTCCGGTGATGAAATGAAGTCTACATGGGATGAAGCAAAGCCTTCACACTTTACAGATTTATGCCAAGAGGTGTTGAATCCAAAACTTTCTTCATACGGTTTGAGTAGTATCAAACAGAATCGCATTTCTGTTGTATTTTACAACGGCAGATTATATATGGAAGTTAGTTATTGGCTGGAAGATTATCCTTGTTTTATATTAATGGTTGGTATAGGTTTTTGCCTAGATGGGTGCAATAATTGCTCAAAGTTAAAAGGCATTGGGATAAATTATGCTATGGCTGAAAATGGTGTTAGCTTCGATACTTCTAAATGGATGTTTTCTACCAAAGAAGAGTGCAGAAATGCATTAACATATGTACGCGATACCATCTTAGACAAATATGCAAAACCGCTAATAGAAAATCCGAACAATTTGGATAAGTTGATTATTAAATACCTTGAGAAGCGTGAACAGGGTGATCAGGATTCGATTTTGCGCCACCAATTAGATAAGGCACGGCAAGCGTTTAAATTAGGCCAATATCAATTGGCGGTTGAATTGTATAGCAGCATAGATGTTTCGGTCTTAAAGTCACTTGATCTTAAGTTTCTGCAAAGTGCAAAGGAAAAATTAACATAGCTTTTTATCCAAATTATAAAGTTATCCGTATATTATGCCATACTGAGATGGCCTGATCCCGACCACATACCGGTACTACGATCCGAGTGAAGGCCGGTTCGTGAACCGTGACCCGATCGGCCGGTGTGATTCCAATCAACTTTGCAGGCAAGACGATGGGTGATGGACAGGCTGCGAACATGGCTGAACTGTATACGGAGCAACGTGTGGTAGCCGGCCGTTTGCGTAGTAATCGACTCTGTGCCCATACCAAAAAAATGTCATTCTGAGCAATGCGAAGAATCTTCTACCTGATGAGATCCTTCATGGAGTTTATCCAGAGCATAGTCGAAGGATTCAGGATGATGCTCGCGTGCCCTGGACAGCAATGAGTTCTACTGTCGAGGCAAAGGGAAATTACATGCAAAGTGAGGGCACTATTAACAATGGGCTGGTGGGAAGATGAATATCATGGAAAATCAGTACTTATAGGGGATGGTCCGTTAGACGTACTGGATCAGACATTCAAGCGCATTGCAAGGGAGTATAAAAGGGACGACCGCCGCACGCCTACGGTTGAAGAAGTAGCAAAGACCCTTGAAATTGCTATAAAAGTTGGGTCCGATATACTCTTTGGAGAGTTGGATGATCAGGAAATATCGGAAGTCGTCATAAAACTGAAAAAGCGGCCAAAGAGGCCCAACTATGGGATAGGAGACTATGTTGCCATGCCTCTTCCGTGTGGTGGGTTTGGATTTGCAAAAATCAAAGACATAGTAGGCAAGATAGGATTGTTAGTGGACCTTCTTGAGTTATATTCGAAGGAGCCGGTTTCCCTGGGAAAGCTAAAAGGTAAACCTGTACTCTACGAAGAATTGAGCGATAAAACTAGCATTGAAGATAGAAGCTGGCATGTTATCCATACTGACAAAGCGCCGGTGATTGTAACTAGAAACGCTGCAGAATCATCTAGGGAATTTGATAAGCAATTCAGTAGGCTTGGTGGTGTTATCGGGAGTGGCAATGTACCAAGGCACTTGGAGAAGAAGCTCAAAGAGAAGGGGCTAATTGCAGATAGTTGAGATGCAGGCCGCACTCGTGTGCCTCGCCGGGACTGCAGCAGGGATATGAATTGGATAATTTGCCATGAGTGATTATCTTCTGCTCGTCATAATAATAATTGATCAACTCTGCACAATCATGGTTTCGTGATTTTGCTTATAAAAGTGGGCAGTAAAGTACTATGGATAGTGAATGCATATTAACAACCATTTTCGCAATTTTAATTTTATTGATAGGTTTAAAGTTGCTATTTTCAACTAGAAAAATACAAGAATCTGATGTGCGTTCATATGACCGTTTTCCTGGTTGGTACAGAAAAGTCTTTCTTATGGAAAGCAGAGATAGGATTCTTTCGTCATCTTACACATTTAGGTTGCGCATTACTGGTATAGCTTTCATAGTATACAGCATTATGCAACTGCTATATTGTTTGCTTGACAAAAGCAAACAATAAGCAATCAATAGCGTGTGGTTGGCCCAAGCGGTTAACCTGCCGGATTAAATAGTATTATGAGCGGATTGGGTAATACCGCAGTAGAATCTACGCACAAAGCACCCCTCGAAACTATTGAAGTAACCCTTGCGTTGCCAAATAATATGTATCTGCGCTATAATAATTTGACATGCCGTCGACAGGTTGATGGCATGTCGTTTTCATTGTAAAGGAGTTCAAAGGTGATCAGAGCAGGCATAATAGGCGCATCAGGGTATGGCGGAGGAGAACTCACACGTATTCTTTCCGGCCATCCTGACGTCGAATTAACATATTTATCGTCGGAGACCTACAAGGGCAGGGTGATCGGTGCCGCGCTTCCGAATATGAAGGGCTATCTGGATATCCAGTGCGAGGGGTACAATCCTTCACTGGCAATCGAGCGGTGTGATCTGCTGTTCATGGCTCAGCACAACGGCTGGGCGATGAAACAGGCATCCCAGTATCTTGATGCGGGGTTGAAACTTATAGATTTGAGTGCCGATTTTCGCCTTAGAGCCCCGAAGAGCTATGAGCAGTGGTACAAGCTGACCCATGAATCGCCGGAATTGATTAAACAGGCGGTCTACGGACTGCCGGAGATATATGCGGACGATATCGCGGGTGCACAGCTCATCGCCAACCCGGGATGTTTTGTGACGAGCGCAATTTTGGGGCTCGCTCCGATGCTCACCGAAAAGCTGATTGACCCGACTTCCATCATCATCGATTCGCTATCGGGCGTTTCCGGCGGCGGGCGGTCGTCTTTCAAGCTGGACTATCACTTTGCCGAAGTTAATCAGAGCATGAAGGCATACGGGGTTGGCGGCATCCACAGGCACGTCCCGGAGATCGAGCAGGAGTTGAGCGAGATCGCATCATGCCCGATCACGGTGTCGTTCACACCGCATCTGATACCCGTGACGCGAGGCATCCTGTCCACGATATACACTAACATCATCGGCGGCGGCTGGGATACCGGCGAACTCGTAAATTACTACAAGGAATATTACAAGTCGGCGCCGTTTGTAGTCGTTCTGGATGAGGGCGAGACGCCTGCGACCAAGAATGTCCTGGGTTCCAACTACTGCCATATCGGCGTGAAGGTCGATCCGAGGACCAATCGAGTGATCGTGATATCTGCAATCGACAATTTGATCAAGGGTATGGCTGGTCAGGCGGTTCAGAACATGAACCTGATGTACGGCCTTGACCAGACGACGGGGATTGACAAACCGGGGGCGTTTCCATGGTAGAGAAGATGTCCGGCGCCGTTACGTATCCTAAAGGATATCTCGCTGCAGGAGCGCGTGCAGGGCTCAAAGAGAGCGGCAATGACCTCGCACTTGTAGCGTCGGAGTGTCCGGCGGTTGCGGCGGGAGTTTTCACGACGAATATTTTTCAAGCGGCTCCTGTCACCGTCAGCAAGTCGAGGGTTCCAGCTTCAAGTGTCAGGGCTGTCGTTGCAAATAGTGGTAACGCCAATGCCTGCACCGGTGAACAGGGAATGCTCGATGCGCTAAGTATGACATCTGCCGTGGCACAGCAGTTAGGCGTTCCTGCGGATAGCGTTCTTGTGGCATCCACAGGAGTCATTGGGCACGCCATGCCGATGGATAAGATAAACGCCGGTATAGTTGACGCCGTCCGATCGCTCAGCGTCGATGGCGGTGCATCCGCCGCGCGTGCGATCATGACGACCGACACCTTTCCCAAGGAAGCCGCGATTGATGTATCCATAGGCGGATGCATGGTAAGAATCGGCGGAATGGTGAAGGGCTCGGGGATGATCTGCCCGAACGTCGCGACCATGCTTGCCTTTATAACGACCGACGCTGCCATCAGCCCCGAAATGCTGCAGAAGTGTCTCTCTCGTTCTGCGGAGATATCGTTCAACGGGCTGACGGTCGATGGCGATACAAGCACAAACGATTCTGTCTTCGTTTTGGCGAACGGTATGGCCGGGAACAAGCGCATAGAATCCGATGGCCCCGAGCTGGATGCATTCCAGTCGGCGCTGGACGAAGTTTCAACATCGCTTGCGAAGCAGGTTGCGATCGATGGCGAAGGGGCGACCAAGATGGTGGAGATCACCGTTCGAGGGACCGAGTCATTCGAGGATGCCCGGCAGATCGCCAAGACAATCGCAAACTCACCGCTCGTGAAGACTGCGATGTTCGGGAACGACCCGAACTGGGGCAGGGTGCTGGCCGCGGCTGGTCGGGCAGGGGTCGGGTTCGATCCTAAATCGGTGAAACTGTTCTTCGGCGATATCGCACTGCTGCGTCACGGAGAGCCGGTGGATTTCCCTCAGGATGCAGCGCATGATTTGCTGACTCAACCTGAGGTGAAGGTTCTTCTCGAGGTGGGGGCTGGCTCCGGCACCGCAACGGTCTGGACGTGCGATTTTTCGTACGATTACATCAAGATAAACGCAGAATACCATACGTAGTTTAGGAGATTCTCAAATGAAGACCAAAGTCGAGCAGGCTGAGATACTTGTACAGGCGCTCCCGTATATACGCAATTACTACGGGAAGACGGTTGTAATCAAATACGGCGGCAATGCCATGACCAATGAGTCGCTAAAAGAGAGCGTCATGAAGGATGTCGTCCTGCTTCGATACGTCGGCATGCAGCCGGTACTTCTGCACGGCGGCGGCCCGGATATCAATGATATGCTGCGCAGAGTGGGCAAGGAGTCGACCTTTGTCGGCGGCCTGCGGGTGACCGATGCCGAGACGATGGAGATCGTCGAGATGGTTCTCGCAGGTAAGACCAACAAGAATATAGTCTCCATACTGAATCGACAGGGAGGCAAAGCCGTTGGTCTGTGTGGCAAGGATGGCAATCTGTTAGTGGCGAAGAAGGCTTCTCCGAACGGCGCCGACCTCGGTTTCGTGGGGGACATCGTAGAGATCAACACGGAGATCGTGAAGATTCTGATCGGTGAGGACTACATCCCCGTCATATCGACAATCGCCGTGGGTGCTGATGGCGAATCTTACAACATAAACGCAGACCATGCTGCCGGGGCCCTTGCTGCTGCACTTAACGCATCTAAGCTTGTAATGCTAACCGACGTGCAGGGAGTATACAGAGATTTCAGCGATAAATCGAGCTTGATCTCCACACTGTCATGCGGCGAGGCTGAGGATATCATCACGCAGGGCAAGGTTGGAAAAGGCATGATCCCGAAGGTCGAAGCATGCATCACCGCCCTCAAGGGGGGCGTGGAGAAGGCCCACATAATCGATGGAACAATTCCTCATGCTTTGTTGATGGAAGTTTTTACAAATCAGGGTATAGGAACAATGATCATGCAGAAATAATTCCGAGGGATAGATTGACATTCGCCGACCACAGGATTAAAATAGAATCAATAATTTTCGTCAAGGAACAAGCTTGTATGAAAACGCCGACTCGAATAATAATCGAAAATCGGTTGGATATGCGCTAAGAGACAGAGGATTTACTCTGTCTCTTTTTTGTTTATAAGTTATGGAGGTATGTTAGAGCATGGCGGTACTAAGCCAAAAAAGTATGGACACCCAAAAAGTAATGCAGATGGATGCAGATTATGTGATGCACACGTTCAATCGTCAACCCGTGGTTTTGACTCACGGGAAGGGCATGAGAGTTTGGGATTCGGAAGGTAGAGAATATCTGGATTTTCTGGCTGGTATCGCGGTCAACGGGCTCGGACATGCACATCCGAAACTGGTAGCGGCAATAAGCGAGCAGGCGTCGAAGCTTATGCACGTCAGCAACCTGTACTATATACCGGGCCAGCCGGCTCTCGCGAAGAAACTGGTCGAGCTTTCAGGGCTCGGAAAGGCGTTCTTCTGCAACAGCGGCGCTGAGGCGAACGAGGCTGCGATCAAACTCGCGCGAAAATGGGGCAAGGAAGCCGGCAAGTTCGAGATCATAACCGCACTCGGATCGTTCCATGGGCGAACGATGGGCGCCGTCACAGCCACGGGTCAGCCCAAGTATCACGACGGTTTCAAGCCGATGGTTCCTGGTTTCAGTTACGTCCCCTACAACGACATTTCAGCGCTTGACGCCGCCGTCACCGATGCGACGTGCGCGATCATGCTTGAGCCGATACAGGGCGAGAGCGGAGTTCATCCAGCGCAGCCCGAGTATCTTTCCCATATTCGCAAACTCTGCGACGAGCGGGGAATTCTGCTGATTCTGGATGAAGTGCAGACCGGTCTCGCCCGCACGGGTAAATGGTTCGGATTTCAGCATTACGGCATCAAGCCGGACATAATGACTCTTGCTAAAACTCTCGGCGGTGGATTCCCGATCGGTGCGTGTCTGGCCACGGACAGCGTGGCATCGGCGTTCGTTCCGGGAAATCACGCATCGACGTTCGGTGGAAATCCGCTCGCCTGTGCTGCCGCAATAGCGACCCTTGAAGTCATCGAGGATGAGGATCTTGTAGAGAATGCTGCTAAAACGGGCGCATATTTCCAAAAATCCTTGCGCGCCCTGGGTGATAGGAGTGGTGATATAGCCGATGTACGAGGTTTCGGACTTATGGTAGGGGTTGAGCTGACCCGCAATGATGCCCCTGCAATCGCGGCCGAATGCCTCAAACGAGGATTGATTATCAACCCAATTGGTCAGAATATTATAAGGTTTCTCCCGCCGCTGATAGCGACGGAGACTGACGTTGACAATGCAGTTCGGATTCTGAGCGCTGTGCTTTTGGAAACGGCGTACATCGAATAGCCTGTGGGTGTTTTGGTGGGTTCCACAGGTGCAAATCACAAATCCCCCATTAAGAGAGGAGCGGTACCTATTATGTGGAGGCAACTCACGCAGAGAGCCAGGAAAACTATTTTTCTGGCACAGGAAGAGGCAGAAAAACTCGGTTACAGCCATGTCGGACCGGAACATCTGCTACTCGCTCTCGCACTCGAAGAGGATTGTGTCGCAGACCAGATCCTCAGCCGCCTGGGCCTTGACGTAGGCACCATTCGCGTGGAGATACTGAAGAATCTCACGCGAGGATCTGATCACATAGGCGGTGATATGCAGCTTACGGCTGAAGCAAAGAATGCTGTTGACCGTGCCTTCGCCGAGGCCAGACAGATGACCGAAGACTGGGTCGGAACAGAACATCTGCTGCTTGGTCTTGCGCATGAGGCAGGTGGACTGGCATCAACGGTGCTTGCCAATCTGGGTGTTGATCTATATCGGATTCGCGAGCAACTCGGGAATTTGAAGGGTGGAACATTTTCCTTTGAACCCGTAACTCTCCGAGCCGTATAAACGAAAAAAACAGTCACATCGATAGTAACTTCGAATGCGGCAGCTTGCGCTACTGGTAAACTGCCGCATCTCCTTGTTTTGTATCTCCTACCGCTCATATCTACATGCAGGACTTGACTACAACAACTCATCCATTCTATTATATTCTATAGAGCACACAGCCATGCGATATTTGAGCTATGAGATGGCCCTGGTCTGCGTATAAGCATGACCCAGTGATTTTTGTGCAAGACGATTATTTGGAAGGTGGAACAAGGTGCAGGGAATAGGCAACTTATTGAGAGGTCGAGACCTCCTATCTATAAACGATTTAACCAGCGAAGAGGTTTGGGCAATTTTCAGCCTGGCAAAGCGATTGAAATCGCGCACCCTCAAGGACCATGTTCAAGACCCGCTTCTTCCCGGCAAAACGCTCGCAATGATCTTTGAGAAGCCGTCATTGAGGACCAGAGTGACCTTCGAGGTCGGAATGGTTCAGCTGGGTGGATATGCGGTCTGTCTAAAGCCTTCCGATATTCAGCTTGGCAAACGGGAATCCGTCCACGACATCGCGAAGAACCTGGAACGAATGGTTCAGGGCATAATGGCCAGAGTCTTTTCACATCAAACCGTTGTGGATTTGGCAAAGCACGCCGATGTACCGGTCATCAATGGACTCTCCGATCTTGAGCATCCTTGCCAGGCGCTCGCAGATTTTTTGACCATTCACGAGCATAAGGGCGATCTCAAGGGCCTCAAGCTCGCATATATAGGCGATGGATGCAATACCTGCAATAGCTTGCTCCTTCTCTCCGCGAAGGTCGGCACGAACATGACGGTCGGCTGCCCTGCAGGTTACGAGCCGGATGCATCCGTCCTTGCCGATGCGCGTGCGATCGCAGCCGAAACGGGCGCATCGATCGAGGTTGTGAACGATCCATTTGCGGCGGTCGAGAATGCCGATGCCATATACACCGACGTCTGGACCAGCATGGGTCAGGAAGCAGAGACTGCCATCAGGATGCCGATCTTCCGCCCGTTCCAGGTGAACCAGTCGCTCGTCGAGGCTGCGAGGGAGAACGTGATAGTCCTCCATTGCCTGCCTGCCCACAGAGGCGACGAGATCACCGACGAAGTGATCGACGGTCCGCACTCGGTCGTCTTCGACGAGGCGGAGAACAGGCTTCATGCAGAGAAGGCGGTCATGGCCCTGTTGATGTAGATTGCTCCCTCGCCCGCCGGGAGAGGGCTGTTTCCGTTGCAATTTTTTAGCGCTATGTATCTTACATACTTGTCCCCCTTTATAAGGGGGACTTCAGGGGGAACCTCCCCATGCCCCTCCTTCGCAAGGAGGGGATAAGTGAACCTTAACATAAAGAGGAGCAAGATCAACCATGAAAAAGTAGTTGCTCCCTCGCCCGCCGGGAGAGGGCCGGGGTGAGGGAATCTGTAAGCTGCCAGAGCATATGATTTCTATTAGGAGATTGAAATGGGCGAGTTATTCAACGGGACAGGTTTAATTTCAAGTTTATTCATGCTACTTCCGTTTTTAAT
The DNA here is from genome assembly GCA_963663705.1 of Armatimonadota bacterium. GTDB lineage: Bacteria > Armatimonadota > UBA5829 > DTJY01 > DTJY01. The sequence continues at coordinate 1,119,064 of OY760504.1, read as the reverse complement.
GATCAGTTTCGCCATTCTTTACTTTTTTATTCGTACAGCAGCGGCTATTTGGCGGATTCCAAGCTTAATGAGAGATATGAATTCGAATCTATCGGAAATACGGTTTGAAATACGAAAGCTGGCACGCAGCAAGAGCGATGTCGGCAATACCCAGGAATCGCAAAATCAACCATGAAAAGCAGTTACTCCCTCGCCCGCGTGCTGGAGAGGGCTGTTTCCATTGCAATTTTTTACCGATATGTATCTTACATACTTGCCCCCCTTTATAAGGGGGACTTCAGGGGGAACCTCCCCACGCCCCTCCTTCGTAAGGAGGGGATAAGTGAACCTTAACATAAAGAGGAGCAAAATCAGAAATGAAAAAAGTAGTTATCGTCTACTCCGGGGGCCTCGATACCTCGGTTTGCATACCGATGATGAGGGAGATGTACGGCTTCGATGAAGTCGCGACAGTCGCCGTCGATGTCGGTCAGCCGCAAGCTGATCTAAGGCAGGCAGAGGAGAGGGCCAAGATACTCGGCACCGAGCACTACACCCTCGACGTAAAGAAAGAGTTCGTAGAGGACTATGTCTTCCCTACGATCAAGGCTAATGGCGACTACCAGGGCTACCCGATCAGCACATCAATCGCACGCCCGCTGATCGCTCTGAAGGCCGTAGAGATGGCCGACAAGATCGGCGGCGAGGCCTTCTGCCACGGATGCACCGGCAAGGGCAACGACCAGTTCAGAATCGAGTTCGTACTCCGGGCGCTCGGCAAGGGCAGGGAAGTCATCGCTCCTATGCGGGAGCACAACTATACCCGCACCGAAGAGATCGAATATGCAGCAAAGCACGGCATAAAGATCGAGCAGAGCAAAGAGAAAATCTGGAGCATCGATGAGAACCTTTGGGGCCGCTCGATCGAAGGTGGACGGCTTGAAGAGCCGGATTACATCTCACCTGAAGAGATCTACAAGTGGACCAAGGGTATGGATAATAGCCCGAACACTCCCCGGGTAGTTGAGATCGGTTACGAGAACGGCGTTCCTGTTTCCATCGACGGCAAGAAGATGGACGGCCTGACCCTGATCCAGGAGATGAATATCCTGGCAGGCGAATACGGTGTCGGCCGTGTCGACATCATGGAAGATAGAATCCTCGGGCTGAAGGTTCGCGAGAACTACGAGTGCCCGGCGGCAGTCGCACTGCTCACCGCTCACAAGGCGATTGAAGACCTCGTCTGCACCAAGGATGAGAGAGCCTTCAAGACCATGGTGGATTATCAGTGGGGCAAGCTTGCATACGAAGGATTGTGGTTCGATCCACTGAAAGAAGACCTGGACGCTTTCATCAACAAGATCCAGGAGAGGGTTACTGGTACAGTCAAGCTTCGACTCTTCAAGGGTCTGGCCAAGGTTGTAGGCCGACAGAGCCCGTTTGCGCTGTATAACGAAGCAATGGCATCGTTCGACGACAAGTCGTTTGATCAAAGTGAGATGACCGGTGCACTGAAGGTCCATGGCCTGCAGTCACGAATGTACTGGTCGATGAAGAAAGGAATCTAATGTCCAAGCTCTGGGGTGGTCGTTTCGGAAAAGCGACATCGGAACTCGTAGATCAATTCAACGCCTCCATAGGCTTCGATTGCCGCTTGTGGGAGTACGATATACAGGGCAGCATTGCCCACGCTCTCATGCTTGGCAAGCAGGGTATCATTCCACAGGATGATGCAGATAAGATCGCTGAAGGATTGCGCGGAATAGCGGACGAAATACGTGCCGGCAAGGTGGAGTTTGATATCTCTGCCGAAGACATCCACATGAACGTCGAGAAGCTGCTTCACGAGCGCATCGGCGAGGTGGCTGGCCGGCTTCATACCGCTCGCAGCCGGAACGATCAGGTGGCCCTCGATTTGCGTATGTACGTGAAGGCGCAGATCAAGGCCATCGATGCCGTCATAGCGAACCTCCAGAGCGCATTAGTTAATATCGCCGAAGAGAATGTCCAGACGGTGATGCCGGGGTATACGCACCTCCAGCATGCGCAGGCTGTGCCGCTCGCGCATCACCTTCTGGCCTACTTCTGGATGCTTCAGCGAGACAGGGAGCGCTTTTCTGACAGTTATCGCAGAACCGATGTCATGCCCCTCGGATCGGGAGCCATCGCCGGGACGTCGTTTCCGCTCGACCGGCATTTCGTGGCGGAGCAGCTCGGCTTCGCGCGAATAACCGATAACAGCATGGACGCAGTTTCGGACAGGGATTTCGTTGTGGAGTTTCTGGCCGCGGCCTCGATCATGGGGATGCATCTTTCCCGCTTCGCGGAGGAGATAATCCTGTGGAACACCCGCGAGTTCGGTTTCGTGGAACTCGATGATGCCATGGCGACCGGAAGCAGCCTGATGCCTCAGAAGAAGAACCCGGATGTCGCAGAGCTCGTTCGGGGTAAGACAGGTCGCCTGTATGGAAATTTGGTCACCATGCTTACGACGCTAAAGGGCCTGCCGCTGACTTATAACAAGGACCTTCAGGAAGATAAGGAACCGGTTTTCGATACCGTTGATACGCTGCTGATCACACTTCCGGTGCTTCAGCGCTTGATCGAGACGATGGAGTTCCGCAAGGATGTTATGGCTCGTGGCGTAGAGGGTGATTTTTCGAACGCGACTGATATCGCCGATTATCTTGTCAGGCGAGGTGTTCCTTTCCGCTCGGCGCATGAGATCGTCGGGCGCATGGTGCAGTATTGCATGAAGAACGGCAAAACGGTCGGCGAGTTGAGCCAGGCCGAGTTGCACGAGTTTTCGGACCAGTTTGGCGACACAGGTGTAGCCGGTGGTGCAGGCCAGAGCATTGAGGCTCGAAATATTCCCGGATCTACCGCTTCTGCGCAGATACTGGAACAGATCGAATCTGCAAAGCGTGCGCTTGCATCGGTATCGTTCTGATCATTTGTTGAATCGCTTGACCAGTTTGACGATGGTTTTACCGGAATCAGAGCATATGCTCCATCCATCCATAACTTTATCGATCAAGTAGATTCCCAGCCCACCCTCGGATAGTTTGTCGACAGGTGCTTCTACGGGAGCGCCTGCCGGTATCTCAAACGGCTCTCCCATGTTTTGAACATCAACCTCCATCCGGTCATCCTTTATGCGGCATTCCACCCGAACGAGATCATCATCTTTCGTGCCGTATTTGACGGCGTTGCTGCACGCTTCCCCCACCGCAAGCTTCAATTCCTCTATCTGCTCGGTAGTCAGCCGGGTTCGGGCTGCAACCTCCTCAACGGTTTTTCTTGCGACTGTTATGAATCTTGCGCTATTGGGAATTTCCAGTTTTATCGTGCCTGTCATTTCAATATACCTCTACATTTCTTCTCCAGAGGGTTAAGAGATTAAGTCGAACAGTCATCGCTGCATCTCCTATTTTGTTAGACGTTGAAACGATTGAAATAGTTGCAGCTCACACAAGGATTGTTGCTGCAGTTTTTACATCGTAGAAGGGTGTATCTCATAGCGGTGACACGTAATTCAACCGAATAATGAAGTTTGCCGGTGCACGACTTAGGGTAACAGAAATGCCGGTACAACAAATTTGTGATGCACCGTGATTGCAGGGGCAGAATACATCGTAGGAGGGATACTGAAGTGGAAAACGAGCAGGTTCATATCTTAAATGCCAAAAACCAGATATCCGAATATGTTAACGACATAAATCAGGCGGTGGAATCCGGTTCGCCGGATGAGGTCAGGGAACTCGTCACTGTGGCCATGCCCTTCGGACAGGACGCGATTATTAATCTTGAAGAGGCTGATAACCTCTCCGACGATCCCGAGGTAAGCGAGCGAATAGGGGAAGCCATGAACCATCTCGGTATGTCGGTAAATTTCGGCGATGAGGCCATAAAGGCTTCCGATGATGAGGTTATGAATGTAGTCGTTGAGATGAAGAGGCATGCAGACCTTTCTACCGGCTATCTGGACGATGTGATTTCGATCGCGAGTTAGAAACGCGTCTGCATACATCGGTGAAATGGGCGATTCGGCCAATATCGGCCAGTATGATGGAGAGTATCTCGAAAATCATTCGGCGTGGATGATGGCGGATGGGTTCAGCTGGCTCGATATGTCGAAGGTCCAGGTCTGCTTGCAACGGCGAAGTCTGGGATTTCTGCGGGGTGGGATGAATGAGAAACTTGAGTTTACTGGTCACCGGCCCGTTTGATGAAGTGATGCTGGATCATCTATGGGATAACGGGTTTGTCGTCATCCGAGCGGGCGCAAATCTTTCCGCCAGCGAGTTAAAGGAAGCTATTGCTGATGTGGACGGGTATGTCCTGGGCGGCAATGAAACGCTCACTACAGACGTGCTGGAGTGCGCGAAGACTCTCCGAATAATTGTATTATCAGGACAGCAATCTCAAACACTTATAGACGATGATGTAATCCGTATGCTTGGCGAAGCACATATCAAACTGGAGAATACGCCCGGCATCTCTACCGATGCCGTTGCCGATATGGCGTGCGGCCTCATATTATGCAGTATGAGGAAGCTGCCATATTTGGTGCAAGGTGTGCAATCTTATGATTGGCCAGACTATACCGGTGCCGAAATCGCAGGAAAGACCCTCGGCATATATGGCATGGGCAAGATCGGTTACTCAGTGGCAGAACGGATGTCAAATTTTCGGATGGGCGGTCTGCTGTATACAGATACAGCTTCATCCAATCAAGCGGAGGCATCCCTGGGTGCCAGGCGCGTGGATTTGCAAGACCTTTGCACGCAGTCGGATATATTAAGCATACATGCGCCCTTCACGCTGCAAACCGAAGGAATAATCAGCCATGATTTGCTACACCGCATGAAACATACGGCGGTCCTGATCAATACCGCTCGGGCTGGAATCGTAGACCCTGGTGCGCTGCGACGAGCGCTTGCACAAGGATGGCTTTCCTGTGCCGCGTTTGACGGGTACTACGTTGAAGGTACTGATCTGATGAGCATTGGACTGAACGGTGATCCTTACGGGCTGTTGGAGATGCGCGACAAGTTCTTTGCTACGAGCCATCAGGGATTCAATACTCGTGCAGTCGTTCGCAAGGCAAGCGAAGACGCTGCGAAAATAATCTGTTCGTTCTTCTCTTGCAATAAACCCTGGGCAAAATGAGTGCCAATCGGTATTTATGGAAGGAGTTTATAGTTATCTGGTAGAACATCCTCTTAACGACATACGTTTCGCAATATGAAAAGGAGTCGGCGATTATGCTTGTGCCAAAAGAGAAGATGGACCACGCATCGACCTACCGAGGTGACAAGTCTGACGATGGTTGGCTGGTTATCAATATCGGCAATATGGAGCTTGAGGGTGTGACCAAACTGTATATCGATCTCAGGGATATAGATGCTGTGAAGCAGCGCAAAACAAATGAATCGGATGCTCTCGACAAGGCCAAGCGCCTTCTGGGCGGGGACTGATGAACGGCATATCACGCGCACAGTTCGCGCTGATGCTTCACTCTGTGCCGCACCTTGGGCCGAAAAGCATCATGCGCCTTTTGACAGAGCTTCCCCATGCGCTGCCGCATGAACCGATCGATCTGGATGCCATCGGTTTCTGGTGTATGCCGGAAGCGGAGTTGGCGAAGAAGTACAAACTTCATGCAGAGGCGGCCCACTGTCTTGCGGCCCAAAAGGATGAAGTTCTTGCCGCTGCAAACGGTATTTCTGAATCCGTGCTCAAACTCGGTATTCGCGTGATGACGGTGCTTGACCCCGATTATCCTTCGTGTATCATGGACTACGACCCCGCCCCTCCGCCGATTCTATATGCTTACGGGAACATCAGTCTACTGCGGGATAGAAAGTTCGCCGTTGTTGGTTCGTCGCACATAGGGGCGCACAGCGCAGAGGTGATGAGGGAACTCGCCGGGACTCTGTCTGACGAGGGACTGGCAGCCGTCACCAGCCACAACACGCAGCCGTATCAGATAGTCGGACTGTCTGCGAAGAGCAGGAATGCGCCTGTAGTGCTGGTGCTCGACCGTGGTATCCTGAGCGTCTTTCCTCAGGGGATGGGTTGGGAACCGGTGGCGCAGGCTCGAATCTGGGATATGCGCTTCGATCCCGCCCGCGACCTGGTGCTTTCCCGCTTTCGATTGTACGACCGCTGGATTGGTGCCAACGCGCGGGAGCGGGACCGTATGGTCTTTGGTCTTGCGGACGTCCTGGTGGCCGTAGAAACGCGTTCCGGCGGCGTGATGGAGTCAGAATGCCTTCGCGCCCACGAGACCGGCAGGGAGGTCTACGTCTACTCGCCGGAGGATGGCCCACTCTCAGGTGGGAACGCGTCGCTCATCGAGCGCGGCTGCACCCCGATTTCGTCGTCTGCCGCCCGCTCCTTCCTCAGAACGCTCGACTGCGCCCGTTGCTTGCATGATGATGTATAATATATATAGACTGAATATTAGAAAGGTAGGATATTTGAATGACAACAAAAGAGTGCATTGCTTGTGGAAATCCTAATGCAACGAGTGAGCCCGATGATAGCAATCGAAAGTTACGTAGTATAAGAAGTTGTTCCAAGTGCGGAGAGTACACGATAACAGATCACGTATCGCGTTTTTTCCAGAATTACAAAAATGAAAACCCATTGTTAAGCAAACAGTTGGAGCGCTATTTCCATGATAACTCTGGTAGCGGCGAGATCTTGCTCGTGTCAAGTGAGAAAGATAAGGTGAATGTGACGGATTGGCCTGGGAAAGTGGTTTCTCTAGATCGCGTTGGGCAGATGTACACGGATGATGGCTCTGCTCTGGATAAGCTTGAAAATCCAGTTCGCTAAATCGCCTCTGCCAAGAAAAAAGCGAACTGTTTTTGGCAAAACCCGATCGCATATTTACCAATCTTTCGGTCGTGCCGTTTAAAGAATTGTGCGAATAGGCAGGCTTCCATTCCTGTCTATACGTATGATGCCAGACTGACTCTCATTCGACGATACATCAGCGAAAATCCTGACCGCTTACTTGAACAATCAGCTTGAAATATCTTGACACCAAACTAATCCTTATGCTAACCTTTGCTTGGCAAATCCCCGTTACATGGGCGGCCGCTGGGTCGTCTCACCTCTGAAAGGGCTCGAATGATTCTTAAGAAACTGGAAATCCAGGGGTTCAAGAGTTTTGCGGACCGCACGGAAGTACTGTTCACCCCCGGCGTGATCGCGGTGGTGGGACCCAACGGCAGCGGAAAGAGCAACATCTCCGACGCCATACTCTGGGTTCTCGGCGAGCAGAACGTTCGGGCGATACGCGGTCAGAAGGCTCAGGACGTCATCTTCGCGGGCTCTACCAAGCGCAAACCCACCGGGATGGCGGAAGTCTCCCTTACGGTGGACAATTCGAGTGGGAAGCTTCCGATCGACTATGCAGAGGTCACGGTCACTCGCCGGGCATACCGGTCGGGTGAGAGCGAATTTTTCATAAACAAAACAGCCTGCCGCCTCAAGGATATCTACGAACTCTTCATGGATACCGGTGTGGGGCGCGAGGCGTATTCGATAATCAGTCAGGGCCAGATGGATGCGCTACTCTCCGCCAAGCCGGAGGATCGGCGCGCGCTCTTCGACGAGGCGGCCGGTATCAAGAAGTATCGCCATCGAAAAAAAGAGGCCGAGCGGAAGCTTGAATCCACAGATCAGAACCTCAACCGGGTTAACGATATTCTCCACGAGATTCAGGGCGAAGTTGAGCCAATGGCCCAGCAGGCAGAGATCGCCAAGCGGTACATCGAGCTTACCGAGCGACTGAATGAGATAGAAGTCGGAATCCTTGTGAACGACCTCCACCGTTTCAGCTCCGACATCAAGCGAGTCAGCGCGGATAAAGAGACCGACACGAAGACCATCTCCGATGCCGACGCCGGACTGCTGGCGCTGGATGAGCAAAAGACCGCACTGGCAGTCGATCTCGACAACGCAGACGCGCAGGTCGAATCCCACTCCGCAAAGCATCAGGAAGCCCTGACGCATGCCGAGCGCACGGAGAGCCAGCTCGCGCTTGTGAATCAGAGGCATGTCTCGTCGGCCAGCTCCGAGCGTCTGCTTACGGAAGAGATCGGCCAGATAGAGGCGCGCATAGCCCAGATCGAGTCCCAGCGTGCCGAATTTGTATCTCAGCGAGACGAGGCCGACAAAGAGGAATCAAGGCTTTCCAGCCAATTAAACGATAAGAATGCCGAACTGTCGATTGCTCAGCAGAAGATGACCACCGCAGCACGTGCAGTCGACGATCAGAAGTCGAATTACATAGAGCTTGCCAAGAAACTCGCGGCTCAGCGAAACGAACTGACGAACACTACCGCACGCATCCAGAGCCTGCAGGTTCTGCTTGAGAAGCGATCGGTTGAACTTAGTGAAGCTGAGCGCAATTCTGCCCGGGCGAGTGAAGAGCGGAGTAAGGCGGCGGGCGAACTTGAGCAGATCAAAGCCGATCTCGCGGCCGTCAGCGACTCGATGGCAAAGCTTCGTGTGCAGGTGGATGAAACGCGCGCTTCGTCACGTAAGGCGGCGGAAGAGCTCTCCCAGCTTGGACGATCGCTGGTAGACAAGCAGTCGAGGCTTAAAACCCTTAAAGAGATGGAAGACGCCAAGGAAGGTTACTTCCAGGGTGTGCGTTCTGTGGCGGCGGCCGTGAAGTCCGGTCACCTCACCGGCAGCTTTCCCGTGGTTGCGGACGTCATCAAGGTCCCTAGCGGCTACGAGATGGCATACGAGGTAGCGCTCGGTTCCGGTTTGCAGGACATAATAACCGATACGGATCGAGACGCCAAATCCGCGATAGAGTTCTTGAAGAAGAACAGGGCCGGGCGCGCGACGTTCCTTCCCCTGAATATGATGAGGCACAACGCATCGCCGGGGCTGAAACAGCTCGTCGGCAAGAACGGCGTGCTCGGCATCGCGAATGAAATCGTAAAGTTTGATGCGAAGTATGCGCCGGCTGTGGATTCGCTTCTGTCCAGAGTGCTTATAGTGCAGGATATCGACTCCGCAATCGCCATATCGAAATCGGCGATGGGTTGGAGTAAGATCGTCAGTCTGGATGGTGAGCTGGTCTTTCCAAGCGGTGCTATGACCGGCGGAAATGCATCCGGTAAGACCTCGAATATCCTGGGGCGAAAGCAGGAGATCGACAGCCTGGCATCGGCCGTTCGAGGGCTTCAAGAGAGATCATCCGCCGTTGAGAAAAACCTGTCTGCGCTCGAGAGCGAATCGGATTTGCGCGCAGCCGAACTGAAAACAGTGGAGTCGAAGGATACCAGTCTGAAGATGTCGCTTCTTGAGAAGGAGCGCCGCCTGGAGTTCGCCGAGCGAGATGCAAAGCGTCTGAATCAGGAGCTGGAGTCGATCGGCACAGATAAAGACAGCCTGCTGAAAGATCTTGCGAAAGCTCGCACAACCCACGACGAGCTGGCGGTCGCGGTGGAATCTGCCGATGTAGAGAACCTCAACCTCGACGATTTGATGGCACAGACCGAGCGCAATATTCAGGCGCTCCAGAGTGAGTACGATGCAGTCATGGCGGATGTCAACGGCATCAACGTCGCGAAGGCTTCTCTTACACAGAAGAAGCTCGGCATTGACCAGAGCATCAGGACCAGCGAGTCATCGGCTAGAGAGCTCTCGGTTGAGATCAATCGCAAGCGTGAGCAGCTCAAGAATGCCGTTGAAGAGATATCCGGCACTGAAGATCGCCGAGCTGAGCTTGAGACTGCACTGGGGGCGGCCCGAGCCGCGTGCGAAGAGCTTTACGCTCAGGTTGAACAGTGGAAAAAGACCAAGCAGACGGTGTTGGCATCCAGTATGGAGGTCAACGCTCGAATAAAGGAGATCAGCCGTAATCGCGAGGAGTGTACCCAGAAGGTGCATTCGGCTGAGCTTAAAGAGGCGAGACTTGATGTGCAGATATCTCAGATCACTGCTCGCTTGCTTGAAGAGTATGACATAACCCCCGAAGAGGCGTACAGGCGCGAAGCCCCCGAGGTCAAGTACGGGGCAGCGACCGAGGTGCAGAGGCTTCGGCGGGAGATCAAGTCCATGGGTGAGGTCAATACTGGCGCTGTTCAGGAGTACGACAGGATTAAAGAGCGGTTCGAGTTCCTGAGCACGCAGCGGCAGGACCTCATGGATGCGCGGCAGAAGCTGACGGATGCTATCCGCGAAATCGACGGAAGCACTCGTGGTGTGTTCGAAAAAACTTTTGAGACGGTGAGGACGAACTTCCAGTACATGTTCACCCGGCTCTTTGGCGGTGGCAGTACAGACTTGCTCCTTTCCGAGCCTAATAACGTGCTGGAATCCGGTATAGACGTTATCGTTGAACTGCCAGGCAAGAAACGCCAGAACCTACAGCTTCTTTCTGGAGGAGAGAGAGCGCTTACTGCATCGGCCCTGATGTTCGCCCTCATGCTCGTGCGACCGAGCCCCTTCTGTCTGATGGACGAGGTCGACGCGCCGCTCGATGAGTCGAACGTGGAGCGATTTGCGGATATGATCAAAGAGTTCTCCGAACGGTCGCAGATGATTGTGATAACGCACAATAAATCGACTATGGAGAAGGCGGATATTCTCTATGGGGTCACTATGCAGGAGCCGGGGATATCGAAGCTGGTATCCGTTATGTTGAGCGATGTTGTGAATATGAACTAGCGTTCTTTGCGGGCGATCAAAAATTCGGTCAAAAAAAAGAGGAGCAGGTGGCATACCTGCTCCTCTTTGCCATTTGTATATATCTAGCCCAGCGAACTCTTCACTATCTCGCATATGCCGCTAGTGATCGATTCCAGTTCCTTCAAATCAGGGCCTTCAGCCATCACGCGGATCAGGTTCTCGGTGCCGGATGCCCGCACGAAAACTCTGCCCCTGCCGGACAGACTGGCTTCACCTGCTTCGACTGCCGATGTTATCTCAGCCAATTCTTCCCAACCATGCTTGTCTTTGACCGGAACGTTTATCAGGAGTTGCGGGTATTCTTCTATCTGATCGGCGAGTTCGGACAGTGGCTTACCGGTCTCAATCATCACGTTCAAGACCTGAAGTGCCGTGATCATCCCATCCCCGGTTGTGGCGTGACCGGCAAAGATCAGGTGGCCGGATTTTTCACCCCCGATGACGATCCCCGTCTTCCTCATCTCATCGCAAACATAACGGTCGCCGACCTGCGTGCGACGCAGAGAGATGCCCTTGCGTTGAAGTGCAACTTCGAGCCCCATGTTGCTCATGACCGTGGCAACGACTGAATTATGCGGAAGGCATCCCTGGCTGGCCAGATGGAATGCGCATATCGCCATAACATGATCGCCGTCCACTGTGCGGCCTTTTTCGTCGACCAGAATCGCCCGGTCGCCGTCTCCGTCGAATGCCATCCCGACTTGGGCACCGAGAGCCACCACTTTGTCCTGAAGCGTTTTAGGATGAAGCGAGCCGCAGTTGGTGTTGATGTTGACTCCATCAGGCTCGGCATTGATGATGGTGAAATCAGCTCCCAAATCAGCGAAAAGCCTGGGTGCAGCTTCGGACGTTGCGCCATTCGCACAATCGAGGACTATTTTCATGCCGTCCAATTTGTGAGGAAAGGTGCTTTTTAGATGATCCAGATAGCCATCGATAAGATTGTGGACGTGGTACATACGACCAACGCCTGCGCCCGAGGGCAGGGGAATCGAATGGAAATTATCCACCTGAGCTTCAATTTCGGCTTCGATTTCATCCGGTAACTTATAGCCGTCTCCACCAAAAAATTTAATTCCGTTATCTTTCATGGGGTTATGCGATGCGGAAATAACGATACCGGCATCGGTTTGCATGGACTGTGTGATGTAGGCTACTGCAGGGGTTGGAACGACTCCTGAAAGATAAACGTCCACTCCCAGCGAGCAAATCCCGGACGCCATGGCGCTTTCAAGGATATCGCCGGAAATTCTTGGGTCCCGTCCGATGAGCATCCGCGCTCCCTCGTGTTTATTGCGAAGGACATACGCAGATGCTGCGCCCAGTTTCAGTGCAAGTAAAGCGCTCAGTTCTGTGTTAGCGACACCTCTTACGCCGTCAGTGCCAAAAAGTTTTCCCATACTATTTGCTCTCCGTTTTTTTTCAATTAAATGATTTGCAGTTATCATTAGAAACTTTACCTCTTTTTGGTGCTTCATGTCAATCCGCAGAATTCCGCAAATGATGACGCCACATGATCATCCGGGCAGACAATTTAGCCCAAACTATTTGACATAACTTTATGTGATAGGTAATATTTCAAGAGCATGTCAATACAGACAATTCAATGCTGGTAGGCCATTGATGCTTTTGTTACCTGTGGTGTAAAAAGCTATTGACACTTTTGCAGGTAATGTTGTAATATATCTTTGACTACCGCCTCAAATTGGTGGTGGTGCTTGTATTTTGTATAGGGCATTTGAAAGGGGAATCAACATGGATTCAAAGGATGGTGCCAGGGATTACGTTGGCGTCCGAAAGGGCCTTGGCGGACAGTCTCTTGGTGAACTAGAGGCTCAGATATTGGATATTATCTGGGAATTAGAACCGCCTGTAAGCACAACACAGGTATTTAAGGTTATGTATCCGCGTAGAGAACTATCTTACTCTACGATCATGTTAACCATGGCCAAACTGGCTAGAAAAGGTATTCTGGCTCAGGAGAGGACCGGAGACAAGAAAACCGATCCGTTCATCTACAAGCCAAATATCAGCCGAGTTGAGATGGGCGTGGCATTACTGAACGCTGTTGCCAAGCAGGTATTGGGCAAGCCCCTCCACGTGGCTCTCCCTGAACTCTGTGGAACCGATGGCGAACTAACGGCAAAGTCACTGACCAAGCTTGAAGAGCTGGTTTCCGCCGAATAGGGTTGATATCCATTAGGATGTCTAAACTACCTATGGTCAGATTGATATCATAATAATAAGAGGGCCGGATATAATCCGACCCTCTTTCTTTTGCCTGTAGCTGCCCGAGTTCTGTCAGTGCCACGACGTAAGCCATACACCTAGTTGCGCGCTGAAGCTCTGCAGCATGCCCGTGAACACTAATGCGCCGACTAGCACCATGAGAGTGCCGCTTGCGATCTCGATCTTGCGGAAGTGCCGTTTGAACTTTGACAAAGCACCCAGTACTGATCCGGTCGCAAACCCTGCCGCCAGGAAAGGTATCCCGAGCCCAATCGAGTAGAGGGCAAGAAGGCGCATCCCGTGTATTACAGTAGAGCTATCGGCGGCCATCATCATTATGCTTCCCAACGCTGGACCGAGGCACGGTGTCCATCCGAATGCGAATGTGATTCCTATCAGGAAAGAACCGGCAATCCCGATTTTCTCCAGCCTGGTATGAAAGCGCTTTTCAGCATACAATGCCTTTATTTTAAACAGCCCTGACATATGAAGCCCAAAGACTACTATGATGATTCCCGATGCCTTCACAAGCACAGCACGGTTGGCCGTGAGTAATTGCCCCAGGGAAGTTGCGGTTGCCCCCATCAAGACGAAGACAGCGGAAAATCCCAATACGAAGAACAGAGACTTGATCCCTGTACGCCTGAGCGCCTGTGATCCTCGCGCTGCCATCAAGTCCTCAACGGATGCTCCCGACATATACGATAAGTATGCAGGCACCAGCGGGAGTACGCACGGTGAGAAAAATGAGAGTATCCCCGCAAGAAGTGCCGCAGTTGCAGTAATTGACATCAATTGCCCCCAGTGTCTACTTAAGTAACTTTGCTATCTGGCGGTCCATCTCTTTTGCCATATCCGGTGAGAAACCGATAGCTGTATAGCGGATTACGCCTTTTTTATCTACAAGGAAAGTGAGAGGAATACCCTGGCCGGCATAGTACGCCTTGTAGGCTGTCTGATTCGGATCTGTGAGCACTGTGTAGGTAAGTTTATGGTCCTTCACGAATGGCTTCACAACCGATGCGCCCTCTCTATCAATCGAAATGCCTACCACGGCAAATCCCTGCTTTCCGTACTTGTTCTGCAGTTGCTGCAGATACGGAGTCTCTTGCACGCAATACGGGCACCAAGTTGCCCAGAATTGAATCAGTACTACACGATTTGTGCCTGCATTCGCAGGGTTGCTGCGAATCTGGTTGAGAGTAACGGTCTTTCCATCGATTGCCGGCAGCTTGAAATCGGGGGCTTTGTCTCCCACTTTTTTCGTTGCTGCCATCACGATCGCAACCGAGATGAGCGTCAGTGCAATAACTATGATACTCAGTTTACGCAGTTTTGTCATGTTGGATACCTCCTGTTTGTCTGTATTTATTGATTTGTATGCGAAACGACTATTATTATAACCATCGAGTCCGAATAGTGCAAATCCAATGACATGATCGCCAACTGTATTTATGACTTATATTTGCCCGCAAGTATTCCATAAATTTTTTGGTGATTGCAAGATGCTTCGTTTTCATGGTATCCTAAATTCCTGAACGATCACAATTAACCAAAAAGCCCGGTGTCCGGGCGGGAGTTTGTTTTATGAATAAAAGTGGGCGCGCAATCGGCATGATCGTATTCGTGCTCGGGATATCTGTGCTTTTGCTGGTTCTTGGAACCGCATACCAGATGTTTGCAGCACCTATTTCCAGTGTATTTCATCCAAATGGAAATACGCCGCTTAATGCAGCTGCAATGGGCGGTGTAATCGCATGGATCATAGTTCGAATAACTCTATTGTTTGTGATGATGCTCGCCGGTTCCGCAATAGCGAGCCGTGGTATTCACCTCTATCTGGGATGCGGATCACATACAAATCCGGCCAATATGCGAATAGAGTAGGGCTGGCACAGTCGGCCCTCTTTATTGCGCTCTCGAATATACGAGAACTCGCCTGGAGCCGTTATACCCGTATGTCCTTCGTGGTGAATCGGCCTCTCGAGCCGGATATAATAAACGAGAGCTTTGGCAGAGTTTGTAATCTGAGGGACTATTGAACGCATCTATCTTTGTTACACCGGCGTTCGTATTCCACAAGGTGGACGAATGATTATTCCTGTTATCGCCGCTTTAGCCGTCGTACTTCTTTATTGTGCGATGTTTGCCGAAGCTCGCCGGATTCGGGTCACCAGAGTAGAGCTGGCCGTCAAAGATCTTCACCCATCTCTTCAGGGTCTAACTATTTGCCACCTTTCCGATATGCATGTAGCAAGGTACGGCACTCATGAGAAGATACTTCACCGTATCCTGTCCGGTCTTCATGCTGACATCTGCGCGATTACCGGCGACATGGTTTGCACCCCAAACGGCATCATCCCCATGGCGCAAGTTCTGAACGGTTTAACCCCCAGGCTGGGAATACTTACCGTGCCGGGAAACGGCGAGCATAAGCTCAAGATTTCCACCTCCGAATTATCCGATCGCCTCCGCGAAGCGGGTGTCAAGCTCCTTGTAAATAGTCACGAAAGCCTTGATGTGAATGGGGCACGCGTGAATGTAGTCGGCGTCGACGACCCTTTTGGCGGATTCAGCGATCCCGGTGCGGCGATGTCCGGAATGCCTCGCGCGGATTTGACGATTCTCATGGCTCACTCGCCGGATATTCTTGTAGATGAGGCGGTCGGGTTCGCGGATCTGATACTCGCAGGGCATACGCACGGTGGTCAGATAAGACTGCCGTTTATCGGTGCGCTGTGGCTCCACTGCCGGTATCGGCTTGGGATATCTGATGGTTACTTCAGCCACCAGACTCTCTCCCGAAAACTAGGCAGGCGGTTGGATCGTGTTCAGATGTACGTGAGCCGGGGAACAGGCACAGGCAAGGTATACGCACGGTTTTTATGTCCGCCTGAAGTTGTGTTGATCACCCTGGTGCGCAAGTTTCACGCGTAGCCAATCGTGGTAAAGACCTACATGTCGCAGGCAAAAAAAATATTTGTTTGAAAAGGCGAACATTGTTCGATTTTTCTCGTCATAAGAAGTGGGGGTAAGCATACAGCGCAGATGAGACATGATTAGTTCCTGCTATACAACCGAATTCTGGTAAGGAAGGCAGGTGATAGCGATGATTGGGGACATTCGTGTGGATATCGTCTTTCCCAGAAGTGGTCAAGTACTGGCGATAAAGGTATCGAATTCCATGATTAATTGGGTAACGCAACGCAATATTCAAATTATTTCATCTTCATACAAGGCTCTTGGAATTCAAGTTAATTGTAATATGCATCAATGTCCATCATAATATAATACCCCCTATGAACGGACCGGGACCTGCGCCCTGGTCCGTCGTTTTTTACCCTCGCTCGGTTTGACAAATTCAGTCGTGCGCACGTATAATGAATGCGGCAAGTTCGGGGCGGTATCCAATGTCAGCGCAAGTTTCGCGCCTGCAATGATGTTTGGATAACACACCCCGCATATACATGTATTATCGCTTGGTGCCATTTTTTATCCTGCTCTACAGCTTACAAACAACGAATTGGGCATACTTAGTCTATGGTCCTTGTTGGCAGGTTCTGATCTCATGGTGCGCTAGAGCGGTCGGTCTTGCTTGCATGAATGAATATTTAAGGGAGCGGATTAAATGCCTAAGTTGGAGGGGATGAAGGTTTTCTCAGGAACCGGCAATCCGGCGTTAGCGCAGGAGATAGCCAGGGAACTGGGGACCGAGTTGGGACGCCTTCGAATAGCGAGATTTGTCGATGGTGAGACTTATGTGAAGTTCGACGAGAGCGTTCGAGGGGTTGATGCTTTTATTGTTCAGCCTACATGTGCGCCCGTCGATACCAACCTGATGGAGCTTTTGATTTTGATAGATGCTCTTCGCCGGGCATCTGCAGACCGCATAACCGCTGTCATACCGTACTACGGATATGCTCGACAGGAGAAGAAGGATGCTCCCAGAGAGCCTATCACCGCCAAGCTTGTTGCTGATATTCTCACAACTGCAGGCGCAGATCGCGTCATCACGATAGACCTGCATGCAGACGCGATCCAGGGTTTCTTCAACATCCCCGTGGATCATCTCACCGCAATCAGAATGTTCACCAATTACTTCAAGGCCAAGGGCTTGGATGATATAGTCGTAGTCTCGCCTGATGAGGGCCGGGTCAAGAAAGTTAGACAAGTGGTAACCCGACTGAACGCGCCGCTCGCTGTGGGATACAAGCATCACCCGGAGCAGGGCGTCTCCGAAGTCACACACCTTGCAGGCGATGTTCGCGGCAAAACACCTATCATCATAGAGGATATCATCTCGACCGGCGGCAGTATCATGGAGTGCGTTGACTCGCTACTTGCCAACGGATGCAAGCCGGAGATCTACGTAGGAGCTACTCACGGCGTTCTGGTGGGCAAGGCTTACGAGCGTTTGAGCAGGCCGGAGATCAAGGAAGTGGTAGTTACAGATTCTATCCCTGTGCCGGCAGAAAACCTGCTTGGCGACAGGTTGAAGGTTCTCTCTGTTGCGCCTCTTCTGGCAAAGGCAATAATCTGCGTACACGAGAACAAATCAGTCAACTCGCTGTTTGCATAGTTCGATACCGTAAACTTACATTTCAAAAGGGCAGGCCTTCGGGTCTGTCCTTTTTCTTTGGTACCAGCCGAAGGTTCAACAAAAATGTCATCCTGAAAGAAGTGAAGGATCTCACAACCTTGCAAGATTCTTCGCCGTGCTCAGAATGACATCGTTTTCTCTGTTAGCCAAGTTTTTAATTCACATCAGACGTAAATTTCACCGTTTATGCCGATATATCCAATTTGGCGGTTTGGTCTGATGCATCTTGCGCTATAATACATAAAGTGTCGGCGTGGGCACCATTCTACGGAGGTTGCCGCAGATGATTGGTACAGAACTTCATGGTGAGAAGGTAAACTTACGACCTGTTAGAGGCGCAGATTTGCTTAGACGGATCGAGTGGCTGAACGATGTGGAGACCGTCAGGCTGTTCACTGGCACAGCGCCCATCCGAGTCTACGGCATCGAAGACGCCAATCGATGGCGCGAGTCGCTGGAAGCCGATGAAACGGCCATTCTTTGGGCAGTGGAGACTAAGTACGGACGACATATCGGCGATGTCGATCTTCACAGGATAGAGAAAAGGGACAAATCCGCAAAACTTACTATTCTGCTGGGCGATAAAGCTTACTGGAACAGCGGCTATGGAACTGATACCTTACGCACCCTCTTACAACATGCCTTTTCCGACCTCGGCCTTGAGACAGTCAGTCTTCGCGTTTACGATTTCAACCACAGGGCGATTCGCTGCTATGAGAAGAGCGGCTTCACCCAGACGGTCAAATATCCTGGGCACTTGTGGCCTGAGCCGGTGCCGGGTGAGATCTACATGGTGGTTGACAAGGACGCCTATGTAACGGCGAGTCCTCCTGGCAATCCGTTTGCAGATGGATGTGCGCCGTATCGTACGGACGGGGATCATCGCGCGCAGTCATATTGATAAAATCTGGATGGGTGTAGTATAATAAGCCATCTTACGGGCAAGTGTTGCCACTTTGAGCCCGTGCACCTGGAATATACGAATGGCACGAATCGGACGCCCGTGTGTTCGTCCGATTCGTGCCATTCGTGTTCAATGTTTACGGTTTGTTAACTCTGCTATGCAGCCCGTACTACTTTGCCAGCCTTTATGCATTTTGTGCATACTTTCAGGCCTTTAGTGACGTCACCGTTGGCAACGCGGACAGCCTGCAGATTTGGAAGCCACCGGCGCTTTGTTTTCGGCGCACGGAGTGCCCATGCACCAGAGTGCTTGTGGCGGATATTCTGACCATACTGCGGACCTTTACCGCAGATAGCGCATACATTAGACATTAAACGAACCTCCTCGTGTACAGTAGGATATAAAAAATCGATTATTGTGGGGAACACACCCGGCCATGATATCACAATATGGATAGACTTGGCAAGACCCTTATTGATATGTAGGTTGTAATGATAGGAAATTTGATTCGTAACACAGGCATAATAGGACCCGGTGATGCTATCGGTCGGGCTGCAGAATATATGCGCTCGTCAGGGCTTACAGAGCTTCCGGTAGTTAGCAACTATCGCGTAATGGGATTGGTTAAAGAATCAGCGGTAATTTGTGCGCTTGCTGATGGTGACCCAATCGAGATATCCGGCCATCCGGTGAGCACTATTCTAAACGAAGCTTCGGTCTGCGCGAACCCGTTCATGTCCGTCGATCAAGTCGCGGAGATGATGAAGGATCACGATATACAGGTAGCTCCTGTAGTGGATACGTATGGCAACTATCTTGGTATAATAACGCGGCGGGATGTTCTGAGCGTTCTTATGCAGACACTGAGGCCGCCTGTTATCGGTGGAATGGCAACTCCGCTGGGGGTCTACCTTACATCGGGCAGTTACCGCGCCGGTGCGGGCGATCTGGGGCTTTTCCTTTCCGGCGCGATGCTGGTGCTGATGAACTTTGCATCGGTCTGGATCGTCACGGGTGGGGTATGGCTTATAGATCATTTTACACGTTTGCCGATGATGGCCATACTCAATTCGCCGCCGACCAACACTTTTCACTGGATGGATATCCTCGGCTATGTGCTGCGCGCGTTGCCGATACTTATTTTCTTTTTTCTGTTCAGGATATTGCCGCTATCCGGGTATCACGCCGCCGAACACCAGGTGGTGAACGCTATCGAACATGGCGAGCCGTTGAAGCCTGCTAACGTCGCGGTGATGCCAAGAGTTCATCCCAGGTGTGGCACAAACCTCATCGCAGCTGTTATACTGTTCATGACGGTCAGCAGCGCATTTTCGAGCGATGTGGCCATAATGATCGCGCTATTCGTACTGATCTTCGCCTGGAGAAATATCGGCGGGTTTTTTCAGTACTATATCACAACAAAGGCGCCGAATAGCCGACAAATTGCAAACGGGATAAAGACAGGGCAGAGCCTGCTTGAACAGTTCAGGGAGAACCCCGGATTCCAGGTGACCCAGAAACAGAGAATCTGGAATACCGGAATGCCTCAAGCCATGATTGGTGCACTGGTCGCGGCACTAATCATGCAATTGCTGCACATAGCGCCAATGGGGCTGTTTTAAGGGAGAGATTGCATTGGTTATTACAAAGGATACAAAAATCTCTGAAGTCATTCGTGTATGCCCGGAGGCGTCCGAGGTATTTAGCAGATACGGCATGGGCTGTTTCATGTGTATGGCAGCCTCGGCTGAAACTGTGGAGGAAGGCGCTCTCATGCACGATATAAGCGTGAGTGATTTGCTGGCCGAACTAAACTCCATATGCCCATCGCAGGAGTGATGGCAGTCCGGCGAAGAGTTTTTTAAAAATAATCGGGCCTGAGCGGATCAAAAACTCGATTATAAACGTATAAATAGATAGGGACGGAAACAATGATAAGAGAGAAATTGGCAAATAAAGTTCAACAGGCGCTAATGGAGGCGAAAGACGCAGGGGAACTTGCGTTCAAAGAACTTCCTGAGATAACACTGGAGCAGCCGAAGGGCAAAAATTTCGGTGATTTCACCACAAACGTGGCGATGGTTCTGGCTCGACAGGTTCAGAAGGCTCCGCGAGACGTAGCAGAGATTATTATCAACCGCCTGAGTCATGAAGGAACGCTTATCGAGCGTGCAGACGTGGCCGGACCGGGTTTCATCAACTTTTATCTGAAGCCGGATTGGCTCTACGAGATCATGGGCACGATCGCAACTGAAGGCGAAAACTACGGGCGATCGGATATCGGGCATGGGCTGAAGGTCCAGGTGGAGTTCGTCAGCGCCAACCCCAACGGGCCGATTCACGTCGCCCACGGTCGTGGTGGCGCCACCGGAGACGTCGTGGCGAGCCTGCTCTCCGCGATCGGATATGACGTCACCCGTGAATCCTACATAAACGATGCGCTGAACAGCACTCAGATGCAGAACTTCGGCAAGTCCGTTCATGCCAGGTACATGCAGGTGCTCGGATATGATTTCCCTATGCCGGAAGACGGATATCAGGGCGATTACATAATCGACATTGCCAAGGATCTGGTGGACGAATACGGCGACAAGTTCCTAAGCGTCCCCGAAGCCGAGCGAATCCTCAAATTTACGCAGCTTGCACAGGACAAGATGCTTGATCTTCAGAAGACCGATCTCGCGAAGTTCGGCGTGAAGTTCGATGTCTGGTACTCTGAACGCAGTCTCCACGAGAGCGGCAAAGTCCAGAAAGCCATCGATGTACTGAAGGAACGCGGCTATGCCTACGAGAAAGCTGGTGCGATCTGGCTCAAGTCGACAGAGTTTGGCGACGACAAGGACCGCACGCTGGTTCGAAGCAACGGCCAGCCGACATACATAGCGGCGGATGCGGCGTACCACCTTGAGAAGTTCAATCGCGGTTTCCAGAAGGTCGTCGATATATGGGGACCTGACCATCACGGCTATATCGCGAGAACCAAGGCGGCGGTCGCAGCTCTTGGATGCGATCCGGAGAACCTGGAAGTCATCATATATCAGGCAGTGCGTCTGTTCTCCGGCGGCGAGCTTGTAATGATGTCAAAACGCGCAGGGGACGTGATTCTTCTTTCCGAGCTCATCGATGAGGTAGGGAAGGATGCGGCACGGTTCTTCTTCCTGATGAGAAGCTCCGACAGCAATCTCGACTTTGATCTTGAGCTTGCGAAGTCGCAGTCGAACGATAACCCGGTATACTACGTACAGTATGCTCATGCTCGAATCTGCAGCATACTGAGGAAGGCTCAGGAAACAGGGCTTGCCATGCCGACAGCAAACGATGTTGATCTGTCTCCGCTGAAATGCAGCGCGGAAATGGATCTTATGAAGAAGCTGGCGGATTTCCCTGAGCTGGTTGCCGAAGCAGGGCAGTTATGTGAGCCTCACCGTCTGACTCGGTATGTTCAGGATCTGGCGTCGGTATTCCACAGCTTCTACACGGAATGCCGCGTCGTGAGCGAAGATGAACCGCTGACTGCGGCTCGTCTGGCGCTGGTCAATTCAACCAAGACCGTTCTGGTAAATGCGTTCAGATTGCTTGGGATAGAAGCTCCCGAGAAAATGTAGATAATTTAAGGAGGCCAGAGGAATGAGTTTTAAAACCTTCAGGCCGTCTTCTTGTATAAAAATAATATCGACAGCCTTGACCATACTTGCGCTGGGCGTTTCGGCGTATGCCGGAACTTTCACCGACCGCGATGGAGCCGTTCATCAGTGGTCCATAGATTCGACCCATGCGCTGGTATGGGAAGGCTCGTCGTATATTCCGTTCGGCACTGTATTTGATCCCAGGTATCTATCATCCGGTCAGACCGACGAAAACTGGGCGAGCGATGAGGCTTATATCAAATCGCTGAAAAGCGCCGGCATATCGGATGTAATCGTACGGCTCGGAAATGGAGTCGCTTCGTCTCCTTCCATCGCATTCCAGCGCACCATCGATCTACTGGAGGCTAATGGACTCAACTACGGTATCGTCCTAAACGATCCGCCGTATGTGCCGTTAACCGGATACGTTATCCAGCCGGCGGTAAACAGAGTAGAAGGCCTTGGTGACTCCAGCGATGTTACCCGCAGTTTTCCGGATGCCAAATCCGTAATATGGGCCATTGTGGGCGCCAGGTCCGGCGATATAAAGAGTCTCGGCCAGACCGCGACTGTCGATGGACAGGTAACCGTAAAGATTAGCTCTAAAGACAACGACCCCTGTGTTCTCCTGCTGTATCCTCAGAAGACTGTCGCTGCCACGGGTGCCGTGGGATTGCCTGATTTGTGGAGTGACTTCGATCGGCATCGTGACAACCTCGTTGCATACCTGATGAAGGCTCGTTTCGGCAAGGGACTGAGATTCTTCGCCGATCCGTTCGCCGAATCATTCGGGATGCGCGGTGAGGTGGATGACATGATCCCGACATCCGCTGCATTTTGCAATGAATACGCCTACTGGCTCTCAAAAAAATACAGCTCCACCAGGGACCTGGATGTCTCCTGGGGCATGCTTCAACATACACCGTCTGATTTTCAGGAAGCCGCGAGACTAATCCCACTGTGGACAAACGGCAGAGGGATATCAGCAGTGTACGATGACAATATGAACAAGCGATATGCGGTAGATTCCGGCAAGTCTAAAATCTGGCTGGATTTCCACGAGTTTCAAACACAGTCGATCAAGGCGTATATGAATGCCATGGCGGACGTGATCAAGCGTACCGCGGCAGATGTTCCGATAGTTTACACATCAAACGGATTGCAGCGATTCTACAAAGCCGATAATGCATCAGGATTCGATGCACTGTCCATATCTGCAATACGCACCAAATCGCTTACAGAAGATGCAGGGCGGGTGCTTTCTTTGGCAGACAACTCAACGAAGAACGTGTGGATCGTTGGCAGAATGAGCGCTTCTGATCCCGCTTATCGCAATAGAGCGGATTTCTTCGGTAACCTGAATACTATGCGCAATATGGGTGCCAAGGCATTCTTTGTGGAGGCAGAACCTGGCGATAGTAACTCTGTAAACTGGCTTAGCGAATATGCAGGCGTAAGTAGAAACGATAAACTTTTCTCAGGTTACCGTCCAAGCGCAGTTTACTATCCGGAGGGTGCGGAGCACACCAGCATAAAAAGGCTCAGTAACGGTGCATGGTGGTTACCGGCGCTCACTTCAGGCAGCAATATTCGTATGGGCGCAGCGTTTGCAGGATATACGATTCTTGATCCTGACGGCCGGGCTCTGAACTCATACATCTGGTCGTTACATGGCAAGCAGACTATCCACCTGGGTGCCACCAGCGATGTGTTGTTTACAGATGCTGATGGTAATGTCACCACCTACAAATCGAACAATGGCCGTGTTGAGGCAATTGTAGATGAAGATCCTTCGATGGTGAGCGAATTATCGCCGGAACAATTGGTGCCGCTTGAGTCGGTGGATGAAGCGATCGTTCGCCTCAAAACGCTAATGCTTGCGGCGGATAAAAAGAAAATGAGTACCGGTGAATATAATATTAACATGGTGCAAGCGGCCGGGATGGTTGCAAGTAACAAGTTCTCGGTAGCCCTCGATATGGTGCAAACCTCGATCGATGAACTCACCCAACGGATGAAAGGCCTGGAGTCGGAAGCGTTGGTGAATTCTTCAGAAACAGGAGCGGCTAAAAATAAATGAAAGCAGTAGTTTTCAGTGAACCGAACAAACTGGTAGTTGAAGACAGACCGATTCCGCGCATCGGTGATGGCGATGTGCTCGTGAAGGTACATGCCTGCGGTATCTGCGGCACGGATATTCATATATTCCACGGCGAACATATTGTGAAGTTTCCGGTCGTCCCGGGCCACGAATTCTCCGGCCACATAGTAGAGGCTGGCAAGGATGTGGCGAACGTCAAGGTTGGCGATCGTGTAACAGTTGATCCAAACATAGTTGATCATACATGCTTCTTCTGCCGACGCGGGGAGATCAATCTGTGTGAAAATCTGACGGCGGTAGGTGTGAACTTCGATGGTGGGTTTGCCGAGTACTGCCGTGTGCCTGCACTGCAGGCGTACAAGGTTCCTGATACCATCAGCCTCGACGAAGCTGCCATGACGGAGCCCCTCGCGTGCTGTCTGCACGGCATCGACCGTGCGAATATCTCGACGGGCAGCAGCGTCGTGATTCTGGGCGGCGGCGCGATAGGGCTCATGATGGTTCAGCTTGCGCGCGCAGCCGGTGCCCGGCACATCATACTGAGCGAGCCCCATGAGAAGAAACGCCATATGGCTGCAAGTCTCGGCGCGGATGTCGTGATCGATCCTCTAAATCAGGATCTATCGGCAGAAGTGATGGCGCAGACCGTGGCAGGCGCGGATGTGGTGATAGAGAGCGCCGGGCGTCTTGAAACTGCCGAACTGGCGCCAAAGCTCGCGCGGCGGGGAGGAACGGTGCTTCAATTCGGCGTCGTGAGCCAGGACAAACTCGTCAGCATATCGCCGTACGATATATTTTACAGAGAGCTAACCATACTCGGTTCATTCGTGAATCCGAATACGCATGCGCGTGCATTGGAGTTATTAGCCTCGAAGCGGATTGAGGTCATGCCTCTGGTCAGCTACAGGTTTCCACTCGACGAAGTTGTGCATGCGTTAGAGATAGCGCAGGGGCAGGATGCGTTCAAGGTTCTTATGGCCCCCTGAGCCGCCTCCTTTACTGATTACGGCAATCTCTGCTATAATTTTGCTTACCTGCTTTTACTTTAAACTACATCTTATACCGTTTGAAAGGAACTACATGCAATGGCGGATGTAACTTGTCTTGGAATTCTGGTTGCCGATCTGGTCGGTAAACCATTGGATACATACCCGGAGCGAGGAAAGCTGGCGCTCGTCGATCAGCTTCAACTTCACAGCGGAGGATGCGCGGCCAATACAGGCATCGATCTGGCCAAGATCGGCATCAGCACCGGCATCATCGCCAAGGTCGGTAACGATGGCCTCGGGGATTTCATGGTGAACGCTCTGGAGAAGAACGGCCTTGATACCAGGGGAGTCGTCCGTGACCCAATCGTGGGAACATCCGGTAGCATGGTAATATCACATTCAGATGGTGAGAGAAGTTTTATACACTATTTGGGCGCAAATGCATCGCTCACCGAAGACGACGTCGATTTTGATCTTCTTGCGGACACCAGAATACTGCACGTCGCCGGAACGTTCCTGATGCCGGGCATCGATGGCGAGCCGACTGCACGTGTACTGAAAAAAGCCCAGTCGATGGGAATCACCACATCGCTCGACACCGCCTGGGATTCAAAAGGTCGGTGGATGAGCGTGCTGGAGCCGTGTCTGCCGTATATAGATTATGCGCTGCCAAGCATAGACGAGGCGCGAAACATCACCGGAAAGACCGACCCTGCGGATGTCGCAAAGGTCTTCCTGGATTATGGCATAAAGGTAGTCGGCCTGAAGATGGGCGAGGAAGGATGCTATATCCGCTCAGCCGATCAAGAAATCAGAGTTCCTCGATTTACCGTTGATGCTGTTGATGCCAACGGTGCAGGCGATTCTTTTGTTGCAGGCTTCCTGACAGGCGTCCATAATGGATGGAATCTCGAAAAGACCGGACGCTTTGCCAATGCTGTTGGGGCATGTTGCGTCCTGGCGCTGGGTGCCACTACCGGTATCAAGAGCCTGGAAGAAACTTTAGCTTTCATGGAGAGTAGATTATAAATGTTAAGTAGTGAGATTAGAGAAAAATACCTGAAGTTTTTTGAGGCAAAAGGGCATCTGATAGCGCCCAGCGATTCGTTGGTGCCGAATGACCCGACACTCCTGTTTTCAAGTGCCGGAATGGTTCAGTTCAAGCCGTATTTCATCGGAGAGCGGGTTCCTCCGCGAACGAGGATGACTACCTCTCAGAAATGTTTCCGCACGGGTGACTTGGATATCGTCGGTACTACGCCGTTCCATCATACATTCTTCGAAATGCTAGGTAATTTCTCTTTCGGTGACTACTTTAAACAAGATATTATTCCCTGGGCGTGGGAGCTTCTGACCGAGGTGTTCGAGATTGCGCCTGAGCGTATATGGGTCACCGTTTACCAGAATGATGACGAAGCTGCCGCAATTTGGCAGAGGGTCGGAATTCCGACAGAGCGCATAGTCAGACTTGGTGAGAAATCGAACTACTGGCCGTCGAATGCTCCAAGTGAGGGACCGAACGGCCCGTGCGGACCTTGCTCCGAGATCTTCTTCGATTTTGGCGCGGACGTAGGGTGCCAGCAACCGACCTGCAATCCGGACTGCGATTGCGCACGGTTCAGTGAGATCTGGAATCTTGTATTCATGCAGTATAACCGCGAAGAGGGCGGGGTGCTTACGCCTCTCCCGAAGAAGAACATAGATACCGGCATGGGCCTTGAGCGAATGACCGCCATCCTGCAGGGTGCGCCTACGAACTTCGAGACGGACCTGTTCCTTCCGATCATTAAGAAGGCTGCCTCCATCGCAGGCGTTGAGTACGGCAGCGACGGGACTGTTGACATAGCGCTCAGGGTAATTGCGGATCACGTTCGAGCTATGACATTTGCCATAACGGATGCCGTAATGCCGTCCAACGTAGGCAGGGGATATGTCCTCCGCCGCATCATCCGCAGAGCTTCGCTGAAGGGCAAAGCTCTGGGTGTGAAAGAAGCGTTCCTCGAGCAGTTGGTGCCGGTAGTCATCTCGATAATGGAAGTCCAGTATCCGGAGCTTCGCGAGCGGGAGAGCCATATCTGCCGCACAGTTCGATCTGAAGAGGAGAAATTCCGACGAACCCTCGATCTTGGCCTCCAGAAACTTGAAGAAGCCATCGAGCGAGTCGTGCAGTCAGGTGTAGCCGAAATTCCAGGCATGGAAGCATTCGTCCTCTATGATACTTATGGATTCCCGTTTGAACTGACGCAGGAGATTGCAGCCAATCATAATTTGACAGTCGATGTCCAGGGGTTCGATGACGCCATGGAAGAGCAGCGTCGAAAGGCTCGCGAGGGCAGCGATATCTCCGACTCTGTGTTCGGCGGGTCGCTCGGTGCGCTGGCCGAGATCGAGAAAGCGCATCCTGCGACTGAGTTTGTCGGCTATAGTGAGTTTACCACCACTGCGAAAGTCATCGGCATACTGAAAGACGGTGAGCTGATAGACAAGGCAGGGGTCGGTGAGAAGGTAGATATAGTTCTCGATAAGACGCCGTTTTATCCTGATGGCGGCGGTCAGGTTGCAGATATCGGTTTTATCACATGCAATGGCACTGAAGTACAGGTGACTGGGACAGCGAGAGTCGGCTCGATGATCGTTCATGCGGGCGAAATCAAGGCTGGTGAGCTTCTATCGGGTTCTGAAATCAAAGCGGCGATAGATTCTGCTCGGCGCATGAGCACCATGCGGAACCACACCGCGACCCACCTGCTTCAGAAATCGCTTAGAATGCTGCTCGGAGATCATGTAGTGCAGTCGGGCTCGTTTGTAGAGCCGACGCGCCTGCGCTTCGACTTCACTCATCCGATGGCTGTAACGCCGGACGAACTTTTGACAGTCGAGAAGACCGTCAACGACGCCATTCTGCGCGACATGGAGGTTCAGACGGCTGAGCGCACTCTAGAGCAGGCGAAGGAAGACGGCGCCATGGCTCTCTTCAGCGAGAAATACAGCGGCGTCGTCCGGGTTATCACGGTCGGCGATTTCAGCATGGAGCTATGCGGTGGCACGCACATCGGCAGAACGTCACAGATAGGCCTTTTCAAGATTACAAGTGAGAGCAGTGTTGGTGCAGGACTCAGACGAATAGAGGCCGTAACAGGATACTCTGCCCTTGAATATGTATCCGAGCGGGATGCGCTCTTGAAATCAGCTGCAGAAACACTCTCTACAAATGTGGATGAACTTCCTCAGTCAGTGGAGAAAATTGTGGATAGGCTGAAATGCGCAGAGAAGCAGATAGAGGATTTGAAACGTCAGGCTGCAGGCGGTCAGGCAGATGAACTCGCATCGGTTGCGCAGCTGTTTGGCGGCATAAGTGTCGTCGCGCACAGAGTCGATTTGGGCGATGCGGAGAGTATGAGCGCTCTCGCGGATACGTTGGCGAATAAGCTCAAATCTGCCGTGATAGTTCTGGCCGGTCCATCTGATGGCAAAGTAATATTCGTAAGTAAAGTGACCCCTGATCTGGTCAAACGTGGCTTCCATGCCGGAAACCTGATCCGGGAAGTGGCGAAGGTTGCAGGAGGCGGCGGCGGCGGCCGTCCCGATTTTGCGCAGGCTGGCGGAAAAGATGCCGGTAAGCTTGATGCTGCACTGGCAAAGGCGAAAGAGATTATCGAACAGCAGGTTAAATCCTGATAGTGAATTGGGCGATTGTACCAATACAGATGAATGATATGGCAGGTAGGCGGAATTAATGCGTGCATCGAGTGACAGCGTCCGGTCAATATGGAAAGCGGCTTGGAGCCGATTATTCGCCTGCCTGCTTTTTCTTTTGGTTGGTCTTATATTTATCGGTTCCGGGGCCATCGCGCGCGGGCAGGGCGCACGCGTCGTGGTGGTGGTCGCGAACTATCTCTCGCTCGAAGATTTGCACGCGGCAGGACCGAACATGCGCGCGCTCGTCGACACAGGCGCGGTGGGCTTGGCGAATACCGGCACTCGCTGGGCTGCGTCGGCAGAGGTGCAGTACTTAGCGGTTGGTTCGGGCTTCCGATTGTACGGCTCTGACGGCAGGATGATGGGTTACGATGCCGGAGAGCTCGTCGGCCCGCGCACAGCCGTCGATGCGTATGCTCTTCAGTCGGGGCGAACCGCGCCAAAAGATTCCGCCGTCTGCCTGAATATGTCCAGGCTTCTTCGCGCAAATCAAAAAACGAAGTCTGCGCTCGAGTGCGTAGGCCTGCTGGGTAACGCATTTCACAAGGCAGGGCTTCGCACCGCGGTGATCGGAAACAGCGACTCGCCGCCACTCTTGAAACGCGACGCGGCATATATCGCCATGGATCAGTACGGCGTGGTGGATACAGGTGCCATCGGCAGCGAAGCGGTCAGGCCGGATGTGAATGTTCCGTGTGGCATTACGGATAATCTGGAGAAGATTTTACCCCTTGCTAAACGACTGATGCTGGATCACGGGTTGGTCGTTGTAGAACTCGGCGATTTCGGCAGGCTCGAGGACAGTCGCGATCGGATGTCGGACGTGGCGTATGAATTTAACCGTGAGCGCTGCCTGAGAAATTTGGATCGTGTGATAGGCGCCATACGGTCGGATGTCCAAACGCAAGGCGCAACTCTGATAGTGTGTTCTCCGTGCAGGGCGAGTGAGATCGTTGGTTTCAAATCAAACCTTTCGCCAATTGTTATGTGGAAAGCCGGTGGAACGCCTGGTTTGCTTTTGACACCAACCACTCGAATGGGCGGCCTGCTAAATAATACAGACGTTGCCCCGACGATTCTGCGAGCTGCGAATCTCGCCGTTCCCGCATTTCTCGTCGCGCGGCCCGCGGAGGCGGTGTCGGCCAGGAGCCCCCTTGCCCGGCTTGGCCGAATGGAGCAGATCGGCGTGCGAAGTTACGCTCTTCAGATTCCGGTGCTGGTATCCATCGCGGTACTGATGCTGGTGTCGATTACGATATCCGAGGTAGTGATTCGTAGAAACAAGCATCGGGGTAGAGCCCATGCGCGGTTGGGTATAATTTTACTGGTGTTGGTTTCAATGCCTGCTGTCCTCCTTTGCGCTGACAGCACGGTGGGACTGAATATATGGAAGTATGTGGTCAACCTGATACTATCCGTCGTGGGAATGGTGATTCTCACGTGTGCGATAGCCAGGGTTATCGAAAAACTCACACGGGGGCGGGTCTACTCGCCGCTGGCCGTGCTGATGAGCATAACAGCGATTTTAATCATAGCCGATGCGCTCACGGGTACCAGACTGCTCAGGTCTTCAATAATAAGCTGTGATCAGATCACAGGCATACGGTACTATGGGATCGGAAACGAGTATATGGGAATACTGATAGGGTCATCGCTGCTCGGACCGGTGCTGTTTCTGCGGTCGTGGGCAATCGCGGTGTCGTCGCGAGCGGTGATGCGGCCTGTTGCGCTGATTCTGACAGGTCTGTGGTTTGGGTTCGTTTCATGGGTCATAGGATATCCCGGGCTGGGCGCAAACGTGGGCGGCTTGCTCATGGCGATATCCACTTTTGGCACGGCGCTGATCATACTGTCCGGTGCCAGACTTAACATACGGCATGGGCTGGTTATGTCGGGCGCGGCAATTCTTACTGTTGCTGCCTTTGCCGTTGCAGATATATTCAACATGGGTGTAGCGGGTTCTCATCTTGGGAGAGCGATCGTTCTTGCTCACTCCCAGGGATGGCCGTTTCTTCTTGCGCTGATAGTCGGCAAGATCGGTATGCATCTTGGAATACTCAGCACACCGCAGGCCATTTATCCGCTTATTTTCAGTGTACCGTTTCTGGTGTTGTACTGCCGTCGTGAGAAATCCGAGCGCCTGATTAAAGGGAAGTCAGATATTATCCGGCAATCCCTGGTACCTGCGATTGTTATTGGCATGGCAGTTGGATTTTTGTTCAACGATTCCGGTGTAGTTCCCGCCGCACTTTTGCTGGCGCTATACCTGGCATCCGTTCTGTATTTGCAGCTTGAGGAGATTGAAATATGAGGTTAATGGGTCTGGATGTGGGTGATAAAACCATAGGTGTGGCAGTGAGCGATGAACTTGGAATCACGGCCAACCCGATTACAGTAATCCAGCGTACCGTCAGCATAAAGAAAGATATCGCCGAGGTACTGAGACTCGCCGCCGAGTATGGCGTAGGACAGATAGTTGTCGGCATGCCGTATATGCTTGATGGCTCGGTTGGGATACAGGCCGAAAAGGTAGAATCCTTTATAGAGGCCCTTCGCAGGCGAACCCACATACCGGTTGTGATCTGGGACGAGCGGTTGACCACCACCGAAGCCGAGCGCGTGCTGATTGAGGCCGATCAATCGCGCGCCAAACGCAAGAAGGTAATCGACAAGATGGCGGCGGGAGTCCTGCTCAGCTCATACATGAGGTGCCAGTCATTCAAACAAATCAGGGAAGATCAATATGACGGCGATACAGAGTAGACTGATTCGTGCGATAATCGTTGCTGCGGTTGCGCTGGTCGCGGTCTGGCTCATTGTGGCTTTGATGGCTCCGGTTGGGGGAACCCGCAAGGTGATAGTCCAGATCCATAAGGGAGCATCCGCAGGATCGGTCAGCCACATGCTTGCAGATAAGCGACTGATTCGAAGCGCATTCGCCTTCCAACTGCTGGCACGAATCTCCGGCAAAAGCGGCATGTTGAAGCCGGGCGCGTACGATCTCAGCCCGAGCATGAGCCCCGGTTCCATCCTGAACAGAATCGCAGGAGGAGAAGTCAGCGCTCGATGGATCACTATCCCCGAAGGCTTTACAGTCCGCCAGGTAGCCGAACGTTTATCTGCCGAGGGATATGGCAATGCCGATCAACTTTTGAACGAAACCTTGTACAACGGAAAAGTATTTCGCACAAACTTTTACCATCCTGAGGACAGCCTTGAGGGATATCTCTTCCCCGACAGCTATCTGCTGCCGGTTGGTGCTTCAGGAGAGGCTGCAATCAATGAGATGCTGATCTGTTTTCAGCGCAAAGTTGCGGAGGACCTTGCACCGGACATCCGGAAATCCGGCATGAGCCTGCATGAGGTGATAACGCTTGCATCTCTGATCGAGCGCGAGGCACGTGTTCCTGGCGATCGGCCGCTGGTCTCGGCGGTGCTGCACAATCGTCTCCGGCAAAATATGCGCCTCCAGTGCGACGCCACCGTGCTGTATGCCCTGGGCCAGCATAAGAAACGAGTTCTGTACAGGGATCTCGAGGTGAAATCGCCTTATAATACTTATCTCAATACGGGGTTGCCGCCGGGACCTATCGCTAATCCGGGATTGGATTCCATAAAAGCCGCCCTTCATCCCGCGCGCGTGGATTATCTCTTCTACGTCGCTAAATCGGATGGGTCGCACATTTTCAGCCGTACCATGCAGGAACACGAGCGGGCTATACAGCTTGCTCGGAGAAAGGACTCTCACTGACTTGAACAAATTTTTCCGACTGATGTGCCCGGCGGAGGTGGCGGAATCCATCTCGAGCATTGACATCGCAAAACTGAAAAGGCTGCGAATCAGCGCGCTGTTGATCGATTTGGACAACACACTGGTTCCATGGCAGCGATACAATATAACGCCTGCCGCTGTTGACTGGCTGCAAAAAGCGCGCGATAATGGTCTCAAAGTCTGCATCGTCTCGAACACGCGCTCAACGGGAAGGCTAAATAAGCTTTCTCTACAGCTAGGCGTGCCTGCAAAGCAAGCCATGAAGCCGAGGCGGAAAGGGTTCAACAGTGCACTTGAACTTTTAGGGGCAGAGCCATCCGGCACAGCCGTTATCGGCGATCAGATCTTTACGGATATACTAGGTGGCAACCGTTTAGGCATGTATACAGTACTGGTACGTCCGATAAGTGGCAGAGAGTTTTTCGGTACTAAAATCAGTCGGTTTTTTGAGTTTCTACTGTTGAGATTCTTTGGCAAAAGAGGAGTTCTCAGCATATAGTCATGCCATTTATCCATCGAAAACAACAAAAATCGATCTAAATAGTCCTATGAGTCCAGGGAACAATGATTCACCACATACAGTCATAAACAAACGGAGTTTCCATTTGAGCAGAGCATTAACCGGAGCAACTCGGGTTACCGGCATATTCGGACACCCGGTCGGACACAGCAGATCGCCAGCCATGCAAAATGCCGCATTTGAGGCGATGGGGCTGGACTGGATCTATGTCCCGTTCTGCGTGAACCCTGATAATCTGGACTCCGCCGTACAGGGGATTAGAGCCCTGGATCTCGTTGGTATCAATGTAACGATGCCTCACAAGCAGCGTGTGATGGAATATCTTGACTGGATCAGCGATGATGCCCGCCGAATCGGATCGGTGAACACCATCCACAATGACAACGGCATTCTCAAGGGGTATTCCACCGATGGGCCGGGATTCATCAGAGCCCTAAGCGCCGTTTGGGCGAGTCCGAAAGGCGCAAACGTTGTGGTGATAGGCGCAGGCGGCTCTGCCAGGGCTACGGTATATGCCCTGGCATCAGAGGGCGCCAATGTGACCGTGATAAATCGTACAGTCGATCGCGCAGTGGATCTATCGGTTTTGGTGAATGAAGCGCTCGGGGTTGAAAATGTCAGCGCGTTGGCGCTGGACAGTATCGAGGCTCGCGTCGCAGTATCGGGCGCAGATCTACTCGTGAACTGTACGTCAGTCGGCATGCACCCAAATGTCGATGCGCAGCCTGTTCCATCCGAGTGGCTGCATGCAAATCTTTTTGTATACGATCAAATATATAATCCCGTAGAAACCAGCCTGCTGAAATCCGCGAGGGAAGCAGGAGCGGGAACATCCAACGGCATGGGAATGCTTGTATTTCAGGGTGCAATATCCTTTGAAATATGGACAGGTCAAACGCCGCCGTGTGAAATAATGGAGAAAGCAGCACAGTCTGATAAAAACGTTTTGCACTCTGTATCGTGATGGTGGCGATTTACAGTTGTGTTTCAGGTTGCACGATGCTATAATGATATTAATGTGTGTTAATGTGCCATGGAATGGATCTTGGGAGGCCGCTGAGGTATGGTTGCGATGAGAAAAGATATTGGCGAAGTGCTCGTGGAAAAGCAGTTAATAAACCCAGAGCAACTCGCACAAGCACGAGATGCCCAGAGGGCTGCTCCAGGCGATTTAGGTCAAATAATAATCGACCTTGGCTTTGCACAGCCTAAGCAAGTTATGCAGGCGCGTGCGCAGCAGCTCAATATACCGTTTGTGGATCTTGCCACCCAGAAAATTGATCCCAGCGCGGTTAATATAGTTCCGGAAAATATAGTCAGGCGTCACAAGGTTATGCCAATCTTCAAGAACGGCAACAGCCTTATGGTCGCTATGTCCGACACGCACAACCTTGTTGCGCTCGACGACTTGCGATCCGCTACGCGAGGTATGCAGATTTCCGCCGCACTGGCAATGCCCGATGCGATTGAGGAAGCTATCAATCGTAATTACAGGGGTGCAGATGCGGCTCCTACTACCTCATTGCAGACCGGCGATTCTGTTGGTACAGGGTTAGCTGGTATACAGGATGCAATCAACTCTTACCGCTCGCGCGAAGATTCAGATGATGATGATCCGGATGCTGTTGCACAGGTAGCCGAGCAGGCTCCTATCATCCGTGTAGCAAACACGATCATTCAGCAAGCGATTCGCGTAGGCGCCAGTGATATACATATAGAGCCGGACAGACGGCAGGTGCGCGTTAGGTACCGAGTTGACGGCGTTCTTCATGAGGAAATGACGATCCCTAAATATATTCAGGGGCCGTTGATCTCCCGTTTCAAGATTATGGCGGAAATGAACATCGCCGAGCGTAGAATCCCTCAAGACGGTCGTATCCCGATCCGGTTGGATAACAAGGACTATGACCTTCGTGTCAGCTGTCTGCCTACAATTCACGGAGAGAAGATCGTTTGTAGAGTTTTGGACAAGAGCAGCGTTCTGCTCGGCCTTACGAAACTCGGCTTTTTGCCGGATTGTATGGCCAGACTAGAAGAACTTATCATACAGCCGAACGGAATCTTCCTTACGACAGGACCAACTGGTAGTGGAAAAACAACAACGCAATATTCCATTCTTCATAAAATTAATTCCGTTGAAAAGAACATCATCACTATCGAAGATCCTGTCGAGTATCAGCTCCCCGGTATATCTCAGGTTCAAGTGCACACCAAGGCCGGTTTGACCTTTTCATCCGCACTGCGTTCATTCCTCCGCCAGGACCCTGATATAATCATGGTCGGAGAAATGAGAGACCTTGAGACCGCCGAGATCGCAGTTGAAGCCTCCCTTACCGGACACCTCGTGCTGTCCACCATCCATACCAACAACGCACCGGCTACCGTCGTTCGTTTGATGGATATGGGAATTGAGCCTTACCTGATCTCCGCTACCGTTATGGGCGTATTGGCTCAGAGGCTGGCTCGTAGAGTGTGCAGTAACTGCAAGGAAGAGTACCAGATGCCCGCCGCTGAACTTCGCGTGCTGGGATATGAGCCTCATGAACCTGATGAGATGCTAACAATGGTAAGAGGCCGTGGCTGTGAGGTATGCAGACATACCGGTTACAAGGGCCGACTAGGTATTTATGAGTTAATGACCATGAACGATGAGATTGCAGAATTGATCGTTCGACGTGCACCTTTGTCGGATATACGCGAAGCCTCCAAGGCGAACGGAATGAAGGATTTGCGTGCAGACGGACTTGAAAAGGTTCTTTCCGGTATGACTACAATGGATGAAGTGAAGAAGGTAGTCTTCACCGCAGGACACTAATAGAGACGAAAGAGGTTTTTAGCAATGGAATTTGGTACGGCTACTCAAATGCCGCCTAAACCAGCACCTAAGGCGTTATCTGTAGATGATATACATGTTGATGATCTGCTCAGGCAGGTTGTAGAACGGGGCGCATCTGACTTGCATCTGGCAGTCGGCATCCCTCCAACATTTAGAATAGACGGCGGCCTGATACAGAGCGATTTCATGACGCTTACTCATCAGGATACTCAGCGCCTTGCATACGATATCCTTACTGATGAGCAGATACAGCGTTTTGAGCAGAACTTGGAGCTCGACTTTTCATATTCAATAGTCAATCTGTCCCGTTTCAGGGTTAATATATTCAAAGATAAGGGCACCGTTGCTGTAGCCTTCAGGGTTATCCCGGTCAAAATCCCGACTATTCGAGACCTGGGCCTGCCGCCTGTACTTGAAGAGCTTACCAAGAAACCAAGAGGACTTATACTTGTTACAGGTCCTACCGGTTCAGGTAAATCTACAACGCTGGCAGCAATGATCAATCAGATTAACTCCGAGCATGATGCTCACATCATTACCGTTGAAGATCCGATTGAGTACTTGCACGAACATAAAATGAGTATAATCAACCAGCGTGAGCTGGGCATTGATACGCATTCATTTGCGAACGCACTCCGAGCCTCCCTCCGAGAAGACCCGGATGTAATCCTCGTTGGTGAGATGCGAGACCTGGAGACGATCTCTACGGCGATTACCTGTGCAGAAACAGGCCACCTTGTATTTGCAACTCTGCACACGAATAACGCACCGCAGACCGTCGACCGTATGGTTGACGTCTTTCCTCCGGAACAGCAGGAGCAGATCCGATTCATGTTGTCAAACAACATCGAAGCTATTATCTGCCAGCAGCTCATACCTAGGGCTGGTATGCCGGGACGCGTTTGTGCGATGGAAATAATGACTGCTTCTTCAGCCGTAAGAAACCTGATCCGTGAAGCCAAGGCACATCAGCTTACATCCTCTATTCAGACGAGTTCCAGCCTTGGTATGCAGACGATGGATCAGAGCCTGCGAGATCTATATCAGTCGGGCACAATTTCTTACGATGAAGCATTGACAAGAGCTATGAATCCTGAAGAATTCAAGCTGATGGTCTCAACAACTAACGTCCGTGGCAAAGGCCCTGGCGTAGATATGAACAATAGATAAGTATGTCGCTTGGCGGCTGGTGAAATCTACTAACTGCTATCTGGAAGGTGATAACGATGGCAATCTATGCGTATACAGTAAGAGACGGTGCAGGAACCATAAAGCAGGGGACCTCCGACGGCGAGAGTGATGCTGTCGTCGCGCGTCGTCTGCAAGAGCAGGGCTTTACGATAGTAAAGATTGAGCAGGCCAGGGCTGTAAAGACGAAATCGGCAGGCGCCGGATTCGGCCGTGTCAAGCTCGCCGACCTGTCTATCTTCTGCCGACAGTTCTCTACGATGATCGATGCCGGTGTATCTCTGGTGCGATGCCTATCGGTCTTAGGCCAGCAGACTGTTAATCCGAAGCTACGCCGTATCATTGCTGAGATAGAGAATGACGTACAAGGTGGGCAGACGCTGTCTAAATCCATGGCGAAGTACCCTAACGTCTTCAGCAACCTGTTCATTGGACTCATCAGGGCAGGTGAAGTCGGTGGTGCGCTTGAAGAAAGTCTGCAAAGGTTGTCCAGCTTCCTTGAAAAGGACATGGAACTAAAGCGCAAAGTAAAAGCCGCTATGACATATCCTACCATTGTTATGGTAATGGCAGTCGTTATCGTTCTTGGTTTGGTTACTTTCGTTCTACCTACGTTTATGGGAATGTTCAAGGATTTCAAGGTAGAAATGCCGGCTATGACTTCAATGCTCATGGCCTTCAGTAATTTCCTGACCAGCAAATGGTATCTGATGATCGGTATACTCGTTGCAGCCTTTATTTCGTTCAAGTTCTTCGTTAAGACAAGGGTTGGAAGCAGGCTGTTTGATAGATTCAAGCTTAAAGTACCTGTTTTCGGCAATCTTAACCACAAGATAAGTCTCTCACGGTTTGCACGAACTCTTAGTACACTGCTTATCAGTGGTGTTCCTATCTTGCAGGCGCTGGAAACCGTGGCCGGAACAGTATCCAACGAAATAATCTCTGATGCCATTCTTGAGGCCAGGGCCAGGATTCGTGAAGGAGACCGCATCGGCGATCCTCTTCAGAAGAGCGGGCTCTTCCCACCGATGGTTGTTCAGATGATCAGTATTGGTGAGGAATCAGGTTCCCTCGATCAGATGCTCACAAAGGTCGCTGAGTTTTACGAGCAGGAAGTAGACGCTGCTCTGGAAAGTTTGACAGCCGCTATTGAGCCGATTATGATCGTAGGCCTTGGTGGCGCAGTTGGTTTCATCGTAGTTGCAATGTTTATGCCTATGGTAGGTATTATCTCATCACTGAGCAGCGGCTCTGATGAATAAGGAAGGCTAGATTAAGCTATGCCCGTTTGGTTGGGTGTGACAATCTCATTTATATACGGAGCCGTAATAGGCAGCTTTCTCAATGTTTGTATATGGCGTATGCCACGGGACGAATCCATTGTAAGCCCTGGATCTCACTGTCCGAACTGCAACACGCTGTTGAAGGGCAGGGATTTGGTTCCCATGCTCAGTTTTCTTGTGCAGAAATGCAAGTGCAGGTACTGTGGAGCACCGATCAGTTGGCGGTACTTATCTATTGAACTGCTCACTGCTCTGTACTTTGTAGTGACCTACCTTAAATTCGGTATCGGCGTAGAAGGCGTTGTGTATGCGCTGTTTGGTGCATCGCTGATCGCGACATTCTTCATCGACCTGGAGCATTTCATCATTCCAGATCAACTGAATATCTTTGGGATAGCAATTGGATTGGTCAGGAATGGAATAGGGATAGCCACAGGAGCGGATAGCCAGTTCGTGAATGTTCTAGGACTGAATATCCCTCAATCGATAGTGGGGATTCTAGCATGCGGTGGTGCTTTCTTTGCTATTACCGTAATCAGCTACTACGTGTTCAAGAAGGATGCCATGGGTGGCGGCGATGTCAAACTTGCGGCGGCAATTGGAGCGAACTTGCTATTAGGCCCCGCTATGTTATCATTCCTGCTAGCTGTAGTCATCGGTGCGGTGGTCGGAGTCGGGCTCATAGCCGCGAAGAAGAAGTCACGGAAGGATTACATACCTTTCGGGCCGTTTATGGTCATCGGTGCGATGGTCGTTATGTTTTTTGGAAACGTACTGACAAACCTGTATCAAATGTATCTAAACTATGCCGGATTTGGTGGCATGTAGCCCAGTTGCGGAGTTTACGCGAGGGGGAATTACGATGTTTCAGAATAAAAAAGATGGATTCACGCTTATAGAGCTGCTTACTGTCATAGCTATAATAGCTATTCTTGCGGCAATCCTGTTTCCGATCATGGCTTCAGCTCGGAAGAAAGCCAAGCAGACAGACTGCATGACTAATCTGAAACAGATTGCTGTCGCTGTCAAATTGTTCTATGACGACGAGCACCGGTACCCTGAGTTCATCGCTGGACCGGTTTCATATGATGCCGATGGGAACGTGGTGCCTATCGAGCGCAGTAGGGGTACTTTACCTAACGGGACTATCGTCGCATTATATCCCGAGTACATCAAATCCGTGCTCAACTTGAAGTGCCCGCTTGCCGTTCTGCACGGCACAGTCGACGGCGAGGATGTCGCAGCTGACTACAAATCGACGGACGTGGTGCCGGATCCAATGTATGATTACTGGAATAGCGCGTCTCCGTCGCTCGGTTCATTCGGATCAAAGCCTGATAAGGCAGTCAGGGACATTGGTGAGAACGGGGCTCCTTTTTATGAGTATGCCTCCAGCACCTACGACACACAGGTACCTCCGGGCAAGACCGCGCGTGAGGGTCGATTTTCCCTGATGTGGATGTATATAGATAAAACCGTGGATTCTTCTTTTGTCGCCGATGATTACCCGGAGTACTCCAGACAGCTCTTATGGCGCAATCCACCAGAGGACACGGTAGTTACCTGGTGCAGCTACCACAGAGATTCTGATTCAGCCGGCGTGCCGGATCAGGGCAGCAAAGATCTCGTTCTGTTTCTTGATGGACATGTGAGCCTGACTAACAGCGGCAATCTGACAGATTGGACCCAAGCCTGGAAAACCCCTCGCGGTAAGTAGGCTTGATCCGTTATGTATACCATGAGACGCAACTTCCGGCAAATAATAGGTAGTTGCGTTTCTTTCCTGTAGTTATGGAACATTTTACGAAGCAATGTCAGTCGTACAAGATGAATGTGGATATCGATTGTTTTACGTCGGTCGCGATAGATATTAATGATTGGGTTTGGTGCGGGGAATGAAGCAAAAGACGCTTCTCAGACATTTAGATAATAGAAACGGTATGACGCTCGTAGAAATACTTGTGGCAATCATGATATTTCTAGTCGGCATACTCTCGGTAGTTCGGCTATTCCCAGCAGGATTTTCCGTGCTGAAGAGCAGTGAGAATGCTTCCATAGCAACTCGGCTGGCACAGTCCGAGCTGGAACGCCTGCAGTCTATATCGGATCATCTTCCCGACGGAATTTTGCAGAATGAGGACGAGCTTTATCAGCTGGACCCGCTGAATCCGGACAATGCCAACAGATTCTCTCACATCGTGGATGAATCGACCTCTATACCGGCACCGACTTCGACGAACTCGGTGTATCTGCTTGCATTCGGTCCGATCGATATGAATTTTCCGCACGAACTCAACATTTACAGCAGTCCGCTCAATCGAGTGCATACTCAACTTCAGTATGCGTATAATGAATATTCCATCGATAATGCGAACGGGCTGATTTACTTAAATCCGGTGAATTATGCGCGTACCTTCAAGATCGCCTTCACATATGCGAAAGGTATGGGCGCAGCGAGAACTTTGGTGAACTTCCAGCAAGTTCTGAATCTGGGTGCGGATTCCAATATGATTGATCTGAAAGCGCTAACAAGAGATTCCGACTTTCAGGGGATCGTCGCTGGCACGGATGTCCTGCAGCGTAAGTTCGACAAGTTGGATTACGACAAGGCGACGGCAGACACGGTTCCATGG
Organism: Armatimonadota bacterium; assembly: GCA_963663705.1. Lineage (GTDB taxonomy): Bacteria > Armatimonadota > UBA5829 > DTJY01 > DTJY01. The sequence continues at coordinate 1,077,977 of OY760504.1, read as the reverse complement.
AGCTCTGTAGACCCGTACCAGTATAAGATTCTGGACGAAAACATAGGCAAAATAGGGTTTAACCCCACAGGCTACGGATATGAAGAGTCCACAACCGGCGGAAAGCAGCCTATCATAGCCAAGATAGATTATTATACCAAGGGATGGAGCGTCATTCATGAAGATCGCTCAATCCCGCAAGACATCTCCGGCCCTGAAGATTCAAGGCTGAAAGTCAAACTGGCGTTGAAATATATCAACAAAGGATATGGTATCACCGGCATATGGGGCATGGGCTCACCTGACGTGGTAGCGGTTGATTTGCAGTCGGGAGCCGTGACGCCGATACCGGAGGGTAACATCGACTACAGAGACGGTATAATAACCTTTTTAGACAGTTCCAGCGTTAAAGGGCATACATTCCGAATTTATTACAAGACCAATTCGGATTGGGCCGTTCAGGTATTCAAGGCGTATAAGGTATATACAGACAGTAACGGCAGTGCTCCGGACTATAAACAGTACCTCGCTGTTTGGGATACCGGTCATGCGCTTTCCGATAATAAACTGTATTTCCCGAAATCCTATGCGGGGGCAACCGTGGCCGTGGACTACCAGTGGACAGATACGAGCGTTAATAAAATCTACACTGTCTACGGCAAGGCCATCAAAATCTCGGATTATACCGATGATACCGGGCCGGGCGGGCTGTGTTACATAACGCTTCCGACAGAGCTTGCATCACAATCTAGTGTTTCCGGCAGTGTCACCTGGGTGTCAAAGGTGCGCGGCGTATCATTTGGGACAAGAGTCATATGGCGTAATGGTGGCAAGGATTCGAGAAGTCCCAGGAAAACCATGGAACTACAGACTTACCTAAATCCATCCAGCAATTAGGCACGAGTTGGAAAACAGGATAGAATAATGAAGTTGCGGACATACAATAGCAGAGGGTTTACACTTATCGAGCTCCTGGTGGTGCTCGCCTTGACGGCGGTAGTCATGGGATTGATATTCAGCCCTCTAATGCAGAGTTTTCAATTTACGCATCGGGCTGAGATACTGGTTCGCGCACAGGACGATTCACGCCTCGCGCTCTCCAAAGTCAGCCATGACCTTAACGAAGCCATGTACGTCTACGACAATACTCGAAGTTATATCAATATGCCGGTTGTTGACAGGGATGGCGCACCCGCCGTCGCTCATGTCTACTACGCTAAAGTCGATATGGTGCTGCCTCGTATGAAGGGCTACTGTATCGCAAGTGATAGCGTGCATACCACCGGGCCCAGAGAATATGACAGAGGTGACGAGGCCTCCCCTGTATGTCCAGTCGATGGATCAGCGCTGGAACTGAGACCTGTACAGCCACTTACGCCGGATACGCTGATCGTTCGCTATTTCATTGGACTGAACGATCCGACAAAGCCGTATCACAACAGATTTCTGGCGCAGCATGATAACTCAGTCCCGGATAACATGTATGTGCTGTATCGTGTCGAGTTCAACCCTTATGACGACAAATTGTTCGACACAACCAAAAGTTCGTCGGAGAACCTGAACGATCCCGATTTCTTCTACAACAGCGCATATGCTGCTAACTGGCGAAAAATTGCTCGCCCTGTAGTCAGCCTTAACGGTACCGATATGATCAAGCTCGAATTCGATACCACTACCGGCAGCCCCATGGTGACGCCGACAGTCAAGTTTGCACCGACCGCCGTGTACAACGATCCTCTAGTGGCCACCACAGGGGTAGTCGATAGTCCTGAACATGGCAAGACGCCGGCTACAGTATTCAAATCCACCTACGGTAACTGGGTTACACCTTATTCGGTGGCTATTGAACGCGGTGGGTCAACATATAAAACGGCGCAATTTCAAGTTACCGAAAACGGTGTCACTTACAACGATATGGGAATTTTCGAGGATGGGGATAACAGCAATCCCTGCATATTTGACATCACCAAGTATCTGCGCACACGGGCGACGTCCAAATATGGTGTGGGCTATATTCCGGCTAATCCCAAGCCGTCGATAGCGTTTACGGTAGATTCCCGTACAGGTTTTGTTAATTTCGCTTTCCCGGCAGTAGATCCTACAGCCAGTGACAATGCAAGTATCATATTGGGTGGAAAAACTGCAGTCAGTCTGTACAGTACAACCCGCGCGATAAATCAGTATTATACCGATCATCAGGGTGGGGCATGGCAGGACGTGTATCGTCTTTTGACGCTGAACAAACCGACCACTGATGCGAATGACTACTCATATCCGCTTATGAACAGTACGATTGTTGACGGAAGCGTTCGTGTGATCGCTCCTGATGCTGATGCAAATTCGTTCAACTTTGCCAATCCGAGTGCCGGTAAGTATATGCTTTATTCCAAACTGCCATACTTTACAATGGATCCCGGCGTAAATCAGTTCACGCTGGACCCGGACTATCCGGTCCTGCTGGGTACTGGTGCGATAGATCCCAGTATGAAGGGTACTGCCGCCATATACTTCCATTCTGCGCAGATTCAAAGCGGCGCAGAGAACGATCGCCTTCCGGACAACAAGGATGCAAGCGGTCATGACTTATGCGTTTATTCATACTATGAAGTACAGAACAACAAGCAAGGGGACAAGTTATACGCAGACTATGTTACAAAGAGTCTTTTGACAGTTACCCTTGGCATACGAATATACGATCCAGCCACCGGTAACCCGGAGTCAGTTCAATTGACGAATAAGATTCGTCTGAAGAACGTCGCAAACTGATTCCATCGCTAGAGCGAAGGATTTATCACCTATGGATACAACAAAGCGAAAATTGAATCAATCAGGCGGTAGCTCAATGAACAGAAGTGGACAGACGCTCATAATGGCGCTGATCATAATGTTCCTGCTCGCCTTTATTGGTGGCATCTTCATCACCATCGTCGCGCGAAACATGAGCCGTGTTCACAGAAGCGGTCAGACATTGAGCGCGGAGTATCTTGCTGAAGCGGGGATCAAATATGCCGACAGCCAGCTCACCTACAGCGAAGATGGCGCAGACTGGCGACCGGTTCCTACTTCCGCTGTCAGCGCAGATGATCCGGATGCCAAATGGCTGACTGGTGGAGCATCAGGCTTCAGCCGGTTCAGCTATGGCGGCGGCCGATTCCTTGTTCGAGTTACGTATGATCCCAAGTCGGGCGACCCTATGTCGAAGTACATAAAGATCGAATCGATTGGGCGCATGGGCACTGTGGATGAAAACGACCCCACAACCATGGGCACACAATCAGAACGCCTTCGCAGCGAGAAAGTGGCTTACAAATCGATCGGCATCACAGATTATGCTCGCTTTGTAACAAACAAGGACCGCCGTTCGGATGAATTCTCGCTCGGTACGGCTGGGTTCACCACAAACTTCGGCGAATACGATGTTAACGGGACCAAGGGTGCTCCGATTAGGGTGAATGGCGACCTGCTCTGGCATGGAAAGAGCAACATTTGGCTGAATTCCTCCAGAGGTGATGGGGTAGAGGTAGCCGGAGACATTCGCCACGATCAGGGTGCGGCCGTTAAAGTGAACAATGCCGACGCAACCGAAAGCTCGTCGATCAACACTATGGATACAACCCGGACTGATTTTAACAGCTTCCCGGATGATACAAGTACTGTTACCAGCGATATGGCTAACAAAATCGGTGATTACCGTGACGGCAGGCCGGATGCTGATGTCGTCGGCCGCCCGCGAAGCATAACCAGGGTTGATCCACCGCTCCTTGACGCGCTGGATAATGGCAGCGGCCTCAGCAGATATCGAGACCTGACCCGTAATTCCGGCTCATGGAAGCAGGATACCAACAACGAATGGTACAATACCGGCTTCTATGGACAAGGTAATGGCCTGTATATCAACAACCCGAACGATGTTCAAACCGAAAGCCAGCTTTATACGCTTCGCAGCAACTGGACCCAGCCCGGCGGTCAGTACTGGTCAGGACCGTACTACGCACCGCCCGGTATAACCATCGTACTTACGAAAGACGACCTTAATGGCGATGACAAACCGGATATGATCATCACCAGCGACGGCGATTCCAGTTCCGTCTGGAACGGGTGGCTGGACAAAGATGGTAATTCATTGAGCGGACAGGAACGAGTTGTTGTCCCTTACCCTAAGAACGGTGTGATCTTTGCTGAAGGAAATGTCCGCATTAGGGGCATGCTACCGGCGGCGGATGCTTCCAATCCTACAGATCCCAGATGGAGCAGCCAGGTTACCGTTGTCTCGGGTGCGACAATCTATGTCGAAGGCAGTATACTTAAATATAGAGGGGATGCTGCTAATCCCAATACTGCAGATGCGAACAGCGCGATATCGCTGCTGGCTACAGATTACGTCTGTGTGAATACCACGCAGTTCTTCGCACCGATGCGCGAGGTCCTCATGGCGGGCGCAAGCGGCGATCACTTTGAGGTGACACCGGATCACGCGTTCTGGATCAACTTCGATCTCGCGCCGCACGATTATCTGTACAGCAACGAGCCGTCGCTTTACGTGAGGCAGACGTCGGCTCCGGATGCGGGACCGAGCTACATAAACATGCTGGTGAACTATCCTAATGGCGATTTGTATAAGTTTAATGAGACGGCTCACTCCGACACGCCGTGGAGTGCCGGCAATTCGAATCTGTATAGCACCTATCCGCTTGCCGATCCGTCTGCACAGGTGAAATACACGTCGGCCGATGGGGCTGACGCTGATTACAATGACTACTACGCCTCGCAGAAGTACCCGTATGCATATCAGAAGTATCCGAATTGGGAATGTGCGCTGTTCCCGTTGACCGGTACCAGCATTAGTACTGTTCCTGGCGAGTATAACAGCATAGGATTCCAGCTCGATCAGAATTATCAGGCTGCGCAGGGAATGCAAGACTACTATATATCCAGAGCGGCTGTTTTGCCGAGCGATATTCGGATAGAGGCGCTCATATATGCGCAGAATTACTCGTTCTTCGTGATACCCGGCGAATGGTTCAACCCGGACCCGAACGATACAAACCCGGAAAATCGACCGCCGTCAGTCGCGAATAGCTGGCCGTTGTATGGTCAGCCCATGGATGTGTGCATAACCATATTCGGCGCTGTCTCGGAGAATACACCTGCGCCGGTTGGAGATTCTGCAGCATGGATGGAAAAGTGGGGCTGGATACCGTATCAATACGGAACGGATGCGGCGCCTGTTTATCATTCAAAATATAATCCGGTCAGATACACGAGTGATTACCGACCTGCGCTCGACCCTAACGATGCGAGCGACACCAGGCGCAAGGGTCTGACGTTCGTGTATGACGGCCTTCTCTCGGCACCTTTGACGGCGCCCAGCACTCCGATCAGGCGGGATGCATACGGCAGAACGCTGCCCATTACGCCGAGTTTGCCTGTGAGCCCGCAGATGCTCTACTTCGGAAATCCCACATAAGGGATCTACTCGATATCCCGGTGAGTGGTAGTGGATACATCACGCTGGTTACAGGGAACAAGTCAGACGTATTATTCGTTAAACTAAGTGATCATTTCGTATGAGGAAAAACGCCCTTTGGGCCGGTGAAACATTATGATACCAAAACTCCCGAAATTAGCTTTGTTGATAGCATCTGTTGCAGTACTTGCTGCTGGGACGGTGCATGCTGCCAGTTTCGTGTACAGCAATCAGACTAATCAGATTAAGGCAGGGGTTCTCAACCTTGGCACGCCTGTTTTCATGCTGGCTTTCGATGTTATGGATCAGCGGACTGACATCAAACCATCGGGTTGGAGCTTCATTAATCCGCTTGCACTATCCGGCACGGGCAAAAATCAGCCCGCATACTGGTCTGTAAATATCGACTCATCGTCAGCCGATCTTGCGCAGTTTGATGTCTTGCTCATGCCTGTTTCCGGTAATTTCTCGTTTACTGACGATCAACGTGAAAGCTTACGGAAATTCGTGGATGGCGGCGGTACACTGTGGATCGATGACGCAAGCGCCAATAACGCTCTCCTGGATAATTTCTTCATATCTAATTTGGGATTTAAGTCTTCTGGTGCGACTGGAAACGCCATACCATCAAATGCGAATGTGGCTCATCCGTTGCTTAGCCGTCCATTCCAACTTACCTGGGATGACGTAAACGGGGTATTTAACGGCATAACGAAAAACAATACTCTATCGGTCGACCCATTCAATGCTCGGTATTTTATGACAGTTCTTCCGCAGGGTTCCAGACCTGTTATCAGTGCCGCACAGTACGGTAGCGGCCATGTTGTTATGACGGCGCTGGGTATTACGACAGTATCATCCGCCACATATTATGGATTAAGCCAGGTTCTTTGCGCCCCTCCTGTAGTAGATGGCAGTTACAATGTAAACAGTGATTACCTGATCTTTGCTCCTGCACCATATTTGAGGGCTGCTTACAATATAGTAAACTGGGGTTCCGAAAGTGCCACATTCCATAAGAACTCACGGCATTCAGGATATTCGTTTGATGAGATAGGTGCAGGCCTCGTTCCATTGTGGAAATACAGTGCGGGTGATGCGTCATTGCCGATAGCATCGACATCACCGGCAATGTTGGACGACATGGTTTTCTTCGTTGATACCAGGAACGTCCTTCACGCCTTCGATCTCTCTGCGACTCGTGATAGAGACACCGACGGCAGTTCTGATGACGGCTTTAGGGATCAGTCTCTCGGCACTCCGTACGATGAGGTATGGCGGTATTCATTAGGGGAAAAGTCATCTGCTCCGACTGCAGCGTATATGCCGGTTGGCAGTGGAACCGCAGTCCCCGTAGTCTTTGTGCTAACCGAATCAGGAAAAGTTCGGGGCTTCAATATCAATCGTTATGACGCTACAGGTACCGTCGCATCGCCTAGCACATTTGGAAGTGTGCAGCCATTTGCGGCCGACGCCTCGATGGAAATTCCCACACCTACCTACGTAGACGGCAATCTCTTTTTCGTAGGCGGCGACTCGCTGCTGCACGGGTGGGATTTTATCAAGAGGGTTCAATGGAATTCGGTTTCCGGCCCGTTATCCTTACCTGGCTCAGCGACTTCATCACCCACGATTGGTTACGTAGAGGATTCAGTTTCAGGCACTGTAGAACAGCTGGTCTATATGGCTGCAAAGGGAGTTACCGGAACAGCCGGCGGCGGTATTCAGATATTTCCTCTGAATGTATTCAAGGATGTGCTGAGTACGGACGCTCCGGACAAGGCTGACAACGTCTTTGCTACTCGTGCCGGACAGAATCTTATCGCTGATCCTGCGATCATTAAAATTGATGGTACGCCGCAATCTGTGGCACCGGATAACGCGAATCCCGGCAAATTGACGGTTAACACCTCGGGGCAAAAGGGCGCCGTCGTGACTGCTGATTACGCCATCGACCGGTTGTCAAATCAACTTGTCCCCCGACAAAATATACAGATTAAGGATTCAAGTACACCTGGCAGTGGCGTCCCTTACGCGCCTGCTCTCGGCAAGAACGACATTCTTTACTTTGGCACCGATAATGGTTCATTGTACGCCGTTCAGCTTAACGCCATGAGTACCAGGTCCGGGTCGCGCACAGTTCTTCGAAGTACGGTCAAATGGCGCTGGTATCTCGGCGATCCGGGTGTGACTGCGCTGACTGGTGGGACAGCAGGGATTCCTGTTGGAACACCGGCTGTCGGAAATGATGTTGTGTATTTCACGGTTAACGCCGGGAGTAACGGATATGTTATGGCGTTAAGGGCTGATCCAACATTCAGTCTGAACCTGGGAACGTCTCTTAGTTCCACCGATCAGGTAACAGTTCTTCAGTATGACAGCATGAACCCCGGTGGAGAGCCTCAGCCAATCATGGGCACTGCTGATCAGGGCGCAGATCCGAACGCTCCGCAGTTCTCATCATTCGTCGTGGATTACGATACAGGCAAGTTAACGTTCAGAAATTTTCGGCCCAACGATAATGCAGCGTTGGACATCAGTTCATCCCAGGATATCATAGTTAGATTCACTGCGGCCAATAACGGGAACGGCGCTGGGTCCGAACAGGATCAGGTCCATTCGGCATTCGGCAATACGTACCAGAATGACAAGTGGAGCAATCTTCTTTGGTGTGTTCAGTTGCCCCTCGAAGATGAGGTATCTAAAGATAATAAGCCTTTCAAAGTGACGACCACGGCTTCCCCGATGCTGTTCGGCAACATGCTTTATGTGAGCTGCACTAACAACGATGGAACTAAGGGGAAAATCTGCGCTATCGATGTGGACAAGGTCGCCCAGAACTATACATTACAGGTTTGGTCGGATGTTAAGAGCAAAAACGTTGGATGGGATAATGACGCGGGTCCCGGAGTTGCCACTGTCGCCGGTACAAGTGGGATGCTGGCCGTGGCCTCAAGTGAAGGATTAAGTATCGTTCACAGCCCCTCGACCCTCGTTGCAGATTCAAACCGTCTGGTTGAGTTGGATGCAGCAGGCAACATCACATGGTCGTGCGATGGTACTTATGCGGTCAAGATATCGAACAGCACGTACGCCTCTGATAAGACTCCGTTTAATCGACCAGCGATTGCGCGGCGGTCACCTGCAGGCGGTATAGTCGCAGCCGATACTGGAAACAATCGAGTTGTATGGATAGATAAGGGTGGTAAGGTGCTCTGGTCCGTCACCGATTTCAGTGACCCCAACAGCAAACTACCTAAGGGTTCGCCGCTTACACTGAATAGACCATTGGATGTCTGGATGTGGACGGCCGACATTAGTGGGCAGGCATCGGAATATCATTACCTGATTACCGATAGCGGAAACTATCGCGTGCTGGAAATCGCCGTGAGATGGAATAGTACGACAAATGCGTATGAAAACCAGTTGGTGTGGTGCACGAATACCGTTGCACAAGGCAAGAAGTACCTATATACCAGCGCTCAGCCTGTCATAGATCCGACTAACGGCGCAATAGCGATGTGTGCCATCTCGAATTACAAAGTAACAACCGACGGATCGGCTGAAGGACCGGGTGGATCCCTGGTCAAAGTCAATCGCACCAATGGGCATATAATTCAGTCCTTGTTGAAACTAGGCACATATTCGTTGGTCAAACCGACTTTCTTCAATCGCAATTACAGAACTGCCAATAATTATGATGATGTAATCGTGGATGCCAAGGGTGTGCACGTGGCATCATACGATAACACTCAGTCGACTCCTTTGCTTGGAGTTCGGCATTACACGCCGAGAGACTATGGCAAGCCGTTGTTTGTAGTCCATGCCCAGATGCTCCCGAATGGAAATGTGCTCGTGACGAACAGCGCGGCGAGCAGTGCCGGCATGGGTGAGATATTTGAGCTGGTACCTGATCCGAGTGACTCGACCAAGCTGAAGCTTGTCGATAATTCCGCGATTCAGGGCGGTACAACAAGCTATGGATTGCATCAGCCTTCCAGTGCAGAGCGCGTTATTTACTAGTCAAATTGTGGAAATTTTAGATAGAACCGTTCCGCAAGGGGCGTAGGTGGCTTTAAATGAAACATAAACGGATATTGAATATTCTCCTGTCGATATTAATATGTGCGTCAGTCTCTACCGCAGCTGCAGTAGCCGACTGGTCTACGTTCCATCACGACGCTCAGCGCTCCGGTTATACCGACTCGAGTGGTCTCGGCACGTATGAGCTTGGCGCGATCTGGTACTTCCAGCCGGGCGTCAGCATCGTTGATAATACCGATGTTGATACTACTCAATCGAAGTTTTTCCAGTCGACCCCAGGATGGGTTACCAGCAGTGTGATCCAGAACTCGTATGGTATTGATAAGAATTACATGTCGATGTCTACCGTCCTGGGCAATCCCACTGATACCGCCACATGGACCTTCAATCTGACCGATTCCGAACAGACGAAGGCCGGATGGTCCGCACGGTACCGCATGTACGTCTGGGCCCCATCATCTGCATCCTTCCCGTGGTCGCCGCTTACGACATATGCGGTCGGCGATTACGCGCTGCCGACTTCCGGCAATGCAAACGGACACATATACATGTGTACTGTAGCCGGAACGAGCGGAACCGTAGAGCCAGCATGGCCTGTTGGTGGTTCGGTAGGCGATGGCACTGTAACATGGACAGACGCCGGAGTGAGTAACGTAAGCCAAACAACCGATGCTCATTATTCAGTAGTAATCGGCGGCAATGTGTACACATGCCTGCCTATCGATCAAACAACCGGTGGCGGATGGGTAAAGCTTGAATACGGGAACAGTAATGATCCCTCGGATAGCTTTATCATCAATGGCGGCGATTCGGTGCAAGTCAAATTGACGAATCAGAGCGCTACAGCGGGTGCGATGGTGGCTGCCGATGCAGTTAAGATCGAGCGCGACGGCATCGTGCTATCGTCGCCGGTCAGCAGCCCAACTAAATCTTTACTGGTGACTAGTGTCACCCAAACTTTTGAAACACCTCAATCGATATGGCAATCGGTGCAGGCACATAATGTCGGTGATGTTGTGGTGCCGGTCATGTCGAATGGCCATAAGTATAGATGCGTAACGGCAGGCACAAGCGCTGTTACCGAACCACTATGGATATCGTTTGATGCAGATGGAAATACCGTAAGTCCTGTCATCGATGGCACGGTTCAATGGATAGATGCCGGAACACTGGATGAATCCAGCGCCAAGGGAGTAGTGTACGGCGTCAATACCGAGAAATCCACTGATATTACCCTGCCTGATACTCGCGGTACAAAGGTATGGCAGTTCCCGAGCGATTCAGCTAACTGGATTGAGGGCTCCATTTCATCGACGCCAGCTATTTTCACGCCCAGCGCTTCGATATCATTTGATAACGGCGATGTTCTAGCTGCCGGAACCGAACTGGCAGTCGCTGCCGGTGGTGATGGACAGGTATATGCTATCAGTACTGCTGATGGCAATCTTGCATGGCAGGGCCCGGGCTGGATAGTCGATGACAATGCTGCATCGTTTAACGGTGGATGGGTATCTCCCGTGTTGCATGCCGGTTATCAGGGCGTTGGCTACAAACAAGATTTAGTCGCTTCAACCGGAAGCGATACGGCGAAGTGGAGCTGGAATGTAAATATCGCCAAACCGCGATCATATACACTTTACGCCTGGATCCCGATGTCCTCTGCATCGGAGAAGTACATCAGTGATGCCAGCTATTCCATCAATTATTCGTTCGGCAGTGTTAACAACGGTAAGTTCGTTGCCCAAATCGATCAGAGTGCCGGTGGGCGATGGGTTCGTCTCGGCAACTTTGCGACTCCGGTTTCGTCGGGCAACCTGAAGGTCGATGTTACGCTCACTAACAAGAGTGGGCTTACTGCAGCAAACTACCGTGTTGCCGCCGATGCAATAAAGCTTGTTCCTACCGATCTTGGAACGGTCGAGTTCTCATCGCCCGTTGTGACGGCTGACGGCACGATCATTGTGGGAAGCACAAGTGGTCGGGTTTACGCATACAAGATTGGGAATCAGGAGCCGGTATGGACATGGCCGAATCCTAACGATTCCACGTCATATCCGGTGGGGGCAATATACGCATCTCCCGCCCTGAGCGTAGATCAAAGCACCGTTTACATCGGAGCATCAAGCGGACACGTATATGCATTGAACACATCTGATGGGACTCAGCGGTGGGCGTTTCCCAAGTACGATTCAAAGTCGACCACCAATTTTGTTCTAGGCTCGGTATCCAGTACTACGGCCGTTGGAGATTACATATATGTAGCTACAGGCGGTTCCCCGTCCGACTCTTGGACCGGTGCTGTAAAGTCCGGCAAGGTAATCGCATTGAACGCGGATGGTACTATGGCCTGGCAGTATCCAAGTGCCGATACTGAAAGTTTAGGCTCGTTCATGTACTCGTCCCCGTTGTTGATGAAGCTCTCATCAGACGCAACACCAAGCGTGTTCGCGGCTTCCACCGATGGCTATTTGTACGGGATCAACAGTTCCGGGACAAGCTTGACCGGTTCCGGCAAGTGGGCAGCATTTCCTGACATTCTGGATACTGCATATTCCAGCCCTGCCGGTGTAACTTTGAGCAATCTATCCTATGCATACATGGGTACGGAGAGTGGATTAGTTTACGGTATCAGTCTTGAAACAGGCGAGAAGGTCTGGTTCAACGACCTTCTTGGAAGTGCTACGTCTTCGCCGGCAATTCACGACGGGCGCATGTATATCGGAGACACTCGTGGCTACACGTGGGGATTCTCAGGTAGAAACGGCAGTAATGGAAGCGGGGAAGCCGAGGGATGGAATACATCAATCGAGCCGACGCCCCCGACTACCGGTTCTACTGATGCCGGCATCGGACGGACTGCCACCCCTGATGTGGATGTATTCACCGCGGGTGAGTATGCGACAATAAAAGCTGCGTTGGACGCTCATACTGATCCCGGCGATCTACATCAGCGAGCTTTTGGTTCTACAATTTTTGACCATGGAAATACTCCTATTCATATAGAGTGGGGCGATCAGGTATATTTCATTGCCTGGAACCTGCTCAATCCGAATTATAATTCAGCTACCGCCAAGTATAATTGGGACACTGCCTCCACCGGGTTCAAGCAGAAGGCTAACGGCAAAGTTACGCTAACTTTCAAGAGCCGAGCGCCTGGGGATGCCGCAGATTCATCGGATAATCAGAATATGGTTCAGGGCGGTTATTACAATACCTCGGATGGAAAGCAGATATTCTATGCGGTATATACGTTCGACCTTGGTGTGGCGACGCGAAGCAAGCCTCTGACTCCAGGGAGCGATATTACTGTTACAGTCAAAGAGGTGCCTTCGGTCGGTGCCAAAGACGTATCCGGTACCAGCGTTGTGCCGAGGAACTATGATACTGCTACGGTCATGAGTCCTGTTGATCCGATCGATCCGGCACGAAAAAATCCGGCAACGTTTTTGGCTCAGTCGTTTAGCATAAACAATCCGCTTGCTTTGGCTTATGGCTCTAGCGTCGTTGGTGTCACCAATGCTAACGGAAGTACATCGCGCACAGGCAACGATGTTGGTGTTAACGGAAACGATGGCAATGTTCCCGTTGTACTAACAGGGGCTACCTCTCACGGCTCGACATCGCAAAAACAGGGAGTCTACGTATTTGATAGAAGCCTGTTGAACTCGCTGCCGACGCCTCAGACCCTCTCGAAGTTCAGAGTCGAGAGACACGATATGGTTTGGGACGGTGGTTCGGATGTTGCATATACGTATTCACTGCCGTGGGAAACACTTCCCCCTGATGACCCAAGCATTCCAAACCCTAGTCTGGATTATCCGGATATCTCTGCCAGCCACCTGAACTGCAGGATGGGAACCAGTGGACTGGATGCATCACTGTGGCCGGTGGGTTTGCGCCCATCCAATGGTAATGCACTTGCTACAAGTTGGACAGCAGGGAAGAATCTTATGGCCGTATCGGTCAATGTTCCGAAGTTTCAGCCTGCAAACCCGATAGCCGGTTACATGGGTAATATCTACACTTATATTGATGTGAGCGGCGACGGTCGATTGCAGCGATCCGGTCAGTTGGGCGTCTCGAGGATAGCTCGAGTTGCCAGGAATGGCGTGAAGGCTGAGCCGTACCGCCAGTTCTATACCGGTGTAACAGTGCCGGTTGACCGCCGTGTAGAAATCGAAGAGCCAACACTCGATGTCGGCGAAGTTCCACAGGGCTTTGGCTTAACTCCTGCAAGCGACGGTACATTCACGCAGTTCCATCCGGCGCTGGGTTATGACACAGTCGCGAAAGTGCTGACTCCTTACGATTCAGCCGATCCGTTCAATTCCAGCTTTGGTACTTGGTTCAAGCCGTTCACGGCTCATAACCTTGGCAACATAAACTTGCGCGACATATTTATAGCGAAATCCGACCTTGTCAGCGACAACGTGCAAGGCGCTGGTACTTCATATCTGCCTGCTGATAAGGTTGTCAGCACTCTTGATAACGGTCCGGTTATTACGGATAGCTCGTATATTAATGATAGTGTTTACGGGCCTGTACTGGGTTTGACTACGCGAACCTTCAAGAAGGCAAGAGTTGGTGACACTGCGACAGAGCTCAAGGTGCCAGATTTGCCGGTAAATACCAGCCCGGATATATCTCAGTATCCAACGGTTAGCATAGTGGCACCCATTGGAACTCCGGCGGGTACATACTATGGTAAGATCGCGCTTGAAGATAGGGAAGCTGGCGTATGGTCGAGCAATAGCGTGACCACGAAGGTGACTGTCACTGAGGCCCGAATGACTGATGGATCCACCGCCGGTAGCCAGCCTCATGTAGATACCGGGAAGGGTGTAACGCCATCTGGGGATATGTCTCCTGCGGCTTACTTGGATGCAAACGGCAATATCTACATGGTTTGGGCCAGCTCGCGATCTGGGGATCAGACTTCTACCGATCCATGGTATCTATATGAATCTGAGTTGACAGGTGCGAAATTCACACGAACGGATGCAAGTCAGCCGTGGACGTGGTGGAGCGCGCCAAAGAGGTTCCCGTCGACTGATTCGTCATGGGCAGGGAAGACTGCGAAGTTTGCCAGCCCGTCTATCGCTACCGATAAGAACAACGCATGGCTCTTCTTCTCTGAGCAGGCTTATGATTCTACGGCTAATAACCAGTACAAATCAATTGCCTGGGTTGCACCGATCGCTGGCGGCAAATTTGATGAGAGCACTATGCAGAAAATTACGGGCGATGCCACCATGCCGAAATACGGTGTTCGTGGCGTCTCCGATGGAACCGGACTATGGAGTTTCTGGTACGGTGGTGGAACCGGCAAGTGGCGCATCTACTACTCAAACAACGGAACACCGGCCGATCTGACTAAATGGACATCAGCTGCTCAGTTGACTGTTCCGAAGGGTCTGACTGCAGTTGCAGAACCGATGCCTGTGTTTGAGGAAAAGGTTGCCATTAACGGTTCAGCCGAGGTCGGTAATGTAATAAACGTTATCTACAGTGGATACTCCAATTTCCACAAGGATAGCGATATATACATGAGCCGGTATGGTGTAAACGGCAATCGTTTGGAGCTCAAGTCACTTCCTGTCGCAGTGGATGATCCGCTGCTGTGGGATGGTGAACACGGCGCATGGTCTGCGACCGGTGTGGACTGGGATATTACCCAGGGTTTCACTATCACCGCCGCCGGTTACGAGATCACCAAGGCTGTGCCTACCATTGACAAGGCGACCGGACAATGGATATATGGTAATGAAGGCGATTTCGCATTTCCTGATGGCAAGACACTGCGGCAACTGTTCAGGGCCGTCATCGTGGACCCTGTCGCGGGAACAGTGAGATTCCTTCGCACGCCCGGTAAAGACGCTGCTGTCACGGCTTCTTATACGCCCAGGGCATCGCGTCTGACGACTGATCCAACTAGTGATGTCGCACCGTACGCAATCTGGGATACGGGGCAGAATCCTCGTTATGCTGATTCGTCTCAGCGCAATGCTCGGTTTGCAATGAACGGGTATTCCGGCGCTCCACCTACGGATCGGCTGTGGCTGTTCTGGCGTAGATCTGAGCTGGATAAGCCAGGATCAGGCATACACTTCAAGACTTTACGGTATATGGTACAGTTACCTTTAACTGCACCGATGCCTAAGGGTAATGTGACGAGTCCGAATATCTCCAGCAATATCACAGGACCAATCGAAGTTGATTGGATAAAGAACAGGCTCTACTTTACCAGTGCAGATGCTGGCAAGCGCGTCACAGTGACTTATACCGACGCTAAAGGCGTGACACAGACGGTTGAGCAGACAGTGTCTCTGCAGCCGGAGAACGCGTCAGGAGAGGGCAATTCATTCGGTAATCTGAGTCGCGTGATGGTGAATGAGGGACAGGTGAGTGCGTTTATGGACTCACATTACGATTCAAACAGCCTGCGCGATGCGTTCAAGGTCTGGGTGTTTTGGTCCAGCACACGCTCCGGCGGCACAGATGTCTACTATGAGACAATCAGCCCGAGGTTTTACGGGACAGAAACAGGTCCGTAATAAGAGTAATTTACCTTGCGCCTGTGTAGCTGTGGTTTTGCCAAGCAGGCGTATAGTGTTCCAGGGATAATACATAAGTATCGAATATTTTGTCGGATTATGTTGACAAACACATCCGCAAAGTGTTAACATCTACAACGTGGGCATCGAGGCATACCGCTTAAGTTTTAGGGTTCAACTCACTACCCAAACATAGGTGATCTGCGAAAGAATAAAGGGTGTTCACTGCGATAAACGGAGTCAATTGATGAGTTTGCTAAACAAATCAACAGGCGGATCAACAGTAGGAATTGACATCGGGTCCAGCCTGATAAAGGTTGTCGAAGCTAAGTCGGACAAGGACGGCATTCAGATAACTGCACTAGGTGTAGCGCCAACTCCTTTCGGCACCATCGACAACGAAATAGTTGTAGATTCCAAGACATTAGGTAAAGCCTTGCGCCAACTACTGTCAGACAGCGGTATTTCCTGTAAGAAATCCGTATCTTCAGTATCGGGGCAGTCGACGGTGGTTGTCAGAATCATTGACGTACCAAAAATGACCGAAGATGAGCTGGCAGAGAGCATGAAGTGGGAAATTGAACGACATGTGCCATTTGCCACCGACGAAGTAGTTATGGACTACAAGATCATTGAGCGCCCAGGTGTTGAGCAGGCAGACGAACAGAATATGGAAGTTCTTCTGGCAGTCGCACAGCAGGAAGTGATCAATGGCCATTTAGAAGTACTGCTTGAAGCTGGATTGGAACCTTGCGCAATTGATATTGAACCTCTCGCATCATGTAGATCACTGATTGATGTGTGTGATGGCGATTCTGCTGATGAGACTGTTGCAATTGTAAGCATAGGGGCATCGGTAACAGAGATGGGTATTTATCGAAAATCTCTGCTGGTGTTTCCAAGGACTCTCCCTATAGCCGGCGATGCTATTACCCGTGCGCTTAGCCAGAATCTTGGTATATCAATGGAAGATGCCGAGACCGTCAAACGAGAGCGAGCGGTTGTAATTGTAAATAGAGTTCCGAACCTGCCGCAACAAGCTGAGTATTCCTCGCCTGCACCGCAGGAAACAACCGTTGCTCCTGAAGCAGCACAGCCCCAGAACAATTTCGACGATAATCTAGGATTCATTCCGGGCCTCGGTTATGGATACTCTTCGGAGCCTGCGACGAATCCCACCGCCAATACTGGCCTACCAGATTTCGATATAGATATGGGCGGCATTGATACTTCTCCCGCGCCGTCAAAGCCCGTTATAGATTTCGATCTCAACGATGATGTTGTGTCCGCAACCCCGAGATCGCACTTCGATCTGTCAATGCCGGATGAAGCGCCTTCAGTCAACAACGCTGCTTCTTCCGCATCCGACGCGCAGTTCGGCCAACTCGCTCCCACAGATCTATCGACGCTCACACAAGAGCGGATTTTCGATACAATTGAGCCCGTACTAGTGGATCTCCTGACAGAGATCAGACGTTCGTTAGAGTACTATACCAGCCGTTACCAGGATATGCCACAAAAGGTACTCCTTTGTGGAGGTACGGCAAAACTGAAGGATTTGGATAAACTGGTTCAAGCCGAGCTAGGAATACCGGTAGTCATGGCTAATCCTCTGAGAGATATTACCGTAATGTCGAAATCTATCTCTCAAGACTACCTCGAAGAAGTGGCTGCAGTCTTTCCCGTAAGTATCGGATTGGCGATCAGGGATATGATAGGAGATTAATTCTCGCCGTGCTTAAGATCAATCTACTACCAAGCTATATATATGAGAAACGCAGTGTGCGCAGGGCAATATTCATGTTTAGTGTGCTGTTTGTTGCGTGTGCTGTCGGCATGATTTTCTGGTGGATTATGTTGAGGAATACAGAACGTAATCTCAACGTCCGCGTCACCGATATGGAGGCAAAAGCAGGACAGGTCGCTACGCTGCAACAGCAAGTTGATGCTGCCACCGCTAAGATCCCTCCATACGAGGCGAAGGTAAAGTTCATCGAAGATTTGCAGGCGTACAACGTAAAGGTTCCTAAACTGTACGAAGATCTGGCCAAGTACACATATGCCAAGATTCTGTATAAGTCAGTCCAACCGGCTGGCACAACCCTTACCATCCAGGCTCATGCCAACAGTATAGGCGATTGTGGCAGATATCTACTTAATATGTATCGGGCACAACACCTGTTTACTTCTGTTTCAATTAACGAAGGCGCGATTCCAGGATGGCCGGCACAGGGTGGCAGTGCTACCTCGGCCGCAGGGCCCGGAATGATGCCTGGTGGACCCGGTGCAATGCCTGGCATGGGACGTCCGAGTCTGGCTATGGGGCCGAGACCAAGTGGTGCAGGAATGCCTGGGATGCCGGGAATGCCCGGTATGGGTGCAATGCCTGGGATGGGCGGACGTTCACAGGTGCAGGCTGCTGCATCTAACACAGGAATTGATTTTACTGTAACTTGTACTTTGAGGGATCCGATTACGCCTCCTACATATAGTCAAGGTACAGTTGAACCGGACAACGCTACTGCAATGCCCGGTATGCCGCCTGGAATGCCGGGAATGCCTGGTAGACCCACAGGACCGGGTATGCCTGGTGCCGGTGGAGCAAGTGCCACTCCAAAAGGCAGGATGTAACACGAAGCCTGCCGATGGTGGAGGAAGTCGCGAAGAGTAACTCTCATCGCTGCTCAATGATATTACTCAACATTGTTAGAGTAGCTAAAGGACATTGTATAAATGGGCCCGTCTAAGCTTAAAAGCATTCATGTAGTTATAATTGGTTCTGTTGCGTGTATTCTGATCGTAGTAGGACTGTATTTCCTGTTTGTTAAAAATGCAAACGCACGGATTGCAGCACTGAACGTCAGATATACACAGGCAGACAGTGTTTACCAGACCCTGAATTCGGTTGAATCCAATCTGGCCACTACAAATCAGAAGTTTAATCTTGTGAAGTCTAAGAACGATAGATATATGAGGGAATACATGCCTCCATTATCTTGTACAGATAGAGCACAAGGGATGCTTCAGCGGTGGAACGAGCAGGCGAAGATTCTAGGACCGATGATCAAGGCTTGGCCTTCGAAGTATGGTGTTACACTAACAAGTTCGGTGTCGGTGCCTGCACCGCCTGTCAATCCTAATAATATTGACAATTCAATGATTACGCTTCCTATGGGAACGTTCAGTGTGACTGGCGATTTCAGATCGATCATGGCTCACATCAGATCATGGAATAAATTCCATCGATTGGTACAGATTGATGCCGTAAGTCTTGACGGTCAGAGTCCCAATATCACTGCTCAATATAATGTCACTGTGTATATTTTCCCACAGGGTGAGCCCGGTCCCACCATCGAAATGGCTGGCGGTGGCCAAGCTGCTGCCTCGGGGCCTGGTGGTCTTGCCGGTATGCCTGGCGGAATGTCTATGCCTGGTGCAATGCCAGGTAGATCAGGGATGTCTGGATCTGGATCAATGCCTTCTAGGCCGGGTGCTGGTGCAATGCCTCCAGGGATGTCTGGATCTGGATCAATGCCTTCCAGACCGGGTGCTGGTGCAATGCCTCCAGGGATGGGCGGATCTGGGTCAATGCCTTCTAGACCTGGGGCAGCTGGACCAATGCCATATGGACCAAGTGCCTCGCGTAAGTAGAGCGGTTACTGAGTAGAGGGGTTTTTGTAATGGATGCTGTTAAAGCATGGGTGCAAGATAAGAAAAATTTGCCTACAGTTGCTATCATTGGTGGAGTAATACTGATTCTGGTAATATTCCTTGTTTTGAAAACAACTGGTGTCATAGGTGGAAATAGCAAGAAAAGTGCTTCCGGTATGCCTAACGGTATGCCCGGAATGCCACCAGGGATGCCGGGAATGCCCGGATCAACGGGTCAACCAACGATGCCTGGCCAAACGGGTGCATCCGGTGGACCTGGAATGCCGACCGGTATGCCGGGAATGCCTACTAGCGGAGCAATGGGTATGCCGCCTGGAATGCCTGGTGCAATGGCGGGTGCATCCACTGCGGCTCCTGAGGTCAAGAAAGTTACCGCTATGCCATCGGCATTGCCGTATCGTCCTGATCCGTTCAAGCCATTTAATGTTGCACGATCAGCCAAGTCTAAAGGACAGCGAAATATTGATAGTGTTTTGCGTCAGATCCCAGGAATTGGCGGCGATCGTGTAATTCAGCCTGCAACAATAGCTGGATATGATCCAACTGGCAATCAGGCTCAGGATACTCTGCCACAGCAGCCTACTCGACGTATGGCAGGGGTTATGACGAATGGCCGAGTTAGTGCCATTCTGGAGACAAACGGTGAAACCGACATTGTGAATGCCGGTCAGGTAATCACTCGTGGTAACTCAAGGGTAAGAGTTGAGAGCATTACACCAGATCAAATTATCCTTAAGACTCTTGACACAACGCACCCTTTTACCATAAAAGTCGGCCTTGCTGGCTCGACTGTTGTTAACAATCGCAACGGAATGGGTGGAATGGTACCTGGTATGCCGGGAAGTATGATTCCGCGTAATCGTCAGCTGACTCCGGGCGGAATGCTTCCAGGAATGCCCGCTGGAATTCAACAGAGACCGGCGATGGCTCCGATCTATCCGAATTAGTTTACAAATCAAGATCTCGGAAATAACTAGAATGTGAATCGCGAACTATTGTGTTCAGATTACCGTCATATAAAGTAGAGTGAATCGTCTTTAGATGACAGGAGGAGTGTAGGAGAAATGAGAAACAATCGATATCTATTATTTATTACTCTTGCAGTCGCAGTTTCGACCTTAATGTCCACGAGTTTGGTGCTGGGTCAGACAGGCGATGCGAACAATCGTGTAACCATCAATTTCAAGGATGTGCCTATCAGAAGTGCCATCGATATGCTCTTCCAAAACACCAAATTGAACTACACGGTCGAGTCGGGCATTCAGGGAGTGGTTAATGCTAAACTAGAGGATATTCCCTTTACGGATGCATTGTCAGTAGTCTTGAAGACTTCAGGACTGACCGTACGGCAGGAAGACGGCGTATACGTGATTGGCGAGCAGAAGGAAGTTGCACCTGTTATGACTCCTACTCCCACACCGCTTCTTACTGAAGCAGTGAAAGTAGAGCGTAAAAAGGTTACTGAGAAGATTTCCATCGGATATGCTGATGCCTACGACATATCGGCAATATTAGGTGGACAGGAACCGCCGGAGTCACGAGCATATCAGTTCGGTGGCGGCAGCTCCAGTAATGGCAACAGCGGCAGCAGCTTTGGCAGCAGCAGCAACAGCGGCAGCAGCTTTGGTAGCAGCAGCGGCAGCAGCTTTGGCAGCAGCAACAGCGGCAGCAGCTTTGGCAGCAGCAGTGGCAACAGTAGCAGCAGCACAAGATGGTAGCTTGCATAAGCAACTGAATGTTCGAGAACATCTAGAAACATAGATAAATGAGAAATACATATAACAGTTACAATACGGGATTAATAAGTAGTGTAATACCCTGGGGAGGAAAGTCAATGGACTCGGTAATAAAGAGACGAGTGAAGCTACCTGAGATTGCGGCTTTTGTGATGGTTTTGATTACCATTGCGTTATGCTTCGTCTCTACGGCACAGGCTCAAGTTAAGAACCCGGTAAATGGGGTATCCTTAAATGTAGTCGATGCAGAACTCTCATCAGTAGTGAGAATGCTTTCTGCTGAGAGCAGGCAGAATATTGTGATTGCTGACAGTGCCAAACTGCACAGCAAAGTCACAGTTACTCTGCGAGATATGCCTCTTGAGAGTGTACTCAAATATGTAGTTGAGAGCGTAGGGTGCTCATGGCGGCGAGATAGTGCCGGTGTTTACATCATCGGAAGTGATTCTCAAGCACAGCAAGCTGCGCCGGCGATGGCTCCTCCCACAATTGATGTCGGTTTGCCGTTGGCGAACGATTACTCTTCATCACAGTCTGTGGCGAACACCTCGGAAGCCCGCCACGATTCAAAAGTTGAGGTAGTAAAGCTCTACAACACGAACTGTGTGGACATGATGTGCCTTCTTGGGCTTTATCAGCTCTCAGATGCCGATAAGCTGAAGAATTCACAGAACAGACCGGGCGTAGCCTTAAGAAGTGGATATGATGGACTGAGCCATCCGGTCACTCCGGCGGATCTTACCCCATCAACCAATGAGTCATTGCGAAATGATTTCGCCTACTCTGAGCGCACACCAAGTCTGTTGGATGATGCAGCACAGTTTGGTAGTAACAATAACAACAACAGTAACCGAAACAACGGTGGCGGCAGTTATGGCCGATCCAACGGCGGTAACAATAATGGAAATCAAATGAATTCCAGCAGCAGCGGCGGAAGCCTGATGCCTGGTGGTATCGACTTCGTTATGCCGTATGACTTGGATAACTCTCTGATCGTCCGTGGTGACGAAGAGGGCAGGGAAGAACTTAAGAATCTGATTAAGCAACTTGATGTTGCTCCTAAGCAGATTATGATAAAGGCTGCGTTTGTGGAGATTTCGACCGGTGCCTCGTCTTCATTGGGTATCGACTGGACTCTGAACAACCTTAGCAATAATTTCTCAACTACTTTCAACCCAACTGGTAACGTGCAGCTTGGATATGCCAGCGGTAACGTGATGGCTACACTGCGCGCAAAGTTGCTGCAGAATCATGGCAAGGTTGTAAATGAGCCGATCATTTCGACATTGAATAATGTGCCGGCGACAATACAGATCGGTAAGTCATATCCTTACTGGACATCGAGTGTTACTTCTAATAACAACGGTAACCTCATATCCTATAAGGTGACTATGTTGCCGATCCAGACTCAGCTGGTAGTGCTTCCTAGAGTCAATAACGCTGATAACTCTATTACCGTAATGATTCAGCCTACGGTGTCGGATACAGGCGATATGATCACTGGCCCGGATGGTACTGAAATCCCGGTAGTCAAGGAAGAAACTCTACAGACTACTCGCAGGGTTGCGAATGGTGAAACCATCGTTCTCGGCGGTATAATCCGCAAGGATGATAATGTAAGCGTTAGCAAGATACCACTGCTTGGTGACCTTCCAATCATAGGCGCATTGTTCCGATCTGAAACCAGATCCAGCACGGATACGGAACTTCTCATCTTCCTGACACCGACCATCGTGTCTGAGAAGCCGACAGCAGGGACAGGCGTAGGCCTAACCCCTTAGTTAACAATCGATAATAACTCCGGGCGGCATTTGACAGGTCGCCCGGAATATGTTAAAATAACCAAACAATTGAATATAAAGATTCGCCGTAGACCGTAGGTGCCATTTGACATAATGGGCTTGATGCTCGCCTACCTAGGCTGGGAAAATCGCTGTATTGCATTGCAATAGAGTGCCTGTTAGAAAGTTTAAGGGATCCCGGTTACTACGGTGATCCCTTTTTTTATTGTTACACTGGGGGCGTGCATAGTCTCCGATGTGTGTAGAGGAGGTGATGCAGATGCCAAAACCAATTAAGATTGAACAAGTTAAAGAAATTCGCGAGGATCTCGACAAATCACAAGGATTTTTCGTGACTGACTATCGCGGTCTGAAAGTGAGCGAAGATCATATCTTGCGCCGCAAACTGCGCGATGTTGGCTCGGAATTCAAGGTTGTCAAGAACACACTGTTCGAGCTGGCTGTAGGTGGCACGATAGATCCAGGGCTAAAGCAGCTACTGGAAGGACCTACCGCAGTAGTATTTGTGGAGAAGGACCCTGTGGCCTCAGCGAAGACTCTTACAGAGTTTGCGCGTGAGCACAAGGCGATGAGCGTAAAGGGCGGCTTCATAGACGGACATGTTTATGATGCAGTGCAGGTTGTCGCTTTATCGAAGGTACCACCGAAGGACGTTCTCATTGCTCAGATGCTGGGTGCGATGCAAGGGCCGATTACAAGCTTTGTGGGCACACTCCAGGGCGTTATGTCGAACTTTGTATTTACACTGCAGGCAGTCGCAGACCAGAAGGCTGGCTAGTAAAGTAACATCCCCTGCCTGTTGGGCAGGGTAGTTGATAAGAGAAATCTTATACTCGAATAAGGAGAGAATTATAATGGCAACAAAAATCGAAACAATAATCGAAAGCCTTGACAGCTTAACAGTACTTGAACTTAGCGAAATGGTGAAAGCACTTCAGGAGAAGTACGGCGTTTCTGCAGCAGTTCCTGTAGCAGCAGCACCTGCAGCAGCTGGAGAGGCTGCACCGGCAGCTGAAGAGAAGACATCATTTGATGTAATCCTGACCGGCGCTGGCGACAAGAAGATCCAGGTCATCAAGGTCGTTCGCGAACTTACTGCACTGGGCCTCAAAGAAGCAAAGGAACTCGTAGAGTCCGCTCCTCAGCCTGTGAAGCAGGGTGTATCCAAGGAAGACGCTGAAGCACTGAAGGCAAAGCTCGAAGCTGAAGGCGCATCCGCAGAGATCAAGTAAATCTCAGTAAAACACTGATTTCTAGAATAGC
Source organism: Armatimonadota bacterium (assembly GCA_963663705.1). Lineage (GTDB taxonomy): Bacteria > Armatimonadota > UBA5829 > DTJY01 > DTJY01. Next base: position 1,053,460 of record OY760504.1, on the reverse strand, counting down.
GATGGAGGCGGGACGTATTTATACGGCTCAAGCTTCCATCGCTATAAGAAATTCCCCGAAAAAATCCTCGCATCTACAATCGTAACCTGCTTACTCGTTGACAAACCCACTCCGTCCTGATATAATAACAATTCGTGTCTTACGAAGGAGGGCTGCATGAGACAGATCCAGCATTCGTACAGCCGTACCCCGGCTGCCTTGGCCGAGGTACCTGTCCCGAACCTCGTGGAACTACAGAGAGATTCCTACGAGTGGTTTTTACGTGAAGGTCTTCGAGAGCTTTTCCAAAGCTTCTCGCCCATTTACGATTTTACAGGCAATATATCACTAGAACTCCTCGATTATACGCTGGGAGAGCCAAAGTACAGCATTGAGGAATGTCGAGAGAGAGACATGACTTACGAGTCATCGGTCAAGGCCAAAGTACGGCTGATCGGTACCGGCAAGGAAGTCATAGAGTCCGAAGTCTATCTCGGCGATCTTCCCTTGATGACAGAGAAAGGCACCTTTGTAGTAAATGGTGCCGAGCGTGTGGTTGTCAGCCAGCTAGCTCGATCGCCAGGGGTCTATTTTAAAGACACACTTGACTTTAGTGGCCGAGTGTTGTATTTTGCCACAATCATTCCAAGTGAAGGCGCTTGGGTTGACGTTGAGACTGACGCGAACGATGTGATTACGGTCCGCGTCGGGCAAACTAAAAAATTCCCTGTAACAACTCTACTTCGTGCGCTGAATATCTTCCCGATGGCGTGCCCTAATGAAGAGTCCATTCCGGCAATTGAAGCCGAGGGACGTACCATTATGGTGCCGGTTATTGATCTTGCAACGGGAGAGGTTATCGCTGAAGCAGGCGAGATAGTTACGCCTGAGTTGTTAACCCAGTTGACCGCCGCAACTCTTCCTGGTGAAGGTGTTGTAGTGGAGAGACCGTCTACGCCATGTGATACAACCGCGGACATGGTGAATTTATTCGGTGAACAGGTGGTTATCGAGAACCCAAAGAAAGATCTGGTACTGGGGTTAAGGACAACTACTGATATAACCGATCCCAAGACAGGTAAACTCATGCTGAAAGCGTATGGCAGGATCGAGAAAGAGACTGCCAAGAAGATTGAAGGCATGGGCCTGACTTCGATTGAACTGTTCAAGGTCAACAAGTATATTGAAGCAACACTCGGTCAGGATTCGACGACCACTAAGGAAGAGGCTGTTCTTGATATCTACCGGAAAATTCGTCCGGGCGATCCAGCCACAACCGAGAGTGCCAAGAGTCTTCTGAATTCAATATTCTTCGATACACGGCGATACGATCTCGCCAAGGTTGGTCGACATAAGCTCAACAAGAAGACCGGGCTTCGACTACCTCTGCGGATACGTACGGTTACAAAAGAAGACTTAATCAGCATAATCCATTACATCATTGCGCTAAGCAGTGGTGTTGGTAGCACTGATGATATCGACCACTTGGAGAACAAGAGAGTACGTTCGGTTGGTGAGCTTCTGCAAAGCCAGCTTCGAATGGGCTTCCTGCGTATGGAGAAGGTGGCCAAAGAGCGAATGACCAGCCTCGAGTCCGAGAACGTCATTCCTCAGGTTGTCCTGTCCGTTAAGCCGATCTCGGCAAGCATCAAGAGCTTCTTCGGAAGCAGCCAGTTGTCACAGTTCATGGATCAGACGAATCCGCTGGCCGAATTGACGCACAAGAGACGACTTAGTGCACTTGGACCTGGTGGTTTAAGCAGACAGAGCGCTAAACTGGAAGTACGTGACGTTCACCACTCACACTATGGCCGAATCTGTCCAATTGAGACCCCTGAAGGCCCTAACATCGGTCTTATCGGGTCGATGGCGATTCAGGCTAAGGTAGATGAGTTCGGGTTCCTTAAGAGCCCGTACCGCAAGGTTGTGAACGGTAAAGTCACAAACGATATTCACTACCTGACGGCAGATGAAGAAGAGCAGTACCACATCGCGCCTGTAGCTACGAAAATCGACGATGACGGTAAAATTATCGAGACGCAGGTAACCTGTCGTCACGGTAACAGTTATCCGGCCGTAGCTCCGAAGCTTGTGGATTACATGGATATCTCATCCATGCAGATCTTCAGCGTCGCGGCGTGTATGATTCCTTTCCTTGAGAACGACGATGCAAACCGTGCTCTCATGGGATCAAACATGCAGCGCCAGGCTGTTCCGCTACTTAGAAACACTGCTCCACTGGTTAAAACCGGTATGGAGCGCAAGGCAGCAGTAGATTCTGGTGCCGTTGTAGTAGCAAAGCGACCCGGTGTTGTAAAGGGTGTTACTTCAAAGAAGATAACGGTTCAGACTAGAGACGGCGGCTTGGACGAGTACAACCTCTTGAACATGCTACGATCTAACCAGGCTACCTGTATTACTCAGAAGCCATTGGTTAATCCCGGACAGCGTGTTAAAGAAGGGGAATGCCTTGCTGACGGACCAGCTACCGATAAGGGTGAGATGGCCCTGGGCCAGAACATCCTGGTGGCGTTCACTCCGTGGAACGGTTATAACTACGAAGACGCTATTCTAGTAAGCTCACGTCTGGTAAAAGACGATGTATTGACTTCTATCCATATCGAAAAGTATGAGGTAGAATCACGAGATACCAAGCTGGGACCTGAAGAAATCACCCGCGACATCCCGAATGTCGGAGAGGATATGCTTAGGGACCTTGATGAGAATGGTATCATCCGCGTCGGCGCAGAAGTCCGGCCGGAAGACATTCTCGTCGGCAAGGTTGCACCGAAGGGTCAGGGCGAGCTGACTGCCGAGGAAAGGCTGATTATCGCCATCTTCGGTAAGAAGGCGGAAGAAACCCGTGACGTATCGCTGAGAGTGCCGCACGGTGAGAAGGGCAAGATCGTAGACACCAAGGTCTTCTCACGGTTCAAGTACAAATGCGGGCGCTGTGATACTATCTTCAACTTCAGCAAACGGCCTGATAGACTGGTCTGCGACAAGTGCGAAGGGGACCTCGACAGGTTGCCGGGTGATGAACTGATGCCTGGCGTAAACCAGCTTGTCAGAGTATACATTGCACAGAAGCGTAAGATTATGCAAGGTGACAAACTTGCCGGACGCCATGGAAACAAGGGAGTTATCTCCAGGATAGTTGCACAGGAGGACATGCCGTTCATGCCGGATGGAACGCCGGTAGACATGGTTCTTAATCCTCTCGGGGTACCTTCCCGAATGAACATCGGTCAGGTTCTGGAAATACATCTTGGTCTAGTGGCCGGAAGGTTGGGTGGTTCGTATGCAAACCCCATCTTCCAGGGCGCCAAAGAGAAAGACATTCTTGTTGAGCTTGAGAAGCTTGGTAAGAAGACCAGGAACGATGTACTCCAGAATTTCTCGGATACCGAGTTGAAGTTCGATCTATCCTTCGGGGATGACGAAGAAGTAGACTCTATGATGGAGAAGATTCTGGTGAAACTGGGCGAGCTTCCTGCTAAGGAGCTCGAGGACATCAGCCGAATCGTAAATGCAGCCCCTGTCATGGAGCTTGAGGCGTACGAGTCAGAAGTCGCCAGACTGGAAGAAGCGGCCGAGAATGGTGAGGAAGTCACACCGCTGCCGGTTCCTAAGGACTACGATCTATCGGCGATTATAGCTGGAATCAAAAACCTCGTATGGTACCGAAGCGGTTTCGATGAGCATACAGGAAAGACCAGACTTGTAGATGGTATGAGTGGTGTCCCTATGAACCAGCCAGTTACAGTCGGTCATATGTACATGCTGAAACTCGCTCACCTTGTCGATGACAAGATCCATGCCCGTTCAACCGGACCGTACTCGCTGGTTACACAGCAGCCGTTGGGTGGTAAAGCCCAGTTCGGTGGACAGAGATTCGGTGAGATGGAAGTCTGGGCGCTGGAAGCATACGGCGCAGCATATATCCTTCAGGAGATACTGACCATCAAGTCTGACGATGTACTGGGACGTGTAAAAACGTACGAAGCGATCGTCAAGGGCGACAGTATGCTTGAACCGGGTATACCGGAGTCATTCAAGATTCTGGTGAACGAGTTGCAAAGCCTTGGGCTCAAGGTTGCAGTAGAAGATGATCAAGATAGAGAAATCGATCTTAAAGATAAGGAAGAAGAGTCCTCCGAAAGCGATTCGCGCCAGGCGATGATGCGTAAGCGAAGACAGCTGGTAGGATCCGCCGGAGAGATGGGGGAGGACATGGTATGACAGACTCTAGTACATTCGATAAAATTCGTATAGGTATAGCTTCTCCCGAAGATATTCGTGCCTGGTCATGTGGCGAGGTACGAAAGCCTGAGACAATCAATTATCGAACGTTCAAACCCGAACGCGACGGCCTCTTCTGCGAGAGAATCTTCGGTCCAGTCAAAGACTGGGAATGTCACTGCGGACGATACAAGAAGGTCAAGTTCAAAGGCATCGTGTGCGACCGCTGTGGTGTAGAAGTTACACGATCGAAGGTTCGCCGAGAGAGAATGGGCCATATCGAGCTGGCAGCCCCCGTATGCCATATTTGGTATCTGAAGGGTGTTCCAAGCCCGCTCAGCCTGATTCTCGATATCTCGCCGAGGCCGCTTGAGAAGGTTGTATACTTTGCATCCTTCATAATCACGCAAGTTGACAGGCCAAAGATTAACAGCCTGCTGGAAGATATCCGCCGTGCTGTCAGCGCTGAGCTTGAAGCGATACAGGAGAACAAGGAAGAATCAATCGCAACAGCCCGACGCAACGCTGCCAAGGAAATCAAAGAGCAGAGCGAGCCAAGTGCTCCCGTTGAGCCTGTTGAACCTGTCGAAGGCGAAGAAGAGCAGCCGATTGTTGTAGAAATCAAGAAGGATCGGACTGCCGATATCAAGAAGGACCTTGCCGACCGCTTGAAGTACGAGGAGCGCGAGGCAGTTGATAGATCTGAAGAGATAACGCTGGCTGTTAGATTACTGGAAACCGCTGAGAAACGACAGTTGATCACCGAAGACCAGTATCGTGGCCTTGAGCGCCTCATGGAGACACTTTCCTCGCGGCTGGATACCGACGTGAACGATCTGGTGAAAGCCGGTCTGGGTGCGGCAGCGATAAAGGAACTCCTTGAGGAGGTCGACATTGATCGGCTGGCACGTGAATTAAGGCATGAGGTTGCAAATACCCAGGGCCCGAAGCGTGCTCGAGCGATCAGACGGTTGGAAGTGGCAGAGGCATTCATTGCATCGAAGAGCCGTCCTGAGTGGATGGTGCTGGATGCGGTGCCGGTTATTTCCCCAGAGCTTCGCCCTATGGTGCAGCTCGACGGAGGCCGGTTCGCTACCTCAGACCTTAACGACCTGTATCGAAGGATCATAAACAGAAACAATCGATTGAAGAAGATAGTCGAGATCAGAGCGCCGGAATCGATCGTGAGCCACGAGAAGCGTCTTCTGCAGGAAGCTGTGGATGCGCTGATCGACAACGGCCGACGTACAAGACCGGTCGTTGGATCGAACAACAGGCCTCTGAAATCACTGTCCGATATGCTAAAGGGTAAGGAAGGCCGTTTCAGAAAGAACCTTCTTGGTAAGAGAGTAGACTACTCCGGACGTTCGGTAATCGTAGTCGGTCCTGACCTGAAGCTTCACCAGTGCGGTCTCCCGAAAGAGATGGCGCTGGAACTCTTCAAGCCGTTCGTAATGAAGGCGCTTGTAGACAAGGGCCTAACCAACAATATCAAGACAGCAAAGAGAATGATCGACAGGATGAGGCCGGAGGTATGGGAAGCCGTGGAGGAAGTGATCCACGAGCACCCTGTAATGCTGAACCGGGCACCTACCCTGCACAGACTTGGTATTCAGGCATTTGAGCCGGTTCTTGTGGATGGTAAGGCACTTCAGCTCCATCCGCTGGTGTGTCATGCGTTCAACGCAGACTTTGACGGCGACCAGATGGCTGTACACGTACCGCTGTCTGCGTCGGCACAGGCTGAAGCTCGAATCCTTATGCTGGCAACGAACAACCTGTTCTCGCCGGCAGACGGTCGACCGATCGTTGCGCCAATACAGGACATCGTTCTTGGAACGTACTACCTGACGCAGAAGAAGACGGATCCGCCGCTTGAAGAGCCATTCAGCAATCCTGAGGAAGCTATTCTGGCATACGAGCTGGGCCGCGTCGATCTGCACGCACCTATCAATGTTCGGCTGAAGGATGTAAACGGCAATACCTCGATGAGAGAGCTGACGGTAGGAAGGTTGATAATCAGCCAGATCCTGCCTGAGGATATGCGTCCGTTCGATCAGTACATGACAAAGAAAAGCATTTCGGAGCTCGTGTCCGAATGCCACAAGCGCCATGGTAATGCGGCAACCATCCAGTTGCTTGATGACCTGAAGCGCCTTGGATTCCAGTATGCAACACGCGCTGGCGTAACCATCTCGATCACCGATATGGATATTCCGGCTAAACGAGCTATAATCATCTCTGATACTGAGGCAGCCGTACAAAAGGCTAACCAGCAGTATCGTCGTGGTGTTATGACACAGGGTGAACGAAAAGAGAAGGTTCTTGATCTCTGGACAAAGGCAGCCGAGGATATCGGTGAAGCCATTCTAGAGAACATCGAGCCGTTCAACCCGATCTTCATGATCACCGACTCCGGAGCAAGAGGTAGTAAGAAACAGATCACACAGTTATCCGGTATGCGAGGCCTTATGGCTGACCCGTTCGGTAACCTTATTGAAGATCTACCGATCAAGTCTAACTTCCATGAAGGACTATCGGTTCTGGAATACTTCATCTCTACACACGGAGCTCGAAAGGGTCTTGCAGATACAGCGCTTAGAACTGCTGACGCTGGATACCTTACCAGGCGACTGGTTGATGTTGCTCAGGACGTTATCATTCGTGATTACGACTGCGGTACCACTCAGGGTATCTACGTATCGGAAATCATCGAAGAAGGCGATCTGCTCGAACCGCTCCGCGATAGAATTCGCGGCAGGTGTGCAATGGAGCCTATCATCGATCCTGGCACAGGCGAAGTTCTGGTAGAGGCGTCGGAAGAAATCTCCGACGATATGTCCGCCAAGATCGAGTCACTCGGCATCAAACGGGTCGGAATCCGATCCGCGGTCACCTGCGAACTACGGCAGGGGATATGTGCCAAGTGCTATGGCCGCGATATGGCTCTCGGCAAGCAGGTTGAAATTGGTGTCGCCGTTGGAATTGTGGCAGCACAGTCGATCGGTGAGCCTGGAACACAGCTGACGATGAGAACCTTCCATACCGGAGGTATCGCAGGTAAGTACCTTACAGGAGTTGCTGACGTTAAGAAGAAAAAGCAGGAATCCCTGCGAGAGCTTCATGACGATATCCGGCGAGGCCTGGTTTCCTTCGAGGAAGAAGCTGAAGTCGGCATGGACCGAGAGCGTGTACGAGCAGTGCAGGCGGTTCTAAAGGTTCTTGAAGATCAGGTTAGAGGACTGCTCCGGGTTGTAGAGCTGTTTGAAGCTCGACGGCCTAAGGGACAGGCTATCATTACGGAAGTAGCCGGTAAGGTTGTCGATATCGACACCAAGGGCTTCAAACGAGTGGTTATTCACACTAGCCAGGCGACCGATGATCCGTCGCAACTGGTTGGTGAGACACTTGCAGAGCCGATACTAAACGATGCTCAGGAAATTGCATATGCAGTAGGCCTTGAGATCAACGATAGATTGGCCCGCAAGATCAAGGATATGGGTATCAAGGAAGTTATTCTGCGGAAAACCCACCTTGTACCTTACCGCGGTAACCTGGAAGTCAACATCGGCGATGTCATCGAGGCTGGCGACAGACTTACTGAAGGTCCGCTGGACCCGCACAAGGTACTCGAACTTCGAGGCGTGCGCGGTACCCTTGAGTATATGGTTCGCGAAATTCAGAACGTATACAAATCTCAGGGAGTATCGATCAACGACAAGCACGTTGAAGTAATCATCCGACAGATGCTGAAACGAAGGAAGATCCGTTCTGCAGGAGATTCACGATTCCTCCCGGGACAGCTCATCGACAAGTTCGATTTCGAGGATGAGAATACTCGATTGCGGTCACTGGAAGAACCGGGCACGGAAACAACTGCTGACTGGGTGCTGTTAGGTATTACCGAGGCATCGCTGGCAACAGAAAGCTTCCTGTCGGCGGCATCGTTCCAGAAGACAACCAGAGTCCTGACAGAAGCTGCGGTTAAGGGCAAGAGGGATAACCTGGTTGGCCTGAAAGAGAACGTAATCATCGGACGATTGATTCCTGCTGGAACCGGACTGCCTATGTACCGAGCGGTAGACATAGTGCATGCTGATGGCGCAACCAGTGGTATAGCTGCTCAAGAGGCTGATGAGTCTCTTGGTGCGGAGAGTACGGCGGCAGATGAATTGTCGTTGTATGACGATGTCGATGATATAGAAGCATTGGTCGATGATACATCGGAAAATGCCATATAATGCGAATGAATACACGCCGGCAGTGCAAGCTGTCGGCGTGTTGCAAATAACACAAAAGTATACTGATGTTCCTGTTGACAAAAGCAGCGTCGTCTAGTATAATAAATAGGTTCGACTGACAGCACGCGACAAGCAGTGCTGAGACGGAACAGGCGCGGTTTATTTACCAAACGAAGAGGCGCCACAATGCCACTCGCTTGATCGTATTAGATATCAGGGGGGCGATGAGAGGAGTAACAACTCCTCATGCATTCTGTTCGGAAAGTTTTATTAAACGGAACAGTGTGTCTCATAGCCCTTCGAATGTGTCGAGGGGTTTTTATTTTGTCTGGCGGGTTGCAAACGGATAACTTGCCGACAGCATGATCAATATCGAGGAAGGAACGCTATGCCGACAATTAGCCAATTGGTTCGAAAAGGGCGGGAACGAGTCATCAAAAAGACTAAAGCCCCCGCGCTAAAGGGTACTCCCCAGAAGAGGGGTGTATGCCTAGCTGTACGAACCGTCCCTCCGAAGAAACCAAACTCAGCACTCCGAAAGATTGCAAGAGTACGGTTGACTAACGGGATGGAAGTAACCGCGTATATTCCTGGTATCGGGCACAACCTGCAGGAACACTCTGTAGTGCTGATCCGGGGAGGTAGGGTAAAAGACCTACCAGGCGTGCGTTACCACATCATTCGTGGGACATTGGATACGGCTGGCACAAAAGATCGTAAGACCAGTCGCTCAAAGTATGGCAGTAAGAGGCCGAAGTAGTTCGGAGGAGTAAGATATGCCCAGGAAGGGACCAGCTCGCAGACGCGAAATAACACCAGATCCAGTGTACAACAGCCAGTTGGTGGCAAGGTTCGTCAACCGCCTGTTTACAAGGGGTAAGAAGAGCGTAGGAGAGACCATCTTCTACAACGCTATTGAAGTAATCTCGGAAAAAACCGGCAAATCCGGTGTAGAAGTTTTCGAACAGGCAGTCAGAAATGTCATGCCTATGGTCGAGGTAAAACCACGGCGAGTCGGTGGTGCTACCTATCAGGTGCCTATAGAGGTTAGATCCGACAGGCGTCTTGCATTGGCAATACGCTGGTTGGTAACGTTCTCGCGAAAACGTCCAGGTAGGACGATGGTTGAGAAACTATCAGCAGAATTAATGGATGCTGCCAATGGTACCGGTGCTTCAGTAAAAAAGAGAGAAGACGGACACAAAATGGCAGAAGCGAACAAGGCGTTCGCGCATTATCGGTGGTAATAGCCGATTGGACACACGCCGCCGGGCGGTGATCGTCCTGCTGGCGAAACGGTGTTCGTAATATAGGTGATAATGTGGCAAGAGAGTATACCTTAGATAAAACAAGAAATATTGGAATTGCAGCCCATATCGACGCTGGTAAAACAACAGTTACCGAGCGCATCCTTTTCTATTCTGGAAAGATCCACAAAATAGGAGAGGTTCACGATGGTGCTGCCACCATGGACTGGATGGAGCAGGAGCAGGAACGCGGTATTACAATTACCTCTGCTGCTACTACCTGTTTCTGGAGAGATAACAGAATCAACATCATCGATACTCCCGGACACGTCGACTTTACCGTTGAGGTAGAGCGATCCATGAGAGTTCTCGATGGCGTAGTTGCTGTATTCTGCGCAGTCGGTGGTGTTCAGCCTCAGTCAGAGACAGTCTGGCGACAGGCGAACAAGTATAATGTACCTAGAATGGCGTTCGTCAATAAGATGGACCGCCTTGGTGCCGATTTCTTCCGTGTAGTAGAGCGAATGCACGAGCGTCTAGGCGCAAATGCAGTTGCTCTTCAGGTTCCGATTGGTGCGGAGAGCGCATTTGCAGGTTTAATTGACCTCGTGCACATGACCGCCATTCGGTTCATGAACGAGATGGGTACGGAAACGGAACCGTGCGAGATTCCTGAAGAACTTCGAACCGTTGCAATAGAGCGCCGTGAAATGTTACTGGAAGCTCTGGCAGACGTTGACGAAAGCCTGATGGAGAAGTATCTCGAAGGCGAGAAGGTTACTGCAGACGAGATGAGCGTTGCTATCCGACGGGGAACCCTGGACGGCAAGATCGTTCCAGTCCTTTGCGGATCTGCATTCAAGAACAAGGGTGTTCAGCCCCTCATGGATGCGATCATCGATTACCTTCCGTCGCCAGTCGATGTAGATGATGTAGAAGGAATCAACCCTAAGACGGATGAGACCGATATCCGCAAGCCATCAGATGACGAGCCGTTTGCGGCTCTGGCATTCAAGATTATGGCAGACCCTTATGTAGGTAAGCTAACCTTCTTGCGTGCGTATTCCGGTACGCTGTCAAAGGGTTCGTATGTGTATAACTCAACAAAGGGTACTCGCGAACGAATCGGCCGAATCCTGCGAATGCATGCAAACCATCGTGAAGATGTAACCGACGTTTATACTGGTGACATCGTTGCTGCGGTTGGTCTGCAGGATACAGTTACCGGTGATACCCTCTGCGATATCGCTAGCCCGATCATTCTGGAAAACATCACTTTCCCGGAACCGGTTATTTCTATCGCAATTGAGCCTAAGACTAAGGCTGACCAGGAAAAAATGGCGCTCGCACTGCAGAGACTTTCTGCAGAAGACCCGACATTTAGAACTCACACAGATGAGGAAACTGGACAGACTATTATCGGTGGCATGGGTGAGCTTCACCTGGAGATCATCATTGACCGACTCTTCCGCGAGTTCAAGGTAGAAGCAAACCACGGCAAGCCGCAGGTAGCATACCGAGAAGCGATCAGCCGACACGCCAAAGCAGAAGGCAAGTTCGTACGCCAGTCTGGTGGACGTGGGCAGTACGGTCACTGCGTTCTGGAAGTCGACCCGCTCGAACCCGGCAAGGGTTTCATCTTCGAGAACAAGACCGTTGGTGGATCGATTCCTCGAGAATTTATTAATCCTATCGAGTCTGGTGTTCGTGAGGCGCTGGAGTCCGGCGTACTCGCCGGTTACCCGGTAGTCGACATCATGGTGAAAGTCGTTGACGGTTCATATCACGATGTTGACTCTTCAGAAATGGCATTTAAGATCGCCGGTTCAATGGGCATCAAGGCCGCAATGGAGAAGGCTGGACCGGTCCTCAAAGAGCCTATCATGGGCGTAGAGGTAGTCACCCCTGAGAACTTCATGGGTGATGTTATGGGAGACTTGAACTCCCGCCGTGGACAGATTCATGGCATGGAGCCTGGTTCCGGTGGAACTCAGGTTATCAAAGCCGACGTTCCGTTATCGGAAATGTTCGGATACTCTACTGTTCTTCGATCAGCTACACAGGGTAGGGCATCATACAGTATGGAGCCTTCACACTACGATGTAGTTCCGAAGAGCCTGGCAGAGGATTTGGTTACCAAGGCTCAAGGTCAAAAGACATCAAGTAGAGCATAAGCAATCGGAAGGCTGAGACAAGGTTATTGCCAAGGTCTTCCGTTTCTTTTCGTAAATTGTTATATATGCAGAGTTCTCATCCAGTGGAAGGATTGAGTGCTTACAAGGGAGGCATGAAACATGGCTAAACAGCGGTACGAAAGAACTAAACCGCATGTAAACGTGGGAACAATCGGCCACGTAGATCACGGAAAAACAACATTAACATCTGCGATCACGAGCACCTTGGCTAAGGCAGGACTTGCCCAGGCTAAGAAGTTCGAAGAGATCGATGCCGCACCTGAGGAGAGAGCCAGGGGAATAACCATCTCTACCTTCCACGCGGAGTACGAGTCCGAGAAGAGGCACTACGCACACGTAGACTGCCCGGGCCACGCCGACTATGTAAAGAACATGATTACCGGCGCCGCTCAGATGGATGGAGCTGTGCTTGTAGTATCGGCAGCAGACGGACCAATGCCTCAGACCAGAGAGCACATTCTTCTGGCCCGACAGGTAGGAGTACCGTACATCATTGTCTTCATGAACAAGGCAGACATGGTGGACGATCCTGAGCTGATCGAACTGGTAGAGCTTGAGATACGGGAACTGCTCGCAAAGTACGATTTCCCAGGGGATGATACCCCGATAATTGTAGGTTCTGCAGTAAAGGCACTAGAGTGCGGCTGTGGCAAAAAAGACTGCGAGTGGTGTGGGAAGATCTGGGAACTCGTAGAGGCCCTCGATTCTTACATCCCTGAACCTCAGAGAGACATCGACAAACCGTTCCTTATGCCAGTAGAAGACGTATTCACGATCACCGGACGAGGAACAGTCGCAACAGGTAGAGTAGAGCGCGGCCAGGTAAAGACCGGAGAAGAGATCGAGATCATCGGAATCAAGGATGCGACAAGAAAGTCAGTCGTAACCGGCGTCGAGATGTTCCGAAAGATTCTGGACTCAGGTCAGGCAGGAGACAACGTAGGACTTCTGCTGAGAGGCGTAGAGCGCAAGGATATAGAGCGCGGACAGGTAATCGCGAAGCCGGGAAGCATCAAGCCGCACACCAAGTTCACGGCAGAGGTATATATCCTCTCCAAAGAAGAAGGTGGACGACACACCCCGTTCTTCCATGGTTATCGACCGCAGTTCTACTTTAGAACAACTGACGTAACAGGATCCATCGATCTGCCAGAGGGTGTAGAGATGGTAATGCCTGGAGATAACGTATCAATCACGGGAACGCTGATCCAGCCGATTGCAATGGAGGAAGGTCTCCGATTTGCAATCCGCGAGGGCGGCCGCACAGTCGGCGCTGGCGTTGTCGCTACCATCATTGAGTAATAGCCGGAGGAGTTTAGTTAATGCGTAGAGAAAAAGTCAGGATTCGGCTCAAGGCCTTTGATCATAGGGTTCTGGATCAATCCGTAGAGCGGATCGTCGAGACCGCTCGCAGAACAGGCGCACGGATTTCGGGTCCGGTCCTGCTCCCTACCGAGAAGGACATATTCTGTGTGAATAAAGGTCCTAATATCGACAAAGAGTCAATGGAGCATTTTGAGATGCGTACGCACAAGAGGCTTATCGATATCCTCGAGCCAGGGCCTAAGACAATCGACGCATTGATGCGACTAGACTTGCCGAGCGGCGTAGATATCGAAATCAAGCTGTAGAAAGCTGTGTGTTTGGCCGAGGTTTGGCTGTAATAACAAGAAGTCACCTCGGCCTATTCACGGCCTAGGGTCTAGTAGAGGAGCGTTTTAAATGGTGAAGTCTATCTTGGGGCGAAAGGTTGGGATGACGCAGATCTTTGCCGAAGACGGTACCATAGTGCCGGTTACCGTTGTTGAGGCAGGTCCCGTCGTTGTTACCCAGATACGCTCTGTTGAGAAGGATGGCTATAGTGCAGTTCAGGTCGGTTTCGGACAAGTTAGCCCGAAGCGCGTGAACAAGCCTTTAGCCGGACAATATGCTAAGGCAGGAGTGGCCCCGAAGCGGTACTTACATGAGTTCCGTTTGGATGACACTACCGACTTGCAGGTTGGGCAGGAGATTATAGTAGATCTCTTCACGCCTGGCGATAAAGTGAGCGTAACAGGTACATCAAAAGGTAAAGGTTTTGCTGGCGCCATGAAGCGATGGCATTTCCACGGTGGTGAGGCGAGCCATGGTTGCATGGTTCATCGCAAGCCACAATCCGGTGGCGCAACGGATGCCGCCCGAACATTCAAAGGTGTAAAGAGACCTGGCCGCATGGGTGGGGACACAGTTACCACCAGAGGCTTGAAGGTTGTTCGAATTGATGCTGAAAAGAATCTGCTGCTAATTAAAGGTGCTATCCCTGGTGCCAATGGCGGTTTGGTTGAAGTAACAAAGATGGACTAGTCGATAAGACTAGGTTCATTGTGGCCCGCGTTTCCAGAAGTAACTTGGGAGCTCTGGGCCTGCTTAAGAGATATGGAGGAGAGACATGCCCGAGGTAGCTCTGGTGAACTCGGAGGGTGCAGAGGTAGGCAAGATTAGTTTGTCTCCGAACGTTTTTGAGATCGAACCACATGTTTCGCTGATGCACAGCGCTGTGGTGGCTCAGCTGGCTAATATGCGCCAGGGAACCGCCGACACGCTGACCCGAAGCGAAGTTAGAGGCGGAGGCAGAAAGCCTTTTCGCCAAAAGGGTACAGGACGCGCTCGACAGGGTAGCATTCGAGCACCCCATTGGCCCGGTGGAGGAATCGTATTCGGCCCGCACCCGAGAGATTACGATATTGAACTCCCTAAGAAAATGCGACGACTGGCAATCAGATCAGCATGGTCTGTAAAAGTAGCAGACTCGCAGATCAAGGTTCTTGATGACTTGAAGCTTGATGTAATCGGCACTAAGAAGCTGATTGAGACATTAGGCAAGATGGGCATTCAGGGCAAAACCATGATTGTAGTCGCCCAGTCAGATGAGAACATAGTGAAGTCGGCGCGAAACGTGCCGTGGATCACACTCAGAATCGCACCGTCTGTATCTACATACGATCTGTTGAACGCAGATTCAGTGGTAATCACAAAAGATGCAGTAGCGAAGATAGAGGAGGCACTGAGTAAATGAGAAGTTCATACGAAATCATTGTGCAGCCTCTGATTACAGAAAAGAGTATGCTCGGAACAGAGAACGGCAAGTACTCGTTCCGTGTAGATAAGACTGCTAATAAGATAGAGATCGCGAGAGCGATCGAGCAGGTGTTTAACGTAAAGGTCGAGAGCGTTAACACAATGACGGTCAAAGGGAAAAAGAAGAGGGTTGGAAAACATCCGGAGGGAAAATCTGCGGATTGGAAGAAAGCCATCGTAACCCTGAGATCTGGCGATAAAATCGAAATATTCGAAGGGATGTGACACAACCGATGCCAGTTAAAAAGTTCAAACCCACATCGCCGGGTAGACGATTCGCAACGGTTGCAGCCTTCGACGAGCTAACGGCAAGCGAACCGGAAAAGTCGCTAACTAAGCCTATTAAGAAAACAGGCGGTCGCAACGCTCAAGGGCGTATAACCTGTCGCCATAGAGGCGGCGGGCACAAGCGACTTTACAGAGAGGTCGACTTTAAACGCAACAAGCTGGAGATTCCGGCTAAGGTTGCTACCATAGAGTATGATCCGAACCGGTCAGCCCGCATCGCTCTACTGCACTATGTCGACGGAGAGAAGAGATACATGCTCGCTCCGATAGGCTTGAACGTAGGCGACACCGTTATATCGAGCGAGACTGCAGATATCAAGCCAGGAAATGTGCTACCGCTGAAGAATATACCAGTAGGTACTATTATTCACAACGTAGAAATGGCTCCTGGTAGAGGCGGACAGATGGCGCGCAGCGCCGGAATGTATGCACAGTTGCTTGGAAAAGAAGGATCATACGCTATCCTAAGACTTCCTTCAGGCGAAATGCGACGCATACTTATTACCTGTAGAGCCACTATTGGCCAGGTAGGTAACATCGAGCATGAGAACATCTCGCTTGGAAAAGCGGGACGAAAACGACACCTCGGCATCCGGCCGACAGTTCGTGGAGTTGTCATGAACCCGAATGATCACCCACATGGTGGTGGTGAAGGTAAGTCCCCGGTTGGACGAAAGAGTCCTATGACACCGTGGGGTAAGCCGGCTCTTGGATATAAGACAAGAGGTCGTAAGCCAAGTGACAAATTCATAATGAAGAGACGAAAGTAAGGAGGCTGCTAGGTGGCAAGGTCGTTGAAAAAAGGGCCGTATGCAGAGCCAAAGCTGCTGCAAAAAATCGAGGATATGAATGCAAAAGGCGAGAAGCGGATCATAAAGACCTGGTCTCGTCGATCAACAATCTTTCCTGAGATGATTGGCCATACGCTAGCTGTCCATGACGGTCGGAAGCATATTCCGGTCTTTATCACCGAGAACATGGTTGGTCACAAACTCGGCGAGTTTGCGGTGACCAGATTGTTCAAGGGACACAGTGGCCATACCGCAAGGTCAACGTCACTGAAATAAGCTATCAAGTGATATGCCACGTGGGACGATAATACGGTTCCACGTTTGAGATCAGCAGGAGTTTGGAGGTTTGCATGGAGGCGAAAGCGATCGGCCGTTACCTCCGGGTAACGCCGAGAAAAGCGAGATACGTCCTCGACGAAGTGCGTGGCAAGAGCGTCAAAGAGGCGCTCGGATTGCTCAAGTTCGTACCGAATGAGGCAGCCCGTTATATTGAGCAGATTGTGGAGTCTGCTGCAGCAAATGCAGAGCACAATTTTGCAATGGACCGAGATATCCTACGCATAAGTACAGCGTTTGTAGACGTAGGTCCAACGCTCAAGCGTATTCACCCGAGATCAATGGGGCGTGCATTTAGAATTCTGCACAGAACCAGCCATATAACGGTTTCCGTGTCGGAGGATGAGTCGCTCAAAAAGGTTCTTGTAAAAGCGAAGGCCAAAAGCCCAGCTCGGCGCAAGAAAGTTACGACAGAGAGTGCACCTAAGGCATCAGCCGTAAGGAAGAGCACAGCAAAGTCGAAGACAGCAGTCAGCTCGGAATCAACCCCGGAGCAGACTAATGAATAAGGAGAGAGGGTGAACAATTGGGTCAGAAAATTCATCCTGTAGGTTTTAGAATAGGTGTAATCCGCGGTTGGGATAGCAAATGGTACATGGATAAAGGCTATGCCGCCGCCCTGGTAGAAGATGTCAGGATGCGCCGCTTCATTAAGAAGAAACTGAACGCAGCTGCGATCGCCAGCATAGAGATAGAACGTGCTGCAAATCGCATAAAGCTGACTCTGCACACCGCGCGACCCGGTATCATTATAGGTCGTGGCGGCAAAGGTGCAGACGATCTCCGTGCAACCCTGGAACATTTGACGGGCAAGCAGGTTCTTGTTAATGTACAGGAAGTTCGACGTCCTGAACTCAATGGTCAATTGGTGGCAGAAAGCATCGCTCAGCAGCTCGAAAAGAGAGTTGCATACAAGAGAGCTCTACGCCAGGCAATTATGCGTACCATGAGATCAGGCGCCAAGGGAATCAAGGTCACCGTGTCCGGACGATTGAACGGCGCGGAGATGGCGAGAACCGAGACTTCCAAGCAGGGCAAGATTCCGCTTCATACACTGCGTGCAGATATCGATTACGGATTTGCAGAGGCAGCGACCACCTATGGCAACATAGGCGTCAAAGTCTGGATCTATCGTGGCGACGTCCTTCCGGGACAGCGACGTGAAGATCTCGTAGAAAAAGTGGAGCAGGGACCGAGACCTCAGAGAGGCGAGCGGAGGCCAGATCGTCGTGGCGGCGGTGGTGGCGGACGCGGCCCAGGCAGGGGCCCTAACAGGCCACGCCGGGGTGAGGGAGAGTAATTGCCATGTTAATGCCAAAAAGAGTTAAATATCGAAAAATGCATCGTGGCCATCGCCGAGGCAAGACAAAAGGCGGAGCTACTTTGAACTTTGGCGAGTATGGTCTCCAGGCCATGGAGCAGTGCTGGCTTACTAGCAACCAGATAGAGGCTGCTAGAATTGCAATGACAAGGCACATCAAAAGAGGTGGCCAGATCTGGATCCGAGTCTTCCCAGATAAATCAGTGTCGAAGAAGCCGGCAGAAACCCGTATGGGTAGCGGCAAAGGCGCACCAGAGTTCTGGGTATCGGTTGTAAAACCAGGCCGAATCCTTTTTGAGATGACCGGTGTTAGCGAAGAGCTGGCAAAGGAAGCAATGAGGCTTGCTGCTCATAAGCTTCCGATAGAGACCAAGTTCGTTACTAGAAAAGATTGGGGGGAATCACATGAGACTGGCACAGTTTAAAGAGAATCTTCGCCAGAGTTCCCCTGCCGACCTGGATCGAATGCTTCAGGACGAGCGCAAGAACTTATTCATGAGCCGGAAAGACTCGGCCATGAAACAGCTAGAGAATCCCAAGAGAATTAAGCAGGTTCGTAAGAACATAGCTCGAATTCTCGGTGCTATAAGAACACACGAACTCGAATCTGCGAAAGGGAAGCAATAGGCGATGGAAGAAGTGAGATCAAACCGCAAGACAAGGCAAGGCCGCGTCGTCAGCGACAAGATGGACAAAACTGTCGTCGTAGCCGTTGAATCGAGAGTGCGCCATCCCCTCTATGGTAAAATCATGCGAAGAACCAAAAAGTTCAAAGCGCATGACGAAACCACCATGGCTGCAATGGGTGACCTCGTTGAGATCATGGAATGCAGACCAATCAGCCGCGAGAAGCGATGGCGAATATGTCGTGTGGTCGAAAAAGCAAAATAACGGAAGAGGTTAGTTAGGATGATACAGCCGTATTCACGCTTAAAATCGGCCGACAATTCTGGAGCACGTGAGATACTCTGCATCAGAGTTCTCAAGGGTTCCAATGGCAAGACCGCAGATGTAGGCGATACCATTGTCGGTGCGGTAAAATCGGCCACCCCTGGCGCGACCGTCAAGAAAGGCGACGTCGTCAAGGCTGTGGTTGTGCGAACAAAGAAGTCGATAAGACGCCCGGACGGATCATACCTCCGCTTCGATGATAACGCAGCTGTTGTTATCAACAATGCGGGAGAGCCTAGAGGGACCAGAATATTTGGCCCTGTAGCTCGTGAACTTCGGGATAAGAACTTTATGAAAATCGTCTCGCTGGCGCCTGAGGTACTCTAAAAACAGTCGTTTACGGTTCGCTTGGCGGACCTCTTGGCAGACACAGCGGAGGAGATAGACATGGGATTAAAGATAAAAAAAGGCGACCAGGTAATGGTCATGGCGGGAAAAGATAAAGGCAGATCCGGTAAAGTAATCTTTACGCTGCCGAAAGATCATGCCGTCATAGTAGATGGTGTTAACATTGTTACCAAGCACCAACGACCGAGGCAGACAGGTAAAGCTACGCCGAACACGCAGACTGGGCGCATTCAGAAACCTGCACCACTTGATGTTTCAAAAGTGGCGCTGGTCTGCCCAAGATGTGGCAAACCTAGTCGCGTAGGCCACGTGCCGGGTGAAGCCGGCCGTATGGTTCGTACGTGTAAGAAGTGCGACGAACTGATAGACGTTTCGTAGGAGAGCTTGCAATGGCGCGTTTGAAAGATAAATATCTTAAAGAAGTTGTCCCTGCAATGATGAAGCAGTTCAATTACAGCAGCATCATGCAGGTACCACGATTAGACAAAGTTGTAATTAATATGGGCGTCGGAGCGGCGGTACAAGAGCCTAAGCAGCTAGATAGTGCAGTCAGGGATATGACCCAGATTGCAGGTCAAAAGCCTATAATTACAAGGGCAAAGAAATCTATAGCAAACTTCAAGATTCGTGCAGGTATGCGCATCGGTGCGAAGGTTACACTTCGCTCGGACCGTATGTACGAATTCGTGGACAAGCTGTTCAACCTTACACTGCCAAGAGTCCGAGACTTTAGCGGTGTATCGCCAACATCTTTTGACGGCCGCGGCAATTATGCCATGGGCCTCAAAGAGCAGTTGGTTTTTCCGGAAATTGATTACGATAAAATCGATAAAATCAGAGGTATGGACATAGTTATTGCAACGACCGCTGGATCGGACGAGGAAGCTAAAGCACTACTGAAGCTTTTGGGGATGCCATTCAAAGAACGTTAGCATAGGAGGGTCGGATACGTGAAATCGTACGCGGCAGATTCTATTCGTAATGTTGCACTGGTTGGTCATGGTGGATGTGGCAAGACTTCACTTGCGGAAGCATTATTATTCGTAAGTGGCGGCATTGATAGATTGGGCAAGGTGGACGAGGGCACTACGGCCTCTGATTATGATCCGGACGAGATAAAACGGAAAATTAGTATCAACGCGACACCGACTCCATGTGAGTGGAAAGGTGTCAAAATCAATCTGATCGACACGCCGGGATATGCAGATTTCATCGGCGATGTCAAAAGTACCTTGAGAGTTGTGGAGGGCGCGCTCATTGTGGTGTGCGCGGTCTCTGGGATAGAAGTAGGCACCGAGACCGCTTGGGCCTTCGCCCAGGAAAATGAAGTACCGCGAGCGTTCTATGTTAACAAGATGGATCGCGAAAATGCGGACTTCTACAGCCTGGCGGATGCTCTTAAACTGCGGTTTAGTGCAAGAGCAGTACCCGTCCAACTTCCGATCGGGGCTCAAGACACTTTCGAAGGTGTTATTGACCTGGTGAAGATGCGGGCGGTAACGGGAACCGGTAGAACAGCAACTGAGGGTGAGATTCCAGCCGATATGGCGGATATCGCTGCTAAGTACAGGGATGCCCTGGTAGAGGCCGCTGCAGAGAACGAAGACGAACTTATTTCCAAGTATCTGGACGGTGAAAGCCTTACGGATGAAGAGGTGGTTCGCGGCCTGGAGAAGGGTGTACGATCTGGCAAGCTGTTCCCGATTTACTGCGGTTCTGCCCTTAAAGACATCGGAGTAACTGATTTCCTTGATGAGATGGAAGCATTGTTTCCTTATCCTGCCGAAATAGATGGCATCAATGGAGTCAATCCGCAAACGGGCGCTGAAGTGACCAGGCAACCTGCCGATAATGAACCATTCTCTGCAATGGTATTCAAAACTCTGGCAGACCCTTACGTCGGAAAGTTGACGTACTTCAGAGTCTACTCCGGCGTTTTGAAGTCTGATTCGCATATCTTTAACTCTACCCGAAATGTAGAGGAGAGGATTGGACAGATATACATCGTCAGAGGCAAGACTCAGATGGCAACATCCGAGGTTCATGCCGGAGACGTTGCGGCAGTCGCGAAGTTAGCTGAAACCATCACTGGTGACACGCTGTGCGACAAGTCGAAACCGATACGGTACCCTGAGGTGGCATTTCCTGCACCTGTATATTCTGTAGCTATTCAGGCGAAGACAAAAGTCGACGAAGACAAACTTGGTCCGGCGTTAGCGAAACTGTCCGATGAGGATCCGACGTTCAAGCATCATCGTGATCCGGCTACCGGTCAGACATTGATTTCCGGACTGGGAGAGGCGCACCTCGACATAATAGTAGATCGCCTGAAGCGAAAGTTCGGGGTAAGCGTGGATGTAGGCACTCCACGGATACCGTATAGAGAGACAATCACGTGCGCGGCAAAAGCTCAGGGCAAGCATAAAAAGCAGAGCGGCGGACGTGGGCAGTATGGAGATGCCTGGGTAGAGCTGGAACCGACAAATCGTAGCGATGGCTTCGAGTTCGTCGACAAGGTAGTTGGGGGATCGATCCCTCGACAATACATTCCAGCGGTGGAAAAAGGCATACGCGAAGCTATGGATAGGGGCATACTAGCAGGGTACCCTGTTGTAGATATTCGCGCAAAGGTGTATGATGGTTCTTTCCATCCTGTAGATTCATCGGAAATGGCGTTCAAGATGGCAGGAATAATGGCTTTCCAGAACGCATCCGAGAAGGCCTGCCCGATTCTTTTGGAACCGGTCATGGACGTCGAGGTAACAGTTCCGGAAGGGTATATGGGCGATGTAATCGGTGATCTGAATGGTAAAAGAGGCCGAATACTAGGAATGGAACCCATAGAAGATGGAAAAGAGCGTATCAAAGCCATCGTTCCACAGAGCGAGATGCTGAGATATGCCATAGATTTACGTTCAATAGCCAGAGGACGAGGAAGTTTCAGTGCAAACATTTCGCATTATGAGCAAGTGCCTGCACATACCGCCCAGCAGGTTATCGAACAGGCTAAGAAAGACAAGAAAGAAGAGTAACTAGCCAGGAGGCACCAGTTGGCCAAGCAAGCACTTATCGAGAAAGCTAAGCGGACACCAAAGTACAAAGTGCGCGGTTATAATCGATGTTCACTTTGTGGTAGACCGCACGGCTACATCCGGAAGTTTAGTCTATGCCGGATTTGTTTCAGGGAATTGGCGCATGAGGGGCAAGTCCCCGGCGTGACCAAGTCCAGTTGGTAGGTCCTGCGCGAGTAACGTAGGAAACCACCCAAATCCTGCCTGAGCGGCGAACCCGTTACAGGCTAACGGAGGAATTAGATGTCGGTTACAGATCCAGTTGCAGACCTTTTGACAAGGATTCGCAACGCAAACTCTGCAGGGCATGATAATCTAGAGATAAGCGCATCGCGCTTGAAAGTAGAAATAGTCAGGCTTCTGCAGTCAGAAGGCTTCATCAAGAGTTATGAAATTGTTAAGGACCCGGTACAGAATCGCATCAAGGTAAACTTGAAGTATGGTCCGCGCAAAGAGAAGGTTATTTCCAATCTGAAGCGTGTGAGCAAGCCGGGGCTGCGTGTGTACACGAGACGTGGAGATGTCCCTAGAGTCCTGGGTGGATTGGGCATAGCCATATTAAGTACCTCAAGAGGCGTGGTGACCGATCGAGACGCCAGACGACTTGGGGTCGGCGGCGAGATTCTGTGCTACGTTTGGTAGGAGGATTTGAAGAATGTCTAGGATAGGCAAGATGCCGATCCCGGTTCCAAATGGCGTTGATGTTAACATCGTAAATGGCGTCATTACTGTAAAGGGGCCTAAAGGGACGCTGACAAGAGATATCCATCCGGATATGATCGTAACAGTGGAGGATAGCACTATAACGGTTGCAAGACCTTCAGATGAAGGTCTTCACAGATCGCTTCACGGTCTCACCCGAACACTCATCTCCAATATGGTGGATGGAGTTACAAAGGGGTACGAGAAGCAATTGCAGATTCACGGCGTAGGTTACCGCGCCCAGATGAACGGTTCAGTTCTGAATTTGCAGGTCGGCTATTCCCATCCAGTGGATATTACGCCCAGACCAGGGATCGCATTTGAAGTAGGTCAGGAAGCAAATACTAGGATACCCCTTATCTTTGTTCGCGGCATAGACAAACAACAGGTTGGTCAGCAGGCAGCAGAGGTAAGAGCAGTCCGCAAACCCGAGCCTTACAAGGGCAAGGGCATTAGATATTCAGACGAAGTCGTTCGCCGCAAGGCAGGTAAGAGCGGCAAGGCTGGCGGAAAGTAGCAGGGGGATAGGACACTATGTTAGAAAGAGAACTACTCCGACGGGCAAGACACAGTCGAGTCCGTAAGAAAGTAACTGGCGTGGCTGACCGACCCCGGCTAAGCGTATACCGAAGCGTGAACAACATTTACGCACAGGTCATCGATGACGGAAACGGCAAAACGCTGGTATCAGCGTCCACTATAGATAAAACAGTAAGCGGGAACCTCAAGAGCGGAGGCAACGTTGACGCAGCTAAGGCGGTCGGCGAGCTGGTAGCAAAGCGTGCCCAGGAACAGGGCATCAAGTCCGTGGTCTTTGACCGCGGCGGATACAAATACCATGGGCGAATTAAAGCCCTCGCTGATGCTGCCAGAGAAAACGGCTTGGAGTTCTAGGAGGATTATATGCCGAGAATTAATGCTGACACGTTGAACCTTGAAGAGCGCGTTATCAAGACTAACAAGGTTCAGAAGACCCATAAGGGCGGCCGTACGATGAGCTGGAACTGCTTAGTCGTCGTTGGCGATGGCGAAGGCCATGTAGGCATCGGGCTTGGAAAAGCTCGAGCGGTACCGGATGCAATTCGCAAAGGTGTCGAAGATGCCAAGAAGAGTATCATCGAAGTACCGATGATTGGTACGACGGTTCCGCATGCTGCAATAGGCGAAGCGGGCGCATCCAGAGTGATGCTCCGACCGGCTGCACCTGGTGCTGGAGTTGTTGCTGGCGGGTCTGCCAGAGCGATCCTGGAAGTTGCAGGCGTCAAGGATGTCCTTGCAAAATCGCTCGGCGCACCGAATGCCATCAATACGGCTCGTGCCACAATAGACTGTCTTAAGCAGCTGAAGCGAGCAGAAGTGGTCGCAAAGCTTAGAGGCAAGAGGGTTGAAGATCTCCTGCCTAAGGGAGTGCTTGCCGTGATGGCAGCAACTGCCACCGCCGCTGAAGCCGCAATTGTCGAAGAAGAGGAAGCTGTGGCTACACTGGAGGGCGGAGCAAGTGCTTAAGATTACATACACAAAGAGTGCTATAGGATACAACCAGCGACAGAAAGATACCGTTAGGGCTCTAGGTCTGCGCAAGTTGAATTCATCATCTATTCAGCCTGACAATGATCAGATCCGTGGCATGATCAGAAAAGTCACTCATCTGGTTCAAGTAGAGCAGGTAGATACGGAAGTGCCAGGAGGCCAAGCAAAGTGAGACTGAATGATCTCCGACCAGCCGATGGTTCTACCCACGCTCCGAAGCGGGTAGGGCGAGGAATCGGTTCAGGACATGGTAAGACATCGACCCGCGGTCACAAGGGAGACAAGGCACGTGGCAGCACCCCTCCAGGATTTGAGGGTGGGCAGACACCGCTGCATCGCAGACTCCCGCACAAACGCGGATTCACAAATATCTTCAAGAAAGAGTATGCGATTGTCAACCTTGATACGATAGGGAACCTGGCAGAGGATACGATCACTCCTGAACTCCTTAAGGAGAAGGGCTTGATCAATAACCTGGGCTCAGGGCTAAGAGTTCTTGGTCGTGGCGAGATAGACAAAGCAATCACGGTGCGTGCACATTACTTTAGCAAAACCGCCGAGGAGAAAATCAAAGCCAAAGGCGGCACCGTGGAGGTGATATAACCTTGTTAACCTCAATTATGGCGGCTTTTAAGCTTCCTGATTTGCGGAAGCGGATTCTGTTCGTATTCGGTATGTTTGCGGTCTACGTTGTAGGCCTGCACATACCGGTGCCGGGTGTTGATAAAGCAGCAATGGAAAACCTCTTCAACCAGGGCGGCGTCCTTGGCCTGCTGGATGTTTTCTCCGGTGGTGCGCTGAAGAAGTACACCATCTTTGCAATGGGTATCGCGCCGTATATTAACGCGTCGATCATCATGCAGTTGCTGACCATCGCCGTTCCGAACCTCGAGGCTCTGTCCAAAGAGGGCGAGCATGGACGAAAGAAGATATCGCAGTATACGAGGTATCTGACCGTTATCCTTGCCGCATTCCAGGCGATTGGCATGAACAAAATGTTCATGAGTATGGGCATCCTGCATGCGACCACATGGACGTTCATCGAGATCGTGGTGACTCTGGCTGCCGGTACCGCATTCCTGATGTGGGTTGGCGAGCAGATCACTGATCGTGGAATCGGAAATGGCGTATCCATGGTGATCTTCGCTGGAATCGTTGCAAGCATACCGCTTCAGATGAAAAATACATGGACACTGGTTAAAGCCGGTTCCATCCCGATACCGAATCTGGTACTGTTCGCTGTAATCTTCGTAGCTACGGTTGTTGGAGTTATCGCGATTCAGCAGGCCCAGAGGAAGATCCCGATCCAGCATGTAAAACGTGTAGTGGGTAACAAGGTGTATGGCGGCTCTTCGTCATTCCTGCCGCTCAGGGTGAACTCGGCCGGTGTTATACCGATCATCTTCGCTCTGTCGATACAGTTGTTCCCTGCGACTATTACTCAGTTCCTTGGTAAGGACACATGGATCGGTCATGCCGCTACCTGGCTTCAGCCTGGTAACAATGCATGGGCTGGAATTATCTACGCAGCGTTGATCGTGCTATTCACCTATTTCTACACCGCGGTCACGTTCAACATACCCGAGGTTGTGGATAACCTGAAGAAGTACGGAAGCTACATTCCCGGCATCAGACCAGGAAAGCCGACGCTTGAGTATCTTGACAGGGTTATGTCCAGGATTACCCTCGCAGGTGCAGTATTCCTTGCGCTGATTGCACTACTGCAGTACTGGGTGCCGTCAATCACCAAAATACACACTTTTGCGCTGGTGGGTGGTACATCACTGCTCATCGTCGTTGGTGTGGCGCTGGAGACAATGCAGGCCATTGAGGCACACTTGCTGATGAGACATTACGAAGGGTTTATCAAGTAGATTATGAAACTAGTATTGCTAGGACCTCCCGGCGCCGGTAAAGGCACCCAGGCGGCCTTGATTGTAAAGAAATACGAGATTCCTCATATCTCAACCGGCGATATATTGCGTGCCTCGGTTAAACAGGGCACAGAGCTTGGCAAACTGGCCGAGTCATATATGTCAAAGGGTGAGCTGGTTCCTGATGAAGTAGTAATCGGTCTGGTTGCAGAGAGACTTCAGCTTCCGGATTGTGAAAAGGGCTTCCTGCTTGACGGCTTCCCAAGGACAGTCGCACAGGCTGAGGCGCTGGACACGGTGCTTAAGGAGCTGGGTAGAGAGCTCGATGCGGTAATCAGCCTCGAAGTCGACGAGACAGAGGTTGTGCGCAGACTGAGCAGCAGGAAAGTATGTTCCAAGTGTGGCAGCATCTATGTTTCAGGCGGGCCATCGGAATGTGAGTCATGCGGCGGTGAGTTGATCACTCGCAGCGACGATCAGCCCGAAGCCATCCTGCGTAGACTGCAGGTGTATAAGGATCAGACAGAACCGTTGATTGCTTACTACACCAAAGAGGGGATTTTGAAACCAGTTCCTGCCATGGGAAGTGTAGAAGACGTCTTCTCGAAAGTCACTGAATCTCTTGGGACTATAAAAGACTAGGTACCGGACGAAAAGCTCGGTATCGAAGGATTTCCAAGATGATAGTATTGAAAACCAAGAGTGAAATTGAAAAAATGCGGGCAGCTGGCCAAGTAGTGGCGGCTGCTCTCGTTGAGGTCGCCGCGAGCATTGTTCCGGGGAAAACCACAACGTTCGATCTGGATCTACTCGCTGGCGATATAATCGCCAAGCACGGGGCAATCCCGTCGTTCAAGGGATACAACGGATACCCGGCTGTACTCTGCGCTGCAGTAAATGAGCAGGTAGTACACGGTATTCCCGGTCCGAGGGTTCTAAATGAAGGCGATATAGTGGGCATCGATCTGGGAGCAATCCTTGATGGGTACCACGGTGACTCTGCGATTACCATACCGGTAGGTAAGGTGTCTCCGCAGGTAACTGATCTGCTGAAGGTCACCAGGGAGTCGCTATTCGTAGGAATCCGCGAGGCGAAGATAGGCAACAGGCTCGGCGATATAGGTCATGCAATCCAGCAATTTGTGGAGAAGCAAGGCTATTCGGTAGTACGTGATCTGGTCGGTCATGGGATCGGCCGAAACATGCATGAAGATCCGCAGGTGCCGAACTACGGAAGAGCGGGGAAAGGCCCTCGATTAGAAGAGGGCATGACGTTGGCGATTGAGCCCATGGTCAATATTGGCGGATATCAAGTGGAATCGTTATCAGACGGATGGACTATTGTTACGAGAGACGGAACACTCTCTGCGCACTTCGAACATACCGTTGCGATCACCAAGGATGGACCGCAAATATTAACATTTAGGCCAGGGGAGACGCTTCCGTTCAGGATTTAACAAGTAAATCCTGAAATGGGGTTGATAAAGTCGCGAATTTGAGGTATAATTACTTTTCGTGCTTACTGCCGTTTAATTGATTAGAATTTAGATATCATAGAGTTACCTTCGGCGGCGACAAGGAGGCAGATGTTGAAAGTAAGAGCATCAGTAAAAAAAATGTGTGATAAGTGTAAAGTAATCCGGCGCGAAGGCGTTGTTCGGGTTATTTGTAAGAATCCAAAGCATAAGCAGAGGCAAGGCTAAGCGGGGGTGTATACTTGGCAAGAATAGCAGGCGTGGATCTGCCACGAGATAAAAGAATTGATATTGGGCTTACGTACATCTTTGGAATAGGCCCTACCAGCAGTAACAAGATCCTTGAAGAAACAGGAATCGATGCTGCTACAAGGACTCGTGACCTTACGGACAGCGAAATCAGTAAGCTGCGTGAAGTTATCGAGCGCGAATACAGAGTCGAGGGTGATCTCAGGCGCCAGATATCTATGAATATCCGACGACTGATTGAGATCGGCTCGTATAGAGGACTCAGGCACCGTCGCGGGCTACCTGTGCACGGGCAAAGGACTAGTACCAATGCTCGCACACGAAAAGGTCCAAAGCGTACTGTAGGTGCGAAGAGGAAGAAGTAGGAGGTAACCCAGGTTGGCTAAAAAGACAACTTCTGGCAGGGCTAAGCCGAAAGAGAAAAAGAATATAGCCATGGGTATCGTGCATATCCAGTCCACTTTTAACAACACCATTGTATCTATTTCAGATGTAAAGGGTGAGATAATATCGTGGGCCAGCGCCGGTACTGTAGGCTTTAAGGGAACCAAAAAGGGAACACCGTTTGCAGCGCAGATGGCCGCTGAAGCCGCTGCTCGCAAGGCTATGGAACATGGCCTCAGACGTGTAGACGTGTTCGTTAAAGGTCCAGGTTCTGGTCGAGAGACAGCCATACGATCATTGCAGGCTGTTGGCATCGACGTGAGCCTAATCAAGGACGTGACGCCTATCCCACATAATGGATGCCGTCCTCCGAAGAAAAGAAGAGTTTAGGAGAAAAAGAGATTATGGCGAACACTGCAGAAACAGCAGTATGCAGAATGTGCCGTCGCGAGGGTGCAAAGCTTTTTCTAAAGGGACAGCGATGCTATACCCCTAAATGCGCATTCGACCGCAGAAGCTACGCACCTGGACAGCATGGCCCAGCCGCCGTTGGTGGAAGACCTGCTAAGGTAAAAGCGTACGGTACACAGCTGCGCGCAAAGCAGAAAGCACGAAGAGTATATGGAGTACGAGAGAAACAGTTCCGCCTTTACCTTCATGAAGCTATGCGAAGACAGGGTGTTACCGGTGAGAACCTACTGCAACTGCTGGAACTCAGACTCGATAATGTAGTTTACAGAATGGGATTCGCTGCATCACGCGGACAGTCTCGTGAGCTGGTTGTTCATGGGCACTTCCTGGTTAATGGACGAAAGGTAAACACTCCGTCCTACCTGGTAAAAGTCGGTGACGTGATTTCCGTTAAAGAATCCAGCAGAGGGCTGTCACCCATCGTGCAGACAATCGAGAGCAACGCTGGTTCACGCGTACCTGTATGGCTGGAATCAAATCCAGAGGGCAGGCAGGCCAGGGTGCTCAGTGCTCCCTCCCGTGATCAGATCGATACAGATGTCGATGAAACACTGATTATTGAGTTCTATTCCAGATAATGGTAGGGAGTTCCTGCCGGAACGCTGGCAGGGAGTTTCTTACAGGAAGTGGAACAAAGTTCTCGCTTCTTGGATTGGAGACGTAAACATGGAACAGATTGTGCCGCATATTGAGACTTTGGTCCAAAACGAAATATATGGTAAATTCGCGATTGAGCCACTGGATCGGGGATTCGGTATTACCCTTGGCAATGCGCTAAGACGAGTGATGCTATCTTCGATTACCGGTTCGGCTATAACATCGGTTAAAATCGAAGGCGTTCAGCATGAGTTTGCAACTATCCCGGGTGTGAAAGAAGACACCACAGAACTCCTGCTCAACCTGAAGGATCTAAACGTAAAAGTATACACCGACGCGGTGGCCTTTACCGAGCCCATCATCGTCCGGATCGATGTCAAGGGAGCCGGAGAGGTGACTGGCGCCGATATCCGAACTCCAGCGGAAGTTGAAGTTGTAAATCCTGAAGTACACATTGCTACTATTAGTGATGAAAGTGCTGGCCTGTCAATTGAAATGACTGTTGATATGGGCAAGGGCTACGTGCTTCCGGGACAAAGAGACCAAGCCCGTGCGACGATAGGAATTATTCCTGTCGGAGCAGCGTTCACACCGGTCATCAAGTCAAACTTCATAGTCGAACCTACAAGGGTAGGGCACAGAAGCGATTATGAAAGACTGGTGCTGGAAGTCTGGACAAACGGAACAATGATGCCGAGTGAGGCGCTCAGCGAATCCGCAATGATGATAGATCGCCTGCTCAGATTGTTCGCAGACTTCCCACGTGGATTCAGATCCGAGGATTTCGCAGAAGAGTCGTTATACGGCGGAGAAGCGGAGCCCAAGGCCCCTGAAACCAGAATTGAAGAACTGGACTTCTCGGTTCGCACTTACAATTGCCTTAAGAAGGCGAACCTGCTCACAGTTGGTGAGCTGGTGCAGATATCCGAGCAAGACCTTATGAATATCCGCAACTTCGGCCGGAAGTCACTTAACGAAGTGAAAGATCGATTGGCACAACTGGGCCTGGGTTTGAAGAAGGGTCCTGAGGGTTCAATCTCTATTTCCGACATGGAAGATGATGAAGACATGGATATCGCTCCCGATTCGGAGAGCGAAGAGCCAATAATTGTGGGCGAGTAGTCCTGAAGGCTCGATGTTTAGTAAGACTCAGGAAGGACAGTAAAGATGCGACATAGAGTATCAGGGCGAAAATTCGGCCTACCTAGCGACCAGAGAATGGCTCTGCTGAAAGGCCTTCTGCGAGCCCTTTTAATCCAGGGCGCAATAGAGACCACCGAGACCCGAGCCAAGGATCTTCGGAGCATTGCCGAGAAGGTTATCACCATGGCCAGGACGAATGACATTCATTCCCGCAGGCTTACACGCCGCTGGTTGAACGATGAGGATCTTGTGAAATCCTTGTTTGACAACATAGCTCCGAAGTTTGCGAACAAAAACGGTGGCTATACAAGAATGACCAAGATTGGTGCAAGACGTGGAGATGCCGCTCCAATGGTTAAAATGGAGCTGTCTGCGGACTAAGGCTGGCGTCGTGCCTATTATAAAGGCTACCATAGAGTACGATGGAACGGACTTCTACGGATTTCAGAAACAACCGTCCCAACGCACTGTTCAAACAGAATTGGAGTGGGCTCTAGGCAAAGTATTCCGCGAGTCCACTGTCAAGATAATCGGTTCAGGCCGTACGGATGCAGGCGTACATGCCACAGGGCAGGTGGTCAGCTTCCAGGCTCCGGAAGGGTTCCCGGTAGATAGAATCCTCCCGGCAGTTAACGGCCGACTTAGTAACGATGTTCGAGTAAAGCGTATTGAGGTGCCCCCCGAGGGATTCCATCCCAGATACTCTGCGAAAACTAGAACATATATATACGTAGTGCTGAACCGACCTGATAGGTCCGTATTTCTTTCGAGATACGCATGGCATATAATACTGCCGTTGGATCTTGAATCGATGCGGAAAGCGTCTTCTGAATTGATAGGATGTCGCGATTTTGCCTCGTTTGGCAGAGTCGATATCGCCGGAGCTAGTACAGTCAGGCGAATCTTTAATATTCAGATTAGACGAAAGAAGGATGCAGTTTTCTTTGTAGTAAAGGGCAATGCCTTTCTCCGGGGAATGGTGAGAGCCATGGTCGGCACGCTGGTCGAAGTTGGCCAGGGAAAGCGAAGTCCGGCTGGGGTAGCAGAATTACTGGATGCTCGTAACAGACAGGCAGTACGTCAGGTTGCTCCATCACAGGGATTGTATCTTACAAGCGTAGAATACTAGAGGAGACGATTTGGATGGGAACATACACGGCGAAGCCGAAAGAGATAACGCGTAAGTGGTACGTTGTTGATGCGACAGGAAAGTCGTTGGGACGGCTCGCATCGCAGGTAGCTATAATACTACGCGGAAAGAACAAGCCTATCTTCACGCCGCATGTTGATACAGGCGACCATGTAATCATCATCAACGCCGAGAAGGTAGTTCTCAAAGGCAACAGCAAAGCAGCAGAGAAGATTTACTGGCATACGATGTATCCGGGTGGCATCAGAGAGATCACCTACGGGGAAGTTCTCGAGAAGACTCCGGAGAAATTGATTCACAGAGTAGTGAAGGGCATGCTTCCTCACAATACACTCGGTGAGACTATGCTGAAGAAACTAAAAGTATACCAGGGCACTGAGCATCCTCATGAAGCTCAGTTACCTGAAGCTTTAGAGATCTAGGAGGAGATACCGTATTGGCACAGCAAGTTAGATACTACGCTACAGGCCACAGGAAGAACGCCACGGCGAAAGTCTGGCTAACTCCCGGTGTGGGCGAGATCATTATCAACAAGCGAGCAGCAGGTGAGTACCTTGGGAGAAGAACCCTGGAGATGCTCATTCGCCAGCCGATGGAGGTCGTTGACCTAGCTGGAAAGTTCGATGTCAACGCTGTAGTTCTTGGTGGTGGAATCTCGGGCCAGGCAGGGGCTGTCCGACATGGGATTTCGAAAGCCTTACTGGAGGCTGATCCTGAATTGCGACCATCACTGCGCAGACTAGGATTCTTAACGAGAGATCCTAGAGTAAAAGAACGTAAAAAGTTCGGACGCAAGAGAGCACGACGAGCATTCCAGTTCTCCAAACGTTAATATTTGCGTTTGGGTAACGATAACTCTAGCAAACTATCCCCATAAGGGGTTGAAAAGGGCTGAGGTGAAGAGGTTCACATGGTTTTCCATGCGATCCAACTCACCTTGGTCCTTTTTTTTGGTACTATAAGCTTTCTTATGGGTGAATCTTTAGATGATTCAGCCCTCACCCCAAGCAATTCTGGACGAGCGCGTTTTTGTTCCGCTTATCCCGAGTACCAACAGGGCATTTCGACTCTGCAAGCATCAAGGGAGAACTCATATATGATAAGACTTCTCCCTCGCCCGATTTCGGGAGAGGGTTGGGGTGAGGGGATTTTGGACAGCTATGGTTTTGATTATACAAGCATCATAGTTGGACATTTTTGAGTCGGCGCAGGGCGGCTTCGTGTTTTTGCCGCGAATTTTTCGCACGGTTGTTGGAACACTGTCGCTATCCACAAACTTTCCCAATTTTACACGTATTCTTATACAGCTTGAGTTTTTTGCCAAAGCGGTTGTATAATATGTGCGTATCAACTGTTTGAGGTCTATTTTCTGATGCGGCCGGGACGCGCTGTGCCGTTCGGAGATTTTGTTTATGGATAAGTCTACAATAAGTTTAATAACCCTCGCGGCACTGATGCTTTCGGTGCCGGCGATGGCCGATCAATCGCTAACGATCAGCCTGGACCCATCGCAGGGTACCACTCTGCCATCTGCCAAACATCAGCTTCAGCTGAATCACGAAACGCTGGGCGCCACACGCAAGTCGTCACAGCGTCAATATACGGCGCACATGCAATCCGGATCGACACATGCTAAAGAGGCCACTATAGGGCGGGTGGGCGTGATCGTGGCCGCGAAGGCCGAGATAAAGCCGGGGCCATCACCGAGTAAACGGAATCTGTACGTATGTCCAAAAGACACGTACCTTGCGATCCTTGGCCAGAACGGCGATTGGTACGGCGTTCTGATGTCTGACTCAAGCACAGGATGGATCGAGAAATCCAAGGTTAATCTGCTTGATTATCAGGCGGTCGGTAAAACCACTCCTCAGAGTTCGGGCTTGGGCCCGAAGATCGTGAATACAGCCCTCAAATACCTTGGAATACGGTACAGGTGGGGCGGATATTCGCTTAGCGGCATAGATTGCTCCGGCTTCGTGAAAGCGATTTTTGCCAGTCACGGTGTACAGCTTCCGCGTGTCGCCCGCGATCAAGCCTCGGTCGGCAGTCAGGTAAGCTTCAAGGAACTGCAGGCCGGTGACCGTCTCTATTTTTCATGTAAAGGCCGTAAGATCGACCACACGGGCGTATATATGGGGAACGGGTATTTTATCCACTCATCCATATCTCGTGGGGGTGTGGCCGTGGACAGCATTTACAAACCACTGTTTATTAACTCGTTGGTCGTAGCTCGCAGATCATAGAATCGCTTAATCAGAAGGATGTGCTAGAGCTGAACTGCAACAAATGCGGATGTGAAATTCCTTCGGAATCCAGATACTGCCTGATGTGCGGCTCGCCCGTTGCCTGCACGTCCCCGAAATTCGACCTGTCGCTTTACCTTAGGGAGCGGCCATTGCTCACGGCCGTGCTCATTTCTATAGGCGTAATATTGTACATAGGATTCAGACTGCACGGCATGGAACGCGTCTCGCCTGCGAAGACGTCACCCGCCTCCAAGCCGTCGCCGGTTGTGATAGCGCCTGTCATACCGCCAACTCAAAGCCAGCCATCATCGGATACTCCAGTTTCCGGTCAGGACCCACAGCAGGATACAGAGAATCCTCAAGTCACTCCTCAAATTACCGAATACCTGGCTCAACTCGAGAAAGTCGATGGATACCGTCGATGGATGCGCACCGAGCTTATGCAGGCCTCTGAGACACTCAAAAACGCGTATATCTCACAGAGTGGGGATGATGCCAGGGTCAGGGCAGAAGTGGAGAAACCATTATCTGACGGGTACATCGATTATGGCCACAGATATGCCCAACTTACGGCATATTTCAAGTCACTAAAGCCGCCGTCCGGTTGTGACAGGGTCGGTAAAACATACGAGGATGCCCTTGCCAAGAGCTCGACTTCGATGATTCAATCGTACTACTGCCTGACGCAGTTCGACCTTCAAATGAGCCAGTCTGTGCTCGAGGCGTCACAGCCCGAGGTCACGAAAAGCCTTGAGGCTGCCGACCATGAACTGGCAAACATGTGCCAGAATTACGGGATTACCAAGAAACTCAGGATCAGGCCGTAAATCCAGCAGAGAAGTTCCACATTTGGTTCTTTTGGGCATAACACTAATGTCGCCAGACAAAACCTATTCATCGGTTATTAAATAAAACATAGCGCGGGGTGGACAAATTTGCGAATATTGATAACGGGTGCCGCAGGAATGCTCGGTACCGATCTCCAGAAGGCACTTGGCCCGGATAACGAGTTGATACTGACCGATGTTGTAGGCGATGTCTCAGTGCTCGACATCACGAATACCGATCAGGTGATATCGACGATCACCGAAAGCCGCCCGGATGTGGTAGTCCACGGCGCTGCATATACCGACGTCGACGGCTGCGAGCGCAATACGGATCAGGCGTACAGAGTGAATGCGCTCGGTACCTGGAACATCGCAACCGCCTGCCGACTGTGCGATGCCGCGATGGTCTACGTGAGCACCGATTTCGTCTTTGACGGTGAGAAGGCTGCACCGTACACCGAGTACGATGTGCCGAACCCGCTCGGACACTACGGCGCATCCAAGCTGGCTGGGGAGCAGCATGTGAGGGCTCTCTGTCCGAAGCACTACATCACGCGCACCGCATGGCTATACGGCGAATATGGCAAAAACTTTCCGTACACCATCCTGAATGCCGCCAAAACGCGCAAAGAGCTCACCGTCGTCGCGGATCAAATCGGCACGCCGACGTTCACCGTCGACCTCGCGGCGACGATTCGCGATCTTGTGCACAGCCCGCTCTATGGCACATATCACGTGACGAATGGCGGTTCCTGCTCGTGGTACGAATTCGCGAGGGAAATCCTTTCGCTTGCAGGTATCGACGATGTTGAAGTGAAGCCGATACGGGCGGAGGATTGGCCGAGCCCGACGCGCCGACCGAAGTACAGCGTACTCAGGAACTATTCGCTGGAACTGCAGGGCAAGGACAATTTGCGCCCCTGGGGAGAAGCCTTACATGACTTCATTTCCAGGTTGAGCATATGAATGATGGCCAATCGCTGAATCTACCGAATACTGATTTTCCGATGCGCGCCGAACTCCCAAAGCGTGAGCCGGAGATCCTGAGTGCATGGGAATCGCGCGATAGCTACCTGAAGTCGCTGGCGAAACCCGCTCCGCACGGTGAATTCGTTCTCCACGATGGCCCTCCGTACGCTAACGGCCACATCCATATGGGGCATGCGCTGAATAAAATCCTCAAGGACTTCATCGTCAGATACAAGACGATGGCTGGATACCAGAGCCCGTTCATTCCCGGATGGGACAATCACGGCATGCCAATCGAGGTCGAGGTCGCGAAGGAGTTCCGAAAGGCTGGCAAGACTCCCGATCGCCTTGAGCTCAGACGCAGGTGCCGCGAGTATGCCTCAAACTGGGTGGATATCCAGCGGGCCGAGTTCAAGCGACTGGGCGTCCGCGGTGACTGGACCGACCCTTATCTCACCATGTCCACGGATTACGAGGCCTCCGTCATCAAGGTCTTCTCCGAACTGGCTCTCGCAGGATACGTGTATCGCGGCCTGCGCCCGATACTATGGTGTCCGACGTGTGAGACCGCCCTCGCTGAGTCGGAGGTCGAGTATGCACCGCACACTTCTCCATCAATCTTCGTTCGATTTCCGCTGAAATCCGACGTCAAAGGTCTGTTCGACGGGCTTCCGACAGACAGGATCCATGCGATCATCTGGACCACCACGCCCTGGACTATCCCTGCTAACGTGGCGATCGCTGTGAACCCTGATTTCGCATACGTCGTGGTAGAGGCGGGCGGTGACTACTACATACTTGCACGCGATTTGCTCGATCAGGTACTGAAGGCCGTCGGTATAGAGGATTTTACCATCGTTCGCACGCTGACCGGCCGCGAACTCGAGGGCACAGTCTTCGCACATCCCATCTTCGATCGCGATTCACCGGTGATCCTCGCAGATTTCGTCACACTTACCGAGGGCACAGGCATGGTACACATTGCGCCGGGGCATGGGCGTGAGGATTTTGTCATCGGTCGAAAGTATGGGCTTCAGATACTGAACATCGTGGATGCGGGCGGACGGTACACGGAAGAGGCCGGTCCGTTTGCGGGAATGAGCATTAATCAAGGCGACACGGCGGTTGTAGGCGAACTCGAGCGCCGTGGAAACCTGCTCGCATGCGGGAGTGTCGATCACAGCTATCCCCATTGCTGGCGGTGCAAAGGCGCACTCATCTTTCGCACAACAATCCAGTGGTTTCTGAAGATGGATCATGAAGGTTTGCGTGCCAAAATCCTCGACGCCATCGGGGATGTCGACTGGTTCCCTGCGGAGAGTGTCAACCGCATAACCAGCATGATTTCGAACTCGCCGGATTGGTGCCTGTCGCGGCAGAGGGCGTGGGGTGTGGGCATTCCGGTCTTCTACTGTACAAGTTGCGGTGCGGAGATTATGACAGCCGAGTCCTTTCATGCGGTCTACCATCTGGTGCTTGCGGAAGGTTCGGATGCATGGTTTTCAAAGGAGCCGTCTGAGATTTTACCGCCTGAGTTTGCGTGTCCGGCATGCGGTGGCACGAAGTTCACCAAGGAAACGGATATCCTCGACGTCTGGTTCGATTCAGGATCATCGTGCCGGGCGGTGCTCCAGACCCGAATCGATCTTAAATATCCCGCAGATTTGTACCTTGAAGGGTCTGACCAGCACAGAGGATGGTTCAACAGATCGCTCGTCATAGGCGTTTCGACGATGGGAGAGTCACCGTTTTCTCAGTGCGTGACTAACGGCTGGATGCTCGACGAGCACGGCCGGGCGATGCATAAGTCGCTTGGGAACGTGATCTCGCCCATCGATATCGTGAACCGCTATGGTGCTGATGTGCTTCGACTGTGGGTGTCATCTGTAAATTATTTTGAGGACGTTCGCATAGGCAGCGAAATTCTGAAACGGATCAGCGATTCCTACCGCCGAATTCGCAACACTTTCCGCTTCCTGCTTGCCAATCTGTACGATTTCGATCCATCATCGGATGCCGTACCATATAGCGATATGTATGAGATCGATCGGTGGGCTCTGCACCGGCTTCAACTGATAATTCGTGACGCGACCGCCGGGTATGATGCCTACGAGTTCTTCAGGGTCTACCATGCGGTTCAGAACTTCATGTCGGTCGATATCAGCGCATTCTACCTCGACGTTTCTAAGGGCAGGCTTTATACATCGGCCCCGAAGTCCGTTCAGCGAAGGTCTGCTCAGACTGCGATGCTCGAGATCCTCACCTCGATGGTTCGCGTGCTGGCTCCTATTCTATGCTTTACGGCAGATGAGGTATGGGAGTATATCCCAGGCATCAAGTCGGCAGCAAGCGTTGAGTTGTCGGATTTTCCTGAGGAAAAACAGGCTTATGTAGACGAGGAATTGGGTAATAAGTGGGAAAAGCTTCTAGACGTACGCGATCAGGTCTATCGTCGTATGGAGGAAGCCCGGACGGCAGGGGCGATTTCGAAGCCACTGGAGGCGCTGGTGATACTGAAGGCGCCACCCGCCACATACGAGTTTCTGGCGGCATATCGGGATGAACTCGCGGCCATATTCATCGTATCGCAGGTGAGGCTGGAGCTGTCTGAGAGTGCGCCCGGCCTCGAGATTATTGTCGAGCAGGCGCCCGGCAAGCGATGTGATCGCTGCTGGCTGGTGCTTCCTACGGTTGGGGAGCACGCTGTATATCCTTCGCTATGTGCCCGTTGCGCGGAAGTTGTAACCGAGGTATACTAGAGGGTATCTTCTCGGGTGAACTCGACTTCTGCGAGCAGTTGCGTTATTGGTGCAAATCGTTCGACAGCAGGAGGGCTTTACATGGGGAATATAGATGTGGAGAAGTACAGAAAACTTCTCATTGAAGAGCGGGAACGCATACACGGCGAGATGCAGCAGGTAGAGGCTGACATCAGCTACGATGATACTCTTGAAGGGCAGAGCGATCTGGCTGACTACGACCAGCATCCTGCCGATACTGGAACCGATACATTTTTCAAGGAACGAGATCTGGCTGTGCGGGATAATTACCGCGATATAATCGGCCGGATCGACGAGGCGCTCGGAAAGCTTGAGCGCGGCACTTTTGGCCTTTGCGACAGGTGCGGCCGGGCGATTTCACAAGGAAGGCTTGAAGCAATCCCGTATGCTATTTATTGCGTGGATTGCCAGGATATGATCGAAGGAACTTGAAGGGAAAATACCTCTATTTAATAGGATTGGCGGCTGTAATCCTTGATCAGATAAGCAAATGTCTGGTTGTCCGCTACCTTCCATACGGCGAACCCGTTTCCGTATTGGGTAAACTCGTGCATGTCACGAGGATACACAATCCCGGCGGAGCATTTGGCCTCTTCCAGCCGATGTCGGGATGGCTCTCTTTCGCCTCGGTACTGGTCATCGCCGCGATCGTCATTTTCAGCCGCCGGAAATCTTCAATGCCTTCGCTGCTCGGGGTTGCGCTTGGCCTTCAGATGGGCGGTGCATTCGGCAATCTCATCGACAGGCTCAGATTCGGCTATGTTGTTGACTTCATCGACTTTCAGGTTTGGCCCATATTCAATTTCGCTGATATCGCTATATCTGCAGGCATAGCCATGCTCGCATACTACCTGATGTTTTGCGAGGGCAGGGCTTCCACCGCGGACCTTTCCGCATCCGATCATATTTCAAAGGAATAAACATTGCGATCATTACTCTTTCAAATAGGCCCGATTCCAATACGGGCATACGGTCTCATGCTTTGGGTCGGCATGGTGTTAGGTGTCCTTTACTCGGTCAGGGCTGCTAGAAACACCAATATCAAGGCCGACAGCATTATCGATGTGGCGCTTTATGGCGTGGTGGCGGGCGTAATATTTGCACACATCGCATCCATACTGCTCGACCTGCCGCTCTACATCACACATCCATCCGAGATATTGGGGTTGTGGAGTGGGGTGCTCTCACCAAACGGTGGGCTGAGAGGGCTTTCCTTTCACGGTGGATTAATCGGGGCCGTTGGAACGGCATACCTGTACACCCGCAGGAAGCGCATAAACTTCCTTGCTATGGTTGATATTCTGTCTCCGGGTCTTGCTATCGCATACGGAATCACCCGAATCGGCTGTTTCCTGAACGGATGCTGCTACGGCATACCGACGAACCTTCCATGGGCTGTGCGTTTCCACGTGGACGGAATGGCGAATGAACTGACTCCACCCAGCCATCCCACCCAGATCTATGCAATGCTGGCCAATTTTGCGATTTTCGGACTGCTTGTGATGCTGGCAAAGCGCAAAAGGTTCACTGGTCAAATATTCGTCAGCTATCTCGCAATGTATTCGGTCTATCGGTTCCTGAACGAGTTCCTGCGAAAGGGCGTGACAGCCGATGTCGCGTTTGCAGGAATGACCGAGGCGCAGATCGTCAGTCTCATCGGGCTGATAATCACACTGCCCATCCTGTGGATCAAACTTAGGAGACCGGAAGTATGCGCAAATTTCGAAATTAGCAAAGTTGAGGGTCCCAAGTGCCCGAGTTAATAGTCTCCCCCGAGAGCGCAGGACAGCGTCTTGATGCATACCTTGCCGCTCAGTGCCCGGATATCAGCCGCTCAGCATTTCAGCGGTTCATAGAAGAAGGCAATGTGACGGTGAACGGTCGAACCATATCTCGTCCATCGCTCAAAGTAGTGTCTGATGACGTCATCGAGTACACGGTGCCAGCCACCAAACCGACCGCTATCAGCCCGGAAGAACTGCCGCTCGAAATTGTGTACGAAGACGACGATATGATAGTTCTGAACAAGCCGAAGGGGATGGTGGTCCATCCTGCGCCCGGTGCGCCCGACGGGACGCTCGTAAACGCGCTTCTGGGGCATTGCAAGGGCCTCTCGGCAGTCGGTGGGGTGGAAAGACCTGGAATCGTTCATCGCCTCGACAAGGACACGTCAGGGCTGATGATGGTCGCGAAGAACGATGCGGCTCATCATGCACTGCAGGCGCAGATTCAGGCACATACTGCCAAGCGAAGGTATCTGGCGCTGGTCTGGGGGAATCCCCGCTTTGCAGACGCTGAGGTCGATGCGCCTATCGGACGGCATCCGGTTGATCGCAAGAAAATGGCGGTTATCGAATCCCCCGCGATACACAGGTCGAGGGTGGCCAAGACGGACCTTCATGTGATGGAGCGCTTTGGGCCGATAACCCTGATCGAGGCGCGGCTGCATACTGGGCGCACGCATCAGGTGAGAGTCCATGCTGCGTATGCGGGTCATCCGGTCGTTGGCGATCCAACGTACTCTGGCGACAGGCGATTGCAGTCGGGCTCCAAAGGATTCGTGCAGTCGGTGAACCATCTCATAGACGAGTTGCACGGTCAGGCTCTGCACGCTTACTATTTGAGCTTTGATCACCCGCGCACCGGCGAGCGGATGGAGTTCACGGCCCCGATGCCGGCCGAGATGCAGGCGCTTGTGGATTATCTCAAGGAGGAGTGCGGCGCATGACACCCATGCAGATTAAGGCTGGAGATATCGCCGAGATGCGCAAGGCACATCCGTGTGGCGGCTTCGAGTGGGAGGTCACCCGTGCAGGCGCAGATATCGGCCTGAAGTGCGGCAAATGCGGTCGAAGGGTTATGCTCCCCCGCGGCGAGTTCGAGCGCCGTGTGAAGTCCCTGCGCCCGTCCGGTTAGTCAGCGATTGAACCAACGTTGACAGGACGCCTCGAATTTGGTATCATTTTGTATACACGCCCCCGTAGCTCAGTGGATAGAGCGCGGGCCTCCGAAGCCCGAAGCGTAGGTTCAATTCTTACCGGGGGCACCACACATTCCGCTATATAGTTGTAGGATGGCTCTCCAGAGCGCGACATCCTACTCACTCTCAATTATCATCTCCCGTATTCGCCTGCTCAATTCCAGCCTTATACGAATGTAATTCCCCAGGGCTTCTTCTGATTTTTATATATAGATGCCATCAGTAGGTGAATAGAATATTGCAGTAAGCTTATAAGCAATGCACAGGCATTGTTGTAGACGATATTTAGATAAATTGACAGAGCGCATGCATAATACTATAATATGGATGTGTTCTAGATTGGTCGGTCTTCGGATCGATGTGAGTGTCCTGCGGTCACTCGGCCAGGGTCTGTTTATAATGTGACCATCATTTTCAGTGTCCATAGCAGCAGTCGCTGCTATGGCCGCAGAAATTGATGGAGCGTCGGCTAAAGCCTCGCTAGGACCGCATTCTTTGAATGTGGTCCTGTCATCATGTGGTAGAACACAAATTATTTGAGGGGGCAGATCAATGACCATTGTTCGGGAAAAGACCTGCCCCCTCATTTTACCTGCTGCTATTGCTTCGTTATATGATTGCATCATTTCCTCTAAGCCTTTACTCCGGAAGAATTCAGTATTGATATTCGTATGTGGTGCATTACCAAATGAGAAAGATCCAACAAATCGTGATCTTTTTGTTCAGTGCATGCGTAAGGAAATGCCGGCATTTAGGTTATTTATGGCTGAAGATGTTATCAAGGAATTAGTTGAAAAGTTAAATTATGACTTAT
Source organism: Armatimonadota bacterium (assembly GCA_963663705.1). Taxonomy (GTDB): domain Bacteria; phylum Armatimonadota; class UBA5829; order DTJY01; family DTJY01. Next base: position 1,011,142 of record OY760504.1, on the reverse strand, counting down.
TAACTTTAGAGAGAATGTTGGCTCAGTACTCTGATTGCCTATTAATCATTGTTGAAAGCGATGGTGCAATTGCAGAACTCGGTGCTTTCGCTATTGATGACGACTTGTGTAGATTAGTCTTGGCCGTAAATGATAAGTCATTCGAGAATAATCACGGGAAATCATTTATAACAGATGGACCATTGGCTAAAATTTGCAGGGAATCAGAATTTGGGTTTCCCATTTATTCAAATTTGAAGAATAAATCCATTCTTGTTGATTTACCTAGGATAAAAAATCAGCTAAAGCAGGCGATTGGAAGGGGGAAGAGCATACCAGTACTTGTAAGCGATTGGGATGATCTCAAGAATAAGAATGGAAAGTATCTTCTAATGCTTCTGTACGACATAATACACTTGTTCTACCCTGTTCAACATAGCGAATTAATTGAAATCCTAAAGAAAATGTACAGCGTGAAGGATCTAAAGGTTAATATGGAATTAGCTGCTTTAGTTGCTATGAAATTAATAACACGTATATCGGTGGATAATAGATCATTTTGGGTTCCTGCGCTATGCTATGATAATGGTCCAGCAGGCCAATTCTTTGATTTTAGGATCAATGTTGTGAGTTTGCGGTGTTTGATTATCAGACATTATCAGAAATTCGACTATAATCGGTTGAAGAAGTTATCAGAATATACGTTAGAGGCCAAGAGATGGGAAAACTAATTAGTGCAGTGGCATCATATCTTGGTCTAGAAACTGAGGTTGTAAAGAAGTTATCTCGGCGCGCACCTTACGCTTATAAGAACTACGAGATTGAAAAAAATAGTGGACAAGGAACACGTCAGATATCTCAGCCAACGATGGACACAAAGGCATTGCAGTATGCGTTGATGCACCTACTCCTAAGTAAAATTGATGTGCATGCTTGTTCTTGTGCTTTTGAGAAAGGTATCAAATCTCCATTAAGACATAATGCTCTTGCTCACGCACCATATAGGTTTACTGTAAGAATAGATTTGAAGGATTTTTTCCCTTCTATTAGGCCATGCGACCTTCTCGAGTTGCCGCAAATACAGAAATATGGTTTCGCCAAAGATGATATGGAGTTTCTGGCTGATACTCTGTATATAAATCTTAGAGATGGGCATAGAGGGTTAGCTATTGGATCACCATCTTCACCAATGGTTAGTAATCGAATAATGTTTACTATAGATGATATATTATGTAAATATGCGCAAGTTAACATGGGCATTTATACAAGGTATGCTGATGATATGGTTTTCAGTAGCGATACTTCTGGGGCATGTTTAGAATTTTTGAGAAAATTATACTCTACTCTTAAAGAGCCGAACACTCCAAGATTATTTATCAACAAGGACAAGACCAAATTTATGTCAAGAGGAACCAAGCGAGTGGTAACAGGTCTTGTAATACGCCCTGATGGTAAGGTTTCTATAGGAAAGAAAAGAAAACGACAAATAAAAGCGAAGTGTTGGGAATATATACAGGGTACACTTGCTAAGAAAGAAGACATTTCATACTTAAGCGGATATTTGGCATTCATAATCGATGTTGAACAAACATTTTATGATTATCTAGCGCTGAAATACGGTGCCGATAACATTCGGGCAATTTTAGATTATCGAGAGGGTTGAACTGGATTCTGCATAATAGCATAAGAGCCATTGAATGGTTAATAAGGGTGCTCTTCTTCATTGCTTCGGCAGTTGAACTCATAGCTATCCAAAAAGCTGTTTTGGACACTGGGAAAAATGTGTCATCCTGAACTCCGTGAAGGATCTTATCAGGCAGAAGATTCTTCGCTTTGCTCAGAATGACATTGTTCGGTATGGGGGCAGAGTTAAACTACCCATGCAACCATTTGCTATTGTCTGATATGGCTCAGGAGCGCACACCCCTCGATATCGGTGCGACGTTCAGGAATGTGAGCTTTGGACTCTTGTCCTTCGTGTAGTTGTACTCCCAGTCACCGCCGAAGAGAGCGATCGTGCGGCCTTCACGGTCCTCCGCAATACGCGCGGACGACGGGAGGATAATCTTCTGGACATCCTCCGGCTCACCCTGAACCCAGGCCATTCGCGTATACGGGAGATGATCGAGCTGCACGTCCACGCCATACTCGTTTAGCATGCGGTGCTGTACCACCTCGAACTGCAGCCGTCCAACAGCAGCAAGAATGGGTTCGCTCTTTGTGCCGCCCTTCCAGTAGAAGACCTGCACAGCGCCCTCCTGCAGCAATTGATCAATGCCCTTGTGGAAATTCTTGTACTTCGAGGTGTCTGGACAACGCATTACCGCGAAATGCTCCGGTGCGAACAGCGGAACCCCGTCGAATTCGACCTTCTTGCCGGCGCTCACCGTATCTCCGATATGGAATGAGCCGGGATTTATCAATCCAAGGATATCGCCGGGATACGCCGTCTCAACCGTCTCCCTGTCGCGGGCGAAGAGCTTGTGCGGTCGGGAAAGCCGTATCTTGGTTCCAAGCCGCGCGTGGTGCACCGGCATGTCCTTTTCGAATCTGCCAGAGCAGACTCGCAGAAAGGCCACGCTGTCCCTGTGCTTCGGGTCCATATTCGCCTGAATCTTGAAGACGAAGCCGGAGAACGTTTCGTCCTCAGGGTGAACCGTACCGCCGGGAGTCACCCTTGGGGCAGGGGTCTGTGCAAGGCCGATAAAGGAATCCAGGAAAAGCTTCACTCCAAAGTTGGTTACGGCACTTCCGAAGTAGACAGGTGTAAGTTTGCCATTGATCAACTTCTCACGGTCGAACTCGTGCCCGGCCATATCGAGAAGCTCTATCTCTTCGAGAAACTGCTTGTATGCATGTTTATCAACGATATCGGCCAGCGCGGGGTCGTAGGCGTCCTTCACGGTAACTGCGGCTGCAGTGGCGCCGTGCTCCGTGCGCTCGAACAGGTGAACCTTGTTTGCCAGGCGATCGAAGACTCCGCAAAACGAGCTGCCGCTTCCGATGGGCCAGTTCATAGGGAACGCGCCGATTCCGAGCACGCGTTCAATCTCATCCAGCAGATCGAGCGGATCCCGTGAAGGGCGGTCCATCTTGTTCATAAATGTGAAAATCGGGATGTTCCTCATACGGCAGACGTCAAAGAGCTTCAGCGTTTGTGCCTCGATCCCTTTGCCGCTGTCTATGAGCATCGCCGCGTTGTCGGCAGCGGTCAGAGTGCGGTAGGTATCCTCACTGAAATCCTCATGGCCGGGAGTGTCGAGCAGGTTGATGCAGCATCCGTCGTACTCAAACTGCAGGACCGTGGAGGTGATAGAGATGCCTCTCTGCCGTTCCAGTTCCATCCAGTCGGACGTTGCGTGCCTGCGGTTCTTGCCTGCCCGTACAGCGCCAGCCTGATTTATCGCCCCTCCGTACAGGAGCAGCTTTTCGGTAAGAGTCGTCTTGCCTGCATCAGGGTGAGAAATTATCGCAAAGGTGCGGCGCCTGCCGACCTCTTTTATCAATTCAGAATCCAAGAACAGCCTCCAGTTAGAAAAAACACAGCATTGTCATTCAACTGTATATTATACCACGTCGGTGCCATCCGAGACCAATAATTGGAATGTTTCTGTGCAGGGTGGGGTATAACCATCGCATTATGATACGTAATATTTTTCTGTTGATGACAATTTTACTGCTTCAGATATCCGGCTGTTCAGGCGGGCAGAGGGCGCAGACGGATAATGTCGAGAATCCGTCCGTGGCGCCCGAGCCCGCGCAGCTCGGCGAGCTCAGCAGGCTCAGATTGCCTCAGGGTTTCAGGATACGGCTGTTTGCATCAAGTCTGGTCAGCCCTCGCCTGATGGCGCTGAGCCCGGACGGGCGTTTGTTCGTGACCGAGATGGGTGCAGGGCGCGTGACGATCCTCCCTGATGCGAACGCCGACGGGCGCGCTGACCGGCATACAGTTTACGCTAGTGGATTGAACAAGCCGCACGGAATCGCTTTTCATGCCGGATATCTGTACATCGCCGAAAGGAACCGCGTGATCCGATACCGGTATCGTGACGGGGCCAACACCGCGCCGAAGCCCGAGGTGGTCGTCCCAAGCCTTCCGTCGGGTGGGGCGCACACGACCCGTACGGTTGCATTCGATCGAAACGGGAAGATGTACGTCTCCATAGGATCGAGCTGTAATGAGTGCGTTGAGCAGAATCCCCTTCGTGCCGCGATCGTCCGGTACAATGCGGATGGGTCCGGGCGCAGGATCTTCGCGACGGGCCTTAGAAACTCTGTAGGCATGACATGGAATCAGGGCACGGGCGAACTGTGGGCGACCGACAATGGCCGGGATTATCTTGGAGACAACCTTCCGCCGGATGAGATCAATGTGATCCGGCAGGGGGGCTTTTACGGCTGGCCGTATGCATACGGAAATCGCGTTCCCGACCCTGCGTTTGGCAAGGCGGCTCCAAATAAGGTGCAAGCCACCATACCTCCGAAAATCGCCATACAGGCCCACTCTGCGCCGCTTGGACTGACCTTCTATACCGGCTCGCGGTTCCCGGCGGCATATCGGGGGAACCTCTTCGTAGCGTATCACGGATCATGGAACCGCTCTGTCCCTACAGGCTACAAGGTGGTGCGGTTTGCCGTTCAGGATGGGCGAGTCGTCGGTGGGCAGCATGACTTTATCAGTGGTTGGCTTCAAGGTGGAAGTGCGTGGGGCCGGCCGGTCGATGTTCTGACCGGCAGAGCAGGGGAACTCTACATAACCGATGATGCTGGCGGCAGAGTATACATAGTTACGTATCAGAAATAATCACTTTCCTGGTGACAAAACTCTCTCGGCATTTTTCGATTGACTGACCAATTCAATTACGGATTGTGCAATATGCGCCGGGTCAAGCTCACAGTGTTCGCGCAAAATGTCGCAGTCGCCGTGCTCCACGAACTCGTCACAGATTCCGATCTGTTTCACCCTCACATCGCAGATTCCGGCTGCCGATAGATACTCGATCACCGCACTGCCGAATCCGCCCTGGATAGTGTTCTCTTCAACCAGCACCAGGTTCTTACAGCGCATGGCGGATTCCAGTACGACATCCGTATCGAGCGGTTTGACGAATCTGGCATTTACCAATCGGACAGATATCCCGGCGTCTTTGATGGCGTCGAGTGCCTGAAGCGAGTAGTTGACTGCCGATCCTACGGCGATGATACAGACGTCCTCACCCTCTGCCAGAACTTCCGCCTTGCCGATGGAGAATTGCTGCGGCTCTGTATGAATGGGTGGGGCAGGTGCGGCACCTCTCGGATATCTTATCGCAAACGGGCCGTCGTGTTTTACTGCAAGACCCAGGATAGCCTTCAACTCTGATGCATCCGATGGGGCAGCGACCACCATGTTTGGTATATGGCGCATAAATGACAGATCGAATACGCCGTGATGCGTTGATCCGTCATCGCCTACCAGCCCGGCCCTGTCAATGGCGAAAATCACAGGAAGGTTCTGGATGCACACGTCGTGCACTATCTGATCGTATGCGCGCTGGAAGAAGGTCGAATAAGCTGCGACAACCGGCTTCATACCTGCTGCCGCCAGTCCTGCTGCAAAAGTGACGGCGTGCTGTTCAGCAATACCGACATCGTAGAACCTGTCAGGGAATCGCTCGGAAAACTTTGTCAGCCCTGTGCCATCCGGCATAGCTGCGGTGATTGCGACAATGCGTTCATCACGCTCTGCCTCTTCTACAAGGGCATCGGAGAACGCTCTCGTATATGTTATGCCGCCGGATGATTTCTCGATATAGCCGTCCTCGATTTGGAACGAGGCCACGCCGTGGAAAGCGCGGGCATTGTTCTCCGCATACTCATAGCCTTTGCCTTTTTTTGTGAGGACGTGAACGAGCACTGGCCCATCAATCTGTTGGACGCTTTTGAAAACTTCAATCATAAGGCCGATATCATGGCCATCGATAGGTCCGATATACGTGAAACCCATCTCTTCAAATATGATGCCTGTCTTGGACGCCATCAGGTGTGTGACGCCGTGCATTATACCTTCTGCAGTCCGTGAGAGAGTTTGCCCGCCCATGGGAAGGTTCTGTATTACTGTTTTCGCCTTGCTTTCAACTTTGCGGTAGAGCGGTTGCAGTCGAAGTTTACTGAGGTGAGTTGCCAGCGCCCCTACGTTATTCGAGATGGACATCTGGTTATCGTTCAGTATGACAGTCATATTGGTGCGCAGATGAGACGCGTTGTTCAGTGCTTCCCATGCAAGCCCGCCTGTGAGCGCGCCGTCACCGATAACTGCAAGCACCTTCTCGTTGGACTTTCGCAGATCGCGTGCTTTGGCGAATCCCAGTGCAGCTGATATGGAAGTGCTCGAGTGGCCGGTGCCAAAGTGATCGTACGGGCTCTCATCGCGCTTTGGAAAGCCGCTTATTCCACCCAGTTGGCGCAGTGTATCAAATCTATCGTATCTGCCGGTAAGCAGCTTGTAGGCGTAGGATTGGTGGCCGACATCCCAGACTATGACGTCTTCGGAGGGGTTGTAGGCATCAAGCAACGCTATGGTGAGCTCGACCACACCGAGATTGGATGCCAGGTGACCGCCAGTTTTGGCGACCTGTTCGATGATCTCGTGCCTCAGTTCTGCTGCCAGTACCTCAAGCTGCTCTTTGGAGAGGTTCTTGAGGGTTTCCGGCCTGTTTATCAATTCCAGAATAGCTATTTGAATCACCTTCCGACCCTAGCTTGTCAATACGGATTCGGCCAATTCGATCTGTTCTATCTCATCGACGTCAGCGCCGATCTCAGCGTATGATGTGGGCACAGCCTTTATCTTTCCGTTCAGAATTCTTCCGACTGCCTTCTCAAGCATTGGGATGTTTATCGCCTTTGACCACAGCACCTGTGCAATCACCGCTCGAAGAAGTACTCCCATACCGATTATTCCGGCAAGCTTCAACACGTTTTTGCGCGCGTTCAAAACCTCGCGGATCGTATCGATGTTATCTCTAAGGAAGTCGGCGTTCACAACCATGATATTTCCGCCGGTGAACGTGCCTTCCGCCAGTTTTGCGTAAGTCCGCCGCATTCCAGGAAATCTTTTTTCGTTGGCTTCCCTGGGAATGATCGGGTAGTAGAAATCGGCGCTCAGATCGCCACATTCATCGATAAAATTGTCTATTGCGGCAGGGGTGATAAACGGAATATCCGATGTCACCACCAGCACGTGTCCTGTATGCGCCTTTACACCGGCCATAAGATTGTCCATTATTGTTGATTCAGGGCGGATAGTTTTATCTATACCCTCACACGCAATTTCTCCAACTAGGGAGACGCTTTTTACCCGTGACGAAGCTGCCAGCGCATCGGTCACGTACTGAACCATCATTTTTCCGGCTATCGGTACGGATGCACGCCATTTGACAGAATATTTGCCCGCAAGGTCGGCTTCTGCCGGTGCTCCTGCCAGAATGACCGCAGGAAGTGTTGCATATGTATCAGCCAATTTCCAAAGCCTCCCCACGAGTGATAGTTCTTGATGCAAATACCCTGAATCGATCTCTCATCATACGCGCTGTTGCAGTGCGTGCGCCCCGCTCACTGTCAAACAGCCCAAATACAGCTGATCCGCTGCCACACATCAGGGCTCCATGAGCGCCTGCATCCAGTAACTGCGACTTTATATTGGCAAGTTCCGCATGTTTTTCGATCGACGGCAATTCGAGGTCGTTCCCGAGCAGAGCGGGGATTTGGCCGCAGTTCTCTTCCATGCACGTAATCATGCGCTGTGTGCTTCGGTTCCGTTCCTTCTCAGTCATCTCATCAATGCGATGATACGCCCAGGGCGTGGAGACGCCGAACGGGGGCTTTACTATCGTGAGCCACCATTTGGGTGCATCCGGCAAGGGAATAACGGATTCGCCGCGACCTTCGGCCAGCGCTGTTCCTGCAAAGAGAAAGAATGGTACGTCGGAGCCGATTTTTATCGCCAGCTGACAGAGCTCTTCTGTGTTCATCGACAGGTTCATCAGCCGGTTCAGTCCTCTCAACACTGCGGCCGCATTGCTGCTTCCGCCGCCGAGTCCGGCCTGTACCGGGATGCGCTTCTCAACATGAATATCTAAACACGGCGCAATTCCGGCGGCCTCAAATAGAAAAGCCGCTGCCTTATACGCTAGATTGCGCTCATCTGTTGGAATCCTTATGGAGTTGCAGGTGATATGGATGCCGGGCTCGTTGCCCGCACGCAGCAGAATACGATCGTGCAGGCTTATCGACTGCATGACGCTTTCAATGGCGTGGTATCCATCGTCTCTTTTGCCCAGCACGTCCAGCGTGAAATTTATCTTCGCATACGAACGCACGGTTGATCTTAAAGGACTGGAGTTCATCAAACTATTGTAAGTGTCGGAGGAGGTCTTTGTCAAATCGTGCGGGTGATTATTGCGAACTCTTCAAGGGAGATTGTTTCAGCCCGACGGTCGGAATCGATGTTCGCACGGCCCAGCACGTCAGCGATCTGTTCCTTTGTAAGCCCGAGCACGGGACAATCGGAAAGACTGTTCAGGAGGGTCTTTCGGCGCTTTCCGAATGCGCAGTGGACGACATCGAAAAACAGCTTGCTGCTTGGGACATTGACCGGCGGCTCTTTGCGCGGCATCAGGAGCACGATTGCGCTCGATACTTCCGGAGCGGGTAGAAAGACATTTTTCGATACATGCGACACCAGTTCAACTTCTGCATGGTATTGCACGAAAATGCTTAGCGATCCGTAATCCTTGGTGCCTGGTGAGGCCTTCAGCCGTTCTGCCACTTCTTTTTGGGTCATTATTACGATGCGTTCCACCTGAGTGCCTGCCAGGAAGATTTCGCTGATTATGGGGCTCGTGATATAGTAGGGGAGATTGCCGAGCACTTTGACCTTCGATTCGCCGAAATGTTCGTGCAGAAACTGCGGCAGATCAATCCTGAGGATATCGGCGTTGACGACGGATGCGTTCGGGTAGTCGCACAGGATTGACGAGACGATCTCGACCATGTCGCGGTCGATTTCCACTGCCACTACCTTTGCACCGCGCTCTGCGATGGCTTGTGTGAGCGTTCCGGCACCGGGCCCGATTTCAAGGATGCAGTCGCCCGTCTGTATATCGGCCGCATCGAGAATCTTGTTCACGACGTTCCTGTCAATCAGGAAGTTCTGACCAAGGCGCTTCTTTGGGCGAAAATTATATCCCCGAAACAACTCTTTGAGCTGCGTCGGGGATGTGAGATCGATTTTAGTCATGTTCAATTATTAATCCAGAATGAAGACGGTTACTATGTGTCGCCCATAGCGTGCTGCTTCTCCGTAAGTTGGGAAGCCCAGATCGATCCGGTTGCCCTTGATTGCGCCTCCGGTGTCACCTGCGACGCAGTAGCCATATCCTGATATGTAGAGATGTGTTCCCAGACGTATGACTCTTGGGTCAACTGCGACTACACCTCTGCCTGCGTGCATGCCGTTAGCTGTATGGCCGGTCGCGCCACTTCCGCAGCTTCGTGGACCGGGATCATAGGCTGTCGCGACCATTCGCAGTGATCGGACATAAATCCCTGAACGTGATGCGAGCAGTGCAGCAGGGGATACGGAAACTATCGCATTCACGGGTTTCCTTAGCGTTTTTCTGCTGATGACCTGCGTGCGCACCTTGACGCCGTTTTCATAGGTTACGAGACTTTTTATCTCTTTTTTGCCAGGAACTCCTGTGCGTAGGACGGACCTGGCGCCAGACCCTCGTGGGTTGAACTTGGTTGTAGTTTTGAACTTGATCGGTTCATTCCGTGTTATCACTTCTTCTGTGATCCGAACAATCCTTATTGTAATTCCTTGTTCGGGCTTGGCATTGAGTTTAGGATAGACTTTATCCTTTTTGCCGTATTGTACACCGGCCTCATTCAGAAGTTTGCCAATTGTGCTGCTGTTGGAAATATATTGCCATGTTTGCCCATCTGTCGATATGGTGACCGTAACCGGTGCGTTACTGCCCGACTGTGCTGCAGTAACTACCGGCCCAATTACCATTGTGATTGTAAATGAGCATATTATTCCAAGTAAAGTGAATAAACCGGTGCTGCATAGTTTTTTGTGTGACCGCAAACTATCGCCTCCTTCCGGCAAATTGGTTACCCAAATCACCGTTGACACTAAACATCCGTCTTATGAGAAATGCTGAATTCGAGTCGCCGCGGGTGTGGATCGTGCAGCAATGGAGATGCTAAAGTAGGATGAATTCAGAGTGACCTGATGTTTTGTGGCGTTTCCCCAACTCTCTAAGGGGTGGTTAATTATAACCGGAAATGCCGATTATGTCAACGCTTGCTTGTGGAGGGCTTTGTTTTACGACCAATATCCGGCTAGGATATTGGTCGTAAATTACTTGAAATGGGGGTTAGTTCATATGTACTGAAAGGGATAACCGCATCTGATTTGCATCTTTCAATTGGCGTTTAGCGGTCCTGTAGTGAGCAGGCTGGTTAGGAATTGTGGATCTTTCCTTAACTAATCCACCGCCAACACGGTATACTGCCGCTAGCAATGCTGGTGACTTGGCTGAGAGCGATTTTCGGCTCAGTGGGATACCTTCCAATGCGAGATCGAGCAGTTCCTGCCGCATATCCGATGCCTTCCATTTGCGGTATCTTGATATGTTTTTCGGTTCCAGCCCGGCAGCTTTCAATGCTTCCGACCATGAAGAAAACCGCTCAGCATGAAGGGCTGCGGCTGCCAGTGGCGGATCCAAAACTATAGATATATTACGCCAGCTTAGATCGGCGCCTTTCTTGTGCCATTCGAGTATAGCTTTGACCACGCTTTCGCGGGTCCAGACGCGATAACGCCTGATCTCATCATAGTCGAATCCGGCTGCTTTCACAGCGGCACCCCAGCTCCCGAATGTTCGTTGAGCTGCCCGCAGTAGTGAAGGCACTCGCTTTTCCGTCCGCATATAACTCAATTCATGTCCGGCCAGCGCTTCATCGCGAATCGCCCTAATGACTGTTTCTTCTGTCCATATCCGTTGCATCATAGTGAGAATCCTTGTAATGTATTTAATTCCAGCTGATTTTCCGCTTCCTGGTGCTTAGGCTAACTGCATGGAAGTGGGGTAAGTAAACAACCGCAAAGCATGCAAACTTGGCGATGTAGCTGGACGTCATGTTCATTTTGCTCCATCAATTAATAATTCTAACAGGGTTTTGTCTCAATGTCAATATGCCAATCTAGCTCGTATGTATGCGGTATGTCGCTTGAAAAACCGGATGAGCACAACAAGAGCTCATAACAATGTCTGTTCCGAGCAAAACGAGGATGTTTAGCGGATCATGGCCTGTCTTGAAATAACTAGGGGTGTGTGGAGCGTTGCGAGTGGGAGAGTGACACTTATGTATCACCCTCCCACGTTGTTGCTGTATTCTATAGAATATCGCTCTTTTTCAGGACGATAGTCTTCGTTATCATGCGAGTTCCTGGTATAGTTGATGTGTCAAGGTACTGCTTGTCTGTAATACCTTCGCCATGCCACCCGGTCTTATCCTGGACACCATTACTGCCCATTAGCGGGTTGAACTGCATCGTAAGCACATATTTATCCTTCTTGAAAGGATACTGCTTTGCGTCTTTGCTGATATCGTACCTGCGTTTGAACTTGCCATTCATAACCGAAATCCCATGGACCCCTATATCCACAAGCGCCGTGGCGTTGGGGTCGACTTCCCATGTGAAACTCTTGAAATTCGGGTCTTTATAGTTCTGATCTAACAGGGTAACATCGATGCGCGACTGGTTCGGCAGGTTTGCTGTGCCGCTTACCTCGAATACACGAGGCCCGATCTTTTTGAACTCCGCATGGAAGTTCATATCCACCGGGCGAAGACTGGCACGCTGGATCCTGCGGATACGTAGCCCATCAAGGTTCCGCTTGGATACATCTATATGCATCCTTGCAGTGATATCCTTGGGGTTCTTTGCCAGTGCTGCCTGCCCGATCTTTATGCCGTTTTCCCATGCCTTAATTGCTTCATCGATTTTGCCCTGCTTTTCATAAGAATGGGCTATTTCGTGGTATACATAATAAGGCGGGTTATGCTTCGCGGCTTCCTTGAACCAATATACGGACTTGTCGAAATTCTGAGCCTTCAAGTAATAGTGTGTAAATCCCAGATCAGAATACAGATCGTATATTGCAGGGTTGTTCTGGATGCCTTCCTCCATGAATTTTATTGCAGGCATAAGATATCTGCGATCGGCACGCTGCGATGAATCCACGAAGTTGTAATCCATATGCCATGCACCGGTAGAGTAAACATCTACCTGATGGGGATCAAGCCATGTGATCATTCTGACCATCGGTAGAACGGCCTCGTAGTTCCCTGTGTGGAAAAACTCATCCGTACGGACCCAGAGCAGGCCGGCTACAACTTCCTGCATTCCTACAAGAGTTCCGGCGATAAACTGGGTTGGCAGTACCATCGGGTTGTTGTCGACATCAGTCATTACAGCGCCGACACCCTTGCCAGGCTGGAACTGCTTCCGCTGGGGGTCAATCGTCGACTGAAGTCTGACCATGCAGGGTATCAGAAGTACTGCAATTATGGCTAATGTGATTCTTGTGCTAAGCTTCACGGTACCCCCTCACATGTCGCGTCGTTCAAAAACCAGGATGGTGATGATCAAGAGAATCGCCGCGTAGACAACTGCATAGATTATGTTCTGTGCATAGTACAGCCCTTCGTTCTTGATCACTACGTCCGGGTGAATGAGCGGATTCTGCGTGTTGAAGTTACCGAAGTTCGGTACCAGATAGTGCAGTAACCAGTAGAAACCCTTCAGGACGAAGCTTTTGTTCTCGCCCTTGCTCAAACTCTCTGTAACGGCTGACATGCTTCCTGTGATATAGACAGCAGTTGTAATGAAGAAATTAACAACAGGTGTGGTGAATACCGAGAAGAACAGCGCCACTGAGCTGAGCAGGAATAGTTGGAAGAAGATCATCATCAGCCCCTTCGCCAGGCCGAATTGTGGTTGCCAATGTGCCTTCCATGTTACCATAAGGATGAAGACCAGTCCCATGAGTGCCAGGTTTACAAGGATCGTGAGCAGTGCACCGAAGTACTTGCCCAGCAGAAACTCGTGACGGCGGACCGGTTTCGACAGGATGGTGTAAATCGTTCGTTTCTCGATCTCCGTCGGAACCAGGTTGATTCCGAGGACTACCGCGATGAACACGCCTGCAATGGCGATGACACCAAGTCCCATGCTTTTGATGATGGTTAACTCTTCCCTTGCCGTGAAGAACGCGAATGATACTGAAAATGCTATCATCGCGAGCGCCACAAACAGGAATATGTGAAGAATCTTCTTCCTCATGGCGTCACCAAGGGTAGATTTTGCGATTTCGATGATTGTTGTCATTTATTCCCCTCCCTGATGATCTCCATGAAGAGGTCCTCCAGAGTGCGTCGTTGCGGGATGACAGATATTATATGTCCATGTGCGGAACGTATGATATCTATGACCTGGTTTACTCCCTCGCCATCCGGCTGTCGGACGATTGCGGTGGTGTTTGCAGATGAGACCTTCGCGGCCACGCTCTTCAACTTCTCGATGGATGCAGGATCAAGGTTTTCTGCCGTGATCTCTACGTAACCGGCCAGCAGAAGATCATCCATGCTTCCCACCCTCAGCAGGTTGCCCCGGTTGAGGATAGCTACACGGTCGCAGACCATCTCAACGTCAGAGAGTTGATGGGAACTCAGGAAAACCGTCTTGCCTTCGTTCTTAAGGCCAAGAATGAGGTCGCGGACCTCAGAGTGTGCAATCGGGTCGAGCCCGGTGGTTGGCTCATCAAGAATGAGAACCTTCGGGTCGTTAATCAGAGCCTGTGCAATTCCGATTCTCTGCAGCATACCCTTTGAATACTGGGTCAGCGGTTTGTGTCGGTCAGAATACAGGCCGACGATCTTTAGTAGTTCATCGCTCTTTTTCCTGCGATCGCTGTTCCCGATACCGAAGAGTCGACCGTAGAAATCAAGAACTTCTTCACCGGACATGTAATCGTAGAAATACGGTGTTTCAGGTAGATAACTGATCTGTTTCTTGACTTCAATGTTACCGGCAGGTTTGTCTAGAATCCATGCCTGACCTGATGTTGGATATGCAATCCCCAACAGGATTTTGATAGTAGTTGTCTTACCAGCACCATTTGGTCCCAGAAAACCGAAAATCTCGCCCTGATTGACTTCAAGGTTGAGATCGGAGACCGCGTTTACCGGCTGTTTGCTTGTTAAATGCCGGTAGGTTTTGGTAAGGTGTTCCAGCTTCACGGCATTAGCCATGAGTTACCTCCAGAATCTTATTCGCGTGAGACTTACAGTAGCTCAGTTCGCGCGCCAAATAACCCCGCTCAATGCGGACTATATAACTGTATACTTGAGTATACCTACCCTGTTTGCCGGTGTCAAGGGTGGTCTTTGCTGATGCCAAAGTATATATAGTACGCACGGTCCAGCCCATCGACTTTTGCCACGTGAAAACTCTCCATCCTTAATTACGGCATATGCTTGAGATTAGTTCCTGTGAAGTCCCTTTTTATGCAAATTCATACGTGCACGATTTTTAAGCAGCCGTTTTATCAATAGTTTGTGTTGATAAAGGATTCCAGTTATACGGGCAAACTGGAATAATACTTGAAGAGAGTATTGTATCATCCCACTGATGGTTTGATAATTAATATTGAAGACTATATACCATATGAAGGCGATGATAATCCCTTATGCAAAGAGTCCTGCGCCGTCACATTCTCCTTGACGTATATGGTCAGGAAGGGTACAATACTATTAGATATTCCGTGCAGGAGCCGTTTCAATGTACGTTTTGAGCGTGTTGAAAGATAGATTGCGTTCCAATCCGAAGTTACTTGACGATAGTTTCTTCAAACTGCGTCGACTGCACTTCCATGACTTGTGCTTGTAAGCCCGCCTATGCCACGCATAGAGCGGGTTTTTTATTTATCGGTTTCTGCTGAGCCATACTATCCGGAAAGGAGAGTAATAGAACCGTAGATATGAAAGAAGAAGTCCTGGTTCTAAATAATGATTACGAGCCTCTGAATGTTTGCAACATAAGGCGGGCGATTGTTCTCGTGTGCATGGGCAAGGCCGATGTGTTACATGCTGATTCCAATGCTGTGCAAACAATTCACGGTTCTTTGGATCTGCCCTCCGTGGTACGTTTACGGCACTATGTCAAGCGTCCCATTCCCGAACTAAGGCTGTCCAGACGCAGCATATTCGCGCGCGACAATCAAACTTGCCAATACTGCGGACACCGGGCCAGAGACCTGACGATTGATCACGTCATACCGAAAAGGCTGGGGGGGAAGTCGACCTGGGAAAATCTTGTCTGCTGCTGTCGTAGATGCAACGCGAAAAAGGGAGATAAAACGCTCGATCTGACGAGCATGGTGCTTGCCAGGCAGCCGCGAAAGCCGAGATATGTTCCGTTCATAAGCCTTACCAAATATATGGAGGGCTCGCGAAACAAGATATGGAGGGATTATCTCCCGATCTTCCAGGATGTATGCCCGGCAACTGACAAGCTGGATTGATTATTCCAAAAAATCCTGCAACAGAATATCGATAACAGCCCCGTAAATCCTTGACAGCAGGCCAACAGAGTGGTACAATATTTTGTCGAGGCGGAGTACCTCAGTTGGTTAGAGGAACCGGCTCATACCCGGTGCGTCGACGGTTCGAGTCCGCCCTCCGCTACCATACCAAAAGCCCGCATTTGCGGGCTTTTCTTGTTTGGGGTTTCTGCAAATATATCACCCGAAAATCGGTGCAAATATAGGTTTTGTTATGTCACGACCAACTGTTGCCGTAATAGATCTCGAGGCCATTAAATTTAATTTTCGTCAAATCAGATGTTTGGTAGGCCCAAATGTAAAGATGTGCCCTGCAGTTAAGGCTGACGGTTACGGGCACGGCGCCATTCATGTAAGCCGCACAGCAGTCGATGCTGGTGCAGAAATGCTCGCTGTCGCCACCATCGACGAGGGCATTGAACTGCGACAATCCGGTATAGAGATCCCGATTCTACTTCTACAATGCCCGTCATCCGCCGATATTCCCGATATCATGGCGAACAGCATCATCCCGATAGCGTGCGATCTTTCGTTTGCATCCGAACTCTCCCGGCAGGCGCTGGCGGTCGGAAAAAGAGCGAAGGTTCACATCAAAGTCGATACCGGCATGGGCAGGGTAGGCGTTCAGGAATGCGAAACACTAGATTTCGCGGCGAAGCTCGCCGGGATGCCCGGACTGGAAATCGAAGGAATTTTCACACATCTGCCATCCGCTGATGAAAACGATGATCAAACCTTTACCAGAGAGCAGATACGGCGGTTCCATAAGATCACACTCGACCTCGATGCATTGGGCGTTCGGATTCCTATCCGCCACGCCGCGAACAGCGCCGCGATCCTCAATTTCCCGGAAGCTTACTTTGATATGGTGCGCCCGGGGATCATATCCTATGGTCTGTATGACACCGATCAGGTGGGACGACCTGTGGAACTTCGTCCTGCGATGACGCTGAAAACTGGTATTGTGTTCCTTAAGGAACTTCCGCCCGGTAGAACTGTCAGCTATGGCAGGACCTTCAGTGCCACACGCCGAACTCTTGTTGCTACGCTGCCGATTGGTTATGCGGATGGATATAATCGCTTGCTCTCAAACCGTGCTCCAGTTCTGGTTCGGGGGACGCACGCTCGGGTGATCGGACGTGTATGCATGGATCAGGTCATGGTCGATGTTACTGATGTGCCGGGTGTAGCCCTTGGCGATGAGGCTGTGCTGTTCGGTCGGCAGGGCGACGAGCACATTTCGATAGAAGAGATTGCATCGCTGACTGGAACGATCTCGTACGAGGTGGTTTGCTCCATAGGCAAGCGCGTTCCAAGGATCTACGTTTGAGAACGATTCTATATAAGGGGCGTACAATTGTTAATTGAGTATTTTGGGCATGATAGTTTTCTGATAGTTTCAGAGAACGGAACCAAGGTTATCACCGATCCATACGAACCGGGCGGTTTCAATGGCACCATGCAATACAGCCCTATAGGAATTGCTCCGGATATCGTCACAGTCTCCCACACCCATGCCGATCATTCCTGCGTACAGTGTCTGCCTGAGGGCTTTACTGTAGTCTCCAGTGTCGGTAACACTACCATCAAGGGTGTGCACATCACCGGCGTGCCGTCTTATCACGATGAACAGTACGGGGCCGAGCGTGGCAGGAACATCATATTCGTCATAACGATCGATCATATCCGTCTGTGCCATCTCGGTGACCTGGGGCATGAGCTGTCGCCGGCCGAGATCGAGGCGATCGGCGACGTCGATATACTGTTCGTTCCGGTTGGCGGCAAATATACAATCGGTCCAGCCGGCGCAACTGCAGTAATCGGCAGGGTGAAACCCAGAATTGCCATCCCCATGCATTACTGTACTGATAAGTTTGATTCCGACCTTCTGCCTGTCGATGAATTTCTGAAAGGCAAGAAGAACGTCACTATACTTGATAAATCCGAGCTCGAAATAGCGAAGGAACAGCTTCCCGAACAGACGCGGATAATTGTAATGAAGCATTCGTGCTAGGGTAGTGCAGGTTTACTATGAGAGAGATACAATCATCACAAATAACGGACGCCGTCGCTGATTTGTGCGTTAGCGCGAATTACGAACTCGGCGATGACGTCTACTCAGCCCTCACCGAGCGGTTGTCGAAAGAAGAATCGCCCATTGGAAAAGATATTCTGCGCCAGCTTATAGAGAACGCCGATATCGCCCGGAGCGAGCGCGTTCCCATATGCCAGGATACCGGCTTTGCCGTGGTATTCGTGGAGCTTGGGCGCGATGTGCATATCACCGGCGAGCTGTTGACTGACGCGATCAACGCGGGTGTGTCAAAGGGTTACCGTGAAGGATACCTGCGCAAGTCAATTGTCAGCCATCCCCTGGAGCGCAAGAACACCGGCGACAATACTCCTGCGATCGTCTACACCGAGATCGTCCCTGGGGATGCGCTCAAAATCACCATCGCCCCGAAGGGTGGCGGCAGCGAGAATATGAGCGGCGTTCGAATGCTCAAGCCGTCGGAGGGTATTGCCGGCGTGAAGCAGTTTGTCGTCGATCTTGTAAAGAAGGCCGGTTCGAACCCGTGTCCTCCGATCATAGTCGGCGTGGGTATCGGCGGCACTATGGACAAGGCAGCTTTTCTCGCCAAGAAAGCCCTCCTTCGCACGATTGGCGAGCACAACCCATATGCGCCGGATGCGCAGCTTGAGACAGAACTGCTTGATCTTGTGAACAAGATCGGCATTGGCCCGGCAGGGCTCGGCGGAAGGACTACGGCTCTCGCGGTGAACGTGGAGACCTATCCTTGCCACATTGCAAGCCTACCGGTGGCTGTGAACATTCAGTGCCATGCCGCACGGCACAAGGAAGTGGTTCTGTGATAAAGGAATTATCCCATGACTGATATAATTCGACTTAAAACACCTTTGTCCGACAGTGACGTCGAAGCGCTGCACAGCGGTGACATTGTTCTGCTGAGCGGCGTGATATATACCGGACGGGATGCAGCCCACAAGCGCCTGTTCGATCTGACCGCGGCTGGCGAACCGCTGCCCGTCGATCTCGATGGACAGGTCATCTATTACGTCGGGCCTGCGCCTGCTAAACCAGGCCGCGTCATCGGTTCCGCGGGGCCGACCACCAGTGGCCGCATGGACGCATATGCTCCTACGCTGATTGCTCATGGACTCAAGGGCATGATTGGCAAGGGAATACGCGACGCGCATGTCCTCGATGCCATGAAACAGCACAAAGCGGTCTACTTTGGTGCTACAGGCGGGGCTGGGGCGCTTCTGGCTCGCAGAATCAAGGCGGCCGAAGTCGTGGCCTATGCCGACCTCGGCACTGAGGCGATTCACCGTCTGGAGGTCGAGGACTTTCCGCTCGTCGTCATCAATGACTCCTACGGCGGCGATTTGTATTCCGAAGCGGTCGAAAAGTATGGCCGGAAATAGCGTCTTTCATTAAGGCTATATAAGCTTTCTTGTGTGTGAATCTTCAGATTACACTGATTCGCCCTCACCCCAGCCCCATTCGACTTCGCTCAGGGCAGGCCCTCTCCCGATTTCGGGCGAGGGTGTTTTTGTTCCGCTTATCCCGAGTAGCCCACAAGGTCATATCGAGGAACGGTACATGTCTACAGGGATTCATGTAGCCGCAGGCTTTACGCCTGCGATCTACGCACCAATAAAGGCTGCGCCTACATCTAGTCGGCGCACGGCTTGTTGTAGCATTACCGATATGGGAGTTATCCACAAACTTTCTTATAGAGCTTTTCATCAAATTGTTTGACAGATAGCCTTTCCTGTGGTATACCTGAGTTATGCATCGGGCTAAGGTTCTCGGTCAGTATTTCACGCCCAGACCGGTAGTTGAACTCTGCTACCGATTGCTGCATATTCTTGACCCCGATTTACGCAATCCACGCATAATCGATCCTGCCTGTGGGGAAGGTGCGTTCCTTGCTTATGCCGCCGAAAACGCGATAACCCCGCCGCAAAACATCTATGGCATCGAGAAAGACTCCGATGTCGCGGCCTCCTGGTCACGCACAAATCTTTCCAACTGTCCGAACCTCTTCATCGATGACGCGCTGTGTTCGCACGGCGAACTGCTCGGCATGGCGGATTGGGTGGTTGGCAATCCTCCCTTCGGCACCGGCAACCTTCGCAACTCATTGAACTACGACGAACTCGTGCGCACGGTGGAATCAGATTTCACCATATGGCGTTCGGCCAAAAGCGGGGCACTTGATCTGCGCGCGTACCCCATCGAGGTTATCTTCCTTGAACGCTTCTGGCAACTGGCGCGGCCGGGTGGGTGCGTGGCTATGGTTCTTCCCGACGGCATACTGTCGAATGCCCGACTGGCATACGTGCGCGACTGGTTGAGTCACAGAGCATCACTGAAGGCCGTTATCAGTCTACCTCAGCATACATTTTTCAGAACAGGCGCAGTCTCCAAGGCAAGTATTTTGTTGTTTAGGAAATCGGACGAGATTGGACCAGTCTTTATGGCGGCACTTGAATCCGGCCCGATTTCGGCTGAATCTTCTCATGCGTTGACGAAGGCATTCGAGGAGTTTCAAGTCAGCAACTATCAGGCACCGGTGGAAGATCGCCCGTGGATACTCTTTTCATCAGACGATGCTGTTTTCGATGTACGTCTGGACCCGGCGTATCACCATCCAAAGTATATAGAGAATCTGAATGCGCTTAAATCGATGCCGGGTGCAGTTTCCTTTGGAGAATTGATCGAATACACCACATACGGGCAAATAGGTGGAAGGGATCTGGCGGAATCGGGCGTGCGTCTGCTTACCCCTGCGAACTTTGCGGTCAGCTGTGATGGTCTGGTATCATTCATAGATCCTACTACCTGCGAGCGCTTTGTATCTCCAAACTCATGGAATGATCCTAAACGAAGCAGGCTTCGACGGGGAGATCTATTGCTTGTTAACAGTGGAGTAGGGTGCATCGGGCGAACGGCCGTATTTCTCTACGATGAGCCATGCAACATCAGCCAGCACATCAATCTCATACGCGTTCGGGGCATCGAGCCCGAATACATGGCGGTCTACCTTCAGACACGCTTTGGTCGGCTGCAGATAGATCGAGAGAAGGCTGGGGTAGGCCCGTGCGGAATCAACTTCGATCGTATAAAATCCATACTGGTGCCGATTATCTCTGCGGACGTTCGAATGAAAATCGTTGATGCATATCAGGGTATGAGGAAGTGCGCGGATGGTGGTACGAGAATACGGGATTTGGTTAAACAGCTTGAGTGCGCTATAGACGAAACAGCCTGAGTATATTAATGATCAGGCTGTTTCTTTGTCACAGGGGTATTATATCGGCCCACAGAAAGTGCTTTTCTCACCCCAAATTCCCAGTTCTTTCATCAACAATCTAGCAAAAACTTGATGTCCGTAACTATTCGGGTGGATGCAGTCATTCATCAGTGGTAGAGTGCTGCCTAGAGATTGCGCCAGGTGGAGGGTCCATTCTGCGTAATGGTCTACTACAGGTATTCCGCGTTCTTGCCCCAGGTTTCTCACGCTTTCTACTATCTTGGGAAGTGATGAGTCTCGCGTGCTATCGAATCCGGCGACTGCAGGATTTGGCGTATGTAGTATTGCCAAAGCCGTTGTGCGTTTGTCTACAATATCCAGAATTCGACGATAATTGTCTGTAAAATCATCTATCGATACTTTGCTGGCGTCATTCATTCCGATCATGATCGAGAATACATCAGGGTTGAACTGCAAGACATTCCACTCTATATCATTCAGAATATCCTGTGTTGTCCAGCCGGAAACGGCTGTTCGGATGACTACGTCCTTGTATCGCGCAAGCTCGAACCGCAATCGTTCCTCAAATAACTGAACGTAATCACGGTGCCCATAAGTATGTAGTACACCGTGGGTGATGCTGTCTCCTGTGAAGAGCCATTTAATTGGTGAATCAGATTTCAGTAATTCTTTGATCTTGTCCATCTTCTACATCTCCAGTGGAATGTCCTAAAAAAAAGGCTCTATAAGAAAGTTTGTGGATAACTCCGAAAATGGTAAAGCTACAACAAGCCGTGCGCCGACTAGATGTAGGCGCACCCTTTATGGGTGCGTAGATCGCAGGCGTAAAGCCTGCGGCTACATGAATCCCTGTAGACATGTACCGTCCCTCGATATGCCCTGTGGGCTACTCGGGATAAGCGGCATCCCCCCTCGCCCGAAATCGGGAGAGGGTTGGGGTGAGGGCGAATCAGTGTAATCTGAAGATTCACCCACAAGAAAGCTTGTAGAGCCTAAAAAAAGGCCGGGGATCATAAAGATCTCCGGCCTTTTTTGTATTAACGGTTAGTCTACTTAACGACAGGAGCCTCGTCAAGTATTGCATCTTCTTCTGAACCGATGCTGCCACGCTTGCTCCAGAGAACAGCGCCTACTAGTGCGATGACCGCCACTAAGGAGACGACGACTCTTGTACCTGTAGCCATGTCTGCCAGTGCGATAGGAGCAACCAGTAGTGCAACAAGGTTCATAACCTTGATGAGCGGGTTCAGTGCAGGACCAGCTGTATCCTTGAACGGATCACCAACTGTGTCGCCAACAACTGTGGCCTTGTGCTCTTCGGTACCCTTGCCGCCGAACATACCGTCTTCGATCTTCTTCTTGGCATTATCCCACAAACCACCAGAGTTTGAGAGGAGAACAGCCATAAGTTGACCGGAGAGGATTGCGCCAGCCAGGAATCCACCCAATGCCTCGAATCCGAGGGCAAAGGTCACCAGGATAGGTGCTGCGACTGCCAATACTGCAGGGCTTAGAAGTTCCTTCTGAGCTGCAGCGGTGGAGATCTCTACGCACTTCTGGTATTCCGGCTTGCCGTAATCGGAACCGGAGCGAGGATCGTACTCCATGATACCCTTGATCTCGCGGAACTGTCGGCGGACTTCCTCAACAAGCTGGAATGCCGCGCGGTTTACCGCGTTGATCGCGAAGGAGCAGAACAGGAACGGAACGGAGCCACCGATCAGAAGACCGACGAATACGTTAGTTACGTTCACTCGGATATCGGCAAGACCGGCATCCGCCATGAATGATCTGAATAGCGCTGTTGCAGCAAGAACTGCGGTTGCGATAGCCAGACCCTTGGTTAGAGCCTTTGTGGTGTTTCCAACAGCATCAAGCTTGGCAACGATCTTGTGAGCGTTAGGGCTCACACCGGATTCCTTCAATGCGCCTGACATCTCGAAGATGCCGTTTGCATTGTCGGAGATCGGACCGAAGGTATCCATGG
The DNA here is from genome assembly GCA_963663705.1 of Armatimonadota bacterium. Taxonomy (GTDB): domain Bacteria; phylum Armatimonadota; class UBA5829; order DTJY01; family DTJY01. The sequence goes on along the minus strand of OY760504.1, from coordinate 988,196 downwards.
CAAGCATGAAACCTGTGGTTGAAAGCAGCCCAAGACCGGAGAGTGCAATACCGTATGCAGCCATCTCAACATTGCCCTTGAAGAGCAGAGCTGAGCAGATGATACTAACAGCGATTGCAACAACACCCCAAACAGCGGATTCAAGGCCTGAGCCGAATCCACTTAGGATAACGGTGGCAGGGCCACTCTTGGCAGCCTTGGCTGCTTCGGTAACCGGTGTTCCATCGACTGCAGTGAAGTGCTCGGTCATTCTCTCGATGACTATAGCAAGAACTACGCCTACGAGGTTTGCCAGAGCGAATCTCCACCATTCAAGCGGATTGCCGTTGATAGCAATTGGCTGGACGGAGAATACGTAGTAGGAGACGCCGAAGAAACCGGCTATAGCCAGCACTGCGGAGACCCAGAATCCGATGTTGATCGGGCGCATAGGGTCCATGCTCATATCGTCCTTGCCGACTACACTGTAGATTCCAACGATGGATGCAAAAACGCCGACAGCTCTGATGAGCAGCGGGTATACAACCAGCGCAAGAACGGCAGCGCCGCCGCCGACCAGCTTGGATGCAGCGGCACCAAGGATGATAGCAGCAACGAGTGTTACTTCGTAAGACTCGAAAACGTCAGCAGCCATACCGGCACAGTCGCCGACGTTGTCACCAACGTTGTCAGCGATTGTAGCAGCGTTTCTCGGATCATCCTCAGGGATGCCCTTCTCAACTTTGCCTACAAGGTCAGCGCCTACGTCAGCAGCCTTTGTGAAGATACCACCACCGATCCTCATGAAGAGGGCGGCGAGACATCCACCGAAGCCGAAACCGACGAGAACCTTCATCGACTGGTTGCCGAAGATGAAGAATACGATACAGGCACCGAGCAGACCAAGTCCTACTGTGGCCATACCCGAAACTGCACCGGATCGGAACGCTACATAGAGAGCCTTTTTGAAGCTCGTCAGAGCGGCGTTGGCAACGCGGCAGTTGGCTTTTACAGCCATGCTCATACCGATAAGACCTGCAGTATACGATGCGGCCACACCAAGCACGAATGCAAGTGCGACGCCGATGTACAGCGGGATCGGAACGCCCGGAACGTTGTAAGCCGGGTTGTTCTTGTAAAGGAAGATCAGGCCTACGGCTATGATGATAACAAACCAGATCATCGTAGACATCTGCTTCTTTAGATAGGCCCAGGCACCTTCCTCAACAGCTCGGGATACTTCCACCATACCCCTGCTGCCAGGGTTCTCCTTGGTGATTGAGAAGTACCATTTGGCTCCGAAAAGAAGGCCAATGATAGCACTGAAAAATACGACCCAGATGGCTGGCATCATAAGGCCGAGTTCGTTGAACTTTGGAAGTTCGATTGCTTCGGACGCATGTGCGGTGCTGCTTGAGGCCAGTAGGCCGAGCAACGAGAGCACAGGAGTCCATCGTAGTAGTCTGGCCAGTGCAGAGAATTTTCTGCCAAGGCCGGATGCGTGATGCATTTAGACATTTCCCCTTTCTTGAAAGTACAGGCGCAGAGGGTTTTGGCCCGCTCAAGTGCAGTTCAGTCGGGGATGAGGGGGAGGATCTCAGGTCATTGGTGCGTTACTGCATAATAATCTATAGAAATACCCACTCTGATTTTTTCCCAAACTATACAAAACCCATCAGATTATACTCGTTGCGGAGCTTCCATGTCAACCCATTGCAGGGCTTATACTAAGTTGAGCATGCCCTTTTCAGGGGATTCGGCATCGGCATGTAACCGCTATAATGTATTAAGATGAATGAGTAGTAGATAGCTGCATATTTTTCGCAAAATGGCAAAGTTGCATATAGCAAGAGAGACGGCCTTACATATATATTCCAACCTGCAGAGTTGGTTTACAAAGGTTTCCCGGTTCGGTTATAATAGAAGCTCACAGACTTTCTCTGCTGGAGATATTCAGCGCTTAGCTTATGAGGTGATAATCGTGGCCCGAGGTCTCGAAGTAGCGGTTAATTCGTCGGAACGGGCAATTGTTAAGCAGATGAACAGACTCTTCGAGTTTATCGGCGAGTCTGCTCTTATAGGCTACGGCGCTTTCCGATACATTTTCACCGGCGATTTCAGTATTAGAGATACTTTGTCGCAGATGGCGCTAATCGGAGTCAACTCGCTCCCCATAGTACTGGTCACTACTGCGTTTTCAGGTGCAGTTCTTTCTTTGTATACTTCCCAAACCCTTGTGCAGTGGGGGCTCGGAAGCCTGGTTGGTGGAACGGTATCCCTATCTGTTGCGAGAGAGCTGGCCCCCGTACTCACTGCGGTTGTTGTGGCTGCACGCGCCGGCTCTGCGATAGCCGCTGAAATTGGAACCATGAAAGTGACTGAGCAGATTGATGCTCTTCGCTCCCTTGCTACCAGTCCAATACAGTATTTGGCAGTGCCGCGCTTCCTTGCCTTAGTGATAATGCTGCCGGTACTTACCATGCTTGGTATGGTTGTTGGAAGCTATGGCGGCTATGTAGTTGCTGTTGCAAATGGTGTTACCGGACCTTCATTTTTGAGTTCAACCCAGACCTGGCTCGTCGTCTACGATGTAACCATGGGTTTGCTCAAGACGGTCTTTTTCGGTGCATTCATCGCAGTTGTAGGAACCCAGCAGGGGTTGTCTGCATCAGGTGGTGCTGCTGGTGTCGGCAAGTGTACCATGAATTCCGTCGTATACTCGATGATCCTTATCTATATCAGTAATTACATTCTTGCATCTATAATGTTCGGTGGACCCGCCAGGGGCTATTGAGGACGCTTTGATAACCGTCAGACAACTTAAATACAGTATTGATGCCAAGCCTATTCTGACCGATGTGAATCTCCTTGTGCGCCAGGGTGAAACTGTAACTATCATGGGGGTGTCAGGATCAGGGAAAACTACTCTGCTCAAGATTATGGCAGGGTTAATTCGGCCTACCTCCGGTCAGGTGCTGGTTGATCGCACAGATATAACATCACTCACTGAAGATGAGTTGAATAATACTCGCCATCGAATAGGGGTGGTTTTTCAATACGGCGCACTGTTCGATTCCCTCACAGTGTATGAGAATGTGGCTTTCGGTCTCATAAGGAATACACAGTTGAAGCAAGATGAGATCGAGCAGATTGTGGAGGACAAGCTCGCTGTGGTCGGTCTGCCCGGAACGCAGAACCTGATGCCTGCACAGTTGAGCGGCGGCATGCAGAAGCGGGTCAGTCTGGCGCGAGCAATCGCGGTCAACCCGGAAATCCTCTTCTACGACGAGCCGACAAGCGGCCTTGACCCGATAATGACTACCGCTATAGACAACCTTATCACCGATGCCAGGGATAAACTGGGTGTGACATCGGTAGTAGTTTCACATGACATAAAGAGTATTTTTCGTATATCAGATAGAATTGCCATGCTCCACGGTGGCAGCATAATTGCGTACGGAACGCCAGATGAGATCAGGGGATCAACGGATGCCCGTGTTATCCAGTTCATCGAAGGACGGGCGGAAGGCCCAATTCAACATGGGGGTTAGCCTCCATACCTCAGAAGAGGCAATTATATGACAGTAAATCCTGCAGTTAAAGTTGGAATAATCGTTCTATTGGCGCTTGTGGCGTTTGTTTCTGTTTACATGTTTCTGAACAGATACTCCATGCGCCGTAATACATATGAAATTACCGCTGTTTTTGATGATGTCAAAGGGATGCCGGAAGGTTCTCCTGCAAGCATGTCAGGAGTGCAAATCGGTACGGTGAATGCGATAACCCTGAATTCCAAACAGCAGGCTATTGTCCATATAATGATCAGTAATAAGTATAAGATTCCAGTCGGCTCCAGGTTTGTATTACGCGTAGGGTTATTGGTATCGGACAAAATGCTGGACATAGTGCCAAACCGCTCGGCAAGCACGTACATTCCAAACGGTGCCGAAGTCAAAGGGGAGATGCCTCCAAGCATAGATGACCTGGTTCCGCAGGCTCAGAAGCTTATGACAAATCTGAACGAAATCACCACGAGCGTTAATACGGTATTTGCTGACAAGAAGATGCAGGCGCATTTCAAAAACTCGCTTGCTAATATAGATTTGGTCACGGCAAGACTTGCTGATAGTATGAGCGCCATCCAGGGAACGATCAGCGTTGAAAGTGACAGCATTCACACTATCGTATGCAACGTTTCGTCTGCCAGCGCGAATCTGTTGGATTTGAGCCGGCGCATTGATGACTTTGTCAAACAAGGTGGTGCACAGGAGAATATCAGCGCTACATTTGAGGCAGCCCGCAAGTCCGCCGAAAGCCTGGAGAGAACGACATCAAGCTTGGAGAAGCTCACGACTAACCCTCAGATGCAGGAGGATGTTCGCGCGACGATCCACGAGGCGCGTCTCGCCGTCGAAGAGGCACGGGCAACGCTCCACAAGGTCGGGGGGATCTTCGGGGGCGGTCGAGCGCCATCAGGCACACCGTCGGGTATCCCGACGAGACGGACCAGCGTTGATTCCATATTCAGTCCTGACGATTCAAAGTTCAGGGTAGACGCATCTACCACCATACCGTTACGTGATCGCAAGTTCGTTAAGCTTGGCATATACGATTTGGGTGGCGCAAGTAGATTGATTCTACAGCATGGACAACCGCTTGATGCACAAACGGATTTTCGGGCCGGAATATATGCCTCCCGGTTAGGAGTCGGACTGGATCATGCGTTCACTCGCAAATCCTTCGGCACTATGAACCTGTACGATATAAATGAACCAAAACTGGACATCCAGGCAGGCTACGATGTTTCTGACAACTGGGGAGTGCTCCTCGGCGTGGATCACGCTTTCAGAGACAATCGGCTTGCGGTTGGAGTCCGTTATACTAAATAGAAGGAGTTTCAAATGAAAGTCATTCTCACAAGTGATATCAAAGGCGTTGGCAAGAGCGAAGAGATAGTAAACGTTTCAGAGGGCTATGCCAGAAATTTTCTCTTTCCACGCAACCTCGCTGTAGAGGCGAACAAGGCCAATATGGCGCAGATAGAAAAGAAGCATAAGCTGGAAGAAGCCAAGGAAGAACGCAACATCGACGAAGCGAAGGCGATCGTGGCACGCTTGTCTGAACTCAAGATTACAATCAAGGGAAAAGTTGGTACCGGCAGCAGGCTGTACGGCTCCATAACCTCTGCAGATATCGCGGAAACCCTTGAAAAACAGCATGCTATCAAGATCGATAAGCGCAAGATCGAACTCGACGAGCCCATCAAGAACATCGGCACGTACGATGTCCCTGTCCGCTTGCATAGGCTTGCATCTACAAAGTTGAAGGTAGAAGTAACCGGCGAATAAGCATCCGAAACGCGATAAACCGGATGCATACGGATTTTAGAGGGTGAAGAATCCTCTGTTAGGTAAGATTACATAAAATGGATAACATCTCCCTTCTCGATAAAGTTCCTCCGCAAAACCTTGAAGCCGAGCAGTCCTCGCTCGGCTCGATGATGATAGATCGAGGCGCACTGGAAAAGGGCGTCGATCTCCTGAAGTCCGGCGATTTCTACCGGGATGCGCATCGGCTCATCTTCGACAGCCTTATAGCCCTCTCCGAGAGGAACGAGCCGGTCGATATTGTTACCGTTCAGGAAGAGCTGCGCGGCCGGGGAAAGCTGGAAGCCATCGGTGGTACAGAGTACCTGCTGGCGCTTATCGATAGCGTTCCGACCGCGGCCAACCTTGAGTACTACGCTAAGATCGTCGACGAAAAGGCGATTCTCCGGCGCTTGATAGATTCCTGCTCCCAGATCATCAGCAAGAGCCACGGTCAGGTGGATGATGTCGAGTCCGTAGTCGACGAGGCCGAGCGTATGATCTTTCAGGTCTCGCAGAAGAAGATGGGGCAGTACTTTACCCCGCTCAGCGCGCTTGCTCACCAGGCATTCGAGCGTATTGAATCCCAGTATAACAGCAAACAGGACGTTTCGGGCCTTAGAACCGGTTTTGGAGATCTTGATAAAATTACCGCCGGTCTGCAACCCTCCGATTTTCTTATCGTAGCCGCACGACCATCAATGGGCAAGACTGCGTTTGTTCTGGATATAGCGAGGCATGTTGCCATCCAGGAGAAGAAACCTGTTGCCGTATTCAGCCTTGAAATGGCAAAGGAGCAGCTTACCATAAGAATGATCTGCTCCGAATCGAGGGTGGATGCGCAGAGGGTTCGTACAGGATACGTTCCCGATAGTGATTGGCCGCGACTTGCAGAGGGCGTTGGACGGCTCTACTCCGCCCCTATCTTCATCGACGATGCGACGGATGTGTCATCGCTTCAGATGCGCGCCAAGTGCCGCCGACTCAAAGCGGAGCACGGCCTGGGGTTGATCGTTATCGACTACCTGCAGCTCATGCAGTCACACAAGAAGACGGATAATCGCACACAGGAAATCGGCGAGATCGCGCGTTCTCTCAAAGGGCTGGCAAGGGAAATGCAGGTTCCAGTCATCGCGCTGTCACAGCTGAGCAGGGCTGTAGAACAGAGAGAAAACAAGCGTCCGATGCTCTCCGACCTCAGGGAAAGTGGTTCCATCGAGGCAGAAGCCGACGTCGTAATGTTCATTTACCGAGAGGCATACTACAAGCAGAAAGCGATCGTCATGAACAGCGACGGCGATCCTGAAGATATCAATGCCAACGGTGAAGATGACAATACTGCGGAGATTATTATAGGAAAACAGCGTAATGGTCCTACGGGAACCATCAAATTGTCATTCCTTCAACAGTACGCTTGTTTTGGAAACTTGGAAGGATATAGGAGTGAACCGGATTAAATGGATATTTTGATAATCGGCTCAGGCGGGCGTGAGCATGCGCTTGGATGGAAAATCGCCCAGAGCCCAAACGTTACAAAACTCTACTTTGCGCCCGGAAATGCCGGGATGGCCGCCTTAGGCGAATGTGTGAACATCAAGGCCACGGATATCCAGGGCCTTCTTGCTTTTTCTAGCGATAAGAAGGTTGACCTAGTGGTAGTGGGGCCGGAAGCCGCGCTCACCATCGGTATAGTCGATGAGTTCCGCGCAGCGGGCATCCCTATCTTTGGCCCAACCAAAGCGGCCGCTCGTATTGAGGGCAGCAAGGTATTCGCGAAGGAACTCATGGCCAAATACGGGATTCCTACATCGGACTTTCGCGTGTTCGATAAATCAGTTGACGCCAAGTCATATATAGAATCGATCTCATGCGGAGATGCTTGTCCGATAGTCATCAAGGCTTACGGCGAAGCGCTCGGCAAGGGAGTGACCGTTTGCGGCACGAAGGCCGAGGCGCTCGAAGCGATAGAACTCATGATGGAAGCAAGAATCTTCGGCGCGGCAGGCGACAAGATAGTCGTTGAAGAGCGGCTCGAAGGTCAGGAAGCCTCACTTATGGTCATCACCGACGGTGAGACGGTTCTGCCGATGACTCCTGTTCAGGATCACAAGCGCGCCTTCGATGGTGACAACGGGCCTAATACTGGTGGAATGGGCTGCTACTCGCCTGTTCCGGTGGTTACTCCTGAACTGTACGATCAGGTGCTTGAAACCATCATAAAGCCCACCATTCAGGCGATGAAATCCGAAGGCTGCACATACACCGGCGTGCTGTATACCGGCATAATGATTACAAAAGATGGGCCGAAAGTCATAGAGTTCAATGCGCGGTTTGGTGACCCTGAAACACAGGTGGCGTTGCCCCTCCTTGAATCGGATTTCGTAGGCATTATCGAAGCGTCGGTCAACGGCTCTCTCGACTCAGCCGTGATGAGATGTTATAATAGATGTGCGGTATGCGTTGTTTGCGCATCAGGCGGATATCCCGGCGATTACGAGAGCGGCAAGCCGATTTCAGGCCTTGATGAAGCCGGAGCCATGGATGACGTGATAGTCTTCCATGCCGGAACAAAACTTCTCGACGGTCAGATAGTCACGGCCGGCGGACGGGTTCTCGGTGTCACCGCAATCGGCGACACCTTCAGAGACGCCATCGACAGGGCTTACGCCGCGGTCGAAAAGATACATTTTGATGGTATGCACTACCGCAAGGATATTGGAGCGAGGGCACTATGAGCGGCAAAGTCGGCATTATAATGGGAAGTGAATCTGATCTGCCAGTTATGCAGGAGTCGGCCAATATATTGAAGGAATTCGGGGTGCAGAGTGAGGTCAAAGTCATGTCTGCTCACCGCAGTCCGCTTCTTGTCATGGGTTACTCATCAAATGCTGAGGAATCCGGCATAGAAGTCATCATCGCGGGGGCCGGCGGAGCGGCGCATCTTCCCGGAGTCATCGCTGCATTCACCCCTGTTCCGGTGATCGGAGTCCCGATCAAATCTGCGGCGCTGAATGGAATGGACTCTTTACTATCTATCGTTCAGATGCCATCAGGAGTTCCGGTTGCAACAGTATCGATAAACGGCGCGAAAAACGCCGGTATACTGGCCGCACAGATCCTATCCGTAAAATATCCGGATCTGCGGCAGAAAATAAAAGATTACAAAGAACGCCTCGCTAAAGATATCGAGGCAAAAAGCAAGGAGAAGTAATGATACCACGTTACTCGCTTCCCCTGATGAGGGCTATGTGGGAGCAGCATAACAGGTTCCAGAAGTGGCTGGATGTAGAAATTGCAGTCGCCGAGGGCCTGGCGGAATATGGTTACATCCCAAAAGACGCACCCGCCAAAATTTCGGCCGGTGCAAAGTTCACCGTCGAGCGCATCCTCGAAATCGAGGAGACCACGCAGCACGACGTTATGGCGTTTGTTAAGTGTGTTACGGAGAATCTGGGCGAAGAAGGCAAGTATGTCCACTACGGCGTCACTTCCTACGACATCGTAGACACAGCACTGGGGCTGCTTCTTCGAGATTCCTCCGATCTGATTATTGCGGATCTTGAGCGGCTGGCTGCCGTAGTCAAAGAGAAGGCAAAAGAGCACAAGTATACGCTGATGATCGGGCGAACCCACGGCATTCACGCAGAGCCGATCACCTTTGGATTCAAACTTGCAGGCTGGTATGCGCAGATCCTTCGGGATATCGAGCGCATGAAGGCTGCCCGTGCCGCGGTTAGTGTTGGCAAGGTGTCCGGCGCAGTCGGCATCTTCGCAAACATCGATCCCCGCGTAGAGCAGTTCGTGTGCAACAAGCTTGGCCTGGGAATAGCCGATCATTCCACTCAGATCATCGCGAGGGACAGGCATGCACAGCTGTTGACCACACTTGCGATAGTTGCCGGATCGCTGGAAAATTTCGCAACCGAGTTCAGAAATCTGCAGCGCACTGAGATTCTTGAGGTTCAGGAGTATTTCGGAAAGGGCCAGAAGGGCTCGTCTGCCATGCCTCACAAGCGAAATCCGAGACTCTCCGAGCAGGTTGTCGGACTTTCACGCCTGGTGCGCTCGAACGCTTTCCCTGCGCTTGAGAATATCGTGTCATGGCATGAGCGTGATCTGACCAATTCATCGGTTGAGAGAATCATAATTCCTGATAGTTGCTTACTGGTCGATTATCTGCTGAACACCTTTATAAAGGTTGTAGAAGGGTCCGTGATTTATCCTGAGAACATGATGGCAAATCTTGAAAAGATGGGCGGTCTGGTGTTCTCGGAGAGAATCATGCTGAAACTCGTGGAGAAGGGCCTTTCCCGTGAGGATGGGTACTGCATCGTTCAGGAGAATGCGGCGAAAGCGTGGGCAGGCGAGAGCTTCAAGGATGCTCTTATGTCCGACCCTCGTGTCACCTCTATTTTGAGTAAAGAGGAACTTACTGAAATATTCGACTATGCGCACCACGTGCACAACGTCGACTTCATCTTTGATCGATTAGGGATTTAGTCAAGAACATAAGGTCAACTTGTATGAAGAAGCCTGTATTCAGGAAGATCAAATAATGGCCGATGAGAAACAACTTGAACTAATCCGTAAAGGGGTTGACGCTTGGAATCAATGGAGGCAGGAAAATTTTTGGAAAGATATAGACCTGAGTTATGCAGACCTTAGTGGTGCATCACTAGTCGGGGTGGAATTCAGCGGGATAAATTTCGAGGGCCAGGTTCACCATGCAGATCTCCACCATGCAGATCTCAGCAGTGCAGACTTGAGCGGCGCAACCTTGAAGGATATAGACCTGAGTTATGCAGACCTCAGTAATGCAAACCTTCGAGGTGCAAGACTTCGCGATGCCACGCTCACCGGGACAGATTTTAGCGGGGCAAAGCTGTCCGACATGGACCTAAGCTATATAAGCCTTAGAGGTGCAAAACTCAACGGGGCGGATCTCAGTGGCGCAAATCTCAGTGGGGCAGATCTCAGCGGTATAGACCTGAGCCATACAAAGCTTATCTGTGCAGACCTTAGTGGGGCAAATCTCAACGGGGCAAGGCTTATATTTGCAGACCTCACTTGGGCAAATCTCAACGGGGCAAACCTTAGTGGGGGATATCTCAACGGGGCAGATTTCCATAGGGCAATTTTAGAAGATGCAGATCTCACTGGGGCAAAGCTCTACAGGGCAAACATCACTGGGGCAGATCTTAGTGGGGCGAATCTTGCTGAGGCAAAGGTAACAGCCTTGATATATAATCGCAAAGAGATGAAAGGGCGATATACTGGGATTCGTGTTGACGGTTGCTTTGGCAATGCTGTATTCAAACGGGATGCGCAAGATCAGGACTATATTGACGCCGTAGGCGGGCAATGCAAAACCAAGTGGCAAAAACTGGGATTTAGGCTCTGGGGGTGCATAGACTACGGACGAAGCATGTGGTGGGTGGCACTATTTGCCTTTATTATTGTACTGTTGTTTGCAGGTGTCTACTGGTGGTTTTCGTTGTTGGACTATGGTAAACATGAAACGACATGGTTCACGACGATCTATTTTTCGATTGTCACTTACACGACGCTTGGCTTCGGCGACGTGACTGCCAAACATCTTGCCGGAGAAATAGTGGTAGCTTTCGAGGTGATATTGGGTTACGTAACACTTGGGCTGCTATTAGCCATTCTCGCGAACAAGGTGGCGAGACGAAGTTGACAGGGTGGTGCGAAGGAGCTAGTCAAGGCTCTCTTGATTCCGTCGGTTTTCGGATCAAGCTTTCGAAGGACCGAAAGAAAAGGATTGTAAACACTTGAATTATGTAATTTCCGGCTATTGCCGGGTCTGGATTGAATATTATGCAGGATGACCATAGTTTAAAATATACGACTGACAGCCCGCATGACGAGTGCGGCGTCTTTGGCTTGTACGCTGAGGGCGTGGATGTAGCCCGACTTACTTACTTCGGAATCTTCGGGCTTCAGCACAGAGGCCAGGAGAGCGCCGGTATCGCCGTCGCTGATGGCAACAGAATACGCTTCTTCAAGGATATGGGCCTCGTGACCCGTGTCTTCGACGAATCAATTCTTCAGGATTTGTCCGGCCACATATCGATCGGCCACACGCGGTACTCCACCACCGGGTCGAGCACTCTCTGTAACGCACAGCCAGTGGTTTGCGAGTCGAAGTTCGGCACGATCGCGATCGCGCATAACGGGAACCTCGTGAACACGGCCGACCTCCGCGCAGAGCTTGAGGCTCAGGGCGAAAAGTTCGAAGCGACGACCGACAGCGAAGTCATGGCTCGTCTGATTGCGCTAAGCAACGGAAACACCATCGAAGAAGCCGTCGAAGAAATGATGCACAAGGTGCTCGGTGCGTATTCCCTTCTGGTACTTACCCCCGACAAACTGATAGGGGTTCGTGACCAGTACGGTGTGCGCCCTCTCAGCCTGGGACGACTGAACGGCCACTATATCTTTTCATCCGAGACATGCTCTATCAACCTGGTTGGCGGAAAGCTGATTCGGGAAGTGGAGCCCGGAGAGATGATCGTAGTCGACAAAACCGGAGTCAAGGAAATTCAGGCTATACCGGTAGCGAAGCATGGGCTCTGTGTCTTCGAGTTCATCTACTTCGCCCGACCGGACAGCATGATGTACAACAAAACTATTCACATGACCCGCCAGCGAATGGGCCATGTCCTTGCGGAGGAGCATCCGGTTCCGGATGGCAACGTTTGTATCCCGATCCCTGATACCGGCACTCCCGCAGCTATCGGGTATGCGGCCGCATCGAGAATTCCATACAGCGAAGGGGTCATAAAGAACCGCTACGTCCATCGAACCTTCATCGAGCCGGACCAAAGGATGCGCGAACTCGGCGTCCGAATGAAGTTCTCTCCACTTAAGGAGACACTGGCCGGTAAGAAGGTCGTAATGGTAGAGGACAGCATAGTCCGAGGCACCACTACAGGGCCGACCGTCAAAATGCTTAGAGATGCCGGTGCCGCCGAGGTGCATGTGCGAATCAGTTCCCCCCCGATCAAGTATCCGTGTTTCTACGGAATCGATATGGCGAAGCAGACGGATTTGATCGCGTCGAGGAAGTCTGTGGAAGAGATTCGCGAACATATAAACGCCGACAGTCTCGGGTTCCTGAGCACGCAAGGTCTGGTCAAGGCTATTGGCCTCAGGCGCGATAAGTTCTGTATGGCGTGTTTTGATGGGCGATATCCTATCGATATACCAGAGCATATCAAAGTATCCAAGTTTGCGCTGGAGTGTGACGGTTGTTCTCAGTGCCTGGCAGATGAGAGTAAAGCGACTCTGCTCAGTACCCGTAAATCAAAAAAGTAAACATCCGCATGCGGTAGAGGGTAGGGGTGAGGATATCACCTTACGCAATTTCAGTCAATTTCACTTCTACCAGGTGATTTTATTTAAAGGAAGATAACTATGAGCGATAGAGCAACATACAAAGAAGCCGGTGTAGATATTGCGGCCAGCACGGAAGCTATGCACAGGATGAAAGATCACATCCGGTCGACCTTCACTCCGGGGGTTATAACCGACGTCGGCACGTTTGGCGGCATGTTCCAGCTGAATACGGCCGATATGTCTAAACCGGTTCTGGTTTCAAGCATAGATGGAGTCGGCACCAAGCTGAAGGTCGCTTTCATGGCGAACAAGCATGATACCGTCGGCCACGACATCGTAAACCACTGCGTGAACGATATCCTCGTTCAGGGTGCGCGGCCGCTCTTCTTCCTGGATTATTTTGCGACCGGAAAGCTCAGCGCGTCGGTGGTTGTTGATGTGGTCAAGGGTCTGTCTGAAGCCTGTAGGAATGCAGAGTGTGCGCTTATCGGAGGCGAGACCGCCGAGATGCCTGGTCTGTATCTTGAGGGTGAGTACGATATCGCCGGGTGCATAGTCGGCCTTGTAGACCGTGACAAGATCGTCGACGGATCGAAGGTCATGCCTGGGGATATGCTGATTGGACTGCCATCGAATGGTCTTCATACAAATGGATACTCACTCGTAAGACATATTTTCTTCGAGAAGGCAAAGATGCGGGTTGATCAGGATGTGCCGGAGCTTGGTATGACTCTCGGCGAGGAACTGCTGAAATCGCATAAGAGCTATGGCCCGACTGTACAGACGTTGCTGAAGGAGTTCGATATCCACGGCATGGCTCATATCACAGGCGGCGGCTTCTACGACAATATCCCGAGATCATTGCCGAAGGACTGCCAGGCATGGGTTGATCGCCGGAACTGGGAGGTTCCGCCGGTATTTAAACTGATTCAGGAACTCGGGAATATCTCGGAGCCTGAGATGTTCAAGACGTTCAACATGGGCATCGGATACGTGCTGGTCGTCCCGAACGAGCAGGCAACGGCAATCGTTGGGCGACTTGCTGAACTTGGCGAGGCCGGACATATAATCGGCGAAGTACGCAGCGGCAGCAATGAGGTGCAGGTTCTGTGAGCCTAATCAACATAGCTGTTCTTGTATCGGGCCACGGTCGTGGGAGCAATCTCCAATCGATCATAGACGCGTGCAAGGACGGCAGGATTGACGGCCGTGTTGCAGTGGTGATCGGTACCAAGGGCGACGCCCCCGCTATGGATAGGGCTCGCGAGAACGGCATCCCTGCGGTAGAGGTCCGTCCGAAAGCTTTCGCGACGGACGCCGAGTATGCCGCGCGCCTTATAGAAGTTTTGAACGAGAACAAGACCGATCTCGTCTGTCTCGCGGGTTACATGCGGATACTGCCGTCTCACGTGATCAGCGCATATCGCTGGCGTGTGATGAACGTCCACCCAGGCCTTATTCCGCTGTTCTGCGGCAAAGGCATGTACGGCGGCCATGTACATCAGGCGGCGGTCGATTGCGGCGTCAAGGTTTCCGGCTGCACCGTCCACTTCGTTGACGAGGACTACGATACCGGCCCGATCATCATCCAGAAGTGCGTGCCCGTAGAGGAAGGCGATACCGCCGAGACCCTCGCCGCTCGCGTGCTGGTGGAGGAACACAAGGCCTACCCGGAAGCGATCCAGCTTTTCGCGCAAGGCCGCCTCAAGGTCGAGGGCCGAGTTGTACATATAATAATATAACATAGGCTATCATTAGGTTGCATAGCTGTCCAAAATATCTGGAAGTATAACTTAATTATTCTGGGATATAACAGCGAGTTCCCTCTCCCGTAAACGGGCGAGGGAGAAGTTATCGGCCCAGCGCCTGCATTAACCAATAATGTCATTCTGAGCGGAGCGAAGAATCTCTGCATTCAGGATGACAATTTACTTGCATGGAGGTCAATAATGTCGAAGATCAAACGAGCGCTGATCAGCGTCTCGGATAAAACAGGTGTAGTTGAATTCGCAAAGGCCCTCTCCGATATGGGCGTCGAGATCATCTCGACCGGCGGCACGTCGAAGGCACTCGCAGATGCGGGCGTCAAGGTCGTCGGCATATCGGAAGTCACGGGATTCCCTGAGATGATGGAAGGCCGCGTGAAGACCCTTCACCCAAGAGTGCACGGTGGACTGCTTGCCGACCGCACGAAGCCCGAACATTTGGCGCAGGCTGAATCGCAGGGGATCAAGATGATCGATCTGGTTGCGGTTAATCTGTATCCGTTCGCTAAGACAGTCGCGCATCCCGATGTCACGCTGGCCGACGCCATCGAGAACATCGACATCGGCGGGCCATCGATGGTTCGGTCTGCATCCAAGAACTTTGCATCCGTGACGATAATCGTCGACCCGGCGGATTACGATACGGTGCTGAGCGAGTTAAAGGCGAACGACGGAGAGACCACCTACGATACGCGCGCCAAGCTTGCGACCAAGGCATTTACCCACACTGCGGCGTATGATACTACGATCTCCAACTATATGCAGTCGAAGTTTATGCCGCAGGAGGAGTTTCCGCGAATCGTCTCCCTTCAGTTTGAGAAGGTCCAGGATCTACGATACGGGGAGAACCCTCATCAGAATGCCGCTTTCTACAAGACCCCCGGCTATTCCGGCCCTGGCCTTGCGAGCGCGAAGCAGCTTAACGGCAAGGAACTCTCTTTTAACAATATATGGGATACCAACGCAGCACTTGATCTGGTGAAGGAGTTCACTGCGCCTGCTTGTGTAATCGTGAAGCACACAAATCCATGTGGCGTCGCAGAGGCGGCCGATCTATCTCAGGCGTACCTTCGCGCGCTGGAAGGCGATCCGGTCTCCGCATACGGCGGAATCATAGCGTTCAATGGCCCAGTAACCGCCGAAGTTGCAGAGACGATCATGGGTGGAAAGGCATTCTACGAGGTCATCATTGCACCATCGTACGATGCCGATGCGCTGCCGATTCTTATGGAACGCAAAAAATGGGCTGTCAACTTCAGAATCCTTGAGGTCGGTGACTTGAAGAGAGCATCGTCGGCCACTGGCATAGCTGACAAGGATATGAAGAAAGTTGGCGGCGGTCTTCTGGTTCAGGACAAGGATACCGGTGAGATCGTTGCATCTGACCTTCGTACGGTGACGGATAAGACCCCGACCGACGCGCAGATCGAAGACCTCCTCTTCGCATGGAAGGTCGTAAAGCATGTGAAATCGAATGCTATCGTGATCGTCAAGGATAAGCAGATACTAGGTGTTGGCGCCGGACAGATGAACAGGGTCAACTCGGTGCGTTTGGCAGTAACTCAGGCAGGCGAGAAAGCAAAGGGTGCCGTACTGGCGTCTGATGCCTTCTTCCCGTTTGCCGATGGGCCGCAAGCGGCAACCGAGGCAGGCGTTATCGCCATAATCCAGCCTGGTGGCTCCGTCAGGGATGCTGAAGTAATCGATACTGCCAACAAATACGGCGTGGCGATGGTTTTCACCGGCATCAGGCACTTCAAACACTAATAAATTCGATTGAACGGGCGAGGTAGAAGTTTTTCACATGAATACGTGAGCCTCAATAGAACCCAAGAAACACCGCTGCCAGCCTTACCTGGTAGTTATCTTCGGGAGGAATAGAGACATATATGTGTGGAATTGTAGGCTTTGTAGGCAACAGAAGCTGCGCAGGGATTTTGATTGACCAACTGATTAAGTTGGAATACCGCGGATACGATTCGTCCGGTTTGGCGATCATCCAGGATGATGCCGTGGGCGTTACACGAAGCGTCGGCAAGATTCGCGAACTGAAGGCGATCCTTGACGATCACAGCCCCGAGGGCGTTTTGGGCATAGCACACACTCGTTGGGCGACCCACGGGCCGCCATCGACGAGGAACGCTCATCCGCATGTCGATTGCACCGGCAACATCGCAGTGGTGCACAACGGCATCATAGAGAATTACATGGAGCTGAAACAGGAACTCCAGTCGATGGGACATATCTTCAAGTCGGATACCGACACTGAGGTTATCCCTCATCTTATCGAGCAGTTCTACACCGGCGATCTGGTGGCTGCAATTCGCCAGGCGCTTGGTAAATTATCAGGGTCATACGCTATAGGGGTTGTCTCCAAGTATGCGCCGGATATTCTGGTGGCCGCTCGCAAGGATAGCCCACTGGTTATCGGTATCGATTCTGATGAGAAGTATATCGCTTCAGATATACCGGCTCTGCTGGGGTATACCAAGGATATAATCGCATTGGAAGATGGCGATCTGGCCATTCTTTCCACGGATAAACTGGAAATATCCAAGCTTGATGGTCAGCCCGTAACTCGTACGCCTTTTCAGGTTACATGGGATTCCACCGCCGCAGAGAAGAGTGGCTACGACCATTTCATGCTCAAGGAGATCCATGAAGAGCCGAATGCGGTTCTGGATACCCTTAGAGGTCGTCTTAGCGATGATTCTGTAGAGCTTGAAGAGATCAAACTGTCTGCTGAGCAGATCAAAAATATCGATCGCATATTCATGGTATCGTGCGGTACCGCTTACTATGCAAGTTGCGTCGGCAAGTACTTCGCCGAGCACATACTTGGCATCCCTGTGGATGTGGAACAGGCTTCCGAATTCCGCTATCGAGGTCCGGTCCTAAACGAGAGGAGCCTCGTCATCGGAGTCAGCCAGTCGGGGGAGACTGCGGATACCCTTGCCGCTCTGAGGCTTGCGAAGAGTAAGGGCGCTGCAACAATTGCCATCGTGAACGTCGTCGGCAGCACTATGAGCCGCGAAGCGGACAACATCCTGTACACCCGCGCCGGCCCGGAGATCTGCGTTGCATCGACCAAGGCTTATGTCAGCCAGCTGGTCGCTCTGTATCTGCTTGGTTTGTATCTTGGACAGGCACGCGGAACTGTCTCGCCAGCCGAGATGGCAGTGTACGTCGACGGATTGCGCGCTCTGCCGGACCATATCGCGAAGACCCTTGAGACCGAGCAGGAAGTCGCTCAGATTGCGGAAGAACTCGCAGGCAACGAGCACTGCTTCTATCTTGGCCGAGGTATCGACTTTGCAGTCGGCCTGGAAGGTGCGCTCAAGCTCAAGGAAATTTCATACGTCCATGCGGAGGCCTATGCAGCAGGTGAAATGAAGCACGGTCCGCTGGCGCTCATTACCAAGGGAATGCCGGTAGTCTGTATGGTCACTCAGGACCATGTTCGTGACAAGATGCTCTCGAACGTGAAGGAAGTGCAGGCGAGGGGTGCGAAGGTTTTTGCCATCGCAAAGACCGGCGATCCGGAGACTCACCGAGTTGCAGACTATACCGTCAATATTCCAGCCGGTCATGAGATGTTCATGCCGGTGCTTGCAGTAGTGCCGCTTCAACTTCTGGCCTACTATGCCGCAAAGCACCTCGGCCGCGACATCGACCAACCGAGAAACCTCGCGAAAAGTGTCACGGTTGAGTAATTGACTTTTACAATGGATAGGTGAAATCGCTGCAGGAGGATGGCTAATGAGAAAAGTTCTTTGTTTTGTTATTGCCGCAGTCTGCACGATTGCTACATGTTCACTTGCAGCAGTGTCCGTACCGAAGGAATATACCGTTGTGGTGGCGGAGCTTGCCGTGTCCCGGGTTGATGGCAATGTTTGTATACCGCCGGGTGCTAATGATGTGACTGGTAATTTCAAGATGCCTGAGTGTACTTCGGATATCGGTAAGCTGATAAAGGGGATGAACGACCTGAACCCGGAATACAAATTCACCCAGGCAATTTCAGCTAATCTTCTCTGTCATCCTGGCATTCCGGGCGCCGCAAGTGTGCGATTATCCAGTGGTGTAGCCTATCATGAGCTGAGCAGCAATATAACTGTTGCTCATAAAGCCGATTCTAAAAGTCTGAGCATCAAGCAATCGACTGAAGTGGTAGAGGATTATGGATATAGGGGTTCAATAGAATCCATAGAATCCATGCAGAGCGCGCCTCGCAGGGCGTGGACCCTCTCCAGCTCAGAATCAATGGAACCGGGTCAGGTGAAGGTCGTCGGCGATACCGGTTCTGCCAAACAGGTATACATAATGGTCATGGGCTTGCTTTCCGGCGATATGGTTGCCATGCAACCTATCAAGCAAGAAGGTGTAACCGTCGAGTAACTTGAACTGAGAGCTGGAAATCAGCTATAATTTAACATTGCGAATATCGAATGGGAGAGTGGAAGAACGCAGGATGAGCTATATAGCAATCGCCCGTTCACCGTCTCCCATTCGTTTATACAGGAGGTATCATGGCCGACAACAAGATGGATAACATAGTCAATTTATGCAAGCGCCGAGGAATCATCTTCCCGTCCAGCGAGATATACGGAGGGATTGGTTCCACATGGGATTACGGCCCGATCGGCGTTCACCTGAAGAACAATGTCAAGGCTGCCTGGTGGAAGGCAGTCGTCCAGGAGCGCGATGATATGGTCGGACTCGATGCCGCCATCCTCATGCACCCCGATGTCTGGAAGGCAAGTGGACATGTCGAGTCGTTCAACGATCCGATGGTCGACTGTAAGAAGTGCAAACGGCGCTTTAGGGCAGACCACCTGGTCGAATCCATAAAGAAGGATTCCGATGCTGCCGAGATGAAGCCGGAAGACCTGGCGCATCTTGAGGAGGCGCTTGCTGGCATTATGTGCCCCGAATGTGGTGGTGAGCTGACTTCCATTCGACAGTTCAACCTGATGTTCAAGACCTTCATGGGCCCTGTGGAAGATAGCGCCGCCACGGTATATCTCCGCCCGGAGACCGCGCAGGGTATCTTCGTAAACTTCAAGAATGTTCAGAACTCCACGAGGAAGAAGCTCCCGTTCGGTATCGCACAGATCGGTAAGTCGTTCCGAAACGAGATCACGCCAGGCAATTTCGTCTTCCGCACCCGCGAGTTCGAGCAGATGGAGATCGAGTTCTTCACACGCCCGGAAGAGGCCATGGAGTGGCATGCAAAGTGGCTTCAGGATCGATACAACTGGTATGTCAATTTGGGCATCAACCCTGACAAGCTGAGACTTCGACCCCACGGAGAGGACGAGCTGGCTCATTATGCGTGCGCCTGCTCTGACATCGAATACGAGTTCCCGATCGGCTGGAGTGAGCTTGAGGGTATCGCAAACCGCACGGACTACGACCTCAAGCAGCACATGGCTATGAGCGGTAAGGACCTGAGCTACTTCGACGATACGACCGGTGAGCGGCTTGTTCCGTATGTAATCGAGCCGTCGGGCGGTGTAGATCGCGGACTGCTCGCGTTCTTGGCCGACGCCTACGACGAAATCTCCGGTGGTCGAGGGGATGCAGGCGCGGAGAATGAGATCGTTCTCAGGCTGCACCCGAGACTTGCGCCGATCAAGGTTGCGATACTGCCGCTTGCGAAGAAGGGTGGACTCCCTGAGATCGCGCATGCACTTCAGTCGGAACTGCGCAAGCACATGATGACGGACTACGATGAAAAGGGCAGCATAGGCCGACGCTACCGCCGCCAGGATGAGGTCGGTACCCCATGGTGCATCACCGTCGACTTCAATACCCTTGAGGATCAGGCCGTCACGATCCGTGACAGGGACACCATGCAGCAAGAGAGAATCTCGCTCGACAAGGTGAAATCCTTCATCCGTGAGAAACTGGAAGACTGCTAAATCATTGGCTCCTCGCCCGCTTGCGGAGAGGGCATAACCATAGAGGGCGATCCATTCGGGTCGCCCTTTTTTGTACATCGCCATAAATGACGACGCTGATCTTTACAAAGCAAACTAAAGTAAGCTAATATATATTCAATACTGACATGCCAACGCTGTATTAGCTTGCTTCAGCATGCTTAGACAAATCAGCCTGACGCTTTTCAGGTGGAGGATAAGAATGAAAAAACGCACCCAAATTGCTGCATGGTTCTATATTGTCTGGAGTTTTATCTCTGCGTTATATGTGTTGTTTTTGCCTGCGCAGTTCAGAGAATACCCAATGTTTGCCCTTAGCATTGGACATTTGTTGCTACTGATATGTTGGTTCTGCCTGCTGAAAAAGCGCACCTGGGCATGGTGGGCGTTAGTGCTTTTAAATCCTGTGATTTATGCAGGTGAGATGATATTGATCTCTGCGAACGGCTACGACCGCCATGATATGGTGGGAAATATCCTGTGGCAGATTGTTTTTAACGCTATCATCCTCTGGATTCTTATAGCAGATTCTCCTTCAGGTTGGCGTGATGTTGATTCGAGTCCTTTCGATGGACGCCTCAAAAACCGCACATATATTGTCGCCTGGGTTTCTTTGATTTATATGGGACTGATGGCTATGACACCGATAATTACACTTGTCATGGGAAAAGCGGTTCTATTTACGATGGTAGCGGCGTCATTGCGGAGTTATGCGTTTATTTTCATCCTTCCGTGCTTTATGTGGGTCGGCATCCTGAGAGCGCGTGTCTGGGCATGGTGGATTCTGATAGGTATCTATGGTTGTTTGGCGTTGCCATATTATCTCATGTTTTGGTGTGCTGCAATGGTCATGCTTGATTCTTCTGGATACCCTATGTGGTTCAGTATGGCGTCGATTTTATTCATTTTCACAGTTGTTCCGTTCTGGATGCTTCTTGCCGACAGACCTTCAGGATGGAAGCGATCTGCCGATTTGCAGAGGAGCGAAAAGTGAAAAAGCGAACACGTGTTGTGGCATGGATATACTTCGCTCTATATTATGTAACATCGCTTTTAGGATTTTCCTCGATGATAATGCCGCCTAAGACATACGCAATACCGGTTGATGATTTTGCCTTAAATGTTGTATTCGCCAATCTGCTCTTCAAAACAACTATTATGGTTGGATGGATCGGTCTATTGGCGTCACGTGTCTGGGCTTGGCGGATGCTGATTGTCTTGAATGCAGTAGCCGTACTGTGCGCCTCTGCAAATGCGCTGGGGTTCGTATTCGGATACTATCAACGGTTTTGGCCAAAACTACCTTTACTAATGGATGATCGGATGTATATTTTCTATAGTACTCTTGGATTAGTTGTTTTGCTGGCAGATAGGCCATCTGGTTGGTCCAAACAAACGAAAATTGTAGAAACAAAGCAGGCATAATAGCATGACACAATCGACTTCCAAACAACAGGCCGAAATATTCCTTGCCGAGTGCGAACAGTTCCGACTCGGGGGGCTGACCACCGAGGACGCGCACTCCGTCACGCGCGATCTGAGTGCGACCGCCGCCGAAAGCATCACGGATGCCCTTCGACTGCTCTTCGACGTGGACGCCGATGTCATCGACACATATGCGAAATGGATTGAGACCAGTGCGCCGGGTAGAATCGCTGAAATAGTGCTGGAATGCCTCGGGTCGGGCCATAACGTATACTTTACCGGTTGTGGGGCCACAGGCCGCCTGAGCATCCTCCTGGAGTCGATATGGCGGGAGTTTTGGGTGAGCTCCTCTCGCCCGGAATCGGGAACATGGCAGGATCGCGTGAAGAGCGTGATGTCCGGCGGCGACTTCGCCCTCATCAAGTCCGTCGAAGGGTTTGAGGATTTCGCCCAGTTCGGCGCAAAGCAGATCGGCGACATGGGCGTCTCTGCGGGCGACGTGGTCTTCGCGATCACTGAGGGAGGGGAGACCTCCTTCGTCATCGGCACTGCCTGGAAAGGGCTTGAGGTAGGGGCGAAGGTCTACTTCGTCTACAACAACCCCGACGAGACACTGCGCGCGAACGTTACCCGAAGCCGAGAGATAATCGACGAGCCGCGAATCGAGAAGATCAATCTGACCACGGGACCAATGGCGATCATGGGCTCGACACGCATGCAGGCGACCTCCATACAGCTCTGCGCTATGATCACCATCATGGAGATGGTCGTCCATCAAATCTGCGGTGGTTCAGGAAATAACATAGCCCCTCGGGATAGTCCGGCTGGCGCTAATCCGTGCATTCCAAGTAGCCCTCAGGGCGTATCGATGGACGATTCAATAACCGTTCCTCAGAGATTTCTGGCATCGCTTGAGCAGATGCACTCGACACTAAATTCAGCAAGCGTCAGATCGCAGCTCGCCGAAATCGTTCGCATAGAGGAACAGACTTATGCCGGTGGGCACAAGAGCACTTACTTTGCCGATGTCCTTGGAATCGATGTGCTTACCGACACCACGGAACGCTCTCCGACCTTCTGCACACCACCTTTCCGCAAATGGGACGATCCGAGCGCATCCGAATCATGGACTTACTTGATTCTGCCCCATGCGGATTCAAAGTCGGCGTGGGAAGGTCTGCTCAAACGCCCACCTTACGGATTAACTTGGACCGACGATGAGATAGCTCGTCTGGTCGATGCCGATATAGCACCCAGACAATCGCAGATCATGCGCCAGATTGGGCCGGAAGAGATCCTTCGCTTCAGAATCGGTCTCGATGGTCTGATCTCCCGTCCGATGCAGACCGGTGACGTCGCTGTTTGCGTGGTCACTGAGGGCGAGAAAGATTCGCTTCTCTCGGAGAACGGTTTCTTCCGAACTCAACTGGAGGCCGCCAGTAGAGTAGGGGCTTATTTGGCGCTGATATTTGTGGGTCGGGGCAGTGCCGTGGAGGAGATCAGGGGCTTTCTGGAATCCTGGGATGCCGACTGTGCCTCGTGCCTCGTGCCGGCGCCCGAAGACGATTTTCTGCTCGACGGCATCACGCGCGTCGGCGCCAAGATGCTGCTGAACGCTCTCTCGACTTGCGTCATGGTTCGGCTGGGGCGCGTGCGTGGAAACTGTATGGTCGCCGTAGTGCCGAGCAATCTCAAGCTGATAGACCGTTCGATTCGCTATATTCAAATTCTCACAGATCTATCGTATGAGGATGCCTGCTATCTGCTCTTTGAATCGATCGAGTACGTCAAGTCGCGGATGGAATCCGGACAGTCATACCCACCGCCGGTAGCTCTAACTGTGATGAGGTTTGAATGCGGTTGCACGTTGGAAGAGGCGGAGGATCGGGTGGCGCAGTCATTCAGGTAGTTATGCATACGCCCTCTCCTTTTTTGAAGAGGGCGCAGATAATTTAGCTTTCGATCAATTTCTGAAGCACTTTTCGAGCTGCCTTGAGGGCCTTCCCACGATGGCTGATCCTGTTCTTTTCTTCCGGTGTCAGCTCGGCCATGGTCTTGTCGAGGTCTGGTATGTAGAAGATCGGATCGTAACCGAAGCCGTTCTCGCCACGGGGTTCGTGGGCGATGACGCCCTCGCATTTGCCGTCGACTACAACGATCGTCCCGTCCGGCGTCGAGATCGCCATAGTCGCTCTGAATCTGGCCGTGCGCTTTTCATCAGGCACATCCTTCATGAGATCAAGGATGCGCCTGTATTTATCCCGATCGCTTGCGTTAGGACCTGCAAAACGGTTTGAGTAGACACCAGGCTGGCCTTCAAGCGCATCAACCTCAAGCCCTGAATCATCCGCGAGGGCGATTAGACCAGTCGCGTCGGTGGTGGCGATGGCTTTCAGCGACGCATTCTCCTCGAAAGTCGTGCCTGTCTCTTCGATATCAGGGATGTCTGGAAAATCGGCGAGGGAGAGGATGGTCACCGGCATATCAGCCAGTAAAGCCATGATCTCTTTAACCTTATTCGCATTTTTAGTTGCTAGAATAATATCCATATCGACTAAAGAATATCCCCCAAAGCTTTCTTCTGAGCCTCGAAGAGTTCATCGATGCCCTGCTGTGCGAGGTCAAGCATCTTGTTCATGCGCTCACGGCTGAACGGCATGCCTTCGGCGGTGCCCTGCACCTCGACGAGTTTCCCGGAACCCGTCATCGCGACATTCATATCGACCGCTGCCGACGAATCCTCGCTGTAGCACAGGTCGAGCATGAGCTCTCCGCCTACTATGCCCACGCTTGTCGCCGCAAGCATATCGAGGATGGGGTTCTTCTTTGTCAGCTTCTTTCTCATCAGCCAGTTGCTTGCTTCCGCAAGTGCTACGAACGCACCGGTCATCGAAGCAGTGCGTGTGCCACCGTCCGCCTGAATGACATCGCAGTCGATCCAGATGGTTCTCTCTCCGATTGCTTTCATATCGAATACGGATCTCAGGGATCGGCCTATAAGGCGTTGGATTTCCATAGTTCTGCCGCCCAGTTTGCCCTTTGTTGCTTCACGTGCGGTTCGCGTTCGGCACGATCGAGGTATCATCGCATACTCGGCTGTCACCCAGCCGCTTCCCGAGCCTTTCAGGAATGGAGGCACTTTCTCCTCTATCGATGCTGTGCAGATCACGCGTGTCTCACCGACCTCAATCAGGCAGGAACCCTCTGCATAGCTCGCGAACCCGCGGGTAATTTTTACAGGCCGGAGTTGGTCATTTGACCGACCATCTTCTCTTGACATTCAATCTCTCCTAAATCTGATCCCCAAGTGATCTTCTGTATTTCACATAGTTTGCTGCCAAGGAATCGGCTGCCTAATTCTGCAAACTTTTCCGTGGACGCACTCGCACAGTAAACGTGCGATGGCTGGGCGTGCGGCGGACACTGTATGCCCGTCTCTCGTAGTATATTAGCGGCTTCTTCAGCCGTTTCTTCCGATGGATCGATAAGGGTCACATCGGGTCCTGTGACCTTCAAGATAGTGCTTGCAAGGAAAGGGTAATGGGTGCAGCCAAGTATGAATATTCTGCAGCCTTTCGCGAGGAGCGGCTCCACATATTCGCGGACCGCCGTCACGGCTTCTGGCGAATCCCACATCCCTGCCTCCACGATAGGTACGAACTTCGGACAGGCCTGCTCGAAGACAGGTGATTCTGGGCACAGCCGTCCGAGCGCTTCTGCATACGCGCCGGATTTCACCGTGCCAGTGGTAGCCAGAACTCCTATCGGTCCGCAGGACGATACCTTCGCTGCTGCACGTGCGCCTGCTTCGATAACGCCTATTATGGGGGTGTCCGGGAAGTATGCCTTCGATGCCAGAAGCGACGTTGCGGAAGACACGTTGCAGGCCATGATGATCATCTTGGCCTGCTTCCTTATCAGAAAATCGGAAATACCCAGTGCAAGCCTGCGAATTTCATGCGGGGTTTTTTCACCGTATGGGATGTTAGCTATATCTCCTACGTATACTATACTCTCTTGCGGCAATTTCCTTAGTATTTGTTTGGCAACGGTTAATCCACCGAGCCCTGAGTCAAAAATACCTATCGGCGAGTTAACAATCAATTTCCACCGCCATAATCAGATCCAGCCCCCATAACGTCAAGCGGCTTCGAAAGGTCGATGTTTCCCAGCGTGTCGATAGACTGGCCTTCTACCAGTAACTGAACCCGCTTTATCTCTGGGAATTGGCTGAGAGTGCGAAGAATCGCACCTATAGTCAGACCTTCGCCATCCGATCCGCCTGTGAAATTATCCCTGAACTCGTGAGTAAAATTAACTTGGGCCAGACCGCCTTTGACTTTCCATCCGAGCAGTCGTGTGCCTCTAGGTATAGGATTCGCCATACCATGCTTATCTCCCTGCTCTATTAGGCGATCCAGCGCAATTTCGATAGGATTCTTTCCCGGTGCCACTGTGGATTCTGTCTCGCGCAGTACCGGCTGGTCATTATCGATCGCTATGCGGTAAACTTTCACTGTCAACGGATGATTAGTCTTTACTTTGACAACGGTTTTGGGTTGAGTGACAGCCACCGTGGATTGCGCAGTCGATTCCGGTTTACGGCTGGTGACCAGGTATATGCCAACTGCGACACATGCGGCAAGCACCGTCGCAATGATGATTTTTGATCGATGTTTCATTTAGTCCCCTCTACGTATGCTTTCAGCCCTTTTGTGATGGCTTCGGCAATCTGTTGCTGGAATGTGGGATCGGAAATTTTGGATTCATCGTTCGGGTTGTTTATGAATCCAACCTCTACCAGTATAGCGGGGATTCCTGCCGCAGATGAGTCACGCAGTACCTGGAAGCCGTTATTGTATATCTTGTAATCCGACTTCACCGATAAATCCCTAAGATCGGTAACAGCCATGATCTCGGAGTGCACGCACTGTGCAAGCGCCATGCCGCTCCCATCGTAGCCATGATGGAAGGTTTCTATGCCGGAGATAGCGCCGCGTACCTGGCAGGAGTTTATATGTATACTGACAAATATATCCGCCGCGTTTCTTCGTGCGACATCGACTCTGGCACCGAGCCCCAAGGTCTCATCCCCTTTGCGGGTCATCAGCGCGCAGGCCCCTGCATCCGACAGCGCTTTCTGCAGTCGAGTCGCAATGGCGAGCGTGTAGTTCTTCTCAAATGCTCCGGTGCATCCCACTGCGCCGGGCTGAGATCCGCCGTGACCGGGATCGATCACTATAGTTTTTTGCGATAACAGACCGCCTGCTCCCTTTGGCAGATCCAGGCTGATTGCAAGCTTGTCAGGAGTGTCGCCTTGTTGTGTGTTGAAGCCTACAGGCCGTGTGAGATCAAGCACCACTCTGACTATACCGCTATCTTTCTGACCGGTCCGTATATTGCGAACAATTTCGTTGGCGACAGATATGTCATCAAGCGTTCTTGCAAGCGATGCATTTGCGATGTCGAGGGTGAGTCGTTCTGGATTCTTCAGCATAAAGGTTTTTACGGTGGCATTCTTAATCGGTCGGTCGCCCGAGATGCTGATTACAAAGCGCGAACCCTGCTTATGGTAATCGATCGCTGAAATGATCACAGGCGGTTCGTATGTTGCAGGCTCAATTGTTGTCTTCGGTGCCTCTGTAATAACAGTTGGTGGTATCCGGCCCTTTAATACTTTCGGCTGAGACGTTAACGATATCGATAGTTGGATTTTGGAGGTTTTCGGTGCGCTCACTACACGATATGTCGCCGTACCTGGCATGTCTATCACGATTCTGCATGACTCTCCGCCATCCCGCGTGCCGGTGCGAATCGGCATCTTCGATAGATTGTCGATAGGGGATTCCGATGCCGGGATCTGGGCGCCTGCAACGTCCAGAATCAGTTTGTGCGCCGACTTCCACCATACGGCGCTGTATGAAACAGGGAATGATGTGACAATGCTTAAATCCGAGCCGTTGAACCCTATGCGCTGAATCTTCGCTCGAATGCTGATATTTTTTACCGTTCCGTCCCATGCAATGACCGCGCCCAGCTTTGGAGCGATTTCTGAGATAGAGAGCATTGGCTCTCCGTTGATGCATCGGGCGTGAAAGTGCAGTTTCTGTTCTGACGCGCTGACGACCTCGATCTTCTGTCCGTCCTGTTTCAGTGCTCCCTCGGGTTTGGCTTCGGCACCCAGAAAACGGAGCGTCTCAAGCGGTACGTAGACGATTCCGTCGATACGAACAGGCTTGCTCGGCAGCTGAATTTGTACGTTGCCAATCGAGAGAGAAACCGTATCGATGGTCGCTGCGTGGGCCGTAACGCCGAGAACGCAGAGCATTATGTAGATAAAAATATGTAGAAGCTTGAATTTATGGTTCAAAGCACTTGTCCTGAATGAAAGCGATCAAGGCCGGAAAGAAATCTTGCACTATTATACACCATGATCTTGGTGGCGAGAAGGGCCAGTCGGTCAGTTTTGCAGTTTTCTGCCAGTAAATAGTGATATTCCTCACTGTTTCTTCTGATGATTTGTGCCCGTTTACGAATATTTTCCCGTTGCAGGATCTCTTTTGTATTGACTCTATAAGAAAGTTTCTGGATAGCGACAGTGTTCCAACAACCCGTGCGAATAAATTCGCAGCAACAAAAACACGAAGCCGGCCTGCGCCGACTAGTAGGCACACCCTTCACGGGTGCGCTCAAATCGCAGGCATAAAGCCTGTGACTCATTATTGAATTACTGAACCGTCCCTCGATATGCCCTGTGGGCTACTCGGGATAAGCGGCATCCCCCCTCGCCCGAAATCGGGAGAGGGTTGGGGTGAGGGCGAATCAGATTCACCCACAAGAAAGCTTATAGAGCCTTTATATTATTATCCCTAAAGACTAGCGTGCAAGGCCATATGCTGAAAGCGCAGTTGCGCTGCCATAACAATTTCTTGACTGAAGCGAAAATCGTATGATATACTTGCGATTGTAGTATTTATGATAATTATTCATACAATATTGCGCCGGATTGTTTGCTTTACGTGCTCCTATCTGCAGTCGTATGGGAGTGCCCGGCGAAGGGTTGTGAAGTTACAGACATGGGCTGCCTTGTGACTCCCGAGGTTATACGTTTCGATGGGCTATGATATCAAATAGATGGCCGAAAGAGTCATATCAACCGCTTGCATTTTTTCTGTAGAAGGAGTTATCCTATGTGTAGGATCAGGATTCATCTCCTCATACTATCGTTGATGATATTGATGCCTGTATTGCCCTAGCAAGCCAGTACGACAGTGACTGTTGAGCGGGTGAACTACCGGGGCTGGGTCGATTCGTTCCGCCTCACGGCTGGTCGTTACAGTCTTGTTGTTGTGCCCGAAATCGGCGGTCGAATCATGGAGTATTCGGTCGCTGGGAAAAACGTGATATGGGAAAACAGTGAAGAGTTTGGACGAACGTACCCCATCGCGGGCGAATGGCACAATTACGGTGGATATAAGAACTGGATTGGGCAGAAGAATCGATGGCAATGGCCGCCGGACCCTGTGCTGGATTACGGCAAAGCCAATGTCGAAGTTATCCAGAGCCCCAATGAACCGCCTGTGTTGATCGTCACAGGCGCCCCAAGCCTGAAAAGCGGCGTGTTATTCGTCAAAGAGATAACGCTGACTGATACAGGTGAAGTCCTCCTCAAGCAGCGTATGCAGAATATAAGTTCCAAGGACGTCTCTTACAGCATCTGGGATGTAACACAGATGGATGCCCCCAGCTTGGTGGTATTGCCAATGAACGCACGGACAGGATTCTCTGATGGTATAATCGACCTTGAAGGCATGCCGAGGAACCCCAACCAGGTGAGGATCAAAGATGGCTTGTGTATAACTAAATACACCACCGAGGCCTGCAAGATAGGCGCAGATTCGAATGGCCCCTGGATGCTGTGGATCAAGAACGATCTCGCATACGTGAAATTGTTCCCTCCGATGGTCAAGGGCGCCGAGTATCCCGATGGGTGTTCAGTCGAAGTATACGCAAATGATTCGACTCATGGATATATGGAGATGGAATTGCTGAGTCCCATATCAAAGTTGAAACCTGGCGCACAGTCGGAATTCATTGAGAAGTGGCGGCTGGTCAATCTATCCGAGCCGGTTAAGGATGAGGGCTCAGTTAGCCAGATAGTTAATGATCTGAAGGATAAGGGCTTGTTGAACTGAGTTTCGTAAAGGCGGCAAACGAGCCGTCTTGCATATTCAAAAGAGAGGCGATGGAGAATTTATGTTGTATCGATCAATTCAAAAGGTATTCCTCCGGCCGCTGACGTTGGCCGCGGTTGCCATGACGACCTGTATCCTGTCTGCACAGGCGGCGGTTCCCGATTTCACATTCGTCCATATAAGCGATGAACACTCAGGAGCAGGACCAGCAACAGCGCTTACGATTGCGGAACTTGGAACTCTGTCCAGTGTGCTGCTTGAACCGTACAAGGTCAGTGCGCTTCCGCCAGCGTTTGTCATCGAAACTGGTGACATGACCGAATTCGGACCAAAGAACGGCGCATGGGAAATGCTCGACAAATGGTACTCGACGACGAATTTAACGAGATATCGAGCGCTAGGCAACCATGATGGCGCATGGCGCTCGCTCACTCCTGAGATGACTAAGTTATATGGTGCGCCATACTATTCTTTCGATAAGTTTGGTTGCCATTTTGTGATACTGGACTCGGCGGGGCTTCAGGACCCAAGGCCCGTCCTTAACCCGGAGGAACTCGACTGGCTGAAGGGAGATCTGAAGATGGTCAGCCCTGATACGCCTGTATTCGTGGCGATGCATCATCCGCTGGACGTCACTGAGTTTTCCAGCGCGTATGAAGTTGATCGATTAGTAGACATCCTTCGTCCATACAATGTGGCGCTGGTTCTTGTCGGTCACGGTCACAATGCAATGTATAGCAACTATGATGGGCTTGATATGGTAGAAGGCGGATCGGCATATGGGCCTCTTCCTCCCGGGTATCAGGTGGTATCTGTAATTGACGGTAAACTTCGGGTTGCATTCAAAGAGCGTGGCGAACCTGCAGCAGAACATGCGATGTTGGAAAAGGCTCTTGATCCTCCTGCAACCCGTTATCCTCTGATATCTATTCAGGCGCCGGCTGAGCATTCATCATACAGCGGCAACGTGCCGATCATTGCCTGGGCGAAGATGAGTCAGGCCAGTATACAAAGCGCATATGCTGAAATAGACGGGTCTGTCAAAATCGCCCTGACTGGGAAATCAGGAGGAAGCTTTAATGGTGAGATTTCTGCGGCAGATCTGAAGCCGGGAGCGCACTACGTTAAAGTCTGCTTTACAGGTCAGGACGGCAGAATCTATCGACATTCAACCAGCTTTTATGCAGACCCTCCCGGTGTAAAAGTGCGCTGGCGGGCTTATCTGGGTGCTGCCAGTAAATCCACCCCGACGGTCGCCGGCAAATTGTTGATTGTGGGATCTAACAATGGTCGACTGCATGCGTATGACATAGAAACAGGAAAAGCGAAGTGGGAATTCACTGCCGGTGGAGCTCTTACCGGTCAGCCTCTGGTGCTCGGTGGAAAAGTGTTCGCTGGCAGCGAGGATGGATTCCTGTATAGTGTTTCGGCATCTAATGGAAAGCTCGTTTGGAAATACCAGGCTAACGATCCTATCTATAGCACAGCCGTATCGGACGGTAGTTCGATCTATTTCGGATCTGCCAGCGGTGCGTTTTACAGCGTATCTGCACTCACCGGAAAGCTGAACTGGAAGAATACGAGTGCCACCTATAACATAGAGAACAAACCCTTTATAGCAGACGGCAAGATATACTATGGCTGCTGGGATACTTTCGTATATTGCCTCAATTTATCGGATGGCAGTCTAGTGTGGAAATGCATGGGGCAGGGCAGTGCCGAGGGCACTGCGCCTGCATATTATAGTCCTGCCGACTGTGGGCCTGTAGTGTACAAGGGAAAGATCTTTGCTGCCGATCGTAAGTATAAGTGCTCTATTATCGATGTGTCTACGGGAAAGATGGACAATTATATGGATGGCGTATCTGCAGTCGGTCTGTCGGCTGATGGCGCATATCTTTACCTGCGAAAGCTTGGTGGCAATCTAGTTAAGATCGATCGTGACCAAAAAGAGGTGTGGGCGGCCAACGTCGCTATGGACGACATCCCTGCTGCCCCTGTTGAATCAGGTGGAGTTGTGTACGTATGTTCCAAGCGTGGACTTGTGAGCGCAGTGTCGTCCGATAATGGCAGAGTTCTATGGCAGTATCAGGTCACGCCGTCATCGTTCGTAATCTCCGGCATGGGTGTATTCGGCGGGCATCAGTATGTTGTTGGAACAGACGGCATGCTGACCGTGTTTGGGCTATAACCAACCTTCGATATGTTCGGCAGGGCGTTTATTCGTCCTGCCGATGACCTCCTTCTTATTCCTCTTCCCATAACCGTGAAATCCATCACCCCGTGGAAACCCTCTGTCTCTAAACAATTGCTTGACTGAAGCGAAAACCGTATGATATACTTGCAATTGTAGTACTGATGCTAATTATTCATACAATCTTGCGCGAGATTGCTTGAATCCTGTGCGACTGTCTGCAGTCACATATGTTCTACCGAATTGTTGTGGAGGTAATATTGTGTTGATCGTACGAACAAGGTTCCTGATATCTGCGTTACTACTCGTTATCGGTGTAGGGGCGAGCGCACAGCAGATATCTCCGTACTACCCCGAGGTAAAGACGCTAAAGTATGTATCGAGAACTATACCTAAGAGCGATCTCTCGGTTTCCATGAAGAACGGCGTCTCATTCAAGCTCGGACGGTTTGAGAAGACAGAATCGCTTGATGGCATATGGAAGTGCTCCGGCATTATGAACAGCAAAGAACCCTTTGATCGTAATGTAGATATGGATAAGGGATACTCTCAAAGCGGTTACGATGATAAAAACTGGGACGATATCCCGGTGCCGCTCAACTGGTACAACAAGTACCCGAAGGCCCAAAAGTCGGATGCTCCGTACGCAAAAGGCTGGTATCGAAGAACAATAGCCGTCCCTGCAAGTGAGCAGGGGAAGAGCGTTGTTATGCACTTCGGGGTGATCGGGTATGCGGCGGATCTGTATGTTAATGGGCAGCTTGCCGGTAGCCACCACGGAGATTTCATCCCGTGGGAGATAGACATCACGCGGTATGTGAAATACGGAAGCACTAACAGCATAGCCATTCGAGTGCTGTCTGACTTTGGACCATCGTTCGGCGTGAAGGCGGGGGCTAAGCATAGCTACGGCGACCAGTGGGGCATAGGAGACATCAAAGCCGGACTATGGCAGAGTGTGAAGGTCACTTACGTGCCGGATGTGTACGTGAGCAAAGCGCTCGTCTCCCCGAATCTGGCTAAATCGAGCATAGAAGTAGAGTATTGGATACAGAACGGCTCTGGCAAGACTCAGCGTCTGATCCTAAACGGTATAGTTCAATCAGCGATGAAGTCGGGCAAGGATCAACCGGCGAACGTCGATCTCGGCGCACTAACGCTGGCTCCCGGGATGAACCACGGCACGGTTTCGATCAAATTGGCGAATCCGAAGCTCTGGACACCGGAGACTCCAAATCTGTACTATCTGGTGCTTGCATTAACAGACGGAAAGAAAGTTATCACGGCCCATGCAGATCGATTCGGGTTTCGGGACTTCAAGGCAAAGGGCCCGAATTTCTATCTGAACGGCAAAAGAATCTATCTGTTTGGCGAAAATTTGGCATCCATAGGGTACGGTGGGTCCGGGAAGACACATGCTGAAGAGTTTGCTGCCATGCGCAATGCCTTGCTTGGATTCAAGTCGTGCGGATATAACATCGTGCGGGCAGCCCATCAGCCGATAGTTCCGGAAGTCCTGGATTTGGCAGACGAAATTGGATTTATGATCTACGACGAGTGGAGCTGGGCCTTTACCAATAACCTTGATGAAAAAGCGTTTGAAAAGAATAACATTCAGGAATTGAAGGAGTGGATGTACCGCGATTACAACAACCCCTCAGTTGTAATGTGGTCATGCGGTAACGAAGTGAACTATGACGGTAATCCCGTTGTATATAGGCAGTTGAACAAGCAGGTAGACCTTGCACGTAAGCTGGATAGAAGCGGTAGGCCTGTAAGCAATTTTTCCGGTTCGGCGTTTTTCTTCGGAAAGTGGAAACTGAATACTGATATCGTTGATTATCACACATACCTGGGCCTAAGTGCACCAGCCTGGACTCACTGGGAGGACGATGTTAAGAAGGTAATCAAATATGATGCTGATGTCTATGGTAAGAATGGCAAGTTTGACAAGCCATTTGTAGTCTGGGAATCTATAGGTTACTCATGGGGACAGGTCAGCGATCCAGGTTTCGTCCCTGGCGATGTTGACGCCTATATGACATATGCGAATAAGCTTACAAGCTGGGGCTCACCGAATGGCGTTGGCTTTTCCGGAACCATAGGCCTGGCAGCAGCCCTGGACCCTGCCCGTGGATGCGTTTACGGGATGGAAATCTACGGTAAGCGTACACTTGAGATCGCCCGTTACAACGACCGAATACAGGGGATGGCTCCCTGGTTCCTGCAGCCTGGACTGAATGCCGCCGCTCTCTGGAATCAGTCGACACTCTGCGGCATGCACGATTCGAGAGGGCTCCCGCCAAGGAACTTCTTCAGCGGTCGGGTATACAAGCAGTCAACATTCATAGTGAACAGCCAAAACTCGGATTGGAAGAATGCCGATCTGCGGGTTGTGCTGGTTGGCGCGGATGGCAGGCAGCAGTTAATCGGCAATTACAAGATAGATGTGCTGAAGGCATGGGAGAAGAAAGATCACGCAGTAAGCTTGCGGTTTCCAGAAAAGACCGTGGCCGGTAACTACCAGATGCGTTTGACGCTTATGAACGGCAAAGAAGAGATCAGCCGCAACTTCTACAATATCTTTATCCAGAATCCGTCTGTAACAACGGCGAGTATTAGGACGACAAAACGGATATCGATCCTGAAACCGGAGAGTACTCAGGTAGGGGATATCTCGAAAATCTTCTTGCAATTGGGAATAAAGGCCGACGTGATAGCGGATCTGCATGCACTTAAGGATTATGATGTGCTTGTTGTGCCGCCAGCTCGCTCGCGGCATTCATTGCTGAATTCCCAGGATAACCGCGAGCTCTTGATGAAATGGATATCGAGCGGTGGAACTCTGCTGTCGATGGAGCAGAACTATGGGAACAAGGTTTGGCTGGGCGGCAGTTTGCAGTCCGGAGAGCTTCCCTTTGCGGATCTTGTGGTGCCGAAGCATCCGATCTTTGATGGCTTGACTCAGGATAACTTTGACACTTGGAGTAACCCTGATTACGGGAATGTCATCAGCTATGGACTGGCGCCGTTTACGGTTAATGCACTGGCTGCCAGGGGACCTTTCTGCGGAAGCAGAGGAGTCCTTAATGCCATAGCCGAGGGCTCGTATGGCACCGGCAGGATACTCGCAAGCCAGCTGAATGCGACCTCCCTGTGGAACATAGACAGCGTTGCCACTACATATCTGCGCAATCTCCTGGTGTATACCTTTGGGGATAAACAGGTTGCAAAGTTACGGCACTGGTC
Source organism: Armatimonadota bacterium (assembly GCA_963663705.1). Taxonomy (GTDB): domain Bacteria; phylum Armatimonadota; class UBA5829; order DTJY01; family DTJY01. The sequence continues at coordinate 952,721 of OY760504.1, read as the reverse complement.
TGCAAATCGCATAGATGTTGAGTTGAGAGACGATCAGGTCCAGCTCATCGATCTGAGGCCATACGCCAATAAGAGTTTCTCTGACGATGTCTCTGGTGACCAACTTGGCGGATGGACTGATCAGGGAGATAACGACTTCAGAATGATCCCATTAGGCAAACGAATGATAAACGGGGTGCCGTTTGAGATAATAGATCCTGCGCCGAATAAGGATAAAAGCTGCATAATCCTAAGCGGCCCATTCAGGACTTACTACCCTGGAAATGTTGATGGCATAAATGTAGGTGCCAATATGAGTCAGCTGTTCTTCCTTCATGCCCTGGCATGGGGTGGAGGCGACGGTAGTAGAGTCGGTGCGTACAGGATAAACTATGCGGATGGAACCACGGAAGAAGTCGCTATGAAAGACGGTGTTAACGTAGCCGATTGGTTCTGTCCTGGTGATTTGGCTGAGGCTCAGATGGGGTTAACCGCCAAACATCGGTCCGGTGCAGACGTGGGTCTCTGGGTATTCGCATGGGATAACCCTAAGCCATCAACCAGGATAGATAGCATCGATGTGCTCTCCGACTGCAACAGTGCGATGCCTATAGTGGTTGCTATTACAGGTAAGAAAGCCAATCCCGATTAGGAATAATTCAGCAGTCTGGATGCGCCCGGCATGCTGGTTAACAGGGCGCATCCTCATATGAAATACTTGGGCATTTTATATTGACAAGTAGTAGGCAGTGTGATACACTGGCAGTGTAGTAATAATTACAATGTGTACTACATATCGTGGACTGCGGCAACTGCCGAAGGTTTACTAGGGCAGGAGACATGCTAGTAGATTAGCATATATCGATCACTGGGGGTGGTTCATCGACGAATACACGTAATCGGTTCCTGTATGTGCCGGGAAAGCGATGCATGCAGTATATCTGGCAGAATTAGTCTTTATTAAACAAAAGTATCGGAGAGGAGTATTCTAAATGCGTAGTAATAGAAAAGGTTTCACCCTAATTGAGCTCCTGGTAGTTATTGCTATCATAGCAATACTGGCAGCTATTCTCTTCCCTGTCTTTGCAAAAGCGAGGGACAAGGCAAGGCAGACGGCGTGTTCAAGCAACATGAAACAGCTTGCAACGGCCGTGATGATGTATGCACAGGATTATGACGAGACATATCCTGCGAACTGGGTACTTCAGTCGGTTAGCCCCAGTAGAAATGAACAGTACGGTAATCCGCTCTGGCTGCTCGAGCCTTATGTAAAGAGCTCCAAGCTGTTTATCTGCCCGTCCGATAGTGTTGGCAATTCATTCATGGACGCCGTGGATGCCGTTGATAACACCAAAAAAGTTGGCACCAGCTATACATGGAACTCATTTGCTGGTGGTGTATCAAGCGCTAAATGCCAGGAGCCTTCAAGGACCTTTATGATAAACGAAGGCCATTATCCAATGGCTTGGTTGTGTTATTATCCGGCGTTCCTTGATGGTGAGCGCCATAGCGGTGGGTCTAATGCCGCCTTCCTGGACGGCCATGTGAAGTTCATTAAGCCGAATACATACCCTGTGGATCCTACCTATGACAATACCTTGGAATATAGATCCGCATTCTAGTCAATAGAATAGACCGGTAGTCTGCGATAGACTACCGGTCTACCGACCTCCAATTATTGCGGCGGGGGCAAATGCGCCTTCGCAAAAGACAAAGTTTACCAGAGGGGCATAATGAAAAGGCTTCAATACAGTAGTTATTATGATAAAGTGCTTGGCGGATGGTTAGGAAAATGCGCCGGCGGTTCCCTGGGTGCCCCCGTAGAAGGAATAAAGGCCACCAATATCATCGCATACTATTCAAGTTCTGATAAAGCCCAGATTGCGAACGATGACCTCGATATCCAGCTCGTATGGGTGCATGCCCTGAAGCAGAGGGGACCAGATATCACCGAGCGCGACCTTATGGAAGAGTGGATGGATCATGTCACTTTTCCGTGGAGCGAGTATGGCTATGCACTTCGCAACTTCCGGACTGCCATCTGCCCACCGGTCGCGGGATGGTTCAACAACTCCTACTATGGTGAGAGCATGGGCTGTCCGATACGTTCAGAGATATGGGGCATGATATGTCCCGGGTACCCTGAACTGGCAGCTGATTATGCGGGAAAAGATGCCAGCCTCGACCATTTTGGCAATTCCGTGTATGCAGAGCGATTCCTTTCCGCCATAGAAGCCGCCGCATTTGTAGAAGACGATATCGACAAGCTCCTGCAAACCGGTCTTTCATTTATTCCCGAAGAATCACGCCTTTCGCAATGCATCGATTTCACGATGAAATGTTTTGCTGATGGTCTGCCGATGATGGTGACGCGAGAGTTAGTGCTGAACAGATTCAGCCATCCCGATTTCACATCCTCAGTCCAGAACATGGCCTTTATTGCAATCGGTCTGCTGTATGGCGGCGGCGATTTCGAGAATACATTGGTTCGAGCTGTAAACTGTGGGTATGACGCGGATTGTACCGGGGCAACAGCAGGCGCTATCATGGGCATCATTCTCGGAGCGAGCAAGTTACCTGCGAAGTGGATCGACCCCATAGGCGATACAATCATTAGTTACCTTAAGATAGAGGATCTTCTGGCTGAACCTTCCATCAATAAGCTTGCCGAGGAGACGTGCACCATCGGTCTGGCTACATCGCTGACACGCGCAACCGGATATTCAATCGACGCGGCGCCTGCGAAAGTTGTGGATGCGGCCAAAATGATATCGAATAAACCAAAGGACGATATTAGTGTTGACATCGAATACCTTGGAATGCCGTCAATATCGTTCGGTGAGCCAGGCAATGTTCGTGCTATGATCCGCAACCATTCGGATCGTAACATTGATGGTTTGGTTGAGCTCAATCTACCCGCACATTTATGCGTAAACAATTGCAAGATTCGTTTTTCTCTCCATGCGCAGGGTGAGACACATGCTGACATTTCAATATCGTTGATGCCTGGGGCAGACCTACCGTTGCGCAACGTGATAGCATACACCTGCGTATACAATGGTAGCACAACAACAGGTCAGTTTGGTTTTTCAGGGGCTGCACAGTGGATGGTGATGGGACCATTCTGGGAGCAGTTACCTGCATCCGCTATCAAGCCGCTTAAGTATTATGCCCATGATACACAATCGCTTCCACCATATGAGACTATGGTGATGAATGCAGCTTATCTTGACAAGCAGTATCTTCCTGAGCCACAGGTATTCAATTCATCATCTGATGCTACCTATTTCGAGAAGGTTATCGTCAACGCATCTGAGGACAAGGTTGATCTGGACAACATTTTTTCGCTCAAAGGACCTCAAGTGGTCTACTTATATAGAGAAATTACATGCAATGATGAGCGGATGGTTTGGATGGTAATGGGCGCTAACGATGGCATTAAGCTATGGGTAAATGAGCAGGAATGTGTTAACAACACTGACCGTGGATATACATTCCCTGGCCAGCACTCTGCAGAGGTATGCCTGAAGGCCGGAGTGAATTCAATCCTGATAAAGGTCGCAAGATTTGGCGCCAGCTTCGATTTCAGTTTTGCCATAAAGGAACATAACGAGCGACATTGGCATCAGGAGCAGCATATGGTAGACTACTCAAACGTGCAGCTCTTAATCTCGAATAAGAAAACGGCGGATTTACACTTTGCACCTGAATCGGAAGTGATAAGTTCTGCATCGATATAACCTTACATAGGCGGCAGGCTGATGGGGCACTGGCCCACGGTCGACGGCTGCCATTTCCGATTCGGCAAACACACTATCGTTCGTGCCGAAAAGCAAGAGGTAATGTAGTAATATGAAAAAATCCCTTTTATGGTTACTGTGCTGTCTGGTATTGATGACGGTCGTGGCATGGAAGATTCAGTCTAAGCCGATGGCGGATGGCAGGATCCAGTTGGCCTGGTCGAGCGATGATAATCCAGCAAGGCGTAATCAGGTTGGATTATTTAACAAACTCAATCCGGCGTATAACCTGAAGCTCGATCCCAACAACAGTGGCATGGAAAAAGTTATCGTGCAGTCTCTTGCGGGGGTGGGTCCGGACATATATGATAGCTATAATTCTCAGATTAATTCGTATGTTAAGGCAGGAATCGCCTGGGATATTACCGATGAACTGAAAAAGATGGGCGTGGATATAGACAAGGATATGTGGTCGTGCGTTCGGCCATTTGTAACCTATCAGGGCCGTGTGTACGGGTTTGCAACAAATGCCGGAACATGCGCCATGTGGATAAATAAGGATATGTTCGATAAGAACGGCATCCCTTATCCTACAGGGCCATGGTCATGGAAAAAGTTTATACCGTTGGCAAAGCGACTTACCATTCGAAACAGCGATGGCCGGGTGAAATCATATGGTTTTATTGGCGCCTGGGATAACTGGCAGACCTTCGTACTTCAGCAAGGCGGAAGCATGTATAACAAGACTGGCACCAGGTGTACGCTGGACAGTCCCGAGTCAATAGCCGGTATCCAGTTCATTCACGACCTTGTATATAAATATCACGTATCTCCCAGCCCGGCAGAAGAGAGCACAATGTCGACCCAGGGCGGATGGGGGACTGGCACCATAAGCCTGTTCGGCGGCGGTAAGGCTGCAATGGCATTGGGCGGCCGGTGGTGGCTATGTACTCTTAGAAACTACAAAGACCTCCGGCTTGGTGCCGTCGAATGCCCGTATGACATACATAGAGTTTATTGGGGTTACGGTAAGGCAACGCTGTTAAACAAGACCAGTCCCAGGAGATTCGAGGCGCTGAAGTTTATAAAGTACGTCACAAGCAAGGAATATAACGAACTGAACAATCATGAGGCAGATGCGCTGGCACCTGTGATCCGTTATTCTTATACGGATAAGTATCTGCATGATCCGGCTTACCCTAAAGAGGATTTCAACTCTGTGTGGCGGGATGCCATGAAGTATGCCGTACCCATGGCGCCAAGTGAGTTCATAGAAGGCGGCACGGAATCCCGTATCTTCTACAAGCAGCTGGACCTTGTCAAGAACAACCAGAAATCGGCGGCGGATGCCATGAAAACGGCAGCAGCCCAGATTAATGCAGAGATACAGAAAGCCATTCAGAACGATCCTGTGCTTCGTGCCAGGTACGTGGCATTGAATAAGAACAATCAGTAGGCTCGGATTGTTCCTCGACTTGCCGTTAATAGCCATGAATATGAATCCATTGCTCTGTCAAAGTGCGATGGATTCAATGGCGTCTGAGCCTGTTGCAATAGTGACCAAAGAAACGCATGCTAAACCGCATTTTATTACTAGTATTGGTGGCTTGGTCATGGTAAAATAGCAGAAATTCAGATAAAGAAACTTCAACCAAATAGTTTAAGGGGATTATCATGATCAAAGCAGGTATTTGTGGATTTGGCGGTTTGGGGCATGTGCACGCCAATTCCTTATGGTCGCTTGCAGATGTAGCCGTGAGTGCAGTCTGCGATATCAATCCGGAACAGCTCGCAAAAAAGGAAGTAGCCTTCAACATTGCGCAGGAGGCTAGCCAATTCGATATATCGACAGCCAACACCTACACGGCGTTCAGTGAGATGCTGGATCGCGAAGAGCTTGATGTAGTAGTGATAGCTCTCCCGACAGACCTCCATGCGGACTACTCTATCGAGGCTATGAAGAGGGGCTGCCATGTCTTCTGCGAGAAACCGATGTCGCTCTCTGATGCAGATTGCGTCCGGATGATCGAGGCCAGAGACAAATACAATCGCCAGCTTGCGATAGGACAGTGCCTTCGCTTCTGGCCTGAGTACGAATATCTCCTCGAGTGCATCAGGGACGGGCGCTTTGGCAAGCTTCAATCGCTGTTCATGGAGCGCATGGGCGGCTACCCGTCGCAGGATCCATCCAACTGGTTCATGGATCACCGCCGCTCTGGTGGTGCCTTGATGGACCTGCATGTCCACGACCTGGATTGGGCTCAGTCGGCATTCGGCAAGCCGGAGTACATGTCTGCCATTGGTGTGACAGGCAGGACCGGCGGTATCGATGACACGACCGTTCTGCTGGGATACGATGGTACTGCGGTCACTATCAGGGGCAGCTGGATGTATGCAAAACAGTTCACGATGGGCTATAAGGCGATGTTCGAAGAATCAACAGTCGAATACGGCTCATCAAACGCCCCCGGCCTGACGGTGAGCAAACCAGGTGTGGATGGGGCCGAGGCAGTAACCGTCGATACAGAATCCGCGTATGTCCGGGAGATGCGATATTTCCTCGAGTGCGTGAGGGGTGACCATGACAATCTGCGCTGTCCCGCCGAGAGTACCAGGGATAGCATAGTATTGGCGGTACAGGAAAAACAGATAATCTTAAACAGACAAGGAGTTTAATTTTAGATATGGAAATCGGAGTAATAAATCACATTGCGAATGCCGGCAAATGCTTTTCGCACATAGCCGACTTTGGACTGCACGTCTGCCAGCTTGGATGCTGGGATTCAAAGTTCGCAACTGACGAGATCGCGGCTAACGTAAAAAGTGAGTCGGCCGAACACGGAGTGCGAATCTGCGCAGTGTGGGCAGGATGGCCCGGCCCTTGCGAGTGGAATTTTACCAAAGGCCCAGTCACCCTAGGAATAGTGCCTGAAGAGTATCGTGCAGAACGCTTGATTGCACTTAAGGGGTGGGCTGACTTTGCGAAGAAGGTAGGGGCACCTGCAATCATCACCCACTGCGGGTTCATCCCCGAGAATATGACCGATCCTGCATATCCAGGAGTTGTGGATGCTATCGCTGAGATAGCCGGATACTGCAACGACCTTGGGCTTGGCTTCTGGTTCGAGACGGGGCAGGAGACGCCGGTCGTGATCCTGCGCACCATACAAAAAGTGGGGCTCCCGAACATGGGAATAAACCTCGACCCGGCGAACCTCCTCATGTACGGCAAGGGCAATCCGATCGACTCGCTGGACGTGTTCGGCCAGTACGTGCGTAACATCCACGTTAAGGACGGTATGTGCCCAACCGATGGGGAAGAGCTCGGCAAGGAAGTACCCGCAGGAGAAGGCCTTGTTCGTTTCCCGGAGTTCATATCGAAGCTAAAGCGCATCGGATACACCGGAGAGCTTATAATTGAGCGTGAGATCGAAGGTGAAGAGCAGATTCGTGATATACGCAAGACCGTGGCTGATCTTGATGCCTGGCTGAACGCGTAAGTCGGAGCTGGTCTGATAAAGAGAGGATATAACCCGCATCAGCGTGGCTATATCCTCTCTTCTGGTGTTAATACATAGTCGGTGTCATAGTCTTCTGACGAATTGCTGTGAACATAGGAATAACTACTGCCACCAAGAGTATTATATATATGGCGAGTATAATGAATCCCCACATCGTCCACTTTTTCTGCACTTCTTTGAACTGCTCGATGCTCTCCCATTTTCGGTTCTGCCATGCCCAATCATTGCCTTTAACGCCCAGTATAATGGCCATGATGACGCCTGCATAAGGAATCAATGAGAGCAGCCCAATATAGGTCTGATTACCTATTGACCATATCCAGTTTAGAAAAAACGCTCCCCAGTTCCAACCCTTGATCTCTTCCGGCACAACTGAAGTAGAGCCTTGTCCGGATGTGTTTTGCAGTTCCATAACAATCCTCCTCGATTAATGGTCGATAACTACGTTGTGTATCAAAGATATCTTCTTCATGTGGACAGGTATTTCCTGCTAAATATGCAGATTAACCATTACATGCAGGGAATGCTATCGTGGGTGGGGTATTATCTATATATAGCTAGTATTCGCATGTGTAATATGCTGCATATAAAATATTTATTGATAATGCACCTATATATGGAGGATTATTTGTCGTTGATGTATAATGCACTATGTGGTTCTGAGCTTAATGTTAATTTATTCCACAGCACCGATAACTACCGATGAATCTAATTGCAGAACCCAGGGAAAAGTCAGTTGATCGGTGTGTGGACATGGAGTTTATTCAATGTCTCAAATTCAACAGGAAATCTTTCATAGACATCACAACAATCCCATATTGACTGCGAGTGATATGCCGTATCCCTGTAATTCGATTTTCAATCCGGGAGCAGCTCTCGTGGATGGGGTAACGACGCTTCTCCTAAGGGTTGAAGATAACGAAGGTCGCTCGCACCTGACCGTGGCACGAAGCAGCGATGGCATCAGAAACTGGCAAATTGAGCAAGAGCCGTTGCTTGCTCCCTGGCAGGATCATAATCCCTTCGAAGAGTTCGGCTGTGAAGATCCAAGGCTCACGTACCTTGAGGATTTGAACAGTTGGGTTATCGCCTACACTGCATACTCTCCGATGGGTGCCGGAGTTGCACTGGCACTCACAAAGGACTTTAAGAGCGTGGAGCGGCTTGGACTCGTGCTTGCTCCGAGTAACAAGGACGCGGCTGTTTTCCCAAGGAAGATTGGCGGCAAGTACTGGATGCTGCACAGACCGGCATCAGGATCTATCGAGCATATATGGCTGACTGAATCCGCCGACCTCGAACACTGGGGTAAGCCGTGGATGATTATCGGAGAGCGCGGCGGCCCCTGGTGGGACGGCTGCAGGGTCGGAGCGAACGGCGTCCCGATCGAGACTGATGAAGGCTGGCTGGTTCTGTATCATGGCGTCAAACAGTTTCCTGCAGGCCCCAAGTATCGAATGGGAGTGACTCTACTGGATATTGATAATCCTCGGCGCCTGATTGCCCGGTTACCTTACTGGGTGCTTGGCCCGCGTGATTCCTATGAGGTGACGGGGGATGTTCCGAACGTAGTCTTCTCGTGCGGGCATACGCAAATCGGAGATGAGATACGGGTATACTACGGAGCGGCCGATACGTGCGTGTGCATGGCGACGGCGCATATATCCGAAGTGCTGCATGAGCTGAAGAAACACAGGGTCTAGCAACATATCCATCATACTGGTATTATATAAGGGCGAGGTTTTCTCGCCCTTATTTTATTGTGAGTCAGGTAAGCGAATGCTGAAAAAGCGGACACAATACGGCAAAACGCCGGTCGAGGCGCGGCTGAAGAAGTTCCACGGAGAGGAATGGCATTCTCCTAAGGGACGAGTCATTCGCGACATAGTGTATGCCATAGATACAGGGCTTATCACTATGGTCACCTTCATGGCCGGTATCTCGATCTCGCTGCCGGACCCCAAACAGGTGATGCTTGCGGGTGTGGCAAATGCAATCGCAGGTATGCTTGCTATTTTCTTCAGCTCATACACGTCAACCAAGACTCAGCGCGATTTCTTCGAGAATCAGATCGAGCGTGAGCGTCAGGAGATCATCGAGCTTCCGGAGCGGGAATATGACGAAGTCGTTGAAATCCTGCAGGACATGGGCTTTACTCTAGACGAGGCTAAAGTTGGTGCAGTGCGTATCACAAGCAGTCACGACACATGGCTCAAGTTCATGGTTCAGGAGGAGATTGGGCTGATCCCCGGTACAATGGACGATCCTCTTGAGATCGGGCTTATATCCGCTGGCGCATATGTAGTAGGAGTGCTTCCGGCGTTTCTTCCATTCACACTCGACCTACCGATCAAAACGGCACTGATTCTTGCGGCAAGCCTTGTGGTGGTCTTTATGTTTACCGTAGGTGTTGCAAAGACGAAGATGACCAAGATTCACTGGCTGACGAGCGGGCTTGAGACCGTCGCATTCGGCGTGCTGAGCTGTGGAGCCGGATTGGTTCTTGGAAGAGCAGCCTATTTCCTGCTGTCACGCTGACATCGTATCGAGCGCTACTTAAGGCTGTTCGCTGTCTTCTGCAATTCATCACCGGCAATATCTGCGACCAGCGTCACCGTAAGAGAGCCTTTATGTAGCTGAATTATCCGGGTATGCTGACTTGTTGCGACCATGCACGATTTTTCGGTGCAACGCTTAGCACATACGCCTTTGCCCATCGCCCCTTTATCCATATCTGCACACATGCCGTTCTTCTCGAAAATCGATATTGTATTCAGGCCGTTGGTGTATCGAAGAGTGGCGCACTGCATGGTGCTGCACATCTGAGCGATGCAGTAGCTGTCGAATGAGTAGCCTTTCGGGATGTACTGCGGTTTCACCGGCGTAAAACCGGCATTCTTTCGTATAACGTTGAAGCATGTGGTTGTAGATTTTTTCTCCAGCCGAACGGTTTTCCAACCATGAGGAATGGCGAAGAGTGCAGGCGACCATCTCGGCGAGTAGTTGATGTGGATATATTCGGTCGACATGGCGAGCTTGCCGTCGGAATCATACCGCTCGGTTCTAAGAGTCGCAAGTGTCTTGCTGTCAATCCACAACTTTCTATATGGGTTGCCGCGATATTTAGGTGTAAGCTGCACGACACCGCATGCTCGACCTGCCATGGTGCCGGTTCCAACCAGTACCGGTCGATAGTTCTTGAACAGCAGGTCCAGTCGCTCGGGCGCAACAGGTGTTTCGCTGATTTCGGCGGTCATGCTCCGAGTGTTCATCTTTGTTACTCGCTCACCGTCGTCCAGAATCGATGACCCTGATAGCGGGCCGCTGTGGTAATCTATCCTCTCTCGAAGGTTGTTGTGCAGCACGTTCGCCTCGGCCGAAACAGATTTCTTTCCGTAATTGACCGAGGTCCTGAGCGTGCCTGCATAGGTGAGATTTTTCGCCGCCGAGTATGAACTCTTCAGCATCTGTGTTGCGTCAGGCTTGTCTGCGAACGGAGCCTTTGCGATTGCCCATACTGCTACTACGGCCAGTATAGAAAGCACAGTTATCTTTGATCTCATAGTCACTTGATTTCCTCCGAAGTGGCTTCTACGGGCATGTAAGCAGTGAGGCCCATCCCGGCTTTATCCGCAAAGGGCTCGCGCCAGCTCATGGAGATATGATTTGCCATATACATCTGATCGACTGTCGTGGTGGGGGGCTGATGCGCACTGGAGAAAATCACAGCGCCCAATACCAGCGTTGCCACTGCCCCGGCAAGTGCGGACTGCGCTCGATGCGCATGAAGCCAAGGTGAGAGCCGCCACGCCGAATGCGCGGTTCTCGGTTCCAGATTTGGTCTGATGTCGTCCCACATATCGGGTGCGTGAGTTATCGATAGTTGGTTTATAAGATTGGCCGTCTCATTAAGAGCGCTAAATTCTTTTGCACACCCGGGGCAGGAATCCAGATGTTTCTGTATGTTTGCCCTGCCGAATTTCGAGCCTTTGCCTACCGCATAATCCGGCAGTTGGTCAATAATTTGCTGGCATTTTGTATTCATCGCTAATTCCTCTCCACATACGGAGCGAGCTTTCTGCGCAGAACACCACGAGCCCTGCTCAATCTGGACATGACTGTGCCTTTGGAAATCCCGAGTGTTTTGGCGATGGATTCCACATCCATCTCTTCCATATGATGCATGGTGACAACGAGCCTGTGGTCTGTGCTCAGGGAATCTACGGCCCTCTGAACGGCGGTTTGAGTCTCTCTCGCCATCAGCGACTCTTCAGGATTCGGGTCGCCGCTTTCGATCTCTCTTGGGATATCGCCGCCATCGCTGTTAGCCACAGGTTCGTCCAGGCTCAGAGTGTGGGTGCGACCTCGTTTTGTCAGGGCGTCTTTTGCGAGGTTCAGCGCAATTCTATGCAGCCACGAACCGAAAATATTGTTATCCCGAAGATCCGGAAGCGCCTTCCACGCCTTGACGAACGATTCCTGCGCGACATCCCCCGCGTCGTCTGCGGAGCCCGTCACCTGTCTCGCAAAGTTGAATATGCGATCGTTATATATCCTGTAAAGCGCCTCGAAAGCCAGCACATCGCCGACCTTCGCACGCTGCACAAGTTCAGTTTCTTCGACAGTACTCATGCGTTGTCCTGAATCTATCTTCATAGTGTATGACTATCTGTACGGCGCATAGCATCCATATTATTCCGGGGTGATCATCTACTATCAAAGATTATAACATCGATCTGAAAAATATGCTTCAATTTGGGTTAGCAGATTTATCATGTATGGGCTCTCTGTCAGTGTTATCAGGCAGCAATTGAGTTTAAAGTTGCCAGTACGGGAACATCTGTTGTAAACTAGATATGAAGGATGTAACGTTATGAATGAAGATTTGGACCCGGAGCAGAGGCTTCAGGAAGTCGAACAAACACTGCCACAGGAGCCGACTGCCATCGGCGCAGAAGCCAGAGCCGCCAGATTACCTCGCCAACTACTCGCTTTCAGACATAGGAACTATCAGTTATTCTTTGGAGGCCAGATAATCTCACTCACGGGCATGTGGCTGCAACAGGTGGCGCTGGGCTGGCTTGTTCTTCAGTTAACAAATTCGGCGCTGCTGCTCGGCATAGTGGGTTCGATAAGCGCGCTGCCGGTGCTGCTTTTTTCGCTGCCTGCCGGATTAATTATCGAGCGCTTCAGTAAGCGAAATCTACTGGTGCTGACTCAGACGAGCGCGATGGTGTTTGCGCTTATACTGGCTGGACTGACGTATTGGCACCTGGTTAATATATACTATGTGATCGGTCTGGGCTTTCTGCTTGGTCTCGTTAACGCCTTCGATGCCCCAACACGGCAGTCATTCGTGATAGAGATGGTAGGGCGGGATGACCTTGCAAACGCGATCACGATGAACTCGGCAATGTTTAATAGCGCCAAGATAGTTGGTCCTGCGGTGGCTGGTGTCGTGATCGGTCTTGTGGGTACTGCCGGAGCCTTCTTTCTGAACGGCATAAGCTTCATCGCGGTGATCATAGGGTTGCTGCTCATGCGAATCACCTATGTCGTGCCGCGCACGCACGCTTCAGGGCTTCGCGGGCTTAAGGAAGGGCTTCTGTTCATTCGCGAAAATCGCACGGTTTCGACTCTTCTTCAGCTCACTGCTGTTGTGAGCATATTCTCGATGTCTTACGTCGTCCTGATGCCGATAGTCGCCAAAAACATCTTGAAGGTCGGCCCCAGCGGCCTGGGGTATCTGATGTCCGCCACAGGGGTCGGTGCGCTCGCGGGAGCCGTAACGCTTTCGTCGCTTGGCGATTTCAAAGGTAAGGGAAAGCTGCTCATCGCAGGCAACCTATGCTTCTGCTCAATGCTGATGCTTTTTACGTTTTCACAGACATGGCTGCTTTCTCTGACGCTGCTTATGATTGCCGGATGGGGAATAATCGTAAACATGGCTCTTACAAATACCCTCATCCAAACCGCTACGCCGGATTCGCTCAGGGGGCGCGTGATGAGTGTATATACGCTGATGTTTATGGGGATGGCTCCGATAGGAAGTCTTCAGGCGGGTGCAATGGCTCACTGGCTGGGAACATTCTGGGCGATAAGAATCGGTGTTGTCGTTTGCGCACTCGTTGCGATAGCCCTTAGCCCGAGGATAATAAAAGCATAAGCCGCCAGCAGATTCATCCACCGTCGGCTTATGCATATTTCTTACGCCTGGTATAAGGCGATATTAGCGGAGTATTGTGTCTGTGCGCTGAGGGCCAACGCTGATAATCTTCACCGGAACGCCGGTCAGTTTCTCAACATGCTTCACGTAAGCCTGCGCATTCGCAGGAAGTTCATCGAACGTCCTGACGGTCGAGATATCTTCAGTCCAGCCCGGCAGTTCATCGTAGATCGGTTCGCAGGATTCCACTGCTTCCCAGTCGCCCGGCATATCAGTGACCTCGACGCCGTTGCATCGGTAAGCCCTGCAGACCTTGATCGTTTCCAGCCCGCCGAGTACGTCCAACAGTGTGAATGCAAACTCTGTCAGACCGTTTGCCATTGCTGAATAGCGCAGACCGACCGTATCCAGCCATCCGCATCGCCGTGCGCGGCCTGTCGTCGTTCCGTACTCGTGACCGTGTTCGCGGATGTACTCACCGGTTGGGTTGTCCTGCTCGGTAGGGAACAGTCCTGCTCCAACTCGCGTAGTATACGCCTTCGCAATTCCGATCACTCTATCTATCAGTTTTGGTCCGATGCCGGTACCCAGACAGGCGCCTCCCGCCACTACATGCGAAGAGGTTACGAAAGGATAAGTTCCATAGTCGATATCCAGCAAAGTACCCTGAGCACCCTCAAGAAGTACGTTCTTGCCGGCTTTTGCAGCATTGAATGTTAGGAAACCGGTGTTTGCCACGTATGGACGAATCTTATCTGCATAAGCTAGGTATTCATCAAGAATCGCTGCTTCTGATAAAGGCTCTACGTTATATACCTTGGTTAAAAGCTCATTCTTTAACTTGAGATTCTCCGAAAGTCGGCTGGCAAATCTCGCCGGATCGACGAGTTCGCTCATACGGATGCCGGTTCGCGAGGCCTTATCGGCGTAAGCAGGGCCGATGCCCCGATTTGTAGTGCCGATGGCCTTGCCACCCTTGTGCGCCTCTTCAAGCCCATCGAACAATTTGTGGTACGGCATGATGATATGCGCGTTAAGGCTGACCTTCAGCCCGTCGACTGAAATGCCGCGTTCCGTCAAACCGTCGATTTCGGAGACCAGCACCGCAGGATCAATGACCTGTCCATCACCGATTACGCAGGTTGTTTCAGGATACAGTATTCCGCATGGTATCAGGTGCAGCTTGTAGGTTTCAGATCCTACAACCACGGTATGTCCAGCGTTGTTGCCGCCATTATACCGTACTATAACATCAGCATCGGAAGCCAGAAAATCGACAACTTTTCCCTTTGCCTCATCGCCCCACTGGGCCCCGACGACGACTGTATTTGCCATTGTAATGCACGTCCTCTCGATAATTCGCAAGCATACGCAGAGGTGTTTTTTAGATCTGCGCTGTGCTTAGACATCCTTAAACAAGCAAAGTGGATAGCCGTATTTGCTATCCACCTTTAATAAACCACCGAACGGTGTGAGTATACCAAATTTATGGGCCATCTGTCAAGTAAACGAGCTTGCGCAACCTGCAGGCTACCGGTTTTCCCCTTTGGATTTTGGCTGGCCGCTTACGCCTGGCGGTGTGGTAATTGATGGAGTCAGGCGTATCACTTTACCGTCTTTTTGGAGAATCAATATCCATGGCCCCTGGTCTTTCATTATGATATGCCGCTTGCAGGTTATGACGGCGGTTTTTGGATCGGCATCGGCACTTGGCTGTATGTAATCGTATTCCGTAGTGTCAGGCACGGATGGACAATGCAGTATGTCCTTTTTCTCCAGAAACATGGGATACAGATCATCCAGTTTGGCCGGATAGTGATCGTTTCTCCTTGAATACCTGTCCAGTGCGCCACCGATCTCCTGCATGTTTATCTGGCACTGTGCGATGGTCTTCGCTTCCCCTATGATGCCGTGCGCGGTGGGGTTCCGAAAAAACATGATGGCGGCTGAGATGATCAACGCTGTGGCGAGAATCAGTATGAGGAGACACGAAACCTGCGCAATTCGTAACGCGCTCCGCCCATTGCTCTGGGGAGTCTGCTGGGTTGGCTGGGGCAGTGAATCGTTGTTGTCGCTCATTAAATGCGGGTCCTCTCTAAAATATGATTACTCCATGATATCCTGTTCGTAACGGTTTCGTCAAGAAAACATGTGGCGGAAATGCTTGACTTTGTTACCCATACCAACATATAATAAATGTTCATATGATTGTGGAAATTCTCACGATGTGTTAACAATACCGTATTGAGATATTTTCCATTTGCACCCTAATAGATTTAACGGTCTCTTCGTCCTGTACGGAGATTCCATGCTAGCCCTAACGTAGTCCCTTTCTGGGAGCAAGCCAGTGTGGAAGGCCGAATATCCGCCAATTCCTTGACGGATATTCGGCCTTTTTGAGTATGACTTTTCACCTTGGGCCGGGGTGTGCGATTGATCAATAGCGAGAGGAAATGAACATGGTAGATAACAATTCAGTGAAGCAGTGGATTAGCGAGATGGTTAAGCTCTGTCAGCCAGACAGAGTTGTTTGGTGTGATGGCTCTGAAGAAGAGAAAAAACGCCTTACAGACGAGGCCATCCGCACTGGCGAGGTTATTGAGCTCAACCAGGAAAAACTCCCCGGTTGTCTGCTCCACAGCACCGCTAAAAACGACGTCGCGCGCACAGAGCACCTGACCTTTATCTGCACATCAAAACAGGAAGATGCAGGCCCTACGAATAACTGGATGTCGCCGGAAGACGCGTACGCCAAGCTCGGAAACCTGTTTGACGGTGCCATGAAGGAACGGACGATGTATGTTGTTCCGTTCATCATGGGTGTGCCTGGTTCTCCGTTCAGCAAGATAGGTATCGAGCTGACGGATAGCATTTACGTTGTGCTGAACATGCGAATAATGACTCGTATGGGCCAGGTGGCAATGGACGAACTCGGTGATTCAAACGATTTTACGAGATGTCTTCACTCGAAGCACGAGTTGGACATCGATCGCCGGTACATATGCCATTTCCCTGAGGACAACACCATCTGGAGCGTTGGGTCCGGTTATGGTGGAAACGTGCTTCTTGGCAAGAAGTGTCTATCCCTCCGCATTGCGAGCTGGATGGGCCGCCACGAGGGCTGGATGGCCGAGCACATGCTGATCCTTGGCTTGCAGAGCCCGGAAGGCGAGATTCATTATGTAGCCGGTGCATTCCCCAGCGCTTGCGGTAAGACAAACCTCGCGATGCTGGTTCCGCCAGAGTCTATGCCGGGCTGGAAGATATGGACACTGGGCGATGACATCGCATGGATGCGTATTGGTCCCGACGGCCGCCTGTGGGCACTTAATCCCGAGGCCGGATTCTTCGGCGTGGTGCCTGGGACTAACATGAAGAGCAATCCCAATGCGATGAAAACCATACAGAAGAATACCATCTACACCAACGTTGTGCTGAGAGATGATCGTACTGTTTGGTGGGAGGGCCACGATGACGAGGCGCCGGAGCATGCTACTGATTGGCAGGGGCAGCCTTGGCATCCAGGCTGTGGTGAGAAGGGTGCTCATCCAAACTCAAGGTTTACCGCACCTGCGTCACAGTGCCCGAGTATCGCACCTAACTGGGACGATCCTCAGGGTGTGCCGATCTCTGCAATTCTGTTCGGCGCTCGAAGGGCAAATGTCGCTCCGTTGGTTTATCAGTCGTTTGACTGGCAGCATGGAACTTACATCGGCTCAACCATGGCTTCAGAGACGACTGCGGCTGCATCGGGCGCACAAGGCGTCGTGCGGCGCGATCCAATGGCTATGATCCCGTTCTGCGGTTATAACATGGCAGAGTATTTCAGCCACTGGCTGGAGATGGGTCAGAAGATGACCAACCCGCCGAAGGTCTTCCGCGTAAACTGGTTCCGCCAGGATGAGAATGGCAAGTTCATGTGGCCGGGATTTGGCGATAATCTCCGCGTGCTGAAGTGGGTTATCGAGCGGTGTAAAGGCGAAGGTAGTGCTGTTGAGACACCAATCGGCTATGTACCTAGCGCAAGTGGAATAGATATGGCAGGGCTGGATATCTCCTTTGAAACGATGGAGCAGTTGCTCCATGTAGAAAAGCAGGAGTGGTATGACGAGCTTGCTGCCCAGACCGAGTGGTTCCAGAAGTTTGGGTATTCACTGCCGCTTGGGATATGGGAAGAGCATGAGGCTCTTGCAAAGAGATTGACCAAGTAGTAACTGGAATTGGTATGCAAACTCCCTCGAAGTTTATTTTCGAGGGAGTTTTTTATTCGACCATAGACTCCATGGTTTCGATGCCTTGCTTCATACTTATCCAAAATAGGGTTAAAGCATATACGTTCAACTACCGATGCAACCAGTAAAACTAACTTAGCCCTTACTTACACTCTGTCCCATACCAAACAATGTCATTCTGAGCGAAGCGAAGAATCTTCTACCTGATGAGATCCTTCACGGAGTTTATCCTGAGCACAGTCGACGGGTTCGGGATGATGCTCTCTTGTGGGAGCAGGAACTATTCTCATCAAATCAGAATGCCAAAATTCGGTCGACGCCTGGGGCACACGACTGAATTTCGCAGTGTCAAAAACGCCGTTTCCAAAATCACTTTGGACAGCAGTGGCCTTGCTTAGTTAGTATCCAATCGACGGCAGCGGGTAAATCGGGCGCTATATGATCCGGCATGAACTCCCAATCATCAACGTCATTTATGGCCGTTCTTCCGGTCAGCACGAGAACGGTTTTGCATCCGGCGCTCAGTCCTGCCTCGACATCAGTTTTGGCATCACCGATGAAGTAGGATCCCGCTAGATCGATCCCGTACTCCCGTGCAGCCCTGCGAAACATGCCTGTTCCCGGCTTACGGCAGTCGCACCCCGCATCTTTGTCGTGCGGACAATAATACAAGTCTGTAATACAGCCGCCGTGCGCCGTGACAGTCTCAATCATTTTCTGGTTGATTCTGTCTAATTCAGCAATCGCAATTAACCCTCTGCCTACTCCGGCCTGATTCGAGACTACGATTGTGATGATGCCGGACGCGCGTAGTCTAGACAGTCCATCAAGTGCTTTAGGTATAATCACAAACTCTTCGGCTGTCTTGACGTAGTCGTTCCGATTCTCGTTGATCACACCGTCTCTATCGATGAAGACCGCGTTCAAGCTGCAATTCCGTTTATCGATTCTACTGACTGGCAATCGTTGTTCACCTCAAGCAGATACCTGAATATGAGATGCGCCAGGACCATGTGTACATCCTCTATGTGCTGCATGTTATCGCTTTGTATGATGATATTGTATCGCGCTGACTGTGCCAGTTGTCCGCCGTTGAAACCACTCATCCCGATGGTGACCGCAGACTGGTTGTTTGCATATTCGATAGCTTTCATTATGTTCGCCGAATTGCCACTCCCGCTGATGCCGATTACCAGATCTCCCGGTGCCAGCCAGGTCGCGAGCTGCCGTGCGAATATGTCTGCGTACTCGAAGTCGTTCGCCCACGCAGTCATTAGAGGGGTGCTGTCAGTCAGCGCCATCACTTTGAACTTCTTTTCACCCAGAAGTCCCATGGTTTTCTGCAGGTCACACGCAAAATGGGACGCCGTTGCCGCACTGCCGCCATTACCCATGATGAACACTTGTCTTCCTGTGCTGTATGCATCAAGAAGTAGTTCTGCCACTTTGCGAATCTCCTCTTCCGGAGCTTCCATAAGCAGGCTGCTGACCGCGCTTAGATAGTCTTTTACTCTGTCCATTCTTGTTACCTCCTCGCGTTGAAAATCACTTTGGTGCCATCACGTTCGAGGCTAAATGGCAGTTCCTTAAGATCGCGTAGAGTCTCCCTGATTGCATGCTGTCGGCCAGGTGGACAGTAGAGGAGGAGGAATCCTCCTCCGCCTGCACCAGCAATTTTTCCTCCAAGCGCGCCTGCTTCAAGGGCTTTCTCGTACATCTGCTCGATATCCGAGGTGGTGACTTTGGTTGCCATGCGCTTTTTATATAACCAGCCTTGATGCAGTACCTCGCCCATTCGATTAATGGAGCCGTCCAGTAGATATTGCTGTATCTCATGCGCCTGGCGTTTCATTTCGTCCAGTGTTTCCATTCGTGATGAGATGTTCTGCTTCTGCTCGGAGAGGATGTTGTCCGCCTTGCGTGTGATGCCCGTGTAGAACAGGATCAGGTTTTCGCCTAGACGGCGCTTTTTCTCCTGATCGATGTCTATCAAGTCTACCTTAACTTTGCCGTCCTGCTGAAACTGAATGAGCCTGAGGTTCCCAAATGCCGCTATATACTGGTCCTGCTTTCCGATCGGCTTGCCGAGTGCGCCGATTTCGATTTCACAGGCTTGTTCGGCGAGTACATCAGCGGTCTTCAGCTCTCCCTTATATGCGTATAGTGCATTCAATAGACCGACTGTGACGCTGCTTGAGGAGCCTAACCCCGATCCTTCGGATGGGATATCGGCCATTGTGGAGATTTCTACGCCGTGAGTAATTCCTGTCTTGCGGAGACATTCACGCACCAGCTGATGCTCAATCTCTTCGATGGAGTCCACCATCTCGGTCTTTGAGTAGCCTACACGGATTTTATCATCAAAGCGCTCTTTGATGACCACGTAGATATATTTGTCGATGGCTGAGGAGACGACACATCCTCCGGATGACATGTAGTAGTCCGGAAAGTCCGTGCCGCCTCCTGCAAAGCTTATTCTCAATGGTGTCTGCGTGATGATCATGTGAAACCAGCTCCGTTTCATTTGAACGGAGCCAGATTGGTATTACTGCCTGCTAGCTCCGTTCTGCATACCATTTTTTGGAGAATTCGCGGTAATCGGCCTGATCTTCCTTTATCTTGCGCCACCAGTTCTGGTTCTCGACGTACCAGCGCACTGTGCATTCGAGAGCTTCCTCGAACCCGTATCTCGGCGACCAGCCCATCTCTTTCATGCGAGTGCAGTCCAGCGAGTATCGGCGGTCGTGCCCTGGCCTATCGGTGACGTACTTGATCAGGGATTCAGGTTTGTTCAGTAGCGCCAGTATCCCTTTCGTAATCTCAAGGTTTGTGCGCTCGTTACCGCCCCCAACGTTGTATACCCATCCTGGCGTTCCGTTATGCAATGCATGATCGATTCCTTCGCAATGATCAATCACATAAATCCAATCTCTTACCTGCTGACCGTCACCGTAGACGGGCAGGGGCTGGTTGTCGATGGCGTTAGTGATGAAGAAAGGAATGAGCTTTTCAGGGTACTGGTAAGGGCCAAAGTTGTTTGAGCCTCGCGTCACGATCACGGGAGTCCCATATGTGACGAAATACGATCTGATCAGGAGTTCTCCCCCTGCTTTGCTCGCCGAGTAAGGGCTGTTCGGTTCGAGCGGATCGCCTTCTTTGAAGGAGCCTTCTTCTATGCTGCCGTACACCTCGTCGGTTGAAATGTGGACGAACCTTTCGACATCGAACTTGCGGCAGGCCTCAAGGAGTGTGTAAACGCCGAAGACGTCGGTGAGGACAAAATCGCCGGGATCTGCGATCGATCGATCAACATGCGTTTCGGCGGCGAAATTGATCACGGCATCTGCATTTTTTGCGAGCGCCTCTACTGCTTCCTTGTCCCTTATATCCCCTCGAAAGAACGCAAACCGGGGGTTGCCCTGCATGTCCAAAAGGTTATCAGTATTCCCCGCATACGTCATCGCATCGAGCACGGTGATCTTGTACTCGGGATATTTATTCAGCATATACCGGCAAAAATTGCTGCCTATGAAACCGGCGCCACCGGTAACCAGGATATTCTTCATCTTTTAATCCTACGCTTTCGTGGAGACTAAGTTATTTTTATATCCCAGTTATAAGGGATATCTTGTGTGTCAAAGGGGAGTCGATACTCATCCGGGTCTGCGGGATCATACGGCATGGTTGGCAGGTTTACCAGCAGTGACGGCTCTACTCCGACCGTTTTGTATCCGTGCATTACGCCGACAGGGATCTTGAGGAGGACCATATTCTGCTCCCCCATGAATACTTCCTGCACTTCGCCGTAGGTAGGAGAGCTTTCGCGCGCATCATACATGACCGTTTTGATCATGCCCTGAATGCCAGCCCAGTAATCGTCCTGTTTCTTGTGATAATGCCAGGCCCTGATGACACCTGGATAGTTCTTGGACAGGTAGATCTGCCCGAATTTCGTGAAGATTTCCTCGTCGGCTCGCAGTATTTCCGTAAGGCAGCCTCGCTCATCTGCGTTAACCTTCAGCTTTTTAATCATTACTCCGTCAATCATTAAGCATCACCTAAGTGTTTTATTTATAGTACGTTCGTGTTAAGCTGGTTGTCAAGGTTTGGCTGTAATATCTATAGTGGAAGCAAGCTTCGTGCATGTAACAGTTATCGCCACTTTTTTGCTTGTGCCATCGAGCGTGATCCCAACCGAGGCTTCGCCGTTGTCATCGGTAGATACCTGCGTCTGATCAGGTATGCCGCCTGTTACACGAATACCGACTACCTGCCCTTTAACCGGATTGCTGTTCAGATCGATTATGGACACGGCTATGCCGGTTCTGTTCGGTGCACCGGATGGATCGGCTTGAACCTTCGCGGTGAGCTTGTTCGGTGTACCCGCAACGACGGATATCGGAACGCTTACGATTTTGTCGCCTAATCGTACAATTACACTTCCGCTATGCGCCTTAACGCCGTAGAACCGTCCGGATTGGTCGACGAATCCCGCCCCTCCCGTAGTAGTCCACACAGCTTGTTCTGATATACCTATACCCACGGGCTGGCCATTATATGCGTCCACTAGTGATAGCTGGAATGAACTGCCGGACTGTACCTCCGTAGCAGGCGCTGTTATTGCAAAATCGGTCGAGGGTGAGGGAGCAGGGGAGGCCGCCATGACTGCCAGAGAATCGGCGATCGGACGCTCTGTGCCGCCGGACGGGCTGTTCAAAACGCCGAACGATGTCGACATAGTGGTCGAGCCGCCGCCGTCGAAGTTGATGGCATTCACGCATCCCTGCGCCTTCATAAGGTCTGCGAGTTGCGCGAGGGTTATTCCTTTGCTTGTGCTCTGGCGGCCGTCTACGGTGGCGATCACCATCTTACCATCGGCTGTGATACCAATCGCCGTGCGTGGATTGGACCCAACACTGATATCGTTCTGGAAGCCTTCTTCTTTTGCATTGACGTACACCTTGCCGTCGCGAACGAGCCACGGTCCTCCGCCTGCCGATTCGACGACATTCTCCCATCCGCACGTCGAGGTGGGCTTGAGGTCGAACTGAATGGTTACCGGCATTCCAGGTTTCAGTTGCTCCCCGATGATCTGTGCGCTGGGGCCGGTGCCAGAGACTACTATCGTGCCGTCAGCGATCGGAGTATCGCACGTGCCGGGCCGCGTCTCGACTACCGTGCCGGCGATGGGAGTATTGGCCTTGATGGGAAGACTATCGCATTTGATTACGGCTTCAGTGAGTTGTCCTGTGGTGCAGGTGCTCGGGAAAAATCTGGGCGTATATGCCACGATGTCATTCTTGCCGCACAGGCGGTTGAGTCCTCTTATAGAGATGGTTTTGGCATCCGGCGTGCAAATCTTCGCATCGAACGTCAGCGTGTCGAAAAGGAACCGGCCGTCTCTCGTGATGCCGAACACAACTCGCCCGGGGTATGGCTCGCTCACAAGCTCACCATCAACGATTGAGATGTTGAGCGGATCTCCCGACTGCCAGAAGTACCCGGCGTTCACTACGGCCACTGCATTCAGTCGTTTGGCAATTGAGCTAACGGTCTCTCTGCCCTTTGTGGCATCTTTTCCGAATACTCTTCCCTGGCCGAGGACAGTTTTTATGCTGATTCCGGGCGCTTTAGGATCAATCTTTAGGAGGTTTGTTATCAGCGGATGTGTAGACGAGGGTTTTACAGTCTGCGTCAGGATTACGCCGTCTGCAAGCTGTTTAGTCCAGGTCTGTGCCATCGTTTGCGTGGTGAAGATCGAAAGGAGAAAGAGAAGACAGGATGCAGTTCGAAATTTGGAGGCGGCAGACATAACCGGTTATTCTCCCTTCGATGGCTGATTTTTATCAGGATTTAGGAGCGCCAGGGCTTTGGGCAGAAAACTTCCAAGCCAACCTGAAACTGTGCCTATTACGAGACTGCTTGTAGCTACATTGATAAGAATTGATGAAGTACGGTGCCTGCCGAATGCAATAAATGTGAGTATTCCGAATACGCTGACGAGCGCACCCGTGATCAATCCCGATACATACCCGCGCTCTCTGCCTATGATGCCGCTGACGTAAGCCCCCGCGAACAAGGCTATGTATAGTGCAATGGGGGTTCCTCCTCTTGCGAAGAGAAGTGTACCTGCAACTACGGCAATTAAGAATCCGATACTCCCACTGATTACTATGCGCTTTCGTGACGCCTTAACAGGGCTATTCATGTATGATCTCCACATTCGCGCGCGGCACGGACACGAGCGTCCCGTTCTCGAGCTGCGCTTCGAGGATTCGAACCTTTGCGCCGGATTCTATCACGACCGGTTCCGCGGGCAGATTGGACACGGTACCTTGCAGCCCGAAATTGGGCTCACGGATAATGCGTATCCTGGTTCCAATGTTCAGCGATTGTTCATCATCCGTGATGGCGATGGCATTTTCCGTCTGTTCCATCGGTGCGATGATCTCAGGGCGAATTACGCCCGCTCGAATCTGTGTTGCGCCGTTTATGGACGCCCGTCGCCCCTCAAGCGATTGAAGAAGCGCAAAGGTCCGATGTGCCATGCGCATGATTCCAAAGCCTTCCGTAACAATCAGCGTGGTCGGGATTTCTTCCTCTCCCGTGATCGCCACCCCAATATCGTGTCCTATGTAATCGATCAGGTCCTTGTCGATGATTCCACCGACCACTACGCCTGCAACATTGAGTGATGCTGCCTTGCGTAGTGCCGCGCCCGTGATGTTGGAGCCCCCCACGATCACCTTGCCGGTAAGATCGTTGGTGATTCTATCCTCATCCACGACTTCATCAGGTGAGTTCACGATGATCGCGATCTCCCCGAGGCGTTCGCCGCCGACGCCGAAGATGCCCTGGATAAATGCGCCCACCGTCTCGACGACCACACCCTCGTCCGGGATGATCTCCACTATCTTGCCGCTGGTATAGGCGTTAACTTCGATAGGGGTTGGCTTGTGCCGCACTCCTACGTGGCCGGATACCGGTGAGATTAATTCCACCGCGCCGCTGATAGGCGATTTGCACTCGGTCTTGAACATCCCGAAGAACGATTTTATCTCTGCGATTACCGTTCCTCGCTCCACTTTATCGCCGACCGCCACTTTCAGGTTCTTCTCCACATCCGATGCCTCGATTCCGAGGATCTCCGCTACACGGACAGTCTGCATGATGCCGGGCAGTTCGGTTTGTGCCACGACTGTGTCCGGCTCGACTATGTCGCCGATCTTCACCATGACATGTCCCTTGAGGGGAAGTCGCCTGGTTTTCTGTATGTTAGTCCGGGGTGTAACTTTCAACCCCGGTGTGTATGCTGTTCCCATAATATCCTCCGAGAACGAAACTGAAAAAATCCTACGGCACCGGGAGCCCAAACTCGCCCATCCACTCCGCGAGTTTCCGAACGCGTGCATCCTGGTCTGCCGGCAACTGAATCGGGCGACCGCGGCCGTCGATTATCAGACCGACTACGCCACCTTCGACTTCTGCGGAGACTGGCTTGTTCTTTCCTGCACCGGCGTCCAACCCTTTGCCGGGCTGAATCTCCACCTGTGCCTTCTCGCCGATTCCGAGCGGCAGAACCTTGATCGTGCCGAATGGAACATCAATGCTGCGCCCGTTGAACTTGATTGTGCATGCTGTCTGATCCGCCTTGCCTATGCCTACAGGCGCAATAGACGAGCCAAGCTTGATGAGACAGTCTCGCTTGAAAACCTGAGATGCCGCTTCGGGCATGACTGTCGATAGAATGCCAAGCTGTGGCATCATGAATATAGAGTCGACCGCCAGCATGGTGATGCCTTCGGGCTGATACGCGTCGAGCATCATGAGCGCTGCCTGCTCTCGACGGGGCGCATGACTCAACACACCGCCGCTTCCTACTATCATATCAAGGTGCATCATGTGGACGAGTGATTTGCCGGTATCGCCCTGACTGAGCGCCTCACCGATAGTCCTTGTCTGCTGGACACCCTTCAAGTCGCGTGCGAGCGATTTGTGGTGTTCGAATGCCAGCCGGAGAGCTTCGCGGGCTACTGCCTGTTCTATATATAGATCGCCCAGTGTCTGAGGAATCGTCGTCGGGCGAATCATCTTGTTGCGTAGTTGATTGCGTACATAGCCTTCATCTGTAGAAAATGGAACCCAGCGCCGAATATTGTCGATTTTGGCCTCAGCGAGAACGTTGCAGATCGAGTAACTCATTCCCAGATTTGCGCTTACGGTACGGGTAAAAACACCGCTAAAAACGGAGAAGACGTCGGTCGTTGCGCCGCCTATATCCACCGCCAATACGTTCATCTGCTCCTGATCGGCTATCGTCTCGATGATCTTGCCCACGGCGTTCGGGGTAGACATGATCCCGGTGCTCGTCCATGTCATGAGCTTGCTGTAACCTGGAGCCTGCTGCATTACGTGCTGAAGGAAGAGTTCGTGGATAGCTTCCCTCGCCGGATGCAGGTTTTCACGGTCGAGGGTGGGGCGCAGATTGTCTACAACCTTGAGATCGACCTTGGCCCCCACGACGTCTCGCACGGCATCCGCGGCCTCCCTGTTGCCTGCATAAATCACAGGCAGTTTGACGCCGACACCGAGACGAGGCTTGGGATCGGCAGAAAGGAGCATCTCTGCGATTTCCACGAGATGCGTCACCGTGCCACCGTCTGTGCCGCCGGACATGAGGATCATATCCGGGCGAAGTTCACGGATGCGCTTGACCTTCTCGTACTCCTTGCGGCCGTCATCGACTGCGATCACATCTATAATGATCGCACCCGCACCGAGCGCTGCTCGTTCCGCACTCTCGGCGCTCATCGATTTCACCACACCGGCGACCGTCATCTGGAGCCCGCCGCCTGCGCTGGATGTGGAAAGATACATATCGACGCCGTATTCGCCGCTTGCAGGAACGATGATTCGCCCGTCATCAGAGAGGATATGCCTGCCGGAGAGTTCTTCAACCTCGCGGGCAGCGTTCAGGACGCCCACGGTGACATCATCGAAGGGGGCTTCAACGGTTGTGGGTGCTTCGCCGCGTACTACCAGGCGATATTCATCGCCCTGCTTTTCAATAAGGATGGCTTTGGTTGTAGTACTGCCGCAGTCCGTAGCTAGAATTATCTTTGTTTCTGCCATAAATGATCTCACCGATGTTATTATTATTTATGGGCATATTTTACCACAGGTGGATGCGGGATGCAATGCTGACAAAGGCATATCGATGGGCCTCATACCATGCTTGATTATGATGTATTGAATTCTATCTTGACTGGCAGCCGATAATCACAATTGACATAAAACCGGCTAATAAATCAGTTGTAAGTCGATTTTAAGAATATCGCTTGACAGCTTCGTCATGCAGATGTATACTCAATTCAGTGTTCATACTATCCAATAAGGAAGGGGAAATAAATGAGAAAAAGATTCGTACTAGCAATCTGTACCACCCTCTGCGCTTTGGCAGTCGGTTCAGCGAACGCAGCTAATGTTACGCTGTCCGATGGGTCATCTGTGGATTCCTCACGGCTCGTAGATACCGGAGTCGCTCTCCGCTACACGGGGGCAAATACAGCCTTTCAAAACGCTGACGGAAGCGGCAGGACCGGCATCGCCTACGCTGGCAACATGCCGTATTATGGCGATCCGACTAAGACGTCACTGATTCTCACTGGAATCACAGACACCGACACGGCAAATACCTGGGATTCCTTTGATCCGGATAATTCGTGGTCAGGTGCTGGCGTGCATTCAATCATGGAACTCTCGTGGTTAGGCAAAGTCCTTTCCAATACGTCCGGCAATGATTTCCAGATCGGCGAACAGGGTAGCCTAGAAGGCATTCTCGCCTCTGTGAAAGTCACCGGCGGAAGCTGGACCGGATGGCTGTGGGCACAGCAATATATAACAGTATCATCTAATGGTTTCGGCAACTGGGACCTGACTAATTTTGGTGTGGCAGACGGTGCAACAATAGAGGCTATCCGCCTGACGCAAACCGTGGGAGGCCAAACGCAAGATGACTTCGGCAATACTATCCACGGAGACGGCGCTGGTGGATTAGGATTCACTTTAGGCCACTGCGATGCAGATCCTACTTACGTCGCAGCTCTCCATGACACGACTGCGGCCCCTGTTCCGGAGCCGGGCGGTCTTCTTTCACTCGGAGTTGGCGCAATGGGCTTCCTCGGATACGCACTGCGACGCAGACTCTCGTAAGAATCACGAAGCAAAACTTGATATGTAATGAAGATGGGGCTGCTACTGGTGGCCCCGTCTTTTTTTGTGCCAGCCATAGCCTGATGTCTTAAAGCACACCCGCCAGCGATAGTGCGCAGTAGGCCGTCAATGCAAATGCGAATACGGAGAGCCACAGACAGAGCGATGCGTTTATTCCGCCGGATTCGGTTAAATCCTTTTCGTTCTCCCTGCTGATGATGAAGAACTTCTTCTTAGGGTCCATGTAACCCCGTGCCGGTTGGTGGATCAGGACGTGCGGAGATGTGCCGTCTCCGGTGGCCGATGCCTGTCCAAGCACATACGCATACCCATCAGGCAGGAACACCTCCTCAACGATATGGTACTCGCCTGTATCGATGGCCCCAGTGTTGAACCACGGCTCACGCCACGTTGTGGTGGTGTTCATGGTCTCACGGGTATCAATAGTCGCGTTTGTCGGGTCGACAAAGGTGT
Source organism: Armatimonadota bacterium (assembly GCA_963663705.1). Lineage (GTDB taxonomy): Bacteria > Armatimonadota > UBA5829 > DTJY01 > DTJY01. Next base: position 924,397 of record OY760504.1, on the reverse strand, counting down.
ACCCGGTGCTGTCATTGATCTTGAAAATGGTGGAGGCTGTGCGGTCGACAATCGTTCGCCACTCGTGTTTCGATTTGTTGTCAGAGTCGGTTTCACGGTGCTTCACTGTCACGTGGTACCAGCAGCATGGAAACTTTGCAGACGGGCTGGTCAGCGGCTCGTCACAGGAGACCTGTCCCTCGACTTCCACCACGGCATCGAAGCCTCCGCTGCACATACGCCTAAGTTCCTTGGAATCATACATATCCACAGCCCACATTTCGTCCAGAAGGCGTTTGCTCCATTTGTAATAGAACACCAGTGATATGCCCAGTATCAGGGAGACTACGCCTGCTATCATGGTAACTTTCTGGGGATCGCGGAGTACCGACTGGATTAGTTCATCCATTGCTGTACCTTCTATGTAAGAGTTAGCTAGACATATTGTGCGCTATTTGTGGTCTTTGGTCAAGCGTAATTGTAGCGTGCGGTGGCCTTTCCCTGAGTGGATGGATATGCCGCTGCCGAAGTCGTTTGCAACCTCCGGCAGCGCGTTACCTGTCAAGCATGTTTTCCTTTATGTGATGGGCCCAATTCGGCTATCTTGCCTTCATCGCCCCGAGTGAGACTGTGTAATTATCATGGCGCTTATCGTACTTTATGCTGTAGTTGGTTGGATAGTATCCCTTCTTTTCATATGCCTTCGGAAGCGGGATGGCTTCGGCGAAACTCGGCTTCGTTTGCAGGTAGGCCAATGCGACCATCGGTTCAAAGAAGATCATGTGCGCGTTGTAGAAGCCGTGTATGAACGTTTTCGTGAAAGGTTTGCCGTGAAACTCCGGCGATGCAGGATTTATCCAGTGCGCTCCCATGCGCGGCACACCACCCGGCGTTGCTACATATCCTTTGGGGACATACTGAGCCGGCGGCACTGCGTTCACCTTCGCGAGGTCGTCACCGGTTGCCGTGATGCGATCCCTCTGCGCCATGCCGATCATGTAGAAATGGAAATCGAAGTGGGGCACCCCATAGAACTGTTTGGGATCATGTCCCCTCGGGTTCCAGTTGATGGCAATCTGCTCGAACGGAGTTGACTTGGCCTGAGCCGGCAGTGGCAGAACATACTCCGTTTCATTCGCGGCTGAAGGCAGATTCTTGAGGGCTGCGCTGTTGAATGTCACCCCAATCGCCGTGGGCTTTCCGTTGCTCCCGATGGTGACCCAGGAGTGTGCGGCGCCTTTCCCCAGGGCTACCGATGCTCCGGCGTACGTCGCTGCTCGTCGTGCCACATGGCATCCCGTCGCATACACCGATGCAGCGCATGCGACAATTATGATCGCTGATACAATAGTTTTTGCACGATTCGACATTTGATGCTACCTCCGTTGTGTGGATCGTTACCGATCGGTTCAGATATACCTTTCACGCGCGTGCGGTAAACGTAACGCGGCCCCGCGAATGGAATCGATCTTGCCGAATGTGATATAATAACTTTCTATGAATCCAAAAAAGAACAAAACAAAATCTGCCCTGCACAATGCCGGGCGCGACCTCACAACCGGAAGCATTCCACGCCACCTGCTGATATTTGCGGCTCCTATGCTGCTTGATAGTATGCTCCAGACCTCGTACAATCTGATCAATGCAGTATGGGTTGGCAAGGGTTTGGGTACTGACGCTATGGCGGCCATCACTGAAGGTCTGCCTGTTATCTTCGTGCTCATGTCGATTGCGATGGGGCTTACCATGGCCACGAACATCCTCGTGTCACAGTCTTATGGGGCGAAGGATTGGGGCCAGTTGAAGCGCGTCATACAGAATTCCACGATCCTCGTGGGCGTGGCGACCATCGTTTGCATGCTGATAGGAGAGTTCTCCGCAGAATCGCTGCTTCGAGTGATGGGTACAAAACCAAGAATACTTCCGATGGCTACTCAATATCTGCAGATATTCTTGCTGACCACGCCTGCGATGTTCGGCTCGTTCCTGATGAACTCGCTGCTGAGGGGTATCGGGGATTCGAAGACGCCGCTCTACTTCAGAATAGTTGCAGTGGTAGTGACCGCACTCCTTGATCCGGTGCTGATGTTCGGGTGGTTCGGCCTGCCGAAGTTCGGTCTGAACGGTACTGCGTATGCCACAATAATCACAAGCACAATGGGATTCCTTGCGTTGGCCATTTTCCTTCGACGGCGCAAGAGCCCGGTATCACCGGATTGGCGGCGTTTGCGTGCTGACTGGGAGACTAGTTGGTTGACGCTTAAAATAGGAGTTCCTGTGATGTTCCAGCAGGTGCTCGTTTCGGTTGGGATGCTTGTGATAGTTTCACTTGTAAACAGGTACGGCGAGAGTGCCGTCGCTGCGTATGGCGCCGGTATGCGAATAGATCAACTGGCATTCATGCCTGCGATGACCATCGGCATGGCGGTCGCAACACTGGCCGGTCAGAACATTGGCGCAAAACAGTATCATAGAGTGCATGAAGTCTTCTGGTGGGGATTGGCGCTTAGTGGAGGAATCACTCTTCTGGTATCGATATTTGTTGTGACTGTGCCAAAATTTCTGCTGCTGCCGTTCACATCAGACCCTGGCGTTATTGCCATCGGGGTGAATTACCTGAGGATCATCGGCATAGGATATCTGCTCTTTTCAGCGATGTTCATCACAAACGGTATCGCCAACGGGGCAGGGCACACGTTTATCACATCGCTTTTCACGATGATAAGCCTGTGGCTGTTTCGAGTTCCGCTATCGATGTATCTTGCCAACGTAATGCATAAGCCCGAGGGTATATGGTACGGCATCGTAATCAGCACTGGTATAGGCATGATTATGAGTCTGTGGTACTACATCTCCGGCAGATGGAAGCGGCCGATCACGAAGCGCGGTCCGGCCCCGGCTCACTCGGCAATCGCCGACGTGGAGGCAGGTGATCCACTGGCTGAACTTCCGCTCGAACTAGACTGAAGCCGACCGTGGAGTTCAACATTTCATTCGTCCCGCAGATAACGATACAATTTTAGCGCCTGATGCTAATTAAAGACTCTGGTAACGGAAATAACATAAAAAACGATGTCATTCTGAGCGCAGCGAAGAATCTTACAATGTTATGGGACCCTTCACGGAGTGCATAATGATCACAATCGAAGGGCTCAGGATAATATTGCTTGGTATGTGGACAGAGTGGAAGTAAGGGCTAAGTTAGCTTTATCGGTTGCATCGAGTTGAGCGTAGCGGCCCTGCCGATGCATTCATATAACTATTGGCTCTATAAGCTTTCTTGTGGGCACTGATGCTAAAGCATCAGTCTGATATACGAAGCATGCCGAGGCAAGCTTTTTGGAACATGGTGAGTCCAAGCCCTCACCCAACCGATTTTGGGCGATCGCGTTTTTGTTCCGCTTATCCCGAGTAGCCCGCAGGGCATATCGAGGGACGGTACATGTCTACCAGGCTTCGTCAGTGGCATCTCCGACTCTGCAACCGAAGCATCAACCTCAAAGGATCTCATTAGGAAGAAGATTCTTCGCTACGCTCAGAATGACATCGTTTGGTATGGGGAAAGTGTGAGGTACGAACTCATATCGATAAGACTTCTCCCTCGCCCGATTTCGGGAGAGGGTTGGGGTGAGGGGATTTTGGGCAGCTATGATACAGTTGGGGCGTTTTTGAGTCTGCACAGCGGCGACTTCGTGCTTTTGTTGCCGCGAATTTATTCGCACGGTTGTTGGAACACTGTCGCTATCCACAAACTTTCTTATAGAGGCTAACTATTAATGTGCGAAGGTCAGAACCACAAGAATGGACGATTAGGGTTCTGGCCTTTTTTTCGTCTGTACACATTGTAGCCGATGACTCCAATTAGCCAGAGCATAAAATTCGCTGCAAAGCCACTGAATCCAGCGCTCATTGCCACTCCAGGGCCGAAATAAAATTGATAGTACAAAGGCTTGAACCCTTCCCGACTTGCCTCATACCATCCGATGTTCACGCGATCGTCATCCCATGTGCCATTCACCTTGATTAGCTGATGCCCGTTAGGAAGTCTTTTCTCTACTTTGAAACCACCTGTACCGCATGGATACGAGCCTTGATCATTGGTTGGAAGGTTGTAGTATGTATATTTGGCATCCAGGTTCTTGTTCAGAAGATCTTCCTGCCCATTGGGAACGATGAATGTGTGGCCAGGCGTGTTTTTGAGGTATTCATTAAGCGACCATTTGAACGCGATTCGTGCCTCATACGATCCACCGCTCACGGGTGAAATGACAAGAATTGGGAATTGCGCAGGCGTTGTTTTGCCAACGGGATGTTTTTGCAAGCGTGGGTTGCTGTCAATGGTACGCTGAAAACAGACGTTGATCATTGTCGACAACGTGATAATGAAGAGTATCACCAGAAAAACAGGAATTGCCGAAGAACGTAGAAACCGCAAAAACATATTCTTCTCCATAGACAAGGCCGGATAGTTATTAATACCACCTGACTATACGGTTTTCCTGCAAGTATGGGATAAATATGTAGATGTGTATGCTATTTATCTGAAAACACTACTGTATACGGGTCGGTCAGGTACTGCGCGCAAACACGGAGAACGTCTTCGCGGGTCACGGCCTTTACCTTATTCGCGTAGGTGAAATCGTACTGGTAGCCGAGCCCCATCACCTCGTTCAGACCCAGATTGAAGGCTCTGTCCCGCGTGCGCTCGTGGTCGAGCGCGTGGTGGCCGAGCAGATACCCCTTCGCACGAGCCAGGTCGTCATCGGTGAAACTCCCCGTCCGCAGTGCGTCGACCTGCTGAATCATGGCACCCTTGACGGTCGCTACCATCTCCGGGGTCGCTTTATCCACATCCATGCTGAGATACGCTGCTATATGGCTCCTGTCGCGAAGCGGCGGGTAGAGGCTTCCCACCTGATAACCAATCCCTCGCTTCTCCCGCATTTCAGTAAACAGGAGTGAGCTTTTGTTCGCGCCGAGCAGAACATTCGCCACACATGCGGCGGAGTAGTCCCTGTCGTCGACACCCGGCGCGGGGTAGCCGACCATCACGTATGCGGTCGATGTCTGTCGCGAGATGGTTGCATCGCGTTTGCTTGAATTAACGAGCTTGGGGTGGGTGTCCGGCGGGTACATCTGACGGCTGCGTTCCATGTTGCCGAAGCAGATCTCCACCTTTCGAGCTACACGCTGTGGATCGATATCGCCGACTATGGAGACGATTATGCGGTCCGCCGTGACGTTGCGCGTATAGAAATCGTTTAGCTGGCTACGGGTGATGTTCTGAATCTTTGTGGGGTCGCCGATGAACGTCCGGTCGTAGGGCGTACCCTGATGAATCATTCGCCGAAGGACCGAATATGCCGCTGTGAACGGGTCATCATCCATCGACTGTGACTGCCTGGCGAGCGATGTCTTTGCATACTCGATGCCGGCTGGATCGAGCTTCGAGTTCTGTATGGAATCAGCTAGAAGGCTTATCGTATCCTCGCACATGGATGGCACGGTTATTGCGTAGACCTCTATGTAATTCCACTGCCATAGCGCATGGAAGTTTCCGCCGACCTCCGATACCAGTCTCGATAGCTTCACGTTCGATTGCGTCTTCGTTCCTGCAAGCATTGATCCGGCGAGCAGAGAGCCGATTCCGCTGTTTTCGGCATCTTCGTCGCGCGCGCCGACTCGGATGAACACTTCTACTGCGGCGAACCGTGCCTCGGGTTCCGGGTGGACCAGAATCGTGACGCCGTTGCTGAGGATGGTTTTGCTTACCCCTCCGGTCTCATAGGTGGCGTTAGCCCGCCCGCACAGCACCGTCATTAGCGCCATAGCGATTGTTATGCAAATGATGTGATGAGTTCTTAAAATCATTGTTGTTTCGCCTGCTCCATGCCGATCGTTGCCAGAATGTAGTTGTCGCCGAAATACTTCCTGGCAACTGACATGATGTCGAGCGCGGTTATGCTCCTCACGGTCGAGTTGTACTTCAGCGCGTAATCGTAAGAGCCTATGGATTCATACAACCCGAGTATTCGCGCCTGACCGGCAAAGGTCTCCTGGTCATACAGATCGCTTCCTGCGGCCATCCTCACCGCCTGTGCGAGCTCGGCAGGGGATACTGCTTCGGTTGCCAGTCGCTTGAACTCTGATTGAACGACTGCTGTGATTGCATCCGTATCCTGTGGTGACGCCGATACCAGCACGGAAGTGGTTGCAGTGTCACGCTGAGTCATGTAGTCGGTTGTAATCTTGTTAAATCGAATGCCCTGCGCGTTCAGCGAGGCTGAAATCCTGCCCTGATTGGTACTGCCAAGAATCGCCATTACAACGTCGATTGTGCATGAATCCCTGAACTCGGATACAGGTGGTGCATAGTATCCGAACACGATACGGGGCTGATCCGTTTGAGAATCGAAATGCCGTATCCTGGGCGATGTTAGCGGTGGCTCAACGGGAACAGCCGGTGCGTCGTAGCTTTTCCTGTCGAATCCCGAAAACGCGGTTTGAACCATATCCACGGCCTTGTCTTTCGGCACGTCTCCCGCTATCACCACGCACATATTCGATGGTGTATAATACCGATTGTAATACGAGGTCAGATCGTCTCTCGTGAGCTTGTTCACCGAGTCGCGTGTCCCGGTCGCGATGAAACGATAGGGGTGAGCCGTGAATGCAGTCTGCGCAAACAGGGTGGCCGCGGAGCGCGCCGGATTGCTGCCTGCGCGTGCGATTTCATCCAGAACTACCTGGCGCTCTTTCTGCATCTCCTCCGGCTTGAATTGAGGGTTCATTATTGCGTCAGCAAAAACATCGAGGGCTTTAGGAAGGTACTCGCTCGCGACGGTCGTATAGAAATGCACCCAGTCTTTCGATGTTCCACCGTTAAGTTCTGCGCCAAGGCCCTCCATCTCACGGTCTATCTGTCCGGGGCCATACTTGCTGGTCGATTTGAAAATCATATGCTCGATGAAGTGGGAAACGCCGTTGTTGTCAGCCGTCTCGTTGATGCTGCCTGCCTTCACCCAGATTTCGACCGATGCAAGGTTGATCTCATGCCCTTCGCGCACGATGACCTTCATTCCGCTCGGGAGAGTCGTCGCGGAAACGACGCTGGCTGGTGAAGAAAATGATGTTGAGGCAATCGTTGTAAGGAGACTTATCAGAATGAATAGTTTAGATGCGAACTTCAATTGATGATCTCTCCGGTCGTAAATTGATACTGCATAATTGTACTGCAATCATCGCGTAACATGCAAATCTTTCAGCAGCATCGCACGCGAAAACCAACCAGGTTGGCTCTGATGTTCAGCCCGCGTGAAATGTGAACGGGTTAGCGATTTTAACGCTGTCTATGGTTCCGATATTCACACTATTGACAAAGCAGTTAATCATGTATTATACTCATGGCAGGGAGAATTGACGATAGAGCACGTTGGGCTCGATTCCCCCCTTATAGAATCGAGCAGTATCCTGCATTGGTGCTCCTTTTCCCCGCACGACGCCGCCGTTGAAGGTTTGTCCCAGACGACATACGAAATGCGCTATCACTGTCTGTGATTTAGCAGGCAGGGTTAACGCCATTATCAAGTTTAAATCACTTTTACGAAAGGACATTTATATGCCCAAAATTTATATTATTGACGTCACAAATAGAGATGGTGTACAGACATCCCGAATCGGCGCCGCCAAGCTCCAGAAGACAATCCTTAACCTCTTTCTGAACGACATGGGTGTTCATCAGAGCGAATTCGGATTCCCGTTCGTTCGTCATGAGGCTAATTATCTGAATACAAACGTAGAACTCTGGGAGAAGGGCGTTCTTAGTCCGATGAAGCTCTCGGGTTGGTGTAGAGCTATTATTTCTGACGTGCAGAAATCTTACAGTTTTACCAAGATAAAAGCAATCAATCTGTCCATGTCTACCTCTGATCAGATGATCGTGAACAAGTTTAAGGGTAAGCTTGATCGGGACAGCATAATCACTGAGATGCAGGAGGCTGTCTGTGCTGCTAGAGAATACGGCGCAGAGTCCATCGGCGTAAATGCAGAGGATGCCTCTCGAACAGACATGAACTACCTGATTCGATTCGCTCAGGGTGCAAAAGATGCAGGCGCGGATACCGTTCGCTACTGCGACACACTGGGCTATGATGATCCACGAACCATATATGCAAGGATCAATAACCTGGCGAAGGAAGTCGGAATCACCATCGAGGTTCACTGCCACAACGATCTCGGCATGGCGGTCGCAAACTCGATCGAAGGGGCAAAGGGCGCGATTGACGCAGGCGTAGATGCCTACATCAACACGTGCATCAACGGTGTAGGTGAGCGCGCCGGAAACGCCGATCTCGTGTCGTGCATTCTGGCGCTCAGGTATTCAAGCGGATTCAAGGATTTGAACCTGCTCGACGATGCCATCGATCTTTCAAAGGCATGGAAGCTTGCGAAGTATGCCTCACACGTCTTCGATATTCCGATCCCGATGAATCAGCCCGGGGTCGGTTGGAACGCATTCGCACATGAGTCAGGTATCCATGCGGATGGCGCACTGAAGGATCGCAAGAACTACGAGCTGTACGATTTTGAGGACCTTGGCAGGGGTGAGCCGGAGACTACCGAGACCGGACGAATTATCACAACCGGCGCTTACGGTGGAATCAAAGGCTTCCTGAAGGTATATTCCGACCTTGGCATAGAGTTCAAGGATTCCGAAGAAGCTCATCGTATACTCGATCTGGTTCAGTTCGCCGATCTTCATACCGGCAAGCCGCTGACTGAGTGTGAACTTCGGTTCATCGCTGCTTATCCTGAAGAGGTAGCGAAGATTATGACCATCACCCCCTAGGGTGGTAGCATAAAACAGTAATATCGTTGTAAAATAGAGACCAGTGGCGCGCAACCCGTGTCACTGGTCTATTTAATGTGTAAATCTGCGCGATCCTGGACTGAATGCTTCATAGGAGTTTAGCTTATGACCGCAAGTAACGAATGGGAGCAGTTTTTCGATAGTTTTGCGCCCGAGTATATGAACGAGTGTTTCACGAAGAATACGGTAGGCGAAGTAGATTTTCTAGTCGAACGACTGAACCTTGCGCCTGGAAGCAGTATCCTCGAGATAGGCTGCGGCACTGGACGGCATTCGGTCGAACTCGCACGGCGAGGGTTCAAGGTTACTGGCATTGATATATCTGCGGGCATGCTCGCACAGGCGGAATCGGCGGCGCGTGCGGCCGGTGTCGAGATAGAATTCGTGCAGAGCGATGCCACCAAGTATGTGCCCGCACGGCAGTTCGATGCAGCCATATGTTTGTGTGAAGGTGCCTTCTGTCTTCTTGGGTCAGGCGATGATCCACTATCACACGATCTTGCCATACTAAATGTGATCAGCTCTGCGCTGAAGCCGGGTGGGGTGGTTATGATCACCGTGTTGAACGCCTGCCGCCATATAAGAATGCACAGCAACGCCGACGTTGAAAGCGGCCTGTTTGATCCCATATCCATGACGGTGCAAAGCACCATGGAGTGCGATACACCATCGGGCAGGAAGAGCATAGTCGTGCGGGAGCGCAGTTACGTGCCCACCGAGTTGGCACTGATGTTTCGCGTGGCCGGACTGGAAGTCGACCATATAGGGGGCGGCACAGCCGGAAACTGGGGCGTGCGTACGCTTGACCTCGACGAGATAGAGATAATGGTAGTCGGCAGAAAACCGGTACTTAATCAGTAGAGTTAGGTGCCGCGTCCAAGTTAAGGTGCACGTATAGCGTGCTTTCGATACCGTTAGTCTCGCCATTTATGGCGAGGTAAATTTACATGCAATGAGTAGAAATAGGAGAATGAATCAAACATGGGCATGAATGTTACCCAGAAAATCTTATCCAACCACCTTGTCTCCGGTGAGATGATCGCCGGCAAGGAGATTGCAATCAGAATCGATCAGACCCTTACTCAGGATGCCACGGGAACCATGGCCTACCTGCAGTTTGAGGCCATGGGTGTCCCGAAGGTTAAGACCAAGCTCTCTGTCAGCTACGTCGACCACAACACCCTGCAGACGGGTTTTGAGAACGCGGACGACCACAGTTTCCTGCAAAGCATTGCGGCAAAACACGGGATCTATTTCTCCCGGCCCGGCAACGGCATCTGCCATCAGGTGCATCTGGAGAGATTCGGCGTACCGGGGCAGACTCTGCTCGGCTCCGACAGCCACACGCCGACGGGTGGTGGAATCGGTATGATCGCCATAGGTGCAGGCGGCCTCGATGTCGCCGTTGCAATGGCAGGCGGTCCGTTCTACCTCAATATGCCAAGCGTCGTTCAGATAAAGCTCACCGGCAAGCTGAACCCCTGGGTTTCGGCCAAGGATGTGATCCTCGAACTGCTTAGGCGACTGAGCGTTAAGGGTGGAGTGGGCAAAGTTATGGAGTACGGCGGCCCTGGCGTGAAATCGCTCACCGTTCCGGATCGCGCGACCATCACCAATATGGGCGCAGAACTCGGTGCGACCACTTCCGTTTTTCCAAGCGATGAGCAGACCCTCGAGTTTTTGAAGGCCGAAGGGCGCGATAACGTATGGGCTCAGCTTGAGGCCGATCCTGATGCACAGTATGATGAGGTCGTAGAGATCGATCTCTCTTCACTTGAGCCAATGGTTGCACAGCCTCATCAGCCCGACAATGTGGTCAAGGTTAAGGATATCGCTGGCCTCAAGGTCAATCAGGTGCTGGTCGGAAGTTGTACCAACTCATCATACCGCGATCTGATGACTCTGGCAGGTGCGCTGAAGGGCAGGAAGGTCCATCCCGGCGTTAGTGCAGGAGTATCGCCCGGTTCCAGGCAGGTCTTGGAGATGATCGCTCGAAATGGCGCGCTGGCGGATCTGATTGCATCCGGCGTGCGAATCCTCGAAGCGACGTGCGGCCCGTGCATAGGAATGGGGCAGTCGCCGTGTACCGAAGGCGTAAGTATTCGTACATTCAACCGTAATTTTGAAGGCCGAAGCGGCACACCAAGCGGCAAAATTCTCCTTGCCAGCCCGGAGGTCGCTGCTGCTGCCATGCTCACCGGGTATCTCACCGATCCACGTGAACTCGGCGAAGCGGTGGCTGTTACGCTGCCGGAGAAGTACCTCCTGGACGACGGCATGATCATTCCGCCGTCCGATAATCCGGCCAGCATAGAGATCGTACGTGGCCCGAACATCAAGCCTCTCCCAATCAGAGAAGAGCTTACGTCCGAAGTAGGCGGCTCGGTGCTGCTGAAGGTCGACGATAACATCACTACCGACCATATCATGCCTGCCGGTTCGAAGATTCTGCCGCTCCGGTCCAACATCCCGGCCATTGCCGAGCATGTATTCGTAGGTGTGGACGCGACCTTCGCTTCACGCGCCAAGTCTGCCGGCGGTGGATTCATCGTTGGCGGCGAGAACTACGGACAGGGTTCCAGCCGAGAGCATGCCGCCCTCGCACCGATGTATCTCGGCGTCAAGGCGGTCATTGTGAAGTCGTTCGCGCGAATACACAGAGCTAATCTGGTGAACTTTGGAATCCTGCCTCTCACCTTCGCGAATCCGGCGGATTATGATTCGATAGACAGGGACGACGATCTTCGGATAGTGGACATCAAAGAAGGCCTGAAATCCAGCCCGACCCTTGTTGTTGAGAATACTACCAAGGGCACGAAGTTCGAGGTTCGACACGATCTCACCGCTCGTCAGATGGAGATCGTCTTCGCTGGCGGCATGTTGAATTATACTAAGAAACAAACGGGCTAAACCAATCATCAAGGGGTGAATGTTGTATGGAAGACAGAGAGTATTTCCGTAATCCCGGTGACTATGCACTCGGGGCTGATTCGCAGGTGCAGGAAGGTGTGCCAAAGGGCACGCTGACAAAGCATGTATGGGATAACAGCCAAATTTATCCAGGCACTACCCGTGATTACTGGGTCTATGCACCTGCGCAATACGATGCATCCAAGCCTGCATGTGTGATGGTCTTTCAGGACGGCTGGACTTATGCTGATCCGGATGGCTTAGTTCGTGCGCCTGTGGTTTTCGACAACTTGATCCATAAAGGCGATATGCCTGTTACGATAGGCATCTTCATCTATCCTGGCAAGGAATCGGAAGAGTTCGAAAACGATCCTCGTTCGCATTACGAGAAATATCCGGAGTCGCAGCGGGCAGCGGAATACGATGTCCTGAGCGACCGTTATGCTCGCTTCCTGCTCGAGGAGATCCTTCCCGAGGTTGGCAGGGAATACAATCTTTCGGAGAACCCGGATGAGCGAGCAATATGCGGAGGGAGTTCGGGCGGCATCTGTTCGTGGACTGTGGCATGGGAGCGACCGGATGCTTTTCGTAAAGTCATGAGCCATGTCGGCAGTTTTGCTGATATTTATGGGGGGCATGTTTACCCGTTCCTGATCCGCAAATCCGAGAAGAAGCCGATTCGCGTGTTTCTGCAGGCGGGTACCAACGACCTGGATTGCGTGTGGGGCGATTGGGAACTCGGAAACAGGCAAATGGCATCGGCTCTGAGATTCAAGGGTTACGATTACAACTTTGTGATCGGGGATGCCAACCATGGCTTTCAACACGGAGCGTCCATTCTCCCTGACTCGTTGAGATGGCTTTGGCGATGATGACGGTTAAAAATAGGTTTCGAGAAGATTAGAAGTAAAAACACAAAAAAAGTCTAAAAGGGGAAGATATTGGCATATACAATTACGCTTATTCCTGGTGACGGTGTAGGCCCGGAGCAGACAGCCGCCGCCAAGCGAGTTATTGAGGCGACAGGGGTCAAGATCGACTGGGAGATTCACGACGCGGGCATCGATGTCGTGGAGAAGTACGGCACACCACTACCTGAGCATGTTCTGGAGAGCATACGCCGGAACAAAATCGCGTTGAAGGGTCCTATCACAACCCCAATCGGCAAAGGTTTCCGCTCTGTAAACGTTGCGCTCCGAAAGGAACTCAACCTTTACACATGTCTCCGACCGTGCAAGTACTACCCGGGCATCCGCTCGAAGTACGAGAATGTCGATCTGGTGGTTGTTCGAGAGAATACCGAAGACCTGTATGCCGGTGTTGAGTACGATCTCGGCACACCGGAGGCTAAGCAGATTATCGATATGGCTGGCGGCAAGATTCGGGAGGACTCGGCGATCTCCATAAAGCCGATCTCCGTTACCGGCTCGCGGCAGATCGTCAAGTTCGCGTTCGAATACGCAGTGAAGAACAACCGCAAGAAAGTTACGGCAGTCGCAAAGGCGAACATCATGAAGTTCACCGACGGCCTGTTCTACCATGTGGCGCGGGAAGTCGCGAAGGAGTACGAAGGCCGGATCGAGTACGAAGAGAGGCTCGTGGACAACATGTGCATGCAGCTTGTCCAGAAGCCGGAGTTGTACGATGTGATCGTTCTGCCGAACCTTTACGGCGATATTCTCTCCGATCTCTGCGCAGGATTAATCGGTGGGCTGGGCGTGGCTCCCGGTGCGAACATCGGCGACGGCATAGCCCTCTTTGAGCCGACCCACGGCAGCGCACCGAAGTACAAGGGCTTGAACAAAGTCAATCCGACAGCTCTCATTCTTTCGGGTATGCTGATGCTGCGACATATCGGTGAGGCTGATGCCGCTGATCGACTGGAGAAGGCCGTTGCGACGGTGCTTGCAGGCGGTAAGGATGTCACCTACGACATGAAGGCCGACCGCAATGATCCAACAGCAGTCGGAACCAGCGAAATGGCTGATGCCATCATCCGCGAGATTGAGAAGTAGTCAATAAGGGCATTTTAGATGTAGGGGTGGACGTGGATGTTCGCCCCTACAGTAAATTTGAGGATAAAATGAGACACAAAAACCTTGCCGATAGATCCGATAGCTGCCTCGTTGTTGTAGACATGCAGGAGCCGTTTCTCCGTGCGATGTTCGACCGGGAGCGGGTCGTGAACAACGCGAAGAAGCTCGTAGGCACAGCGAATGTCCTCGGCCTTCCGATCCTGGTCACACTCCAGAACCCAGAGCGGATGGGGGACACGGTGACGGAGATAGCTGAACTTCTTCCACAGCATGAGGCGATAGGTAAGATGGCATTCAGTTGCTGTGGCGATCGCGCATTCAACGAAAGGTTGGCGAAACTAGGCAAGCGCACAGTCATCCTCTGTGGAGTTGAGACCCATATCTGCGTGAGCCAGACCGCCCACGATCTGCAGCATAAGGGGTACACCGTTCACGTGCCAGCCGATGCCGTCTGTTCCCGGCAAGAGAGCGACTGGCAGTTGGGGCTCGACAAGATGCGCCATTCGGGCATAGTAGTCGGCTGTACAGAGGGCGTGATGTACGAGCTTCTCGGCTGTGCAGGCACGGACGAGTTCCGCCAAATCCTCAAGCTTGTGAAGTGAGTATCAGAATTGCCAGGTTGCATCGGAAGTTCCACTCTGAACCCATACCAAACAATGTCATTCTGAGCAAATGGTGAGATCAAGCCCTCACCCCAACCCCCTCCCGAAATCGGGCGAGGGGGCCTAGCGAAGAAGCTCCTGCCTGATGAGAGCCTTCACGTGAAGTTTATCCCGCTTGTAGGAGGGCTCTCCAGAGCGCGACCAAAAGCAAGCATCGCCGACTGGAGTCGCCTCCTACAGGGAAAGATTACGAAGCCAATGAGCCTTTCCTGACTACCAACAGAACGATTCCTGAAAGAACAAATAAGAACAGCAAACCGGCAGTGGCTGCAAGCTCTGGTCTCACAAACATGCCCATCTTTACCATTAGTGCAAATAATAGAAGTTGAATCAGGCCGTTCGCCAAAAGACTCATGAATGCGATTCCAGTGCTTATTCTGATACGCCGCTTTCGACCGTAAACCAGCGCGGAGCCAAAAACAATAACTACGGTGATCACCATTGCAATAGGTGATAGCTGATTAGAGTGAGCGTCGATAAGATAAGATAAATAGGAACACAGCAGTAATAAAGTCCAAGACTCAATAATGCACACCACTGCCAATTCAAGGATAAACAGAAACCGCCGAAATATTCCGTTCCAATGCATGACTTGATCTCCATACTTACAGCTAAAAGCCAATCTCTAGGTGCTTACTACTATTTCCATTGACATCAACTCTGCGCCGCTGTCCAATTTCAGTACCTTAACGATGCCATCCTCGATCAATCCCACTGTTGGGACCGGGACGCCGTCTACCTCAAACTTCGTAAGCGACGGGCTGCCCGGATTGATGTGTATGCACTTGCCCATTCGCTCGATCACTGGGATGTGCGTGTGCCCCGTGACGACGATATCGGCATGGTACTTATCCGCTATATGGCGCAGTTCGCTGCCCGACACGCCGTGCCCGTGCAGCACAACAATTCGCAGATCGTTCGACTGGACGACCGCATACGGCGATTGAACGGGAAGTTCCAGAAGTTCTTCATATACCTCTGCATCGCAGTTCCCACGAGCGATCACAACAGGAATCGGGCTTGCGTTGATCAATTCTGCAAGGCCGGGGATATCATAATCCGCCTGGCAGCACATTCGGGGGGGATGATATAAGACGTCGCCGGCGTGCAGGATCATATCTGCGCCTGCAAATATCTCCATCGCCCGCGCCCAGGCCGCCATATTGCCGTGTGTATCGCTTATTATCCCGATCTTCAATTATATCTCCTAATATTTACTCGGTTATGCCCGGAAGCCCATCCGTGCTGGTTATCTTCCACGCTCTTACGGGGACAATATACCAGCGTTTTGTCTTGTATTTCCTGAAACTGATGGTTAACGGCCCGGAAAATAACTTGTCGATTGATCCTTCAGGTGAGGTGCGCGTCACCGTGACTGCTATATCTGCATGTGCGGTATCACCATTGACGGTGACGAACTGATGCTCAATCAGTGAGTCGAACTTGGTACCCGACCGCAGAGTGTCCAGGGCCATTATACGCAAGGAATCATAGTTGTTGCCGGCTGAATCATTGTAGCTACTGGATACGTGCGCGAGCACGCCTTTGACATCCTTGTTTCGGATGGCAGTCTGCTCATCAGCCAGTATATTTACGATCTGTATCTCATTTGAATACCTGTAGGGGCTTGTATACCAGTAAACGACACCAATGCCGATGACAATCAGTGCTGCGGCAAATACCACACACGACAATCTTTTCATCATATAACTCCTTGCAATGCATTTTAATCGCTTTTTACCCGTTATGCAAGTGCAGGAATCATCGCTGATTATGTGGAAATACCTTGTGGGAGTTTATCAAAATGCCTGTCAACATAATGGAAGAGTGGAACCCGCATATACAGGAGATCGTTTCGTCGCCGGGCGTCACCGTGGTGCTTGGTGCAACCGATGTCGGCAAGACGACGTTCTGCACACTGCTTGCGAACCATGCGTTGAACGCCGGCATATCGACCGCCGTAGTCGATGGCGACATGGGACAGTCGGAGATTGGCCCACCCACAACTATCGGGCTGGGACTGGTGGATTCGGAGATACAGGTGCTCAGCGATCTGCGCCTCCGGTCGTTCTACTTCGTCGGGTCAACTACTCCGGTCGATAATATGCTCGGAACTGTGACCGGCGCAAAGAAAATGGTTGACAAGGCTCAGTCGCTTGGTGCACAACTTGTGATAGCAGACACCACCGGCCTGATCAGAGGGGTGATCGCCCGTAATTTGAAGACGGCAAAGATAGAACTCCTTGCGCCGAGGCATATAGTCGCGCTCCAGAAGGCGGATGAGGCAGAGCATTTCCTCCGGTTCTTCGATTCGTGGGCGAGCTGCACCGTGCATCGGCTGCGAGTATCTCACGCAGTCAAGGCCAAGCCTCCTGCTATACGGTCCCAGCGCAGGGTCCTCCGGTTCAGGGAGTACTTCCTGAATGGGCATGTACAGGAACTGCCACTTGAGGCGCTGACTACTTCAGGAACATGGCTCAAGACGGGGCGGCCATTGGAGATAAAGTACCTCAAATTTGCTGAGAAAGCGCTCAATGCCCAGGTGCTCTACGGAGAAACTATCGGCAGGGGGATTTACCTTGTCGTGGCTGGAGAATATAATAAGCATGGGATTGATCAGCTTCAGGAGTATTTCAGGACCAAGGGTGTGATGGTTGTTCCGATCGCGAGGTATATCAACCTGGCCGTCGGACTGCTGGACAGTCATCTGGAGCTTCTCTCAATCGGTATAGTGCAGGGGATGGATTTCCGTGCCGGGTCTGTCTCTGTGTATACGCCGCTCCGATCTATCGCGCCGGTGCGGTCGATCGTCTTTGGAGCGTTGAAGCTTCGACCGGATGGCACGGAAATCGGTCGACTACATCCCGGGGAGTTGTAATGAGATTAATTTTCGTCCGACATGGACAGACTACTTGGAACCTGGCATCGCGATATCAGGGGCATGCCGATTCAGACCTCAGCGAACTGGGCTTGATTCAGGCCGAGAGGGTGGGGAACCGCCTGAAGGATACCCGTATCGATGCTGTATATTCAAGCGATTTGAAACGCGCCTCGGATACCGCGGAGGCCATCGCCGAGCATCACGGGCTTAGCGTCCGCACTGATCCCAGACTCCGCGAGGTCTGCTTTGGGGAATGGGAAGGGCTTACCGTAAGTGAAATCAAGGAACTGTACCCAGAAGCCTTTGCTAATTATCGAAAGGATTCCGTGACGTATCGATCGCCAGGCGGTGAGCGGTTGGAAGCGTTGCAGGCAAGAGTTGTCGAGGTGGTGAACGAGATCGTGCGCGCGCATCCTGACGAAACGGTGGTCATCGCTACGAGCGGCGGCCCCATTCGAGCCTTCTTATGCTACGCGCTTAATGTGCCACTAGCCACCTTCAGAAAGGTAAGCCTGGACAACGCCGGAATTACGTCCTATCGCCGACGTGCTGACGACGATTGGGTCCTTGAGACGCTGAACGATGCGTGCCATCTCGAGGGCCTTGCTGCTCCGTCACTCGCCCACGACGAGACGGCAGCCGACAAGGCGTAATCAGTTATACTTGCAGGGGCAGGCACCATGCCTGCCTCGATGTACTACCCATTCCAATCCTCAACAACCGGTAAGTCCTCAATGTCTCCCGATGCCTGCTTGCCCTGGATGCATATACCTCGGAACTGGCATCTCGTGCACCTGAGCAGGTTGCCGGTCATGGGGAATCCGTCCATCGCGGCCAGGTTGCGAGCAGGGTTCTGGAGACACCTGACCATCGCGTTGAAGCTTTGGTGGGCGAAGGCACGGGCGCTGTCTATGTCGGCCTCATCTACAGGACGCTCCTCCGCATCGAGCGTCGGCTGAAGGTGGACGCCGCACACTCGGATGTTCTCGATCGGTACCTTCCACTTATCGGACGTATACAGCGCATAGCACGCAAGCTGTCGGACTTCATCTTCGGTCGGCTTACCGGTCTTCCAGTCGTACACGCAGAGGTACTCGCCGCTACGGAGCGCAAAGTCGAATTTTATGTAGAAGAGCAGTCCGTCCATCCTGAAACTGGAGTACTTCTCGATCGGGAGCCAGCGGTCGGACGGTGTCATCGTTATCTTCTTCAGGATATCCGACGCCATAAAGTTTCCGATGCACGCAAATGCCTTGTTCATCAGTCGGTCGGTTGTGGTTTTACTCACCGGCATTCTGTAGTAATGCTCGAATAGATTCGGGTTCAGGTCGTCGGACTGGTTGCGCCAGAGTTGGAGGGCGGAGGCACGCCATTCCCCGCTCAATCGGCGGCGGACCTCGGCTTTTGCTGCATCAGCAGTCGGTAGTACGCCATCCTTCACCTGTTCGAGTATCCATTGGATGGTTGCATGCACTATCTCACCGACCCACATATCGAGGCCCTTGATGCTTCTCATTTCGAGGGCGAGTTTTGCCTCGTCGGGGGCGTCGTAGGCGTATCCTGATTTGGAAAAATAGTTGGAGTAGTAGTACCGGCGAGGGCACTCCTCGAACATTCGCGCCTTACTGAGCGACCAGCCTAGTTCTCTCGATTTTGTTGCCACGCCGTATCCTCCAAAAGATCAATGTCCCGATACTATGAGCATTTAATGGTTATACCCAGAATTCAGCACATGCTTCCCAACAATTCCTTGCAGGAGCAAGAAAATCCTTCTGTTGCTTTGATAATGGGCTGGTGTTGATAAGAGGTGTGGGGGAAAATGAACTCATTCTCCCCCGGTCATAACTTCGATATTAGCCCTTAGCCGCTGACAGTCGCTCGGCGACGTTGTCCCAGTCGACAAGGTTCTCGATGAATGCCTTGGTCCAGTCAGGACGCTTGTTCTGGTATTTGAGGTAGTACGCATGCTCCCAGACGTCCAACACTAGAATCGGTTTTACACCCCACTGGGTGAGATTCTCGTGCTTCTCGGCGCCCAGAACGACCAGAGTGTCGTCTGACTTCCGATAGCCGAGTATTCCCCATCCTGAGCCCTGCACGGTATTTGCCGTAGACAGAAAAAGCCCTTTGAATGCGTCAAAGCTACCGAATGTCTTGCTGATTGCGTCCATCAGCTCGCCTGTGGGGGTTCCTCCTCCGCCCGGCTTCATGTTAGTCCAGAAGATGGAGTGCAGGATATCTCCAGATCCGTTGAACGCCAGTTCGCACGAAACAGCACGGGTGTTTGCGAAATCGCCGGACTGGGCCATAGCCTTTATCTTGTCTTCAGCGGCGTTCAGCCCGTTCACGTACGCCAGATGATGTTTGTCGTGGTGGAGATGCAGGGTCGCTTCATCCAGAAACGGCTCCAGCGCGTCGTATGCGTACGGGAGTGGTGATAGTTCGTGTGCCATCGTAGACCTCCTCGGATTTGTCAATACACGCCGATTTTTGCGCGGCGAATTTACTGTTACCCAAAAGATCGCATTGGGCATTCGCAATATATAGATATCGCTTGCTTAATTATACCCTAAGCGTATCAATATTGGGCTAAGTATTCGATATATTTTTTGTGGCTCTATGAGAAAGTTTGTGGATAGCGGTAGTGTTCCAACAACCGTGCGAATAAATTCGCGGCAACAAAAACACGAAGTCGGCCTGCGCCGACTAGATGTAGGCACACCCTTCACGGGTGTGTTGATGCTTCGGTTGCAGAGTCGACGACGCCGCTGCCGAAGCCTGGTAGACATGTACCGTCCCTCGATATGCCCTGTGGGCTACTCGGGATAAGCGGCATCCCCCCCTCGCCCGAAATCGGGAGAGAGCCTGCCCTGAGCGAAGTCGAATGGGGTTGGGGTGAGGGCGAATCAGATTCACCCACAAGAAAGCTTATAGAGCCTATTTTTTTGTGGCTGCGATTTGGGGTGCAGGAGGTTGCTGAGATATGGCTCTCCCGTTGAATGAGGAATGAATGGGAGGCAAGGGTTCAATTCTTATTGTAGTATTTGAGCAAGCGTACCGTAGTGCCGGTTTTGAATTCGAATTCTACGTGATCTACCAGCCGTCGCATGAGGTAAATCCCCATTCCGCCTTCGGGCAGATGAGCAGCAGCAGGGGCCTTCACCGAACCGGGGTTGAAACCATTTCCACTATCAGTTATTTCTACTACAAGCGCAGATTCGTTTCTCATACATTTCACCCTTATCTTATCGTATTCACCTCTTGGTGAGCCATGTCTAAGGGCGTTGGTGCATGCTTCTCCTATAGCGACTTCCAGATCGGTAAGTTCGCTTGCGGAGAGTGGGGCGGCACTCACGAAGTTCATGATCTGCCGGCGTAAGGTTCCAATGGAATCAGGCACACTTGGGGCGCTTAAGTGTGCTGTTTCCCAGTGAACATCGACATCAAATGGGCATGCTATCGGCGGTTTTTGTTCCACGACATATACTCCTGGTCTGGTGGGGACAGCGAATTCTCGCCGTGCGACGAGCATGCTTAGTGGTAACTATCGGTAAGCGCATTTTTACGAAAAACTGACCCGACTACACAAATAGTGATTTAAACCACGTAATATTACCATTTGTTAAAGTTTTTGCCAATAGGTGGTGTCATCAATTTTTATTCACATGTACCGGAAAGTATTTAGTTGAAGGATTGAAAAGTAGGCACTGGATCATGTAGGATATTCTTACTGCAGATTATGCAGCACGGGAGGTTAGGAGTTTTAGGATGGGAAAGAAAAATTTGCTTCCGTCACTGGTCGCTGTTATTGGGACAATTATACTGGTGGCACTCTTCAGGTTTAACGCAAAGCCGCACGGGTATGAAGAATATCTGATAACCAATATTGCGGCTCTGTTCTGGCTTCCGATAGTATTCATCCTGCTGTTTGCCCGTGAGGACCCGGCGAGTTTTGGCTTTGGTCTTGGTGATTATAACAAAGGGTACAAGCTGGCTGGAATACTGTTTGTCGCCGTCTTGCCGATTCTCTTTTTTGCGGCGCGAATGCCTCAATTCCAGAGTTACTACCCAATACAACAGCAGGCTGCACATGATCTGCCGTATTTCGTCTATTTTGAAATCTCCTACGGCATGTACCTGTTCTGCTGGGAATTTTTCTTCAGGGGCTTTTTGCTTTTTGGACTGTCACGATCGATCGGTTGGTGGAGCGTGCTTGTGCAGGCAATTGCTTTCGGTATCATGCACTATGGCAAGCCGGGACCAGAATTTATGGTGTCATTTGCAACAGGTGTGATTTTAGGAATCGTGGCACTAAGGGTAAAGTCATTTGTACCGTGTTTTTTGGTCCACTGGGTCAGTGCGATCGCCTTCGATGTGCTGATCATAATGGGGAAGCGCGGGATACTGTTCTGATGCATAAGCTCGTTAAATAACGGGTAAACGGAACGGGACTTGCGTAGAAAGGTGGTGGCCCATTGAGAGTTGAAAGCATAAAGCTCGAGACGGTTGTTGACCGAATTTCAGGGATTCCCGTAGTGAAAACATCTGGAGAGATTGATACCCATTCAGCGTCGAAGCTCAAAACTGCAGTGAACAGGTTGATTGATGCCGGGACGATTGACCTGATTGTAGATTTGTCGAATGTCAGCTATATGGACAGCAGTGGTTTCGGAATCCTGCTCGGAGCGGTCAAGCGGGTCCGGGCGAAGGGCGGGGTTGTCAATCTGGTCGGGTGCAGCGAGGCCGTCATTCGCATGCTTGGAATCACCAAGCTCGATCTGATCTTTGAGACTTTTGACGATGTTGAAAGCGCTGTTTCGTCGATACAGGAGGGATGATACTCAGGTTAGTATGATCTCAACAGGCCGATGACCTTTCCAATCAACATGGCGTCAGTACCTCTAAATGGTATGGGCTGATAGTTGATGTTTGCCGGCATTAGCATGATATTTTTGCCGTCCTTGTGGAGCCGTTTGATGGTTGCTTCATCACCGAGTCGGGCTGCCACCAAATCACCGTTCTCTGCAACCGGCTGAGGTCTGATTATCACAAGATCGCCTTCTGTTATGTGGGCATCGATCATGCTGTCGCCTTTGACTCTGAGGAGAAATGCGCCGTCAACCACGCCGATCATGGCTTTGGGGACAGGCACTTTTCCCTCGATGTTTTCTGCTGCGAGAACGGGTGCTCCCGCTGCTATGGTTCCAACGATCGGCAGGTATACAAACTCCGCCGTCTCAACTGCGGTCGGTGATTTCAGCACGTGTATGCTCCGGGATGTGCTCTCTCGGACGATATAACCCTTCTTTTCCAGCGCATCAAGATGGACCGTTACGCCGCGCAGGCTTTTGATCCCCAGCATGGCGCCGATCTCTCGGATGGCCGGTGGGTAGCCATGCCGATCTACATACTGCACTATGAGATCCAATACGACCTTTTGCTTATCCGTGATTCCCTTGCTCATATAACATACTACCTCCCGCTGGATACTTCTAGTATATACAAGACGAATGTCTACGTCAATAGCCGGCATGCTGTTGGCCATTGTCAAAAAACGTGATGCACATTGATGCCCAAACTGGCATGGCGATGCGATATTGTGGTATCATCTCAATATGCAGACCATCGGAGATTTATCATGCGGAATTCAAACTCGGTAAACGGGAAACTTGAAAAAATCAGGACTAGCTGGTATGGGTGGAAATTGGCCATACCATTGTCGGTACTGATAATCGCAGTGGTAGGTGGCATCCTAACGGGCAACTGGTTAACTAACAGGCGTGCTGCTATCGATAACCTTCAGCATGTGGATGAATATTATGGCTTGGGCAAGCGCACAGGGATGACTGGCGATCTTGTCTTGTCGGTAGATCCAGTTCGCGTTTCTGTGAAATCTGGACAGCCAGTGAGGGTCAAGCTCTCACTCACAAATCGAACTTCTACTGACATGCTGCTGAACGGCTGGCAATCTCCGCTGCCGACTCTGTTTCAGAACAACCAATTGCCATTCAAGGTGGCAGTTACCAAAAATGGCAGTAAAGTCGCCTTTAGTGGGAATGCCGTCCTGTACCCGGTTCATTCCAAAAAAGATTTTTTCGATCTCAAACCAGGCGAGGCCAAAGTAATCCAGATGGACCTTTCCCGCACTGTAGGCGACGGCAGATGGGATATGTCTGCGCCCGGAACCTACAATGTGGAGCTTTGGTATCAAACATATCTTACCGGACGCTACGTTGGTGTTAATGCGTGGACCGGCATGACCAACCATGTGATCGTTCAGGTCACGATTCGCTCTCAGTAGGGGGTGGAAGTGAGTTCTGTAGCGGCCATATGGCGAATGAACCTCCCGATGCTTCTTGGCCTAGCGGATGCCGGGCTCGACGATGCCGATACCGACGCCGCCGGGAATGTCTACGTCTGCGACAGCATCAACGCCCGTGTGTACAGATTTCAACCCTCTGGCATCCTCACCGACGCGTTCGATATTCAGCCGGGTGTGGGTAACGGCGAAAGTTCCGGGCTGAGCCTCGCAGTCGCCCCTGACTCGACCTTCTACATAGGCGACCCCACCGGTGGACTTGTGTCGCGGTACAGCGAAACCGGCGATCCTGTTGGAGAATTCTCTGTATCCAGCCTCCTCAGCATTTGCAGCGGGCCCGACGGTCTGCTGTACGCACTTTCGAGCGACGAAGATATCGAGCGAATAAATGTATACAACGCCTTCGGTTTCTTCATCAATGAGATGGCTGCTCCCGCAAGGTACCATGCCCATCTCGATCCAGCATTCGTTAACATCGATTCAGATTCACAGGGAAACGTCTATGTAAGCTACGGAATGGCTCCTTATCGGCTCTGGAAGGTCAAGGACGGCGGTTCAGTGCTGGAGACCTGGGGCAGGGAAATCGACTATCCCGAGGATGCAGTTCTGATATCCGATATGGCGGTCGATAAGGCTACAGGCGAGGTCCATGTGCTTCTTGCATGCAAGAAGTCCGGCCTACAGCAGATTGATACATTCAGCCCTGATGGTGAGTTCATAGGCACGGCAGGCATTCCTCACAGCGACAATCTGTTCGGCGTGATTTGCTCAGGCCCTGAATCGAGGATTTACCTTCTTGATACCGGCATCGGCCCAGGCTCCGGTGACCTGCTGTGCATCGAGGCCTCATAGTGAATCGTCGATTCCGTCGCGTTTGCCTAGTGTTTCTGCTGATTACCGCCATCGTTGTTTTCGCGGCTGAATATCGGGTTCGCACGGTCCATCCGGCAGCGTATTCCAATGGCAATAATGCAATGTGGCTTAGACACTCATGGGTGGGGGAACCACATACAGATCAGGAATACAAGATATTAGTTGATATGCTGCATGAGATGAAGATCAGCGATGCCTACTTCCATGTTGGACCGCTCAATGGTGATGGCACAGTGCCTGCTTCGAAGTATATAAATGCGCCCAATCTTATCTATAGCATCAAGCGGATTGATCCTCACATTCACCTTTATGCATGGCTGGGTCAGGTGGAAGCCGCAGCCAAAGGCCCACTTGATTTGTCGGATATGAAAACCAGGCGGACGATAATAAAGACTGGCGAACTATTCCTGAACCTGGGGTTTGATGGTATACACTACGACATTGAGCCTGTATATAGCGGCAATCAATACTTTCTGGAACTTGTTTCCACCACACATAAACTTACCCGAAAGACCCATAAAAGGCTATCAGTCGCCGCAAATAAACCGGAACCAGTGCCGGGATTGGAAAGGGTATTGAGGCCGTTTGTCCGCTTCCCTGGCTACTGGACGCAAGCATATTTCCTGCGGGTTGCAGGACAAGTTGATCAAGTTGCCGTTATGATGTACGATTCAGGGTGTCCATTGCCATCAGTATATGCTGGCGAAACTTCATGGACTGTTAAATGGGCAATAAGTCATGGCGTCAACGATCTTCTCATTGGGGTTCCTACATACGAGAACCCGACTCTCACTCATCACCCTTCAGTTGAGAATATAAATAATGCACTGTGCGGACTGAAGTGGGGGGTAGACGCTGTAGCTCCTGTGGATAGGCCTAAAATCGGAGCGGCGATATATGCGGAATGGACGACTTCTCGCTTGGAAAGACAGACGTACAAATCATTGTGGATAAGTCCTAAATGAGGATTTACGCCCTCGCCATAAAACGGAGAGGGCGTAATATTAGTAGTATGGGTTAGTTCCCGAATTTCTTAATCTTCCACAGAGAAGCGATCTTCTTTGGAACATCGGTATTGTCCAGCATTCCGGTGAAAGCGCTGCTGCCTGGACCGTCAGCGAATAGAGCCACGCTGTTGCCGGTGTGTCCCACATTGGTTCCATGTTGTCCATTCGCTGCCCAACCTACGGAAACGGCAGTTTGTCCCGAGTCCGGATTCAGGATAGACAATCCCCCTGTTTCGTGATCTGCGGTGACAATAACGAGGGTGTTCTGATTCTTTCGCGCAAAGCTCAGCACTTTTCCTACAGCCGCATCGAAATCCAGTGCCTGCTTGGCAGCACCGACAGAGTCGTTAGCGTGGCATGACCAGTCAATCTGTCCGCCCTCAACCATCAGAAAGAATCCGTCTGTGTCGCTGGATAGCACATCGATTGCCTTCTGGGCCATTTCGGCAAGGGTTGGTTCCGGTGCGTTGGTAGTCAGGCCGCCTAATTCAAACAGCCCAATCAGGCGTGACCCCTTTGCCGAGATCATATCCGCCCGGTTATCGACTACGCTATACCCTTCTTTTCGAGCTTTATCAAGGAGGTCCATATCATCCGTGCGGGCACTTCCCTGTATTGACTGTGGAATGAACATGGCCCTTCCACCGCCCATCAAAACATTGATCTTATCAGCAAGGTACTGAGGGGCAATATCGGTTTGGCTTGCCCTGCTGCTTACGTGAGAGCCGAAGACAGCAGGAGTTGCATCAGTCATATTTGTTGTAGTAACTAATCCTGTAGCTTTCCCGATCTTTTCGGCGGCTTCAAGTATGGATTCAACCTTGGAACCGGCGGGCAGAGTGCTTATCATACCGTTATTGGTTTTGTGCCCGGTTGCAAGAGCAGTGCCGGCTGCGGCTGAATCCGTGACCACGGAATTGGCAGAATTGGTTTTAACCAGTGCTGCATAGTGCATGGAATCCATATTCAGCTTTGAGTTCGGCTGAGGAAGAGAGTATCGTGCAAGGGTGATTTGTCCGATGCCCATGCCATCACCGATCATGAGAATGACGTTTTTTGGGGATTTTGGTGGTTGCGCAGAGTATGCCGGTACGACCAGCATGATCGCGAGGATAACAGTAAGTAATCGATTTAGTCTTAATCGAGGCATAGTACTTCCCTTCTAACTGGTGTTTTTAGTTTATAGCTGTTGGTTAATTGTAGCACAAAAGATTGGCTTTCAAAAGAGCCACTACTATGTAATGACGCTGAATAACTCTGCCGCCTGGGTAGCTCAAATACAGATATTATAGACATAATTGTAGAATAGCACATCATGCCGGGTTTTTCTAGGAGGAGACTTTGGGGAGGATATCGAATCTAGGATATGTAGGGAATGTAATTTCGCTAATTATTCAATAAGGATTGTGATATATGGCAACAAAAATTCGTTCATCAGTTCCATCGGAGGTTCAGCGCCTGGTAAAGGTAGAGGCTGGACACAGGTGCAGCATGCCCAATTGTGGGGCTACGTCAGCGTTGGAGATTCATCATATCGATGATAATACAGGCAATAATGATCAAAGTAATTTATTATTGCTTTGTGCTGTATGTCATAGCCATGTTACAAAGGGCGAACTTGACCAGAAGGCATGTTTGCGCATAAAGGAGATTATCGCACAGACGGCGAGCCTTCAGACTGCTGATAAGAGTGATCTTGAGACGCTGAAGTCCGATGTAATAGCTCAAATCACAGAGCTGGTTGGCAGCCAGGATAATGCACAGGCATTTGTAGAGGACGCCGAATTAGTAGATGAGCCTAGCATTGAGGCAGATGCCAGGGCCAGACAGGTTATCATTTTGGCACGAGCTGGAATAACCTTGCCTGCTGGTATTATTCGATCATTGGCCGGTAGACTTTACGAATATGGTGATTACGATCAGGCGCTCAATTTGGTATCATTGATCACTGCCACCACAGACGCAAGTGCCATCGATTTCATCAATAAAGGCATATTGCTCAGTGAATTGGACAAAGATGCGGCCGCAGAGCAGTCTCTTGTAATTGCTATCAAACTTGCTCCAGATTATGCAATAGCCTGGAATAATCTGGGAATAACCCTAAGCAAGCTAGGACGCGAAGATGAGGCCGAGAAAGCTTTGCGAACAGCCACCGAGCTTGACCCAAAGTATACCCTTGCCTGGATCAACCTTGGAACATCGCTTAGCAAGCTGGGTCGCGAAGTTGAGGCTGAGACAGCACAACGCACTGCCATCGAGCTTGACCCCGCGAATGACCGGGCCTGGCACAATCTGGGGCTGTCGCTTGATGCCCAGGGCCGGTACGATGAGTCGGAAATCGCATATCGCAAGGCGGTGGAGATTAATCCGGACGATGCCCAGGCTTTGCACGGGTTGGGATCACTGCTGGATACTTTGGGCAAATACGAAGAAGCAGAGAAGGCTTATCGGCAGTCCATAGCCTTGGATGATACTCAGGCGATT
Source organism: Armatimonadota bacterium (assembly GCA_963663705.1). Classification (GTDB taxonomy): domain Bacteria; phylum Armatimonadota; class UBA5829; order DTJY01; family DTJY01. The sequence goes on along the minus strand of OY760504.1, from coordinate 896,377 downwards.
TATCATAATAACTTCGCTTATTTCCTGTTGGGCATTGATCGTATGAGCGAGGCGGAAACCGAAGTCCAAATAGCGCTCGATATGGAACCTAAGAATCCATATGCTAACGCCACTCTCGGTTTGATTTTATTCGAAAAGAATGCCCTTGATAAGGGATGCCGCAAGTATGAGAGAGCAATAAAGCTTGCTCCCGACGATCTCGATCTGCAACAGAAATTCTGTTACGAATACGGGCGTGCGCTTATACGAAACGGCTACAACGCATCTGCCAGGGAACAGCTCAATTATGCAAAGAGCATTGAGTCAGGCTTTGTGCCGACTGAGATGATTGATGCAGAGCTCGCCAAATTGGTAGGTTAGTTTCAATATATATGCAAAAAGGCCTCGGAGGTGTTAACTCCGGGGCCTTTTTCGTTAGAACAGTATGCGATTATATCTTACCTATCTTGCGCTTGACCAGGCTACGGAACCGGGTGATGTCAGCCTCACCTGTGAACGCACGCTTCGGGAAAACATGAAATCTTCCTTTGCCGAAGAAAAGTATGAACGCTCTTTTACTCTCAAACGACTTGTTCCAGTACTTCCATCCAACACTTGAATCGAGCGAAGGGCCGGTCATCCTTACCCCTGAATCGTTGAACACGGCGTCGACTGGCCTCAGCGATTTAGGATTCGATTTAGTGAATAAAAACAGCCGCACGCCGGTCACCGCGCTGAACCACACTATCGGGGCCAATGCTATCAGCAGTATTCCCCAAAGCAATTCATGCCCGTATAGTAACCAAAGTCCTTCGATGAGCACTATAAGAGCTATCACTTTGTTGGCTTTACCCCTTGTTGTGCTGTTGTAGAAGGCTCGATGTGCAAGTACATAATCCATCGGCGTATTCTGATAGTGGATTGTGATGTTTCGTTTATCTGCCACGTGCAATCCCTCGGTTCTGATTGATATACGATCTCGGTGAGAAGAAGCCCGTGGGAGTCCAAAAACTGCCACGGGCCTATATACCTGAATTACCTGTTTATCGGCAAAGTCTTATGCCAGATCGGTTACAAATTGAGCAATCATATCGCCGACCTCGGTCGTCGAATAGCCCATCTTGCCGGCGGACATACTCTTCATCTTCTCGCTGGTAGCCTTGGCAATCGCCTTGTCGATAAGGTCTGCTGCCTTGGTCTCGCCAAGGGTATCGAGCATCATACCTGCTGCGCCGATGGCGGCCAGAGGGTTGATTATGTTCATGCCGGTGTACTTAGGTGCAGATCCACCGATCGGCTCGAACATCGAAACGCCCTCGGGATTTATGTTTCCGCCAGCAGCAATACCCATTCCGCCCTGAGTCATCGCTCCAAGGTCGGTGATGATATCGCCGAACAAGTTGTCGGTCACGATGACGTCGAACCATTCCGGGTTCTTGACCATCCACATGGTCGTGGCGTCTACGTGTGCATAATCAGGGGTGATATCAGGGAACTGTTTAGCCACATCGTAGAAAGCCCTCTCCCATAGATCGAACGCATAGGTGAGGACGTTGGTCTTGCCGCAAAGAGTCAGCTTATTGTCCTTGTTGCGCTTGCGAGCATACTCGAATGCATAGCGGATACAGCGCTCCACGCCCTTGCGGGTGTTGATCGACTCCTGGATCGCGACTTCGTCAGGTGTATTCTTCTTCAGGATACCACCAGCTCCGGTGTACATGCCCTCGGTGTTCTCTCGAACGACCACATAATCGATGTCGGCAGGCCCCTTGTCTTTCAGTGGGGTCTCGACGCCGGGATACAGTTTAACCGGTCGAAGGTTGATATACTGATCCAGTTCGAATCTCAGTTTGAGGAGGATTCCCTTCTCAAGGATTCCTGGCTTTACGTCCGGGTGACCGATTGCGCCGAGGTAGATTGCGTCGTATTTTCGGAGTTCATCGGCTGCATTCTCAGGAAGGATTTCGCCTGTTCGGAGATATCGTTCTCCGCCCCAGTCGTAATCGTGTGTTTCAAGCTTGAAATCAGCGATTGCCGATACGGCGTTCAGAACCTTTAGGCCTTCTCGTACGACTTCCGGCCCTGTGCCGTCGCCGCCGAGTACGGCTATATTGTATGTTTTCACTGTGTTATATTCCTCCTCATAAAACTTGGCTGGCTCATGTTAACTACACTAAAGGCTAAGTTGTTCACCATAAATTATAGGCGATTGCGGCTGCTAATTGCAAGCTTAGCCTGCCGCGAAGGCGAAATATCGGCTAAAGAAGGCGATCGGCCAACATCTATCCGCCAATATTTGTAAGCGTATGGTTGCAGAGAACTCAGGATTGCCGTATTGCCTCAACAACTCCAGTTCGGCTATAATAATAGCTAATGTTTCGCATATCTCATCGTGCCGTTGTCAGGCGCGATACACAATACAGCCAGAGGATTGGCCTGAAACGGATCAGGATGCGTAGGATTTTGCCCATAATAGCTATAGGCTTTGCTTCAAGTATACTCAGCGGATTGTTGGGTATCGGTGGCGGGGTCGTGATGATTCCGGCAATGGTTTATCTGCTTGGCATCGATCAGCACGAGGCGCACGGCACTTCGCTATCGATCATGTCGCCGATTGTGCTGTTTTCGGCCATATTCTATGCAAGTCATGGGCAAATGGATTGGCTCGCGGCAGCGGAGCTATCGGTGGGCGGCATTATCGGGGCTGCCCTTGGGGCGAAGCTCGCTTGCAGACTTAGCGGCATCAAGCTTAGGATGTATTTCGGCGTATTTCTTGCCATAATCGGTGCTCGTATATCCTACGATGCTGTTTCCTGGCTTACCGGTTCTCATGTTGCAGCACCAGTCGCTCCTATGTTTTCCTCCGGGAATTTGAGCGGTTGTATGATAGTTCTTGCAATGGGCTTGTTGACTGGCATATTGAGCGGTATTCTTGGAATCGGCGGCGGGATCGTAATGATCCCATTGATGTCACTGTTCCTTGGCTTTTCGCAGAAACTGGCGCAGGGCATCTCGCTTGCCGTTATCATCCCGGTCTCGCTGTCCGGCGCGTTTGTGCACGGCAAGCATGGAAATCTGAGATGGGATGTCGGCATATGGCTGGCAACTGGTGGAATTGCCGGTGGATTACTTGGTGCACACATGGCAATTAGCCTTAACCCATTCATATTAAAAGGTCTTTTCGGGATTCTTATGCTTGTCATGGGAATGTTGACGGTTCGTCGTAGTTCAGCCGCATGTAGTTAATCACATAAAATAATTTGATTAGGAGACAACATATTGAAGCCAAATATGACTGGAAAATACATAATCGGTGTTGATTTGGGCGGCACGAATGTCCGCGCTGCCATCACCGATAAAGAAGGGCATATACTCGGTGATGCCAGAAGCCCTTCGCTGGCGATGGAGGGCTTTGATACTACCCTTGTCCAGATAATCAAGACCATTCACGAGACGATGAAGAAAATCGGCGCAGAGCAGGGTGATGTTGCAGGGATCGGAATGGGAGTTCCGGGTCGGCACGATGTGAAGAACGGTATCGTTCTCTGGTCGCCTAATTTCAAAGATCTGGCAGGGCAAAATCTTCTTTCGCCAATTTACGAAGAGCTGGGTATACCGGCGTATATGGGGAATGACGTCAACGTTGCAGCCCTCGGCGAATTCCGATTCGGCGTAGGACAGGGCGTAAGCAGCATGATCATGATGACCCTCGGTACGGGAGTCGGTGGCGGTGTCATACTTGATGGCAAACTCTGGCTTGGTGCCAATGGGGGCGGCGGAGAGATAGGCCACCAGATTATCAATCCCAACGGGCATCAGTGCGGCTGCGGTAACTTCGGCGACTTGGAAGGTGAGGCTCGTCGTGATACAATTGTCGAGCGTGCACTGAGAAAGATTTACGCAGGGCGCAAGACCATCCTGGTTCGCCAGGTGGAGCCGAAATACTATGATATTACCCCGGCAATGATTGCGCAGGCAGCATCGGACGGCGATGAGTTGTGCATAGAAGTGATGGAAGAGACGGGTTATTTCGTGGGTATCGGCGTTGCCAATGCCATGAATTTCCTGAATCCTGAGATGGTGGTCATCGGTGGCGGGATATCGCAGGCTGGTCCTATCCTATGGGATCCGATAATGCGTACGGTCAGGGCTAATGCCCTCGAGCATGCGTTAGCCGCCTGTGAGGTAGTGCATGCTGCCCTCGGTGATGATGCCGGCATTATGGGTGGTGTAGTCCTTGTCTTGCAGGAGATGGAATCATAGGTAGACTGAATAGGGGATTAGATAGTTATGTCAAACGATAGAGTAAATAGTGTAAGAGAAAAATTCATAGAAGTATATGGGGCCGCTCCCAAGTCTATTATTCGAGCGGCTGGCAGAGTCAACCTCATAGGCGAGCATACTGACTACAATGACGGGTTCGTTCTGCCCATAGCCATCGACCGAGACGTGCTCGTTGCCGTGTCGCCGAGAAACGACTCGGTGGTCAACCTGTACTCGCTCAACTTTGAAGGAAAGTCGTCGTTCGCGCTGGATGCCGACATCGTTCACGACAACGATAACAAGTGGAGCAACTACATGCGTGGCGTAGCGGTGATGCTACAGGCGAAGGGTATCACCCTCACTGGTGCAGACATAGCCGTGGAGGGGAATGTACCTCTTGGCTCCGGATTGAGTTCGTCTGCAGCGCTGGAAGTCGCAACTGCGATGGCGTTTCAAGCGATCAACGGATTCGAGATGTCCGGGCCGGACATGGCGCTTCTGGCACAGGCCGCAGAGAACAAGTTCGTCGGTGTGAACTGCGGGATAATGGATCAGTTTATTTCGCGGCTCGGGGCGAAGGATCATGCACTGTTTATCGACTGCCGTTCTCTGGACTATGAACTGGTGCCACTGCCATCGAGCGGTGTGAAAGTAATAGTCGGCAACACCATGAAGAAGAGGGGACTTGTCGATTCGGAGTACAATGCTCGCCGGTCGCAGTGCGAGGAAGCTGTTGAAGTGCTGAAGAACTACCTGCCGGGCATCACTGCACTGAGAGATGTGACACCTGCAGATATGGCTAAATACGGCGATAAGCTGTCTCCCATAGTCGGAAATCGTGCGGAGTTCGTTGTCTCTGAGGACGATCGCGTGCTGAGAAGCGTAGTCGCTCTGAAAGCAGGGGATATAGAACTCTTCGGGCAGCTGATGAACGAATCGCATGAGGCCGCGCGGGATCTATACGAGATCAGCTGTGATGAGCTGAACGTCATGGTTGAGTCGGCATGGGCGATGCCCGGCGTATACGGCTCACGTATGACCGGAGCGGGCTTTGGTGGCTGCACCGTTAGTTTGGTTAAAGATGAGGCGGTTGAGTCCTTCCTTGAGCGCGTGCCGAAAGAGTATGAGGCAAAAACCGGCATCAAACCTGCAATGTATGTTTGTGCTCCCGAAGATGGGGCTAAGATACTGGAATAAACAGAGTCCACATTCGTTATACAAGGAAGGCCGGCACATAAGTGTCGGCCTTTTTTTGGTGCTACAAGCTTTCTTGTGGGTGAATCTTCAGATGATTCAGCCCTCACCCCAACCCCATTCGACTTCGCTCAGGGCAGGCTCTCTCCCGATTTCGGGCGAGGGGGGATGCCGATTATCCCAAGTAGCCCACAGGGCATCCATAATGTAGCCGCAGGCTTTATGCCTGCGATCAACGCACCCGTGAAGGGTGCGCCTACATCTAGTCGGCGCAGGGCGACTTAGTGTTGAAATGATGCACGATTATCCTACGCGCATTGCGTACAGCAAGCCGTCGCTGCAATACACCAGAAGCTGATGGCCGTCTTCTGATGAGATTATCCTTCGGACTGCGCCGCCCAACCTGAGTTTGGACAGTATGCGGCCCTGCCTGTCGATGTTGTACAAGGAGTTCTCCTCGTCCGATGCCTGTACTATAACCGATGATCCTGATGGCGAAAGAGCTACAAGCCTGGGTCCGAAGAAGAGTCCGCCCTTCTCCCACCAGACTCGGCCGTCAGACTTGAAAACGACGATTTTTCGTTCTATGATACGGGAGCCTTTTGAAACAAAAGTTGCATAACTGGCGGCTACATACTGGCTTTGTGGCGATACAAGCGCACAGCCGTCGAATCCGTTCAGTGTTCGGCTCCAGATCGTCTTTCCATCAGATTTCCAAAGCCTGAGATCTATCTTCGGATCGCGCCGTGCGCCGGGCAGCAGGCCTAGAATAGTTTTGCCATCAGCGCTGGTTTGAAGGTGATACTGGTTCTCTGTGCTGTGCCTGTTTCGCCAGATGAAATCGCCATCTACGCTGAAACAGTCCAGCTCCGATTTCTGCCAGGTTCCGATAAGTACTCTTTCGCTATTTGGCGTGAATGCTACGCTGTGCCCGATCCCGTCCAGCCGCCACCGCCGAAACTTGGGCCGATGTGGGTCCGGCTTGTATATGTAGATGTATCGTTTGCCGGTAGTCACTGCCGCCTTCGTGCCGTCAGCCGATACAGCACCAGCCCAGACGCTCCCATCTACATGATGCGTCCACAGAAGCCTGCCATCGCTGCAGAAGAAATACACATCCTTGAAAAGCGGATTCAATCTGGAGTAGACAAGGACGCTCTGTCCGTTCTTCGCGATCAGCATATCAGTAGCGCCAGTGACGCGTTTCTTCCAGATGGGTTGACCGCTTTGTGTGTAGAAATAAACAACGCCGTTCTTGTCTATGCCGCCGAAGTATTTGCCCCCCGAAGACATCGCAAGGCAGGTAGGTTCACCGACTGGACGCTTCCACTGGATGATTATGGGCTCTCGGCTGCTTGCTATGGCGCGTTGGAAGACTGTGGGGAAGACAAGGAAGATAGGCCCCGCTACTGCTAGCGAGGCCATACAGACTATTGCGATTTTCGTGAAGGCTGCTCTGGGCGGCATAACTATTTCTCCGCCCCGACGGCAGGTTTCAAATTCACCCATTGCCGAACAAGGCTTATGAAGTATTCATGTACTCTGGTATCGGTGGTGAGCTCCGGGTGGAACGCGCAGCCCAGAAGGTTGCCATCTTTTACAAGGACAGCCTTGCCGTCGCATCCAGCCAGAACTTCAGCCTTGCCTCTTATATCTACCGCATACGGTGCTCGTATAAACACGGCTCGAAATGTCGGCTCACCGATGACTTTGATATCCAGATCAGCTTCGAAACTATCCACCTGACGACCGAAGGCATTGCGGAGGATTGTTGTGTCCATGAGCCCCAGCCGATGCTGATCGCTCTCCACTATGTCCTTCGCAAGCAGAATCATCCCTGTGCATGTGCCGAAAACAGGCATGCCCTGACCGGCACGCTCGACGATCTTCTTGTCGATCCCATACCTGTCCATCAGCTTGCCGACCGTCGTGCTCTCGCCGCCGGGTATGACCAGCCCCTGGACGTGATCCAGCTCATGTACGAACCGGACCGGCATGGTCCGCACTCCGCACTGCTCAAGCATCTGGATATGCGGCTGCACGGCACCCTGAAGCGCCAGCACGCCGATTACCAGATCGCTTGCAGGAGATTCTGTTAGTTTGTCGCTATTACCAACCACGGGTTGAAAGTAGATCCTTTTCGTCGATTTGGCGGATATCCAGGCCGGGCATTGCCTCGCCGAGATCCATCGAAAGCTCCGCGATAACTTCCGGCTTGTCGAAGTAGGTCGTTGCATCTACGATGGCCTTGGCTCTCTTTGCCGGGTCTGCTGACTTGAAGATACCTGAGCCTACGAAGACTGCCTCTGCGCCGAGCTGCATCATCAGTGCCGCGTCAGCCGGAGTTGCGATTCCACCTGCGGAGAAGTTCGGCACAGGGAGCTTGCCGATCTCTGCGACTTCGAGCACCAGTTCGTACGGCGCGCCGTTGTCCTTCGCGAACGCCATCATCTGCGAGCGATCCATGGTTCTAAGCTGGTTGATCGCGGAGATGACCGATCTCATGTGGCGCACGGCCTCCACGATGTTGCCGGAGCCGGCCTCGCCCTTGGTTCGGATCATGGCGGCGCCTTCACCGATTCGGCGGAGAGCCTCACCGATGTCTCGGCATCCGCACACGAACGGGACCTTGAATGCATGCTTGTCGATGTGATACAGTTCGTCGGCAGGAGTCAAAACTTCGCTCTCGTCGACATAGTCAACGCCGATTGATTCCAGTACCTGTGCTTCTACAAAGTGACCGATTCTGGCTTTTGCCATAACCGGGATTGTTGATACTGCCATGATTTCCTTGACGATTTTGAGGCTGGCCATTCGTGCAACGCCGCCGTCTCTTCGGATATCGGACGGTACGCGCTCCAGTGCCATTACGGCGACTGCGCCGGCTTCTTCTGCGATCTTGGCCTGCTCAGCATTGGTAACGTCCATGATGACGCCGCCCTTGAGCATTTCGGCCAGACCGACCTTTGTTCTCCAAGTGGATTTCTGTGTCTCTGACATTTGATCACCTTTCATATTTCGTCCTCGTTGACGAGATTAGTTATCAGTAACATCTCCCTCGCCCGCACGCGGGAGCGGGTCTGGGTGAAGGAATCTGATTATCTCACCCTTACGAAGGAGGGGCAGGAGAGGTGTTTTTACGTCTCCTCAATCTTCCTTGTAAATGGGAACAGATTCTCTCATTCGTGCAATTTGCTTATATTATACGACATCATGCGCATCGAAGTGAAGTGGCATCCATGGGATAATCAAATATTTGACTCATCACTTGCGACAGCCTTGATTTCTCCCTCGCCCGCACACGGGAGAGGGCAGGGGTGATGGATCAAATGTCCTAATTCAAACAAGTTGCTCTATTATACGACATCAGTCTTTGCAAAGTAAAGTAACTCGCTAGGGATAATCAACATGTTGATCGCTTTACTTAGCGAAGACTGTGCATTGTGTTTTGTGAACGACTCCTTCTTGTTAATATGACAAGAAGGTAAATTCCCTCTACTATACATGGCATTATAACGAGAGGGAACCCAAAAAGTGCCATGAAACACAATGATGCGCCATTTCCGCTAGTGCAGAATACGTAAATAAAAAATAGTATGCAAACTGCGTCCCATACAGCGGCAAGCCATGCTGCTATGGGTTTCCGGCAGAGTAATCCTATTGTAATCAGGATTGATGAGAGTGGGAAAAGCCACATTGCGTAACACTCGTACATGGCTGCTTTGCTTGTAAAACCAGCACCAAAACTGAACATCAGCGCTAAATATGCACCCCAAATAAGTGCCTGGTAGCAACGGTGACACATCACGCCTCGTAATATAGGAAACCGCATGGAGTCATTGCCGGTCTCACTGTCACCAGTGTTTGACATATTTGGTGGATTGAACTTTGTTTCGATGGCCTGATACCAGAGCACAAGAGCAACAATACTCCCTCAGCAAGAAATGGCAGCCAGAGTGGGATATACGCAATTGTTGCATCGGAATCCACGACTATCAGATAAAGTATAAGGCAGGCATCGTGCGCCAAGAGAGTCCATGCGGCCCATGATTTACGTGCTTTGAGTCCAATTGCAAACATTACAGATGGGAGGACCAATGCAGCCAGCAGCACTGGGACATAAAGCATTAGCATCGTGTTTGCTTTTCCGATGGTATGCAGAACTGCATACACTGTCGCAAGTACGATTACCAGCAATCGAAACCAGATCACTATCTTCAACTGTGGGATAGGTCGATCTATTATGGTTTGCATACTTTGATCCGCCATGCCTGCACCTCGCATAAAATAATAGGGATAGCCCTTTCGATCTTTTCTTAAATTACAATACGTATTTGATCCCAATTACAAGCCGTGTTAACTATTCAACTGTATAATTTCGGTAACTGGCACAACTTGTCTGCGCCACTTGTAAAGCACTATCGAAAGATAAATCAAATCTACTAGGAACGGCATAGAAAATAGGCTTATAATCATGATGCCAAACTCTACGTTGCTGAAAGAAACTTCACCTGGATAGCGTAGGTACGGCAAATAGGATTGCCATATTTCGTAAATTCCGTAGGCTACTATGCATGCGTCAAATAGTAGCGCTCCCCACGCTGAAATCTGTTTTCTTTTAACTAATCCGATGGCTATCATCACTGCGGCCAATGTAATGAGGACCCATTGAATGACCCATCCCCAATGAATCTGGTCAGATATTCTTTGAAGACTATCCAAAACGACCATAATGAGGTTTTCGCACATCCACAGCGCAATTATCGCGCGAAAACCGATTTCGACTCTCAAAAGCGGAAACTGCTCTTGTTTCGCCACGTTCGCATCCTCCACTGAAAAAAAATAGGGACAGACCTTTCGATCTGTCCCTACGATTATATCACTTATCCATTGCTAAATATAGATATCTAGCAGCCGGATTCTTTTTTCAGCAGTGCTTCCCAGCGCCTGTCGACTTCGCCCTGGATGCTCTCGAGAACTGCTTCATTCTCAGCACCCGGCTTGAAGAGATGGCGGAACTTGGTCTGCTTCTTCATGAACTCTGCCACAGGAGTCTTATCCTTCGGCTTGACGTTGATCTTGTAAACGCCGTTCTCAACCTCGTACAGAGGCCAGTAGCAGCAGTTGATCGCTTCCCGTGCCATCTTCATACCGAACTGTGGCTGGAATGACCAACCGAGTCGGCACGGCATCAGGATGTTGATGAACGCAGGTCCATCGACCGCCAGCGCCTTCTGCACCTTTGTTACCAGATCGTTCCAGTTGCTAGGGGAGGCCTGTGCAACATACGGTATGTTGTGCGCAACCATGATGGAAGTCAGGTCTTTGCGATACTGCTTTTTTCCCTGCTTAGCCTTACCAATAGGAGTGGTTGTGGTCTCTGCTCCCTTTGGTGTAGCACTGGATCGCTGGATACCGGTGTTCATGTATGCTTCGTTGTTGTAGCAGATGTACACCATGTTGTGACCGCGCTCCATAGCGCCGGAGAGCGACTGGAAACCGATATCGTAGGTTCCGCCGTCACCACCCCAGGCGATGAACTTCACTTCGCGATCGTACTTGCCCTGGCGCTTGAGGGAGCTGTATGCAGCCTCTACGCCGCTGACGGTTGCAGCCGAGTTCTCGAATGCGCTGTGGATGAAAGGCACTTTCCACGATGTAAACGGGAAGATCGTGGTGGTAACTTCCATACAGCCTGTAGCCGATCCGCACACAAGCGGAACGTCGGACGCTGCAAGTACCTGTCTCAATATAATAGGGAATGTACAACCGGCGCAGGCACGATGGCCCGGTGCCAGTGTTTGTCCCTTCTTTGCTAGTTCTTTCAGATTAGCCATTTGCTTCTCCTTCGTCTCCGCCTATTCTCTCACACCGAGGTATTTGACCATGTTCGGTGCTTTTGCGCCGTTCTTAGCGATCGACAGCAGATCGTCGTATACGGAATTGATGTGCTCCAGGGTGATGTCTCTGCCACCCAGTCCGTATATGTAGTTGACCACTGCAGGTCTCTTCTCCATCTCGTACAGTGCGGAGCGAACCTCACCGAAGACGGGGCCGCCCATGCCTGCCAGCGCGTCGGATCTGTCAAGAACTGCTACTGCAGATACATTGCTCAGTGCTGTTGCAAGCTGGCTGTACGGGAACGGTCTGAACATGCGGATTTTGACCATACCGGCCTTGACGCCCTTCTGTCGAAGTTCGTCAATTACGACCTTTGCGGTACCGGAGGTTGAACCGAGAGATATTATTGCGACCTCGGCATCGTCCATCCTGTACTCTTCGAATATATTGTATTTTCTACCGAACTTTGCGGCAAATTCGTCTGCCACTTCCTGTGATACCTTGAGAACGCTGTTTATCATTGGCTCTGCGAGCGCTCTTCTGTGCTCAAAGTAGTAGTCGTGGAAGTCGATTGCGCCAACCGTGATCGGGTTGTCGATGTCGAGGAGTGAGAACCTCGGCTTGTAAGGGCCAACGAACGACTTCACATCCTCGTCGGACAGAACGTCTATCGGCTCCATGCAGTGGCTCGAGATAAAGCCATCGTATGTTACCATAGCCGGAAGTTGTACGTCCGGATGCTCGGCGATACGCATAGCCATGATAAGATTATCGTAGGCTTCCTGACCGTTCTCCGAGTTTATCTGAATCCATCCACTGTCGCGACAACCCATGGAGTCGCTGTGGTCGCAGTGGATATTAATTGGTGCGCTAAGTGCGCGGTTGACCATCGGCATAACGATCGGCAGTCGCAGACCGGCAGATATGTAGAGCATTTCCCACATCAGGGCAAGACCCTGAGATGAGGTAGCCGTCATAGATCTGGCGCCTGCACAGCATGCACCGATTGTTGCGCTCATTGCACTGTGTTCACTTTCAACAGTGACCAGTTCTGTATCAACCAAGCCATCGGACACGTAGTTTGCAAAAATCTGCATGATCTCGGTCGCCGGTGTGATGGGGTAAGCAGCACACACGTCGGGGTTGATCTGCTTCATGGCCAAGGCCGTTGCTTCATTACCCGTAAGGGCTAGTCTTTCTTTGGTAGCCAAGTTAGATCCTCCTGATTAATCAGCGTTCACTTCGTCATATGCTCGCTGGATTGCCTTCAAGTTTCCATCGATAACTTCCGGCTTGTTGCGGAACTTCTTCTGCAGTTTATGCTCGGTATCACTGAGCATAGCATCGAACTTCACCAGACCGGTGACTTTGACGAGAGCGCCCATCATTGGTGTGTTCGGGATGTCTCTACCGATAGTCTCTCGGGCGATCTTTGATGCATCGACCGTGTACAGCTTCTGTCCTGTGAGCTTTAGGCTCTCTCGGAACTTGGCAGCTGGCTGATCAGTATTGATGATGATTGTGCCATCAGCAGGCAGCCCAGCCGTCACATCGATTGTGCCGATGAGGGTAGGGTCGAGCACTACTACAATTTGCGGGGATGTTACTCCGCAGTGCAGAGTGATCGGTTCTTCGCTGATGCGGTTGTATGACTGGACGGGAGCTCCCATCCTTTCGGGACCATACTCGGGGAAAGCCTGCATGTACTGTCCCTGTCCGAGTACAGATTCTCCAAACAGTAGCGCAGCCGTCTTGGCGCCTTGCCCACCACGACCGTGCCACCGTATCTCGGTTAGTTTTGCCATTATCCAGACTCCTCTCAGATATCTCGCACAGACTTAAACTTCACTTTCACACTTAAAAGTAAGATATTCAAGTGAGTTAAGTACGAGCAAGAATTTTACATTTCCCTTCGCCATTCAAGGGATCTAATCAGCGTTGCCTGATCTGCATAATCGAGGTCACCGCCGACCGGCATTCCATGCGCGATCCTGGTAACCTTAACGCCCAAAGGCTTGATTATGCCTGCCAGATACATTGCTGTTGTATCACCCTCAATGGTTGGGTTAGTGGCCAGTATTATCTCTTTTACTTCTCCCTGTGCCAACCTGAGCAATAACTCGCGAATTCGGAGCATCTCAGGACCTATTCCGTCCATGGGAGAGATGACGCCCTGCAGTACGTGGTATGTTCCCCTGTACTCGTTTGTCTTCTCCATGGCGATTACGTCGCGGGGTTCGGCAACGACACATATCGTCGACTTATCCCGCTTTGCGCTGGCGCAGGTCTCGCATGTATCAGAATCTGCAAAGTTATAACAAACCTTGCAAAGTGTGATTTTCTCTTTTACTTCGGTTATCGCTTCTATGAGCGCCCTGGACTCCTCATCAGATGAGCGAAGGATGTGAAACGCCACCCTTTGCGCCGATTTCGGCCCGATCCCAGGCAATCTCTCAAGAGCGCCAACCAGTTTTGCTAGTGGCTTTGCGTAATGCATTTTACCTCAATATTCCAAGCACTTTTACATCATGCCAGGAAGGCCGCCAAGACCACCCGTTACTGCCTGCATGCGCTCGGCAGACATGGCCTTTGCCTTTGCCTGAGCTTCGCGCACTGCTGTGACCATCAGGTCCTGCAGCATCTCCACATCCTCCGGGTCCACGACTTGCGGGTTTATTACGACACTAACAAGCTCGCCTGCGCCGGTTGCTGTGGCCGTTACCATGCCTCCACCCGAGGTGGCTTCAACGCGCTCTGTTTCGAGCTCTTCCTGAATCTTCTGGACATCCTCGTACATCTTCTTGGCCTGCTTCATCATGCCGCCAATGTCGCCGAGTCCTCCGGCGTTTCCGAATGGAAGTTTCATAATATCCTCCTACCGATCAGTGATCGGAAAACTAATTGCCTATTATTTCGCCATCAAAAATATCTAACACGTTGTTTAGAATCTCCTGCCCCGGATCCGCGCTCTGTTCTGCCGAATCTGATTCTCTCGCGGGTGCAGGTGTCGAAGACGGCGCGGTGTTCGCGTCGATCTCCTTCTTACATATGATGCTTACATTCGGCACTCCGAAAACTCGTTCGATTGCCGTTTGCAGCGGTTTCTTTCGTGACGCGTCCGCCGAAAAAATGTCCATCTGACCCTGGTGCTTGAATTGAAGGACAAGCGAACCGTTTTGTATACTCGCGGGCGCGGCTTCTGCGAGCAACGCATGTGAAGGTTTACTGACAGTTTTCACATGCTGGAGCACCACATTCCATTTCTGTACTATTCTATCAAATTCTGGAAGATTTTGCTGCCCATGAGCGCCGTGATCTATGATCGCTGAAGGTATTTCCGGTTGCTTTTGTACCGGTGCCTCTTCTTTAGCTGACGGTTGTCGCCTGGGCGCATGTGCTTCTGGCGCAGGTCTGGCGGCGCTCGTCTGCGGCACAGGATTGGTTGCGGCCACCGGGACGAACTCAACAGGGCGGCAGGCCTCGATCGTCCTGAGCAGTGCGAGTTCGAGAAGCAGCCTGTGCTGCTCGCTGTACCGTGCTTCGCGTTCGGCTTCCGTGAATATCTCAACTCCGCGCAGAAGGGATTGCTTGCTAAACTTGCTAGCCTGCTCCTTCATATGTGCGGCGGTTTCTGCATTGGTTGTCAGATCCCCTGGATTTTTTGTTACCAGCGCGAACAGCAAATTGCGGAAGTGGTTCGCGATCGATCTGAGTAGCTGCTGAATCTCTTTGCCGGATCCAACCGCTTCCGCGGCGGCCTCAAATGCGGATGCTTCGTTTCCCTCCGCCAGAGTCTCCGCCAGCCTGAACAGGAAATCGACTGTTACGGTACCGAGAACGGTATTCACGTCATCGGCGGTGATGTGCCCGTCTGTGTATGCAAGTATCTGCTCCAGCAGGCTAAGCGCATCTCGCCAGGAACCGTCGGCGTTCACTGCCATCAGATCAAGCGCAGGGTCGTCGGCCTTGACGCCTTCGCTGTCGGTTACATATTTCAATCGCTCGCGCAGGTCCTTCAGCGAACCTCGTCGGAAGTCGAACTGCTGGCATCGCGATCTAATTGTTACGGGTATATTCTGGGCCTCGGTTGTGGCCAGAATGAAAATTGCATGGGCCGGTGGTTCCTCAAGCGTCTTAAGAAAGGCGTCCTTGGCATCGCTCGATAGCTGATGGGCCTCGTCGATGATGAAGACTTTATACCTGAGCTCCATGGGCGGGAATTTTACGTTGTCGCGAATCTCTTCGATATCTTTGATGCTTCGATGCGACGCCGCGTCGAGTTCCACGATATCCATTGCGGAGCCTTCGGTGATACTGACGCAGGCCGGACATACATTGCACGGCTGAGGAGTTGGTCCGCTTGCGCAGTTAAGGGCTTTTGCCAGCAGTCGGGCGGTGGTGGTTTTACCTGTGCCTCTGGTACCGCAAAACAGGTATGCGTGTGCGACCTTGCTTTGGCGGATTGCGTTTTGCAAGGTCTTGACTACATGATCCTGTCCCATGACGTCTTCGAAGGTCTGGGAACGGTACTTTCTGTATAGTGAAACGTAAGGCATGTCAACCGCCTGCGGCGTTTATCGTATGAGCGAATGATTGGTAGCTTGGCTTGACACCATGAAAACGCAGTATCTAAAAGAATCGGATACTGCTGATTGTTTTCTGCCAAATTTTAATGATCGTGCACCTGCTGTCGATAAGACATCTCGAGTGATACCTCTCGTAGCCAGCTCCTGCCAGGAAACCATGCGGCACACGGGTGATACTGCTTACCGCTGCTTCCTTCCGGACCTGACGGAGTTCGCAAATCGGCCGTTGCGCAGGGCCCGGCTATCAATACTGCTTTCGATGGCCAAACCTCAAAACACCAGACCTCGAGCAGGAGTTCAACCCCGCTATAGCGGATTGCGGGTACAGGGCACCGCTGGTTCCCCGTCTAGCACGATCAAACTCGCCCAAAACCTTTCTATTATATCAGGTAATGGTGTATATTGCCAATGAAAAAAGTGAAGAAAAATGTAATTTAGGAAAGCTGTTCTTTGGCGCGCGCAGATGCGTGGAAATTGGCGGTATATGTGTGACTAAATTTTCAACTGGAGTTTCGTTCTGACAAGGTTGATGATGGTTTCCTGTGTTACCATTCCTTTGATCTTACCGTCGTGCAGCACAAGGAGTCGCGGAACACCATCGTTTGCCATGTGTACCAGCGCTTCGAATGCGTCATCGTTTTCATCGATAATCGGCTCTTCGCTTGCGGGTTTGGCCACTTCTCGAACGGTGATGGCGGTCCATTGCTGTCTCGGGACGTCCCTGACTTCATTCACTGAGATTATTCCGAGGAGGGTTTCATCCTCTGTTACCGGAAAAGCGGTGTAATCATATCTCAGCAAATAGTCGTGCACAAACTGATCGATTGTTGTGTTTGGTGCCACGTGCGGAAAATCGGTGGTCATGACTCGGTGTACGTTCACTCCTGATAGTGCTCTGCGTACTATCGATTGCTGATAGCTCTGCTGCGCTGCGTTATTCAGAAACCAACCGATGAAGACCAGCCACAAGCCGCTCAGGAATCCGCCGAACAGCATCATCCAGAAACCGCCGAATATGAACAGGTATCCAAACCCTTGCCCCACCTGGGATGCTATCTTGGTCGCCCGGTCGAGGTTGTGCAAAGCGCCCCATAGGATGGCACGAAATACCCGCCCGCCATCGAGAGGGAAGCCGGGGAGCATGTTGAATATGCCAACAACCAGATTGATCAGCGCGAGATAACCTGCGACTTCTACTCCGAGCCTGCCGAGCAGCGGGCGTCCTCCGATGGATCCGAGAGCCCAGAAGAGTATAGCCAGCACAAAGCTTGTTAGAGGACCGGCAATGGCCATCTTGAATTCGGCCTGCGGGGTGCGAGGTTCGTCCTGCATCCGTGAGACGCCGCCGAATATGAACAGGGTGATGCCGCCTATACCGATGCCGTTTTTCTGTGCTACGTAGCTGTGCATAAGCTCGTGCAGTAACACGCTGAAGAACAGCAGCAATGCGGCGATTATCCCAGCCGTCCAGTTCAGTGCAGGGCTGAATCCGGGATTAGTCTGCGGAAAGTAGTACTGTGACAACGTGTAGACGATCAGCGCGAATATCACAAACCAGCTTGCGTCTATACTAATTGGTATGTTTAACAGCTTTCCAATCCGTATGCTCATACTGTTGCCCTGCCATTTACGATGTGTAGAAAACCTGCCATTATGATACCCCTTGGATAGGCGAGTCAAACCGCGAACAGCTCTTGACCAAAATTATCCGATCTGCTAAACTTATATGGTTTGAATTAACCCGGGCTGTTACATGAATTCGTGCCCGGTTAAGATGTACCCAGATTTGACCCATATTGGGTTTTAATATGATAGGAGAATTTCCATGGCAACAGATGTTAAACCCGAAGAGACTGCTGACGTTAAAGTGCATAGTGAACCAGGCTGGAAGGATCTCACTATAGGCGGCATAATCGAAAAACCAGGAACCTCGGCGGAGTACAAGACTGGCGACTGGCGTACACAGCGTCCGGTATGGGACCCCGAGAAGTGTATAAACTGCCTCATCTGCTGGGTCTACTGCCCGGATAGCGCAATCCTCGTGGAAGACGGCAAGATAACAGGAATCGATTATGACCACTGCAAGGGATGCGGAATCTGCGCTGAAGAGTGCCCTCCCAAGTGCAAGGCTTACACAATGGTGAATGAGTCCGAATTCCGAAAATAGTAGATATATTTCATATATAGATTGTCCGAAACGAGCTCTTGATTGATATCGAGGGCTCGTTTTGTGTTACAGGATATATTCGCATATTTCGTCCATGCTATCAAAGGTGTACTCCGATGGAAGCGACTCAAGGGCGTGTTTCACTGAAGGCGGCGCTTTCTCTATGTCGGCAAGCGTCAGAAGTTCATTCCGTTTTGCAGGAAATTCTGCTTTGGAGAGCAGCTTGATTGTATCGTAGTGGCAGGCGATGCGTGCGTTTTCGCAGACTTCGGAGATGTTGCCGTAGATTCTGCCGTCATCCAGAGTGTCCAGTGCAACAGTCACGGCTTCCGGGGCATCGCTCAGTGCCGAGTATTCAATCAGATCCTGCTTGGTAGCTGGAAACATCACACCGTCCAGCACCTCGAATAGTTTCTCACTGCAATAAAGGGCCATGTTTAACACCTCCCAATGACTGATACCCCTTTACCGATCGTGCGTAAACCCAAACCTGATCTGTACGTACTGTAGTTTTGACTGTATGCCAAGCAGGGGATATAATGAGAACAAGAGGATCAAACTATGGCTGATCAGGAAAAACGTATATTCGGAATAAGCCGCACTGTGATACTGCTTGGGGCTGTCAGCCTGTTTACCGATGTATCAAGCGAAGGCATATATCCACTAATTCCGCTTTTTTTGACCAATGTTCTCCACACGCAAATTCTGGCTATCGGATTGATTGAAGGCGTGGCGGAGAGCACTGCCAGCATATTGCGTGTTTTCTCCGGGTACTTTAGCGATCGTCTGGGGAACCGAAAGTGGATAACGGTTATCGGGTACAGTCTGTCGATGATAAGCAAGCCTCTACTCTCTGTAACTACCGGATGGCACCAGGTCCTTGGAATCAGATTTGCTGACCGGGTGGGCAAGGGGATACGATCTGCGCCCAGGGACGCGCTCATTGCAGATATAACGCCGATGGAGACGCGAGGAGTCTCTTTTGGATTCCACCGGGCGATGGATACTACAGGCGCGGTCGCAGGTCCCTTGATCGCGTTCTGGATGTTGAAGTCGCTGGGGATAGGCTATCGTCATATTTTTCTGCTGTCCGCGGTGCCGGCTGTACTGGGCGTATTGATACTGGTGCTGTTCGTTCGGGAAGCGGTGCACAAGACAAGGGTGTCTGGAGAGATGCCGTCGTTGCACCTTGGCATGTTCAGTCGGCAATTCAAGAAGTTTCTGTTGGTAACCGGGCTGTTTTCGCTCGGGAATTCCAGCGATGTTTTCTTGATTCTCCGAGCGCAGAATGTGGGAGTTAGCGCAGAAAGTATCCTGCTGATATATGTCTTGTTCAACAGCATAGAGGCGACTCTTACTACTGCGGCAGGGGCGATATCCGATCGGTTGGGGCGAAGAACTGTGATTCTGGCAGGTTACATAGTATTCGCTGTTGTTTATGCAGGCTTCGGACTGGCTGGAAGTCCTGCAGAGATTTGGATATTCTTTGCGCTCTACGGTTTGTACAATGCGCTGACCGGAGGCGTTCAGCGGGCGTTTGCCGCCGATCTGATAGGTTCGGAAATCAGAGGTACTGGTTTGGGCGCGTACCACACCCTGACCGGATTGGCTCTGTTACCGGCCAGCTTGATTGCGGGGTATCTTTGGAAAGCTCTTAATCCATCAGCACCGTTCTTCTTTGGAGCCATGACGGCACTGATCTCGGCGTTACTGCTGATAATGCTTTTCCGCTCCCAGCCTATTTGTACCGATACGTAATCCGACCGCGAGTCAGATCGTAAGGGGATAACTCGACCTGGACTCTGTCGCCAGGAAGGATTCTGATGAAATGCATGCGCATTTTGCCGGAAACGTGAGCCAGTATCTGATGTTCATTCTCAAGCTTCACTTTGAAGACAGCATTCGGCAATGCTTCCTCAACTACGCCTTCTACACGTATTGCTTCTTCTTTAGCCATATTTGCAACCACCTCCCGCACTAGTCTTAATGATAAGTTTGATGCCTGACTATGTGCTTGTCTCGTTCTGAATTGTGTGTCCAGCCGTGCGATCATAAAAAAAACGCACGCAATGTTTAATATTCAACAGTTATCTACCCATGTCCTCCTAGAATTATAACAGAGATTACATGAGGTTGGTAACCCACTAATAAAAAAAGCCGGAAACCTCCGGCTTTAAAGCAGAAAATCTTGTGGTCACGCTCTTTTCGATTGTTTCCAGCTCACACTAGAAACTGTACGATGCGCCGACTCCTCCCCATAGCACGTCCGGGTCTGAAACCCATTTGATGGGGTTGAGGGAACTGGACAGACTGCTTGCCCGCAGATCGAACGATAGCCCGCTCTTAGACTTGGATTTAGCCAGAATCACTTGCAGACCGCTCACAAACCCTCTGGATACCGTGGCATCCGGTGTAGCGGGGTCGGCGTAACCGGCGACCAGTCCAATGTATACGGGATATCCGCTGAATACTTTGGGTGTAAGCTTGGCGCTCTGTATTATACGTACCGATCCCAGACTCACATAAGAGAGATCCGTGAGCTGAGTATCATACCTGTCAAGCGCTATCCCATAGCCTGAGCCGTTTGAGTTTGCACTTGTAGCCGCAAAAACGGTCACACTCGCGTCCTTGTTGCTCGTGTTCCATGATGCATGGGTCGCAGGTGCTGCTACTAAAGCGATAAACAGAGCGAAAATTATCATATATAGCTGTCTTAGTCTCACGCAAATCCTCCGATTTGAAGTTCATTTTTATGTTAGTCATATTGTACCTTTATCCTTCTTATATGTCAAAAACAATCTCTTTAGTAGTTGGCAGGTATGTTCCGCAGGATAGCAATCCGCAAATAGCTTTGTTAATTCGGCGTCAAGCATAGCTATTTAGGGTATAATATACCGTAGTGTTCAAGACGATCTGGCATCCTGTAGATACCGGTGGGCGAGTGATATGATGGGACTGAGAAATACGGAGAAAAAGTCGATCTGGAAAGTGACACCCCTGAAGATTGTCACCATCTACGCAGTCATTGGGGGGCTATGGATACTTTTTTCAGACAGACTGTTGGCTGCACTTGTAAAAAATCCGTCATTGGTAACGCAAATATCGATACTTAAAGGTTGGGTATACGTAGCAGCGACCGCATGGATGCTTTACGGTCTGATTAAAAGAAATGTAAGCGCCATCCAGCGTTCACAAGAAATCACGCGACAGAGCGAAGAACGGTTGGCTGGTATCATACAGACAACTCCGAGCGGCATAATGATAATCGACCGCAGTGGAAAGATAAATTTTGCCAATCCAGCAGCCGCACGAATTTTCGGGCTGCCGGAAACAGCCATCGTGGAAAGAACTTACAACGATGCACTGTGGAAGATAACTACTGCGGATGGCGAGCCAATTGTAGACAGCGAATTACCCGCTGAACAGGTCTTTTCAACTGGTAAGTCAGCGTTCGGTATAGAATTATCTATCGAGCGCCCGGATGGCAAACGAATTATCATTCTCACTAATTCGGCGCCACTCAGAGATTCGTCAGGGAATATAGTCGCGGTGGTATTGTCGTTCAGTGATATTACTGAGAGTAAGGAAGAAGATCAACGGAAACTGGAACTTGAAAAGAATAAACGTGAATTTTACAGGCGCACGATTCTGGCTGCAACAGAAGGCAAATTGAATATAGTAGATTATGACGAGATTGAGTGCATTGCCGGGCATGCGCTGGCAACATGGGAAATACAAAAAGGCGAAGACTTGAGCGAAATAAGAGAGTTCGTCGCAAGAATTGCCGAGTCTGTTGGTATGGAGAGTTCCCGGTTGTACGATTTTATACTATGCGTTGGAGAGTCTACCACCAATGCGTACAAGCATGTGGGCAGCGGGACGGCGTCGCTACATCGCAACGATGGAGATTTGATTTTTGTAGTATCAGACAAAGGGCAGGGAATGGAAACCTTGACTTTGCCGGATGTTGCTCTGAAAATGGGCTTTTCCACGGCCAAATCGCTGGGCATGGGCTATAAAGCCATCATTTCCATTGCTGATAAGGTATATCTTGCCACTGGGCCAGCAGGCACAACAGTAGCCATACAGATGAGTATACATCCGGTGAAAAAGGTACTAACCCCGGCGTTATTGCCGGATACCTGGTCGTAAATCGATCGATACCTTGAGCGTTAACTCTGAGTCGATGCGCAATTGTTGCAGTACACTTGGCCTTCTACAACTGTCTTGCATGCCTTGCATACCGGCAGATGGCAGAATGAGCACACGCCTATGGCAGGTTCCCCCGCATGTCTCGCGCACGATTTCGTTGACTGTGGAGCGTTCTGCTCCTGAGTTGTCAGGGCTCTAATTGCTTCCTCGGCCTTAATGTACTGTGAGTCCAGTGCCAATGCTTGTTCGAATTGTTCTCTGGCCCTGTCCATGAATTCCTCTGCCTGATAAGCCAAACCCAGGTTGTAGTGAGTGCTGGCGATATCATTTCGTAGCTGCACCGAGGCTTGCAGAGCGCCAATTGCCTTATCGGGGAGTCCTTTTTTCGCATAGGCTATACCAAGATAATTGAAAGCCTGATGGTTTTTCGGGAACAGTACGGTAGCTTCCTCCAGATAAGGGATGGCTTCGTCAAGTCGCTGGGTTTTCAGGCATTCCAAACCAAGATTAAGCGGAGATTCTTCAGGCATTCCAGGCCCCTCTCTTCGACTAAATATTTGTATTAACGGTTAATGATGATGATCATTAAAACCACTCTCATCCACTCCAATTTACAGCGTTTCGGACCCGCTGTCAATGGTATATTCTAAAAGCACTTGACATAGTAGCCAGCGTACTGAAATAATGCATGGTATAAGACTTCTACCGATGGGTTATCAACCAGTCTATACATGGGGGGGCGGCATAGTGAAACTTCAGCTTCGGCATACTTTGACCATATGGATACTACTTGGATTGGGATTCATAATTCCTGCCACGCAGAAGATCGACGACCCGGATATCTGGTGGCACCTGAAGACCGGCGAGTATATTCTGGCAAACCATGCCGTACCAACGTCCGATCCTTTTTCGTTCACATGCTATGGACAGCCGTGGGTCGCCCACGAGTGGCTCTCTGAAGTCATATTTTTCAGCATTTTCTCGCATTTCGGACTGATTGGCATAATACTCACCAAATCACTCCTGATATGCGGCCTGTTCGCCGGTATCTATTTCCTGGTCCGCGCGAAGCTTAACAACTATATG
The DNA here is from genome assembly GCA_963663705.1 of Armatimonadota bacterium. Classification (GTDB taxonomy): domain Bacteria; phylum Armatimonadota; class UBA5829; order DTJY01; family DTJY01. The sequence continues at coordinate 873,109 of OY760504.1, read as the reverse complement.
GCAGTATTGATAGTCACAGCGCTTTGTGGACTGGCGAGCATGCCTCTCTGGTCGCCGAGGCCTCAGCTGTTCACATATATTCTTGTGGTCGGACTGATGGCTCTTCTCGACAGGCCCATAAAGAGCCCTCTGCTATGGCTCGCTGTCCCGATGTTCCTGATCTGGTCGAATCTTCACGGAGCATGGCTGTTCGGGTTCGGCGTTATGGCGATTATCCTTGGTGAAGGCGCCATCTTAGCGATAAGGGAGGGGAGGAAGCGGGATGCACTGAGGGTAGTTGGGATACTCGTCTGTTCCTTGCTCGCGGTGCTCGTGGGGCCGCTTCCACTTCAAAGGTTGACCTACCCGCTGCAATACTTCGGCGGTGACATGCCTCTCGAGTATGTGGCAGAGTACCAGAGCCCGAACTTTTGGAATACACTGTACAGATTCTACGAGATACTGCTCATGGCTCTGCCGGTGATAATGTACCTCGGGCGGAAACCGATGAAGATATCCCAGTGGCTTCTCATGCTTTTGATGATCAATTTGTCCCTCTACAGTGCCCGTCACGTGCCGCTGTGCGCGATAATCATAGCGCCGATTCTTGCCATGCAGATCCAGGGCGCCTTCGATCGATACGCTGCGAGATCCACCGTCGCATCGACCGGCATGAAGGAGTTCGGCATCGTAAATCTTGCGCTGATACTTGTTCTTCCGCTCATGCTGTGGGCGAAGATGCCGCGCATCAACAACGAAACGAATTGCATAACAACAAAGGATTATCCGGTTGCCGCGTGCAAATACCTTACGTCGCATCCCCAAATCGGCGGGCGAAAGCTGCTCAATACCTATAACTGGGGAGGATATCTGATTTACCGTCTTTATCCCAAGTACCTGATTACCGTCGACGGACGAACCGATATCCATCGAAAGCATATGGTGGCGGATTACAAAGCACTCGAGAAGCTTTCGCCGAATTGGCAGTCACAGTTGAAGAAGCTCAATCCTGACGTCATTCTTTGGCCTGTGAACGATCCGCTGGTGATCGTTCTGCGCAAAAGTACGGATTGGCGAGTGATCTACGAAGACGATACATCAGCGATTTTTGCAAAACAACAACAGTCAGCAAAGGTGTTTTCAAAATGATACCCTCAAAACGCAGCCTTCTATGGTGGTCTTCGCTGGTCAATATCTGCCTAATGATCGCCATTTACTTTGTAGAACAGTCGATAGGGGAGCGTACCGGGGTGACAACCTTGATCACCTATATGCCCCAGCATGTATTCGGTATCCCTTTGGTGCTTCTTATCCTCTGTTCGCTAGCGCTAAGAGACTGGCGCTCACTTGCATACAATATCGCTGGAGCTATGTTCTTCGCTGTTAACATAATGGGGTTTAATATCCCTGTCTCGTCGTACGAGGGCATTTCAGGTCAGCACTTGCGTGTGATGGCATACAATATCCATCACGCTTCATGCGGTGTCGATGCTGTCGCGAAAACGATCAAAGAGATGGATCCTGATGTCCTGTGCGTTCAGGAGGCAAATGCTGCTGGCCGGTTGAGCGATCCCATGCCGGAACTTAAGCGCCGAATGTCGGGCTGGGAGGTGAGCCGGCACGGAGAGCTCGCGATATTCTCTCGCTTCCCGATAGCCTCAAGCACTGTGACGCCGTTGATGCCGAAGACCACTCGCACGGCGCTGTGTTCCGTGATCAGTGTTGACCATCGGACTGTCACCATCATCAACGCGCACCTGAATACCGCCACCACTGCGACGTCCATCACCGATAGATCGACCAGAGTTCGCAAGTATTTGGTGCAGACGGCGCGTGTGAGGGGCATTCAGGTCGATCGTCTGCTTGAGATTGCAGCGAAAATGAAGACACCTGTGATCGTGGCGGGCGATTTCAACAACCCACCGAGAGGCAGGCTGTACGCGCGAATAGTCCATAGTTTTCAGGATGCCTTCCAACGGGCCGGGCTCGGGTTTGGATACACGTACACCTTTCGATCATACGGCCCTGTGATGCGGATAGACTATATCTTCGCGGGCCGTGACTTCCGCGTGCGCGACTGCCTCGTCCCGCGTTCCCACTCATCCGACCATCGCCCGGTCGTATCAGATCTCGTTCTGCCGGATTAGGGGTTTTTCCTGTGAAAATGGCTCTGTAATCTTTCTTGTGGGCGAATCTTGATGCCTGCACTGATTCGGCGCTATCTCCAGCAGATTTCAGTCGAGGTTGTTTTTTGTGCCGCTTATCCCGAGTAGCCCACTCTACCGGGCTTCGGCAGCGGCGTCTTCGACTCTGCAACCGAAGTACCACAAATTGCTGGGCTACTTCTTTTTATCAGTCCGATAATACTTGATGACGGATATCCCTTTCTCGCTGTATTGAAGATGATAAATTGAACCGTCCCCACCGGACAACATATCCGTGTTATGTGCCCAGAAAGGCGAGCTTAGGAATCGCCATTCCTCCTTGAGTTTTCCTTTGGAATCGAACCGCCACAATACTTCTTCTCCTTTGGTATCCCTGCCGCCAACCGTCGGTACACGGTGTGAAAGTGTATTCCAGCCGTATACGATAAATCCGCCGCCAGGATTAGAAGTGATTACGCTTATTGTCATTATTTCTTTCAAAATCGTTTCTCTGCGAGTTCCGAAATCGAGATATGTCTTGCTAACGACCCGGCCATCCAAATTCCTGCCGATTACTGGAATATCTATGCGCTCGGATGCTCTATTGCTGCCTTCATAGCTGTAAATCGTGCTGTCTGTGCCAACAAAGAAACCGGGGAGTGCGCGGGTTACTTTGCCATCCTTGCTAAGGAGAAATGCTTTTTCATACAGTTGCCCTTTGTTTGCGTCTCTTTCTCGTACATGTGCGGTAACCGTAAGTCCAAGCGGTGTCCATTCAATATGATCGATACCGTCGGATGGATCAAGTTTGAAACCTATGTCTTTCGGGCGTTTGTCGAATATTTGATGGAAGGTTTTGCGCCAGATGGTTTTTCCATCTTTCGATATGCGCAAAATAGTGTCAAATTCTCCCCCGCCGTCACTTACATAGCACTCCCCATCCGGTGAAACTGTAATCCATGTATTTCCCAAATAATCTGCCTTGAGGCGCTCGCTTTGCCAAATCAGCTTCCCCCGCGATGCAAATTTTTTAACTCTACCCATTTTACTGTCTATTAAATAAACTTTATCTCCCACTACCGCCATTCCAGATATAGAAGTCGGTTGTATATACTCTTCTAACTTGGGGTTATGCGCACCACCGATGTTACCCCATTCCACACCTATTTTGTCCGGGGTATCACCGTAATCTACCTTCAGGATTACCTTTGATGAGTAACCTTCCGGAATCGTAGGTGAGTACGCATATACTGGGGCACAAATCAGCGAAACATTGGTAAAAAGTATTATCAGTGATAACCAAATGCGGCTCATTGTACTTATACCTTTCTGCAAATCAGACAGCCATACGCATAGTTCAATGATATTATGTTTACCCATAATTAGCCCTATTCCTGCATTGAGACAAAAAACTCTGGACTTTCACCGCCCATTTAGGTTAGAATTCCCGTGTTATGAATACAAACACAAGCATGAAACCAAAAGCCGTCGTGCTCCTGTCCGGGGGACTGGACAGTGCGACCACGGCTGCCATCGCAAAATCCGAAGGCTACGAACTGTACGCCATCTCGTTCTCATACGGCCAGCGACACTCGAAAGAGCTGGAATGCGCCAAGCAAGTAGGGGAATCCCTCGGCATTGAAAGTCATGTCGTCATCGATTTCGACTTGCGCAAGTGGGGGGGCAGTGCCCTCACCGCCGATGTGGATGTTCCGCTCGACCGTGATGGCGCTCACATGTCATCAGATATACCCGTGACATACGTCCCCGCCCGCAACACGATCTTCCTTTCGTTCGCGCTCGGGTATGCGGAGGTCGTCGGCGCGGACACGATCATCATAGGCGCAAATCAGCTCGACTACAGCGGATATCCCGACTGCCGCGAAGAGTACCTTCGCGCGTTCGAGGAGATGGCAAATCTTGCCACGAAAGCCGCGACAGTCGATGGTCGCAGGCTCAAGATCTATGCGCCGCTGCTTCATCTCACCAAGGCCGAGATCATCAAGCGCGGAACCGAACTTGGAGTTGACTACTCGCTCACATGGAGTTGCTATCAGGGCCTCGATACCATCTGCGGCCGGTGTGACAGTTGCATTCTCCGTGCAGAGGGCTTCCGTGCCGCCGGTCTATCCGATCCACTGGCTGAAAAGTAAACGCATCGACTGTATTGAATCGAGGGGCAACACGATGGGTGCAACTCCTGCATACTGCGCTTTTAGGCGATTACAGTTTGCCGTTTTACTTATACTGGGCGCCGTGGTGGTTTACTCTACGTTGATAGAGCCGAATCAGATGCGCGTTACGCGGCATGACGTTCCCATAAGCGGCCTGCCGAAGTCGTGCGACGGGCTGACCATAGCTCAGATTTCGGATATACATGCGGGCCCGTATATCAGGCCGGGCAGGATAGCGAAAATCGTCGAGCAGGTTAACGCTCTCCACCCCGATATCGTTGTGCTGACCGGCGATTATATCAGTAAATATGGGAGCGGTGCAGCTTCGACCGGCAATGCGCTGGCTGGACTCAGGGCAAAGTATGGAGTATATGCAGTTCTCGGCAATCACGATTACTGGGTGAATCCGACTGGTATGTCGGGTGCCCTGCGAGATGCTCATATAAGAGTCCTTTTCAACGAGTCGCGCGAAGTCCGCATAGGTGCTGACAGCATACGGATTTTGGGCTTCGATGATTTGTGGGAGGGAGACCATCACCTTTCCCGTGCTTTTACCGGCGTACCACCAGGCCAAATCTGCATTGGGTTGGCGCACAATCCTGATACCGCACTGCGCCTTGTCGGCAGACCTATCTCGCTACTGGTCACCGGACATACGCATGGCGGAATGATCAATCTGCCGCGCATCGGGCCGATCTTCTGCGTGACCAGCCTTGGCACGAAATATTCGTCGGGGATGTTCACTATCAAAGGCATAAGGACCTACATAGATCGAGGCGTGGGTTCCTCATGGCCGGTAAGATTCCGCTGCCCACCGGAGATTCCGGTCTTTACACTAAGGCAAGCGAATTAGCGCTCGACTCGCGTCCACAATCAATTTCGCGCCCGGTTGGGTATAAGTGAGATAATGAGCATCACAAACTCCGCCATCGAGAAAATCAGGGATGTCACGCGCGGCACGATCTACGAGGGCCGATTGTATCTGGTCGGCGGCATAGTGCGCGATCAGGTCATGGGCCGCCCACCGACCGAAGATGTCGATATCGTGCTGGAGGGTGACGCGCTGGAACTCGCCATGTTCCTGTTTCAGGCGCACATCACTGATTATCGACCGGTGACATACCCGAGATTTGGCACTGCGATGGTGATCATCTGCGGCCACACGGTCGAACTCGTGAGCGCTCGCAGGGAGAGTTACGCTCCCGAGAGCAGGAATCCGCATGTCGAGCCTGCCGAGCTGATCGATGACATCATGCGCCGGGATTTCACCATCAACACACTCCTTGAGGACCTGCACACCGGCGAGGTCTTCGATCTCACTCATACGGGCATCGCAGATATCGAGGCGAAGATCATTCGCACTCCAACCGAGCCGGATACCACCTTCTACGACGACCCTCTTCGCATGCTGCGCGCCATACGCTTCGCCGTCCGCTTCGATTTCGCTATCGACAGCGGAACCTACGATGCGATCCTTCGTGATGCCGAGCGCCTGAACATCATCAGCAGAGAGCGGATTCGGGATGAGTTCGTCAAGATCCTCCTGAGCGACGAGCCCGACCGGGGCCTTCGTATGCTGAGGGATACCGGCCTGCTCGCCCAGTTTGCGCCGGAACTTTTGAAGATGCAGAATGTCACGCAGGATGGCGGCCACATCTGGGACGTCTGGGAGCACTCTCTGCACGCGCTTGAGGTATTGCCGTCGGACGCTGATTTGACTCTCAGGCTGGCGGTCCTCTTCCATGATTCCGGCAAGCCTCGTACAAGGACTGTCGATGCGGAAGGTCACTACCATTTCTATGGGCATGAAGACCTTGGCGCGGAGATCGCACGAAAAGTGATGAACAGGCTGAGGTTTCCCAAGCAGGAGACGTCGCGTGTGGCGAACCTTATCTCGATGCACATGCGGATAGGGGAGTACAGAGGCGAGTGGAAGGATGGGGCCGTCAAGCGCCTGATGCGTGATGCCGGCGACGACATCTCCGATCTGATATGGCTCGCGAAGGCTGACCGTCTGGGGGCCAACCCTCGTGCATCCGTGGAAGATTTCGATTTGCTTGAACACCGCATGGAGAATACTCTGATCAAACGACAGGTTTTGGAAATCGGGAGCCCGCTGAGCGGCACCGAGATCATGGAACTGCTGAATATTCCTCCCGGGCCTAAACTGCGGGAGATCAAGGACTACCTCACCGATGAAGTCATCGAAGGGCGGCTCGCGCTGAACGACAAGGAATCCGCCCGCAGTCTTGTGCTGTCGATTTTCGGTTAATGGTGATTTGAATCCAACGTCAGTGATCCATTTTCCAGACGATATCGGACGCCTGTTGTCTCATTGACCGACTCATATCCTGTATAGCGCGTTCAATTTCGCTCTTTGTAAGTTTCTTTTCTTTGCCTAAGTTGGTTTGAGTTTTAGACGTCGAGGGCATAATGGGCTCTTTGCCGCCATCGTCGCTAAGATCATCACCGATGCTGTAGAAAATGAACCCTCTGCCCTGACGGCTGTACTTGAAGTCACTGCCACTGAACGGGTCGATGGGTATTTTCCATCCAAGTTCGGACTTGAGTTCACTTATGCTTGCAGGATATGCCCCGTATCTGTCTTTGTATGCCATGAGAGCGAGCAGTATTTGGCCTCCATTAATTTTGGCGATTCTCATATCTCTCGTTTTTGAGAATTTGAGATTCAGGCACCTGACCCTGGAAACCATAGCATATGCAGGAATGTCAGTATCCGCATCCAGGTTCCTTGCTTTCACATCTCGATATGGTAAGCGCACATTTGCAACAGCAGTATTTTGATATTTGATCATGAAAAGCTCATCGGCGCATGCTCTAACCTGAGAAAGCCACAAGCGTTGTTGTGTAGCAGGAAGGGAGGTCTTCTTTCTATCCGATGGGTCTTCTAAAACGCTGAGGCCATGCTTGCGCACTCGATCGAGGAGATCTATTCCTTTGGCTCTTTCGCCTTCTGCTGCGCGCTGGAATCCTGGATGCAGGTCTACCGCGGCCAATCTATCAAATAGACGCTTTGCCTGCGCTTCGTTGATATTGCCATCATTCAACATCATCTTCAGAGCGCTATCGGCCGCATAAATACACCGCCCTCTGGTTAGTTGGCAAACCAACTCAGGCTCATCCTTCGGAGATTCTCCTATCCGATAAGCTAGCTCCAATGAGCGAATGGAATCTTCCATTTTGCCATCTCTGGCAGAAAGTACGGCATCAAGCAGAGCCAACCGGTTGACTCTGTTTAATGCTGAGAGATAACTAAACATTACACCCACCGGGCCATCCTCCCAATGGGTGTGATAACGGCACTTGTTTCTAGATGATGCCGTATCTGCAATATCAAGTGCAGAGTGGTATCGACCGACGGTTTTTCGTGTATCCGCCAGCAGACTTGGAGTTATCACTGCATTTCGACTCAAAAGACCATCAGGCCTGTCTATATCCTTTTTTGCGGCTGGGGTAGAAACGACCTCAAACGCTTTCTCGTATATGACTGCGGCGTTCTCGGAATCCGGCACTTTTCCCGCCAAATCGAGAGTGCACACAGGCTTACCCTGCGCCTTGATTGCGGCTATTTCCGACTCAACTTTGTGCCGTAGAACATACGGCAGGCTGATCAGCGCAACAACGATCAACACTATCATGGTGGCAGAACAAATGAAAAACCATTTCAGTATTTTTATAAACCTTGGCATAAACGATTTCCTCCCATATGCAATCAATGATCCATCTTCCAGACGATATCACCATGTTTGTATTTGAATGTCTCCCAGGGCTTGCCTCCATAGTCTTTCAGATCATCACCGATGCTGTAGAAAATGAACCCTCTGCCCTGACGACTGTACTTGAAGTCACTGCCGCTGAACGGATCGGTCGGCAGATTCCACCCGAGTTTGCTTTTGAGTTCACTTATGCTTGCAGGATATGCCCCGTATCTGTCTTTGTATGCCATGAGAGCGAGCAGTATTTGGTCTCCATGAACTACGGTTGTTCCAGTATCGCGTTTCTTGATGGCACCGGGGAACCACGGACAAATCTTGGCTGATAGAATAGCATATTCGGGTGCCTTGCGGTCAGCATCAAGGCCTCTATGCTTGATAGTTCTATATGACAAATTTGCCAGTTCGGCATTCCGCTGCATTTCGTTTACGAACCACAGTTCTTCCTTGCATGCGTTAACTTGGATCATATATGAATTAACACTCTCTATACTCTTCCTGAATAGCGCCATATCATCTAACCCCATCGCTCTTTCGCCGTCTGCAGCAAGCGCATACCCGGGCGCCAAATCAATTCTTGATAGAAGATTGAAAAGATGTTTTGCCTGGTCTCCGCTAATGCTTCCGTATGCCAATGACCTTTGAAGCCCTCGAACAGCATAAGCTATACATGCTGTTCGAACCAGTTGTCCTAACAGCGTTGGCTCATCTTTTAACGACTCACTCAACCTGTATACCAACTCAATTGACTGCATGGCCTCGCTCATTCGGCCATCCTTCGCATGGAGTACAGCGTCTGCGGTAGCTAAACTTGCCAAACGCCTCGCATCTGCGTAATAGGTGAACTTTACACCCAGCGGGCCATCCTCCCAATTGGTGTGATAACGGCACTTGTTCCTAGATGATGCCTTATCGGCAATAACCAGAGCCTTATTGTATCGACCGACAGTTTTCCGTGCTTGTGCCAGAAGTTCAGGCGAATCGATAGGTTTTCTTCCTAAGATACGCTTGATTCCATCTACATCCTTATCTGCGGCTGAGGTAGAAATGACCTCGAAAGCTTTCTCGTATATGACTGCGGCGTTCTCGGAATCCGGCACTTTTCCTGCCAAATCGAGAGTGCACACAGGCTTTCCCTGCGCCTTGAGTGAGGTGATTTCGGAATTTATCTCGGCGCTCAAGTGTTTAACTTTGCGAGTCATGGCATATGAATAGACCATACTAACAATCAGCAGCAAAAATACCAAAACAATGCTGATATTGTGAAACCATTTCAGTATTTTCTTAAACCTTGACATAGCGAGAGCCCTCCCCATATGCAATCAATGATCCATCTCCCAGACGAAGTCACCCTTCTCAGATGCGTCGAAGAATTGTTTGTTGTGCTGAACGCCGCCGTCGTCCTTCATGTTCGGCCCGACGCTGTAGACGACGAACCCTCTGCCCTGACGCTTGTACTTGAAGTCGCCGCCGCTGTACGGGTCGACGAGTATTTCCCATCCAAGCTTCGACTTCAGTTCGCTCATGCTTGCCGGGTATGCGCCGTATCTGTCCTTGAAGGCGAGGAGCGCGAGGAAGACCTGGTCTCCGGCGACTTTACACTCTCCAACATATCTTTTGATCTTTATACCTGTTTCCGTACTTCCCATAAATTTGGTGCATACAGCGTAGAACGGCATCTGAGACGTACGTTCCGTAAGCAATGTTGATTTAACCTCCTTATAAGGGAGGGACATAGAATCTATCGTATTGCGTTTCGAGCGTAACATGGTTATCCTATCACCCAAAAAGCCTGATCTACAGTAAGCGTCGCCTATTATGCGATATTTAACCTTCGCAATTGGGGGGAGAGCTTTATAAGCATTCACAAATAGCAAAGGATTTGAGTAATAATTAGGCGGTTTGTTATATAATAAAAAGTTATCTTTAACCAAAATAAGCAGTATCAACTTACCGTTCATTTGAGACATGATATCTAATATGGCCACCCTGTCTCCTTCGCATCCACGAACAAAGCCTCGTTCAATGTCCATGTCCGCCAGTATGTCAAACAAACTTTTCGCTTGGGCTTCGCTGATATCCCCGAAACGGAGGCTCTCATGGAGTCCTTTTGATGCGTAGTCATATAGAGCCACTCTGACAAGTTGACCCACAACACTCGGTTCGCTCTTGAGTGATTCTATCATCTTGAATGCCTGTTTTATGGATAGAACTGATTCATTCATTCTTCCCCTATGCGCCTCTTGAATCGCATTTGCCGATAAAAGGCGCATTGGGTATCGTAGTTCTATCGTCTTAGGAAGTAGTAGACTGTATCCATCTTGTCGACCTATAAGGAAACTGCATTGAGGTCTGGACTCAGCTTTTTCGATCATAGCGAGGATTTGTTTGTCCCTGCTTAAAATTGCATCGGTTCTGTCGCAAAGTTTAAGATTATTTTGCGTGTGACCGGAAGCGAACTTTGTCAAAATAGTTATATCATTTGGCGTTGTTGTTTTCTCAACTACACGAAAAATTTCCTGATATACGATTGCCCCATTATCACGAGAACTAATAGTCATTCTCATCAGATCGTCAGGATCTACTGGCTGCCCTTTTGATTTTATTGCTTCGAGCTCTGCGTTGATTTGGTTGAACCAGATTGCATCGGCGACAATACAAGTTAATATATATGCCAAAGCAGGTATAAAAACGCATAACCCTACCCGTTTCAGAACTTTTCTGAGTTTCGCCATAGCGCATATTCTCCATGAGACAAGTATTTTCTGCACTAATATTACAGTATTGAACTGACATAAGCAAGCGAAACATGGGTGAATCCTTGGAGATTATCCCCGTGTCGCAGGTCTGAAGCTCTTCAAACGGAGGGAGTTGCTGACCACCGAGACCGAGCTGAGCGCCATCGCGGCGGCGGCCCACATCGGGTCGAAGCGGATTGCGAAGAGGGGATAGAGCACACCGGCGGCAATCGGAATGAGGATCGTATTGTAGAAAAACGCCCAGAAGAGGTTCTGGCGAATCGTGCGCATGGTCGCCTTGCTGAGTGCGATCGCCGTCACCACCGCCCGCAGATCGCCGCTGATCAGCGTGATGTCCGCAGTCTCCATCGCGACGTCGGTGCCCGTCCCGATTGCGATCCCTATATCCGCCTGTGCGAGCGCCGGGGCATCGTTGATGCCGTCGCCAACCATAGCGACTGTCCGTCCTTCGCCCTGAAGCGTGCGAATCTCATCGGCCTTCTGCTGAGGGAGCACCTCCGCCATCACCACATCGACTCCCGCCTCGCGCGCAATCGCGGCCGCCGTTTTTCGGTTGTCGCCGGTGATCATAACGACGGTCAGTCCCATGCGATGCAGATCGTCGACCGCCGCTTTCGAGTGCGGCTTGAGCGTGTCCGCAATGGCGATCACTCCCGCCGATGCACCCTCGACTGAAACGTACACAACGGTCTTCCCCTGCTCGGCAAGAGAGGCTGTTCCCTCGCCCTTCGGGAGAGGGCCTGGGTGAGGGGAATCCGCAATCAACGACATTTTTCCAACCGTCACCGCGCGCCCCTCGACCTTCGCGCGAACCCCGCTCCCGACCACCGCTTCAAAATTGGATGGGACGGCGGTCTGTATTCCACGCTCATCCGCATAACGCACGATCGACTCCCCGATCGGATGCTCCGACACACGTTCTGCCGACGCAGCCAGCCGCACGAGTTCCGTCTCGTCAAAACCATCGGCGGCAACTACGTCGGTCACGGTCGGTCGGCCGAGTGTCAGCGTGCCGGTCTTGTCCAGCACGACCGTATCGACCTTATGGGCGATCTCGAGTGCGGCGCCGCTCTTGATCAGGACGCCGTTCTCCGCACCCTTGCCGGTCCCCACCATGATGGCGGTCGGCGTCGCGAGGCCGAGGGCGCACGGGCAGGCGATTATCAGCACGGCGACAAAGTTGAGCAGGGCATTCGTGAACGCCGGTTGCGGCCCGAAGATGTACCAGATTATGAAGGTGATCACCGCGATCCCGATGACAGCCGGCACGAAGTAGCTTGCGATGACATCGGCTAGACGCTGGATAGGGGCCTTGGAACCTTGCGCTTCCTCAACCAGCTTGATGATCTGCGCGAGGGCGGTATCCTTGCCAACCCTTGTCGCACGGAACCTGACGCTGCCGGTCCCGTTGATCGTCGCCCCGATGACGCCATCACCCGCCCGCTTCGTGACGGGGATCGGCTCGCCTGAGATCATCGACTCATCGACCGACGATTGACCATCGACGACAATGCCATCAACCGGAAACTTCTCTCCTGGACGCACGATTATGATGTCGCCGACCTGCACCTCCTCGACGGGAATGTCGGCTTCACGATTGTCCATTACCACTCGAGCGGTCTTCGCCTGCAGACCGATCAGATGTCGTATGGCCTCGGAGGTCCGTCCGCGAGCGCGCAGTTCGAGGAGCCGTCCGAACAGGATCAGCGTGATGATGACGGACGACGTATCGAAGTAGAGGATGGGCGTGTGAACATTGGCCGCATGCATGAAGAAGTCCGGGAACAGAATCAGGGCCGCGCTGTAGAAGTACGCCGCCGAGCTTCCAACCGCTATCAGGGTGTTCATATCGGTGGTTTTTTGCCGTGCTGCCGCGACAGCGCCTGTATAGAACTGCGCACCCGCCCAGAACTGGATGGGGGTCGCGAGAATCCACAGCAGCCAGGGGTTGTTGAGCCAATGGACGATATGGAAGCTGCCGAGGAGTATCGGCACGGCGATGACGGCGCTCACGATAGTCTTCGTCATCAGTGCACGGGTGAGCCGCTCACGCGACGCCTTCTCCCGATCAACCGCCAGCCCCGCCTGTGCGCCTGACGGCTCTTCCCGCGGAACGACGTACCCAAGCCGCTCGATGGTGCGCACGATGCCGTCGCGGTCGACTGTGCCGGGGATGTACTCGACGGTCACCGTCTCCGTGGCAAAGTTGGCGACGGCATTTGTCACCCCATCGAGCTTAGCAAGACCTTTCTCGACCTTGCCGATGCATGTGGCGCACGTCATGCCCTCCACGGGGATCGTGATGCGCTCCGTGGCGACGTCATAGCCGAATTCGCGTACGGCCTGCACGAATTGGACGGCGTTCGCCTTGTCGGGGTCAAAGCCGATAGTGGCTCGTTCGGTCGTGAAGTTGACGTTCGCGGACTCGACGCCCTCGATCTTCGACAGCCCTTTTTCGAGCCGAGCCGCGCAGCTCGCGCACGACATTCCGGTTATGGGCAGTTCGATTTTCTTTGTCGGCATTTGTTTCGCTCCGTTTCGACCATTGATCTCATACCCATAAGACTGTTTCGGGGCGCGGCAGATTCCATGTTTATGATTGCTTGGTTTACTCCGGCCACCAGCTGAGGGTCTTCGCCTTCTCCCGTGACACCCATTTGGTGTGTCCGTCCGCAAACGCGAAATTGCATCCGTCGCTGTGTCGATACTCTGGTGCGTTCGGCCCGCCAAAGTTGTTTCTGGCTGGCGTGGAATCAAAAAGCATTATTGTATCAGCAGGCGCTTTGAGCTTATGAATCACCCTTGACTGTATTTGGAAATTAGCCGCATATGACGGCAGTGTTCGATCATCAGCCCTTGTGCAGACGAGGATTTTTGGGCTCTTGATGTATGGATCAATGGCATCGTTCCATCGTCGCACGTCAGGGAAGCGACCATCGTAATCCTGGCAGTACATCTGCATCGCGAGCGCCTGCATTTTGAGATTACTCTGGCAGGATGCTTGGGCTGCTTTGTCGCGGGCATGGTCAAGTACAGGGAATAAAACTGCATAGATAATGATCATCACAAATGCTATTGACCCACTGACCACAATACCGGCAATGGCTAGCCCTGAACCTGTCAGTGTATCGCGGTTCCTGTTGATCTTAACAAGCGCGACTATTCCCAGGACAAGAGCGATGGGCGCCGTTATACCGAGGATTGCCAGTATCAGCGATGTAACCGCCAAACCGCTCGTTCTCTGAACGCTATGGGACGTGTCGTGACTGACCGATGCCGGACCCCGCGGCGTCTTAGGGATGAATTTCGGTGGCGTTGAAGGTCGTTCGGGCTGATTCTGTTTGTTCTCGTGCATGCGGGCTTCTCCTTGTACGATAGCTAAAGAAAAGGGTGACCATCACCGATCCCCCTCATGGTTTATGGGCGCTTGCCGGTCAAGGCTTCCATCCGAGTGTCCTGGCCTTCTCCTGTGACGCCCATTTGACGTGCCCGTCCGCGAACGCGAAATTGCATCCTTCGCTGTGCCGATACACGGGTGAGTCCGGTCCCCCAAAGTTGTTCGCGCCTGGCATGGAATCGAAAAGCATCACTGTGTTCGCAGGCGCTTTGAGCTTTTTAGTCACCTTTGACTGCAACCCGGCATTAGCCGCATACGACGGCATGGTTCTAGCATCATCGCTTGGGCAGATGAGTATTTTGGGGCTCTTGAGGTAAGGTCTCAGGGCATCGTTCCAATGATGCAGATCAGGGAAGAGTCCGTCGTTGTCCTCGCAGTACATCGACATTGCGAGTGCCTGTTGTTTCATGTTTGACGCGCAGGCTGCCTGCTGTGCTTTAGCTCTTCCGTGATGGTGCTGAATCGAGTCGAGGAAAATTATCAATGCACCTGCGGCCACTATTATGATGGCTGCGACGCATAAACCCTTCAGTGTCGCGCACAGGATTTCCATTATCAGCGATACAACCGGCAAACGGCCGGTCTTCCGAACGCCATGAGACGTGTCACAACTGATCGGTGCCGGGTCTGGCGTTGAAGGTTGCTCGGGCTGATTCTGTTTGTTTTTGTCCATGCGAAAGCTCCTTGCCACGAATGAGGTATGTTGCCGGTCAGGGCTTCCATCCGCGTGTTCTGGCCGCTTCGCGCCGCAGGCATTTGACGTGCCCGTCCGCAAAAGCGAAATTGCATCCTTCTGTGTGCCGATACACGGGTGAGTCCGGTCCGCCAAAGTTGTTTCTGCCTGGCGCGGAATCGAAAAGCATTACCGTATATGCAGGCGCTTCGAGCTTATGAATCATCCTTGACTGCAACCCGGCATTAGCCGCATAGGATGGCAGTGTGCGGTCATTTGCAGTTGGGCAGATGAGTATTTTTGGGCTCTTGAGGTAAGGTCGCAGGGCATCGTTCCAATGACGCACGCCAGGGAAGCGGCCATCATTATCCTCGCAGTACATCGACATTGCGATGGCTTGCATTTTCAAGTTCGATCCACAGGCTGCCTGCCGTGCTTTAGCTCTTCCGTGATGGTGCTGAATCGAGTCGAGGAAAATTATCAATGCACCTGCGGCCACTATTATGATGGCTGCGACGCATAAACCCTTCAGTGTCGCGCACAGGATTTCCATTATCAGCGATACAACCGGCAAACGGCCGGTCTTCCGGACGCCATGAGACGTGTCGCAACTGATCGGTGCCGGGTCTGGTGCTGAAGGTTGTTCGGGCTGATTCTGTTTGTTCTCGCCCATGCGAAAGCTCCTTGTCACGAATGAGGTATGTTGCCGGTCAGGGCTTCCATCCGCGTGCTCTGGCTGCTTCGCGCCGCATCCATTTGACGTGCCCGTCCGCGAACGCGAAATTGCATCCTTCGCTGTGCCGATACACGGGTGAGTCCGGTCCCCCAAAGTTGTTCGCGCCTGGCATGGAATCGAAAAGCATCACTGTGTTCGCAGGCGATTTGAGCTTTTTCATCACCCTTGACTGCAACCCGGCATTAGCCGCATATGAGGGCATGGTTCTATCATCAGCACTTGGGCAGATGAGTATTCTTGGGCTCTTGAGGTAAGGTCGCAGGGCATCGTTCCAATGACGCAGGTCAGGGAAGCGGCCATCGTTGTCCTCGCAGTACATCAACATTGCGAGTGCCTGCTGTTTCAGATTGCTTTGGCAGGAAGTCTGGCGAGCTTTTTCTCTCCCCATAGGTTGCCGAGTCGTGGCGAGAAAAATTATCAATGCACTCGCAGCTACTATTATGATGGCCACCCATGAACCCTTCAGTGGCTTACATAGGAATTCCGATATCAGCGATAGAACCGGCAAACGGCCGGTCTTCCGAACGCCATGAGACGTGTCGCAACTCATCGGTGCCGGGTCTGTCGCTGAGGGTTGCTCGGGCTGATTCTGTTTGTTCTCTTCCATGCTGGTTCCTCCTTGCCGATAGCTAAAGAAAAGGGCGACCGTCACCGATCGCCCTCAACTCGATCAACTAATCCTATTGCGGTGTGCTGCCGCGCCGTATCCATTTGACGTGACCGTCAACGAAGGCGTAATTCTCACCGCCGGAGTGCCTCGGCTCGATCGGAAGCAGTTCCGGTCCGCCTGCGCGATTTGCCCCCGGTTCACATTCAAACAATGCAACCGCTTGAAAAGGTTCTTTGAAAGATGCAGCTTTCTTCCCTGATACATTGGCAGATAAAGCGTAAGCCGGGTCAGGGCATCCGGTAGTTGGGCATGCAAGTATCGAGTTGTTTTTAGGCATATACGGCCTTATCGCCTGATTCCAGTTAGCGCCTGTAGGAAATTTATCGTTATGATCCTGAGAATACATCAGCAAGGACATACTCAGTTGCTTCATGTTCGAGCAGCACGATGTCTGGCGTGCCTTCTCTCGGGCTTTCGCAAATACGGGAAACAGGATTGCCGACATAATGATCATCACGAATACGCCCAACCCGCCGACCACGATCCCCGAGATAGCCAACCCTGATCCTGCCACTGTATCCCGGTTTTTGTTGATCTTGACAAGCGCAACTATTCCCAATATCAAACCGAGCGGAGCGCATAGGAATGCCAGTATCAGCGATGCGATCGCCAAACCACTGGTTTTCTGAACGCTATGTGGCGTGTCAGGTCGTACAGATGCCGGGCCTCGCGGTGTCTGCGGGATGAATTTCGGTGGTGCTGAAGGTTGTTCTGGCCGAGGAGTCGCCTGTTCATCCCCAAATGATTGTCCAGGCAGGCGATAATTCTGCTGATCTTCGGGTTGACCCTTCTTATCTTCGTCCATCTCTTCCCCCTTATAGTTGGCGTCAAATGTCTGAGTGAATTATAAATCTGCATGCGTAAAAAGTAAAGTTAATATTTAGGGCGAGCGCGTTTATAGTCGAAAAGGATTAATTCTGCAGGCAATTGGTAAACAAACTTAGTAACAAAGGGGGAATTTACATAGGATTCGTATAATAGTACATCGTGAGAACGACTAAAAGTCACAATCGGAGGTTTGCGAATTGGGAAGTGCGCTCAAGGAGTTGGGGCAGATAAAGAAGAAGGCCTCTGAGATAAAGCAAAAGCGTTTATCCAATGTCACCACGCGCATAATTGTCGGCACCGCCACGTGCGGCGTTTCGGCGGGCGCACGGGAAGTCGTGCAGGCACTCGATGCGGAGGTCAAAGCTCGAAACATCAAGGGTGCAATCGTCACAGAGACCGGCTGCTCCGGCAGATGCGATCTGGAACCGCTGGTGCAGGTTCTTCGTGATGGTGAGGCGCCAACGCTTTACTATCGCATCGATGAGGAAAAGGCGCGTCGAATAATCCAGCAACACGTACAGAACGGCGAAGTTATCGCCGAGTGGACTCTTACATAGAGGTATAGCTACTTATGGCTGACATACAAAAACACGTTTTGATCTGCGGGGGCACCGCATGCAGCACTCCGGGGGCCAAATCCCTCGAGCCCGAGCTTACACGTCAAATCGAGAGGCAGGGACTTGCGGACACGGTGAAAATCGTCGAGGCGGTCTACTTCGGGATGTGCAGTAAATGTCCGATGCTCCTGATCTACCCTGATGAAGTAGTCTACGCGCGGGTTGATCCAACGGATATCGAAGAGATAGTGAAGAGCCATCTGAAGGATGGAAAACCTGTAGATCGGCTGGTAAGCGAAGAAGGCGTCGACAGGTCGCGAATCCGGGTTCTGGGCGACGCGGATTTCTTCGGCAAGCAGCTGCGGATCACGCTCAGAAACACCGGAATAATCGATCCTGAATCCATCGAGGACTACCTGGAGGTCAAGGGCTACGAGGCTCTCGCTCACATGCTTGAGAACATGGCGCCCGCCGATGTGATAGATACTGTCACGGCATCCGGTCTCAGGGGCAGAGGCGGCGCAGGCTTTCCGACCGGCGTCAAATGGAAACTGACCGCCGAAGCGGACGGCGATCCCAAATACGTGGTCTGCAACGCTGATGAAGGTGATCCCGGCGCGTTCATGGACAGGACCGCGATCGAGGGCGACCCGCACAGCATCCTCGAAGGGATGGCCATCGGTGCATACGCCATCGGTGCGAGCCAGGGATACATATATATTCGGGCGGAGTATCCGCTCGCGGTGAAGCGGCTTCGACAGGCTATCGAGCAGGCGGAGAAGTACAATCTGCTCGGTGACAATATCCTCGGCACCGGGTTCAATTTCCACATCGACATAAAGCTCGGTGCGGGAGCGTACGTCTGCGGTGAAGAGACAGCCCTCATCAATTCGATGGAGGGGCGTCGTGGCATGCCGAGGCCGAGGCCTCCGTTCCCATCGATAAGTGGATTTTGGGAGAAGCCCACGCTCATCAACAATGTTGAAACCTGGGCGAACGTCCCTGCCATTCTCATGAACGGCCCGGAATGGTTCTCCAAAATCGGGACCGAGGGAAGCAAGGGCACAAAGGTCTTTGCTCTGGCCGGCAAGATAAAGAATACAGGGCTTGTGGAAGTCCCTATGGGCACCACTCTCCGGGAGATCATCTTCGATATCGGCGGTGGCATAAAGTATGACAAACAGTTCAAAGCAGCCCAGACCGGCGGACCATCGGGCGGATGCCTCCCTCCAATCTACCTCGATCTTCCCGTTGATTACGAATCGCTGAAGGCCGCGGGCTCCATAATGGGTTCCGGCGGCCTCATAGTCATGGATGAAGACACGTGCATGGTGGACGTCGCCAAGTTTTTCATCCGATTCATGCAGGATGAATCGTGCGGCAAGTGTACGCCGTGCCGCGAAGGAACCAATCGTTTGCTCGAAATCCTGACCCGCATCACATCCGGGGAAGGCGAGATGGACGATCTCTGGAAGCTTGAACGGCTCGGCCATACCATCCAACGCTCGTCACTGTGCGGGCTCGGACAGTCGGCGCCGAATCCGGTACTCAGTACCCTGCGGCATTTCCGGTCTGAGTACGAAGCCCACATCAAGGAGAAACGCTGTCCGGCCGGTGCATGTGCTGCCCTGCTAAGGTACAACATCGATCCGGCGAAGTGCGTCGGGTGCACGCTGTGTGCGCGGGTCTGCCCGGTAAGCTGCATCAGCGGTGAGCCGAAGAGGGTCCATGAGATCGATCAGAGTCGTTGTATCCGCTGCGGCCAGTGCATGGAGAAGTGCCGTTTCGGTGCAATTTACAAGAAGTGATAGCTGTCCAATTCGCCTGCTTTAGCACAAAACATATCAGCATGGCAAAAGGAAGGTTAATCACGCTTTATATTTGAAATGAAGCCTTGGAGGTGCATTCAGAATGGCACAAATATGTGTGTCTTGTGTCGCAGTATTACTGGCATGCCTTATGTTTAGTGCTGTTGGTGATTTTCTATACGTTTTTGATTTACGGGATAAGATAATCATATGGAGCTGTGTACTGGCCTTGTTATCTGCTGCCTGCCTTATAGCTTATCGCAAAGTAACATATGATAACAGTTTGTCGAGATATAGAAAAACGGTCATGTCTGTAATTGGAAGTTTCTCTGTAGCACTGTGGGCATATGTTATCAGTCAATTCTGTCGACGGACAGCAATTATCATAATAATTCTGGTTATATGTTATGGGATAGTGCATGTTCTGATACATATACGTGCAAATCGGCGTGTCATGAGGAATAGATAAATCTGGATTTTGGCGAAAGGCGGTAGTATGGAAGAAATCCGCATGATTAATTTAACGATAGACGGAACGGAACTGAGTGTCCCCGAGGGCACCTCCATTATGAACGCCGCAGAGAAAATCGGCATAAAGGTTCCGAGGCTCTGCTACCATCCGAAGCTCAGCATCGAGGGCGCATGCAGGGTCTGCGTGGTGGAGGTCGAGGGGATGCGAAATCTCGTTGCCTCGTGCTCCTACCCGGCGGCTGATAAGATGGTGGTCAGGACCATGACTCCTGAGATTCGGGAGATTCGCAGGGACATCGTGGAGCTTCTGCTCGATAACCATCCGATGGACTGTCAGACGTGCGAGCGCGACGGGAACTGCGAGCTTCAGGACCTGGCGTACATCACCGGTGTGAGGGATCGCTTATACAAGGGCGCGCGCAAACGGCACGAACTCGACCTCTCGTCCACATCGGTCATCCGCGACCCCGAGAAGTGCATCATGTGCCATCGGTGCGTCCGAATCTGCGGTGAGATCCAGGGTGTGCACTGTCTCGGTTACTCCCATAGAGGGTTTCGGACGGTGGTAACTCCCGCATACGATCTTCCGTTTGCTGAGAGCATCTGCACAACATGCGGGCAATGCATCAATGTATGTCCCACCGCAGCCTTCCTGGAGAAGGAATCGGTTCAGGATATACTGGCAGCGCTGGCAGATCCTGAAAAGCACGTTGTCGTTCAGTTTGCGCCGTCGGTTCGAGCGGCAATCGGCGAAGGCTTCGGCATCAAGCCAGGGAAACCCATGCAGGGCAAGACGGTCGCCGCGCTGCGCAAGATCGGATTCGACGCCGTCTTCGACACGGAGGTCGGTGCCGATGTGAACATCATGGAAGAGGGGATGGAGTTCGTCGAGCGCGTGAAGAACGGGGGGCCGCTCCCTCTGATCACGTCGTGCTCATCCGCATGGATGAAGTTCGCCGAGCACTTCTACCCGGAGTTCCTGCCGAATATCTCTAGTACCAAATCGCCGATGAGCATCCTCGGCACGCTGGCGAAAACTTACTATGCTGAAAAGCAGGGCATCGACCAATCGAAGATCTACAGTGTCGGGGCTATGTGCTGCACCGCGAAGAAGTTCGAGGCCGCCCGTCCACAATACTGGCTGGATGGTGTGCCGGTTGTCGATGCCGTGATGACGACACGAGAGCTTATCTGGCTGATAAAGAACAATGGGATCGATTTCATGAACCAGCCCGACGAAGAGTTCGACGATCCGCTCGGATACTCTACAGGCGGCGGCTCGATCTTCGGATGGACCGGCGGCCTCGCGGAGTCTGTGCTCAGGTCGGTGTACTACTTCATCACGGGTGAGACGCTCCTCGATATCGAGTTCGACGAGCTGCGGACATTGAAGGGGATCAAGCGTGCAACCATCAATATCGGCGGCACCGACTTCAAGTTCGCGGTGGCGCACGGGTTGAAGAACGCCCACAAACTCCTTCGCGCGGTGAAATCGGGTGACGAGGAATGCCACTTCATAGAGATCATGGGCTGTCCAGGCGGATGCATCGGAGGCGGCGGTCAACCGTACGCTCGCACAACAGGATCTCTTCCCCTCGATGAGGATCTGCTTAAGGCTCGTGCGGCCGCTCTTCGTGCCGAAGATCGTGACAAGACCATTCGGCGATCATATGAGAATCCGTGGGTTCAGCGCTTGTACAAGGAATACCTTGGTGAGCCATTATCCGAGAAGGCGCATCATCTGCTGCATGCCACTTATGTAGAAAGAGAGCCTAAGGGCATATGGCGAGAGAACGTCCACCCATAGGGGCCTTTGAAATTATCCCTTCTTCCGCAGGAGAAGGCTGGAGCGAGGAGAGAGAATATGGACTCCTGTATTACATGTAACGATAAATCGGCGAAGTTGAAAGAGCTTTCGGAGTATATTGAGCAGCATCCGGACCCGGTGAACCCTCAGGGAGGCCTGATCGCGGCGCTCCACAAGGCGCAGGAACTCTTCGGATATCTGTCGCCGGACGTCATGGGCCATGTCGCCCAGGAACTGCAGGTGCCGGAAGCGTACGTCTCCGGCGTCGCGACGTTCTATTCGTACTTCACGCTTACTCCGAGGGGAAAATACGTCGTGTCGGTATGCATGGGCACGGCGTGTTATGTGAAGGGCGCGACTGCGATCCTGGACACAGTCAAGAAAGTGCTCCAAATAGAAGACGGCGAGACGACAGACGATGGCTTGTTTACACTAACGCAGACCCGGTGCATCGGCGCCTGTGGACTAGCACCGATCATGATAGTCGGCGATAAGGTCTATGGACGAATGACCGCCGATCAGGTCTCTGAAATCCTGGCAAAGTACCAGCACGAAAAGTGAGAGTGTGAAAAGTGAATATCGAACCGATCACTCGGGATAACATTGAGGCTGTATGGCAACTCTACACAAGATCGATTGCAGCGTGTGACAGGCTTCCGCTCGATTGCTTTGATCGCCAAATTCTTGACGATCCAGCCTTCGACCCGGAATTAGCGCTCGTCATGATGGAAAATGGCAGCCCTGTCTCCTTGATGGACTGTCTGTGCCGCCAAACTAAAAACGGACTCGTAGGTCATATCAAGACATTTTGTACAGCCCCCGAGTTCCGAGGTCAAGGGATATGTACCACGCTGTTGGAGCACGTCGAGGTCCGATTGAGGGCATGCGAAGTAAATCGCTTGCTTGTAGGATGCAGCGCCCCATATTACATAAACCCTGGCATTGATCCTCAGGCGTATACCCCCGGCGTTGCATTCCTTCAGCGCCGAGGGTTTAAGTATCAGAATATGTACTACAACATGGATGTGCCCCTGGTCAACCACGATTTTATAGACCCAGTAGCAGAGAACCGCATTTTGGGCCAGGACATCACCGTTCGCCGTGTGACGACAGCCGAAATGCCGGAAGTCCTGTCAAGTATGCAGTCGTATGGTTGGCCGGAAAACTGGCAAAAAGAGGTGCGCGCAGCATCTGCCGTGGAGCCTGCCGCTGTGTTCATCGACGTGCGGGATGGGCATGTGCTGGGGTTCGCCGCCTATGATGCAAACCGGCCTGCGTATTTCGGCCCCATGGGGACTTCTCTGTCTGCACGAGGCTCAGGGATCGGCGGTGCGCTTTTCATGAGATGCCTCGCGGATATGCAGTCGAGGGGTTATGAAGTATGCCATATCTCCGCAGTAGGTCCTCTTTACTTTTACTGGAAAACCGCGGGCGCAACTGTTTCGCGCTGTTTCTGGGAGATGTCGAAAGAACTCTCCTGATTCACCTGAATCGCAGGCGCTGGTTCGATAAACTTGCTACTTTGCGGTAACGTCTGGTATAATTTTGCCATGCGTATACTAAATTTTAAAAGCACAAAACATGAAGAAACCGCTCGTTTTCTCGATAAGCCATTGCTGCAGGATAATCCTGTTGTAGAGGGCTCGGTGAGGGCCATCCTTGCCGATGTTCGAGATCGCGGCGATGCAGCTGTTTTGGAATACGTTCGCAAGTTCGATTGGCCTGATGCAGATTCACTCCTGCTCCCGGATGGCGCAATAGCGCAGGCGTATTCCCTTGTGTCGGATGAGCTTCTGGCCGCCATACGGACAGCTAAAGATAATATCCAGCGCTTCCATGCGAAGCAGCTTCGAACGTCGTGGATCGACACGGAGACCCCAGGGAAAGTTCTGGGACAGATCGTGCGCCCGCTCGAACGGGTGGGGGTCATGGCTCCGGGGTTCAAGGCGCCGCTGCCGAGTTCCGTGCTGATGGGCGCAGTTCCGGCGAAGGTGGCAGGCGTGAAGGAAGTCTACCTGTGCACTCCTCCGCGAAATGACGGATCCCTGCATCCGGCGATGATCGTGGCCGCCGTGGAAGCGGGCGTAGATAAGATATTCAAAATCGGTGGCGCACACGGCGTGGCGGCACTGGCCTACGGAACATCGACCGTCCCGCGCGTTGACAAGATAGTCGGGCCGGGGAGCGTTTATGTCACAATGGCCAAGCGCTTTGTATTCGGCAACGTGGGCATAGACATGCTTGCGGGTCCGAGCGAGGTGCTGATCATCGCAGATGAAACGGCGAACCCTCGGTTCGTTGCCGCTGACCTCCTGTCTCAGGCAGAGCACGATTCCGACGCCCGCTCGATTTTGATCACCACATCCGCTGAGCTCGCACAAAAGGTGAGCGCGGAGGTTGAATCGCAGATCGTGAAGCTCAGCCGCCAGGACATCGCACGGAAGAGTCTGGACGACAATGGCGCGATCATAATCGCTGAGACCATCGGAGCCGCAGTCGATCTATCCAACAGGGCAGCCCCTGAACATCTGGAATTGGCGGTCGCTGATCCCATGATGATGCTCGGCTCCATCAAGAATGCCGGTGCGATATTCCTCGGCGGGTATTCCACCGAGCCGATAGGGGATTATGTCGCCGGTCCGAACCACACACTGCCTACAAGCGGCACCGCGCGTTTCTCGTCGCCGCTCAATGTTGACGATTTTATCAAGAAATCGAGCGTGCTGTTGTACTCGAGAGAAAGCCTTCTCGCCGATTCCGCCGCAGCGATCGAACTGGCTGGTGCCGAAGGGCTCGATGCCCATGCGAATGCCGTTCGGGTTCGTGTAGAAGGCAATGACTAGATACTGTTGGGCTATGTATAGGATCACACGGCTTTCTTGAACTTTTGATATTGGATATACCCTTTGTTGGCAGATAATAACGATTACATAACTATGACCACGGCCTACGGAGATGCTATGCTTCTTCGGCGCTCGGTGGATCGAGTGGCGAATATTGACAGTCTGATATTCGATTTCGATGGCGTGCTGGTCGATGTCTCGGAATCCATACAGTTGGTCCATGGCGTTGCCGCCGAGATGTATTTCAGCTCGCTCGGATGGACGAATTGTAGAGGGATGGTCGCTCCTGCGGATGTCGACGCCGTCAAGCTCGCTGGTGGATTC
Organism: Armatimonadota bacterium; assembly: GCA_963663705.1. Lineage (GTDB taxonomy): Bacteria > Armatimonadota > UBA5829 > DTJY01 > DTJY01. The sequence goes on along the minus strand of OY760504.1, from coordinate 848,205 downwards.
AACAACGATTGGGATGTCTCGGCTGCCTGGCAGTTGCTCTACCTGTTCAAAAGCGCCGTTCATGACACAGTCGACGGTGAGTTGCTCAGGAATTTTAATCCGACTGTAAAAGAATTCGCAGCCGAACTTGCACAGCGGGGAGGGCGGTTGGACTCGGCCGTTGCTGCTGTCCGTGAGAGATGCACAATGGATGAGTGGAGTCACCTCGAATCCCAATGGGATCGAGCGCGGCTTGTGCGGGTGTTCAAAGAGTCTTACGCCGGCGATCTATGCCGGGCGATGTACGGATTTGATGCTGAATACGTGACCGGTCGCGGGCTGGCACATAGCGATGTACCAATTCTGGATCAGAGGTTGTTGCCGGGTGCCCTGAAACTCGGAATAGCTACCGGGCGAACCGCAGGTGAGACAAGCGTTGGCCTTGAATTGCTGAACTGGTCCCATATCTTTCGTGAATATGCTATTATTACAGAAGATGATGGATACCTGAAACCCGACCCCAGGATACTGGCTCTGGCGGTGGACAGGCTGGATGCCCGTGCGCCGATGTATTTCGGCGACACACCGGATGATATGCTGACTGCCCGACGGTACAATGAAATCAGGAGCGGCATGCTGTCATGCGCTGTGCTGAGCGGCATGCAGAATCCTGGGCTGAAAGAGATTTTTATCGAGCAGCGGGTAGACCTCGTTGCCGACAATGTGAACGCTGCGCTTGTGGCGATTAACCGATGTATGGGAGGCGCGTTATGCCTGGACGAATAGCAGAGGTAGAACGAATAACCAAAGAAACACAGATTCGCGTGAGCATCGACCTAGATGGCTCGGGGGAAGCGAAGATCAGTACGGGAATCGGATTTTTCGATCACATGCTGAATGCGTTTGCCAAGCACGCGCTTTTTGATATGGAGATCGATGCAAAGGGTGATCTTGAAGTCGATCCGCATCACACCGTCGAGGATGTGGGCATAGTGATCGGCAAGGTTCTCGACAAGGCTCTCGGTGATAAGATCGGGCTGGTTCGATACGGCTCGGCGATCGTGCCTATGGACGAGACGCTTGTGCTGACCGCTATAGATTTCAGCGGGCGCGGGATGCTGTGCTACGATGCCGATATCGTGCAGGAGAAGATCGGCGCTATGGACACTGTGCTGATATCGGAGTTCTTCGAGGGCCTGGCACGTAATGCAGGGATGACTTTGCACATCCGCAAGCTTGCCGGTGACGACCCTCATCACATCGCTGAGGGGGTTTTCAAGTCCTTTGCAAAGGCACTCGAGGCAGCTACCCGCATCAGCGACAGGGTGAAAGGCGTTCCTTCAACGAAAGGTATGCTCTAGATTATATAGACCCGGTATCAATTTTATTGGTATAATATTGATATACGAGTTTGCACTGGTAAGGTTTTGTAATTATGATAGCAATTGTAGATTATGGTATGGGCAACCTGCGGAGCGTCGAAAAGGCGTTTCACGCGGTGGGCCATGATGCCTTTATAACCAGCGATCCAGATGCTTTGGCGAAGGCCGATCATATAGTTCTGCCCGGCGTAGGCGCATTTGCCGCCGCCATGGAGAACCTGACGGCCTCCGGCATGATCGAGTCCGTGCGCTATGCCGTGAAATCAGGGAAGCCGTTCCTCGGTATCTGCCTTGGGTTTCAGCTTCTCTTCACGGAGAGCGACGAGTTCGGCCTCACTCCCGGGCTGGATCTCGTACCGGGCAGAGTCGTTCAGTTCTTTCAGGCTGACGACCGCACGCCCGAGACCAGTGCGCTCAAGGTTCCGCACATGGGCTGGAACGCACTCGATGTGAAATCACCCGCGCCGCCACTCACCGGTTTTCCCGACGGCGGCATGGTATATTTCGTCCACTCGTTCTACGCGGTGCCGAACGATCCCGCCGTGATCGCTACAACGACTCATCACGGCATAGAGTTCTGCTCAGCGATCTGGAAAGACAACATGTTCGGCGTTCAGTTCCACCCGGAAAAGAGCGGAACGGTTGGACTGGCGATGCTCAAAAAATTTGGCGATTGGAAGGTGTAGATTGTGCAGATAATTCCAGCAATCGATATACGTGGCGGTAAATGTGTCAGGCTGCTCCAGGGCGATTTCAGCCAGGAGACGGTCTTTGCCGATGATCCGGTCGATATGGCGGTTCATTGGGCATCCTTCGGGGCTGAGCGGCTCCACGTGGTCGATCTGGACGGGGCTAAGACAGGGCGGCCACAGAACACAGCCGTCGTTGGGCGCATAGTCAAGGCGCTGGATATCCCCGTGCAGCTTGGCGGCGGTATCAGAGATCTGGAGACTGCCGGACAGATGCTGGATTTAGGGGTCGACAGGGTTATCATCGGCACATCAGCAGCCCTCGACAAGAACCTCGCGCAGGCGATGTTCGATGCGTTCGGGGATCACGTGATTCTGGGTCTGGATGCGAGAGATGGTCTGGTATCGATCAATGGCTGGCAGAATACCATCGACAAAAAGGCAATCGATTTTGCGATAGAGATGGAAGCCCTCGGAGCCCGGCGAATCATTCACACGGATATCAGCACCGACGGCATGCTCTCCGGCGTGAACCTCGTGGCTATGGAGCGAATGGCTCGCGCGGTCAGTATCCCTGTAATCGCTTCCGGTGGCGTAACTAACATCGACGATATATACAACCTGAAGAAGCTCGAGCATCTTGGCATCGAAGGAGTGATCGCTGGGAAGGCGCTTTACACCGATTCGCTGGACCTGCGCGAGGCTATTGCTGTTGCGAGCGGTAGTGGCGCCAGTGCCGTTTAGATCGTCTGGAGCCATCGCTGTAGTCTGATTGGCCATCATACTGATCCGGCTGGGTTTTTGGCCTGTCCCAAGTGGTGACCTGACTTATAATTTCTTCGCTTACCTTTTCGCCGTTCTCGTAAATCGCGACAATATTGGCCTGTCGACGGCCACTCTTGATGGTGCCATATCTGCCTAAGCCGGATGGCGGTGTTATATTCCTCAACTCTGACGACTGGATTTTGCTGATTACGGTGAGTGGTGCCTTTGCCACTTGCATAATTAGTTGATCGCCCTCATGGAGATGATCAAGGTCCGCCTGAGGGTTCATCCTCTTCATATCGGCTAGTGGAACCTTGTATTGAATTGCCAGCTTTGCTGCCCTGTCTCCCAGTTTTACAGTATGCATGGTCGGCCCATTCGGCGCGGACGTCAGGATTCGCACGGCATCACTTGTTGATTCACAAAGCTTATCCGCAGACACATAGCGTTTGTCGATATGTGTATCCTCTTTGAATGTCGATACGGCGGAGTGTCCTCCAAGTTTTCGCTCGTAATTCTCCTTGACAAGCTTCAGAGCCTGTTCAGAGTCGCTCCTATCCGCAAGTGCGACTATAGGTGTGCGATCTATGACTATTGCATAAGCCTCAGCTTCAACGGTAGTGGCTTCGCCGAGTTTGCGTCCGGCCTCTGCCATATCGGTGATTTCCGCATCCTTACCAACCGGTCGGATAGTTACGTTCTGGTGAAATCGAACCCTGTCGCCGGGCACATTTCCGACATTCAGGCGGCGTGCATCGTTCAGAAGTCGCTTGGCGGCCCCGAGTGATTCTACGTTGACTAGTGGTTTTCCGTTGACAAGAACAGCGTGCGGAACCTTTGTGAGCTGTGATACGCCCATCCATATGCCGATGCCGGCGATTACGGTCGCGAATACCGCTCGTTCTGTCCAAATCCGATTGCCGAAGCGATTAGGAACCTGGTCGTTCATGAAGAATCCTCCTGCGTCCAGCCTCAAACTATCGCTGTTTGACTTGTTGTAAGTGAAAGTTGATGAGGTATGTTAGGTTATGCTGATTATATTAATCGTTCAGAAGCGCGCTTACGGTGACCGGTTGATAGCCTTCAGACTGAAGTTGCTGAAGGAGCGGATCCAGTTCATCTGCAGTTGCCATACTGCCGCAGTGCATGAGAACGATTGAGCCGTTTCGTATCTTGCCGAGCACACGATTGCCGATTTCTTCTGACGTGATTCCTGCCTTGACGCTATCCCAGGAATCGATATCCCAGTATACCGAGGTGTATCCCATCGATGCCAGCACCGAAAGCACATGGGAATCACGCGCACCATACGGTACTCTCAGTAGCGGTTTTGTACTTCTTCCTGTGAGCCTTAGCACTTGCTGCTCGACTTTATCCACCTCTACTTCTATTTCCCCATCTGTCAGGCTGGTTAAACGCTTGTGGGAATACGTATGGTTCCCTATTTCATGTCCTTCGGCGGCAATTCGTCGGGTTAGCGATGGATTCTTCTCGATGAACTTGCCGGTGAGGAAGAATGTGGCGTGGATATTATGCTTCGCCAGAGCGTTAAGAATCACCGCAGTGGGCCTTGAATCTGCGCCTGCATCAAAGGTGATGGCGATCTTTCGGCTGCCTTTGTTGCCGCGTGCGGTCTCATGCTGCAGCACCGCAACATCCGGACGTTCCGTGTTGTGTGGAAGGGCTGGCCGCATGTTTTCGGTCTGCTCTTCCGTGACCGTTGGCTCCTCTGCAGGTGTCTCGGGTGCAGGCGATGCCGCCCGAGTCTCAACCTGCTGGACGGGTGGGGTATCGGTAGTTTGCGCCTGTTCGGAGTCGCGATGTCTCTCATGTTGAGACGGTGCTTCGCTGCGCGGCAGAACCGCTTGAGGGTGATCCTGCCGCACATAACTGGTTTTAGGTGCAGGTCTGCAGGATGTAAACAGGAATACTACTATACCGAACAGCAGTATTCCTGTGATGTAACCAAGAAGGCGCAAAAATCCTCTTCCTGCGCCTCGTCGGTTATTCCTGCGTGCTGCCATATCTAACCCTTGCCTTGTATGTCACTCGATTTGGCCTGACGATTCCCGAGTTGATCGTTCAGTACTTTGATAGCGCGCTTTAATTGAACGTCGTTCTCATTCTTCTGGTCTTCATCGGTTGGCTCAATAACGATGTCAGGGTGAATCTTCGTCTTATTAACATCATGACCGTTAGGCGTCAGATATTTTGCGGTTGTTATGGCGACGGCTGAACCATCTTCAAGATTGAGGATGGTTTGTACGAGTCCCTTGCCGAAGCTGTCTGTGCCGATTATAGTGCCGGCCTTATGATCCTGGATAGCTCCGGAGAGAATCTCGGATGCGCTTGCACTGGACCCATTCACCAGTACAGTCAACGGATACCGCGGATGATTCTGCTTCCACGGCTCTACGGTGAGTGCATTCTGTTGGCCGCCCTTGTTTTTGATTATTACGACGTCGCCTTTGTCGATGAAACGGCTGGCGATATCTACGCATACGTCGAGCAGGCCGCCGGGGTTGTTGCGAAGGTCAAGTACCAGAGCCTTCATGCCCTGGCCTTCCAGATCGCTCAATGCTTCCTCTATCTGCTCGTCGCTCTTCTCGTTAAATTGGTGAAGTGCAATGTAACCGATTTTATTTGATTCGTCCGCCATCTTCCACTCGACTATTGTCAGCGGAATGATATCCCTCGTTATCTCGAACACCAACGGTGTGGGAGTGCCTTCCCTCATTATGGTGAGTTTGACCTTTGTGCCGCGCTCGCCACGGATGCGCTTCACGACGCTCTCGATATCGGCGCCCTGAACCAGGTGATCATCGATCTTGAGGATCACGTCTCCGGGTTTCAGGCCTGCTCGGATTGCCGGGCTGTTCTTGATCGGCTTCTTGATGATGATGCGGCCGGATTTGACATCCAGTTCTGCGCCGATGCCCTCAAAGTCGCCCCTGGTCTCCTGTTGCATGCTCTTGTACTCTGTGGGGTCCATGAACCGGGTGTATCTATCGCCAAGCGATGCCAGCATGCCTCTAATGGCGGCGTATGTCAGCTCAGTCGATTCCGGCTTCTTTCCGTAGTAGTTGGCATTAAGATACGAATAGACCGCCCCGTAGGTGTCAACAGGGTGCAGTTTGGCATTTGTATCCTCAACGGCAGTGGAAATTGCCGACGTGAGCCTTGCAGGTAGAGTGCTTACAGATGCCACCATTCCCCTGATACCGGTGCCGGCCTGCAAATCACTGTACGTGAAGCCGGTCAGGAACGATGAGACCAGCAGTACGAAAATCAATAGCAGATGTGTTCGTTTCATATGATATTAAGCCTTTCCAAGCTTTTTAAGCAGGATATTCTTCGCCGCTGAAAGCTGAAGGTCGTCAGCGCCAGGGCGAGTATAGATTGTCTTGTCAGGCATAATGCCCTTGCCTTCGAAAGCATGACCTTTTGCAGTCAGCATCTTTCCGGTTGTAAGCACGGCCATTGTGCCGTCTTTGAGGAGCAGGGGAGTCTGCGTGAGGCCATCCCCAAAGGTCTTCGTCCCAACGATTGTAGCTACACCCCTGTCATGAAGGGTTCCGGCAACCAGTTCTGATACGCTGGCAGTGCCGCCGTTGACCAGTACAACCATCGGAAGATTCAATCTCTTCATGTTGGGCGTAGTGATCTTGTGAACGCTTTTCTTCTCCTGGATGGCGCCTACAACGCCTCCCCCGGTGAGTCTGCTCATAACAGCGCTTGCAGAGTTGATTAGACCCCCTGGATCGTTGCGGAGGTCAAGTATAACTGCCTTTGCATGATTCGATTGAGCTTTGCTCAGTTGAGATGCGAACTCTTGGGCTGATCGCTTGTTGAACTGCGAGATACGGATATACGCGATTTTTCGATCGAGCATGCGCAGATCTACACCATCTATCGAGGTGGGCCGACAGCTCGCGCTGATTTGTACAGGCGCACTTGCTCCCGCTCTCTCCACCTTCATGCTGAGTTCACCGGAATCTTTAACTGTAAGCAGATCCAGCGCTTCGGATATGGTCATGCCGTCTTTCAGCTTTTTGGCAATCTTCTCGAAAGCTTTCTGATAGTCGAATTCGCTGACATCCTTGTTGCGCACAGCTTTTTCAAGCTTTGTGAAACTGTCCTCGCGGAACGGGTCATAGGTGATAATCCATTTTCCGTTCAGTTCGGTTATGGAATCGCCGGGCTTCAATCCGGCCTTATCTGCAGGGCTCCCGGTCATTGGTGTGATGACGACCAGTTTAGTAACGTCTAGTGCGCCGACCTTTTCCTTCTTCAGGGCGAGTACGGCACCGATTCCGTGCAGTCTTCCATTTGCAGCGTCATCAATCAGCCTTCGCGCCTTGTTGTCCAGAAATCGGCTGTCCGGATCGGCGAGAGAGTTCATCATGCCCCGCACGGCGCCGTGAGCCATCTCTGTCTCACGATCTGCGGTGATCGGCTCGACGTACTGAGTCTTCAGTAACGCAAAGACGCTATTCAGCAGCCTTCGATTTGCGCTGGGCTCCGATGTCTGGCTCGGCGATACGGCTGTACACTCAGGCATGAGCTTAAGTAGAGAGCTCGCCTGTACGGAGTTGACCCCGACATTGTCCGGCAACGACACGGATGTTCGCTCCCACGAGTGTAGATGTGCACCAGCGCCGAATGCAGCGACGGTGAGAACTGTGACCAGCAGTGAGCTTCTTAAGGTCTTAGTTCTTATTTGCAATTTGAATTATCCTCACTAATATATTCTTGGGCAAAACCCAAGTTTGGCTGTAAGATCGATACTGCCACTTACATTGGCCGGATGGGCGTACCATTTCTTCGGACTTCGAAGTGACAGTGGGGGCCTGTGCTCCATCCTGTACTTCCCACGCGTCCTATGGATTGTCCCTGTTTCACAACTGCGCCCACTCGCACTAACAATCGGGAGCAGTGCCCGTAGACGGTGTTCATTCCGCCTCCGTGATCTATAATTATAGCATTTCCATAAGCTCCTAGCCACCCCGCGAAGATTATTTCGCCGGATGCCGCCGCGTGTATGGTAGTTCCGGTTGGACAGGCTAGATCAACTCCTGTGTGCATCCGGTATGTATGCAGTATCGGGTGATACCGCATGCCAAATCTGTCTGTTATTCTATATCCGCTGACTGGTGCCATGAATCGTCCATGCCATACCTGAGTATATCGCTTGTGCCCTCGTGGAGTGCGCTGCATGGCACGGATCATCGTTGCTATCTGCCGGGAGTTCTGTTCCAATTCGGCCAGCATATTCTCATACTGAGATCGTTCCCTTGATATCTGTTTTAGTATCTGGCCTCGTTCTGCAGCCTGGTTGTGCGCCACCTGGGTGAGCACGGCCTGCTGCCGTTCCAAGTCGGAGCGTTTTCGTTCCTGCACTTCAAGAACGGCCTTATGCGTTTCAACTGTGTGCTTGTCCTGTTTTATATCGCCGATGAGCTGCACGTCACTGTTCAGCACTTCCCGTATCATGTGCCCGCGGTTCAGCAGGTCCCAGAAGTCGGTTGCGCCAAGCAGGACGTTTACATACCCCACGTTGCCATGCTTGTAGGTATCCGACAGGCGCTCTGACAACAAATTGTTGCGTTTGCCCAGTCGGGTCTCGACCTTGTGGAGTTCTGTTCGCGTTACAACGAGTTTTCCTCTGGTGGTGCGCAGTTGCGACTGAGCATCCATCAGATTGTTTCGAGCTGCTTCGAGGCGGTGTTCGGAAGCCATCAGTTGGGAATATGCGCTTCTCTGCATTCGCTTGGTATGGGCGAGTTTACTCTGTACATCGCTAAGTTGCCGATTGACATCTGCAAGTCGATGCATAAGTTGCTGCTTTGTCTGCTTTGCTTTCCTGGCTTGGGCTGATGGTGGAATAGACAATACAGCGAGAGTGCTTATGAGGAAGAACACGAATATTAGTCTTTTGGATAGATGCACCCAAGTCCCCCTGGAAATCGTGGAGAGGCCGTGTATCGGCCTTCGATAAAACTTAAGATTTTAGGAATCGGCGAACCGATATCAGGCTGCTCATCATGCCAAGGAAGCAGCCGAGTGCCGCCAATCCGCCGAAGAACTGCACTGGATCGACGCTGTTGGAGAATTCGCGCATTAACGGCATCATCTGCGATACCGTTTGCGTGGCATAGTATGCGCCGCCGAAGACGATTCCACACGCGATGCCCCCGCCCAGCGCACCGAGAACGGCACCCTCGAAGATGAACGGCATGCGGATAAACCAGTTTGTCGCACCGACGAGCTGCATCACCCTGATCTCGCGCCGCCGGGTATATACGGTCATTCGAATAGTATTACTTATGATAAAAGCCGTGACGAGGAACAGTAGCCCGGCCGTGGCTCCACCAATCATTTTGATGATGTTGGCGAATCTAAGCACCTGATCGACTTCCTTGCGACCCTCGTTAACTTCATCGACTTTGTTCATGCGGGTGATACTGCTTGCAACGCTTCCGGTGGATTTTGGATCATCCACTCGAACGCGCAGGGTATCCGGCAGAGGGTTGTCGCGTACTCCGGAGAGCTCGACTTTGCTGCCCATCTCTCGCCTGAACTGTTTCCATGCAGCATCGGATGAAATAAGCGCCACTGATTTCACGTGAGGCAGGGCTTTGATCTTTATGCTGAGCGCAGCGACGTCCGATAAAGAGGTTCCTTTTTGGACATAGACTGCGATTTCAAATCTTTTGAGCAAAGTGTGTGTGGCGTTGTGCAGCCCCAGCGTAAGGAGTACAAATCCTCCAAGTATGCTGAGTGCAAGGCCTACCGTTATGATTGATGCCAGCGACATAAGCGCATTTCGCTTAATGGCAACTATTGATTCTACTGAGGCATACTCAAGACTTCGTAAGCTCATGATATCCGCCTTCTACTTCATCTCTGGCGATAATTCCATTTTCGATGGCAACTACGCGCGTTTGCATTCTATCTACTATATGCTGGTCATGGCTGGCAACTATCACGGTGGTGCCTCGCAAATTGATACGGCTGAGGAGTTGCGTTATATCCCACGAAGTATTAGGGTCAAGATTTCCGGTCGGCTCATCAGCCAGCAGGATCGAGGGATTGTTTACAATCGCGCGGGCGATGGAAACGCGCTGCTGCTCGCCGCCCGAGAGTTGGTGCGGATACGCATTCGCACGGTCGGACAGGCCGACCATGTCCAGCGCTTCTGCCACACGATTTCGTATCTCTTTTCGAGGTGCTCCCGTAACGAAGAGGGCAAATGCTACGTTTTCTGCCGCTGTCTTCTGTGGAAGCAAGCTGAAGTCCTGGAATACCACCCCTGTATTGCGCCTGAGGCGTGCGATGGCACTTCCCCTCATCTTGGCGACATCCCTGCCCGTCACGGTGACTTTTCCACTTGTGGCCAGTTCTTCTCTGTGGATGAGCCTGAGCAGCGTGGATTTTCCCGTTCCGGTGGGGCCTACTATGAAGACAAACTCGCCCTGTTCGATTCGCAGGTTTACGTCTCGAAGGGCTTGTATGTTGCCAGGATAAACTACTGATGCATTTCTAAATTCTATCATATTCATATTGGTTACCGGCCCGATTTCACGTTAGCGAACCTGAGTCAGTATATCAGATGGGTTTGAACATTTCAAGGGAAGGGTGGGAGATTGTTGGTGATTCAGGAGCGTGGGCTTAGTAATACGTGATATATCTTGCATGTTTGGCAAGATAAAAAATGATACTAAGCTTTCTTGTGTGTGAATCTTCAGCTGATTCAGCCCTCACCCCAACGCCGATTTCGGGCGAGGGGGGGTGCCGCTTATCCCGAGTAGCCCACAGGGCATATCGAGGGACGGTACATGTCTAACAGCATCTTAGTCGGCGCGAAGCGACTTCGTGTTTTTGTTGCCGCGAATTTATTCGCACGGTTGTTGGAAGACTGTCGCTATCCACAAACTTTCTTGTAGAGCCAAAAAAAAGGAGAAGGGATTAAATCCCTTCTCCTTTTGAACTAACTCATCAGCAATGAATGATTACGGCTGTGCGTAATACCACTGTGAATATACGTAGTTGGTCTTATCCTGGGCGTAAGTAGCTTGCTCATCAAGCTTCTGGCCCTTTAACCATTTGACATGACCGTCTGCATATGCGATATTTGCGCCGTCGCTGTGGGGGTACCAGTTGCCTGTTACACCGGCAGCTTGGCTGAATCCGGTCATAATCGTACTCGTGTTATCTGCAAAGTATGGGAAAGAATAGCAATGCCCTGAGACGACACCGCTGCCATCCTCAAGAAGGATGGTCTCTGAAGGTTTCGTGACAGCTGCTGATGCCTTGCCGAGTAGCACTCCGTTTGCGAAATAGGTGACATCCAAAGACGGATGGTTCGTATCTATGACTGTAGAATTTCCACCGACTGTAGGGCAGACCAGCATTTTGTCACTCTTTACGTAAGTGCTGATAGCACGAGCCCAGTTAACACCGGTGACAACATCAGCATTTTGCCAGTTGGCGACATCGTAAGATGATACAACAGGCATCGTCTCATCGTAATCCTGTGAATACATGTTGAACGCGAGTGCGAGCTGCTTCATGTTGCTTGCGCAGCTGGTCTGTCGTGCTTTCTCACGTGCCTTTGCAAATACAGGGAACAGGATTGCTGCCAATATGGCTATGATGGCAATGACGACTAGTAGTTCGATTAATGTAAATCCATTTCGTTTTTTAGTAATGTTCATAATAATAATAATACCTCGAATTAATCCCTTTCCATTTTTTGTAATAGACCTCAGGGCAACCGATGCCCTGTGCTTCTCATCCATATGAGAAGTCTGGTGTTTCTGTTGCGCCTCCTTCCCCTTGTGATATGACAGATGTCTCTGCCAAGATTTACTATCCCAGTAGCTTGACGACAAGCCTTTGCTGAAGGTTCCATTAATAAGTGAATAAATATAAATTTCAGCAAAAAAGCGATATTTTCAATGATCGCAAGCTTGTTCATACTAACAAGGGACAATCCATTGATTAGCTTATCAAATATCGGAAGAATAGTCAACAAGCCCAACAATTCAAAATTATGGCGTCCGGTCTAGTTTTTTTGCCCATTTGATACAACCTACCGATTGAAGTGTTTTGATAGGCCTTGTTGTTGGGAATACTCAATATTAATTATCTCCCGATTTACCATACTACCTTGCCGTGATATAATGGCCAGACTAATAGTAACTGCAATGCAGTAAACATCTTATAGCACACCCAGAATGAGCGTTGGAGTACCGTCAAGCCCATGAAGAACCTGGACAAATACGTCCTCAAAGAGATGATAGCCCCATTTCTCGTCAGCATCTTTGCCTTCGTTGTGATGCTGGTCGGCCGGGTTATCTTTGACAATATCGATTTTATCATCGAAAAACGGGTGCCTGGCCCGCTGATCATACAGCTGATCGTCTACCAACTGCCGTGGATCATCGGGATGGTGCTTCCGCTCGCAACACTCTTTTCAACATCGCTGGCAGTGAACCGTATGGGCCGTGACAGCGAGATTACTGCAATGCGAATGTCCGGAATACCTCTTCGCCGCATTTTTTTACCCATTTTTATCGTTGGATTAACAGCCAGTATTCTGACACTATGGCTCGGCGAATCCGTGACGCCGTGGGCGAACAGTCAGGCGCAGAACACTATGCGATATATATGGGGGCTTCAGCCTTCTCTGCCCATCCCGCAGAATGTTTTCTTCGAGTCAGAGGGCTACTACTTCTACGTACAAAAAGTCGAACGCTCAGGAGGAGATGCCGTCATACTGCATAACGTCATGATATACGAGACGCCTCTGCCCGGCGGGTATCCGATGCTTGTCACGGCACGCATGGCAACCAACGAGCATAACTTGTGGACCCTCCATGATGGGGTTCAGCACAAGATCGGCAGTGACGGGCTTACTCAGTATGAGATGAAGTTCTCCCAAATGCAGCTCAACCTGAGGCGCGCCGTCTCCAAAATCTGGGACAGCCAGCGAACGACTGACGAGATGAGCCTGAAGGACCTTCAACATCAGATTTCCGTCTTTTCGGGCGTGGGCAAAGAAGTTACCAGGATGAAGATAGATCTGAATTTCAAATTATCGATCCCTCTGTCATGCCTGATATTCGCACTGTGCGCCGCACCTCTCGGGCTCAAGTTTGCGAGGGTGGGGAGTTATTCGGGGGTGCTACTTGGAATTGTCGTGATGTTTTTGTACTGGAACAATATTCTCCTCGGTAAATCCCTTGGCACGGGAGGCATTATCCCGCCGGCGCTCGCCGGGTGGTCGCAGGATATAGTTTTTGGATTAATCGGCCTGTTTTTGATCTGGCGGGAAGAGTGAACGTGTTCAGGCCGAATGCTCCCATAGCTGCCATAGCGGCTTTCATATCGATTATTATCATGTCATCCATTCTACCTGTTGCAGGCAAAGACGAAGGCATGGTTACACTCACCGCGGATACGACACGGTGGTTCCCCGACGACAAAGTCTCGGCGGTCGGGCACGTCCAGGCGGTTTACCAGGATTATACGATCACCGCCGAATCCGCGGATGCCGACCTGCAGACGAACATTGCCGTCTTCAAAGGTGCGGTGAAGCTCGTCACGCAGCAGCAGACCGTCGAAGGCGAGAATCTGATCTTCAACATGAAGAGTAAAGAATGGTCGGTGCAGAACGCGCACAGCAGTCTCACGGCTGCAGAGCTTAAAGGGAACATCACCGGCGAGGCGTTCATCCACGGCGCCTCCATTCACGGCACCCGCGACGAGGTCTCGATGGATAGCGGCAGCCTCACAACGTGCGATCTGGAGCATCCACACTATTCATTCGCTGCGCACGATCTGGAGATTTATCCCGGCAGCAGGATCATTGCTCATGATGTATCGATAACGGCGCTGAACAAACACCTGTTTACATTGAAATCGCTGGTCATTCCCCTCAAGGGTTTCCGCACCGATCTGATTCCGCAATTCGGCACATCTGCCAATGAAGGCGCTTTCATGAAGGCTGCGTATCCCTACATGGCAACCGAGTCATCGCAGGGTTTCCTCAAACTCGATGTCATGCAGCTTAGGGGGATCGGCACCGGCATCGATCAGTCGTACAAGTTGGGGTCAGGCTCGGGGCTTGGTCAGGTTTCGCTCTACTATCTTGCAGATAAGCAGCTGGGTGGGGATGACATCACGGGTCACTTGCAGCACCAGCAGAAGTTCGGTTCCGTAAGCCTGAGTGTTAGCACCGATTACAGCAGCCACGCATACCAGTATTATCCGGTATCTGCATCTCAAAGCTGGCAAATCGGAATGAATGAGAGCGGCGGCCACACGAACACGGCGCTGTCTTTCTACAGCAACGCAAATCAGGGTTATGGCACCTACACATCCAATGTCACTTCACTTCGCCATTTGCAGCAGTTCAGCGGCAAACTAAGTGGTATGCTATCGATGGACTTGCGGAATTCCGAGTCGTCGGATGTATCATCTGCCGACAGAGCGCTTGAGTCATCCTTTGAACTCAGAAACAGGGACGAGAAGTACGATCTCACGCTGGTTGCAAGCAAACGAAACGATTTGAGCAGCGATACGTCTACCAAGAGCAAGTATTACAGCAACCTCGATCGTCTGCCCGAGCTCAGGTTTGAGACGGATAGCTACCGGTTGGGTGAGCGGCTGTTCCTTGGCATCCCGTCGAGGCTGACGGTCAGCGCTGGCCGGTATCATGAGGACCCATCGGGCGTCACGAGTGATCGCCTGCTTTTGGGCTGGGAGATGCTCGGACGCACTTATGGAATCGGCGAAAAGAGCGATTTGAACCTCACCGCCGGATTCAGTCAGGCTTACTATGCAAGCGATATGGAGCAGTATGTATTGAGGCTTGGTGGAATACTGACATCGAGACTGAATGATTGCCTCAAAACCAGACTGACGTACAGCTACCAGAAACCCGATGGCTACAGCCCGTTCAAGTTCGATTACACCAGTAAATACCACTATGCCAGGGCGGCGATAGATTACCAGAACACGCGCAAATTGAAGTGGAGCCTGTCTACCGGATACGATTTCAATGGAAATGGATACTCCTGGCAGGACCTTGCCCTTAGATTGACCGCACAACCTGATCCACAGCACGGCTTCTCCATCTCGACCGGATATGATCTTAACAGTGCGTTGTGGCGGACACTGATCGCCCGGGTCAAGGTCGACCTGCCGGGCCGCACCTCGTTCGATGTTGGCACCAAGTATGATATGGCGATTGGAAAGCTTGCACTTGCGCGGGCTATCTTCGGAGTGAATGTCGGCAAGCTATGGAAGGTGGAAGGTATCACTGGCTGGAATGGGACTACCAACGCATTCGACTACAAGGCGTTCAGGCTTACACGCGATCTGCACTGCATCGAGGCATCGCTCACGTATGAGGACGAGCCGGGGTATACAGGTAACGGCAGCCTTCAGTTCAATATTCGAATCAAGGCATTCGGGGGGCAGGATCGGTTCGGCATAGGCCAGTACGGTCAGGCGATAGATACCAGCATGGGCGAGTACTACTATTAGGCAGCGCAGCCGTTTGATGATTACATATTCGTTGAAATCGTCCATGCGGTGATGTCGAGCGGCGCAGGCTGATCGCTCGCGGGTTGAACTATCTTGTCGCTCTGATCGAGCACGTCGCCGGTCTCATCCGTGCCTGCAAAGGTCCTGCTGCCGGTGATGGGGATACTGATGAACGTTGTCCCGTACAGGCCCAAGCCATCGATCATTCGGATAGGTGTGTTAGGATTGTCCGTGGCGATGGCGTTTATATCGACCGAGGAGCTGGTGGCGCCAAGATCGTTCAGGTCAACTGAAAAGGCAATAGACTTATCGCCGATTGAGCTCGGTGCCGACGATCTGAGCGGTGCTCCGATAGTCGTCTCTTGAAATGGCGCCAAATTTGTAATTTTATGGACAGTGTACTGTCCCTGGTAGTATTCTACATAGTGTGTGGCCGGACCAATGAGCCAGCCCTGTCCGGAGATGCTCGGGAAGACCGGCGTCGGGCCGAGCGAATCGCCGCCGTTCGTGTCTATGGCCACATAGTAATGGTAGTTATTGTTGATTGGGCCTTTGAAGTCGATGCGGAAAGACATCTCTCTGACAGCCGCCGGTGCGATGCCGCCGGGGAACCTGGCGCATCCTGAAACAAGCACCAATGCAGTCGAGATCATAATTAGAAATCGGTTGGCAGGTTGTTTTAACATAGTTGGATTATAGCAGAACAAACATGGTGATACAATGCTGAATATAGTTATATCCCTAATATCAGGCATCATACTTTCGCTTGCATTCCCGAGAGCCAATCTCTACTGGCTGGCGTGGGTTGCTCTCTTTCCAATAATATACTATACATATAACCTTTCGTGGAAGAAAACAATCATCAGTGGAATGCTGTTCAGCGTCGGATTTTTCGCCAGCCTCCTTTATTGGATAGCCATATATGGAAAGCTTCCCTGGATTGCGCTCGCAGTTTTTCAAGGGCTTTTCATACTTGCTTTCATCGTCGCCACGAAGGCGATCGGCACCCGGCTCGGCGCGTGGGGCAGGATGATTTTGCCGCCGTGCATGTGGGTCGTGTGCGAGTGGGGGCGCTCACTCGGGATGTTCGGGTTCACTTGGGGTGATCTCGGGTATTCCCAGTATAAATTCCTGCCGATCGTGCAGATCTCGAGTATCGCCGGCGTATGGGGTGTCTCGTTTCTACTGGTCCTCTTCAATGCGTCTCTCGCGAATCTGCTGCCAGCTATTCATGCGACCGAGAGGGAACGGCGAGCGGCATGGCGTGGATTCTCCGCTGTACTCGCATTGGTCATCGCGGTGCTTGCATACGGGTATATGTCACTGGCACGGCCGATTGACCGAACCGGCGCGCCGATCCGTGTGGCGGTGATTCAGGGGAACATCAGTCAGGATATCGATGATACCTACGTTTACAGCGAGGAGGCCTGGCGCGCATACGAATCGATGACGCTGCTGGCGGCTTCGACCGGCGTCGATCTCGTCGTGTGGCCGGAAACGGTCGTCCCGGGCTACGTCGGGAGCGATCCATATGTTCAGCATCGGCTTGCAGAACTCGCATCAGCCGCAAAGTCGAAACTGCTTGTCGGTGGATTGGGCGATGGTGGGCATAGCGATGTCTACAATTCCGTATTTTTGATAGGACCCGGCACGGGCATTCTAGGGCGATACTCCAAGGTCCATCTTGTACCGTTCGGCGAGTTTGTTCCCGCTCGAAAGTATATGCCTTTCCTTCAATATTATATGGTCAGACCGTTTGATGTATCCCCCGGATTGGGGTATAACCTGACCGAGGCCGGTCAGTGCAGGATAGGGACGGCAATCTGTTTTGAATCGACGTTCCCTGACATCTCCCGGCAGATGACGGAGCGTGGTGCAGATGTGCTGTGCGTGGTTACCGACGATGAGTGGTTCGGTCGGACGGCGGCAGCTGAGCAGCATATGGCGAAATCTGTGCTCCGGGCGGCGGAGAACGGGCGGTATCTGATACGGAGCGCGTCGTCGGGGATATCGGTCATAATCGATCCGAGGGGAAGGATTCTCTGTCGTGCCGGGCTCAACTGTGCCGCGGTGCTGAAATCGGATATCCGGCCCCAGACAGTAACCACTTTCTACACCAGACATGGAGACTGGCTGATCTACATATCGATTGGTATAGTTTTTGTGCTGGCTGCCATTCGCTGGCCGCTGTCCAGATGGAGGAAGAATAATGACAATATATGATATAACGGTGCCTGTTTCCAACTCGACTGTGGTTTATCCCGGCGACCCGGCGATTGAGATAAACGCCCAAAGCTGCATGTCGTCAGGAGACAGTTCGAATGTTTCAATGGTGAGCCTCGGTACGCACACGGGCACCCATATCGACCCTCCGTACCATATGATGGAAAACGGCGCCAATCTGGATCAGGTTTCGCTTGAATCGCTGGTCGGCTCATGCTACGTCTGTCACTGCAAAGACGCGATGGTGATAGAGGTGGAGGATCTGGAAGGTGCGGGGATTCCCGAGGGCACGTCGCGAGTGCTGTTCAGAACCCGGAACTCCGAGTTCTGGTCGGAGCCGCAGTTCAGGCCGGACTTCACATACATCGACCCTCAGGCGGCGGCATGGCTCATCAATCGAGGCGTCAAGCTTGTCGGAATCGATTACCTCTCCGTCGACGAGCCGAACTCCGATACGCATCCGACTCACATGAAACTGATCGGCGCGGGAGTCCTGATTCTGGAAGGACTTGATTTGCGGAAAGTCACAAAGGGTATCTATACCCTGGTCTGTCTGCCGCTCAAGATCGCGGGCGGCGACGGAGGTCCCGCACGAGCCATATTGATATCAAACTCTGACTTTAGGTGAGCATATGTATCGCTTGAAAATATACATACTGCCGATGGGATTTTGGGATGACGGGTTGTTGCAGCACATCGCGAGGCGTGTATCAGACGCTTTCGGGCTGCCCGCGCTGGTTCTGCGTGAGGCTCCGCTTCCGGGCGGCGCGTATGCCCCTGATAGGGATCAGTATAACTCCACCGATGTTTTGAAAAGTATTGATCGATATATTCCTGACGATGCACTGCGCGTGCTCGCTGTGACAAATGCCGACCTGTTTGTTCCGATGATGAACTTTGTATTCGGTGAGGCCGCAGTTGACGGCCGTGTTTCATTGATATCCCTGCACAGACTGCGCCCGGAGTTTTATGCGAATTCCCCCGACGAACAGCTTTTTGTGGGCAGGGTTATGAAAGAAGCCATTCATGAGCTGGGACATACCTTTGGGTTAAGGCACTCAGCAAACCCTAACAGCGTTATGTATTTCTCCAGCAACATCGTTGATACGGACCGCAAATCCGCCGAGTTTGACGGGGATGAGATCGAGCTTCTTGCCTCGAAGATTCGCGAGCTGAAACGAGCGGCCTGAATGGATCGCGCTCGTCGGTTGATCTATGGTAAACAGTTCTACCAGCGAGCGCATGGCACCGAAGAGTCCCCGTTGTACAACAGTCCGAAGTCGCTATTACACCTTATCTGATCCGGTGTTTGCATCTTCTGGCAGTGTGAAACTACGGTTGCTAAAGACTTCATCAACTATACGCCACAACTAATGCCGTTTCCTTTTGACAACATGGTCTCGTTATGTTAAGATTACTCGTGTGAATTTAGGTCATACGCAAATAAATTAACGACTTTTATGAGGCAAGTGAGAGACTCGCAGTCGGCCCGCATGCATGTGTGGAGATGGTGAGTTTCCTTCACTTGTTACTGACCGAGGGGCAGCCAAGCTGGTGTTGTGTTGACCCCTGGACAGTGAGGTATATAAATAAAATGGGATTAGTCAATTGGCTATTTAGTGGTAACGAGCGTGAAATCGGCAAGCTAAGGAAGGTTTGCGACCAGATCAACGCGTATGAGCCGACGCTGGAAGCGCTGTCGGACGAGCAGATCCGGGCCAAGACAGACGAGTTCAAAGAGCGGCTCACAAAAGGCGAAACTTTGGATGATCTTCTGCCGGAAGCCTTTGCGGTTGTTCGTGAGGCAGGAAAGCGAACTGTCGGCATGAGGCACTTCGACGTTCAGATGATCGGCGGAATGATTCTTCACCAGGGTCGCATTGCTGAGATGAGAACCGGCGAAGGTAAAACTCTCGTGGCAACACTGCCGCTCTACCTGAACGCGCTGGAAGGCAAGGGCGCGCATCTGGTAACAGTGAACGATTACCTGGCAAAGTATCATGCTCAGTGGATGGGCGAGGTCTACAACTTTCTAGGGATGAAGGTCGGCGCACTACAGGGTTCGAACATAGAGACGGGCGATATGGAAGCCTCATACGTGTTTGATGCGGATTATATCAACGAAGAAGAGCCGCTCTACACTCACCTTCGCCGTGTGGAAAAGCGGGAAGCCTACATGGCGGATATCACCTACGGTACGAACTACGTCTATGGGTTCGATTACCTGCGGGACAACATGTGTTTCTCTCCGGACGAACTGGCACAGCGCGAACTCAATTATGCAATCGTTGATGAGGTTGACAGCATCCTCGTTGATGAGGCACGAACCCCGTTGATCATATCCGGCCAGGCCGCGGCATCTACCGATCTTTACTACAAGATGGACAAGGTGATTGCACGGCTGATGGCGGAACGTGATTACACGGTCGATGAGAAGGCTAAGACAGCTATGCTCACCGATGAAGGTCTGGATCGTGTTGAGCAGGGGATCGGCGTAGATAATATCTCAGAGAACATCGAGCTGATGCATCACGCAAGCGCTGCCCTCAAGGCACACACGGTCTTCAAACTGGACGTGGATTACGTCGTGAAAGACGGTCAGATCATCATCGTCGATGAGTTCACCGGACGAATGATGTTCGGGCGCCGGTACAGCGATGGTCTGCATCAGGCGCTTGAGGCCAAGGAAGGCGTCAAGATCGAGCACGAGAGTCAGACTCTCGCTACGATTACATACCAGAACTACTTCCGCCTTTATAACAAACTGTGCGGTATGACCGGTACGGCCAAAACCGAAGAGGAAGAGTTCCGAAAGATATACGGGCTGGATGTTGTAACAATCCCGACAAACAAGCCAATGCTAAGGCAGGACTACCCGGACGTGATCTTCAAGTCCGAGGAGGCCAAACTGCGCGGGCTGTCGATGGAGATCATGCAACTGCACTCACGCAGGCAGCCTGTTCTGGTTGGCACTCGATCTATCGAATCGTCTGAACGTTTGAGCGATCGACTTGCACCGGAGCGACTCCAGCTTTTGGCCGCGACTTACGTGTTACGAGCCAAGCTTGAGGAAAAGAAGGACGTCGATGGCGAGGCGCGCAAGACCTTCAACGCTCTCCTGAATGCAAAGTTCGGGGCAGTGACACTAGGTAAACTCTCTCCATTGGCGAAACTGGTGAATGTTTCCCTCGATATGCTTGCCCCTGAGAATATCGAGAGGCTGGCGGCAATCATGGAGATTACGGATGCCGTAGAGATAGATCGATTGGGCGAATGCCTGTCCGATGGCATCCAGCATAATATATTGAATGCAAAGCAGCATGAGCGTGAAGCCGAGATCATCGCAGACGCAGGCCGCATCGGTGCGGTTACTATCGCAACGAACATGGCCGGTCGTGGTGTAGATATAATCCTTGGTGGAAAGCCGGTTGGTTCTGCATCGGGTAGAAACCCGGAAGCAGAGGAAGTCGCGAAACGCGGCGGACTGGCTATCCTGGGTAGTGAACGCCATGAAAGCCGACGTATTGACAATCAGCTTAGAGGCCGTTCAGGACGACAGGGAGATCCCGGTCTGTCCAAGTTCTTTGTCTCGCTCGAAGATGAACTTTGGCGCGTGTTTGGCGACAAAACGAACAGTCCTCTGCTTAACACGTGGCAGGAAGACATGGCCATGCCATCGAAGTTGCTCTCCAAGATGATCGAGCGGACTCAGAAGAAGATGGAAGCTCACTACTTCGAGATCAGAAAGCACGTTCTGCAGTACGACGATGTTATGAACGTCCAGCGCGAGGTCATATACGGACAGCGAAGGCAGATTCTTGAAGGGGTAAACCTCAAGGCTACGATACAGGAGTATCTGCATAAGACGGTAACGGATTCGGTGAACATGTACTGTCCGGAAAGCGTCCGTCCGGACGAGTGGGATACTGCTACCCTGTACGAGCTGATGAACGAGATATTCCCGCTCGCCATATATGCGCAGCCAGCCGATTTGACCGGCAAGACGCGTGATGAGATAGACCAATTCCTTGGCGCTGTTGTAGATAAGACCTACGACGATAGAGAGCAGCAACTTGGATCAGACCTGATGCGCCAGGTCGAGCGTCACATCGCACTGCGGGCCATCAACAACAAGTGGATGGAGCACCTGGATGCAATGGACTATCTGCGCGAAGGCATCGGGCTGAGAGGTTACGCTCAGCAG
The DNA here is from genome assembly GCA_963663705.1 of Armatimonadota bacterium. Lineage (GTDB taxonomy): Bacteria > Armatimonadota > UBA5829 > DTJY01 > DTJY01. Next base: position 826,408 of record OY760504.1, on the reverse strand, counting down.
GACCCGCTTGTGGCATACAAGAAAGAGGCCTACGAGATGTTCGGCCATCTCCTTTCCAGCGTTCAGGACGAGATCTGCCAGATGATCTATCGGGTGCAGGTGCAGGCCGAACCTCAGCCTGAGTATAACCCGTACAAGAACGTCCAGATGTTCGGTGGGGACATCGCTCCACCTGCTGGTATGGACTTCGATGATACCGGTTTCCTTGAGCGGCATTCAGGGTCGGGATCAGTGGCGGCGCCGGTGCATGTTGCGCAAAGGGCCGGGCGAAACGATCCGTGTCCGTGCGGCAGCGGTAAGAAGTACAAGAAGTGCTGCCTGCGCGAAGACGCATAGAACAAGTAAATCCAAGGGCGATCTCACGTGAGGTCGCCCTTTTTGTTTTTATTGGCTGGATCGAATAAGGCGATGTAGCGGGGCCTGATGCTAAAGCATCAGCCTACTGCACGAAGCATGCTGAAGCAAGTTTTTGCCCGGAGCCCGCTTTCAGCGTGCTTTGGATATTCAGACTTGCCATTTATGGTGAGCTGATCTGGAAATCGCATGGGAGGTTCTGATATGCGCAAAGGGTTTGGAATTGTTGTAATTGCCCTATTGTTGGGGGCGTTCGGCGTCAGCGCTGCTCACAGCTTGACTCTGATGATTGACGGCAAGAAGCTGTGCACGTATCCCAGGCCTCTCATACGTCACGGAAGAGTGTTTGTTCCCGTGAGTGCTGTGAAATCAATAGGATTATGGGTGGATTGGCATATGGGAGGCAACAGCGCTGAGGTTGCATGGCCGGAGTCAGATGTTTTTATCCATTTTGACTCTGGCAAGGGAGCCTTTAATGTCGGACTTACAGAAGAGCAATACGAGATCAGCAAAAGAAACCGAATCATGCCGCCATCGTTCATGCGACGAGGATTTCTTATGGTGCCGCTGCGAACCATTGCCGAGGGTGACTTCAGTCTCCGGTGGAACGGTCGTACGAGTACTGTCAACGTCGTTCGTCCAGCCGCATGGACGCGCTGGCGCAGGAGCATCGATGCTGAGTTGCTAAAGAGCTATCCCGATAAGTACGGCCGGGTGTTTTGATCATCATTTGACTTTATGCCGAGGACTGATGCTAAAGCATCAGCCTACTGCGCGAAGCATGCTGAAGCAAGCTATTGTTCAAAGCCCACTTTAGCGTGCTTTGGATATCAAGGCTCGCCATATATGGTGGGTCCAAACAACCAGGGAGGAGTTGAGTTTCTAAACGGCCTCGCGCTGAAGGCCAGTCTTTTGGAAGAGCGACCATTCTTGAAAGCGATGGTCATCGGCGCTCCCGATGATCCGCCCTTTGATACATTTCGGACACTCGGGCTTGTACGGTCCGATTATCCCGAGTAGCTCGTCCTGCGAGCATATCGAGGGACGGTATCCTGACAGATGATTTGCTTGCCGAGGCCTGATGCTAAAGCATCAGCCTACTGCACGAGGCATGCTGAATCAAGCTATTGTTCAAAGCTCGCTTTAGCGTGCTTTCGGTATTCAGACTCGCCATTTATGGTGAGTCCGACCGGGCGTTCGTCATTGACCAACGCTTGGATTCCGTGTAAAATATACAGAAGTTTGAACAACAAAAGGCCCAAGACGGTGCACGTCCGGGCCTTTTTAAATATCGATTTTCAGAAAGGTGATTCAACTTGTTAATAGACATCAAACGAGAGCTGGACGCACTGAGCGAGCAGTCAAATGGCCTCAGGAGGCATCTTTGACCTTGCCAGGAAACAAAGTGATATAGATAAACTGGAGCAGCAGGTTGCGGCTCCGAATTTCTGGGATAATCCCGATGAGGCTCAGCAGGTCATGCGCCAGCTTACTCAGGTGCGAGAGGCCGTTCTGCCGTGGGTCGCGCTCGCACAGAAGATCGAAGACCTTAACGTCTACATCGAGCTTATCGCTGACGAAGACGATGCCGAATCGTATGCCGAAGAGATGCAGCACGACCTGAACGAAATTAAGTCGACAATCGAGAACCTGGAACTCACCACCCTTCTGAGCGGCGAGCACGACGACAGCAACGCCATCATGGAGATCAACTCCGGCGCGGGCGGCACCGAATCGTGCGACTGGGTGGAGCTGCTTCTGCGCATGTACCTTCGATGGGCGGAGCGCAAGGGCTTTGCTGTAGAGATCATCGACTCCGTAGAGGGCGATGTGGCAGGCTTGAAGAGCGTGACGATCATAATTCGCGGGCTGAACGCATACGGGTATGTGAAGTCGGAGCGCGGCGTACACAGGCTGGTCCGAATTTCGCCATTCGACGCACAGAAACGCCGTCACACCTCCTTCGCTTCCGTCGATGTCGTGCCTGAGATCACCGGAACTGACGACATCGATATCAACCCGGACGATCTACGGATCGATACATTCAGGGCTAGCAGTGCTGGCGGTCAGCATGTAAACAAGACGGATTCTGCTGTCCGAATCACGCATATCCCTTCAGGAATAGTGGTCAGTTGCCAGAACGAGCGATCGCAGCACCAGAATCGCGATGTGGCGATGAAGGTTCTGAAGGCCCGATTGATGGAAAAGGAACGCCAGCGGAAAGAAGCGGAACTCTCCGACCTTCGTGGCGAACAGCGTGCAATCGAGTGGGGGAATCAGATCCGCTCGTATGTTTTTCAGCCGTACACTATGGTGAAGGATCATCGGACGGGCGCCGAGACCGGCAACGTGACAGCCGTGATGGATGGCGACATCGATCTGTTCATACAGGCTTACCTGCGCTGGTGCGTGTCGAGCAACAAACAGGATTAGTTGACTCTCCCTTCCAGGGTGAGGGTCGACGCATGTATATCAAGGGAGATGGGAAAGGGAATTATAGTTTCCCGATTTGCCCATTCTCCCTTTTTTAGGCTCTATAATAAAGTTTGTGGATAGCGGCAGTGTGAGCGACTAGATGCAGGCATAACCTTCACGGGTGCGTAGATGCTTCGGTAGCAGAGTCGAAGACGCCGCTGCCGAAGCCTGGTAGACATGTACCGTTCCCCGATATGCCCTGTGGGCTACTCGGGATAAGCGGAACAAAAACGGCGCTCGCCCGAAATTGGTTGGGACGAGGACCGAATCAGTGCAATATGAAGATTTGATGCTTCGGTAGCAGAGTCGAAGACGCCGCTGCCGAAGCCTGGTAGGCATGTACCGTCCCTCGATATGCCCTGTGGGCTACTCGGGATAAACGGAATAAAAACGTGCTCGCCCGAAATTGGTTGGTGCGAGAGCCGAATCAGTGCAATATGAAGATTTGATGCTTCGGTAGCAGAGTCGAAGACGCCGCTGCCGAAGCCTGGTAGGCATGTACCGTTCCCCGATATGCCCTGTGGGCTACTCAGGTAAACAGAATAAAAACGTGCTCGCCCGAAATTGGTTGGGACGAGGGCCGAATCAGTGCAAGCTGAAGATTCACCCGCAAGAAATCATATAGTATCCTTTTTCATTTAAGGAGCCGACATCATGACTACAGACAAATCGAAGGCCGGATTCAATGCCCGCATCTACACGTCTCGCCGAATGGATGAACTGAAGGCCGAAATGACGATGCTTGGGGCAGAGTGGGCGGGCGTTGTCAAAATGGCGACTAAGGCGGTGCACTACGTCATCAAGGTTCAGAACCTTCGAACGCCTGCCGTGCTGATCCTCAAGGAAGAGATGCTCTCAAAGGGTGGCGACTGTGCCATCCACCGTGAGGCGATCACGAACAGAGTCGAGCGCTCGAGTTGTCTCCTGATGGGCACTGATAAGGTTTTTCGCGCGATGCTCGCCGACCTTCGCACCCAGCCGTTCGAACTGCCCAGACTGGCAGGCGAGATACAATCTGCGATTGAGGACTACAATCGATCTGTGCCTGTAACCCCGCAAGAGGATACTCTCTCAGCACCACTGCGGGAATTCTACTCTGCGATGAGGCAGCGTACCCTTGTAATGGGGATACTGAATGTCACCCCCGACTCCTTCTCCGATGGCGGTATGTACGCAAACGTCGACGCCGCCGTTGAGCATGGACTGCGCATGGTCGCCGACGGCGCGGATGTCATCGATATCGGTGGAGAGTCGAGCCGTCCCGGTTCGGAGGTTGTAGGCTCTGAAGCGGAGATCGCCCGAGTGGTGCCCGTGATCCGCGCGCTGGAGAAACAGATCAACGTGCCGATCTCAATCGACACCTACCGGCCTGATGCCGCACGAGCCGCCCTCGATGCCGGTGCGAGCATCATTAACGACATTACAGGCTTGATACACCCCGACATGCGTGCCCTCGCCGCCGAACGCAGCGCACCTTCGATCATCATGCACATGAAAGGCACCCCGCAGACCATGCAGACGAGCCCCGACTATGATGACCTTATCTCGGACATCATGTCGTTTCTAAGAGAGCGGATAGGGGCGGCGGTCGAGGCTGGACTCCCGCGCGAGTACATCATCATCGATCCGGGGGTCGGATTCGGCAAGACGGAGCAGCATAATCTTGAGATCATTCGTAAACTTGGCGATTTCAAATCCATAGGGTGTCCGATTCTAATGGGGACGTCACGGAAAGGCTTCATCGGCAGAATCACCGGCGTGTCGACGGCGGCGGATCGGGTGGGGGGTACGGCCGCGACTGTCGCCATAAGCATCGCGAACGGAGCGAATATCGTCCGCGTCCACGATGTGACGGAGATGGTCCGAGTCGCCCGGATGTCGGATGCGGTGGTGAGGGCCTGATGCTAAAGCAAGCTTCTTTTTCCAGTAGCTCGTTTTAGCGCGCTTAAAATATGTTAGCCTCGACATTTATGTCGAGGAGGCGTAATCATAGTGACTGATGGGGCTCTACTTGCGCTGTTCATAAGCTAATCTAAGATTGGTTAACAAATCGTTCATTGCAATAAATATTGGATGTAGATGATGGCTAGGTTGCTCTACCTCTGTTAAAATGCCATCTGCAACACGCATACCTGCAGGAGTTAAAATGGCAAAACGAATTTTGCCATTATCAGGCAAGGGTCTGGAACTGCAAACTGAAAATGAATCTGAGAATCTCTCTGTGGTTTTGATTAATGCTTTGGATGAGTTAGCAGTCTCTTTTATCTTTTTCATCTCGCCGATAATTCCGAAGCCGCTGCTGGTTAGTAGGCGAGCATCACCATCTTCAAACCCAGCAATAAGGACTGTTCCATTGTTGATAGGCATCTCTACAACTACACCTAAAATTTTGCTTGCTTCCGGTTTATCAGGCATATATCCTAGCTCCTTAAGAACAGACCATGCTTGAAGTTGTCCTCTAGATTCGAAAGTTTTATTTCGGGCAATACTCAATATGGCTTCTCTTGCGCCATTGATATCACCGGTCATTTGGCAACATCTTGCAAGTAAGTACCAGTAAAGTGTATTCTGCTTTAATTTTGGATTGGCTTCATTTTGCTCTAGGATATTCTTGGCATTGACAAAATTTCCTGCCTTAATTAGCGAATTAACATCATCCAAGACAGTATCATCTGCAGGGTGCTCGCCGAGCAAATCTTGAAATGGAGTGTCGCAATAGACAAAGTTTCGTAGCCCAAGGAATATTTCCATGCCATTTTCATGTGTAGGTATTGTTTTGGGTTTCCATTTTTTTGATTTATTTACGTTAGCTATGAGAAACACAGCAATGAGTCCCAAAAGTATTATGAATAAAGTCAGCCTCATTTTTTATTCCTTTTGACATGATTTAGCGCTACTATTTCGGAAAAACCACAGTCGCCGTGATGCGGCCGTCGCTCTCGAGGGTGAACTGCCCGTGAAGGTCGTCGCGCACCAGGTTCTCGACTATTTGAAGGCCAAGATTGCGGTTCTTATGCAGATCGAATCCCTCCGGCAGCGGTGAGCCGTCGTTTATCACCACAACCCTGATATCGCGATCATCTTCCGTTATGGATACGCTCAGGATGCCGTCGTTGATATCCGTAAAGCCGTGTTCCACCGCATTCTGGATCAGCTCGTTTAGAATCAGCGCTACAGAAGTCGCCTTTGAGGGGGGAAGCAGGAAGTCGTCGCCGGATAGCGATGTCTCGATATGCTTCCCGGGCGCCACCAGATTCTGCCGTGTGGCGGTCAGAATATTTTCAGCAACCTTCTTAACGTTTACCCTGTCCATATCCTCGTGCGACAGTACCTCGTGGACGCTCGCGATGCTCAGGATGCGGTTGATGCTCTCCTGTAGGACCGTTCCCACGGATTTGAACTTCGAGTACTGCATCTGAAGCCTGAGGAGGCTTGCGATAGTCTGCAGATTGTTCTTGACCCGATGGTGCATCTCCTGAATGATCGCAGATTTGACGAGCAGCTTGGAGTTCTCTATGGCGATTGCCGCATGGCTCCCGATGGCCGTCAGCACCCCGATCTCGTCATTTGTGAAAACGTGTGGTTTCTCAGTATAGCAGTTCAAAACCCCAACGATCTTATCCCGCAGGCGCAGGGGAACGCTTATGAGAGAACAAAGCCCTTCCTTGCGCGCGATGTCCGGGTATCTGTATCCGGGTGTGCGCTTTACATCAAGTACCGTGATCGGCCTGCCCTCGGATATAGCCTTGCCTGCCAGACTTTCGCCAATCTTCAGATTAGGCTTTCGCACGTACTCTCGGCTGCTGCTCTGTGTCGCTCGAATAACGAGTTCTTCCTTGTCCTCATCGAGCAGCATTACAGTCACGATTTTGAACTTCATGCTTTCCGCAGTCGTAGCCACGAGCAGGTTCAATATCTCGTCGAGGTACATGCCGGACGTGATGGATCGACTGACTTCCGACAGCGTGGTGAGATGCGAAACCCGTTCCTCCATCCGGCGGAATATGCGAGAGCTTTGGATGGCATTTGCCACCTGCTCTGCAATTCGCTCCATGATGTGTATCTGGCCCTCTGTATAATCGTGGGGTGTATTAGTCCTGATATTGATGACCCCGATGACCTCATCGTTTGCCATCAGAGGTACAGAGAGGAGCGATTGAAACTTGTCTTCCTGTAATTCGGCGAAGGCTTTGTATCTGTGATCGCGGAAAGCTTCTCTGGCGAGCGCTACGTGCTTGCCTTCCCTTGCAACCCAGCCTGTGACGCCTTCTCCGACCTTCAGCCTGATTTTGCCGACCGCATCCCGTGCGGGGCCTTTTGCAGCGCGAAGTATCAGCTCACGACCGGTTTCGTCGATCAGGTAGATGAAGCAGGTGTCTGTTCGAGTAACCTGTGCCGCGATATCGGCCACAATTTCGAGCAGTCGACCGGTATCGAACGACGATCCGATGGCCTGCCCGAGCTTTCGTAGAGCCTCTACTTCTATTTCTTTCTCTGCCAGCAAAGTTTCAAGTTGCTGTATATGTTGTTTTGTTGATTCTTGTTCCTGTGATGTGTTTGCCATGTTGTACCTTAACGGACGAGTATAAGAATCGCCCGTAAACTTCTATTGTCATTCAACCGAATTAGTGCTAAAACCTGATGTGAATTAAAGACTTTGGTAACACAAAAACATAACGATGTCATTCTGAGCGTAGCGAAGAATCTTACAACGTTGTGAGATCCTTCATTTCATTCAGGATGACATTATTTGATGGTTTTATAATCATTCCGAACACAAAGCTAATTCACATCCAGGTGTAAGTGCTAAATCTCTTGTGTCAGTATGACGGCTTCTGCAACCTCGCGCATGGATTTACGGGCATTCATGCTCTGTGTCTGAATCCAGCGGAAGGCATCCTGTTCTTTCATGCCGCGCTTGTCCATCAATATGCCCTTCGCTCGATCAACGATTTTACGTGTGTTGATCTTATCCTGCAATCCACCGATTTCTTTTTCCAATATTTCCATCTCGTGGTAGCGGGATATGGCGATCTCTATTGCAGGAAGAAGATCGGTCTCCTGGAACGGCTTCACCAGATATGCGAATACACCGGCTTCCTTCGCGCGTTCAATCAGGTCTCGCTGGCTGTACGCGGTCAGGAGCAGGACAGGGCAGATCTTCTCGTCCGCGATGATCTTCGCGGCATCGACGCCGTCCATCTCAGGCATCTTTATATCCAGAATAGCCAGGTCGGGCTTGTGGGTGCGCGCGAGTTCGACGGCTACTTTGCCGTCATTTGCCTCTGCTACAACCTTGTGGCCCATGTTTTCCAGAATGTTCTTTAAGTCAAGACGGATAATCGATTCATCGTCAGCAATCAGTATTCTTAGGGAATCCATATATAACCTCACATGCGGGTTCGATCAAAGTCATCTAGTATTGTCTCATGATTGTACATTATGGTATAATCTTTGTCAAAGTGTAAGGGGAAATACAGGAGGAAAAGCAATATGCGGTTCCGCCGTATGGGCGCGTGTGCTGCTATCGCCGCCGTTTATGTAGCACTGAGTTTACTAGTAGCAATAGTCAGTTTCAAACATATTGTTCCTCGTACAATAACATTCCTGATTTTGGCGACCGTCTTTTCGCTCGGCTCCATAATGCTGGCTCAATTCGGTTTTGTGGTAAGCGTAGCCCGATTGCAGATGCGACCGAGCACTGCTGCATATACCGCGCTGTTCAGTGCAATCGCTCTGGCAGGGTTAACATACCTCCTTATGCGTGCGATGGTTACTGTGCCGTTAGTCATCCTCTTTATAATGGCCCTGCGCAGTCTGTCCATGATGCTGCTTGCGGCATCTGTCGGATATCTGGTGAGTTTCATCGTGCGAGAACCCAACATTCTACTACCCGTTGGCTTGTTCGCAGCGATGGTTGATTTCTGGGGGGTGAACTGGGGGCCTGTAAGTAAAGCGATCGCTAAGGCTCCGGGAGTAGTGGCCGCTGTATCGGTCCACGTTCCTACGCCGGTACCGGGATTGCCTGGTACTACGATTGGCGTCGGCGATTTTGTGTTTATGGCCCTCTTTTTCGGAATTCTGTACAGGTTTTCGATGAACGTAAAGGGCGCGTTCTGGCTGGGATATGCTTTGCTGACGTTGGCTATGGCGGTCGTTATGATTACGAACCTGTCCGTACCGGCGTTGGTCCCTATGGCGCTCGCAGTGCTTGTGATGAACATGCGGCAGTTCAAACTGAGCCGCGATGAATTGCGGTCGACAGCGATTGCCGGGGTATTCCTGGCAGCGATTATGGTTATAATGACAGTCTTCGTTTTCAAATAAAGTGTGTTTTCAAGGCCATCCGGGCTTTTGAAGCGACGCATAATTACACACGATGGCAGGTATGAATAAATATGGCAGAGAGATACGATTTTCAGGCAATAGAGAAGAAATGGCACGAAAAATGGGGGAGCATGGATCTGTACAAGACCCAGAAAGACCCCAGCAAGCCCAAATACTTTTATCTGGATATGTTCCCTTATCCATCCGGTGAACTGCACATGGGGCATATGCGCAACTATATCATCGGCGATGTAGTCTCCCGGTACAAGGTCATGACCGGTCACAACGTCCTGCACCCTATGGGCTTTGACTCCTTCGGGCTCCCCGCAGAGAACGCCGCTATCGACCGAGGCACCCATCCTGCGAAGTGGACGATGGATTGTATTGACCGCATGCATGCTCAGTTTGGGCTGCTCGGCATTTCCTTCGACTGGGATCGGGAGGTGATCACGTGCCTGCCCGAATACTATAAATGGAACCAGTGGCTCTTTCTGAAGTTTTTGGAACTGGGGCTGGCATATAAGAAGAACGCTCCCGCGAACTGGTGTCCGAAGTGCGAGACAACGCTCGCAAATGAAGAGGCAGAGGGCGGCGTGTGCTGGCGCTGTGGAAGTGCCGTCACACGAAAAGACATCGAGCAGTGGTTCTTCCGAATCACCGAATATGCCGATCGTTTGCTTGACGATATCGACCTTCTCGAGAACTGGCCGGAGCGCGTTCGCACCATGCAGCGCAACTGGATCGGTCGAAGTACAGGCGTTGTCATAGATTTTACCGTAGCGGAGACCGGCGATGCAGTTCCCGTCTTCACGACCCGGCAGGATACCGTCTACGGCGTAAGTTACCTCGTACTGGCGCCGGAGCATCCCCTTGTTGCCAGGCTCACCGCAGGCACCGAGTACGAATCTGCAGTGAACGATTTCGTGGAGCAGGTTCGTGCCTTGAGCGACATCGAACGGCTCTCTACAGCAACAGAGAAGATCGGTATGTATATCGGCGCTCATGCGGTCAACCCTGTAAACGGTGAGAAGGTTCCGATCTGGATCACTAACTACGTTCTATTCGATTACGGCACAGGCGCAGTTATGGGCGTTGCTGCTCACGATCAGCGCGATTTCGAGTTTGCGAAGAAGTATGAGCTCCCGATTCGACAAGTCATCGTGCCTGCAGGCGAGGAGCCCCAGTCACCTGATCACATGGTTGATGCCTACGTCGAACCTGGCGTTCAGGTCAACTCCGGTCCGTTCGATGGCCTGCCGACCGATGCGGCGAATGAAGCCATCGCGGATTATATGGAAGAGCAGGGGATCGGACGCAGGCAGGTGAACTACCGTCTGCGCGACTGGCTGATCTCCCGCCAGCGATACTGGGGCACGCCCATTCCGATTGTCTATTGTGACAAGTGCGGCATGGTTCCGATACCGGCCGATCAGCTTCCCGTAGTGCTGCCGACCGACGTTAAGTTTACCGGTAAGGGAGAATCTCCGCTGACAACGTCGGAGAGTTTCATGAGCACTACCTGCCCGACGTGCGGCGGCCCTGCACGGCGTGACACCGATACTATGGCCACCTGGATCGATTCATCCTGGTATTTCATGAGGTATGCAAGCCCGCATGCGGACAAGCTGCCGTTCGATATGAAAGACGCCGACTACTGGCTGCCGGTCGATCAGTATGTAGGTGGGGTGGAGCACGCGGTACTGCACCTCCTTTACTCCCGGTTCTTCACCAAGGTGATTCAGGACCTTGGGCTGATCAAGTTCTCGGAACCGTTCGCAAAGCTCTTTACCCAGGGCATGATCTACAAAGACGGCTTCAAGATGAGCAAATCGCGAGGGAACGTCGTCTCGCCGGATTACATCTGCGGCAAGTACGGTGCAGATACAGGTCGAATGTTCATCCTGTTCATCGGCCCACCTGATCAGGACGCCGAGTGGAGCGATCAGGGCATAGAAGGCGTTTTCCGGTACTTGAATCGAGTTTGGCGCTTTGCCACCTCGAACATGGACAGCTACAATAAGAACTGGCAAGCCGTCCTCCAGAATGCCGATCTGAGCGCGCCAGAGAAAAACATGCGACGCAAGACGCATCAGACGATCCAGAAGATCACGTTCGATATCGAGCGGTTCCACTTCAACACTGCGGTAAGCGCTCTGATGGAGATGATGAACGAGCTGACGAACTTCCGCGACAACGGGTTCAGCGCAAAATCGCCGGTATCATGTGCGGTTATGAGCGAGGCTCTCGAGAATCTTGTGCTGCTTCTTGGACCGTTCGTTCCGCATGCCGCGGATGAGCTGTGGTCGAGGCTGGGCAAGACGGACACGACCTACCAGCATTCCTGGCCGGCATACGATCCTGAGATTGCCAAGGCGGATGAGATAACGATCGTTCTGCAGATCAACGGCAAGCTACGCGAGCGCATTCAGGTTCCTGCGGGCACATCGAATGCCGACCTGGAGGCCATGGCCCTCGAGAACGAGAAGATGAAGTCTGCCCTTGACGGCAAACCGATCCGAAAAGTGATTGTGGTGCCGGGCAAGATCGTGAATATCGTAATATAACAACGAAATAATTCACTCGATGGCCGGACTTAGCTCCGGCCATTTTTATTTATGATGAGGTCCGCAAGGAACAGCTTACATAAGGAGATAAGGTAGAATGCAGCAGTCAAAAGGTTTATCTGTGTCGTTAGCCTCTTCGATAATTCGGACAGTACTCCCTGGCTTGTTCGTCGCAGTGATGTTGGTGATGTATCTTGATCCAATCAAGAACCGTGCTGATGCCTTTCATGGCAACATGACGTTTTTTTACGCGCTGATGGTGGTGAGCCTTGGAGAATCAGCAGTCATAAGGGTGCTTGCAAAATCGATGCTGGCGAATCCCATCACCGTTGCAGGGCAGTCGCTTCTGATGCTGTCCAGCCTGTGGATATCGACCTTGATCTATGCAGTAATGTACTACCTGCTCGGCGGAGCGGTGAGTTACGTGATGCTGCTCGGTGCGTGTGCTATTCCGGCGTACATCCAGCTGCTCCTCGTGACACCTGCGTTTGAGGGTGCGGAGAAGTCGTAGGTCAGCCGTATGAACCTTTGCCAGATGGCCGGGGGGCTCCTTGAAATCAGAACAAGAAAACAATTTGTTTGATTGCGGTTATGGGCCTTACCCTGGCACGGTCATCCTTAGATCGTTTGGCGATTTCGCCAACCCCGTCTGGCTTCATTTCCAATCGCCGGATAGAATCCTGCAGACCACTTCGCTACCCGATGTGCTCCGCATTCTCGCGGAGATCGATGCTGCCGTAAGCGACGGATTTCATGCCGCCGGCTTCATTTCCTACGAGGCCGCCCCTTCCTTCGATGAAGCTTTCGAAACGCAAAGTCCAGGGCCATTGCCTCTGGTCTGGTTCGGCCTATACAAGCATGTCATCCAGTATGACGAGATTCCTGATAGCATAAACCTGCCAACAGAGGAACTGAACTGGAAGCAGAACATCTCTATCAATGAATACCAGACGGCTATTTCACGGATTAAGGAATACATCGCCAGTGGTGATACATATCAGGTGAACTACACCATGAGGCTGAAGTCGGCGTTCGATGGCAGCGCATGGGCAATGTTCAACACACTTCGCCGAGCACAGAAGTCGAAGTACAGCGCGTACATAGACATAGGAGATCACGCCATATGTTCCATGTCACCGGAACTCTTCTTCGCGCTCGATGGCTCCGACATCACCTGCCGACCAATGAAGGGAACCATTCCCAGAGGGTTGACTTGTCACGATGATGAAAACCGCGCCAGCTTGCTTCGTAATTCGATCAAGAACCGTGCCGAGAACCTGATGATCGTCGACATGATGAGAAATGATCTCGGGCGAATCGCAGATATGGGAAGCGTTCGTGTGCCTGACCTTTTTGCAATCGAACGGTATGCAACACTCTTTCAGATGACATCCACAGTGACTGCTAAGACCTGTGCATTACCGACCGCCGTGCTCCAGGCATTGTTTCCCTGCGCCTCGATTACCGGTGCGCCCAAAGTCCGAACCATGCAGATAATCTGCGAGCTTGAGACCGAGCCGAGAGGTATCTACACAGGCTGTATAGGGCACATTTCGCCAGGGCGGAAGGCGCAGTTCAGTGTGGCTATCCGAACGGTTCACGTCGACAGAATTGCGAGTGAGGTGGTATATGGTACAGGAGGCGGAATCGTCTGGGATTCGGATTGTGCGCAAGAGTATGATGAATGCCATACAAAGGCTAAATTGCTCTTCGAGGGCCGTCGTCCATCATTTCAACTGCTTGAGACCATTCTATGGAAGCCGGAGGGCGGTTATTTCCTGCTCGATGCTCATATGTGCCGGGCAGTGGATTCCGCACGATACTTCGGCTTTATCCTGGATGCTGAATATGCAGTGAGTTGTCTCGAGACGGCAGCAGAAGGGTTTGTTGAGTCTCAGCGTGTGAGGTGTCTGATCTCAGAGGACGGCAGCGTGGATGTGCAGTCGACCCCGTTCACTCCGGCTCCGTCAGGTCATGTCCCGAGGATAACCTTCGCGAAGAACCCTGTGGATGCTAGCGACAGGTTCCTGTATCATAAGACCACGAACCGTGCTGTCTATGAGTCCGCTCGCGCTGACTTTCCAAGCCATGACGATGTCATTCTCTGGAACAGCGCCGATCAGGTGACCGAGAGTACAATCGCGAATATAGTGATCCGCCGCGAAGGCATGCTTATAACTCCCCCCGTTGAATGCGGGCTGCTCCCCGGAGTCTGCCGCGCCCACCTTCTGCAGGTAGGGCAAATCAAAGAGGGGATCTTAACTAAGTGTGATCTGGAAGATGCGCATGAGATTTACCTCATGAACTCGGTTCGAGGCCTTATTCGCGCCGAGTTGGAATAGCGCGTCTTACTTCTTCCCGTAGACTTCCTTAGGGTCGAAGAGCTGGTCTGCGACGACTTCAAGGCTGCCATCTTCGTTGATTTTTCGGTAGTAGCAGCTCTCATATCCGGCGTGGCATGTGGGACCAACCGGCTCTGCCTTGATCAACAGAGAATCCACGTAGCAGTTCACGAATACGTCCTTAACCATGAGGAAGTTGCCGGACTCCTCACCTTTCAGCCAGAACTTGTTCCTCGACCTGCTCCAGAAGCAGACCTTGCCGTCTGACAGAGTCTTCTCAAGGGCGTCGCGATTCATGAATCCAACCATCAGGACGTGCCCATTGTTCGAGTCCTGTATTATCGCCGGTATAAGGCCGTCGGCGCCGAATTTAACTTCACTTGGTACTTGCATTTATCTTACTCCTAACTATATGATCGGCCGCACGACAACGCCGTGGGCACTCAGGTAATCCTTAATCTCTTTTATTGTGAAAAGCTTGTAATGAACCATAGATGCGATAAGCGCCGCCTCTGCCCCTCCATCAACCAATCCTTCGAGGAGGTCAGCGGGGGTTCCTGCGCCGCCGGATGCAATCACCGGGATGCCTACCAGATCGGCAATCGCCCGTGTTACCGCAATGTCGTATCCAGACTTGGTGCCGTCCGCGTCCATGCTCGTCAGCAGGATCTCGCCCGCGCCGAGTGCCTCGAGCCTCTCCGCCCATTCGAAAGCGTCGATCCCTGTGGGTGTGCGCCCGCCGTGGATGTAGACTTCCCAGTTTCCCGGCCGTTCCGGCACATGTTTGACGTCGACCGCCACCACGACGCACTGCGATCCGAACTTATCCGCCGCTTCAGAGATCAACTGAGGCGTCTGTACCGCAGACGTATTTATCGAGCACTTATCCGCGCCAGCCTTCAGAATTCGCCGGAAGTCGTCGACGGTCCGAATACCTCCGCCGACGGTGAAAGGGATGAATACCTGCTCGGTTGTACGGCGCACAACGTCGATGATGATGTCCCGTTTCTCATGGCTTGCGGTGATATCGAGGAAGACCAGTTCGTCAGCGCCTTCTTTGTCGTACAGCGCAGCGAGTTCCACCGGGTCACCGGCATCGCGCAGGTTGACGAATTTGGTGCCCTTCACGACACGTCCTTCTTTGACATCGAAACATGGGATTATGCGTTTAGCGAGCATGTAATTCTCCTGGAACTTATGGACGAGCTAATTATAACATACGCGCCGATGGCCTGCCAATGGCATCGTTTTTCCACCTTGACCGGACGGGCGGTTACAGTGTATCCTGACAGGGAATGGATTTAAGGGGGTATCGATGAAAATAGCCAGATTCGCCGTTGATGGTATGGTAAACTACGGCATAATAGAAGGCGATGTTGTGAAAAGCATAACCGGAGTGCCATGGGAAGGGATTGAGTATTCAGGGATGGAATACCAATTAGGCGCAATCAAGCTTATGGCACCTGTACAGCCGCCGGACGTGATAGCGATCGGACTGAACTACAAAGGTCATGCCGATGAGCTTGGGCACAAGCATCCATCCGCGCCGGTAATCTTTCTGAAGGCCACGAGCTCTGTTATCGGACCGGACGATGATATCGTTCTGCCGGCGATGTCGCCAGGAAAGGTCGACTATGAAGCTGAGCTGGCGATCGTAATCGGTACGACATGTCATCGGGTGGGGGAAGATCATGCCCTCGATTATGTGCTTGGATACACGTGCAGTAACGATGTAAGCGCTCGAGATGCCCAGCTTGAGCAGGATGTTCAGTGGGCGAGGGGAAAGAGCTTCGACACTTTCTGTCCGCTTGGCCCTTGGATTGAGACCGATATCGATCCTGATCAGGTTGGTATAACCCTGCGATTGAACGGCCATGTATTGCAGTTATCCAATACCAGCGATATGATCTTCTCATGCAAACAAATCGTAAGCTATTGTTCACAGTTTGCCACGATGCGCCCCGGAACCGTTATTATGACTGGCACGCCGCAGGGAGTAGGGGTGGGACGCACACCGCAGGTCTTCATGAAACCCGGCGATACAGTTGAAGTCGATATCTCAGGGATCGGTATTTTGCGTAATATGGTGGTCAGCGAGGAATAACCATAGATTCCATATTGTCTATGGCGTGCAGGTGTGATATAATTTGAGCGCTGCTAGTTTTTTCCTCAACTGGGCGAGTGGCGGAACGGCAGACGCAATGGACTTAAAATCCATCGGGGCAACCCATGAGGGTTCGAGTCCCTCCTCGCCCACCAATTTCACGCTCAAAATCACCGATCATCGAAGTTTTGGGCGCATTTGTTCATTCCTTCCAACCTTGCCGGCTTCTCCGAAGTGGCTACAAGGTTTTCTGCCTGCGATGAGGATATCAACTGAGTCTGCATTGTGCTGACAAACCTGACAGAACCCTTTACGTATTGACAATCCCCTCTACATGCTGGTTTAATAAGAACAACATACGTGAAGAGGCGATGAAGTGCGAAAAAGAACCGACAAGGATGGGCCTGCCCCGCTGCCGCAGAAAATCAAGACCGATGTACTATCAAGGCTCAGGGCTGGATGGCTTTCCCCAGGCAGGCGTTTCCCATCCGAACAGAGTTTAGCAGATGAGTACGGCGTCAACAGGATGACTGCACGCCAGGCAGTGCTCGAACTAATACGCGAAGGCGTGCTATGCCGTGTTCCCGGACGAGGCACTTACGTCTCCGAAAACGGAACCTCTTCCGCCGATCTTCCGGAGAATATTGCCGGAAGAGTTCTTCTTATTCTGCCGAACCTTCAAAATACTTATTACCTGCAAATAATCTCCGGAATTCATGATGCACTCGCCCGCAACAAGTGCGAACTGCTCCTCCACTCAGCTCAGGATGATTTCCTTGAGGAAGAGCGCAGCATACAAAGAGGGCTCAACAGTGATATAAAAGGCATAATCCTGGTAGCCGACAACTATACAAAATCAAATGCCAAGTTGATTCAGGATGCCTGCGTAAAGACCCCGATGGTTATCGTAGACATGCCGCTTGAAGGCGTAAAATGTGATCTGGTGCATACGGACGATGAGTACGGGGCATATATCGCCACCTGCCATCTGATAGAACTGGGTCACAGGAGGATCGCTCACATCTCGGCAGCAAAAGACCGGCTTGACGGTTACAAAAGGGCACTCGCAGAAAACGGTCTGGAATTCGACCCGGGCTTGGTGCGGGAAACACATTGGACGTTTAACGAAGGGTACAGCGAAGCCAGCAAATTAGCATTGAACAATAAGGATATCTCGGCGATCTTTGCTGCAAATGATGAACTTGCAGCGGGAGCATACAAGGCATTATGTGAATTGGGCATCTCAGTGCCTGATGATATTGCCCTTGTTGGGTACGGCGACCTTGAAGTATCAACATTTCTGGAGGTTCCGCTCACTACAATAAGCCAGGATCCTCAAAAAATAGGTCGGGATGCAGCCGGGTTGATCCTTGGAAAGCTATCTGGCAGGCGTATGGTGGATGAATTCGAGGAGATAAAGCTGGATGTCCGCCTTGTAACACGCAGTTCCTGCGGCATAAAGAACGCGGCGAGAAAAACATAAACGGTACTATAAGCTTTCTTGTGGGTGAATCTCCAGATTGCGCTGATTCGGCCTTCACCCAACTAATATTAGGCGAGCGCATTTTTGTTCCGCTTATCCCGAGTAGCCCACAGGGCATATCGAGGGACGGTACATGTCTACCAGGCTTCGACAGCGGCGACTTCGTGTTTTTGTTGCCGCGAATTTATTCGCACGGTTGTTGGAACACTGCCGTTATCCACAAATTTTCTTATAGAACCACATAAACAGAGCCCCCACGAATGGAGGCCCTGTTCGAAGATACTTAGCAACCTAGCCAAGTTCGTAGATATCGCGGAACCGTGAGGAGAACTCCTCCACACCGTCGCCGGTGATCCTTGTGCCGGTTTCCCAGCGAAGCCCGAACTCTGGACAGCAGAGGAATGTATCCACCTGGAATGTCATGTTCTCCTGAAGCAGATACTCGGACGAAGATTCCATCCACGGCCGTTCAACCTCGATCATTCCAAGTCCATGGCACGGCCCATAGAGCAGGTTTTCGCCGTATCCACGACCTTTCACGAAGTCCTCGAACTTCACGACAACATCCTTTGCAGGGATGCCGGCCTTCATCCAGTCCATAGTCTTTATGTGAGCCTCAAGCCCGAAAGATACCAGATCCTTCATCTTCGGGTTCATCTTTCCTACACAAACAGGTATACCGATGCTCGGCGAATAACCGGCCACGCGAGCACCGATGTTCAACTGGACCATATCGCCTTCCTGAATCACGCGATATCCCGGCCGCCCGATTGCGTGTGAGCTGTTGATTCCAGAGAGTACGTATGTTGGATGTGCCTCATACTCTGCTCCGTTCGCATACATGGCTTCCTGTGCAACACCGACTACCTGAAGCTCCGTCATGCCAGGCTTGATCTTCGCAAGCACCGCGTCGCATCCCTGTTCGCAGATTTGGAAAGCCTTCTTCAAAGCCTCTATCTCCACGGGGCTTTTCACGGCTCTCATTTCGTAGAGCATATCGTCTGCCTTCACAATTTCGGCATTGGGGAGGGCAGCCTTAACGGCGCTGTATACGGATATGGGCATTGCAGTCCAGCCGACTATTCCGAGTTTCTTTGTGCCCTTGCCACCATTTACACCGGCGAAGATACCCTCGAAGGTATCTATGTTAATACCTGGATAGTCCGGTTCTGCAGATTCTCTATACCAGAGCACCTTGCGGATATCCGGTATAACACTGTGGTCGCGGGCGAAATTCTCGCTCTCCGGGCCAATGAGGAGAATGGGGTCACCCTCTGCCTGTATTACAACGCCTGCGCTCTCGAAAAGCGGCCAGTAATCTGAGAAATACCTGGCATTGGCAAAATCAGCCTCGTTGCTGTGAACAAGCACTGCGTCAAGCCCGCGCTGGCGGACTTTCTCCTGAGCTTTCTGCCACCTGGCAGTGAATTCGTCTTTCGGTATCCTGAAGTCCATAGTATCCTCCTGAAATAGACTGATCGAAGCGTACAAATATTACATCGCTGTTCAACAGTATACCATCTTTTTGTAAAAAATCAAGGGCTTTGTATATACAGCGCTTTCGCGCATTGACAGCGCTCCTGATCTGTGCTATTATGCCTCAAATATGCAGTAAAGGTGAACCGCGATGTTTATTGATAAGAACAAAGCTGATAAGATGAGAGCTTTCCTGTCCAACGAGCATTTTAGATACAGCCGTCTACCCGATGCCACCTGCAAAGATGGCGAAATTGATGTCTCCGAAGGCTGGTCGCTGGATGTAAATGCGCCGGAAACCCCTCTAATCGTTGCACTGAAAACTGACTTTAACAGATTTTTGAATGAATGCATGGACGTTCGTTTTCAAGATAAATCAGGCCGACCCATAAGGTTCGTTCTAACCGGCGAAGATGACAGGGCGGAGGCGTTTACTCTGATTGTAGATTCGGACCTGGTGGAAATTTCCGCGCCGGGCGAAAGAGGCCTTCTACGGGGTGCGCATCATCTGGAACGGCTTATGGCAGACAGGTGTGCTCCGTATCTTAAACCGGGAAAGCAGGAGATAAAGCCCAAATTCTCACCAAGGATCTCGCAGACCATCTTCACGCTCGCCGACGGGAGCATACCCGATACCGCCAACGGAGAGCCGGAGCTGTTCTCTGACGAATACCTGTCGCTTATGTCTCACTATGGCGTAAACGGGCTTCATATCTATCTGAAACTGTGGGAGTATTCAAAGAATGAAGTTATCCAGGAGTTGAATTCAGCGGACTATGCGAAGAACATCGCGTTGCTGCAGGACCTGTGCAACAGGGCGTCCGTGTATGGTATAGACATCTATACAGTAGTGAACAATCGAGGGGTAACAGCAGATTCTCCCGTTTTTCTGAACCATCCCGAGACAAGGGGCTCGTTGTTGAACTATCCGACCCCTGATGACAGGTATAGCCTCTGCTCCGGCAACGAAAAGGTTTTGCGCTACTACAGCGAGGCATTCGCCAATATAACGCACGATGTCCCCAAACTCGCCGGATTCATATTCCTTGTGGGTGGAGAGGGATTTCTGCATTGCTTCACCAGGCCCAAGCATCGCTGTCCCAACTCGACTGGCGTGAATCCGTCGGAAGAAGTTGCGAACATGGTGAACACGATAGGTGCTTCGGTGCATGCGGAATCCACGACAACCAAGGTCTTCGCCTGGCCCTACAGCGCATTCACCTGGTCCGGCCCCGGCGATCCTTATCAGGAGGAGTTCGTACGGCATCTGTCATCGGATGTAGAGCTGCTCTCAACTTTTGAGACTCCGTATGCGCACCGCATAGGTGATCGGGTTGCGGTGATGCCGGACTATAACATTACCAACATCGGGCCATCCGAACAGTTCGCTGCGCAAAGCAGGGTCCTCTCTGAGTACGGAAAGAAGCATTACGCAAAATTTGAGTGCACGACAGACCCCGGCTGGTTCTTTATGCCGTATATCCCGGTGCACTACCGGTGGGTGGATAGGGCAAGGATCTTGAACACCGCCCAGGTTCCGGGCTATGTATGCCAGTGGCGCTTCTACGGCTTCAACGGGTCCATGCCGGAGGAGATCCTTCACAAACTCTCCTGGAATCCGGGGGCAGATGCGGACAGCTTGCTCATGAATATCGCAAAGAGGGACTTCGGGCAGGTATCGCCTGAGATACTCACCGGCTGGCGCATTATCTCGGATGCGTGGGCGAAGATTCCGATATCGCATTCCGTCTGGGGCGAGCGGGAGTTTTACATGAAAGGCCCTATACACCTTGGGCCGTCACACCCGCTCATCCTCAATCCATCGAAGCGGTATGGGCTCTCATGGAAGTTCTTCACGTTGAGGGGCGACTGCATAGAATTGTTCACTCCGGAACAGATCGCTGAGGCGGAAAAGGATGCTCCGCCGAGATACAGCATGGACCTTGCGATGGTCTATCCGTACGGAACCGACGCCCTTCTTGGCGCATTTGAAGTTGCGCTGGCTGAGTGGACGGAAGGGACGGACATCGTGCGCCGTGCACTGGGTTCCAGCCCGAACAATCGGGCGAAAATGGAGCTTGGCTTGTGCGAGATAGTAGGCGTTCACCTTAGAACCGCCATCAATCTCATTCGCTTCTATAGCCAGCGGGATGACCTGTTTATCACCCCCGGCGATGCGGAGACCCTCCGAGAGAAGGGCCGGATGCTCATGCGCATCGTTGACGATGAGATACAAAATGCGCGCGAGGGGCTTGCGCTGGTCGAGCAGGATTTCAGGATAGGCTTCGGATACTGCTACGGGCAGGTGTACGACGAAGAGATGATAAGGGAGAAGATCTCCCAGTGCGAATATGTGCGGGATAGTGAACTGCCCGATATGATATCGAATATGCTGTTTCATAACTATAATATATACGAACCGTAAGGAGTAATGACGATGGATATTAAAGTAGTTTTCGGATTTGATATGGAGACCGACATAGGGAGTTGGACACCATACTATGAAGGGCTGGTGCACGGAACCCCCAGAATCCTTGATATACTGGATAAGCATGGGGCCAAATCAACGTTCTTCTTTACCGGTGAGTCTGCCCAGATCCACCCGGAGATCGTTCGTTTGGTAGACCGTGCCGGGCACGAGGTCGGGGCGCACTCTTTGTATCATGAGACGGTAGGGGATGAGCTCTTCCCGATCCCTGGTGTCAAGCCGATTCTGCCGGAGGAGGCGCCGTTCAGGATAAAGGTAGCTACTCAGGTTGTAGAGGATGCATTGGGCAGGAAAGTAAAATCGTTCCGGGCCCCGCGCCTTTGGGGGAGCACGGCGATGTTGAATGCGCTGGAGGATCTGGGATACGTGGCCGATGCCTCCTATCCGATGTACTTCTATCGAGATCGGCTGGTACCGTATCATCCCTCCTGCGACGATTGGACGAAGGAAGGGCAGATGAAGATTGTCGAAATCCCGAACTTCGCAAATATGACCATCGAGAGCAATGACGAGTACGGGCGCGACAGGGATCAGTGGCCGCTCTTCAGAACCGCTGGCGCCGATGCATTGATGGTCCATGTTGATAATATGATAGAGTTCTACAGAGAGAAAAACCTTCCGGCGGTCTTCTGCTTCTACCTGCATCCGTGGGAGTTCCACCCAATGCAGCAGGGCCTGATACATTACGGTGAAGGCTCGGTACTGCCTGATCCATTTATCGTAGAGAATTGCGGGGATGTGGCCGCACGGGAAATGGACAAGCTTATGTCGATGCTTTCGGAGCGAGGCGCGACGTATACGACCGCCGAATCTATCGCGAGAGAGTTTTAACATATGAATGCGTTCGAAGAACTTTTGAAATTGAGGCCGCATGCACCGGTACTTGGAACTCATGGTGCCAGAATTGCAGTCTGTCCTGACCTTGGCGGACGTGTGTTCGCCGAGGTGGGCGGGCAAAGCATGCACAGGCTGGATATAGAGAATGTAGAAAATCCCAACCGGGAGTTCAACAACTTTGGCGGCAACAATCCCTGGCCTGCTCCCGAGGGCGGGATGTTTGGGTTCAATTATCCCGGAGGGGCTGATTGGTGCGTCCAGCCGGGGATAAACAGTGAGCCGTATAAGGTTGTCTCTTCGAGCGATGACTGCATCGTGATAGCGAAAAGACTACAGCTCATCAATCGTGCCGGGAATGTGGTCGATGTGGAGATGCGTCGTGCGGTGGAACTTGAGGCGCTTCCGCAGATCCTCATCGATGCCGCGCCTGTATCCGGTCTCTGCTACATAACACGGGATTCCATCTCTGTTTTGAATGCCCTTACAACTGCAGATGGACTTGTCGCCTGCTGGACACTGGAACAGTTCGATGCATCGCCATGCGCCGTAAGTTTTTGCGCCGTACAGAAGCCCGAAACAGCTATAAACTTCGACTTCTATAAACATCCTGAAGAACGCATAACATGTTATCCATCAGGATTTACATACAAAACAGACGGCGCATGCCGGGGTCAGATAGGGATAAAAACAAGTGCAGCCCCTGCATGCATAGGTTTCTATGACCAGACACGTAAGCTGCTTTGTATAAGAGAGAATATGAATGCGGGCAGTGGCCGGTACTTCAACATAGCAGACAACGATCAGCCGAATGGCCCATTCAACGCATCCGATAATTACAGCATCTTTAACTCTGACGCCGATGGAAATTTCTTCGAGTTGGAGACAATTGGGACAATGCTTGAGAATGGAAACAGTATCGCAGGGTCCAGTCTTGTCTCCATGACGGCCTTCGCTACCTTTGACAAGGCAGGTTTGGCAGAAGAGATTATCGGGGATTTACTCTCAAGATGACTATCGCTCAGGATATAATGCCTAGCCGGATATCCGAGCTCAACCAGGAACTTCTGTTTTACGGAAAGCATGGGATATAACCCTATCGAAACGGATTTGGCCTTCACCATTCATCAGCCGCTCGTGTAACTGGACTAATCTTCATATCCAGCCATACATGCATCTTGTCATCTTCCCCTTAGTGCATCCATCATCCTGCGCAACCGCACCCCTGTTTCACTCTTTATCTGCAGCATATGTACTTTGAGTTAGCGTAAATGAGGGTATTGACACATGTGCGGAATAATGATATATTATGCATAACGTATTCGACGGATTCATGGAGTACCGTAAGGTTTGAAAGCCTTTGAATCTCAGACTAGTGATAAACTCCTCAGCAAAACACGGAGGTACATATAATATGCGTAGATCGATAGCACAAGAAATATACGAAGGTGAAAAACGAAAAATAACCAATGGCACTCTCAAGCCAGGTGACAGGATAATAGAGAGCCAACTTCGTGAAGAGTATAAAGCAAGTAACAGCCCTGTGAGAGAGGGTATCCGTCTCTTATGCGCTGCAGGGGTTGTGGAGATACATTTCAATAAAGGGGCTGTAGTAACAGATTACAGTGATGAGAGACGCATTAGTGAAGCATTCGAAGCAAGGTATGTAATTGAAAGTTACTGTGCCAAATTGTTATCCGAGCGTGGAGATCCTGAAGAGCTTCGACTTCTGGAAAGTATCGTAGATGACATGGAGAGGATAGTTTCGAAGGAAAACCTGACGTTTCCTGAGGAAATGGAGGGCGATGAGAGATTTCACAGTACGCTTGTAAAGTTATCAGGAAATCGTGAGCTATGCAATATGTTTAGCAGCATGTTTCTTTTCGCTAAGTGCTCCTTCAACGTTCTATATTTATCCGAAAGAGTTTACGATCCCTCCTGGGCACATACGACAGCCGCGAATCATAGAGCGATTCTCGAGGCAATTAAAAACAAGGATTATTCGTCTCTGCAAAACGGGCTATCTGAGCACTTGGGGATGTCTGCGAGCCAAATAGGCGTTCAGATTCTTATTAATAAATAATTCGTTTTTATACTATCGATCTTTTTTAAAAGCATGACATATCTACTCCCTCTCCCGTTTACGGGAGAGGGACGGGATTATCGGGTATTATCGTGACACGTATTTTGCCATAAGGTGCCTGATACTTTGATTCTGGGGGTAAAAGCAATCATGACAATTTCTAAACTAACACTTGGTACGGTCCAGTTTGGGCTGCCTTATGGAATCGCAAATATGATAGGACAACCCTCCCGTAAAACCGTTAGCGATATAATACTCTGCGCATTTGAGGGCGGCATAAACTGTCTGGACACTGCGGCGATTTATGGCCAAAGTGAAGAGTTAATAGGTGAGATTCTTGA
The DNA here is from genome assembly GCA_963663705.1 of Armatimonadota bacterium. GTDB lineage: Bacteria > Armatimonadota > UBA5829 > DTJY01 > DTJY01. The sequence goes on along the minus strand of OY760504.1, from coordinate 801,537 downwards.
AGACTTATGCCTCTGCGATGAAGCAATAGTAGTTACGAAAATACATGCACTCGCCGGTGGCCTATCCTCACACGAAGCAGAGAAGTTGATCGAGGAATCGGCGGTTAGATCCATGAAACGGCTCAGGCTGGATGTGATTCACATATGTTTGATGCACCGGGAAGAAGATGCCTGCTACGCAGAGGAGTTCGAAAAGCTTGTTAGCAAAGGAATAGCAGCCAGCACTGGTTTTTCGGTGGGTTCGCCCGAAGGTGCCGCATCTGTTCTTGACCTGAACGCCACCAATGCGATCCAGATACCCTCCAGTGCAGTCGACAAAAGGTACAGGGAAGCGGGGATTATGGCGAGGGCAGCCTCAATAGATAAGCTGGTATTCGTGCGTAGTATCTATCTGCAAGGCCTTCTTCTAATGCCTGACGAAGATGTGCCGGATGATCTTGCGGAAATACTGCCGGTAAAGCGTGACCTCAGACGCCTTGCAGGAGAATCAGGCATTACTTTACCTGAGCTTCTGCTGCGATATGCCATCACTATAGAAGGGGTGTCAAGCCTGGTTGTTGGGGTGGAGACTTTGGAACAGACGCGTGAAAATATTAGAATGGCCGACAAAGGGCCTCTCCCGGAGGATATCTTCCGTAAGATAGATGATATAGTTCCATCTCTCTCGGAGCATATTCTGAACCCGGCGCGCTGGAATAAGCGTATGAAGGATGTTTCACCACTTCGAGCCTGAACTGATTACCCAAACTATGGAGTGATACCTGCGCTTTCTGAATAGACATGCGTACCAGCGATAAATTTTATGTAATAAAATAGGAATAGGTGTGAAAATTGAAAAGTCTTGAATCCTGGATAGAGGGCACTTACGAAGATTTTGCGGATGGCACATTTGGAAACGGTGGGCAGAATATATACGTCTCCCGCAACGGTGTGCTTCAACGCATACATCGATTTGATCTCAATTGCGACGGGCATGCAGATATTCTTGTGTCAAACAGCCAGGATTTTAACGAACGGCCGCCGGTATATGTTGTAAATGATCCGCTGTGTAATCCACAAATCAACGAACTCCTCACCGATGGCGCGTACGCAGCAGCCCTAGCGGATTTGAACGGTGATGGTTACGACGATCTGGTGATCGCTCACCAGAATAACGGCGTGCATACGGATATTTGCGCATTTATCTACTACGGGTCGCCGGAGGGCCTGACAGAGCGGTATAAGGTGGAGCTTCATGCGCCGAACTGCCGTGGAGTTGCAATCGGTGATTTCAACGGTGACGGCCGTCCGGACATTGCCTTTGCGTCTGAGCGTAAGCTTCGAGTCTATTACCAATCTGAGATGGGCTTCACTCCGGGCGAATATGTGGACCTCGATCTGGACGTTACGCACCTTGTCTCGGCAGACATCGATGGTGACGGCTGTTTCGACCTTTATGCCCGTGTTACCAACCGGCCGCCGCTCGTTTTGTGGGGCGGTCATGACGGTCTGGGCATCGAGAATAGCACAGCAATCGGTGGCGATGATCCGGCAGCGATTGGCGATCCAGGCTCCACGCCCGGATGGATGACGTTTGTGGAGGGCTGGACTCCGTCAGTTCTTTCCATAGGTGGGCGCATCTATCTATTCCGCACGGAAGGCAAGTCTATCAAGCTCTATCCAATGGAAGGCCGAAGATCAGCCCAGCCGATTGTTCTTCAATGCCCCGGCGCGGTGGCGGCTGCTGCGGCAGATTTGAACGGCGACGACGCTGAGGAGCTTGTAGTGGCTGTGTGCAGCGATCGCTCTGCCGAGGAGATTTCCCGCGTGTACTGGAACGTAGAAGGCATGTTCAGCGATTCTTCATGGACGGGTCTGCGAACAACAAGCGCCAGAGGTGTTGCGGTGGGGGATTTGGACGGCGACGGCTCTCCGGAAATCGCCATCTGTCAGGGCAGGACCGATATAATGAACACGACGGAATCGGTAGTCTTCAAAGGCTTGGGCCCGGATAACGACCCGGAAAGATTTGCGTACGAGACTCATGATGCCGCCGGTGTGCTGATCGGGCATACATCGGATTCAGTATTGCCCCAGCTCATATTTATCAACCATGTTACCGGCCGGGTGCGTGGAGACGAGCCGATTTACATATACTGGGGTGACGGCAAGGATTTCTCGGAGAGCAGGCGCACGGAATTACCCGGCTGGGCCGCCCCTGATGCCATGTGTTGTGATTTCAATGATAACGGTTGGGCCGACATCCTTGTATGCAACTGCTCTGAAAATGCACCTCTGCTTGATCCTGGCTCCTTCATTTACCTTGGCGGGCCGGATGGTTTCAATGCCGGATGCAAGCAAGTTCTGCCTACCTTGAGAGCCCACGGGAGTGCGGCAGGAGATTTTAGCCATACAGGATATCTGGATCTGGCGATAGTTGGATTCCTTAACCCGGAGATACTTATCTTCAAAGGCGGCCCCAACGGTTTCGACAAGGATCATCCCCAAAGGATAATGATGGACCCATCGCTGGGTGCGGACTTCCGCAATACTCGGGATTTTTATAAGGTGGATAGCGAGATAACTGACGAAAACCGAAAATACAATCATCCACGATGGATTTTCACGGCTGATTTTAATGGTGACGGATGGCTGGATCTGTTCGTGCCACAGGTGTTCGGATGGCCGTTTATACTGTGGGGCGGCCCCGATGGTTTCAGCATGGAGAATAAGCAGGTATTGAACGCCGAAGGTACAGTCTGCGCTCGTGCCGCCGATCTTACCGGAAATGGCTATCTTGACCTGATTATCGGTGGCCACCACTCTCCTTCCAAGCCGAACAAATGCGATTCCTCCATCTATATCTACTGGGGCGGACCGGACGGTTTCAGCGAAAATCGCCGTGCCCAGCTTCCGGGGCATACGGTGAACTCCCTCACTATACGTGATTTTAACAATGACGGAATTCCGGATATATTCTGCACCTCTTACAACGGCGGACGGGATCGTGATCTGGATTCGTATATTTACTGGGGCCAGCCTGGCGGGGTCTATTCGCCACAGCATAGAACTCGGTTGTTCTCACATTCAGCATGCGGATGCATAGCAGCAGATTTCAATGAGGATGGTTGGGTCGATCTGGCCGTCGCACATCACAAGACATACGGGAACCATACCGGGACATCCAATGTATGGTGGAACGGCCCGAACGGCTTCAGCGAAGAGAGAGTAACCCGGCTGCCGTCTTTGGGCCCGCACGGAATGCTTACTGCGAGTGCGGTCAATATCATGGATGGTACAGAAGAAGAGTACTATACATCAAGCCCTCATTATGCAGGAGATTGCGTTCGTCTGACCGGAATAGAGTGGGAGGCAGAGCTTCAGCCCAAGACATGGGTGCGTGCCCAGGTCAGGTCTGCGGAGAGCAAAGATGACCTTAGTAATGCGCTGTGGCAGGGACCGGGCGGCCCCGGAACATGGTTCGAGGCCGGAACGGATACATTTAGCGCAGATCATTCAGGCCAATGGATACAGTACAGGCTGGCGCTGGGTGCACGAAACAGCGGAAACAGCCCAAGAGTAACTCGTGTGAGCGTGCGTTATGAGAGTTCTAAGCAATCTCCGTTCTTACTTGCGGATAAATCTCCCTCGCTCGTTTACGGAAGAGGACAGGGGTGAGACCTGTATTGTGGAACATTGCCCACTCATACTTCTTTCTACCGATATATAACCGTCGAAGTTTGGCATAGAAAGGCAAGCTGACAATGCTTGAAAATTGGTCGTTTACAGGTACGGATGACGAAGTTGCCAGGGAATTGGACTCGTTCCTGCCGGAGCGGATCTTTGATATCCATGCGCACATTTACCGTGTCGACTATCTGAATTCTGGTTTGGAATCGCCTAACGTACTGGTGGATGGCCCGGCGGACATAACGGTCGATCTGTGGCACGAACATATCGAAAATCAAGTAGGCAAAGGTCGATTGCAGGGTGGGCTGTTCTTCGGCGCACCTGTTACGCCAGCAATGGATGTGGGGCGATCGAACGATTTTGTGCTGGAACAGTTAAAAGGATCGCAGGCAGGCAAAGGACTTATGATTGTCACCCCCGAATCTCTGCCTGAAACAGTCGCAGGATACCTGGAGAACCCGGCGATAGTCGGATTCAAGCCGTATCACGTGTTCAGCCCCGAAAAGCCGACAAATCAATCATCCATATCCGGGTTTCTGCCGGAATGGGCATGGGAGATGGCGGATGACAGGGGGTTGGTCATCATGCTTCACATCGTGCGAGACCGGGCCATAAGCGATCTGGGCAACCAGAGTTATATTCGCCAGATGTGCACAAAATATCCATCTGCAAAGCTGGTGCTGGCACATGCCGCCCGAGGTTTCTACTCACCGAACACGATCAACGGGATAGCTTCCCTAAGAGGCTTGGAGAACGTCTGGTTTGACACATCCAGCATCTGTGAGGCTGGTCCTTATAACGCTATCCTTCGAGAGTTCGGCCCACGCAAACTCCTTTGGGGCACGGACTTTCCCATTTCCGAGATGCGGGGAAAGGCAATAACTGTCGGAACAGGATTCACATGGCTTGGGCCTGATACGCTGAACTGGGAGGCACTCCTGCAAGGCGGATCGCCTACACTAATAGGCCTGGAATCGTTACGCGCCGTAAAGGAGTCCGCCGAGAGTTTTGGCTTGAGCAGCCTCAGCGTGCAGGATATTTTCTGCAATAATGCGCTGGAATTGCTGAACGGATAAACGTTTGATTTAACCTGCGAAATATGTCGATACTGCACAAAGATGAATCTTTCAAAGCATCCTCAAATTCGTCTTTTAAGGAGATATGCTCTATTCCTACACGTGAGAAAATAGCAGGGAAGTTTCTCGCGAATCTACGCTCATTTTGATATTGACAGTTCGTATGGTCGGTGCTATAATCATCGCAATGATACATAATGCATAGTGTATGAGCGCCATGTAAGCTTACAGATTGCTACTAAGAACATCACGTTTACATTGGCTTATTGTGGATTTTCCATATACACGATGTCCATGTGGAGATCATGGCTTACCACTCGCAACAGTGTCAATTGGTCTCCTAGCTGGACAATGAACGAAGGGATAGTGATCAGCAAAGTGTTTCCGGTAAGTAATGAAACAATACGGCTTGCCATGGTGGGAATGGTGCCCGGTAATGGCCATCCGTATTCCTGGAGCGCGATATTTAACGGCTATTATCCTGAGGAGTTCGCAAAATCTCCGTTTCCGGGGATTGTCGGCTACCTGAACAAGGAGCCAAAGGATAAGCTTCGTATTCAAGGTGCACGAGTGACCCATATATGTTGTAATGATCCGGCGGATGCAGTGCAAATTTCAAAAGCAGCGCTCATTGATAACGTCGCTCGCAACCCGGAGGATGTAATCGGTCACGTGGATGCCGTCATCATAGCTACCGACAAAGGTTTCGAGCACGTCGACCGATGCCGCCCGTTCGTTGATGCGGGGCTGCCGGTTTTCGTAGATAAGCCGATGGTCGATAACGAACAGGACCTCAAAACCTTCTGCAAATGGGTTTCTGATGGCAAGGCGATACTGTCATCCAGTTGCATGCGATATGCAAAAGAGTTCGCACCATACAGGATGTCGACTAATAATCTTGGCGAACTCAGATATGCAGGTATGACTATGGCTATGACATGGGAACGGTACGGAATCCATGCGCTTGAAGGGATATACCCTATTGTTGGCCCAGGTTTCATATCGGTGCGTAATACCGGTGACATTGATCATAACGTAGTACATTTAAAGCACGCGTCCGGTGCAGATGTTGTATTAATTGTTAATAAGGATATGTTCGGTGGTTTCGGGCTATTAACGCTTGCCGGAACTGAAGGCAACGCACAAGCGGCTTGGAGCGATTCATTCTTTTCATTCAAAGCGCAGCTTCAGTCATTTATAGATTATCTGCGAACAGGAACCAGACCGTTCCCGTTTGAAGAGACGATAGAGCTGATGAAGATGGTGATTGCAGGTACAAGAAGCCGTGAAGATGGCGGCAGGGAAGTGTTCTTATCTGAGATCAGCGAGACCTAATATACAGGTGGAGTGCATTTAAGGGGTACTTAGAGGTTTCTGGATGATAACGACGCAATTCAAAGACTTGAACCTTTCACAATTGATGCTTGGAACGGTTCAGTTTGGTTTAGATTACGGCATCGCAAACAGTATGGGGCAACCATCATATCAGGATGTTAGAGAAATTTTGGCGTGTGCATATGAAGGTGGAATCAATTGTCTGGACACAGCATACGCATATGGGCAAAGTGAAGAAGTGCTTGGGAAGGCTCTGAGAGAGTTGGGGATTTCCGATAAAGTTACCGTCGTCAGCAAGGTTCCACCGATTGAGGAAACCTTAACTTCGTCAGGCGCAGACCGGTTCATAGAAAATGCGGTAGTCTGTTCACTTAAGAGATTACAGCTTGATGTGCTGCCAATTTATCTCTTCCACAGAGAAAATAACTGTCTTGAATATATGGATTCGCTTGAAAAAATCAGAGATAAGGGCCTTGTAAAGTATATAGGTAGCTCAACATATACACCTGATGCCACCGGTGAAATAATTGCAAGTGGTAATGCCGATGCATTACAAGTGCCAGCAAGCCTGCTAGACCAAAGGTTCAGGCGATCCGGTGTATTTGCAGAATCGAAAAACAAAGGGATTGCTGTATTTGCTAGAAGTGTATATCTTCAGGGCCTAATCCTTATGAGGGAAGAAGACGTTCATCCGGAATTGAGAGGGGTCATTCCATTCCGCAGGCGATTATCCATGCTGGCAGATGATGCCGGCATCAGCCTGGCAGAGCTTGCGGTACGTTACATATTAAGTTTAGAAGGCATAACTTGTGCGATACTCGGAGTAGACACGGTGGGCCAATTGCGCGAAAATCTGGCGCTGTTCGATAGAGGTGCACTAGGCGCTGATATTATAAATGCAATAGAAGCTATAGTTGCGGATATTGGAGAAGAGCTAATACTGCCAACCAAGTGGCCTGATATGTCGCACAGACAACGTGCACAGGGTAGCCAGGAGCAGCAATAGGTAAACGCTATCTTTGCCTGTTGCAGGGCGAGATCAGCCCGGAATTACGGCAATCGGTGGTTTGATTCGTATGAATGAATATGTAGAATCAGGAGCTTTATGCACAAGTTGGCGACAGGATTATTGCATCAGTAATATACCCTTATTTTTCTATTGACAGTTCGGAGGGTCGGTGCTATAATCGTCTTGATGATACATAATGCATAGTGTATGAAATGACAAGTAAGCTCATGGATTGCTTCAAAGAAAATGATACGAGGATAGGATTATGATTGTAGGCACCGGTAAATTTCAACTAACTTCGATAGAGGAGAAAGAAATAACGCCGAATGTGGATGCCGCAATCAAACATCTATTGTGCGAGTGTTTTCCAAAAGATATCGGTGTGTTCGGCAAAACTCGATACTGGCATGGGTGTGCACCGCAGTACTCTGTAGTACATATGAAAGATGGCAATGTGCTCGGCCATATAGGCATTGTAGTACGAGAAATCACTTGTGATGGAACGAGCGTAAAAGTGGCAGGCATTCAAAACATGGCTGTCGCAGTGCAGATGCGGGGGACCGGATTGTCCGGGATGTTGATTTCGCATGCTATGGATGTAGCTGCCGCCAAGGATATAAAACATGGGATGCTGTTTTGTTCATATGAACTTGAAAGGTTCTACGCATCACAGGGATGGCAGGCCAGAAACGCAAGGGTTAATCTTACATGTGGCGAGAATACGGTTGCAGACATAGAAAAGCATATCTACATGATTAAGGATTTGAGTAGCGAGATATTCCCGGATTGCACTGTTATTAATTTGAATGGACTGGATTGGTAGAATCTTATAGGATGCAATTCCTGGCTTTGCCGGCTATAGGAATGTTAAGGAGGTGGTCATTTTACCTGTACGTATGTTGGATGCTTTTCACGCGGAACGACTATAGAATGTACAAAATTAAGGAGAGAAACACAATGAACAGAAAAGGTTTTACACTTATTGAGCTGCTTGTCGTTATAGCAATAATTGCCATATTGGCTGCTATTCTCTTTCCGGTTTTTGCCCAGGCTAGAGAAAAGGGAAGGCAAACTGCCTGCCTGTCTAACCTTAAGCAGATCGGTTTAGCCTTACAGCAGTACACACAGGACTATGATGGGGTGTATCCAAATCATAATAGGTGGGGGGCGACTGACAGGAAGACTTCACTTCAGCGGATGTATCCGTACATCAAGAGTGATCAAATGCTGATATGCCCAAGCCATGCTCGTGTACCAGATTTATCAACCGGTACCTATATGAACTATGCTTACAACTTAGGGTATTCTTATGCTGCATACGGTGCTGGTTACGGACTTGCTGATACAGATGGCGCTGCAAGAAGCGAATCTGAAATCACCATGCCATCGGAGACGTTGGCTTTCTTTGATGGCCCTGTACTACTTATTGACGGTAAAGAGTATACTTATGATTTCGACACCGTAAATGCAAATCTTGATGACTGGCAACTACCGCTTACTGCGGTGCATACCGGTGGCATAAACTCCGTGTTTTGTGACGGTCATGCCAAGTTGGTGAAGTTCCCGGTAAACGTGGAGATGCTCAAAGCGCGTAGATAACTTGTAAGACTGGCTTAGCATATGTGCTTGGTGATTGCACATATGCTAAGCCCATGTACCTTAAGGAGAGTTTTCAATGATTCGCACGACTATGCGTAATATGATGCTGTCAGGCATGTTGCTGGTACTTATGTGCCTATCCCCGGGTATTTCCCTGGGTGCGTACGGGCCATATATGACTGAGAAATACCCGCCTGCATTATGGTACAGCACCGGTGATCTAATCTACGTGTACGCAGGCATCCCAATGGAATCTGAAGCGACGATATCTGCCTCGTACGACATATTCCAGAAATACAATAATCTTAACCGCATGGTCTGGCGGGATGCAATGGCAGAATGGTGGGATAGTTACGGCTATTATAAGCCGGGATCTCAGCATAGCGTCTTCCTGAAGTATTGGACAGATCATAACAAGCAAAACCGAGCTACGGAGTTGGCGGCAAAGGCTGCGAAGGATAGAGGCATCGAGTTCTGGGGTGTTATGCCTCTTCTTGATGCATCTGGCGGCCCTTCGTCTGCTCATACGCTTCAGGGAAGGGGCCCGTTTTACATTGAAGATAAGCTCTTGATGGCTCATCCCGAGTATGCAGCGACAGACAGGGCAGGGATTGAGCGTATCCCCGGTAGTATGGAATTCGCTTATCCGCAGGTGCGCAAAGAGTATGTTCGCAGGTTCAACGAGCTTTTCAGCCCCAAGGGAGCTTTCCGCTTCTACGCTGGCATACAGTTCTATACATACGTTGAAAACTTCAAACCGCGTTTCCACGATGAGTACATTTATTCGGCAGCGGTGGATAAGGAATACATCAAACGCTACGGCGTGAATCCCAGGACCGGTTCTGTAGATACAAAGAAGTACAACGCGATTCGCGGCGAGTATTTAACCCAGTTGCTGAGAGACATTCGCCCGGTATTCAAGAAATATGGCAAAAAACTATCGATAACGCTGGATGCAGCTAATCCCGATATACCAGCAAGATGGGGATGCGGGGGTCCTCCGAACATTCATCCCGCCGGGCGTATGAAGATGGACTGGCGGAAATGGGTTAAGGAAGGGCTGGTAGATGAGCTTGTCATCTGGCAGGAGGGTAAACCGGGAGAATACCTGGCAACCGTCCCTGTAGTGATGAAGGGCCTTGAAGGTACGGGAGTAAAGCTCTCGATACACACAGACGAAAGTCTACCGGATGAATTGAAGTATGTGCTGGATCAGGGGGTCCAGTTGGAAAACGAGCAGATGTCTGCTGAGGCTGGTTACGTGAATTTCCGGCCTGCGTCGGATATAGACAGCAGCGATGACATGGCGGTCTTGAAGGTAATAAATGAATCAGTAAAAGGGATAGTGCCTGCTCCATCGGCAGAGAAAGCAATTGCCCTGCTTCATCATAAAAATCCTTCGATACGCAGGCAGGCAGCAAACTTGATAGGGATGTGCAAGATCAAAGAAGGCATACCGGCATTGGAAAACGGCCTTCTTACAGAGAAAGAAGACTATGTAAGGCCAATGTTCGTGGCTAACCTGGGCAGGGTGAATGGGCCGAACAGCGTGAAAGCCATTGTAGACGCGATGGCGAAGCACCCTGGTCTGCCGATGGAACTCTCGAGCATAGATGCCTTCAACGAGATGGGGGCGACACGCTATGCCGAAATAGTGGCAGCCTATGACAACCCTAGCCCGGCCGTGCGAACCATGATAGTTCAGTTGTCGATCGATAAGAAACAGCCTTCAGATCCAGGGGAGAGCTTCTTTGACCTGCTGGTTCGGGCTGCAAAGAGCGATCCTGTTGATAATATACGCTGGCTGGCAACTGCATCGCTTGAGCGGTATCAGACCGAAGATTCGTGCCGCGTTTTGTACGGCATTCTTAGCGACAAGTCCCAGGCTAATCAGACCAGGGCTGCGTCGTCCATGACATCGATGTTGCCGAAGGTATCACCTGAACTGCGCGCCAAGGCGCAGGACAAGTTGCTGAAAATCTTCAACCAGTATGGAAAGCATAGTAAGCGCACAGATGCTGAGTGGGGATGGAAGCCGGTAGGAAATGCCATAGCAGCGGGATGCGGAAAAAGCGGCCGGAATGAGATGATCAAGATACTGAACGGCCCTAACAAGGGGCTGGCCGTTCTTGCATGGCAGGTATTGTTCACGAAGGACGATTTTAACTGGGATCCCAGATCACCTGAACAGGTGGAAAAAGACTATACACACTATCCAGGATCGTCTAGGTTCGTGCCGTTGGCGCTCGATAAGTAGCAAATGATATAATCTGCTGCTGTATGTTTATGCAGCAGCAGATTATCTGTAGAACCGCCGTATTGAATATCGCAAGTGAGAATTAGGAGTAACTAATGGGGCATATGATCAGCAGGCTTTTATCACGCATAACAAAAGACCCGATGGAGCAGAAGAATATAAAGCATCTGGGTCTGAATATGCTGATACAAAATGCCGATACCCCTCTGTACAATGGTACGGAACTTCAGGCATTTCAAGCCAGAGTGGGGCTTGGAACCGGACAGATGGGCAGTATGGCCGCAGCGGGAACTATCTCAACTGTCATAACCATGTTTCTGTGTACCAGTCTCGTAGATAGAACCAGGAATCGGGTTAATGCTACTGCATGGGCAGTTGCCGGGATGTCGTTATTTCCTCTTTCCATGGTCGTCATGTGCCTGGGGCCTGCGTCCTTCCGAACGCCACGTGTAGTATACGCTTTGATGATAGCCTTTGGTGTTATTACCAGTGTTTTCGTTTCTCTTAATAGCATGCTTTGGGCAACAGTGTTTAGTCGGTCTATACGTTTTGAAGTGCGCGGTCGCTTTATGGGGCTGATTGGGGTGGTAGGAGGCATAATAGGGATATTGATTGGCCTCGTATCAGCCGCTGCACTGAAGAAATGGGGTTTCCCACACGGTTTTATGATAGCGTTCGCGATAGCCTCCACGCTGATAATTACAAGCTCTTTTGTTCTTCGCGGCATCAGAGAGCTTCCCGACCTTAAAGGTACGGATGTTGCCAGCCAGGTTCCGCCGCTTGAGAACCTGAAAAAAGTGGTGAAAATGCGGCAGTTCAAGCTGCTTCTGCCTGCGAACGTGCTCAGAGGCCTTGGTGATGGAGCCGGAGTATTTGCCATGGCCGTGGGGATGAAGCGGTTGGGGCTATCCTCCGAGTATGCAGGTTATACCACATCAATGGTGTATCTTGCCGGGCTTATCGCAACACTTCTTATCGGTTTCACCGTGGATCGATTTGGCGCTGGTAAAGTCATCCCAAGGGTTAATTCACTTCTTGCAATTGGACTTATGGGCATGGTACTGGTTTCAAATCCAATCCTATATTTAGTCAGCTTTCTTTTATGGCAGACCATGCTCACGATGGAGGGGATTTGTGTTCCTCTTATACATTATGAAATAGTCCCCGTCGAGGTTATTGGCGCTTTCAGTGGCATTCGTTTATTGACTCTTACCGCAATGATAGGTTTATCCGGTTTGGTCATGGGATATTTGCTTGAGTCTATCCCAGCACTTGTAGTCTTCGGTTTTTGTGCCTTATTAAAGATTATGGCCGGGTTACTGTATGCGTATGGAGTCAAGATCTTCAATCGCGAGCAGCAAAGTGCGGCTGCATTGATCGAAGATACAACCGTAGGCGTTTGATAGCGAAAAGGAGGAGGTGATGCCATGACATCTTTGGAATATCTGTAAGTGTTCTACAAATTAGAAGGAGGACGTGAAATGTTCAAACTAAACTATCGAATGATGTGTGCAGCAGGCCTACTGCTTGCACTCACGGTGTGCACTGCTTCTTCCGGCGGGACGCTGTATGTGAATGAGAATGGTGGCGATGGCAACACTACCAGTCGCTATGATACAGCAACCGGGCAATATGCATACGACCTCGATCCTGTTCGGGCACAGGCTTTCGACGGTACATCGATGGGGCTATGCATTGGTGCTGATACTACCGGAGACGGCGTCGGGGAAGTATACAGATCGGGCTATTACTCAGGCGGTATATGTAAATATGACGGCGCCACAGGTGCATTCATATCGCAGGTTACGACAGATGTCTTCCGTCCAATGTCCATCAGTTTCGGCCCTGACGGAAACCTCTATGCATCCCAGTTTGTGGAGAGCTATATCAAGGTCTTTGATGGAACTACTGGTGCTTATATCAAGAACTTTACAACCGCAAACTATGCCGGTTCAATGGCCTGGGGTTCCAACGGGCATCTGTTTACTCCGTCGTGGGTCGATAATAACGTAACAGAGTGGGATGCGACAGGAGCTTTAGTCCGGACTCTGGACGCCGGCGGCGCGGCAGGCTTATCTACTGCCGCCGGAGCAGCGTTCGGTCCTGATGGAAAACTGTATGTAGCAAGTGGCGGCAACAACAAGATCGTGCGCTATGATGTGACTACAGGATCTTATGTGGATACCTTTATTTCAGGTGGCAACCTGAGCGCTCCCAGGGGAATATCCTTTGGCCAGGACTTCACCGGTGACGGTATTGCCGACCTCTATGTTGCCAGTTCCGGCAACAACAAGATTCTGCAGTATGATGGTGTGACAGGTGCATATTATGGCACATTCGCAACAACTAGCATGTCTCCTGCTGGACTTGCGTATGCTGGTGCTGCTGCTCCTGTTCCTGAGCCTGGAACGTTAGCAGGCATAGCATCTGGCATTGCAATGTTAGGACTTGCCAGGGTACGCCGCTTCAGAAGAGGTTAGTTATGACTAAACAGATGTCCCTTGTCTGCAGATCATGATGAGGGGCATCTGTTCCATATGCAATCATTGCAATAGTTTAAGCAATCAGCCTAAACGGTTACATGATCACCAATGAATTGTACTTGAAAGGAATTATGGAAGATGAAGCAAATCATTACTGCGGCAATCACACCGTTTACGGCAGATGATAAAGTAGATTTGGAATCGGCAGGAAGGCTGTATGAATTCAATCTTAAGCAAGGCGTTGATGGCTTTTTTATATTAGGCTCCATGGGCGAATGGGCTTTGCTTACCGATGAGGAAAAGGATGCACTTGCAGAGTGCGCCTGCAACACGATAGGCAAAAAAGCAAAGATTTTGATAGGCATAGCTGATACCGGCATGCCGAATATCATGCGCAATATGGAACGTATGCACCATCTTTCGCATTCACATTGGACCGTTATTCTGCCTGCTGGCTGGACGGGACCAGGCAACAAACCGGTCGAATATCTGCACAAGATCGCCGATGCAGCCGACCGCCCGATGTACTTTTACTATATCCCTGGATTCAATGGAGTGACAGTAACTACAGAACAGTTCCGCGATATCCTGTCTCATCCGAATATCGCAGGTGTCAAAAACTCTTCAGGCAGCATACGAGCGAGGAAAGAACTGCTCATGCTTAAAGAGATTGTCGATTTTGAACTCTTCGAGGGTGAAGAGTGGGGTATAGACGAGGCGCTGGCTTTCGGTTGCGATGGAGCTGTTGCAGGCTTCGGGGCTACCGGATGCAAGCTTATGAAGCGCATCGCTGGCAGCGTAGATTCAGGCGATCTGGTTGCAGCCTCCAAGCTACAGTTTAAACTAGTCGAACTGTTCCATAATATCTACGGCTCGGAAGCCGCATGGTGGTGTGCAGGGCAGAAGTATGCGCTAATGTATATGGGGATACTCACCTCATATGCATCACGTGTTGTCTCTCAGCAAGGGCTTCCAGAATCTCAAAAATCCGCCATCAGAGCATGCGTAGACACAAATCGAGATCTACTGTTTTAGCGAAAGACAGGATTATGACTAAAGAAATCATGGTTCGGAATGCCTCCGACAACCGATATTTACACAAAGACTTCCACGGTTCCCTTAGCATCGGTTTGGATTACCTGGCGGAAAAGTACGGCGAAGGCAGCGTGAGAGAATACCTTGCGCAGTTCACGATTGCCTACTATGCCCCGTTGATTGGTGCTATAAAGGATCGAGGGCTGATTGCATTAAAGGAGCATTTTGAGAAAGTCTATGCAGTGGAAGGCAGCCACGCGGATATCGATTGTTCAGAAGATGAACTGATCCTGCGAATAGAGGCTTGTCCGGCGGTTATGCATATGAGACAGCACGGATACCCTGTATCGAAATATTTTAGTGAGACTTCAAACACTGTTAACCATACGCTGTGCCTGGACACCCCTTTTGAGTTCGAGTTGGCGGAATACGATGAGCAGACAGGCCGATGTGTCCAGCGCTTCTACAGGAGGCAGCAATGATTTCCTGCACAGATTTTGTTCCGGCCTACAGTGAGCTTTTCAAGTATCTGGAGAGCAAAGGCGGCAGGGGTGATGTGCTCGGTTTCTGGAATTACCTCTCAGATCGTTTTCTTGGGAACTTGAAGGATCTGGTGGTGCAGAACGGATTGCGCGGATGCTGGCTGTACTGGTCGCATACACTAAATGAGGAAGCTGCCGATTTTACCATGGAGTTGGACGAGGATGCGGGTGAGTTCAGGATCACAATGAGCCATTGCCCATCGAAGGGCAGGTTTTTGGACGAAAAGCATATCGAACCTTACCATGATTATTGTGGGCACTGCGGTGTGTTATATAGTAGAGTGCTTGAACCGTTAGGTTATAAATGCACCCTTGACTTTTCCGAGTGCGAAAAAGCGAAGTGCACTCTAACTGTAAGCAATGATAAGGAAAAACTATGAAAGTACTGGAAAGTTTCTCGCTACATGGGAAAGTAGCTCTCATAACAGGCGGAGCGGGGCTTTACGGAAGGCAGATTGTCGCCGCACTTGCAGAGGCAGGTGCGATCACATATATAGCATCAAGGAGCATAGAGGACCTCAAGCGAGTCGCAGCAGAGCATAAATCGAATGGTCAGGATGTGAGGGCTGTTCGCCTGGATCAGGGCGAGGAGGCGTCCATACTGTCCGTGAGGGATGAGGTGCTCCAGCAAAACGGCAGGATAGACATCCTTGTAAACAATGCGGTTGCCCGCCCAATGAAGAAGGGCTTTCATGATGAAGCATCGGCCTTTGAAGAGAGTATGAGAATAAACTCAACGGGTCTGTTCATGATCACCCGTGCAATCGGTGATGCCATGGCAGAAAAAGGCTCCGGTTCAATTATCAATATAGGCTCTATTCAGGGTATGGTAGGTCCGGATCCGACGAACTACAGAGGAACTGCGATGCACGGCTGGTATCCGGACTACTTCTTTCATAAAGGCGGAATGATCAACTTTACAAGATTCACCGCGAGTTACTACGGCGACAAGTCGATTAGATGTAACTGTATATCCCCTGGTGGCTTTTGGACTGAGGATATGCCGGAGGCGTTCGTTCGCCAATATAGCGAGCGTACGATGCTTGGACGAATGGCTAACTTGACAGATCTCAAGGGTCTTGTAGCATTTCTGGCGTCCGATGCTTCAGCATATATAACGGGAGCCAATATTCCTGTGGATGGCGGATACACATCTAAGTAAAGATATTGCTTGTATAAAGAGGTGACTATGACGACTCGTTCAACAATGCATTATTTACGCATAGGCTTGCTGCTATTACTGGCGTGTTCGTGCTGTGAGCAATCATGGGCACACCCTGCAGGGCCATACCGGCCGGATTTGTATCAACCGTCCGTGTGGTACAGCACTGGCGATATGATTTATGTTTATGATGCGATTCCCGCGGAGTCGCAGGCTACAATCGATGCGACCTTCGATTGTTTTAAGAAGTACTTCAACCTGAACCGTATCTACTGGCGAGATGCCCAGATAGAGTGGTATAAAACATATAGCAACTATAGGCCGGATTCCTGGTTAACCGATTTTTACCAATACTGGGGAGACCATGACCAGCAGAATAGCGCCACTGCACTGGCGAAATCGGCAGCCCAGAGCCGAGGCATAGGGTTCTGGGGCATAATAGGGCTGTTCGATATATCAGGCGGACCGGCAACTGCGCAATCGCTGGGAGGCAACGGGCCGTATGCCTATGAAGATCCGCTGAGACAGTATGATCCTGATCCATCATTATATATTGGAATGATAGGTGGCGATAACGATCAAACGATGCGTTACGATGCCACCAACCGCCAATTGAAATACTGTTTAGATCCTGATAATGCCGCCGGTATCGACGGCACGAACCTTGGCGTATGCACCGGCCCGGATGCCAACGATGACGGCGTTCGGGATGTTTACGTAGCCGGGTACTACTCCGCCAATGTCGTCATATACGATGGCAGGACAGGCGCATACCTATCGCAGTTTGTTGCCCCTGGTGCGGGCGGAATCTCCCGAATAATGGGCATAACATTCGGCCCTGACGGAAACCTCTACGCTGCCTCATGTCTGGAAGGTGCAGTCTATCGCTTCAACGGGGCTACCGGTGCGTATATGGATCAATTTGTAACTGGACTGAGCTTACCAATCGGTCTTGTATGGGGGCCAGATGCACATCTGTATGTTGCAACGATAGGCGATGATCGCATAAAGGTATACAACGAGTCAGGCACTCTGGTAAGGACATTGAGCGGCGTTCAGCCAGTGGATCCGTATGGACTGGCGTTCGGTCACGATGGAAAGCTCTATGTAGCCAGCAAGGGAAACAACAGCGTGCTTCGTTATGATATAAGTACGGGCACCTATGTAGACGCTTTTGTTCCTTCCGGCAAAGGCGGGCTGTCGGCCTCGCATGGACTGGCATTCGGACCGGATGTCACCGGCGATGGCGTTGGCGAACTCTACGTATCCAGTTTCGGCAACAACAAAATACTGAGGTATAACGGTGCAACCGGTGCGTTTTTCGATGTGTACGTAACAACATCGCTCGCACCGGGAGGACTTGCATTTTCACAAGTGAAATATGCCGCCACAGACAGGATGGGAGTCCGCAGCAACCCGGGAACGCTGGAATATGCGTATCCTGAAGTGCGTGCGGAGTACGTGCGCAGATTCAATCATATGTTCGATGAGACAAACGGCGCATTCCGGCATTATGACGGCCTGCAGTTCTATACATACGTAGAAAACTTCTGCCCGCGTTACGATGATGAGTGTATCTACTCCGAGGCGGTAGACAGGGAGTACTTCAGACGTTATGGCATAGATCCCAGAAGCGATCAGGTTAACCTGGAAGACTACAATGCCATCAGAGGCGAATACCTTACACAGTACCTCCGTGACATCCGCCCGGTTTTTCAGGCGCATAACAAGAAACTATCGATATGTCTGGATGCATCCAACCCTGACGCGCCGTGCAGATGGATGTGCGGAGGCACGCCATATATCCTCCCGACAGGGCGCATAAAGATGGAGTGGCGTAAGTGGATTTCCGAGGGTCTGGTAGACGAGCTGACTATCTGGCAGGGCACGGATAATGAACTGCGTGCAACTGTTCCGGTAGTGCTGGCAGCCATTCAGGGGACACCGGTTAAGCTCTCGATACATACGGATAACTTACCGGTCGACTTGAGATACGTGCTGGACCAGGGCGTCCAACTTGAAAATGAACAAATGAGTGCAGAATGCGGCTATCCTTCGACCGCTCCGTTCAACTACACTCCTGTACGCGCGGATATAGGCAGTACGGATGATATGAAGGTGCTTGCGGTATTATACGAGTGCGTTGAAGTTGGATTAGGGCGAAGTAGCATGACTTTGCCGACTGCAGCCCAAGTTACCACCAAGCTGAGTCACAGCAACCCGCTCATCCGGCGCTGGGCCGCGAATGCGCTGGCATACTGCAGAATGTCCGGCGCAGAGGCTGCACTCCGGGCTCGGCTTGCTATCGAGACGGAGACATATGTCAAGGCTGTTATAATAAAAGATCTGGGCATGGTTAGCGGCCAGTACAGCGTTGGCGCAATTTGCCAGGCAGTATCTGCCGAACCTGTATTTCCGCTGATGCTGGCTGCATCCGATGCCTTTAACGCTATGCCGGCAGCACGCTATGCAGACATTGCGGATGGCTACAATTGGCTAAGCCCGGCTGTTCGCAGATCGGTAGTAATGTCCAATATCGTTCAGAAGGATTCGGCTTCAGCATTCACCCTGCTTCAAAACGCCGGACTAAATGATGCTGACTGGCAAGTCCGCTTTGCCGCCGCAAAACAACTGACGGCATATCCTACTGAGGATGGATTCAACACACTGTACGCCATGCTGGACGATTCATCCGGTGCGGTTTCAAGCTGTGCCGCACTTTCTGTGGGTGGTGTGATAAGAACCGGTGAACAGATCGGTCTGGCTGCAAACAAACTGAAGAACAGGTTCAAGGAATATGGAGAAGGAAGCCAGCGCGCCGACAAGGACTACGGGTGGAATCTTGTTGGATATACGCTAAATCAATGCGGGCTGACCGGAGCTGGATATATGCAAGACATACTGAACGATGCATCAAGGAAAGACCTTGGTGCACTTGCATGGCAGGCCTTATATACTAACGAAAATGGTAACTGGGACCCAAGAACGCCGGCACAGGTGGATGACGACTACACGCATTATCCACTGGCAGCACAGGGTTACACCATCACTGGCACCATCGGCTTAAAGGACCTAGCCGCTTATGCAGGCGCTCGACCTATGACCATAAGGATCAGGCAGAACGGCGTTGAAAAAGGCGCTCAAACATTTACTACTACAGGGAGCGGCATGTTCACGATCGAGAACGTTCATCCCGGTGCGTACGACATGGTGGGTGAATCGATGCCGCACTGGCTGCGCAAGGCAGTATCAGGCGTAAGCATAGTGAACAGAGATGTCATGATCGCAATTCCATCGCTAACCAACGGCGATGTCACCGGTGACAATCTAATAGACAATGCGGACCTTCGGAGTCTCAAAAATGCATTCTTTACCGTTCCGGGCAATACCAAATGGAACTTAAATGCGGATCTGAACGGAGATGGAGTAGTAGACAACGCAGATCTAAGAATCCTAAATAAAAACTTCTTCAGAGCAGGCGACCAGTAAAATAAGGCAGGAGGCAAAACAATGAAAAGATACTTTGTATTGGCTACGACAATGTTGGCTGTTGTGACGTTGATTTCTGTGCAGTCGGCAAATGCACAGTCGGTCAACTTCTGGTTTACACGGGCTGGAGATACTACGCCTATAAATGCGATCAATGCATCGCTCGGCAGTTCATTCAACCTCTCTGTGTGGTGCCAGACTACGGACATTGTCACCAACGAGATGAATATCCTGGTTGGGTTCGACACTACATCAGGCTATGGAGTGGAGGCAGTTCCATCGGATAACAAGATAGTCTTTGGCGCCAGCGGCACGGCTCAGAACTACACCGGCTCTATTACAAAGTACGCCGGGGTAACTCAGTGGGATAACGTATGGGAAAACGCAGGCGGAGGCACAGCTAGAACAGGCCAGACGGTCCGACCCTACGGCTACGATGTATCCTTCTCGAAGATGTCGAGCACGCTCGACTACTCAACACCTGCAAAACTCTTCGATATTTCGCTGAAGAACGTGGGCGTGAGTGCCGGGGCAGATTACTGGATAGAACTGTGGAATGCGGGAACGGGATATGGGGGAACTACTTACGTCTATGACCCAGTCGCAGACGCAGACAGCAGGGATGGAATGGCAGCTATATATAATCCTGCATCCTGGGCCGGAAATGGCACAGGGTGGGGCGTACGAGTCTACAATACTGCCCCCGTGCCTGAACCGTCCGGCATGATGGCGCTCTTCACAGGGATAGTCGGCATCGCCGGTATCGCACTGCGCCGACGTGGAATACGATTATAAAGGAATTGACAGATGATTAAAATTGGCGTAATTGGATACGGTTTTCGCATTAAGGGCGTGATCGATGTGATGCAGGAGGCTTACCCAGAGGCGAAAATTGTAGCCATTACCGATATCCGCAAAGATAAAATCAAGGAAGAACTGACTGAAAAGGGATGCGAGCTACCGGCCCTCTATGACGAACCGAACGAGATGCTGGACTGTGAGCAACTCGATGGCGTGATGGTGGGCACCCGCTGTTCGCTCCACTCAGTAATGGCTCGTACAGTATTGAGCAGAAACCTGCCGCTGTATCTGGAAAAGCCTATTGCGACGAATATGCCTGACCTGGCCTCTCTGCGTGACGCAGGCGAAAAGAGTACCAGCAAAGTTGTAGTCTCATTCCCGCTCAGAGTCACGCCTGTGGTTCAACTTGCAAAAGAGATAATCGATTCGGGCAAGATCGGCACGGTGGAGCATGTGGAGGCGTTCAACAATGTGCCGTACGGACAGGTGTACTTTCAAGATTGGTACAGGGATGATAACGAAACGGGAGGGCTCTTCCTTCAGAAGGCGACGCATGATTTCGACTACATAAACTATCTGGCAGGCGCCAGACCAACGTGGATATGCGCCATGACCTCCAAACAGGTGTACAAGGGAAATCATCCCGCCGGATTGCGCTGTGAAGACTGCGATGAGAGAAAAACCTGTTCGGACAGCCCTTACAACATGTTTATGGGCGAGCATAGCCTGGGTCCGGATGCACGGAACATGAATCTGCGCTGTTCATTTGCAGTGGACACTGGCAACGAAGATTCCGGCAGCGCACTCATCCGGTATGATACCGGAATGCACGCATCGTACACTCAGAACTTCGTAGCAAGGAAGAGTGCCAAGAAGAGAGGCGCGATCCTGGTTGGTTACAAAGGTACCATGGAATTCGACTGGAATACGGACGAGCTTAAAGTGCACATGCATCACACGCCAAGAGTAGAGAGCTACAAGCTGGACTCTATCAAACTGCCACACGGAGGCGGCGATCTGGTGCTTGCAGACAACTTCATCAAGGTCATCCGCAACGAAGAGCCCTCAATCGCACCTCTAAGTGATGGCCTGCTGAGCGCACTTATGTGCCTGAAAGCGAAGGAATCTGCACGAACCAATACTTTTCAGGAGATAAAATATCCGGACAGACCGTAGGTCTGCTGATGTGGATCAGGTGCCAGGTAAATATTAAAGAAAAGGAGCAATCATACTATGACTGAAATTCATATAGACGGTATAACTATCAGAGCTTTTGATGCAGAACAAGATTCGGAAACAGTGCAGATGATCGTGAGCGAGATATGGGGCGGAGGTGACGATGCCCTCATGGAGAAGGAGTATGGCATCATAGGGGGAAAGCCGTGGGGTGAGTGGATGTCCCAGTCTGTGCTCTCATACCTCAAGGACGAGGGCACCAGAAGCTTCATCGCCGAGAAAAATGGAGAAGTGATCGGTTTCTGCTCCTATGTAATCGACGAGGGTCGCAGCCGCGGTACTGTGGGCTACAACGGTGTGGCACGGAAGTATCAGGGTCAGGGATTCGGCAGGACGATGCTGGACTTCGTGATGGCAGGCATCAGATCAGAGGGAGTGGAATATGCCGCGGTAATCGTAGCTGACAATGATGAGCATGCACCGGCACGGCGCAACTACGTGAATCACGGCTTCCACAACATCATGGGTTTGCAGTACATGGTGCAGAAGCTCTAGAATTACAAAGAGGAGAATACTATGTTCATTGATATTCATGCGCATGCATATAGAAAGCACCCGCCTTCATCGGTAACCAGCCCTATTCCTGAGTTCTGCACAGCGGAGCAACTGATAAGGCGCTATGACGAAGCCGGGATAGAGAAAGGGGCGCTGCTCCCTATCGTCAGCCCGGAGATCTACCTTCCACAGTCGAACGAAGATATTCTTGAGATGGCGGCACAATACCCGGACCGGTTGATTCCTTTTTGCAACATAGACCCGCGCGCCCTTACAAACTCGGCCGACGCGCCGCTCGATCGGCTGCTTGGCTACTACCGTGACCAGGGATGCAAGGGCCTCGGTGAGGTGATGCCAAACGTGCCGCTTATGCATCCAATGGTACAGAACCTGTTCAAACATGCGCAGGCCGTGGGTCTTCCGGTGACATTCGACGGCTCGGATCAGGTTGGCGGCGATTTCGGGCTGTATGACGACCCTGGTTTGCCGCAATTGGAGCACACTCTGCAAAAATTTCCGGAACTTATTATGCTCGGCCACGGTCCGTTGTTTTGGTCGGAGATCGGCCGCTTGGAGACCCCCGCTGAAAGGAACTTCGTGTTCTGCCCGGACGGCGGCAGCCAGGTTGGGCGATTCCCGAGCGGTCCGATCAAGGAGGAGGGAGTTGTCCCCAAGCTCTTCCGCAGATATCCCAATTTGTATGGTGATCTGTCCGACCCGACTCCCGTGAATGCGTTGGCCCGTGATCCCGATTACGGTCCAAAATTCCTGAACGAGTTCCAGGATCGCCTGCTCTTCGGCACGGACATCTGCTTCTTCGATATGCCATTCCCCATGGTGGACCTCCTCCTGGAATGGCGTGATTCAAAGAAAATCAGCGAGGTGGTCTTCAACAAGATCGCCAGGGAGAACGCTGTGAAGCTTTTCGATTTGGAGTAAATGGGGCTAAGTCCATGCCTCCAACATAGAGAGTTCTAAAGTGTTACCTATGAGATAGTCGTCCATCATTGTTAATCCCATGAACCGATCCGAGGATCATTGGAGGAAGCGAAGGACGACTATTCTTGCATTCTCTGACTTGCCGATCGCAGCCCAAAATAGAGAAGTAAACGTATTAAATACTGCATAACGGGTTGTATCGCTGTTATATCCCAGCATAATTAAGTGCCAATTTCCACCACCTTGTGAACAATAGCGCAGTAGATGAGCAGGCTCCTTGATAAAGATATCTGGAGAACATCCATGCTAGGTGATAACCGTTGCTCCATAAGGATGGTGAAATGGCCTGCTCCTGTCCGATATGGTAGATAGGGCAAGGACAGAAAGGAAACTCAGAACATGATTCTAGATGGGCATATCCACATTTGGGAAGGTTGTCAGGATAGAGAAGGCTTTTGGACCAGACTAAAGGATTACGGAATTGACGGGGGGAGCGTAATATCGGTGCCGCCTGCATCCTTTTCGTTCTTCCATAGCACATCCACGTGGCAGCAGCGGCTTGAGAATCTCTTCTATTGGGTAGAGTTTCATCCGACTCTGTATCCGTTCTACTGGATCGATCCTTTGGAAGAAGATGCGCTCGCTCAGGTGGATGCCGCAATACAGGCAGGCGTAAAAGGCTTCAAAGTAATATGCAACCACTTCTTCCCGGGAGATGATCGTGCCATTGAGGTCTTTACACATATTGCCCACTCAAGGAAGCCGATCCTGTTTCACTCCGGAATCCTGTTTGACTACGAGGTCTCTTCCATCTTCAATCGGCCGGTGGCATTCGAACCGTTGCTAAGGATACCCGGAATCAGGTTCTGCCTGGCCCATATCTCCTGGCCGTGGTGTGACGAATTAATCGCGCTGTACGCAAAGTTTCATAGTATGCGGCAGCAGAAGCCTGATAAGGACTACCCGGAAATGTTCGTTGATATCACTCCTGGTACCCCTGAGTGCTACCGACGAGATGCGTTGACTAAACTCCTCACTTTGGGGATGGAGAAGTACATCATTTTCGGCACCGACAGTCATACCAACACATACGATGGTGCTGCTATACAGCAAGGGCCTATCAGCTATGAC
Source organism: Armatimonadota bacterium (assembly GCA_963663705.1). GTDB lineage: Bacteria > Armatimonadota > UBA5829 > DTJY01 > DTJY01. Next base: position 777,279 of record OY760504.1, on the reverse strand, counting down.
AACAAAATCTATGAAGACCTGGGGATAGGTAAGCAATCCGTGGAAGACATCTATTCCTGTAATCTAATGCGTTTCGTGGGCGATAGCTGATGCTTCTTTACAGTATTGACGATTACTGAACCTGTAAGACGTGTCAGCACACTAGACCAGGATGACAAATGGTACTAGTGTAAGGGGTAAGCACAAGATACACACGCATCTTATTCGTGGCGGTTTAGGTCTTCTGCATAGATAACGTCTGATGATTCAGGTATAATACATGTGCTATCTTCGTCATATATCCCTGAATAATTAATTTTACCGGAGTTTGTATCGTCATGAAAGAATATCTTGTTGGTGTTGATATAGGGGGCACAAAGTGCGCCGTCATCCTTGGCAAAACAGCTGCGAATGGGGTCGAGATAATCGATCGTATCTCCTTCCCGACGGAGACCTCCCTTGGCCCAGAACAGGCCATCAATCGATTGGATGATGCCATAAGAAGCACAATTGCAGATAACGGTTTATCTGTAACAGATATCGAGGCTATCGGTATCAGCTGCGGGGGGCCGCTCGACAGCCGCAAAGGCTTGATTCTAAGCCCGCCGAATCTCCCCGGATGGGATAACATCCCGATAGTCGACCGCTTTCAATCATCATTCGATATCCCTGCCTACCTGCAGAACGATGCCAATGCGTGCGCTCTTGCAGAATGGAAATGGGGCGCAGGCCAGGGATGCAGGAACATGATATTCCTCACTTTTGGTACTGGACTAGGGGCCGGATTGATACTTAACGGAAAACTGTACACGGGAGCGAACGATTTCGCAGGCGAAGTGGGGCACGTGCGCTTGGCGGATGATGGACCTGTAGGCTATGGCAAGAAAGGCTCCTTCGAGGGGTTCTGCAGTGGCGGTGGTATATCAAGGTTAGCACGTCGAATGATTGTGGAGTGCTGGTCGCGCAACGAGACAGTCGCTTTCTGTGATGACGAGAGCAAGCTCGAACTCGTAACAGCCGCGACGGTTTCATCCGCGGCCCGGGCAGGAGATCCGATCGCACTTCGCATAATGAACGAGGTCGCAAGGTATCTCGGCCGTGGACTGTCGATGTTGATCGACATATTGAACCCTGAAATGATCGTCATAGGCAGTATATTCGCGCGCCAGCAGGATTTGCTCTGGCCTGCAGCAAAACAGATTATAGATCAGGAGGCCCTCCCGGCCGCCGCGAACGCCTGCAAAGTAGTGCCAGCGGAGCTGGGAGAAGCCATCGGTGATTATGCAAGTCTGTCAGTTGCACTTAATAAGGGATAGTCAGTTCAGCCGAATAGTTCCTCCTCGACCATCAAGCAGATGGTATGGTATACGGGCAAATGATATTCCTGCACCTTGAATGTTTCCGTAGCAGGGACTTTTATGAGTGCATCGCAAAATTCATCCATTTTCGCGGGCCTGCTTCCGGTGAATCCGATGGTCTGCACTCCAAAGGCCTTTGCGACTTTGAGTGCATTGACCACATTGCGTGAATTGCCGGAAGTACTTAGCCCAATCAGCACATCGCCCGGTCGGCCAAGTACGTAGACCTGCTGTGCATAGGTCATGAACGGATCGTTATCGTTCAATACAGCGCTCGATAGGGCAGGATGCCCAGTCAGTGCAATGGCCGGAATACCTTGCTGCAGGCACTTGGAAATCTCCTCCCAGTCCGATATCCCGAAGTCTTTCAACCTGTTCGCGTCGTGTGGGGTAATCTCTCGGCGAAGGACAAAACCTTTCATCAATTCGCCAACGATATGCTCGCTATCGGCTGCGCTTCCGCCGTTGCCGCATACCATCACTTTGCCGTTTGATCTGTAGCTGGCCGTAATCATATGCGCCGCCTTAGCTACCGAGTCTCTAACTTCCTCAAGGTCGGGATATCGAAGGATCATTTCATCCAAATGAGCTATACATTTTAAGTTTGGCATACGGTAACCTGCTTCCATTAAATATATTTCTAATCTAACGTAATTCTTAAGCGCAGTCAAGTAGAAATTGTTAGCGCTGGCGTAGAAAGCATGATCGAAAGACTCAACCATTCATACGGTCGATAGTTTGGAAAGCCGTAATTGAATATGATATGGTTAGAATAGTTTCATTTTGGACCGGGATGTGGGTCGGACTGACTGCAATGATTCGATCGGACGCTGCGGAGCGTCGAGTTTCAATCGGAGTTTTGAAATAAACGGAGTTCCAAAGCTTGACGTCGTTGTCTTAATGAGATAAAGTAGATTGAGTAATTTCGCATCCATATCCTTTGATTGGAACTGAAACAGGCGTGAAAAGAGGCTGTTAACATGCGCAAAAATTATATAATACCGGTTGTGATCTCTGCCCTGATTACCGGGCTCAGCATACCTGTATTCGCCGATGTTAATCTGTCTAATCCTCTCAGCAGCATTGGCTGTAAGTCGCAGGAGGTTACTTTCGGCGATCTGGTGTCGGATGCAGTGGGGTACGCTACGCAGGCTTCCGCTGTGCTGATTCCTGCAGGCTCGTTCAGAGAATCCACGATTCCGGCAGGCAAGGCCAAGCTTGAGTCCATGATCCAACTTCTGCAGTATCCAGAAGATCAGATCGTGATTCTGGATCTTACCGGTAGCCAGCTCAAAAACGCACTGGAGCGCAGCGTCTCTATCTATCCCCAGAAGAATCTGGGCTTTATGCAGGTCTCAGGGATATCTTTCACGTATAACCCGGATCTTCCTGCCGGTGTCAGGGTCTCAGCAGTGTCAGCTAACGGTGTTTCGCTGGTAGATACCGGCAAGTACCGCGTGGCAACAACTTCATCGCTTGCTGACGGTGCATACGGATATTTCACGGTTTGGGGGAAGCAGAAGCCTAAACCAACAGAACTAACACTAGCTCAGTCGATAAACAAGTTTTTGTCCGGCCGTGATTCTGTGAGTTATCGGGATATAAATCGCATCAGTGTTAAGAAGAAGTAATGTTGGTGGACCACTTGCACATGATTATAAAACGAAATATTCGATTGCATACACTCTTACTGCTCCTCGGTGCAAGCCTGTTCGTGGGCGGATGCTCTGCCATTGGTGGTACTCCCAAGTTCGACGGTGCGCGGGCTTTCGATTCGCTCGTTAAGCAGTGCGACTTTGGGCCAAGGGCAATCGGCATGGAGTCGCACGCCTCTACGAGGGATTACCTGGCAACCGAACTGCGCAAGACCACGCGCTCTGTGGAGCTTCAAACGTTCCAGCACAAGTACGGCGGCAGAACTTATGAACTCTCGAACGTCATCGCGAAGTTCGGCGCGTCTGACAAGCCTGGCATCCTTCTGTGCGCCCACTGGGACACCCGTCCGACGGCCGACCAGGAGCTTGACCGCGTGGATCAGAAAAAGCCCATACTCGGAGCTAACGACGGCGCATCAGGTGTAGCCGTTCTCCTCGAACTGGCTCGGATGTTCAGCGAGAACCCGCCTGCCGTTCCTGTTACCATAGTCCTCCTCGACGGAGAGGACTTCGGCCAGACGGAAAGTGAGATGTTCCTGGGCGCGCGCTACTTCGCAGGCAGCATCAAGGACAAATCCGAATACAAGTACGGCATCCTCCTTGATATGATCGGCGACAAAGACCTCCAGATTTACAGGGAAGCAAACTCGCAGCGCAGTGCCGAGTCCATAGTCGACAAGGTATGGAATTCGGCGCGGAAGCTCGGATATGCCGCCGCATTCAAGGATAGCGTCAAATACACTATCGGCGACGATCACCTGTCGCTGATCGATGCCGGAGTGCCCTGCATCGACGTTATCGACTTCGATTATGCCTACTGGCATACCCTGGATGATACGGTGAACAAGTGTAGTGCAGAGTCGCTGAAGATTGTTGGCGAAACAATCGGCCAGGTAGTTTACTCAGAGCGGCCATGATGGTAAATCAAAATAGCCGTTTTCGAGAATTCCTATTTGGTGGTGAACATGCCTTCTCAAAGGATTATCAGGTTTGCCGGGGTTCTGCTAGTCTTTATTATCAGTTTTGCATCGTCTCTGCATGCGCAAGAACCGACATCGCTGCCTATAGATGAGGCAGTACGTCTTGCGCTGAGCCAGAATCCCACTCTGGCCGCGATCAGGGCCGATACTGCTGCCGCTCGTGCCAGAATCGACGCTGCGCGTTCCGGCGGTCTGCCGCAGATCAGTGTGGGCGCCCAGTACACGCATATCACCTCTCCCGGTACTTTTACGATTCCATCACTTCAGCCTAATACTACACCAGTAGAGATATCAGTAGGTTCTGCTGATACCCTCGTCGGGACCATCACTGCGCAACAGGCCTTATACACGGGTGGCAGAGTCGGCGGCCAGATATCTCAGGCGGAAGCGAACTATGATGCAGCCCTTGCTAGACAGGGTACTGCCGAAGCCCAGATAGCTCAGCAGGCCCGTGAGGCGTATTACGGAGTGTTGCTCGGCGAAAGCTCGGTGACTTCAGCATCAGAGACCCTTGCTGCTGCACAGAAGCAATCATCGGATGCTCAGTCGAGGTTTGAAGCAGGCGTTGCCGCCAGGTTCGACGTGCTTCGCGCGCAGACATCTCTTTCAGAGGCTCAACAAAACGTGACTCAGGCACGCAATCAGGTAGAGAACGCCCGATTGTCACTCAACCGGGTCATAGGTGTGCCTCAGACCAGCTCGTACACACTGACCAATCCGGAACTTGCACCACTGCCGTCTGATAATGTAACCATCCTTGTTGAAACAGCCGAACGACAGCGCGCAGAGGTTCTGGGCTCACGAGCGCAGGTTGCGGCCTCCGAGGCGGGCATAAGCATCGCAAGGGCGGAAGGCCATCCTGAAATAGATGTCAGCGCCAATTATCAGGCTGTCTCCAATGCAAGTTCAGTTCAGGGCAGTGGTTGGACTTTTCTGATATCGGGAAACTTGAGCCTGTTCAACGGTGGCAAAACCCGAGCGGATGTCGCGGCGGCGACGTCTCTAACAGAACAGTCCAGAGCGAATTTGACGGATACTCTGCAAGCTGTGGAACAGGATGTGCGACAGGCGTATCTGAATGTTCAAACAGCTCGCACGAATATAGATACTGCGACTGCCCGGTTGGCTCAGGCTGCGGATGCGTATGATGTTGCGACGGTAAGATATCAGGCAGGGGTAGGGACCGCCACGGAACTCGCGGACGCACTTGCTCAGTTGGCATCCGCGCGCACGAATCTGGATGGCGCGAGGTATAACTACAACATCGCATATGCCAGATTACAGCGTGCCCTTGGATTTATAACCTATTAGCGCATATTAGTTTTGGCTCTATAAGCTTTCTTGTGGGTGAATCTGATTCGCCCTCACCCCAACCCTCTCCCGATTTCGGGCGAGGGGGGATGCCGCTTATCCCGAGTAGCCCACAGGGCATATCGAGGGACGGTACATGTCTGCCAGGCTTCGGCAGCGGCGTCTTCGACTCTGCAACCGAAGCATCAACACACCCGTGAAGGGTGTGCCTACATCTAGTCGGCGCAGGCCGACTTCGTGTTTTTGTTGCCGCGAATTTATTCGCACGGTTGTTGGAACACTACCGCTATCCACAAACTTTCCCATAGAGCCTTAGTTTTATACATCGCGAACCAATACCTCTACATCACGACCTCTATTCCGAAAATCGAGATTTTCATCCGCCAAGACAGGTGTAAATGTTCTTAATGCACAAAGAAGTTGTCCCCAATGCACTTAGGTATTCCTCTGTGTTCTGCATAGTCGGCGTAAGGTGTGCAGTCGGTAGGAAAGTGCTGGATTTCAGGTAACTGATAGGTACATATGCGGTTGGAAGTAAGTGTAATCAAGCGATTATTTGAAAATAATTCTGGCGGTTGCTTGAAAATTTACTCGTGTATCTGTCAAAGTATGCATGTTCGTGTATGTGCGAGGGTTGCGCTTTTTGTGCGTTTTGGTGTATTCTATAAGCGAGATTTTCCGTTTTAGGAATTAGAGGTGTATTGATGGCAACAAAAGTTATACTACCTATGCTTGGTCAGACGATGGAAGAAGGCACCATCACCAAATGGTTCAAGCAGGAGGGCGATGTAGTAGAAAAAGGTGAGCCGCTTTACGAAGTGCTTACCGATAAGGTGAATATGGAAGTGGAGTCCCCGGAATCCGGTGTCCTGCGCAAGATAATTGCCCAGGTGGACGACACAATACCGATCATGGAGCCGGTGGCCATAATCGGAACCGCAGATGAGTCGATCGACGATCTGCTGGTCAGCGGAAATGGCGCATCAGGGCCTGTACCGGTAGCTGAAGTAGAAGTTATCTCAGTGGCGCCTGCTTCGCCATTCGACGTTCAGGTTCCATCCGAAGCGATTACTCCATCCAGAGTCTTTATCTCCCCGAGAGCACGCCGACTGGCAAATGAGAGCGGCGTAGATATCGATGATCTCGCAGGGCGAGGCACAGGTCCCGACAGCAGGGTTGTTGAGAAGGACGTGCGCGCATACCTGGCAGAAAACGCCGTAAATGCAACCCCACTGGCCGCCAAGATCGCGGGAGTAGAGGGCATCGATCTAAGAGGCGTGACAGGTTCGGGCAGGGACGGCAAGGTTACCAGAAACGATGTGATGCCGGCAGCCGCGCCAGTCGCAGCACCTGTATCTTCGCAGGCAGCAACCGTCATACCGTTTACCGGTATGCGAAAAGTTGTCGCTGATAATGTTCTAAAGAGCGCTCAGACAATCCCCGACGTAACGCTTGTTATCGAAGTGGATATGACTGATGCGATGAAGGTCCGCAAGCAGGTTGTGTCACAGTTCGAGGCCAAGTACGGCGCCAGGATCACCTTCACCGATATGATCGCGAAGGCGTCTGCTCAGGCATTGCTTGACTATCCTCTTGCAAACTCATCGATTCATGGCAATGAAATTCGCATATCGCCGGATGTAAATATCGGCATAGCGGTGGCAATCGATGGTGGACTGATTGTTCCAGTTATCCGTAATGCTGACAAGAAGAGCATAGCCGACGTCTCCATCGAGACCAAGGAGCTTGCTGGAAAAGCCAAGACCAACACACTGTCCGGCTCGAATCTCTCAGGTGCGACTTTCACCATCTCGAACCTGGGCACCTTCGGCGTCGACATTTTCAACCCGATTATCGTTAGCGGACAGGCGGCCATTCTTGGCGTTTGTCGAATTGCCGATAAGCCGGTTGTAGTTGATGGCCAGATCGTAGTTCGCTCGATGATGAACCTGTGTCTGTCGTTCGATCACAGGATACTCGACGGCGCACCGGCAGCTCAGTTCCTTCAAAGGATAAAGAGCTTGCTGGAAACCCCCTGGCAGTTGATAATCTAGTAAAACAATCGGGGCGGTCTTGCTTGATCGCCCCGATACACTATATAATTCTATATGTAATCTTGTTTGCATGCTCGCTATACGCGGGCTGCAAATGTGTTAGGGGGAAATTTATGCTCACACAAGAGCAGGTTCTTCAGATATTCAAGGACTCGGGTGCACTGCTGCACGGCCATTTCAAGCTGACCTCCGGACTGCACAGCGATACTTACTTTGAGAAGTTCCAGGTGCTGCAGTATCCGAAGTATGTGGAGGAGCTGTGCACGGAACTTGCCCGCAGATTTAGCGATGACAATATCGAGTTAGTGCTCGGTCCAACAACCGGCGGTGTGCTGCTTGCATACGAGATCGGCAAGCAGCTTGGCACTAGAGGAATTTTCGCTGAGAAGGGCGACGGCGGCCGTGTGCTCAAACGAGGGTTCAAGATGGACCCTGGAACGAGAGTGCTTGTTGTAGATGACATTCTCACTACCGGCGGTTCCGTGTTTGATACCATAGACATTGTGCGCCGTAACAACGCCGTGCTGGCGGGCGTAGGCATACTTGTTGACAGGGCAGGGGGCAGCATAGATTTTGGAGCCAGAACTGAAGCTTTGATCAGCCTTGAAGTCGACAAGTACGAGCCGTCAGCGTGTCCTATGTGCAAGGCAGGGGTTCCGCTCACAGAGACGTAGTATCCAGTGCCCTCTCGCTATTAGTGGGAGGGCGTATTTTTTTGTTACGAAAAGGGTAATCGCTAAAATGAATTTCGATTTCGATATGCACGTTCACACGTTCCATTCTCCTTGCGCTTCGGCCGAGATGATTGTGGAAGATATCCTGCGTTTGGCTGCAGAGCGGGGGATCACCAGAATCGGCTTTACGGATCACTACTACACCCATTTGAATCCGGCCTTCTACGACCAAATTCGAGCGGCTGTGAATGAGACGCTCGCTAAACGGAACGTCCCGATCCAGGTCTTCTATGGCTGTGAGGCTGAGGTGATGGCGCCGGGACGCACTGCGGGGAGTCAGTCGCTGGCAGATCGATTGGACTACGTGATGGTTGGCGCTACTCACTTCCAGAACAAGGGGATTACCGATCTTCCCGCCGGTTTGGATGACGCCGCCACCGCACGATATTTCCTTCAGATGTTCGAGTATGCCGTCAGCTTTCCATGGGTGGATGTCATGGCTCACCCGTTCTTCGCTGTTCCGGGCATCTGCTCGCCTGAAGTGTTCAGGACGCTCAGCGATATCGACCTGCTCCGTGCGATAGAACTGGCAAAGGAGAACAAGATCGCCATGGAGATCAGCCGCAGGGTATTCAATCCCGGCCAGCTTGAGTTCTCTGCGCGATTCTACCGGCTTTGCAAACAAGTTGGCCTTATGTTTACCATGGGCAGTGATGCCCACGCTCTGGTCGACGTCGGAAACGTGCGCATCCTGAAACCCTTGATCGACGATCTGGGCCTCGCGGAAGCCGATTTCTGGCTGCCAAAGTCAAGAACCCGCTGATTCGAGTAAATTGCTAATGGGCGCTATTCTCCACGTCCGCTCATCGATCTTTGTGCCTCACGAGTGGCGTCACGTTCGGCGATTGCTTCACGTTTGTCATAGAGTTTCTTGCCTTTGCCCAGTCCAAGCTCGACCTTGGCATAACCCCGCTGGAAATAAACCTTCAACGGGACGAGCGTCAGACCTTTCTGCTGTGTCTTGGCCTTGACCTGATCGATCTGGGATTTGTGAAGCAGCAGTTTTCTCGGCCTGCGTGGATCGAGGACGAATCGGTTGGCAAACTCGTACGGCGCTATGTAAAGGTTAAATAGCCATACTTCATCGTTTTCAACCTTTGCATAACTATCCTGAAGGCTGACTTTACCGGCGCGGACGTTCTTGACCTCCGTGCCCGAAAGGCAGATGCCGGCGTCAAACGTTTCTTCTATAAAATATTCGTGCCGGGCCTTGCGGTTTACGGCAACTGATTTGCTTCCTTCTTCACTCATCATGACTCTCCATTTTACAACTGTAGAAATTATACCAGAATGACGGATATACTAACAAGCAATCTTGCATTTTAGTACACCAATGCGTAATATGAAGCTATATAAAGTCCAGAGTCAATAGGCTATCTGCATGCTTTAATGAGGATAGTTTTTGCACCAGAGATTATCACATTCACGCTTGAAAACCGAGCTGCTAAAGCTCTGCCGCTTGCTTTTTTTTCCCAAATCCTGTATTCTTTATCCACGATTTAATATCATTTGATCTATTGGGGTGAAGCATGTCGCCTGACGGTTGGTTCCGCAGGAAATCAAACGCGGCCGGTAAAGCTGCCAGGAAGCATCTTGATGCATTACCTGATGGGCTGTGGACGAAATGTCCTAAATGCGGAGAGATTCTTTTCAGCAAAGAGCTGGAAAAAAATCTGAAAGTTTGCAATAAATGCGGCTATCACTTTAAGCTGAGTGCTGCCGAACGTCTTGTTGTTACCGTGGACGAGGGCAGTTTCGCCGAGATTAACTCCGAACTGGTCTCCATAAATCCGCTCGACTTCCCTGAGTATGAGGCTAAGCTTGAGAAGGGCTATTTGTCATCCGGTCTGAACGACGGAATGATCACTGGCACTGCCTCAATCGGCGGGCATTCCGTGGTTATCGGAGTCGCCGACTTTGCATTCATGGGTGGAAGCATGGGCTCGGTTTACGGCGAAAAAATCGCTCGTGTATTTGAGCGTGGCATCGACGAAAAACTGCCTGTAATAATGATTAATACATCGGGGGGGGCTCGCATGCAGGAGGGGATATTCTCCCTTATGCAGATGGCGAAAACCAGCGCAGCCGTCGCTCAACTCGATCGAGCAGGCCTGATGTACATTTCGATTCTTACCGATCCGACTATGGCCGGGGTCCATGCAAGTTACGCCATGCTCGCTGATCTAATCATCGCCGAGCCGGGCGCTATGATCGGTTTTGCCGGTCAGCGCGTGGCAGCTCAAGCACAAGTCTTGAAGCCGCCACCAGGATTCCAACAGTCGGAGTTTCAACTTGAACACGGAATGGTTGATATGGTAATCCCTCGCAGGGAGATGAAGGACACGCTGGCCAAGATGCTGGCATTCAACGCGTGGAGGTAATATGGCTCTGAACGTTCTCGACTTCGAAAAGCCGATTGCGGAATTAGATGTGAATATTGCAGAGTTGAAGCGTCTTTCGGATGCCGAAGGAATCGACCGCTCTGCCGAGATATCTGAACTGGAATCGCAACGCGATGATCTGATTGAGAGGATCTTCTCCAATTTGACCGCTTGGGATAAAACTTTACTAGCCCGGCACCCGAACAGGCCGTATTCGATGGATTACATACGGTCGATATTCGATGATTTTGTTGAACTTCACGGAGACAGGCTCTTCGGCGATGACAATGCCATCATCGGTGGGTTCGCTTTCCTGGATGGCAAGCCTCTTATGGTTATAGGCCATCAGAAGGGTCGCGACCTCAAGGAGCGCCAGTTCCGAAACTTCGGAAGCTCCAAGCCGGAAGGATACCGAAAGGCTCTGCGACTGATGAAGATGGCGGAGAAGTTCGGCAGGCCGATCGTTAGCCTGGTTGATACTCCTGCAGCCGACTGTAGCTTTGGGTCTGAGGAGCGCGGCATCAGTGAGGCCATCGCAAAGAATATGAAAGAGATGTCCATGCTCAAGGTGCCGGTCATCGTGATTGTCATCGGTGAGGGTGGCAGCGGAGGCGCAATCGGGATAGCGGTTGGCAACAAGGTGATGATGCTGGAACATTCAGTCTATTCCGTGATTCCGCCTGAGAGCTGTGCGGCGATCCTGTGGCGCGATGCCAGCAAGGGTCCGCACGCTGCTGAATCTCTGAAGATCACGGCCCAGCACTCTCTTAAGAACGGGATCATCGATGAGATTATCCCAGAACCGCTTGGTGGAGCGCACAGAAACTACGATGCTACCAGCGCAAATGTGAAGGCTGCTATCGTGCGCAGCCTCGAAGAGCTTGAGAGTCTTTCGCCGGATGAGCTCGCCGACGGACGCTATCGCAAGTTCCGCGCGATGGGCAAGTTCGAAATTCCCCTTGCCGAGTAGTCCTTGCATAAAATAAGATGAATGAAAGCCTCTTCCTTAATTGGAAGGGGCTTTTTTTTGACTGTGATGGATAGGGCCGTACTGCATATTGAATCAATGTAGCAGCCGCTGTTCGTCATGCGCTAAAAACCCAGCATAGCCAGCCCATTTATGGCAGTCTTTGGTGATGCCATCCTCAAATTATGTCACCAGCCACCACTGATCACCATCCTGTCGATCAACCTCATGCACAATTTGAGCTCAAATGCTATACGGATAGCAGAAATTGTAAATGCCGTCAATAAAATATCTCGAAAAGTTCTTTTTTGAAACAATCCTCGGCAATTGACAAGTGGAAGGATCAAGCGTAAACTATGGTAGTAAGTGGTGTCCGAGGGTAACTCGGTGGGGGCCAAAGGGATGTTTCGCGGTGGTTTTGCCCACAATTTGGATGATAAAGGCCGTATAATCATTCCCCAGAAGTTCAGACTTCTGCTGGGGGAGAAATTTGTCATAACTAAAGGCCTGGATAAATGCCTGTGGGTTTTTGGCGAAGAAGAATGGCGCAAGCTCGATTCGCGGCTAAATTCGCAGCCAATGCTCGACCATAACGCCGTGCGCCTGCAAAGGTTCTTCTCTGCAGAGGCAGTTGATGGAACCACCGACCTTCAAGGTAGAATAGCCCTTCCTTCCACTCTGCGAGAGTACGCAATGATCGATAAAGAAACCATGATCGTAGGCGCGGGCAATCGCATAGAGATCTGGAGCAAACTAAGATGGGATGCTCTGACCGACTCCCTGACCGATGACCTAATCAGCGAGGCTGCAAAAGAAGTCGGGATTGGATAGACACCAGTATGACTGATTATCATGTGCCCGTAATGCTTGCGGAAGTGCTTGAATACCTCAATCCGCAAAGTGGTCAGACCATAGTTGATGGCACCCTGGGGGGCGGTGGACATGCGCTGGAAATAGTTAAGCGCATTCTGCCGGATGGAAAACTCATAGGCATCGACCAGGATGATGAAGCACTGGCGGCAGCGGGTGATAGATTAAAAGATTACTCCAAGAATGTAATTCTGGTGAAGAGTAATTTTGCCGAGCTTGAAGCAACCGCTAAGGAACTTGGCATAACGGAAGTCGATGGTGTTTTGCTTGATCTGGGAGTATCCTCCCGTCAGCTTGATTCGGCTGCACGAGGGTTTAGTTTTAAGTACGAATCGGCTCTGGATATGCGGATGGATACTAGTCAAACAGTAACCGCAAAAGATCTCGTTAATTCGTTACCAGAGCGCCAGCTTGCCGATATAATATGGAAGTTTGGCGAAGAACGATGGGCAAAACGAATTGCAAAATTTATAGTTGAGCGGCGTCCCATAGAAACGACCTCAGACCTTGTAGATGCAGTAACGGCTGCGGTACCTGTGGGCGCGCGAGCAGAGAATATTCATCCGGCAACGCGAACGTTTCAATCGCTCAGAATTGCCGTTAATAGTGAACTGGAATCGTTGCAGACTGGCTTAAACGCTGCCATACGTTTGCTTGCAAAGGGTGGAAGAGTATGCATCCTGTCATACCATTCGCTGGAGGATAGGATAGTTAAAGATACCTTCGCAAAATTTGCAGGAAAGTGTATTTGCCCTCCTGCATTTCCGGTTTGCGCTTGCGGGGCAGAAAAACAAATTAAGATTCTAACAAAAAAACCTTTGGTTGCTTCAGAGAAAGAAATCAAAGAAAATTTTCGGTCAAGAAGTGCAAAACTGCGTGCTGCAGTGAAGATTTAATGCTCAGGTTTGTGGTATCATATATATTGTGCGAAAGGTGATGTTGAAATGTTAGCAGAGAAGAGGTATGAAGTGGCAAGACATGTGGATTATCGACCAAAAAGGCGTAAGAAAGCCAGTATATTTGGTGCGATGATGCGCAGTCAGATGGCATGTATCCTGGCGGTTGCTGTTGCTGCATTGCTCTTGCTTATTCCATACGTAAGCGCGTATGCGAAAGCTACACAAAAAGGTTACGACAAAGCTGCACTACTTTCACACCTACACAAAGTTAAAATGGTGAATGAGACCCTGCGCATTAAACTAGATGCTCTACGTCAGCCTGAGCGCATAGAAGAGTTCGCTGTGGCGAGCAAAATGCTGCAGAGTCAGCAGATTGCTTACCTTAGAAACGCCGGACATTCCAATGTTGCACAGAATGTGGACAACAGGGAGATAAGATAGCTGATTAACTGTGATCGGTTTTTTCTTTACAGTGTATTTCCGAAGAGCCGGCCAGCGGTATACGCTTATGGCCGGCTCCGTTAATTTGGTAGCTTATCAATCTGGGGTATAGTAGATTGAAGAATCGAATATCTTATGACCAACTTGTCCAGTTAAGGGTGCGCAACCTTTTTTGCTTAGTGCTATTGGCATATCTTCTGCTCCTGGGTCGGTTATTCTACATACAGGTTATCCGTGCTCCTTTTTACAAAGAGAAGGCACAGCAACTAACCGAACGTAAAATCCCCCTTCGTGCAAAACGTGGCACCATTTATGACCGTGAAGGCAAGAAACTGGCTGTCACCATAGACGCTTGCAATATCTACGTTCAGCCCGTGAAAATTAAAGACAAAACAGGGACCGCCGACTCCCTTGCGGGTATCCTCAACTGCGACCGTGCGAAGCTCCTGGAAACACTAAACAGCGGTGACAAATTTAAATATATCGCTCGCCGGGTGGATATTCAGATCGGCGAAAAGGTCAAGAAGGCCAAGCTGATTGGCGTGGGATCTCTGGGCACAACTAAGCGTATCTATCCGGGCGGAACACTGGCTGCTCATATAATCGGCTTTACCGATGTCGATGGCAATGGAATAGAGGGCATCGAGAAGGCGTATAACGATTTGCTCGGTGGACGCGACGGTTTCGTTGAGGCAGAGGTGGATGCAAGAGGCAAGGTAATTCCGGGCACAAAGAAACGTCGAGTTGAACCAATCAATGGTAAAGACATTACGCTTACCATTGACTCTACTCTACAGCATTCACTTGAAGATGAGCTGAGCAAATCATACAAGGCTTATTCTGCGGCAGGTGCGTCTGCTGTCATGCTCGATCCCAAAACGGGAGAGGTACTGGCGCTTGCGAACATGCCAACCTTCAACCCGAACGAGGCGTCCAAGTCGGATATGGCGAGCCGCCGTGATCGCTCGGTCACTGACCTGTATGAGCCAGGATCGACCCTGAAAACAATCACTGCGTGTGCCGGATTGCAGAATAAATCTATTACAATGAGAGATGTTTTCTGCTGCCATGGAAGCACAAGGATCGGGAAACGTACCGTGCGGTGTGTGGTACATGGGAAGAGGTCGCTTGGTGGTCATGGGTTCTGTAATGTTGCCAAAATACTGAAGTATTCGTGCAATATCGGAGCCGCAGGGATTGGACTGCGCATGGGTAGCGAGAGCCTGTATAAATTTGAAGATGCCTTCGGGTTCTATGAGAAACCGGGTAGTGGATTGCCTGGTGAAGTTAAAGGTTGGCATGATAGTTGGGAAGACTGGTCAGATATCCGCCTCGCCAATATAGCGTTTGGCCAGGGCATAGTGGTGTCTCCCATGCAGATGGCCAGGGCATACGCTGCAGTCGCGAACGGTGGACTGCTCATGCAGCCGTATATTATCAAAGAGATACATAATAACGATGGTACTATCGCAAAAACTTTCTCGCCCCATGTAACACGGCGAGTCATGTCTGCGGAGGTGTCCAGCAGCGTTTCTCAGATGCTTCAGGGCGTAGTCGATGAGGGCACAGGTAAACCAGCCAGCGTTGATGGTTACAAAGTTTGTGGTAAAACAGGAAGCGCTCAGAAGGCACTTACCACAGGTCGTGGATATGCGGCCGGTAAGTTTGTGGCATCGTTTGCCGGTTTCCTGCCGCTTACTGACCCGAGGGTTGTAATCCTGGTTGCAGTCGATGAACCGAAGGGAAGCCACTGGGGCGCTACGGTAGCAGCACCTGTCTTCCAGGGCGCCGCAAGGACTGCCATGTGGCATATGCGCGTTCCGCCGGACGATCTATCCAAGCAGGTTTCGCCGGTAGCTAATTTGGGCGTAAAGACTAAACACAAGGATACCGTTGAAACACCATCGTCTGGGCGGCTGCGGCTGGGTGGATAGGCCCTTGTCAAGATTTTAAGTTAGCTGGTATTCGCCTGTTTGTATGTGTTGCTTCACAGGTACTTTCTTATATGATATAATTGAGTCGTAGGGCGCATTCGTCGTGAAAATGCGGGGGACGGCTTGAGGGAGTCACTGCCGATGTTGCTAAATAAACTAATCGAACCGCTCATGGTATCGTCCAGGTCCGGCGATGGAAACCCCGATGTTACCTCACTGGTCTACGATTCGAGGCACGTGGTTCAGGGATCTCTCTTTATCTGCGTCAAGGGTGGCAAGTTCGACGGCCATGAGTTTATAGATGATGCGATCGATAAAGGTGCATGCGCCATCGTTGGCGATACCCCGGAACGCTTCTACGGATTGAAATCGAAAATTCCGATTATCGTAATCCCGGATACCCGTCCGGCGCTGCCTGTTTTAGCAAACCAGTTCTTCGATCATCCATCTAGACGCTTGAAACTTGTCGGAATAACCGGCACCAAAGGCAAGACGACTACCACATATTTGATTGAAAGCATTCTCACCCATGCCGGGCTTGGGGCAGGTGTGATCGGAACTATGGGTACCCGAATTATGGGCCAGGCGATTCCTGGTGACCGAACGACTCCAGAGTCTGTCGACTTGCAGGGCCTGTTTTCGCAGATGCTCGATAAAGGTGTATCTGCTGCTGCCATGGAAGTCTCGTCTCATGCGCTCGCTATGGGACGCACCGAAGGCACCGAGTTCGATGTTGGTGTGTTCACCAATCTTACTCGCGATCACTTGGATTTTCACAAAACCCTTGGCGACTATCTGCAGACGAAGCTCAGGCTTTTCGATAAGTATCCCGATTCATCATCAAAGCCATTTACCGCCGTGATTAACGTCGATGACCCTGCCGGAGAACGTGTGCGTCAGGTGGCGCATGGTGGCATTCTTACATACGGCATAAAGAGCCGCGCGGATATCGTTGCCGAGAACGTATCGGCATGCGCGCACGGGGTCTCATTCGACGTCAATTCTCCCGCCGGATCATTCCACGTCGATCTGAATCTGGGAGGCAATTTCAACGTGTACAACTCCCTGGCCGCCATTGGATCTGCGCTGGCGCTTGGGCTGGATGTTCGCGATATCAAAGCGGGATTGGAATCAGTTAAGTCTGTCGATGGCAGGTTCGAGGCGGTCGATTGCGGACAGGATTTTTCTGTTCTCGTAGATTATGCGCACACTCCGGACAGTCTTGAGAACGTGCTGCGCTCCGCGAGGGAACTGACCTCTAAGCGGTTGATAGTTGTTTTTGGTTGCGGTGGAGATCGCGACCGTGGTAAGCGTCCGATGATGGGCACGATTGGTGCTGACATGGCGGACATATGTATAGTCACTTCTGATAACCCCCGGAGCGAAGCCCCCGAGGTGATCATCGACGAGATACTGGCTGGCACTACTGGCAGACGGGCGAAGATGGAATCGATCATTGATCGTAGAGCTGCGATTGAGCATTCGCTGAAGATCGCGCGTAAGGGCGATCTAGTAGTTATCGCCGGTAAGGGCCACGAAACTTATCAGATATTCAGAGATCGTACAGTGCATTTCGACGACCGCGAGGTGGTTCGTGAAGTGCTCGCATGTATTAGAAATGGATAGGCAATACCTTGGAAAAGCTATCGGTTCTGGAAATACTGGATGCAGTAAAAGGACAACTCCTCAGCGGTGACGAGAACATCTGCGTGTCGGGAGTCAGCATAGATTCTCGTACAGTTGAGACTGGCGAGCTGTTTTTCGCGCTGAAGGGCGAGAATACTGACGGGCACCAATATGTTGTTTCTGCCATAGACGCAGGGGCGGCAGGTGTGGTCGTCTCGGACGATGTTTGCATCCCGGAAGGCTGCAGCGCCGCTGTCATCAAGGTTGACGATGTGCTGTGGGCGTTCGGTGATCTTGCGGCGTATTACCGGCGTAAGTTCGATGTCAAAGTGATAGGCATCACGGGGAGTGTCGGCAAAACTTCGACCAAGGAGATGCTTGCATCCATTCTCGAACGGAAGTGGAAAGTTCTAAAGAACGCCATGAATTACAATAACGAAATCGGCGTTCCTCTGACTATTTTCCGTATGGATAGCAGCCATGAGGTGCTGATTCTTGAGATGGCCATGCGCGGTCTGGGCGAGATACGCAGGCTTGCATCCATTGCGAAACCTGATATTGGCGTCATCACGAATATCGGCGTCTCCCATATTGAACGATTAGGCTCACAGAGCGCCATCGCCGAAGCGAAATGCGAGTTGTTGGATGAACTCCCGACAGACGGTATAGCCATACTTAATGCAGAAGATGGTTACTTCCCTGTGGTATGCAAGCGCTATACAGGTAAGATAGTAAGTTTTGGATCATCTGAGGATGCCGACGTAATCGGCACTCGAATAAAAGTATCGAATAACGGTCGATGCGACTTTGTTGTCCTGATTGAAGGAGGGGCGATAGACGTCAAGTTGCCCGTTCCCGGGAGCCATAACGTTTATAACGCTCTTGCAGCCGCCGCTGTATCTGTTGCTATGGGGGTGGATCTTTTTACCGTTCGAGATGGCCTGGAGAGTTTCGATTTGCCGGCCATGCGCATGGAACTGGTGGAATCGAAGGGCGGATACGGCATTTTGAACGATGCATATAACGCCAATCCAGCTTCCATGTCTGCAGCGCTCAGGACCCTTCATGCACTGAAGGATCGGAATCGGAAGATAGCGGTGCTCGGCGACATGCTGGAACTTGGCGACTACGGGCCTAAAGCTCACAAGGATATCGGTTCAATGGTTAGTGGCTATGGGATCGATATGCTTGCTACAGTTGGCGAACTGGCAAGGAAGATCGCCGATGGTGCAAGGGATAAAGGCTTTCCTGAAGATTCCATACGTTCTTACTCGAGTAGCGCAGAAGCAGGAATCGATTTGAAGAATTTGGTTGCAAAAGGTGATGTCGTTCTGGTCAAAGGCTCCAGAGGTATGAAAATGGAACAGATTGTGAGGTCATTGCTGGATGGATAAAGCAGCTATGGCCTTTTTGGTGGCAGCGCTCGTTTCGATACTGTCCGGCCGTAAAATAATCGATCTACTGGCTGGTCTCAAAGTTCGACAGACGATCAGCGAGGATGCTCCCGAACGGCACATGAAGAAGCAGGGCACCCCAACGATGGGGGGATTGATCATACTCCTCGGAACGGCCATCGGTCTGCTTGTCATACGGGCAGCCGATCCCAAAGTCTGGGCGGTAGTGCTGCTTACGCTTGCATCTGCAGGCGTCGGTTTCCTTGATGATTATCTGATAGCCACCAAAGGAAAATCGCTTGGTCTAAAAGCCAGACAGAAACTTTTTGCTCAGTTCATAATCGCCATTGCCTTCATGGTATGGGTTCACGCGTATCGCACGGATATGCCGACATGGATATCGCTGTGGGGCGACAAAGCGGTTGATCTAGGATGGCTGTATTATCCTCTCTCCGTACTGATGATTGTGGGCATGTCGAATGCCGTTAATTTGACCGATGGCCTGGATGGACTGGTATCCGGCTTGACGGTGCCTTTCGCTCTTATTTTGGGGATTCTGCTTACTGTAGGCTTTATGATCATCCCTGCTGAGAATCTTGGCCTTGCGATATTTGTCTGGGCGCTTGCAGGTGGATGCCTGGGCTTTCTCTGGCACAACTGCAATCCCGCGAAAATTTTCATGGGAGATACGGGATCGCTGGCTCTTGGGGCTGCGACCGCAGGCGTTGCAATCGCTGGACGGATAGAGTTCCTGTATCTCGTGGCAGGAGCGATCTTTGTGGTTGAGGCGCTATCGGTTATAATTCAGGTTATCTCATTTAAAACAACGGGCAAGCGTGTCTTCAGGATGGCCCCGATACATCACCATTTTGAACTCTCAGGTTGGCCGGAGCAGAAGATTGTAGTCAGATTTTGGATACTTCAATGTTTGATTTGCGCGGCAGTGCTGGCCTGGGTTAGCAGGATGATACTATGGACTTTCTGAACAGAAATATACATATAATCGGTATGGCAAGGTCTGGCTTTGCGGCGGCTGAGGTGCTCGTGTCACTCGGTGCTCGCCTGACCATGCATGACCGCAAGGACGCAGCACAACTTACCGATGAACTGAATAGAATCAGCGAACTTGGCATAACGGCAAGGATCGGTGATTCGGCGTATGCAGATATAGATGAGGCCGACTATATAGTCGCGAGCCCGGGGGTTCCAGGAACCTGCCCAGGCCTCGTTGTAGCACGTGAAAAGCGCATACCCGTCATGTCCGAGATCGAGCTTGCATACAGGATTTCGCCCGCACCGATCATCGCAGTTACCGGCACCAATGGCAAGACTACTACCACGGCGCTCATCGGAGAGATCATGCAGCGCTCCGGCCGAAAGACTTTCATCGCAGGCAACATTGTTGCAGGCTCAATCAGACTTCCGCTCGTAAGCGCGGCAGCTCAGGCATCGCCATCTGACGTAATAGTTGCGGAGATCAGCTCGTTCCAGCTCGAAACCATCACGTCGTTCAGGCCGAAGGTCGCGGCCCTGCTGAACATCACCGGCGATCACATGGATCGGTATCCTGATCTTGAGCCGTACGCACGCGCGAAGGTTCGGCTGTTTGAGTATCAGCTTGCGGATGATTATGCCGTGCTGAACGCCGACGATCCGATGGTTATGCGCTATGCGGCCAATTTCAAGTCCCGGATATGGACGTTCACCCTCAAAGGAAATGCCGATTTTGGCACATTCCACCGTGGAACCGAAGTCTGGGCTAATACAGGCTCCGGTGAGTATCTGGTATGCGACACGGCTGACATGAAGCTCAGAGGGATTCACAACCTGCAGAATGTACTTGCGGCGGCGGCGGCAGGTCTGGCATTTGGGGTAGATCCATCATCTATACAGGAAGCCGTAAACTCTTTTGCCGCACCGGAGCACAGGCTGGAACCGGTCCTTGAGATAAACGGCATCGAGTTTTTGAACAACTCGATGTGTACAAATGTAGCCGCAGGTGTATGCTCTCTTGAGGCAATTGGTCGACCTGCAGTAGTGATAGCAGGCGGCAAGGACAAAGGCAGCGATTATACTGCCCTCGGAGCCGCATTCGCCAAGTATGCGAAACATGTGGTATTGATAGGCAAGGACGCGCATCTGTTGGAATCAGCCGCTCGTGCCGCCGGTTTCGATCGAATCAGCCATGCGTCTTCGATGGAGGATGCTGTGGAGAAATCCTGGGAGATTGCGGAAACCGGAGATACGGTGCTTCTCTCACCATGCTGTGCAAGCTTTGACATGTTCGACGATTTCGAGCATAGAGGCAGAGTGTTCAAGGATTCAGTCATTGCTATTGCGAATAGGGTGGAGGTCAAAAGGTGAATTCTAAGAAATCACCGGATATTTGGCTGTTCACCATCACGATAGTTCTTCTTGTAGTCGGCTTGCTGCTTGTACTGGATGCAAGCTACGCCCGTGCGGGTCAAGCGCAGTACACTCACGGGGATTCGTTCTTTTTTGCCAAGCGACAGGCTAAGTTTGCGGTAATAGGCATCGTGGCCATGTTTCTTGCCATGCGTATCAGGTACTGGAAGATCAGGAAGTATGCCACCGGAATTCTCATAGCCTCCATCTGCGCTCTACTTCTTGTATTCATTCCTGGTTTCGGCGTGAATGTGAACGGCGCCACACGGTGGATCAATATCGGCCCGATTCAGTTGCAGCCGTCGGAGATCGCGAAGATCGGTCTGATAATATATCTGGCAGCGGTACTCTCCATGCGTAAGCAGGCTATCTGTGATTGGAAGCGTGGGCTTCTGCCTCTTGCGCTGCCAGTCGGCATCACGATATTGCTGGTAGTTAAAGAAGATATGGGCACGGCAATTGTGCTTACTATGATATCGCTGGCTATGGTTTTCATTGCCGGCATAAAGAGCAAACATATGCTTGTGATACTCGGCGGATGTGTTGCGCTCGCGATAGTGGCAGTGCTGGTAGAACCTTACAGAATCGCACGATTGACGGTCTTCATCGATCCATTCAAGGATTTTCAGGGCAATGGATATCAGGTCTGTCAATCGTTGATAGCGCTGGGGTCAGGGGGGCCACTCGGCGTAGGACTTTGTGAGGGCAGGGAAAAGCTGTTCTATCTACCTGCAGAGCACACCGATTTCATATTCGCAGTCCTTGGAGAAGAGGGCGGTCTGATCGGTACATGGCTTCTTGCGCTCGGCTTTTTTGCTTTTGCTGCACGTGGGATCAAAATAGCATTTAGGACCAAAGATTTATTCGGTAGATTGATGGCTGCGGGAATCAGTGTTATGATTGCAAGTCAGGCATTTCTGAACATGAGTGTGGTAACATCGTCACTGCCTGCAACAGGAGTACCTCTCCCATTTATAAGTTACGGTGGATCATCCCTTGCGATAAACCTGCTGTGCGTCGGTCTACTACTTGGCATATCCAGATATCCTAAACCAACGGAAAGTTATGAGTATGAAGATAATATTGACAGGCGGCGGAACCGGCGGCCACGCGTATCCGGCAATCAGTATCGCTGAGGCCCTGCGCGCGGAGTATCCTGACTGCCAGCTACTTTACCTGGGAAGCAAAGACGGCCCTGAGGCCCGATTGGCTGCCGATGCCGGGATACCGTTCCACGGATTGACAAGCAGGCGGCTTCGTAAGGCAATATCGCTTGAAGGGATCAAGACGGGATTCTCTCTGATTCGGGGGCTGTGCGAGGCCTTTGCTGAACTGCACAAGTTTCAGCCCGATCTCGTGATCGGCACAGGCGGATATGCGGCGGCGGCGGTAGTCGCGGCACAGTCGTTGAGATTGGGAAAGACCCTGATCCACGAGCAGAATGTCGTTCCTGGACGAACCAACTTGTGGCTCAGTCGATTTGCATCCAGGGTTTGCGTGTCATTCGAAGACACTTTGCGGTATTTTCCGCCTGAGAAAACGGTCCTCACTGGCCTGCCGATTCGGTCGAATCTGATGGATCTGCCGGATAAGACATCGGCGCGTATGGATTTGGGCCTTGATCCCGAGCTGTTCACGGTGCTGGTGCTGGGTGGAAGTCAGGGCGCTAAGCGCCTGAACGAGATCGTCGCGCGCGCAATTCCGGGATTGTGCAAGTTTCCCGTGCAGGTTATGCATCAGGTGGGACGGCGGAATTTGCCAGAGGCAGAGAACGCCCGTAAATCGATGAATTGCGAGCGGTATCACATGCGCGCGTATTACGACGACATGCGGCCGGTTTACGCATCTGCAGATTTAGTGGTCAGTCGCAGTGGAGCGTCTACAATCGCCGAACTTACGATGGCCGGATTGCCAGCGATTTTCATACCGTATCCGCATGCGTATGCGGACCATCAGAAGTATAACGGACAGTATGTAGAGCGAAACGGCGGCGGCGTTGTTGTAGATGAATCAGAGTTTGACGCGGACCTGTTTATCAGTATGGCTGAGAAACTACTGTCGGCACCGGATTTAGTCGATAAGATGGCTTCCGAAAGCCGGAAGTTGGGTCGACCGAATGCTGCCAGAGATATAGTGCGCATAGTCGCAGAAATGATATAGTGGTGAAAGAATGAATAGACCGGATTTGCCTGAGAATGCTCGGGTGCATATGTTGGGCATAGGGGGCGTTGGTGTAAGCGGCCTTGCCATAGTAATGTCAAAGATGGGTTACACAGTGACTGGATCTGACCAGAATCCTGGCGCGACGGCTGGGAAGCTCGAGGCTCTAGGTATTACTGTGTATACGGGGCACAAAGCCGAGAACGTATCAGATGCTGATCTGGTTGTGGCATCGGCGGCCGTGCCAAAGGATAATCCCGAAATCGCATTGGCCAGCGAGCGTGGCATACCGATTCTATCCAGAGCGCAGATGCTCGGTCGATTGATGTCCGGCAACTATGGAATTGCTGTTTCAGGGACTCACGGTAAGACCACCACTACATCCATGCTTGCGATTCTTCTCGAATCTGCCGGGCTTGATCCTACTATACTGATCGGCGGCGATCTTGGTCTGCTGAACGGTAACGCCAAACTTGGCAGCAATGATTTATTCTTAACAGAGGCTTGTGAAGCATTCGGTTCTTTCCTTGAACTCAGACCCCGGATGGCAGTCATCACCAACATCGAGGGCGATCATCTGGATTACTATGGCAATCTTGATGGCGTTAAGAACGGCTTTCGACAGTTTTTGTCCCAAATCGAGGACGGCGGCGTTGCGATTGTCTGCGCTGACTGTGCAAACGTTCGGGATGTGATTCCATCGATCAAAAGCAGGGTTGTTACATATGGGCTGAACGACGGACTCGATTGCCGTGCCTACGATGTGAATGCCGACATCCCCAATCCGACGTTTAGCGCGACTCTGCGCGGGGTCGATCTCGGGCAGTTTACCCTGAGCGTGCCGGGAATGCACAACGTCCGCAACGCTCTCGCGATAATTGCGGCGGGCAGCGAACTTGGCATCGATATGGGCATCATTCGTGACGCGCTGTCAGCGTTTCACGGTGCTGGCCGAAGGTTCGAGGTGCTCGGTACTGCGAACGGTATCACCGTGATCGATGACTATGCCCACCATCCGACCGAAGTCCAGGCGACGCTCGCTGCGGCCCGAACATGGGGGCGGCGCGTAGTGGCAGTCTTTCAGCCACACTTGTTCAGCCGCACCAAACTGTTTGCTGAAGAGTTCGCGAACAGTCTAAAGGCCGCTGATGTAATTGTTCTTTCAGAGGTTTACCCTGCCAGAGAGAAGCCTATGCCTGGCGTTAGCGCATCTATGATTTCTGACCGTATAAACGCCGATGGATGCCATGATGCCAAGTTTATGCCGGATAAGAGGCTCCTGGCCAGTGCGCTTCTTCCCATGTTGAAATCGGGGGACTTAGTGGTAGTGATGGGTGCCGGCGATATCAGAGCAGCCGCAGAGGAACTCCTTGAACGGTTGCAGGCATCCGAATCGGCCATGCAGGATAAGTGAAAGTTTTGAGTAGTTTCGGTGCAGACATAACTATTCCAGGATTTAGCGGCCGGCTCTCGATTGATGAGCCGATGTCAGCGCACACCTCATATAGGATAGGTGGTCCAGCCGATTTGTTTGCCGAGCCTGATAATGTCGCTGATCTGCAGAATTTGCTGATATGGGCCAGATCGAATGCTATCGAAGTGTTTATGCTGGGTGCCGGGAGTAACCTTCTGGTCTCGGATTCAGGAATTCGCGGATTGGTGATACAGCTGGGTGCCGGGTTCAGCGATATACATATCTGCGGTTCTACAGTAGTCGCAGGCGCATCGGCGCGGATAGGCAAACTGGTCAAGATGTGCCTGGATGCCGGGCTAACAGGCGTAGAGTGCCTTGCTTGCATACCCGGAAGCATTGGCGGCGCAGTCTTCATGAATGCCGGTACGCCGTCCGGTTGTATTGGCGACAACCTTCAGTCGGTTAGGGCTATTGATGCAGACTTGAACCTTCGCGAAGTGCCGTCTCATGCACTGGGCTTGCGATACAGGGGCAGCGATATCGGGCGTACAGGATTGTTCGTGCTGGAAGCGACTTTTTCATTGAAACCCGGAGACGTTTCGGATGCTCGCCGTAAGATGGACTTGCTGGTAGAGAAACGCAAGGATACACAACCTACAGGCACTTGTACTGCGGGTTCGGTATTCAAAAATCCGCCGGGTGGATTTGCCGGTCGGTTACTCGAAGCCGTCGGCGCAAAGGGAATGCGGGTCGGTGCTGCCCGTGTCTCACAGAAACATGCGAATTTCATAGAGAATGCGGGAAATGCCAGCGCACAGGATGTTCGTACATTAATAAAACAGCTTCAAAGCCTTGTTGTGGAGAAGTTTGCGATAGAATTGGAACCTGAGATACAATTTGTAGGGGAGTGGAAGTAAGTTGAGCAGGATAAACGTTGCGGTGCTGATGGGCGGAAGGTCAGAAGAGCGTGAGGTATCACTTTCGACGGGCAGGATGATCCTCAGTGCGATCGACAGGAATAAATACAACGCTTTTGCGGTTGATACCGGAAAGTTCGGTAACTCCGATTCAGCCAGTGAAACGGCTTCTGATATCCTGCCGCTCGAATACCTTATTAGCCCTGATGCCTGCACCCCCAAACCGGATATTGCGTTCATAGCGCTTCATGGCCGGTTTGGCGAGGACGGTACTGTTCAGGGGATGCTTGAGCTGATCGGTATGCCGTATGTCGGTTCCGGTGTGCTCGCCAGCGCACTCGCGATGAACAAGATTATGACCCGCAACGTGTTTAGTCATGCAGGAATTCCCGTCGCCAAAGGATTGGTTGTTTACCGTACACCTGATATATCATCCCTGGTTGATTCTTCAACGCGCGAGTTGGGATATCCGGTTGTAGTAAAACCGAATCATCAGGGCTCAAGCATCGGCCTGAGCATCGCCCAGGATGCGGCACAGCTTTTTGAATCGCTGGAACTTGCGTTTAAGTACGATAGCGATGTTCTGCTTGAAGCCTTCGTCAGGGGAACAGAGATCACCTGTCCGGTCCTTGGCAATGTCGATCCCGAAGCGCTGCCGGTCATAGAGATTGTGCCTGCAAGCGGAGTATATGATTACGAGGCCAAGTATACGGCAGGGGCCACGGAAGAAATCGTACCGGCGCGCATTCCGGCGTCGATATATGCTCGAGCGCAGGAACTTGCAATTGCATGCCATCGGGTGTTAGGATGCAGAGATATGTCCAGAACCGATATGATAGTTCAGGGAACCGATATATACGTTCTTGAAACCAACACTATACCCGGCATGACGCCCACGAGCCTGCTTCCTCAATCGGCTAGGGCGGCTGGAATAGAGTTTCCGGTTTTGCTTGATCGACTCATCGGTTATGCAATTGAAAGGGGCTAATCAGCGTGCAGCGGCGACCAGCATCTACGCCGGTGACTAGGCGGCGGCATCACAAGCATTATAAAGTAAATATCAAGCGATTAGCATTGGCTCTGCTGCTCATGTCGCTGACGGCCGAACTTGTCTGGGCTGCGTTCACGTCTCCGTACCTCTACGTGAAAAACAAGAAAGTCACCGGTAATGTGACTGTTTCCACCTCAGAAATTCTGGGCAGGCTGGCTATATCGCCTAAAACCAATATTTTTCGGGTTCGAGCGAGGAACGCGCGTGCACGCCTGCTGCGAAATCCTGTGATATCGGATGTGGAGTTGCATCGATCGCTTCCATCCACATTGATCGTGAATGTTACAGAGCGCACTACAGATTTTATGCTCAGCTGTCGAGGGAAACTGTACGAAATCGATTCGACAGACGTGCCTTTCCGCATGGCCAAACAGGTTGACCCGCACATGTCCATCGTATACTGCGATTTTTCGGGTATCGTTCTCGGCAAGCAGATTACCGACTCATCTTTTGTCAATGCCAGCAAGTGTCTGATCCTGGCAAGGGAAAAGCATATTCCCCAGGTAGTGAAAATAGCGGTTGACCAAAATGGTGATTTATGTTTAAATGTTTCTGATGGGTTTGAAATTCGGCTGGGACGGCCGGAGAGATTAGCAGAGAAGCTGGGTATTGCTGCAAAAATGCTAAACCAGTATCCTGAACTCCGGCAGCGCGGTGGATATATAAATATCACTTGCGTAGAAGCTCCGGCCTTTAAACTCAATGATTAGCAGTTCTGGTATTAGATTAGTTCTGTTGTGTCAAGAAACGGGTCAAATCGACAATGTGAGGAGTTAACCCCTCTGCAGTATTACTTGTCTAAATGAACTGTTGCTCTGCCCTCACTTTTACCAATCATCCGTTCGTCCAAAGAGTTTTGCATGTGATATTGAACTGCCTGCCTCGCTATATCTGTCATAGATATTGAGGCAGCCTCGAATGGGCGGTTTATGGTAAGCAGGCACGCATCCGTACCAATAACAGGAGGCGCTTTAAGGTTATGAAGTCGTTATATGATGTCAGGCACAGCGGATGGGTCTGGCAGGTGACTGTGCTCAGCGTAGTGTTGGGCATGCTGCTCGCGGCTGCTCTCAAGACGCAGCAAACAGTCAAGAGTATTTCTGGTGTCCAAACAACACATTTTACAACGCTGGTGCAGCAATATCTTGATGAGAAGGATAGAAACAAACTCCTTCGCAATGAGATTATGGATCTGCGCGTTAAGGTTGACAAGTACGAGCAGTCCGGTGTAAAGGACAGCTCGAAGTCTCAATTGCTGAGCGACGAGCTACAGAAAACCAAGCTCCTTGCCGGTCTTACTTCGGTTGATGGACAGGGTTTGGAGATAACTGTACAGGATGTTCCGGGCGGGCCGCCTCCGGGTACCCCTGCCATGCTGGAGCAGGAATATATCATTCACGATCTCGACCTTCGCAACATGATCAACGAGTTGCTGGCAAACGGAGCCGAAGCGATATCGGTTCGGGACCAGGATAACGAGCAGCGGATCATCGCGGTCAGTGCCATCCGGTGTGTTGGTGGGCCGATACAGATCAATCGTGTGCCGATGTCACCGCCGTTTACCATCATCGCAATAGGTCCACCGGCAACGATGGAGAGCGGACTCAAAATGACTAACGGGTTGCTTGAGAACTGGCATGCACTTCCGGGACTTGGCAAAAGCATGGTGAAAATTCGAAAGAAACAGGATGTGGTAGTTCCGGCATATTCCGGTAACACCAGTTCACTGTTTATATATGCAAAACCGGTAGGAGCAGAAGGAGGGAATAAGTAATGGCACTTCTGCCCCTTGTTGGCTTAATCGTAGGATTTATCGTAATCTACCTGGCGAATATCACCGTTCCGGCAAGTTTCGCAAGCTATCTGTCGCTGGCAAGCCTTGCTGGCCTCGATGCCGTGATCGGCGGTGTTCGCGCGGGCATAGAAGAGAAATTCAAATCGGATATTTTCATCTCCGGTTTTCTGGTCAACACACTGCTTGCGGTCGGCCTTGCTTATCTGGGTGAACAGGTCGGCGTCGACCTGTTTCTGGCGGCAGTCGTTGCAATCGGAGCAAGAATATTCCTTAACCTATCGCTCATAAGGCGATACTGGTTAACAAAAATTACACTGGCAAGAAAAGAATCGTAGGTATATCATTTGGAACATAGAGACATAATAGTCGGGCTTGACGTCGGGACCACCAAGATTTGCGCAGTCGTCGCGGAAATCGGCGGGGGCATCCAGCCGAACATACTGGGCGTTGGCATCAGTCCGTGCACAGGTTTGAAAAAAGGCGCAGTAGTCGATCTTGAGGCTACGACGACCGCCATCCGTGATGCAGTCGGCAGGGCGGAGAGAATGTCCGGAGTGGAAGTCTCTTCAGTCGTCGTAGGCGTAACAGGGGAGCATATCTCTTGTCTGAACAGCCGGAGTGTGATCGCCATAAACAATTCAGTGGGCGAAATCTCGTCGAGCGACGTCGACAGAGTGCTGGATAACGCCCGAGTACTCGTACTGCCGCCGGATCGTGAGATTATTCACGCCATTCCAAGGTGGTACTCGGTTGATGGGCAGCATGGGGTGCAATCACCTGTCGGTATGCATGGCAACCGCCTCGAGGTAGAGACCCATATTGTGACTGGACTATCCAGCTTTATACAGAATGTGGTAAAATGTGTCCATCAAGCAGGACTGGCGGTAGATGGAACGGTTCTTGAGCCTATTGCGACCGGCGAAAGCGTTCTACTACCAGCCGAAAAAGATCTTGGCATCGCTGTAGTAGATATCGGTGGTGGTACAAGCGATGTTGCCATATATATAGATGGCGAGATATACTACTCCGGTGTGGTTCCAATCGGTGGAAACCACTTCACCAGAGATGTCGCAGTCGGTCTTAGGACAACCATTGAAGAAGCAGAGCGCGTAAAGGTGGAACACGGCTGTGCGCTGGCTGCTGCATTAGATGGTTCAGAGATATTCGAAGTCGCTAGCATGGGCAATGACCAGGCGA
Source organism: Armatimonadota bacterium (assembly GCA_963663705.1). Classification (GTDB taxonomy): domain Bacteria; phylum Armatimonadota; class UBA5829; order DTJY01; family DTJY01. Next base: position 747,756 of record OY760504.1, on the reverse strand, counting down.
GACGGCTTCCGACCAGAGTTCTGGCAGAGATCATAGAGCCGAGAGCGGCTGAGTTATGCCAGCTCGTTCTGGCAGAAATCGAAAAGGCGGAGTGTCTCGATCGTTTGCCGGTCGGACTTGTATTTACCGGTGGAGGCTCGCTGCTTAGGGGACTGCCTGAGCTTGCGACTAAAGAGATCGGCCTTGCAGCGCGAACCGGAGAGCCGTTTGGTGTGGCAGGGTTTGTGGATGCGGTAAGTAATCCATCATGCGCAACTGCTGTTGGACTGGTGTTGTATGCCAGCCGGTATCATATGAAGCACCTGCCGGAAGTCGGTGGACGGGTATTTCTGCAAACACTGCATGGCATTATTGACAAGGTTAGAGAATTAATCGCCAGATTTGGCATCGATTTAAAACAGTAGCTCAATCATACAGGGGGCAACATATAATGGCACTATCAGGTAGATTGGATCACGGCGCAGTGATCAAGGTTGTTGGAATAGGTGGAGGCGGTACCAATGCTGTCAATCGCATGATCGATTGCGGCGTCTCGGGTATCGACTTCCTGGCAATGAACACTGACTTGCAGGTTTTGCATACCGCAGCCGCTTCAGAGAAGCTCCAGCTCGGTGAAGACTTGACAAGAGGCCTTGGCGCTGGCGGTGATCCCGAGGTCGGACGCAGTTCAGCCGAAGAGAGCAAGCAGGAGATCAAGAGAGTCCTTGAAGGCTCGGATATGGTCTTCATCACGGCAGGCATGGGTGGAGGCACAGGAACAGGCGCCGCACCTGTAGTTGCCGAGGTCGCAAGAGAACTCGGCGCGCTGACTGTCGGTGTAGTCACCAAGCCGTTCAGCTTTGAAGGACCGAGGCGATGTAGATCGGCAGAGGAAGGTATCGAGGCACTACGTGGTAAGGTCGATACTATCATCGTCATTCCCAACGATCGCTTGCTGAACGTTACAGAGAAGAAAGCGACTCTGATGGAAGCTTTCCGCATGGCAGACGATGTACTGCGGCAGGGCGTTCAGGGTATCTCCGATATCATCACGATTCCTGGTATGATCAACGTCGACTTTGCTGACGTTAAGACGGTTGTTGCGAATGCAGGGTCTGCGCTTATGGGCATTGGTTATGCCACCGGCGAGAATCGCGCAATAGAGGCCGCTCAGGCCGCTATCAACAGCCCTCTGCTTGAGACGACGATCGATGGCGCACGTGGCGTTCTGTTGAACATCACCGGCGGTACCGATCTTACACTCGGCGAGGTCTACGAGGCCGCCGATGTTATCTTCAAGGCAACCGACGAGCGGGATGCAAACATCATCTTCGGTACAGTGATCGACGAGCGATTCGACGGCTCTGTTCAGGTGACAGTCCTTGCCACCGGATTCGAGGGTGGCCGCCCGACGGTAACCGAGAGAATAGCCATCCGAGATCGCGTTCCCGGTCGCAGCAACGGCGACGAACTAGATATTCCCGCGTTTCTTCGACGTAGATAATATTATTTATTGCTAAATGGGTAAAAATGAGCAAATCGTGCGATTGGCGATGGCCGCAGGCTGTCGCTGCCGCTCGGTTTGCTCATTCTTTTATGTGGGGGGGACGCATGTCTACAAAACGTCTGATTGAGAAAACAAAAGAACGGCTGTCAAGGGAAGTCGGTGCGATATACAAACCGCATGGCGATCATATAAGGTTCGCCCTGGCATTCCCGAGCACATACTATGTCGGCATGTCGAACCTGGGACTACAAATAGTTTATCGCTTGATAAACGAGCAGGAGACGGCGCTGTGCGAGCGTGTATTCCTCCCCGATCCGGCGGACATGGATGATGCAACGAAGCCAGGCCAGCATCTCTTCACCATGGAATCGCAGACCCCCGTGCGCGATTTCGACGTTCTGGCCTTCTCCCTATCATATGAGCTTGATTACCCGAACGTTCTCAAATTGCTCGCTCTTTCCGGCATCCCGGAGCTTTCGTCCGAGCGCGATGCGCAGACCCACCATGTGCCGCTCGTAATTGCGGGCGGTCCGGCATCCACATTCAATCCTGAAACGCTCGCACCGTTTATCGATCTCTACGTAATCGGCGAAGCTGAAGAGGTCATGCCGGAGATCATCGATGTGCTCGTAAAGTACCAGGGCATGGATCGGCCGGAGCTGCTGCGGAAACTGGCTGAGCTCGAAGGGGTGTACGTGCCGAGGTTCTACGAGCCGGAGTACAACGAAGACGGCACCCTTCGCGGCATGAACGTCGCTCCAGGGATTCCTGAACATATAACCAGGCGCTGGACTGCGAATCTTGACGATTACGATGCCACGTCCCTCATCGTAACACGGGAAACAGAATTTTCCAACATGGTGCTTGCCGAGGTAGCCAGAGGATGCGGCAGACATTGCCGGTTCTGCGTCGCCGGGTATGCGTTCCTTCCACCGCGCGCCCGCTCCGATGAATCCATACTTCAAGCCATAGACCGCATGAACGAGCGCGTGGCGGAAAAACTTGGACACGATCCGCGCATAGGACTGCTCAGCGCATCGGTCTTCGATCACCCAAGCTCGACACTTGTTTGCCAGTCGCTTGCAGAGAGAGATCGGCTCTTCTCGATATCCTCAACTCGGGCAGATACCCTCAATAAGGATATCGCCGAAGTGCTGCGCAAGGGCGGCCATGAGACTATTACAATCGCTCCTGAAGCAGGGACATACAGGCTTCGTCGTGCCATCAATAAGGTTATGCCCGACGAGACTGTGATCAATGCCGCGAACAGCGCATGGGAAGCCGGATTTCGCAAGCTGAAACTCTATTTCATGATTGGGCTTCCAACCGAGACGGAAACGGATTTGGTAAGCATACCTACGCTTGTTAGACAGATTTCAGAGCTGGCGCCATGGGAGAAGGTGACAGTTTCGGTGAGTTGCTTTGTACCCAAGCCATGGACACCGTTCCAATGGGCTCCGATGGATAGCGAAAAGGAACTCGGGCACAAACTCGACCAGCTTCAGCGCGCGCTTCGCCCGATCAAGCGAGTTAGCATACTTGGCGAAAGCCCCCGTGAGGCAGTTGTACAGGGAGTTTTTGCACGAGGAGATCGACGGCTGAAAGACGCATTGCTGTTGATGAGCAGGGAAAACATCAGTTGGCGAGCGGCGTTCAGAGAGGGTGGGATAGACCCGAGCGCTTACGCACAGCGTCAGAGGATCAGAGAAGAGGTTATGCCGTGGGATCATGTTGATCTCGGTGTGAGCAAGGAATACCTCTGGTCGGAGTACATGCATGCGATGAACTCGATTGCTACCAGGGCTTGCCCACTCAGCGGATGTAATCAGTGCGGCGTGTGTGGCGGCAAATAGTACGATTGGCAGGCAGTCACTTGCCGGAGGCCAGTTTGATACCAGCGTCATCCGGCAAGACTGCTCGATTGCATTGTATTAGAGGGCCTTTGTCGATAGAATCATCCTCTGCTGCATGTATTCGTAGAAATCCTTGTTCAGCACTTCCTCATGGCCGATCCGTATTGGCGGGCAGGGTTTTCCCTGGACGAAAAGGAGATGGCTCTCAATAGCCGTAAGATCATGCTTTCGGTCTATCAACATCATATGCCTGATAGAGCTATCGGGAACATCTATGGCGCTGTTGTCGGGAACGGCGGACAGGAAAGCCAGTCTCTCCGCGTCAGCCTCGTCAACATCAAGCTTGGGGTAATGCTCCTTGATATACCTGGCAAGTTCGGCGTCCTGATCAGAAAATACCGGTACATGCTTCTCAAGAGTATCTATGGCGTCTGCAAGAAACACTCCGATCGCAGTTCCAATCCCGTAGAGGAGGCCCGCTGCCACCACCGCGGCATCATCCGATGCGCCGTGACCGCGCCTGTGCCGTATGTAAACGTACTCCAGACCGTTGCCATCTGCCCCGTGATCGGCCGCTATTAATCCGACACTGCGGTAATAATCGATCATATCCTCATGCGCGCCGTGAGCGAGAATCTCGTCGTCAAGACCCATCTTGTCCATGATTTTGGTATCGACAAGGTAGCATTTGCCGCCACCGATGGTGATACCGTATTTGGCTTCCATAGGGAATCTGATCGCTGGGTCATCCCTGAGTCCTCCGAGGTAGAGCCCGCGCAGTACTTCGTGGCCGGAAACGGTTGTCTCTCTGAACATGCTGGAGCCAAGGAGCCCTGCGCCTTCTACGTTGGTAAGATGAGGCATCTCCTCGCCACGTATCACGCGGTCAACATACTCCTTGATCTCATCGATCAGTTTCTGCCGCTCGACGCGTACCCAGACCGGATCAAGCCTCAGTGCCCTTGATATATCATCAATCGTCGTGTTGGGATATCTGGTATTGTGAAATCTACCATGTCCTTCGTGCGCATGACCCTGAACAGACTGCAGCAGTATCAGGCGCTCTATATCCCAGGTTGTACGCAGATTGTCTGTGGCATCCAGTTGCCGGAAATCCATCTGTATTGTATCGTTGGGTGCGATACCTCGACGTAATGTCTGCATAGCGCTTTCTCCTATTGGAAACGGTAAAACATATCCAATTAGAGAATGACATATAAGATCCAAAATGTCAACCGTTGTAAATGACGATGCTGATTTGTTATAATTAACGCAACGTGAGTTACCAAATATGGTTAAGATACCTGGGAGGTATAAACGTGAGACTTCGCATCCTCGGGACTGGCTTCGTAATTACCTGTGCCGTTATAGCGTCATTGTCCAATGCCTGTCAGGCTTTGCCTGGCGATCATTTTCAAAAAGCGGTAGGTCTTTACAAGGCTTCCAATGCTGCTGGCGCTATCGCCGAGTTGAAATTGGAACTTAGTGCAAATCCCAAAGACCTTCAGACCATGAGTTGGCTGGGCTTTTTGTACATGGAGGCGGGTAAGCCGGATGATGCCATTCCCGTGCTTGAGAAAGTTGTCGCAAAAAACCAGAACATGCCTGAGGTATATAATAATCTTGGAAACGCATATCTCGCTAACTCCAGACCGAAAAACGCTGCCCGCATGTACGAGAAAGCGGTGGCATTAAATCCCAAGTCTGCAGCCGGCTGGTATAACCTTGGAAATGCGTATATGAAGGCTAATCGGATTGACGATGCGATCAAGGTGTACGAGGTTGCTGCCGGGATATCTCCCACGGACGCCAGCATATTCAATAATCTGGGTCACGCATATTTTCTAAAATCAAAATGGGCCAAATCTGCAGAGGCTTACGAAAAGGCTTCGCGTATCTCACCACAGGATCCGGTGGTCGCCCTCAACCTCGGAGTCGTCCTTTCTAAGAAGGGCGATGCTGAAGGCGCACTCAATGCCTTTGTGAAGTCGGTGGCGATCAATTGTTCGAACTATGATGCTCGTATGGCTTTAGGCGATGAATACCTCAGAGAAAAATTGACAGATTTAGCCATTCCTCAGTTTGAAGCTGCCGCAAGTCTCAAACCATCAGAGTTCGCCCCGCACCAAATACTGGCCATGCTATATACTCGACTTAAGAACTATGACAAAGCTATCGCTGAATCGAACAGTGCTCTGGCGATTTTCCCCAACAATGTTGATCTGATAAACAATCTGGGCTGGATATACTACATACAGGGAAAGACTAGTGAAGGCAGAACCCAGTTCACTAAAGCGATCCAAACTGACAAGGATTTTCTGCCGGCACACTGTAATCTGGCGCTTGTATACCAGAAAGAGGGTAAATCCAATCTCTCCGATGCCGAATGGCATGAGGTCCGGCGGCTTGATCCCGATAATGTGACGGCTTTGATCTCGCTCGGCAACAATGAATTGGCGGCTTGTAAGTATGATAGCGCTGCTGTCAATTTTAATAAGGCTTTGAAGGTTGAACCTGCTAATGTTCATGTGCTGAATGGGCTGGGGCTGGTTGCTGAAAAAACAGGTAAGATCAGTGAGGCCATAAAGCGTTATAATGAAGCTATCTCTTACAATCCCAAATTCGCACTGGGATACAATAATATGGGTATCGCTTATGAAAAGCAGGGGAATGTGGAGAAATCCATCTCCTGCTATAAGAAGGCATTGGGAATAGATCCCGGTTGCCGGGATGCAAAGAGCAATCTGGATAGATTGACCAAGGTTGAATCCAAGTGAAATCGGTTGCAATAATACTGAATCCTAAGAAAACTGATGCCATCCCCGTTGCACGCGAGGTGACATCGTGGCTGCAGGCGCACGGCGCGTTCGTAATGGCTGAACATAATGCCTCCATCGCCATGCAGATGCCCAGCCTGTCGCGCGATGAAAGGGAACTGGCAACCGCCGATTTTGCGCTAGTCATGGGCGGCGATGGCACACTGCTTCACGCCAGCCAGATAATGGCACCGGCAGACGTGCCTATGCTGGCAATTAGGTTCGGCAATTTTGGGTTCCTTACAGATGTTGTCCCCGATGAGACTCTTGCGATTGTCGCACGGGTCATGAAAGGCGACTACAAGATTGATGAGCGCATGATGCTTCGAGCTTCCGTATACAGGCTTGGCGAACAGGTCGTCTCATCCATAGCGCTGAATGATATGGTGATAGCGAAGGGACCGCTCTCCCGTATGCTGCGTTTGGCAACACATGTCGCTGGAAAATACGTATCCACATATGCCGCCGATGGACTTATAGTCGCTACTCCTACCGGATCTACGGCATATTCCTTATCTGCCGGAGGCCCGCTCGTTTCTCCGGATCTCAATGTAATCATCATTACGCCGATATGTCCGCACACGTTGAACGCCAGATCTCTGCTGATATCGAATAAGCAGACGGTTGAAATAATAGTGGAAGGCAATCAGGCAGATACGGTTATGCTTACAGTCGATGGCCAGTCGGGTATCCCCCTGCGCCCGGGTGACAAGGTCGCAATTCAGGATGCCGCGTTCAAGGCCAAGCTGATATCCACCGGCGAAATAACCTTCTTTGACAAGCTCCAGTCCAGGCTGCGCTGGGGCGATCGATTTGATGCCTGAGTATTAAACGTATGATTCATCATCTATACATAAAAGATTTTGCAGTTATCGATGAGCTTGATCTGGAATTTGGGCCGGACCTTAATCTCCTTACCGGCGAAACGGGTTCCGGAAAATCGATCATCGTCGACGCCATAGGGATAGCTCTCGGTGAGCGAGCCGATTCCGACACTATTCGCAGTGGATGCGAGAAGGCGCTCGTTGAGGCTGTGCTGGATGTCGACTGCTCGCCTGATGCACTGAAGTGCCTTGAAGATGCCGGTTTTTCGCCTGATGAAGGCCGAATGATCGTGAGCCGTGAGGTTCAGAGGAACGGTAAATCACAGTGCCGAATCAACGGTCGGCAGGCGACGGTTTCGCTGCTTAAGGAAATCACCGATCATCTTGTAGACGCATACGGACAGCATGAGCACCAGTATCTGCTCCAATCCGAGCGCCATCTGGGAGTGCTTGACGCCTGGTGCGGAGGCGAAATCGACGTTCTCCGAAGCGATGTGGCCGCAGACCACGCCGAGTTTCGGCGATTACAGGCTGAACTCAGGCAATTACAGAGCGACGAGCGAGAACGCGCCCGGTCGATTGATCTGTACAAGTTTCAAGTCGAGGAAATCACCTCTGCCAACCTGTCGCCCGGCGAAGAAGATGAGCTGCTCGCTGACCGGAATCGGCTGGCGAATGCTGAGAAATTGCACGCAGCCACATCGACCGCTCTTGATCTTCTCACAGAGCGGAGCGATGAAAGTTGCACATCGGATACGTTAGGTGAGGCAGTGATGGCCCTTCAGGGCATTTCCGGTCTGGATGAACAGCTCCAGCCCGCTGTGGAATCGCTGCAGTCCGCCTTGTACATGATTCAAGACGCCGTTCGAGATCTCAGATCGTATCGTGATGGCATCGAGTTTAACCCTGACCGGCTGACGGCGGTTGATGATCGTCTGGATCTCATTCGTGGTCTCAAGCGCAAGTACGGCGAAACTATCGAAGATATACTCAAGTATGGCAGTGAGTTGGACATGAAACTGGAATCGCTGGTTCATAGTGACGAGCGCTCAGCCGAACTCAGGGGAGAGATCGATCGAGTTGAATCAGCCGCGATGTCAAGCGCGGAAAAGCTCTCGAAGTTGCGCAGGCTCGGAGCGGCTGTCTTTGCGCACGCCGTCGAGGGTGAACTCGGCAGTCTCAACATGCCGGATGCGGTGTTTCAGGTTTCACAGGTATCCAAGGCTCTGGATGCATCAGGTATCGACAAAGTGGAGTTTTTGATTTCGGCGAATCCGGGGGAACCGCCAAGACCCCTTGCGAAGATTGCATCAGGCGGCGAAATGTCTAGGGTCATGCTTGCCATCAAATCCGCAATGTCTGCGGTGGACAGCATGACGACCCTGATCTTCGACGAGGTGGATGTCGGAGTCGGCGGGCGCACGGCTGAAGTTATCGGTCAGAAACTGGTTGCGCTTGCAGAGAAGGCACAGGTGCTTTGCATCACACACCTTCCGCAAGTTGCCAGTCGTCCAGGCGAACATTTCAGCATTGCAAAACATCTCTGTGAAGGCCGAACCGTCGTACGTGTCAGGAAGCTGTCGCATGATGAGCGGGTTCAGGAAATTGCTCGTATGCTTGGCGGGATTAAGCTCACCGATACGGCCGTGCAACACGCACGGGAGATGCTGTCCGAATAGTATAAGTTTCAATCAATAAAAGTTAGACAAAATAAGTATGAGCGAAGTTGCGATTAGGCGTATCTTCGCATCACGCATGAGGAATGGTCTGTGTCATATATACAGGGCAAGGCAAGGATAGATAAGAAAACCAAGCATCTCGCGCTGAGACTTCAAAAAGGCGAGATAGCGGTTATCGACCATAAAGATATTGATTCGACATGCGCTCGAATGCTTGTAGCACGCAGACCTGCAGCCGTAATCAATGCCAGCTTGTCCATCTCAGGCCGCTATCCGAATACGGGTCCAAGCATTCTACTTGAGGCCGGTATCCCGATCGTAGACAATGTTGGCGAAGATGTAATGTCTTCAATTGCCGAGGGTGATACGATTATCATTGAAGGCAAAACTATCTGGCGGAATGATAAGGTAGTAGCAACGGGGGTTGATCTTACGGTTGAAGAGATCGTGAGACTCATGGATGACTCTCGCAGCAATCTCGCCGTCGAACTTGAAAAATTTGCGCAAAACACACTGCGATTCATACAGGAAGAGAAGTCGCTTATCCTTGATCCGGTAGAAGTTCCAGATATCTACACCAAATTTGAAGGCAAACATGCGCTAATTGTCGTCAGAGGCGATGGTTTTCGAGAGGATTTGGCGATCATAAAGTCGTATCTTCAGGATGTAAGGCCCGTACTCATAGGGGTCGACGGGGGAGCGGATGCCCTCCTGGATGCTGGTTTCAAGCCTAATATGATCGTAGGCGACATGGACTCCGTAAGCGATGAGGCCCTGAAGTGCGGAGCGGAGATTGTCGTTCACGCATATGGGAGCGGCGATAGATCAGCCCCTGGTCTGGACAGGATCAAGAAGCTTGGTCTGGACCCCGCGATTTTTCCACTTCAAGGGACTAGCGAAGACATGGCAATGCTCCTTGCGTATGAAAAGGGTGCAGAGCTTATAGTTGCAGTTGGATCCCACTCAAATCTGATCGATTTTCTCGATAAGGGACGTGCAGGCATGGCAAGCACGTTTCTCACCAGGCTGAAAATCGGTCCTAAGCTCGTTGATGCAAAAGGGGTTAGCCGTTTATACAGGCGTACACCAGGCATAAAAGAGCTTCTGTTTCTCTTTGCCGGAGCACTGGTTCCGGTGATGGTAGTGATTCTTCAATCACCCGCAATACGAACATGGATAAGCTTGATGTTTTTCAAGTTTAGACGCCTCATAGGAATGTAGGTACACTCAGTTGCTAATAGACCTTAGATATCACGTGGTTACGTTGGTTGCCGTCTTTCTTGCTCTTGCAGTAGGAATACTTGTAGGCAGTTCTTTTCTCGCAGGCACTTCTGTCGAAAGACAGGTTGCTCGGGGTTTGGAACAGGAGTTTGGCAAACTGCGCACAGAGAACCACGACCAACAGATTACCATCAACAACCTTAACGACCAATCGAAAAAACGGGATGACTTCGATCGTGCTGCGGCGCCAATGCTGGTCGATGGACGATTGCTGCATAACCGTGTTGCTATCATACAGACCGGCGATTACAGTGAGGCCACACAAAGCGCGAAGTCGATTCTTGAGGAGGCTGGCGCGCACGTCGCCTCGATCACCACTATATCGGATCTTAATTCGGAAACGGCAAGTGATCAGGCGCGCAGGGCCGTAGAGCTGATTACCGGTGGCCCGGCTAATTCCGATCCCGTGGCGCTGATACTGGATGGCATCGCGCGGAGTGTGGTGGCTGGCACAGATTTGCGGACCATGAACATCCTTGAGCAAAAGGGCCTGATTACAAAAGTTGGCAAGTACGACCACCGAGTGCAGACCGTTGTGCTTGTAGGTGGCAGCAAAGAGAAAGACTTGCAGGACAGCCAGCTGAATGACCTAGCGCTAATTGATAAACTACAGTCCTATGGTGTTTTAACGATAGTCGCAGCGGAACCTGCGTATGCCGTGACTTCGTACATCAGGGCATATCATAGAAAGAATATCTCCACTGTCGATGATGTAGATCAGCCTATGGGTCAGGTTTCGCTGGTATGCATGCTGGCAGGGGAGACAGGCAATTTCGGAGTCAAGAAATCGGCAGATCGAGTAGTGCCGGCGTATCTGGAGAGTAAAGAGTGGCGTATCAAGTCTCGGCGATAATTCCGGCCTACAACGAGGCCGACGTGATAACGGATACCATAATGGCTGCGCTCAACATCCCCGGAGTAACCCAGGTTATAGTTGTGGATGATGCCTCAACCGATGGCACGGCAGATATTGCCCGAATTGCCGGTGCCCATCAGGTGGTGAGCCTTGAAAAAAATCTTGGCAAGGGTGGTGCGTTGAACAGGGTATGGCCTGCAGCACAGGGCGATATTTTCCTGCTTCTTGATGCAGATCTGGGCGCATCTGCAAGCGAAGGCGCCAAGCTTCTCGCGCCGGTGCTGAGTGGTTCCGCAGATATGTCCATTGCAGTATTTGGGCAAGTTGAGCCTGTGGTTGGCCTAGGCTCAAACAATGATTCGGTTAAACTCGGTGCGCGAAGCGGTGGCTTTGGTCTGGTTATGAAAACTGCGCGCTTCGGAATAAAGTCGCTGACCGGCAAGTGCGTGATTTCCCCGCTCGCGGGCCCGAGGGCTCTTAAACGGGATATAGTCGAAAAGTCCGGTGGATTTGCGTCCAAGTTCGGGGTGGAAGTCGGTCTGACCATCGATGCGCTCAGGATGGGCAGCCGCATCATCGAGGTGCCTGTCGGCATGGTGCACAGGGCGTCCGGACGGGATCTGAAGGGTTTCATCCATCGAGGCCGCCAGCTTATGGACGTTATTTCGACCCTCGGCATGAAAGCGCTGGGCGAATGAGTTTTGTTGCTCTTTTTATATCCAGTTTGGTACTGACGATCATCGCCGTTCCGGTAATGCGGCTTTTAGCCGTATCATGGCATCTTGAGCGCAAGAACTTCAAGGGTAAGACGATTCCGGCTGGATTCGGTTTTCTGCTCGTGCTGGTGGCAGTTCCGCTGTACGGGCTACTGCTTGTATTACATGTCGGCGGACATATCTGGGCATTTCTGTTTGCGGTTTTGGGCTTTGGCGCTGTCGGGCTCATAGATGATATCTATGGCACCAGAGAGGCTGGCGGCTTCCGAGGGCATATCGGATTGCTCAAAAAGGGCAAGGTATCTACGGGACTGCTCAAAGCCGTCGTAGGCGGGATGCTGGGGCTGATTCTTGGCTTTGTGGCGGCCGGATTTGATCCGGTACAGGGTTTTTTGAACGGATTTTTGATAAGTCTCTGCGCAAATACGCTAAATTTACTGGACTTACGACCCGGTCGAGCGGTATCATGTTTCTGGGTTGGTATATTAGCACTTTTTTTCGCCAGAACCGGCAGGCTATCCGAATGGCAGTCGTTGCTGCCGATTTTGACGCCTGCGGTTCTACTTACTGTACAGGATCGATCGGCCAGGGTGATGCTTGGCGATGCTGGTTCGAACGCGCTGGGAGCGGTGCTGGGCTTGGCGCTGGTATATGAAATCGGCTTTCCCATGAAAGTCGCAGTCTTGTTAGTTATGGTAATCGTGCATTTATATGCAGAGAAATACTCAATTTCGAAGCTGATAGAAAGTAACCGAATTCTCCGTTACGTAGACCGGTTACTGGGGGAGAGATAGAAGTGGGCCGAATAGTTATCAACGAAGAAAGATGCAAGGGGTGTGGGCTTTGCGTTCACTTTTGCCCTAAAAAGCAGATATACATTTCGGAGCAGTACAACCGCAAGGGATATCATCCAGCGGCGTTTCATGATGCCGGAGAGTGCACTGGCTGCACCATTTGCGGAATGATGTGCCCCGACGTGGCAATCGAGGTGTACAAGTAATTATGTCGACAAAAGTCTTAATTAAAGGCAATGAAGCCATGGTTCGTGGAGCGATTGCAGCTCAGTGCCGGGCGTTTTTTGGTTATCCCATCACCCCTCAGAATGAGGTTCCTGAATATATGTCAAAGTATATGCCGGAAGCTGGTGGTGTTTTTATTCAGGCGGAAAGCGAAGTCGCCGCTATAAACATGGTGTACGGTGCGTCTGCCGCCGGTATCCGGGCGATGACATCCTCATCCAGCCCGGGAGTTAGCCTTAAGATGGAAGGAATCTCCTACATCGCTGGGGCTCAGCTTCCTTGCGTTATAGCAAACGTACAGCGCGGCGGTCCTGGACTAGGGAACATAGCGCCATCTCAGGGCGATTATTTTCAAGCCGTTAAGGGCGGCGGGCATGGTGATTACAATCTGCTCGTCCTGGCCCCGTGGTCGGCTCAGGAGATGTTCGATTTCACAGTTCTGGCATTCGATCTCGCTGATAAGTATACTAACCCGGCGATGATTCTCGCTGATGCCATAATCGGGCAGATGCTTGAACCGGTTGAAATACCGGATGAGATAGAGGTTAATATTCCACCGAAGCCCTGGGCGCTTAATGGAGCCAAGGGTCGTCCTGGAAACACAATCTCTTCACTCTACATAGTGCCGGACCAATTGGAGAAGATTAACCTGCAAATCCAGGCCAAGTATGCAAAGGCCTCACTTGAAGAAGTTCGATATCAGGAGTTTGGAGTAGACGACGCAGACCTGGTTCTGGTTGCTTACGGAAGCGTCGCCAGAATTTGCCGCACTACCATGAACCTTGCCCGTGAGAAGGGGCTGAAAGTCGGTCTGTTCAGGCCGATTTCGCTGTTCCCGTTCCCGTCGGAAAGGTTGGCAGCGCTGGCATCGGCGGGCAAGAACTTCCTTGTAGTTGAGATGAGTGCAGGTCAGATGGTAGAGGACGTAAAACTCGCTGTCAACGGTGTGTCGAGAGTCGATTTTTACGGCAGACTGGGTGGAATCGTGCCCGGCCAGATAGAAATTCTTGAGCAGGTGGAAAAGGCGCTGTAGTTTGTCGCCTTAGGAATGAGGATTTTAAATGGAAAAGGTATTTAGCAGGCCTCAGGCCCTTACCGATATTACGATGGCATATTGTGCTGGGTGCAGCCATGGTATCGCTCACAGGTTAGTGACCGAGGTTATAGATGAACTTGGAATTATGGAAAAGACCATTGGTGTCTGCCCGGTAGGATGCTCTGTTTTCATGTATGAGTACCTCGAGTGCGACGCCATTGAGGCATCCCACGGCCGTGCACCGGCTGTGGCGACGGGCATAAAGCGCTGTCTGCCTGACAAGGTTGTTTTTACGTACCAGGGTGACGGTGATCTTGCCGCTATCGGCACCGCAGAGATCGTTCACGCTGCGGCCAGAGGTGAGAATATCACCGTTATCTTCATCAACAACACCACTTACGGTATGACCGGTGGGCAGATGGCTCCAACGACTATGATTGGTCAGGTTACGACCACAACACCCGGCGGTCGGGATGTGGCTAAGGCAGGGAACCCCATCAGGGTCTGCGAACTGCTTTCAAGTCTTGATGGTCTGGTGTATGCTGCCAGAACCTCACTCACCAGCCCAGCTAATGTGGCAAAGACCAAGCAAGCCATCAAAACCGCATTTCAGAATCAGCTGGACGGCAAGGGCATGTCGATCGTCGAGATTCTCTGCACATGTCCTACTCAATGGGTCATGTCACCGCTCGATGCGATGAAGCATGTTGATAACGTCATGGCATCTTACTACCCGTTGGGTGTGTTCAAAAATACGCCTTAATAGCTGACGGGTTTCCTCTGGAGGTTTAATACAATGCATGAAGAAATAGTAATGGCCGGCACTGGCGGCCAGGGAATAATGATAATGGGCCAACTTCTGGCCTATGCATCAATGATTGAGGGCCGACACGTTGTCTGGTTCCCATCCTATGGACCTGAGGCAAGGGGAGGCACGGCTGATTGTACCGTCATTATATCCTCGGACGAAATCGGCTCCCCTATATCCGCATATCCGGACACATTGATCGGTATGCACGACTTTCTCTTCAGAAAATTCGAGCCGTCCGTCAAAGCTGGTGGACGATTAGTCGTTAACTCATCGCTCATAGATACGAGCATTATGCGCAGTGGCTGCAGTATTATCCCGGTTCCTGCAAACACGGTAGCAGAAGAAGAATCCGGCAATGTGCGCGTTGCAAACATGATTATGCTTGGAGCGTATGTGAAGTCGACTGGAATAGTATCTATGGATTCACTGCTCGCTGCTCTGCCGGAAGTGCTGCCATCCCACAGGCATAAGTTCATCCCTCTTAATGAAAAAGCTTTGCGCATAGGGGCTGGATTGGCTGTAAAGTAACATTTCCGCTGTAACAATTTTTATGTCGCTGAGGTAGTAACCCTTTGAATGTCCCAAAAGTGAGAGACGATATAGAGTCACCCGCAGCACTAAACCGCTGGGTTTATGCCGGTGCGAGTGTTTCTATTTTGTCTCTGCTGGCGGCGACTGTTCTGCAATATTTCCTGCCGGTATCATTCTACACGCGTTGGGGTTATGCAAACAGGAAAGGTGTTGTTGACTTCAGTAGGCACCTCTTCGGCGGAATCGCTCCGTCTGTCGATATAGCGACGTTCTCGCACTGCTTCGTAATCTTCCTCATGCTGGCCTGGGCAGGGTATATTATTTCTGTCATCGCAGGCTACAGGGGAGGCATCCTGCAGAAGAAGCATGCCCTTGTTATCATAAGCGTAGCTTCTATCGCTCTCGGGATATTCTGGCCTGCATCCCTTTCGTGGGATACCTATGGGTATGTCGGATTTGCTCGCATGAAAGTGCTTTATGGCTTGAATCCGTACATGCATTCAATCGATTTTCTGCATTCCCTTCATGACCCCGTCGCCTATTTTCAGAAGAACTGTGCCCCGTCCCCATATGGGCCTGTGTGGACGATGGTGTCTATTCTTGTAGTCTGGTTTCTGCATTCAGTTGACCTATTTTGGCAGATTGTGGGCGTAAAACTGATAGAGTCGATTGCCCTGGTTGCAGCTGCCCTTGCAGGCCGATCGATTGCGAACAGGGTCTCTCCCGGCAAGGGTGATTTGGCGATGCTCGCAATTGGGCTGAATCCGTTGCTGTTAATAGAGGGACCCGGCAATGGTCATAACGATATGTTAATGATCGCTCTGCTTATAGTAGGGGCCGCGCTGTTCCTTCGTAAGCGATTTATGCTTGCAGCCATTTTCCTCGGGTTATCAATCGGAATCAAGTTGGTCACGATAGCAGCTCTTCCACTTATGCTGATAGCATTGGTTCGACGTAAGGATCTTCCCAATAGGATACTCGTCATATCAACGGTCGTAATGCTGGCGCTGGCTCCAACACTTCTTGGATATGCAGTCTTCTGGGAGGGATGGGGTACTCTCACGGGCCTTCGAGCGCAGTGGTTGATGGGTCCGGTGGCACAGGTAAGGTATCATCCGGGAATGGAGTTATCGTCCGGTGGAATTGTGAATTCGCTAGTGAAACAGTGGCCCCTTATAGTGGCTTTTCTGGCACTGTCCGCATGCGTTTGGATGAGCAAGAAAGAATCCGCCTGGATTAGTGCATGGGCGATTTTGCTGGGATTTATCTTTTTCTCCAGCGCGCAAGTTTGTTTCCCGTGGTACATGATCTGGCTGTGCGCAATGTCGATGACCGGATGGAACAGGATTCACTTGTATGCCACATGCCTGTATTTGATAGTTGGGTTTACCTGGATGATGGGATATACGGTTATACCATTACCTATGAACTGAAACCTCAAGCTACGTTAGGAATTCGTCGTGCGCCCCAATATATGCGACTATACGGTTCATCGTCGAGATTGTTGATGTCTACACCCGCGCCGCCGCCTGCCGAATGAATGAAGGTTCCGCCGCCGCACGCCATGCCGACATGCGTAATCTTTCCGGCATCTTTACCGCTTGCAAAAAACACCAAATCCCCAGCTACTAGGTCGGCCTTATCTACTTCAATCGCCCGAGGGTCATTCGCCTGCATGTAAGAGTTCCGAAGCAGGCTTATGCCGTTCAGCCTGTAAGCCAGCTGTGTGAAACCCGAGCAATCGATCCCGAACGGCGACGATCCGCCCCACAGGTACGGCACTCCCATGAATCGCTTGGCCGTGCGGATGATGCCCGCTCCGGTCGGACTGTCAATCCGATTTTCATACAATGGCATGATGTCATCCTGTGCAAGCCAGGTCTCCCTGTTATCGGGTAGCCGCACATGTACCAATGCGCCTTCATAACCGACTAGTTCAAGCTTTGTAGTTATAACAAGCTTTGTCCAGATCTCCGAGCCCATGCATGGGGCTTTCAGCGCATCCGTAAAAAGCGATGTCACCTCAATCGATTCACTCGGTGGCACTGCCGCGCGGCACACCCATTTCGACTTCACCCAGCCGTTGTATGTATCCCATGTACGCACGTGCAGCCAGTCGGCGTTCTCATCCTGGATCTCAACGGACTGTCCCATGATCGCCTGGGTGATCAGTTCGCTGTCAGTGGATGGATCGTTATATAATCCAGCGACATTCTTTGCAATTATTCCATGCGGATTTGGCAAGGGTTTACCTCTTTTCATTGCTTTGCGCCGAGTTAGTATTCAAGTATATCAGATAGTCAATTTCAGCTCAACGCTTCCAACGCTTCCAATATATAAGCTTTACAACATATGATGACAAGTAATATACTTGCTTATGCGATTTTGCCGCGGGCGATACAAGCAGATGAAGTAAGTGAAGCGCTGGCAGCTACCTTGTACAAACTCTTCCCAATCGCACTGGAAAGAGGTAAAATATAGGAAAGTTTTGCGCACGAAAGCGAAGAAATGTTTGACGTAATAATCAAAAACGGATTAATCGTAGACGGCACCGGGCGACCGGGGTTCACTGCGGATATCGGCATAGACGGCGATAGAATAGTCGAGATAGGGGAGCTTGGCCCATCCAGCGCACGCGTTATCGACGCCGAAGGGTGCGTGGTTGCTCCCGGTTTCATCGACTGTCATTCGCATACCGATCAATCCGTCCTCCTCAACCCTTCGTGCGAGAGCAAGGTCACTCAGGGCGTAACGACGGAAATTTCTGGCAACTGCGGTGAATCGCCTGCTTCACGAAGTGACCGATATGCGGTAGAAGATGAATACGCCGATGAATTTGCCGAATACGGTGTTGACTCGAACTGGCACAGCATGGCTGATTACCTCTTTCGGCTCGATGCGCTCCCCATGGCTATCAACTATGCGACCCTGGTCGGGCATGGCGCTATCAGGATCGCGGCAATGGGACGGAGCGGCCGCCAGCCAAGTGAGGATGAGCTTGCGCAGATGGAGCGCATGGTCGAGCAGTCTTTGCTCGCAGGCGCGTTCGGCCTGTCGAGCGGATTGGTGTATCCTCCAGGATGCTACGCAGACACCGATGAACTGATCCACTTGTGCCGTGTTGCAGCCCGAAATGGCGGCATCTACACCACCCACATGCGCAATGAAGGTGTCGATCTCATCCCGGCGCTGGAAGAGGCTATTCGCATAGGGCGTGAAGCCGGAATCGGCGTTCAGATATCACACCACAAGGCATGCGGACGTAATTCCTGGGGCAGGGTGGTTGACAGCCTTGCGCTGATCGATTCGGCACGCGAGCAGGGACTGGATATATGGGCGGATCAGTACCCGTACACCGCCACCGCCACAGGTTTGGAGTCGCTGCTTCCTGACTGGGCTCATGATGGTGGAAATTCAGCCCTCGTTCGCAGACTTACAGACCCCCGAGATCATCAGAGGCTTCGGGATGAGCTCATCAAGAATACAGGCGACGGCTGGATCGGCGATTGGGGCGGATGGGATTCGGTGGTCATAAGTTTTGTTAAGCGCGATGCAAATCGCCGATACGAGGGCATGAGCATTACAGCCATCGCCAGTGAGCAGGGCAGGCATCCGGTTGATACTGTGCTCGATTTGCTTATAGATGAAAACGGAAGCGTAGGCGTGCAGCACTTCGCTATCAGCCCTGACGATATCGTGACGGTTATGCGCCATCCATCAACGCTCATCGGTTCTGATGCCACCGCGCGGTCGACTTCAGGTCCGATGAGTACAGGGAAGCCGCATCCTCGCGCGTTCGGCACGTTTCCGCGGGTGCTCGGTACTTACGTTAGAGAGCAAGGTGTGATATCATTAGAAGAGGCTGTTGCAAAGATGACCGGACGAACTGCCGCTCGATTCGGTCTGCGCGGGCGGGGTGTTCTATCTGAAGGTAATTATGCAGATATAACCATATTTGATCCTGATACAATCGCCGATGCCGCGACTTACGAGACGCCCCATGCTCTGGCGCGCGGGATTGAATATGTTTTAGTTAACGGAGTAGTCGTTCTCGACAGTGGGCGCCTGGTTGATTTGGGAATGATCAAATCAGGGCGTGTGCTGCGTCGAGGGATTAATTAGGAGGATCGACCTTGAATCGTGGAATCATAATTGTACTAATACTTGTGGCCGCTCTAGGAGCATTCGGGTTGTACGCAATCCAAAGAGGCCCGGCGCTCTTTATGAAGCCGCCAACAGAGGATCGTATTGCTTTTATATCGGATCGGGCAGGGCATGCTGATATCTATAACACACGCTCGGACGGATCTGATTTGCGCCGTGTGACCAGCGGCTCAGCAGATAACAGTTCCCCATCATGGTCGCCGGATGCGATGGAGATCGCGTACACTTCGAATAAGGAAGATAACACATATCAGGTATATATCGCTGCATGGGATGGTCGATACAGCCATCGAATTACAACCAGTGCCGGAACAAAGACACTTCCCACATGGACTAATGGTGGCAAAGGGTTGACATTTCTCTCAAGCGCCAAGGTTTATAACATGAATCTGCGAAGTGGAGATGAAGAGCAGTATCTGCCGCCAACCGGTGCGCCAGCTATGGAATCAATGGGTGGATACAGCCAGCCCTATGTATATGCATCGTGGTCACCTAAACAGAATTATCTCCTGTATATACAGGAAACCGATCTTGGTAGAGAAGCTTTCACTATTGAACCGAGACATGGCATGTCTACTGAAGATCAGTCAGTCAGTGCTGTCGGCATAACGATTGCCAGAAATCTCGACGTTGCATGGTCGCCCATAGGGTCTCGCGTGGCTGCCGCCTTCATCGATAGAAAAGGGACTAACGGATTACTCGTCGCCGACCTCGATGCGGTGTCATCCAAAGATCTTTTCGTTTCCAAAGGTGATGGCAGGGGCCCAGCGAATCCAGCCTGGTCGCCCGATGGGAGCACGATCGCCTTCGAGATGTGGACGGTTAAGGATGGTTCGCCGGACAAGTGCATAGGAATATACACCATCGATTCAAACGGAGGGTCGCCAAAGAGAGTGGTAGCAGGAGACGTGCGTACGCCTACATGGTCGCCGGACGGAAGTCAGCTCGCATTTTCCATGTACGGTAAGAATGGCAAGCGTGATATCTGGCGTGTTAATGTAGATGGTTCAGGCGCAGTAAATATTACCAAGGGGAATGGTGACAATTACTCTCCAACATGGTCGCCGTCACCGCGCAAGAATTCTTAAGATATGGAATTGTGCAAGACGGATTCGCAGTACATCACAGATCAACTTATCCCGTATATAGGAAATAAGCGCAAGTTGCTTTCGCTGATACAGCGTGCCATCGAAGTTACCGGCGTCGTGGACGGAACGTTTTATGATGCCTTCTCCGGGAGCGGCGTTGTAGCACGCATGGCGAAGACTCTTGGATATCGAGTGATAGCCAATGATTGGGAGCCGTATTCGTATTTTATGAATACGGCTTTCATAATGGCGAACCGTCCACCTGATTTCCATGCATTGGGTGGGCTTGACAGTGCCATAAGCCATCTGAATTCACTTGCCCCGATCAGAGGATACATCGCTACTCATTACTGCCCGGAAGACGATGAGCATTACGATGCAGATTCCGAGCGCATGTTTTACACTCAAGAGAACGGCAGGCGCATTGACGCCATGCGAGAAGAGATCGCGGCATGGAAATCATCGAACCTGATAGATAGCGGCGAAGAGGCTGTTCTCCTTGCTACCCTGATCTTTCAGGCCGCCTACTGCAGCAACACATCCGGCGTTTTCAAGGGTTTTCATCGTGGATGGGGTGGGGCTACCAAGACCGCCTGGTACCGAATCCGAAGCGTGCTCACATTGAAGGCGCCGGAGTTCTGGGACAACGGGCGCGACAACCTTGTCCTTCGCGCCGATGCGAATTTGCTCGCTCGCGAAGTGAAGTGCGACATTGCCTATCTCGATCCACCGTATAATCAGCATCAGTACGGTTCCAATTATCATCTGCTGAACACAGTGGCGCTCTGGGACAAGCCGCATATCGCACCGACGTTCGAGCCGCGAGACGAGATCAACGGGAAATCTGCCATACGCAGGGATTGGCGGACGGAACGACGGAGCCTGTACTGCTACAAGGCAAGTGCAATGGAATCGTTCAGTAAATTGATCGCCGACACGCAGGCCCGTTTCATTCTCATCAGCTACAGCACGGACGGAATAATACCGTTTGAGGATATGCTTGAGGTATTATCCGGCAAAGGTGCCCTCAGCATAGTAACTCAGCGATATAAGCGATACAGGGTTAGCAGCCAGCGACCATCTCTCAAATCACACAACATAGAATTTGTGATCGTGGTGAATACGGAAGCGCCCGAAAATAAGTCGGATATACAGAAAGTAAAACATCAGGTATATGCCGAGTATGCCGGCGCTACCGAATTGAGTAATCAGGAGGTAATGAATGTTCAGATTAGGTAGATTAGCCGCGATGAGCGCAGTGCTCGTCATGATGGCAGGCGTGGTTAGCGCTGATAGGCTCATACTTATCCCTACAGCCAAGGATGTTTCCGTTGCTGCGGTTAAGGCAGAGTATGCAGCAACCGTAAATGGAAGCGGCAAGAACATATTCTGGGTCGATGGGCAGGTATCACGCTTTGGCGCGGAAGTTGCTCAGTTCAACGGATTCAGCGGCGACAATGTTACTGCTATCAGCGGCCAGGTGTCGCTTGTAAAGGAAGGCTATTTCATGCCGGCGGTTGCACTGGGGATAAGAGATATATCGGATGTTACCAATGTGCCGGGATTGCCGTATCGAGGGCGGGCGCTTTATGCGGTCGCATCTAAAGGGATTCCGGGGGCAGGGGGCATCCCCATTCTCCTGCAGGATATCAGATTTCATGGAGGGGTCGGCACGGGTTCCCTTGGCGGACTCTTCTTCGGGGCGGAAGGCACACTGCCGCTAGGCGTGCACGTCTCCGGCGAATACGACACCAAGAATATCAACTTTGCCGTCTCGAAGAGCATTCTTCCGGCACTGAGCGTGCAACTGACGTCATTGAACCAGGATCTTTACTACGGAGCAACGTTTTCCTCATCCTTCTAATCGATAACAGTGCGTTTCACCGAATATAGTAAATGTTGAGGCCTGCACCGATATAATCGCTGCAGGCTGTTTTTTATCAGCCTGTTGGTGGTTTTGGTGCGAGCTCCATCTTGATAACTTCAGAACAATGCCTATCGCTGAATTCTTGAAATGTCTGGTGGTACATGCTATACTTTACGCCATGGATTGGGGAATGAAATGAAACTTTCTGTAATCATCCCTTGCTTTAATGAAGCCCACCATATCAGGCAGGTCCTGGATGCTGTGATGTTGGTCAATATTGCCACGGAAATAATCGTTGTGGACGACGGGTCAACGGATGAGACCTGCAAAATACTGGAAGAGTACCAGCAAGCCCATACTATTATTCTGCATCAATCTATACTTAATTTCGGCAAGGGCACTGCAATTCGAGTTGGCCTTAAATACGTTACCGGTGATATTGTCATCATTCAGGATGCAGATTTGGAATACGATCCTAAGCAATATCCGAAAATCATCAATCCTATATTGGATGGAGACGCGGAAGTTGTGTACGGGTCACGTTTTCTGGGTCAGATTACCGGGATGAAGCTCGCAAATCGGATAGCAAATCGGATTCTTACATGGACAGCCAATATTCTGTTCAGCGCACATATCACAGATGAAGCGACTTGTTACAAGGCCTTCAAAACAAAACTTCTGAAAGACCTTCACCTTAAGTCTACCAGGTTCGAATTCTGCCCCGAGGTCACTGCCAAAGTCAGAAAAAGAGGCATAGCTATCAAGGAGGTTCCGATAGCTTATGTCGGCAGGAATACCGAGCAGGGAAAGAAAATCAAGTGGACCGACGCATTTTCAGCGATGTGGACCTTGATCAAATACCGTTTTATCGATTAGTGTTGCCGGTCTATGCGGTAGGCTATTTCCTAATTCGGTAGAGCGTTCTCGGCAGGAATCTGATTAGGCGTAAAGATAGAATATTTGTAATAAATACACTCAACTCAACTGCTTTATGGATTGCTTGACATTGGTTATGGTTCATGCTAACATTGACCCAATGTTGATCTGCAATGTGATAATCGTTTAGAAATCGATTGTGCATTT
Source organism: Armatimonadota bacterium (assembly GCA_963663705.1). Lineage (GTDB taxonomy): Bacteria > Armatimonadota > UBA5829 > DTJY01 > DTJY01. Next base: position 724,646 of record OY760504.1, on the reverse strand, counting down.
GTACATCCATCTATTTATTATCTCGGCACACACCGTAGAACAATCTGTTGCGGATGTAAAGGGACGAACATAATAATGAGCAGATATCTGGTGACTGGTGGAGCAGGATTTATTGGCTCGCATCTAGTAGATCATCTAGTTAAACAAGGTGAGCAGGTTCGGGTGCTGGATGATCTGTCAACAGGGCGAATCGAGAATATCGAGCACAACCTTGGCGCGATCGACTTCATCAAAGGAAGCATAGTTGATTTAGACACTGTGCGCAGTGCAGTTCATGGAATCGATTATGTCCTGCACCATGCTGCTATTGCTTCTGTACCTAAATCTGTAAACGATCCAATAGCATCCAACGAAGTCAATGTTAATGGCACCTTAAACACACTGGTTGCCGCCCGTGATGCGGGTGTTAAACGATTAGTATTTGCCTCATCTTCATCAGTCTACGGTGATTCACCTTCCATGCCCAAAGCCGAGGATATGCCAACTTCTCCTATATCCCCTTATGCGGCGAACAAGCTTGCAGGAGAGCATTATTGCCGAATGTTCACCACTCTCTATGGCTTCGAAACGGTATGCCTTAGATACTTCAACGTTTTTGGACCCAGACAGGATCCGAACTCCGAATATGCCGCGGTGATTCCCAAGTTTCTTACCATGCTGATGAGACACGAACAGCCGCTTATCCATGGTGATGGTCTGCAATCCAGGGATTTCACATATGTCGAGAATAACGTTCACGCCAATATTCTCGCCTGCGTTTCACCAGGCATTGCCGGTGAGGTGTTCAATATTGCATGTGGTGAAAGTGCCAGTTTGCTGGAACTAGTCGCCGGTCTTAATGAAGCATTGGGTGTATCTATTGATCCGGTGTTCGGGCCGCCCATGTGTGGTGATGTGAAACATTCGCTTGCCGCGATCGAAAAAGCAAAACGACTGCTTGACTATTCACCCAGCATTAACTTCGAGGATGGTCTCTTTAAGATGGTTGATTGGTTTAAGGGTGGTGTATCATCGAATTAGTAACGTGAACCTGGCGATATTGTGAAATAGCCTGCCGAATGCTGCTTTAAGCGATATCTTTTTCCCCAAAGGCTATTTATTCTGGCTTTCTGATGTCATCGAATGATGAGTTTCTATTTTTATCTGGAGGAAATCCTATAATATGAAAAGACTTTTAGTGTCGGCATTATTATGTTCTGCGGTAGTCGCTGCAAGTATAACTGCCAGCACAGCGCAGACTCAGACACAAACCTTACCTTCCGCACCTGCTCAAAGCCAGGATGTCAATTCCACAGCGAAGGCAGTAACTTGTCCTCCTGAGTATAAGCTACAGCCTGGCGATGTTATGAAAATAAAGATATGGAATGAACCGGATCTATCAGGTGAAAATATTATAGATCCTAAAGGCTATATTAACCTGGCTTTCCTGGGGCAAACATATGCTGAAGGATTTACCCAGAGAGAGCTTGTTGATAATATGCGAGCAGCTCTCTCCAAATACCTGGTTGAGCCGAAAATTGAGCTTACTATGCTCCAGTTCCATAAACTTCAAGTCTACGTTCTTGGGCAGGTTAACAGGCCAGGAGAGCAAGAGATACAGCTCGGCGATCAACTGATGAAAGCCATTGCGGGTGCTGGTAGCTTTACCGATGATGCCAAGCTGAATTCCGCAACATTAACACATAAGGGCTCGCAGGAGTCCGTTCCCATCGATCTGGAGAAGATTTTCTATGACGGAGATATGTCGAAGAATCTGGTCCTTCAAGATGGTGATACGATTTACATACCTTTGGACACGATGAATAAGTACTTCGTGCTCGGAGAGGTAGCTCGTCCCGGAATGTTCAGGTTCAGAAAGGGCACAACAGTAATCGATGCCGTTTCGACTGCTGGTGGGCCTACTGATAGAGGTAACCTGAAAAGTACATACATAGTACGTGGAAGCCCGACTTCCCCAGAGCGCATCCCGGTGGATATGAGGAAGCTTGTAAAATCAGCCGATATGACTCAGAATGTTGCGCTGAACCCAGGTGACGTCGTCTATGTCTCAAAAACGACCAAACCTGATTGGAGTAAGATCTCCCAAATTCTTAGTGCTATGGTTAATACCACATACCTATTCAGGTAATTTTGACGCCTACTAAATGAGTAACAAGGAGCAGATAACAGTATGCAACTCTGGCAATACTATCGAATATTAAGAAAATATCAATTGCTTATATTGATCGGCACAGTGATTTGCGTCGGTACCGTTGGATTATTTGCATATCTAAGTCCATCTCGGTGGGAAGCGTCTACAACGATTCTGGATAAATCCATGAAGGGTAAGGATATCAGTCTATTTGCGCAGCAGTATATGCAAAGCGCACTGGATCCTAGATTCCGCATGTCATCCATCGGAACGTTGATTACCAGTCGTACCGTATTGGAACGGTCAGCCGAAACCCTATGGCGCCTGAATATTACCGCCGATCCTGTGGAGATCCTGCGGACCCTCGATGTCACTCCGGTTGAAGATTCGGGCTTGATCAGAATTCGTGTTGAATCTGATTCCCCAAAAACCGCTAAAGCAACAACGGACGTTGTGACTGCAGAATTCATTCGTTTTTATAACGAATTGAACAGCTCAAATGCATATAGCACCAGGGACTTTATTAAAAAGAACCTGCCTCGTGCGAAGGATCAGTTATCGAAGACACAAGAAGCATTACGTAAGTTCGAGGAATCGGACAATGCTATAATGCTTCCTTCGCAGACCCAACTTCATCTACAGGAAATGTCGCAATATCAAACGGCGTTGTCTGGGCAGGATGTAGCAGCCAAGCAGGCTGCGGCCAGGGTTCAAGGGCTTGAAAAACAATTGAAGGATACGCCTGGCATCCGAGTGGCTTCTACTGTGATCGCTAGTAACCCAGTATGGCAATCGCTGCAGAGCGAACTTATGCAGCGAGAGATTGATATGCAAACCATGCTTAAGGATCGCACCCCAGAGCATCCTGATGTAAAGGCGTTGGCAAAAAGGATTGACGAGACACAAAAACGGATGCAACAGGTTGGCAGCAGTATATTAAATAGCACTACCAAGGCAGCCGATCCTACGCATGATGCCATGTTTCAGCAGTATGTTGGTAGTATGATCGATAACGCATCAGCAAATGCCGCTAAATCTGCTATACAGGCTCAGGTGGCTAATCTCGGCAATGAACTGAATACACTGCCTAAGAAAGAAATGAAATTGGCTCAGCTTACGCTGGATGCAGAGTCGGCAAAAAACACATATGTTTTGCTGGCTCAAAAAATGGATGAAGCAACTCTCAAGGTGCAGGAATCCAAGAATGATAGCGATATTCAGGTAGTAGATCAGTCTGTAGTACTACCTGTTAGTAACAGAGGGGTTCTAAAGATTCTTCTAGCTTTGATTCTATCTCCCATTTTATGTGGAGGTATCGCATTTCTGCTAGAATATCTGGACAATACTATAAAGACACCTAAGGATGCGGAGAAACTACTTGGGATTCCCGTATTCGGAGCCATTCCGTTTGCAAAATCGCACATGTTGTCGGATTCAAAAGTCCCAGCATCCCTGGGGATCTCGTATGACATGCTTTCCACGAACTTGGACCTTGATAAGCCGGCATTGCATGGTAACAGCATACTTGTTGCCAGTTCTGAACCCAATGTTGGTAGATCGGTTACCGCTGCCAACCTTGCAATTAAGATGGCGTCAGATGGTATGAGCGTGATATTGGTCGATAGTGACCTGCGAATGCCGGTACAACACGCTCTCTTTGGTGTTGAGAACGACAAGGGCCTAACCAACGTATTGGCAGGACAATTGCCGTTAAAAGATGCCTTCATAAAGACTAGCAATCCGGATTTGCGGCTCCTAACATCCGGCCCATTGCCAGGCAATCCAATCCGGCTGCTAAGATCGGAATCTATGGCTAAGTTAGTTAACGAAATCGGCGATCTGGCTGATATTGTCATCTTCGACAGTCCATCTGGAATTGTCTTCGCGGATAGTGTGCTTCTCGCGTCTCTGATCAAGAATGTTCTGGTGGTATATGCAGCAGGGTCAGTTCCTAGAGGCACAGAAGCAGAGTTTGCTTCTCAATTGCAGCGTGTTGATGCTAATGTATTAGGATCAGTTCTTAACGGGGTAGAGCCTAAGATTAGCCATGGATCTTATCACTTCCGAAATGCCTACAAGGATTTCATGCCCAACGGCAAATCCAAGGCTGCGCTAACTGCGTCATCTGCTGGGCAGATTCAGGCTGATGCAAAAGGAAAAGATAATGGCACAGATGGATCAAGGGGAAATCTGTCCTAATTCAGGAATAAATAACTTATGGAAACAAGACGCGATTTATATAAATCGGTTGCAGTTCTGAATATATCGGAATGCGATGGTGCACTTAGCGAACGCGCTAATGCGGAGCTTGTTTCACGGCTTTCGCCGAGTCAGTTGTTTGCCAAACGCGCAATTGACTTAACTCTAAGTATAGCTGTTCTGCCTGCTTGCATTATAATCGGTCTATTCGTTGCAATTGTGATAAAACTGGATTCAAACGGGCCGGTTCTATTCAAGCAGGTTAGGACAGGAAAGAACGGTAAAGAGTTCTTTATGTATAAGTTTCGCTCCATGTACGTTGGTGCGGATAGCATGCTAAAGGATCTTGCCCACCTGAACGAGGCTACAGGGCCGGTGTTCAAGATAAAAAGTGATCCGAGAGTTACACGAGTGGGACGGTGGCTTCGTCGCAGTAGTATTGATGAGCTACCACAACTCATCAATGTGATTACCGGTGCGATGAGTCTTGTAGGACCCCGGCCTGCTCTGCCCAGTGAAGTTGCAAAGTATTCCAGGCATCAACTTGGCCGTCTGGCAGTGAAGCCTGGCATTACCTGCATATGGCAGGTAAACGGCAGGTGTAACGTATCGTTCGATCGTTGGATCGAGATGGACCTTGAGTATATTCAGAATCAATCGGTATGGGGTGACATCAAAATACTGCTCGAAACTATACCTGTAGTCGTTAAAGGTTCCGGGGCATGGTAGGTATAAAGTTCAGTTAATACAAATCTCTACGATTTGCTAACAGGAGTGTCGTGGTTGTGAAAGATATTGGATATAATGAGGGCCCGATAGGAGAGCGAATTTCTGCCGGGAAGACAGTATCAACTTTAGGTTGGGGAGTTTATATTCCCGCGTTGATCTGTCTGGTGTTGTCTGCCTTGCTCTACATGCCAACGTTTCAATCGTGGTATCATGCCTGGATGGCGGAAGAGAGTTACTATTCCCACGGCATACTGATCCCTGTGATTTCATTGTTCATAATCTGGCTGAAGCGAAATGAGATTGCATCCAAGATAGTTCAGCCGGATATGCTTGGCTATCTCCTAATACTGCCGAGCTTAATGATAGTAGTTCTCATGAACTGGGCTGGTGGTACCAGTGTTCAAGGGTTTACTTTTCCTATATTCATCGGTGGCATTGTTATATTGCTTTTTGGGCGCGCTATAGCAAAATCCGCAGTCTTTCCCATTGGATACCTTTACTTTATGTGTGTTCTGCCAGGTTTTCTCCTGGTGCTGCTAAGTTTTAGAATACAGGTTCTCTCTACCATAGTTGCCACTTCCATGTTACGCGGATTGACCATCGATGCATATCGCGAAGGGGTGAGCATTGTCCTCCCAAACATCGAAGTGCTTGTAGGGGCTCCTTGCAGTGGATTTCGCCTGCTAATTTCGCTTTTCGCGTTTTCGACTCTGTTCGTATACTTGAAAGAGGGTCCGACGTGGGGTAAGATCGGGCTTATCGTCGTGACGCTCCCGCTAAGCGTTCTGTTGAACTCAATTCGAATAGCCCTGATAGCTATCGTCGGAGAGTTCATGGGTTCGGATGCTATGCATGCATTCCATGATTATTCGGGTTATATAATGCTGTTACTCGCCTTTATTTCACTTTCATTATTATCGAGGTTATTCAAGTGCCAAAAGTTCAACTCCATGCTTACATCTTAGTTCTTTTGCTGTCACTATCAATTCTTGCTATGAGGATTGACAAGCCTTTATCAATCAAGGGCCGGCCAAATACGAACTTCAGCAAAATTCCTATGCAACTGGATGGGTGGGTAGCCACAAAAATTCCTGTAGATGAGAAGACCCTTAAAGCGTTGCCATCCGCCAGCGTTCTGATGCGTTACTACGATGATAGCAAAGGTACCCCTATAAACATGACCATCGTGTACGGTACTGATCTCGGCGATTTTCATCAGCCGGAATTCTGTCTGGAAGGGCAGGGGCATCGTAGCTTAAGTAAAGGCAAAGTGAATATCAAGGACATTGATGGGCAATATTTCCCGGCCGTGAGCTTGATCACCGAAAGCGACTATAGTAAGCAAGCCTTTGTATACTGGTTTTCCTCTGATAATGTAAACTCTACATTCCTTGGTAACTATAAGTTCAAAATGTTGATGAGTAGATTGCGTGGTAAAAGGATTGGTCCATCTGCCATGATCCGGCTCTCGACAGAAGTTGATGAATCGGATAGTCAATCGGTCAAGCGGATTGCCGATTTTGCGTCAAAGATGGTGCCGTATTTCAGGGCGGAATTCATGGACGAAAGTCCGGCGAAGAAGTAAGGGGTTCGTGCGTGGAAAGCATATTAGTATCGACATATAGATGTAATGCGCATTGCCATATGTGTAATACCTGGCAGCATCCAACATCAGCTGAACAAGAGCTGGATCCAAAGTATTATGAGCGTTTTCCAAATCTGGAATTCCTGAATATAACAGGTGGCGAACCTTTTCTTAGAGAAGACCTTGAAGATATAGTCCGTATAGTTAAACCTAAGTGCAAGAGAATTTGTATAAGTACTAATGGCTATTTCACTGATCGCATAGTAGCGCTCGCAAAGAAATTCAACGGTGATATAGGTGTCAGGATAAGCATCGAGGGCTTACCGAAGGCCAACGATGAGCTTCGCGGCCTCACTGACGGCTTTGATCACGGCATTCGCACCCTCTTGCAGTTGAAACGCATGGGGATGAAAGATATCGGATTTGGAATCACCATTTCGGACCGCAATCATCAGGATGTCCTTGAACTGTACGAGCTGGCGAAAGGGTTGGGGGTTGAGTTTGCCACAGCCGTTGTCCATAACTCGTATTACTTCCACAAATTTGACAATGAGATCACCAAAAAGAATGAGGTTTCGGATTCGGTAAGAGAATTGATCCGAGAACTATTCAAAACCAGTCGGCCGAAGAACTGGTTCAGGGCATACTTTAACCACGGGATCATCAATTACATAGATGGCCACAACCGGCTTCTTCCGTGCAAGATGGGGGAGAACATGTTCCTTTGCGAGCCGTGGGGGGATATCAAACCCTGTAATGCCTTCGATGAAACCATGGGCAACATAAGAGACGCAGATTTCGATACTATATGGAACAGCGATCAGGCGAAGGAAGTTCGCAGGAACGCCCGGAATTGTGGAAAAGAATGCTGGATGATAGGGAGTGTAAGCCCTGCTATCAAAGAGGATATGCTCACTCCGATTAAATGGATTCTGAAAAACAAAAACAACTATTAATCATAGTATGAATTTTATATTAAAGGTATTTGATGCTAAGATATTTACAGGACATATACGCGGCTGTGGTCGGCAAGTTCTCTACTCAGGAGATAGTAATCCATGATTGAGACTACGGCTCAGCCCAAGTTCGGTAAAGTGGATTTGAAGCCAACCATGGCCGACGGTGTTGTCGCGCTGCTCTCAAGAGTGACATCAAGCGGAATGTTTATTCCTGAGATCGATGGAATGCGGTTCTTTGCCATAGCTGGAGTTTTAGTCGCACATATCGCATACCTTGTGGCCAGCCAATCCCTGTATTCCAACACTGCAAAGCACACAATGTTATATGCAATACTGTCGACAGGTGCTTACGGTGTTCGCCTGTTCTTCTCTATAAGCGGTTTCATTTTATGTCTCCCGTTTGCAGATCACTATATCAACGGCAAATCGTGCCCCTCTCTACAGCGCTACTATACACGGAGGGTTACAAGACTTGAACCTCCATATATTATTTGTCTGATAGTAGGCTTCATCGGCATTTGCGTATGCGGAAGCAACTTTCATGCGCAGATTTTGCATTTCTTTGCAAGCATTATCTACATGCATGGATTGATATACCACCATCCAAGCACAATAGGCGGCATTCTATGGTCGCTGGAAGTAGAAGTCCAATTCTATATTTTGGCACCATTTCTGGCAAACGTGTTTCGGATAACAGGCGCTCGGTTACGAAGATCAATCATTATTTTAATGGGCATAAGCTTTGTTGTATTGCGGAAAGGTTTCTTCGATCATAACGATTTCATAGGGTTAACGATCATCGGAAACCTCCACTTTTTCCTTATAGGGTTTCTTGTTGCTGATGTGTATCTGGTGAAATGGAAGCATGAAATCAAAAAGTCCTTGTCCTGGGATTTTCTTATGATAACCAGCATCAGTCTACTTTTTCTTGTGAACTTTTACGGTTTTGCAATCTGGTACTATGCGTTCCCAATCATTGTATATCTCTCTTACAAGGCTGCATTCCAAGGTGTTCTGATGAATAGCATAGTACGTAATCGGTGGCTGGTCATAACAGGCGGCATGTGTTACACCACCTATCTATATCACATGATAATCATAAGGGCGCTGTGGCAAATGGTGACCTCTCATCTCTTGATAACGCATGTCTACTGGATTGACTACATGGTTCAACTGTCGATTTTATGCCCGGTGATTCTTGGCGTGGGTTCAATACTCTTCGTCTTGTTTGAAAAACCTTTCATGAAGAGGGATTGGCCCAGTAAATGGAGATCAGTATTTCAATCTGTGTTGAGCAGAAGCAGTGTTTGATCTTCTGTGTAGGTGAAATGATCAACCCTCAGGAAGAATGCATATTCGACCATAATGATGCCAGAAGTTTTGCCAAGAATAGCATAGTGTTGATTGGTTTCGTTCCTTGGAGTAATATATCGCGTACACAATATAGAACATCTCAGCCATTAAAGAGGATATGCTCACTCTGGTCAAATGGACAATGAAAAATATAGGAAGATCGAGCTTATAAAAGGGAAAGGCATGCTTTGTACAACGAAAGACAACAAGAATCACATATGAAATACCTATTGATGATATTAAACAATTATTTGTTCCAATGCTACAGATGGATTAGTCAAACTTACACAAGTGTCCGTAAAGTAGTCGGCAAATTGTTTCCTTATTTGCTTACGACTGTTGTATCTTTAGCGTTAGCCTTTTCTATCCGCCTTTTCTCGGCTAATAGAGTGCTAATTGTAGCCATTTCATTAATTGTTGCAATATTAGTTGTTCGGCGTTTAGTTTTTGGGATTGGTCTGATGTTTTTACTAGTAGCAAGCGTCATACCAATGACGTCTATGCCAAAGCCTTTTGTAATTGGCGGGCAAGGCCCATATATGACTGAGTTTCTGCTTGTTATTATGATCGCTGTGGTGTTTATAAAGGCCTGTGCTGGCCGAAAGCATTTTCAGAGTTATCTCACAGTGCCAGTTCTGCTAATATTTGCTTCTGCCGTACTTGCGATTGTTGTATCCTGCATTACAACATGGCATAGTGCGAGCTGGCTTAGTTCATTTGGTGCTGCTTATAACAGCGTAAGGCCATTCATATACTATGCGTTTTTCTTTGTTATCGCTTTTGGCATTAATAGCGAACGAGAGCTTCGCCAGATATTGTCTACTATCATGGTTATTGCTGTAATAGTGTCAATCATATCTATCGTGCAGTCTGTTTTCGGCATAATTCTTTTTCAAAAATATTTTGGGAATAGTTTTATGCTGGCATTGGATTCAAACAATGCTGGCGGCGACAATGCTGTAATTCGCTCATTGCCACCAGGTCTATCCATAATAACACTGTGCTTCTGTTTTAGTATTTTGGGCGCTGCATATAAAGTGGCAAAAAATAGCATTTTTCAATTGGTCATTTCACTTGTGCTGGGGATGGGTATAGTCTTCAGCTTTTACAGAGGCATCTGGATAGCCATGTGTTTGAGCATGTTCATTGCTTTTCTGGTTGTTAATGTTAAGGTTAAGGTGCGCTTAACGGTAATTACGTTACTTATGCTTTTATTGATAGTCATAGGCATAATTTCTGTTCCTAAGATGATATCAGGAGCTAAATCTCAATATTTCTCACAAGCGGTCGGCAATCGTTTTGGATCCATGTTTCAAAAGGACGCGGTCGGTGATGCATCTTTGCAGTATCGTTTTGCAGAGAATCGTAGTGCTATTCGAAGGATAACGAAATATCCTATCTTTGGGATAGGCGCTGGCACGCCAATCAATTATACGAGTCAATATAATAGCGTAACGCGTAAGAGTTATATTGCTCCGATTTACTTTATGCACAATAGCTATCTTGAGATGTGGTTAGTATATGGAATTTTAGGCATAATGTCTTTTATTGCTGCATCTGTGATCTTTCTGGTTCGGTCTTGGTTGCTTTTTTTAAGGCTTAAAGATCCGCTGTATAAGTCTATTGTGTTAGCACTGTTTGTTTTCTATATTGGCCTGCTTCAAAGGGCTGTCACGCAAATGCATTTCACCCATGATTATTATTACATATTAACTACCGCCTTCATCTGGGGCATTATTGAGTTGATATGGCGCTTGTATAATTTAAATGAGATAGATGTTGGGCCTGAGAAAATAGCCAGTGTCATATAATGCGCAGTTGTCATTTATTGAGATGTATCTATTGTGACGAAAGGTATTGTGGATATGCACTGTAAAGATAGAATATTGGAGCCTGATAATTCGGAATACTGCGAAGCACCTATCAACACGCTCATCCTGCTCGGTAGTTTTGCACAGCGACGTCTTACCAATACATTTAAGGATTTACCCCCAAGATATAAGGGCCTGGTTGGTTCCTCTAGATTGACTTTTCCATATGGCGGCAATTTAGGGATGCCATGTAAAGCACATATATCGCTCGGTGATTTGGTCCACAAAATACCGAAAATCAGACAAAAAATCGGATGGCGTGCAAAGCAATATTTGTTCAATCTTGAGCCAACTATGTCTCATGCAGATATTATTATATCTCATGGTGCAGAGGCACAATATTCCAGTCAGGCAACCAAGTATTGCCGGCGAACGGGTTGTCCCCTTATCATTCAAGAAGTTGAGAGTATTCCGTTTGTCAGCTATGGTAGCCGCTTTAATGATCAGCGGCTCACAGCACTATCTTTGGCTAGGCTAGTTATCGCCGTCACTGAAAGGGCACGTACCGCCATGATTGTGGAAGGAATTCCGGAGTCGAAAATTCGGCTGGTTCCATTTGGCATAGATACAGAGCTATTCAATCCTCAAGTGCCGCAACGAGATACCAGAACTCGATGCGGTTTTTCCGAAGATGATACTGTTGTATTGTTTGTCGGCAAGATCGATTGGGGAAAGGGCGTGCACGATTTACTGTACGCGGCTAAGCTTTTATCCGATGACCCTCAATTGTCGAAGTGCAAACTGCGTTTCATGCTGGCTGGTAATGGCCCAGACTATCATGCGATCAGTGGATTGATAGATCAGCTCAATCTATCAGAAAAATTTAAGCTTGTAGGCAGTATTAGCTACAGCGATATTCCGGAATTGTATGCCTCATGTGATATGGTAGTCGTTCCCAGTAAGCCGTATGGGCGAACTGTATTGGATCAATGTCCGCTTGTGCTCTTTGAGTCTATGGCTACCGGTAAACCTGTTATTGGTACTTATTGCGGCGGGATTCCGGAGGTGCTGGGGGAGTGCGGTCTTCTGGTACCGCCCGGTGATGCGTTGACTCTTTCAAATGCTATAAAGACATTGGCTGTAAATTCCAGCATGAGGCAAGACCTAGGCGAATCCGGCCTTGCCAGGGTGCGCAACAAGTATGATTCCAAGATAGTTGGCGCACTTTGCGCTGATGTACTCGACGAGGCGTTAGCCTTGTGAGTTTACAAACTAAGAAACCAATGAGTAATGATGTCAGTAGTGTACTACGTAACTCCGTAACAAGCATAGGCGGCCAGTTTGTAATTCTTTTTGCGGGGCTTGCATCCAGTGTATTGGTTGCACGAGTGCTTGGCAAGGAGCAATTAGGCATTTTTAACTGGGGGCTTGGCCTGGCTTCGATGCTGATGGCGATTGCAAATGCGGGTATAGATAATGTCATAGTTCGTGATGTGGCTCAGGACAAGTCTAAGGCACCAAGTTATCTTCTAAACGGATTTATCATCAAAATTGTTTCCTCCTCTTTTTGCTGCCTGGGGATAATTCTCTATTTGAACATAAGACACTATACAGGGATTCAACTTGCGGTAGGCTATATTTTATGTATGACCGTGATAACTGAATCTTTCAATTATACGTGCCGATCAGTATTGGCTGCCCTGGAGAGGCAGGATTTATCCGTCGCAGTTTCCGTGCTCTCCAACTTTCTTAGGATTGCAGTGATTGTACTCCTAGTGAAATTGGGCTACAACATCGTGGCCGTGGCATGGACAACGGTATGTGGTATGTTAGCCATGTTGATAGGTCAGACTGTTGTTATACGACGGCTGGTCGGTGGCGTTGGTCGCCCAGCCATGCCTACCATAAAGCATCTGATGCGGTATGGATCAACATACCTGGCATCGACTATATTTGCAGGAGTATTTGACCGCGCAGATTTCATGATGTTGGAGTATTTCAAAGGGGTAGCCGCCGTCGGTATCTATTCTGCCCCATATCGCATCATGGAAATAGTGACGATGATTGCCTATAACATCAGCTTTGCATTATTTCCGATAATTTCCAAAAGAAGCATCAACGGAAGTGATGAAGGGTCTGCAAGAGTGATTCTAAGAGCCACAAGATATCTGGTTATTCTAGGGATAGCTATTTGTGCGAGCATTTTTCTCTTGAGTCATCAACTGATTGTCATGCTGTATTCCAATAAGTATTATGCATCAGGGACTTGCTTGTCCATTCTGATCTGGAGTCGGCTCATCACTTTTGCCATATTGCCCGGTCAGCAGGCAGTACAGGCTCGAAATGCGCAGTTATTACTGGTTCCCCCGGTTATAATCCGAACTTTAGTAAATATCGGAATGAACTTGTACGCGATTCCCCGATACGGTTTCCTTGGTGCATGCGTATCAATGGTTGTAAGCGACAATCTGTATTTTGCTTTGATATATGCCTTTGCCTTTAGAGGCCCCGAACGCTTTAGCATAAAATTGTTGTTGGGCCGAGTATTGTTTGCGGCAGGGCTGATGGCCGTGATTGCGTGGCTGGCGCATCCCCTCGGGGCCATAGCCGCTACAGTTCTCGCTAATATAGCCTTTGTATTTGGGCTGTATGCATTCAGAGCGCTTGATGCTGAAGACAAGCGTTTTATAGGTGGCGTGGCTAAAAGCATACGTTATAAGGTGTTATCAAGAGGGTGATCTGCTTGAATCGTTACAATTATTAACGTACTTATTGCGTATTAAGTTTGATTACTGGTACCCTTAATGATACAATTGACGTGTCAGTTGGCGCGAAACGTCTCGCACGTGATACCCTATAGGTATGATGTATGCGATTTCTATGGCAGCGGTGGAGTAATTGTTTGAGGTCTTAAGATGAGGATAGCCTTCGTGATTCGCAGCCTTTTTCACTATACGTCGGAACTGGCTAATTCCCTTGCTCGTGCCGGCCATGAAGTAGTGGTCATCGCTCATGATGGCGCACAAGATTTTGTAGGCTTTGAATCTGGCGACGTACGGAGCGACTTCAGAGAGATACTGGATCCGCACGTGAGTCTGGAGTGGGTGCCCATACCTGACAATACAAGATTTGACTCACTAATCGATAACTTGAAATCAATTACGGCTATTCGACGATTGATCAGGAAGCATAACCCGGACATATTGCACATTCATCGTGTAGCGGATTACAGGATATTTACCGCTGTCGCCATGTCGAGACGCAAGGTGGTAATGACGATACACGACGCCGAACTGCATCCGGGTGATCATGCGAATAAACAACAGTTCGTTGGTGAATGGGCCCAGCGATTGGCAAGTGCTGTGATAGTCCACGGCGCAGACATAGAACATCGCCTGATTGATATGGGAAAGGTGCCCGCTAACAAGATAAATCGCATTCCCCATGGGCCGTATACGATATATCATAGATGGGTATCCAACAACCCTCCGAGAGATGCTAAAAAAGTTCTGTTTTTTGGCCGTGTCAGACTTTACAAGGGCTTGGATTACCTGATAAAGTCGGCTCCAATTGTATGCGAAAGCGTTCCTGATGCCAAGTTTGTTATCGCCGGCTCTGGGCCCGACTGGTCGCGATGTAAAGAGTTGATTGCTGATCCGAGTCAGTTCATACTGCATGAGAAACGAATCTCCGAGCAGGATGTGACAAAACTGTTTGAAGAAGCTTCTGTCGTAGTTCTGCCATATATTGAAGCATCGCAGAGTGGTGTTCTGTTCATCGCTTACGAACTAGGCAAACCGGTAATTGTCACCAGGGTTGGATCACTGCCTGAGGTGGTGGATGACGGTAAGACCGGATTGGTTATTCCTCCTGCAGATGAGCATGCATTGGCAGGCGCTATTATCAAGGTGCTTCAGGAAGACGACCTCAGAGTCGCGATGGGTGAGAATGCACGGCAAAAAGTGGCTAGCGGTGACCTGTCATGGGATAGTATAGCTGCCAAAACTGTGAGTCTGTATACGTCGCTGTTTAAAAGGGGATAAAGGCAAAATGGGCAAGCCGTTGCTTGTGCAAGTTATACCTAGTCTTGGGCTCGGTGGGGCTGAACGAGAAGTGGTTCGAGTCTCAAAAGTTATTGAAGCTAGCGGTCGCTTTCACGTTAAGGTATGTTGCGTAATGGGCAGGGGTTGTTTCGCTGATTCTTTGGATGAAACCGATGTGGATATTGACGTTCTCTACGAGAATAAGCGACCGTTTCCGATATCGGCTTGGACTTTATTTTGCTTCCTGAAGAAACATAGACCTTCTATCATGCATTCACATTTGATTCGGTGGGCTCCGTTTATAGGCAGGCTGGCAGGGGTTCCTCTTGTTGTTTCAAGTGAACACGGCTGGTCACCGCCACGGAGTTACGTCGGAATATTATTCGATAGGATGAATGCTTTCTTTGCGCATAGGATTGTGGCAGTTTCTGCTGCTACCAAAGATGCGCTGATTACCAGATGGCGAATTCCAGCAAGAAAAATCGTCGTGATTCCAAATGCAATAAATATTACCGAGGCGTTATCATCAAGAGCAATCAGTATTAAAAAACAGCTCGGAATATCTGCTGCTGCACCTGTTATTGGTATTCTTGGTCGTCTTGTTCCTATCAAAGGGCACGAGTACTTTATAGCCGCTGCATTCGAGGTATTAAAATCCCGGAAGGATTCCCATTTTCTAATTATCGGTGATGGTCCATCTGCTGAAAGCATTAAAGAACAGATCACTGCTTTAGGTGTTCAGGATAATGTCCATATGTTAGGTTTTCGCTCAGATGCTAGAGATATACTTAAGGAAATAGATATCGCTTGTCTAACGTCTCTATCCGAGGGTACACCAATCACCATACTGGAAGCAATGGCTTTAAGTAAACCTGCTGTTGTTACCAATGTTGGCGGAAATCCTGAAGTGGTTCAGGACGGGGTGTCCGGCTTTGTGGTGCCTCCGCGTGATCCTGCCGCAGTTGGTAATGCCATATTGAGGTTAATCGAAGATCCTGGTCTGGCAGAAAGAATGGGATTGGCAGGTTTACGTCGAGTGACTGAAGAGTACTCTGAGCAAGCAAATTTCGATAAACTTATGAAATTATATTCCGACCTGTAGGTTATATAGAGCATGGTTAGTCGGGCAAGTTCGGTTTATCAGAGTTGAATAAATGAAAATAATTGTAGTCAATAAATATTATTACGTTGATGGCGGGCCGGAGAGATATATGTTTAGTCTCTCCGAGCATCTGCGGTCGCTTGGTCACGAGGTTATTCCTTTTGCCATGGCGTACTCGAAGAACTTACCGTCGGAATACGATAAGTACTTTGTGCCGCCTGCAGGTGGCGGTGATTCCAGCAAGCTTGTCGATATGGAGGGTGGCATTTCTACCAAACTCAGAATTGCGGGCCGATCCGTTTACTCTTTTGAGGCTAAACGACGGCTTGAGCAGCTGATCAGAGATACCAAACCAGATTTGATATACGGGCTCAACATTGTGAATCACATGTCGCCGAGTATTATCGATGCGGCGCGTAAGTACAATGTGCCAGTAGTACTACGCTTGTCTGATTACTATCTGACGTGTCCTGCATACTTGTACTTGCGTGACGATCAGATTTGCACCGAGTGTGAGAATGGGTACCATCGGGCATTGCGCCACAAGTGCGTCCACGGCTCTCGTGTGGCAACTTTATGCCGGGTCTTTGCTATGTACATGAACGACGCGATGGGAATATACGGCAAAGTTGGTGCGTTTATTTCGCCTGCAAAGTTCATGCAGAACACGCTGATTAAGGCAGGGTATCCAGCAAAGAAGGTTCATCACATTCCGACCTTTGTCGACGCCTCCAAGTGGGAACCGCGATATGATAATGATGGATATATTCTTTATTTCGGTAGATTGAGTTCTGAAAAAGGAGTCGATTTCCTGCTGCGTTCATATATCCAATCTGGCGTCAAAGATCCACTCGTGATTGTTGGTCATGGTCAACTGGAATACGTACAGGAGTTGGCCTCGATAGCTGATTGTTGTGAGAAAGGGCAAATCAGTTTTGCTGGTTACAAGTCGGGGGCTGAGCTACAGAAGCTAGTGCTTGGCGCTAAGTTTGTAGTTGTGCCATCAAGATGGTTTGACAATATGCCAAACGTGGTCTTTGAGGCTTTCGCGGCTGGTAAACCAGTGGTTGCTACCGATATTGGTGGAATTAGTGAGCAGATAACCACAGAAACAGGTATATTGGTGCAATCTGGGGATACTGGACAACTCGCAGAGGCCCTGGTTAAGTTGTCCGTGTCGCCCTTGCTTGTCGAGGAGATGGGATATCATGCTAGACGACTTGTCATAGAGAAGTATAATATAGAAACTCATGCTGAACGACTACTTGGAGTCTTCTCCGATTTTGTGTAGTAGAGAAGCGTGTTGCCAAAACTAATTCTTGGTTTGGTAGGAGGACTTTCTGTGAAACTGGTAATTTTAGGCGTAGGGTATGTAGGCCTTGTGAGTGGTGTATGTTTTGCCGAGTTAGGCCATGATGTAGTCTGCATAGATTCTGATAATGACCGAATATCCGCTCTGAATAACGGAAGAATTCCTATCTATGAACCTGGTCTTTCTGATCTTGTGGAAAGAAATAAGCGCGCGGGAAGAATTTCATTTCATACGGACTTACAAAAGGCTGTGCCGCATGCGGATGCGGTTTTCATAGCGGTTGGGACGCCATCGTCTCGACGCGGAGATGGTTACGCTGATCTGACATATGTTTACAATGCTGCAGCTCAGTTGGCCTCATGTATTTCTGGATATACTGTCATAGTTAACAAGAGTACTGTTCCAGTAGGCACTGCAAAACAGGTTGGACACATTATTCGCAAGAATTATGACATGGCTGATTTTGATGTTGTTGCAAATCCGGAATT
Organism: Armatimonadota bacterium; assembly: GCA_963663705.1. Taxonomy (GTDB): domain Bacteria; phylum Armatimonadota; class UBA5829; order DTJY01; family DTJY01. The sequence goes on along the minus strand of OY760504.1, from coordinate 706,934 downwards.
TCTGCGAGAAGGATCCGCAATTCAAGATTTCATGCAGCCTGATAGAATAGTAGTTGGATCCGATTCCGAACGGGCATCCGAAATAATGCGTGAAATTTACGCGCCTCTCGTAGAGAAGGGTGCTTTTTTTCTTGTGACAAATCCACAGTCGGCAGAATTGGTGAAGTACGCGTCTAATTCATTCTTGGCGACGAAGATTAGCTTCATCAACGAAATTGCCAATTTATGCGAGGCGGTCGGAGCCGATGTAGGTGATATAGCTTATGGTATGGGTTTGGATAGGCGAATAGGCAAGGGATTTCTCAGTCCTGGCCCCGGTTATGGAGGATCTTGTTTTCCAAAAGACACTAGGGCTCTACTCAGAATAGCTCAAGAGCATGGTGTCACTTCAAGAATTGTTGAATCAGTTGTAGAAGTCAACGAAGCCCAAAAGGCTCACATGGTACACAAAATATGTAAAGCTATGGGTGGTAGTATTGCGGAAAAGACTATTGGTGTCCTTGGTCTCAGTTTCAAACCAGATACCGATGATATCCGCGAGGCTCCTGCTCTAACTATAATACCCCGATTAATTGAAAAAGGGGCGCATGTCAAGGCTCATGATCCGGTAAGTATGCAGGCGATTGCCGAATATGGCATATCTGGGATCGAACTGGTTGAAAGTCCTTGGAGCGCGGCAGAAAATGCTGACTGTCTGGTTTTGATGACGGAATGGAAAGAGTACAGGTCTTTGGACCTTCAGAAATTAAAGGATACCATGAGAAATCCCATCTTGGTAGACTTGCGTAATATGTTCGATCCAGAAGAAATGAAATCTCTAGGTTTCACGTACTATCCATTAGGGATGGCACAGCCATAAAACTTAGTAGGCTAATGGAGTTAATTCTACCAAAATCAGTACAAGATTAGCTAATATACCAGCCGTAGTAAAGGCATCGGTCGATTTTCAGGGAGATTAAGGCCTAATATGAAGATTGCAATGATTGGAACAAAAGGAATCCCTGCCACATATGGTGGAATCGAGCGGCATGTTGAAGAGATTGCAACACGGCTTGCAGCGATGGGTCACGATGTCACCGTTTACTGCCGTCCATATTACACGACTACCGATAAGAAATACTACAAAGGCGTTCGCCTGAAAAAACTGCCTACCGTAGCGCGCAAAAGCCTCGACGCAATAGTCCACACATTGATGGGTTCATTGCATTCGATGTTCTGTGATTACGATATCGTGCATTATCATGCCATCGGACCCTCCACGTGCGCACTTATCCCCCGCATAGTCGGCAAGAAGACCGTAGTCACAGTCCATGGCCTCGACTGGGAGCGGGAAAAGTGGAGCGGATTCGCCAGACTTTACCTGAAATTTGGTGAGCGTGCTGCGGTTATCTTTCCTAACAGAACCATTGCGGTCTCCAAGTACCTCAAAGGATATCTGGAAAATAAGTACGCCAGGCCCGTGAATTATATTCCAAACGGGGTAACGGAGATTATCCACAGATCGCCTGATAAGATACGTAGCTACGGTATAGGGGAGAAAGACTATATCCTTTTTCTCGCCAGGCTGGTTCCTGAGAAAGGCTGCCACTACCTTATCGATGCGTACAAGCGGCTGAACACCGACAAGAAGCTCGTTATTGCAGGCGGATCAAGCCATTCCGACGATTATGTCGAGGAGCTTCAGAAGCACGCGTCTGACAAGATAATCTTCACCGGATATGTATACGGTGAGACGCTTCAAGAGCTATACAGCAATGCCTACTGCTATGTACATCCCTCAACAATTGAGGGCCTACCCATTACTCTTATGGAAGCTGTTGCCTATGGGAATTGTATCATAGCAAGCGATATACCCCCAAACATAGAGGTTGTGGAGGAAGACGGCATAATTTTCGAGAGCCAGAACGTCGATGATCTGGCGGCAAAGCTCAAAATGGTATTAAGCGACAGTGATACGGCAACAAAGTTCGGCGTGCGAGCTCAGACTCGAGCCGGCCTGGAGTACGATTACGATAGTGTAACCGAGAAGACCGAGCAGCTTTATCGGTCTATTCTTGGCGCGTAGCGTTGTTTCGGATCGTTTCACTTATCAGATGCTTGGCTAATTCTGTGTTTTCCCGATATGCGATTATCCAGCCCTACTTACGTATCTGCTGAATACGTAGATGGTCACCTAGAGATAGATGTAGGTCCACAGAGGGGCTTTGAGTTTGGTGATATCCCAACTTCAAAGCTCGTTCGGCCGGGTGGCAAGCAACTCGGGTTTGGCATATTCTCCATACTTTGTCTGGTTTCTTCGTTCTTATTGAGAATCCGATACATCGTGCTGATCGAGCAGTGGTAGACGCCTTCATCGAGAAGTGTGACGTAGATCTCGGATAGTGGCATGCCCACTATCCTCTCGGAGTGCAAAACATCCAGAATGTGATCCATTTCATTGTCAGATAGGGCACGTTCAGGCGTGATCGGCTCTCTTGATGGGACTGGATTGTCTTTGCGCTTACAGAACCGATATGCCGATGCACGTGCGATACCCAATGACAGACAAGCCTTTGTCCAGTTTGTAATGGAAGCCAGTCTCTTCGCAGCTTCCATTATTTCTCCTCTTCGGTCGAGATGCTCGTCGGAGCTATTCCAAGAATCTCGCACAAGTTTTTTTGGAACTCGATGATGAGCTCTGCCCCTTTGAGCTTCTTCTGCGTCCGTTCAAGTTCTCGGCGCAGTATTTCAACTTCGGGAAGAAGTGGATTCTTCGTCGGCTTCCGCCCGTGCTTGTCGTCTGTGAGTGCGACCTCGGCTCCCTGTCGATATTCTCTGCGCCATTTCGCCAGATTAGAAGAATACAGTCCTTCTCACCGAAGCAGTGCACCGACTTCCCCGGGTTTTTTGCACGCATCGGCTGCGCGTGCGATCCGTGCCTTATATGCCGCCGAGAATCGCCTGCGTCCACTCGTCGCCGATACCTCAGGATCGGGAGCGTTTACAGATGTCGGTTTACTTGATGCTTCTAACTTGTTTGAATCCATTCCATGCCTCCTCTCCCTCTACACTAATTATACACGGGAGGCTGTTTCATATATATAGAAACTGAGGGTTGACATCAAGTAACCTTTCTTAGTACTATAGATATTAAACAATGAAATGGTTTTCGTCTTAGGAGGCTATAATGAAATCGGGACTTTCACGTCTCATCAAAGGGAATGTAAGAAATCTTGCAGCAGAGCAGTTGTATCTAAGAACAAACATTGATATTTCACGCCCAACCCAGGTATATGCGCTTATCAATCGCCGCTGTAATTCTAAATGCAAAATGTGTGATTGCTGGCGGGACCCGTCCATTTGGGACCAGGAACTGCCAGCCGCAATATGGAATCGCTTCATAGATGACCTCAGCGATTTTTCAAAGGGTTTCAGCCTCAGCTTAAGTGGAGGGGAACCTTTGCTGAAGCAAGATTTGTTCGAAATACTGGACCGTTGTAAAGCCCGAAAAGTTGCAACCAGTGTAACTACAAATGGCCTTCTGTTAAACGAAAGAAATATCAATAAACTCTTGGAAGCCCAACTGCTCACATTGAACATATCCTTAGATAGCTTAGCGGATGAGGTAAATGACGTATTGCGAGGAGTCCCTGACGAAACGGCTATAGTCCTAAAAAACCTGGATAAGCTTATAGAACTAAATCGAGCGTCTGGTACAAATACGCCCATTGTACTGAAGGCCGTTGTCAGCAAATATAATCTGAACGATTTGCATATCTTAGCAGAATATGCAAGGGATAATGGGTTGTCGGGTGTCAGCTATCAACCTCTTTTTGAGTGGAGCGATGAATCAAGAGAAATGATGGACGTCGACTTTGAAGACTTGGCTAAAGCGGTAGATCGGCTTGTGCAGATGAAAGAAGATGGCTATCCTATATTGAATTCCAAGAGTTCTATACTCCAATGGAATGATTATTTTGCTGGAAAGGCCAAGCGTACAACTTCTGCCTGTGTCGTTCCATTGAGGAATATTTTTATTGACTATATCGGCAATATAGTTATATGTGGGAGACATGGTAATACCATCGGTAACATAAAAGATGATCTGATTTCTGAAATATGGTTCAAACAAGAAACTCGCAAGATGAGAAAGAGGCTAGTGCACTGTAAGCAAATGTGCCTTGCAACATGTACTATCAAAAGAAGTTTCAAAGACTACCTGGCCTTGTTTTCTCGTTTGCGCCGTTGATTAAAACATAAGTATCCGATACATCTGCTGATCGAGCAGTGTGGCATAAATGTCGGCTGGTGCATGTCTACAAATCTTTCGGGCTGTTTCGTATATCTTGACACAGAGGGAGGCCAGATATACAATAAAATGTGAATTTGATCCATTCGGGCTCTACAGATTGAGCCCGTCATTGACATAAAATTTCTCGTTGGTTAGTATACATTGTGACATCTAGTGACAAGATTTGATCGAAGCAAAACTGTCCGAGAGGAGTACGCTTACGTGAAAGGAATTATTCTTGCCGGTGGGCTTGGAAGCCGATTATATCCATTGACGCATGCTACCAATAAACATCTTCTTCCAGTATATGACAGACCGATGATCTACTATCCCATTCAGACTCTTGTGAACGCTGGCATTAATGAGGTTATAGTTGTTACTGGTGGCCCACACGCCGGTGACTTCCTTGCAGTGCTCAAGAACGGCAGTCATTTGGGCCTGGCCCATCTGGAATATGCGTTTCAGGAACACGAAGGCGGTATTGCACAGGCCTTGTCCTTATGTGAGAGATTTGCGAATGGAGAAAGCGTCGCGGTTATACTTGGCGACAATACTACCGACGCTGATATAGGTCCGGCCGTTCGATCATTCGAGAAGGGTGCCCGACTTTTTCTTCAGCCGGTTCCTGACCCTGAGCGTTTCGGTGTTCCTGTGCTTGATTCTGCAGGGCATATTATATCTATCGAGGAGAAGCCGGAGCATCCCAAATCAGACTATGCCGTTACCGGTCTATACATTTACGATAACAATGTATTCGATTACATCCGTAACTGCAAGCCTTCCGGTCGTGGCGAGATGGAGATCACGGATGTCAATAACCTCTATATTGCCTCTAATGAACTAGACTGGGTAGCGCTCGAAGGCTTCTGGAGCGATGCCGGTACGTTCGAAAGCCTTTATCGCACAAACAAGTTCTGGGCGGAGAAGAGCATGCCGGTTGGTATCGAGGGTAATTCGTAGGCTTTTGGCATGGATTAGTATAAGGGAAAATATCCGTACTAGCGCATAATATTATATCAATCATAATATCCAACCTTTGTCATTTTTGCACGAGGGTTGGATATTTATGTAGGGGATGTGACCCACTTCCAAATCAATAAGAGTTGTTTATAGGCGCGAATATATAAAAATCATGTGTATTTCATGGTCTTGCATTTGTCAAAACTCCGTGGTATAATGTATGTGGCCGCGAGGCAGAAGCATTGTCGTGTATGAGGTTGGGGATGCGTTATATTCTGTCTCCGCCAATGTTATGGAAGGATCTGCCTATTATGAGTATGACAAGGGATTCATATGCCAAGGAAGTTGTTAAGGTTGCTGAGTCGGCTTTCTACCGTAATGAGACTGTTACCTGTCCGCATGACGGCTGCTCTGAGAAGTTGACTATCGTTCAACTGAGTATGCTCAGTACCAGGTCGTTGCTGTGCCCAATTCATGGGCATATTTACCAGGAACAGTCGAATGAACCGTTCAGCAAACTCGACTGGGATGGTGCCAAAGACAGGCCGGATGATGAATACTCCGGATTCGATTGGGATGACGATGAAACTGAATCGGAGCCCGAGACGACCGACGAAAATAAAGATCAGTCTGAGGATTAATATAATCAGCCGACCGTGAATAAGGCATTGTTGTACAGCTCGCTCTAGTTATCCTGCGTGGAAACTAGAGCGAGCTGTTCTTGTTTTAGAGTCCGGTGAGTCCCATACCCATCGATATTCCCTTGAACCTGCTGCTCCAAGTTAGCTTTGGTTCCAAGCAGTGAAACGGTTTTGCCACCGATATTTCAGTTTCGTAGATCGATTTTGCCGTCAGATCGTAACGCACGCCCACTCCCAGTGTACTATCTCCCACAGGAAACTCTACCCTTCCAGACAGTTCGTTAGGTAGATCGATCGCATCGAATGTGAAGGGCGTTTTTCCGCTGATAGCATGCGTTACGTATGCTATCGAGGCAAACGTCTTGTCCCCAAGTTTACGCGCGACTGCAAGTCTCAATCCAAGAACACTGTATGTATCCCCAGAGTCATAGGCTGATAATCGCCCGAGCATGCTTGGTATCACAGTCGTTTGACCATCTATCGGTATGCCATCCATCCAGGCGATGGCTCTGGCTTCGGTGCGAAGATAACTAATATGCCCTGGGTCTTCGATAAACTTACCTGCGCCAATCTCACCGACTACGTTGAATTTACCGAGAGGGGTGCTTATATCGAAAGGATCAATTACGTCTCGCGAAAGCCTAAGCGCCTCTCGCTCACCGTCGTATGACTGGGCTGCCTCTCCGGAGCAGAAACGGGCTCCAATTTCCGGGAGCCTGGTGAGCATTGTGTCGGATCTGGTGCCATCGTAATACGGAAGGCGGTAGGAAAGCCTTGCAAATATGGGTCTATCCATTATGCGATCGTACATCAACCCGCCAAGTATCACCTGCTTGGTCGAAAATCTCACATCCAATGTGCCCGATGTTTGGGGCAAGGACGAGATATTCCTTTTTATTCCGGTGCTGAGCCCGAATTGACCACTGAAGGCCAAGTCTGGGAGCGGCAGGCCGGAGGACTTCTTCTTAACCAGTTTGATCTTGTACTTGGGAATAGTGATAAGTCTATGTCCTAGAAATACTATTGTTACCTGTTTCGCGGTAATCTGTTTTCCTGGTTCAATAATCAGCTCTTGTGCAGACAGATAGTAGTGAGGCTCTGCTCGATCGCAGGTAGAGAAAATCGCATGGTTAACTTCATATCGATTAGGTGCTGCCTTGAGCTCCTTGCCTCGGAAGTGAAGGAGTCCGACCGCCGCAGTTGCGTCACTTGCGTCGCCTATATCTGTCTTGAAGTTGTATTTGAAACTGTTGCCGTTAAGGTTCCGAGTAGCGTCTCTAAAGGAGACGTTTCCGCTGGCCTCGATCTCGCCGGTCGATTGGTTGCCGATGATAGAATCAGCCGTTAGGGAGATCTGTCCACGTGTTATATGTACGTTGCCGATAGCGGAGAAGACGTTGCTTGCAGTATCGGCTGGCTCTAGTCCAGTGATGAAACTGTATTTAAGGCTGTTGCCGGTAAGGCTCCCGGTGCTATCATGGATGACTACCCCGCCTGATGCCTCAACTTCACCCGTCCAGGGGTTTCCAGAAACGGAATCCGCTGTGAGTACTTTGTCTCCATACGATATGCGCACGTTACCGTCTGCTTGAAATTGCTGCGCGACAAAATCGTACTGGCTGGAGTCGGCCTGCACGTGTATCTGCATCGGTAAGGGTGGGGTGGGTGAATCTGCAAATACTGGAGCGTTTGACATTAAAGCGAATAAACATGTGATAAAATAAAATTTGTTCAATGAAACTACCTGTTCTATGCGAAATCCTGTTCGATTTCATTCCGTATAAAATCGTTCAGTTGGGCTGTGGGGAGGTTCCCCATGCTGATGCGGAATTCCTCATCATCGTAAACTCGGGTCTGCACAACGACCGGCATCGGCACCGCGTGGCCGAGCACGAGCGCCTGCTGCTTGCTGTCAAGACTGGCAATCACTCCTCGAAGGCTTGATGCATTGCTTACGCCGGTCAGGACTGCTTCTATATCTTTGTCATCGTTCAGTAGACAGGTGATCTTTGTGCCTACCTGCGACAGAATCTCAGGATCGATGCCGGATGGGCGCTGATCTACCACCAGCAGTGTCACGTTATATTTGCGCATTTCCCGAGCAATTGTTCCAAAAATTGTCTGGCTTGCCAGCGCCGGATTCAGGAACTTATGCGCTTCCTCAATGGTGATTACCAGGGCTTTCGGCTCTGGCTTGTTTCCACCAAGCGACTCTTCCTTCATCTTGACGTAGACGCTGTGTATTCGCCGGGTGAGAATATTTGCGACCAGCATATACCTTAGCGGTTGAGTGTGCTGGCCGAACTCAAGCACTATATGCTTGCCACTTTGTATATAGCTCAGTATCTGCTTGACGGCATCAACGTCCGCCGAGTATTCCATGTCATTTACGAGGAATGACTTGCAACTCTCCGTGAGAACCCTTAGTTTGCGCTGCATCGCCGAGAGTGACGCCTGATGCACGTTGTTCTCTTCGCAGAAGAGTGTGATCGCATCTGCATCCATGCGAAGTAGTTCGCTCAGCCAACGGTCTTCCCGGAAGCGGGTGACCAGTGCATAGCAGGTCTCAAGCGCCGTAGGGGTCAGATTCAACTCGCTCTGCAATAGTATTATATCATCAACTGTTATCTGGCTGTAGGGGATTTTTACCTCGAAATCTATTGGCGCTCCCCTGCGTCTTGAGGAGTCTGGATCTAACGAAAAGACCGCCACCTTGTCCTGGAAATACTGTTTTAATCCACGAACAGCCGCCTTATCGCCTTCATACGTGCCCTGCCAGCCGTACTCGCTGTGCATGTCGAAGATCAGGTTGACCGCTCTCTGATTCTTGATTATGCCGCATAGGGCAATCCGAGTCAGGAAGGTCTTTCCCGTGCCTGACTTGCCGAAGATACCGCTGCTTCGTTCTACGAAACGGTCCAGGTTCAGACAGACTGGGGTGTCTTCCATATCAAGCGGCGTTCCGATGTGGAAGAACTTTGAATCCAGGTCTTCGTCGCCGAAGATGCGGCTCACATCGCCTGCGGTCGCTGTAGATACCGGGCTGAAGTGGCCGGGAATCGTTTTGACCGGGCGAAGATCGCCGTCCGCAGCCGACTCAGTGCTCTCAATCGGGAGCATGAGCATTGGTCGAAGTGTAACCGTGCCGTATGTCGTGGTGCCGCTTAGCACCTGATGCATAAGCTTGTTTTCGTGTCGCGGTGGATTATCCAGCAGGCCGCGAGCGGAGGTGCCGAGTTCGACGTCCGTTATCATGGAGAAGAACTGGTTCTTCTCACCGTTTACAACCACAAACTTGCCAGCACGTGTGTCTTCTATCGATTCTTCGGGGTGTAGGCGCATGCTGAGCCCCTCTGAGAGGGAACCGCTGATTATCTGGCCGATATCGCGTCCCGGCGCATCTGCTGCGGATTTATCGATCATGGCTCGACCCTCCTCATTATGGCTTGCAGGCAATCATAGTCATCCCTAAGGAGATTTGCCAGTTCTTTTCCAGCGGATACTAGAAAATCGTAATCGCCGTTTCGGGCTGCGAAGGCTTCCCTGATGCTGGCGGCAATAATCTCTTCAGTCGGGGCCGTGCTGAAATTCGTCAACGCCCTCAGAAAGTCCATCTTCGAAGTGACGAGCCTTACCTCATCGGTTGTGCATCGGTCAACTCTAGATAGTATCTTCGGCGGCTGTGGGGGCAGATACTGCCTGATAGCGCCGTTCGCCGTGTGTCCGATGATGATGGCACTAAAATGCGTCACAAGCATCCACTCGGATAGTTCGGGCTGTTCTTCTGCCAGCTGATCTTCGTCTTTCCAGTAGGCACGTAGCCGCCTGCTCGAATCCACTGGCGCCGTAGTCGCTTGATAAACGATAGCATATATGGCAGGAGAGGGAGCTTCGGCGGGTTCCACTGATGCGTGGTCATGGTCGACTGTAGTTCGGTAATCAGCCCCGAATGTACCTGCAACACGTCGGAATGGGTTCATAAAAGGGTCGTCTTCATCTTCAGATGATGAGGGCTTGTTGGTGACTTGAACAGTATTTGTTTGCAAGGTATTCTGACCCTTGCATGCAATTTTTACAAAACTACCGAATGGAGGAGGGGATTGCAACTCCCGGCTCTCTGCGGTAAACTCCATGGTGCTCGACTCTATAACTTCGCCTATGTAGTCGGTTTCTGCCATATCTTAGCCCCTGACCATCAATAATTCTTGGAAATTCTCTTCAAACTGCGGGTTATTTTGGCTCCGTGTTTGATAAACGATCGTTCGACGGCACTGTAGAAGGCACTGCTGTCGGCAGAGCGAACTACTGCGTGTTCGTGTGCCTCCGATAGCGCTACAGGATAGCCTCGACCTTTCGATGCCTGATCGTAACACAAGGCGTGCGTCCGGTTCAAGAGCTCTTCATCCATCGCCACCCACTCAGGAACCTCAATGCGGACGATTTCTCGGCCTACGTTCAAGTAGAATGCCCAGATATAGTGATCGCCGTATTCGCGTAGAATCTTGGAGCTGCTTCTGAACAGTATGGATCGGCTTCCATCTGACAGGCGCTCGCTGTATATGCTGGCATCTATAAGGCGGCCCAGCGCGTCGCACGGCTTACGCTCGTCATCGCCATACTTGCACATATCGCAATTGACAGAATCTTGATCGCACAGCATTATTCTCATAGAGTTGACGAAATCAGAGCTTTTCGGATCGCTGATGTATCCCGCGATCGGGATTCTGCGCTGCCTTGCCGCATAAAAGACACTGAGATATTCGGCTAAAATGGATTTCTTGTAGTCGGTAGGTTCGCTGTCCCACTCCCATCGGATAAGGCTGCCATCCCACATTGCCACAGCCGGCGTTTCCTCATCTATCTGTTGAATCGCGTAACCAAGCTCATCACTTTCCAGGCGCGTCCGATTCATGCCCACCTGCTTATCGCCGATACGTACCTTTTTGCCATTGATCTTTTTGAACAGATCTTCATCCCGGTAGTACAGCTTCGGCACCGATCTGGCCTGAGGCCTGGCGCCTGTTCCGTAATGCAAAACTATGCTGGCGGCATTTAGGAGATAGCACAGTACAATCTCTTGCTTATCTGGAACTATCTGCGAGCCGTCAGACGCCGCAATGCTATGTATCAGAGGGATTTTTGGCAGACTATATGTTTTGTCCGGCGATTTTTCGAAGCCCGCTGTGAGCCACGATGTCTTGGCGTTAGTGATCCTTGAGCGCGCCGTGTCGAGGTCTTCGCGGATTCCGTCTATGACGCCGACAGCTGCCGCGAGCTCGGCTTTCAGGCAGGTTATCGATTCAGCCCGCTCGCGCCCCAGGTTATCTATATCTCGAAGTATTTTTGAGAGTTCAAGCATATTTTTGTGCGGCGATTTAGTATTAGAACAAACGTACGCCGATGCAATTCTATCAGGGGCTGAAGATATTTGTCAATGAACGCATGCTGAAAGTGCTGTTTACCGCACATCCTTATGAGAAGTCGTCGTAAACTCTCTCAAAAAGAAACACTCGTATCTGCATAAAATGAGTGAATGAATTGAAATATCGAGGCTGGATTGGATTGACGCGCGAAACATTTTGCTGGTATGATCTTTATATACGAACTCTTCTTGAAAGGAATTGCCTATGCGACGAAATATAATTTTAGTGATTGGCCTTGTCATCGTGATCGCTCTGCTTGGCGTGGCCAACGAAAAGTGGCTTAACAAATCATCACAGCCGGAGCAGCCTGAAAACGAGGCTCCTGCTCAGCAGTCTAAACAGCAGCCCCCGAAGACTCCGCCGCTGCCTCAAAGTATGGCGACAAAGCCGGTAATCAACCCTGCCGAGGTCGCTAAGATGACGAAATTGCCATCGGGTCTGCGATATGAGGACGTCAAAATCGGCAAAGGTGCTCAGCCGACATCTGGTGCTACTGTTGTAGTTCATTATACCGGTTGGCTGATGAATGGCACCAAATTTGACAGCTCTGTAGACAGAGGCCAGCCGTTTGAATTCAGCCTTGGTAAGGGACAGGTCATCAAAGGCTGGGATGAAGGACTCTCCACGATGAAGATCGGTGGCAAGAGAAGGCTGGTCATTCCGCCTTCACTGGGTTATGGGCCTGCTGGATCACCGCCAACTATTCCACCTAACTCAACGCTTGTCTTTGATGTTGAGCTTCTGGGCGTAAAACCGGCGAAATAGCTTTCGCGTGCGATGTTTACATAACTTCTGGTCAGTGGAATTTAATATCCGTAGGCATCTAACTGCGAACGGAGGTCTGGTATGGAATTACTGGAGAAACCACCGAAACTGAAGCTTGTAAACGCTGCCAGGGATTATTTTGTGAAACATGATACAGCCATGGTGGTAGGCTTTTTGACCGAAGAGGGGAGAGAATTCTGGTTCAGTCGCGATCCTCTGACCGGTGAACCTGTTAAAATCTCTCGGCGCGAAGCTGAAACATTATAGCCGGATTGGTACTTTAAAAGGGAGGCATTTGCCTCCCTTTTATTATTTGCAGTTGAGATAGCGACTGGCGCTGTTTTGGCTAGTAGTGTTCCCGTCGGCCACCGCCACCGCCGCCACGACCGCCGCCTCCTCCATAACCACCACCGCCGCCGCCAGGCCGGCCTCCGCCACCGCCGTAGCCACCACCGCCTCCAGCGCGCCCATAGCCACCGCCGGTACCTGTGCGCGCCTCTTTCGGGCGAGCCTCGCTTACGGTCAGTGTTCGTCCCATATACTCTTTTCCGTTCGTGCCTTCAATGGCGGCAGCCACATTCTCTTCCGTAACGTCCACGAATCCGAACCCGCGTCCCTCGATTATGCGGACCTCGGATACCGGCCCCCATGGTTCGAAGAGACTCCTGAGCTGCTCTTCGGTTGTGCTGTAGGAAAGATTACCTACGTACATAGATTTGTTCGCCAAAGTCATCCTCTTTCTGGGAATATCAATATTCCCCCGGTTCGAAATCTGGCACGATATTTAGCCGCGGGGCTAAATCTACGCGGTGTTACTCGCCCAGAATGAGGACTTCCCGCACAGATTAACTCGGGCCCGATGCCAGTTACCTAGAATGTATATATCCATATTTTCTATTTTTACTCGGATTGCACGCAAAAGGCTTGGTAAATTGCAAAATGTTCGTTAAATTTTATTTGCGCGATAGAAAATTTCGTAATCTATCTGAGGCGTGAGGAGAAAAAATTGATTATTCATCAGCGGAGTGTAAGCTTGCAAGGATAGTTTAGCCGTATAGGGCAGGGAGGGTATAGAGAGAACCCGGGGATGGGTCGAATAAGACCCACCCCCCGGCAATTTATTCAGCATTTATTCAGGTTGTTCTTTGACTGCCTCGTTGATTATATCCAGAACTTTGCTCATCTCGGTTACGACATCATGTCCGAGGTGCAGGCGGATAAGTCTGCGTCCCCAGTTTCTAAGCGATATCTCGTCACCCATGGCCTGTGCACTCTTGAGCACGCTGAAAGAGAAGATCTCTTCCGGTATCTTCACGTCTTCCATGTCATCGGCGGTGAACTGGATGAACACGCCCGAATTTGGACCGCCCTTGTGGAGCTGCCCTGTCGAGTGCAGGAATCGTGGCCCGTATCCGAAGGTCGTTGCGGCACCATAGGCATTGCTTAGGTGGCCTCTCATGCACTGGACCAATTTATCCGTCTCTTTCGAATAGTTGACGAACGCCATCAGCGCGAAGTAATTCCCAGGCTGGAACTGGTTCAGATGCGCAGATATATAAGAGAGCAACGTATCGCCCATATGCGGGCCGGATGTCCGTATTTTGTCGAGAACCGACTTCGTCTCTTCATCACAGTAGAGCTTGATACCGGCTTCTTCCAGTACGGGTTTCTCTTCGGGAAGCTTGCCCTTCTCTTTGAATTCAGCAAGGAACCTGTTTGTATTGTCCTTGCTTTCCTTTACATTCGGCTCGTCGAAGGAGTTCACGCCGAGCAGTGCGCATGCGGCGCCGGTAGCAATCTCCCATCGATAGTACTCCTGGCCAAGGTCATACTTGTCGCTCATATGGATCTCCACGACAGGCTGCCCTGCTGCCTCCAGTGATTTAACATCTAGATCAAGGGCGGTTGTAGTATCGGAGGCTAAGCGCATATACACGAAGAGCCGGTCGTCACCGTAGCTATCCGGGCTGCCGATAGGTTCGCTTTCGACCGGTGTTACGCCTATGCCGTTCTTTCCGGTGCTTTCTGCAACGAGCTGTTCCACCCAGTAGCCGAAGCTCGATAGCTCGGGAGACGTTATCAGCGTCATCTTGGTCCGGCCTTCGAGCGCGAGTTCGGCTATGACCGTTCCGAGGATTACTCCCGGGTTGTCTGCTGGCTGGACGCACGATGCCGAAGCTTCCACCATTCGGCCTGCGCGGAGAAGCAGCTTATCTATGTCAACGCCGATCAATGCTGCCGGCACCAGTCCGAAGTACGACAGCGCCGAATATCGTCCGCCGATGTCTCCGAAATTGATGAAAACCTTGCGGAAGTTCTTTTCCTTTGCTTCGGCCTCGAGCGGCGTGCCGGGGTCTGTGATAGCAACAAAGTTCTCGCTTGCTTTCTCGCCCTTCTGCGCCTGCACCTTTTCGAAAAAGTACTTGTATGCGGATAGCGTCTCTACCGTCGTGCCCGACTTGGTTGAAACTATGAAGATCGTCTTTGCAGGATCGATTGTCCTCTCAATATCCAGCACGGCTGCCGGGACGGTGCTGTCCAGTACCATAAGGGTCGGATAGCCATCCTTCTCGCCGAAAGTCAGTCGGGAAACCTCCGGGCTCAGACTGCTTCCGCCCATGCCCATAAGGACTGCGTGCTTGAAGCCCGCATCCTTCGCGCCGGCCACGAATTCGTTGATCTCTGGGGCACGCTCAACCATTGTGCCGACTATATCGAGCCAGCCCAGTCGATTGTTGATGACCTTCTCGCCATCAGGACCCTGCTTCCACAGGCTGGGGTCTTTTTCCCATAATCGTCGGGAAAACGCCTGCTCACTCAGTGCTGCAAGAGCGTAATCCACGCGTGACTGATAGTCGCCGATTCGAAGAATCTGACTGTCGACTGTGTTACTTGCGACGGCCTCCTGCTTGGCGTCCAGGCATTCCATGAGTTCGTCTGATGATTTTTGGAACGTATTCACTCCATCCTCCTGTAATTTCTGCGTAACTGCGCCCAGATCTATTCCTGCTTCTGCGATGCGTTTGAGGACGTCTTTGGCCTCGTTCAGGTCTTCCTCGAGGGTGGGGCGAACTTCGCCGTGGTTCCTGAAAGCAAATAGCGTCTGCAGTGGAATGGTATCTACTGTTCGAGGGCCGATTAGCCCTTCCACATAGTATACATCTTTATATTTTGGATTTTTCGTGCTTGTGCTGGCCCAGAGCACAAGCTGCTCACGAGCGCCGTGCATACCGAGCGCGACGAAGCGTTCGTTGTAAAATATGGCCTTGAACCGCTGATATGCCATCTTTGCATTCGCGATGGCCGTCTTTCCGATCAGCGATTGGAGCTCGGATTTCCGAGTGTCGTTTTCGGGCAGTGCGAGCAATTCCTCCAGCCGGTGGTCGACAGCTGCGTCGATTCGGCTCACGAAGAAGCTCGCGACGGACGATATCCGCCCGAGAAGCCTGCCTTCCCGGAGCCTGTGTTCCAGCCCCCGAATGTATGCATACGCCACTCTCTCATAGTCATCGATTGAGAAGAGAAGCGTGACATTTACGTTGATGCCGTCGTACGTCAGCTCTTCGATCGCCATCGCGCCTTCGAGGGTGCCGGGCACTTTGATCATGATGTTTTCGCGGTCGATCAACTTATGCAGGCGTTTAGCCTCTCTAACCGATGCCTCTGTATCGTACGCGAAGGCGGGCGGAAGCTCGATGCTCACAAACCCATCCGCGCCTCCCGTCCGGTCGTACACCGGGCGAAAGAGATCGGCGGCGATCTGGACATCTTCCGCCACAAGCCTGTCGTAGACGGCTCGGGCATCCAGACCCTCTTCAAAGAGTCGCCTTATCGTTTCGTCATAGTCCGTGCTGCCGGAGACAGCTTTCTCGAAAATGGTCGGGTTGATTGTCACTCCGCGCACGCCGTCTTCTTCGATCAGCCGACCGAGCTCGCCGGATGCCACCCATCCACGGCGGAAGGCATCGAGCCATACACTCTGTCCATAGCGTTCAAGATATTTTAGCGGGTTAGATGCCGGTTGAGAAGTTGCCATTTGGCCTATCCCTCCATCATCTCGATATCGTCTATCTTTGCAAGCCGGCGCAGGTAACGCTCTTCGCCGCAAAATTTCGCGTTAATCCATGTGTGAATCAGATCCATCGCGAGCTCCGGCCCGATTATCCTTGGACCCAAACACAGCACATTCGCGTTGTCATGCTCCACACTCTGATGCGCGGAATAGCAATCGTGGCACAACGCCGCGCGTATGCCCTTGAGCTTGTTTGCTGCGATCGCCGCACCAACCCCGCTTCCACAAAGGAGAATCCCTCGATCCGCTTCGTCGGAAATGACTGCCTTGCCTACCGACTTCGCGTAGTCCGGGTAATCGACCGGTTCAGGGCCGAACGTGCCGAGGTCGATCACCTCGTGACCCTCATATCCCAAAACCGCCACTATCTCGGCCTTCAGGATGTATCCTGCATGGTCGGCACCGACTGCTATACGCATATCCGTGGACCATCCTTCCTCGACTGTCGTTCAATTACAGATTTGGCGGTTGATGCCACATTCTCCGCTGTGAACCCGAAGTGCTGCTCAAGTGCCTTGTATGGCGCAGATGCACCAAACCGTGCCATGCCGATGATCTCTCCGCACGATCCTACATACTTGTGCCATCCGTCGGGTGCTGCTGCTTCAACGGCAACTCGTGGGATAACGGTTGGTGGAAGCACATTCTCTCTATACTCTTTCGGCTGTTTCTCGAAGAGCTCCCAACTAGGCATGTTCACCACTCGGACGCTGATTCCCTCGTTTGCGAGCAATTTTGCGCCTGCAAGGGTAGTGTGGACCTCCGAACCGGTCGCCATCAGTATGACATCCGGCATCCCCTTGCCAGACTGCCAGAGCACGTATGCGCCCTTTTCGAGCATCTCGGCACAGGCAAGTTCGATGCGATTCAGCACCGGCAGCTTCTGTCGGCTGAGGACGAGCGCTACAGGGCCATTCTTATGCTCTATTGCCGATTTCCATGCAACCGAAGTCTCCGTCGCATCCGCTGGACGAATCACCGTCATGTTCGGGATGGCTCGAAGGGAGGACAATTGCTCGATAGGCTGGTGGGTCGGCCCGTCCTCACCGAGGAAGATGCTGTCATGGGTGAAGATGTATATCACGTGCAAGGACATCAGCGCGCTCATGCGGATAGCCGGACGCATGTAGTCCGAGAAAATCAAAAACGTGGCCCCGAAGGGCAGCATCGGCCTGGTGAGCGCCATGCCGTTTAGACAAGCGCCCATCGCGTGTTCCCGGACCCCGAAGTGCAGGTTTCGCCCGACTTCGCCGGTTTCGAAATCGCCGAAGCCTTTCAGATACGTCTTGGTCGAAGGCGAGAGATCAGAGGCTCCCCCGATGAAGAACGGCATTATAGGGGCAATTGCGTTCATGACCTTGCCTGAAGCATCGCGGGTTGAAATCTCATCGCCGGGATTCCCAATGGTCGGTATGCTCTTCTCCCATTCGGCAGGCAGCTCACCTTCCATGCCCCTGATCCAAGTGCTTTCCATATCCGGATACTTTTCCGCATAATCATCGAACATCTGGTGCCACGCGTCTTCGAGATTTACGCCTCGGTCGGACATCTTCCGCATGCTGTGCAAGACTTCCTCAGGAACGTGGAAGGTCGGCTCCAGCGGCCAGCCGAGGTTCTCTTTCGTGCGAATAGTCTCTTCATGGCCGAGCGGTTCGCCGTGCGCTTCTGCCGTATCCTGTTTGCCGGGACTACCGGATCCGATGTGCGTGCGTGCGATTATGAGTGAAGGCCGTTCTGTCTGCGCCTTTGCACGGGCGATCGCCATATCGATTTCAGTCAAATCTTCGCCGTCGATGTGCTGTACGAACCAGCCGTATGCACCGAATCGGGCGCCCACATCTTCGGTAAAGGTGAGGTCAGTCTTTCCCTCTATAGTTATGCCGTTGTCGGAATATATGTAAATAAGTTTGTTCAGTTTGCGATGTCCGGCCAGCGAGGCGGCCTCGGACGTGACACCCTCCATCATATCGCCGTCGCTGCACAGGGCATATACATGGTAATCGAGGATATCGTAGTGTGGCCGGTTGAAGTATGATCGCAGGTATTTCTCCGCGATGGCCATCCCAACACCCATGCTGAAGCCCTGACCCAGCGGCCCGGTGGTTGCCTCGATGCCGGGTGTCCGCCCGTATTCCGGATGTCCAGGCGTTCTGCTGCCTAACTGTCGGAACTGCTGAATATCGTTCAGCGATAAATCGTATCCGGTGAGATACAGCATGGCATACTGAAGCATGGAGGCGTGACCGGCTGAGAGTATGAATCTATCGCGATTCGGCCAGTGCGGATTCCTGGGGTTGTAGCGCATGTGCCTCATCCAGAGAACGTATGCAATCGGCGCGCTTTCCATCGGCGTGCCGGGATGCCCCGATTTTGAGTTTTCCACAGCATCTACAGCCAGAAACCTGATCGTGTTGATACATTGAATATCCAGTTTTATCGGTTCCACCGTGCACCTCGAGGAAATCGCAATCTTGGCCTGTACGCAGCATTTATCGCCATCGTCGCGGGAAAATAAACCAAATCAATCGCATGCTAGGCGGAAGAGATTCATACATACCGCCTATTTATTATTCAATAAGCTGTCTGATTTGTCCTTCCGATTATAGATGAATGGGTATAGTAAATATTGCCACGCTATACAGGTATAAGGCATTGTGATGTATAATGTTGTTACAAAGCAAACGGTAAACTATGCATTAAAGAAGGAGAATTGGATGCAAAATATCAGCGCGCCCACATGGGACTTAAGCGATCTGTACAGTGGACTTGATGATCCTCGGATAGAGGCTGCCATAAATTCCTTGATTCAGCGTTCGGAATCTTTCGCGAATAAGTATCGCGGCAGGATAGATGCGCCGGATTTGACTGCGACTACATTGTTATCCGCCATAAAGGACTACGAGGGCATTCTTCAGGACACGGACAAGCCGCTGACCTACGCATCGCTTCTTTTTGCGACGGATACCAGCAAGCCGGAATACGGCGCTTTCATGCAGAAGATGCAGGAACGCTCGACGGAGATATCGATACTGCTCGTCTTCTTCGATCTCGAACTGATGTCGGTCCCGGAAGAGCAGATGTCTCAAATTGTCGCCGACCCACTGCTCGCCGAGTATAGACATTACATATGGGCTGCTCGATTATTTCGCGATCACAGGTTGTCGGAGCCGGAGGAGAAGATCCTCGAGGAGAAGGCGAATACAGGGCGAAGGGCTTTTTCACGGCTGTTCGAGGAGACGGTATCTAATATCCAGTTCCACATAACAAGGGATGGCAGCACGGAAACCCTCACTCTGCCTGAAGTGATCGCATTCCTGCGCGAGCCTGATCGGGAACTTCGCAAAGCGGGCGCTGCCAGCCTCACAGCCGGCCTTGTCGAAAATGCCCGGGCGCTGACTTTCATCTTCAATACTCTTATACAGGATAAAGCCACGGATGATCGGCTGAGGAAGTACTCGTATCCTGAAGAGTCGCGCAATTTATCGAACGAACTAGACACCGAGATCGTCGAACTCGTCGTGAGCACTGCCATCGATAATTATCCCATGGTCGCAAAATACTATGATCTCAAGCGGCAAATCCTGGGTTATGACAAACTGACCCATTATGACAGGTACGCTCCTCTCTTCGAGACAAAAGAGACCGTGCCGTTCGACAAGGCGCGTGAGATAATACTGAGCGCATTCGGCAAGTTCAACCCTATACTTGCCAATACTGCAGATAAATTTTTCGAGAAAAGCTGGATAGATGCCGAGCCCAGGAAAGGGAAACGAGGCGGCGCATTCTGTGCATTCGTAACGCCGGATTTGCACCCCTATATATTCACTAACTATCTGAATCGTATGGATGACGTGATGACCCTCGGTCATGAGATGGGTCATGGCGTGCACTCTTATCTGGCAAGGGATGAGAGCTACATGAATTTCGCCCCCGTGCTGCCTGTCGCGGAACTTGCGAGCACGTTTGGCGAAATGCTTGTATTCGAGGTGTTGCAGTCAGAGGCAAGCCGTGATGACAAGCTGGCCTTGTATGCAGAGAAAATTGAGGGCGCTTTCGCCACGATCTTCCGCCAGGCTGCAATGTACAGGTTTGAGCAGGCGATTCACACGCAGCGACGTGAAACCGGCGAATTGACAACAGAACAGTTTAGCGCCTTGTGGCAAAAACTCCAGCAGCAGATGTTCGGCAGCTCAGTCGAACTCGGCGATGAGCATCGTTTCTGGTGGATGTATGTCTCACACTTCATCGGTTCGCCATTCTACGTCTACGCCTATACGTTCGGCGAACTTCTTGTCATGGCCCTTTACGCAATGTACAAGAAGGAAGGGGAGGCATTCTCCGCAAAATACATAGAACTCCTTAAGGTGGGTGGATCGATGACACCTGCAGAGATGCTTGGCCGAGTCGGGATCGACATACGTGATCGAGCGTTCTGGCAGGGAGGCATGCAGGTGCTCCAGGGTTTCATAAATGATTTTGAGAGCCTGTGCAGGGAGTAGACACCGGACCGGCAGTGTTTTGCGCGAATCCAACGAATATTGCGGCGACGTGTTAAAAGGTGGCTGAAATCGGGTATATCGTGTCCGTGCTTCGAAATTATTTCGAGTGCAAATCTGGATAGGAGAAATTGCATGAGTATTGGTTCGATTCGAAGGGTTTTCGCGTTGGCAGTGATGTTAGTCATGGCGGCGACATCGGTGCCATTTGTGGGGGCAAATGCCCAGTCCAAATCACCGAGTCCGTCGTGCGCTGCGCCGCAGATGAAGTCCAAACGGACGACAACTCGCAAGATGGTCACGACCCGAAGGACGGTGCGCACCCGTTCCACTCGCAAGGTGGTGGGCCGCAAATATATGTACGTTTCCGGGCGCCGAATGATGTGTACACCCGCTCCGGCCAAACGAGTGATGGGTAAAAAGTACACCACCCGCAAAATGATGCCCAAAGCCAAGATGATGCCTACGTGTAAGATGCCGCCTAAAGCTAAAGTTATGCCTAAAGGTAAAATGATGCCCAAGGCAAAAGTTGCGCCCAAATACTAATGCAGCGTTTGACTATGTAGCAATTCTGCTATTATACAAAAAGGCGTGGGTTATTTAACTCACGCCTTTTTTCGTATGCTGCGATATCTTGAGATACTTACAGACTGTAAATTATTCCAAGGTCTTTTCCCGGTTCGCCGGAGATAGATGCGCAGACTTCTACGAAGGATGCTATGCTGGATGCCAAAAGCTTTGGCCGCAATAGGTCATCAAGCTGGAATATCCCTGCATAGTTCTCCATTAGTATATCTACATGAACGGGCTTATCCTTACCAGCGCTCAGTCGTACGCTTTCGATTGCCAGCGCCGATACGGAGTGAATATTCACCATCCCTGCCTCAAATGGAATTCGTGAACGGCCATGCGTCATATCCAGAGCATCCGCCACCTTCACCGCGCCAGCCTCAATAGTCAGGCATTTTTCGTTCGTCTGATGTGCAATTATCGCATGCATGATTTCAGAACTTATGATAGTTCTGATACCGGGATCGTATAGTGGTGTAAGCAGCGATTTTAGGATGTCCCATGCAAGCGCCACCCCGTAGATCTCATGATTTTCTCGCTGCACCGCCATTCCGATGTCGTGAAGCAGCAGTGCGCCGACCACTATGACGCCCGCATCGTCTCTGCGCAGGTCGTGATCGGCGACCACGCTGGGTGTTACCCCTCTATCCATTAACAGACGCAGAATCTTGTATCCGGCGTTGGCTGCAATCTGCACGTGCACGTGCCCGTGATCGCTCATTCCCGAACGGCCGACAGCATTCACATTAGCGCATCTCCAAAGTTGCTCCAGGATCTCATTCGAGTTGGCCAGTGCCACAAACTTATCGAGGATTTCATTGCCTTTCGATGGGATATTGATCAATGGCTCAGCCGACGCCATATTGCACCTCGGAATTTTTTCATATACTTGAAAATACCAGCCTTGGCAGGGTTCTAAACAAGCATTTGCATTACAGTTTAGGTTTGTTCGCGAGAAACAGCTGAGTGTCGAGTACCAGCATATCGATAGCTGCCTGTTATCGGGTGCCGATTGAGCGGCAGTTGACAACGGATAAACACTTAATGTATATTAAGTATGTGAAATCAAACACAGGGACCGGCAATAGCGATCCCGAAATCTCTTGAGGAGTGCGAGCAGACTATGAAAAACGATAAATTGCTTGAACAGGCGGAGCTGATTTCCTCCATGCTGCCCAGAATCATGCGACGACTTTTTCTGTTTGATGCAGATGATCCGTCACTGGAACTGCCTGTCGCACAGTTAAGGGTATGTGGCATCCTCCGAAATGGTCCCCATACCATGTCTGCGCTAAGCAAGGAGTTTGGAATTTCGCTCAGCGCCATAACTCAGATCGCTGACCGTCTGGAGCGAGCGGATTTAGTAGAGCGTGTGGCTGAAACGGATGATCGCAGGATCAAACGGTTGCAACTGACGGCCCATGGCGCTCAAATGATGCACAGGCGCAAAGAAAAGATTATGCAGAGCCTGATGAAGCCTTTGGAACAACTTTCACCAGAGTCGATGGACATAGTAATCAATGCTCTACACATACTTCTGGAAGCCGGTATATCAGCAACCCCTGATTTGGTTGATGATCTGCTGATTTCCACCCAATTCGACGGTTGATGACCAGTCCGGTCACGCAAAACAGTTTTATTAGCATATAAGGGGTAATAAATGCCGAATAACGAAGAACAAACCAAAGAAAATACTACGCATGCGAGGAATAGCCCTTCAACAAATAAATCAGGGATAAAATCAAAGGTGTTTACTAAGAAATCAATAGGACAAAAGAAACCCATGATAGCCCTTGCTGCCGTTGTCCTAATTGCAGCAGTTATACTGGGTGCACGATACTGGGCCTTTTCTTCGTCCCATGTTTCAACTGATAATGCCCAGCTTACTTCAGATGTAGTGCAAATTGCCCCGCAGGTGAGTGGTAACGTTGCTCGCGTGGTGGTGAAAGACAATCAGGTTGTTAAAGCCGGTGATCTGCTGGTAGTTCTCGATGATTCGACATTTCAGGCGGGAGTCGATCAAGCCAAGGCTAATCTGGATGCGGCGGTCGCGCAGGCAAGGGGAGCGGGCGTAAACGTCGCACTTATCACTGAAACCGGCAGTGCGCAAACAGAGCAGGCCCAGGGTGCTGTAGACCTTGCGAAGAGTGGAATAACCGGTGCGCGGGCCGACGTGGAGCGCAGTTCGGCAGCCGTCGATACCGCCATAGCAGGCCTGAATGCAGCACAATCGGGGGTGACTGTTGCCATCGCCAATAAGCAGCGATACAGTGATTCGATCGGTTCATCGCAGGCGTCGCTCGATACCGCCGAGGCTGGCTTGCATGCAGCACAGGCGACAGTTGGAGTATGTCAGGCAAATTATGATAAAGCATCTCACGATGCGCGTAGATACACATCGCTATTGGCAAAAGGGGCTGTAAGCGAGCAGACCGCAGACCAGGCGACTATGAACGCAAATGCTGCGCAGGCACAGCTGGAAAACTCCCGCCAGGGGGTGGAATCTGCCAAGGCCGTTATTGCCCAGCGAAAAGCGGATCTGAGCGCTGCACGGCAGCAGTTGAATGCCGCGGATGCTTCCGTTCAACAGGCCAAGGCACAGTCGGCGGCAGCACTCACTGGTGTTGCGCAGGCGCGCGCTCAAAAGAAGTCTGTACAGCAGAGCATTCTGCAGGCACAAGCCAGACACCAGCAGGCTACAGGTCAGTTGGCGCTGGCCAATACAGCTCCGCGTCAGGTAGCAGTTAGTCGCAGTGCACAGGAACAGGCTAAGGCCAAAGTTGAGCAGGCGCAGGCCGCATTGAAGGCTGCCAAATTGCAGCTCGGTTACACACATATTTATGCTCCTGTTAGCGGATTGGTTAGCAAAAAGGTGGTAGAGGTTGGCTCGTTGGTTCAGCCGGGCACGCCGCTGATGGCTGTTATACCTAATCACAGCATTTGGGTTGTAGCCAATTTCAAAGAGACCCAATTGGCGCATATGCATCCGGGGGAGAGCGCTGAAATTGAGGTTGATGGTATGCCTGGTTTGAAATTTCACGGCCGTGTAGACAGTATATCTGCGGCAACAGGAGCCACATTTGCCCTGTTGCCTCCTGATAATGCTACCGGAAACTTCGTCAAGGTGGTTCAGCGAATACCGGTTAAGATCCTCCTCGATGACGATCAGCCGAATTCGGAGCGCTTGATAGCCGGTATGTCGGTTACCGCAGTCATAAAGGTCCGTTGATTATTGAATACCAACAGAGTTTAGAAAGCGGTAACTATGGAAGCAGAATCACCTGTAAAAGTTAAACCGGCGGGAGAATATTCCGAGTATTCGGTGGCTGTACGAATAACCATCCTGATAGCGCTCATGCTGGGCGTAATTCTGGAAGTTCTTGATACCAGTATCGTCAATGTTGCCATTCCTGATATGATGGGCAACCTCGGGGCTACGCTGGATCAGATAAGCTGGGTGTCGACTGGATATATAATCGCGAACGTCATCGTTCTGCCGCTCACAGGATGGCTCTCTTCGCATTTCGGGCGTCGGCGGTATCTTGCATATTCCATGATCATCTTTACGGTGGCATCGTTCTTCTGCGGCACCGCTCGAACACTTAACATGCTGGTATTCTTCCGCATTCTTCAGGGCATAGGGGGCGCAGCGCTCCTCTCTACCGCACAGGCGACCCTGCTCGAGATCTTCCCGCCGCATCAGCTTGGCATGGTGCAGGGGATCTTCGGCATCGGCGTCATGGTCGGCCCGACGGTAGGTCCGACGCTTGGTGGATGGATAACCGATAACTTTTCATGGCCCTGGGTATTTTTCATCAATATCCCAATCGGCATAGTGGCGACTATCCTCACATTCATGTACGTTCGCGACTCGAGACACCAGACGAAGCATGCCTCTGTGGATTTCATTGGTATAGGTTTGCTCGCCATAGGTATCGGAGCTCTACAGACACTGCTTGAGAAGGGCAACCGCGAAGGGTGGTTTGACTCCTCGCTGATTGTCTATCTGATGTGCGCCACAGTGATCGGTCTCGTATCATTTGTAATCTGGGAGCTCAAGACGCCACATCCCGCGGTCAATTTGCGCGTTCTGAAGAACATCGGATTCAGTTCCGGTGCACTGTTCGCCATGGTGCTGGGCTTTGGGCTTTATGGGGGTATCTTCATACTACCGGTATTCCTTCAGCAGATCAGACATTATTCCGCCGCTCAAAGTGGATGGATATTATTCCCTGGAGGAATAGCCACTGCCTTGGTGGTACCGTTCGTCGGTAGATTTATAAACAAGGTAAGGCCTCGCAACATGGTTGCCATTGGGGCGATAGGCTTCATAGCCTCTATGCTAATTCTTCGTGGAATTACGCTGGATACAGGCCCTGACCAGCTGTTTTGGCCACTGGTGTTGAGGGGTGCCTCGATGGGGTGCCTGTTTATGCCGCTGACAATGGTAACTTTGCTTGGACTTAAGGCAAAGGAAGTCCCCGCAGGTACGGGCCTTTATAATCTTGCTCGACAACTTGGTGGTAGTGCAGGAATCGCCTACCTATCAACATTGCTTGACCATCGGGAGGCTTTTCATCGGGCTAATCTGGTGGAGCACATCAGTTTATACAACCCTGCAACAATTGAGCGATTGAATACACTTAAATTAGGTTTTATGGCAAAGGGATCATCGCTTATAGTAGCGAAACAGCAAGCACTGGCCGTCGTTGATAGAGTTGTACAGGGACAGGCAGCAATCCTTTCGTTCGAAGATGCGTTTATGATAATCGCGATCGTTTTCATGTGCACGCTGCCGCTGGTACTGTTACTGCGGAAAGATCGGCTTACCTCCATGAGGGGACCAGGACACTAAATCTTTGGTACTATAAGCTTTCTTGTGGATGAATCTTCAGATGATTCAGCCCTCACCCCAACCCCATTCGACTTCGCTCAGGGCAGGCTCTCTCCCGATTTCGGGCGAGGGGGGATGCCGCCTATCCCGAGTAGCCCACGAGGCATATTGAGGGACGGTACATGTCTACCGGGCTTCGGCAGCGGCGTCTTCAGGGATTCAATAATGTAGCCGCAGGCTTTATGCCTGCGATCAACGCATTCGTGAAGGGTGTGCCTGCATCTAGTCGGCGTAGGCCGACTTCGTGCTTTTGTTGCCGCGAATTTATTCGCACGGTTGTTGGAACACTGTCGCTATTCACAAACATTCTTATAGGGGCAAATCTTCAGGAGCTTATCCTTCTGCACTCCGAGCCGCCTTTCCTTGCCCGGTAGAACGACTCCCCCCTTCACGGACGATTTTATAGTTGAACTATTCTGCGCCTTAAGTGCATTTAAGGAAATACAGTCCCGTGAAGATACGAAGATCGATCAGTACGCCTTGAGCACGCTTTTCATCCAGCCATGACTGAACATCGCGCAGAGGGACTTTGTAGGTTATGATATCCTCTGTGTCGTCACCGCCACCTTTTCCGACCTTCGATAACCCCTCGGCCAGAAATAGGGTGATGATCTCGGTTGTCGTGCCTGCAGACGGCGGTCCTTCGCATAGAAAGGTCATGGACGCTGAATCGTATCCTGTCTCTTCGATTAATTCGCGGCGAGCGGCTGCTGCCAGGTCTTCGTGCTCAGTTCCGGCGGTATCTCCTGCCAAACCTGCCGGCAATTCGATGACTCGCTTATTCATCGGTGGGCGGTACTGTTCAACAAACAGCAGCTCACCCTCGTCAGTGACTGCCACAATGCCGACTATACCGCTGATGTTCACTCGCCTGGTATATTCCCAAGTATTCGCCCGCATTAGCTGCAGATATTTTCCCGTATAGAGAACTTGTCCTTCGCCGCTGTTAACCATGTCGCGTACTCCTCAATGCCTGCTTATTTGCCCAGATAGACTTCCATCTCACACCGCGCGCAGTCGAATCGCAAGTCGAGTTTGTGCCCTTCGCCATCTATGAGTGCGAGCGATTGAACAGCAATCGACTTGCCTCCATATTTGGCGCACAGTCCCAGTTGATGTTTAACGCAGTGCCTGGTGGTCATCACCTTGCGCCCATGAAGGTCAAGCCCCGTCTCTGCGGCATGCTCCATCGACGTTATCCCGTGCCGGCGGTAGAATGCTGCAGCGTATCGGTTCAGGACATTTCCAAGATATGATAGCTCTTCGGCAGGATAGGGGATATCGTTCTTGATGATCTTGCCTTCGCTCTTTGGCCGATTCGCCGCTCGTGAGGATGCAAGCTCATCGAGCACGTTTCGCCTCAGAGTGTTCAGCTGAGATATGGGCATGAAGTAGACTTCGGGTAGATCCACGGTGACATCGACACAAGCAAAATCCGTATTGCCGGATTTCAGCAGCTGCTTCCTGATATTGGTGAGAGCCTGCTCAGGCTTTTCTGCCCGGGTTTTCTCGCACTGGAGCCGATATTCCGCCTGTATGCCGTCTTCATCGACCGCTTGTAGCACAAAGCCATCTGATGTCTCTCCGAGCGTCAATTTGACGTCAATCCGGCGCTCTGCATGGCAGTTGTCCAGCTTCGTCAGAAATTCGTGATCGTGATTGCGGTATATGAGCACATCCTCTGCAAGCCCATCCAGCTTGTACGGGATAACGGTCTGCTCGTTTACGCCGTTTATGACAGTGCCTCGAAGTTCACCGCTGCGATCGAAAAAACAGATGCCGTCGCCGCAGTGCATGGGGACTTTCGTGTCTATGGTAACGTTCCGACCGTAGACTGCGACCACCTTGCCGATAGTCTCGCCAAGCATCTTCGGAGTGTTTATGCATCCAGATGGCTCGCCTCTGCCGTTAAGGAAATGGGTGGTGTACCCTCGATTGAAAGTCTTCTCTACGTTCGGCATGAAATCGACGTCACTTGCGCCGGACGAGCTTCGACACAGCTCCTGGTCGGCAAGTATCTCATCAAGCTTTGCTCGGTAGTATGAGACGACATTGGATACGTACGCCTTATCCTTCAGCCGGCCTTCTATCTTAAAAGAGGTGACCCCTGCTTGAATTAGCTCCGGGAGATGTTCCGAGAGGTTGAGGTCTTTGAGCGAGAGCAGATGAGCATTGCGAGCCAGAGCCTTTCCGCTCCCATCGATGAGGGAGTACGGCTTCCTGCATGGCTGAGCGCATTCACCCCTGTTCCCGCTTCGCCTGCCAAGCGCATAACTCAGATAGCACTGACCGCTGTATGATACGCATAGAGAGCCGTGAATGAAACACTCCAGCTCGATACTTGTGCGCTCACGGATCCTCTTGATTTCATCCAGACTGAGCTCACGCGGAAGAATCGCTCGCTTGATACCTATCTGTTCGAGAAAAGTCACTTTTTCCGGCGTGTTGTTATGCATCTGCGTGCTTGCTATTATAGGGATTGGGGGGATGCCGCATTCAAGCAGTCCTACGTCCTGTAATATGATACCATCAGCCCCTATATTGTACAGCTGGTGGACGAGCTTCAGCGCGCGCGGAATCTCATCGTCGCGAAGGATGGTGTTAACGGTCACATATACCTTTGCCCAGTACTTATGCGCATAGTTGACCATAGTCTCAAGATCGTCGAGACCGTTTCCGGCATCCTCGCGAGCGCCGAAACAGGCAGCTCCGATGTAGACGGCATCTGCGCCACAATTGATGGCGGCAATGCCGCACTCCAAATCCTTGGCTGGTGCCAAGAGTTCAATTTTCTTCATTAAACCTTCCAATATAAAATCATTTGTATAAGAAATCGGTATAACCTTATGCGCCACTGGACCATCCGGGCAGCTTTATCCCAAAAATCTTTCCTGTACATTATATCTGGTTTTGCCCGCGTTGCCTATGGCGGTTGGAATGGCGAAATGTGAACGGCAGACAGGATCAAACTGGACTGTTTGCCGTCATATGTGGTAAACTGCGGTCGGGAATTATGGCTAAACAGAAATTTATAGGTTATTGGGGCTGCCCACCTCGCCATGCAATGGCTAAGGCATGCCGGACGTATCCGTTCAGCGAGTTCATCGATCTCGATGTAGGCCTGAACGCGCCTGTCAACGGCATAGTACCGGACGCTTACTGCCAGATTATCACCAATATTATAGATAATGCGATCCTCCTTAAAAAGAGCTTGCGTGCGATTGTCGCACCTATCGGCGAAGACAAATGCGACGGTGGCCGGTTTGCCGCACAGATATTGAAGGACATGGGCTTTACGGTTATCGAGGTCAGAAATTCGGAGTGCGAGGCCCAGCACATTTCAATTGCATCATCAGGTCTGCCGCTCCTCGACAAGGTCAATCGCATTATGGACAGCGTGCGAATTCCAAACGATGTGGATTACCCATATGCGAAACCAACTCATGGATTCTGGGGCGTGCCGCCTCATGACATGCGGCTTCTAGATCTCTTCCCTGACTCAACGCACGTCTTCGGATGGCTGAGGTGTGTAGAGGCCGGCGTACCGGCGGACATCGAGTTGGAACTTGAGGTCGACCCCGGCATACCGACTATTTTCTACGCGCAGACCTTCTGCCAGAAAACGGCACTCGCCCGTTATCTCGCCGAAAAATACAATGGATTATATATAGATTGCGATGGAATGCTCACAAACAGCGTAATTGCTAAAGTGGTTGCTTTCCTTCGTATGGGATAAATCGATATGTCTATGCTGATCGCCGATTGCGGCAGCTCGTGGAGCAAAATTAAAGATCTGGATAGCGGCAGGACGCTGGTGTGCCCTACGTCGGATGTACTGAAGGATACTAATCTCAAGTTCGATGTTGCCACCGGTCACCTTGGCAAGGACCGCACGCATAAATACGAAAACGAGCTGGTATCGCTTGCCCAGGGGAGCCTGAAGCTAGTGGCTGACGATGACTTCACCGTTGTCGATATTGGAAGCCGGGACACGAAGTTCGTGCGGTTTCAGGGCCGAAAGGTTCGCAAGCTGGATTGGAATCAGGCATGCGGTGCGAGTACAGGCTTCACACTGGAACTGCTGGGCAAGTATTATGACGTAGATTTCGGGCGACTTCGCTCGACTATAGATAAAATCCCTGTTACGTGTGGAATCTTTGCGATTGAGAAGATATTCGACGCGATAATCCACGGCGACTCGGCAGAGCGCGCCCTGGCTGCTTTCGTGCACGGAATAGCTTTCAACGTTTACAACTTTGCCCAGAAGCCGGAGATCCTCTATGTCTCCGGTGGTCTATGCGAAAATCGATGTTTCCTTGATAGTCTCACCGGCTACTGCGAGGTCATCCCTCTTGGTCGTAGTGTTCTGCTGGAAGGGCTCTACTAATCCTCCTTCGTCATCCAACACCAATCCGTTTACCATATTGCAGCATCGGGTAGGCACAATTGTGAGTGTTAAACTGCGCACTTTTGGGTGAAGTCGGAATACGACGAAGGAGATTATTCACATGACCATACAGGATATGATTAACACTATCAGCGACCGTATAGTTGGTGCAACTACCGTCGATACCGCATTCGGCGAGCCACGAGTTATGAATAACCGCGCGATTATCCCCATAGCATTGGTCGCAGGAGGCTGTGGTGCAGGCGGCGGCGAAGGTAAACGGCCAAATGGGGAAGGTACACAGGAAGAAGGCTCTGGTGGAGGCGGTGGCGGTGGATTCGCGGTCCGCCCGCTGGCTGTGCTAGAGGTTACGGATCAACAGACCAGGGTGATACCGATTCTGGACGTCACGCGGATTGTACTCGCTGCCTTCGGACTGATCGGCGGTTGTATGTGGATGCATAATCGGATGAAATCCAGGGAGAAATGCCACTCCATGCGCGGTAAATGTCATTAGCCGACGACACGGATCGGAACTCGAACAGGAATGTGCCGGGTGTGAACCGCGCCTCCCGGCAATCGTCCGCAACATAAGTTGATGCCTTATATACAGACGTAAGCATCATAAAAAGTTGACTGATAACCTCCAGCACAAACCCGGATTCGCTTCAACACGGGATTCAGAAGATGCGTTACCAAATTAGAAAGTTCTGTTGAGTTACACTTGACAAAACCAGGCTGAAAGCCATAAGATAATGTGTGTCGGCATGGACCTCGGTCAGGAAGTTCGTTGTTTTGTCCAGCTCTATTGGAGAACCTCGATTTTCCCCACGAAAGTCACGATCAGCATATGCCCAATTTGCCGGCTCAGATTCGGTAGTTTCACAGATAAATAATCTGGTGGAGGATATAGATGTCAATTATTCGCTTGCGTGAAAACATGCAAAAATGGACGAAAGTGGTAATCATTGTTCTGGCTGTAGCAGTCAGCGCTGGTATGGTTGGCCTTGGCTTTTCGGGACTTGGCCGGAATAATCAAAAGGATAATTATAGCGGCGTTGGTGGAGTAATCGCTCGTGTTAACGGCGAAAAAATGGATGGTGCCTCTTTCGAAAAGAATGTCGAAGCGCAACTCAAACAAATCGAAAAAGACAAGACGCTGAGCCCCTTCGAGGCGATGAAGACTCGTGGACGCATCTTCGACTCGATGGTCGATCAGATGCTGCTCATGCAGGCCGCGAAAAAAGAGGGCATCACAGTCTCACGCGGAGACGTGAACAGCGCTCGTGACAAGGCCGTAGATATGCAACTTGAGCAGATCAAACAGCAAGCAATGACCGGCTATACTGGTAAGGACCCCAAATTCTTTGAGAATGTCCTGAAGCGACAGGATCTAACGATCGACAAGTTGAAGTCGCAAATCCGCGACGGCATAGATATCAATAAGGTGGAAGAACAGGTTTCGGTTCAGAAACTGGGCGAAAAGATCACTGGTGGTATAGATAACAGTGACGCGGCAATTCGTGCAAGCTTCGATCAATTTCAGATCAGCCGGATAACCATTGGCAGCACATCACGATCTGCCGTTCAGGCCGAGATTCGAGCCAAAGAAGTTGTGTCTAAACTGAATAATGGCGGAGACTTCGCAACTGTGGCAAAGGAATATTCAGAGGATCCACTCAAGTCGAAAGGTGGAACATTTGGCCAGTTCATCGGAAAAGGGATGATGGAGCCGGAGTTGGATACGGCACTTTCCACCCTGCAAATCGGCCATTTCAGCGATCCGATCAAGACTGCTCAGGGATATGTAATCGTAAAGCTGAATGCAAAGAAGAATGCTTTGCCTGCTGATTACAACGATTCCAAGAAGCGCAAGATGTACATAGATCAGTACATGGGCCAGAAGAAATATGAACTTCAGAATAAGTACTTTGAGAACTTGCGAAAGTCCGCAAAGATAGAAATATTGAATCCGGAGTTGAAGGCCTATTCAATGCTTAAGGATCTCAACTCACCGGATATAACCAGCCCGGCAGACCGCAAGGCGAAGGTACTGGCTACCATCGAAGAGTTCCAACGTGCAGCGTTGGGTGCGGGACAGGATACTTCGAGCATGGGCCGCTCATACTCTTCAATAGCGTACCTGTACGAGTTACTCCGCTCGCCAGGATTGGTGCAGTTGAGCAAGGAAGATCAGGCCAAGTACAAGGCTGAGGAAAAAACCGCACTGCAGAGCGCGCTGGGTAACAGTGAGTCGAATGACCTTCGAATGATGCTTGCCAGTATCTTAATTGCCGATGGTGAGAACGATAAGGCTTTGGAGAATCTGTCCATAGTAACAGACAATGCCTATGACGACTATCAAACTCAGACACAGGTACTGGGGCTGTATAAGAGCATCAAGAATGGTGGGCCAAAAGTTGCAAGCCTTATCGCAAAAGAATCGAAGTGGCTTGCAGACAACAAACAGCAGCAGCAGCCTGCATCCGGCATGCCCATGATGCCTGGTCGTTAAGTTCTGCGTATACAAATTATGGCTTTGATGCCATTCATATAGGCAAAGGGTCGAGTCACCTGTGTGGCACGGCCCTTTGTTTTGCGACAACAATGTACTGGTTCGAAGCATAAAGCGGCTGTAATCATATCGAAAAAACGTTTTTTTTTATTTTTGTGCGGAAACGCTTCCGCATTATCGCA
Organism: Armatimonadota bacterium; assembly: GCA_963663705.1. Lineage (GTDB taxonomy): Bacteria > Armatimonadota > UBA5829 > DTJY01 > DTJY01. The sequence continues at coordinate 673,759 of OY760504.1, read as the reverse complement.
AAAACCATTGACAATCTTCCTCCGTAAATATATGCTATGTTTAGTAGTCGGCGCACACAGTACAAGCTGCTGCTATCTATGATATTGTGCATTATTTACTATAACGCAAGAACTCGGTACAATCGAAAGGGGAATTATGGAAAACAAACTACTCGCCAAACTGGCCGAACTGGCCACGCCAAAAATGCTGCCGCCGCTCGATACAGATTTTCGGCCGGCTGTGTTGGCAAATAAAGCATTCAGAGAATTGGTGACCGACTCTGGACAGGGTGTTCGTCTCGTGATCGGCCTTGAGAGAAGCGACTCTACAAGCTCGGTTTATGAGACAATGGTTTTTCCCAGCGGCCATTCAATGGCTGATTTGAACCTGCCATATGTGGAGCGCATCGTCAAGATGCTGCTTTGGCAGAAGGGCGGATGGAAAGTCACGATCGGTGGGCCAAGTGAGATCGGCGAATACATCAAGGCCACCTATTCTGCATCGGGCGCACGCGCATTCGATGTGGATTTTATGGGTGATAAGATCAGCGAGCGTTCGTTTGAGGTTGTCGTTACCGATGCCGACAGCGTGCCTGCTGAACGTGAGACATCGATGCCTATCGGCCGGCACCTGGAGGGTTGTAGAATCGGTTTCGACCTTGGTGCGAGCGATCGCAAGGCTGCCGCAGTTATCGATGGCGAGCCGGTCTACAGCGAAGAAGTCGTCTGGGATCCAAGAAACCAGTCCGATCCACAGTATCACTATGACCAGATAATGGCTGCACTTAAATCTGCCGCATCTCATATGCCGCGAGTTGATGCAATCGGCGGAAGTTCGGCCGGCGTCATTGTCAACAATCGTCCTATGGCCGCTTCACTTTTCAGAGGAGTTCCCAAGGATCTGTTTGAAACTAAAATTAAGAACCTTTTTCTTGATATTCGCAAGGAGTGGGGAATACCCCTCGAAGTTGCGAATGATGGAGATGTAACTGCACTTGCAGGCGCTATGTCACTGAACGACAACGCAGTGCTTGGGGTTGCGATGGGTTCGAGCGAGGCGGCCGGATACGTCAACGAGGAAGGCAACATCACTGGTTGGCTGAATGAACTGGCGTTCGCTCCGATAGAATATTGCCCTGATGCCGCAATCGACGAGTGGTCGGGCGATATTGGCTGTGGAGTGCAGTATCTAACCCAGCAGGCTGTATTCCGATTGGCCCCTGAAGTAGGCATTAAGTTGGATGAGTCCGCTACTCTGGCAGAAAAGCTGAAATCGGTTCAGACTCTCCTTGAGGCTGGACATGAGGGCGCGCGGCAGATCTGGGAGACGATAGGATGCTATGCCGGATATGCCGTCGCTCACTATGCCGATTTCTACAAGATTCGACATATGCTCATTCTCGGTCGAGTAACATCCGGTAGCGGTGGAACGATCCTGCTTGACAAGGCTCGCGAAGTCCTGGCTGCAGAGTTCCCTGAACTTGCCAAAGGCATCGAACTGCATCTGCCCGATGAGAAAACAAGACGGGTTGGACAGGCCGTTGCGGCCGCAAGTCTACCGGCAATTAAGTAATCTGGAGGTTATACAATGAAATTAATAAATGCAGGCGCAGAGATGTTTGTGCCGGATAATTTGCCAATCGAGGAAGCGCTGTCACGCACTACACACATGGGCATCAGCGCACATCAGGATGATATAGAGATCATGGCCTATCATGGTATCCTGCAGTGTTTCGGTGTTAAGGATAAGTGGTTTGCAGGAGTGGTAGTTACCAATGGTGCAGGAAGCCCTCGTGATGACCTGTACGCGAACTACACAGATGACGAGATGCAGAGCCTCCGCAAACTTGAGCAGAAGAAGGCCGCGTTTGTGGGCGACTACAGCTTCCAGGCGTTACTGGATTACCCAAGCAGCGCCGTAAAGGACCCTAACAGTGGTGACCCTGTTGAGGACCTCAAGAATATTCTTCTTGCTGCCCGACCTGAAGTGGTATACACACATAATCTGGCCGATAAGCACGATACACATATCGGAACCATGATGAAGGTTATCAAGGCAATTCGTGCGCTTCCTGCCGATGCCCGTCCGTCCGCAGTCTACGGCTGCGAAGTCTGGCGCGACCTCGACTGGTTGAACGACGAAGACAAGATTCCGCTGGATGTAGCGGCCCATGAAAACCTTGCTATGGCCTTGCTGGGCGTCTTTGATTCCCAGATCTGTGGCGGCAAGCGGTACGATCTTGCGACTGCAGGCAGACGGCGTGCGCATGCTACGTATTACGCCTCGCACGGCACGGATGTCACTACCGGCATGAACTTCGCCATGGATCTTACACCTCTGATCAAGGATGTGAACCTGGATCCGCAGGAGTTCGTGAGCGGGTACATCAAGCATTTTGCCGATGAAGTGCTTTCCAGAGTCGGTAAATTGAAATAGCTGCGATAGTACAATCTATTGAATAACGAAACGGGGGAATCTATTGTTGTGGATTCCCCCCGTTTCTTATCTTTGCGCATGTATTTGCTTATTACTTGACCGAAGTATTGTTTTCGGCTATAATAAGGGTCTGTTTCCGAGGTCGTCCAATGGCAGGACACGGGCCTTTGGAGCCCGGTATCTAGGTTCGAGCCCTAGCCTCGGAGCCAGTTTTTATGCTCAACATGGTGCCTAAAATGCTGTTTTGACACAGTTTTTGACACACACTGTCTAAAAACCTGTCGGATCGCCTAAAATTGGATCATCAAGATATGGACTTAACAGGGTATTTATTATTTCCGCGGCTTCGGATTGCGAGTGCGGATAGGGATGAATATAAAGGTTATCTGTAATGTTAGTATCTGCATGCCCAAGCCGTTCCGAGATTACCTTTGTGGGTATATGCGCATCAGCCAGCATTGATGCTTGAGTATGCCGTAAACCGTGTAAGGTAAAATCGAAATTATATTTCGTCTTTAGTTTGTAGAATACGCATCCAAATGTTTTGGGCGTTTGTACACGCCCGTCCTCTCGCGCACAAATCCACCCCTCAGGGCTGTAGATGCCTTTACCCATCTGGATCTGCATATGCTTAACCAGTACCGGGTTCAAGCATTTCGGAAATCGTATTCCTCGCGGTTTCCCATTCTTCGTCTCTTTCTCAAGTACCTGGCCTGTTATTTGCGCAATCGAACGGCGCACAATTATTATATTGCGATCAAAGTCAACATCATCCCACCGCAATCCTAATACTTCTCCTCTTCGCATTCCCGTGGCAAGAGCGATTAGAATTGGTACTCTGAATGATGACTTGTCGACAGCCTCAATAAACTCGCCTAGGTTAGGTTTATGTAATGTGTTTGCCTCTTTGCGGATATAACGTGGCGGGCTCACAGCAGCAGCGGAATTTTTAGTTATAAATTGCATTTTTACCGCTTGCTCAAGCGCTTTATGTAAAACGCCATGAACATTTTTAATTGTTTTCGGAGATAGACCCTGGTCTAACAATTTGTCATACATCTGCTGAATCGAAATCGGTTTAAGGTTATTTAGTAGTATATTTCCTAAACAAGGTATGATTTGTTTGTGCACAGCATACCCATATGTTTCAAGTGTAGTAACCGCCACTTGCGACTTCCATTGACCCAACCAAGACAGCATGTAATCGCCAACAGTCTGATTATCATCAATGGTGTATTCATTTTTGTGGATCGCCGTAAGCATGTCTCGCAGTGCTTGCTTAGCACGCTTTTCATTCATGCCAGGGCAAGCCTTTTTCTTCTGTTTGCGTTTCCCATCAGCGCCACGCGGAAGGTCATATCTGATATACCAAACATCACCTATTTTGAATGGATTTTTACTTGGCATCTAATATACCTCTTCTGTCAGTTCTTTTATAACCCTCAAATTGGATATGTTGTTTTCTAAATACCAAGAATCTGCCTTTGCTTCCGAATACTACCTCATATGGTTCGTTGGCACTGCTTTGGACGTTAAATACAAGAGAAGTTTCTATCATACATATGCTTGCTTCCATTAACCTAGCCCTCATCTGTAAAAGCTGCCGACTTTAAATGCTGGCAGGATTCCGGTCTCTGCCAAACGAACGCGCATGGCTACTGTTGTCACTCTAAACATATCTGCTATTGCGGCCAGTCTCTGTGTCTTTCCGCCATTTATGCTATCCCATAATTCTACTACTGCTTCATCCGGCATGATAAGGCAAGCAGCAAACTTGTCACAAGCCCGTTCGAGCGGATCTGTTTTTGTGCGGATGGAATCCATGTAGTAGATAGTGGGGGACGTGGATTCTAGCGACTTGAGGTGATGATACAGTTCATGCCCAGCTGTGAAACGTTTGCGGCCTGCCGGTTTACCAGGGTGACTGTTGATCACTGCATGAGGGATACCGTCCATTGTCCTGAAATAATACCCATCTACATCTCTCTTATATGGTTTCTCGTGATACTCTACTCCCAAATATTCTGCTATCATTCGAATGTCTATCGGTGGCTTAAGCTGTAAATCTATCAATACACGTTTCGCTTCAGATTCAGCTTCCAATAACAACTCTCTCATTTTCACCCCTGCAGTTAGTGTTTGATACCCTTGCGGTGCTTTTCTTCTTCTTTGGCTATATCGGACAGTATCTGCCTGAGCGATTCCTCTGAGATATTGTGCATATCACGCATATGGACTTCAGTGGAGTAGAGGCGGGCTTTTAGTTCCCAGTCATCGGGATCTTGGTTGACAGCCTCGGCAAAGGCCCTGACAACAGACATACTATCTGGAATACGGCCGTGTCTCATATTTGAAATAGTGCCTTGGGAAACACGTACGCCGCATAAATTCATAGCTTCCATTATGTCTCGTTGAGAGCGATCGCCCATAGCTTTCACGACTTCATCGCCGAATTTCCTAACATCTGGCATTTAGCACCTCCATTTGTAGCAGAGACAAGTATTATTACCCTCACGTTGTGATAATAACACGCAGACTAAACCAATGCAATGATTTTGCCAAAAGTCTTGACAATATTACAACGCCGTGATAATATACCAATACACTAAAATATTACAACGTCGTGATAATATAATCGAGGTGAGAGTATTGCCTAGTGGGCGCAAGTTAAACATGCCTAAAGACGAACTTAAGGTCTACGTCAGACGGCAACTAAAACAGGATAAGAAGGTCGAGACCATAGCAACCGAGCTTGGAGTTAGCTACAACTATTTTTACAGGACGCTTCGGATGTTCGGCATGTTCTTCAGACCTGAGCTGGTGGACCCTTCAGAGAAGATCAGCGATCTCGCTGAATAGCAGGTGTTTTTTCATTTGCGCGGTGTTGATCTGGTTCATTCCGCGCGGAATTAATGGGGGCGAAGACATGACAAAAACGAACGGTAAAATTATCCGTAATTCAGCGGATACCATCAGCATAGCAGAGGCAGCACGCCGTCTTGGGTGCGCGCCAGCAACAGTTTACGAGGGAATGAACCGAAAAGTTATTCCATTCATTCAGATTGGCCAATCACGCAAGGTGATACCGCGGGAATTGTTCGAGCGTTATCTAAAGTACGGACACGCCGCCATGACCGTTCCGCTCGATATCGATTTGGACGATTTAGCCGACAGAATCGCTTGCCGACTGCTGCGCGCTCAGGCAGAACAGGCGCAGAATCAATTGGCGCAGATGGGCTTGAAGCGATGAATAAGCCGATAAGGACCATTACCTGCACGCCGGTCGACGTAGACATGGACGATATCGATACGGACCAGCCTGAGAATTTGGCGGAACTTGAAAAAGGCATCATGATCTGGGCCGGTGGTTGTCTGGCGACGGTGGTACTCATCCTTGGCGTGTTGGTCTGGGTAATCATGGCGGGCAGACATGGACTCCACTAGGGTTAAGAATCGATCGTGCGCCGTCTGTGGTGCCCGTCTGACTGCCGGAGACCCGGCACCGGATGACAAATGCCTGCCATGCGCTTGTAAGGCCGCTGGGGTGGAAATGCTCCCGGTTCAGGATACGATGTCAGATATGGAAAAGCACCGCCTGCAGGGCACCGAACAGGATGCACGTCGAGGTTTCGCTCACTTCGATCCGAAAGGAAGATTTTGACATGAAGCATATTCAATCGCTCGCTGATTACCTGCTCACGGAACGCGGGAGCAGGGGACTTTGCATGGCCGTCACAGTCGGGTTTGTTTGTCTCATCATATTTTCGATAGTCAGGAATGCAATACTCCTGGCAAGCGCTGCTCACTGAAAAGGAATTTTGAACAATGATCTGCGACAGATGCAACAAAGAGATCGATACTTCGCGTATTCGTTTGCACAGGGCAGGCAGAGTCTACTGCTTCGATTGCGGCGGTATACTCTGCCCTCCTGAAACCAGCGGCGATCCATACGACGTGAAGCGCGATCGCCAGGCGCAGAACTACCTCGACAAGATAAACGACTGGGATTGAACCATCCGATCACTCGCATTTGCGGGTGCCTAGGGCAAGGCGGATGGTCAAGTTTCCCTAAGCGTGCGCAGAGGGAAAAGGGGAGCCTCGCGAGATAAGACCAAAAGGTCTGGCTGCAAACCCACGGGGCTCCCTCTAAATCAGCAAAGGAGCACTAAATGATCTGGTGGATACTCGGTTGGGTGGTTGCAACGGGGCTGCTTCTTTGGGGGCTGTCTGCGTCAGCACGGCGTCGCAGGGCACGTAAGCGGCTGATCAGACGTCTTGAGCAGCTTTGCGGCTGTCAGCTTGCTGACGAATAGGAGTGAATATGGCCGATCAAGGCATATACGTAAGATTGATGGTTGGAATGAGGACTGAGCTTTGTAACCTTAAAGGAGCCAAGCTTAGTGTATTGATCGCCATAGCCTGCCATTGGGATGGTGATGGAGCATGGCCATCGATCGATACTCTGATGAGGCTCACAGGGTATTCACGGTCGGTAATCTGTGGAGCCCTCGACAGCCTGGAGAGCATGAAATGGATAGAGAGCGTGCGCCGGCAGCATACATCCACATTCTACCGTATTACGACCGACTATCTACAGATGGGCTCTTCTCAAAGTTCAGAAAATGAACTTCCAGAAGCCCAAAGTTCAGAAAGTGAACTTCCGCAGCCTGATAGTTCAGAAAATGAACTTCCAGAAGTTCAAAGTTCGGAAACTGAACTTTCAGAAGATGCTCATAGTTCAGAAAGTGAACTATTGGATTCTCAAAGTTCAGAAAATGAACGTTCAGAAACTGAACTCAAAGAATATACCAGGGATAAAGAAGAACATACTCCAGCTAAAGCTAGAGTATGCACGCTTTGCAAACCGATCAGGGATGGATCGCCACCCCAGCAGCAGATACTGCAGAAGTGCCATCAGCTGTGGCGCGATCGATTCGGCGCCTGTCCAACGCAGTCAGAGAAAAAAGATCGAGGGATCCTCGCAAGGTTGCTTAATAAGCATGGACCGGAGTTTGTGATGGAAGTTTATGAGACGTACCTCTCGGATAGCCGGCCGTACTTCTCGAACCATGGATGGGATATACAAACGTTTTACAGCTCGTTCGACGGGCTGAGGTTACATCACCAGAAAGGAGCGCAAAACTATGCCAAACGAACAGGCACTGACCCTGCAGACGATTCCAGAATCTGACGCAGTATGCCCGGTATGCGGAGAAGATCTGACTTTCCTGCTGCCTGATCCGTTTAATCCAGGCCAGTTCCGAGGGCCTATGCCCCGAGAATGTGCCTGCAAGCGTGAAGCTCGCAAAGAGCGCGAGAGAAGTGCATCCCGGTTCAGGGCTCGGTATGTGGTCGATGAGATACGCGGCCGCTGGCAGATGAACGAGCCGGAGTTTCAGCGCCAAACCTTCGATGCCTGGCGGTACGAGGATAATCCGGCGATGAATGAAATTTACGACCTTTGCTACAAGTACTGCTGGAACTTTCAGAAGCACGAAGACAGAGGATTACTCCTGGTAGGTTGGCAGAACGGCACCGGCAAGAGTCACCTTCTGAACTCAATTGCGAATCACGTCTCGCTGAAACTCCTGATCCCGGCGATCTCTGTCGAGGTGCCTGTGATGATGGAGCGGCTTCGACCGTTCAGAACTCGCAAGGACGAGCCGAAGGACTACGACTACTTCGAAGACTTGAAGCGTGTGCCGCTCCTGGTACTGAACGATATCGCGGCTTGCAAGAGCACCGAGTGGGCGATGGAACGGCTTTTTATATTACTCACCGCTCGGCAGGGGAAGGCTACGTGCGTGAGCATGAACGAGAACCCGTTCGACTGGGCGGGTGCCGACCTTAGCCGTAATCGGATCAGAAGCAGGCTCGAGCAGCTTTGCGACTGGAGAAGCATCCCCAAGGAAGCGATCGATTACCGGTCGCACCTCAGGGGTCAGAGGAAAGCGAAAGGGGGAACAGAATGATTTGGTGGATACTTGGTTCGGTTATATTGGCGGGGCTGATCTTCTTGGTAATTGCTAATTCCCTGTACAGGCGGGATTTGGATCGCCGCCGGCGCATAGTTCATACAATGCAGCGGCGATTGGGATTGCGCTCATGACAGATGAAACGCGTGTGCTGAACGAGGCTGAAAAGCTTTACATCGGATCGACCATGAACCGGGCGCAGGCACTGCAACTATTCCGCGAGGAATGTTTGCCCGGGCTCATCCGACAAATGCAGGCATTCGAGGAGCAGGGGCTGTATGCGATGCTCCTTCCGCTAGGGATCATCGAGGCTGAGATGCTGAGGGAGGAAGGTTTCTACGTAAGGCTTGAATCACCGGCGTTCACACTGCCGGAGTCGGCCGTCAGGAGAATATTCTCCGATTCGTCTGAACTGCAGAAATTCAATGAGACGGCGGTTTCCCGCAAAGGCACCTATTGGGTTAGCTGGAGAATACCGAAGCGCACGGACAAAGCTGATGAACCGACCTCGGCCGAACGCGCCCGGGCGGAGAGATCGGAAGCGGAGAGCCAGGAGAGCATCCTAGGGATACTGAAACGGAATGGGGATAAGTCATGAGGCCAGACTGCTATGGCCAGTTCGACATGGACATATGTTCAGTCGATATGAAGCGCGACTGCAAGGTTATGAAACGATGTCTGTCCAAGTGGGAGAAGGCAGTGTCGAAGGCTGGCAAGAAGCCCGGTACGGGGCGGTATCGGTACAAGAAGGTCGAAAAATACGGCGTTGTGTTCGATTCGGCGTCTGAGCTGGACCGGTATGAAACCTTGAGGCTACTTGAGATGTCCGGCGAGATCGCCGAATTGGAGAAGGTCAAGGATCCGTACGTGTTTGAGCTTGGTGGCGTGAAGATCTGCGAGTATACCCCGGATTTCCGGTACGTGGATCTCTCTACCGGCCAGGCGGTCGTCGAGGAGGTCAAGTCCAGGGCAACGAAGACGGCGAGGGATTATCATATTCGAATCAAGCTGATGGAAGCTTTCTTTGGGATTAAGGTAAAAGAAATTGTGTACGGATAGAACTGGGGGAATGATGCAGGGAATACAGAAGCTGGAGCCGCTTGAAGAGAAGGCGGTCGATATGCTGGTGCAGGCAGCTGGGATTCAGTACGGGGCGATAAACGTAGAGATCCAGGTTAAGGATGGTAAGCGTAAGAGAACCGAGGTGATGGTTCGAAAGACAACGGTGGATGGATGAAACAGCCGATTTAGTCTGCAAGGAATTTACAGCAGACAATAAGAAACAGATTATGAACAAAAGATTTAAGTGAATTCACAATCATGTCAACTAAAGAGGTTGAATTCGTAAGTGATATAGCTTATACTAGCACTTGCTTGGCAGCATATTTTATTTAGGAGTGGTCTGTATAGTGTAGTTAATCGCTATGTTATATGCCACCTATGCATAATGCGCCGAACAGATCAATACATTAACAGAGGAGCATGAATGGTAAGCAAGTCATTATTTACGAGACCAATCGTGGTCTGGATGCTGGCGCTCGTGACCCTGATGTGTGCTTGCAGCGCGGTTATGGCTGCATCAGCCCCAAGTCTAGGCAGAGCGGTTATGGCGCCATCAGCACCGAGTCTAGGTAGAGTTCCGATAATACCTATACCGAAAGACAAGTTAGACCAGTGGTCTTGTGCAAAGCAATATCGTATAATAGGCAATAATAAGGCATTATTTAATCTTACAATGAAACAGCATCTCAGTGAGGCTGACAGGCTGCTTTTAAGCCAGGATATCAAGGATAAACGGCGGGGACTGGGTATCGCCCTTGCAGTGGCACTTGCAGCATCGGACACAAATCTAAATAACGGCGCTACCGCAGCGAATATCTGCGATAGGTATCTTATCCCTAAACAGGCACTTGGGCTATCTGCGAATTGGGAATGCCTAAGCAAAGAGTCTATACTTACAAAAGCGGTTGCCATCTATGAGAAGGCCGGTCAGTCAGGCAAGGTAGTGAGCACCGGCAAGATGTGGCTGAGGTATAACTCTACCGGCAACAGTGCGGATGCAATAAGAGTGAAGATGGCATCAGCGCTCATCAAGCAGGGTAAACGGACTGAAGCTGCTTCATATCTAAAGGAGATAAGCGATACGAGCAGTCTTGCAGGTGCCAAGACCTGGATACCTGCAGTTGGCGTTAATACAAAAGCCGCAATTGCAGCAAGAGATGGTGCAGGACTGGTTGAAGCATTCACCAACATGGCGGATGCTTCTTTAGCAGATATACAGGAAGAGGCTTCGAGAGAGGCCACCGGAAGCTGCACAAAGTATTCGAATGTCCCGGTAGCAGTTCCGTTTAGCGAGAAGTTTGGCGGAGGATTCACTCCGTACTCGAACGATAGTCAGCTGGCAGTGTGCTCGGACGCACCGGCGAAGGTCTACGTAGACGGCGAGTTGGTGTTGAATGTTGCAGGGAAGCCCGGCACTGCATATGTAGTGCCGATCAAGTGGAAAATGGACAAGCTGTACGGCATCGACATCGAGTACAGCAAGAGTTCGCGAACCGGCTCAGCAGTCGGTGGAGCCACCATGTTTGCGTACAACGGCGGCGGTGAACTTAGCGTACCCCTAATGCTTTGCGAAGCAAGTGGATCGGCTGGCACGATAACCATAACATCCAAAATCCAGATCACGGGCGGAGGCCCTTGCATACTTTCCGCAGAGTTGATAACACAGGAGATTACGGATGCCCACACGACGACCGAGGTATCTCGCGATACTGTGACGCCGTATGCGGAGAATGGATACTGGGTTGCAAAGTTCAACTGGAACACCTGTGATGGTGATCACAATACTACTAATCCAGTTACCCACAATGGCAATTACACTACTAACGTGATATGGAGAAACATCATTGATCCCCATAATCCTATAGTTATCTTGACGGACCCGGGCACTGCCACTGTCAACAATCTGGTAATTACATCAGTTAGTCCTGATCTAGTTTCGTGGCCTGGAGGTACGACCAGCACATCCGTAACTGCCAACTATACTGATGGTGATACGCCCGCGAAAACTGCGTTGCTCTCAGCGCCGAATGTGGTCTCCGGTAGAAACTCAGCCTCTACATCGGCACAAGGCACGCCTAGCGGCACCAGCTGCAGTTTCAACCTTACGGGCGCCCAAAACTCGAAAGAGCTCTACACATGCCAGGCTACGGTATCGCACGACAATGATTCTACGACATATCGCAGTGCGTATCTTGCTGTCTCAGGAGTGAGCGTAAGTTACGTTAGCCATGACGACAACGGAACACCGAATGATCCATCTGACGATAAGGAGAACTACACAGTCTCATACACACTTGCGGATACCAAGGGCAGGTCTGCAAGCGAGGGCGAACTAAGGCTTTATAATCCAAATGAGTCATTGGTAAGCACTCGAACTCTTACAGGCAGCGAATTGGGTACAAGTGGACACAATATACAGGTTTCAATTCCTGATAGTTCGCTTCAAACGGCTGGTGAATACACCTATGTCGTGCATGTGAAAGATGGCGATTCAGTAGAGTATAGGGATCATCAGAGCAAATGGGCGCAGGAAGTTGGTGGGACCTTTCAGAGACCAAAAGTGACATTCGTAGAGGATATAAATCAGAAGTACGGATTCGATGCATATACAAGCGCCACTCAACGTTGGAAATCTGTTAGAATTGGAGATAATGATAATGTAATAGCCGAAATTGACCCAAGTTCTGCCGCAACAAACGTATATTTTAAAAGTTCAGATACATCAAAAGTCACCGTGCCTGCAGGTCCGGCGACTGGATCTCCATATACGCTAACATTAGCAGGAGTGACTGGAGGATCAAAAGGGTATTCATTTATCCAGGGCAATGTTTCGAGTGTCAATGGATATACAGCAGGCAGTATGTGCGCATTTGTATACCACACGTTGATTAAAAGAGTTGCTATCAGGCTTGTGCATCAAGGAAACGATGATATGCAAGCGGTAGCAGTAGGCAGTGGCAAACCTGGATGCGATTGTGTAAGCACAGGTGCGAACGGAATCTGCAATACAGGCGTATCTGGTGATGATGTACAGCTCATCCCGCAAAATCAGGGTAAACCGAATAGTATGGCAATTACTGCAGGAACAAATGGCATACTAGATACTTCGCCGTTAGGCGATGATGCGCAAGCTGGACAGGCGATTACTACAGGTGCTAACGGTATATGCAATACCACGGCGGCTGGAGACGATGTTCAGGTAATAGGGGTTGGAAATGGTGCGCCGAATCAGCCCGCTATCGACACTGGTGCTAATGGCATCTGCAACACGACTGCGTCGGGTGATGATGGACAGGTGGTTGTCAAAGACAAAGGTGCGCCAAACGAGATTTGCATTGCACCTGGTACTAATGCTTTGCGAGATACAGTACCAGTGGGTGATGACAGCATCGATGGAGAAAGTGTAGATACCGGTGCTGACGGTATCTGCGAATCTTCAACAGCTACAGCAACCAGCTATCAAAGTACAGATGGCAGTGAGGAAGCGATTCGTGATTATCTTAACAATCATGTATATAACCAAGCTGTATGTTGTTGGATTGTCGAACGCCTTCCAGCAATGACGGTAAATTTTGATCTTAACAGAAATAGTAAATTCGATATTAACGAAATGAATGCTCTATATAGTCGATGCGAAGATAATTCCTTTGATGCGAATGTCTTTTTTGTAAACAATCCGGCTCAAGTAGATGCCTTTGGAGTATCAGGTTTGTGGAGCAAAAGATCAATTGTGTTCGGTAATACAAGCCCGAGTATTCCAACTACGACAGCACACGAGCTTGGGCACTCCGTATTCGGCCTTGATGACAATCCCCGTAATTATTTAGGGGAATATGTACTAGAGAATATTATGACGCAAGGCGCTCAAACAAAGTGGCGACTTTTCATCTGGCAATGGCAGGCTATACAAACGGATAACTATTAACAATACTTGGAGGGATAAACATGTCAGTAAAGAAGATGTTAACATTCATAGCTGCGATAGTATGTTTTGCTGCTGCGCTATCTATCGCCCATGCAGGCAATGTTTCGGAGCTAATATCTCATCGAATGTCTGAGGTAGCTAGTAATGGTGTGGTTTCCACTAAAACTGAGGATATAATCGCTGAGAATCCGGAATTAGTTCTAGCGGAGTTGAAACAATATGAATCTAGTGCTAACGTTAATGTAAGGTGGCATGCATACGCTATTGGGTGGGATATTGGGCGAAAAAGTTCAGATTTACGCATACGACAGGAAGTCGTAGCACGACTAACAAATGCTTGCTTAGATAAGGATCCGCTCATATGGCAAAGCATCAGCGAATTCTTGTTGTGTTTTGCTCCGGAAGACTTTAATGAAGAAGCGAGGCAGGTTATTAGAAAGCTAATGGCTTCCGAGAGCCCAAGTGTACGGTTTATTGCACTCTGTGGTACGGCGGAACTTAAAGATCAAATCGGAAGATTGCAAAAGATTGCAGGCAATAAAGATGAATATGGGGAGATTACAACAGGTACTGCGTGGTTCGCTCATCTCGCATTGGCAAGGATGGGATGTAAAGAAGATATAGCTTTTTGTATAAAAGCGTTCAAATTGGAACAAAATATTAGTCGGAAAATGGGTGTACTTCTTAATGATTTAATGTATACCAGGCAACAGGAAGTAGTGCCAATTCTCGTGGATTATTTGGATAATTATACTAGGCTTCCTGCTGTAGATAAATCATTCCCAGGAACTCCATGTAACCAGTATGCGGCACATGCGCTTTCTTTGACAATAGAAGATTTTCCAGTTAAATATAGCTCAGCATTATCGTATTCAGAAGAAGAGTTAAATGTTGCACGTGAATGGATGAGAATACAGGATAAAGTTCAGTTCCGGAGAAGTCTCACTAATCGGCCAAACTTGTGGTAGCTAGATCATAGTTTTTGATTTGTTTTTGCGTACTGTCTCACGTACTTTAGTAGGAGGGTAAATCCCTTTCTGTGGTGATGGTAATATTTGGGCGTGTTTCTTCTGATTCGAGAAATCGAGTCGGGGAGGCACGCCTCTTTTTATTTGCAGTTCGCATGGTAAGTAAGAAAAATAACATGGGCTTTTATGTGAATAATCAAGTCTGGTGGAATCCAGAAAAGTGTTAGATGAGCATGCCAGTATATGGTATAATATGTAAATAATTAAATACCAACCGCTCTCTTTGAACTGGCGATGCCGAGGGGCGTGTTTCTTCTGATTCGAGAAATCGAGTTGGAGGAGGCACGCCCCTTTTTTGTTGCCATAGCTGAAAGGACTACATGAACGTACAGAACCACAACCCCGATAAACTACGAAGCCCAATCGCCTGGCTGGGAGGAGTCATCGACAAATGCAGGCGTTCGAGGAGCAGGGATTATCGAGGCGGAGATGCTGAGGGAGGAAGGCTTCTATGTGAGGCTTGAATCACCGGCGTTCATGTTGCCGAGTTGGCCGTTAGGAGAATATTCATTGTATACGGATAGAACTGGGGGCATGTGCAGGGAATACAGAAGCTGGAACCGCTTGAAGAGAAGGCGGTCGATATGCTGGTGCAGGCAGCTGGGATTCAGTACGGGGCGATAAACGTAGAGATCCAGGTGAAGGACGGTAAGCGTAAGAGAACCGAGGTGATGGTTCGCAAGACAACGGTGGATGGATGAGAATAGGTAATAGGAAACAATTCAACCATCAAGACACTTACAGCAGACAATAAGAAACAGATTATGAACGAAAGACTTAAATGAATTCACAATCATGTCAACTAAAGAGATTGAATTCGTAAGTGATATAGCTTATACTAGCACTTGCTTGGCAGCATATTTTGCTCAGGAGTGGTCTGTATAGTGTAGTTAATCGCTATGTTATATGCCACCTATGCAGAATGCGCCGAACATATCAATACATTAAAAGAGGAGCATGAATGGTAGGCAAGTCATTATTTACGAGACCAATCGTGGTCTGGATGCTGGTGCTCGTGACCCTGATGTGTGCTTGCAGCGCGGTTATGGCTGCATCAGCCCCAAGTCTAGGCAGAGCGCTTATGACGCCATCAGCACCGAGTCTAGGTAGAGTTCCGATAATACCTATACCGAAAGACAAGTTAAACCAATGGTCTTGTGCAAAGCAATATCGTATAATAGGCAATAATAAGGCATTATTTAATCTTACAATGAAACAGCATCTCAGTGAGGCTGATCGGCTGATTTTAAGCCGGGATATCGAGGATAAACGGCGAGGGCTGGGTATCGCCCTTGCAGTGGCACTTGCAGCATCGGACAGGAATCTCAATAACGGCTCTACCGCAGCGAATATCTGCGATAGGTATCTTATCCCTAAACAGGCTCTTGGGCTATCTGCGAATTGGGAATGCCTAAGCAAAGAGGCTATACTTACAAAAGCGGTTGCCATCTACGAGAAGTCCGGCCAGTCAGGCAAGGTAGTGAGTACCGGCAAGATGTGGCTGAGGTATAACTCTACCGGCAACAGTGCGGATGCAATAAGAGTGAAGATGGCATCAGCGCTCATCAAGCAGGGTAAGAAGAGTGAAGCTGCTTCCTATCTTAAACAGATAAGCGATAAGAGCAGCCTCGCAGGTGCTAAGTCGTGGATACCTGGAGTTGGCTTTAATACAAAAGCCGCAACTGCAGCAAGAGATGGTGCTGGACTGGTAGAAGCCTTCACGAACATGGCGGATGCATCTCTTGCGGACGTGAAGGAAGAGGCTTCGAGAGAGGCCACCGGAAGCTGCACAAAGTATTCGAATGTTCCGGTAGCAGTTCCGTTTAGCGAGAAGTTTGGAGGAGGATTCACTCCGTACTCGGACGACACACAGCTGGCAGTGTGCTCAGATGCACCGGCAAAAGTCTACATAGACGGCGAGTTGGTGCTGGATATTGCAGGGAAGCCCGGCACTGCATATGTAGTGCCGATCAAGTGGAAAAAGGACAAGCTGTACGGTGTCGATATTGAATACAGCAAGAGTTCGCGTTCCAGTTCAGCAGTCGGTGGTGCCACCATGTTTGCGTACAATGGCGGCGGAGAACTTAGTATACCACTAATGCTTTGCGAAGCAAGTGGATCGGCTGGCACGATAATCATAACATCCAAAATCCAGATCACGGGCGGAGGCCCTTGCATACTTTCCGCAGAGTTGATAACACAGGAGATTACGGGCGCCCATACGACGACCGAGATATCTCGCTATACTGTGACGCCGTATGCGGAGAATGGATACTGGGTTGCAAAGTTCAACTGGAACACCTGTGATGGTGATCACAATACTACTAATCCAGTTACCCACAATGGCAATTACGCTACTAAGGTGATATGGAGAAACATCATTGATCCCCATAATCCTATAGTTATCGCGACGGACCCGGGCACTGCCACTGTCAACAATCTGGTAATAACCTCAGTCAGTCCAGATCTAGTGTCGTGGCCTGGCGGTACGACCAGCACAACCGTTTCTGCCAGCTATACTGATGGTGATACGCCCGCGAAAACGGCGTCGCTGTCAGCGCCGAATGTGGTCTCAGACAGAACAGCTGCAACAACATCCGTACAAGGCACGCCTGGCGCCACTGGGTGTACTTTCAATCTTACGGGTGCCCAAAGCTCAAAAGAGCTATACACATGCGAGGCTACGATATCGCATGGCAATGATTCTACAACATATCGCAGTACATATCTTACTGTCTCAGGAGTGAGTGTAACTTATGTCAGCCATGATAACAATGGAACACCGGATGATCCGTCTGACGATAAGGAGAACTACAGCGTCACATACACTCTTGCAGATACCAAGGGTAGGGCTGCAAGCGCGGGGGATCTGAGGCTTTATAATCCAAACAAGATATCAGTAGGCATACTAAGCTTATCAGGTAGTCAATTAGATAGGGGTGTACACCAGTTTCAGTTTGCGATACCAGAGAGTTCGCTTCCATTGGCGGGCGAGTATACGTTAGTGGTCCATGTACAGGACAGCGATGGCCCGGAGTATAGAGATCATAAAAACAGATTGGCGCCGGATGTTGGAGGAACGTTCAATGTAGATTGGAGCATTAGTATAAGCAAATGCGCTGAGAGCTGGTTGCCTACCGGCAAGGAAGGGCAGGCCGGTACGACAACTATTACGGCAACTCTGCATCCCTCAGGCACTGAAGGGGTGATTAACTTCGAATTTTCAACCATTACTAATTGGCCTGGTTATTGCTGCAATGCCGGTGCGGAAAGTGGCTATGATCTAAAACTTGATGCCCAGACAGGATTCAATATTAATCCTGCCAAGACTTGGGCAGCCACACAAGCGCAAGTAGAAGATGCGTCAATTACAGTTTCATGTTATGATTATGGTGCGTGGGGTAAAATTACAGCATACGTAACTATAAATGGTGTGACGAAGATTGCGTATCTTGAAGATCTTAAAGATACAGATCCGCCGAAGTATTATGCCACGATCCCGCGAGATGACAATGATAATATGATAGCGGATGCATGGCCTTATGATGGCACCAACAACGACGATGTTGATGCATCCCCTACTGGCGCCAATACCGGTGATGGATTCTCTCGATTTGATGAATATCGCGGTTTCATAGCTGGCGGCACACACGCTAGGACGAATCCGAATAACAAGGATGTGTTTATATATGATAAAGATAGTCTTGGATTGGGCTATTTCAGCGACCTGGGTTTAACACTTCACAGTATTGCGAATACTGAATGGGATAGCGCCACTCGAATAGTCAACTTCAAGGGCGGAAACAATCAATGTGGTATACTTTTGAAGGACGGTGCCTGGCATGAAACTTGGGTTGGGGAGTGTCTGCCAGATGTAGGTACGCCGAATGATGTCACCGAAGTACGAATCTATACTCAGCAGATACGGTCTCTTAGCCTACCAAATACTGGTCCTGAGCATAAAGATGTTGTAGACACGGATGATGGTGTTATCACGCAGCAAGTTGTGGCGCATGAGCTAGCTCATGCCGTAAGTGTGGTACATCACAATCCGATTGATGGACAATCAGCATGTATCATGCGCTATCCGTGTCCGTCGCAAGCATCGGGAGTACAAACGCATTTTTGCACATCCAATCCTGGCTGTAAGACAGAACCAGCGTTACATTGATCATAAGGAGGAATATACAAATGAAAAAGGTTATGCTGTTTACAGGTTTATTACTGATAGCCACAACTCTGTTTGCGATGGCTCAGTCATCACCAACCATCGAGCCTGCAAATAATGTAGATGAGGCCAAGGCATTACTTCTAGAATCTTGGAAAAGCATGAATAATAAAGAGTATGAGCAATCATTTATGCTGCTAAAAAGAGTTGCGGCTTTCGACCCAGGACTCGAAGCTAGATTTCCTGAAAAGAAAGTGAACCTTGATACTATGGCCAGATTAGGCTATGAATATATGGAAATCGAGGATTGGGAAAGCGCGCTTTGCGCCTTTGAGCTTGCGGAACAATATGCTGAAGAACGTTATTCCGAGCCGACTATATTGCCAATATATATGGAAAGATGCCAAAAGAAGCTTGCTGAGGCAGGTAAACAGGGTTCAGGCCCTATGATTGTGATTGAGAAACGACTTCAGGCGGATGGCCATGAGCAGATTTCCAAGGTGATACTTGTTCCGGCTGAAGAGCTAACTAAGTTGTTTGGCATACAGGTTAAACAAGATAAAAATCGGCTTGTTTTAACCGGTATGGGAACAAATTCAAAGTCTTTGGTGCTGGAAGTCAATTGTAAAACTGCAATCGCGCATGATACGGCTATATCTTTACCATTAGCGCCTACTCTTCGTGGGCAGGAGATACTAGTTCCTGTTAGGGTTGTGGCAGAGTATTTGAGTGTAAAAGGAGTTAAGTAATCTGCCTTCGCTAAGTGCTTGCTATATCTATAGTCCGTCGATACTGAGTGAATCGGACATCGTGCTAGTGGGTGACGATGTCCGATCACTCAGCATCCTAGCTTTGGTTAGATGTAGAGAATGGATAGACTGCTATTCGGGGTCGTAGTGTGAAAACTGGGGCTCTAATAATGCGAGACGATGACGCTTACGCTGTCTATATGGGCGTGCTTCTTCTGATTCGAGAAATCGAGTCGGGAGGGGCATGCCTCTTTTTATTTGCAGTTCATATGGTAAGTAAGAAAATTAGTAGTGGCTTTTATGAATAAGCAAGACTGGCGTAATCCGGAAAAGTGTTAGTTGGGAACTCCAATATATGGTATAATATGTAAATAATCAAATACTGACCGCTCTCTTTGAACTGGCGATGCCGAGGGGCGTGTTTCTTCTGATTCGAGAAATCGAGTTGGAGGAGGCACGCCCCTTTTTTGTTCTATATCCAGGAGGTAGATCATGCGTAGATGCGAAAATATCCCGGCAGATGCAAGAAAGCTTGAACAAGAATCAGATAGGCACCTGGAAGAGCATGGCTTTATTCAGCATCGCAAGGGCCGTAAAAATGAAGCAGAAATATTTAGGACCGTGGATGCAGGTTATGTGCTAAGGACTATCAAGAAGTGCAAGGCCAAGATTGCCCGTGCTGCATGGCTGAATCCGTACTATGGTTGGCTTTGGGTGTACTTGCAGGATGTGCACAGGCGCTAATGCCAAGAATGAGTATTTTAACACACCTTCAAATCAATCTATTATATATGGCGAACAGGGACATCTAGCGCTTGCATTGGCCAGGCATTCGATGCTCTTGTCACTTGGAGAAATAACAAATGGACAAGGTTGAAGCAGAGCAGTCCCGACGGCAGGGTGCGAAGGTACTTCCGGCGACCATGGGTGATGCGGGTGCTACGAACCGCGATATTTCGCTAGATACTGATGCAAATCCTGGTCGTCAGTCGTCAGTCGCCACCCCAAAAAGGAATTCATCAGTTTGAGGGAGTTTGCGCGGCGAGAAGGTATTTTGCACAAGGCGGTGCAGAAAGCGATTGCATCTGGACGGCTTAAGACCCATGATACCGGCAATAGATGGCCTGAACTTGATTATAAAGAAGCAAGATCAGCCTGGAAAAGCAGCCGTATAATCCAGAATAACAATCAATCCGGCAGGATAAAGAGCGATTTTGATGGCGATATCGATGGGTTCGATGCGATAGAGGATGATTCCGATGCATCCGCCTTTGCACTCTACAACAGAGAGCGTGCGAAGAACGAACAGATCAAACGCGAGAAGGCCGAAATAGAACTGGCGGCACTCCGGGACGAGATGCACCATGCCGAAGATGTTGAAACCGTTCTGAATGATATTGCGTCTGCGGCAGACAAATTCGTGCAGATTTGGACGATAGCCTCATGTTGGGCCTATCAAAAAAATCGGAGGCTGTTCGGCTAGAGTATGGGGGTATAGCATGAGTCGCTCCGCCAATACTTGTACAGGCTGCCTGTTTAGCGCGTGTTACCCCTACTAAAGATGCTCGATTCATACGACTAATGGCATGTGCCAATATGCTCTTTCTCCAAGAAATATTTTTTTGATGCAAAGAAGGATTTATTAAAAGAGCGTCGAATGTTACATTGGTACAGGCCAATGATGTGATGTGAGCGGATGGATGATGAAGTTGTCGATTAATAATACCAGCCATGAATTGGAAATGCCATTATACGTTAATACTATGCAAAAGATTCGGTCGCAAATAGAGTCTGGTGAGTTGCAGCAGGGCAGCCGTTTGCCTGCAGAGCGCCTGATGGCAAAAGAGCTTGGGATAAGTAGAGCGACAATGAGTAAGGCTTTGGTGGAACTCGGCCGCGAAGGGTTTCTGGTGAGACATGTAGGCAGAGGTACGTTTGTAGCAAACAAGAAACCTGCCAAAAACAAGACTGTGAGAATAGTGGTTGAAGGCCTTCAGAAAACGCTGGCGGATGAGTACTACGTAGGGCTCCATCGGGGTATCCAGGATGTTGCACTTAACGAAAGCATGGATGTTATGTATGCCAGCGCAAAAGATGGCGACTACCAATCACTTTTTGACAGCCGGCGTCCTGATGGATTATTACTTATTGATCCATATGCTAGATTTCTTCCCGAGGTGCAAGCATTGTACAGGCAAGGTGTGCCTTTCGTAATACTGGGAGCATCGTGGCCGGATATCGAGTTACCTTGTGTGGACAGCAACAACTATTCCGCAGCAGCGAAGGCAGTTCAATATCTGTATAGTTTGGGCCACAGGCGTATTGGAGGGATATTTGTAGACACATTACATGCCAACTCTCCGGAGCGCCGTAGAGGGTTTGAGTCAAGTATGGCACAACACGGTCTGGAATTCCATCGCGATTGGTGTATTGACGATATTGTAGATGGCACACAACATCTCGATGATATCCATATGGAACGTATCAAAAATATGGTTCTTGAACCGAATGGGCCCACCGCATTTTTTTGTGGAGGATACCATCTGGCATCGGAAACGATGAAGATCATCAAACAAACTGAGCTTACCGTACCAGGCCATATATCTATAGTAGGTTTTGATGGATTACACCTTGCTGCCCAAACCCGTCCTGCGCTCACAACATTACGTCAGCCTCTGCAGAAAATGGGGCGCAGAGCCATGCAGAAATTGCTGGCAATAATCAACGGTGACAGCAATTCATATGGTAAAGAACTTTTCGACATGGAACTGGTTATCCGTGATTCCTGTGCACCACCGGCGTGATTTGTCTGGAACAGGGAGATTACACATGATTGGCTCAAGATTATCGAATCTACGAACTAACAGGGCAAAACATAGATAATAATTGCTATTGGTAGTCATAGCTATCATTAGTATTCGTTCATTGATTTAGTACGAGCAATGGAGAAAGGGGGCGTTGCGTATAAGAACAAACCTTTGTTAGTAGATCTATCATTGGAAGGAAGAAAATTAAAAAGAAAAGGGAGAATTCAAATGTCAAAACGAAGTGCTTTATTGGTATCAGTTATTGCGCTATTTGTGGCAACTATTATGCCGGCAAGTGCAGACACCAACCTTGTCACAAATGGCAGTTTCGAGTCCCCGATAGTCACGGGTGCATACAGCTATGATATCTACAACATAAGCGCCGACGGAGATACAAACATAGGCGGTTGGACTACACATGCGACTAGTGGAACAGGCGTAGTCTATGTTATTGGCCCCGACTTTCAAGCACTTACGGGTGTGACGGCGGTGGCTCCGGATGGCAACCAATTCATAGAGCTGCCAGCCGGCGCTCAGCCCAATACTACCAGTACCAGCATCTACCAGACTTTGCCTACAGTCGTTGGACAGGTTTACACTGTCGGGTTCTGGCTGGGTGTTGCAGCCGGCTGCACTTATCCCAGCAACTTGCAGGTAGGATGGGGTGATAAGGGTACTGGATCGTTCAATGAGAACTTTCTGAACTTTGCTATACCAACAAATACTCTGCCTGCGGTTGGTTATCAGTGGATGGATTATTATTCATTTGATGTGACCGCAGACTCGGCCAGCGATACCATACAGTTCGCTTCAAACCTGGTTCACGGCAGTATGGCGCTTGATAATATATCGGTAACACCAGTCGCTGCACCTGTACCGGAGCCATCGGGTATCATGGCGCTTCTTTGCGGGACAGCCAGTCTTGTGGGACTTAGACTGCGGCGGCGCAACTAGCGCATCGGTATCAATGCCATTTCCCCTTTGTCAACAGGGAAGAGGGGAAATGGCCGTAACAAACGTAGGAGGTTGAAATGTTAAACAAACAGTCAAAAAAATCTGGATTCACACTGATCGAACTTTTAGTAGTTATAGCTATAATAGCTATACTGGCAGCAATTCTGTTCCCGGTCTTTGCAAAGGCGAGAGAGAAGGCACGTGAGGCTACGTGTTCAAGCAACTTAAGGCAGATCGGCCTGGGGATGCTTATGTATGCCGAGGACTACGACGAAACCCTGCCTCAGTCGGAGGAGAATCCGGCTGCATGGGGATTCTATTTCTACAAAGAGAAGATCATGCCGTATGTGAAGAATGCCAAGATATTCCAATGTCCGAGCGATTTTGTGGCTTCCAAAGAGCCGACATGCGACTACAACAGTTATTTGTATAACGCAATTCCATGGAGCCCGGGTTACGGCATTGCCGGTAGATCGCTGGCTGCGATCAACTCGCCTTCAAAGATCGTGATGGTCTTTGAAAACTCTGTATGCGGTGCTTACTCATATCATCAGCCGAAGCCAGGAACTAAGTATAACGATGCCATGAATAACCTATGCTTTGGAGATGGCCATGTAAAGTTTGTGCCTATATACTGGGCCGGCGGAGCAGCATATCCATACAACTACAACCCGCCTGCAGATTCGAATTATCTGTACAGGTGGGACCCGGAGCCTTAGGCGCATTCGATTACCTATAAACTAGACGGTGCTGGTATTCATCCTGTCGAAACGATCGGTATGAGCATGCATCAGGCATTATGGAAAGTTTTCCATAACATTCTAAACAAGTAACCCAATGCCATGACAGGAGAGAACAGTATGAAATTAACCGGAACATTCCTTGATGAGGTCAGCCTGGATATCCCATCCCAAAACTGGGGTAGGGCGGAGTGGGACCTGGATTTTGCAACCATGAAGGCGGTCGGCATAGATACCGTGATTATGATTAGATGCGGTCATAACAAGTGGGCGGCCTATCCATCAGATGTCCTGCGAAAAGAAGCTGGTGCCTATACACCGCCTGCTGACCTTGTGGAGATGTTTCTGGAGCTATCGGATAAATACGGCATAGACTTCTACTTCGGTATCTACGATTCCGGGGAGTACTGGTGGCAGAAGAAATATCAGAAAGAGCTGGACATCAGCCTCAAGGTTGCAGAGGAAGTCTGGAGTAAGTATGGGCACCATAAATCGTTTAAGGGGTGGTACATAACTTGGGAAGTCGGCCGCAACAGTCTGGGGCTTATCGACATGTTCACCCGAATGGGGCGGCACTGCAAGGACTTGTCCGGTGGCCTGCCGGTTATGATCTCGCCGTATATCGAGGGAGTAAAGGACAACCTGACTACAACCAATATCACCCCTGAGCAGCACGAGAAGGAGTGGAATGAGATAATGGGTGGGATCGCAGGAGCGGTGGATATCGTCGCGTTTCAGGATGGGCACGTCGATTTTCACGAACTGCAGGAGTTCCTTCACATAAACAACGATCTGGCGCGCAAGTATGGCCTGAAGTGCTGGTCGAACACCGAGACCTTCGACCGCGACATGCCGATCAAGTTCCTTCCGATCAAATGGGAGAAGCTGCTCCTGAAACTGGATGCTGCTGAGAAGGCAGGGCTCGAGAAGGCGATTACCTTCGAGTTCTCCCACTTCCTCAGCCCGAACTCTGATTACAGACAGGCAAAAGGACTCTTCGATCGTTACTGCGAGCATTTTGGCATAGCAAGAATAGAGGGCCGATAGTGCCTGTTCACGGATACAATGTGCTTGAATTCGGCGCAACTGGAAACGGCGCGACAATGGATACTCAGGCGATCCAGCGTGCCATCGATGAATGCAACAAGGCAGGCGGTGGAACTGTATACTTATCGCCAGGAGATTACCTCACAGGTACCCTCTATCTCCGAAGCAACGTGAGGCTCTACCTTGAGGCCAATGCCCGCATACAGGGCAGCGGTAACATAGATGACTACGAGCCGAGCACAATCGAAGACCACGACGGGGTAGAGTCATTTGCAGGCGGATACCTGATATACGCTGAGGGCATCGAGAACGCTGCCATTGCCGGCAGGGGAACGATCGATGGCGCAGGACGGGCATTCTGGACGTCCGATAAGTGCAATGCATACGTAGTCGGCCCAAAGGAGAAGCGCCCAAGGTCACTGATCTACATGGTGAATTGCCGCGATCTGCTGTTTGGGGATATTACGCTGAGTTGCTCTCCATGTTATACCTTGTGGCTCCTGGGCTGTGATACCGTGAATATCGACGGTATATCTATTCTCAACCCGCACGACGGTCCCAACACTGATGGCCTGGATATCGATTGCTGCAGGAACGTTCGCATATCTAATTGCCACATCGATGCCGGAGATGACTGCATTGCGCTAAAGAGCGATTCAAACCGGCTGGGAGAGCGGCGTCCCTGTGAAAATATAACGGTCGCTAACTGCACAATGTCATCATCTGCATGTGCGGTGAGACTCGGATATGAGGGCGATGCTCCCATAAGAAATTGTACATTCAGCAACCTTGCCATATATAACACGCACATCGGCATAGATATCATCAGCGTCATTCCGTCACGGCGCTGGTTCAAGATCAATGAGGGCACACTTATCGATGGCATTGTGTTCGACAATATCGTTATGCAGAACGTTGTCAGGCCGATATACATGTGGCTTGGCAATGAGACAGGCGACCCTCTTTTGGGCAGGATACAGAACATCAAGATAAGCAATGTCATCGCTTACGCAAAGAACGCATGCTACATCGGCGGATGCGAAGAGGCTCGAATAGAGGGCGTGGAGCTGAACAACATCAAGCTGATCATGCAGGGCGGCATCGACGAACCCGATATGCGGGTGCCGGATGTGTGGGGCGGGAGTCAACATCCTTACGGATTGCTCTGCCGTTACATCAGCGGTCTGAAACTGCACAACCTTCATATCGACTGGCGGCAGGCAACCGGGAACTGGCGAAACCAGATTCTGGCAGAGAACGTCGAAGACATGGAGATCGATAACTTCGGCAGCGAGCACTTCCAGTCCGTTTCTCACCTGCCCGCCGTGCATCTGAATGACGTGCAGAGAGCCTTCATACGCGGGTGCTGGACAGATACGGTCGGCACATTCCTTGCGATCGATGGAGAAGCCAGCAAGGACATCAGCTTGATAGGCAATGAACTGAGCCGGGCGGAAACAGCTTTCGAGCTGAGCGGGCTTGAAGATGGCGTTCTATTCGAAACAGCAAATCATACCCGAAGTGTTGTAAAGTAGGTATAGCCGTTTCGATGAAAGAATTTTCTCGCAAGCACAATTTTTCATGTAGGGAAGATCTCATTTCTGCAAGTTGTTGATTAGTTTATTTATTAGTAAGGGGTAGGTATGAAGCGAATTATTGTTTTCGGCATTTTATGGGCATTATTAGTCGGCGCTGCCAATAATTCCCAGCAGGCCAATGCAGCACAGTCACGGTATAAGGTAACATGTCCAGTGCTTGCATTCTCTCAGGATGTAGGATCGTTTAAAGCAGACACAGATCCTGCCGGAGGTAAGGGACAGGCAGGTCGGATAGACTACAAGTTTGAACCTAACAGATTTGCGTTCACGGAATACTCCACATCCGGAGCAGCCATACTCGGAACTCCGCAGAACTTTGCGGTGGATATCTATGGTGATGGCAGCGGTATGATGGTGGGCTTCAGATTTACAGACAGGAGTGGTGAGCTCTACCAGCTCGCCGCGCAGGTGATAGACTGGAAAGGCTGGCGCACTGTAGAGTTTAATATCCCCGCTAATGTTGAACACTGGGGCGGAGACGGCAACGGCAAGATGGACCTGCCCATGGCGGCTAATACCTTCGTGGTTGCGCACCATGAAAGCAGCAATGTGAAGGAAGGCCGGTTGTACTTTCGCAATTTCAGAGTGACAACTCTTGTGGATAGTCCG
Organism: Armatimonadota bacterium; assembly: GCA_963663705.1. GTDB lineage: Bacteria > Armatimonadota > UBA5829 > DTJY01 > DTJY01. Next base: position 646,681 of record OY760504.1, on the reverse strand, counting down.
ATCAGTGCCAAAGTCATTCAGTCGAAGGATTTGGCGGAACTGCCGAAGATTCAAGTGGAGAACCTGCTTGATACACGAGTTAAGATAGTAGTCAACTCCGAGCTGGAAACGGTACAAGGAACATTTGAGAGGGTGGCATCGGCTGTCCATGTTCTTGCCCCACATGCGGTAAAAATCCTGCCAATGTACACATCCGGCCCAACCCGTGTGAACGGTGAAATTGTACTCGCACGGACATCCGTAGTGGTTACAGATAGCTTCAAAACGCAGGATTTTGCCGTGATATGCGGCACTCCGAAGCCGGTGGGTCCGAAGGTGGCAGACGTCTTCGGGATGAACGTTCATCTTGAGCGCTTCTCTCATGAAGATGTATGGAAGCTCTTGAGGATGCTCAAGGCCGCAGGGATCACTAGCACTCGTGTTGGGATGGGTTTTGCTCCCCCTGATAAGAAGACCGGTTATTCCGAGGCGGTTACCTATGCGGATTGGGTAGTGCTAGCAAGTGAAGCGTTCGGTTTGGATTCCATGGGTAGCATAAGTTACTTTCCACCGGAATTCTATAATAGCCCTGAAAAACTTCGTATGGCCAGAGACTGGGCCGTAGCATTGGCGAAGCACTTCAAAGGGCGAGTATATTCATGGCAGTATGGCAACGAAACCAATGCCGGCTGGGGTGCCTACGGTGCGGCCGCAGATATGGCGGCTCTGAATAACGCCTTCGCCGAGGGTACACTTTCCGTGAATCCGGCGGCCAAGACTGGAACTCTAGGTGTGGCAGAAGCCGAAAGCGGTTACGTTCGCGCCTTATTCGATAACGGTGCCGGTAACTACATGAACGCTGTTTCTATCCATCCTTATGGCGGCACGGCTGAGGCTTCAATTGGTCAGTGTCTCAAAATACGTCAAATACTTGGGGGGTTCGGGGGAAACAAAGAGATATGGGCAGATGAGATCGGTTTTTATATAGGAGAAGGTTCTCGTATAAACGAAACAACCGGACAACTGGCTTCAAGCAGCGGGTCGACTCTTGATCAGCAGGCGGATCACCTGGTGAGACTATATACGCTTGCAAAGTCGAAGAGCATAGAAAGGGTCTACTGGTATGATTTCACCGGTAAAAATGATCCTGAGAATTTCTGGATTATTGATTCAGCGTTCAAACCTCGACCTGCATATACCTGTCTGTACAACCTTGCCAAGGCCATCAAGAATACAAAACCAATCGGTGGCACCGATATAGATGAACTTGTACAGAGGCAATATTTTAGACGCGACGATGGCTCGGTAGTACTTGTCGCGTGGGCTCTTAGTGACGGCGTTCAGGCCAACCTGCATCTGCCCAGGCGACTTTCATACAAAGATTTCCTTGGCAAGCCAGGGAATATTCCTGCAGATGGAAACTTTATACTTGGCAACCGTCCCATATTGATAGAAGGGCTCACCACAAAGGACATCAGGTCATTCGTTAAGAAAGATGTGATGGTTAATGCACTTGACGCCAGGTCGTTTTCCTCACCGCAGCATCGCTGGAGCGTGGGTCCCGGGGAGACCATCAAGGTGCCGTGCGTTGTATACAATACCACCGGAACCGCGATGCATGTGCAGCCCGTCGTTTTGCGGACTCAGCCGGGATGGAACATAAAAATTCCGGCGTCGGCGAATGTTCAGCCCGGACAGACCGTGACTCCAACGTTTGAAGTGACGGCGCCTGCAAATGCCGTGCCCGGCGTCGAGTACCATTTCGACCTGGCTGCCGAGGTTAATGGCCTTTCACGAAGTCTGCCGTACACCATACGTGTCAAGACGAAGGGCGCTTTCCCGTACGATGATTATTTAGCCGAACGTGGACATCCCGATTACCCGATGTGGGATAGCTTCAATGAAGCTGCTAGCGGTACTGGAAGGTCGGAATACGCTGCTTCACACGGTGATGCTACCGTGGATGGCGATATTAGTGAATGGTCGCCGGCAGAGTTTTATCCAATAGACCAAAAACTTCGGTGGATTCTGCGCGATCCCTGGGAAACCGACCGCTTGAATTGGACGGGCCGGGTAGCTCTGAGATGGGACGAGAATAATTTGTATGCAGCATTCGTCGTTCTGGATGACGATCTGTGCCTTCTTGATTTTAGCAGCCGTGACTGGCGGGACAACGATCATGTACGGCTGTTCCTGAGTACCGAGCCTGATCCGGATAAGCGCCAGTACGCTGTCTCTGAAAAGGATTTTCCGGTACATATCGCTCCCACCGGCGAAAGTCATACTGAAGCACCGGTGGTATTCTGTTCGTCGATTGGTGGATATATCCATAAGGGATTCGAGCCCAGGGTTAGTGTAGCGAGCAGGGTATGGACGGGTGGTTATGTCATAGAGGCTAAGATTCCATTTTCCGCTATGAACTATACGCCGGTAAGTGGTTCTGTATTGGGGCTGAATATCCTTGCCATGGATGCGGATAACGGCCACAGGCAGAGCGAGATAATGTCATATTTCAAGAATACGTCCTACTGGAACAGCCCGAAGTCGCTCGGCAATCTGACTCTTCTGGCACCCAGGTAATGGCAGATTGACATTAATGTTGTTGAGTAGACAAGTAATCCCAACCACCAGCAATCAACGAGGAGTGAAAAATGACGAACGGTAATGCTGTATCGATTGAATCACTGGCAGCCAACATCAGAGTAGGTGACGCCTTCGTCCGACGAGGCCCTGGCGGCAACTCGTGGACGATCGGCACCAAGACCGTGCAGTTGACATATAAGTTCAAGGACGGCAAATTCACAGTTTCCAGCTTTCGAAACAACCTGGACAAGCCTGCGCGAGAGTACATGTCGGCGGCGTCGGCATGTGCTCCATTCGGAGTCGATGCCCTTTTGTCAACAGGCGCATTTAGCATGGAAGAACTGTGGGCGAGGCGGCTATCCGCCGGAACAGAGGCCGATCTCACGCACAGCCTGACCGTGAAAAAAGGCGACCTCATTGGGTTTTCGGCTGCCATACGCGATGACGGCGGCGTTGCGAAGGTATCCTGGGTGGTCACCCTCGACTATGGAGACGGCGAAACCTACACCTCTTCTGAAGACACAGCGCTGAACCAAGGACCTATGTGGTACTACTACATGCACGCCGCAGGCACGGGTTCCATGGACCTATTGGGGGAGCTGTTGCCGCCTAATGCGCCGGATCAAGAGCCTGCGCCCGGTCAGGAACCCTCGCGAGTTCCCGCGGGCTACCGTGGGCCCTACGAATGCTCCATGATCACGCCAACAGCCTTTCGCGCGGTGAACTCGCTTGACCTTGTCAGGGTCTGGAAAGCCCCCAAAGACGGTACGGTCACAGTGCGCGGCGTGGCAAAGCAATTCGATGGTTCTCCAGCTTCGCAGGTGCGCGTTCTGCGGATCACCGAAAGCCCAAATCGTCCGATCACGGTTCCGAACGGCTACAATAGCTGGACACCTGTGTCCGTATCGCCAAAAAAGGTCTCGGTCGGCGGGCGCCCGGCGGTGCAGTTGGATATTGCCGCCGAGCGAGGCCCGCTCCGCGCGCATCTTCACGTACAGGCCTACCCTGGAACATCGATCCTGCGCCAGTGGGTTGAACTCGAAAACACTGCGTCAGCGCCGATATCACTGGCATCGGCATCTCCTGTAATGCTGGGGATGAGCGAAGATGCCTCACCCCTTACAAACTACTGGATGTGCGGCGGCAACAGCAGTCCGACCCAGGGTCAACTCGAGAGCTCTTCCGTCACTCAGACCTACCACCGTACCCTTCTCGGAGAGAAAACCGATAACTATGTGCCGTGGATCGCACTTGAGCGCCAGGGGACACGCGATGACGGGTGCTTCGTCACGATGGACCACCTCGGCGCGTGGACGCTCGGATTCGACAATTCAGGCGGCCGATCCGTTCTCTCATCGAGCTTGCCACAACTCGTAGACTACGAGTTGGAACCTGGTGAGATTCTACGGCTACCGCTTGCAACCATGGGTGTCTTCCACAAGAATTTGGATGACATGGGCCGGCGTGTCTACGACTGGCAGTATGAGTATCTCTGGGACTACACGAACAGCGATTACTTTGCACGGACCAACTACACGACTCCCTGGTTCTACTGCTCGCGCAATCTGCAAGAGCAGTTCACCGCTCGTCTAGCGAGCCTCGACATGGATTCGGATATCATGAGCGAAGTCGGCATTGAGATGCTGTGGGATGACGCAGGGTGGGCCAAATACCCGGGATGGCCCGTTCCTGATTCGTATTCGACAGTCTTCGAACCATCAAGTGAGGGTCCCGACTACGCCGAAACTCTGAAATACATCGGCAAAATGGACATGAAATGGGTGATCTGGCTAGCACATAGACCAACGCAGGGTCTTATGGATTCAAAGATCGGTGCGTGGGGCAACTTTCAGTGGCGAACCGACAGCTTCGGCAAGTTCAATATCAAAGACCACCTGATGTTTTGTGCACGGATCGAACACTTTCTGAACGCTAATCCGCACGCATCCTTCCACACCTGCGATGGTGGAAGCCGTTATGCACACCAGTTCGAGATCCAGCGCTATGCCGATGTGAACTACCTTTCCGACATTGGCCGTGATGCCAAGACCAACCACTATCTCTCATACCTGGAAGTGCCTGACAAGTGGCTGGATATTATTGATACGGCGATGCAAGGCAGCAAGTATGTCCCGGACACTGCAGCAAGGCAGCTGACAATGGTTCCTAACTGGTACGGCCCCATCTTCCAGAAAGACCGGGAGAGCGTGCGCCGCCTTGTGGAAACCTACCGCTATCTGCGCCGGGAGGGTGTCGTCGGACGGTGGTCCCACATGATGCACCCGCTCGTCAAAGGCGATACCGACTACTACTACGACCAGCGGACCAGCCGTGATCGCAAGAAAGCATGCATCATCTGCAAGCACAAACCTGAAGCCAACAGCACGGTTTACCCGCAAGGCCTGCTTTCCGATTACAACTACACCGTTGGCTTGGAATCCGTGAAAGAGACCACCGTCAGGACCGGTGCCGACCTGATGTCAAACGGTATCGCTCTCGGGACCGAACCCACAGGCGGCGTGATATACCTGGGCCTGCCATACGTCCCCGGCGCGGGTCACGACACCTGCGCCCCAACTGCTCCCGGACGAGTTCTAGCTCGCCGTGAAACGAACCTCGGACACTCCGGTGTGGCGCTCTATTGGTCGCCGGGCTCGGACAAAAACTGGGTGAGCTACTACGAGGTTCGCCGAAACCTGGATGTAATCGGCAAGTCAAGCATTGCCACCTACTACTTCGACCACTCCATCGGCTGGAATGAGACCGCCGATTATGCCGTTCGCACAGTGGACGGTGACGGCAACGCCAGCGATTGGACCACGGTCGAGATGATAATAGGCGGCGAGGACATCTACGCTACGCTGGGAGGACACTTTGCCAAGTCTGGACGCGATGGCTGGAGCGCAGAAACTAGTGCTGACGGCAGTACTTTCGCCCCGATGGCTTTCATTCCGCCGGCAAAGAACCCAGCCGCTGACTTCGCTGGCACACCCAATCAACCTGGAGGTGTCGAGGGTTACTGGGAAGGCCCGGGCGGCGCGCGAATAGGACGTGGATGGCAGCAGGCCTCCACCGATGCCGCGTGTGTTCGCACCTGGACTGCCCCAAAGGCAGGCAGTGTACGCATCATTGGCCGGGCGATGAAAGAGTGCTATCGACAGGCACTGGGCAGCTCGCTTCGCGTCAAGATTCTACACAATAGCAAACAGGCATGGCCCGAACAGGGCTGGGCGGATGTTGCACTCAGCAACCTGGTCGGCGCTATGCACGACGTCGTCCTCGACGTTGCAAAGGGTGACATAATACGGTTTGTGCTGGGCAGCAGCTCATCACCTGACAACGACATCATCGCCTGGATGCCGCGAATCATCTACGCCGGTCAGGAGAGTCAGGCATCAGTCGGCAGCGAAGTCCGCATCCTGTGCGGATCCAAAGCACCGTATACCGATCACAACGGCAACACATGGTTAGCGGATAAGTTCTTCTCAGGCGGCAGGGCAGTGCGCTCTGATGTGGAGATATCGAATGCCTTTCCGACACCCGCTGACCAAGTGCTCTATCAATCTGGACGTCAAGGCAATGACTTCACCTATGTAATCCCGGTGCCGCCAAGGCTTTATACCGTCCGTCTGAAGCTCGCGGAGACAAAGTACGGCTGGTCATTCGAGCGACCGCTGAACCTCACCATCAACGGCCGACAAATGCTTCAGAACTTCGATGTCTGCCAGGCCGCGCGCGCGTCAAGAACCGCCTGTGAGCAAGTTTTCCGAAACATCGTCCCGAACTCCGACGGCAAGCTCGTTCTGCGCTTCACAGGCGGATTCGAACCGTCACAAAAGACCGATCAGGCACTGATTCACGCCATCGAGATACTGCCGGAAACCAGGCAGACGGTTAGGATAGACGCAGGCTCTGACGCGTCATTTGTCGATTGGAACGGCTACATCTGGAGTACGGATGGCAATTTCCAGGGAGGCAGCGCTATCCGTTCGGATGCGCCGCTGACCTCTGCCTCGCCGACTCTTTACGACCAGGCGCTCTATCAGACTGCCCGCAGTGGAAGATCGCTGAGCTACTCCGTACAGGTGTCGCCCGGTGTATACATGGTCCATCTGAAGTTCGCCGAGCTGTGGCTGAATAAGGTCGGTCAACGGCCAATGGACATCGAGATCAACGGCCGCCGTGTGCGTGAGAATTGGGACCCAGGTCAGGCCGCCGGTCAGACTCACATGGCGGCAGACATTCGGATAGAGGGCATCACACCCGACAAAGACGGCTCGATAGTCGTGCGGGTGACCGCAGTCGGTGCCAACGACGCAATTCTGCAGGGCATAGAGATCGAGTGATAAGTAATCAAGGGGGATGGTGCCGAAGCTGAATCCAGACGAAGGGATTGAGAAGGCTGTCGCATTCCTAAGAATGTTCTGGGCATAAGCAAGTAATCTGACAACATAGAAACAATTTTCAACTGGAGGAGTATTTATAATGAGCACATCAATCAGCGTGACAGTCTGGAATGAGTTCAGGCACGAGAGAGTGGCAGGCCACGAGGCAGGCAAGGTTTATCCGGATGGAATGCATGCCGTGATCGCGGCTTATCTGGAGAAGCAGTCGGACATGAAGGTTCGCACGGCCACACTTGATGAGCCTGAGCATGGTCTGACAGATGAGGTCCTTGCCGATACCGACGTCCTGACCTGGTGGGCTCACCTGGCCCACGATGAGGTTTCGGATGTGGTTGTAGACAAGATCCAGAAGAGAGTGCTGGAAGGAATGGGGCTGATAGTTCTCCATTCGGGTCACTTCTCCAAGATCTTCAAGCGGATGATGGGGACGTCGTGCGATCTCAAGTGGCGCGAAGCCGGCGAGAAAGAGCGGCTCTGGGTGATAGATCCAAGCCATCCAATCGCCGAGGGCATTGGCGAGTACTTCGAGCTGCCGAAGACAGAGATGTACGGCGAGCGCTTTGACATTCCTCAGCCTGACGAACTGGTATTTACGAGCTGGTTTGCGGGCGGCGAAGTCTTCAGGAGCGGGTGCTGCTGGCACAGAAGCAGGGGCAAGATATTCTACTTCCGCCCGGGACATGAGACCTATCCGATCTACTTCGACGCGAACGTGATGAAGGTGATCGAGAACGCCGTGCGCTGGGCAGCTCCACGTGATACCACAAAGCCGACTTACGGTCATCGACCGGAGCCACTGGAAACTCTGTAAGCAAAATGAGCGGGAGAATGTGGGTGCATGTTCTCCCGCTCATATTAATTGTTTTGGCTCTATAAGCTTTCTAGCGGGTGAATCTGATTCGCCCTCACCCCAACCCTCTCCCGATTTCGGGCGAGGGGGGATGCCGCTTATCCCGAGTAGCCCACAGGTCATATCGAGGGACGGTACATGTCTGCCAGGCTTCGGCAGCGTCGTCGTCGACTCTGCAACCGAAGCATCAACACACCCGTGAAGGGTGTGCCTACATCTAGTCGGCGCAGGCCGACTTCGTGTTTTTGTTGCCGCGAATTTATTCGCACGGTTGTTGGAACACTACCGCTACCCACAAAGTTTCCCATAGAGCCATTATGTTTTTGTCAGCACCAGCTTGTGACAGTATCAGGTGTCACCGCTATCAGTGACGATCTCCAATCCGCCCAATAAACTGTTGGAAAAGATGAACAGTTGATTAGAGAATATATCCGTCGCCAAGAATCAGTTGATGCAAAGGCAGACCGCATACAGCTTGGCTGATAGATTGCCGCCAAGGGCGGCGCACATTGCAAGTAACGCAAATTCGCTGCAAAATCTTCTATGGGGGAATTGAGATATGCCAATGGATATAAGCAGTTTAAAGAAAGCTGTAGACGCGCTCGAACGTTCTCTTCGGGTAGCGGATGAGAGCGCGAGCACTGGAAACGAGGACTTAGTGGAAGCCGTGCGCGCCGGAGTCATCCAGAATTTTGCAGTAGCCTATGAGCAATCATGGAAGCTTAGGTTCGAATCCTAGTGCTGCAGCCAGTTTTTACGTTCAAAATGATGGTGAAATTGCGGTTTCGACACAGTTTTTTGCCCCTATATCGGAGTTCTGATTCAGGGATGGTCTCAAGAGTCCATCGATTTCTAGAACGGCATCATGCTGTTGTGCACCGCGCAAGCCGCGATGGATGCGTGTCCCATGGCAACGGAAAGTTGTCCGACTACCCCGCTTACGATATCACCTATTGCATATACTCCAGAAACATTTGTCTGCTGGAGTTGATTGACCAGTATGAATCCTTTCGGGTCCAGCGCAACACCGAGGTCCGCTGCCAGCAGTGAATGCGGTGTGATACCCATCGCGCTGTAACCACGGAAAATCCCTTCGATTCTGTTGCCGTCTTCAAAGACTATGCATCCAAGCTGGTGGTAGTGCTTTTCAATCGACGCAATCCGCTTGTCTATAATCGGTATACGAAGGTCCTGTAGATAAGAGCGGATCTGAGGTGAAACATCCTCCATCGTGCCGTGTCCCGTAGTTAGTATCGTCAGGTCGGCCGTATAGTGTGCCAGCCATACCGCTTCCCTCGCTGCCCGTTCCCCCCATCCGAAGATCACCATCCTGCGGCCTCTGCACTCGTACGCGTCGCAAACGGGACAGTGGCGGATCGCGTCGGCCTTGAAATCGTGAGGGTTCGGCACTTCAGGCGGAATATCGTATACTCCGGTAGCGAATACAACTCTGCGCGTGCTGACTTCGCTTGTATCGCCGCGCACGATGAATCCGCCGTCTGAGCTTTCCACTGCGATGGCGCGCTCATCGTGTATTTCGACCTGATACCGTTTGGCCTGCTTGCGTAAAAGGGCCAGTAGTTCACTTCCACTGATACCGTCGGGGAATCCGGGGAAATTATGCGTTCGTGGTATCCACTCGCCTCTTGCTTTTCCACCGTTAAATATTACAGTTTTACGGATAAACCTCCCGAGATAAGTGGCGCAGTGCATGCCCGCCGGACCGGCCCCGATTATCACGCAATCAGAATCCATCGCTTTTCTCTCCATTCAACCTTGTCATTTATGATACTACCCAACTTTTCCAATGAGACTTACCGTGTTTGGATATGAATCACCCCCGGTAGAATAATTATGTCGCTATTGCGAAAAGGCGCGGAGGTCCGACGATGATCACGGGCGAGATGGTTAAACTTCGAGCGATTGAGCCAGCGGATATATGCCAGTTATGGGAATGGATGCAGGATGAAGAGACCATGCGGTTTCGAGATTTTCCTGCGCCGCCGTCGTCGCTCAAGGAGACAGAGGCGGAATATCAGAAATCGATAGGTAAGCGCCTGGAAAACCTTCGTCTTGCCATCACCACAATGGACGATGAATTGATCGGAGAAATAGCCCTTAGAAACATTGACCAGCGTGCAGGCACCGCTGATTTTGTCATAGCGATAGGGAATAAGGCCTATTGGGGACATGGGTATGGCACCGACGCCACACGCTCGCTTATGACGTACGCGTTCAGTCAGTTGAACTTACACCGCATCACCCTCTTTGTCCATGCGTTCAACAGCAGGGCGATTCGTGCGTATGAGAAGGTCGGATTCAAAAACGAAGGATGCATGCGTCAATCACAGTACATGGATGGCGGATATTCCGACGTGCTGGTTATGGGGCTTTTGCGCGATGAATTATTTGTGGAATCATCAGGGAGGAAATTCGATGCGGCAGCGTGAATAATATATCACTATGCCATTTTGTCCTGAATGTAAATACGAATATGTTGCAGGGATCGCTGAGTGTCCCGATTGCTACGTGCCGCTCGTGGCGTCACTTGATGACGTCGTCTCCGATGCTTCGGATTCCGAATCTCAAGCCGGGCAGGGCGGGGCAGATTCCGCTGACACTATGATCGCCTGCTGGGATACTAACGATCAACTTGAAGCCAACGCTGCATGGGATATCCTGAACAGTCAGAGCATCCCATGCTTCATCTACCGCACGCCCCGAAAGAGCAGCGATGTATACGGCGCAACTGCGGATCTCGGGAAAAAAGTCAAGGACATGCAGATCATGGTGCCCGAGGCGATGGCTACCGATGCCAGAGAGATATTGGACCAGATTATGCCCACTCTCGAAATCCAGTCGAGCGATGATGTCGGCACACTGCCCCAATCGGAACTGGACGAAACATACGAAGACTAATCGCAGGAGAGCATGTTCTCGCTGGAAATCCTGAACAGGGAATAGACGAAATCGCGCCTTAGCCTAATTAGAAACCTCTGAATAAGAAACAATGTCATTCCGAGTGAAACGAGGAATCTTCTAGGCAAAAAAAGATCCTTCGCTTCGCTTTGGATGACATTATTTGATGGCTTAATCTGAACGTAAACCCAATTCATATCAGACGTGGAATCTTAGTGAACCGATATCCTCCTCTGTACACTACCTACTATGGCTGCATTAAACAATTTATTCAACGGCAACCCGCGCTATCTTCGTTGTGGGATCCCATTTGATGCTTCGGCATCCCATAGACTCTACTAGAAATCGCAGAGGAACCAAAACACGGCCATCCTTTTCCAGCAGCGCCATCGGCATGGAGATCGACTGATTGTTTAGTGTGGCTTTTGAGCTTCCTATCTGCATTACAAGAATTGATGGATCGCTCCAACTGCGCGTCAGGGTTAACCGTCCATTTTCATTGTTGAATTTCAGCCATAAATGATCAGCCAGATCTACTACTGGCGCAAGCACCATTCCATCTACCAACAATCCGTCTTCCGATAGCGAACGTCCGTAAACCATAATCAGAGGCGCGTCGCCTAGAGTGTTCTCATTGGCCATATTTTTTCTGCATTCGGCAATTCTCCAGTCAAAGGGAATGACGTCTGCATCCCGGTCTGTTTTCCAAAGACAGACATCATTTTCTCGGTAAAGCCTGAATGCCTTTCCCCAATCTTTGTTCTCATAATATGCGTGTCCAAGTTCACCTCTGGCGCTCAAGTGTATTTTTTCTGCATCAAAGTGTGCTTCGAGATTTGGATCAAATACATAAACCCTCTCCAGAATCTCAATAGCAACTGATAAATCACCTGCCACGCGTGCCTCAAACCCCTGCTTAAGCAAGCATACAGCCTCATCCTTGGTCATCTTTGTAGCTGGGTTTCCTTCGGTCTGCGCATATGCCCAACCCGTGCAGCATAACATGAGCATTAAGGAGATTAAAATCTTTCGGATATTCATAATTCGTTCCCCACTTTCTTTCGCGTTTAATGTAACCGAGAATCATCTTTACAACCAGGGTTGGAGGTGCAAAAAGTACTTGGTACAGGCGCTTCGATAGGACACGGTTCGCGCATGATACATGCGGATCCCCCAAGGGGATTGCTATGATGAGAAATACCCACATCATGACCCAGTTCGTGAGCTATTGTTCGGGCAATGATTTCATCGCCATCGGGATCCACAATCGTCCTAGCGTGTGTGCCGCCAGCTATGAAACTGCGATATTCATCTAATCGAGAGAACCCATCACCGGTATTGGCGCCAGTAGGGGATGCATCAACATCATCGTTTTTGCCCTCTTCGCATTTGACGTCCCCAGCTACCGATGCTATTATAATACTCTAACACTGCATCACATGTTATTTCAAGTTAAAATACAGGGCTGATTAATGAAATTATATCATATTATTTGCACAGTCATGCTTTTGCTGGTGGTGGTATCCATCGCTCAATCCGATACACCGCTGCCCGTCGAAATTCGTGCCGTGTGGATGGACAAAAACAGCATCCCCAAAACAGAAGAGGGGATACGAACTCTCATTCGAGATTATGCAAAGTCAGGCATCAACATAGTCCACCCGGAAGCCATTTATAACGGCTACTCGGCATACCCCAGCGCATATCTCAAGCAGAAGGACCTCTGGAACGGCCTGGACATGCTTGGAATCGTCATCGACGAGGCGCACAAGAACAACATCGAAGTGCATCCGTGGGTATGGGTCTTCAGAGCGGGGTACGTGAAGGACATCGGCGGCATACTGACTGACCATCCTGAATGGGCTGCGGTCGGCAAGGATGGCAAGATTCTCACTGCGAACAACGGATACTGGCTCTGCCCATCGATTCCGGCCGTGCGCACCCTGCTCATAAACGCCTTCCGCGAACTCGCACTGAAATACCCGATCGATGGCATTCAACTGGATTACATACGATTTGAAGAACAGTCGCCGGTCGAATACTGCTACAATGATAGCTGTCGATGCCAGTTCAAGGCTGCTTGCGGCATAGACCCAATGGAGCTCAAACCATTCACCAATCAAGTAATCGGCTGGCAGTTGTGGCGTGAGAATCTCGTAAATTCATTTGTGGCCCAGACTTGCACGGAATTGCGCAAGGTTCGTCCCGCCATCCAAATCTCTGCGGCGGTCGGTACGAATCCGGATAGGGCTCGCAGTAACCTGCTTCAGGACTGGGTGAACTGGGCTGCCAACAGATGGGTGGATTTCCTCTCACCAATGGACTACACCTCGAACGCTGACGATTTTGCACGTCGGCAGGATGCGTCATTAAAGGCAATCGGTAACTATGCTCTGCTTGCCCCAGGCATAGGACTATATACTATGAAGAATACCCAACCCATGCTGGACCAGATTGAGGTTACGCGTCAGAAGCCTGTAGACGGGTCCACGTTGTTCGCTACGGCATACCTGGATGCTGATCGATTGAAAGCCCTTGCGGATGGTCCATTCCATGAAAGCGCTTTACTGCCGACCCGCGCCCCAATCGAAAGCGCCAGACGTCTCCTTCTGGCCGCCCAGAATGCCCTGGAGGTCAGCAAATCGCCTGAGACTGTAGTTGCCGTATCGCATGAAATTGATAAAGCAAAGCGGCTTCTGGACTACGACTTGTACAGAACCAAGGTCATAAGCTATGTGTCTCCGACTGTGCCCCCGATCTTCATCCCTGAGCGAGTGCAGCCCGTCCCGGAGGCTAAAGTTGCAAAGGCCGTGTCAGCTCCGAAAATCGATGGCAAGCTGTATGATCCGGTATGGAAAACCGCAACAAGGATAAGGATACAGTCCTCGAATTTGGGCCTTGATATCGCGCAGCCTACCGACATTCTTCTTGCATACGATAAAGCCAACTTATACATCGCCTTTCGTGCTTACGAGCCTGATCTGAACGCGATAAAGGCATCGGTTACCCAGCGAGACGGCCCTATTTTCAGCGACGATTCCGTTGAGATGTTCATTCGAACTGGCAACGATCAGCAGTATTTCCACTTTGCCATGAACGCCATAGGCACCAGGTTTGAGCAAAAAGGAACAGCGACTGCGTATAACAGCGATTGGACTGGCGCCACAGGGCGTGAATCCGGCGCGTGGACGGCTGAAATCTCGGTGCCGTTCACTTCGCTTATCGCAGGGGAGCCGTGCCCTGGTGCGTCATGGAAAGCAAACTTCTGCCGCAACCGCATGACTACCGGTACCCCCGAGTCATCGTGCTGGTCGCCTACATACGGCTCATATCACACACCCATCAGGTTTGGCACTCTCATATTCTAAATCCCTTACTCCCCAATTATTATCAGACGAATGGTTTAGATCATCCTTGTGTCGGGAACTCCTAATTCGATGGATACGCGCGAAACGGAGGATCTTGATGCTTTCCACTGCCACAATCGCTGAATATCTAACCGATGTCAATTTTCCTGCGAGCAAGAACGAAATCTTACAGCATGCAGCCGAAAAGAATGCGCCTCAACATATGCTGGCAGCTCTCAGGGAAATGCCGGAACCTCCGGGTGGAAAGTATTACAGTATGGCAGGCGTCTGGAATGAAATAGTCGAGATTGAATAGGGGGTAGACGATATGAGAGAAAGAATAGGCAGCGACCTCATAGGCCCTGCGCAGGCGAGTCTGTTCCGAACAGACGACGAGATCAAAAACGACGTCCTCGAACTGATAGAGGTTAATGACGTAATCGAATCGAAGGGTGTCGATGTGGCAGTCAGCAACGGGATTGTGACGCTCAGCGGTCGAGTGAACAACAGTGATGCCTGGGACGAAGCAGCTAATGCGGCACGCACAGTTCTCGGCGTGACAGACGTCATCAACCGGTTGGAAATCGATTGATGGAATCGTACAGGGGGGCTGGGAATACGCTGAAGATTTTCTCCGGCAGTGCACATCCTGAACTGGCGCTGGCGGTCGCTCGACATCTGAATATCTCACTGTCTCCGCTTACGATCACCCGCTTTCCGGATAGCGAACTCCTGGTCAGAATCGATGCAAGCGTGCGAGGCAAGGATGTCTTCATAGTTCAGCCGACCTGTCCGCCGGTAAACGACAACTTTGCAGAACTCCTCATCATTCTGGACGCCTTCCGCCGGGCATCTGCCGGACGTATCAACATAGTCGTTCCGTACTACGGATATGCTCGCCAGGACAAGAAGACTGGCGGGCGCGAGGCGATAACCGCGAGGATGGTCGCCGATATGCTGATCAGGGGTGGGGCGGATCGCATGCTCACTATCGATCTTCATTCGCCGCAAATTCAGGGTTTTTTCGATATACCGGTAGATCAACTTACCGCTATGGATGTGCTGAGTTCATATATGCGATCATGGGATTTGTCTGATGCAGTAATTGTGGCTCCTGATGCAGGCAGGGTAAATATGGCAACGGAGTACGCTAACAGATTGGGCGTGCCTGTGGTCATCATCCATAAACGTCGGACGGGGGCTGAGCAGACGAAGGTGGTATACGTGGTTGGTGATGTGAAGGGCGCTCGTCCGATTATCATCGATGACATGATCACCACTGGCGGCACGATAGACCGCAGTGTTCAGGCATTGTTGCAGCAGGGAGCTCTGCCGGAAGTGTGCCTCGCTATCACACATCCGGTCCTTGTAGGCAGATCGCTTGAGGTTCTTTCGAATCCAGCTATCAAGAGAGTCGTAGTATCGGATACTATTGCCCTTGGTCCCGAAAAACAGATGGAAAAGCTGAAAGTCATATCTATCGCTCCTTTGATTGCGAAAGCCATACAGCACATTCATGAGAATAATTCGGTGAGCGAGCTGTTCGATATCACTTCTTGATGGTCGTGTCAAAAATAGCATGTGGCATCAGGCCAGATCCCCGACAAAAAAAGCCGAGGAACTCAAGAGAGAGTGTCCTCGGCTTCTTAATTGGTAGCCCGTAGGGGATTCGAACCCCTGATCCCCTGGCTGAGAACCAGGTATCCTAACCGCTAGACGAACGGGCCATATCACGCGCGGTATCTAGCTTAATCCACGCTCGGTTATTATATCAGATTAGCAGCCTCATGTAAAGACCAGTTTGTGCAATCGATCGAAGATTTATGCACTTTTTCACAAGAACAATCTGGAATCTTGCACTCAAAAACATTTGTGCTGATCGACTGTAGAGGTGATTTTTGGCCTTACCCTGCTATAGAAGCTTCTCAAGATTGCGCTCCTTGATAGCGTCCACTATTCTCTTCACATCCTGCGATCTTTCTCTATGACAAACAAGAAGCGCGTCGTCTGTATCTATAACGATGAGGTCTTCCACCCCGATTGTAGCCACAAATTTGTCTTCTGCGCCCATTACAAGACAATTCTTCGTATCGATGCTGACGTGTGGCGACTTGATCACGTTGCCATGTTCGTCTTTAGCCGAGATCTCTGCGACTGCCTTCCAACTGCCGATATCAGTCCATCCGAAATCACCCGGAATCACCAAGATATCGCTAAGTTTCTCCATTATCCCGTAATCTACAGAGATCCGCTCCATCTCCTGGTACTCACGATCGGTAACTTCTTCCTCGTATTGAGTGCCAATGGCGTCGCTAATTCGCATCAAACGCGCATATGTATCAGGCAGATATTGTTCAAAAAGTCGTAAGACCGTCGGTATGCTCCACACAAACATGCCGCTATTCCAAAGATAATTGCCGGCAGACAGGTATTCGGCTGCTGTCTCTCGATTAGGTTTTTCGACGAAACGGCGGACTTTGTACACCCGTTCGTCCTCGATGGTTTCTTGCAGATCCCCAAATTCTATGTAACCATATCCGGTCTCAGGACAGGATGGCTTTATCCCAATCGTGACGACATGTCCTTCGCGGGCAAATTTTTCTGCCGCATGAATCACTTGACCGAATTTCTTCGCAGAACCTATAAAATGATCGGCAGGAAACACGCCCATCACTGCATCAGGATCTTTTCTGCTTAGGTAGACCGCCGAGAGTCCAATAGCCGCAGCGGTATCCCGACGATACGGGTCTATTAGAATGTTTCCTCCCATAAACGGCATAATCTCACTCATACCTAATGCGTGATGAGCGTTTGTGATTATAAATACTTTTTCCTCACCAACTATGCCTTGCAGGCGCTCAACCATTCCTTGCACCAATGGTTTGTCGCTTCCCAATGCATGCATCTGTTTGGGATAACTTTCTCTGGATTTCGGCCACAGCCTGGTACCACCACCACCTGCCATTATTACTGCAAACATAGCTATTGGAGCCTCCTTCGGTTAAATAACGAGTTAGCGTTGTCTATCATAGATACCCATTTGTGAAGCAGATTATGCGCCAAGACAGCTATGAACTGCCATATTGTACCACTTGAGATAAGTATCTACAATACCACCTTGTTGGCACTGTCATAGTAGTGGACATCAAAGTGTCGGGTAGCAGACGGTCGTAAAGATAGCCATGAATAATCAGGCGTCGATGTGAAAGGCCTGGTTTGTACTTGCGTGTGATAAATCTTGCATCCAGGGGTTTTTCGAGAATCCGGGCTTGTGATGCATCCTAAAACTGCATCTGGCAAGAAAATTTCGTGACCCTGCGGTTTTAGGACGCCATTATTGAAAGAATGAATATTACGCGACTATCAACCGTGCAGCATACCTGCATGTGCTGGTGAATTTGAAATCAACTCATCTGTCGCTCGACTTTTTGGGATATATGCCGCATCTCTTGCTGTCCTTGATTCCATCCCAGTATCCAGCGAGAAGAAGTTCAGCAGTCCTGTGATTTCCAGTATTCGGTAAATTCTAGGGTTATTGCACGAAAGCACCATCTGTATACCGTAATTGTTCATTTCAACCCAGATACCGACCAGTGTCGATAAACCGGCAGAATCTATATATTCAAGCGCATCCAGGTTGACTATAAGCTTTCTTGCTGTGCGACTCCGTACATTTGTGATATTCGCCAATCGCTCACTCGTAAATGAATCCAATTCACCAGTTAATCGTAATACTCTTGTCCCGTCACTTTCACTTATACCGATCTGCAATATATCGTTGCGCATGTGAATACCTCCCATCCCTTTGAAGGGATTATTTCATACCTATCTAATTCTGTATATTACTGTTACTGACGCGGTTATCGTTACTTCACCGGGCAAAATCGGCGTCGATGCCGACGACTGCTCAGCAGCGCGATAGAACACCGGTGGCTGTCCTACATTGAAACCGCCCTGCTGCACGCTCTGAACTGCAGACAGCATCACTCCAAGTTCCGTTGCCATCGTCCTGGCGTTTGTACGAGCATCTGCTACTGCCTGGCGAAGAGCTTTTTGCCTTGCTGATGCATCATTCGCCAGCGTAAAATCGACACTTTCGACCCTGTTTGCGCCTGCTTTTACAGACTCGTCTATTATCCTTGGCGCCAGGTCGAGCTGAGTGCTACGCACTGTGATAATGTTCACAGCCGAGTATCCGACTATGGGTGGCTCTCCTTTATCATTTGGATTATCAAACCGTCGAATGGGCTGTATATCAAACAAGGATGTCGATATAGCTGTTTCAGGAATACCGATTTGTCTAAGCGCATCTACAATCTTAGTTGCCCGTACCGCATTCTGCTGTCGCGCTTCTGTTGCTGTATCTGCCTGAGTTTCAACCCCGAGCTTGACCTCGACAACGTCCGGTCGAACTCGGACTTCGGCATTTCCAAATGATGTAAGAATTGGCAACTGTGGTGAACACTGGTTCGTTTGAGCATACCCAAAGTTCAAGGCTAACGTTACGGATGTTACTATGACAAGCGTCAATATGAAAATGAGCTTTGTGTAATACTGTTTCATCGATAATCTCCTCGCTCAGATATCCGTGGCAGATACCGGGAAAAATATTGAGTGGCATGAGTGCAGACAAATCTATCCGTAAGTCACTCAAAAGAAACCGGGGCAGCTATGCAGCTGTCCCGGACCCTCATACTTATATGGTAATTAGAAACCTTCCAAGTTTGGGGGTCGCCGTCAGATATCGCATTCCGTGCGTTATCTCCAGTGTGTATCTACCCCCGTGATGATCGAAGTTAAACTTCCTCCTCCGGCTCCTCTTCAAGCTCGCCTTCGGGTTCAACATGAGTCAGAACAAAGGCATTTGCAAATTCCTCACGTATCTTGTCTTCGATCTTTTCTGCAAGATCATGCCCTTCGGTGAGACTCATCTCGCTCGACACGATCAGATGGACGTCTATATGTCGATTTGCACCGGACTTTCGCGTTCTCAGTTTATGGTACCCTAGAACCTGCTTTTCCGCGCAGATGATCTCGTTGATTCTGTCTACTTCGTCAATGGGCAACTGGGTATCCAACAGTGGTGAAACCGCTCTTTTGGATAACTGCAGGCCGATCCAGCCGATCCAGATCGCTACCGCCAGACCAAGCAGTCTGTCGATAAGTATATGTCTAGTCAGATAAACGATCGCCAGACCAACAAGGATTCCCGCCGAGGTGTATACGTCCAGCCGTAGATGATGTCCGTCCGCCTCCAGTGCGATTGAATCCGTCTCCTTTGCGACCCTGAACAACCTGGCCGAAACTATCCAGTTCGAGACAGCCGATATAAGCATGACACCCATGCCTACACCGAGTCCTAGCGGCTCGATTGGAGTTTTATGCATGATCTTCATGATCGCTTCATATCCGATAAAGACTGCCGCCGCGATTATCAGCAGCGCCTCTATCGTTCCGGAGACGTTCTCGTATTTTCCATGGCCGTAGGCATGCTGCTCATCCGGCGGACGATCCGCCACTCTCACTGCAAAAAAGGCTATCAAGGCAGCAACCAGGTCTACACCTGAATGTATTGCTTCCGCCAGTATACTTACTGAACCCGTAAATAAACCCACCGCACCTTTGACCAGAACCAGCAGGACATTCGAGATAATAGAGGCCCTTGCAGCTCCTGCTTTGAGTTTCGCGTTTGTCATATGCCCTCCGACACAAAAAAGGCCTGCGGGTACCAAATCAATCAGTCCCACAGGTCCAACCTGCTGCTTGCAACCAAGCCCGGCGCTACCCGACTAAGTCGGAGTCACCTGATCTAAGCCTTCGATATTGTCATTAAGCGTAGTTTTGCTTATTGTACCCGAACTGCTTTGGGCTGTCAAGACTTCGAATCAAGCCTGACAAAGTCGAGTTCGGGGAATCTCCCGTGCCATGTTCTGGATTACCTTGGCCAAGCATAGCTGCTTTGCGAAACAGGCTAATTTACGGTAGAAGCAGGAAATAGACATGGTTGCGCAGAAAAGATAGAGTGGATTGCACTCTTATTGATTTCTTGAGGATGACTGCTATGTGGATCCTACTTGCCATACTTATTTTGATGATCCTGTTGTATGCGGTCGTTATCTACAACAGGCTCGTATCTCTACGTAATCGCGCGCAGAATGCGTGGGCAGACATTCATGTCCAGTTGAAACGTCGACATGATCTCATCCCAAACCTTGTTGAAACAGTGAAGGGCTATGCTTCCCACGAAAAATCGGTCTTTGAAGACGTTGCACGACTGCGGTCGCATGCCATGGAACTTGATGACCTGGCGCAGCGCAGCGGTGCGGAAACCCAACTCTCCGGCGCCATCAAGACCCTCTTCCTGGTGTCCGAGAGTTACCCGGAGCTTCGGGCAGACAAGATTTTTCGCGATCTTCAGGCGCAGTTGGTGGAAGTGGAGAACAACATCCAGTCCGCCCGCTGCTACTACAACGCCGTGGTGCGAGATTTAAATATCATGAGGGAAGCGTTTCCATCGAATATCATCTCCGCCCTGTTCAATTTCGGGCGACTGCCGTATTTCCAGATAACCGAAGAAGCCCAAAAACCAGTGCAGACAAGTTTCATATAGGAGTATGTCGCCATGAGAAGACTAATATGCCTTATGCTGATCCTGCTGGCCCTGTCTGCCACATCTGCATTTGCCTTCCCTATAACCTCTTTCGATGTCCGCATGGACGTGAAACCGGACAGCAGCATACGGGTGACCGAGTACATATCTGCCGATTTTACAGGCGATCCTCATCACGGCATCTTTAGAGACATTCCCACATCCGGCAAGGATGTTTATGGCAACAACCATCGCCTGTATTTCAGACTCATCAGCGTGACGGATGGTTTCGACAGCCCTGTTCCCGTGGAGACAAGCGTGGAGGGCGGCAGGGTCCATTTGCGCATAGGCGATCCGAACGTGCTTCTAAGCGACCGCCGTATGTATGTAGTAAGCTACCGGGTGATGAGGGGCGTGCACTTTTTTCGCGAGCACGATGAGCTGTATTGGAACGTGGTCGGCCCGGACTGGGAAGTGCCCATTGAGCGCATAACATGCATAGTTACGCTGCCTTCGAGCATCGCTAAGAACCAGATATGGGCAACGGCATACACCGGCTATTACGGATCACGGGAGAGCGCTGCCAACTGGGACATACCGGATACCCATACCGCGCGCTTCTGGGCAAACAAGCCGTTCTCTCCCGGGGAATGCATGACGGTGGTAGTCGGGTGCCCGAAGGGCATCATGAAACAGCCGTCGATTATGCAGGAGTTCGGCTGGTTTGTTACAGATAACGCATACTTCTTCCTGCCTCCGATCTTTCTACTTGGACTTATCGGTCTGTGGTGGGTGGCAGGGCGAGACCCCGGGGTGAACCGGTCGGAGGTGGTGCTCTACGAACCGCCGGATGGTCTGAGTCCTGCCGAAATGGGTACGCTTATAGACGAAAGCGTGGATGTTCGGGATATCGCCGCTTCCATAATAGACCTTGCCGTGCGTGGACACTTAACAATTACCGCCGAGACCGGGAAGGGCCTTCTTCACCCTCGGACGGACTATAATCTAAAGCTCACAAAATCTTATGCTGATACTATTTGCGCTGAAAATATAACCGATTTCGACTCCGCCCTTTTGAAGGCGGTTTTTCAAGGCAATACGTACTGCTGGATGTCCAGTCTTTCCGGGACATTTTATCTATCTCTTCAGGATTTGAAGGAACAACTATACAACACGCTCATAGACCGCGGGTGTTTCACCCATAGCCCGGAGATGGTGCGCACAGATTATCGTAATGCAGGCCTTGGGATTATAGGACTAGCAGCCCTCTTTATCTTCTGCGATCTGCAGATCAATTTAGGCATCGGATGGATTATCGCTGTTGGAATCTGCGGGCTTATGCTTGTAGTCTCTTCCAAGTTCATGCCCAGAAAGACCAGAAAGGGCAAGGAAACTCTTGTGAAGATCAAGGGTTTCGAGGAGTTCCTGTCAAGGGGAGTGGGCCTGGAACTGAAATACAAGGAAGAACGCGGCGAAATCTTTGAGAAGTTCCTTCCGTATGCCATCGCTTTAGGAGTTGTGGATAAGTGGGCACACGCGTTTCATGGGATAGACGTGAAACCTCCACAGTGGTTCGACGGATACAACGGCGAGTTCTACCCCGACCGGTTCACTCACGATTTATCGATGGCATCGTATTCGTGGGGCAGCACAATGTCGGCCCGCCCGCGCACAGAGGGCGGAAGTGGGTTCTTCGGCGGTGGAAGCGGGTTTGGCGGAGGATTCTCTGGTGGTGGTTGCGGTGGGGGCGGCGGTGGAGGCTGGTAGGTCCATGGACCGTCCTTGTCCTAACACGGCGCTACCTGAGACAGCTCCTCGCAAAGAAATCGAGGGCCACCGCGGGGCCGAAGCCTTCCAAACCCTCTGGGATGCCGAACGTGCCCGCGTTTCCTTGAAAACCTATCCGCTGGGTATCACTTTTATTTTGTCCGCATTCAGCTGCACCCCCCGAACGAAGGTGACACCCCGATTATGCGGTATGTAAACCGGCAGAACTTCTTCTCCCCCATATCATAATACCTTTATAATTCAGGGGACATTGATGCCCTTGTCATGCTAAACGACATATGCCAATACCTGCAAACATGCGAAAAATAAATAAATTTTAGAGAAAAGAAGGATTTTGGTATACGCTTGTCGAAATAATTGGCATATGTCAATCAAGCGTGGGTCAAACCCACTGATATTCGGCTTGCAGAGTATTCGCAAGATATCATTCCGAAAGCAGAAAAGGGAGTTGTGGCGTAAATGAAGATCAAACTTAGATATGTCAGCATTTTATCCATGCTGTTTGTTATGATGTGCGCATACCACCAGGCCAGCGCTGCGGTGGAGAATAAGAATCAGCCGTTTCAGCATAAAATAGTATCCGTTTGCTACACTCCATGGTGGATGAACTGGCGCATGCCAACTCAGTGCCTTGCCGACATCCCTCTGGAGGCGGTAAATCCCCTAACGGACGAGATACGCAAGTCCCAAGGATACGGCAAGTTCTGCGCCATGTACTACGAGCAAAGTGTCCGCAATTTGGAACGTGCCGGGATTGACGTTGTATGCTGGGACACCCTTTGCCTGGAGCAGGCTTCGCAGCTCCCTCCGTTTCTGGATGCCTGCCAGAGAATGAACACTCGACTAAAAGTTACCCCATACTGGGATATTGCCGGAGCCCCCAGTGTACAGGCTGTTCTGGACAGGTTCGTGCCGTCGATTGAGGCGTACTCCAAGATGCCTTTGTTCAAGGTTTACGATGACAATTCCCGTCACTACACCTGGGGAACAAGGGATATGTCTGCAGATAACTGGCAGAAAATTATAGAGGGCATGAAGACAAGTGGGTTTGATACAAGCGGTGTGTGGATCGCCCATTTGGGGGCCTATGAAACGGATTTCCCCGAAGATACCATAAACCGCAATGCCTCGTACTTTGGCGACAATCTGTTTCAAGCTGCGTACAGGTGGCAGCCCGCCCCGATAGATCTGCTTGAACGCATGGATGATAACTTCGCGAAATCTGTGCCTGGCACGGCTTCCTACATTGCAAGCGTCTATCCTATGTACCGCAGAGCCGGTTATGGAATCAACTACACAGACCCGCACGGATTTCAGCTCCTCCGCAAGAGCTGGGAGACGTCGATTCGGAGAAGTCCTGCCGAGGTGCACGTGGTTACCTGGAATGACTATGAGGAAGACACTATGTTCGAGCCCACACTCAGCAGAGGCTACTGCATGGTGGATCTAAACGCCTACTACTCAAAGCTTTACAAAACCGGAAAGGCCGGGGTCGATGCAACAAGAATCTTCGTTTCGTATCCAAGGGGCCGCACTGACGGTGATCATGCATATATCGACGTTACCGGACTCTTCAAGCGTTCAGATCTTCCCGCGCGAATAAGCGTTAAGCTTGTAAATGATGGCGGCAAAATTGTTAAGTCTTTTCCGGCTCAAAGGATCAATACTCCCGGCATACAATCAGCGCTCTTTCAACTCGCAGCCGATCAGCGCCTGGGAACGGCTGTGAGACCGGTGATATCCATTAAAGGCGCAAAGGGCTTTGCCAAAACACTTGGCTCGGAACTTCCTTGGATGGATATCTACGATACTGGTGCTAACAGGGACAGGCATATCTGGATGGCCGAATCCGTAGTGTCGCCGGTGGGCATCAGCATGAGACTCGACAATTCAAATGAAGACTTCCAAGGCAAATTCCTTAAAAAGCGGGCGAAGTTTATGGTAACCGTAAAGGGTAATAGGCCGATACACTATATCTTGCTTAAGCGAAACGGCGAACAGGCTGCAATAATTAAAGACGGCAAGGCATACTATCCTACAAGCGCATGGAATGATGGCATGGGATGGCAGGAATACTCTGATGTAAGCGTTCGGACTCTGTCGGATAACACGCGCGTACTCTCTCTCCCGGAGCCGGATTCCATATACAACCTTCCTCCCGGCGGGAGCGGCAACGTTAAGATAAACAGAGAGTTAACCGGCTACTCGAACGATTGGTATAGTGCGGTTGCTGTTACCAAAGACAAATATGAGCGGGCATTCTCTACGCCTCTGGTAGTTAAACGCAAGGAATCCGACCCAGCAGTAGTTAGATACAGTACGCTCAGCCCTGCAGAGGGTGGCTTTCTTGACGACACTCTGAAGGGGTTTGACCTTAAGAATTTCGGCGGCCAGATTCCGCAGGTGATGGAGATCAACAATGCGAAGTGGCTTTCCATCACAAGCACTTGCAAGCTGGTGGTGCCGAACGAGGCGCTCTCGATGCCTGCATTCGAGGTTCAGTTTAACCTCATCCAAAGGCAGAAATCTCCTGCCGTGATACTCCGAGAGGGGACCGGCGAGCTGGATTTATACATAGATGCCAAAAACCATCTGGTGGTGCGCAGGCTCACGGATAAGATCGATCCACGGAAGCCCGGTTACGCACGGGTGTCATCAAAATCTGTATTGGAAGTAGATAAGCCTGTCTGTTGCCGGATTGTTGTTTCGCCGGGCAGTGGACTTAGCATGTATGTGAACGGCGATCTTCAGGGGCGTGCGCGTATCGGCACTTATCCGGTGAATTCGAGCAGTCCGCTCCAGTTTGGCCGCCCGATGGATGATGACTTGCTTGTCTATGAACATGATCAATCCAAGCCTGCCGACTTCCACTTCTATATCGGCGATTTCAGCATAAAAGGACTCAAACCGTAGCTCGCAGACGGGATGAAAGCGTCAATCGAATCATTGGTGGCAATAACTATCATCGCAATGCAGGCGATGATGATAATGCAATTTATGGAATTGGAGAATGGTGAGTGAAAAGAATCAGAGTAGGCATCATTGGGCAAGGTCGTAGCGGATACGGAATCCATGCGCACGTGCTCAAGCAGATGCCGGAGGACTACGAGATCGCCGCAGTGACGGATTCTCTGCCCGAAAGATGTGATCGAGCTGTTGCAGAGTTTGGCTGCGACGCATACCTCGACCGAAAAGAAATGCTTGGCCGAACCGATTTGGATTTAATCGTAAACGCCACACCAAGCCAGATGCATGCGCCGGTAACGATGGAATTCCTGTCGGCGGGATTTAACGTGCTATGTGAGAAACCACTTGCTGTGCATACTACCGATACGGATGCATTGATATCAATGGCCAGGGACAAAGGGAAGTTGCTGACAGTTTTCCATCAGCACCGGTTTTCGCCGTATTTCCGTCAGATCAAAAAGGTGATAGCGTCCGGTGTGCTCGGACGTATAGTAATGTTCAAGATCTACAGCAACAACTTCTCTCGCCGGTGGGATTGGCAAGCTCTCCAGGAATGCTGTGGCGGCAACCTCTTGAATACCGGCACGCATATGCTGGACCTGGCGCTCCAAATCTTCGGCACGGACACCATGCCGGATATCACTTGCCTGATGGATCGGGCGAACACCTTCGGGGATGCGGACGATCACGTCAAAGTGCTGATGCACAAGGATGGACATCCGGCCATCGATTTCGAAGTATCGTCATGCTGTGCTTATCCTGGTGCGGCGTACCAAATCTATGCTGAACATGGGGGGCTGAGCGGCAATTCGGATCATATAGAATGGAAATACTTCAAACCGGAGGAAGCGCCTGAGCAGCATCTGACAAAGGCTCCCATAGACGGATATTGCTCGGAAAGCATCAAATGGTATACAGAGGCTTGGAATCTGAACGAAGACCTGTTTGTCTGGGATAACCAGATGAAGAAGGATTTCTATGCCAGCCTGGCAGGTTCATTGATAGATGGTAATCCGCTTGAAGTTACGCTGGGTCATATAGCCCAACAGGTTGCGGTTATAGAAAAATGCCGCAATATATGCGAGCTGAAATAACAGCGATTTGTCTGTGAAATATAGTTATCGGTCGGTACAGGAGGAATTACAATGTCTAATAGCGATATAAAAGTATGTCTTATCGGACTGGATACAAGTCATACGATAGAATTTGCGAAGAGAGTGCAATCGCCGGAGTGCATGGAAACCGATAAAGTTGAAGGATTGCGCGTAGTGAGCTGCCTGCGATTTCCTACGCCTTTTCAAAACAAGGAAGGGTTGGATTATCGTCAAAATCAGCTCGAAGGGTGGGGCATACCGGTAACTAGTGTGTTTGACGAAGCGGTCGAGGACTGCGATGCGATCATGATAGAGATCAACGATCCTTCGCTCCATCTGGAATACATCAAGAGATGCGCGAACCTCGGCAAACCGATCTTTCTGGATAAACCTTTGGCCGATAACATAGCAAATGGCCGCGAGATATGCCGGATCGCCGGAGAGAAAAATCTACGTATTTTTTCGGCATCGTCGCTAAGGTTTCTGCCGGAAGTTCAGGAGGCGTGTGCTGAGATGCCAAAACCTATGTATGCCAGCATATACGGTATACTTGGTCATGCTGCGTCTGGAAGCTCTATCGTCTGGTACGGCGTTCATGCGTTTGAATTGCTTCAGTCGGCGATGGGGAATGGGGCGAATCGCATCTCATGCGTGAAGGATGCTGCCGGAGTGGTAGTTACAGTCGAATATCCCGGCGGCAGGCGCGGGGTTGTGGAGTCTACCTTGGGGTCCGAAGCATTCGGCGGGTGCCTGAGAACAAACAAGGATGTCGTATCGTTCAAAATGGGCGATTCAGGATATCGATTAGCGTACACTAAGCTCATTCGATCCGTAGCCGATTTCTTCAGAGGCGGAGAAACGCCGGTGCATCTGGAAGATACCCTCGAAATAATGGCTATGTTGGATGCAGCAGAGCGTTCCATGCAGGAAGGCAAGTCGATCGTTGTATAGCTAAGGCTCAAGATATGCCATATGGCAATGTTTGTCTGTGAAAAAAAATATATATCTTTCAGGAAAAAAGAAGGATTTCAGGCGCATTTGTAGAATTGAATGGTATATGTCAATCCGGTATTATCTAGAGAGGTAACTATTTGTCTAATATAACTATCGATAATGTAGCGGAAGCACCGCTTTATATTCAGGCGATGGAAAAGCTGCGTTCCCGGATAGAGTTCGGTGATCTGAAGCCAGGCGGCCGATTACCTTCAGAACGAAGTCTGGCGGATGAGTTCAACATAAGCAAGGTAACTATGAGTAAGGCTTTGGTGGAACTTGCCCGCGAAGGACTTTTGGTTAGACATGTAGGCAGAGGTACCTTCGTAGCAGATAAAAATTCCGCTAGCACTAAGACCATGAAGATTACCGTCGTAGGCCTTCAGGATATTCAATCGGACGAGTACTACGTCGGCCTTCACCGCGGGATTCAGAAGGTAGCGCTTAACGAACGACTGGATGTTTCATATGCCAACATAAATGATGGCAACTACAATGCGGTTCTTGATAGCCGACATTCCGATGGATTGCTGCTTATTGACCCGGAAGTCAGGTTCCTGCCGGAGCTTCAGGCATTGTACCGGCAAGGCGTGCCGTTCGTAGTGCTTGGGGCATCCTGGCCTGATAAAGAGATGCCTTGTGTGGACAGCGATAACTATTCGGCGTCCGTGAAGGCGATACAGTATCTGCATCGTTTGGGACACCGCCATATCGGCGGGATATTTGTGAACGCGTTCCAAGCCAATACATTGGAACGCCGCAGGGGTTTCGATTCAGGATTGTCGCAATGCGGTCTGGAATTTCGTTCCGATTGGTGTATTGATGATGTGGCAGATGGTATGCACCTGGACGATCGTGATATAGAATGTATCAAAAATCTGGTCGTTGGTCCTGATGGTCCGACTGCATTCTTCTGCGGAGGATACTACCTCGCATTGGATACTATGCGGATCATTCGCCAGTTTCGGCTTACTGTTCCGGGACATATCTCAATATTGGGATTCGATGGACCGACTCTTGCTACTCAAGTTCATCCAGCTCTTACCACATTACGTCAACCATTGCAGAAAATGGGATATAGAGCAATGCAGAAACTGCTGGCAATCATCAACCGTGACGAAGGCGCGAAGAAAAAAGAACTGTTCGATATGGATTTGGTTATCCGTGATTCTTGTGCCCCACCAGCGTGAGTTTATTTGAGGAGGAAACACATGTTTAGCTTAAGATTATCCAAGTCTCAGATCAGGAATGAGAACAAGGGTTTTACCTTAATTGAGTTGTTGGTAGTTATAGCTATCATTGCCATATTGGCGGCAATTCTGTTCCCCGTATTCGCGCAGGCGAGAGAGAAGGCACGGCAAACATCTTGTGCCAGTAACATGAAACAATTAAGTGTCGCCATACTGATGTATGCGCAGGATTATGATGAAAACACTCCTATCGGTTGCATGTATTTCACTCCTTTGTGGTCATGGCGCATACCCATTGCCGATTATGCGAAGAATACAATGATACTCATATGCCCATCGGATAGTCGTGATCTAAAAAACGCTGATCTTTCTATCGCGGGAAGTTATGGTCTCAATCCGTGGACAACCATATTTATGCCGGATGGTTCTATAAGCAGCAATGCAAGTGATTGGCTGTGGTATACCCAGTTGGGAAGGGTAGAGAATTCGGCTGAAACAATATTGATGGCTGAAAATGGTGGCGATGCGGCGGTTTCTCCCACTCCATACAATGATAATACTTGGACTGGCATGGCATTTAGGCATAACGATGGTATGAATGTGGGGTTCTTCGATGGACATTCAAAGTGGTACAAGAAAGCTGATCTAGTAAAAGACAATTATTACCTTTGGCGAGCCAGAAAATAGCGAATATGGTGCATGTTTGCGAGGAGGTGATATGAGAAGTTAAAGTGCGAAGGATGGGGTGATGATAGGAAATTACCTCTCGGCTTTCCAGCTATGATGCATGAGTGAATGCTATTCACTCGAAAAAAACATTAGTTGAAAGGGGTTCTAAAGATGATTAACGCAAAATGGTATATGCGAATCGGTAATCTCGCGCTGGTTGTTGGGATAGCGCTCTCCATGTCTAGCATTGGGCAGGCACAGGCTAATTCGATAACATTGTTTAACACTGGTTTGGACGGAACTGGTAATGTGCTGTCTGGCGGATCCATCGATTCGCACTGGACACTGTTTGCATCTCCCGATTCTGGTTTTCCCGGACCAGATGTATATGTAGCAAATGATGTTTATCCGATCGGGACTGCCTGGATAGCAAATACTTCAACGTCTAAATGGGTGGCTCCGCGTTCCGATGTGAACAACGATTTGGCACCAGGTGTTTACACGTACAGAACCACGTTTGATTTGACTGGGTTAGATCCGGCTACTGCCAGTATAACCGGCCAGTATTGCCCAGACAATACGATTACAGACGTTATAATCAATGGTACTAGTACAGGCATTTCAGGAGGCAACTTTCTGGCATGGGTTCCGTTTAGTATAAATTCAGGATTTGTATCTGGAACCAACACCGTTGATTTCGTTCTTGATAACTCTGGCTGGCCGGACCAGGCATCACGAAGCGTTTCAGGCTTTCGTGCGGAGTTGACTGGAACGGCATCCACGGCTGCCCCGGTACCGGAGCCATCCGGCATACTGGCGTTTCTTTGCGGGGCAGGCAGTCTTGTAGGAATTAGACTGAGACGACGTAATTAGGGTAATTGCTATCAACGCCATTTCCCCTTTGTCAACATCGAAGAGGGGAAATGGCCGTAACAAACGTAGGGGGCTGAAATGTTAAACAAACAATCAAATAAATCTGGATTTACACTGATAGAACTCTTAGTGGTTATAGCCATAATAGCGATATTAGCTGCGATATTGTTCCCGGTCTTTGCAAAGGCGAGAGAGAAGGCACGTCAGACCACATGTTCAAGCAACTTAAAGCAGATCGGGATGGGGATGCTTATGTACGCCGAGGACTACGACGAAACACTGCCTCAGTCCGAGTACAATGAAAAGGCATGGGGATTTTGCTTCTACAAAGATAAGATCATGCCGTATGTGAAGAGCGACAAGATATTCCAATGCCCGAGCGATTCTTCGTGGTGTAAGAGTGCCGATTGTGACTACAACAGTTATGTGTATAACGGAATCCCATGGACTCCGGGCTGGGGCATTGCCGGCAGATCGCTGGCTGCGATCAACGCTCCATCGACGATCGTGATGGTATTTGATAGTTCTGTGTGTGCTGCTACCTCGTATCATCAGCCGAAATCAGGAACTATGTATAACGATGCCATGAACAACCTCTGCTTTGGGGATGGTCATGTGAAGTTTTTGCCCATATACTGGGCGGGCAACGGTGCGTATCCATACAACTATGATCCGCCTGTAGGTTCGAATTATCAGTACAGATGGGACCCTGAGCCTTAGGTTCATTCAATCTTACCTTCATAACTCGGTGCTGGAATTCATCCTGTCGAAACGATCGGTATGAGTATGCATCAGACGGTATTGAGAGTTATCCATACCATTCTAAACAAGTAACCCAAAGCCATGACAGGAGAAAACAAATGAAATTAACCGGAACATTCCTTGATGAGGTCAGTCTGGATATACCATCCCAAAACTGGGGCAGGGCAGAGTGGGACCTGGATTTTGCAACCATGAAAGCTATTGGCATAGATACCGTGATTATGATACGATGCGGTCATAACAGGTGGACGGCCTATCCATCGGATATCCTGCGAAAAGAAGCTGGTGCCTATAACACTCCTACTGACCTTGTGGAGATGTTTCTGGAGCTATCGGATAAACACGGCATAGACTTCTACTTCGGCATCTACGATTCCGGGGTTTACTGGTGGCAGAAGAAATATCAGAAAGAGCTGGATATCAGCCTCAAGGTTGCAGATGAGGTTTGGGCGAAGTATGGCCACCATCCATCGTTTAAGGGATGGTACATTACATGGGAAGTCGGCCGCAACAGCCTTGGACTTATCGACCTGTTCACGCGAATGGGGCGGCACTGCAAGGACTTGTCCGGTGGGCTGCCGGTTATGATCTCGCCGTATATCGAGGGATTAAAGGACAACCTGACTACAACCAATATCACCCCCGAGCAGCACGAGAAGGAATGGAACGAGATCATGGGTGGGATCGCAGGAGCGGTGGATATCGTCGCGTTCCAGGATGGGCACGTCGATTTTCACGAACTGCAGGAGTTCCTTCAGATAAACAATGATCTGGCGAACAAATACAGCCTGAAGTGCTGGTCGAACACTGAGACCTTTGACCGCGATATGCCGATCAGATTTCTGCCGATCAAGTGGGAGAAGCTGCTGCTGAAACTGGATGCTGCCGAGCAGGCAGGGCTAGAGAAGGCGATCACCTTCGAGTTCTCTCACTTCCTCAGTCCGAACTCGGACTACAGGCAGGCAAAGGGACTCTTCGATCGTTACTGCGAGCATTTTGGCATTGATTCCGGTTGTTAACCATACAGGGTAGGGTTCGGCTGGTTTTCTAGCAAGGATTACAAAGACATGGCTGTTCCGGCGCCGGCCACGGATAACGGGGTTGTCTATCAGGTAGTGTCGGAAGGCGAAAAGTATATCTCATCTATCACGGTATCCACCGAGATACAGAGTAGTGTGGCGAACGGTCCATACCTTATGGCAAGCATCGCCCCGGATCTAAAGGGGCCATGGACTCCGCTGTACATCCAGCGTGTTGGCAAGGCGTAACCGAGACGTCAGACCCTTCGGTGCCAAATCTGTTAAGGTGACATTCAGTACGTTTGGTCCGATGGAGATCATCCTTGGGATGTCAAAACTTGGCGTTTTCGAGCCGAACGTAAAATAGCTGGACGTCCGAATTTGCCCGCGAGAGAGCGGTTGCGAGTTGTCCAAAATCCATCCCTTGACCGGGCCTAACCCAGTCAAGGGATTCGATTACTTTACTGTATTGTCAGCGTCACCAGCGACACGCTCGATGGCGGCGTAACGATGCTGAAATCCAGCCTGCCATCCTTGACCTTGTAGTTTACATTCTCTACCTGCTTGAGTGCTGTGTTTGTGTCATCAAGCTTGACGCCCTTCTTGAAGAGGGAATAAGCGTTGCTCGTGTCTTTGCTTACGAGCCAGCGTTGGACCTTAATGTTCCTGGCTCCAAAGAAAGAGGCAGCATCACGAATGCGCACGGCCACCTTTTCCTGCTTCGCCTTCTCTATGGCTACATCACCTTCGGGAATGACTGCACCATAGTTCCAGACGAGCATCGTGACCTTCTTCTTGTTTGCGTCGGCTGATGCGATGCAGTTGACCGTGTTGCTCCCGCGAGTCGCCTCGACCCTCCGGCCCTCCATCTGCGCTATCATGTCGAAGACGTGAAATGTTGCCTTTGGGTATGCCTTTCCGAATACCACCGGATTGATGAACATGGATGGCCAGCCCCAGACATTTTCCCACTTACCATTCTTGTCCGGTACCCTTATGTCCGTGGTCACCAGGTAGATGGCGCTGTCCACCTTGCACTGAAGCATCATATTGAGGAACGCCGCCGTCCATGCCGAGCCTATGTTGTTTGCGTTTATGGCAGACGGACCGGAGTTGTCCGTGATGTAGCTCGGCCCCCACTCAGTGAAGGATATGGGTACCCCAGGGAGGTACTTATCGCGAGCCGCCTGGGTCACCCGCAGCATATGCGTGTACGAGCCATAGATAGCTGGATACTCCCCATCCAGTGAGCAGAGATTACCGTAGAAATGCAGCCCGATAAAGTCCAGTTTTACATTCTGTTCGCCGCAATCCCGGATGAACCGCTCGATCCAGTTGAAGTCCCCGAATTTGAACGTGAATGCCCACGTTATCGCCGGCCCACCGAGCCGCACCTTCGTCCCCGGATGCTTTTGCTCGAAGCTCTCGGCAGCCATCGCAACGTTCTTGTAGAGGTTGAAGTAGGCTTCGTAGAGCGCTCGCGAACCAGCAGCGGGCATGGGCGGATATGGATAGATTACTCCTCCGCCGTCCGGCTCGTTAGCCACCTCGAACTCGGCATTCTGGAACCCGTTGGTGATCATCACATACTCGAAGTAGGACTCACAGTAGTTTCGGAACTTCTGCCAGTCCGTCGGGCCGTATGGGGCGGAATGCACCATACCCATGATTGACTCGCCCTTGTCCTTAACGTCCGCCTCTTTCAGGCGTAGGTCCGGGTGCAAACCTGTTGCGATGATCACGTGGGGATTGGCTCCTACCTGGCGGCAGGTCTTTAAATGGCTATCAAGGTATTGTACATAGCGATTGCTGTCATCCCCCTTACCAACGATGAAGTTTCCTTTGGTATCGAATTTGCCGTCCAATGGGTCGACGTTGATGCAACGAATCGTCTTGATCCCAATTCTTTTCAGAGCCGCATCCGTATCGGAATTCGGCTCGAATTCATGACCGACCCCTGCAGTCAGCCGCTTGAGCTGCTGGAGGTCGTCTCCACCGGTCACGCTCCATCCTGCGCCGGCCTTTACCCATATTGTGGCATTTGAAAAACAGGGCGCGGATAGCGCGCACAGTGCCGTCAGAGACAGGAATATGCTTGCTATACATTTGATTGTTCTCATTCTCTATCCTCCGTAGTAGCTCTAAGTAAAGTCTGCTCTTGCCACGATCAATTTATCTATTCGAGCGCACGAATCACGCAGCGTGAGCGATGCTGGAAAGTTGGTTCCGGGACACTCCTTTGTTCCATCGCGTATCATATCTATTAACAAATCTACCGCTTTAACTCCAGCTTCTGCAATTGGGGTATGTACAGAAGTTAGACCGGGATCTGCGCAACGAGCCAAAACCGTGTCGTTGTAGCCGATAACAGAAACATCCATAGGAACCTTTTTTCCAGCCTCCTTTATAGCCTTTACGGCTCCTAGCGCCAGGAAATCATTTCTGGCAAACACTGCAGTAAAATCCTTTGACTCATCCTGCAGCAATTTTCGCATCAACAAATACCCGTTCTCAAATTGATCCTCGCTTAGTGATCCAAAACACTCTGCGCTGATTGCTTCGACTTCTTCTGCGGCCTGTCTAAAGCCGCATACCTTTGGATTCAATGGGGAACTATCCGGTGATGTATCTCCAAAAAGCCCCAGAATTTTCTTGTGCCCTAAACTTGCAAGATATTGTATAGCTTTGTTTGCGCCGTCTTGGTCGTTCCAGTATATGCAGTTAGGTGTTACTGTCTGTGCTCCATTCCACACTACGACATACGGTACAGCACAGTTTTTGGTTAGTGTATCCAAAACAACCGGATCATCCAAGGCCAAAATGCCATCGACAAAGGATTCTCCCATAACAGCATCCAGGTCGCCACATACCAGAAGACGATATCCAATGGAACGGCACTTTGTTTCTATAGCCTCAAGCATCCTTGCAAAATGCAAACCGCTTCTTTCCTGTATTGATTGGCAGTAAAGGGTTATGTTGAACGTCTTACCGGATACCAATGCTTGTGCCTGTACATTTGGCCTGTATCCCATTTTTTGCGCAATATCAATAATACGATCTCTGGTGGCTTTGGATATAAATGGATCATCGCGTTTGTTCAGCACGCGTGATACCGTAGTATGGGAGACATTCGCTGCCTTGGCGATGCTATAAATAGTAACTTTCATAATCAGTATTACCTTACCGCAAGCGCGAAACCGCACTCGAGAATCTAAAATTAATTTATCATGTACTTGTACTTATGTCAAGCGATGGTTTTACTGTACTGAGCTTGCATCTACGGGATTTGATCGCAAAAACTATTTGAAAAAAAACCTGAAAAAAAACCTGAAAAAAAACCTGTTGACGGGCAAAGAAATTGATGTTATAGTAATAGCGTAATCGGTTGAGCAGATTACTGGGGCAGAATGCTATACTTGAAGCGGTAACAAAATAATACACAAATGGAAGGGAAAGACAATGAAAAAAGGGTTTACGCTAATCGAACTGCTCGTCGTGATAGCAATCATTGCGATACTTGCTGCTATCTTGTTTCCGGTTTTTGCCAAAGCAAGGGATAAAGCAAGGCAGGCAACATGCGCAAGTAACCTGAAACAAATCGGGCTGGCGGTACTTATGTATGTTCAGGACTATGATGAAACGTTTCCAAACTGTGCGGGTTGGAAAAGCCAGTTTACTCCTCCTGATGGTACTGCATCTTACGGTTATGATGCATTCGATCCTGTGCGCTTATTCAGCCCCTATATGAAGAATACACAGATATGGAAGTGTCCGACTGATAGTATTCCTATCGATATGTCGTCATCACAACCAGCGCCTAACAAAGGCTCTATGTTCGATATCCGTGGCACGAGTTACGACAACTGGTTCTGGAATTCAGCGGCGAATGGCACACGATATATAGGTGGTCTTTCAATAGGGTCGATCACACGCCCTTCAGAAAAGCCAATGTTTGCAGAGTGGTGGGCTTGGTATGACGCAAGCTATTTGGGGCCTAACTACCGTCATGGGCTGAACAATATCATGCACGTATTTGCCGATGGTCATGTCAAGAGCCTGACCATGGCGCAAGCATCTGCAGCCGATTACCTGCCATATAATCAATAGTAGAGCAAATCAGTTCTAAAGGAGGTGGTAGATGGAAGGCTGAATACCCTGGCGATCGATGAATAGAAATACAAATCGATTGCAGTTTTCTAGGTTGCCTGGAGTGTGCATATTAAGTTTGGCCTTGTACACTCACTGATCTACAAAACATAAAGTTGGAAAGGGGTAACATAATGAGAATGAAAATGATACCGGCTATTTGTGCTTGTTTGACAGTATTTGCATCTAGTGCCTTTGCGGCTACTCCAATTGCACAGTGGAAACTCGACGAGGGTACAGGAACTGTGATTAATGATTCAGTGGGCTCCTATACCGGCACGCTTAATGGAGGAACTGTTTGGGAACAGGATGCGCCTGCTAACCTTGGATTAAGCAACTCGCTTCATACGGATGGCACCAGCACTTCTTATGGTGATCTTGGCACGGCCAGTAGCTTATGTCCTTCATCGATAACGCTGGGATTTTGGGCAAAGGCTACTGCTCCATCATATCTTGATAAGATGTTGGTTTCAAAATATGCATCAGATTCGCGTAATGGCTCCTACGAGTTGGGTTTTGCTGGCAATGGTTCTCTTATGTGGCGGATTTGGACTGCCGACGGTGGCCAGGCGTTTGTTGGATATTTTGCTGATGTGCCGTATAGCGAAAGCAGTTTCAGGGATGGTCTTTGGCATTTCCTTGCCGGCACCTATGATCAACCAACTGGCGTTGGTTCCCTATACGTAGATGGTTCATTGATTGGTTCACAGACGTTGACTGCAGGAGTTGGGCTGAACTCTACAGATGATTCCCTGTACATAGGTAAACGTGCAAACCCTGGTGGGGAAGTGCCAAGCAATGTCGACTTAAGTTATATATCCATATATGGCTCGGCTCTTAGCAGCAATGAAATCAATGAGCTGGCTCATCCAAGTGCGGCTCCCGTACCAGAGCCAGGAAGTCTTGTTGCATTGGCCGCAGGTGTAACCAGTTTGGCCGGACTCGCTCTGCGCCGTCGAAGCTAGTCTGCATTAAAGTGTAAAAAGCCCCTGTCACGATGATGTGGCAGGGGCCTGATTTAAACCCCCGCATGGATGAAAGTGTAAAAATAGCGGCGAACTCGGAATTGGGTTCAATAGCAATTATGACTATTCATTGCAAACGGTTATTTGTATGTATTGAGCGCGAGATATGGCCAGTCTGACTTCAATTCCAAGACCGTTGACTATTTGAGATCATAACGATTCAAGGAACGCCGGGGGGACAGGACGAAGCATCAGCACGACCATCGCTGATATGAGTATTGAAGAAATGGACGCCCATGTATCGAGAGTGATGACGACCATCGGTTGCCAGGGAGGACGTTTTATCCCAAGGTGCCGATTGATAAGATACTGGCATATATTGATATTTTAAAGAAGTGCCGAAGAATACATGGTGCAGGAGGAGACTGCTGATGAGAGTAGCAAGAGTTGGATTTATTGGAGCGGGCGCGTTTATCAGCGCACATCACCTACTCACAGTACGTGATAGCGATATTATGGAAATTCGATGTATATCTGATATAAATACGGAAACACTAAAAAAACACGCGTCAAAGATGGAGATTGGCTATACAACTACCGATTACACGAAAGTCTTGAACGACCCCGCAGTTGATATAGTAATTATCGGCACCAAGCAAGATCAGCATGCAAAACTTATTATCGAGAGCCTGAATGCAGGGAAGTGGGTCTTTTGTGAGAAACCGATGGCCGAAACCGAAGAAGAGGCTGATCTAGTATTGGACGCTGAGAGATCCAATCCTGGCAAATTGTCGATAGGTTTCAACAGGAGATTTGCCCCTGCGTATGCAGAGACAAAAAGGCTGATGTGCGGAATTAAGCGCCCGTGGTTTGTCAACTACAGGCTTATGTACCCAAACCCGTCAAAACAGGCTAAATCGAGTTTTTACAGCCAGCAGGCACGCATACTCTACGAAGGATCACATATCCTGGACTTGGTATGTTGGCTCCTTGATGCTGCGCCTAAGCGCGTATTTATGACTGGAGATCCGCTTGTAAACAACTGCTGCATTCTTGATTATGCCGACGGCTCACAGGTATCCTTCATGTGTGGATCCATGGGTTCATATTGCCACTGGAAGGAATACATGGAGGTATTCGGTTACTATAACGCTATTACGGTAAGCGATTTTGTAGATATGCGGGTTCGGGGCTTTGCTGGAGAATACGATAGATTATATCCATCATACCTGAACGAGCATACCGAGGAAATACTGAAATTCGGTTTCGACTTCTATGAAACATACAAGGTGTCCCAGATGATTTCCGGGAAAGATGCTCTTAAGCAAAATTACGGCATGGAAATTGAGGAAGTTCGGCGGCCATTGCCTCATAACTTTGATGTCAATCAGTATAGCCATGTTAACACGGACGCATATGATTTCATCCCCGACAAGGGTTGGGTGCAGTCTCTGGAGCATTTTGCTGAGTGCTTCCTGAATGGGACAGATCCAAGAAATGCGGATGGGAAAGCCGGTGCTCTTTCAACCAAAATAGCACTTGATCTGTTGAGGTCATTAGAAACAGGGAATCCGGTAGAGTTGTAATCGCAGATATCTAAGTATGAGTGGAGGAAACAATGGGTGCTCTCAGGGTTGGTTTAATTGGTTGTGGCGGGTTCGCACGTTGTATGCACGTTCCGAACCTGAAAAAGAATCCGAAGTATGAAATATTCGCGACCATGGATATAAATGTCGATTCTGCCAGAGAGGTTGCCGAAGATACTGGTGCCAGCTATTGGACTACGGATGTGAATCGTATTTTGGATGATCCCAATATCGATGTTGTATTTATCACAACTACTCATGATTCACATGCTGCCTTGAGTATAAAGGCTGCACAGGCAGGAAAGCATATACTATGCGAGAAGCCGATGGGTCTTAGCCGTGACGAATGCAAAGCTGTCGCGATGGCAGTTAAGAAGAGCGGTGTCAAATATACGGTCGGCTATAATCGTGGTATGGCACCATTGATTACAAAGGCACGAGATTTACTCAGTCCATTGAAAGAAAAGAAATTGATTTATCATAGGATTCAGGCGCCATTCCCTGAAACCCATTGGACACACGATCCTAAAATCGGTGGTGGAAGGTTCGTAGGCGAAGGATGCCACATATTTGATCTGCTGTGCGAATTGGTACAGGCTCCACCCGTGTCTGTGTATGCCTCCGGGGGAACATTCCTTGATCCGCAGATAGTGAAAATTCCTGATAGCGGTATAGTTACTATCACCTTTGCAGATGGCTCAGTAGGAACGACACTTATCGCCAGTGCAGGATGCCCCACTTTTCCCAAGGAATCAACTGAAATATACTGTGCGAACAAGTCCATATACATCAGCGACTTCAAAGAAATGGAGTATCATGGTTTTGATGGGCAGGAACGCAATAGATTTGAGATGGGTAGTACGGACAAAGGGCAGATCGCCGAAATTGATCAGCTTGCTGGCGCTATATTAAAGAATACTGAAGCACCAAATGGTCTTGTTAAGGCTGCTCGTGCTGCCGTTATTAGCTATATGGTAGGCGAGTCTCTTTCAAGCGGTTTGCCCGTTGCCATTTCCACTCTTGATTATACTTTTTAAGAGCAAAGGAGTATTATAAAATGATACGAATTGGTGTTGTAAATATCGATGTATCCCATCCACTGGCATTCTCCATGTACTTGGCTAAGGATGATCGCGCGCGGTACGTAGCTGTCTATAATGATGGCTTTCGAGGCGACGATGAAGTAAATGGGTTTATTCAGAAGTGGGGACTGGAAAAGCGATGCCGGAGCATCGATGAACTCGCCGACTGCGTCGATATAGGCTTTGTACAAAGTTGCAACTGGGAAAACCACATCAAGCAAGCCATGCCATTTATAGATCGTGGAAAGCCGGTATTCATCGACAAACCAATTGTGGGCTCGCTGGGAGATTGCATGGCAATCGAAGAGTTGGAGCGCAAAGGAGCTATTATCCTCGGAAGTTCATCCGTTAGGTATGCGGAAGAAATAGCCAATTTCGCCGCACAATCTGAAGAGGAACGAGGAAAGATACTCAATATATTCGGCACCGCTGGAGTCGATGAGTTTAACTACGCTGTTCATATCGTAGAGGCAATCGGTGGGTTAGCCGGCACAGGCGCTGTTTCAAATAGGTTCGTTGGTCGCAGTGCCATCGACGGAAAGATTTGCGAGACATTCTTTGTGCGTTTTGCTAATGGAATCACGGCAACATATAACACATTCCAGGGCATGTGGCAGCCATTTGATATGGTTATCCAGACAACGAAATCCACGTACTCTTTCCGAATCGATACCAGTAAAATATATGGTGCGCTTCTAGACAAGATCTGCGATTATATGGAAACCGGTGAAAACAAGTTGTCAACAATGAGCGACCTCACCGAATCCGTTAAGATAATGCTTGCAGGCCGCATTTCCAGGGGCCGGAATGGCGCAGAGATCCGCCTGGCAGATATAACAAAGGATGATCCGGGCTACGATGGCCGTAAGTTCGAACTTGAGTACGCTGTTGAGGCAGATAGAGAATTATACTTGCGATAGAGCGCTGAAATTGGCGTTTGCTACTTGATATTTAGTAGTAGGATGGGGGAGATAACGAAGATGAAGATAATAACGATATTCGCAAGTATACTGATGCTTCTGTCAATGAGCCGAATTTCCTCAGCATCAGAAATAGTATTGGATGAGTTCGGCACTCCGAAGAGCTCATACGTAAGCTTCATGGGTCTTGAGTACCCTGGCGCAAAAGCCGATTTTTCCTGGGTCGAACAGGGCTACAAGTCAAAAGGTGCGGTAAAGATCGCTTACGACTTCAGCGAGGGCGGCCAATACTGCCAGCTAGTCATCAACCGGAGATGGTTTGCCGGCAATGAACGGGGAATCAGCTTCTATGCCAAAGGTCAGGCCGGTGAACAGATCAACGTAAGGATAACTGACAGCACACATCAGACACATCAATACATGCGTGTCTTGGAGTCTTGGGAATGGGTGAAAGTCGAAATCCCGTTCGAGCCTACCTTGCATTGGGGAGGCGCAAACGACGGCGTGGTACACGGGCCTGTCAGCCAGATACTGATCGGGCCTAACAAGAGCAATGAATCGAAAGGAAGCCTTATTATCGACGACCTCGCCGTTCAATCGGAGAGCAGCGTGGCCGAGATAAACAATGCACGAAGAGAATACTTTCTCAAAACCGCCGAATTATCGATCTTTTCCTCTCAGTTGGGAGGCATATTCTCACTAACCGATAAGAAAGACTTGCTGCTATCCGTATCGGACGTTCCATCAGATATGGAAGAGGTATGCTTTGCCCTGAATTGCACCGATGCGTACGGGAAGAAGTCGAACATACTCCCTGCACGCGTGGTTTTGAGCAAAAAGACAGGCTACACGCGGCACCTGGCTCTATCTGCCGGGGTTGGATACTATGACGTATCTTTCAGTCTTCTTTCCAGCGGTAAAGGCACAGAGGGTAAAGTCAACGGCAAAAAGTTCTCTTTCGCCGTCATCCCTGACAGCACTACTAAGGACAACCCGGTCAACTCTGCTTTTGGGGTGAATACTCATTTCAACCAGTCGTATCCGCAGGAATTGGGGCGAATCGTCAAAAAGGTCGGCATAGGCTGGATTCGGGACGGAGAAGCCTCGCTCGCTGACATAGCAGTTCAAGTAGCTGTGGCGAATAAGTTGTGCTACCTGCCGTGCTTTACCTTCTTTGGTGGTCCAGGGGAGAAAAACTGGGTTGGAAAGGGAGACCCAAACAGGAAGAACGACCCTGATAACTGGGATTTCAGTGACGTCGCAGAGCGGACCCGCAAGTATGCGGAGAAGTATGGGAAGCACATAGAGTACTACGACTTGGACAACGAACCCCAAGGTGAATGGAGCAGTGTATTCGGTGGTGATTGGAGCGGCGGTCCCTGGGTGAACGTATTCGTAAAATACGGCAAGCAGTTATCGAAGGCTATAAAAGCAGGCGATCCCGATGCCAAGGTCCTGTGGGAAGACATAGACGTGCTGATATGGTATAAGCAGTTCTTCAATCTGGACGTTGACGGACGCGACTGCGACGTCATATCACCGCACCCGTACAATCTGCACCGCGAGAGGCCTCTGCCAGAGGACCAGCCCGCACTGAGTCAGTTGGCGGTCTACCATCAGTTTACAAAGGAACATTCTCTCCCCTGGGATATCTGGTCAGGAGAGGTGGGTTTTGCATCATTCAAGCTCACCGATGCTACGCCGACGATTTTCTATTCTCCGAATACCGAGGTAGAGCAGTCCGAGAAGCTCGTCAGAATGATGCTGGTGCAAATCGCCAACGGAGTCGACAAAGTATTCTGGTACGACCTGCGAAATGACGGCTTCGATCCGGTAAATCCGGAGCACAACTTTGGGCTGATTCGGTATGATTATTCGCCGAAACCGGCCATCGTTGCGTAACCAAACTTGATACATATAATGAACGGCTCGAAGCTGCTGGGCATATATAACGACGAATCGAAGGTTGCCACATACGTGCGAGCGACAAGGGCCGGTAAACCGCTGTTGATAGCATGGGCGAAAACAGGAAGAAAATCCATGAAGATACAGTTGAAGGGCAACTCGAGGTTAGTTAGCGCCAAGGATATATTCGGCAAATCATCTTTGTTGCCGATAAAGAATAATACTATTGTGTTAACCCTTACAGAATCACCATTATATATAGAGGGGCTGAAGACTATGGATAGCATCTCCTTTGCGACAGAAAAATCAGCAAAAAGATAGCTTGTCAGAAATTGGGGCCGGTTGGCGCATAGTACTGTTGGCATCTTGTTGCCAGACATCAGGGGGAACAATCGTTGTGTCGAATGCACATGAAAATCCATGCAGGCTGATACTGCCGTCGGAAGTACCGGCGGTAGTCGGCAGAGAAATCAACATATACTTCGATAATGTTGTGCTTGTATCAAATATTGCTAATTATCATATAGATGTAG
This sequence comes from Armatimonadota bacterium, assembly GCA_963663705.1. GTDB lineage: Bacteria > Armatimonadota > UBA5829 > DTJY01 > DTJY01. The sequence continues at coordinate 603,516 of OY760504.1, read as the reverse complement.
CATGTGACAAAGGTTTACAACAGTCAGAACGATGGACCTTTATTCCCGAGTCAAACGATACAGGGTCACATAAGCTGAAAATCACCGTATACGACAGCGACAACAATCAGATTGCCGAGGGAGAAACAAATATAGCGGTGGTTCCGGCAGGGAGCGGTGATGGCAGTCATGTAACATGGCTGATGATCGGTGACAGCCTTACCCACGCTTCTGTCTATCCAGATGAGATACTAAAGCTTTGCGGCACATCAGAGAATCCCGACCTTACGCTACTTGGTACTCATCATTTAGATGGAAAGCTGCCAATGAACCGTCATGAAGGTTACGGAGGGTGGACGTTCGAGCGTTTTGCCACATTTTACTCCGAAGTTACCGATCCTATTGATTATCTGAATAAATGCAGCCCCTTTGTTTTCATGGGGGATGGACACCCAAGGCTGGATTTTGGACGTTACATAGCAGAACAATGTAATGGTATCCAGCCGGATATAATAACGTTTATGCTTGGTGCAAACGATATTTTCGATGCAGACGATTCAAATATCGATGAGAATATTGAGAGCGTATTGAGGTATGCGGATAGTCTTATATACGACGTCCGAGAATCTTGTCCCAAGAGCAAGACAGGGCTGGCGATGATTATACCTCCAGGCGCTTCACAGGATGCTTTTGGCAAGGCATACGGATGCGGCCAAACCAGGTGGCAGTACCGCCGAAACCAGCACAAATATATAGAGCGTATGAAGGCAGCATATGGAAACCGTGAGGCGATGGAAATATATCTGATCCCTGTTTACGTTAACATTGATACCGTGTATGGTTATGACTTTTGTCAAGTAATGGCTAATTCGTGTAGTGAAACAGCGGTTAGCCGGCAGATAGATGGGGTTCATCCATCTGAATCAGGTTACAAACAAATGGCCGATTCAATGTATAACTGGATGAAGTGGCTGATCAACAGCCGCTGATGGAATTCGGCCCGTAAATCACAATGAATTTGGAAAGGCACTGAAGATAATGAAAAAGATAAGAATAGGCTTCATCGGCGCAGGCTGGATGGGGTCAGTGCAGATGAAGCGGATAACAGAGCGGGATGATGCAGAGATAGTCGCCCTCTACGAAGCGAATGTAGAGAGGGGGAAGGAAGTCCTCCGAAACCTCGGACTTGCAGAAGAGATACTCGTAGAAAGCTACGAAGCGATCATGAACAATCCCGATATCGACGCGGTCTGGGTCGTGAGCCCGAACGCATACCATGCGCCACAGGCACTCGCGGCGATGAAGGCAGGGAAGCACGTCTTCTGCGAGAAACCGGCAGCAACAACCTTCCAAGACTACTGCGCCGAGATCGAGGCAGAGCGAGCGAACCCGAACCTCATCACGTACGTCGACTACATCCTTAACTTCGACACCATGGAAGACCGCTTGAAGAAGATGGTGGCAGACGGCGAGTTCGGCACCATCACCCAGATACAGGTAAACTACCGGCACCCTGTAAACATAGCAGGGGACAAGGTCTGGAAGCTTAAGAAAGAGATAATGGGTGACGCCATCGGTATGGGGATAAACCACTCCATATCCGTAATGGTAAACATCATGAGCTCTCAGGCTAAACCTGTAGCAGTATACGCCACAAGCACCCCAGCAAAGGTCAGAGGCTTCGAGGCAGATCCGGTCTGGAACATCGTAGTCCGGTTCGACAACGGAGCGACCGGCTTCTGCGCAGGAAACATCGACAACGGAAACGGATACGATGCCTACCACAACCTCTTCGGGACAGACGGAGGCTTCATCTTCGACTCACAGCTTGAGAGAACGCACAAAGTGCGCTATTGGTCATCAGAATCAACCGAAGGCAAGTGGACATATCCTCTCTACTCCGAGAGATGCAAGGCGGAAGGGCAGGAATCGCTCATCTGGCCTGCTGATACCACCACCCCCGACAGCGGCAACGTTGTAGAGCATCAGACGGGAGCCTGTGTAGGCCATTTCATAGAGTGCGTAAAGACTGGGCGAAAGTCACCGCTCAGCTTTGTCAATTCATCCATGATAGCAGAGATCGGCTGGGCAGCGCAGATGTCGGCGGCGACAGGGAGAGAAGTCGCACTCCCGCTTGACTGGGATGAGGCAAGGAAGTTCTTCGAGGTGCAGAAGTGATTCGCATAAAGAGAACCAGCAGCAACTTCGAGAGAGAACCTCTCATATCGCCGTTCGGATTCAAAGGTGGGTATCTCTCCGAATTATGGCAGAGTGTAGCACTAATAGAGAGCGAGAACGGGCACAAAGGGCTCGGACTGGGCACGCAGAGCACGCTATGGTCGGATGCAGGGATCTTCACGGGGAACTCCGAATCTGCAGGAAACAGCTTGATGTACCTGATGACAGCACATGCCCTCAAAGAGTCCGAAGGCATGGAGTTCGACACGCCCATAGATCTGCTTGAGAAACTGCTCCCGATCACATACGAGTACGGGAAGAAGATCACAGGCAGAGGGGATCTCAGGCTCACATTTGCGCTTAATGCACTTGTAGCAGTAGACAACGCTGCCTGGCAGGTATATGCGGCCGAGAATGAGATCAAAAACTTCGATCAGATGATTCCTGAGGATATCAGGCCAGCCCTGTCATACAGGCACAGAGAGCTGGCAAGCATTCCCCTGATGAGCTATGGCGTACCCTTTGAGGATATAGTCCAGGCAGTAGATGACGGCTATTTCTTCCTCAAGATCAAGATCGGCTCCGACCCCGGCAAAGACGGCGACCTTGACAAGATGCTCGAATGGGACAAGGCAAGACTTGAGTCCATCCACAATGCCGTTAAGGACAAGGAAGTTTCCTACACGGAAGATGGACACATCCCATACTATCTGGATGCAAACGGCAGGTATGACAGCAAGGATCGCCTGATGAAGCTCCTCGACCATGCTGACACAATAGGGGCGCTCGAGCGTATCATGATTATGGAAGAGCCGTTCCCGGAGGAGTACAGGGTGGATGTGCGAGATATCCCAATCCGACTGGCAGCAGACGAGAGCGCCCACTCGGATAAGGATGCCCTTGAGAGGATAGCTATGGGCTATGGCGCCATTGCCCTTAAACCCATCGCAAAGACGATGAGCATGAGCCTTTTGATCGCAAAGCTTGCGCACGAGAAGGGAATACCGTGCTTCTGCGCAGATCTTACCGTGAACCCGATACTTGTGGATTGGAACAAGAACGTAGCATCAAGGCTTGCCCCGCTTCCGGGTATGAAGATAGGCGTGCTTGAATCGAACGGTCATCAGAACTACAAGAACTGGGAAGCCATGAGAGGATATCATCCCCTTGCAGGAGCACCGTGGATGGATACCGTGCACGGCCTCTTTAACCTTGATGATGATTTCTATGCAAAGAGCGGTGGTATTTTGGAGCAAAGCAGGCACTATGCTGTGACGGTGATGTGAGACAGGAAAATGATGAGAATGATATATAAATACCCTGTTAGTAACGGAGCGAATTGTAATTTGATCCTTAGATGTTCGCATTTTCAGATACATACCTAAGGAAAGAGTAGATTTCGGCAGCTTTGCGTCGAAGTAAGGAAACAGTATATGAAAAGGCTAAATTGTATAACTGAAATAAAGAAAAGACATATCATCACCCTGGCGGTGGGTCTGGTCTGCCTTTCCGGCATAACCGCCCTGACGATGGGTAATGCCTCTGCTGAGAAAAACTCGCCGCTTATACAAACGCCTGTATTGCCAGACAATGTCGGTGTAAACATACATTTTTACGATAACGAACCGGGAATGGATGCGCTGAAGAGTCTGAGCGCAAAATGGCTGCGGATGGATTTCTCTTGGAACGGCATAGAAAAGCAGAAGGGCTTTTACGATTTTCGCGAGATTGACAAGTTGATGAATGATGCCAAAGCGCGCGGGTTCAAGGTGCTGGCAATCCTGGATTACGGCAATTCGTTGTATGGACCGGAAAATAATGGCAAGATTACATCAGATGAAGCCCGAGCCGCATTTGCCCGTTATGCAGTAGCGCTGGCAAAACGTTATGCCGACAGGAAAGTGATCTGGGAAATTTGGAACGAACCCAATAACGGCGGCTTCTGGCCGGGAAATGATCCGGCCGAGTACATACAGCTGGTAAAGGTTACTAGCCGGGCGGTGCGGCAGGCGGCTCCGGGAGCCGTTTTGGCGGGGCCGTCGACATATACGGTGGCTGAGAAATACATGGAAGAATGCCTCAAGCTGGGATTGATGGACTATGTGGATGCAGTAAGTTTCCATCCGTACCAGCGTGAGCGGCCGAAAAATCTGGTGGAGGATATGGCCAATCTTAGGGCCTTGATAACCAAATACCTCAAACCGGGGGAGAAACAGCCGGCGGTGATTTGCAGCGAATGGGGATTCAGTGCCACGCATCATTCTGTCGAGGGACAGGCGGAACGGGTTCCCCGTGCGATGTTTCTGTCGATGCTTGAAAGAATGCCTGTTTATATCTACTATGATTTATGGAATGACGGCAGCAGCACAACCAACAGCGAGCATCACTATGGGCTGTTTACTAGTCCGCCGTATCTGGTTCCCAAGCCGGCGGCACTGACCTATATGTCGGCGCTCAAAGTGATGAAGGGTTATCGTTTCAACCAGCGCCTTGTTTTGCTGGATGATTCCAAAGATCATTTTGTGCTTGAATTTGTAAAATCCGATAATCCGAACGACAAAAGGTATGTACATTGGAGTAGCCGAATCGACAAAGCGCCAATCGGCTGGACCTTGCCGAAATCGATGGGGCCATTGTACAAAATCGATCAATACGGCCAAGTGATTTCCGGTACGTTTCTGCCCGGCGACCAGATGACTTCACGCAATCAAGTGGAATATCTCTGCCCGGCAGCCAAAGTGAAAGGGGATTGGGCGGTTATGGCTAAGCGCCTCCCCGACAATATTCAGGATAACGTTCCATGGCAGGCGGATATCAATCTGCGCGGTCCAGGGCAATCAGAAGCGGTCAACCCGGAAAAAGGCAGGAGAATAAACACCGGCTTTCAGGATCTCGATGCGGGGTCCGTCGATGTCTGGATCAATCCAACGTCCAAAGATTTCGGGAAGTCGTTTGTAATCGGTGGAGACATCGACAAACCGTATCTTACGCTTAATCTAGCGTTGGATGCCACGGGTAACGTTTCCGGTTCGCATTGGGCCTGGAATGGACAGCAATGGGTTACGCCGCTGTCTACTAATCAACCCGTCACTCTTGGACGATGGACCCGTATTACTTATCAATGGGGCGATATGGGGCAGCGTCTTTATGTGGATGGCATGCCGGTTGCGGCAAATCCACTGGAAACAAGAGGTATCGCATTTTCCTTTCATGTTGAAGCGTGCAAACTGGATGGCAATACCGGTTTGTTGCAACTGATCAAAGGAACAGGATTTCTTCCTTGAACAAATATTCGCACCGTTTGCCTTCAAAATAATTGATAATAAATTTGGAGAACATATATGAGAGAAACACGAATATCGATCATCGGCACACGAGTTACCAGGCTCCCTGAATCGAATACCGAGTCTATACTATCTAACGTTAGGGAAAGAATAGATAACGTAGGTAGAGACAATCCGGATATCATCCTGCTCCCCGAGGCTTTTGCCAATTTGCCGAAGGGTGATGACATGCAGGCCACAATGGATGTTGCTCAGACTGTTCCGGGTCCGATATCCGAGGAACTGTCTGCGCTGGCCAGGAAATATCGAACATATATAGCTTTTGGATTGATAAGAAAGGATGGCTGCAAACTATATAACAGCCTGGTGCTCATGGATCGTGATGGCAACCACGTTTGGACCTACGATAAAGCGACGCCTGTGCCTCATGAAATCCTCAGTTGGGGCATCACACCTGGCGGATCGCCTGAATCGTATCAATGTGATTTCGGCAGGATAGGGGGCGCAATCTGTTTTGATATCAATTTTTTGGAGCTCGCAGAGTTGTACTTTCGGCAAGATGTAGAGTTACTTTTGTTCTCATCAGCATTTCCGGGAGGGCGGCTACTCGATATATGGGCAACACGCTATGGATTTGCTGTTGCAGGTAGCACCTATAATGACCAGAACCGAATAATAGATTGCACCGGTTCTACTATGTGCAGGACCAGCGATCATATACCAGGTGCGACAGCCGTGTTGAACCTTAACCGCAGAGTTGTACACATGGATGGGAACATGGAGAAGCTCGATGTAATGCATACACGTTATGCCGGTGATGTCTTAATTGAGGATATGAGGGAAGAGGCCACCTGTGTTATCACGAGCTTAAAACCAGGACTTGAAGTCGCGGAACTTATCAGGGAGTTCGGCATAGAACGGCTTCCGGATTATTTTGATCGCGTGCGCAAAGTGCGCAAAGAGTATGGTGGGCTCTGACGTCTTCATATATCAATTTTTGCAGGTAAGAATAAATAAACAACCGAGTGCAAATTTGCAGAATTAGAAGGAGAAACAGATGGTAATAGGTGTACCAAAAGAGATTAAGGATGGAGAGAATCGTGTGGCGATGACCCCTGCAGGAGCGGCATTGCTGTCTCGCGCAGGTCATGAAGTTCTGGTCGAGTCAGGCGCTGGCGTAGGTAGCGGGTATTCGGATGCCGCGTATGCTAAATCAGGCGCTAAAATAGTGGTGTCAGCATCAGAGTCTTGGTCCGCTGAAATGGTCATAAAGGTAAAAGAGCCTTTGCCGTCTGAGTATAGCTATTTTCGCAACGGATTGATCCTGTTCACATATCTGCACCTGGCAGCTGACAGAGAGCTCGCAGAAGCTTTAATAGATAGTAAGGTTACCGCCATCGCGTATGAGACCATACAGGCGAAGGATGGGTCATTGCCACTCCTTGCGCCTATGAGCGAGATCGCCGGCCGCATGTCGATTCAGGTTGGGGCTCAGTTTCTCGAGAAGTTCTATGGAGGCAAAGGCATACTGCTTGCAGGTGTTCCAGGAGTAGATGCCGCTGAGGTGGTAATCATCGGCGGGGGTATAGTCGGATCGAATGCGGCTCGGATTGCACTTGGCATGGGTGCGCACGTTACATTACTGGATATTAACCCTGCACGTCTGCGGTATCTTGAAGATATATTTGGCGGACGAATCCAAACACTCATATCGAACGAGCACAATATCAGGAAGAGCGCACAAAAAGCCGATTTGCTTGTAGGCGCTGTGCTCAACCCCGGAATGAAGGCACCTTGTCTGGTATCAGAGACTATGGTAAGAAGTATGGAGCCTGGCTCAGTTATCGTCGACGTTGCAGTCGATCAGGGTGGATGCATAGGGACAATTGATCATGCAACAACCCACAGCGCGCCAACTTATGAGAAATTTGGAGTAGTGCACTATGCGGTCGCGAATATACCAGGAGCAGTCGCAAGGACTTCTACTCAGGCATTGACTAACGTAACGATGCCTTACGCGATGGAAATAGCATCTAAAGGGCGCTACGGGGCTGCGGTCGCAAATCCGGAACTTGCCGGGGGTTACAACATTGTTGACGGAGCGGTCACTTGCAAGCCGGTTGCCGATTCGTTGAATTATTCATACAAGCGTTTACATGACATTGTTGGATAGAACAGTCGAGGGGTTTGGGATGACTCTTTCGGTATGATCGAGCAGTTCCCGGTGCAGGATGCTATGCATTCTGCACTCCCTCTTTAGTGCCAGATAACTTTTCATCGGATGAGCAGTAATAGCCTGCTAACCGTTCGAACTCTTCGCCCACGCGCAGAATGCGTCGCCAAACCAGACTTGCGGGGCAGCTTCCATCATTTTGACAGCGTTATCGACCATAGCTCTGGCCCGTACCATAAGTAAGGTTGCAGATCCGCAAGGTTGTCGAGATATCAAGCCAAGGTTATCCAGCTCCTGCTGAAGTTTGATGCGATCGAAGCTTGGCCAAATCCCTGGCGTATTCCAACCAGCCAAGAGATCAAACATAGCCCCGCGCTTATCCGTTGAAGCTTGTGCCAGCGCACGTTCCACTATTAGATGCTCGATAAAATGAACCATCGTGTTGGCCTTAAGATCAACTCCAACCATTACTATTCCTGCATTCAGATCGTATATCTTCTGCCACGGAGAGCCTTTCGCAAACGCGGCATCCCCCCAGGGCCCAGTGCGTCCATAGTCGCTCGGATGCCCGCTTACTATTTCGGCAGCCAGCCGACCAGCCGCCGCGACGGAATGCGTAGGATGATTGCTCCGCAGGCTTTGAGGGCGCAATCTGAAGGCTTCGGTGGTCTTTCCTACATCGGATGGTGACTTGGCAATATCCCAGGTCTCAAAGCGACGTTCCTTGTCTCTTTGGCACAACGTCGGCATAATCATAGTTCCGTTTGGCCCTAAAACCTCGATGAATGCGTCAATCAGTGTGTCTGCGCCGCCATCCACGCAACCCAGGCTGCTTAGCGATGAGTGCACTACGATGATGTCGCCTTCGACCACACCCAGACTTTTCACCGCAAATGCGATATCTTCACGCGTAACTAAAGACATTTCGGCGGTACCCATGATACATGGCCCTCATATTTTCATTGTATGCAGAGTAATCGGCTGCGCTCTTACCATTACCATGTGCATGATTGTATCCTAAAGTTGGATAATCGCACCTTTACTGTCTGCGTAACCGATTGTTCATGTTCAGTTTAACACCATATCCACACCTTGTCAACACCTTTCTTATACACATATAAGCGCTGACTAATCACTAGAACAAAGTCGCCAATTAGCTGTGGAAGAAGATATTCAAAGAATAGGGGATAGATACGGCAGCCGCAGGAGCTGTCGCCAAATAGTGAGGATGCATACTTTCAAGACATGAAAAGGCTAGAGTGTACGAATAGCTCATTGCTAACGCCGATGGATACTACCTAAAAACGCTTTCTTGGAGGGGCGCTCGAATCTCTAATTGTCAGCGACGTTTGCAATACCACTCCTGCGAACTCTTCAACTCCGTGGCTTATCGCCGTCGCCAAACGGTCGACTGCGATCTCACCGGCCTCTGCGATAGGCGTATGCACGGATGTAAGCAAGGGATATGAGCATTGCGTCAATATGGTATCATTATATCCAATCACTGAAACGTCATCCGGCACACTCAATCCAGCGTCTCTAATCGCCCTTATCGCTCCAATAGCAAGGTAATCGTTGCGTGCTACAACTGCAGTGATGTCGTCAGTTCCATCCAATAGATCCTTCATCAACCGGTATCCGTTTTCAAACTGATCAGGACTTCTTGTCCCCCAGCATTCGAGAAGCTCTTCACCTGCCTCTTCGATAGCTTGCCTAAATCCTATGACTTTAGGATATTGCGTATGAGGTTCTGGCACTATATCACCAAAAAGGCCAACAATCTTTTTATGCCCGAGGCCAAGCAGATAACCTACCGCTTTCTGCATTCCTTCAATATCATTCCATGATATGCAGTTTGGAAAATCCCTTATTAGGTTCCTGACAAACACGCAAGTCTTACCGCGTAGCATGCTTCCAAAGCGAGGATCGCTGGGTGCCGAGAGAAGGATTATTCCATCCACTTGCCTGCCTTCAACCAAGCTTTCCAGTTCACTGCTGACTACTACCCTGTATCCAAGAGAATGTGCCTTCGGTTCCACGACTTCGAGCATGCGCGCAAAGTGCGGGCCGGTCATCTCCTGCATTGAACAGGCAAACACGCCTATGTTAAACGTTCGTCCAGTGGTTAAAGCTCTGGCCACCAGATTCGGCCGGTAGCCCATTTCACGAGCAGCTTCTATAACGCGCAGGCGAGTGACCTCCGGAATTCGAGCGTCAGTACGCTTGTTTAGCACTCGTGACACGGTCGCAGCCGAAAGGTTCACGCTCTTTGCAATGTCGTATATGGTGACGCCCATCTCTACACACCCTTAAAACACAATGTCGTAATCGATTACGCAAATCCTAATCTATCACAACTGTCTACATCTGTCAACACATATTCAGCCGGAGCAATCGGTATTTTGGTATACAACTATCGATTGTTAAACTGGCAGTGAGAGCAGGGAAAATCTTCTAACATCGCGCAGTAATATTTTCCCTGTCTATGGCAGTATCGCTTCCTCGGTACTGCTTGACAATCGGTTTCATTTTTGTTAATCTATCGTTGGGTAACCGATTTCGCAAATCTCGTTAAGCATCGGCGATCCGGTGAATTCGCGTGCCAAAATGCGATAGTGATGCAAGTAAACACCGATCGAGTCTATGGGAGGACCAGTCCATGCAAGCTTCCAATACAACCAATAACACACTACGGGTCGGTGCATACAAGACCGACATCACTCCGCCATTGGATCAGACCAGGCGATATGATGAAAAGAACCTGGCTTCAGATGTGATCGGAACTTTCTGTGCGAGAGCAATTGTACTGGCTGACGGCAAGGAAAAGGTTGCCATCGTCCTGATAGACGTAATGGATTTCTACGATAACATCACTCGCGGTATCCGGGATCGGGTGGCGAAGTGGACGGATATTGATCGCAAGAACGTCATGGTATGCGCGACCCACGTCCATGCAGGCCCCGTTCTCGTCGACAGGGACGGAGAGCCTGGTGATTGCACGACGAGCGCCGATACCGAGGCATATATCAACATACTCTGCCGTAAGGCGGCAAGCGCCGTGTTGCTGGCTGATAATCGGCTTGTGCCAGCCAGTGCAAGAATCGCTGAGGTACCGTTGCCGGGGATAGGCCGGCCTTCGCGGATACGACTAAAGGACGGGAGTATCGTGAGCCTTGGAAATAGCCTAGGTATCAAAGACATTCCGAGCGATCAAATAGAGAGCGAGTCGCCCTACGATGATACTCTCCGGCTGGCAGTTTTTGAGAATCCGGATGGCAAGCCAATATGCGCACTGGCCAATTTTGGATGTCACAACAACATAGCCTTGAGCACGACAACACTGAATACAGATTTCTTCGGTTATGCGATGGATAGAATAGAAAACAAATTTGCGAATGATGAGATGGTGATGGCTATTATGGCAGGCCCCCAGGGAGACGTCCAGCCGCTCGCAAAGATTTATCATCGGACTTGGATTGAAAACATCGGCTCCGTACCCCCAGGCAGGGGGGATGATCAGGTTCCCATCGTAGGAGAGATTCTGCGCACCGGAATCGAAGAGGCCTGGCGACGACTGAAGCCTCTCTGCGTCGGCAGCATCGGAGCTACAAGCGAGTTTGTCAGCTTTCCCTGGAGGAAATCGCCGACACCTATGGGTATCGCATATATTAAGAGCCGCAAAGTAGCGGGCGGCGAGCAGGATGAACTTGGTGCTGTTGCCGAATTACAGATCATACGAATCGGCGATTTAGCTGTATTCGCTATATGCGGCGAGGTATTCCAGGAAATCGGGATCAATTTGAGAAAACAAAGTCCGTTTGCACATACATGGGTCACTGCACTTGCCAACGACAGGCTGTTGTATCTGCTGCCCGAATGGGAGTACCGCAGAGAATTAATCTCCGGCAAGGGCAATGTGCAGTTCAACCAAGTGATTACGGATGAGTCCGCGGAATCGAGGATTTACGCGGCGTTCGAAAAGATGTCCTGTCGTAATCGATGATGGCTCGCGCCGTCTTCGATATTATTTTGCTAGTTCGGAAACCGACTCCGTAATGAACAACTCATTGGGCAGTATTTCGGGGGATCCGTTATCCTCGCCCTTAATCATCTGAACCAGCTTTTGTAATCCTCTGCGTCCCATCTTATACATCGGCTGTTTCAACACACTCAGTTTTGGCACCATGTGCTGGTTTGGCTCTCTGTCGTCTACCGCGATTATAGATATGTCTTGCGGAATCGATACTTTTGCCCCGTGCAATACATTATACATGGGCAGAGCCAGGAAGCCATCAATCAATAATGCCGTGGGTTTAACGGTAAGGCTCTCCCACCAGACTTTTAGGGTGCAAGTATCCATCTTTTCGCTGTTTAGCAAGAAGTGCTCCGGGGTGCTCTCTATTCCGGATGACGCCATAGCATTGAAAAAGCCGATTACACGTTCAAGTACATCCGAGCCGCTTAGGTTATTACTCACGTACGCAATGCGCTTATGCCCATTTTTAATCAGCAGCCGAACCGCCTCATATACGCTTTCGTAGTTGTTCGTGCAAATCAGCGGAAGATTTCCCGCACGGTATCTTAACATTAATCCTACAACTTTTATGCCGGACTGGTGGAGAGCAAGTATATGCGGAAGGTCGTACTGCTTATATGCCAATGTGAGCGCGCCATCTGCTCCAAGCCTCCTCAGAGATTCCGGTGTTGTCACAGGACTTTGCGTGTCATATACGATATCAACCTTTTGTACGGTCGCTTCGTCTCGAATGCCTGCGAACAACGGACCACAAAAATCGTCGTGCGGCATCTGCCTTGAGCTGACCAGAATTCTGCAGTGGTTGATATGCGCATCCAATGTTCGGACGAATGTGCCGCTCCCTTGTATGCGAGTGACGATGCCTTCCCATTCGAGATCTTTCAACGCTCTGTTGATCGTTACTCGACTCCATCCAAACAAACTGCGCAACTCAGCCTCGGTTGGCAGTTTATCCCCAGGTCTTAGATTGCAGTCCTCAATGTACTTGATGACGGCCTGCTTGACTTGCTCATAACGTGGCAACTGCGTCGCGGATTGTTGTGCTATTTTGTTTAACCTGTCATCCATCATCTGCGCTCCCATCAAGCAAGTGTAATAGTCGGCGAATTTGTTACCTACCGAAGGCAATGTTATCATCTCGCCAGGGTATTGTCAATATGTATTTGGATGAATCGTTTGCTGAATTCTATGATTCCATCGGTGCAATAGTCGATGTCGAAGATACAACTTGTTTGAGGCTGAATTGAAAACCTCGGCATACTAATTGATTTGAGGCTGGATCAAGGCCTTAATGACAGCTGATGGCATCTGTTCAGTGCGAACGTGGATATTCGACTCGACATTTTGTATCGGATACTGAATATTTGTCTGGTCAAATAAAGAACGGATTGTACTATTATTGCGTAGGCTTATCCGATCATGGATGCAAGTGTACCACATTCTGACTGAACCGCAAAAAGGCTTTCGAGCTCACAGCAGACGGCCCATCCGGTGAGTAATGTCTAGTGTATGATCAGGTGCTTTTTATCTTGACAAGTCTATTACTTTGCGGTATAACTGCAAGTAGATTATGGTACCGGTGCCGCAAAGCCCTATTTCGCCATCCCAACGATATAGCCAGACAATTTGCAAAGGGAATGTCCCTGGCTGAAACAGGGAATGACGATCATTTGGGTTAATCCAAACAGCACAAGTCGCAACTTGCGCATACTTCGCTGTGCGTGCCAAAGTAAACTGCCAATAATTAACGAGGAGCAAAAATGACGAACGGTAATTTCGACCTTGCTCGTAAATGGATTGAAGCGACGTCCGGAAGTGCAGCAGTGGCAAACCAGGCAAGAGTCATCGGACGAAAACAGGGCTGGGGAACACTCAGACATAATGTCTCCATTGATGATACTCCTCTGTGCCTTAATGGCAAAGTCTTTGATCACGGACTGGGCACACACGCGGACAGCGAAATCCTTGTGGAACTGCCATCGCCGGGAGCACGTTTTCATGCTTATGTGGGAGTCGATGATAATGCCAAAACCAGAGGTGCCGCTAAGCCGCTCGAGATGGTATTCTCGGTCGAGGTGGATGGCGATATCGTTTGGACCAGCAAATCGCTGATGTGCGGCGACATGGCTGAAATTGATGTTGATCTGGCTGGCAACCGGCAATTTTTGCTCAAGGTGCGGGAGATCCACGGCAACATGGTCTATGCTCATGCTGACTGGGCGGATGCGCGCGTTATTCTGGAGGATGGAAGCCCCATCTGTATATCGAAAGATTCTTTGCCCTACGGACCACCTATCTCCTTCCGCTATAACGGACAATCATCACAAGACTTGCTTCCCAAGTGGAATAAGTCTTACAAAGCAGATGTGGACGATGACGGTGTCACCCATCATTGTGCGACTTATCAGGATCCGGAGACAGGTTTGCAGTGCATCGTGGAGATGAAGGAGTACGCCGATTTCCCGGCTATGGAATGGGTTGTTCGCTTCAAGAACACAGGCTTTACTGATACGCCGATCCTCGAGGATGTCCAGGCGCTTGATATCAACTGGGCCTCTTCTTCAAAGGAGATCGTGCTGCATCGTTCGCAAGGTACCTATGCACAGGTCGACGATTTCTTGTACAGGACTGATATATTGTACCGCCATGAGACCGTTCCGCAGTCTCAAAGTATCAGCATGGTTGCAGGCGGTGGTCGCTCTTCTCAATGCTGGCTTCCTTTCTTCAATGTCCAAACCGGAAACGAGGGTGTCATCACCGCCATTGGTTGGACAGGCGAATGGGCTGCGGATTTTCTCTGTAATGGCGAAACAATCGTGAACATCCGCGCAGGGATGGCCAACACCCATCTCAAACTATTGCCGGGCGAACAGATCCGGACGCCATCCATCATGCTGCTCTTCTGGCAGGGTGAGCCTCTGGATGGCAACAACCTGTTGAGACAATTTCTGCTTGAATACCATACCCCTAAGATCGACGGTAAGCCTGCGTTGGGACCAATCTGCAGTACGGCGTGGGGCGGCATGAGAACTCCATCGCATCTTGCACGGATTAAGTCATACCAGGAGCATTACCTTCCTTATGATTGCTATTGGGTCGACGCCGGTTGGTACGGAGTCGATAATACGGAAAGCCCTGACGTTTTTAATGGGGATTGGGGTGAGCAGGCTGGTAACTGGGTTGTCAATCAATATCGCTTCCCTGAAGGGCTTCGTCCCATCAGCGATGCGGCTCATGCAGCAGGATTGAAGTTCCTCTTGTGGTTTGAGCCGGAGCGAGCTATACCGGGTACTCAATTGCCGACAAACCATCCCGATTGGTTCCTGACAAATCCGGCGAATGCGAGCACCCTTCTTCTCAATCTTGGTAACCCTGATGCACGACAATGGGTGACCGACATGATCTCGAATTACGTCACGGACCTTAACCTTGACTGGTACCGTCAGGATTTCAACATGGGCCCTCTGTCCTACTGGCAAGGTGCGGATGCGCCGGATCGGCAGGGCATCACGGAGATTCGGCATATCGAGGGACTATATGAGTTCTGGGATGAACTGCGCCGAAGGCATCCGAATCTTATGATTGATAACTGTGCCAGCGCAGGACGGCGGCTCGACTTGGAAATGATAGGACGAAGCATATGTCTATGGTCAAGCGATTATCAGTGTTTCCCGCAAGCACGCGCAACCGCGGCACAGATACAGCTGATGGGTCTCTCCTGCTGGCTTCCGTCTCATGCTATAGGGACGCTCTGGGCACCTCCAGGCGACACCTATGCATATCGCAGCTCGATGTCTGTCGGGATAGCGGATCAGACCCATATGTGCGATAAGGATACTCCTGCGGAAGATTATCCGTGGGACTGGCACCGCGCCAGACTGGAGGAGCAGAAGAGGATACGACCGTACTTCTACGGGGATTACTATCCGCTTACGCCTTGCTCTGCATCGCCAGAGGTTTGGGCTGCCTACTCGATGCATCAGCCTGATGTGAACGAGGGCTTCGTGATGGCTTTCAGGCGAGAGGACAGCCCATTCGATCACGCGTCATTCCGGCTGAAGGGCCTTGACGTCGAAATGACATACGAGTTTGAAGACGCCGATACGCAAAGTACGTGGAAGGAGGCGGGCCGCGATCTCGTGGAAAAAGGCTTGTCGGTTACTATCGAAGACGTTCGCCAGAGCAGGCTCATCTACTATCGCGCCTGCGGACCTAAATAACTGAAACAGTTCAGCGGCCACGGTAAATACATTCACCGTGGCCGCTGAAAGGAATACTAATCGGAGTATCTTATGTCCGCCAGAAGATTTTCCTGCGAGTGCAGAAGCTTACGAAGATGGCCACAAGTAGAGTGATTGCTACTGAGTAACAGAAATACGGCCAGGGTGTAGTGAGCCTGTTTTGTATAAAGGCATTGATGCCAGTGAAAACAAGTGTAGTTACCACAAGATTACCACCAGCCGTATACGCTATCATAGGATTCTGCCCGTTATCGATCAGCAGTTGAACCGCTCGTTTTCCCTTGAAAACATCTATCGCTATCGTGAATACCAGAAGCGTGAATATGGCCAATCCAGCGGACACGAAGTAGTAACTCATGGTCGCCGGATCCTTCTTGATGCCGTTTTCATACGGCTCGAAAATCATTCCGAGCGCCAACAGATAGATCCCGTACTTGTACACATCGTGAATCAGAGTCTCGATGCCGCTGACAGGTTTACGTACCATCATATATCCAAGAGTCAGTAGTGGTATAAGGCTGACCACAAGTTGCCATATATATCGTTCCTTCAGAAGGATTAGCGTAAGAACCGTCGTTCCGAAGAGGAGCAGTGCGAACCCTTTGAACCGAGCGCCGGACCAGGTTGGCTGCTCGGTTGCACTTGTCCTTGGCGCATTCATCCATTGCAGAATCCTGTCGCCCACAATCGTGCCGAAAATGGTCAGGAACAGGTAGCTGGTGATCGACAAGCTGAAGAACGCATTGATGGTGCCAAGTATGGACGTCACGGTATCTCCCATGAAGCCTAGATGATTTACGTAAGGGATTGGGAAGTTGGCATCCAGAGATTTCACCCATCCGCTCGTCCCGGCAGAGAACCGTATGGCTAGAACAAGCCCCAGAGAGCCCAAACGCATCAACTGATTCTTTCTAGTCATGATATATATCAGGGTGGTGTATACTGCCACGTTTGCCAGAATCACGATTATAATATCATACTTGTTCAGCGAGAAAGCTGAGTTGTTGGCGATGCTTACTTTAGGATCGTAACGGACGATGCACATCAGCCCAATCGCAGCAACCCAACCGGCAGCCTTAATCAGCAGCCGAGTGCTCGACTTCCACTGTGAAGGAAGCCGTCCAAGCACGGCGAAGATTATGAGAAAACCTCCCGTGCCTTGCAGGAAGATTCGGAGGCTACTGCCAATCATGCCCGCGGTATATTTAGTGTCCACACAACCTGTTCGGATATGCTCAACGTATATGGCGAAGAGACTCAGCATCAGGCCTCGGAGCAGAGTAGAACCCACCAGTTTGTACCACGGAGTCCCTTTTTCCATGCGCCGGCACAATGCAAAAGGGATGGCCGCACCCATCGAAAACAGGAAAAATGGGAATATCATATCTACCCATGAAACTCCTGGTAGCATTGGGTTGAACTCGAAATTCGGTGGAGGAACTTGCGTGTGGTACATGAAAGACGGCAGATGATTAAGGACACCGACCGGTTCCACACTGAATAGCACCATCATCAGAATGGTGAGCCCGCGCAGTGCATCCAGTGCGTAAGCTCGCTTCTGACCGGTGTTTTTATCTACAAACTCAGGTGTTGGCAATTGATCTTTCCCCTTTCAGATCATAATGGTATATAGTCTCACTGGACATCTAATCTAACCAGCTATGCGAGGCATAAGATTTAGCCTGTAAGCATATGCTTCTGACTCATCAACCATTAACATGTCATTATACATAATTGCTTTGATAATCACCACACCTTTTCCGTGCCTGCGGATTTTTACGCTTCTTCACGAGGGAGGAATTCCTTCCAGCCTTCAGGTTGCGCCCATAAACACTTCGGGTTATAGTAATTCCAGACGAGCGATGAGAGCTTACGAATAGCCATATGCCCCTCATTGTCTACTGTCCAACTGGTGTCTTGCAGATCCTTTGTATGCACGGCCAGGATATACTGCCCAGCAGAACCATCCACAAACATTACGTCTGCGCGGGATCTTTCGATGGCTCCACTCTTGGCCCCTGTGTGTATTGACGGCGGGATCTGACTGAGCCCAAAGTCATCCCAGTACTGATGGCTGAGTATCCGCTGCATACGCTCGCAGGCTGCCGGACTTGCTGCCTTATTGTCGAGGATGAGCTCGAACAGTTGCACCATCTCGTTTGGGGTAGTCATGCCGAGGCCCCACTTCTGTTGAAGGGAACGCAGCCCAAGTTCGTCGCACCGCTTCCCGTTCAATAGCCGAGTGGTGCTGAATTTGTGGGACAGAAGCCAATCGTTGATGTTATTCTGACCGAGGAACTCCCGTAGGTTCATTGTCGCCGTATTATCGCTGATTGTTATCATGAGATGCACCCAATCGCAGATGGAAAGTTTTGTGCCCTCTTTGAAATAATACGCGAATCCGCCTTCCTGCCGATCCTCCATGCTGGCTTGCACAGAGAGCTCTTGATCCCATTTGATTTCGCCACCATCGATCTGGCGCATAGTTTCACACATGATGGCAGTCTTAATCGTGCTGGCGCTCGGAAAAGTTTCGTCTCCGTTAAAGCTGATCCGGCCTTCATCCTGTCCTCGGTGGTGCAGGCTGTACCCAAGCGTGCCGTGGAAGGCTCTTGATATGTCATCCATTTTGGTTTTTAACTGCGCAAGTGATTCGTCCGATTGTGCCGTAGTTGTCATCGCTGTTGTTCGAATATTCATTGAGCCATAACTCCTGATCAGACGATTAGTTTGCATCGTCTGGTCAAATTATATCACAGCGCGTAATCCATGAACTACAGCTACCGAGCTACCTGGAATATTGTGGGAAGGAATTATGCGACTGCGTATATAATTGAAGAGTGCAGAAGGGACACAATGTCTGCATATTTCCGATTTGAAAGGAACTACTATGCACGATTGGGAAAACCCCGGCATAATACATAAAAATCGATTGCCTGCACGAGCGTATGCATTCTCATATCCAGATGAAGCTGCCGCTATTACCGGTGAACAGAGCTGCTCTCCATGGTTCAAATTGCTTAATGGAAAGTGGAAGTTTAACTGGGCTGCCACCCCGGCAGAATCTCCCGCGACATTTTTTGATGCCGCATACGATGTAAGCGATTGGAATGATATTCAGGTGCCTGGCAATTGGCAAATGGAGGGCTATGGCCAGCCACACTACACCAATGTGCAGTTCCCTTTTCCTGTCGACCCACCGCATGTACCCTCAGAGAACCCTACCGGATCATACAGGCGCGACTTCTATGTCACCGAAGACTGGCTGAATCAGCGTATAGTTCTTCGCTTTGAAGGCGTAGATTCCGCATTTTATGTGTGGATAAATGGACAATCGGTAGGATTCAGCAAGGGCAGCCGCATTCCCGCCGAGTTTGATATAACGCCGTACGTGCGAAAGGGGAGCAACAGCCTGTCCGTCCGCGTATACCAATGGTCGGATGGTACATATTGCGAAGACCAGGACATGTGGTGGCTCTCGGGAATATTCCGTGACGTCTACCTGATCGCCGAACCGTTAGTACATGTTCGAGATATTCGCATCCGCACGCAGCTTGATGGATCATATCGCGATGCAACGCTTTCACTTCAAGCTAAGCTGCAGAATTACGGGGCAGAATCTGTGAGCGGTTTTCAGTTGGATGCTGTCTTGCTGGATGATAACAGGCAGGTGGTTGCCAGCCACTCTACTCCGGTATCTATCGGTGCAGCAGGCGAGGTGCATGCTGAAATCGAGATGCCCGTGGAGAATCCCCTGAAGTGGTCTGCAGAGGTGCCGAATCTCTATACACTGCTCGTTACACTGCATAACAGTGCGGGCGAAGTTGTGGAGGTGACTCCTGTCAAGGTTGGTTTCCGCCAGGTTGAGATGAAAGACGGCAACCTTCTGGTCAACGGAGTGGCGGTAATGTTCAAAGGTGTCAACCGTCATGAATCCCATCCTGATCTTGGGCGAGCCATACCGCTGGACTCGATGGTGCAGGATATACTCCTGATGAAGCAGCACAACATAAATGCGGTGAGGACGAGCCATTATCCGGACGACCCTCGATTCTACGATTTATGCGACTACTACGGCATCTATCTTATAGATGAATGCGATCTAGAAACGCACGGTTTCTGTGATGTCAAGGACTGGACTGGCAACCCTGCAAATGATCCCAAATGGGAAGATGCATGTGTTGATCGAATGGTCAGGATGGTAGAGCGCGACAAGAATCACCCGTCGGTCATCATGTGGTCGCTTGGTAACGAGTCTTCTTTCGGCTGCAACCATGAGACAATGGCTAAGCGCACTCGTGAGATAGATTCCACCCGCCCGCTTCACTACGAGGGAGATCAGGATTTAAAAGTAGTAGATATCTTTAGTCAGATGTACACGCCTCTCGACAAGGTGATTAAGATCGCAAACGGAGAAGATGGGGTCGGGTATGAAGATGCGCCCTCACCCACGAACTACACTCGTATGCCGTTCATCCTGTGCGAGTATGCCCATGCGATGGGTAACGGTCCGGGCGGTCTAAAGGAATATTGGGATGCATTCTATGAATATCCCCGCTTACAGGGAGGCTTTGTCTGGGAGTGGGCCGATCATGGTATCAGGCGTCATACTGCAGATGGCCGAGAGTATTTTGCATACGGCGGCGACTTCGGCGATGTGCCGAACGACGGCAATTTCGTATGCGATGGATTGGTCTTTGCAGATCGGAAGCCATCACCCGGTCTTATAGAGTACAAGAAGGTGATCGAGCCGGTAAAGGTAGAGTCTGTTGATCTTGCGCGCGGCCTGTTCAGGATTATCAATCGATATGATTTCCGCTCGCTCGAGCATCTTGGCCTCGACTGGTCGGTTATGGCGGACGGACGGATGCTTCAGAGCGGTACTGCGCCGATTCCAGACGTTGCCGCCGGTCAGTCTGCCGAGCTAAGGGTTCCATACAATCTGCCCGCTGAGTCGACTGCCTCGGAGCATTATTTGACGTTGTCATTCTCGCTGGCACACAATGAGAACTGGTCTAGTCGTGGACATGAAGTCGCCTGGGCACAATTCAAACTGCCGGTTGAAGCACCTATCGGACGTATGCTCGCTACCGAAGCCATGCCTCCGGTATGTGTTGAGGAGACCGATACTCTGATCCGGGTGTGCGGAGCGGATTTCGAGTTGCAGTTCGACCGCATCCATGGCATCATCTCCGAGTGGAGCTCAAACGGTCAGCGGTTGATGAATGCCGGTCCAAGATTGAACTTCTGGCGGGCTACCACCGATAACGATCGCTCGTGGACGAATGCCAAGCCATGGCGAGATGCAAGACTGGACATGCTCCAGCATCGCATAGACAGCGTTGAAATGCATAAGTTAGTCGACAGTGCGGTTAGTATTCAAGCTCAAGTGCGTATTGCCCCTCCATCCAGAGGTATGGCATTCCTCTGTGAATATACTTATACAATTTATGGAAGCGGAGATGTGCTGATTGAAGTGCATGGCATGCCGCAAGGTGATTGGCCGGATACACTGCCGAGGATAGGTTTGCAGATGTCACTACCTTTGACTATGGATCAGGTGTCGTGGTTCGGACGCGGGCCCGGCGAATCGTATGTCGACAGCAAACAGGCTGGGCGTTTCGGACTGTATTCGCTGAGTGTGGATGAGTTGTATACGCCGTATGTCTTTCCACAGGAGAATGGAAATCGTACCGATGTGCGGTGGGTTGCACTAACAGACACCCGTGGGACCGGCTTGTTGGCCTCGGGTATGCCGACGCTTGATTTCAGTGTCCACAGATTTACCACTATGGATTTTGAGAGGGCTCGTCACACATATGATCTGGTCCCTCGCGATGAGCTCACGCTGAACCTTGACTACCGGCAGAACGGTATCGGCTCGGCGAGTTGCGGACCAGGGCCTTTGCCGCAGTATCTGCTTCATCCGGAGGAGTTCTGTTTTAGCGTGCGCTTGCGACCGTTCTTTGCGGATGGAAAGGCGCCACTGTAGTAGGCATGTAAGAAATCCAAAACTAAGAATGCCGCTGTTTCCATATGATGTGGTAACAGCGGCATCATCTGATAGCCGATCATGGTGTTCACCGGCTGACTATATCCTCGGGATCAGAATGGTCACATTTGTTCCTTTGCCTTCCACGCTGGACACCGTCAACTCTCCGTCGTGGGCTTCTACCAACCGGCGGGCAATGCTGAGACCCAGGCCCGAGTGGCACTCGCCGGGTGTGCGGGCCACATCGGCTCGGTAGAAGGAGTCGAATATGTACGGCAGGTCTTTTGAACGTATTCCCTTGCCTGTGTCGCAGACACGAACCTGGATTGGGTTGCCATCCTCGACTGACACATTCACGACTGCGCCTTCTCCCGCATAGCTGACTGCATTCTGCAAAATATTGTCTACAACCTGAGTGATGCGATCCGGGTCAATCGTCGATCTGACTGGAGTCGATGATGCCATGGGATGCAATGCAACTCCAGCCGCGGTTGCTTCAGCCTCGTGTGATTGAATAACCGAACTAACAAGCTCACGAAGATCCACCGGTCTTACGTTCAATGGAAGTTCGTTCAAATCGAGTTTGGCCAACTCCATGAGATCCTGAACCAGCCTCAGCAATCGCTCGGAAGTGCTTACCAGCGCGGACACGGCGCGTTCTCTACGCTCCGGCTGCTCAGCAACACCGTCCTTCAGAGCGCCAGCCATTGTACGCATGGTGGTTACCGGGCTGCGCAGCTCATGTGCGATGTCGGCAAGAAACTTCCTGCGACGTTCAGCGTCTTCCTCGAGATTATTGATGTGATCGGAGACTTGCCGTGCCATTTCGTTCATCGCGGTCGCGACGGCAGCGAATTCGTCCTTGCGGTTGGTGGGTATGCGATAGTCAAAATCCCCCGAATGGAACGCATCTGCTCCTTTCGCCAGCTGCATCAATGGCTTAGTAAACCTGCGCCCAAGCAAAGCGCCTGCCAATGCTGCAAGTCCTAGTGCTACCACGAGGCGCAGGATCAGCGATCTCAACTCGAACCCCAACGGGGAATGCCAAAACGAGCTGTCGCCAGGCCTATCCATCGGTGGATGTCCAGGCTCAAATGCCGGGTTCGGCGGAGGTGGATTCCCACGTCTGGTGTCCCTGGGGAAAGGAGGCCGCCCAGTCAGGAACTCCATTATGCCGAATCTGGGTTGCGGAATCGGCGTGGGGTAGGTATCCGGGTGACTTACCATTTCCTGCCGAAGTGAGATGAATCCCTTATAGTTGAAGTAATTCGCAGCCCCAGTGCTGAGGATCCAGCTCAAACCTATAGTAAGAAGGATGGCAAGCGCCAGGCTGATACGAACGCTAGCCTTCGGGACGGTATGCATATCCAACTCCTCTCACTGTTGCAATTGGGAAATCGGTACATCCCGCTCTGACGAGCTTGTCACGAAGCCGGTAGACGAGATTGTCAACCAGACGAAGCTCACCGTAGAACTCATCACCCCATATCACCTCCACCAAATTATCGCGGGACATGACGGTCTGTGGGTGACCCATAAGTGACACCAAAAGTTCAAACTCCATTGCCGTAAGTTCTACAATCGATCCGTCGACGTATGCTCTGTGCTCATCCTGGAACACCTCGAGGTTGCTCCATCTGTATGCCGGCGAAGTCACCTTATTGCGGTTTTTCCTCCGCATCAGTGCCTGAATTCTGGCAACCAGTTCCGAAACGTGGAATGGCTTGGTTACGTAATCGTCGGCTCCAAGTTTCAGGGCACGCACCTTGTCGACCTCGCTGTCGCGCGCGGAGAGCATCAGAACCATTGCATCCGACTCTGCGCTGATTACCTCGCACACCTTGATGCCGTCCATCTTCGGCATCATGATGTCCAGAATCACCAGGTCCGGCTGCTCTTTCCTGAAAACCTCGATTGCAGATTCACCATCGGGTGCAGAAATTGTGTCGAATCCCTCTGCCTCCAGATACCATCGCAAACCTTCAATGAGATCTGCATCATCATCGACTATCAGAATGCGCATGCCCATACGATCACCTCGTCATCTCCACGGATTGTTCTTAATTGATTCTAGCATCTTGCGAGGCTCATTACAATACATCGAAACGGCGCTAAACGGCCCAAATGAAAATGCGATGCAATTTAGATATCCATACGATACAGCTGTGATGTTTGTCCAAGTGCATAGTGATACAATCTTTGTGGAGGCAGACAGTAGGGGAAGGCTTCCGCAGAGACGACAGAAAATCCTGCATTCTAGGAGGAACCAAAATGAAGAAGACAATGGTGATCGCAGTAGCGCTGGCAACAATAGTTTGCGCAAGTGGCGCGTGGAGTCAGGGTCGAGGACCAGGTGGACCCGGCGGACCGGGTGGAATGGGCCGACCAGCGGCGTCATGCCCTGCGACGGCGCTTATGCCGCCCTCGGCCGCCACGTTTGATCGCATGGTTGAACCCCTTCAACTCACGGATGATCAGAGTGCAAAACTCAAGAATGTCACTGCAAAGGGTGATAAGGATATAAGCTCGCTTACGAAGAAAGCCGCGGAGTCATCCAAGGCGCTTCGAGCAGCTGTACTGTCATCCGACTTCGATGTGGCGAGGGTCAAGACTTTGGCGGCGACGGCACAGAAAGCCGAAGCAGCGATTGTCAGCGCGAGCATAGATGAGTGGGCCGAGATAAGGTCAATCCTAAACCCTGATCAGGCCAGGCAACTCCAGGGAATGATGGACGAGCAACATCCGGGAGGTGGACAACCGCCCATGGGACCGCCGCCTGCTGGTGGACCGGAGCCGCCTTACGCCCCACAGCAGTGATAATGACAGGTAACGCAAGAGTTGCATCCGCAACTCGCAATAACGCTTGGAATTGAAGTACCGTATGGGCCCTCGTATCCCCTCGGGGGCCTTGTATATCCACCCGATCGCAGAGCGAAGGAAGTAAAATCATGAAAAAATATAAAATAGTGATGCTTATTACAGCTTTACTGGGCACTAATGCCGTATGGGCTGAGAGTTTGCCGCCGGTGACGCAACCTCACCCGATTTCATTGAATGAGTGCATCGCGACCGCATTGCACAATAACGTCGATGTGCTCACCGCGCGAAACAATGTTTCGGCAGCACAAAGTCGCTCGATCAGAGCAAAAGGCGACTATTACCCCCAGTTATCGTTTCAGTACAATGCGTTTGTCACGGGTTCACAGGGTGTTCTAAATGCCCAAAGCACAGGGACGGCTCTCACGGTGACACAAAACATATTCGATGGAGGGCTGAGAGAGGCAAGTGTGCAAAGCGCGAACTACGGCGTGATGCAGAACGAGGCCGGGCTGACTCGCACCGCACAGACAGCCGTGTACAACGTAAGTAAGGCTTACTACGAAGTCTTGAGAGCTCGTCACCTTGCTCAGACCGCTCAGGCGAATGTTAAATACAACGAGGGTCTGCGTGATCAGGTGCAGGCACGTGCAGAAGTGGGGGATGCCGCAAAAGTCGATGTCCTGCCGGTCGAAGCTCAGCTGGCAAGCGCACGAGTCAGCCTTCTATCGGCTCAGAACTCGGTCCGGACATCTATCATCCAGCTGCAGAGCGTAATGGGACAATCGTCACAGCCCGGATTCGACGTTCAGGAGATCGATAATCCACCGACTACAAAGATTGATCCCATGGAGAGTTACACAACAACGGCATTAAAGTCGCGCCCGGATATAGTACAGTATGAGGCGAGCACGGGTGCGGCACGGGCAGCAGCGAGATCGGCGAGTATTGCCCTATATCCGCGTCCAACGATATCCGCAGAGTACCAGCACCAGGTGTTGGGCGGGTCTACAACGAGCGGTACGCAGATAGTCGGTGGCATAGCGTTCGACATATTTGATGGCGGTGCCAATCGTGCTGCCTACAAAGAGGCCAAGGCTAACCAATCCAATGCAGAAGTGCAGGAAGATCAGGTTCGTAAGGATATCCGTTTGCAGGTTGAAGAGGCATACCTGAATCTAACGAATGCCGGAGAGCGCATATCGGCGAGCACCCTAAGCCTCGATGCCGCCAACAAAAACTATCAGGTTCAGCAGGACAGGTATGCTCAGGGGCTGGGTACCACGCTGGACCTGCTCAATGCCGAGGTACAGGTCGTAACTGCGCAGAGTGATGACGTTCAGGCCCGTTACGACTACTACATCGCCATTGCCCAGATAGACTACGCTGTAGGTAAGTAAGGAGAGATCTATGAGACTTATAAAGACACACTGGAAGTATCTAATCTTGGCTGTAGTTCTGATTGCGGTCATCTCGGTTGTTCGCGTGCGACAATCGCACAAGGAACTGCCGGACGTTCAGACTGCCGTTGTAACGCGAGGGACTGTATTATCAAGCGTCTCCAGCAATGGCGTGCTTCAGCCGCTGACTACTGTAGAGGTAAAATCGAACGTTGGAGGCCAGGTGGTGGAACTGGCGGTGGATGAGGGTGATGTAGTCAAAGCTGGTCAGTTGATCGCGAAGATCGATCCGGCGGATACTCTATCGAACCTCGACCAGGTGAAAGCTGATTATTCAAGTGCTAGAGCGAAGGTTGACCAAACTAAGCAAGCATTGAATATGCAGCGACTTCAGACCGCCGCGAATATCATCAGTGCCGAGCAGGCGCTGGAATCGAGCAAGCAAAAACTGTCGCAGGCAGAGGCGGAATCAAATATTCAACCCAGGCTCACCGCAGAGGCCATAAGGCAGGCTCAGAGTTCACTGAGATCGGCCCAGGCAAGTCTGAATCAGACTAAATCTGCGCTGATTCCTCAAAAAGTATCATCAGCGAAAGCTTCCTATGACGAGGCCAATGCATCTTATGTAAAAGCCGAGAGAAATCTCGGGCGCCAGCGATCTCTGAACGCGAAGGGATTTGTCTCGACGAGCTATGTCGACGATACCGAGGCGCAGTTTTCCGTCGCGAAAGCTCAGTTTGAGAGTGCGAAGAGCAAACTCGACACGGTGCGCGATGAGTCCGATCAAGACTTGAAAAACTCTGAGGCCAAAGTAGCACAGGCGAGCTCGGCACTTGAGTCCGCTCGGGCTAACAGCGTGCAAAACGTATTGAAACGCAGAGAACTCGCCTCTTCGCAAGCGACATTGAAACAGGTAATGGCTTCATTGGCAGCTACCAGAGCTTCATCGTATCAGGACCAGATGAAAAACGAGGATATCCTTCAGGCTCGTGCATCGTTGATGAAGGCGGAAGCTGCGGTGACAAATGCTCAGACGCAGTTGAATTATACAACCATCGTCGCACCGAGGTCGGGGGTAGTTGTCAAGAAGTACGTTGAAAAAGGTTCCATAGTGACCGCCGGACGCCAGGCGATGGCCGGGAGCGGCTCAGGTGTCACAATCGTCGAGATAGCAGATGTGAGCCGTATGAGAGTTGTGGTGGATGTTGATGAGACCGACGTTGGCAAGATAACACTGGGACAGAACGTTGATGTGACTATCGACGCATGCGCGGATGAGGTTTTTCCAGCGAAGGTCATCAAGATCGCACCCCAGGCAGAGGTCAATTCGAATGTTACGACGGTTCCAGTGACCGTAGAGCTGGCTCAAACCGATTCGCGGCTCAAACCGGAGATGAACGCCACGTGCGATTTCATAATTCAGCGAAAAGAAGGCGTGCTGTATGTGCCAATAGAGGCAGTTAGTGAGACTGATTCCGGCAAGGAAGTCACGATACTGACTCGCGGCGAGCAGGCAGTGCGCAAGGTCGATGTCGGATTGACGGGCAACGACTATTGTGAGATCATCAGCGGCCTTAAGGAAGGCGAGACGGTTATCATACCTGAGGATGAAACGACTCAGAAGAAATCAAACCAGGGTCCTGGCGGGCCAGGCGCCGGTGGACCACCACCGATGCAGGGAGGGTAGCCATGATCAGTGTAACCAATATCCATAAGACATACAAGATGGGCGATATCTCGGTTCATGCGCTCAAGGGAGTGTCTATCGAGGTCAAGTCAGGGGAGTTTCTGGCCATAATGGGCCCGTCGGGCTCAGGCAAGTCCACATTCATGAACATCATCGGCTGTCTCGATAAACCTACTGATGGTTCGTATATTCTGGACAACGAGGAAGTCGCCGGCATGGATGATGATGAACTCGCAGCCGTTCGCAACCGAAAGATCGGATTTATCTTTCAGACGTTCAACCTGATACCAAGACGTCCTGCCTTGCGCCAGGTGATGATGCCGATGCTCTATGACCCGAACGCTACCGACCCTGAGAGGAAGGCGAGAGCTGCTCTGGAACGTGTTGGGCTTGGCGCAAGGATAAATCACAAGCCGAACGAGCTTTCAGGCGGTCAACAGCAGAGAGTCGCCATTGCACGAGCCATCGTTACCGACCCGGTGATCATACTGGGAGACGAGCCAACCGGCAACCTCGATACTCGCACAAGCGAGGAAATAATGGTCATATTGCAGACCCTTCACGCTGAGGGCAAGACGGTTGTAATTGTCACTCACGAGGAGGACATCGCGGAACATGCGCAACGGGTGATCCGCTTCAAGGACGGTCATATCGTCTCGGACCAGCATGTAGACCATCCGATAAACGCGCGGGAAGTGCTGGCGACTCTGCCGGCGGAGGAAGAATAATGAACATCCTTGAGAGTATCTCGGTTGCATTGGAAGGCCTGGCCGCAAATAAGTTGAGATCGGCATTAACAATGCTTGGTATTATCATAGGTGTGTCGTCGGTGATCACGATGCTCGCACTCGCCAATGGTGCGAGCGGAAAAATGATGCAGCAAATCAAGCAGATGGGGACCAACGTGCTCTTTATACAGTCTGGACAGTCGAAAACCGGGGCTGTTCGGGGTGGCTTTGGCAGCATGAACACTCTTACCCTGAAAGATGCTGATGCGATTGTCGAGAAGTGCAGGGCTGTTGCAAAGGTAGCGCCTGAAGTACAATCGAGCGAGCAGGTGAAGTTTTCCAACAAGAACACAAGTACGACCATCCTGGGAACTACCCCTGACTACCTGAGCATACGTAACTATCGGGTCAAGAAGGGACGCTTCTTCAGAACGCGCGATGTGGAATCGTCGAGAAAGGTCGCAGTCATTGGGCCTACAACAGCAAAGACCTTGTTCGGGAAGATGTCGCCTGTTGGAAAGAAGATCAGTATCAAAGGCATCCGATTTGATGTAATAGGTGTTCTGGCCACCAAAGGAACTGCCGGTGGGTTCGCTGATCCGGATGACCAGGTGATGGTTCCGGTTACGACTGCGATGCGTAGGTTACTTGGCTTGCAATACGTCCGAACAATCAATGCGCAGGCACTTAAGATGGATCAGATGGATCGTGCTACCAGCCAGATAACCAAAGTGTTGCGTAAGCGCCACCGAATAGCCGAAAGTGCGGATGACGATTTTGTCGTTCGCAGCCAGGCTGAGATTATGGAGATGGCCAATGAAACCTCCAAGGTCTTTACGCTGCTACTGGCCGGTATAGCCAGTGTTTCACTCCTGGTCGGTGGAATAGGGGTCATGAATATAATGCTTGTTTCGGTTACCGAGCGTACCCGGGAGATAGGCATACGAAAAGCCATCGGAGCCCGGAGAAGGGATATTCAGTGGCAATTCCTGATCGAGGCGCTGGCACTCTCAATGACAGGTGGTGTTGCAGGCATCTTGACGGGGATAGTTGCTTCCTGGATTATCAGCAAGGCTTCAGGGTTGAATGCGGCCGTATCTGTAGGATCGATCCTGCTTTCATTTGGGTTCTCAGCGCTGGTAGGTATTTTCTTCGGTTACTATCCAGCACGCTCGGCATCGCGGCTGGATCCTATAGACGCGTTGCATTACGAATAAATTACAAGGAGAAACTATTGTGAAACAGACTTACAACAAATCCATACACGGCACTGTTGCACTGATTATCCTGGTGGTCGGTTTCTTAGCGCTGAGAGGTAATCTTGGCAGGTCAGTCGCACCTGGGGGCTCGCCGCAGGGACCGCCTCCATCAGGGGCCAATATGGGGATGCCGCCCGGTGGTCCTGGCATGTCGGCGGATTTTGAGAAGTCGCATAGATACACACTGCAGTTGATGCGGCTCACGCAGAACATAGGGCGTTTGGAGAATGTGGGCAAATCCAAGCTCACAGTGGCACAGGCAAAGGCCGTTCTCTCGATCCTTCAACCTTTGAGGAAACGAGAATCATTGGATCAGCCATCTGCAAAGGACGCGATCAAATCGTTACAGTGCGTATTGACCGGCCTTCAACGCTCCGAGATTCGCGCGATGCCGGCTGAACATCAGTTCCGCCAAAACACGCCGCCGTCCGGTCCTCCACCATCCGGGCCACGGCCGAATATGAATTCTAAGTCGATGGAGAATTTCAACCCGCTTAATTCAGCGGCTGGACCTCCGAATCAGCATGGAGGCGGCGATCTGGATAAGATCTTCGCCGACCTGATAAAGAAGTCCGGCGGTAAATAGCTGTTTGTCTCGATGGATAATTCGATAACCTCTCACTCGCTTTATCGTTATGAATTGCGAGTGAGGGGTTGCCGACGGCTATTCTTAATCCCACGCATCCGGTAGCCTGATACCTATGGCAGGCACTGCGGGGCGTGAAGATACATCTCGATTGCGACCGTTGTCCCTCCCGGGCCGGTAGCAAGGTAGACTTTGTCGGCTATGGATATGATGGCCTTGTATCCCATGCCGAGGGACACTGCCGTGGTGTATCCACGCTTCAAAGCCACATCAGGCAAGGCCAGAGCTTCAATCCCTGGACCACGATCCGATACCACAAGAAGCAGGCCATCGTTCTTACGGTGAATGGAAGCTGTGCCAGTACCCGCATGTTTGATCACATTGGTGGTTGCCTCTCCTGCTGCGAGGACGAAGTCGTAGACCCTGGGTTCCTCCATGCCTTCGGACTCGGCGATACTTGCAATCCTGTTCCGGATCACACTCAAGTCCTCGCTTCGGTGGATTTCCCATGATGCTATGGCCGGCCCCTCGGCCCTCTCAATCTCGTCCCGCTCGGTTATTTCAAGCTTCCCTTCCGTGGCTGCAAGGATGGTCCGCCGGTAGAATTCCCGCTTGTGCTCCTCCATTTGCAGTCGCCTTTGTTCGATCAGTTTGCGCTCTGTGATATCACTTGCGACAACCAGCACCGCAGGCTT
Organism: Armatimonadota bacterium; assembly: GCA_963663705.1. GTDB lineage: Bacteria > Armatimonadota > UBA5829 > DTJY01 > DTJY01. The sequence continues at coordinate 572,461 of OY760504.1, read as the reverse complement.
CCCCTGGAAAGTGACAGGCATGTTGTCGACATCTACATCGATTGTAGTTCCATCGAGGGCGATAAATTTTTCCTCTAGTATGGGACTCTTCTTGCCTTCCACTGCTGCCTGCCGGATTCTCTGACGGACAATGTCGAGATAGTCGGGGTTCACGAGGTTGAGCGCTGGTAGACCGATGAGTTCATCAGGGTTTGCCGCGTGCAAAAGAGTGGCTGCCGCCGTGTTTGCAAACAAAATCACACCTTCACTGTGGACGATTATCGCAATGGGGGAGAGATCGATAAGGCTGCGATATCGTTCCTCACTGTCCCGAAGTGCTTCTTCTGCCCGCTTGCTTTGCTCACTGGTGCGCAGAGACATGATGCCGTACGCAAGATCAGCTGCAAGTTCCGTCAGGAGGTGTACTTCCGCCTCATCAAATGCCCTCAACTGTCCGGCATAGATGTTCAGAACTCCTATCGTTTGCTCATTTGCGATGAGAGGCGTGGAAATCGAAGAAGCATAGCCCCGTTTAAGAGCCTCTTCCCGCCAGGGAGAATAGGCCGGTTCATTTGCTAAATCCAATGCAAATGCAGCTTTGCCTGTGCGGATGGCTGTGCCTGTGGGTCCGCGACCGAATTCATTATCCGCCCATGATACCCGAATCATGCTGAGATATCCTTCCTCGTATCCGGCATGAGCCACAGGACGCACGGTCTTTTCAGGATCCTGCTCTGCGTAGCCTATCCACGCCATCCGATATCCGCCGACGTCTGCAATCGCCTGGCATACCTCGTCTAACAAGAGTGATTCTTCGGACGCACGGACCAATATCTGGTTAACTTGTGATAGCATCTTGAGAGTCCTGTTCAGCTTGCATAGGGACTCTTCTGCCTGCTTGCGCTGAATGGCTGTGGCAAGTATATTGGCAACTCCCTGAAGAAAGTGAACATCATCCTCAGTGAATTCTCTTCGCTTGGTGGTGTGTGCGCCCAGGACACCATAAGGTCGCTCCCCGTACTGGATGATGACAGTGATGCCACTGATCACCCCATGATCGATAAGCAGTGGCAGCCCTTTGAATCGCGTTTCCGCAGGAAGGTCATCGGTTATCACGGGCTCTTTGACGGACAGTGCATAACCTGCTTGCGACTCAAGTCCCACTGATACCGTTTCTGTTCCTACCAGGCCCTCCTTCCAGCCAACTCCGGCGCGCAGGAGAGCCTTACCATCAGGTAGAAGCTCCAGTACCTTGCTGTACTCGACGTCAAGGCTTTGCGCAATAAGGACGACAGCTTCGTCCATAAGCGTGTTCGGGTCTATCCCAGCGAGGGCTCGTTGACCCAGATCAGCTACTGCTGCCTGTTGGCGCGCACGAGCTTTAAGTGCGCCCTCAGTACGAACCTGCGCAGTCACGTCCTCATGCATGAGAACCACTTCGCGGATGTTTCCGTTGCCATCCTTTGTCGGAAACATATATCCATGAATCCACGATGTCTTCAAGCCAAGCCTGATCCCTAGCTGTTCATTCGCCTGCTCTATCTCATATTCTATAGTAGGTAATTGGACAGCTTCACCGGCAAAGGCTCTCTTTATATAGGGCATCAAGCCTTTGGACTCCAATTGTTTGTCTTCCAGTATTCGGTAGTGCCCTATTAGATATTCGATGGCTTCAGGGCTTGCATGCCACAGTCTACAGAAGGCAGGATTAGCGTACAATGTGACTCCGTCCGGCGAGAAGATCTGGGTGCTTAATGGCGACTGCTCAACCAGGGCGCGATACCTTTGCTCACTGTTCTGCAAAGCCTCCTCTGCCTGCTTTCTCTCGGTGATATCGCGTCCAATCACCACCAGTCCTTTCCTGCGTCCGTCTGGATAAAACATCGGGACTTTGATGATATCGAAAACTTTCGATGGTCCGTCGGGAACTGGGATTGTTTCGTCGGAGCGGACCGGTTCGCCTGCTTTCCATGTATGCTCATCCGTATCCTCGCAAGTCAGAAAGGAATCGCGATAGAAGTTGCTGTATTCAGCCAGTTCGCAGTCTGTCTTGCCTCTATAGTCTACACCTGTAAGCCCGAATAGCTGCAAATCGAAATCGTTTGCTTCCAACCAGCGCCCATTACCATCCTTGAAACACACAATATCAGGCATGGAGTTAATCAACGTACGCAGCCGCTCTTCGTTTTCCCGGAGGGCCTCCTCTGTCTTCAATCGTTCCGTGATGTCCTGTCCGGAGCATATACCTGCGTAGATTCTGCCGTGTTCATCTGATAACACGGTATTGTTCCAGGCGATAAGTCTTTTTTCGCCGGATACAGTTAAGACAGGATACTCATAGTACATTAGGGCTTCTGTATTACCTGCCATGAGCTGATTGAAGTTTTTCTCCGTTTCGTCACGTATTTCAGGCGGAACGACCTCATCGAACCAGTTCTTACCGATGAGGTCCTCTTTCGTGGATATCAGTATTTCCGTGCCCTTTTTGTTAATCCACGATATGAGGCCATCCTGGTCTATGACAAGAAGCATCACATCTGCAACATCAAGATACCGCTCGGCCTTGGTTAACTGATATTTTAGATTCAACTCGCTTTGTTTGCTATCGGTAATATCACGAATGACAACTTGTATTTCATCCTGATTTTCTACAAGCAAGAGGTCGATGAGCGCCCATCGCTCCTCTCCAGATGGTCTCTTGAAGTGGAAATCGAGGCCTGTGACCAGTCCGTTCTTGCACAGGTCATCCGGTATCATGCATGAGAAATCAAGGCAAGTAATAAGTTCGAAGAGATTCTTTCCAACAGCTTGCAGTTGAGTAGATAAAACAGCATCTATACCCATAATGTTGAAAGCGGTTCTATCGATATCGACTATGGTTCCGTCTGCATTGCATCTAAATAATCCTATGCCTACACGCGCCATAGTCGCTGAGTATATCTCGGAATTTTGATTCTCCAGTGGTCCGGTCACCAAAGCTCACCTGCTCTCTAAACGGGTAGTATAGATGCAGTACCTCTGATAGCATACCCGTATCTGATCTAAAGTATGTAGACAGTGGGAATTTGCCCATCATGAACATAAGAATCGGCAAGTCGTATTAAGGGAAAGAATTATCAGGCCAACTTATGATATAATGTTGCCAGGCCATTCTGGCGTTACATGCGCCGGATTTACATGGGCCTCGTGATTGTCAATGCTTTAGGGGCGATTATTGGAACAATCAAAGGGAATGGAGAATAGCTTCGTACGGGCGCGAGAGGAGAGCAAAACCTTGCGTCAGGACGAGAGCTCCATAATCGAGAGATGTAAACAGGGCGACTTATCTGCACTCGATGAGCTTATTCATCGATATGAGAAGCCTGTTTATAACTTTGCCTATCGCATGGCCGGTAATTACGACGATGCGAACGATATCTCATCGGAAGCTTTTATCAAAGTATTCAATGCAATCGGTTCTTTCCGCGGCGATGCTCACTTCTCCACCTGGCTATTTCGGATAGTTACCAACGTCTACCTTGATCTACGAAAGCGTTCGAAAGCTAATCTTAATGTCCCCCTGGATGAGTTTATCGAACTGGAAGAGAGTTCGGTGACTCGCCAGATAATCGATCCAGCGCCTGTTCCCCAGGAAGTTCTCCTGGATCATGAACGGTTGGATATGCTTGACAAGGCCATAAATGAACTGCCTGAGTACCAGAGGATGATGGTGGTACTGTTTCATACGGAAGGGTTGTCATACGAAGAAATTGCAGAAATCATGTCCCTGCCAATCGGTACCGTGAAATCGCGATTGAACAGAGCCCGTCTTGCGCTGCGAGATAAGCTGATAGCCTCTGCGGAACTTTTTGAACACTGACATCGTCGAACGAAATGAACTAGATAGAGGGTTTTGTAAGATCGGTGTAAACAGGAGGGCCTGCACAGGGCCTGTAACGGAGAATAGTTAGTCATGAAATGCGAAAGAGTCAGAGAAATATTCTCTGAATATATACAGGGTGAATTAGGCAATGAGTTGACGGCGGATGTAAGTCTGCACGTTGAATCATGTGCATCCTGTGGTGCAGAGCTTAAACTGCTCAGGCAAACTTGGGGTATGCTCGATGCATTACCTGAAGTAGAGCCACCTGTGGATTTTCGACACGACGTTGTCATGCGGATTGCGCGTTTGCAGCATGAGCGTTCTACGAAAACTTTTGCAGCAACACAGCAGTCTATTTGGGATATGTTGCGCATCCGGTTTTCCCCGTCGATGAGTAGAGTCGCACTAACATGTGCCGCCGCTGTTTTAGCGTCATTTGTTCTTAAGATACCGCAGAATGCCTACCAATATGTTTCAAGTGCATTGGTCCCTGGATTTACGGTAACTCAAAATGCCGATACGGATAAGGTTTCAGACGGCCTTGATACATCGACAATGCATCAATTGAGTTCAGATCGCAAGCACGAGTGGATGTCGAATAAGCTCGGCCGAAATAGTTTGTGGATCGATGTTTCGTCCAAGGTTGACACCGATGGCCGCATTCTATATAGAGTCCTGTTGTCGATTAACAAAGACGGCTTGATGGATGCAGATACGACAAAGCGAATCGGCGCTAATGTATACCTTCTTCCTCCAGGAAGTTATACTCCTGATGCGGTACAATCTGCGCAGGCGATTTGGTCCGGCAGCATAATTACTGATTCGCCGGTGCTTGTTCCTGTCATCGTGGACAAAGCCCAATCTTCCGCTGGCTCGGTTAATCTTCTTGTTACATGGAGATTCCATCAGCGAGATTTTGCGCAAATGATTTTCATTCCATCAATGGAACAGGGCTCTCAGAATAATGTGTATTCGACGCCCATTGATAGTGCTGCCCGGATGAGTGGCTCGGATGATCTATATTCCGGACTGCAGAAGATCGCTCAGTACTATGGCGTGCCGGTCATAGTCAATGCCAATTTGGACACTAAGTCGGTTATCGCAGAATGTGGTCGCGGCAGTGTCGATGAGGCCCTGACTTCTGCATTGAAGCCGAACGGTCTCAACTGGCTGGTTGCCGACAAAGTTGTTTACGTTGACCGCAGACACTGCAGTTACTGATTGTTTGCATGTGAATAATATATTGGCCGCAGAAAACCTCGGGGGAAACTTCGAGGTTTTCTGCTGTCCGGGTTGCTAGCGATCACTAAAAACTGTACAATATAGTATATGGAACGTGCGTTCGAAAATGTAATTATCGATCCTCGGCATGTGCTGGGTCCGGACGGGCTTATGGCGCAAAATATGCCAGGATATGAATATAGACCTCAGCAGGTCGAAGCTGCTGCAGCGATCTCTGATGCACTTTCCACCCGCAATCACTGCATAGTAGAGGCTGGTACCGGTGTCGGCAAGAGCATGGCTTATCTGATTCCGGCATTCAGCCACGCCCTCTCCGGCAAGAAAGTTATTATCTCTACATTCACGCTGTATCTCCAATCCCAGTTGATTAACAAGGACATACCTTTTCTGCAGAATGTACTGGCATGCCGGGGCGTGAACGCTGTTCTGATGAAGGGTAGGGGAAACTATCTGTGCCTCAATAGTTTCGATGCCGAACTTGGACAATTATCGTTGTCTGGTGATGCAAGCCTCGGGCAGATGCAGCGATGGCTCCTCGAAACGGATACCGGCGACGTGGCCGAACTCGACTTCTCCTTCTCCGGCTGGTCGGATGTCTGTTGTGACGTGGATTCATGTCACTATCAGGAGTGCCGGTACTTTAGCAAGTGCTTCTACTATAAGGCGAGAAAGGCTGCTGCAGAAGCAGATATCGTCATCACCAACCACTCGCTCTACTTTAGCGACCTTGCGATTCGAGCTGCCGATCCAAAGCTCAGCCTGCTGCCGGACTACGATGTCGTTATCTTCGATGAGGCTCATCATCTGGAAAACGTAGTAACCAAGGTCTTCGGGGTGGAGTGCAGTAGTTTCCGTATACCGTCTTTACTCAATAAGATCAAGCGCACCAAGGGCATAGGCATTCAGTCCCAGCGGATTCAGGCATTGGAAGATCTGAACGCCGATCTGTTTGCATCCTTTGCCCGAAGCCCAAAGCAGGAGTTCTTCTTTTCGGATATTTACAAGCAGGAACGCCAGGATGATGTGGAGGAAACCGTTTCAACGCTGTGCACCGTGTTGGACGCGCTGAACCATGATATCGCCGAGCAGGATGCGGATGGCAGACCGGAGTTGAAGGAACGTCTGGAGAATCTGAAGCGGATGTGCGGCCGTCTGAAGGAGGACCTCGAGATTCTTTTCTTTGGGCCGCTGGACGGGTATTTCAAGTGGGGCGATAAATCCACGAGCGGTAAGTTTACAAGCTGTTTTCTGAGACACTCTCCGCTGTCTGTGGCGAATATCCTTCAGGATCTCTTGTGGAAACAGATCGACAGCGTGGTGCTCACCTCCGCGACACTGACGAACTCCGGGACTTTCAAATACATGAAGGCCAGGCTTGGCATGCCTGGAAGTATAGAATCGATAGAGGATTCGCCGTTCGATTATCAAAAGCAGTGCGTGCTGTATATACCTCGACATCTGGAATTTCCGTCAGAGAGCCCACTTTATGCAGACAAGGTGGCCGACGAAATCGAAGGCATCGTGCATGCGTCTAATGGAAGAGCGTTCCTTCTGTTTACATCGTATCGCATGATGAACGCCGTATACGATCGTCTTGCTGGCCGGCTTCCGTACGTGATGATGCGCCAGGGCGATATGTCAAACGAGGCTTTGGTGGAAGAGTTCCTCCGACAGCAGAACGCATGCCTCTTCGGTGTGCACAGTTTCTGGGAAGGTGTGGATATCCGTGGTGAAGCGCTTAGCTGTGTAGTAATCGATAAGCTCCCGTTCGCCGTGCCAGACAATCCCGTTCAGAAGGCTCGAGTGGATTCGATCACGGCTGAGGGTGGCGACTGGTTCCGCGAGTACTCCATGCCGCAAGCGCAGATGAAGCTTAAACAGGGCTTTGGGCGGCTCATCCGCACAAAGAAGGATAGCGGCGTTGTGGCTATCCTGGATTCACGCCTCGTCAAGAAGACGTACGGTCGGGAGTTCCTGCGTTTTCTTCCGCAATGCCCTGTGACGCACAAGATTGAAGACGTACAGGCCTTCTTCGCTACCGCCAAAACTCGATAAATACTGTTTATGCCGCCTTTTTCAGCGCCTCATAGTCTGTCGGCAGCTTCTGATCGACGAACCTCTGTAGAAACTCCCGGAAAGACTCTGCAACCTTGACCATTTGAGCCCCGACTGCCTCGTCTTCCTGGCCTTCCTGTATGTTATGGCTGATCAATACGACCGCAGGCCCATCACCGGTGTCAGTAGAGTTCAGGTCAATGCAGTAGGTATCGTCCGTGAATGAGGTTGCGATGTTCAGGTATCCGAGCGGTAGCACCATATCGCCGGGAAGGGTATTCTCGTTTTCACCCCACATATCTGCTATGGTGTTGAGCATGGCACCGTTGATCTCTACCCAATGACTTGGCTCGGCCACCTTGTAAAACTCTGTCACCGCTTCGGGATAAAGCAACTCCTGCATATACGAGATATCGCTATCTTCAGCGGGACCAAAAGTGACGTCTTGATCCGTTCGATCTACAAAGGCCTTGATGCGTTCCAGCTCGTCATCGTATCTGAACATATCGCCCACCAACCTTCCGGAAGTATATCTCGATTGGTTTTATACCCGAAGATTGAAGTGCTGAAGCATGTTCATGATTGAAGGTGCGAAGGCTTTTATATCAGGCAATTTGAGGATGATTCCTGTACAAAAAAGTTGAAGTTTACTCTGCGGTGAATCTGTAGCCGACGTTTCTGACCGTCTCGATAAGGCTGTCGCATATTGGACCGAGCTTGGCGCGGAGCCGCCGAATGTGAACATCGACGGTGCGGGTGCCACCGTAGTAGTCATAACCCCATACATGGTCGAGCAGCGCCTCACGGGTGAATACCCGCCCTCGATGCGTTGCCATGAACTTGAGCAGCTCATACTCTTTGAAAGTCAGTTCGACCGGGACGCCATCGATGTTTATGTCGTAGTTCATCATGTCTATTGTTAGGTCATCAATCTTGATTATTTGATCGCTGCTGATCTTTTTCGTGCGCCAGGATAGGAGTCGTAATCTCGCGACAAGTTCTTCACCATCAAACGGCTCGACCAGAAAATCATCTATCCCTGAAAAATCCATCTTGATGGCTTGTTCTGTTGTAAGGAATGCGATCCCCAGGATCTCCTTCAAGTTGCACTCTGCCGCCAGAAACCGCCTCGATTCCACCATCGCCTTGTTGTTCGTACGGCAGTCGACCATTATGATCTCGGGAGTCAAATCACTGAGCGTTTGCGTTAGGGCATCCTCATCAGGCGGTGTGATGGCAACTCGATAGTTCTCCCTTATAAGAGCACTTTGTATTGAGGCAAGTCCGCGTATATCTTCAGTTATTATCAGAATTCCACGCAAGATCTATCATCCTTGTCCTTCGTAAGTAGCGAGCGAAGGAATACTCGGTTAAAGAATAGGGAGATACTCGTTAAGCTCAAATGGTGTAACCTGAGCTTTGAATTTACTCCATTCAGCCCTTTTGTTTTCAATCAGCTTAGCGTGTACATGACGGCCGAGCGTCTTCTTTAGGAGTTCGCTCTTTTCGGCCAGAACGATGGCTTCGTGGAGGTTCTCCGGCAATGTTTCGATACCGGCTTCCGCTCGCTCTTCATCCGTCATCTGGTAGACGTTTCGCTCAATAGGATCGGGTAGGGGATACCCTTGCTCTATCCCTTCGAGGCCCGCCGCCAGCATTACGGCAAACGCCAGATATGGGTTGCAGGCCGGGTCCGGCGATCGGTACTCTATCCTCGCCGATTCTTCTTTTCCAGCCTTGTAGACTGGAACACGAATGAGATCGGATCGGTTCTTGAGCGCCCATGATACGTGCACAGGTGCCTCATAGCCGGGAACAAGCCGCTTATATGAGTTGACCCACTGATTGGTGACCAGCGTTATTTCCGGCGCATGCCTAAGCAGCCCAGCTATATAACCCTTTGCGACCTTAGAGAGATTATGCTTGTCATTGGAGTCGAAAAATGCATTGTTTGAGCCTTTGAACAGCGACTGGTGTGTATGCATGCCGCTTCCATTAAGTCCGAAGACTGGTTTGGGCATGAAGCTTGCATATACGCCATATTTCATAGCGACTTCTTTTACGACCAGACGGTAGGTCATGGTGTTGTCTGCCATGGTCAACGCGTCTGTATAGCGAAGGTCGATCTCATGCTGGCTTGGGGCTACTTCGTGGTGGCTGGATTCGACTTCAATCCCCATCTCCTCAAGCAGCAGTACTGTATCACGGCGCAAATCACTTGCGATATCCAGCGGGGTCTGATCGAAGTATCCACCGTCATCCAACCCTTCCGGTGCTCCCAGATGGCTTTTGAAGTAAAAATACTCGAGCTCAGGCCCAACGTAGAATGTGAAGCCCTTATCCGCTGCACGTTTGAGAGTCTTCTTTAGAACCCACCTGGGATCGTCGTTATAGGGATTGCCGTCCGGATTTACGATGTCGCAGAAGATACGGGCGACTGACACATCTGCACGGGAACGCCAGGGGAGGAGTTGAAAGGTATTGGGATCAGGCATGGCGACCATATCGCTCTCGTCAATTCGAGCAAATCCCTCGATTGCAGAGCCATCGAATCCCATGCCTTCTTCCAGCGCTTTTTCAAATTCAGTTGCGGTTATGGAGACACTCTTCAGAAGACCCAGAATATCTGTAAACCAGAGTCGGACAAATTTTACATTCCGCTCCTTCGCCAGTTTCAATACGTATTCTTTGTCTTTCATCGAGGCCTCCGGTTTGTTAAGCATGGTATAATCTTAGCCATGCTCAAATTCACACTTCAAATATAGCAGAGGTATGAATGAAAATCAATAGGTATAAAGCCGTCCGTAAGGTCTTGATGATATTGGAGAAAGCTTTATGAACTTTTCTGCCAGTATTTCGTCCGCAGACGTGCCGAAATATTCCGAATATTCCCTCACAGCTTGCTCGATGATCGCTGTGTCATTGGCATCAAGCTCAAGAATCCCAACTTCACGACCTAACTGGTGGGGCTCAACAGTGCCTCTCAGATAGATCACGCCGCCGTGCATGCCTGTACCGATAAACTTGGCATTGTGGCCCTCTTCTCCCAAGCCGAGCAGAATCGCGACGCCGCCCGCCATGTACTCCCCGAAGAAGTCCTGCGCGGTTCCGCCTATGACGAGCATCGGTTTCTTTTCGCCGTACTGTTTCATGTGAATTGCACAGCGGTATCCTGCGCCGTCACGGACGAAGATCGAGCCGCCACGCATGGACATACCGAGAATATCTCCGGCTCGGCCATGCACCACTATATGGCCGTTGTTCATGGTGTTACCGCATGCATCCTGAGCATTACCATTTACAGTGATGCTTGGACCATCCATGAATGCGCCCAGATCATTTCCAGGCGTTCCATTTATCGTGATCTCTATCTCGCCAGGCAAATCAGTAGCGATATATCTCTGACCACAGACGTTTTCAAGCGTGAACCTGGTGATTCCATCTGCTGCCAGCTTTCGCAGTTGTTCGTTAAGATCGCGGTAGTATATGCCGGTTGTATCTATAGTTGCTGAGTTTTGGCTGTATAAAGCCACGTTTTCCTGTAAGTTTGACACTTTAGGTACCTGCCCCTCTCACCCCGAGTACATCCATTTCCCACTGCTCAAGGCCTACTGCCCTAAGATGGAGTCGATTACCTCGCAGGCTTTCAATCGCGTTGACTCCAAGACCACCTAGAATTTCTTTGATCTCATGTGTCCAACCGCGGATCAGGTTTACTACCCTCTCCGTGGCGATATCCGGATTAAGTCGCTTGGTCAGGTATGGGTCCTGTGTACAAATGCCCCAGTTGCAGACGCCTGTGTAGCACTTCTGGCACAATGCGCAACCCATTGCCATGAGGGCAGGTGTGCCTATGTAGACAGCATCAGCTCCAAGTGCAATCGCTTTTACGACATCGCCGCTGTTTCGGAATCCACCTGCGGCAATTATGGAACACTGGTTTCTGATGCCTTCCTCACGGAGACGGGTATCTACTGCGGCAAGCGCCAGTTCGATCGGAATTCCAACGTTGTCTCGAATCATCTTCGGTGCGGCTCCGGTTCCTCCGCGCATCCCGTCGATGGCAACTATATCGGCGCCGGCTCTTACGATACCGCTCGCGATTGCAGCCGCGTTGTGTACCGCTGCGATCTTAACTGAGATCGGTTTCTCGTAGTTGGTAGCCTCTTTGAGCGCATGAATAAGCTGCGAAAGGTCTTCAATCGAGTAAATATCGTGGTGTGGGGCAGGGGAGATTGCATCCGTGCCCACAGGTATCATTCTTGTTTTTGAGACGACCTCGGTGACCTTCTCGCCGGGAAGGTGTCCGCCGATGCCGGGCTTTGCGCCCTGTCCGACCTTTATTTCCACAAACTTCGAAAGCTTGAGGTAGTCTTTATCGATTCCATACCTGCCGGAGGCGCACTGAACTGCAGTGTTATCGGCGTATTTGCGGAGTGACATCGGCCATCCGCCTTCACCGGTGTTGCAGAGTGTCCCAAGTTCGGTAGCCGCTCTCATGAGCGTTTCCTGGGTCTGATAACTGATGGCACCATATGAAATAGCCGAGAACATGATCGGTATGTCTATGTGAACAAGCGGTGGAAGCTTTTCTGCCAGCTTGCCATCCTTTACCTTCACAGAGTCGGGCCTTCGCCCGAGAAAGGTCGAAACTTCCATAGGCTCACGAAGCGGGTCAATGGAAGGATTGGTAACCTGGCTGGCGTTGACCAGCAAGTGATCCCAATAGCTTCTGATTGGCCTGTCGCAGCCCATACCGGCGAGCAAGACACCGCCGGCCTCTGACTGCTTGTAGAGGTCTCTCATCTTGTCATCGCCCCAGTTGGCGTTCGGTCTGTAATTTCCTGAGTACGATCGAATGGTCAGCGCTTTTGTTGGGCAGAAAACGGAACATCGCTGGCATCCCACACACTTGTCGCCATCCTCACGGATAACATCAAGCTCTTCGTCGTATGAGTGCACTCCCCATCCGCATTGTCTAACACAGACCTTGCAGCGTATACACTTGTCATCATTTCGAACGACCTCAAAATCGGGTTGAACGTAGGTTTTCATGCGAATCCTTCAATCTATGTCAATTAGTAGTTGATACTTTGGCTAGGCCACGGCGACTTTCTTTTTCGCCAGCAGCGGCGTGCCCAATCGTCCGATGATCGGTTCTCCACCGTTTGGACTCCAGCAGGTATCCAACTGCGGAGAGATCAATCTGATCGCAGCTTCTTCTGATGATAGATAAAGCATATCATCCTTGATGCCAGCCACCAGAGGCCGCAGTCGCACGCGATCAGTCAAACCGATCATCTCGCCTTCATGGGCTATAATGATGGTGAACGGGCCGTTCATTAAGAGACTGCCATATACCTGGCGAAGCGCCGTGCAAAGCTCTCGCTCGTCTTTGTCCATGTACTCCATCGAGCGCCAAAGGGGCGGTGAGAGCACCTTTGCAGCCGTCTCTATCGGTAAATTATGTTTGCGCATGAGCAGATCGACTGCATATGCGATTACTTCCGTGTCAGTGTGCATCGTACACTTGTAGCCGAACATCTCAAGGAAACGGCGATTTATGCCGTACGATGAGACCTCTCCATTGTGAACGACGGTCCAATCCAGCATGCTGAACGGATGCGCGCCGCCCCACCATGCCTGAGTGTTTGTCGGGAATCTGCCGTGCCCAGTCCACAGATACGCATCGTAATCTTCCAGACAGAAATAATTGCCGATGTCTTCCGGGAAACCGACGCCTTTGAAGACGCCCATATTCTTACCGCTTGAGAAGACGTAGGCATTATCTATCTGCGTGTTAATGAACATGACCCTGTCGACAACATAGTCGTCCGGGGCAATATAGATATCAGATACGCTTGGTTTGGGCTCCATAAAGTAGCGCCAGATATCCGGCTCATCACAGATGCCGTCCGCTGGTCTTGTAGGTATGCGCTCGGATTTGACTATGGAGAAGCTTTCTTTAAGGAAAGCCTCAACTGTCTGCTTAGCCGTGTCATCCAGATACATGATGTGGAAGGCATAGTAGTCTGCATAATCAGGATACAGTCCGTAGACAGCAAATCCGCCGCCAAGTCCGTTTCCTCTGTCATGCATGTTGGCCATCGACAACATGATATCCCTGCCGGAGAAAGTCCGGCCTTCTACGCTCATCATTCCAAAGATCGAGCAACAGGAGATCATCTTGTCATCGTTATAAGGATTATTTACGCCGCCAAGATCTTTCATAGTTTTTCCCTCCCGAGCTGTTTGGTAACTCTTTGTTCACTAGGTAAGTGAGCATTGTTGAAGCTGCAAGAACCAAGTTTATCCATAAAATCTTTAACATCCGTCTGATTTTTGATTAGACTTACAACCAGACCGGATCTATCTACTGCTTCACCGGCGCTTATAATACCCAGCGCCTTGTTATCTTTGATGATTATTCGCCGATAGCATTCACTATCCGCGCCTGTTTCGATCAGCTCTTCTGCGTCTGCCGGAGCCTCCGTCAGCCCTGCCGATGTTACCGGAAAGCCGAAGAAGTGTGCCGCGTTCATGGCAATCTCACCCTTGAATGGTACAGGTTTTCCTGCCATTGCCAATCCGGCTGTCCTTCCTTCAAGATATGCGTTCGGCCAGATTGGAATCAGGCGATTCTGCTTGAGTATGAGATCGTATGCCTCCACTATATCGCCAGCTGCGTAAACATCGGGCGCACTGGTCTGCATGTATTGATCGACCTCGACGCCACGGTTCACCTTGATGCCGCACGATTTGGCGAGTTCCGTTCTCGGGGCTACGCCCGTCGCAACAATTACTATCTGGCCTTCAACAATGGTACCATCGCCAAGGAGCACGCCGGAGACTCTGCCATTGGCGTCTTTTTGGATCTGGTTCACGCGGCTCGAGAGTCGAAATGCGATTCCATGTTCCTCGAACTTTGATTGAATCAGGCCGGCTGCGTGCGCATCCAGGTTGAGCGCCAACGGGCGATCACACATTTCGACGACTGTTATCTCGATTCCATCAACGGCCTTGGATAATGCTTCTGAAGCCTGCATACCGATCAGCCCTGCGCCGATAACTACGATCTGACGCACACCGCCAAGATCGTTCGCCAGTCGTGTAGCCTCGTCGTAAGTAGTGAAAAAGTGAATGCCGTCTGCGTCGATTCCTGGTATAGGCGGCTTAACCGGCCTTGCACCAGTCGACAGCAGCAGTTTTCCGTACTCAACTGTATTGCCGTTTTTCAGAGTCACAACCTTACCGGCGGTATCCAGTTCTGTAACCAGTTCGCCAAGCATTGCGGTGACGTTGTTTTTCGTGTAAAAATCAAGCGGCCGATATGAGATGCCTTCAGGTGCGGCATTGCCGGTCACGCAGTCCGAAATCATTGGCCGTGAGTATACGTGATATGGCTCATCTGATATAATACCGATCGAGCCGTTATCCCTGATGCCTCGAATCGCTTCGACTGCGCCAACTGCCGCTACAGAGTTGCCAATTATCAAATAATCAAACTTGTTCATTATTCGTTTTCCTCCCGAAGCTCCAGTGCCCCGTTTGGACAATTCTCTACGCAGGCGGGAACATCAAGACCTGCGCACATGTCACATTTTATAGCTATCGGCTTGGCGGTTGGTGTTCGCTTGATCATGCCGTATGGACATGCAAGAATACAGGTCCAGCAACCAATACATTTATTTTCATCCGGCAGCACGGTTCCGTCGGGTTGTTTCTGCATGGCACCGCTGATACACCCGTACACACATGCCGGCTCTTCGCAATGGCGACACTGCATGCCAAACGATAAAGGGCCTTCTTCCTCTACAACAATTCTCGCGACAGGCCTGGGGGTCTCCCGCTTGAATGCTTTGATCATATCCTTCGATTTTGAATGCTGTGTTATGCAGTGGACTTCGCATAACCGGCAGCCGATGCATACAGCTTCGTTTACATAGATTTTTTTCATTAAACGGCAACTCCGAAATCAAAATAGGCGTTCATCCTGGAGACCCATTAGCCCCAAAGATGAACGCCCATGTTCTTACTGCTGATTTCCTAAAGCAGGGGGTTCGTCACATTGTTTGTAAGAACAAAAAAGGACGCCGAGGTACTATCATCGTACCTGACGCCCACTACAACGTGAGTATAATCCTGCTCAGGACCAGTTCCAATGCATCATTGCATCAGATTATCAATTCAACGTGTGAATTTTACCATATATATCATAGTGTTGTCAAGAGATTATTCGAATCTTTTCCGCGCCCGGCCTGCACAGATGCTTTTCATTCCACCCCTGTTTGTGATAATCTATACATCGAGGAATAAACTAATGTTTAAGGTAAAGCCAGGCCTTCAAGTTGCAATCGAAGAGCAGATTGATTTGTTAAGAGCAAGTCGTATAGGCCTGGTGACGAACCAGAGCGCTGTAATGCCCGATCTTACGCATATTACAGATGCGCTTCGTTTTGCAGGCGTGACTATTACCGCTCTCTTTGCGCCTGAACACGGTATTATGGGTGCTCAGCCCGATGGTATTGATGTCCAGTCGTCTACAGACCCTCGAACAGGCATTCCTGTCCACAGTCTTTACAGTTCTCCATGTAAGAAACCATCTCCTGAGATGCTTTTCGATGTTGACCTTGTTGTATTCGATATTCAGGACGTCGGCTGCAGATACTATACCTACCTCTCCACGATGGCGCATGTTATACAGGCGTGTGCAGAGAACGGAAAGAAGCTTATCGTCCTGGATCGCCCTAATCCCATTAACGGCATGTCCGTGGGCGGCAACATACTTGACCCGGGGTTTTCTTCGTTCATCGGAGTGTATCCAATACCGACCCGTCATGGCATGACTATCGGCGAACTTGCGCTGCTGTTTAACGAAGAGTTCGATATACGCGCAGATATTGAGGTTATCCCCTGCTATGGGTGGAACCGCTCAATGTGGTTCGATGCAACAGGTCTGCCATGGGTTATGCCCTCGCCGAATATGCCGACCATAGAGACCGCGCTTTTGTATCCCGGCCTCTGTCTGCTCGAAGGAACCAATCTCTCGGAGGGCAGGGGAACTACCAGACCTTTCGAGATCATCGGTGCGCCATGGATCGATGGGTACGAGCTGTCTGATCGGCTCAATGCGGTCGGTTTGCCGGGCGTGCGCTTCCGGCCAACGTGGTTTGCGCCGAATACTTCCAAATTTGCCGGTGTGACATGCGGCGGCGTACAGGTTCACGTGTTCGATCGAAACGTCCTCGAGCCCGTATCGGTCGGCCTCTCCGTGCTGAGCATCATCCACGAACTGCATGCCGACGAATTCCGTTTCCTGCAGCCCGAGTCATCAGGGCACTGCCACTTCGATCTCCTCGCCGGCACCGACACAACCCGTCTCGGCATCCTTGCGAATAAACCTGTAGACGAACTCATCAATTCATGCTACAATCAGCTTCAGGAGTTCAAGCAGAAGATGCAGAAGTACTTGCTATACTCCTGCTAAGTTAGTTTGTTCCCGCATCAATGCAATTCTTCAGTAATTAAGTCCACCTGTAGTTCTTCGATCTAATCACCATTGATAGTCACCTGCAGGGAAAGGTTGAAAATGCGCTATCGTACTTCTAAAGTGTTACATATAAACGGCAGAGCGCTAGTTGCTTTGCTTTTCGCGATCATATTTCTCACACTACGGCCTGCAAATGCGGCGATTACCCAGGATGAACAGCGAATCCTGTCAGGAATCAGCGCCAACAGGATGATGCAAACAATCGAACGTTTGTGCTGCGATCAGTTTGCCGGTCGACAGGCCGGTACTTCAGGCGAAAATGCAGCCAGAGATTATCTTGTAACACAGTATACATCCGCGGGATTATCTCCTTTACAAGAGTTTCCTCGATATAAGCAGCCGCTCACCATGCGGTATTCCCTGGTGAAATCGAATGAGGATATCAAAGCAACGCTCTCCTATAAGGTTGCCGGGAGGAATGGCGGTGCAAGCCGGCTAAGGTCGTTCAGCTACCCCAGCTACAACGGGCGGGGGGGACTCGACATAAAATCGAAGGTAGTCTTCGTAGGCTACGGCATCTACGATCCGGCGTCGGGCCACGATGATTACTCGGGAGTCAACGTCACGGGCAAGGTTGTTATGTGGTTGCCAGGACAACCTGAAGGCGTTAATCTAGCCGGAAAGTCGACCGGTGTGCAGAAGATGCTTGCCGCGTATCAGCACGGCGCAGCCGCATGCCTTATATACAAGCCGGCCGGTGTAAATGATGAGTGGGGGACTAACACAGGGTTCGCCGGTGCCATCGCCGATTTTCCGTACATAGCGGTCGATGATCAGATTGCATCGGAACTGATGGCCCCAGCGAGGGTTAACCTGGGAAGCCTGTTGCACGGGTCTTCATCGAAGCAATCTATCGGAGCAGCCGGCGCGTACGTTCGTCTTCGGATCACCCCTGTATGTGATCCAAACCGATCGACCTACAATATTGTGGCAACCCTGCCCGGCACTGACTTAAAGGATGAGGTTGTGCTCGTTGGGGCACACTACGATCATTTGGGAAGCAATGGGCATGCAAATATCTTTCGCGGAGCAGACGACAATGCATCCGGTACCTCGGTAGTCCTGGATGTCGCACGGTCAATCCGCGCGTCGGGGCTTGTTCCTCGACGCACGATCGTCTTTTGCTCGTGGACCGGCGAAGAGTGCGGGCTAGTCGGCTCGAATTACTTCGCCGCAAACCCACCCTTCCCACTGGGCGAGATCGTCTCCAACCTGGAACTCGACATGGTCGGTACAGGAACCCCCGGTGTGATCTGCACTACAGGGGCAGCAGCATATCCATCCCATTACAAGAATCTGTCAACCAGTGCATCCGATCTCGGGGTAACTTTGCAGGCAGATACCGTTATAGGTGCCAGCGATCACCTGGCATTTACCCGCAAGCATGTACCGAGTTCGCTGATATATGCTGCGGGCAATCATCCGAATTATCACACAATCAGGGACATTCCGGCGGGAATAAATCCTAAAATCCTGGAATCCACGGCCCGGCTTACGGCTCTTTCGGCATGGCGGGCGGCAAACTTATAATATGTAATCGCCTGGGTTACTGTTGCGGGTATGATCATTGAGCGGATATGCGCTCTCGTTTATTCACTGTTTGGGTACGGGTATAAGCATCATGTGTAAGACTTGTGTTCACACTGAGGAGGTGAATCCATTGAAACGATTGATGCTGGCTCTTGTTACGGCAATAGCAATGGTGGCTATATTTACTCCGGTTGCGAATGCTTTTACAATGAGCGAAAAAGTGGTAGTAGCAAACAACCTGGTCGCAATTGCACGCGTTCCGGCAGGCGGCATGACAGCCGATCAGCGGATCAACACGGTGAACGATCGCTTAGCCTACATATATGGCTATGAACCGTTGAATCCGGATGCAATTAAGTTGACAGTCTGCAATGGCGAGAGAACTATCAGGGTGGGGAATACTACTCTTATCACGGTTACCCCAGCAGATGCCAAGGCCAATAATACAACGGTGGATGGATTGGCACAGCAATGGCTCAGACTAGCGAAAGCGTCTCTGCCTCAGGCCCGCCCTACACCAAGTATCCCTGGTTAATCAAGTTAACGCAGATCTTCTTTTCGAGGGCGGGCATTTCTGGTCATTGAGAAGTGCACCGTCCTCCATCTATCTGTTTGCGAAATTGCATAAAGCTTGCAGTGGTCTCAGTGTTTGTGCTATAAGTAAATGCGTTTGAGAATGTTAGAAGGGTATTCTGGTGGATATGGAAGGTTGGTTGACTTTAAGGAAGCAGACTCAGGCATTTTGGACGCAGTCGCAGGCGGATTTTACCACTGCTCTGACGCTGCTCGATGCCGGAATATACTATGCTAGCGTCTTCTTTAGTCAGCAGGCGGCAGAAAAAGCACTGAAGGCTGTTGCAATCGATAAACAACAAAAAAGTCCAAAAGGTCATCATCTCATCCAGATCGCAAACTCTCTGGACGCTCCTATTGAGGTTATGAACGCTGCAGCCGAATTGAACATAGAGTTTTTGGCGTCGAGAAATCCGGATGCGAGCGAAGGCGTTCCTGCACAACTGTACGATAAACGCTCTGCACATACCCATCTTCGTGCAGCAGAGATCATCATTAAATGGGCAAAGAGATCAATGTAATATCAGACCCACGGTTATTTCCTGCCACAGTCTTTCATGTAGTTGCCGATACTCATCCTCTTGACCCAAAAGTTATCAATTATTCAAATCCCGAAGGTCGGTGTATTGATGATTAGTATTATATCGAAAAAGGTCCCGTGAGTGTCTCACGGGACCTTTGCTTTTGCCTGAGTTGCAGATATATGTCAGCGGATTGTAGCCAGTCCACTCGGGAACATAAAGTTCGCGCTCCCTGGAGTTAATGATGATTTCACCAGCGCCTGTGTTCCAAGCTGTAGGTTTCCATTAGTAAAGAAGGGATGCAGGCTGAGCGGTCGACCCTGTGGGCCGGCCCCCGATTTAGGTTGTATCGATAAGAAATAGCTCGCATTAGTCAGGTCGAACGCTACGGCGTTCGAAACCGGCACTTCGTTCGCATTGAACTGGGTCAGCGCGACAGTGTTATTTCCAAACTTCACAAAGCCCTGGTAAATGAGATTTAAACTGGAAATATCAGGAAGGTTTTGGAAGCTGGCCTGGAGATCGTTGTTAAGCGATCCGGTAACTCTCGTCTGGCCTGTCGCATTAACAAATCCCTGTAATTGCGGGAATGTCATTACTGCGCTAGAACCACTGATCGTACCGTCCAGAATTCTAGTGTTCGACGGCACATTCGGTTGCGGTGAAGGATTGGGTTCAATAGTTACAAACACCCTGTTCCCGGTTTGCAGATTATCGACGAATGCGAACCGGGAGAAGTTGATGTCGCCGTTTTGATCCGGCACAAATGTGTCCAATAGTTGGGTTCTACCCGCCGATTCCACCCACGCAGTGTATTGGAATGAAGCCGAATTAAGGGGAGTAAGGTTCTTGATATCAAGCTGTACCAGCGGTTTGGAAGTTCCGCCTCCGCAACCTGTTAGTGATACGACAACCGCCAGCAATATAAGTAGAGCCAGTCCGCAGTATGCCCATCTGCCCATCCTAGTATACCTCCAGTGATTATGTCTCATGCCATAATTGAGCCATCTGTACTCACAGGGCTTCTGCAGCAGTATATACCCCGTTCGCGTTTAGTCGGAAACCATATACCCCGTCATCATTTTCACGCTAGGAATCATTGATCAAGTGGAGTCTTCCGTGTGTAGATTGCTCGTGCCTTGACTGCAACGAGCGCTATTCTGTACGGGCCATGCAGGTATATTCTGCAGGATGGCAGACTGGCCTTATCAGCCAGAATTTTGAGATGTTTGGGCGTAAAAGCATTTTGGAACGAGACCTTTGCATCATGTCTGGTCAGTCGATTACTCGTAAAAATAGATACTGCGTTCACGATGTATTTGCATAATGTCCGATTTCTGATGTCGGCGATAACTATGCCGCACATTGCTATCCGATTTACCGAGCGAAGAAGGGCCAGGACTTCTTTATCCGTGAAATGATGGATCACCTGCGAGCATGTGATAAAATCGAATGAATCATCGCTGTATGGCAGATGCAGGATATCTTGTGCATCTACATATATCTCCCTAATCGCGCGAGTTCTCTGTCTGGCTAACTGGACGATTGTCGGGTTCTTGTCAACCGCCGTAATTTGGACCGCCACTCTGTGTTTATGCGCCCATCGAACGATTGCTATGGGGATATCTGCATATCCGGTTGCTAAGTCGAGGATTCGAACAGGCTGTCGGCTGGGATGTGGACCGATTAATCGTGCGAGATGTTCCAGTACACAATCGGTACCTCCCAGCCATCTGTTTGCCAATGCTATATCACGCAAATTGCCTTCGATTTCCGTGCGTGTGGCAGCATTGGGATCATCCAGGATCTCTCTTTGAGTCAGTTTACGCTGCACGGCGTTTGACCTGCTAGTACCTGTATCCTATCTCCAATCCAATAAGACGGTCATCTGACGAGTGCTTATTTGCCATATATCGACCTTCTATGAACCAGTTGGGATCAAAGTGGTATCCAATCGATGCTGTATATGCAAAATTCACTCGATTGGTGATGTTCATGTCGGGGATATCATCCATGGCCCAGTAAATGCCTGCGCCGATCCCATAATCCCACGAATTTCCAGAAGACATTTTGTAGTTGAGAAAGATCGGAAGCAAGGTAACTCTTTTATCCCCAGTTGGACTGCTCGTTGATATGCTTGTATAGTCTGCACTCAGCGAGAAGTTTCCGTTGCTTCCACCTCGTGCGGCTTCGCGCGGAAGCAGGTACTCCAGACCAGCGGTGAATTCTACATTGTTGAGGGTGCTTCCAGAAGTGAAAAACACGCCTGTTCTGATGTTCCACATCTGGCTTGCCTCACTTTTGCTGCCGTAACCGTACTGTGCGCCCGCTGGAACGCTTGCGCATATGACCAGTGCAATCAGTGTCAATGCGAACGATACTTTCAACTTCATGGTTCTTCCTCCTTGAAGATCGATGATCTTCGATACTCGGATTACCCGATTCGAACCGTTAGAAAACTCGCCACTCCGGGGTAGGAATCGCACGGCGAATACAAATTATTCGTGCCATTTTGAGGTAAGGACGACAATTCTCTGGCTGACTTGCCGTCTGTATGCTATAATGATTATAATAATTCTATTAAGCTGCAATCGTATCGTTTGGCAAGAGATGATTCGCATGGCATATTAGACTGAATCTATACATACATCTGTAGTGGAGGAAACAATGAGCTTTAAGTATGATCTCGCAAAATTCATCGCCTTCAGAGATGAGGAAGCCTGTGCAAGGGTTCGGGCTATCAAAAAGGAAGATATTACAAAGCACTCCAACCCTGATTTCAAGATCAGCGTGATAGAAGACAAGTCACAGTTCTACGGGGCATTTGCAACGGATATCGTCCGCAGAATCAAGGAAGCAGGGGAAGCCGGGGAGAAGATCGTCATGATCCTGCCGGTTGGGCCCGTACCCCAGTACGATATCGCGATCAGGATGATAAACGAGATGCGCATCTCGTGCAAGCACCTGGTTACCTACAACATGGACGAGTATGCAGATCAGGACGGGAATACCGCTCCTGCAGACTGGGCTGGTTCGTTCCAGACTACGATGATGAACAATTTCTTCTTGAAGATTGACGAAGACCTTCGCCCCAGGATGGAGAACATCCACTTCCCCGTGAAAGCAGTAATCAACGACTATGGCAAGATGATAGAAGACGAGGGTGGCGCGGATGTCTGCTATGGCGGCATCGGATGGTGCGGACACATAGCTTTCTGGGAAGCTGATCTGGGATTGGAGTTCGGAAATGACATCGAGGCCTTCAAGCAGGCAGGACCTCGGTGTGTGGAACTCACCCCTATGACCATCATGCAGAACGCTCTGCACTCATTCGGCGGCGACTGGAGCTGGGTGCCCCCGAAGGCCAATACAATAGGCCCGAAAGAGATCGTCTCGGCGCGGTATCGCAGTTTCTGGCTTGATGGTGACCTTGGCGGTGGAGTATCCTGGCAGCGGTTTATCGGTCGGCTGGCAGCACACGGCCCTGTGAACACACTTGTGCCGGGATCGCTTCTGCAGACAGTCCCTGGAACATATACATTCCTTGGCGGAGTAGCAGACGATGTTGAAATCAAAATGTCCTAGCAGTTTGGACTGTTTTTGAAATTTAAAACATAATGTAAAGGAAACAAGATTGGCATGACAGATCGAAAAACAGTGCTTGCAATATGCGCACATCCTGATGATGCTGAACTAAAAATAGGTGGGACTCTTATTCTCCTGGCTAGATGCGGCTGGGATATACATATAGCGACCTTGACGGCAGGAGACTGCGGTAGTGCAGAGGAATCTCCAAGTGCAATTGCCACAAGGCGGCGAAAAGAAGCTGAAGCAGCTGCCGCGTACATTGGAGGCACATACCACTGTCTCGGCGGACAGGACCTGCAGGTATATGATGACAATGTCATGCGCAGTGCCGCTATAGCACTCGCACGAGAGGTTAATCCTGACTGCATAATTACACATTACCCGCAGGATTACATGCCTGATCATGATGCCGCAAGTGCGGTAGCACGAACAGCGATTTTCTGCGCTCCGATGATTAATTATACTGTTGGCCCATCAGCTGGGGTTCCTGCTACTGACAAAATGGTTCCGCTGTATTACTTTACACCGCTCGGTGGAACGGATTACTTCGGAAACCCCATCCTTCCCGAGATGTATATCGATACGACATCAGCTGAAATGGACAAGGCGGAGATGCTCTCGCGGCACGAATCCCAGCGGGCATGGTTAAGACGCCAGCACGGTATGGATCAGTACATAGAAGAGATGAAGGAATGGGATAGAGAAGCCGGAACCAGGGCAGGGGTAGAGTATGCAGAAGGCCTGTTTATGCATAGAGGGCATGCATATCCTCAGACTCCCATTATCCAGGAGTCTCTTGGCGATAAAGTTATAGTGGCCAAATAAACTAGCCTCATAGTGAAATTCCATTATACGGACCGGCGCATGATAATCATGTTCCGGTCCGTATTTGTGCTAGGGCATCACTCGTTTGTGGGGTCATAGCGTTTGTATGCATAAGACCCAAGCGCGATGCCTGCGATGGATAGTCCGATCTCCATAGAGTTGATTGCCAGCACTCCTATTACTATCTGCAAGTTGTACCATATGAAGGCGACAGCAACTGCGATCGCGGGAATGATGGTCAACATATTGGCGAACATGCTTAACAGCCCCCCGATGTATCTCTGCGAGACATCGTCCCAGTTGGGGTATATAATGGCGACTGCGACCTGCGAACACAGGGCTGCGTTTACGACAAACGGAAGAATCAGTGCACTCAGAATAAGCGGGCTCTGAGGTTCTAGCCCATATATAACAGCAACCAGCGAGAAGGTGATCCACCCAAGCAGAGTCATTACTATTGTGCCTGGTGCCGTCTGCGCAAGAATGATTTTCCATGCAGATATAGGTATCGTCTTAAGGGTGTTCGTTTGCCGCATATCATTACGCAAGCTCTGAAGCATGAAACCCGACGTGAGGAAGACCATGTAAGACATTCCGACGATCACGGCGATCGCGATGCCGTGAGCATCTATCCGATCAGAAAACGCAAATCTGGTTATGAATAATCCGATCGCTATTAAGACAGGTATGGCTATCAGCGTTCTGCCGGAAGTCCTGAGCAATACAGTGATATTCTTCCAGAATATTGCGACAGCACCTCTTCCGAATGGCGAAATTCCGATTTCTATATGGATCTTACTAGACTTCATTCGCTCCATTTGTGCTTTGCCAAAGCCTCCGGAACGGAACGCGGCTTTCAAGGCTGCCGCTCGTTTGCTGATGGTTAAGGACGGCTCATATGGGTTCTCCTTGCGAATGATGACGAGCACAAACGACACTACGGCTACCATGATCATCCCCAATAACTCGAAGGCCGCACAGTGGTTCGATGAGCCGACAGGATGAATCACCAAATCGGTGGTCCATTTCACAGGAAGGAACAATGCAGTAAGAACAGGGTGCGAAAACGTATGCAAAAGGCTTGGAATCACCATCCTTGTGTGTATGTAATTCATTATGGCTAGACTTGATATGAAAACAAATATGGCGATCACTGTTCCCTTAACAGCCAGATGAACCCACCACTTCCCGCCAGGGCGAAAACTGGCAAGAAGGTTAATCAGTGTGCAGGTATTAACGATAACTGTTGAATAGACTATTACCGCGACCGAAACCCAAAGAAGCTGTAAAACGTCATAGGCGGTGGTGAGTATGCCAATATTAGCCGCAAATACCGTGGTAATAAATAGCACCATAAGGCCGGCCTTCGCGTAGACTTTTAACAGCTTGAGTCCCATGATAAGGCGATGGCTGAGAGGTATCGCGAAAAGGAAGTCGATATCTGACAGAGAAAAAATAATTATGCTCTCAGAAAATGACTTGTTAATGTAGTAGATACCTGTAGCTGCAAGTGCCATGAACACTTCCGGCCAGTATCTATCGATCGGGCCGATGTGAACATCTGTCATATGGTGCGGGTTGCCGAAAATCGTGCCTGCTGCAAACAGGTATATCCAGAATCCCAATATTACCAACGGAATAAGGCGTCGTGGTGATTTTGTTGCAAGTTTGAGCAGATTAATGAACTGTCTGAGCTCAAGATACAGTAGCGTTGTCATCGTGAACAATATCCTCTGTCAATTTCAGAAACATATCCTCGAGGCTTGCATCCGCACTCATCTGCACGCGCTCGTGTAATTCTGCTAGCGTACCCTCTGCCACTTTATTGCCATGATCTATTATCAGTATACGGTCGCAAAGGTGCTCAGCGGTATCCAGCATGTGCGTACTGACCAGGACCGAACAGCCGGAGGCCTTGGCGTTAAGCATCATTTCCTTAAGTTCCTTTACGCCTTTTGGGTCGATACCGATTAATGGCTCATCAAAAAGTAACACCTGCGCATCGTGCACGAAGGCGCATGCGACTGCGAGTTTCTGCTTCATGCCCTTCGATAGGCTTAGAACGAGATCGTTCCTCTTATCGATCAGGTCAAACCTCTCCATGAGGATCGTGGCCTTCTCTTCAAAGTCATCCAGCGTATTGTATGCCATCGCTATAAAGCGCAGGTGCTCATAAACTGTGAGCATCTCGTAGGGGCAGGGGGTCTCGGGTACAAACGCGAGGCTGCGTTTTGCCGCCAGTTCAGCCGATTCCAAATCACATCCGTTTACCGTGATCCTGCCTGCCGTCATCCGAACGATTCCTGAGATGCTTCGGAGTATCGTCGTCTTACCTGCGCCATTCGGTCCTAATAGCCCCAGAATCTCACCGTCGTGCACGTCGAAAGTGATATCGTTTACAGCCAACGTTGAACGGTAGTACTTGGTTAACCCTTCGATTACGAGCATATTTCACCTTAAACCTGTAATGCCTTTGTGGCTACAAAACCTGACTTGAAGCGCCGATCAGCTTGAGCAGATGAACTCCCATTTCCGGATCAATCACTCTCTCTGCATTGATACCAAGAAGCTCTATGATGATCACCTCAAGGATGAGAAATACAGACATTCCGGCTCGGGGACATCCGACAAGGGCTTTGTCTTCTCGGCCTATGCCAGAATGGAAGTGCAATGAAGGGTGCCCTTCCTGTGTGAATAGGGTACCGATGCCGACGAGTTCACGGGCATCGTCGAATTCCTCGTAGTGGGGGATGATCGGACCTGCCGTATTCTGCGGGCCGGTGACAACTTTGCCGGATCTTATGCCGCCGATAGCCAGAACAGCCGCAGATTTCAAGCCTTCAATTGCGGCTAGTCCTTCGATGGATTCGTAAATAGATTCGCCCTCATGCAGGCGTGCTACGAATATTCGACCTATACTACCTTGCGTATACTCCATTGAATCTCCCGTAGTTATACTAATTGTAATGTTTCTATATTAGATAATAGCGGAAAATCGATTTAGACGCAAGTGTCCGATAGCTTTACTTACCGGCCATAGATCGCATGATCTGCAGGGCACCAGGGGCTAGAACAACAACGAATATTGAGGGGAATATGAAGAGAACCATCGGGAAGAGCATCTTCACAGGAAGCTTGGCTGCTGTCTCGCGGGCTCTTTGCATTCTTCTTTGCCGGATCGCGGTACTCTGCACTCGAAGAACTCTCGAAATGCTTCCTCCAAGTTGCTCAACCTGGCATAGCGCGGCTATAAATGATGTCAGCTCTGAAACATTTGTACGCAGCGCCATATCTCTAAGGGCTTCAACACGCAATTTGCCGATTCTCATTTCCTGGAGTGCGCGGTTCATCTCGTCCGCGAGTGGATTGGACATCTTCTCAACAACTTTTTGCATCGCGCCGTCAAGACCGAGCCCAGCTTCTACACTTACGGTTAGCAGGTCTAGCATTTCAGGGAGTACCTTGCGTATGGTATTCTGTCTGGCGGCAATTGCCTTTTCAATCAAATTGCTTGGTAGTGCACCCCCGATGAACACGGCAAAACACATGGTGATTAGTTTCATCTGCGCTACTGGCACGAACTTTATAGCGAATAAACCTAGGGCTATGACCCCTACCACGGAAATCACTCTTAGGCCTAGAAATTCTTTGCTTCCCATTCCATATGGACGGCCAGCCTGGATAAGTTTATCTTCCGTTCCCTGAATTGAACTTGATGGGCTGAACCGGCCAACAAATTGTGCTACACGCCCGAGAAACGGTAGAATTACGCGCTCGTTGAAGGAAAGTCCAAGTTCGTTGGCAATAGAGCATGGTGACTGGTTGCCGTTGGTATCCTGGCGATTCATTCTGTCACGTATAATCTGCCGTTCGGTTTTCATAGTTAAACCCAGGATCAGCAGCGCAACCGTAATAAAACTACCTATGGCGATTATTATTTGCATGCAAATCAGCCCTTCCTTAGACGTCCATATTCAGCATTTTCTTTATTATTAGTCCACCAAGACTTTGGAGCAAAACGCCACCACCGATAATATATGGCCCCAAAGGATCCGTCACCATAATGGCCATGTATTTTGGGTTTAAGGTTATAAGAGCAATTGCTAATCCTACAGGCAACAGCATAAGAATGATTCCGGACATCTTGCCCTCAGCGGTAAGTGCGTCCATCTCTCCCATCACTTGTATGCGTTCTCGTAGGGTATGGGAAATCGTTTCAAGTATGTTTGCCAGATCGCCGCCAACCTGGAGCTGTATGTTAACTGCGGTGACTACCAGATCGAAGTCGTAGCTTCCCACACGCTGCACTACACCATTAAGCGCTTCCTCAAGAGAACGACCTACGTTGACTTCATATACCACGCGTTTAAATTCATTGGAAATAGGCGCTGGCATCTCCTGGGAGACCATTTGCATCGCCCTAAGGAAGCTGAATCCCGATCTTAGCGATGAAGAAATCATCTCCAGTGCATCAATGATCTGTGCGTTGAATGCAGCTAAACGTCTCGCCTGTTGCATTTTAAGTACAGCAATGGGGATTCCCGTGCCTATCAGCCCGAATATAACGAACGCTATGGCGTTTTTGAAGATCGCTGCCGACAGAACCTGGAAGAGAATAGTCGACCCGATGATCATGCCGATATACTCGCTTGGACGAACTGCCCAGCCCGCCGATGCCAATTGTTTGTACAGGCGATCTGTAAGCTGCCAGCCGCTCATTATTTTGCCGAGGGTGGGGAGCAGATCGTTTCTACGCGGGAGTGCTGTCTGATACGAAGCCTGTGCAGGCTTCGGTGTAGCTATTAGCCCACGCAATCGCGATCGCATGCCGATACGGCGAATGTTTGTTGCCGCCGATATCCCAAATACGATTCCAACAATTCCAATGAAGCTCAAAATAGCATATTGAATAGCCATTTTATTGCCGTCTCATATCGAAGAATGCGTTACTCAAACCTTCGTTCTCAAAAATATTCGCGGGCAATTCTATGCCTTGCTGCATGAGTTTGTCCATGAACTTTGGCCGCAATCCGGTTGCAACTAGCTTGCCGATTATTTTCCCTTGCGCGTCGACGCCTCTTTGCTCATACTTGAATATATCCTGCAGGACGATAACATCGCCCTCAAGCCCTTGTACCTCTGTTATGTGCGTGATTCTGCGGGTTCCGTCTCTCAAACGGCTTTGCTGCACTATGACGTGAATAGCGGTGGCAACCTGCTCTCTGATGGCTCTGGACGGCAAATCTGTGCCAGCCATAAGGACCATGGTCTCAAGCCTGGAAATGGCATGTCTGGGGCTGTTTGCGTGCGCCGTTGTAAGTGATCCATCATGGCCTGTGTTCATTGCCTGAAGCATGTCGAGAGATTCTCCGCCTCTACACTCACCAATGACAATCCTGTCCGGTCTCATTCTAAGAGAGTTCTTGACCAGCATACGTATACTAATTTCGCCTTTGCCTTCCAGGTTCGATGGACGGCTTTCCAATGTGACTACGTGATCCTGCTGAAGCTGGAGTTCTGCAGCATCTTCTATCGTAACAATGCGTTCGTCGTCTGGAATAAAGGAGGAGAGAACGTTAAGCGTAGTTGTTTTTCCGCTACCAGTTCCACCGGAAACAATTATGTTTAACCGGGTCTTGACACATGCACGCAGGAAGTCGGCCATCTCACGTGTCACGGTGCCAAACTTGATAAGGTCTTCGACCGTATACGGATCTTTGGCGAATTTCCTGATCGTCAACGAGCATCCATTTAGTGCAACCGGTGGGATAATGGCGTTAACGCGCGATCCATCGGGAAGACGGGCGTCTACCATCGGTGAGCTTTCATCTATGCGCCGGCCGAGTGGGGCAACGATTTTTTCTATAATTCGCATTATATGCGTATCGTCGCGGAACACTTTGTCTGTAAGGAAAAGTTTGCCTTTCTTTTCAGCGTAGACTCGTTTCGGACCATTCACCATGATCTCAGTGATGTCCTCGTCGTCGAGTAATGGCTGAATTGGGCCGTATCCGCTGATCTCATCAATTATGTTATCGATTATCTTGTCTCTGGCACGAACAGGAAGCGCAATGCCATCATGCACAAGCACAGATTCAGTTATCGCCTGAATCTCGTTGCACATCTGCGCTCGGTTTAGGTGGCTGATCTCCTCTGCATCAACATCTTCCATTAACTTCTGATGTATGCGGCGTTCCACATCAGCAAGGTCCGGCAGGCCCGAGCTTGAAAGAGTGCCCTGGAAGGGATCAGCGCCTGTTTGTGGTTTTGTGTTGCTTAGTACACCCATTAGTTCTTAACTACCTCGTTCCCAACATGCCGCCCATAATGCCTGCCATCATAGCAGCAAACTTATTGGGCTTAATTATTCGGCTACTGGTGCCAGACAGAGTATTCGCAAGCTCATTCAGATGCTGGGCGAAAGCGGAATCTCCGTCCATTGATACTAGAGGAACGCCCTGATTTACGGCATTGACCAGACGGCTTTCATCGGGAATCTGCGCTATGATATCGCAGTCTAACATTTTCTCAATATCGCCAATATTGACAGCATTCGATTTTGACACCCGGTTTAGCACGATCTTGATCTTCTCGCGCGCGATATTCTCTGATATCAGGGTGTCGTTAAACTTCTTCGTGTCAGCGATTGTGGTAAGGTCAAAGAGGTTTGCTACCAGCATAACGTAGTTGGAGTTTGCTAGTAGTCGCAAACTTGCCTGATGCAAAATCGGCGGAACATCTATAATCACATAGCGATACATCCGTTTTAGAACATACAGCAGATTCTCCATGGCTTCCACACTTATCGCATCGAAATGTATCGGAGTGATGGAGGCTACCAGCGCATGAACGCCGGAAGAATGCTTGGTCATATGGCTCTGAACCAAATCCGGCTCGAGCTCTTTGCAGTGGGTGAGCATATCTATGATCGTATGCTTGGGGGCAATGTTCAGCATGGTTGCCACATCGCCGAATTGAGTGCACAGATCAACAATTGCAACCTTATTCGGCAGTTGTTTTGCAAGGCTTACAGCTAGGTTTACCGCGATACTGCTTTTACCGACGCCGCCTTTTGCGCCTGTGACAGTTATTATCTTGGGGTATCTTGTGGGATCTTCCCACTGTTTGAAATCATCTGATTCACGACGTTTCTTCGTGTCCATAAGTTGGTTCAGCAGTGCATCAAACATACCGGCATCTACCGGTTTGGCGACCAATGCCCGAGCGCCGGAACGAAGTGCCATGTCTACTCGATCGCTTGATTTTGTTTCACAGACTAGTACCGATAGAATGCCTGGTGCGATGGCGCTCAGCATCTCGCACGTCTGTGGCCCTGTGATCCCCGGTAGATCATACGCTATAAGAATTATATGTGGTTGGAGCTGCATCGCCATTTCGATGGTTTCCTGTCCATCCCTGGCTATGCCCACCACTTCATAACTGTGGTTTTCATTGGTCAATTGAGATATCTGATGTCGCAGTTCAGTATCAAAACCTGCCACCAACAATCTAGTTGCCATTGTGTTTATGCCTTTCTAAGGTAAAATGAAGTAAGTGTCGGTATACTCAGCATTTACTTCACGGTAATGCTAGCGGTTGGTTTAACTATCTGTGGTGTAAGGATTATCACCAACTCCGTCTCGTTCTTGGTCCATGTCTTCGATTTGAAGAATTCCCCTATGATCGGAATGTCTGACAGAAACGGAATTCTCTTTACCGTCTTGCCAGATCCATTTTGCATCAGGCCCCCAATCGCCAGGGATTGGCCGTTCTGCACGTTCACAATAGTTTCCGCACGCCGGGTTTGCAATGAGGGTACATTGAAACCGTTTATGATTATGGCGTTTGCAAAGCTGACCGAGCTCACTTCTGTCAGGATGCGTAATTGTATCGTCTCCTGACTCGTTATGACCGGAGCAATATGCAGACGTACCCCGAATTCTTTATAAGTTATGGTTATGGCACCGGCTCCACCCGCAGGAGTTGACTGTACGATGGGAATTGGGATCTCCCCGCCTACGAGAATATTCGCTTCTTGGCCGTCCAGCACCAGGAGATTTGGCTTTGATAGAATCTTGGCTTTGTTGTCCTGTTGCAGGGCCCTTAGCTTGGCGCCGATTGTGTCATACAGCCCGATATTGCTTCCACCTGATATAGTATCGTATGTGCTATTACCCCTGGGCCCGAACATGAACGGCTGCTCATCTACGGTGGCAGCCCTTTCTATCCCTGCCACTGTGCTTGAGCTGAATATCGTTCTCCCATATTCGAGTCCGAGGTTCTTCGTCGAATCCGTGTCAACATCTATTACCTCAGTTTGAACCATAACCTGTCGAGCGATAGAACTGTTTACCTTAACAGCATTGACGATAGTAATCTTTTCGGACATTTCCGCCCCGGCATCTTTTCCCTCTTTCGACCAGCCCTTTAAAATCAGACATATCTGCGCCAATTCATCCGGCGTACCTACGTTTCCCTCTACCATCACCACGCTTCCAGGCAGGGCAGTAATCGCTAATGTTGAATCTTTCAGCGCATTTCTAATCGCGACAGCGGTTTGTGTAGTAGTGGAACTGACCTCATCGATTGCCTTTTGTATCTGCAGAAGATTAACCAGCTTAGGATTGTAAGCCGCCGAAGTGCCGCTAGCCGATCCTGGTGCACCGGCGGGGGAGCCACAATGCGAGCTTGCTGAATCCATAATCGCTTGCGCAATGGCACTAGCCTTTTCGGATTGGGATGGTTTAGTTACGGTCCCTTCGAGCATAATCGAGTTATCCACACAGCGAACCGTTATCCGTGGATCGTTTATCTCTTTCTCAATTTTGACCCCTAATGCTGGAATATCCATAGTTGGAGCGGTTACTACTACATTGAACAATCGTCTACCGAAGGCATCCCAGATATACAGTACAGTGCTGCCAGGGGCTTTCCCGTTGACTAGAATTTCATCCGTAGATAATATGGCTACATCTGCGATCAGTGGATCCCCTATGGCTGCTCGAACGGCGTTCTTGCAGTCTATGATCTCCGTGCCGCCAATAGCCAAATTCTTCGTTGTTGCCGAATGTGATACAGCCGCACATGCAGGCCGAATCTGGAGGACACACAACGCCATCATCATCAGTATGTAGGCGTACGATCTATGTCTTGTTTGTGCTATATTAAACCGTATGGTTGACATCTGGAGGATCTCCTTCTTGCTACTTGGCGACGACAACTTCATCCACTTTTGAACCGCGAATTACCTGAACCTTCTTCTCCGGAACCGGTAGCTCAGACATTGCTGGCGCCGGTGGAATGGGCAGTATCGGATTCATCATCGGAGGGATACTCCGCTCAGATGGCAGTAAATATTCAGCTTTAGCCCTAACCTTGGCGCTTGGCGCGGATAGAAGGGCTTGTTTAATAGGTACATCCGGGGGAACTATGCCGAATAAATCCCTTCCCGTAATTCCCTTCGTGTGGGCATAGGCAACATCGTCTGCCCGTCGCAGTATAAGCCTTAGCTTGCCCTTTGATTCTGCCAGAACCAACCGTTCAGCCTGGACCGCACTTACTGCGACTGTTGCGTTGGCCTGCGGTTGAGCGCTGTTTGTCGAACTCTTGGGATCTGCGTTTGGTTCCGGGTTTAACTCGGCTCCGGTAGCCAATAACTGAACATTCTGCAGCACTGTTTTTGTCAACGCCCCGGAATTGATGTTGAACGTCGCGATGATATCTACTCGGTCGCCCGGCTTGATGAAACCCGCGACGCCGATGATCGGATCGACAGAAACGGTTACCGCACGCATGAACGGCGGAATCATCTGTGACAGTCTATCTTTGACGCCCAGGGCGGACATGGCTATCGGTTCCCCGGCCTTGAACTCTTTCTTAGCAATCTTTCCAACAACAATGTCGGGCAGGGGAGTTGAATCGGCAGGAGCAAGCTTTTCCTGTACGCTGTGCACGGATAACATGCTCATGTCTATGATGCTTCCGTTTGGTATATCACGAGCGGCTACCACTATTTGCATATCCTTTGGCACCTGTTTTGTCTGTTTGGATAGTGTTACATAGACAAGTATGGATGTGATGGCTCCCAGGCAGAGTGCCACAATAAGTATTTTATTTCTTAACATTTGCACGATAAATCCGCTCCTCTAAGTACCTAAACGTACGTTGCTCATTAACTGTGTTGACCCCGAAGTCGCACCCGTGGTAGGGAACAACCATCTTATATCCCCTCCCAGTAAGTTCGCCTGGAGGAAATATCCATTGACTACACCGTCGGAACTAACATCTGTGATGAAAAATCCTGCCAGCCCTACGCATTCGACAGGCTTTTGACCGTTAACAGAGCCGCTGTAATCCTTGATAACAGGCACCATAGCAAGCCGCCAGGTTGGTGGGAACATGGCCGTTGACGGATTGTATGCATTTAACCAGTTCTGCCATGCGTTGTTGTTATTTAAGCTAAAACGCGGATCAGTCTCTTTCCTCAATCGGTCTCTAACTCCGATATATGTGGCGTTGCCTTTGTTGCCAGGCTCTGTTGAAATATTTAACGAAGGAACAGAGGTGATAGTTATCGGTGGTGCATCGCCCGCAAGCCGACGTTTATAGTCAGATGCGCCGGAATCTCCGTCATACCTCAAAGATAGATAGTTCCCAGGCCCTAAAAATCCATCCTGCCATTGTGGCACCCGCAAGCCATACGCCTGTCCGAACTGCATAGCAGGTGTCCCGCCATCTCCGAATACGGTCTGGTCGGAAATGGCAAGAGGAACAAACAGATCGGATGTAAAGGCTTGATTAGGCATTCGGAAGGCTGTTGCTTCTGCGAAAATCTGTTTGGATGAGATGCCGAATATCTGGGCAAATGCGAAGTTGACGTTTACGTAGCCTCTGATATGTATTGCATCGCCCTGCGATACGGCGAATGTTTTCCCTGCGCCATCGGTCATATTTCCAGATGGATAAGTAACTTCCACTCCGGGAGTATTTGTGCTCGGGTCCATGACCTGCCATTTCAACGCCAATCCATTGTTAGTAGTGACTATTTGTTTTGCGTTCAGGGTACAAGGGGCGGTTGGACCTACTGAACCTGCTGTACCGGTGAGGTACTGAGCCCCGGTCAATGCAGCCGCATCGCAGATGTTTTGAGCCCTTTGCTTTGCGATGAACATCTGTCCGGCGTCTATAGCCAGCGCAGATACACCAACCAGCGCAACCAATAATATGGCTGCGAGTATCAAAATATTGCCACCTTTTTTATCGAGTATGTGCATAGTATGATCTCCGCTGAAATCGTTTCATTCCCTCATCATTACCATATCACCGTGAATGTTAATGGACGAACCGCCGCTTGCCATCCAGGAGAAGAAGCTACCTGTAACTAATGTGTGTGCGTATACTAATTTCACCTTAACCTGGTCTTGAAACTGCGAATCGTTGTGCAATCCATCGGTTGTATTGCCGAGCGTCAACCATGTTGTTGTACCTGGTGGCAGTTTCTGCAGCGTGAAGGTTATTTTCGAAGAGTCCAGGCTCGATGCGGCATTTTTTACGTGGATGCATATAGACGATGTGTTACTGCCAAGTGCGGCGCTTCTTGCGCCTTCCCTTGCAGCCTGGTTTACGACAAGATAGTCCTTCATCATCATCGAAAACTCGATGACGCCAAGGACTAAAGTCATAAACAATACAGCGACGATCGAAAACTCGACTAACGCTGCCCCTTTGTTGTTATCGGTAAAAATATTTTTCATCGCCGTCCGGAAAGCCACATATTTGCAGAAAACTATGTGATGGCATAAGCGCTGATTAATTGGTTATGGTGACATATCGGCATCATCATAAAAGGGCCTGCTAAATTTTCAAAACCAATGCTAGAAAAGAACCTAATGCGATTGCCAACCCATACCTGAACTTAATCCCGCTTGACCCATCGGTTAACTGCACTGGTGCCCTGAGTATGAGTTTCAAATAGAGATTTGTGATCATACTGCGCGTTGTGGAGACCAGTATCTTATGCCTGGCCATTACCATCAGCGCAAATATTCCGCCTATTATCGCGGAGAACAACATAGCCTCAGCTACAAATCGTATGCCCATTAAGGCACCAACGGCCATCATCAACTTGGTGTCACCGCCGCCTATTCCTGTTGCCGGTGCAAGTAAAAGGAATAGGATAAACACTAGTAAAGCGCCAGCAATGCTTTGCGCCAGCCCTGACACTCCAGCCGCAACCGAATTTAGAATCAGTCCAATCAAGATGCACGGGATAGTCAGTTTATTGAAAATCTTACTCCAACGCATATCCGTGTAGAGTGCTACCAAAAGCATGGTAGCGAGAATAGCGACTGTTACTGTATGGATTGTTGGCATTTACTAAATCCGTTCTGGAAGTGGTTTGGTGAATCAATCACGCGCCCGTGCGGGTACATGATTGATTCACCGGGCAATCTCTACTATTTCAGTTCAACCTAGGGCATGCTGTTTGCGACACCATTGAAGGTATTGCTGGCCTTGTTGCCAAGGAGGGTAACAACTGCAATACATACAACTGCGATCAATGCGACCATCAGTGCGTACTCTACCATAGTTGCGCCTTCTTCATCCTGAAACAGTCTGATCATTCTTTCCTTCATAGTTAAGTTTCTCCTTGCTATTTTTATTTTTTTTTTTGTGAATTACTACTACATCTTGTTAGCGATACTATTGAAAGTGTTGCTGGCCTTGTTGCCAAGGAGGGTAACAACTGCAATACATACAACTGCGATCAATGCGACCATCAGTGCGTACTCTACCATGGTTGCGCCTTCTTCATCCTGAAACAATTTGATCATTCTTTCAACCATTCAATCCACCTCCTTATTGTATATTTGACTGATTAGAAATAATTGACTTTTGCTTGCATTAAAGTCACGGCGATAATCAACATAGTATGTCAATTAAGAATCATAAGAATGCAGCTTATTGGCAGTGTATAGCATGCATCGTTCGCCGTAGTACCGATGTAAACGGGAACAACGAGCGATAATCTTGCCTACTTACATAGTTACCGTTTACTGATCTATTTATACCACACGTTCCAGATCTTGTCAACAGAAACAAGAATTGTTGAAGTTAATTTTTTTCGCGTGCCTGTTCTCGAGCGTAAAACGAGCGTATATCGATGTTTGGTGCTTGTGGCAAATCAACAAAATATGAACAGGATGACGATACCCGGCGAAATTGAGGGGAATCTGTTAATATAGGTGTTAGAAGTACCAATGACGATTATTCTAAGACTGGCGTAATAATACTGGTTGACGGCTTTTGTTGTTAAGATAGATTATCCAGCCCTGAATCGAATAAGCTGCTGTTTGGAAATCGTCAAAGAAATTTCAAAAATGGATGGAAATGTTTAAGCGTAGATGGTATTGTGGCTAAGAAGTTGCATTACAGTTTGCGACCACAGATGCAATGGTTTCGAATATTGCATCTGGAATCTCTTCGAGGGGCACTATTTTATCTGCCGAACCTGTATCGATAACTGCCTTGGGCATGCCATACACAACGCATGATGATTCATGTTCGGCGATGGTGGTCCCACCGTTCGCTTTAATAATCGACATGCCATGTGCGCCATCCCTGCCCATCCCCGTGAGCACAATCCCGATCACAATCGATTTGAACACCGTTCCGGCAGTGGCCATCGTTATATCGGCGGACGGACGTACACCCCAGAGTGGCGGTTCATCCGTAAGATCTATTTTGCCATCGCGTGTGAATGCACAGTGCTTACCGGCAGGAGCGATAAACAAAGAATTTGCGGATGGTCTGTCACCCGTTTGGGCCTCTCTCACATTCAGCTCCGTCAGCGTATCCAGGTCTCTTGCCAAGTATGCGGTGAAACCTATAGGCAAATGCTGTACGACAAAGTAGGAGGCCTGGATGCTGGTATCCAGCCTTGGAACAATATATCTTAGCGCTTTTGGGCCGCCGGTAGATGATGCAATAATGATGATAGGGGTTACAGGAAATGACTTTCGCTGAATCGAGGGAGTTGCAGGTCGGGGCTGACGGCATCGAATTTTTCGGGCATTCCCCATATTAGCGTGCGCCGCGATGGAGACTTTAACAATCAATTCGTCGGCAATTCCGCGCAGTTGAAACATGCCAGTCGCTTTTGTTTTTGCTACTACATCGATGGCGCCCAAATCGAGAGCTTTTATACTTATGTCCCCGCCGCTATCAGTAAGACAGCTAATCACAATTACCGGGGTAGGGCATTCTTCCATGATTCTAGCCAGCGTGTCCAGACCATTCATGACTGGCATCGCAATGTCGAGCGTTATTACATCGGGATGAAGTTTGTGCGTAAGCGACAATGCCTCCAACCCATTTGTGGCTGTGCCAACAATCTCGAATTCACCCGTCGATAGCAAAATATCGCCGATCAATTTCCTGGCGAATGTTGAATCATCTACTATAAGAACACGTTTCAATAAAATACTCTCCATGAATGCGTGCAGGGGATATCAGGAAAAGTCTGCCAGCACTTTCTCGGTTTCGCCTATGCACCGTACGGTAAACGTCCCTGTGCCAATGTATAACTTCACGGTACGGCCCTTGGTACCACCAGTATCCGACGCAACTATTCCTATTCCCAATGAACTAAGCATGCTATTCACAGCCTGTATGTTCCTGCGGCCGATATTCATAGTTGAAGGTGCAGATTTGAACAGCTGTGCACCGCCGGCCGTTGCCACTTTGATTCTGCGGATATCCGCTCCCGAGCGAACCATAGCCTTGATAAGATTTGGAACTGCGATTTCGGCAGATTTTGCCGCCAAAGTATCCGGATTCGATAGCGATTTTGGAAGCAATACATGAGCTATTCCACCGATCCTGGCTATGGGGTCGTAACTGCATATGCTGATACACGAACCAAGCCCCATTATGGTAAGTACAGCGGACGGCTGTTTGGATACAGCAAGATCACCCATGTGAACGATGATTTCATCGCACACTAGCTCGCCTCGCTTTCTATAAACGGATCAGATTCAGGTATATAGAGGAAAACGCCGTCAGAGGAATCGGTATCACGGCGGAATCTGGTAACTATATTTACAGTATCGAGGCTATACTGGCCTGAATTAGTCAAAACCTCATCGATGATAGCAGCAGCCATATCGGTAGCTATCAATGGCGGTTCCGGCAATAAAATGATTTGGTAATGATCTGCAATGGCTGTTATGTATGAAGAGATCAGGATATTTGCGACTTCCTGAATCAAGCTTTCCTCTAACTCGCCGAGTTCTGTGGTTGTGCCATCCTCACGATTCAAGACCAGGTCGGAAAACGTTAATGCGCTGGCTCTGGGAAACAGCAAGAGGGCGTGGCCAGGAATACTTCCGTTAACCTTAACGTAGGCGCCCACCGTGATGTCTTCGGGATTATCCGCAAGAGTCTCAATGTCAAATGTTGGACAAGTCCCGGCGGTCAGTACCTCGAGCGAAAGAGAGTTATCGGCTATCATTTCCAGCGATCTAGCTGCGTTTGCAGCAGCAGACTGGGCAATATGGGAGAATTCCTTATCATTCAACGAACTTATCTGCTTATCCATGTATCTTCACCATTCTATCGCTAAGAATCGCATCAAAATCAGGCCTCCTGATTTGCCAGCGCGTTGTGAATTCCCTTTAGCACCCGTTCCGGATGGAACGGCTTTACAATATAATCTTTGGCACCTATACGTAATGCCTCGATTACCAGGTTCTGCTGGCCCAGTGCGGTACACATGAGTATTTTGGCAGAGGGATCCAGCGCCAGTATAGCTTTGATCGCTGTGATGCCATCCATTACAGGCATGGTGATGTCCATAAGTACTGCATCAGGCCGCGTCTCCTTGTACTTCTGGACTGCGACAGCACCATTCTCTGCTTCACCTGCGATTTCCAGACCGGCTCCAGACAGGATCTTTCGCATAGACATTCGCATGAACAGGGCATCGTCGACAATTAATATACGTTGTGTCATACACTGGTCTCCTTTAGAAGTTAGCTGGCTTGCGATAGAAAAATGGCAACTGATTGATATAGCCGATATCCGAGTACCCGCTAACTCTTTCGGTGCTTCCAATGAAAAGATAACCGCCCGGCTTAAGTGCATCAAAGAAATTGGTATAGAGATGCTGTTTGGCTGTATCTGTAAAATAAATAACTACGTTGCGGCATACTATCAGGTCAAGCTCTTGAGGATAATCGTCCTTCAGCAGATCAAGCTTGTTAACGGTAATCATTCGCTGCAATTTATCCATTGCCTTTAGATCGTCATTTTGGGGCCTGAACCAGCGCTGCTTTCGTTCTTCCGTAAGATTTCTTGCATCCTGAGCCATGAAACTGCCGGCTTTAGTATGTTCTAGCGCTCTATCGTCGATGTCTGTGGCGAATACTTTGTGCCGCCGATTGGGAGCAGCCTCTTCCAAACAGATCGCCAAAGAATATGGCTCTTGCCCATACGAACAGCCGGCACTCCAAACACGTAAAGATGATGACTGTTTGAGCAATTCAGGAAGTACATTCTCTTCCAACACCTGGAATTGTTCAGGGTTTCTGAATAGTTCGGACGTATTTATGGTGAGCTTGTCTAGAAATTGAGTCATCAAGGCTTTATCGGTCTCCAGCATTTTGTAATACTGCTGGAAGTTAATTGCCCCTGAACGATCCATAAAGGAGCGTATACGTCTCTCCATCTGATTCTGTTTATATGAATTCAGATCCAATCCTGTGGCTCTGAGAATCTTTCGTTTGAATATATTGTAATCGATTATTGGTAAATCTGCCATATGTTCCCTCTATGTATTAGATGGTGCAGGGTTTCCACGCTCAAGGATTGCCATGAATCCGGCAGCATCAAGAATTAGCACAATCTTACCATTCCCTAGCAGAGATGCGCCTGAAATGCCTTCTACACGTCCCAGATACGATCCAAGCGATTTAATAACTACTTCCTGATCACCTATTAATTTATCGACGCCGAGCGCGACTTGCTGATCTGCCACGCGAATCACGACAACGACGTGATGCTCACGCGACCTTTTGCTGATTCTTGGTTTTGTCTTGCGCGTGGATTTGTATACTCCCTGCAGCTGTACGAATGGGATCACCGAATCCCGGAATCGCATCATGCGGCGATTGCCGATATAGTGTATATTCTCTTTACTGTAAAAAGTCGTCTCAACCACAGCGCTTAGCGGGATAGCGAACAGTCTGTCCTGTACTGAAACGATCAGCGCTTGTATGATAGCAAGTGTCAATGGCAACCGAAGTGCGATTCGTGTGCCGACTCCAAGTTCCGTGTGTATATCAACTAGCCCGGATAAGCGTTCTATGTTGTTTTTGACGACGTCCATACCAACGCCTCTTCCGGATACATCGGTTATAGTTTTTGCGGTGCTTACTCCGGCAAAAAATGCCAATTGGAGGGCATCTTTTTTACTTAGTCGATCGGCTGCTTCACTGGATATCGCACCTTTTGCAATGGCAGATTTCTTAACCTCAT
Source organism: Armatimonadota bacterium (assembly GCA_963663705.1). Taxonomy (GTDB): domain Bacteria; phylum Armatimonadota; class UBA5829; order DTJY01; family DTJY01. Next base: position 531,201 of record OY760504.1, on the reverse strand, counting down.
CTGCGTTGATTCCACGTCCATCGTCTTCGATCTCTATGACGATGTGGTTCTCCTCATGCTTTGCGCTCAGTATTATTGTGCCTGCGCTTGGCTTGCCGCTCGCAGCCCGTTCGTCGGGAGACTCGATTCCGTGGTCAACCGAATTGCGTAACAAATGGGTGATAGGATCCACTATGTCCTCAAGTATAGATCGATCAAGCTCTGTCTCCTGACCGGAAATCACAAAATTGATATCCTTGTGAGCGTTACTTGCCAGATCGCGGACCATTCGTGGAAATCGGTTGAATACCTGCTCCACGGGAAGCATGCGGATTTTCATTATGTGCTCTTGAAGCTCATTTATCATTCGACCAAGATGAAGTGCCGCCTCTGCCAATGCGGATACAACCGTGTCGCCTTCATACCGTGCAGACAATTCGCCTTCGAGTTGTACTACCCTCGTTCGATCGATAACTAATTCACCTACCAGGTTCATCAGTGTATCCAGACGGTCAACTCCAACCCTTACCGTTTGTATGCTATGTACTTGAGTACTCGGTTTATCATTTTTGTTGTTTTGTGCCTGACTAGGCTCAGCTTCTTCGTACTGCATGATCTGAATTTCACAGATGCTTTTCAGTGCAGATAGTATTGCTGACTTTTTCGCGCGGGGCCTCATATCGATGGTCATCAACCCACCGGACCGTAGTTGGTCTATCTGTTCCTGCCCTGGATACGAAGCAATAATGGCTGCCTTGTCCTCAAGGGCGTTGAAGATCATGAACCCTCGGACAGAGGGCATCACGCACTCATCAGCTATCTGTATTGTGATTCTGACGCAATCCTCAGGTTTTATGGCTAGCGGTGTATTGGTGGATAGTTCTGCGCCTGCCAATTCCTGACTGTGATCCGATATTTGAGCCAGGCTCGCTAATGCACCATCAATGTTAACGCTGCCTTCTTTGTTCTCTCGCGTCTCACGAATCAGGGCTCTGAGCACATCGATCGATTTTAGCAGGGAGTTGATCGCGGCAGGTGTGATGGTTTGATGCCCGGAGCGAATATCATCAAGCAGGCTTTCCATTGCATGGGTGAGAGTTCGAATGCTCTCAAGCCCCATGGATGTGGAAGAGCCTTTTAGAGTATGCGCTGCCCTGAAAACCTCGTTAATAACGTCCAGGTCTCCGGGGTTTTTTTCAAGATATAGAATGCCTGTATCAAGCTGCTGAATCTGCTCGTCCGCCTCGACGAGGAAGACATCCAATAGCTCTGATACATCCAGGTAACCGCTCATTCTAAGCTCCAATACAACGGCTAATCGGCATCAACTTTCTGTTGATTTATTGACTTTAATGCGCTTGATTCTTTGTTCGACAATACTTTGTTTATATCAAGCAGTATTATTATGCGATCATCGATTTTTCCGATTCCTCTGACATACTGGGTATCAACAGAAGATGCTATCTGTGAGATGGGCTCTATTGCAGATGAAGGAAGCTTTGTCGTCTCGAGTACTGCGTCTACGACTATGCCGATTGCCTGTTCCGCAACCCTTACGACTATGATTCTTGAAGCCTTCGTTTCCTCTTTAACATCCAATTGAAAACGCTTGCGCAAATCTATGACGGGAATTATGCTTCCTCGCAGATTTATGACACCCTCAACAAATTCCGGCGTTCGCGGTATCTCTGTGATCTCTTGCATTCTAATAATTGTATCGATAGATCCTATATCCAGACCGTATGATTCACCCGCAAGTCTGAAAACAACTAGCTGCACTGTTTCATCATTAATTGCAGCTTGTTCATCGATCGGCATCTTCAAAATCCTCCAGGAGACTAATAATTACTAGTTAACCAGTTGCTTGCCCTTTGTATTGATCACATTGCTTCTGATAGGTATTAACGAGTTTCCACCGGTTCTACCTGCGATATTATCGCCAATTTTGAATTGACTAACCAGGGTCTGCAGGTCTTGCGCCATTCTTGCGAGGTCCTCTGCAGCCGCTGACATTTCTTCCACCGATGCGTTTTGCTCTTCCGTAGAAGCCGATACTTCCTCAGCCGCGGCAGCATTCTCCTCGCTTACCGATGCAACTTGATCAATTACTTGAGCCACTTCAGTACTGGATGCTGCCATCTCTTCAGCCGTAGCAGTACTTTGCTGTATAGTTATGGCCAGGCTTTCTACAGATCGAACTACCTCAGTACTGGATGCACTCATCTGTTGTGACGCGGCAGACATATCCTCAATTTGCTGAACAATACTGTAAACAGCCTGTTGGATCTTGAATAGGGCTTCTCCTGCTCGGCCAGCTCGTTCTGTTCCTTTTTCGACCTCGACGTTGCCAGCCTGAACAGCATTAATCGCCTGCAATGTCATATCCTGAATATTACTTATCAGCACATCAATTTCTTGGGTCGCCTTCGAACTTCTCTCAGCAAGCTTTCGAACTTCATCCGCCACCACTGCAAAGCCTCTGCCGTGCTCGCCGGCTCTTGCCGCCTCAATAGCGGCGTTCAATGCCAGCAGGTTGGTCTGCTCCGCGATGTCGTCTATTGTCTCAACAATAATCCCAATCTGTTTGGATTTGTCGCCCAGTTGAGTTATTACTTTCGCTGCATTGTTGGAGGAGAGTTGTATGTGCTCTATGCCTTTTATAGTTTCATCAACGCTTTCCTTGCCATACCTTGCAACCTCTACCACATGCTGCGATGTGTCTGCCGCTGACCGTGCAGTACTCGCCACTATCTCAATGGCATCGTTGATTTGCTGGACCAAGGTTACAGAGCCGTCCACTGTAACTGCCTGGTTCTGCGCGCCCTTGGCAACCTCATCAACTGCCTGTGAAAGCTGGGCTACAGATATAGATGCGGCTGATACCATTCTTGATTGTTCAGATGAGCCAATGGCCACCTGATTCATTGTGCAAGCGATAGAATTGGATACATTGCCTAGATCGCTCGCTGAAGCCGATAACTCTTCGCTGGATGCGACTACGCTTTCACTGGTTGCCAAGACGCTACGGATGATTTCTTTCAGGCTGTCTAGCATATGCTGGAAGGAATTTGCCAGGCGCGAGATTTCATCGTTGCCTCTGGTATCTAAATCAACGGTCAAATCGCCGGACGCGATCTTATTGCTAGCCGCTGATAGCGCGATAATTGGAACCGTGATGGATCTGGAAATGATTATAAACAGCGCTTCTCCAATAATTATACTGATGATTGCCAGTGTTGTTACAAGTATGATAGCTCTGGAAGAAGCAGAGTTTGCATTGTTACGAGCTGTACTCAATGCTGCCTGCTCATGCGCCTCAATCATATCACAAGCTTTGTCAATATTATTCTGAGCATTATTCAGTGGGCCTTTGTCAATCTCTTTGTACTGTAGGTCACCCTTAACAAAGAGTGGAATCAACTGCTCTTCCAGTATGCGTGCATACGTATTACTGTTTTCTGTGACTGTGGCCAATAACCTTCGGTCGTCTTCCCTAATGGCGATTTTGTTGAGTTCACCCGCCATGCTAGCGATTTTGGCATTTTGGGCTCTACTATCAACTATATAGGAAGAATCACCGTATTGTAGATAAGATAGGGCTGATAATCTTTGTTGATTAGCAGACAGTTTGAGTTCCATCGCAAGATCCATGGCTCTCAATCTATCCCCAAGTGCCTGCGATACTTGATTGTTAATTGAACGCATATTTGTATAGCAGATGACGGCAATAATCTCTGGTAGTAACATCACTAGCCCAATTGCCGCTATCATTCTTTGTCGAACCCCGTATTTACGAAGCATTTCTGTGACCCTCCAGTGAAACAAGTTCGGATTATGAATCAAATCCATGAAGTGCGTGCTATTAGCTCCAACAATATGTGTGAAAATGGAATTTCTTGACTTTTATTTCTAAAACAAAGGAATATCTAGGTGCGCTTGTAGAATTAATATTAGATATTAACTGAGCGGTATCCTGCATTTTCTGCGGGTGAATCGTGAATTAATTCCTTATTTCTGATCTTAATGCCACTAATAATGCTTTGTAAAAACAATGAATTCCGAGGCCAGTCGATTTTTGATGACAACAATAGACAGTGAAAACACGTTCAAATATATCATTGAGAGTTCGCTCAATCCGATTCTTATCCTGGATGCGCAAAGGGCCATTGTGTATAAAAACCATGCCGCATGTGAGTTCCTTGAGAAGTTCAATCTTTCGAATGATACGTCCTGGATGAGTGAAGAGTTATCGATGTATGCTTCATGCGGCGATTCTGTTCGCATTTTCCAGTTGGAATTTCAGGCCAATGAAAAGCGCTTCTATTTCGACCTCCAATTCTCTCGTACGCCAGGAGATGATAGCCTTTTTGCTATTCTCAACGATGTTACAGAATTCAGGCGCACAGAGAAAGAGTTGCAAGGCGCCAATGAGGCTGTAGAGGCAGCTCTGCTTCATGCAAATGAGATGACTGTTTGTGCCGAGTACGCCAATCAGACCAAGAGCGAATTCCTGGCGAATATGAGCCATGAGATCAGAACTCCTATGAACGGCATTCTTGGAATGACGGAACTCGCGCTGGATACAGAGCTAACTCCTGAACAAAGAGAGTACCTGGAGATGGTGAAATCGTCTGGGGATTCATTGCTGGCGTTACTTAACGATATTCTGGACTTCTCAAAAATAGAGGCAGGAAAGCTGGAGTTGGTGCCTACACAATTCAGCCTTGGGGAAAGTCTTTACGGCGCAGTTAATTCTCTGGCTCTTCGGGCACACGAAAAAGGGTTGGAGTTAGTATGCCATGTTCTGCCGGGCGTACCCGATGGGCTCATCGGTGATTCGTTCCGTCTGCGCCAGATAATCATAAACCTTCTTGGAAATGCCATAAAATTCACCGTTAAAGGTGAGGTGGCTGTTCGTGTAGGAGTAGAGTCCAAGTTTGAGAACAAGTTACGGCTGCACTTCGTGGTAACAGATACAGGCATTGGTATTCCTGCGGAAAAACAACGCTTGATATTCAACGCGTTTTCGCAGGCTGATGGATCGACTTCAGGCAAATATGGTGGGACAGGTCTAGGCCTTGCCATATCCGCTCAGTTGGCTGAAATGATGGGGGGGCGTATCTGGCTGGATAGTAAGATTGGCAAAGGAAGTGAATTCCATTTTACTGCCGACCTTATGCCGAGTGATGCGGTTTCTTTGAATGCACTACAGCCCATAAAGCCAGAGTTACACAATCTATCAGTCCTTATAGTAGACGACAATGCGACAAGCCGGCATATTCTGGAAGAAACAATTTCAAAATGGGGCATGAATCCTGTATCAGTCAGTAGGGGATGGTCAGCCGTTACTGAAATGCAGCGCGCCAAGATTGCCGGAACTCCATTTGCCTTGGTTATCATCGATTCAGAAATGCCAGGCATGGATGGCTTTGAGCTGGCTAAACTGATCAAGGATAGCCCGGAATTCCCAAACACAGGTCTCGTAATGATGACCTTAGCGGGAGAGCGTACAGGTACGGCCAGATGCAGGGAGATGGGAGTTAGCGTACATATAACGAAGCCTGTAGATGAAATCAGCCTGTTGAATGCTATTAGCGCTGAGATTCTAGGCGTTACATCTGAGGATGCCGATTCTCTAGCGTCCGTCTCCACCGCGGAAACATCAGATGCGGGCATGCTCAACATACTCCTGGCAGAAGACAGTTTGGTCAATCAGAAGCTTGGGGTTAGGCTGCTTGAAAAATGTGGACACAAGGCCACAGTGGCAAATAACGGCAAAGAAGTCATTGATATTCTAGACCAGAAGGAATTCGATCTGATACTGATGGATGTTCAGATGCCGGAAATGGATGGTTTCACTGCCACCGCACTTATCCGGGCCGATGAAAGGAAAACCGGCCATCATGTGCCTATAATAGCAATGACAGCCCACGCGATGAGAGGTGATAGAGAACGGTGTCTTGACTCGGGCATGGATGGTTACGTGGCAAAACCCATCAGGTCAGAAGAATTGTTTGCGGCTATTACCGATGTAATGAATGCCCTTAAAGAAAGCCCTGACAGTCTTAACGCTACTGACATAATAGATGCAGCTACGGTCATTGCACGTATGGGTGGAAACTATAAACTATTGAATGAAATCGCCAGAGTCTTTCTGGGTGATTGCGCTCAGTTGCTCTCTGAGGTGGAAAAAGCTGTCCAAAATGGCGACTGTACCGCAGTTGAAAGATCCGCTAACAACATCAAAGGCGCTGTCGGTAATTTCGCTGCCAAATCTGCTTTCGAGGCTGCGCTAAAACTTGAAATGCTAGGTCGATCCGGCGATCTGACCCACGCACAGGGTGCCTTTGAGAATCTCAAAGAAAAGATCGTCAACCTCGAATATGCTCTTATGAACTTATTGAGAAGCGAGCAGAACGGGGCCGCATAATCAGTTTGCGTACAACAGCTTATGCGTTTGAGTGCTGGTTTTGGGTTTAACGGTGTAATTCCACATATCTATAATGCCACCGTTGTCATCCTTTGTCTTGCAGTTTACAACATCACCCTTGATATCGACCACAACATATTGGTATTTTGCGATTGTCCCCGGCGTATGGTATATAGGGGCCCCACATGAGCCATTGATGATCTGATATGTTTTTCCATGTTTGGAACGCTGGTAGAGATGCTCATGGCCGCAGAAATACATTTTCACGCTGGCATCGCCTAGAATTCTCCAAAAATTATCGCGCTCGGCAGGATACGCATCCAGCGATGATCCCATATGCGGTCCTGCCGGGTATGCAGGATCGTGCGCCATTACAAAGACATGAGGCTGATTGATTTTTGATATATCGCTCAATAGCCAGGCTTTCTGCACTCGATGAAAATCCCCATACTGGTCACTGTTCAGCACGGCGAAATGTGCGTTCTTGTGATTGAATGAATAAGCCATATCTTTGCGTGTAACCGTGATGCCCATCCTTTTGTATATCTTCTTCCTTAGGATGCCGGCGGATTTCTCTGTGGAAACCTCGTGATTACCTGGAGTGTAGTACCACGGGCATTTGAGCTTCTTCATCACCGATAGCCAAGTATCTATTTGTTTGCTCAGAATAGTATCGTCTGAAGACCCACCGACGGCATCTCCCTGAAACAGTACCAGATCTGCACCCTCGAGGTTTATCTTGTCGACTATTTTGGTTAGCTCAACGGTGTTGACTCCGTTATCGTTTCCTCTGCTGTCGGCAATTGATACAAATTTCCACGCAAAAGAGGGTAGGGCGCTAAGGATAATGATTAGCGTTAAAGATACTGTTATGGACAATCTTCTTCGGTACATGGCAATATAACCTTTCGCTAAATAAATGGTTTGAAAACCGCTGTAATGATACCATCTTCCGAAAGTATTGTCATATTCTTGCGGTAAACCGTGCATATCGAGCTGCTACTCGATATGCACGTGATTGTTCTGCTCATGGTGAATCTGAAATTCGGGCGACTCCAGCTTGCCGAATACGGGCTCACGTCCCTCTTTGACGCAAACGTACGCATATATGTACATTCCTGCAGACCAACCCTGATCTCTTGCGCCCCTTGGCTCGCCAGTGATACCTTGAATCCATTCGTTGAACTCCCATTCGTGTTCACGCCCCAGTCTGTCTGCCTGCGCCAGATGATACAGTTCCTGTTGCGCGCGCTCCAATCGACCGGCACGAACGAGTGCAGCCACATATAACCCACCGACCCACGGCCATATCCCGCCATTGTGATACTGGTCTGGAAGATTAAGATTATGCTCCGTGCGATAATACTCACGCCAGTCCTTGTCCTCAGGCTGAATCGGAGGGTGAAGCGCTCTGATCGGATAGGGCTTATTGAGATTATTGTCATCAATATAGCGTAGGATACTGTCCGTCTGCTCATCATCTGCCAGTCCGAATGCGATTGCGAAGCAGTTTGCCGCCGTGTCAAACCAATCCCCGTGTTCTTGCTTCCACGACCATGGCCTAAAATAGCCCAGTTCCGGAACCCAAAGGAATCCGTTAATTGCTTCTCTGACGAGGTGCGCATGCTTTACTTCACGGCGCAGTTCAAGCGCGGCGAAATAGAGGGCATTTGTATATAGAACATGGCCTCTGTTGTCAATGATGTCCATCCAATCGGATGCTTCCTGCTGTTCAATCAGTCCGTCCTCGTGGGTGTCCTGATATCTTAGCCATACAAGTGCACGCTGAGCCGCCTCCTGAAATTGCGGCTGTGGGCCGAAAAGTTGCTCTGCGTACGCAAGTGTCAGCACGAACCACAGTGACGAATCTGCGGCGCCGAATGCCACTAGTCGCGGCCTTGACGGGATGAAGGTATCTACACAGTTGGGTATTTGTCCACTGGATGATTGCCTGTCCATGAGAGTTTCCATGCTCTTGAACCACTGCCGAACATACCGCTCTTCACCCGAGATGAGGCCTCCCAGCGAAGATATGAGTGCATCGCGGGCGTATACGGCATTGTAGTAGGATGGCGAAGCAAATAGGCCGTTTGGCGTAGAACACTTATCAAGAACAGCCTTTGCTCTTGTAAAGGCTTCTTCTATCACGAGACTGGGTTCTTCGTTTACTTTGGTTCTTGGCTTTACCATCACGGTCTCCTTTGCGATTACCTACAAGACTCTTTCTTCGATTAAACTCGATACTCGCCGCGCTACATCGAGATAGTTGAAGTTTTTCTCTATATGCGATCTCGCTGCGATTCCCATCCTTGACGCCAGATCATCGTCCGACAGTAGCTGCAAACAGTATTCTGCCAGCTCATCGACGTCTGCTCGCACGGCTATGACCTTGGGATCGGTAAAGTGTATCACCTGTCTCTCAGCATACCCCTGATCCGGCCCGACTTCTCCTTCGCTGATCTCGACCCATTTGGCGACGCGTGAAAGGAAGCCTGTCTTACCGTGTACTACTGTTTCCTTTATCCCCATCGCATCCACACTCAACACGGGAATACCGCATGCTTGTGCTTCTACATGGGGCATTCCAAAACCTTCCTGGCGGCTGGGGCCTGCATATATGTCGCATGCGTTATATATGTACGGCATGAACTCTCTTGATAGAACGCCGTCGACATACTGTACTTTGTCACGGATTCCAAGTTCCTCCGCCAGCTCCATATCGAGTCTGTTCTGCTTTTCAGTACGGTCCTGCTTCCACACCTTGCACACGAACTTCCACTTTGGATACCTGGAGTCAATCATGGCAAGCGCCTTCATCATCTCGCGCGCACCTTTACTTGCGCCGTCGCCTCCGATAGTTAGAATCAGTTTTTCGTCATCTGCTACTCCAAGCGCCTCTCGTACGCTTTGAACCTTCGGGTGTTTCTTGGGAATTGGCACGAAGGATTTTGTATCGCATCCGATAGGCAGAACTACCATTCGCTCAGGCGATACTCCGTCACGAACATAGGCCTCTCTTACCCATCCGCTTGTTGCAAGTATCAGGGGTAGTGAGTTAAGCACATCCTGGTAATTCGCGACCCAACCATCGGCGACCAGCCATGGTACTGCCTGAACGCCGAATTTTCGTGGATGAATGACGAGTTCGGGGGTGTAGCCCCACCATCCGACACCAATAGCCACGTCTGGTTTGTAGCATTTATATAACCATTCTTTTTGCAAATTACCTGTTAGTGGCGCGGGTAGTGCGTCGGTCCCGATGTCCTGGAGACCGCGCAGCAATAAATCACCCTGTGTAGCCAACCCCGCTGGCTGAGCTGGATATTCGTATAACATCAGTATTCGCAAGTAGTCATCCTCCATCATCTATATAGCATCATATGCGTTGGCGCATAATGCAATAGAGCTACCTTGTGTACGCTAAATCAACTGGAAAGCGTAGATTCAATATATTCCATCCCATGAGTGGTTCTACCTATACAAAATGACTCGATTGGTCCTGCTGAATCGAGCTCGAAACTATTTTCAGAAAAACCGTATATATATTGGATGATTGCCTTTTTTTTATCCAATTCGCTGTTTGTTAAGGCAATGCGAATATGCGCGTCATCTGCCGGCTGTGGCAGGTGCATGCCGTTGCTGTCATTGTACGCAAAGAACATAAGAGTTCCGCTCAATTCGTCAGCCTCGACCAGCTCTGTCACCGCGCTATGAACCTGTTCGTGGCGCGGATGACGGGTATATTCACCAATCGGGCCATGCGTGAATATATAATCGAATGTATCTCCAAACCGATTGTTCCGAATCCGATTCTTGATTTCATGTAAGTCTGGTGACAACGATGCCAGGACAGGGCTGTCATCAAGATCTGAAATCGCAGCATCGGCATTCAGTTCCTTTGCTGCCTTGAGAAACCTGGGTTGACGATCCGTGTCAGCTGCTCGTGACAGGCTAAATATGTACCATTCCCAATCCGGGTGTCGAATAATCAGGCCGCCCATCCAGATTGTTTCATCATCCGGATGGGCAACGATAACCATATTTCTCATTGCGCTTCCTATACAGTTAATGCACTGCATAAGTGTTCTACCCATTTTTGCAAAGATTGTAGAGGGTATGTTATTTTGGCATTTGAGAATGCATTTTTGTTGAGGTTCTGTACCATGATCCATGCGTATTGCATTGTGCGCCGAGTGTCGCCATACGACGCCAATGCCGAACTATAGCCCCTTTTTCGTAGACACCGTTACTTTATAATACTCAGGGCTCGTGCGATTTGCATCGCGGCTGGGGCCAGCAGAACTACGCCAATGCCGAACTATAGCCCCTTTTTCGTAGACACCGTTACTTTATAATACTCAGGGCTCGTGCGATTTGCATCGCGGCTGGGGCCAGCAGAACTACAAATATCGCCGGAAATATGAAAAATACCAATGGAAACAGCATTTTTACAGGCATCTCGGAGGCTAGTTCTTTCGCCCACTGGCTCCTCTGAGATCTGAGAGTCTCGCTTTGAACCTGGAGCACATTTGCTATGCTTACGCCGAATTGCTCTGCCTGTCGGACAGCCGCCACAAATGTTGTAACTTCTGCAACTTTCAATCGTGTTGCCATGTCGCGTAGGGCCTCGCTCCGCATCTTGCCAATCTGCATTTCCTGCAAAGCACGTCCCAGTTCCATTGATAGCGGACTCTCCAATTTTTCGACTACCTTCTGTATCGCAGCGTCGAGTCCCAACCCGGATTCCACGCACACCGTCAGTAGATCGAGCGTATCCGGGAGAACTTTTCGGATTGCAGATTGCCTTTTGTTTATGTCATATTGCAATAAGAAGTCAGGCAGGATTACGCCAATTAGTATACCGATGACTAGTACGGAAATCTTCAATAAGTAAGTATCCATAAGTTTTACCGATAGTATGCCCAGGACTGTGAAGACAATGATGGAAAGAACTTTGAGCCCGATAAACTCTACCGCTCTGATCCTCCATGGATGGCCGGCTGTTTCAAGTTTCTCGTCCAATGCTTGGATTGCGCCCTGCGGTGTTAATCTGCCCGCAAATTTAGCTAGAAACCGCAGGAACGGAAGAACAACCCGTTGTCTAAACGGCAGCTCCAGATCGGCCCCTGGTGCGTTTTGCGTGTCATGCCACAAGGACTGTGCTTGCACTCTCTCTTGCAGCATTTCATGTTCGGATTTCATAGTCAATCCTGTGACCAGCAGCGTGATTGCACAGAAGACGCAGAAGAATATCAGTGTTAGCATTGCCTTTCACCTCACTATATGTCTAGCGACAAAAGCTTTCTTATGACTATTGCACCAAGTATCTGCAATCCTATGGCTATCCCGATAAGATAATGCCCCAATGTCTCCTGGAAGAGGACGCCTATATATGTGGGATTCAGAAACCAGATGATAAGCCCCATGCCGATAGGTAGAATCACAAGCACAATCCCGGATATTCGACCTTCAGCCGTTAACGCTTTGATTTCACCCATCATTCTGACGCGTTCTCGAATCGTTCGAGCAATGGTGTCGAGGATATCTGCCAGGTTGCCGCCTACCTGCTGTTGGATGGATACAGCCGTTACAACCAGTTCGTAGTCATAGCTGTCTATTCTGACAACTGATTCTCGTAATGCGTCATCCATTGATTTGCCAACGTTAATCTGATTAACTATGCGCTCAAATTCACTGGAAATAGGCTGTGGCATTTCATTGGAGACCATCTGCATTGCTCTTAGGAAGCTGAATCCGGAGCGCAGAGAAGATGCCATCATGATCAGGGCGTCTACAAGTTGATTGTTAAAAGCTCTTCTTCGCCTATCCTGCAAGAGTTTTACAATCATTACAGGAATCATGGCACCGGTGAAAGCGAATACGGCATAACCAACAATGTTATGAATATATATCGCAGGAATGAGCAGAAAAACCGCCGTTGAAGCCAGCATAATAACAAGAAATTCGCCTGGCCTCATGGGAAGACCCGCCGATGATAATTCTTCTGAAAGCACGTTCGCAATAGTTTTACCGGTAATTAGCCTGGTTATAGTGGGCGTGGAATCTCTGATACCGGTTGCTGCATTTGCCTGCTGAGCCGGTTGCGTTGGCGAGATTGTCCGCAATCTACTACTGGCGGTTACCGGCATGTTTGTCAGCATGTGTATAAGAACAATCACCGCGAAGGTGACTGCGAATGCGGCCACTGCATAAATTATTAGCATGGTATTCACCTCGTCTTAAAGATATTCGGGGATATCTGCAGACCCTGATGTAACAATGTATCCATGAATTTTGGCCGCAATCCGGTAGCTGCATGATTACCCAATACGTTACCTTTTTCATCAACGCCCTCTTGATTGAAAAGGAATATGTCCTGTGTGACGATGACGTCGCCTTCCATTCCCTGAATTTCAGTTATGTGTGTGATCTTCCTGCTACCGTCACGAAGCCTGTTCTGGTGAACGATCAGGTTTATTGCTGATGATATCTGCTCTCGAACGGCCCTCGATGGCAATTCGGTGCCTGCCATCAGAATCATCGTTTCCAGCCTCGACAAAGTGTCTCGAGGGCTGTTTGTATGGGCTGTACTCAACGACCCATCGTGGCCAGTGTTCATAGCCTGCAGCATATCGAGTGCTTCGCCGCCACGTGTTTCACCTACTATTATCCTGTCAGGCCTCATTCTGAGTGCATTGCGAACAAGCATTCTGATGTTGACTTCACCTTTGCCTTCGATATTTGGCGGTCTGCTCTCCAGGCTGACGACGTGGTCCTGCTGAAGTCGGAGTTCGGCAGCGTCTTCAATCGTCACTATGCGTTCGTCGTTAGGTACAAACGACGAAAGTACATTCAGTGTTGTTGTCTTGCCGCTACCTGTTCCTCCTGAGATTATTATGTTCAATCGGGCAATGACACAGGCCCTTAGTAGATCTGCCATTTCCCTGTTCATCGTGCCGAAATCAATCAAATCATCTATAGAGTAGGGGTCCCTCGAGAACTTTCGTATTGTAAGAGTCGGCCCCTTTATGGATAGAGGTGGGATAATGGCGTTCACACGCGAACCGTCAGGCAGGCGGGCATCTACCATCGGAGAACTCTCGTCAATTCTGCGACCTAACGGCATCACTATCTTTTCTATTATGCGCATGATATGGGCATCATCCCTGAATTCTTTTTCCGTTAAAAACAGCTTGCCGTGTCTTTCAATGTAAACCTGCTTTGCACCGTTGACCATGATTTCAGTGATGGTCGGGTCATCTAGCAACGGTTGAATAGGGCCGTACCCAACAATTTCATCGATTACGTCCGAAACTATCTGTTCACGCATGCGCGCTGGAAGGGTAACGCCTTCGTGATCAAGTACATCCGTAGATATCTGACGAATTTCTTCCGCCATTGCACCTCTGTCGAGTTTCTTCAACTCCAGCGGGTCTTTATCGCTCATAACCTTCTGGTGGATTTCGTTTATAATGTTCATCAGTTCCTGCTGGGTCTGATGGATTTGTCCTCCCAGCCGTCCGCTTATTCCGGTTCCGTTTTCGTCATTGTTGCGCTGAAATTTCATGATACTCCTCCATTCAGGATTCTTCTGAAAACAGAGACGTGCTCTGGTTTGTGTTGATCGGCGCAACCTGTAAGTGAATCTACAAGTTCTCGTGTCGCTCGAACAAATGGTGTGTCTTCCGATTGAAGCGCCAATGGTACACCTTGATTATTGGCAACAATCATATGTTCATCATTGGGAATATGATATATCTGGCAATCTGTAAACATTCGCTCTATATCCTCAAATGCCAGCCTGTTCGCCTTTGAGACACGGTTGAGTATTATTTTCATCGACATTACGGGAACATGCTCGGATCGAAGAGCATCGTACAGTTTTTTTGTATCCGCCATCGTCGTAACATCGAAGAGATTTGCTATCAACAGTACCTGGTTGGAATTGGTAAGAGTGTGCATGGTGAAGTCATGCAGGAAATGTGGCGTGTCTATTATCACATATCGATATGTGCGTTTGAGTAAATAAAGGATGTTGTCCAGAAATTCAGGGCTTACCGTATCCAATGGCACAGGATTCACCGATGTTACCAGGACATCTACACCGGAAGAGTGTTTGGTTACATAGTCTGAAATGGTATCCCCATCGATTTCAGTATCCGAAGCCGCAAGTTCACCGATAGTTCGCTTTGGCGTGAAATTCAGCATCGCTGGTACATCCCCAAACTGAGGGTAAAGATCGATCAGGGCGACCTTACGTGGTAGTCGTTTGGCGATGATGACAGCAAGATTCACCGCGATAGTACTTTTCCCCACGCCCCCTTTAGCGCTGGTCACACTGATCACCTTCGGAAATCTTGAAGGGTCCTTCCATTCGAGGAATTCCGTCGAACTCCGTCGCGCTCTGGTCTCGGCCAGTTCTTCAATCAGTGTATGAAGTTTTTCGGCCGTCCTTGGTATACAGGCCCGTGCCCCAGAGCGCATAGCGAGCTCAATGCGGTCCGGGGCACAGACATCATTCATCAGCACCGTCATTATATCCGGGGCTAGCGCGCTCAACATCTCGCATGTTTGCAGCCCGGATATGCCCGGCAGATCGTACGAAATCAAGGCGACGTGCGGCGCAGACTCCAATGCGATCTGGACAGCTTCCTGCCCATCGCGAGCCAATCCTACTATCTCGCAATCACCGCTCTGGATTACTGTATCCCTGAGACTTGTTCGAAGTCCCAGATTGTTTTCTGCTAGCATAACCTTGATACTACTCATTGCCGTGTTTCGCCTTTCCTCATTTTGGTGCCGCTGGGAATGGTTGTACCGGCGGTGTTGGCGGAAGTTCAGGGACCTTCGGCAATTCCGGCAAATTCGGCGACGTTGCAGGGTTTACGATCTCTGGTGTGATCACTATCACCAGTTCGGTTTCGCCGTTTTGGTAACTTTTCGTCTTGAACAACTCACCCAATATGGGAATATCTCCCAGCAAAGGGATCTTTCTGATTATCTCGGAGATATTTCGCTGGACTAATCCTCCGATAATAAGTGACTGCCCGTTTCCAATATTGACCGTAGTTTCGGCTCGTCGAGTGGTGAATGCCGGTATTACAAAACCGCTGAATGTGACTGCATCAGCGAAATCGAGGGCACTTACTTCCGGCATGACCTTTAGCTGCAATCTATCGCCACCAGCAACGCTCGGCAGTATTCTAAGACGGACTCCGAATTCTTTGAACACGACGCTTATACTTGCCGCTGATCCTATCTGTGCAGATTGAACTATCGGAATCGGGACTTCCCCTCCGACCAGCATATTGGCTTCACGTCCGTCCAGCACGAGGAGCGCTGGTTCCGAAAGAACTCTTGCTTTGTTATTTGTAATCAAAGCCTGAATTCTGGCGCCGAGTGGTTGAAGTCTGCTTATCCTGCCTGCGGTGAATAGATTAGTTTGAAGACCTGTCTCTCCAATAAGGAAGGGCTGGTCGTTGACAATAGGATTGCCATTTGTGTCAAAGGTGACGCTGCCCCAATCAACCCCGATCTTCTGCAAGTCTGTTCGGTTGATGTCGAGTATCTTGGCGCGTACCAGTATCTGTCGCGCAACTGAACTGTCGACCGTAACTGAATTTACTATTGTTACGGTTTCCGCCAGAGTGTTGCTTGCGTCTATACCGCCTTTATTATCTGTGCCTTTTTTCTCCCAGCCTTTGATAAGCAGATTAATCTGCTCTATCTCAGTTGGCGTTCCTACTCTGCCTTCTATAAGCACCACACTTCCTGGCAGTGCTCTAATCGTCAGCGCGGAGTTGTTCAACGCCTGCTTTACTGCGCCAGCGATTTCCAGTGTTCGAACGCTGACCTCCCCGATCGGTTTTTCGATTTTTAGGAGGTTTACAACTTTTGGACATCGCAGCCCGGTCTGTGCCTTCACAGCGTTGTCTGTCTGTTCTACATTGCGCTCAACTACGAAAGAATCTCCCTGTGGACGAGAGACTGACTTGATTGACTGCGACTTGGATTCCGGATAGTTTCCTTGATATGCTTCCGTCTCGGCAACAGCGTTTGCGATTGATTCTATTCGTACAGATTCAGCCTCGGTACTGACACGTCCCTCCAGAATCACGGTGTTTCCCACGCTGCGCACCGTAATGCGAGGGTCGTCTATCTCTTTCGATATCGTGTCGCATATCTTGCTCATATCAGGTGTGGCAGTTAGTACTGTGATGTTGTAGGTCCTCTTGCCGCGTTTATCCCAGACATACAAGACGGTCCTTCCTTGCGCCTTTGCGTTCATTAATAGTTCTTTCGATGAGAGTGCTGCCACATCGACGATATTAGGGTCGCCGATGGTCGCACGGACCAGTTTTACGCAAGGTATAATTTCGCTGTCGCCAACGAAAAGTTGTTTTTCAACTGCTACAGAGCTGCTTTGAGCAGCGATTGCACTCGCTGACAGTAACAAAACCATAGCTGTGATTGCTAGCAGTATCCTGGAGCGAATCCTGCCATATGTTTGGTAGGGTCTTTTGATTGCCAAACGGCTATGTGACATAGTCTGAGCCTCCATTTCCTAACGTTCTTGATTCTTCCTACTACTCGGAAACCAGAGTGTTTTCTCTCTTGGTGCCTCTCACGATTTCAATCGTCTGCACAGGTTTGGTTTTGGTTGCACATATCCCTTTAGTTGTCGATTTAGCCATAGGAGGCTTTTGGGTTGATACATTGGTGGCAACAGGTTTTACGGCTGGTTTTGAGGCGTTAGCTGCCACTTCCGGTTTTGCTGCAGAAGTTGTCGTTGTTGATGGTTGTGCCGTTTGTATCTGCGTGTTTGGCATAGGTACATCAGTAGGCACGTTCCCGATGATCGCTCGGCCGGTGATGCCTTTCGTGTGAATATATGACCTGTCGTCTGCACGCCTCAGTACTAGACGAATTTTACCCTTGGCATCTGCCAGTATGAGTTTCTCTGCATCTATGGGCATGACTGCCAGTGTGGCATTCGGTTGGGTATCCGGCTTGTCGGATTTGTTTGCCTCGCCGGATGTCACCACTTCCGCTCCAGTCGCGAGCAACTCAACGTCCTGCAGCACAGTCCTCGTTACGGTGCTGTCGTAGAGTGCAAAAGTAGCGATTACATCTACATGATCCCCTGGCTTAATAAACCCTCCCACACCGATTATAGGGTCTAGTGCTACGGTGACCGCTCGCTTGAACGGTGGAATTATATGTGCCAGTCTGTCACTCTGATCCACATCATTAATGGAGATCGGTTGTCCGGCCAGGAGCCGGGTATTCGTCATTTTTCCAACTACCGCATTAGGTGTTAACGCAGTCTTGCTTGGCAGAACGTTCTTGGGAAGACTCCTCAACTGAACCTCGTCGGCATCAATGATTGATCCGCGTTCTATATTCTGCCTGGCTGTAACTACCAGATACTTCGTGGTCGACTCGTTTGCCTGCCTTGCCAGGAAAACGTAAACCAGAACGGCGCTGATCAGGCCGAGCAGCGCTCCGGCCGCGATTACTTTCTGCCTAGGAATCTGACTCATTGTGTAACCTCCTTATGAGACCAATCGAACGGTCAACATTATCTGCCCTGATGGCGGTGCACTTCCACCGGTTGGAAATACCCACTTTACGTTCTCTCCGAAAACTATTCCCTGTATGAACCGGCCGTATATATCCTTGCCATTCTCTGCGCTCTCTATGAAGAATCCTGCCATGCCGATCAGTTGTACCTGCTTCTTTCCGTTGACAGGCGTAGTGTTGTAATTTACGATTGGCACAATTGCAATCCTCTTTGTAGCAGGGAACATTCCGGTTGATGAGTTATAAGCTGCTACCCAGTTGTTCCAGGCTGTGGCGTCATTCGTGAAACGGGGATCGGTCTCACTTTTCAATCTATCCTTCAGCCCCTGATAGGTTGGCCCGACTTTATTTCCCGGTAGAGTATAGATCCAATCTGAAGGGTCCGATGACATACAGGTTACTCCACCTTTTCCAGCGAGCAAGTCTCTATATCCAGATCCGCCGTTTCCCGCCATATCTAGTGGCCCGAAGTTTCCTGCTCCAAGAAAGTTATTCTGCCATGTATCAACTTTTAGATGAACTTCTCCACCAAAGGTAATTGCAGGCCATGTATCATAACCCAGAATTGTATGGCTGGATACCGATAACGGCACAAATAGGTCCGAGCAGAAATTCTTGGCTTCCTGCATAACTACGGTGGATGTCGCTGATACGTTTCTCGTGGTCAGGCCGAATATGCGCGCGAACCCGTAGTTGACCTTCACGTATCCGCTTGTCCGTATAGCCTGCCCAAGTTCAACGGTATATGATCGTCCGGCGTCATCCGCGAGCGTTCCCGATGGAAATGTGACCTGAACCCCGGGCGTTTCACTGCCGGTAGCGTATACCAGCCACTTTGGCACTAGCTCGTTGTTGTTACTTGCGATTTTCGAGGCATTGGAAGCTGCCTGCCCATTGGGAGTTGTGCAATCAGCGGTACCGGTCAGGAATGGTGCTCCGGCGAGTGCTGCATAGTCACAAACATTCTGTGCCCGCTGGCGTGCAACGTACAGCTGGCCGATATCGATCGCGAGCGCCGCCATAGCGATAAGCACCACCAGGACTATCAGCACAAAGACAAGTGTGGCGCCCCTGTCTCTTCTTAAAGAGCTAAAACAGTCCATCAGTCTATCACCTCATTCCCTTCTCATTACCATGTCGCCATGAAGAGCAATAGATGTTCCCCCACCGGCCATCCACGAGAAAAACCTGCCGGTAACCAGAGTATGCGGGTATGCAAGTAGTACTCTAACCTGATCACCAGGCAGAGCATTGTTGTACTGCCCATCGGTACTGTTTCCGAGAGCGCCCCAAGCGCCGGTCACATCCGTTCGCTTCTGCAAAGTAATCGTGATCTGTGCAGCGTTTAGAGTAGCCGCCGAATTCCGAACTCGCGTCTCGACAACCGATGTTGGGCTCCCCACAGCCGCGCTTCTCACGCCTTCTCTGGCAGCCTGATTCAGTGTAAGATAATCCTTCATCATCAATCCAAACTCGATGATACCGAATACCAGCGTGAAGAGCAGAGAGACGACTATCGCGAATTCTACAAGTGCCGCCCCTTTATCGTTAAGTTTGTGTGTTCTCATAATTATCAAGACCTCTCCACTAAGGTCGTACTACATACGAGGTGTACCCTATATCCTCAAGAAAAACGCAAGAAATGTTCCGATTGCAATCGCCGGGCTGTAGCGGAACTTGATTCCCTTACTATCTCTAAGAACGTCAACTTCTGATTTCATAAGTGCGCTGAAACGAAGGTTGTTCGCCAGGTTGCGTGTGGTGGAAATCAAGGCTCTGTAGCGCGCTACCACTATGACCGCCATGATTCCGCCTATGACGGCCGAAAACAGCATGGCCGGTATCGCGATATGAACGCCAACCACTGAAGCAGCAGCCATCATCAGCTTTATGTCGCCGCCGCCAATCCTCGCGAGCCGCCCGAAGATCAGGAAAAGAACCAGAATCAATCCGATGCCGGCCGCGCTCTCCAGCAGCCCCGATACGCCGGATTCAATGGTTCTGAGGTTCAGGCCGGCGAGCATAAATGGAATCGTCAGTTTGTTTGGTATCTTGCCGGATTTCAGATCCAAATAGACTGCGATTCCGAAGAGAATGACCAGCGCCAGGATCTCAGGTAAATTAGAAGTTCTGATCATAGTGCCCACAATCTCCACGCGATTTGCGCTCGAAATGATTCAATCCTGCCCATAAACAGGGCAGGATTGAATTTGCCATTAACTTACATAGCCACGGATATGTTATGGCAAGGAGTTACCAGCATTCGTGAAAGTAGTGTTCGCTTTGGTTCCAATGGTAGTTACAGCAGTGATGCAGATGACTGCGATCAATGCCAGCATAAGGGCGTACTCTACCATGGTCGCTCCTTCCTCATCTGCTAAAAGTTCTCTTATTTTCTCCATCGTAGTCACACCTCACTTTCATTTAGATTTGAATTCAATCCTGCCCATAAACGGAGCAGGATTGAATTTGCGGTTAACTTACATAGGCATTGCTATGTTATGGCAAGGCGTTTCCAGCATCCGTGAAAGTAGTGTTCGCCTTGGTTCCAATGGTAGTTACAGCAGTGATGCAGATGACTGCGATCAATGCCAGCATGAGGGCGTACTCTACCATAGTCGCTCCTTCCTCATCTGCTAACAGTTCTCTTATTTTCTCCATTGTAGTCACACCTCACTTTCATTTGGAAGTTGAACGGCTAAACTCGCGTTCCCTTGGATTGATCTCGGATTCGAACCGTCCAATTTCACGAGCACAAGTACTGTACCCGAAGTGAAATTCACTCAAACACGAATAAAAATATGATCATCCCTAGCTAACTGATATAGGCATGCGTTTACTGATTAGACGGAGGAGTGGCTTGCCGAATCGGAGTATTCGGCGGAGTTGCCGTGGATTCCCTGCAAACAGGGCCGACGATATAGCACGAGCGCGGCCAAAATGGACTATTCCGCGAGTTGCTGGTATCATTAAGCTGAGCGGTGCGTCGCGTTACGGGCGGATCGCGCTACCGAATTTATGTGAAGGTTACAAATAATGATGTCAGAACTACTCGCTCCCGCGGGAAACCTTGAACGGCTGAAGTGGGCCGTTGCTTACGGTGCCGACGCCGTCTATTTCGGAGTTCAGGAGTTTTCGCTGAGGAGCTTTGCCGGTAATTTCTCCTTCGATGAAGCGCAGTCGGGCCTCGACTATCTGCATGAACGCGGGCGGAGAGGGTACGTCACGCTAAACATATATCCTTTCTCGGATGAGTATGCGCGCCTTGTGGAGGTTGCATCTACCCTTGATGAGATGGGCGCAGATGCATTCATCGTATCGGACCTCGGGGTTCTCTCGACGCTTAAGAGGCTGAACTTGAAAGCAGCTCTCCACATAAGCACGCAGGCGAACACGCTTAGTTATCAGACGATACTTGCATATAAGGAACTCGGAGCTAAACGAGTCAACCTGGCCCGTGAACTGTCACTGGCTCACATCGAAGGCATTCAGTCGGCCATAAACGGTGAGGGGATCGAAACGGAAGTCTTCGTGCATGGCTCGGTGTGTATGTCGTATTCCGGCCGATGCGCAATCAGTGATCATCTTACCGGTCGCCGGGCGAACAGGGGAGAGTGTACTCATCCATGCAGGTGGAATTATTCTCTGGTTGAAGAGAAACGCCCCGGAGAGTACTATCCGGTTTTTGAAGATGATAGGGGATTGTACCTTTTCAACTGCAAGGACCTGGCGCTGTTTTCGTTCCTTCCTGAGTTGATTCGGGCTGGGGTGGTTTCGTTCAAGATAGAGGGGCGGATGAAGAACGCGCACTATCTGGCGTCTGTGCTCTCACTATATCGGCGCATTCTGGACGGGAAGACTGTGAGTGAGGCTGATGCATGGCGACTGCTTGGAAGAGTGGATAACAGGGGCTACTCGACGGGCTTCATGAAGGGCGAAATATCGCATGAGGATTATGAAGCAGAGACTCAGCGCTATCAGTCAACATCGCTGTGGGTCGCGAACACAACCGAGGCGACAATCGATGATTATAGAGTTTGCGATGTGAAAAACACTGTTCGGGCCGGGGAACAGCTTGAACTGCTGACCCCGGATGGCGTCTCCGACTTCACACTGCCTGACGTGCTCTTGACGCGTGATGGTGAGAGTGTCGATCATGTCAACAATCAGGATTCACTTCTTATGAGTAAGGACTTGCCCCCGTATTCGATTCTTCGCCGTGTGAAGTAGTCGGGCCTAGTTTGGCGCTGACCTCATCGAAAGCGATATCCTCTTGCGCAGGACGTCCACGCTCATCACTGTGACGTCGACTTTCTGCTGGACCTTCACGACTTCGGATGGGTCGCGTACGAATTTATCGGCAAGTTGGCTGATGTGCACAAGTCCGTCCTGGTGTACGCCGATATCGACGAATGCACCGAAGGCCGTGACATTTGTTACAATGCCTGGCAGTCTCATGCCGACTTCCAGGTCGTCGATTTTCTCGATGCCGTCTGCGAATTGGAAGACTTCGAACTTCGCACGTGGATCGCGGCCCGGTTTTGCAAGCTCCTGCATGATATCCTGCAGCGTCGGCATACCGACTTTATCGTTGATATACCGATCAAGCCTGATTTGCGCCCTGAGCGCCTCTTCCCTCAGAAGGTCCTGTACGCCGCGGCCGAGGTCGGTGCTCATCTGAGCGACAATGCCGTAGCTCTCCGGATGTACCGCACTTGCATCGAGCGGGTTTCTAGCGTTTTGGATTCGGAGGAAACCTGCTGCCTGTTCGAACGCCTTAGGCCCAAGCCCTTTGACTTTCTTGATCTGCACGCGGGAAGCGAACGGCCCGTTTTCATCCCTGTATGCGACGATGTTCCGCGCGAGTTGCGGCCCTAGTCCGGATACATATGTAAGTAACTGCTTGCTGGCTGTATTGATATCCACGCCGACCTTGTTTACGCAGCTTTCCACAGAGTCGTCCAGACTCCGCTTAAGTGCACCCTGATCGATATCATGCTGGTACTGGCCGACACCAATCGACTTAGGGTCGATCTTGACGAGTTCAGCAAGCGGGTCCATTAGTCGTCGTCCGATCGACACTGCGCCTCGAACGGTGATATCGTAATCCGGGAACTCTTCGCGCGCCGCCTCGGACGCGGAGTAGATGGACGCGCCGGACTCGTTCACCATCACGATCGGTATCTGACCCGGCAGATTCAGCCCGCGCACGAACGACTCGGTCTCTCTGCTTGCGGTTCCATTCCCAATGGCGATTACCTCTATCTCATACCGGTCGCACATGGCCGATACTCTCTGCCCTGCCTCTACGGCCTTGTATCCGCCGGTGTGAGGAAAGATGGCTTCGTTGTATAAAAGTTTTCCCTGACTGTCCAGACATACTACCTTGCATCCGGTGCGGAATCCGGGATCGATTGCCATCATCCGCTTCTCGCCGAGGGGAGCGGCAAGGAGCAGTTCTCGAATATTATCGGAGAAGACGCGGATCGCCTCTGTATCTGCGCGCTGCTTCAACTCCGAGCGAATTTCCGTTTCCATAGACGGCGCAAACAGTCGCTTGTAACCATCTTGAAGAGCGAGTTCCACCTGAGCAGATGCCGACCCTGTTCCGGTGATAAATATCGATCGAAGGATGTTCTCTGCGGAGTCGTCCGGCGGGTTTATGCGCAGTTTGAGGAAGCCTTCTTTCTCGCCGCGCATCATCGCAAGCACTCGGTGTGACGGTGCGCTTGTGACAGACTCACTCCACTCGAAGTAGTCGCGGAACTTCGCGGCCTCTTCATCCTTGTCTTTGACCAGCGATGTGCTGATGATGCCCTTGGACGCGAACAGTCCTCGCACTCGGGATCGTGCGTCGGCATCCTCGGTGATCATCTCCGCTATGATGTCGCGTGCTCCGTCAAGTGCATCTTCCGCTGTGGCGGCACCTGTATCGGCGCAGATGAACGCCTGTGCTTCCGAGACAGGGTCCGTACCGGCATTCTGGGCAAGGAGTACCTGCGCCAGCGGTTCGAGACCTTTCTCCCGGGCGATTGTCGCTCTTGTTCGGCGTTTCGGTCGGAAGGGGAGGTAGATATCTTCAAGCTCAGACATCAACTCAGCCGCCTGTATACGTCCGCTGAGTTCGTCCGTGAGCAGTTCGCGCTCCGTTAGCGATTGAACGATCGCCTCACGCCGCTTGTCGAGTTCCGCAAGCTGTTCCAGACGGTCGCGGATGGCGGTGATGACAACCTCATCCAGCGTTCCTGTGGCCTCCTTGCGATAGCGTGCGATGAACGGCACGGTTGCAGATTGCTCCAGCAGTTCACCTGTTGCACGTACCTGCTGCGCGTTAATGCCGAGCTCTTTTGCGATCTTCGCGATGTGAATTGCGTTCATGTGATTTCGTTGTCCCCTTTATGTCTGCGTATCAGAACTCTAGTATACCAGATGAGCACGGAATCTTCACGTATTGGGCGATAGATAAGTTTCATCGATTGGTCGGTGTATGTGAAGCTCTTCATTCCCCATGCCAAACAATGCCATTCTTGATGCTTGTATAATCAAAATCATAGCTGCCCAAAATCCCCTCACCCAACCCTCTCCCGAAATCGGGCGAGGGAGAATCTTATCGCATATATGGGTTCGCACTACACACTTTCCCCATACCAAACAATGTCATTCTGAGCGTTGCGAAGAATCTTCCTCCTAATGAGATTCTTTGAGGTTGATGCTTCGGTTGCAGAGTCGAAGACGCCGCTACCGAAGCCTGGTAGAGATGTACCGTCCCTCGATATGCCCTGGGGTTACTCGGGATAAGCGGCATTCCCCCTCGCCCGAAATCGGGAGAGGGTTGGGGTGAGGGCTGAATCATCTGAAGATTTCACCCACAAGAAAGCTTATAGTACCAAAATAACAAAAAAGGCGGACAACCTCGATATGGAGATTGTCCGCCTTTGGCTTTTTATCTGTCTAGGGATCTTGCGTTAAACGCTGGATTTTCTGCCCTTGAACTTGCGCTGCTCGTAGAAACGCCCTGCGTTTCTTGCTGATGCGCTGTCTTTCACGGGAGAGCCATCCATTCGGACCTTAGTGGGCGATGCTGACGGGCCGGACGATGGTCGTCGTCGCTGCTGTTGCATCGGCCGTGTCATAGCCTCCTCAGGAGACGTAGGCTGCTCCAGATAGTTGAAATCTTCCAACTTTCGGCGCTCGATTGGAGCACCAAGGGCTTTCTCGATATCCCAGACGATTCCTGCGTCCTGCCTGGTCACGAGTGTCATTGCATCGCCTTCGCGTTCAGCTCGGCCTGTTCGACCGATCCTGTGAATATACGCGTCTACCGTATCCGGTATGTCGTAGTTGATGACGTGAGATATGGTCTCAACGTCAAGTCCGCGTGCGGCGATATCTGTGGCAACCAGTATCTGGCATCTGCCCGACCTGAATTCGTCCAGTGCGGCCTGCCTCTGGCTCTGAGTCTTATTCGCATGCATGGCGGCTGTGCCGTATCCGGCCTTCTCGATCTGCTGTGCGACTTTGTTTGCGCGGTGCTTCGTCCGTGTGAAGATCAGCACAGAGTTGGCGTCGATCTCATCGAGGAGTCTCAATACGAGCGGCGTCTTCAAATGCTGTGGGCACGGATAGAGCATGTGCGCAACGGTCTTTGGAGGTGCGCATATATCTACACTCACACGCTTCGGATCGTTCATCTCGGCAGTCGCGAGCTTCATTAGTTCCGGCGCAAAAGTTGCCGAGAACAGCATAGTATGTCGTTCCTGCGGCAGACTCTTCAGAATGCGCTTGATAGGAGGTAGGAATCCCATATCAAGCATTCTGTCTGCTTCATCCAGAACGACTTTCTCGACGTTAGTGAAATTGGTGTTTCCACGCTCCATGTGATCGAGCAGTCTGCCCGGACAAGCGATTATAATCTCAGCCCCGGTTCGAAGTGCGTGAACCTGGTTGCCCATTCCGACCCCGCCGTATACAGTTGCGGTTCTGATTCGCGTGAATCGGCCCAACTGATTAAACGAGTCGTTGATCTGCTCTGCAAGTTCACGGGTAGGGGTAACAATTATCGCTCTTGTGCCACGAACCTTTACAGGATTATCCAGTATATGCTGAAGAATCGGCAATACGAATGCGGCAGTCTTGCCTGTTCCGGTCTGCGCTGTGCCAATGATATCTTTTCCGCTCAGGCAGAGAGGAATAGTGGCAGCCTGTACAGGTGTCGGCGACTCATATCCGGCCGAGGTGATCGCGCGCTCAAGTCGAGGATCAAAATTAAAATCAGCGAATGAGGCTGTATTTGCAACTTCATCTGACTGCGCCGTTTCGGTTTCATGATTAACCTTCGCTGGCTTGCGAAGCACGAACTCTTTTCGGTGCGAATTGCTTGTATTTGTGCTGTGCTGAGCCTTGTAGCACTCATCGCAGTAGACTGGCTTGTCTACTGATGGTCTGAATGGTAGTTCGGCATCGTTGCCGCAAAGGCAGCAGGGGGCGGTGAATGTTTTGACATCTCCACCACGTCCGTAATTGCGCCTCGAGTTGCGTTTCTCGTGGCAAACTGGGCAACGGGTGGGAGGTCCGAGTTTCCGTTCCTTGTAATCTTGCTGTTCTTGTGCGCTGAATGCAAACTCCTGTTCACAGTCACGGCACACGCATAGTTTGTCCTTAAAGATCAATGGTTATTCTCCTGATTGTTGAATTTTTCTGTTGTCTAGGAGGCTTGAAGCGAGTGAGCTAGAAGGACAGAAAAATTCGTGTACAACCAGGCCAATGTCAAACCAAACTTAACAATACTCCAATATTATAACATATTTGGGCGAATAATATAAGAGGCTACCGTGCTGAGGGATGCCAGGTTACCCAGACACCCATATTATCAGGCGGTATATCCGGCGGCCAGCGCTCGCAAATTGATGTCTTTGTGTCTCGCTGGAACCAGTTCTGCTACAGCTTGCTCCCATACACCCTGATCCAGGTTCAACAGGCGTGCCAGTGCGCCGGTCAGTACGATGTTGGCAGTCCTTATGTTGCCGAGTTCGCGAGCAATATCCATAGCATCGATGATTTTGTGCTGCGGATAGGCCCTCTCGATTCGCTCGTAGATATCGTCAACCCATGGCTGCTGGCCACTGGAGACGGTAACAGGCACTATGATTTGTCGATTGATAAGTGCCATGCCGCTATCGGCAACGGAATCGGCGTAACGAAGCGATTCAAGGAGTTCAAAGCTTACCAGGTAGTCGATCTCGCCTTCAGCGATCAGCGGCGAGTGTACCTTGTCGCCGATCCTGACCTGGCTCACTACGCTGCCTCCGCGCTGGGCCATGCCGTGAACCTCGCTCTTTTTGACATCGCGCCCTGACAGCATTGCCGCCCGGGAGATGACCTCGCTGGCAAGGAGTGTTCCCTGGCCTCCAACTCCAACCAGCGTTATATTAGTTATCTTGTTCATAATATTAATCCCTTGCAAGATAGATGCTTGCTTATTCTGACTTGACTTCGTTAATTGCGTTGCATTTGCATACCTGTGAACACATGCTGCATCCAACGCACAGGACGGGATTGATTCTTGCCGTCCGGAGTTTCGGGTTGTTTGGATCGGCATCACCCAGTTCGAGCGCCGGGCAACCGAGCTTAAGACACAACCGGCAACCTTTGCAGGCGTCGACGTCTACTGTGAACTGACGCCCCGATCTCACCTTGCCGCCGATAATACATGGCCTTTTTGCCACTACTACCGAAGGTTCCGGCGAATCGAGCTCTTCTTCCAGCACGCGCTCAACCTCGGCGAGGTCATAGCAATCGACCACACGGACTCTCTCCACACCCACGCCTCTGGCGATCTGCTCGATGGAGGCTTCCTTGGTTGCTTTACCCATCAGCGTCTTTCCAGTGCCGGGGTTATCCTGATGTCCCGTCATGGCTGTGATGCGGTTATCAAGAACTACCACGGTGCTTGCGCCGCCGTTATAGACCACATTCAGAAGCCCTGTGATCCCTGAGTGAAAGAATGTGGAATCCCCGAGAACCGCAGCAATCCTGTTCTTGTAGCCAGCCTTCTGAAATCCGAAAGCGTTCCCTATACTTGCGCCCATGCATACGACGGTATCCATTGCGTAGAGGGGTTTTGACATTCCAAGGCTGTAGCACCCGATGTCGCCTGTGACGGTCGCTTTCAGTCGGTTCAGCGCGTAGAATACGGCTCTATGTCCGCAACCGGCACAAAGTACCGGCGGTCTTGCAGGCAGCCCTTCTCCGGCGCCCTTGCTTTGGATGGTCGGCTGGGGCTCTCCGAAAATCTCAGCCCTAAGCTGCTTCATTCGGAAAGGGTTCAGTTCCCATATGTTTAGCGGGGTGTCGTGGTCCTCAACCTTTATGCCCATGGCTCGAATCTGCTCTTCCATGAACGGTTCGAGTTCCTCAATCACGTACAACCGAGCAACGCTCGCGGCGAAATCCTTGATAAGCTGTTTTGGAAGCGGATTAGTGAATCCCAGCTTAAGAATGCTGGCTTCCGGGAAAACCTCTTTGACGTACTGGTAGGAGATACCCGATGTGATGATTCCGATATCCGCGCTGCCTCGCTCAACTCGGTTGAATGCCGATGTCTCAGCGTACTGGCGAAGTGCATCCGTGCGCTCCTCGACTCTGACTCTCATCTTTCGAGAGAAAGCAGGAACCGGGACAGTCTTCTCGATATTCTTCTCGTAGGTGAGCCCTGCCGATGGAAGTTGAGAAAAATCGCCGAGATCGACTACGCTCGATGAGTGCGAGGTGCGGGTAGTCATGCGCAAAATTATAGGAGTGTGGAATTTCTCGGATATGGCGAAAGCCTCAACAGCCATGTCGTAGGCTTCCTGGCTGTCCGACGGTTCAAGGAGCGGCAATTTCGCAAATCGGGCGAAGACACGATTGTCCTGCTCGTTCTGCGAGCTGTGCATGCCGGGATCGTCAGCCGTGATTATCACGAGCCCGCCGTTAGCCCCGAGGTAGGACATCGTCATCATGGGGTCCGATGCGACGTTCATTCCCACGTGTTTCATCGCGGTGAGAGCGCGCGCCCCTGCGAATGAGGCACCGATGACTACTTCCATCGCCACTTTCTCATTCACAGACCACTCGCAGTAGATGCTTTCCTTGAACTTGGCTATATTTGCCAGAATTTCAGTGCTTGGTGTCCCTGGATAAGCCGCCGCCACCTGACATCCAGCCTTGAATGCTCCGTGTGCGATTGCTTCATTACCAGAGAGAAACTTTTTATTCTCTGTCATGCTATCAATATCCCAGTTTCCAACGCAGGCAGAAAGGCAGTTTAAGCCAACTAACCTAACGCCAGATGTTTATTTCATATCAATGCATAATTCTACCATTTTGGAGACTTTGAGGCAAGATATGCCAACGCATTTGGATGCGCAAGGTTCAGCCTGCACGATTCACACACGGAATTACGTTAGCTCGATCGATGGCAGTTGCTACGGAGGCAGTTTTGCCACGCAACACTCGTTGATTGGGGTTGCATTTAGATTCGCCATCAGTTATCCTATTCGTAATTCTGTTAAGATCGACGGGGCGCTTTTCGCCGTAATTTGCTCGTTAACGACCTTGCGATCGTAATCCAATCTAGCCATATGAACAAGTTTAGCTAGGATAGGGGAGATATAATATGTGTGCATTCTGGAACCAAAAAGCCGAGACTATGTCGCGCGACGAGCTTGCCTCGGTTCAGCTGAAGGGTCTCAAGGCGACGGTGAAACAGGCCTATGATCGCAGTGATTTCTATCGTTCGGTTATGGATAAAGCTTGTATCAAGCCGTCGGATATAGAGTCGTCGGAGGATCTCCAGAACCTTCCGTTTATCACCAAAGAAGATTTCAGACTGGCGTATCCACTGGGTATGCTCTGTGTGGAAAAGAATAATCTAAGAGAGCTTCATCTCAGCTCTGGCTCAACTGGTACTCCTGTTGTTATGGGATATACCGAGCACGACCTGGATCAGTGGGCTGAGTGTATGGCTCGCTGCTACCTTATGGCCGGTCTGCTGCCCGAAGATACGATTCAGATCACTCCTTCGCTCGGCCTGTTTAACGGCGGGTTCGGTTTCTATCACGGAGCTCGAAAAGCTGGTATGTTCATAATACCGTCCGGATCAGGAAACACTTCCCGTCAGATCAAACTTATGAATGATTTTCAAACCAGGGGATTGATGGGCGTTGTATCCTACGGCACTCGCATAATGGAAATAATGCAGGAGCAGGGCGTAGAATTGCCGCATCTGAAAATCGGCATGTTCGGGGCGGAAACTTTCTCTGACGGTATGCGTGCGAAGATACAGGAAGGGCTTGGAATAGAAGCTTTCGATATCTACGGCATGACAGAGACCGGTGGAGTGGGTACCACGGGAATGGACTGTCCGTACCATTGCGGAATCCATGTCTGGGAGGATCAGTACATCGCGGAAATCATCGATCCTGTTACCCGCAAACCGGTTGAAGATGGCCAGCAGGGTGAAGTTGTTTTCACCTCCCTGAACAGAGAAGCTATCCCTATCATTCGATATCGAACCGGAGACCTGACGCGCGTTGTAAGCCGGCAAAAATGCGAATGTGGACGCACAGGACTGCGGCTTGATCGTATTACCGGCCGAATAGACGATATGTTGATAATCAAGGGTGTCAACTTCTTCCCTAAACAGGTGGAGCAGGCGCTCATGGAGATCCCGGGCGTTCTATCGCATTATCAGATAATTATCGAAGATGTGGACGGTGTGCGTGATGCCAGGATCAATGTAGAGGCTGAAGATGGCGTGACCGGCTTCATGGTCGAGAAACACTTGAAGGAAAGACTTGGTTTTAGCCCCAAAGGCGATATCTTCAAACCCGGTACCCTGCCACGGCAGGAGGGCAAGGCTGTTCGAGTCGCCTACAGAAGTGGAAAGACCAAGGCCTAACTATTCTCCTGCTCAACCGATTAAACGAATAGCTTCGAAACGAGATGCTCGGGAATAGTTCTCGGGCATCTCGAAATTAATGCAACAAATTTTCGTGTGGAACGTCTATATCATTAGATGAGTGCATGGACGTGGTATGGCCCGGCATCGATAGTCTATGCCGATGCTGATTGGAGGCGCTAATATGAGCTTTGATATTAAGAGTAGCAAACGAATACTGCCCGGATTGGCGGTAGCCGCATTGGTAGCGGTTCTTCTCCCATCTCAAGTAATTTCCGCGCAAGGTACTGATGACAAGAACTCTCGCGATTCAAAAAAATCCCAGCCTCGAGAGCAGTCAACCTGGCACCGAGCGGGATCCGATCAACCTCGCCAGAATAAGAGTGCTGAGCCCCAGCCTGTCGCAGGGTGGCACGGTTATACCGGCAACAACAACGATAAAGGACAAAAGTCCTCCAATCGATCGCAATCACCTAATGTGGAAATCCTCCCAAACAACGGGGGCGTTAAGGTCCACCATCCCGGCTACCTGGGATCTGACGAGGTCAGAAAAGACAATCCCGCGCCTCGTGTTGATGGGTTCTTCAACTCGACCAAGCGAGATCCTGGCTCGCAATCCGAGCGTAACAACGACCAGCAGCGCAATCATGCGACGGACAACAACTGGCGCCCGCAGCAGCCGCCACGGGATACATTCAAGCCGGCCCCTGCGCCAGGCTTCTATCAGCATGACAAGGCAAATGGCCCATCAGCTCGGCCGGAACCGGGGCGTGACAATAGCGGCAGATCAAATAATCCGCCGGCTATGGCTATACCGAAACATAACACTCCCGAAAGAGGAGCATACCGGAAGGATTACGCTAACATAGGTCAATCATGGAACAACCGGTGGGAACAGAAAGATCGGAACTGGAATGCACATTGGAATAACTGGCGCACTCACCGTGACAGCGCGTCCGTCAAGGCATGGTTCCCGTCGTTTCGGTTCGGTGCCTATTCGTTCGATTACGTGCCGGAACACAGCAGACCATCGATCTATTGCTTCTATTACGACTATTTTCCACCCTATATCTTCGATGACAGGGTGTTCTATAGAACAGGCGTAGTCGACAATCAGAGAATAGTTGATTTTCCGCTATACGCTAACGCGGATACATACTACCTTGCTGACTCTCACTCTCGCGTAGAGAACGCTCTGAGAAACATTCAGCGGGCATGGGAAGATCGGGATGTGGATGCGTTCTTCCGTGGAGTGGCCCCAAATGCACAGATCGGTGTGTTCATCAAGAACGAGTACGTCTATTCGGTCGACCGATCTGATTATTATGACATGACCCGCGACGCGATGGACACCATCAAGACGAGAAGCTTCGATTTTTATCTGGCCAGACAGCGCGGTAACGATACTGTGTGGGCCTACGCCAGGCACACATATCTGGACCGGGATGGAAATTTGGAGACCGTATATGTCAGCTATACACTTCAACGGATTTCCGGGTCCTGGTACATCATTGAAACGGGCTGCTCACCAGAGCGTTATGATTAAAGTCGATATCTGATTCTTTCAGGCGCATAACAGGCAGAGCAAACGACTATCTAGCTCAAGTTCTCGGCAGCTAGATGCGTTAGCTCTGCCTGAAAAGCTTGACATCGCCAAATAATTAAGTGATAATTACCATACATAAACGTTGTGATACGCGGTGTAAACCATGAGCCGGTCCCTCCTGAAAAAACAATACTTGATTTCTATGCTCGCAGGAGTGCTGGCGATAGTATTTGCGTTTGCCGCGGATGAGATGCCCTTCGCTCACAATCACGCTCTCACTTGTCCGACCACCGCGATTCATGGAGGATATTCTGCCGACACCTTTGTCCGCACCACTGCAGTCGCCCATGGACACGATCACAGCGACTGCCCGGCCTGCCAGTGGGCGGTTAACTCGTATCAGAAGGGCTCTTCCAATCCACGAATCATCTTTTGCACCGTACCGATCTACGACATAGATCGGCATTCGGATATGCTGTGCAGCGAGCTGTTCGCGTACAGACCCCAGCCCCGCGCCCCACCATCATGTATCTCCTAGACAGTTATTCATATTAGCAAGCAAACGAAGCATGCGTACCGAAAATAGTTCGCGCGTCAGCATGCGCGTGCCTCGGCACGGCTTCCCACAGAAACAAGGAGATACAAATTGAAACAAAAAGGCTTTACCCTCATAGAACTCCTCGTCGTCATAGCTATAATAGCTATTCTGGCGGCGATACTTTTCCCTGTATTCGCACAGGCCCGCGAGAAGGGCAGGCAGGCTGCCTGTTTATCAAACGTAAAACAGATCAGCTTGGCTCTCATGATGTACGCACAGGACTACGACGAATGCTACCCCATGGCTCAGGATTGGGACAATGGGCATGGAGTAACCTACTGCTACTGGTTCGCAAGTCTGTATTCCTATGTAAAGAGCAAGGATGTGTTCTACTGCCCTTCGTTCCGCAACAGGGATTTTAACACTGTTGGAGTTGATACGGATTACCTGCTGAATGCCATCTGCAGCCATGGATACTCAATGTCCGTGATATCGAAGCCAGGCGATCAGATATGCATCGCAGAGAGAGCCGAAAATTATGCGGATTCTGATTATCATCCCTACAAGGTGAGCGCGGAAGAAGCGATGACGCCTAAGCCATGGAACGGTACCGGTCATGCCATAGCATCCGATCGGCACACTGGTGGCGCTGTCTATGGCTTCTGTGATGGACATGCCAAGTGGATGAAGTGGGAACAGACCTACAACCCGCCGAGTATCAACCTGCATAACACAGAGAACTGGCCGGAACAGTAGCTCTTTGAGGGAGCAGAGTATTGCTATGAATTCAATATTCTGCTCCCTCTTGTTCAAAGTTTGTTATGGCTGGGCGCAAGGCTCACCAGCAGTTGCATTGCTCAAGTAAAATCTCCATCACACCTCGATTCGATCTTCATAACAGGTGGTATCACAAAGCGATTGTTAGTATAATAATCTAGTATACCAGTGCTGGAAATCTAGCGATTGAGGACATGATACGAAAAAGTTTCCTGTTATGCGCCTGCTCCGTTTTGTTCCTCCCCCTCGAACTATGATTCTTCTTTTCCGCTTGACCGGCCGGAATGCTAGCAATTATAATGGAAGCTGATATAGAGGGCGCTATGCCCATAGGAGGTAAGAATAATGCGTAAAAGTCTCTTGCTAGCAATGACTCTCTCTCTCCTGTTATCCGGAACCGCGATGGTGTTCGGTGCGACTGCTAAGAAGGCAGTAAAAGCTGTCCCAAAGAAGACTGCAGCAAGCAGTACAGTACAGCTTGCTGGTAACAACGGCGTTTTTGGTACGGTCTATTCTATTGTAAAAAGCAGCCCCATCTACTTTAGACTAAAGAGCGCTGAGTTTACCACCGGTCAGGTGATCGTGGGTGAAACTCTCTATGCGCCGGGCGCGGATGAGAAGTTACTGGTTCTTCATTTCACCTTGCAGAACCCGCAGAAGTCAGAACAGCCCATACGCTCCGATACGCTAAAGTTCACAGTCGTGGATGCCGTGAATACGAACCATGAGGGTGATGAACGATGGGGGGATGAGCGCAACCACTCAGAAGTGGATATGTCGCTGAAGCCCGCTCAAACAATTGATATATACACCTGCATTACAGTACCTTCCAAGGGTACGATCCCAAAGCTTATGGTAATGCCGCCATCGGACAATAATGGACCGATCCTCCGCTACGATCTTACCAGTCCCAAGAACAAAGTGACTGCGTTGAAGGCACCATTCGCCGATCCATCCGATTCCAGCGGCTATACCGCACTTGGGGTGGTGCAGGGTAAGTTAAACGTTTTGTACCCGTACTATGATTTCGATTTCGCTGTAGAGAAGTTCGAGTATACCACGGATAAACTCGACAAGGATGAAGCACCTGAGGACGGCACGCGCTATCTGGTGGTTACCTTGCTGGCGAAAAACAAATCACCCCAAAATACCTTGCTTAGATGTGATACCATAATTCCCGTACTGACAACTACTGATGGAGATGAATTGGAATACCAGGAGATGCTCCTTGCCTCAGCTAACCGACCGTTCAACAAGGATGTGAGGATGGGAGAAGAAAACCGCGTGCGGATATACTTCACTTTACCTGAGCGTGTCACCCCGAAAACACTTGCGATCAAAGAGGGTGAGTCCGGCCGCATCTACGAGTTCAAGGTGCAGTAGGGAACATTCGCACGATACTGAAATCTGCATTAACCAATACCGCCGGTGGATACTTTATGTGTTCATCGGCGGTTTGTTTTTATGCGCCCATAGTAAGCAAGAATGTGAAGGCCACTGGCTATCTAGTTCTTTTATGAAATATGTTGTTAAAATATTAACGATAGTACTTGACGTGCAGATGATATGTTGAGATAATAAAAATATCTTGAAAATCTAGAACTCGAGATTACTCATTGTGGAGCGTGAACATTGAAGGAATCGATAGAAATAGTAATATGCATGGGCAGTTCGTGCTTTTCAAGGGGCAACAATGCCAACTTGCAGGTGATACAGGAATACTTGAAGTCGAATGGTATTGACGGCAGCGTGAAGCTGCAAGGCAGCAGATGTGAAGGGAAATGTATGAATGGCCCAAATATCCGTATAAATGGCGTAATGTTTCACGACGTTGACGCCGGTTCACTAATCGATATCCTGGATCACGAACTCGGGCGAAAGGATTAGGAGCGGCGATATGGATTACCTGAATCCAGTCTATTCCGAAGAAACAGAGTGTCAGGACTGCTACAAATGCATCCGCGAGTGTCCGGTCAAAGCAATAAGGGTGACTAACAATCGCGCGAGCATAATACCGGAGCTTTGCATGGCATGTGGGCACTGTGTGAATATCTGCCCCTCCGGTGCGAAGAAAGTCCGCGACGACCTGAAGCGGGTGAAGCATCTCCTGGAACGCACGGAGAAGGTCATCGTTTCGCTCGCACCTTCTTTCCGGAGCGAATTCAACGGTCTCGCCCCGGAAAAGCTGATACACGCCATCAAGCGACTAGGGTTTTACGGAGTCAGTGAGACAGCACTGGGTGCGCAGCAGATATCGGCGCAACTGGCCGCAGATATAGAGACCCCCGCACACCAGACCGGCATCATGATCTCTTCCGCATGTCCGGTGGCAGTGGAATTCATCTCGCGGTACTACCCTGAACATGCCGGTAAAATCACAAATCTCCTCTCTCCATTGCTCGCTCACTGCCGATTCTTGAAATCCACATACGGAGAGGGCGTTGGAATAGTCTTTGTGGGCCCGTGCATAGCGAAGAAACTCGAAGAGCGTGCACACCCCGAACTACTGGATGTTTCAATCACTTTTGAAGACCTTCGGCGCTGGTTTGAAAAAGCGCAGATCGTCCCAAACTCTCAGAATCCAACGCCGGACGACTTCTTCATCCCGGAAGCAGCGCAGGAAGGCGCCCTGTATCCTGTTGAAGGCGGCATGATCGAGGCGACCAAACTGAACTGCAAGAATAATGACGTTCGCTTTATGGGACTCTCCGGTATCAAAAACATCGAAGAGGCCCTGCAAAATCTGGATGAGGGCAGCCTGCATGAGAACATACTCCTGGAGTTGCTTGCGTGCGAGGGCGGATGCGTGAACGGCCCCAAATCGAGCAGGCGATCAGTAATACAGTCGAGGCTCGATGTTATGGAGCATGCTGATGTAACCGGACAGAACTGTCCGCGCAATCCGTCGGTGGATGTTCGGGATGACATTAGGATAGAGCCTGTAACATCCTATGGCTGCACAGAGGAGGAGATAACGGACACTTTGCAGAAGATCGGCAAACAGGTTAGCGCTGATGAGTTGAACTGCAGTGGATGCGGTTATCATTCGTGCAGAGAGCTTGCAGTGGCAATCATCGCGGGCAAGGCGGAGACAAGCATGTGCGTCTCGTATATGCGCCAACAAGCTCAGAAGAAGGCTAATGCACTTCTTAGGACACTCCCGTATGCTGTAGTAATTGCCGATAAGGACCTCAAGATCATCGAGTGCAACGGCGAGTTCGTGCGCATGGGCGGCGAAGACGTCGCATTGATAAGCGAAGTTGTGCCGGGTCTTGAGGGTGCGGATCTGTCATCCATATTTCCGTTCTGCGACCTCTTTCGCATGGTTCTCGAGACCGGTGAAGACATCGTTCGCAGGTACATCCGTTTCAACGATACCGTGTTGAGCGCCACCATTTTTACGATAGATCTCCACCAGATAGTTGGTGCTACCCTGGTTGACGTAACCCATACTGAATTGCACAGAGAGCAGATTGTGGAAAAGGCCCAGCAGGTCATTCAAAATACGCTGACT
Organism: Armatimonadota bacterium; assembly: GCA_963663705.1. GTDB lineage: Bacteria > Armatimonadota > UBA5829 > DTJY01 > DTJY01. Next base: position 493,894 of record OY760504.1, on the reverse strand, counting down.
AGTGTACAGGACATCGCTTTCAGGCTGGGTAAGAGCGCCGCAGAATCCGAGCTTATCCTGAATTCCATCATCGAGGGGTTCTCGGTTACCCGGTATCCTGATGATCGCAAGGAATGATATGAACACGAATTGCTTCATAGAGGCGGATTACTGCCAGAAATGCAAATCGGGCCAAAACATTGCAGGCGACGTATTCCTCTCTACTAGAATGAACAGTGGCAAGCGTGTAGTTCTCGTGCTTGCAGATGGACTTGGCAGTGGTGTTGAAGCCTGCGTGCTGGCCTCGCTGACGGCTCGTATGGCGCTAGAGTATGTTACTGGCAATATTGATACCGAACGGGCTGCCGAGATTATAATGGACGCACTGCCGTTATGCCCAAAGCGCAAGATTAGCTACTCTGCATTCAGCATCGTAGATGCAGATATCCATGGGACGACGAAGATAATGGAGCAGGGCAATCCCTCGTTCATCTTCATCAGAGATGGCGAAATCCTGCCGGTGGAGAGTCAAAACCGCACGGAGGTCCGCTGGCAGAACAGAGTTCTGTCATACGCCGAGCTGAAGTGTACATTCGGCGACAGGGTAGTGTTTTTCTCGGATGGAATAAGTCAGGCCGGCATAGGCCTCGACGAGTATCCACTGGGATGGGGCCGTGACGGGGTAGGCGAGTTTCTACTGGGGCATATACGGCGTAACCCGGAAATCTCTGCCAGCATGCTCAGCAAACTGTTGGTCGATGAGGCAGTACGTAAGGATAACGGCCGGGCAGGGGATGATATCACATGCGCTGTTGTTTACTATCGCAATCCCAGACAGTTGCTTGTACTGACCGGGCCTCCTTATGATATGTCGAGAGACAGGGAATACGGGATGCTTGCGGAGAAGCACGTTGGGAGCATAGCCGTATGTGGAGGCACTACATCAAACATCGTCGCCCGTGAGTTGGACAGATCGGTAACTATGAATCTCCATGATATCGACTACGAAATTCCGACGACCTCGGATATAGAAGGAATCGATCTTGTGACTGAAGGCTGTCTCACACTTAGCAAGACAGCCGAATTACTTGAATCCGGGATGTTGCCCGGCAGGAGGAACGGGGCAACCAGGCTATATGACCTTCTGCTACAAAGTGATATAATCAGGTTTGTAGTAGGAACACGTATCAATGAAGCACACCACAACCCACAATTGCCAGTGGAACTAGAGATCAGGCGCAATGTTGTAAAGAAAATTGTTCGCTTGCTTGAAGAAAAACACTTGAAAGAGACTTCGATTGAGTACATCTAGAAACCATCCTTGATAAATCGAGGTTTCTTCTGATGAGGAGTGCACTACTATGAAAAAAATAAAGATTGTTATTTGTGCTGGTACTACCTGCTATTTGATGGGGGCGGCTAACCTCCAGTCTCTAGGGGATTACTTGGAGCCCGACATCAGGTCAATGGTAGAGGTAGTGGGTACCCGGTGCCTGGGTTATTGCAAGAATGACCATTACGGAGATGCTCCTTACGTAACAGTAAACGGCGAGGTAATGAGTGGCTCAAACATGCCTCGGCTTCTGGACAAAATACGGTCTCTTGCCAATGATTAATAACCCTCCTGGAGGAACTTATGTTTTTAGACAATAATGCCACACGGATCAGACGTGAAATTCTGGTAAGAATCGCGAAATTATGCTTCGAAGGCCGCCTGATTGAATCTGTCGACAGGCTGCCTGTAGATATGCGACCGAAGAACGATTCTCCGGAACGATGCTGTGTACACAAAGAGAGGGCTGTTATCAAATACAGGGTAATGGCTACCCTCGGTTTCGGTACCGAAGATGAGACCGATGAACTTAAACGGTTGTCAGAGTATGCAGGGGAAGCTTTGGATCGGAAAGCGGTGAGTTCAAGTGTGCTGACGATTCTGGACGAAGCCTGTAGTGCATGCGTTCATAGCCGGTACTTTATCACCAATGCCTGCCGAGGTTGTTTTGCCCGGCCCTGCGCCCTCAACTGTCCAAAAAAGTGCATCTCATTCGATGACGGACAAGCGCATATCAAGCATGATGCCTGCGTTAACTGCGGCCGTTGCATGAAGGTCTGTCCATATCATGCAATAATCCATATTCCTATCCCATGTGAAGAAGAGTGCCCTGTTGGTGCGATATACAAGGATGACACAGGCAAAGAGACCATCAACCAGGATACTTGCATAACATGTGGAAAATGTATGATGGCCTGTCCATTCGGGGCTATTATGGAAATTTCCCAGATGGTGGATGTCATCACGAGTTTACGATCGGCATCTCACACGGTCGCCATGATAGCGCCATCGATAGTGGGACAGTTCGCCTGCTCACTAGAAAACATCGTGGGAGCACTGAAAGCGCTTGGATTTGATTACGTCGCTGAAGTCGCTGCCGGCGCAGACATAACCGCAACGGAAGAGTCTCAAGAGTTCGTTGATCGCATGCGAAACGGGCATCCGTTCATGACGACTTCGTGCTGTACTGCCTATACAGAGGCTGTCGCAAAGCATCTACCCGAGCTTGCGCCGTTTGTTTCGACGACTCGCACACCGATGCATTACACGGCGGAGCTTGCGTCTGCGCGATTTCCGGACGCTGTTCGCATTTTCATAGGGCCATGTGCGGCAAAACGTAAGGAAGCCCTGGGAGATCCTCTTGTGGATTACGTTCTGACTTTTGAGGAGCTTGGATCAATGTTTGTTGCAGGGGATGTTGACGTAGCTGATTCTACCCCTCAGCCGCCTGATATTGATGCCACCGTTGCCGGCAGAGGGTTTCCTGTAAGCGGAGGCGTGGCCAGAGCTGTTCAGTTGGTCATGGATCAGGATTGCGATGTGAGCATCCGGCCTGAATTTGTAAACGGGATTACGAAGCAGGAATTGAAAAGGCTTAAGGACTATACGTCCGCCTGCCCGAACTGCAATCTGGTAGAGGTGATGTCCTGCGAAGGCGGCTGTGTGTCGGGAACCGGTGTCATCGGAAATCCCAAGTCTGCCGCTAGAAAAGTTCTCGAACTTGGGGCGCATAAGGGCAAATAGACCTTTAGCATTCAAAATGAGCCAAATCTTAGGACACACGGTGCAACGAATGGATGAAGTATTTGTTCTACCGTGTGTTTTTTTGGCTCTATAAGAAAAACACGAAGTCGGCCTGCGCCGAATATATGTATGTTGGCACACTCTTCATGGGTGCGTAGATCGCAGGCATAAAGCCTGCCGCTACATTATTGAATCCCTGAAGACGCCGCTGCCGAAGTCTGGTAGACAAGTACCGTCCCTCGATATGCCCTGTGGGCTACTCGGGATAAGCGGAACGTAAACCCGCTTGCCCAAAATTGGTTGGGTGAGGGCCGAATCAGTGCAATCTGAAGATTCACCCACAAGAAAGCTTATAGTACACTTTTTGTTACGTCCAGTGATAAATAAAAACGGCGTTCGCCTTATTGGCGCACGCCGTTTTTGCTAGTGATGATTAGCCTTCATATGCATTGATAAGGATAGCCTTGAGCTCGTCAACCAGCGGATATCGCGGGTTGGCACCCGTGCACTGATCATCAAACGCATTAAGCGCCAGATCGTCAAGTTGCTTCATGTAGATATCCTTGTCTATGCCGTATTCCTTGAATGTGGCTGGTATCATCAGCCTCGCCCTAAGGTCATCTACTGCCTTAACGAGACTCTCAACGCCCTCCGCAGGGGTTGCAGCCGGCAGACCCAGGACCTGTGCGATCTCCTGATATTTCCTGTCCGCAACTGGATACTCGTACTTCGGATACACCGTATACTTGGACGGTGTCGATGCGTTGTACCGTATTACGTAAGGAAGCAGTATCGCATTAGCCCTGCCGTGCGGTACGTGGAACTGCCCGCCCAGCTTATGCGCCAGACTGTGATTGATGCCCAGGAATGCGTTCGTGAATGCCATTCCTGCCATGCAGCTTGCGTTGTGCATCTTTTCACGAGCTTTGATATTAGTCGGTTCTTCGTACGCAATCGGTAGATACTTGAATAGTATCTTAGTCGCCTGGAGCGCAAGAGCGTCCGTATAGTCGCTCGCCATAACCGAAACATAGGCCTCTATCGCATGGGAGAGAACATCCATGCCGGTGTCGGCAGTTATTGCCTTCGGAACCGTGTAAGTAAGTTCAGGGTCCAGAATAGCGATGTCCGGCGTCAGTTCATAGTCAGCGAGCGGGTATTTGATTCCCGTGGTCTTGTCGGTGATAACTGCAAAAGCTGTCACCTCAGAGCCCGTACCGGAAGTCGTTGGGATCGCGACAAGCATAGCTTTCTTTCCAAGTTTTGGGAATTCCATCGCTCGTTTTCTAATGTCCACGAATCTGAGCGCCAGGTCTTCGAAGCGGATTTCAGGATGCTCGTAGAAGAGCCACATGCCCTTTGCCGCGTCGATCGGGGAACCTCCGCCGAATGCTACGATTATGTCCGGCTTGAACCGGCTCATAGCCTCAACCCCTCTAGTGATGGTATCGGTGCTTGGATCTGGCTCGACATTGCCGAATATCTCCGACTCAATGCCGGCCTGGCTGAGGTAATCAACTACCTTGTGCACGAATCCGAGCTTCACCATAGTCGGGTCGGTCACAATGAAAGCACGCTCGCCCTTAATATTGCGAAGGTACTCCAGACTCCCTTTCTCGAAGTAAATCTTTGGTGGAACCTTGAACCATTTCATATTAATTTTTCGCTTACTCTGCCGTTTGATGTTCAGCAGGTTCTTTACAGTTACGTTCTCCGAAGTGGAGTTTCCGCCATATGCACCGCAACCAAGCGTGAGCGATGGGTCCATTCGATTGTAGATATCGCCGATCGCACCAAAGCTCGTCGGTACATTCTCTAGAATTCTGCTCGTCTTGACTCTCCGTGTGTACTCTCGGATTACTGCTTCGTCCTGGGAGAATATGCCGGCCGAGTGGCCCATACCACCGAAGTGTACCAGCTTGTCCGCTATATCGATTGCGGCATCAGTAGTCTTCGCTGTATAGAACCCGAGTATAGGGGAGAGCTTCTCGCGGCTCAGCGGTGTATCCGGTCCGACGCCAGTCAACTTTGCGATTAGAATCTTGGTTCCGGTTGGAACTGTGATACCGGCTTTCTCGGCGATCACGTCAGCCGATTGTCCGACTACCGCTGCAGACATGGCTCCCCGCTTCTCATCTATTGCGATAGCCTCTACTTTTTTCGCTTCGTCAGGTTTTAGTATGTAGGCTCCCTGTGCAAGAAATCGCTGTAGTACCTGGTCTGCAATCTCCTCGTCTACGATTACGGACTGTTCGGAAGCACAGATCGTACCGTTGTCGAAGGTTTTGGAGAGAATGATATCGTTTACAGCCATGTTGACGTTAGCTGTTTTTTCAATATATACGGGAACGTTTCCTGGTCCTACGCCGAGGGCAGGCTTGCCGGAACTGTACGCGGCCTTAACCATGCCGCTTCCGCCGGTCGCCAGAATCAGCGAGACACCCTTATGTTTTATCAGTGTATCCGTTGCCTCAAGGGAAGGATTTTCTACCCACTGTATGCAGTTCTCCGGCGCACCAGCGGATACTGCTGCTTCAAGCATCACAGTTGCAGCGGCCTTGCTGCACATTTGCGCTTTCGGGTGGAAAGCAAAGATGATGGGGTTGCGCGTTTTTATGGAGATAAGCGATTTGAACATTGCGGTAGAGGTTGGATTTGTCACGGGAGTGATTCCGGCGATAACTCCAAGCGGATCTGCGATCTCTACTACGCCTTCCTTTTCATCCACGTTGATCACGCCGACTGTTTTTTCGTTCTTGATGTTGTTGTAGATGTACTCGGTGCCGAAGAGGTTTTTTGTGACCTTGTCTTCAAAAACACCCATGCCTGTCTCATCAACGGCAAGTCTTGCCAGTTCCAGTCGCTTAGTTACTCCGGCGAGTGTCATGGCCTTGACAATGGAGTCCACCTGCTCCTGAGAATAATCTTCAAAAGCGCTCAGTGCCTTCTGGGCCCGGGCAACAAGTGCGTCGATCTCAGTGCAAACGTCAGATTGTTTGATATCATCTGTCGCCTTGAGTGCAGGCTTGTAATCGCTCTGCGCAGTGACTTTTTCCTGGGTTTGGGTGGTCTGTTTAGCCATTGTTTTCCTCCATTCAGATGTGGAACGCTTGTGCATATCACGTATATCGTGAAAACATTAACAATATACCGCGATATCACCGGATAGTCAAGGGTTTTTGGGATATTTATCAGGAAATTTTTCCTGATAAATATCGGGGCGTTGCCGATATCGGGGGGAGCGATGCGAAATTGACACATTTTGATCAAATCTGATCTGGGTTTACAGAGAAATTCGCTGCATGGAGACCATGGGGGATGATGAGGCAGTAATCCGGGGATAATCGAAAAGCAGTCAACAGTGCGCTCATGCCAAAATACTTTGCCATGTCGCCATAACGAAGGCCCTGTCGAATAGTTTCCAAGGCCTTCGTTATGTGACGTGGAGTATGAACCTGACTGGCATGTTCTCCTGCCGACGTAATTGTTCATGGGTTAGGCGCTAGGTGCCGAGATCGTTCCTTTTCCTTTTTTATCCTGTTTCTCTCGACGTTTCTCCTTAATATCCTTCTTTGGAGCTTTTACTTCGCGTTTTGGAGATTTATCACCCATTGTAGAGGTCCTCCTTCCATATGACTGGAATACTTTCAAAGGTTCATTCGCCGAATTATACGAAATATAACCCTTTTTCTATTTATATATTAGGCCACTCTTACACTGACGTCAAGTCTGACTGGTTCAGATATGCCGTAGATGGAATGAAATGTCGATAGTGAAGCCAGCCATTGGTTCGGGTGGGGGGAGGATGAGGGATGGATGAGAGGAAAGCGGATGTGATAAAAGTACTGCCGCATCTTTATTAGCGATGCGGCAGTATGGAAATACTATTTTTCAGGTTTCATCTGAGGGAACAGAATAACATCCCTTATTGAGGGTGCATCTGTAAACAGAATCACTAGGCGGTCGATTCCTATACCCAATCCACCGGTGGGAGGCATACCGTATTCGAGGGCGCGCAGGAAATCCTCATCCATTGGATGGGCCTCATCGTCACCCGTGTCGCGCATCTTCGCCTGATCGACGAAACGTTCCCTCTGATCGATAGGATCGTTCAGCTCCGAGAAGGCGTTCCCAACTTCAGCAGCCCCTATGTAGGGCTCGAACCTGCGGGTCATTGTCGGATCGTTCGGGTCCTTCTTCGCAAGCGGCGAGATATCGAGCGGGAAATCCGTTATGAACGTTGGCTGAATCAGCTTCGGCTGCACGAATCGCTCGAAGATCTTGTCTACTATGCCGCCGATAGTCGTTTCAGACTCCATTGGCAAACCAAGCCGTGTTCCGGCTGCCTTTGCAGATTCGACGGTTTTAAACTCTTCAGGAGCCACACCTGCATACTCTCTGATGCTTTCCAGAAGAGGCTGGCGTTTCCAGGGTGTCGTCAGATTGATTGTATGTCCGTGATACGGGATGGTCAGGCTTCCGTGTACGCGCTCTGCAATGAAAACGAACAGCCGCTCAACCAGGTCCATCATATCTTCGAGATTTGTGTAGGCCTGATAAAGTTCCATCAGAGTGAATTCCGGGTTATGCCGTGTAGATAAGCCTTCGTTTCGGAAGACACGGCCCATCTCATAGACCTTTTCGAATCCACCGACTATCAGGCGTTTCAAGTAAAGTTCAAGCGATATCCTGAGGTGGAATTCGTGATCCAGAGCGTTGTGATAAGTGGTGAAAGGTTTAGCGGCCGCTCCACCTGCGACTGCTTGCAATACAGGGGTTTCGACCTCAAGGAATCCCTCGTTATCCAGAAACTCACGTATTGAGCGCACGATCTGGCTGCGTTTGACCATAGTCTCCCGCACTTCCGGGTTTACGATCAGATCCAGGTAGCGCTGGCGATATCTCTGCTCCACATCCTGAAGGCCGTACCATTCCTGATCACCCTTCTGTTTCCCGATCGGAATTGGGCGAAGAGATTTGGCGAGCATTTGGAGTGATTTGGCGAAGACTGTGGGCTCGCCGGTGCGAGTTTTGCCAACAGTGCCGCGAACTCCGATGAAATCGCCAATGTCTATATTGCTCAGTAGGCTATAGTTGTCGGCGCCAACGTTATCGGATTTGATGTAGGTCTGGATCCTTCCCGAGGCATCCTGCATATGAATGAATGTTGCTTTGCCCATAGGTCGGAGGGAGACTATTCTGCCGGCCGTTGACACCTCTTTACCTTCCAGTTGGTCGAAATCAGTCACGATATCGTTTGATAAATGCGTGCGCTCGTACTTTTCCACGGCGAATGGGTCTATCCCCTGTGAGCGCAGATTTTGAAGTTTTTCCAGCCTATGCTCTATTAGATCATTCTCTTCTATCAATTGGAACTCCTTACATATGCAACAGCGTATAGCCGGCACACAAGCACCTTTAAGCTATACGCTGTCGATTAATACATTTACTGCAATTACTGAGCGAAGTTTACTTGGTGATATTTACGATCTTATACTGGATCGTACCTTCCGGTGTTTGAACTTCCACCTCATCACCGACACGTTTGTCCATAAGTGCATCTCCGACGGGTGATTCGCTTGATATGCGATCTTCGCCGGGATCCGCCTCGGCAGAACCTACGATGGTGATTTCCCAGTCCTCATCAAGGTCCATGTCCTTAATCGTCACTTTAGAACCTATACCGACGATGTCCGTAGAGATCTCATGGTCCTCGATTACCTGGGCAACTTGTAAGATACGTTTTAACTCCAGGATACGGCCTTCAACAAAGGCCTGCTCTGTCTTCGCTTCTTCGTACTCAGAGTTTTCAGATAGTTCGCCGTATTCCTTGGAATCGCGTATTCTATCGGCCACTTCTTTGCGATGTACAGTGCGAAGATGCTCGAGTTCCTGCTGTATCTTTCTTAGGCCGCCAGCAGTGAGAAAAATTTCTTTTTCCATGTTTTTTTCGTCTACTCCCTCTGCTACTCAATAATAACAAGGACTAATTGAAGCTAATTTTATCGCCTGCTACTCCAAGTATGCACAGCCTGAATTTCGCACGCATTTTAGCACAATACCATACCCTTTGTCAAATATATTCCGTCTTTACAATCTGTGTATGGTATCACTAAGATGATGGTTTGAAATTACAAATAAACCGACAACTTGCGGCGCTTCTCTGAAGTCGTTGAATACTGGGGAATAACATGATGGGAACAGGGGGAAATTTCCACTATGTAGACAAATATGAAACGGGGATCGCACTTGCGATCCCCGTTGATAAGGTGAACTGCCAGAGGACTCAGTTCATGACCCGAAGGCTAAAACCTTTAGCCCTCAGCACCACCTCGTTGACTATGATCCATTATAGCCACCACCTCCTCATAAGGATGCCATTGGCGTCGCCCTGACTAGCAGGACGCAATTCAAATATACCAAAGCATTCGCATTTCGTCAAGCGGAAATTAAACGCTATCCTGGATAAGTATAAAATATTGCATTCATTTACTCTTTGAATGTGATGTGATCGCTGCCGCTCATATGCACAAGCGACGCGGGCCTGACAGCCATGCTTCCAAATCGCTCATTAAGGGCATCGACTACACTGGTAAGGTGGCGCCGTCTTGGGTCATCGAAAAGTCCTTGCTGAATGATACCTTGATTCAGATTTCCCGTCGAGATACCGATCAGTCGCACAGGTCTGGGGTCACTCATCGCCGCCTCAAGAAGGGCTGATGCCGCATGATAGATGGCGAGCCCGTCGTCGGTATGCTCCGAGAGCGTGTGGCTGCGAGTTATCCTTTGTAAGTTTCCGAATCGCACGATGATTCCGACTGTTTTTGCGGACAGGCCTTTCTTTCTCAATCGGTAGGCCACGCGTTCTGCGAGGTTATGCAGGGTGCGTTTCAGAAACTCCAAATCTCGGGTATCTGTCGCCATTGTATGTTCGTGACTAATGGATTTTGGCAGGAGTTGCTCGTAGTACGGAACAATAGGGGAGTCATCGCGCCCCTGGCCCATGTTTGAGAGAGTATCGCCGTACACTCCGAATACTCTGACGAGAACAGCCCTGTCTACACTTCCAAGCGAGGCTGCCGTTGTGATCCCCATCGATGCGAGTTTCGCGGCCGTCTTTCCCCCTATGCCGTGCAGTTTCGATAAGGGAAGGTCCGCAAAGAGATGCGGCACATTCGAGGCGGTGATCTGATGCAGCCCATCGGGTTTATGCGTGTCGGTCGCAAGTTTTGCGATTAGTTTATTGGGGCCGATTCCAATGGTGCAGTTGAGCCCCTCTTCATCTTGTATTCGCTGCTTGATCATCCGGGCCGCGCTTACTGGACCACCGAACCGTTGCGCCGTTGGAGTCATATCCATGTAGCACTCATCGATTGAAGATATCTCAACCAGATCAGTGAAGTTCTCGCAGATTGAGAATACGTTTCGGGAGGCCTGCCTGTACAGATCAGAGTGGGCGGATATCACTTCTGCATGGGGGCAGAGACGTTGAGCCTGAGTGAACGGCATTGCCGAATGCACGCCGAAGCGCCTTGCCTCATAGCTCGCAGCACATACGACAGATCGGGTTTTGGTGCTTCCTACTACAATTACTGGTTTGCCCTTGAGGTCAGGATTCTCGCGCTGCTCTATACTGGCGAAGAATGCATCCATATCCAGCAAAAATATGATACGCTCATTGGTAGCCATGTCTGTACGGGTCTCCTAGTGCGGGAATTCATGTGCTACTAATTATACCAGAAAATTCACGAACAGCTTCGGGAACACTAAGTCAGAGGGCGTTCCCGAAGCTGTCGATAGGTACAGGATTTGTATATAAAGGATTAGAACCTGAAGTCTCTTTCGCCGGAACGAATTTTCTCCAGATATGCCTTGGCCTTCTCCCGTGTCGCGGAATTAGTGATCGATTTGAGTTCCTTCTCTATGACCTTGTTGCCGAGTTCGCGGAGATCATCGTCGGCATAGTCCTCAAGGTACTCCTGAAGTGTGAGAATGGCGTTTGGCTGGCATACGTTCGAGATCTCTCCGGTTTTCGCCAGACGCATGAACCTGTCGCCGGTGCGACCTTCACGATAGCACGCCGTACAGAAGCTGGGAATGTATCCATCTTCGATCAAATCCTTGAGCATGGCGTTTGGCAAGCGCTCATCCTTTACTTCAAACTGTGGTATAAGGTCTTCGTATCCGAGTTTGCCGGTGTGCGCGTAGCCCCCGACTCCCGTGCATGAGCCAAAGCTCACCTGGGATATTCCCAGTGCTATGACCTCATCCCTGTAACCTTCCGGTTCCCTTGTAGAGAGCAACATTCCGGTATATGGTACAGCAAGCCTAAGAACCGCTACGACCTTCTTGAAATCATCGTCTGAGACGATATAAGGGAACTTGGATGCGTCTACACCCTCGGCAGCTCGTATTCTTGGCACCGAAAGCGTGTGTGGGCCAACTCCGAACGCTGCTTCCAGATGCTCGGCATTCATCATCATTGCGACCGTATCGTACTTCCAATCGTAGAGCCCGTACAGTACGCCAAGTCCGACATCGTTGATGCCTCCGGTCATTGCTCGGTCATGTGCCTCTGTATGCCACTCATAATTGCGCTTTGGTCCCTTATGCACGTTGAGATAAGTTGGCTTGTGATAAGTCTCCTGGAAGAGCACATACGTACCGATCCCTGCGTCTTTAAGCTGGCGATACTCATCAACGGTAGTCGCTGCGATATTGACGTTGACCCTGCGAATGGCGCCATTGTCGAACTTCAGTGAATAGATAGTCTTTATGGTGTCCAGAATATATTCAATCGGACAGTTTACAGGATCCTCGCCGGCTTCCAGTGCGAGCCGCTTGTGGCCCATTCCCTCAAGAACGCGTACCTCTTCCCTCAGTTCATCCTGGTTGAGTTTTCGCCGCTTCATGCAATGATCGTGGTTGTAGCCGCAGTAAGTGCAACCGTTGACACAATAATCGGATAGATATAACGGCGCGAACATTACTATGCGCCGGCCATAGATGTGTTCCTTTACCTTTCGGGCAAGGGCAAATATATCCGATAAAATCTCGGGGGAATTCACCTCGAAAAGCGTTGCTGCCTCCCTATGGGTTAGACCGTTAAATCCGGCAGCCTTGTCCAGTATCTCCCTGATCCGTGCAGGGTCATTGGCGTCAATCCGTGCTTGTGCCAGTGTTTCGATTATCTCGTCATGGCTGATAAACTCATTTGCATCCATCGACTTCTTGTCATACATTTGATTCTGCCTCCGTTAAACTTGACTGTGCGCCGGGGCGCATCAGATATGTTACTGCACATCCTTGGTAAGGGCTGCCTTTACAGATACCTGGCGGATGCGGCCGAGCCGTCCCGTCAGAGCGCTGATTTCATCGCCGGTGCCGTCGACGATAACAGATATTATCGATATTCCACGTTTACGGTATGGAATCCCCATTCGGCCGACTATGATCCCTGAAGACTCGTGCAGTACAGCGTTGACCTCTTCTGCAGCAGAGAGGCTCTCTACTACGATGCCGACTACTCCCAGACGTTTTTGCATGATGTGCTGTCTCCAAACAAAAACCCCCCTGCAGGCAAATACAGGAGGGCGCAATTAGTTAACGTTGTATGTAACGCATTATGCGTCCTCCCGTTCGGGTGAAACAGCCTTACGGTCGGGTTGTTATTCAAACCGGCAACAGAATAAATCCCATTGTCCGTCTAGTGTATTGTATTACCGGAGATCGCATTCTGTCAACAGCGGATGTATTTCCGCGCCAGCATGCAAAACAAGAAGGTATATCCATTACTGTGTAGAACTCTTCAGTAACACAGGTCAAGCGACTTGGGTTCGCTGACAGAATCAGTGGCTAGTACAGATTAGGGGTGGTTTTATGAAATGGGTTGAATTTCCCAACGATAATATGAAAGTATCAGGACTTGCATGGTGGAACGAGGAAAAGCCGTCCGTCCGTCGTTTGCCATCACGACTGAAGGATACATTTAGGGAGCCTGTCTGGGAATTGGCTCAATGTCCGGCGGGAGGGCGTATAAGATTTCGAACAGATGCTACGCATATAGGTGTTAGAGCAAAGAGTGAGAGCGTAGAGCCGTCCCCACATATGACGCTAATAGGCAAGTGTGGGTTTGATGTCTATGTTGACAATCAGTTCATGGGAAGTGTTTCGCCGGATGCTGATGGTAATATCGATGAGGAATGGACAATCGCTGTCAAGCCCGGCGTGCGGGAGATTACCATTAATCTGCCGCTATACCAGGGCGTCAGTATCAGTCAGATCGGCATCGATGAATACGCTTCGATCACGGACCCTGCGCCTTATGCACTGGAAAAGCCCGTCGTATTCTACGGTTCCAGTATAACCCAGGGAGGATGTGCGTCAACTCCGGGGACTTCCTACCAGAGCTTTATCTCGCGCTGGCTTAATATCGATTTTGTTAATCTGGGCTTCTCTGGAAACGGATTGGGGGAGCCTGAACTGGCAGCCGCCGTATGTGAGATTGATTCATCATGCATAGTAATGGATCATTGGGGCAATAAGAGAGAAGGCTATGCAGAAAATCTGTGCTCCTTTGTAAACACCATCAGATCTACGTACGAGAAAGTTCCCGTTGTCATCGTAAGTCCGTTCTACTGGTGTGAGGAAAGCGCGGGCGATCGTATGCATGACGAGCAAAGGCGATCGGCGAAGGCTTTTGTCAAGAAGATGCAAGATCGTGGTGATGCGAATCTGCACTATTTCGATGGGCGCAGAATGCTGTCGAAAGCGGATAGTTTTGGACTGGTCGATGGAGTGCATTGTAATACGCTTGGTTTTTACCTGATAGCCAGACGATTTGCTCCGTATCTTGGTAAAATCCTGAACCTGCGGTAAAATCTGAAGCGTAAACCATATGCGGCAAATCTGGGTCAGAGCTTCATTTTTTTTGACGGAACTCCGAGCGTGAATCTGTGCGAGTGTGTAAGGTCTTTATCAGCAGATTCACGCCCGGATGCCGGCTATATGTGTCGCTACTAGGGCGTGGGGTTGAATATGTTGCGTGTATCCGAATTCCACGCTGCATTAGTAATCGTTTGATCCCCGTTTACTGAATTAGTATTTAGATTCCATTTTACCAATCCGATATCTCTTGGAAGATATGATGCCAGGTATGTGTTGGGGTCTATGCGGTATCCACCTCCAAAAGTTGTCAGAATTGAGCCATCTGGCATTAGCAGCGTAGATGTGCATTGGCTGGCACATTCGTAAGCACGGGTCCCCGTAATGGTTCCGGTCCATACAGCCAGTAAATACCGGTGATCCAAATCCCATGTTTGCCCGTTGTTATGGCTTACTGCAGCTTCTACCCCGAATCGTTCGTGACCGTTGGCAGCGTCAGTATAACCCTTTTGAACGGTGTATGTTAATATGACATCACCGTTGGATGATTGCACTATACTGCCAAAATGTCTGCCGTATTCATAGAGATATGAGAGCGCTGACCATGTATATCCATTATCCGTGGATATTGAAGTTGCGAGGCCACTATAATCATCACAAGTGGCTGAGCCTTGTTTAAACCTTTCCGGCACTTCCGTTCGACATGCAGCTAATATGTTTCCATTGCTTAATCGGAAAAGGTTTACTTCACTGACACCATACCATTGAGTAGGTATAATCTCGGTTGGCCAGGTCAAACCTCCATCGGTGCTAAACCGTATATAACCCTGGGCATAAATGCCCGGACTACCCCACGGTATGCCTGTCGGCTTCCAGAGAGTTTCTGCTAGCCTTGTTACATTTCCGTTTTGGTCTTTATCGATTAGCATTGGAGACCAGCCCCCGTATAGAGTCCCTCCTCCTTGTGCTGGCGGCGTTGGAGTTGGATTACCCCATGTTAAGCCATAGTCGGAACTGAACCAGTAATCCCCTGTGGCAATGATTGCATTGCCGTTGCATGCTGCTGAATTCCTTCTTTCCGATAAATATATTTGTTGATGCTTCGGTTGCAGAGTCGACGACGCCGCTGCCGAAGCCTGGCAGACATGTACCGTCCCTCGATATGCCCTGTGGGCTACTCGGGATAAGCGGCATCCCCTTCGCTCGAAATCGGGAGAGGATTGGGGTGGGGGCGAATCAGATTCACCCACAAGAAAGCTTATAGAGCCAATATATTTTGTTTTCGGGGGAGGAATTACGAAGAGTTTTGCAGAAAAATAAATAATCTAACCATGTAGCAATCTGGTATAATAAGTACGCATACCAAACGTTCTTGGTTATGGCGGTAAGAACAAAAGCGATTTCAGTTGAAACTTTGATTTACTCTAGCAAGGACGCTGCCAGAAAGCATATACACTGATATAGCGAATACCTGTGACAGGAGGGCTGATGAAATGTCAAAAGAAGTGATGAGGCGCACAGCTTCGGACAACGAATATCTCCATAAGGACTTTCACTGTGCGTTAAATACCGGCTTGGAATATCTGCTTGAGCACCATGGGCGTGAGTCTGTTCAAAAATACCTGCATCAATTCACACGAATTTTCTACGCGCCACTCGTAACAGAGATAAAAGGACGTGGGCTCATCGCTCTGAAAGAGTATCTCGAGCGTATATACGGGATCGAGGATGGCGAGATAGCGATAACACTGTCGAATGATGAGCTTATCCTTGATGTAAGGAAAAACCCGGCCGTAATTCATATGCAGGAGCACGGCTGTCCTGTATCGTCGATGTTCTTCGAAACAGATAGAACCGTCTACGCTGCATTATGCGAGGAAACCCCGTTCGATTACGAGATGCTCACTTACAGCAAACAGACCGGGCAGGGAACCCATCGTTTCTTTAGGAGGGCGCAATGATATCCTGCACCGAATTCATACCGGCGTATAGCGAGTTGTTCAAGTTCATCGAGTGCCTGGGCGGGCGGGACGCGGTTGTCGATTTCTGGAACTATCTTTCGGATAAATCCCTTGGCAACTTGAAGAGTTTGGTGGAAGAGAATGGTATCCAGGGCTGCTGGATGTACTGGTCTCACACTCTTAACGAGGAAGCAGCCGATTTCACCATGGAACTGGACGTAGAGGCAGGCGAGTTCAGCATTAGGATGCATCATTGTCCATCCAAAGGCAGGCTGCTTGAATACAGGCATATCGAACCATACCATGACTACTGCGGGCATTGTGACGTTCTCTATGGAAGGGTGCTTCAGCCCCTTGGATACGATTACAACCTTGATATGTCGGATTGCGGCACGGCTGCTTGTGCAATTACGGTTAAGGAAAGGACTAGTTAGTAAGGTGAATGTACTTGAAAATTTTAAGCTCAATGGTAAGGTAGCACTCCTTACAGGAGGAGCCGGACTTTATGGCAGGCAGATAGTTGCGGCATTATCGGAAGCAGGTGCCAGGACATACATAGCATCGAGAAATATAGACGACCTCAAATTAGTGGAAGATGAACACCGGGCGCAAGGCCAGGATGTCACCGCATTGCAATTCGACCAGGGGGATGAAGAATCCATACTTGCTCTTAGAGATAATGTGCTGAGCCGCAGCGGACATATCGATATCCTGGTGAACAATGCCGTGCTTCGGCCCATGAAAAATGGTTACAGAGATAGTGCATCTGCCTTCGACCTGAGTATGCATGTAAATGCCACTGGATTGTTCGTTATCACTCGCGCTTTCGGTGATGTCATGGCCGAGCAAGGCTCCGGTTCTATAATCAACGTTGGCTCATACATGGGCATGGTTGGTCCGGATCCGACGAACTATACAGGTACCAGCATCACCGGCTGGTATCCCGATTACTTTTTCCACAAAGGCGGCATGGTGAACTTTACCCGGTTTACCGCAAGTTACTATGGGGAGAAGGGAGTGCGCTGCAATTGCATAAGCCCGGGCGGGTTCCAGACAGAGAATATGCCGGAACGATTCGTGGCTCAGTATTGCGAGCACACTTTCCTCGGGCGCATGGCAAACTCGTCCGATCTCAAAGGAGTGATAGCGTTTCTCGCATCCGATGCCTCCGCGTATATCACTGGCACGAATATACCGGTAGATGGTGGCTACACTGCCAAATAGAAAGATGGGATGATATCTAGTGGAATATACACAGTTTGGCGATCTGGCGCTTTCTAAACTAATGCTTGGAACCGTACAATTCGGACTAAACTACGGTGTTGCGAACAAGCTTGGACAACCGTCTTATGAAACCTCACGGGATATAATTCGCTGTGCGTACGAGGGCGGTGTAAGATGTCTGGATACCGCCGCAATATACGGCACAAGCGAAGAAGTGATAGGTAGAGCCCTGGATGAACTGGGGATAGCAGGGGATATGGTGGTGGTGACCAAGGTGACACACATTGCACCTGGTATTCCTGCCACGCTTGCGGATAAAATAGTAGATGAATCGGTGTCCACATCGCTTAAACGCTTAAAGATAGACTCTATTCCAATCTGCATGATGCATGCAGAGGAGAACGCCGAATATCTGGAATCACTGCTGAAACTTAAAGATAGCGGAATGGTGCAATACGCCGGCATATCTGTAAACACGCCTGATAGTACCAGGCAAATTATAGAATCCGGATTTGCAGAAGCTCTGCAGGTTCCGATAAATATACTTGACCGCCGTTTTACCGGCTCAGGGGTAACAAAACTGGCAACTAATCGGAAGATTGCCATGTTTGTACGAAGCATCTATCTTCAAGGTCTAGTATTGTCAGACGATAAGTCCGTCTCGGCTGATCTCGTCGAGGTGATCCCCATCCTTGGTAGATTGCGTGCTTTGGCAAATGAGGCGGGAATCTGTATTGCAGAACTTGCCATGAGGTACATATTGGGCCTTGAAGGAATGACATGCGTTCTTGTGGGTGTTGATTCGGTTGAACAAATGAGGCAGAATCTTGAGCTCATAGAGAAAGGTCCACTGCGCGCTGATCTAATGGCTGCCATCGCCGATGCTGTCCCGAACTTGCCGGACCGTATCGTCATGCCGGGCAAATGGTCAAAGCGCATGGCAGATGTCAAACCCAGAAGCATTTGACGAAAGATTTGCAACTGGATAGAATACCATGTTAGCATGTGAATTCTTGACTTTGAACTAATATATACAAACCTTTTGAAACCGGTTCCGTAAAAGTACAAACAGTTACGTTGATATCATAAGAGTATTTATCCGATATACTGTGCATGACTCTTTTATGTTATTATATATTGTATAAATAAGCACAGTAACGCGAGCGGAGGTAGCCCAATGCCTAGTATAAAGCCAGTAAAAAAGAACAACCTGATGTCCCAGGTTATGGAGAGCATAAAGAATTATATCATAGAGAATAATCTTTCGGCTGGAACACGCCTCTCTTCAGAGCGACAGTTAGCCGAAGAAATGGGAGTAAGCAAAACCATTCTTCGAGAAGCGCTAAAATCACTTGAGACTGTGGGCATTCTTGAGATTCGAGGAGGAGATGGCATATATGTAAGCGATGTCGATTTCCCTGCACTTGCGGAGCATCTCTCATTCGCTTTTCTACGGAATCCTCACGATATCCGGCATCTGGCCAAAACAAGGCTCATTTTTGAAGTGGGTGCCGTAGAAGACGTAATAGAGAACGCCGATGAAGAAGACTTCGCCAGGCTATCGAAAATTTGCGATAAACTCGAGCATGCTAAATCTGTAGCGGAACATGTTGCAAGCGACCGCGAATTCCACAAGGAACTTGTTGCAATAACTCATAATCCTTTGCTTATAGAATTAAGCGCTTTCTTTAATGAATTTTTTGTTCAGATCCGCCCAGGCGTCGTAAAAAATGAATTTTCAGCCAATGCGGGCTTTCACCGGGACTTGATCGATGTCATAAAAGCAAAGGACGTAGAACGTGCAAAGGTCTTACTTGATCAACATATTGGCTGGTATAAGGATGCCGTTGATGGTAAGCCACAAAGTTCGGAACATATTTAACTTGAGGGGATATTAGTGGCAAAGATTGGCATTGTTAAGCGGAATACCCTGGCCGAACAAATCATGGATAATATAAAGGATTATATTGTCTGCAACAACTTTGGTGCTGGAGAACGCCTTCCTTCAGAGCGCCGTCTGGCTGAAGAAATGGGCGTAAGCAGAACTATCCTTAGAGAAGCCCTTAAATCACTTGCGGCTGTAGGCATTCTTGAAATAAGAGGAGGCGCTGGCATATATGTAGGGGACGCTGATTATCTTGCCCTTATGGAACACCTTACCTTCTCGTTCATGCGTAATCCACTGGAGTTCAGATATCTGGCAAAGGCAAGGCTCATATTTGAAGTAGGCGCCATAGAAGACGCGATAGAGAACGCCGATGCCGACGACTTCATCAGGATATTGAAAATTTGCAGTAGACTTGAGAACGCTAAATCTGTAGGCGAGCACGTTACAAACGACCGCGAATTCCACAAGGAACTGGTAGCAATGACTCATAATCCCTTGCTTGTGGAATTGAGTTCCTTCTTCGATGAGTTCTTCGCTAAAGCACTGCCGACTGTAACAAAGGATGTGTTTCCTGCCAACGCTGATTCCCACAGAAGAATTGTGAATGCTGTTAAAGAGAAGGATATGCAGCTCGCAAAGGATTTAGTTAAGGAGCATATTTACTGGTATGCTCAACTGGTTAAATTAGATGACCAGTAATTGTACGTAAAACGTGGCATTAGCTGTATGCCATGAGCCTCATGCCTCATATTGGTATCTATATCATGAATACACCGGCTTAGGGGGTACGTTACTGCTTGGCTTGCCAGAAGTCTCAGGTGTTGTATATTGCCCATTTTGATTTCGGTTTTCGCCTCTCATATGTTTTATCCACAAAGCTGCGCCACCTTTGGATGCAATTCGATACACACCTTTCCTCTTCGGGCATATCTTGATGCTCTATCTCCCAAGTTTTCTGTAAATCGAGAATTATTCCAACTATGGTCAATATGCTTCCACGGATATCGAAAATATATTTTACCAATTGAAGGAATTTACGCTTGTACAGCGAATATTAATATGGCTGGAATGTAAGAAGGTGATAATACCAATTGCGCTGTGCTTTGGAAGAGGCATCTCATACTTGCTGGCAGTCGATATAAGATATGGCTTAGATACTTGGAGGTTGGCATGAATCATAGAATCGTGGCAGTTTTGGTTATGACGGTATGGGCTGCTATCGCAGGGTTTAATTTGGAGACTGCGTGCGCTGATCAGCTATATGCTGAAAACTTCAATTCGATGAAAACCGGGCAATCGCTGGCGGGCAAGGAAACCGGATGGTCTCTGCATTCGCCGGGTGATGGACTGATTATGATTGGTACTGGCGATCACGGCTGGTCTGGCAGCTTCATCGATGGCAGCACATCTACCGAAGGTGCCTCGACCATTATGTTGAGAGCATTCGGCCCGGCATGCAACAGCATCTGCACGCTTTCCTGCATGGCTTATGCGAAAGGATCGGAAGGTTCATCCATAGGATTGGCACCATCCGGTGCGTGGGGGGATATCCGTTGCCAATGGACAACATCAAAAGATGGATGGCGGTTTTATGTTGGACATGGGGGAGAACGCTTTGACGAAACAGGCTTTGTCGGCGGCCATGATACTTCTATCAATCTACGTATAAATGTAGACCTGGTGGCACGTAAGGCATGGGGAGAAGCGGTCTGGCGTGGCGCACAGGGCCAAATGCACAATTTTAATACCCCCAAGTACGATTGGACAAGCAGCAAGTTTGATGCCGGAAACCTTTGGCTCTGCGAAGACAGGCGCAATGGCAGGACCGGGATAGACATCGGTGACATCACAATCGAAGGTAATGTTTGGAAACAACCGGAAAGTTCTGGCTGGAATCTTGATCATATATGGCGACTAAACGGCAAATCTGCTGTCAAACTTCCTGCTAAATTCCAGTTGTTCACTGAGGGATGGAACCGCAGGGTTCTCCAGCCATACATGGTATATATGCCAGAGAATAAACGCCTGCTGATGTCGTTCTCAGTTGAAGGCCATGTAATGCTTACCTCGAGCGATGATATGGGGAAAACCTGGAGCAAGATAAGGCGTTTGGCTGATAATGATGAAAAAGAGATTGGCGATGGATTGGGCTTAACCTATCTTGGCAAAGGAAAGCTATTCCTGCAGCGATACTCCGATACCAGGATTGTAAGCAACGATTACGGCCAAAGCTGGCCTCAGACTCTTTCGATACCTTCCACACCGGATGGAAAGCCTCTTTATCAATGGGATCCTCTACTGGTCGATAAAGATGAGAAAACCGGCAAAATTACTAGACTTATGCAGGGGGGCTGGTCTCCAACAGGCATCCCTTTAGGATCTGCAAGCGGCAAATACGCTCAGGCATATGCAGCGTTTAGCAGTGATGAAGGATTGAGCTGGAATAAGGTCATCAAGGTGCCTGAATGGTATGGGTCGAGCGAGATGACATTTGTTCGAGCCAAAAATGGAGACATAGTCGCCGCGTGCCGTCTCGATAACGAAGATAGGTTCCTCAAAGAGAACGATGAATATGGTGGAATGGGAATCTCGATATCAAAGGACAATGGCTATACATGGTCCGCCGTGAAACCGCTGTTCACTTGGGGCAGGCATCATGCAAGCATGGTTCTTATGCCGAATGGGGCTATCGTGATGACGTATATTGTGCGGAGAGGCTATCCTGCCACATCGGATGGCTATCCTCAATTCGGAATAGAAGCCGTAGTAAGCCGTGACAACGGTCGGACATGGGATCTGGACCACAGATATATCCTAACCACGTGGAGCGGCAAGATCAAGGGTAGCCTTGGTTGGTATGGAGACCCCCAGAATTCCTCCAGCGTACTTCTTCCTGATGGGTCGATTCTAACTGCGTATGGAACCGGTTGCAATGTGAAGAGCACAGAGGGATATTTCCCGCGAGATATCGGCCTTATACAGTGGAGAATGAACAACAAAGGGTTTATTAGCAGCAATTCTATCGCCAAATCGGCAAGTGATTCGGATCTGCGAAACGAGTTTGATCCAGCAACCCTGAATGGCGGGATCAAGCATTCTGAAGGCAGAAAAAATATAGCGGTTCCTAACGCAGGAGCCCGGGTAACGGCGTCCACCTGCGATAAAGATCCGCAATTAATAATAGATCCATACCATACCTATGCGGAATTAATACTGCAGACTTCGCCATCATGGATTGAAATGCGATGGCCGGTCGCGCATCTCATAGATGAGATTGTTATCTATGGCGGTGAACCTGAGTATGCAAAAATGAAAAGCACGGAATGCACTCCGCTCGATTACCGCCTGCAGTACATAAAGGATGGAAATTGGGTGGATCTAGTCCCGCCTGTACGCAATGCCCCTCGATACAGTGAATACCAGAAAACAGGGGAACCGAGCTGGGAGTTCAGGTATAATCATAAATTTCCACCTGTATACACAGGCGCGGTTAGGATATATATAGAACGATCAAGCGATGAAGGATTGAGATCCAGCAGCCCGGAAGTTGCTCCGCTGGAAAAGAGGTCAACAATTATCAGGAGTATAGAGATATACGAATCAAATTCCAAGTAGAGCACAGCTATCCAAAAATGCTTTATAAAAGTGAAGGAAGACAACTATGAAAAGAATTGTTATTTGCGTAATGTTGGCACTTGCCCTTCAAGGCTGTGGAACAAAGCAAACTGCGCAGACTATAACGGTAGCAATGGGTGGCAGTGCAAGCACCCAGAAGGCCTATGATGCCGCTATAAACCGGTTCAAAGCCAAGCATCCTGATGTGAGAGTCCAGGAAATCATGGTGTCCGGTGGCAGTTACTACCAGAAGATCCTTACCATGTTTGCCGGTAACAGCCAGCCTGATGTAATCTGGCTTGGCAAGGGATTTGGCGCATTTGTATCAAAAGATCTGCTGTGTGATTTGACTCCTTACGTGAACAAGGAGGGTAAAGGCTTCCTGAAATCATTCTATCAGCCTGCCCTGAATTCCTATATGTATAAGGACAAATTATACGGGCTTCCCAACGGCATCGATTTTCAGCTGTTGTATTACAATAAAGACATGTTTGATCGCGCCAAGTTGAAATATCCTGATAGCAGTTGGAAAGAAGCGGATTTATTGCAGGCGGCAAAGAGGCTGACATTTGTGAACAATGGCCGAATCGATATTTATGGCGTGACAGGTGTGGTAAGCAAGACATCGTATGGCAGCCAGTATTTATCTGACGATGGCAAAATCTTGATTGACAGCCCGGAAACTGCAGCATATCTCAGGTTCAACTATGATCTGCGCAACAAATACAAGGTTACACCCATGGAGTCTCCGGAGCGGGAAGTAGGTCTTAATCAGGAAATGATGTTCACAATGAGCAAGTCTGCCATGGCTATGCTTGATGACTATAATCTTCCAAGCATCATTCAGTGTTCGAATCGGATTAAATGGGGTGTTGCTGTCATGCCCAATATGAATGCAGGTAGAAGACGAGTATGGGCAAGTACCTCAGGATTCAGCATAACGAAAGAATGTAGAAATAAAGCATTGGCTTGGGATCTGGTAAAGATATTTGCCTCCCCTGAATTCATGAAAGATTATTATCCCAATTCGTTGCCGGCAAACATGGACTGTCTGAAGCAGGTGATAGGGGATGATAAGAAATTACCCGATAGCGCTAAAAGCAGCATTATCGAAAGTATGCAGTATTTGTGCATAGATCCTCGGCATCCAAGCGTATTTGAGATGGAGTCGATATTTGGGGATATGGAAGAGGCTGTCTATATTGGGAGCACAGGGATAGATGCCGGCATGAAAAAAGCAGATCAACAGATGCGCCGGCTGCTCAAATAGGCCTGGTTTAGAGCTGGGCAGGCTAATATATCTGACAATAGAAATTATTGCAATCCAGTCTCTTGCTGAAGAAACTTGTAAGATACAGATACATAATAGAAAGGTGACAAAATTTGAATCGCCCTGCTGATTATCTAGAGAACCAGGAAAGCGTTCTTTTGCCGATAGAGACGATAGTATCGTGCAAAAGAGTTGATGAAAAGATACTGATTTTCCATGGCAAAGGTCGTCTATGGAAAATCAAAGGAAGAGCTTGGTACCATAATTGCATAAGTACCGGAAGCCGGATGAGAGAATATCAGCGGTCTGCAGAGCATCAGGATTTGTTCATAAGTATGCATTTCCTGACCCCCACATGCTTTAGGATTCAGGTTAGCCCTGATCAGCCACAGTCGTTCAGGCGCACTCCCATGGTTGCTCATGATATTCAGCAGGCTTTTCCGATAACAACAGACGAGAATGAAGATCGCTATTTAGTGAGCACAGGGTCAATATCCGTAAACATTAAGAAGACCCCATATTCTGTAACAGTATCGGATAATTCCGGGAAAATGATTGCCTGCATTGGCGGAGGTGAACGTGGCAACTGGCATCAATTCGATGCGCTTCCCACCGGGTTCGTCATAGGCAAAGACGGGATGATGGCTTCAGAGATCATGAACCTGGCCCATAATGAGCGCATCCTTGGCATGGGCGAACGGTTCTCAGGCATAAATCGTCGGGGAGAGACAATTTTCAACTATGTCGATGATTGTGACGGCAACACCAGCCCGATGACTTACAAGCCAATCCCATTTTTATTGAGCTCTCGCGGGTATGGGATCTTTTTTAACACAGCAGTGCCGTTCAAATCATGGATCGGCAGCCAGTCACGTACTGCGGCGACATTCCTTATGGAAGAGCCTGTTTTGGATTACTATTTCTTCTACGGGCCACGTCTTTCCGATGTAATCACACAATATACGGCGCTTACGGGAAGACCGGCACTTCCGCCCAGATGGTCGTTCGGTTTCTGGATCAGTCGGAACGGATTCAATACCGCTGATGAAGCCCTTGAGGTGGCAAATAGCTTCCGCGAACGAGAGCTTCCCGCCGATGTTATACACTTCGACCCGCAGTGGATGGGCATGTTGGCCGATGTGCCGCTCTGCAATTTCCGTTTTGATGCAGAAAAGTTCGGTGATCCGGTCACGACGATAGAGAAACTCAGGCAGTTGAACCTGCATCTTTCGTTATGGCAGTTCCCGTATATTACGGAAGACTGCGATATTTATGCAGAGGGGAAATCCATAGGAGCTTTTGTTGATGGCTATGTGGCCGGTGAGCCCCCGCAGAAGATTGGAGTCATCGATTTCTCCAATCCAAAAGCTGTGGAATGGTATCAGGATAAGCTTCGCGCTCTTCTCGAGATGGGGGCGGACGTGATAAAGGCGGATTTTGGGGAGACCAGTCCGCTAAACGTGAATTATGCAGGCTATTCCGGCGCTGAAATGCACAACCTTTATCCTCTGCTATACAACCAGGCTGTGTTCGAGATTACGGAAAAGGTAAAAGGGCCGGGCAATGGGCTTATCTGGGGGAGATGCGCATATGCAGGCTCACAAAGATATCCAATTCACTGGTCGGGGGATGCCGATACAACATGGGAGACACTTCCTTGCGTCTTGAAGGGTGGGCTGAGCCTCGCGTTAGGTGGTTTTTCTTTCTGGAGCCATGATATGGGCGGATATCTCGGCAAGCCTTCCCCCGAATTGTATATGCGATGGACTCAACTTGCAATGTTCTGCTCGCATGTGCGTGCCCACGGAAATTCGCCAAGAGAACCGTGGGTTTTCGGTGACGAAGCGTTGTCGAACTTCCGTAAATATGCAGGATTGCGTTATCGGCTGATGCCGTATATCTATTCGGAGGCTGAGTACGCAAGTTCAATGGGCCTGCCGCTAATACGCCCGTTGGTGCTGGACTTTGACGATCCGGTTGTTTACACGATAGAGGATCAGTATCTATTTGGCCGTGATATCCTTGTTGCCCCGGTGCTGACTGAAGGCGCAACTGAGAGGTCAGTCTACATACCTCAAGGCGAATGGGTAGACTACTGGACTGAAACAGTGTTTACTGGGCCTCGATGGATCAATTCACCATGTCCTGCTGATGTCATGCCGCTCTTCATTAGAATGGGTGCAGTTATCCCGATGGAGGATGGACGCACTTATTTGGAAAACAGGGCAAAGCAGATCACATTACACGTCTACCCTCGTCCCTGCGAGGGAGAGGTGCGTAATGATGAAACACAGATATATGATGGCATGTCCCGCCGTGCGGTCAATGTGAAGTATTCTGAAGACGAAATTGCGCTCAGCTTCCCTGAAGATCTTCCGGTAAACGAGGTCGTAACTCATCTTGGTGATGCCCGAAAAGTCACAGAGACAGTCCGGTAAATCTCTGCCGCCGGTGGATGCAAAATATATGCGATTTTTTTAGCTTCGAGGAGGAATTCATCGATCGAGCAGAGAAATACATAGTAAGAGAAGGCAAGAAGGTGAGCATACCAATTTGCGGGCAGATTATCCGCTAACAAGTCTGGACGAACTTATGCTCAATTCTTATCTCCGACATTGCTAACATGCACCATAGACAGGAATAAGGAAAGGATGGTGAAGGTGCAAAATAACGGTTATCCAGGAACGACCATTGGTTGCACAGTTCAGAGAAGACAATTAAACTAATTTGGAGGAATGTGATGAGAAATAAATAGTACGCCGAAAGAAATAAACAGTCCAATCGTTTGTAGGAAACATAACTAATAAAGGAGAATGAAAATGTCGGTAACACAAATCAAGCATCGTAATAAGAACGGATTTACTCTGATTGAGCTGCTGGTTGTTATAGCTATAATAGCCATTCTGGCAGCCATCCTGTTCCCTGTCTTTGCGCAAGCACGGGAAAAGGCCCGTCAGGCGTCCTGCCTGAGCAATATGAAGCAGATAGGACTGGCTATGATGATGTATGTGCAGGATTACGATGAGACGTATCCCTGCGCTCTAGTGGCTGAAGCTGATTCTGCCACACCAAGCGGCATAACGTTTATATCATCGATCCGTCCTTATACGAAATCAGACGCGATCTGGACATGCCCAAGCCAACCCGGGAAGGGGATAATTACCAGCGGCTGGGGCGATGTATCGATCCACTATGCACTCAATGGTGCTGTGACCGGCAAATTCTCAGGCAATACATCTGCATGGGGTGGCAACTGGTGGAATACGCCGGCTGTCGAGACTCAGATCACATCTCCGGCAGAGATCATCGCGGTCTACGACCTTTGGCAGGGCAATGGCGGTGCCCAGCCTGGAGTCGACTATGATGACTATCGTTCTATGAACTGCTCAATGTTTGCGGAGTATGGTTACGCTCTAAACGGCCATCGGCCGTCGGAGGTACATAACCAGGGTTTAAACATAGTCTTCGCGGATGGACATGCGAAATGGTATAGGCAGTCGGTAGTTCGTGACTCGCCTGCTATGTGGAAAATTCCCGGTCGGCCATAACAACGCAGACCTATCAAAGAGATGCCCGCGGCCTTATGTCGCGGGCATCTCTGCAGACCGAGGTAGCATACGATATACATAATATACGTTTCTTATGCAGAACATATAGGAAGGTTGAAGTTTAGCAATGAAGAAATTGGCAATTCACGGCGGCCCCAAGGCAATTCCTGATGGTGTAGCAAAACAATGGCCGTATGTAACAAAGGAAGACAAAGACTCTGTAGTAAGGGCTATGGAGCACGGAATATTTAGCCACGATACCCCGGCAGTAGATGCACTTCAGAAGGAATGGGCTGAGTATGTAGGCGCAAAGCACTGTCTTGCCGCCAACAGTGGTACGGCAGCGCTTCACATGTGCGTCGCCGGTGCGGGTATCGGGCCTGGCGATGAGGTCATAGTCCCTGCATACACATTCGTTGCCACGGGTACGGCAGTATTGCACAACAATGCGATTCCTGTTTTTGTAGATGTAGCACCCTCTAGTTGGAACATCGATGTGTCTAAAATCGAGGCAGCGATAACACCATATACCAAGGGTATTATTCCAGTGCATCTAAACGGATATCCTGCCGATATGGACGAAATTAATAGAATAGCAAAAAAGCATAATTTGACTGTAATAGAAGATGCATGCCAATCACATGGGGCAACATACAAAGGCAGGAAAACAGGTAATTTGGGTGATCTTGCGGCATTCAGTCTTAACTCGTGGAAAAATCTTGGTGCAGGGGACGGCGGTCTCTTTGTCACCAATGACGATGAGCTCCTGAACAGGGCCGCAATGCTTAGAGAGTTTGGGGAGCGCATTGTAAAAGGCAGTAAGCGGGATTATCAAACCTACGCCATGGGCTGCATGTATCGCACAACTGAGTTCGTTGGCGCGTTTGCAGGAAGCCAGCTGAAACGACTCGATCAGATGAATGAATGCAGGTTACAGAACGTCCGGTTGCTTGTGGATGCATTGGCTCAATACGATTTTATCACTTTTCCGGAGTACATGGATGATAGGACTTGCGTCTACTGGGCATTTCCAATCATGCTATCGGCGCAAGCGGCGGGATATGATATCCCTGAAGTTGAGTTTAGAGATAAAGTATCGACGGCGCTAACCGCTGAAGGGCTGCGCATAGGATCATGGCAAAGGCTAACATTACCTGCTCAAAGCATATTCCACGACAAAGTAGGGTACGGCAAGGGTTCGCCATGGTCTGACAGCAATTATAAGGGCGACGTTCGGTACGAGCCGGAACAGTATCCGGTAGCCCAGATGATAGCAGATAGAACAACATGGCTGATGAACATGATTTCCTGGCCGCATACGGAATCAGACATCCGTTACGCTATCGATGCCTTCGAGAAGGTGTTTTCTCAAATGGACAGTTTGTTCAGTTAAATCATTGGTGAAAAAGGGAGAGTTTAATGGTTCGGTTTGGGATCAGCGGATGCGGGGTGTTTGTTAGGCAAGCAGTGCTTCCTATGTTGCGCAAAGTCGGTAGCGCCACAGTTGCAGCAGCTTACGATTTCGATAAAACAAAGGCCGAAGGGGTTTGCGATGAATTTGGTATAACCCAGGCTTGCAACACCTTCGATGATCTGCTGCAAGCGGAGAACGTGGATGCGATATACATCGCGACCCCGAATGTTTTCCATAAGGAGCAGGCTATCGCAGCGGCGAGAGCAGGCAAGCATGTGTTCTGTCAGAAGCCTCTTGGGATGAATGCCGCTGAATGCAGAGAAATAATTGATGTATGCCACAGCTCGGGTGTGAAACTTGGAGTGGGATTCTGCTACAGGTTTCAAGGTGCGCAAAAACGCGTAAAGGAAATGATTGCAGCGGGAGAAATCGGTGAAGTATCGTACATCCATTTATCATTTAACCTGGGTGGGTACAATCCGGAGACAGCAGGTTGGAGATGCAATCCAGCCATGAGTGGTGGAGGTCCGTTGATGGACATTGCCCCACACATGATTGATCTGGCTTCATTTCTTCTGGATGATACGGTAGAATCCACAATGGCATATGTGCACCCTTTGAAAACCGATAAAGCGATTGAGACTGATGTGCTTGCAATGCTGCAGTTCAGCAAAGGCGCCAGAGCAACAATCGATACATCTTTCGTTCGAGGTAATCCTCATAATTACACAATAATCGGAAGCAAAGGGCAGCTCAATGCTTATGGAACAATGGCATGGCAAACCGGCGGCAAGCTGGTATTGCTCGGAGGAACCAGTGAGCAAGAGATAAAGTTCCCGATGACAGAGCATATCGAAGAAGAGCTGCGCCTGTATTGTGACTCACTGGACAGAGGGAGCGATGTTCCCGTGCCGGGAGAAGCGGGGCTTCACGTGCAAGCTGTGATTGATGCTATCTATCAGTCCGGGATGACCGGGGAGCGCACACGAGTTCTTTGTTAGAACAATAGCTATCAATGCAATTTTTTCGCCCTCGAAAAAGGCGAGTTCGGATGAGAGGCAATGTACCAAGAAATACCTTGTAAAAACCTAAAAGTATATATTATTAGACCGGGAATCGATGCTTTCAATCACCCTGTTGAGTGCGAGCTTGCCGGTGTAAGTCAATCCGGTGAAATGAGCAGCATAGCGTGGAAGAGTGCAGACGGGGTATCCGCTGTGCTGGACCTGCGTTCTCATGAGGCCGGTTATTGTGGCACTTTCCGGGCATCAGGCACGGGATGTGCAATCGTACGGTTGGTCTGGCAACTACCGGAAGAAAAAATGGGATTTCCATTCATCCCGGCGGCCATGTACGGATGCAATGAAGGCGGCGCAAGTCCTTTTGCTACATATCCACAGCTTGATGATGGCACCAATATGAGCTATGCCAAGCCTTGGATAGCGAGAGAGTGGTTGATGCGCGCAGACCGGTCAAGCCATGGTTTTACGTCCGTCATAGCAGAAAGCATTGCCTACGCTATAGGCGGCCGAGATGTCTGTAGATATGCAGACGGCTCGGTAGCTGAGAAGACCGGATTGGGAGTAAGTTTTACTGATCCACAACGGCTTACATTTTCGCTGGGTTTCGCAAACGTGCCTTATACATACAGTACGCACTCTGGCCGGAACATGGTTTCCAGAACCGAGGGATATGTAAATCTTGATTCAGGCGAAGTCAGCTCGGAGTTCTTCCTGTTTGCCTTTGAGCATGCATCAAGGTCGTCTGCGGCCGCACGGTTGCTGCGTGAAAGTTACGGATTCCTCCACGATGAGGTGGCGGGAGCGGGTAACCTGGAAGACGGAATAAGAACGGTGTCAGATGCACTGGTAAATTATCTATGGAGCAATGAAGCTTCGAATTTCTATGTGCTGCGTCACGAAGATCCCTGTCTAAACGACAAAGAGCCCTTCTTCAGTAGTGCATGGACAGGTGGATTGAGAGTAGCTTATCCACTTTTGGTGGCTGGCAACCGGTTTCAACAGAAGGAATGGCTGGATTGTGCCAGGGTTTGCATATCGAACATAGCTGACACTGCTATTTCACCTAAGTCGGGCCTATTCAACGAATCTTTCAACATTTCCAGAGATGAGTGGAGCGCAAGAGGATGGTGGTACCCGGTTCTTGAGAAACCCGGACACTCCGGCTATATTAACGGACAGGTTTGCCACTATATGCTGGCTGCATATATCGTTGAAAAAGAGCACCAGGTAGATCATGCTGGATGGCTTTCGGCTGCAAAACAAGTGCTGGATCATGTAGCAAGCGTTCAAGGTGAAGATGGCAGGTTCGGCTATACGTACAGCGAGGCGGATGGAAGCATCCTCGATGGCGACGGGTTCAGCGGGTGCTGGTTTACGCCCGCCTTCGCCACACTGTACCGGATCACAGGAGATGACCGGTATCTAAAGGTGGCATCACGCGCCATGGATTTCTATCGGCGATACGTCGAGGAGTTCCATGTATGGGGCGGACCGCATGATATATTTAAAAGCCCTGACGAAGAAGGCATCCTTGCCTGGATAGAGGCCGCACGGATTTTGCACGAAACCACTAGTGATGAGAGGTACCTAAAAGATCTCCTGTTGGGCCTTGACTACGAGTTCTCGTGGAAGTTCGCCTACAATGTTGTGAACGAAGTTGAACCGTTGAAATCGCTGGATTGGTGCTCAACGGGAGGATCTGTGACATCTGTAAATAACTTGCACATCCATCCTATGGGTAGCCAGTTAATAGGCAGTTTGATATACGCACACCGAATTACCGGTGATCCATACCTGAAATCGAGGCTTCGCGATACCATCCTCTGGACTCTCACGGTTTACCAGCACAGAGACGGACACTATAGCTGGGGTAGAAGAGGAATGGTTAACGAACGTTTCTGCTATACCGATTCTCTTCTTACCGAACGTTTTTCGGACGGCAGTCCTGCCGGCACATGGTTCTGCGCACTCTCATGGGCATCCGGTGCCGTTCTTGAAGGGTTGCTTGGCGTGTCGGACGAAGATTTTACAAGAAAGGCTGAGGCTCATGAATCAGAAAATGTGTGAAGAATCAGAAAGTATATTATCGAAGAAGGCTTGCTCAACAGATCATTCATGGATATGGCGGCAGAAAGGTTATGAGGAGTTCCGCAAAGGCACCTTCGGAAACGGCGGCCAGAATATCTATGTGTCGAAGGCCGGGGTGCTGCAGAGAATCAGCCGCTTTGATTTCAACAGAGATGGATATACGGATCTTTTATTCGTAAACAGCCAGGATTTCAATGAGCGTCCGCCAATACATGTTGTGAATGATCCTCTCGGGGATAGCAGGACTGTGGAACTGCCGACTCTTGGCACATATGCCGCTGCGATGGCAGACCTGAATGGCGATGGATATGACGATCTGGTACTGGCAAACCAGTGCAACGGAACACATTCGGACATTACTGCCTACATATATTATGGATCTCCCGAAGGTTTATCCGAGCGCTATAAAATTGAGTTGCCAGTTCCTGACGCGCGTGGAGTGGCTATCGGCGATTTTAATGGCGATGGCCGTCCCGATATCGCTTTCGCCTCCGATAGCAAACTGCGCATATTTTATCAGGGAGAAAATGGCTTTGTGCCGGGTGAATATATCGATCTTGATTTCGATATTACTCACCTTGCCTCCTCTGATCTTGATGGCGATGGATATGACGAGCTGTATGTGCGTGTACGGAACAGGAATCCGCTTGTACTTTGGGGTGGCTCGGATGGGATACAAGCTGACAGATATACAAATATAGGCGGGGATGATCCGGACTCGGGCAGTATCGGAGGGTCAAGCCCCAATTGGGCCACATTCGAAGAGGGTTGGACTACAAGGATCTTACTCATCGATGATAAACCCTACCTGTTCAGGGCAGAGGATAATTGCGCGGTCTTTTACCCGGTCGATAATCACCGAAACATCGGGGCTCCTATCAGTCTCGAATGTAAGAATGCCGTTTCTGCTGCTGTCGGCGATATCAATGCCGATGGTCATAAAGATATTGTCGTGGCCGTGTGCGAGAACCGTAGTGCAGCTGAAAAGTCGGTGGTTTACTGGGGTAGCGCTGATGGGTTTAGTGATGATCGGAAAGCAGAACTATCTACGGTTAGCGCCAGGGACGTGATTGTTGCAGACCTAACTGGAGATGGCTTCGGC
This sequence comes from Armatimonadota bacterium, assembly GCA_963663705.1. Classification (GTDB taxonomy): domain Bacteria; phylum Armatimonadota; class UBA5829; order DTJY01; family DTJY01. The sequence goes on along the minus strand of OY760504.1, from coordinate 460,823 downwards.
GATGTCGTTATCTGCCAGGGGCGCACAGACGTGATGCATACTACAGAATCTCTTGTTTTTCGCGGATGTGCGGAAGGTCTGGATACTGAGCCGGTACGCTTTGTAACTTACGATGCTACACAGGCCCTTGCAGGCCGTACCAGTGATGACGTGAATCCACAGTTGATTTTCATAAATCACGTCAAAGGACATGTGCGGGGGGATATCCCGGCTTACATCTATCACAACGGTCCCGACGGTTTCTCTGAGTCAAATCGGGAAGAGCTGCCTGGATGGTCGGCCCCCGATGCCCTATGCACCGATTTCAATGATAACGGCTGGCCTGATATCTTGATATGCAATTGTGCGGAAGATGCTATTGCAACTGCCGGCCTGAATCCTGGTTCGTTTTTGTACTGGGGTGGGCCGGACGGGTTCCACACGGATAGAAGACTTGATATTCCGTCATCGCGAGCACATGGTAGTGCAGTAGGCGATTTTGGACATACCGGACACCTTGATCTTATAATTGGTGGATGGGCAAATCCCGAACTGCTATTATTCAAAGGGGGCGCAACCGGTCTGGACGTGGACCATCCCGAACATATAATTTTAGACAAAAGGGCGGTCGATTGTTATACTGACGTAACTTCCTTTTCCGAATGGAGTCGTGGGGACTTGAGCGAAACAAGATGGCTTCTCTCTGCCGATTTCAACAATGACGGCTGGTTGGATCTCTTCGTTTCGCAGATTTACGGGCCATACAGTCTAATATTATGGGGCGGCCCGGATGGTTTTAGCATGGATAGATCTACCAGACTATATGTAGAAGGCTCATCGTGCGCTCAGGCAGCCGATCTTACAGGGAATGGTTGGTTGGATCTTATAGTTGGGGGCCATCAGTCCCGTAGCAAGAAATGGAGATATGATTCTTATGTCTACATCTATTGGGGCGGCCCTGATGGGTTTTCAGAGAGCAGGCGTACTCAATTACCCGCGCACACCTGCAATTCATTGGCTGTAGCGGATTTTAACAACGACGGCATACTGGACATTTTCGCCAGTTCATACAACGCAGGCAGGGACAGAGATTGCGATTCATATATATACTGGGGTGCGCCCGGAGGCATATATTCCGTAGAGAATAGAACCAGACTATTCGGACACTCGGCATGCGGTTGTATAGCAGCAGATTTCAATGAGGATGGTTGGGTGGATCTGGCGGTAGCTCATCACAAGACTTACGGCAGCCATCCGGGATACTCGAAAATCTGGTGGAACGGTCCGGACGGATTCAGCGAGAAACATGTTACCAAGCTTCCTACAATGGGGCCTCATGGCATGATTCAGGGTGATCCTGGAAACATCATGGATCGCAGCGCTGAGGAGTTCTATGAGTCCGCCCCGTATGAGCTTCCGGACGATGTTCTGTTGTCATGCGTATACTGGGAAGCCGAAATTCAGCCCAAGACCTGGGTTCGTGCGCAGATTCGTGTTGCCGAGCGCAAGGATGAATTATGCAAATCAGTCTGGAAGGGCCCGGATGGGGCTGATACCTGGTTCGAAAACGGAGATTGTATGGGCATATCGTGCAAAGGCACAAACTGGATACAGTATCGATTGGCTTTAGGTGCCGTGAATAGCGGTAACAGTCCAAGACTAACAGAGATAAGTATAGAATATACAGGTTGTTCAATAGATCAGTCTGTTTCAGAGGCCACAGAATGTGCTTGTTGCCAGCCTGCATATTCATGAGCGTTTGGTGAACAGCATACATGGCCGTCGAAGTTTGGCATAGAAAGGCTAGTTGACAGTGCTTGGAAATTGGACGTTTACAGATACGGATGATGAAGTTGCCAGGGAATTGGATTCGTTCCTGCCGGAACGGATCTTTGATGCCCATGCGCACATTTATCGTGTCGACTATCTGAATTCCGGTTTGGAATCGCCTAATGTACTGGTGGATGGCCCTGCGGACATAACGGTCGATCTGTGGCGCGAACGTATCGAAAATCAAGTAGGCAAAGGTCGATTGCTGGGTGGGCTGTTCTTCGGCGCACCTGTTACGCCAGTAATGGATGTGCAGCGATCGAACGATTTTGTGGTGGAACAGTTAAAGGGATCGCAGACAAGCAAAGGACTTATGATTGTCACCCCCGAATCTCTGCCTGAAACAGTCGCAGGATACTTTGATAACTCGGCGATAGTCGGGTTCAAGCCGTATCACGTGTTCAGCCCCGAAACGCCAACAAATCAATCATCCATATCGGGGTTTCTGCCTGAATGGGCATGGGAGATGGCGGATGACAGGAGGTTGGTCATCATGCTTCACATCGTGCGGGACCGGGCCATAAGCGATCCGGGCAACCAGAGCTATATTCGCCAGATGTGCACAAAATATCCATCTGCAAAGCTGGTTCTGGCACATGCCGCCCGAGGCTTCTACTCACCGAATACAATTAAGGGGATAGCTTCTCTAAGAGGCTTGGAGAACGTCTGGTTTGACACATCCAGCATCTGTGAGGCTGGTCCATATAATGCTATCCTTCGAGAGTTCGGCCCACGCAAACTCCTTTGGGGCACGGACTTCCCCATTTCCGAGATGCGGGGAAAGGCAATAACTGTCGGAACAGGATTCACCTGGCTTGGGCCGGATACCCTGAATTGGGAGGCAGCCCTGCAAGGTGGAGCGCCTACACTAATAGGACTGGAATCGTTGCGCGCCGTAAAGGAGTCCGCCGAGAGTTTTGGCCTGAGCAGCCTCGACGTGCAGGATATTTTCTACAATAATGCGCTGGAACTGCTGAACGGATAAACGTTTGATTTAACCTGCGGAATATGTTGATACCTCACAAAGGTGCAAAAATACAAAATGAAAGATGCATGGCCGGCCTCTGCCGCCGGTTGTGCAGGAAAGTTTATAGTACATGAAACAGATAATATCGGCCTCCGTAACACCATTCGGCGAAGACGGCAAACTCGACCTGGAATCGGCAGCCCGGCTGTACGAATTAGGCCTTAGTCATGAGCTGGATGGATTCTTCATACTAGGCTCGATGGGCGAGTGGGCGCTTCTTACTGAAGAAGAGAAATGTGCTCTTGCCGAATGCGCTTGTGCAACAATTGGCGCCAAAGCGAAAGTATTGCTTGGAATATCGGATACCGGCATGCCGGGGATTCTGCGAAATATGGAGACCTTATCCCATTTGAAACACTCGCACTGGACGGTAATGGTTCCAGGCGGCTGGGCAGGCCCCGGCGATCCTGTTAGGTATATCCATAAGATTGCTGATGAGGCAGACAGGCCACTGTATCTCTACTATATACCGGGAGTCAATGGGGTAAACCTAACTTCCGTGCAATTCGGGGAGATACTCGCTCATCCCAAGATTGCAGGCGTTAAAAATTCATCCGGTAGCATTAGGATTAGAAAAGAGCTTCTGTTCCTCAAGAAAGAAGTGGATTTTGAGCTATTCGAAGGGGAAGAGTGGGGGATAGACGAGGCCTTAATCGGCGGATGTGATGGCGCAGTTGCAGGTTTTGGCTCAACAGGCGGCAAGCTGATGAAAGCAATCGCCCGCCGGGTGGATGCCGGCGAATTTGACAATGCACGTGAGTCGCAATTCAAATTGATCGGCCTTTTCCACAAAATCTACGGTTCAGACGCCGGATGGTGGTGCGCTGGGCAGAAGTATGCCCTGAAATACATGGGCATAATCTCGTCTCATACCACGCGGGTAGATTCACAGGGCGAGCTGCCGGAAGTTTGTAAGTCAATCATAAGAGAATGCATCGATGCGAATCGAGAATTATTGTTCTAGTAGAGGATAGCGCAGTACAAGGTAATTCCAACCCGTCCATTAATAGAGGAGCAAATGAAAAAATTACTCTCACAAATCGGGAACAATGAATCAATCGCAGGATACATGTTCATCCTGCCGAACCTGCTTGGATTTCTGGTATTCACATCTCTGCCGGTGCTCGCTTCACTCGGTCTGAGCTTCGTAGACTGGGACATCCTGACACCCCCGAAATTCGTGGGGTTCGCAAACTTCATCAACCTGCTGGGCTACCACCATGAGGCCGGGCACCTGGTGGCAAACGACCCGCTCTTCTGGAAATATCTATACAACACCGCATTCTTCATGCTGAACATCCCAGTATGCATGATCGGCGCGCTTGTGGTCGCCCTTCTGATGAACCAGAAACTCAGGGGGATAACTATCTACCGCACAATCTTCTTCCTGCCATCAATCTGCGCCGGAGTGGCGATCTGCCTGCTTTGGCGGTGGATACTGAACCCGGATTTCGGCCTGATAAACATGTTTCTTGTAAAGATATTTGGCGTACTGCACCTCGGGATTCGTCCGCCGGACTGGCTCTCCAGCACGTCCTGGGCAAAACCGGCTCTTATGCTGATGGGGTTCTGGAGTTCAATCGGCGGGATGAACATGATTCTCTATCTGGCAGCCCTGCAGAACGTCCCCAGAGAACTCTACGAGGCGGCAGAGATAGACGGCGCAAACGGATGGAAAAAGTTCTGGGCAGTGACGGTGCCGTTTATCTCTCCTACCACCTTCTTCATCACCATCATGAGCATAATCGGCGGCTTTCAAGGCGGGTTCATGCAGGCGTACGTCATGACGGGAGGAGGACCGGCAGGCTCCACAACCACAATCGAGTACTACATCTACAACAATGCGTACCAGTATTTCAAAATGGGATATGCATCAAGTATCGCATGGTTCCTGTTCCTGGTGATATTCCTGGTCACACTAATAAACTGGCGATTCGGCGGAAAGCTCGTACACTACTAGGGGGAAGAACAATGGCAACAATAGAATATCCAAGAGACATTGCGGCATCGGGCACCTGTGCACGAGCAACCCGGCGCAAGAGAACCCGGGTAATCTGGGGTAAAGCCCTTTCATATGCAGTACTATCCTTAATCGGAATAACGATGATCATCCCGCTCCTATGGATGGTAAGTACATCCCTAAAAGATGCCGGATCCGTATTTGCCTACCCTCCGAAGTGGCTGCCAAACCCTGTGATGTGGGAGAACTATGTGAGCGCGTGGAATGCCATGCCCTTTGCAAGGTTCTTCCTGAACAGCATATTCATCTCCATGTTGGTCACAGTGGGGCAGGTGGCGACGAGTTCCATGGCGGCATATGCATTCGCACGGCTCAAGTTCCCGGGACGGGACAGGATCTTCTTCGGATACCTTGCCACCATGATGATCCCTGGCTCTGTCACCATGATTCCAACCTTCATACTGGTGAAGATGCTAGGCCTGATCGATACGTACACGGCACTGATACTTCCAGGCTTATTCAGCGCCTACGGAACATTCATGCTCAGACAGTTTTTCATGAGCCTTCCGAAAGACCTGGAGGAGGCGGCAAAGCTTGACGGCTGCTCCCTTTGGGGTATCTTCTGGAATGTGATATTGCCGCTCTCAAGGCCGGGACTTGCCACACTTACGACCTTCACCTTTATGGGTATCTGGGGGGATTTCTTGTGGCCGCTCATCGTCACAAACTCTCAGGAGATGAAAACGCTTCCGATTGGGCTGCTTTCATTTCAGGGCATGTACAATACTGACTGGTCGTTGCTGATGGCAAGTTCGCTCATCGTGCTTATCCCTGTGATAGTGGTCTTTCTGTCGAACCAGCGTCATTTTGTGGAGGGTATCCAGATGGGCGCGGTTAAGGGGTAGTACGAAGTGTTCGATAATAAAATGATGGCTCTATAAGAAAGTTTGTGGGTAACTCCGAAAATGGTTCTGAAAATGCGATTGATACTAAGGTTCCGATTATCCCATATCGGTAATGCTACAACAAGCCGTGCGCCGACTAGATGTAGGCGCACCCTTTATGGGTCGTAGATCGCAGGCGTAAAGCCTGCGGCTACATGAATCCCTGTAGACATGTACCGACCCTCGATATGCCCTGTGGGCTACTCGGAGGATAAGCGGCATCCCCCCTCGCCCGAAATCGGGAGAGGGTTGGGGTGAGGGCGAATCAGTGTAAACTGAGATTCACCCTCAAGAAAGCTTATAGAACCAAAATGGTCTTACGCCTTATAAGTGAATAGGGGATGCATAGATGATCAATATACCAACAATAAAGCTGGGAATTATAGGTGTAAGCCGGGACTGTTTCCCGGCCGAACTCACACGGAAGCGATTAGTCACTCTCGTTGATGCCTGCAAGTCCATCGGACTGGATGTATACGCCTGTAAGACCATCATCGAGAACGAGACAGATGCAATGGCAGCACTTGATGAACTGGACACAACTGATGTGAATGCTGCCGTCATCTACCTCGGCAACTTCGGTCCGGAAGGCCCGCTCTCCATATTCGCGAAGCACTTCCGAGGCCAGGTAATGGCATGTGCAGCAGCAGAGGAGACCGGAAACAACCTCATGAATGGGCGCGGAGACGCATACTGCGGATTGCTGAATGCGGCATACAACTTCAATCTCCGAGGGGTGAAGGTCTATATCCCACAGATGCCGGTAGGTCTCCCATGCGAACTGGCGAAGGGGATTGCCCACTTTGAAAAAGTATCCCGTGTAGTACTTGGCGTTCGAGATGTCAAGATCTTCTCGTTCGGCCCAAGGCCTCAGGACTTCTACGCCTGCAACGCCCCCATTAAGCCACTCTACGACATAGGTGTGGAAGTGATGGAAAACAGCGAGCTGGACCTCCTCGCCCTCATGAATGCAGTCGATGAGAAAGACACGGAAGTGCTATCGACCATAAGGGAAATGGAAGTTGAACTAGGGAAGGGGAATACATACCCGGATCTCATTCCATTGCTTGCACGGTATGAAATTGCACTCACACGGTTCTATGAAAGAAGCAGGGGCTCACGTAAGTTCGGCATCTTTGCGAACAAGTGCTGGCCTGCATTCCAGACGCAGTTCAGGTTTTGTCCATGCTATGTAAACTCAAGGCTTGCATCCAAGGGGATTCCCGTTGCCTGCGAGGTGGACATATACGGCGCCCTAAGCGAATACATGTGCCAGCTTGCAAGCGATATGCCTGTAACCCTCCTGGACATAAATAACACTGTCCCGGGGGATATGATCCAGGGGGCGGACCTTATGGGAGCTGAGCCGGCAGACCTGTTCATGGGGTTTCACTGCGGCAACACACCAAGTTCATGCATGAAGAATTGTTCGATTAAGTACCAGTTTGGCATGCACCGCCTGCTGGAGGGCGCTGATAGTGAGCCGGATATCTCAAGAGGCACCCTGGAAGGCCAGATCAAGCCCGGTTCCACTACTTTCTTTCGATTGCAGGGTAGCGCAGAAAATGAACTGTTAAGCTACATAGCTGAAGGAGAAATCCTTGATATAGAGCCGGAAAGTTTTGGCAGTATAGGAATCTTTGCCATTCCGAACTTCGCACGGTTTTACAGACATGTGCTTATAGAAAAGCATTTCCCCCATCATGGGGCGGTGGCTTTCGGCAGATGCGGTGATGTGCTTTTTGATGCCGTAAAGATGCTTGGGGTGGGTGATATCAGTTTTCCTCTGCCAGCGAATGTGCCTTATCCCGGCGAAAACCCGTTCCTGTTGGCATGACTAAACTTTCTTGTCGGTGATTCTTCAGCTTACAGATGATTCGGCCCTCACACCAACCCGAATTTTTGCGAGGGGGGTGCCGCTTATCCCGAGTAGCTGCCAGGGCATATCGAGGGATGGTTCATGTCTACTGGCGACTGCAGCGGAATCACCCCAACGGATTTGTCACAGACTTTCTTGTAGACACATATATTTAGATGCTCGAATGGAATTCGAAATCGGCGTCAAAAGAAATAAAGAGGAGTTCAGAAGTTGGCTAGTCTATTAAAAACCGTAGAGATGAGAATTAAAGAGATTGAAGATGTCGTTATCGCCGGATCCCGAACATTAGACGGTTGGCAGGTACGCAATGCCAGATTTATTGATAGCTGTCAGTACGATTATATATGTGACTGGCGCATGTTGAACAACGGTGACATATGGGCCCGTCAGGGTGAAACCGCATTCATAAAGAGGAAGATCACGGTCCCTGGCGACTGGACCGGTCGCCGGGTCGCACTGGAACTCCTCACCGGTGGAGAAGGCCTTCTATCCATAAACGGAAAGCCATACCACGGAGTAGACGACAACAGGGGCTATATACTGCTTGCATCGGAAGCGCGTGGCGGTGAAGAGTTCGACTGTGAGATAGAGATCAAGACCGGCGGCTACTGGGAGTATCTGCCCGAGAACCCGTCAACCCCGTATGTGTTGTCGAGCGCAAGACTCATCGCCATAGACCGTGCGGTGGAAGAGTCATACTTCGATTTCAAAGTGGCATACGACTCGGCGGCGGGTGTGAAGGACCCTGTGCTGCAGGAGGCGATACTTCTCGCCATAAAAGAAGCTTTCCACACGATCGATTTCCGTGACAAGCGCTCGCCGGAGTTCAGGGAGCAGCTCATCTCTTCCCGTGAGTTCCTGTGTGGCGGTCTCGGTAAGCTCGGCTGGGGGAAGTGTCCGGGGTCGGTTCACTTCACAGGGCATTCTCATATAGACGTCGCATGGTTGTGGCCACTCAAAGAGACCATGCGCAAGGTGGGTCGTACCTACTCGACGGTGACGGCCCTGATGGATGAATTTCCCGATTACCATTTCAACTGTAGCCAGGTGCCGCTCTTCATCTTCCTGAAAGAGCAGTATCCGTCTGTATATGAGCGCGTCAAGGCACGCATTCAAGAGGGCAGGTTCGAGCCGGTAGGAGGCACATGGGTCGAGCATGACACCAACCTAATCTCAGGCGAATCAATGGTCCGACAGTGTCTGTATGGCAAGCGGTTCTTCCGTGACGATTTCGGTGTAGATGTTAGAGTAGGCTGGCTCCCGGATGTTTTTGGCGACTCGTGGACACTGCCCCAGATATACAAGAAGGCAGGACTTGATTACTTTATGACCGCCAAATTCCATGCGAACGAAATACACCGGTTTCCATACAACACATTCTGGTGGCAGGGGATAGACGGCACGCGCATATTCACGCACGTCGTGCACGATATCGTTACCGGCTACAACGCGCATGTCAATCCTTGCGATATGGTGAAACAGTGGGACGATTACATCGGGAAGCCCGAAAACCCGGATATACTGACGCCGTTCGGCTACGGTGATGGAGGAGGCGGCCCAACAAGGGAGATGCTTGAGTACATGCCGCGACTATCGGAGATGCCCGGCATACCGAAGGCGCACACAGGCCGGGTCCACGATTACTTCGACCGTATAGCCGCCAATACGAAAGACCTGCCCGTCTGGAATGGGGAGATCTACTTTGAGCGGCACCGGGGGACATATACCAGCCAGGCGAAAAACAAGAAGTACAACAGGCGCTCCGAGCTCTTACTTCGCGAGGCCGAGATATTTGGGGTTTTAAGCGGCGGGTATGACAAGGCTGCCGTTACCGATGCATGGCAGACAGTCCTTCTAAACCAGTTCCACGACATCATCCCCGGCTCGTCGATAGGGGAGGTCTACACTTGCTCACACGCGCAGTATGAAGAGGTGCTGGAGCAAGGTGCATCTATCAGAAAGAATGCCTTGCAGACATTGGTTAAAGAGGCGAACACTACGGGCGAAGGCATCCCCGTTGCCGTCTTCAACTCGCTCTCATGGCCGAGGATGGATATAGTGAGTCTGCCATTGCCTGGTGATGGTCCGTTTAAGGTAATGGCCCCGGATGGCAAAGAGGTTGGGAGCCAATCAAGCGAAGGCGCGATTAGCTTTGTCGCCGGTGATGTGCCGTCGTGTGGGTACTCGGTCTACCGCCTTGTAGAATCAACCGCAATAGAGGCAGCCACCCCATTTGAAGTAGACGGTAGCAGAATCACAACGCCGTATTACGAGATAACGCTTGGGGATGATGGAAGCCTGCTCCGGCTTTTCGACCGTATCAATGCGCGGGAAGTCCTGCGCGAAGGTGACAGGGCCAACGTCCTGCAAGTCTTTGAGGATAAGCCGTGTCAGGAAGATGCGTGGGATATCGAGATTCAGTATCAGGACAAGGTGTGGGAGTTTGAGCCTGACGGGCAACCTGAAGTCACCGAGTGCGGCAGTGTACGCCTTACGGTAAACCGCAAGATGAAATACGGCAATTCCACGCTGCAGCAGAAGATGGCGCTGTATGCCCACTCACCGAGGATCGACTTTATAACAAAGGTCGACTGGCAAGAGCGCAAGACGATGCTTAAGACAGCGTTTCCCGTGGATATACACTCGACCAAAGCCGCATATGAGATCGCTTTTGGCGCCATAGAGCGGCCGACCCATTGGAACACCGACTGGGATAAAGCTGCATTCGAGGTCTCGGGGCACAAGTGGGCGGACCTATCAGAGGCAGGGTACGGGGTCAGCATCCTAAACGATTGCAAGTATGGCTGGGATATAAAAGAGAACGTGATGCGCCTCACACTGCTTCGGTCGCCGATGTATCCCGATGCTCACGCTGACCTGGGCGTGCACGAGTTCACCTACTCGCTTCTGCCCCACACAGGCGATTGGCGGTGTGGCACCGTGCGAGCGGGCGGTGAGCTGAACTTGCCGCTTATTCCGATAGTCGCCGATAAGCATGAAGGCACTTTAGGTAAAACACATGCCTTCATAACCATAGATGCCCCAAACGTGATAGTGGATACCGTCAAATGTGCAGAGGAGAGCGGTGAGACCATAGTCCGGGTATACGAGGCACATGGCGGAAGGTGCTCTGCGACCCTTGTCTTTGATCGGGCGATCGAATCCGTGGTTGAAACCAACCTTCTCGAAGAGGACCTAAACGCTGTGGAATTTGATGGGTCGGGGATAAACTTCTACATCAAACCGTTTGAGATAAAAACGTACAAGGTGAGTTTCATCAGCAAATAGATGAATATCCTGCGCAGACCGAGGTCAGATTTGTACAGGAAAAACAGATAATCTTGAACAGACAAGGAGTTTCATTTTAGATATGGAAATCGGAGTAATAAATCACATTTCGAATACCGGCAAATGCTTTTCGCACATAGCCGACTTTGGGCTGCACGTCTGCCAACTATGCTGCTGGGATTCGACGATGGCAACCGACGAGATCGCCGCTAACGTGAGAAATGAGTCAGCCGAATACGGTGTGAGAATTTGCGCTGTGTGGGCGGGATGGCCCGGCCCTATGGCTTGGAATTTTACCAAAGGGCCGGTCACTCTCGGAATAGTGCCCGAAGAATATCGTGAAGAACGCCTGATTGCACTTAAGGGGTGGGCTGACTTTGCGAAGAAGGTAGGGGCACCTGCAATTATCACCCACTGCGGCTTCATCCCCGAGAATATGACCGATCCTGCATATCCCGGAGTTGTGGATGCCATCGCTGAAATAGCCGGGTACTGCAACGACCTTGGGCTTGGATTCTGGTTTGAGACGGGGCAGGAGACGCCGGTCGTGATCCTGCGCACCATACAAAAAGTGGGGCTCCCGAACATGGGAATAAACCTCGACCCGGCGAACCTCCTCATGTACGGCAAGGGCAATCCGATCGACTCGCTGGATGTATTCGGCCAGTACGTGCGTAACATCCACGTTAAGGACGGTATGTGCCCAACCAATGGAGAGGAGCTCGGCAAGGAAGTCCCCGCAGGAGAAGGCCTTGTTCGTTTCCCGGAGTTCATATCGAAGCTCAAGCGCATCGGATACACCGGAGAGCTTATAATCGAACGCGAGATTGAAGGGGAAGAGCAGATTCGTGACATCCGCAAGACTGTGGCTGATCTTGATGCCTGGCTGAACGCGTAAAGGATACTGTTTCTGGATGGAGAGGCGATCGGCAGGGGGCAGGCGACGGCTGGATGTCGGCCGACATTATCGACAGGGTTGGGAGTATCAGATTTGTCGAGTTGCCCTGATATGTGGACAGTTAAGTCCTTCGGGAGTATAATGTAAAAAATCTAACACCGGGGTGGGAGATTACGGGAACACATGGTTTGCTATAAACCGTGTGTTCTCACCAGTGAATGAAGTCAATAATAAGGGCCAGCAGTCATATAAACTGCTGGCCCTTGTATGGTGCCGAAGAAGGGAGTTGAACCCTCACGCCCTTGCGGGCACATGGTCCTGAACCATGCGCGTCTGCCATTCCGCCACTTCGGCAAAGCTCGATTATTATAGCAAACCGACCGGCAAGTGTCAAGGTTAATTTCTATTTCCACCCCATCTAAGTCTCTGGAGTTATCTGAATGATTCTGACTGTTACATTAAATCCTGCAGTTGATAAGACCTATATCGTTGACGATTTCGCAATCGACCGCGTTCACCGGCCATCGTCGTCCATGCTTGTTCCTGGTGGTAAGGGCATAAATGTTGCCAGGGTATATCAGGAATTAGGCGGACAGGCCATAGCTACTGGGTTTGCAGGCGGGCATAATGGCGATTATATTATGGACGGTCTGCGTGACGAGGGTGTGGCGTTCGATTTTGTCCACACCGCCGGCGAGTCCAGGGTATGCATTGCCGTCGTTGATCATGCGCAGAAGACACAGACCGAATTGAACGAAGTCGGGCCACCGGTTCAACCAGACGAGGTCGAGCGCTTCAAACTCAAGTACGAGAGTCTTGTGCAGGGTATGGAATACACAATCATATCCGGGAGCGTCCCTCCGGGCGTCCCTGACACAATTTACCGTGAGCTGATAGAAATTGCCTCGCATCATGGCGTCCGATGTGTTCTCGATGCAAGCGGAAGTCAGCTCTCCGAGGGTATTAAGGCTGCCCCGTTTATGGTCAAGCCGAATGTCCATGAATTATCGGCGATTCTAGGTAGGCAGCTGGGCACCATCGAGGAGACTGCAGAGGCGGCCAGAGCTTTCCTTGAATCAGGAATCGAAATAATGCTGGTTTCGTTTGGACGCGATGGGGCATTGGTGGCAAGCAAAGATGGCATACTATGGGCCAGACCTCCTGAGATAAAGTTCATCAGTGCGGTCGGTTCAGGCGATTCATTGGCCGCTGCATTTGTTCATGTATTGGAAAATGGTGGTTCTGTTTGCGATGCATTGAAGCTTGGAACTGGGGCTGGCGCAGCAAATGCGGCGACTTTCGGCGCAGGATTATGCAAGCGAGAAGATATTCTCAGCTTGGCCAGCAAGGTGGAATGCAGCGTCGTGGGGTAGGCATATTACCGGTAGATTGATGACAACAGCTTGACAGCAGACGCTGTGAATGGTATAGTATTCCGGTAATATGTTGGAATACTGCGTCGCCGGATGGCGGGATTATAACGAGGTGGAGTATAAGTTGGCTATATTTACGACGATATTGATAATAATTCAGATGTTAAGCGCTTTGATTCTCATCGGTCTGGTTATGTCACAGACAACGAAAAGCGAAGGCCTAACCGGTACAATCGGCGGCAAGATGACCTCGTCGTTTCGCGGAAAACCCGGTCTGGAAGACAAGCTGGCTGATCTGACCAAATGGTCTGCCATCGGATTCATGGTTACAAGTGCACTCGTATACTTCTTTAAGTCTAAAACGGGTATATAGCAACCAGGATAACGTACAGTTTGATTTATGAGAGCCAGTCGAGCATTTCGGCTGGCTCTTTTGCATTCAGCCGTGATCGGGCCTTTATTTATGGTGCTATAAGCTTTCTTGTGGGTGAATCTCTCACCCCAACCGATTTCGGGCGAGGGGGATGCCGCTTATCCCGAGTAGCCCACATGGCATATCGAGGGACGGTACATGTCTACCAGGCTTCGGCAGGGCGACTTCGTGTTTTTTGTTGCCGCGAATTTATTCGCACGGTTGTTGGAACACTGTCGCTATTAGCAAACTTTCTTATAAAGCCTTATATAAAAAATCAGGAGGACCTCGGTAACTAACCGGGATGCCTCCTGATTTCTGTTTTATATCCACCTGTCACTTGTTTCATAATCCATCAGGCCGCTCTGCCCAATAGAGCATCCAAAGCTTTCTTGGCTGCGTCATAGCATGGATCCAAACCTAGCGCTCTTATGTACTGTTCTTTAGCCTGAGTAATTCGATCGGCTTTGTGGTATGCGACCCCAAGATTGTAATGCAACTTTGGGGAACTGGGAGCGAGGTTTATGGCGTGCTCAAGGATATCGACCGAGCTTTGGAGATCGCCCTTCTTTGCATACGCCAGTCCCAGGAAAAGATATAGATCAAGATCCTCTGGCTCCAACTCGATTGCCTGAACGAGAAAATCGATACTTTCTGCAGGCGAGCCTTCACGGAGTAGTCGTATACCTTTGTCCCTCGCATTCGATGCACCAGCTGCCATGTGTTTCGCCTCCTTTCGAGTATTTCATGCTGTTCTTAACAACGAAGAATAAACAGCCAAACAGATCCATTATTAGCATATATATAACCTTTAGCTTTATCTGCGATTTATCCTGCTCGTTTGCGAATAATATTTTTCATTTACCCAACTACGGTATGATCTTATAGGGTAAATCATTAATACATACTGGAAATCGGGGGGATTGGCATGTTTCAGAAGATATTGGTGCCATCCGATGGATCCGACTACGCGTTGGATGCAGCCGGGTTCGGCGCGGATTTAGCATACAAATATGGAGCTCACGTGACGCTCCTTTATGTGGTGGAACTTCCGCCGACAATTGGTCTTCCTCCCTCTAAGGATCATCTGGATGATATGCGCTATGACTTGGTTACTCAGGGCAGAGATGCATTGGCAAGAACCCGCAAGGCCTTTGATAGTGCTGGGGTTAATACAGATGAGGAGATTGGTATCGGATCTGCCGTGCCATACATTCTACGTTTTGCGCATGATGGCGCCTATGAACTCATCGTTATAGGTAGTCGGGGTGCCGGCACAGACGCCATTGAACAGATACTGATTGGTAGTGTGGCCGAGGGAATTCTGCACAGTGCCCCATGCCCTGTCCTGATGATTCGCTCGCACCAGAAACCTTAGAATCTGGTGGAATATTCCATAAGAAATATCGTATCGTTTGGGGTACCGCTCTGTTCTTCCAACTGCGCCGAGACGCCAAGATTCGAGTTTATCATGTAGTTGAATGAGAGCGTATCAATCGGTATGTTACCAATCAGTGATCTGCTGTAGCTCAGGCTTATGTTGTCGGAAAGAAGCGTGCTTGCCGTAATCTGAAGGGGTATATCAAATCCTGTTTCAAAGGTCAACGTTAGCCCACCCAGTTCAAACGGCTGGAACAAACCGGGTAGCGCCAGGCCCAGAAGTACTTGGCCAATTTGTTGCTGAAAGATATCCTGGAATGCTTGGCCTCTCAAAAGGGCTTCAAGTGCACTGCCGCCAAATACCAGTGCAAGCGCTTCAGTTCTGGACAATCCGGGTGGACTGCTTAAAACGTCGACATTCAAATCACCGATGGGTCCCGATAGATTTACGGTGATTGTATATCGTGTTAGCCGTCCGGTAATTGCCGATGCTGCAGTTGCCCGAGTTCTTCCCTGAACATTTACGGTTATCACCGCTGGTTTCGGCGGTTGAAGCACAAATGATGCTGTTCCCCCTTGCACAAAATCCAGCGATCTCCCTGCGTATGTTATTCGTCCGCTCGCAATCTGTACTGTGCCTGCAATTATCGGAGCCGCACCTGTACCGCTTATCGTTACCGGACCGACTACCGTTGCAACAAGGCCTCCTCTGCGAACCATGACGTTCTGGGCCAGGTTTAGCGTCACATCTAGTCGTGGAACAACAGGCAGTACAGGCATTTCCAGTGTGGTCGGCACTACATTAGCCGGTATATCTACAACTGCGTCCCTTACCACTAACTGCCCCTGGACTAGTGGTGCCGTTAGGTCCTCTGTAATGGCGATTTGACCGTTTGCGGTGAGCGCAATATTCTCCATCGCTGTACCGCTGAGATTGGTCGTCTGAATCTTTAGCGAATCCAGTGAAAGAAATGCCGTTATTAGTCCTGTTGATATGCCGGTGAACCTTACATTGCCATCCATAGAGAAGCTCCCACCTAGCGATGAATCACCGGTGAAGTTATCTATGTTAAGAACGGAATTTTGAATTCTAAGCGCAAGATTGATATTCGTGAAGCTGTTTCCAAATTGGCGAAGCTTCAGGAATCCGTTTGTCAAATTGATTTCGCCGTTCAGTACAGGTTCGTTGACTGTGCCGGTCATCTGCAGATTGGCTGAAATAGGACCACTCGATTTCTCCACGACCGTCGACCATGACTGTGCGATAGAGAGATCTTGATTGTTTAGGTGTAGATTTAATTGAAGAGGCTTATCAGGCGAAATAAAGGGTGCCGTCCACACGAACGGCGCGAAGCCCGATACGAGAAGCTCGCTTCCTTGATTGACAACTGTCAGTCCTTCCGTAGTAATGCGATCGTTTGCGATCGTTATTCGAGGGGAGGATATGTTCTGCGCCGAAAGCGGGCCGGACTTGAAATCGGCGATGTTGAATGCTGCAACCAAAGTCGGCCTCGACATTTGCCCGTTGGCGGTGAAACTGAAGTCGATAGTTCCCGATACAGCTCTGTCGCCGAGCCACGGACGCGCTAGCGCTAGGGGCAGGTGTGTCCCTTTGCCGGTCAGTGAAACTAATCCATCAAACGTTATGCTTCCCTGTAGATTTGCCATCCCCTCGTTAGCTGCTTTCACCGAGAGATCGTCGATAATGATTGTCCGTCCATCGATACGTGCATTTGCTGTTATGTCGCCGGTGGGCGCGTTTGGTATCGACAGGCCAGAAGCTGCTATCGTAATAGTGCCCGTCGCTGCTGCCTGCATGTTCGCTGCCGATGCCGTCGCGTTCAAGATGCCGCCTATGGATGAAGGTGAGTTCTTCGCGGCAGATAAGAGCCTTCGACCGAAATCATATGAAGAGAGGATTGGCATGTTTAGGATGAGGCTACGTATGCTTGAAAGCTGAGTATCCGTTGTGTTGGCGGTGAAACTGCTTATCTGCCCGCCAGCAAACACAGCCGAACCTCCGATGTTTATTCCCGGAGCTGAGACCAATACACGGCGCACCTGAAGTGATGACGGATCTTTTACTATATCGATGTCTATCGAAGTAAGTTTTGCGTTACCGAGTTGCACATTGGATGCCGACAGGGTGGCATTGCCGCTGACATTGTTTGCCGGCCCTGATAACGATATCGTTGAGTTGAAGCCGCCCGACATCGGCGAGGGTAGGGTGTCCAGAAAATGGCGAAGGGCATTCCCCCGTGCAGTTTCAATGACTGAACTGTTTCTCAGCACCCCGATGATGGTCTCTATGTTACCGGATACCACCGACGCGCGCATGTCAAGACTCGATGTATTGTATCTCGCTAGTGCGACTTGATAGGTACTGGCGCCTTGCATAAGGGTTGCATTGCTCAGCGTTAATCTGGCGCCGTCCCAGGTAACACTGGCCGCTAACGAGCTAAACGTCTGTTGATTGATTACTGGCGCAGTAGATGCGATTGTACCGCTGAACGTTGGACGAGTTAGCGAGCCTCCAACGCTCGCTGTAAAGGTCACTGGGCCCTTCATCCGTATGTAAGGGTCTGTGAATCTGTTGATCAGACTGAGATCCAATTTTTCACCGGTGAGGTTTAACTGCAGCTGGCCTTTTGCCCCAATGGAGCCATTGCCGTATATGCGCATTGCTCCTCGTTTGGCTTGCAACTCGGAAATCAATGTGCGGCCGCCTTTTGACTGCAGTTTCACGTCGATGAGATCGGCGGGAATTCCACCGATTACGGCATTCGATACAGATATATCCCCTGATAGCTGAACATTCGGCAAGGTGCCACTGATCCGCACTGTACCTGTACCCATGCCGCTCGCTCGCCCTTGCATACCGATCAACTGAGCAACTTGCGCTATGTCGATCTGCTGTGCCCTGGCCTGAAGTGCCAGCACGACGGGTCCAGTCCGTGCAAGAGTAATCGTGCCGGTAGTCGCAACTTCAGAGGGCCCACGACGTATAGTAGCGTTTTCGATAACTAGATTTTTGCGGTTTGCAGCCAGAGTTCCCTGTAACAGATCATATCGGATATCCCTGATGCTTCCGTTTCTTGCTGTGACAGCACCTGCCAGACGTGGATTCGTGACTATGCCGGTAAGTGTGCCAGTGAAATCGCTGGTGCCTGTGATGAAATTGTATCCAAGCGGCATGAGAAGGGTGCTCAGATCGATATTGGTCGCTGCCAGTCGCATATTGAGTCTGCCATCCATTGTTGCCTGACCGCTGGCCGTCAGAGATCCCTGGAGGGCATTAACGGCCAATCTCGCCACGGTAATCTGTCGACCGCTTAGCGCGAGGTTTGCTGTGGCGGATTTTATCGCGTAGCCCGGAGCAGTGCCGCCTGTTGCAGTGATGGTTCCAATTCCGGTGGATGGACCGGATAGCGAGAAGTTTGCCTGACTGCTCTGGAATGTCACTCCATTTACCGATCCACGGGCGATTTGGGCAGTTACAGAACCATTTCGCAATCCCTTGCTGTATGTCAGTGCGAATCGCGCATTAGTCAGCCCAGAGATGCGTAGATTGCGCGGGACAGACACAGCGCTGAGATCTACATTGGTCGCAGTTCCTGAAAGCTGTACTCGTGTCGGTGCAGGCCTTAGTCCAATATTGGCGCTTATTCTTGCACTTCCTTCACCTATGTGACCAGTTGCACTTGTCACTGAAATCGCTCTGTTTCTATACATGCCATGGGCTGCAATATCCGTAATCCGAGTGCCGTATAACACTGCTTGTGGCGCGTTTAGGGTTGCCGTGACTGTGGGGGATGATGATAATCCGTAAACCCTGCCAGCGATTCTGCCAAGTCCTACCCACCTGAACTGGGGGATCAATGGAAGCGCTTTGATGTTCGACTGCAGCGTTGACAGGTCCATGTGCGTAGACTCGATGCTGAGGTCAAGTAGAGTCGGTGAGAATCTTGGTATTCGCCCGGATATTGTAATCGGCGAGCTCTTCAGATACCCTTGTCCGGATATTGTAACGCTGGTGCCGACGAAACCTATATTTGCACTGGTATTCGCTAGCGGCAGCCTGAGGTGTGGGCTCGAGATGCTGGCGTCGTGCAAGTGAGCCATGCCTCGCCCAATGACGGCAGGCCCGCCCAGGTTTGTAAAAACAGCGCTGCCTGTAAATCTTCCTCGAGCAATGGTCCAACTGCTGATTCTGGAAAAGTAGCGCAGCCAGTATGAGGCATCGCCATCCTGTGCAGAAACCGTAAGGTTCGTGGTAGGTGAGTTGATTCCCCAGTTGCCGGATGCGCTTAATTTATGCACCCGTCCGCCGGTTCCTTGCCCATCTAGATGTATTACCGCAAATTGTTGTGGCGAGAAATCCATCGAGCCCGATATACCTGTGACTGAGTTGATTGCAGGAGTCTTCGGCAGCAGTGTCGCTGAGTCGGCGATTGTTACCGCGCCGGATTCGATCAGGATCAATCCTCTGAATCTTTCAGCGGCCAATGCGGGTTTCTTTTGGAAGAGATCTTCGACGCTCCAGTGTTTGTTTCCAGTTCGATCGAGAAAAATGTGCGGTTCGATGAGCCGGACGGATTTGACACTGCGTGCAACGGATATTCTCCCCAGCACCATGTCAACAGCATTGAATCGGACAGTTGCACTGCGAGCCGTGAATAGGCTGCCGGAAGCAAAAGTCGGTCCATTGGCGATAGCAATACCGTCCACAATCGCCGTGTTTATGGACACCAACCGCACGGAGTGTATGCTGGCTTTCCGGTTCAGACGCGTCTGTAGCTCGGTTTCAAGGACGGCAGGTAATCTATCGGCTATTTGGCGCACACGAATGCGCGCACCGAAGAAAACCAGCAGGCCGAATACCAGTAGCGCGGATATAACTATAATCAGGGGTATCCTTGTGTGCATTCAGTGTCTCACAGATAGGCAATAATCGGATATGTTCTTACACAAAGTTACCCCTTTTTATGGCCAGCAAAACGATCCCGGCGGACTAACTCTCCAAACGCGATATCCGCAGTGTGGGAAAGTCTCATATTCGGTTTGGTGTTGTTGCATCTGAGGGTATTCTGACTGCAGTTACGAAATATAGACGAGTTAGATAACTTGGATGGGAGGGGACTAAATGGCAACAGAGCTGTCTGCAGATCAATTGAGGAATTATTGCGACCCGGATACATTCAGCTTTCAGACAACCGATGATCTCAGCCCGCTTCAGGGAACAGTGGGCCAGGATCGAGGCGTCAGCGCACTCCAATTCGGGTTCGATATAAAGACCAGTGGCTTCAATCTATTTGTTGCAGGTCCATCCGGCACCGGAAGAGATTCATCCGTAAACGCCTTCGTTTGCGAACAGGCAAAGAATGAGCCGGTGCCTGATGATCTCTGTTACGTGCAGAACTTCAAAGACGCCGATGCACCGGAAGCCTTAATCCTGCCACCTGGAATGGGGTCCCAGTTGGTCAAGGACATGGAGTCGCTTGTGGATGCGGCAAAGCGCGAGATTCTTCGAGCCTTCGAAAGCGAGAATTACGAGAAGCACAAAAATGATCTTCTAAACGAGGTCCAGCAGGAACGAACTAAGATGCTGAACGACCTCCAGAAGGAAGCGGAGGAAATGGGGCTCGCGATTGAGATGACGAACGTTGGAATCGCCACCGTGCCGTTATCCCATGGTAAGCCAATATCCAGAGAAGAGTTTGACAAGTTACAGCAATCGCAGAAGGATGAGTTGGAACGCCGCAGCGAAAAGCTCCAGGAAATGATTCAGCTGGTTCTAAACAAGTCCCGAAAAACGGAGAAAGATGCCAGCGAGAGAATTTCTCAGTTGGACCGCGAAGTAGCGCTGTTTGCAGTTGGACACCTGCTGGATGATCTTAGGGATAAATACAATAAGTTCGAGAAAGTCGTTGATTACCTTAATAACGTCCAAACCGATATGATGGATCGCCTGGAGGATTTCAAGGGCAGAGATGCGTCCAAAGTCGCCATTCCTGGACTTGAGGGGCTTATACCCGAACCATCTTTTGACAGGTATACGGTAAATCTTATCGTGAATAACATGGATAAGAACGGGGCCCCGGTTGTGGTGGAGACCAATCCTACCTATTACAACGTGATCGGCAGAGTCGACTTTAAAGCTCGATTAGGTGCCCTTACAACCGATTTCTCAATGATAAAGGCTGGTGCCCTGCATAGCGCCAATGGTGGATACTTAATCATGCAGGCCATCGATGTACTATCAAACCCGATGTCGTGGGACGCCCTGAAGCGTGCGTTGCGCGGCAGCGAGATCAGAATCGAGAATATCGCCGAACATTACGGACTGATACCTACATCTACGCTAAAACCTGAGCCGATACCCATAAATGTGAAGGTTGTGCTTATCGGTAATCCCTTGATATATCACCTGTTGTATGCTTTCGACGAAGATTTCCGCAAACTCTTCAAGGTCAAAGCTGATTTCGACATCGAAATGAAGCGATCCGATGATCATGTCGAGAAATACGCTCAGTTCATAGCCGGGCGTGTCCACGGGGATCACCTCAAGGCGTTTGATAAGACTGGCGTCGCCAAGGTTGTGGAATACGGATCGAGGTTGATTCAGGACCAGGATAAGCTATCTACGCGCTTTGACGAAATCGCCGACATAGTTAGCGAATCAAGTTACTGGGCCAGCATAGATGGAAACCAGTATGTAATGGCCGAGGACGTGGAGAAGGCCATAAAGGAGAAAGAGTACCGCTCCAACCTTGTAGAGGAAAAGATACAAGAAATGATGGAGAAGGGCATGATCATGATCGACACCGAGGGGGCCACAGTTGGACAGGTTAATGGTCTGTCGGTGTACTCTATCGGCGATTACAGTTTCGGCCGACCATCACGAATCACTGCCCGGACGTTCATCGGGCGAAGCGGTATCACCAACGTCGAGCGCGAAGTGAAGATGAGCGGAAGCATCCATGACAAAGGTGTGCTTATTCTATCAGGATATCTTGCAGGCATGTACGGCCAGGACAAGCCTTTACCGCTGGGTGCCACTCTCACCTTTGAGCAGCTGTACGAGGGAGTAGAAGGCGATAGTGCCTCAAGCACTGAACTGTATGCGGTGCTCTCGAGTCTGTCAGGCTGTCCGATCGCACAGAACATAGCGGTGACAGGATCGGTCAACCAGCGAGGCGAAATCCAGCCCATTGGTGGGGTAACATGGAAGGTCGAAGGATTCTACGAGGTATGCAAAGCAAAGGGGCTGACCGGCGACCAGGGTGTAATGATTCCGCATCAGAACGTCAAGCATCTGATGCTCAGGGAAGAGGTCATAAATGCCGTAAACGATGGCAAGTTCCATGTGTGGCCGATTACCAGCATTGATGAGGGTATCGAGCGACTCACCGGCGTGAATGCTGGTGTGGCCGATGCTGAGGGTAAATTTCCTGAGAATACCGTGCATTACCTGGTCGGGAAGAAACTCCAGGAATACGCAGATCGATTAAAGGAATTCCAGGTTGCCCAGGAACCAGAGCGCAAAGAAGATGAGGAAGAACAGCGCATGGCAGCGAGAAGCATCAACGATTACAAATAGTTGGCAACATCAGATGTACTAGCCAAGACTTGACCTGACACAACTGAGTTCTCTGACACTAAATAATCGCTGGTTCGATTGTTAGAGAACTCAAGTCTTTTACCCTGCTAAACAAAAGCCAGTGAGAACGGATTCCCCACCGGCTTTTGTTCTGTAGAATTAACTTCATCAGGCTGCGATCAAGTTGGATATCTTACCTTGCAGATAATTCATGATATTCTCTGTGGTTGTATCCATTATTCGCTGGAGCGCTTCCTGGCTGTAGAATCCGATATGCGGGGTAATCACTACGTTATCCCTATGCAGAAGGGTGTAGTTGATCAATATCTCGCTCATCTCTTCGCGCGACATGCTATGGACGAGATACGCTCTTTCTTCCTTAACCGATTCTTCGCCCTCCATAACATCCAGTCCAGCGCCGCTGATTATGCCCTGGTCAAGTGCCATCAGTAGCGCCTCCGGTTGTATGAGACCCCCTCGAGCGGTGTTAACCAGAATCGCACCTCGCTTGATGAGGTTTATGTTGTCTGTGTTCAGCATGTGATAGGTCCCTTTATTCAATGGCGCGTGGAGGCTGATTACATCCGATTGTTGCAGAAGTTCCTCGAAGGAAACGTAGCTGAACCCGAGCACCTCAGCGATCATCGGTTCCTGCCGTATATCGTAGACTATGACGTTCATTCCGAATCCTTTTGCGATTCGGACTACATGCAAGCCTATTCTGCCCGAGCCTATCACACCGATAGTCTTGTCTTTGAGATCCATCCCTCTGAGGCCTTCGAGCGAGAAATCGAGCTTGGCTGTTCGCAGCACAGCCTTGTAGATCTTTCTCGATAGAGAGAGTATCAGGCCGAAAGCGTGCTCCGCGACGGTGTTTTCGCCGTAATACGGGACATTGCTGATAGCTATCCCTCGACGCGCGCACTCTTCGACATCGATGTGATCGTATCCGGTCGAACGAGTTGCCAGCATGCGCAGGTTAGGAAGCCTATCCAGTACACCCTTGTCTACTTCAGAGTATATGAATACGGACACTATCTCGGCATCTTCCGCTAGATTGGCTGTCTCTTCACTCAATCGTTCTTCATGGATTTTCGGGCTATAGTCGTGAATGGGGCTGTTGTTGATATAGTTTCGTTCCCATTCCTCAGTCTCAAAGAATACAATTTTTGAACTTTGCACCGGTATCCTCCTAAACTGTCTGATGTGGGGCGGCATTGACCGGCATTTACTCCCTAACTACCAGAACGGGGCAGGGTGCGTTTCCGATAACCCTCTCTGCCACGCTGCCCACACCAAACGCTATTCGCTTTATCAACCCTGTGCCGACGCCGCGGCTGCCCATTGCTATTAGATCATATTTGCCGTCTCTGGACTCCTGAATAATGACTTCCGGCGCATACCCCTCAATTATCTTGGAGTGCACATGGATATCTGCCTCCACAAAAGGTTGCTTAGTGTCCACTATGATGTCCTCGCTGGTCCTCCGAGGCTCTCCGCCCAAGCCGGCATTTTCTTCCGTGAAATATGTGACGAACTGAGTGACGCCGGAGACTTCTGCCGCGTTTAATACGGTGACCTCGGCTCCGGTGCATCTAGCTATTTCCGCCGCATACCCGGCTGCACGAATCGATGGCCCGGACCCGTCGGTTGCTACCAGTATCTTCTTGATGAGGCCATTATGTGTCATATCAGGCTCCTTTGACTCGGACAGTCCTAATCACACGTGGCAAACTTGGATGTTATCTGTAATATATCTCCGCTTCGGGCATCTATTAGAACCTCTCGAGTGGGACCACCTTTTTGTGGGACTATCTCTACTTCCCATACAGGCATGCCATTGTACTCTTCGAGTTCGACTTCCACCGGCGTTCCATGTACGAATTTGAGGGCTTTGTGCATCGCGCCCTGAAGGTTCAAACTCGACTCTTCCAAGAGTGCTTCGCTTTTGGTCGTTTCTTCATCCACCCATTCGATCTCCTCGGTGCTGCCTTTCCTAAAAAGCATGGCCGCAACGGGAATAGCCGCGCCTAATATTGGCAACGCGTAGCGCATGTAGTTCCTTTTATGCTCGGATGTTTGCTCCATTATTCTCTCCTTGGTTGTATGCTCGCATACATCATAATTGATGTTTGATTACTTTTACCCGACTGAGGCACTTTTACAATCCGTTCGGCAGAGTATTGCAGAATCTAATGGTATTTGATATTGACTGATGCGTCAGAGAAACGTATACTTGCAGAGGCGGTGCAAAAGATGGTGCCGTTTCGGAATAAAATAGCTGGATTTTGGCCAGTTTGGATTTGGATTGAGTTTATGCCTGGAATGGAAGTACTTTCTGTTAGCGATCTAACCCGCTGCATTCGAGGGGTCATAGAGTCGGAAGATCTGTTCTATGATGTCTGGGTGCGCGGTGAAATAAGCAATCTCGTCAAGCATTCCTCGGGACATGTATATTTCAGCATGAAGGACGAGACAGCTCTGATTCGAGGAGTGATGTGGAGTAACTCTGCTCGCAATCTGAGCTTTGGTCTGTCCAACGGCATGCGCGTGCTTGCGCGAGGCCGGGTTTCGGTTTATGAAAAGCAGGGTCAGTATCAACTATCGGTGTCGGAGATCATGCCTGATGGGGTGGGTGCGTTATACACGGCGCTGGAACAATTGAAGGCCAAATTACAATCGGAAGGCATTTTTGATCCCACGAATAAGCGCGCGATTCCAGCCTTCCCGCAGAAAATCGCCATAATAACATCGAGAACTGCCGCTGCCCTGCGTGATATGGTCTCGATAGCACGCCGCCGGATGCCGTCCGCCGATCTACTCCTTGTGCCTGCGCTTATGCAGGGTGCAGGTTCTGAATCGAGCGTTGTGGATGCGCTGAACCTTGCGGGCGCTCTCGACAGCATCGATGTGATAGTGCTGGGCAGAGGTGGCGGATCTATAGAGGACCTTTGGACTTTCAACTCCGAGGCTGTTGTTCGTGCCATTTATTCATGCCCGATACCGATAGTCTCTGCGATAGGGCATGAGACTGACTTTACGCTTGCCGACATGGTTGCTGACCTGCGCGCACCGACGCCATCAGCCGCAATGGAGTTAATCCTGCCTGATAGAGATGAGCTGTTGGAGCGATTGCAATCAACAGAGGAGTCACTGGTCGGCTCGATTCGTTCGATTATTTCGCGCAAGCAAGCTGAATTGGATTTGATACTCAGATCCCAGGCTTTCCGTTATCCTGAGCGAATGTTGCAGGGGAAATGCCAATCGCTGGATATGATTACGGAGCATCTCGTCCGCAGTTTTGACGCGAAGGTAGCTGCTTGTGAGAACAGATTGGCTAAAGCATCCGCCAGCCTGCAGACATTAAGCCCTCTTAGTATTCTGGCCAGAGGATATGGGGTTGTAAGACGTGTAAGTGATGCGTCAGTGATCAAAACAGCATCGAGCGTTTCCGCAGGCGACAGTATAGAGGTTCTTCTATCAGACGGCAGGCTGGTTGCTGAGATCAAAGATATTAAAGAAGGATGGGTTTAATTATGAAGGGTAAGGATGCCGAGCTTAGCTTCGAACAATCTATGTCGAGGTTGGACGAGATTGTGCAGTCGTTGGATAGCGGTGAATTGGCACTAAACGAATCGATGGTGGTTTTTGAGGAGGGCGTTAAGCTCACTCGGGAATGCTCCAAACAACTTACGAAAGCGCAAGGGCGTCTCGATATCCTCATCAAGAAGGCGGACGGAAACAATTCGCTGAAAGCGTTGGATATACAGTAAACATTTACTCATGCAGTTGATTGCGCTCCCGATATTCGAGATTCATGAGATCGATGGTATCAAGCAACTCTTTATGAGTCGGAAATGAGCCTCCTTCACCCACTATCCATTCGGCATACAACCGGCCGTGCCTGTCAGATATAATGACTGCCGGCAATCTATCCGTATATTCGTTGGTGACAATCCCGAATGCATCATAGAGTATGGGGAAGGGTGGGTGTAGTTCCTTGTGCAGTTTATTTGCCGCCTGCTGATCCCCTCGTACTACAACAAGGGCTTCCGTGTGTTCGTCCTGATACTCGAGATGTGCGCCGATCATCCCGCGCAGGAATTCGATGCAGTCAGGGCGGGATTCGGCTGAAATAAAGACGAGGATCAGATTCTTTTTCTGCTTGAAACTTCGGGTGTTGACGGGCTTGTCCTCTGCCGACATCAGTTGAAACGGGGGAATAATCTCTTTGATCTCCAGCCTGGTTTCGTGATCTGCCATGTATCACACCTCCACACTCTTCAATCATTCCCCGAATCCGGCACTATCATGCATATGTCGGTACTCTGCGAGTTTTCTCACATATTGATCGGCTGCAATGCAAAAAGGCGGACCATAAGGCCCGCCTTTTCCTGCGTATCAACGATATATACTGTCAGTTTCTATGCGCTTTCGATTTTGCATGTGCGCTCGCCTGATGCATAAATGCCTCAAGCCGTGTGGTGCTGGTCGCCTGCTCAACTCCATCGTAAACCATGTTGAGATAAGGAAATTCGTCCATCTCCTCGCGGGTCCGTTTGAGCAGTGCATCCGAGATAGTGCCAGGCATACAGGTGAACGGCATAACCGACACTATGCCGGAAAGCCCCTTGTTAACAAAGTCGATGGCCTTGCCGACCGTCATGATCGCCTCGCCCTCAAAACTGCGATGGACGTAGTCTTTGGCCGTTTCCAGTACTTCGTTGCTGGTTGGTTCTTCCAGATTGCGCAGGAATCCACGGAATACGTTCGTGAGCTGGTGCTCCTGGCGTTTCATGTAGATATCCTTGAGGTTGTTCTTGGCCATCAGAACGTAATCGTTGACAAGGCTTGCTCGCATGCTTCTGCGGATGTTGCGGTATAGGAACCATTCCAGAACCGGAGCTCCCCATACCTCGCCGCCTAATGCCTCGATCTTCCTTACGACATTCTGATTGCTGAAGGCATTGCTTCGCACGTAGAACTCGCCTACAAGTCCTATAATCGGCTTCTGGACGCTTCGATCTACCTCAACAGCCTCGAAGAGTTTGCGGCATTCCTTCAGAGCTGCCACGAGATTCGCGCTGCTCCTGATGGCTTCATAGATAAGCATGACTGACGCATCGAATGCCTCGTTTGCCGAGCCTTTATTGATCTCATATGGCCGGGTTTCTCGTGCGCATTTCTCGACCAGGTCGATCGCGATCATGCCCCGCCAGCCCTGATCCAGAAGCTTGCGCCCGACTATTCCGATATCGTTATAGAAACTGGATGCCTGGTTAGGCGCATAGATCGGCACATCCGGATACCCTATCTGATCCAGCACCATGCGTTGAAGGGCGTTGTACTGGCCGAATCGGCACGGCCCGCCGGAGCCTCCCATGAAGAACGCGTATTTATCTCTGTCGAAATCAGGCTTCTTTGCGAACTTTATCATGTCGCCGGTGGTGACTATGCAAGGGAAGCACTCTTTGCCGGAGGTGAATTTTCGCCCCCACTCGAGCGTCTCTTCATCAGGTTCAGGCAGGACTTCCGCTCGCGTGCCACAGACCTCGAAGGCTGCTGCGATTGCATATGCATGAGCGCTCATGTTTGGAATGAGCATGGTCCGCTTTCCGTCCGACTGTATGCCTACAGGTGTAAATGTCCTGCAGTTGGTGGTCCGATCATTAGCGTTCTGAAGGCTATCCAGGAATGCCTCACAGCGCGTGATCATGCCCGCATCCGCACTGTGCTCATCGACTTCGATGACTAGACACGGCTTATCACCTAACCGTTCGCGGAAGAACTTGTGCACGAAGGAGTCCGGCCCGCATCCGAAATTCGTCAGGTACATCGGATACAACCTTGGATCATCGGCCACAATCTCTCCCGCGGAGAGTATCTTCTGCCCATAGCGCCAGTACATATTGTGCCAGTCATCCGGCAGACGCACGGAATCGATCGGCATGAAGTCCATCGGGATGCACCTGATGCCCATCTTGTTAAGCTTCTTTGGGATTTCCAGGTTGGCGCCTGGATCACAGGTATTGTAGGCCCTTCCGATGACTACAATCGCTTTCTCGCCGTCTTTAATCTCTGCCAGTATCTCTTGTCCTCTCGATACGAGGCTTTGCTGGAACATGGCCAGATTCTCTTCAGCGGCGGTGACTGCCCGTGCGACTTCCGATCTCGTCCGTCCGAGAGTTTTTCCAACCTCTTCGAGTGCCTTTATCCTGTGCTTACGATCAAGCTGAAGATAAACGACCGGCTGAAGCACTTTTACCCCGGCCGCATTGAAGTCAACGGCGGATTTTACCGTATATACGAAGCTCTGTACGTAGGGGCATACAAAGCTGTCTGTCATGCGCTCATCGGGTAACGGCAGATTGATAATGCTTGGCAGGAAGATATAGTCGATCTCCTTGTCCAGCAGATTCAACACGTGCCCCAGCGATACTTTCATCGGGAAGCAAGTCTCTGATACAGAGCGCTCAGCGCCTTCGTGAATGATCTTCTTAGTTGTTTCATCAGAGACTACTACTTCACAGCCGAGTTCTTTGAAGAACGCCTGCCAGAACGGGTAGAGTTCGTAGAAGAGCAGTGATCGCGGGATTCCCACGCGAACGACGTTCGGCGCGGGTTCCTCCGACGGCACATACGGTTTTACGAGCATTTCCGCTCGCTCTGCGAAGTGATCGGGGAAGAGTGCGCTTTCTGTTGTTCGGCGATCGACATCGTACTTCTCACATCGGCTGCCATAGAAGAGAGGTTTCTCCCCCTCGACTACCACCCTGTTAATCTCACAGCGGTTGGCGCACTCCTTGCACTCGAATGACGATACTTCGTACGGACGCTGGCTCAAATCAAAGCCCTTGAACTTGCTTCCGAGGCCCTTGTCGGCTTCCATTGCGATGAATGCGCATCCAATGGCACCTGTGACCTCATGATGCTTTGGAACAACGATTGGTTTCCCAGTGACACGCTCGAAGGCTGCCACAACACCCTTGTTTGCTGCTACTCCGCCCTGAAAAAATATCTTGTTGCCGACGTGCTTCGTGCCGACGACCCTGTTCAGATAGTTCCTTACGATCGAATAGCTGAGCCCGGCGACGAGGTCTTCCTTCGATACTCCAGCCTGCTGATGCCTTACCAATTCAGTCTCAATGAATACTGTGCATCGCTCGCCAAGATTAGCAGGGGCTGTAGATGAAAGCGCCAGGCTTCCGAACTCTTGCTTGATATTTATGCCGATCTTCTCTGCCTGCTCTTCAAGGAAAGATCCTGTTCCGGCAGCGCAGACCTTGTTCATCTCGAAATCTACGATTGCACCGTCATGCAAGCTTATGAACTTTGAGTCCTGCCCGCCGATCTCGAAGATCGTGTCGACCTCTGGGTCGATCTCGGCAGCAGCCCTCGCTTGCGCGGTGATCTCGTTTCGGACGACATCGGCACCGATGAAATCTGCTATGAGGTATCGGCCCGAACCAGTGGTGCAGGCGCCTCTAATATCAACAAGATCGCCGATCTCGTCGCCGACTTCCTTGAGGCCCTGTCGGACAGCCTCAATCGGACGGCTGGCAGTCATTAGATAACGTTTGGATAGCACCTGTTTGTTCATGTCCATGACTACGACGTTTGTGCTGACCGAGCCGATATCCACGCCGAGGTATGCAGGAATGCGCTCGGTTGGCCTTGGGTCACACGAGTTGTCTTGCGGCGTAGTAGATGTATCCAGTGCAAGAGGCTTGTCCTTGGATTCTTTGGTTAACGTTGAGGTCCCTTCTCGTAGCTTGTCGATGGCCGCAAAATCAGGGATTGACATATCTCCATGCATCGCTACCAGCGCAGCACCGATCGCACCCATGCATCCGAATTCCTTCGGTATGATCAGCTCGCCTTGCTGCAGGCCAAGGACGCTCTCCATCGCCCGAATGATTCCTGGGTTTGCCGCGACTCCGCCCTGGAACGCGATAGGTGTGCGGATCTCTTTTGCAGACCCAACCGTGCTCTTGAAGTTTCGTGCGAGGGCAAAACACAACCCTGCCACTATATCATGCACCGGTGTCGCTTTCTGCTGCAGGTGGATCATATCGCTCTTGGCGAAAACGGTGCATCGCCCGGCGACTCGCGGTGGGCTGACTGATTTCAGCGCAAGCTGTCCGAATTCTTCTATGGTGAGATTCATCCTCGATGCCTGCTGGTCCAGAAACGATCCGGTTCCTGCAGCGCATACGGTATTCATTTCGAAGTCGGCGAGGGCGGCAGTGCCGTTTCGCGCTTCTGGCCGCACAAATATCAGTTTGGAGTCCTCTCCACCGATTTCTATGATGGTTCTGACTTCCGGGTGCAATTTGGCGGTGCCAGTTGCCTGCGCAATGACTTCATTGACGAATGAGGCATGCAGCGTTTCTGCAACAAGCCTGCCTGCGCTACCTGTGGCAGAACACCCCTTGATACGGTCTCCATACTCTGCAAGTGCCGCAGATATCAAATCAGCCGCGACTTGCATGGGACGGCCTTTATGGCGAACATACTCGGTTTTGAGTAGCTTGCCTGTCCGGTCAAGAATCGCTACGTCAATGCTTACAGAGCCTGCATCCAACCCTAAAACAAGATCATTACTCGACATCGCTTCTTCTTACTCCTTACAACTATCTGCAACCCGCCATCAGACTCAGTAACGATATAAGAGAGCAAACAGCAGGTTGTTTAGTATATCTATTCTAGGTGAGCGATATATCATCCTCCTAGAAACCAAACAATCGTAAAAAAATCAGGTGCTACACAGCTGTTTATGCACAAATTTATGCGCGATTGCGCGGAAACGGCCCCAATCACGCCAGGGATCGGCCAGTTTTTGCAGATGATCGGCGACCTCCTTGAGCTCACAGGGAGTAATCTCCTTGAAACCCGTGATCAACTCCTCTTTATCAATAGGCGATGGAATGCCCGAAGTAGCACAGCTGAGGAACACATGGGAGTCGAAATCCACACTCCTGCCTTCAAATGTAAAGGTACAGCGTATAGTGCCAAGATATTTGTCGATCGGTATACTGAAGCCCAATTCTTCGATCACTTCACGCTCGTAGGAGGCCTCGGGCGTCTCTCCGACCTTCATCTTGCCGGTGGGTAGCCGATAGACTCCAGCCGGATAGAACTCTTTCGTGGAAAGAAGTATGTGGTCATCCATACGCCTGACCACCATGACAACCTCGCCGGGATGCTCTGCTGACCGATTAGACATCTCGTCGAAGAAGTCCTTGCCAACTGTTAGTTGATAATGCGCTGTAATACTCATGGAACCATTCTATATCATGGCAGCATATATATCAACATACCTGTTGAATGTTGACTTGTCGTTCGATCAATGATAGACTGCCAGTTCGTAGAATATAGATGCAAGAATACTGATTTGGAGTGATAATGCAAATCGATGAAATTCCGTCAGAGCGCCGACCGTTGGCCGACCTTCATGTCCATACCACCGCATCCGACGGCACTCTCACACCGGTTGAGACCGTTCACGCGGCGGCATCTGCCGGGCTGATGGCGGTCGGGATCTCGGACCACGATACGGTGGCTGGTGTCAAAGACGCTCTCGAAGCAGGCGCTGAGGCTGACGTACTGGTTGTTCCGGCGATCGAGATCAACACGGATTTCGGCGAGTCCGAGGTTCACATGCTCGGTTACTTTATCGACATAGAATCAGCCACTATGCTTGCCCACCTGGTTGAGCTGCGCGAGCATCGCCTCGAGCGGGCAAGGCTCATGGTTGAGAAGCTGAACGAGATCGGCGTCATGGTTCCCTTCGAGCGTGTGCTCGAAATTGCAGGCACTGGAAGCGTTGGCCGACCACATATCGCGCGGGCGATTGTGGAGGCAGGGGGAGCTTCCGGCATGAACGGCGCTTTTGGCAAATTTCTGGTCAAAGGTGCGCCGGCCTACGTCCCAAGGTTCAAGCTGACTCCCTTTCAGGCGCTTGATATTATCCGGTCAGCGGGTGGGGTGGCATCGATGGCTCACCCAGGCAGCTCGAAACACGATGAGCTGATTCCTCAACTGGTGGCTGCGGGGATGCAGGCGCTCGAATGCTATCACACCGATCACAATTCCCACGCGCGCAAGCACTACTTGAAGCTCGCGAAGAAATACGACCTCATCCCTACAGGCGGCTCAGACTCCCATGGCCCGCATCTCCTTCGGATGGTCCCCATCGGCCACGTGACCGTGGACATCGATGTTGTGTACAGTCTGAGAGAGTTGGCATCCGGCAGGTAGCCTTTGGTTAAGTCCCCTCAGCCTCGATGCGGCGAGCTCATGCGGAGAAAAGCTCGTAATGACATTTTCGGGTTGCGTTTGTATAGCTTTCCATCACGGGTACAAACCTCACGTTATCGCCACGAATTTACGTGAGGGGGTGACCCACATGCAATTCCACGAGTTTCTCGGACTGGTGCAGAACCGCGCCAAGCTCGCATCCGACGGTGAGGCGCTGCGCACAACCCGTGCCTTCCTGGAAGTCCTTGGGCAGAGGCTCTTCGGTGGGGAGTCTGCGGATCTCGCGTCCCAGCTTCCGCACGAACTCCAATTGTTCCTCATCCAGCCGGAAAGCGGTGAAAGCTTCGACCTGGATGAGTTCTATCAACGAATCGCCGTACACGAGGGCGTCGATTTACCGACCGCTATCCGACATGCCCGCGCAGTCATGTCAGTGGTTTTAGACGCCGTTTCCCCGGGCGAGATAGAGGATATGCTGTCTCAGCTTCCCGACAACTACAACGATATCTTCGGATGGGGGAGCAGCCCCGGAGAAGAGATGACGCGGGCTGCTTGAACGTGTCAATCGGATCAGTCTCAATACGAAGGATCGGGCGCTTCCTGCCCGATCCTTCGTACATGATATTTTCACAAGGTCGTTAACCGTCCAATATATCAGCGATTAACTTTGAAAACATCGATGTGCGTTTGCTTTTCCACCACATTCCACGATATACCCTGCCTCGTGTATTGAACCATAGTCCGATTTAGGCTATAATTATGCATATCAACAACCAGTTTCGCAAGAAAGAATAACCTCAAATGGCAACTAATCAACCTGCATATATGGTTCTCACCTGGGGCTGCCAGATGAACGAAGACGATTCACGTCAGATGGCTAACCTTCTGGAACAGATGGGTTACCGGCAGGCATCCAGCGAATCAGACGCCGATATAATACTCCTGAATACGTGTTCGGTGCGCGACAAACCAGAGCAGAAGGTCCGTACCAAGCTCGGCGAGCTTCGACTGATGAAGGTGGATCGTCCTGGTCTCATCATCGGCGTATGCGGCTGCATGGCCCAGCGTGAAGGCAAGGAAATCCTGAGAACCCGGCCGTTCATCAACATGGTGATCGGGACTGCGAACATCTACGAACTTCCGTCGCTGATTGAGGAGGCTCGACAGGGCAGGAAGCGTATACTTGCGACCGACCTCCCGGAGCGTGACGGTTCGAACGGTGAGTCGCATGTGGCACGACTCGGCGATAAAGTGGGGATCAAGGCATTCGTTCCCGCGATGTTCGGATGCAACAATTTTTGTACATACTGCGTAGTCCCTTACGTTCGTGGCCCGGAGAGAAGCCGGCCTGCAGGTGAGATCATCGAAGAGGCGACTAGCCTTGTATCGCGGGGCTGCCGTGAGATTATGCTTGTAGGGCAGAACGTCAACAGCTATGGGCGAACGCTCGATGCGAGTATAGATTTTGCCGGTATTCTTGAACAACTGAACGGCGTTTCCGGACTGGAACGCATCAGGTTTATGACCTCCCATCCTAAGGATCTAAGTGATCGCCTGATAGATGCTATCGCCGAGCTGCCGAAGGTCTGCGAACATCTGCATCTGCCGATACAGGCAGGCGATGACGAGATTCTTCGACGCATGGGCCGCGGGTACACGGTCGATCACTACCGGTCGCTGATAGACAAGCTGAGGAGTCGTGTGCCTGAGATCACGCTCACAACGGACGTGATGGTCGGTTTCCCTGGCGAGACAGAGGATCAGTTTAAGAACACTCTCAAGATGATAGAAGACGTCCAATACGATGCCGCTTACATGTTTGAGTTCAACGCGCGCCCCGGCACGAAGGCGATAGAGATGACGCATCAACTCGATCACAAGACGAAGATTCGCAGGCTCGGCGAGTTGATCGAGCTGCAGAACGGCATCAGCATAGCGAAGAACAAATCCGAAGCCGGTCAGGTAGTCGAAGTCCTTGTTGAGTCAGCAAGTCAGAAGGACGCGGACAGGATGTGCGGGTTCACCCGTCGAAGCAAGATGGTCAACTTCCCTGGTGATTCAAAAATCATTGGAAAGTTGGTCAAGGTTCGCACCGTGCGTGGCGGGTTGTCCGGCTTTATAGGCGAAATGGTATAAGAATGAGCGCAAAACTTACACCAATGCTTCAACAATATATGGATATCAAGCGGGAGCATCCCGACGTCACCCTCATGTTTCGTCTCGGGGATTTCTACGAGATGTTCGGCGAGGACGCAAAGGTTGCGGCTCAGGTGCTTGAGATAACGCTGACTGCCAGAGATGCCGGAACAGCGGGAAAGATGCCGATGTGCGGCGTCCCGTATCATGCTGTCGACAAATACATCGCCCGGCTGATTAGTCGGGGATACCGCGTCGCGATTTGCGACCAGATCGGAGACCCTAAACTCGCTAAAGGCCTCGTGAAGCGGGCTGTCACTCGTGTTGTTACCGCGGGCACCATTTTGGAAGACAGCATGTTGAAACCCGGCGCGAACAACTACCTCGTGGCTCCGGCGCGACGGCAGGGCACGCTGGGCCTTGCGATAATCGATATCTCCACCGGCGAATTCCTTGCGACAGAGTTCATCGGTGATGGTGCAGGGCAGCGGCTGATCGACGAGATTTCACGGCTGTCGCCAGCCGAACTACTGCTTCCTGAGGAGCCTGATGAGCTTTTGACTCGCATCAAAGATGCCTGTACGGCGCCAATCACTTCGTTTACACTCGATGGATTCATGTCATCGAAGGATATACTTCTTAAGCATTTCGGCACTTCATCGCTGAGGGGCTTCGGCTGCGACGAGTTCACCGCAGGTATGGATGCTGCTGCCATCATAGTCAAGTACCTCGGAAATACACAGGCGGCCGCACTTCAACATGTCCGCTCGATGTCGTCGTATTCCACATCCGGCTTTATGGTGCTGGATGCCTCGGCGCGCAGAAACCTCGAGCTCACACAGTCGATGTACGATGGCGCAAAGAACAAAAGCCTTGTGCAGATACTCGATCAGACGGTCACTCCTATGGGTGCTCGTCTTCTTCGTCGCTGGCTCGATCAGCCTCTGCTTGATTTGCAGGCGATTGAGTGTCGATTGGATGCAGTGGAAGATTTTCACACCAATTTGATGATGCGCACGAAGGTAAGAGAAGCGCTGGCAGGTGTGTACGACCTCGAACGCTTGACGGCCCGCACAGTGGCAGGGACCGCAAATGCCAGGGACTTGATCGCTCTCAGAAACTCACTTCGCATGCTTCCTGAACTTCAGCAGGCTCTTTCTGTTTCATCCAATGCCACTGTAGCCACGCTTATTCGCGATTTTAGCTCTCTCGATGGCTTAGTCCTGCTGATCACGACTGCAATTACGGATGAACCGCCGATCACCCTGAGGGACGGTGGGTTGATTAATCCCGGATTCAGCGTTGAACTCGACGAATTGCGTTCGGCGAGCACCAATGGCAAGGGCTGGATTGCCGCCCTCGAGTCGAGGGAGAAGGAACGCACCGGCATAAGGACCCTCAAAATCGGCTACAATTCAGTTTTCGGCTACTACATCGAAGTCAGCAAGTCGAGCCTCGCGTCAGTACCTGAGAACTACATCCGCAAGCAGACCACCGTCAACGGCGAACGATTCATCACGCCGGAGCTCAAGGAGTATGAGTCGAAAGTGCTCGGCGCCGAGGAAAAATCGACTCAGCTGGAGTACGAGATATTCTCGGCGGTGCGCGAGCAGGTGGCCGCCGAAGCGGATACACTCATGACTGCAGCTCGATCGATTTCGCAGATAGACGTCTTCTGTTCGATGGCGGATGTCGCTGCGGCCAACAGGTACGTTCGCCCTGAGGTTAATTCAGGTGCGGAGATTTACATTAAGAATGGCCGGCATCCCGTAGTCGAGCGATTGCAAACCGGTGAGCTTTTCGTGCCGAACGATAGTCACCTCGACTGCGAAGAGAATCAGCTTCTGATAATTACCGGACCGAACATGGCCGGAAAGTCGACTTATCTTCGGCAGGTTGCGCTGATAGTCCTGATGGCGCAGATCGGGAGTTTCGTGCCCGCAGATTCGGCGAGGGTAGGCATAGTCGATCGAATATTCACCCGCGTCGGCGCACACGACGAACTGTACTCAGGACAGAGCACATTCATGGTCGAGATGAATGAGACCGCCAATATCCTGAACAATGCAACCGATCGTAGTCTGATCGTCCTTGATGAGATTGGTCGGGGGACGAGCACGTTCGACGGACTTTCGATAGCGTGGGCAGTGGCGGAACACATAGGGCAGATCGGCGCTAAGACGCTGTTCGCGACGCACTACCATCACCTGAACGAACTTGCAGGAACGATTTCCGGTGTTAAGAATTATCGCATTGCGGTAAAGGAAGATGATGAGCGTGTGATCTGGTTGCGCAAGATAATGCCGGGCGGCACCGATAAGAGCTATGGCATACAGGTGGCAAAACTGGCAGGGCTTCCTGAATCGGTTATCGAGCGAGCAAAGGAAGTGCTGTGGCAGCTTGAGAGCAGTGACTCCAATAAAGGCGTGTCCAGGCGTGACGCGAAGATCGCGAAGACCGAAAAGGTTCAACTGACACTCTTCGAAAGCGAGCCTCATCCGGTGCTGATAGAGCTCGATAAAATTGATGTCGGAACCATGACGCCGATCGAGGCGCTGACAAAACTTTACGATTTGCAAAACAAGCTTAAGAAGAATTGAGTGGGGTTCGACGGGCTCCCAAGGGTATGTGAATGGAAGACGCGAAAATAAAATCGATCATCAAAGTGTTGGATGATATCACGGCCAACAAAATTGCTGCCGGTGAAGTCGTCGAGCGCCCGGCCTCTGTCGTAAAAGAGCTGATCGAGAATGCCCTCGATGCACAGGCCAACGAGATAAAGATAGAACTCGCTGATGGCGGAAAACGACTCATACGCATAATCGATAACGGAATCGGTATGTCTCGCGACGATGCCGCCCTCGCTCTCCGACGGCACGCTACTTCCAAGATCAGTTCGGCGGACGATCTGTTTGCGATCATGTCTCTTGGATTCAGGGGTGAGGCACTTCCGAGTATCTCGTCGATCTCTCGTATGGAGATTGTCACCCGCCGAGAGTGCGACCCGGTAGGCACACAGGTCATCTGTGTTGGTGGCGAGATCACGGATGTTTCGGACGCAGGCTGCCCCGTAGGCACCTCGATAACAATATGTGACTTGTTCCATAACGTCCCTGCACGCCAGAAGTTTCTGAAGACCGCCCAGACGGAGCTCGGGCATATTCTGGAATTGGTGAATAGATATGCCATCTCTCACTGTGAGACAAATATAACCCTGATACATAACGACCGTACGGTATTCAAGGCAAACGGGTCAGATCGACTTCAGGATGCCGTCCTCACGGTCTTTGGCCGAGACGCCGCCGAAGGTATAGTGCCTATAAGCGGACAGTCGGGGCCGTATACGGTACAGGGCTTTGTATCTAAACCTTCATATTCTAAGGCGACTCGCGCAGGCCAGATGTTTTACGTCAACCGCAGATTCGTGCGCAATCGCAACTTGATTCATGCACTTGATGATGCCTATAAGGGTATTCTTCCACAAGGACGATTCCCTCTATTTGTCGGATTCATAGAGGTTGATCCGTCGCTGGTGGATGTCAACGTGCATCCAACAAAGATCGAGGTCAAATTCGTGAAGGAGTGGGAGGTGCATAACCTTCTCTCCACCGCCGTCAGAGACGCGCTCTCGTCATCACAGGTGGCGCCAACCGGCGATGATTTTCTTCCACCCGCGGCTGAAATTCAGCGTCCAAGTTTCTCTCAGCCACAACGGCCGGCGTTCATACAGGGAAAGACCAGCACCCTCGATCTTGATGCGTTCCGAGGCGCGCTTGCGGCGAAACTTGGCCGGGATTCGGACGTCCCAGCGCACACGCAGCCATCACCCTCGCCGGGAGAAATGCCGAGATCCGATCTGTCGCAAGCCGATCAGACGGATTTGCTGGCGGATGCAATTGTATTAGCTCAGGCCAGAAACATGTACATAGTTGCACAGACTCCGCGCGGCATCCTGCTGATCGATCAGCATGTCGCCCATGAGCGAATACTCTTTGAGCGACTGATGAATACTTCTGAGGATAAGCAGGTCCAGCGATTGATGATTCCGTTGACCCTTGAGCTTGGCCGCAGGGAATCGATGGTGCTTGAAAACAAACTCCCAGATCTGCAATCGCTGGGGTTTGAGATAGAATCCTTCGGTAAGGATGCGTTTATTGTCCGCACGGTGCCGGCGCTCATAGCGGAGAAGAACTATGAGGGTATCCTTCGAGATACCATAGGGGAATTAACTGAGCTTACGCTCACTCGTCGTCTGATGGTCCATCGAGAGGCGCTGATTACGACAACGGCGTGCAAGATGGCAGTGAAAGCTGGCGATCGGTTATCGCTTGACGAGATGGCTCTCCTGATATCCGAGCTTCGCCAGACTAATAATCCGTATCTGTGTCCGCACGGACGGCCGATAGTCGTGAGTCTTTCAAATCGAGAATTGGACAAAATGTTCGGAAGGTTGTAATAAGTTAGTATGCAGTATTCGCGTAAATTTCCATGTTCGTTGCTTATTTGTATTATTTTGATGGGTATGTCTATTAATCAGTCACTGGCCAAATTCACTCCTCAAATCAGCGTGGAATCAAGAAAAGGTCAGTCTTCGTTTGTGCTCGTTAACGGTCGCCGGGCGATGGAGATCCTGACTCCAATGCGAAATCTGAGCCCGTCTGAACGCGCAACGATAACGTCGACGCGCCTCACGGATATGCTGGGTGCCGGAGTCGACCCCAAATCTATCAGATGGAAGAAAGTTGGGAACAGTAATCGAGTGGTTGCACAGGACGCCATATTGACTATTGTGACTCCTGCAGAGGCGCTTGCACACAAAGTTCCAGCTGACAAACTTGCCGACGACTGGGCCAGAAATTTGCGCAGCCTCCTTATGATGCCGCCTCTGGGCGTGACTCCAAAAACTCTGCTGGTGCCACTTGGAGAGACCAGAACAACGGTTGTAGAATCACTCCTTGCCGATCCAGTGCAAATTGAGGTTGTCGGGACATGCATAGCGGTGGATTCGTTGACTACGCCCGGTGTACTTACCGTAAGTGGAGTCTCGACCGGCGATGCCACGATCAATGTCAGATGCGGCGAGTATACGGAACAGGTACAGGTTTCAGTACGAAAATATGCTGCTTATTCGAGTTCTGATACTCAGCGTGCGATTGTTACAGGTAACGATATACCGCACGATGTCATATCACAGGCGGTATCAGAGGCTGCATGCCAGACGGTGACTCTATCAGCAGGGGCGACCATACGCTCAATCGATATTCCGCATGGTGTACGTGCGCCGTCTCCCGGTAAGTCAACGCCCGTCACTGTGACGATCCAGACGACTGGGACGGATTACATACCTGCCAAACTGGTTGTCCCTGTAAATCTAGAGAACCAGGCGCTATCGGTAAACGATCCGGCGCAGATAATGTACAGCAACAATCCAGAGCGATTCGTCAAGTACCAGACGCTGTTCGCGGGGAAACTTACGCCAACTGATACGGCGACCAGGCTGTTATACCACCATCAGAACGCCGTCGGTAAGACAATTGGCTTTGTAATCGATCTTCTGAACACATCTGATTCACCGGCTACTGTGCATACCATCACTGGTATATCAAATCCTATGATTGATACTTGGGATGTAGGATACAAAGCAGGTCTGGGGTTCCTCGTTAATCTCAGAAACGGAGCGGGTCGAGTTGTGGATGTGCCTGCCCATAGCAGGCGGGTAATCGTAAGCCAGTCGCTGAGCAATCTATATTCTGCCAGCGGCGTGTTGGAGCTACATCAGCTATCCGGACAACCGTTGTTGGTAAGAGTTATCGCGCGGCCTGAAGACCAGCGTATTGTGGAGGACCAGCCGGAAATGACGATGTCAACCGGTGAGTTGGCTCAATCGGACATAACGCTGTCTGATGCAGTGTTCCCGAAACCAACTAGGAAGCTGAATGTTTCATACAAATTGGGTGGGCCGTGGATGTTTCAGCGAATAGGCGATCTGCCGCTAAAGCATGCGGCTCTGAATCAGTATTTATACGGAAATTATGGCGTGATCTATGAGATCTCAGCGACATTGGAGAATCCAACTCCTACAGCCTGCAAGATGGAGATCGCATTCGAGGCTACCGCAGGAACGGCAAGCGGAGTCTTCTTCGTGGATGACAGCATCGCCAAAGCGAAATTTATTAAGCAGCCGAACGAGGAAGTTATAGGTCGGGTGACGGTCCCGGCGGAAAAAAGCAGGATCGTATCTATCCGTACTATGCCTCTGTCCGGCTCATTCTACCCCGCCACAATTATCATTCGTCCGGTATCTGCGGCTGGGATGACAGGCAGCGCCAAATAACCCTGTTGATATGGAGACTACACTGCCGTGAATGAAACATCGGTAAATAGTAGATTGCTGTGGTGTGATGCCGAAGCCAACGCCGGCCGATTGTCGACCCTCGAGGGGGTGCGTGACGTCGTTCTGAAGGCAAATCATGCCAAGATCGATACTCTCATAGTGGACGTAAAGCCCTTGATCGGTGAAGTCCTCTATATGAGTGATCTCGCTCCCAGGCTTGGTGATATAGACGGCGTGCGCTTTCCTGAATCATTCGACCTGCTGGATGCTATGATACGCGAAGGTCATGCTAACGGCATCAGCATTCACGCAGCGATCAATGTGTTTTCGGAGGGCAACCGCCAGCTGAACCGTGGTCCGGCCTTCGATCACCGAGAGTGGCAGTCGACGATGTACGAAGTCTCAAGGACCGTCACTATTTCAGGGGTATTGGTTAAAGTTGATGATGTAGATCCCTGGGTTTTGTCTGACGTGCCGACCTTGTATACGCGCAAATTTGGCATGACATTGAGCACTGTTGATGGTAAACTGTACATAGTCATTCGCGAACATACCGTCGAGTCGGTTGTCCATGTGTGCGGAGCGGAGTTGTGCATCCCGGAGAACGGTTGCGTCCTCGTTCTTTCGAGTACCGGTTCCAATCTTGATGTTAAAGAGGGCGATCTGGTAGAGTTCAAGTCAGAGCCTGTATTCCGATTGGCACAGGATTCGAAGGTGCCATCATGGGGTCTATTCGTGAACCCGACGGGACCGGCGCGCGCGTACGAACTGCAAATTATCAGCGAGCTGGCGCTCAAGTATGATATAGATGGCATAACATTTGACCGCATGCGTTACGCGAATCTATCAGCGGATTTTGGGGCATCGAGCAGGGCTGCCTTCGAGAAGTATTTGGGGCAGGTTGTTCGATGGCCTGGTGATATATTCACTATAGACGACGCACCCTGGCGTCCACCAACCTCGGGCAAGTACTATCGAGAATGGCTCGAATGGCGTGCGTGGCAGATTCACGATTTCGCGAAGGACGCGGTTAATCTGGTCAGAGGAATCAGACCGGAGGCTAAAGTTGGAGTGTATGTCGGCTCCTGGTACGACTCCTACTACGATGTTGGGGTGAACTGGGGAAGCAGCGCTTTCCACCCCGGATATTCATGGATGACGCCAGCGTACAACAGTACAGGATACGCTGAGTTCTTCGACTATATCTGTACAGGGTGCTACTACGCGAATGTGACTTGTGACGACGCGCGCCTCAAAGGAGTGTCGGCGGGTGCTACGGTAGAGGCTGCCTGCGATCTGTCGAATACGGCCGTGTGCGATGCCAGCCCCGTTTTTGGAAGCCTTTACTTACGAGATTATGAAGGAAATGCCGGGAAGTTTCAGAATGCCGTCGAAATGGTTCTTCGCAAGACTGCAGGCGTAATGCTTTTCGATCTGGTGTACCTGGAAGAATACGGATGGTGGCCGGCATTGGCCGAAACCCTGGAAAAATCATGACGAACTACATCAAAACAAAATTAGGACTGCTCTGTTTCTGCAGTGCAATACTTATGTTGCTTTGCGCTGTGCCGACCTCCGCTGCAGACGGAATGCGTGAATTGTACCGCATCCGAGTCGTGAATGCGGTGGGTGGGCCAATTCAGGTAAGCGCTGACGGTGGACTGACTTACTCGAACCTCGGACGAGTGAGGGTCGCTGCAACAATGAGCATTGAAGGTTTCGCCGCGAGCGTGTATGCCGACCCTGGCAAAGTCGCTGCGACCGCCGTGCATGGTATTCGCATAAAGGTTGCCGGCAGTAAAGGGTGTGCGCCTGTCGATTCGAAGATCATAAGTATTATCCCCAGCGAATTTGCATCTACCCCCAAAGGCTTTGGCGGACATATTGCAGGTTCTTCGGGGATTTACACTGATATTCCTACTGGAGAAGGCATCTTTCGCAATCTGGCTCCGTTTGTCAGCAATCCGGTGTTTCTGGATCTTGGGAACCGGTTGGCTGCGCTGCCAGCGGGATACGTTCCTTCGGTTGGCGATGTTCTATTGATCGTCGTCCAAATTCCTGTCAAATATCCGGAACAGATCGTGATAGAGAACCGGGCAGGGGGGAGCGTACAGGCGGTCTACAAAGATGGCAGTGAAGTGGTTGCCAAGGTTGAAAGTCCTGTTACGGGCGTCGGTCGGTTCGATGCCACTGGATATACGGGCACAGGGCGAATCAACACTAATCATACAGGGGTTATTACGATCGCCACGGCGCCGATTGCT
Source organism: Armatimonadota bacterium (assembly GCA_963663705.1). Taxonomy (GTDB): domain Bacteria; phylum Armatimonadota; class UBA5829; order DTJY01; family DTJY01. The sequence goes on along the minus strand of OY760504.1, from coordinate 417,259 downwards.
CATGGTGCAAGGGATGGCTCGGGCATCGAAACGCGCGGTGGAATCATGATTCAACCATCACGCCACTCGCGGAACGTTCCACACGGCGGAGAGGTGCTCGTAGTCGCGCCTGCGAAAGACGGAGATGCGTGGTTGGAGGGTGCTCCGCCGCTCTTCTGTGGATATATAGGCCTTGCAGATGATTCCTCAAACTCATTTTATGTTGATGTAAAGACCTCGAGTTCTGATTGGATATCTTTGCCGCCGCTTGTAGGCAGGGCGGAAGACGCATTAACAAAACTACCTGGTGGCTTAGGATCAGTCAGCCATATACGGATCAAATTCCCTGATCTGAACGAACGATGGGTGCGGGCCGAACTTGATGGGTATAGCCGCAAGGTATATGAGGCAAAGAAAGCAGACGCTGAGAAAAAGGGAACTATCGTTAAGGCGAATATAAGCATTCGTCTTGATACGGCAGATTCGGCTAATACTGAGTTTGCAAGTTATTATCTGGATGGCGAATTCAAAGGAATAAGTAACAATCCCCCGTATTCATTCCAGATCAATACGACTGAACTATCCGCTGGTGAGCATATGGCGGAGATACGTGCGACAGATTCACAGGGGACGGTTGTGCAGCATACCACCAAGTCTTTCTTTGTTCAGAGGCACGATCAACGAGCCGAGTCATCATTGAAGCTCCTGTAACCGATCCATGGCGGCTTGCCTGGACGCCGTCTCACCTCTATGATTTCTCCGCCACGGTAAATCTTGAAAACGCTGAGCATAAAATCGCACTTGGCCAGGCACGATGGGCTATTCATAACCTGTCCACTCACCGTGATGTCATCACCTTCATGTAGATCAATGCGTTTATACCAGAGCGGGCAAGTGGACAATTCTACCTTTCCGGTGGTATCCGATATGAGAAATCTGTTGCCGGATGCCATCGTAACAGTCCCATGCAGAGTTACGATGCCGCCCTTGGTATCGCCGGCTTTGACGTCGGCAATACTGCGAATCTGGTCATTGGTCATCGCGTGCTGCACCATCATGCCTATTGCGATTGCTATAGTGAAAACCACTGCAAGTATTTTATAAACCAAATGCTTGCTCCTTGACTAAGTTTGTCCTCTGTGTAATATTCTACCAATATGAGCTCAAGTTAAAACGCCGATTTCGATATTTTGACAAATTGCTCATCTCGTGTATAATTAGTGCATTATGATACGAAAACTACTTGCATTTACAGGATTGTTTGCCGCTGCATTTCTCGTGACCACAGCGAACGCGTACTCGCAGGATGCACAGCTAACTAACCTGGCCTACAAATTTACCCCGGGAGATGTTGATCATTACCGAGTGATTGTTCGTGTGTCTGGCACGCAGACTGGGACAGGGGCTTCCGGTCCGACGCCGATAAACGCCGAGCTTACTTCATCTGTGAAGATCAAGTGCGATACGATATTGCCGGACGGTTCTGCTCAAATAGAGGTCGGGACTGAGTCTGCATCATTGAAAATGGATGGCAAACTGATGCCTGATGCACAGTTACCGCCCGCTCGAACAGTGAGGATTGCCAGAAACGGTAAAATATACAATATGGACGGACGGCGTTTGTCGCTGGATTTTGCATCTGTAGAATCGATAGTTTTCATGTCCATCCTTCCGTCGCAGCCCGTTAAGATCGGTGCTTTGTGGCGTGATAACATCCCATTTCCAAAAGGTCCAAAAACAGTGATCAGGATGGGATTCATGCTTCAAAATATATCACAGAACGCGAAAGGTCGGTTAGCGTCTATAAAGCAGCTCATGAGCACACCGATTGCTCCTGACGTGTCGGGCCGTTCGTCTGCGGCGCAGCAGATGAAACAGTATGGGCAGGCTCAAGTGCTTTTCGACGTAGATTCAGGCAAGCTTGTGTCCATGCAGGGCAGTATAAATCCCATGCTTGTTGCCGCCGACAATGGAAGCGCCGTTACATCCAGCACGATGATTGATACCAGTTTCACGGTAGAAAGATTGGCAGTTTCAGGCATTGATTAAATAGTCTAGCCTTGTTCCTAAGGAGAGTCTCATATGGATTATGGTGGCGCGTTTGGTACTGTCATTTCCTGGGCTATTACTGGGTTAATCGTTGGCATGGCATTATACAAAGTCCTGTCCATGTATGTGGATGGAGACATTAGTGGTGCCGCTTGCGCTGTTATAGGCAGTGGACTGCTTTTGTATGCGTGGATGCTCATACGATTTCCATCATGGACCGCGAAGGTTTTTCTTGTCATACTTTTATTAATACTTGTCTGGGCGTTTGAAGAGTTTGCCCGACGGATGCAAGTTCGCGGTCATCGCAGTTTCTTGGACGAACGCACTGATCGTTTTCGTTTGGCGATAGCCGCTGATTCCCGTAATCTGGCCGCACGTTCCCAACTTGCAGAGGCTTTGTACGAGCAAGGCAGGCTGGTTGTGGCGATAGAAGAACAATCAATTTTATCCGAACTCGCCACTCCAAATACTCAGGACGCACTGCGATATGAGCATAGGTTAAAATGTTTCATTCGCGAACGCGACAGCGATAATCGAAAGAACATCGTTTGTCCGAAATGCGGCGAAGTCAATCCTCCGGGCCGCTCTCAGTGTGCCTCCTGCGCCGAAGATCTGCTCGCCAGCAGTCAACTCAAGAAATGGCTGATTAATGGCGGATTGAAGAAGTTCGCGATCTTGTGGTCGGCGGTGATGGGTGTCATCGCAATAGTTTCCATGCTCCTCAGTTTCCTCTCTGAAATTGGCAGAATAGCGGCTCTTGCCATATTTATACTCATACTTCTTATTGCCTGGCTTGTACACGCCTACAAGAACTGGTAGCTCTTTCCATCTCTTCCATTTACTGCATTAATATGTTTTGTTTCCCCAATGATGTTGTCAGGGTACAAAAGTGTAAAAAGAAACATTAAGCCGCCTGCCAACACCAAACACTAGTGTAAATGGCTGCAATATAGTAGCAGTAGCCGGGGAAGGAGAACTTATGCAACAACCACAAAGGCCGCGAAACATCCCGATTGAGAATCCTGTCAACGTTCGGAACCACGTATCCAATTTCGGGGACCCTTATATCCTGGATTTGGACATGGGCGAAGTGGCCGTATGCAGAGAATGCCGTTCGGTGTACGCGAATCATCGTTGGGAGCTTGAACGCCAGGCTGCAGAAGATTTGGCAAACGCCAAGCAAATTATTGATACACTCTGTCCGGCGTGTCAGAAAATCAGGGACAGGGTGCCAAACGGCATAGTAACGCTTTCCGGCGATTTTGTGATGCCGCACGAAGATTCCCTCGTCAGTATCATCAAGCGCGAAAACGAAAAGTCGATGGATACCAATCCCCTCGAACGGGTGATGGACATCGAGACATCAGAGTCAAACCTTGTCATCATGACCACCAACGAGAAGCTCGCGCAAAAGATCGGCCGAGCAGTCAAAAAAGCCTACCATGGGGAAGTCGAATACAAGTGGTCTGAGGATGACAAACTGGTGAGAGTGAACTGGCATCGAGATTAAACCTGTCAATACAAACATTGAAAGGAACAGGGCAGTGGACGTACAAAAACAAAGCGACAAGATTCTTGATCAAATAAAGAAAGCAACATTCTTCGGGATGGGCGTAGCAGCGATATCGTATGACAAGCTGCGCCAGTCTATCGATGACATGGTCAATCGTGGCGAGATGACCACTGATGAAGGCAGAAAGACATACGAAGAGATCACGAGTCGTGCGGAAGAAGAGGGCCGCTCCATGAACGAGCGTATACGAAACCAGGTGCGCGACATCCTGAAAGACATGGGTCTGGCTGATCGCGCCCAGATCGCCATGCTCGAAAGCCGCATTGAGGCCCTTGAACGCCGAATCATCGATCTATCAACGGAACAATCGAAGCAGAAATCAGAGACTACGGAAGGTTAGGGCCATTGTCGGCACTCGGTGAATTCATTTGCTATTTGAACGCAGACGACGACATTTGGAGAGATACGTTGAGATCGGACGTATTCTCGCACGACATGGATGGCAGAGCCTCCTTTCTTCACTTGGGCTGGCTGGCCTCTTCCATGTTCGAGGGCATGGAAGAGGTGTACCGCCTGCGCCTGTCCAGGTTAGGGAAACACTGGAAGAACTTGGGCCTACATTTGTAAAACTTGGGCAGGTGCTCTCAACGAGACCGGACCTGATTCCGCCTGATTACATTGTTGCCCTGGAAAAGCTGCAGGATCAGGCGCCGACAATCACGATTAGCCAAATTCGGAAAGTCATACAAGAGGAATTTAATGCGCCGGTAGAGAGCGTTTTTGAGGAATTCGATCAGGAACCGCTCGGTGCAGCCTCGTTAGGCCAAACACACCTTGCTGTATTGCCGGATGGAATGAAGGTCGTCGTGAAGGTCCAGAGGCCCGATATCCGAAGGGTAATAGACAATGACCTGGAAATCCTTGCCGGGATAGCGCATTTTCTGGAACAGCACTTTGAGAAGCTGCGTGTGTACGGTTTTTCTGATCTGGTGGAAGAGTTCTCCATAACCATTCACCAGGAACTTGATTATACCAGAGAAGGCCGGAACGGGGACGCGCTGAGAGAAAACTTCGATGAAGTGGCGTATGTACATGTCGCCGAAATAGTGTGGAAGTACACAACACCGAGAGTGCTGACTGCCGAGAGGATTTGCGGTGTAAAGATTAACGATCTCAAAGCCATCGAAGATCATGGTTGCAATCGTCATGAGATCGCGCGAAATCTCTCCAGAGCGTATCTCAAGATGGTGTTCGTCGATGGCCTGTTCCACGCCGATCCGCACCCTGGAAACCTGCTGGTGCTCGATAATAATGTGATCGGCCTGCTGGATTGCGGGATGATGGGCCGGCTTGACCACGAATTGAAGGCATACGTGACGATGTTGCTTGAAGAGTATCTGCAGGAAGATTCCGCAGCATTCAGCGACATCCTGATTGCAATGGGAACCGCTCCTCTTGATTTGGATCGGAAGGCCTTCAAGCTGGACATAGACAGGCTGCTCAGACAGTACTATGGCGCGCCTTTGCGAGAGTTGAAGATCGGCGAGGCGCTGGCAAGATCGTTGCGTATCAGTGCCCGGCACAGGATCAGGCTGCCGGCAAGTCTTGGACTGTTGGTTAAGGTTATAATCGGGGTAGAGGGCATAGACCGTATGCTCGATCCTGATTACGACCTTGCCGCGGAGGCTCGTCCCTTCGTATCTCAATCGATGCAGAAGGAGTTTACGCTGAACAGGCTGAAGATTGACATCTCGAAGAGCCTGATACAATGGAAGACCCTGCTGCTGGAAGCACCACATCGCACAGCTGAAGTTCTGGACAGGATGGCGGACGGAACATTCAGAGTTATCTTCAAACATGAGGGTTTGGAAAACTCCGTTCGCGATATAGACCGATCAGCGAACAGATTGTCATTTGCGCTGATCTCGTCTGCGACTATAATTGCTTCTGCTCAGATACTCTCATCGAAGGTCGGTCCGACGTGGATGGGTTATCCGCTAATCGGCGTAGTGGGATTTGCGATAGCATTCATTTTCGCTGTCTGGCTCATGATTTCGATAATCCGCGCAGGCAGGATGTGGTAGGCTCTTCACCTTATTCATCCGCACCGATCTCGAAGATGTGCTCAATGTCGCTCTTGCCGTATGTTCTGAATGCCATAAGTGTCTGTGTGTGGGTTATAGCTGGAATTTTGAGCAGATGCTCTGTAACCAGTTGTGCAAGTTCCTCGTATTCATGCACGCGCAGGATTGCGACGATATCGTATTCGCCCGAGACCGAATAGACCTCCGCGACGCCCTCTATACCAGCCAGTTGCTGCGCAGTATCCGGGATCGTCATCCTGTCTGCATTCATCATAACGATTGCTGTTACCATTTGGAATTCACCTCTCTGTATATAAATAATTCAGTAATATACACTCAATCATACACCATAGTGTCGGTATGTCAAGGCCGCGCACAAACTGGTTTGCCCGAACCCCGACTTTTTGGTATAATTTAGACGATGTTTGGCGGCATTAATGCCAGTCGAAACAAACAAAAGGGTAAGGAATCGAAGTTTATGCAGCTTCTGAATATATGTAAAAGTAAGATACACAGGGCCACCGTCACCGATTCGAACGTGGATTACGTTGGCAGCATCAGTATAGACGTGGATTTGATGGAGCGCTCCAACATCAGGAAGGGCGAACTCGTTCACGTGTGGAACGTCAACAATGGCAACAGATTCGAGACTTACGCCATACCGGCTCCGAAGCGATCTGGAACCATCTGTATCAACGGTGCGGCAGCGCATCTTTGTAATCCCGGCGATAAGGTAATCATAGTTGCGTTTGTGCTCACGGATGAGGACATCGAGCCAAATATGGTCCTCGTAGACGAGGAAAACATGTTCCTCCGTAACGTGTAAGCATCACCTTATGTAAGCAGCCAGAAACAGCAGGCATACTATCAGCGCCGTGTAAATGAGAGTCTTGATTTCGCCGTTTGCCAGAGCCAGTTTCCATGAGAAGCCGGATGACACACCGATTCGTCGTGGGATAAATACTGGAACGGTTTGCCTGTATCTGTCAAATTCCGCTCCGAATTCATTTTCGAGGAACGCTTCCTCCGACTTGATCGTGCATCCGTAGAACACGGCAAATCCAGTCAGAAACACCAGCATCAGCGGCCAGTTATGCACCATGATCACGTTTCCGAGTGCTGATACAAAACTTCCAAGATAGAGGGGGTTTCGTGTAAAAGCGTAAGGACCGCCAGTAGCTAATTCACGGCGTTTTACTATATAACCGGCAGCCCAGAGTCGCAATAACGCGCCGAGTGCCACGAAGATAAGGCCATAGAACAGCAATGGTTTGTGTGCAACCAGTATTGTAGCAAGCGCAATGATGTACGAGAACAATAGCCTGTATTTGCCAATTTTCGGGTAGATAGTAGGCAAGACTTGATGTCGCACAATAACCTCGAAAAGAACAAGTTTCCGCTTAAAAGAGGATGATACTGTAGGCATATAAGGGGTTGGTGCCGAAGACCGGGATCGAACCGGTATGGAGTCACCCCCACCGGTTTTTGAGACCGGCGCGTCTGCCAATTCCGCCACTTCGGCACTGCGGTAATTATAGTCGAATTGACTATGGTTGTCAATCGCAAGAATGGATGTTTTTAGTGAAAAATAACAGTAATAGCAGGGGCAAAGTAGTACTCATCGACGGTAATAGTCTGCTGTACAGGGCATTCTTCGCACTGCCGCACTTTTCCACCCTTGAGAATCAGCCGACAAACGCGGTATACGGTTTCACAATGATGATTCTTCGTATCCTTGAGACCGAGACCCCCGATGTTATGATAGTTGCGTTTGATGCACCGGTTAAGACCTTCCGCCATGAAGAATATGTGGAATACAAAGCCCATAGGAAGAAGGCACCTGACGATCTGAAATCACAGGGCCCTCTTGCCCGGGAAGTTGTAGATGCCTTCAACCTCCCCATGCTGGAAGTCGAGGGCGTAGAAGCCGACGACGTGATCGGCACGCTTGCGCGGAAGGCATCGTCAGAGTGCTATGACGTAGTAATTGTGACCGGCGATCTTGACGCTCTTCAGTTGGTGAATGATAGAGTGAAGGTCATGACCACAGTCAAGGGCGTAAGTGAGACGGTCGTGTATGATGACCAGGCTGTAGAAGCACGGTATGGACTGAAACCCTCGCAGCTCATCGACTACAAGGCGCTGAAAGGTGACGCATCGGACAATATCCCAGGCGTTGCAGGCATCGGCGACATAACTGCTCGAAAACTGATCTCGGAGTACGGCAATCTCGAGAATCTGTTGAGCCACGTCGAAGATATCACAAACGCCAGGCTGCAGAAGAAGCTGGTCGATGGTACGGAACAGGCCAAGCTCTCCAAATGGTTGGCTACAATAATCACCGATGTTCCGATTGATATTGACCTTGATGCATGCAGGCTGAAAAAACCGGACGACAATCGGCTTAGAGAGCTTTTCAAGCGACTGGAATTCCGAACTCTGCTGAAAAAACTGCCTGAACCCGTAGAAGAGTCTGGTCAGCCTAACCTGTTCTCCGGTCCAGCCGAAAAAACAGCTGTCCCAACTTTGACGCTAAGTAATCCTGATATTGACCTTCTGGTCTCCGAGATACGCTCCTGCGGCGAGATGTCGATTCTGATAAACGGAACTACCCCTCGCGGCGTAGAAGCCGAACCAGTCGGAATAGCTATATCGGCCGCCATAGGAAAGTCCTATTACATTTCTCTGGGGGCCGAGAGCTCGGTAAGCCTCGACGGCCTTCGCTCTTTGCTGGAATCGGATTCAATTCGCAAGTACGGGCATAACCTGAAGTATGAGATGGAGCTCGCGAAGCGTGCCGGGATCGACATTAAAGGGCCAACCTTCGATGTGATGCTCGCAGCATACCTGATAAATCCGACGAGGGGCACTCATTCCCTGGAAGAGGTTGCTTCGTATTACGCCGGAATCGAGCTGCAATCTCATGGCACGAAAACGGGAACGCTTCCCGGTTTTGAAGACGAATCGACGCCTGATGAACTATTCGGCGCACGGGCTGATGCAGTCTTTAGGCTTGTGCCCATTCTTGACGGAAAGCTCCAATCGGATGGCTTTGCGCATCTCATGTACGATGTCGAGATGCCGCTGGTGCCGGTACTGGCTGATATGGAAATTAACGGTGTTTCGGTGGATGTGGGCTGGCTGCACGAGTTGTCAGGCAGACTCGGCGCTCGGATCGCCGAAATTGAGCGTGAGATATACGTGCATGCGGGCACCGAGTTCAACATAGGCTCTCCGAAGCAATTGCAGATGATCCTATTCGAGAAGCTTGGTCTGCCTTCGAGCAAGAAGACCAAGACAGGCTACTCGACAGATGCTGACACACTTGCAGCACTGGCGCCTGCACACGAAATAGTCGCCAAAATCCTTGAGTACAGGGAACTGACCAAGCTTAAGTCCACTTATTCGGACTCGCTTCCTAAGTTGATAAATCCGCATACCGGTCGAATCCATTCTTCCCTGAACCAGGCTGTTACATCGACAGGTCGGCTATCGAGCAGTGAGCCAAATCTTCAGAACATCCCGATTAAAACCGAGATCGGACGTGAGATTAGAAAGGCATTTGTTGCATCTTCGGGGAACGTGCTGGTTTCGGCAGATTACTCTCAGATAGAGCTGCGCATACTTGCGCACATCACGCACGATCCTGAATTGATAGCTGCGTATCGAGGCGACAAGGATATCCACACGCGAACCGCGAGTACGATATTCGAAGTGCCTGAGGACGAGGTGACGTCTGATATGCGTCGCCAGGCCAAGACTGTCAACTTTGCTGTAATCTACGGCATGAGTGACTATGGGCTTTCCCGTGAGTTGAATATACCTCCATCCGTTGCAAAGCACTACATCAGCAGCTACTTCAAACAGTATGCAGGGGTAAAGGCATTTGAACTTGAAACTCTGGAAATCGCAAGGACCAAAGGCTATGTAGAGAGCATCATGGGGCGACGGCGCTATATTCCGGAACTGAACAGCTCCAATCGCAATTTCCGGGAATTCGCAGAGCGTGCCGCAGTAAATATGCCGATACAAGGGACTGCGGCGGACATCGTGAAGATCGCTATGATCCGTATCTACAAACAGCTGACGATGAATGATTTCAAGTCCAAGCTCATTCTGCAGGTCCACGACGAGCTTGTCTTCGATGTGCCGGAGTCGGAGGTTCGCCGAATCATACAGCTGGTCAAGCACGAAATGGAGAACGCGTGTACTCTTGATGTTCCGCTCAAAGTGGATGTGAAAACGGGCAGGGACTGGTGTTCGGCACAGCCAATATCAGCAGAGGAATACCTGCCTGAAGATTTGTAAATGTAATCGTCTGGCAGATAATTCAGCGATTTTAGATCCCTCAGCCGGTGTTGGCTCACCAGAGAAAAACTGGCGAATTTGGATCAAGTGTGTTATAATCATCTGCGTTGATTATCTATTCAACATCGAGATTCTGTTGCCGAAGAGGCACCAAGATTCTTGAAATAAATTGAAAATTGGGTGCTAAAACAATCATCATCCAATAAAGTCGGAACGAGCAGCACGGCTGCTCGAGCTGGGTATTGGCAATGCTCAATTGCGAGTCAAAACCCGGTAAAGAGAGGAGCGTTTAGTCATGACAGACGAGACAATGGAATTCGAAGGAACACAAGGTGAGGCATCCCCAACGGCCGAGCTGGAAAATGCCGAGGCTTCTTCAAAGCCATCGGACGGGGCAAAAGTAGACTACTCCGAGACTTTCAGACAACTATCACAGGGTGATGTCGTAAACGGTGTGGTCGTTCATATAGACAAAGAAGGGGTGCTGGTAGATGTTGGCACCAAATCAGAGGGTATTATTCGACCGAACGAATTATCCATGGGCCCGGTTCAGGCCATGGAAGACGTCGTCTCGGTAGGTGATCGAATCGACGTTTATGTAATGCAGCGCGAAAACTCAGAGGGCAATCTCATGCTCTCAAAGAAGCGTGCAGATTTCGAAAAGGCATGGGAAAGAGTTCAGGAAACTCTCCAAGAGGGTAAGACTCTGACCGCTATGGTTACAGACCGCGTTAAGGGTGGTCTGGTTGTAGATCTTGGAATTCGAGGTTTCGTCCCGGCATCTCACGTCGGCAGCGGCAACGTAAAGAATCTGGACAAGTACATTGGCCAGTCACTGCCGTTAAAAGTACTTGAAGTCGACCGTGAGCGCCGCAAAGTCGTCCTCTCACATCGCCAGGCAGTTGAGGAAGAGCGCAGCAAACAGCGAGAAGCAACTGTGGCCGCCCTCAAAGAAGGCGATATCCACGAAGGTATTGTTCGTAGAATTACCGATTACGGTGCATTCGTTGACCTTGGCGGCATAGATGGCCTCCTTCACGTCAGCGAGTTATCCTGGACAAGAATAAGCCATCCGTCCGATGTAGTTAAGGTTGGACAGAAGCTGAACGTTATGATTCTCAAGCTTAACCTTGAAGCCGGGCGAGTTTCCCTCGGTTTAAGGCAGATCCTTCCTGATCCTTGGAGTTTCGTTCGCGATCACTACAAGGTTGGCGATGTAGTTGGCGGAAAAGTATCGAGACTGGTTCCGTTTGGCGCATTCGTCCAGCTTGCAGAGGGTATAGAGGCTATCGTGCCGAACTCTGAGCTCAGCCAGAAGAGAGTAAAGAAGCCTGAAGAGGCTGTCTCAGTTGGCGATCAGGTTCAGGTTAAGGTTCTCGATATTCGACCGGAAGAGCGCCGGATGACTTTGAGTATTCGACATCTTCAGGAAGATAAGGAAGAGAGAGAGTACCAGTCATATAGATCCAATACAAGAGACGAGTCACGAATGACCCTTGGTGATTTGTTCGGCGATAAACTGCAGGAAATGGGTTTTGGTACTCAGCCCGAGGCAGAGACGCCAGAAATCGTAGAGCCGGTAGTGGTTGAGGCGCCCGTAGCCGAAGTTGCAGCATCAACGGAAGAAACAACTGTTGATGCTCCTTCAGTCGAGTCAGGCGAGACCGCTTAACAAAGATGATACCGTTCTGCTTCGAATGGATGATCCAAATTGGGGGAGTTCGTAATGGACGCAGAACATGTAAATAAGAAAATGCCAGCCCGCAGAGAAGATTCCCCGCGGGCTGGCTCTTTTTTCATAAACAGGTCGATTGTTATCGGGCTAACAGGTGGAATAGCCACCGGGAAAAGCACAGTCGCCAAAATGTTTAGCGATCTGGGCGCAAAAGTGCTGAGCGCGGATGATATAGTTCACGATCTGCTGAATCGTAAAGACATCAGGCGCATGATATTAGAAGAATTTGGTGAAGGCGTATTCGATCGCGATGGAACGATTGACCGAAAGAAACTCGGTTCCATAGTTTTCAGCGATTCCGAGAAAAAGATCCGCCTTGAAGCCATAATTCATCCCTATGTGCTTCAAGATTTGGCTGAAGAGGCCGAAAGGTTCCGAGGATCGGAAAACGGGGTGCTCATCCTTGAGATACCACTTCTAATAGAAACCTCATTCACCGGCAAAGTAGATAAAGTCATCGTTGTCACAGCGGAACAAGAGACACAGATAAATCGTCTAGTAAAACGATATGGGATATGTCGGGATGAGGCTTTGCAGCGAATAAAGTCACAACTTCCATTATCTCAGAAAGTCAAATTTGCAGACTGGGTGATAAATACGGATGGGACACTGGTCGACACGCAAAAACAAATAAACAAAGTTTGGGATGCCATTCAAAAAGCTCTTGCGTACTAGTAGGCACCGTGGTATAATTGGGCTGGCTTGGCTTTGGCTTGATATATTCAATCCATAAGTTTGGCTCAGACGGTGTGACTTTATGGTAACCTTAGGCAGGTATTATTATCAAATCCTCTGGTAACCCGTAATCCACCACGCATTCTGACGTTATTCTAAACCGCTATAATTCAATCATAGTTGATGAAGGAGCAGAAAGTGGACTGCGACTGTCACACTTCGCTCCGAGGGGGGAGTACACTTGTGAGATCAATCAAAGGATATTCTAGACTTCGCTCGATAAGCCTGTTATGCATTACTGCACTAATAGGGCCTATGGTAGCCTCGGCGCTTATCCCAACGCCTGCAAGTGCGCAGACGCAGATTGTTAAGATTGCTGTAACGAATTTCCGCAACCTCAGCAAAGTTTCAGATCAGATGGTCGGCACTATGGCGACCGATTCACTGGTAATGGAGCTTACTCGTTCGGGCAAGTACGATCCTGCTCGTGCAGACGCTGTTACGGCCAAGACTGAAGAATTGGGGTATAAATCCGCAATTCTCAATCCTGCTATGCTGCAGCGGCTCGGACAGGAGATCGGAACCGACTGGATTGCTACGGGTGATGTGATAGCCGTACAGGTTAGCAAAGAGAAAAAACGAGCAGAAGCTCGTGTTGCAGTACGGGTTTTAGATACGACCACCGGTGAGTGGGTCAACGGTGCTGTCGCTACTGGCTCAAGCCATTATCGAATCGGCGACACCGGAGAAAGAGATACCGACTGGATTGCAGAAGCGATCGACGATGCAACAAGAAAAGCTGTTGAGGCGATCAACTCTACTTCAACTCCAGAAGCCACCATTATAGGTAATTCTGCCGTTGGTGAAGTTCTCTTGAATAAGGGTACTTCAAGCGGATTGGAACCCGGTATGGAGATGATTGCCATCCGACGAGTCGGCGTTGCAGATGCAAGCCAGGAAGTAGTCGTCGGTCGCATCAAAGTTACTAGAGTTAGTGACTCCGATTCATACGCTACGGTCACCAAGTCCATTCAGGGTGTAAGGCCTGAGGACAGAGTTCGGGCAGTATACCAGTTGCCTAGCAATCAGGAGATGTCTTCTGATCAGCGAACAAAGAGTCAGGTTAAGCAAAGCATGACGAGTGCCAGTAAAGTGCTTTGGGGTTTAGTTGCATTGGCTGGCCTGGTATCGTTGTTCTCCAAGGGTAACGGCGATTCTGGTGATTCTATCCCTCTGAGGGGTACGCCTGCAGCGACTGGTGATAGCCTGGTGCTCAACTGGGCGCCTTCGTCTCAAGGAAAAATTGTTCAATACCATATTTGGAGACAGGGCCCGGATGGTAAGATAATCGTGGGATCTGTGGATGCTAATGCCCCCACGATCGATACCGAGTACATGAGCCTTAAGTCTGATGGCACTGCCAATACAAGTTCTGTCGCATATCAGACCGTTGACACGGCTGGTGCACTTGCGGATGGGACTGGAACTATATCCAGCGTTCTTCCAAACGTGACATATACTTATTATGTTTCGGCTGTTTACAATTGGAAGCTTGATTCTGATGGTGCTCAGCTTTACCAGGAAGGGCTGTATTCAAACTCTGTGACTTGGACTCCGACGATACCAGTCGTAGCAGCACAGTAGAGAGTTTATACAGTAGGGGAGACATAATATGTTGAAAAGAAAAGCCATAATAGGCGTGATTATGCTGGCGATTGGATGCAGCCGATTGGTTTGCTGTGCAACTCAATCGGCGCAGGCAGGGAATAGTGAGACTCGCAGGATTACTGCGCTCGTGTTTCCTTTTGCTGCCAGCGAAAGCATTGCGCCGGATAAAGCCATCCTTGCGGCTAAGTGCGCAGAGGATCTAAACACACAGGTGTTTGCCGGTCTGTCTGCCTCCCCGCGTGTAACGCCTGTAAAGTTCAACGCTGGAAGTATTTCCATCCGCAGAGCGATTTTCGAAAAAACGCTAAGCAGTGTGGAAATACCTAAGACAATCGATACTACCGTATCTGGAATCAATATTGCCGGTAAGTGCTCAAGCACAGTGGGCTCTGATTATGCAGTTATCGGTTCGATCGACAGATATGACTATCGACCAGAGTTAGGCCGCTTGGAAATAGGTGCAACGCTTCAACTTATTGATGCAGGTACCGGAAAAGTCAAGAACACTGTCAGCGTAACCAGCCGCAGTTTACATATGCCTGATGATGATGGCAGTGAGGCAGCACTCTGTACTACAGCGATTCGTAAAGCATACGACAAACTGATCGTCGAGTTTATACCTTCAACATTAGGTAAAGGCTAGGCTTTGTAGACGATCACATTATCGAGTAAGTCAAGGCCCGGGCTGTTATTCAGCGCGGGCCTTTTTATATTAACGGAAAGTGTACCTTTAGTAGATTCTTGACTCAGATGTTACGGTAGAGTACCATTATCACATATGCGAATAAAAATATTCTTTCTAATAATTTGTATGTTTGCAGTTACCTCCATTTCTACTTCTTCGCACGCCAGTAGGGGAGCAGGGAGCATAGATCTCTCTGCCAATCCGGATGTTATTGCTGCCGATGGTCAGAGCATGACTACAGTCAGTGCGCAGGTGAGAGATAGGGATGGCCACGCCGTGCCTGATGGTACGGAGATTCGCTTTTCGGCGTCACAGGGGTCTATAGACGCTGTTGGAACCACGTCTTCGGGTGTTGCCAGAGTCAATCTTACCAGCTCCAGCATTCCTGGGACATCCACGGTTACGGCAACCTGGGTTGAAGGTCCGGCTGTGGCGCAGGCAAGCGTTGTATTTGGTACCGGCAGTTCGGCAAATCTGGGTCCGAAGTACATATCAATCGAGGCCGGCGACTACCTTGCGTACAGCGCGGACAGTAAAATTATCGATGCTGTCGGCAACGTTAAGATCAAATACCGATCCCTTGAACTTGAGGCGCACGATGTACAAATCGATATCAGCAAGAATCACCTTGTTGCAAAGGCAGTAGATCGTACTCATCCGCTAAAGATATCCACTTCCACCGGAATTGCTCAAGGGAACATGTTCTCATGCGACTTGATGAACTCTAAGGGGCTGTTCTTTTCAGTGGATAACGGTAAAGTGCTGCGCATAGATCTTTCTAAACCCGTTCCCGAAGTTGGCAGCGGTGAAACGGATTATTCGGCGACGGATTTCGAGTTTGCCGATCTGTCCGAGAGCGCAATGGTCATTAAGGCGCAGAGTGCTACTGTTTTCCTGAATCAGAAGATTAACTTTACACATGCAAGCTTATACATCGGTGGTAAACTGATGTTCTCGCTCCCTTATTACCTTTTTCCCTTAACTGATTCGGGGCCGGATGCAGAACAATATGTTGGAATCGGTAACGGTGGCGCTACGCTGAGCCTTCCAATGTACTATGCGTTAACTCCATCAAGTAGTGGCGCGCTCCTGCTTAGACATGGCCAGAGCTCGGGTTGGGGCTGGTACGGACAGGATCCGGGTTGGTATCTTAGCGCGCGACAGAAGTATTCCACCGATTCAGCCCAAGGGCAGTTTGACCTTAACCAGATAACTAGCGGCAATTGGGGTGCTACCTTCTCCCATACACAGAATTTGGGTAATGCCACCAAAGCTTATGTCTATCTGGATTATCCCGAACATAGTGATCTTTATGGAAACATCAATCTTTCCAAATCCTTCAATGCGTTTAACATGGGATTGAACTTGTCCGGAAACAAGATGCAGAGCGGCAGTGATTCCCTCAACAGTACGCTGTTTTTGCAGTCACGGCCCAAACCTATGCTTAATCTGCCTTTGCAGTATACCCTTTCAACGCGGTCGGTCTATTCAGCGGGATCGGCACAGACCGGAAAGCTTGCCCAATTCGTAGAAGGCGATATAAGCTCGAAGCCTTTACCCATCAGTAAGAATATGTCACTGATGTATACTGCAGGCCTCGGTTATGCATGGAGCGACGTAATTGGCAATGGCATTACCGGCCATGCTAACGCTATAGTGAACTGGAAGTTATCTGGCGTCAGCAGCTTTCAACTCAGCTATCGGTATGCAGATCGCACGGATTTGTTGTACTCGACAGTCGGCCGACAGAGTCTTTCGGGGAATCTCTTCCTATTGGACCCCAACAATCGATGGAGAGCTTCGCTTTACGCCATTTATGGATTGGACTATCCCTCCACGAGTATATTTGGTGATGCCAGTTACATGGTGGCTCCCGGTTGGCGACTTGGCGTTAGATCGACTTACAATAGTTTTGGCAGCTATGATCCGTATAACGATTTGGAATTGGCTGTGGGTAAGTCGGTTGGAAGCCGTGAGCTGATCATCGCGTGGTCGAGATCGCAAGGCAAATTGATGTTTGAATTGGGTTCTACTCAATTTTAATATATAATATCAGTGTATGCTATAATTATAACGGTTGTGAACGAACAGATGTGCGCGTCTGTCATACTTGCACGAGTTGGTGAATATATTGGGCGATTTTCAAATAGTTTCAGCGTTTGGGCCTAAGGGTGATCAACCCAAGGCCATACGACAATTGACGGATGGCATAATGGCTGGCCATAGATTTCAGACCCTCCTCGGGGCAACTGGTTCCGGCAAAACTTTTACGATGGCTAATGTCATACAAGAGGTTCAGAAGCCGACTCTGGTTATCGCGCATAACAAGACACTTGCTGCTCAGTTATGTGGAGAATTCAGGGATTTCTTTCCGAACAACGCCGTGGAATACTTCGTCAGCTATTACGATTATTATCAGCCTGAAGCCTATATCCCTCAGTCAGACACGTATATTGAGAAGGACTCGTCGATTAATGACGAAATCGACAGGCTCAGGCACTCGGCTACGCAGGCTGTCCTTGAGCGCCGAGATGTGATCATAGTGGCGAGCGTGTCATGCATTTACGGGTTGGGGTCTCCTGCGGAGTACAAGAAGAGCACTATCACTTTTGTAGAGGACGGTGCATATGATCGCGAAGAAATCCTGCACAAACTTATACAGATGCAGTTCTCAAGGAATGACATGGAGCTCAAGAGATCGACCTTTAGGGTTAAGGGCGATATTCTGGAGATTCAGCCAGCCGATGAGGAAATTGTAATCAGGGTTGAGTTTTTCGGCGATACCGTCGAGCGTATAACCATAGTGGATCAGCTCACCGGTGAGGTATTAACGCGTGAGCAGCGAATCACCGTCTTTCCCGGCAGCCACTTCGTCACCTCGCCCGAAATGATGGAGCGTGCTCTTGTAGATATCGAGGGTGAGCTGAAGGATCGGCTGGAATATTTCAACAGGAATGGCCAGTTACTTGAGGCTCAGCGAATCGAGCAGCGCACCAGGTACGATATGGAGATGATGAAAGAGGTCGGTTATTGCTCCGGCATCGAAAACTACTCGCGGATAATGGATGGGCGTGCCCCCGGCGAGCCGCCGTCATGCCTGCTCGACTATTTCCCGGATGATTTTCTCATAATCATCGACGAGTCTCACCAGACGATTCCCCAGTTGAATGGAATGTATGCCGGCGATCGCTCGCGAAAGCGGACGTTGGTCGATTTTGGCTTCCGTTTACCATCTGCCATCGACAACCGGCCACTCAGATTTGAGGAATTCCTGCAACACGTAAACCAGGTGACTTTCGTTTCGGCTACGCCTGCTCCGTATGAGCTTGAACACAGTGCGCAAGTCGTGGAGCAGATTATCCGTCCTACAGGACTGATCGATCCTGCGATCGAGGTGCGGCCTTCCCTCGGCCAGATCGACGATCTGGTTCATGAAGTCAGGGAGAGGACTAAAAACGGTGAGCGCGTACTTATTACGACTTTGACTAAGAAAATGGCCGAAGATTTGACTGAGTATATGCTTGATATCGGTATAAAGGTCCATTATCTGCATTCGGATGTACATACGCTGGATAGATCGGAGATCATTCGAGACCTCAGGCTTGGTGTTTATGACGCAATAGTCGGGATCAACCTGCTAAGGGAAGGGCTCGACCTCCCGGAGGTCTCTCTGGTTGCCATAATCGATGCCGACAAAGAGGGATTTCTTCGATCCGAGACAGCGCTGGTTCAGACTATCGGTCGAGCGGCGCGCCACGTCGAGGGACTGGTCATCATGTATGCGGATAAAATGACGGGCTCGATGCAGCGGGCGATCGCAGAGACGAACCGGCGCAGACAGTTGCAGCGTGAGTACAACGAGGAACATGGGATTACCCCTGTGTCTGTCAAGAAATCCATCAGAGATATCATTGAATCCAAGAAGGTCGCGGAGACGAAGGCCTACTACAAGGTGAAACACGCTGTATCTGACGATACTCCGCTCGATCAGGTCATGCTCGTTATGGCTGATCTTGAACGGGATATGAAGCGTGCTGCAAAGGATCTCGATTTCGAACAAGCGGCTGAGTTGCGGGACGAGATTTCGCGACTTAAGAAGATGCTGCCTAAGAAGTAGGAATATCATTTTACTTGTGACATGCAAAACGGGCCGTCCTTGTATGGCGACCCGTTTTCGTATGCAAGTGTTCCATAAAAACTGAGCATTAATTAACTGCTTACCTGAAATACAGGCCATTTCCGTTGACTTCGGTGCGAATGCCTGATAGAATTTACCATTGAGAATCATCTAATTACGCAAGAAATTGTGACGGAGAGGACTCCACCACTAATGGTGACCGAAAACATAAAAATTCGCGGAGCGCGACAAAACAACTTAAAGAATATCAACCTCGATATCCCAAGGGACAAGCTGGTAGTAATCACCGGTATTTCCGGATCAGGGAAATCGTCGCTGGCGTTTGACACCATCTATGCAGAGGGACAGCGCAGGTACGTCGAATCCCTGAGCGCTTATGCTCGCCAGTTCCTTGGCCAGATGGACAAGCCGGATGTCGATTATATCGAGGGGCTGTCGCCCGCAGTGTCTATAGACCAGAAATCCACCACTCGTAACCCGCGTTCCACCGTCGGTACCGTAACCGAAATCTACGATTATCTACGCCTCATGTATGCAAGAGTCGGCAGGCCGCACTGCCCTAAATGCGGACGACTAATTGCTCAGCAGACGGTAGAACAGATGATCGATGTTGTCATGGCTATGCCGGAAGGAACGAAATTCCAGGTGCTGGCACCGTTAATCAAGGGTCGTAAGGGTGAGTACAAGCAAGTATTCACCGATATCCAGAAGGAAGGCTACGTCAGAGTAAGGGTTGATGGGCAGATATACGAAGTCACCGATGACATTCAGATGGACAGGTACAAACAGCACTGGATCGATGTGATCGTCGACCGCCTTGTCGTAAAGCCAGGCATAGAGAAGCGGCTGGGCGATTCAATCGAATCCGCGCTCAAACTGGGCAAGGGCGTCGTAGGCGTGGGCGTGATCGATGGCGAAGAACTCATCTTCTCCGAGCATTACGGCTGCACGGAATGCGGCATCAGTCTTGAGGAGATCGCACCGAGAAACTTCTCCTTCAACAGTCCATACGGGGCATGCCCGGATTGTCATGGTCTGGGCACGCACACGGAACTGGACCCGGCGCTTATTCTGCCTGACTGGAACCTGTCGATAGATGAGGGCGGAATTGCGCCGCTGGCTCGAACGCAAAGCGAATATTTCCTCAGTCTGATCTCAGGTGTCGCCGAAAAATTGCAGTTTTCGACGAAGACGCCGATCAAGGATCTCACAGAAGAACAGCGAGATGCGCTGCTGAACGGCGCGGACGGAAAGGTGCTGGTCACCTTCAAGAACCGCTTTGGCCGTGTCAGGCGCTTCGAAACCGCATTCGATGGCATAATCGACTTACTGGATACTCGATACAAAGAGACCCAGTCACAGATGATTAAAGAAGAAGTCGAAAAGTACATGTCCACGAGGGAATGTCCCTCGTGTAACGGATACAGGCTTAAGCCCGAGAGCCTTGCTATTACAATCAACGATGAGAATATTTCGCAGGTTAGCGCACGATCTATTCAGCAGGCCTACGCATTCTTCGAGAACCTCGACTTTACTAAGCGTGAGCAAACCATAGCGCAACAGATAGTCAAAGAGATCAGAACGCGACTTGGGTTCCTGATGAACGTAGGATTGAACTATCTGACGCTGGACAGGGGTGCTGCCACTCTGGCAGGCGGCGAGGCGCAGCGAATCAGGCTGGCAACACAGATCGGATCCGGCCTCATGGGTGTTATCTACATTCTTGATGAGCCGAGCATAGGCCTGCATCAGAGAGACAATACGCGGCTTATCGATACCCTGATAAGACTGCGCGATCTCGGCAATACGATCATTGTGGTAGAACATGACGAAGAGACTATGCTTGCAGCCGATCATATAATCGATATCGGGCCTGGGGCAGGGGAGCATGGCGGCAGGCTTGTGGCTCAGGGAACGCTGGAAGAGATCATCGCTGTAGAAGAATCACTCACCGGTCAGTTTATAAGCGGAAAAGATACTATACCCGTTCCGAACGTCCGTCGGCCAGGGAACGGAAAGTTCGTAGGGATTCGGGGCGCGCGTGAACATAACTTAAAAAACATATCGGTAGAATTCCCTCTTGGCAAGTTCATTTGCATAACAGGCGTATCCGGCTCCGGCAAGAGTACTCTGATTCAGGAAACAGTCTTCCCTCGGCTCATGTATCAACTCCACCGAACGCACGGCGTCTGGGGAGAACATGATGAAATAACCGGCATCGAGCACATCGACAAGGTGATTGATATCAACCAGTCACCGATTGGTCGAACTCCCCGGTCGAATCCGGCTACGTATACCGGCACGTTTGATATCATTAGAGAGCTGTTTTCCACCACTCCCGACGCCAAGGTTAGAGGCTATGGGCCCGGAAGATTCAGTTTCAACGTCAAAGGCGGCCGCTGTGAGGCATGTAAAGGCGATGGGATCATAAAGATAGAGATGCACTTCCTGCCCGATGTCTACGTGCCCTGCGAGGTCTGCAAAGGCAAACGGTATAACAGGGAGACTCTGGATATCAAGTACAAGGGGAAGAATATCTCAGAGGTTCTGAATATGACTGTAGGGACGGCGCTGGAGTTCTTCAAGAATATCCCGACCATTACTCGTCGACTGCAGACAATCCATGACGTTGGCCTGGATTACATAACGCTTGGTCAGCCTGCAACTACATTGTCCGGTGGCGAGGCGCAGAGGGTCAAGCTCGCCTCGGAGCTCTCCAAACGGAGTACAGGCAGGACTCTGTACATCCTTGATGAGCCAACGACAGGTCTGCACTTCTCTGATATCAAGAAGCTGCTTGAGGTGCTGAACAGGCTAACGGATTCCGGGAATACGGTCCTCGTCATCGAGCACAATCTCGATGTGATCAAGACAGCCGATTATATCCTTGATCTCGGGCCCGAAGGCGGCGATGGCGGTGGTACTATTGTGGCTTCCGGCACGCCCGAAGAAGTTGCGCAAGTCGAGGCATCGTACACAGGTCAGTATCTGCGGAAAGTATTGGACGGAACTTACATGTCTGAACTCAGACGCAAGTAAATATGGAGACGACAGTCCAAGAAAAACTCCGGCATCTACCAGATAAGCCGGGCGTATATCTGATGAAGAATGAGCGTGGAGAGGTCATTTACGTCGGTAAGGCGATCTCTCTGCGTAACAGGGTGCGTTCTTATTTTCAAAAGGGACAAGCGCAATCCCCAAAGACGCTGGTCATGGTGCCGAAGATCGTAGATCTCGATTGGCTGGTCACCGATACGGAACTCGAAGCACTGATGCTCGAGTGCAACCTCATCAAGAAGTATAAGCCACACTACAACGTTCGCCTTCGGGACGACAAGCATTACCCGTATCTCTGCGTGACTACCGCCGAGCCGTTTCCTCGAGTTATCGTTGTTCGACGGAGCAGGCAGGATGGCAACAGGTACTTCGGCCCGTATGTGGATACCACCGCGATGAGAGAGAGCCTTCGCCTGATCCGCAAGGTCTTCCATACTCGAAGCTGCAACAAGAAACTTACCGGCATTGATCACGATCGCCCATGCCTCAATTACCATCTCGGCCAGTGCGATGCACCGTGCGCCGGTAGCATCACCCGAGAAGCCTACGCAGCTCAGGTTGAGGATACGTGTCTGTTTCTGGAAGGACGTCAGGACTCCCTTGCGAAGCACCTCGAGCGAGAGATGCTTGCGGCCTCGGAAAATCTGGAGTTTGAGCGCGCTGCCCGACTGCGAGACCAGATTCAATCAGTTCGCATAGTTGCAGAGCGGCAGAGGGTCATTAGCACGGATGAGACCGATCAGGATGTAATCGCCATTACCCAGGAGTACGCCTCAGCATGCGTTCAGGTGCTCTTTGTGCGTACCGGCAAGCTGGTGGGCCAGGATCACTTCTTTCTCGACGGTACGGCGGATGAGAGTGTAGAAACCAGCCTTCACGAGTTTATCAAACAATACTACCGCGATGCCACGCACGTCGCCAAAGAGCTCCTTGTGTCGCACGAACCGGATGAGAAGGATATCCTCGAGAATTGGCTCTCGGTTAAGCGCGGGTCAAAGGTAACAATTATTCATCCTAAGCGAGGTGTCAAGCGTAAACTTGTCGATATGGCTGCAGAAAATGCGATTATGGCGGCGCAAAGGGAAAATCAGCGCCAACTGGAAGATGATACCGAAAGTGCCGAAGATTTGTCGGACCTGCGAGAAGTGCTCGGTATGGAAAAGACTCCTCACCGGATCGAAACGTACGATATTTCGAATACGCAGGGGATCGAATCAGTCGGTTCGATGGTCGTGTTTGAGGGCGGAGTGCCCGCCAAGTCGCAGTATCGGCGATTCAGGATTCGAACCGGGGACACTCCCGATGACTACCGGATGATGCACGAGGTAATTCTGCGCAGACTGGTACAGTCGGCATCCGGCGATCCCAAATTCGAGGTGCTGCCCGATCTCATAGTTATCGACGGTGGAAAAGGCCAGTTGCATTCGGCTCTCCAGGCGATGGCCGATGCCGGTCGCTCCCTGCCGATTATTTCGCTCGCGAAAAGGCTCGAGGAAGTGTATACACCTGCATCCACTCATCCCATCCTTCTTCCCAGGACTTCACGTGCGCTCAGGCTCCTCCAGAGGACCCGCGATGAGGCGCACAGGTTCGCCCTATCCTACCACCAGAAACTGCGCGACAAGGCGGCAAAGAAATCGATTTTGGACGGAGTGCCGGGGATAGGGGATGCGCGGCGAAAGGCTCTCGTACGAAAATTCGGGTCGGTCATGGGAGTGAAACAGGCGTCAATCGAGGAACTTACCGCTGTTCCCGGTATGACGAAATCGACTGCGCAAGCCGTGTACGACGCACTTCACACCGACGAATAAATTGATCGCATAAGAAACAAGACGGCTGTACTGACGTTTCCTAATGACGCCATCTGCTACGAGAGAGCTGATCTAGCTCGGTTACACATCTGCTACTATTCCTCAAGAATCGACCGTCGGCAATCCACTGCCTTATCAGCTCCGCATTTCCTTGTGCCTGTGTATTTGGTTTTCTCGTAAACGGGTAATGTCTACGATGATACTTCGTAAATTGCATCGCAAGGATTTTTGTAAAATGAATGAAAAGCCTTTTACTCGTTGTGCGCAAAATCCTCTGCTTACGCCGGACGACCTTCCCATATCGGCTAACTCTGTCCTTAACCCTGGTGTCGCAGAAGTAGACGGCGAAGTTTTGCTTCTACTCCGAATCGAGCTGAAACGGGGCACATCGCAAATTCGCGTGGCGAGAAGTGCCAACGGCGTCGACAACTGGCGAATCGAGGATCAGCCGCTTCTGGCACCCGATCTTCCTGAATACCCTTATGAAGAATGGGGGTGTGAGGACCCTCGAGTGACGCAGATGAGCCCAAACGAGTGGCTCATTGCTTATGCGGCCTACTCGCGGCACGGTCCAGCGGTTGCGTTGGCAAAAACATCTGACTTCGAGGTGGTGAGGCGCTTGGGCATCGTACTTGCGCCAACGAACAAGGATGCCACGGTCCTGCCTCGACTACCTAGCGGCGATTGGATCATGCTCCATCGGCCTGTGACGGGTGGTCAGGAAGAGATCTGGTACGCCGTTGCAGACCAGGATGTCGCACATTGGACCAACCCTGGAATACTGTTTCCAGTACATGGCGGTCCTTGGTGGGACGGTTTGCGAATCGGCGTGGGTGCACCGCCCATACTTACCGATCGTGGATGGCTGCTCATATACCACGGCGTCAAGCAGATGGGAGCGGACCCTGTATACCGGCTCGGACTGGCTCTACTTGATAAAGACGACCCGCGAAAGACTCTCTTGCGTGCATCCGAATGGGTGTTTGCCCCTGAGATGCCGTATGAACGACACGGTCAGGTATCAAACATAGTGTTCACCTGTGGAGCCATTCTGCGCGGCGACGAAGTATGGATGTACTATGGCGCGGCGGATACCGTGGTTGGTCTGGCAATTGCCAAGCTCTCGGATCTCCTTGACTTTGTGGAGGCGCATGACTATTTGCGCAGGGTCGGCCGTGCCAAAGGTATGATAGCCTGAATTCCATCCGGACGCCGTTCACGCAGTCAAGAAGTTAGGTCTCTAGGACTTGTTCATGGTGCTGTGCACATCCTATGAGGGCACGGGGCCCATCTATTCTGAGCAATACAGTAGCAATGTAAAGAACCGGTATCAAGGAGGCTTAGAATGCTAGCTCAAGCTTACAAATATATAATTGCCGGCGCGGGATTGGCCGGAGTATCAGCGGTAAGCGGTATAAGGGAACTTGACAAGGATGGTTCCATACTTCTGGTCGGCAATGAAGATGTTCTGCCATATGACCGTCCTCCTTTGACAAAGAAGCTCTGGTTTGGAAATGAGAAGGTCGAGGATGTCTTTGTCCATGACAGCGCATTCTTTGTGGCGAACAACGTTACAGTTAAGCTTGGGACGCAACTAGTAGGTATTGATGCCGGCGCGCAAACGATAACTGACCATCTGGGGAATGCTTACCACTACGATAAACTACTTCTTGCCATGGGCGGTATTCCTCGCAAGCTCAGCATTCCTGGTGCGGATCTGTGGAGCATCTGCTACTACCGGTATCTCGACGATTATCTGCGTATCAGGCGAGATGCGAAGGAAGGAAAGTCGGCGGTAGTAGTTGGCGGTGGCTTCATCGGGTCCGAAATAGCAGCAGCATTGTGTATCAATAAAGTGGACGTGACTATGGTTTTTCCCGAGAAATACCTCGTTTCAAGGGTATTTCCCGAAGGTCTTGGTAGTGCCGTTCAGGACCATTACCGGGAACGTGGTGTGAGAATCCTGTCTGGCGATGTTCCGCTCGCGTTCGAGGAGGATGGCGGCAAGTATGTGGTGCATACGAAGAACGGTGAATCGCTGGAGACTGATATAGTCATAGCCGGACTTGGAATCTCGCCTGCAACGGGTCTTGCGGAAAAGGCCGGGCTTTCTGTAGAAAATGGAGTTGCCGTGGATAGATACACAAGGACGACAGATCCCGCAATCTTCGCTGCTGGGGATAATGCATACTTCCCCTATACGGCTATCGGTGAAACAGTCCGTGTAGAGCATTGGGATAACTCACTGAACCAGGGTAAACAGGCCGGGCGGAACATGGCGGGGGCAAATGAACCCTACAACTACATGCCCTACTTCTGGTCATACTTGTTCGAGTTCGGATACGAGGCGGTCGGTGATGTTAGCTCTCGATTGGAGACTTTTGGAGACTGGCACAAGGAAAACAACACCGGTATCGTATACTACCTTGACAATGGCAAGGTAAAAGGTGTCATGGCCTGCAACATCTACGGAGAAATGGATGCGGCTCGTGAGCTCATTCGATCGGGCCGACACATGTCGAAGGATGATTTGCGCGGAGCGATCAGTTTTGAAGGAAAAAAAGCGGCATAACAAGTACTGGTCGCGTCACATGCTCAGTACATATTTGTTGAGGGTGCTCAACATTCTGTATAGTGCAGGCTGCGAACACTTCATGTTATAATACTTGCGTTTCATATAGATTACGGCGGTATTCCACCTCTTGATGAAGGCTCTCAATCGCTTACCGCTAACTCCCTCTCCTTTTCCGCCAGGGACTTCTGCACGAATGTCCCATAAGGTGTGAAGAGATAGATTATTCAAGATTAAGATTGGCGCCGATAGTGAGAACGAATACTACAGTAATTGAGGAGAAATACAAATGAAGCATATCTGTAAGATAAACCCAATATTTCTGACAGGCATACTATTTACTCTAATAACTGCAGGTGTTCTGTATGCAAAGGCGATCCCTGCTGGGCCAGTCAGGAAACCCCAACAGTCTGTACCTGTAGCGAAAGGAAGTAAACCAACAAAGTATGATCGAGCGCTAGCCAAGTATCTAGACGACATTGATGGAATCGTGTGCAAGAGGACAGAAGCAGATTTGTTGAGATTTAAAGAATCAATGGCATTATTGAAACAAAGAGATGCACAACTTGCGGATAGCGAAGCACAGACTCTGGAATTATTAAAAAAAGAAATCAAAAAAAGACCGTCAGGAAAGCTGGACTTTGATGGCGTGTGCATCGAGAACAAGGCATTCGTGCCGGATTCGGACGTTTCCGCAAGGATATTCACATCTTTGACCAACGAACACCTCGTGGATGTTGATCAAATGGTAACCAGGCTGTTTCAGAATGCTGGGATAGTATCAAGTTCATGGATACCTGTGCTTCAGGTTGTTGCCCATGATCAGGGATCACCTAGTCAGTTATTGGCTATGGCTACTTTGTACAGGGCTGGTGTATCAAGGGATTTACTTAGAGCGCCTTTGGAACAAAGTGTAAAGCATGGAGATAAAAGAGCGCTAGACGTACTGTTTTATGATGTTGATAAAGCTACCGGACGGTCGATGGTTGTCAAGACCCAACAGAATATGGATTTGCTTGAGACGTTGCTAGGAAGCAGTATGAACCCAGAGATTAGAGCGTTTTGTGCTCATTTTGCCGCTGATAGTGGCAATTATATTCTTGCAGAAAAAGTATGCACGGATTTATTATGGCAGCCATATAAAAATGCCCATAAGCCTAAGAATGAAATTAGCGATTCAAATGAAGATCACGCACTTGGAAGAGCAAAACAAAAAGTAATGTGGTGTCTTGTATATAAAATCAAGACTAAGACTGCATTTAAGCAGGTATATGACTACGCAAATCTCGTTTGGACTGACTGCGATTATCCTGGAACTCTGCCAAAAGAATTCAGGGGGATTGGCGAGTATCCTCCAGCTAGTCTTGATATCGATTGTGCTCAAGGCATAATTGGTGAGGTATCTATAATTGCTTATGAAGACTAGAAATTTTATGGTATAATTGCATTGTTTGCATTATGACAAGTATTCCTGCCGCCGATGCGTATAGTGCAGATTGCGAACGATGCGTGTTATAATGCTCATGTTTCGCATAGATACGGAGGTATTCCTCTTCTAGGCGAAGAATCACAAACGACTCATATCAGCATAATATGAGTTGTAATATACCATGGAGTTAGCTAATGAGCTCTTTATTCTTTCTGTTTGAGACGGATCTTGGTTGGGGCGGCATTGCCGGATGTGATGGCAGGATTTCCAGGGTCCTTCTGCCACGGGAAGATAAGGCAGATGTTATCGCAGATCTCGTGCAGAACTCTCCGTGCGAACCGGTTGAATCTAAACAGGATTTCTCCGGCATTGCGGCTGGTATCCAATCCTACTTTGCCGGCGTGCGTGTCGATTTTGAGTGCGAGATCGCACCTGCGCACGCGGGTGCCTTCGACCTTGATGTATGGAACGCTGCCCGATCTATCGGTTACGGCGAGGTTCAAACCTATGGGTGGATAGCTGATAAAATAGGAAAACCGGGCGCGGCAAGGGCTGTCGGCGGGGCGCTCGGGCGAAATCCAATTCCTGTAATCGTGCCGTGTCACCGAGTGGTTCGCGCTGACGGCGGTTTAGGTGGCTTCAACTCGGGTATCAATTGGAAGATCAGGCTCCTTGCGATGGAGAAGGTCAACGAATAACTATTCAGGCGGTGACACATGAAAGGTTTGCTGGCACGATGGTTGATAAGCGCCATCGCTCTGTATCTTACCGCACTTTTGGCACACGCACTAGGGGTTGGCATTGTTTTAAAGGGAGTGGGGCCGGCATTGATTGCGGTGGTGGTTCTGGCGATTGTGAACGCGCTGATTCGCCCACTGGTGATTGTATTAACCCTTCCTTTAACTTGTCTTACATTAGGGCTTTTCACACTGGTGATAAATGTTCTTATGTTTTGGCTGGTGGGTAGCGGTTGGATTCCTGGTTTTAGAGTCGAGGGTTTTCTTGCGGCACTGTTTGGTTCCGTAGTAATGGGAGTCATCTCAGGACTGACAAACAGCCTGATTGGACCAAGAGGTAGGTAATTAACAATGCAATTAGTTATAGTTACAGGTATGTCCGGCGCAGGTAAGACGCTCGCTATAAGGGCGTTTGAGGATATGGGGTATTTCTGCGTCGATAATCTTCCACCGAGCCTTCTCCCTAACCTGCGCGAACTGTACGGGCATGAGTTGAACGGCAAAATGAATATGGCTGTGGTAGTTGATGCTCGCTCTGGCGAGCGGTTCAAGGAGTTGATGGACACATTTCCAGCGCTTTGTGATGGATATGATAATGCTCGCATTCTCTTCCTTGATGCGTCTGATGAAGTTCTGGTTCAACGCTTCAAGGAGACGAGACGGCGTCATCCACTGTTCAACAATTGTCTCGGAATCCTGGACAGCATCGCGAATGAACGCCAGTTGCTCGTAGGGATGAAAGAGATCGCCCATAAGATAATTGATACCTCCGGGCTGGACCCGGCGAGGCTTAAGGCCGAGATAGTATCATATTTCGGTGCAGATAGTGCAGATGCCGGGTTGATTATCACGGTGACCTCCTTTGGATTCAAATACGGCCTGCCCCTCGACGCCGACCTCGTGTTCGATGTCAGATTTTTAATCAACCCATACTATATTCCCGACCTGCGCCCGTTCGATGGACGGGATCAGCCTGTACAGGAATTCGTTATGAATGATGAGCGGACAGGGGAGTTCATTACAAAGCTGTATGATTTGATCGACTTTGCGCTGCCTCACTATGAGAATGAGGGCAAGGCATACTTGAACATTGCCATCGGATGCACTGGTGGGCGTCACCGGTCTGTCACTGTTGCTAACGAACTTGGTAACCTGCTGAAGAATAAGGGATACCGTACTATTGTTTCGCACAGAGACGTAGCTAAAGCCAAGAACTAGAACAGGAAAGGTCACAGATGTCGATTAGTCGCCTGAAAAGCACCCTGAAATGGCTGTATCCGGGAATGAGGGTTAAGCGTTGGTTACTGCTTACCCCGTTAGGATTGCTGCTGGTTGTTACCGGGGTTACATTACTTACCAATGTCAACGTGTTTGATTATTTGAACAGTATTGCGCACTTTGTTGCCGTTTATTCCAGCGGCAGTGTAAATCTGTCTGAGCCTAAAGTATATGTACCAGTCTCTGCAATTATTATTATCCTTGGTCTAACCCTGATCTTCATAAGTATACGACAGGTAATCGATTCGATTGCGAGCGTGATCAGTCCTACAAAAAAAGACCATCTGGCCGATGTGATATTTCAGCGCAGATATCTCGCTCACGGGCATAGGATAGTCGTTATCGGGGGCGGCACAGGCTTGTCCACGATGCTTCGTGGTCTGAAGGAATACACCAGCAATATCGTCGCTATAGTGACGGTCTCGGACGATGGCGGCAGTTCCGGCATGGTCCAGCGCCAGTTAGGTGTTTTGCCGCCGGGTGATATTCGCAACTGTCTTGTGGCCCTCGCTGACGAGGAAACTCTGATGACCGAGCTGTTTCAGCACCGTTTCGCGGATGCAGGGGAAGGCCTCACGGGTCACTCATTCGGCAACCTCCTGATAGCTGCTATGACCGACATCACAGGCGATTTCGAGCAGGCGGTTAAGGAGACCAGTAAGGTTCTTGCCATCCGTGGCCGTGTGTTTCCGGCCACACTTCAGCATGTGATACTGGAGGCGGAACTCGCCGATGGCTCCATCGTGCAGGGAGAGACCAGCATCGTAGAAAACCCCTCGGCGATCAAGCGAATATCACTGTCGCCATCAGATGCCAAGCCACTTGCAGAAGCCCTTGATGCCATTAGATTAGCCAACGCCATAATCATCGGGCCGGGCAGCGTTTATACCAGCATAATACCGAACCTTCTGGTAGAAGGCGTCGCCGATGCCATAGCAGAATCGAACGCGGTTAAAGTCTACGTATGCAATGTTATGACCCAGCCCGGAGAGACTGACAAGTTTGCTGCATCGGACCATATTCGCGCGCTGATAGATCACAGTCGTAAGAACCTGTTCAACTATGTTCTGGTGAATAAAGGGATCCCGTCTATGGACCTTTTGGAAAAATATCAGCGTGGTGGTGCAGATTTGGTTGCCCCTGATGTTGATAAGATCAGAGAAATGGGGTATAGACCGATTCTGGGGAATTTTATGAGCCAGACCAATGTGGTGCGCCATGATCCTGAGACCCTTGCACAGGCGATTATTCGGCTTGTAGTGGAAAAATCATCCCTTCCCAGATAGTTAGCCCTTGACATGCGTTTTTGCCCTGGGTTACAATAAGACTGTTTGTGGCTCACTTATTAGGTCAACAAGCGTTTCCTGCATCTTTAGCAGGAAATCCCAGAGTTATTTAGGGATTAGAAAACAAGAGTACGATGAGGAGGTACATCTAGTGGCAATACGAGTAGGTATCAACGGTTTCGGGCGCATTGGCCGTCTTTCACTGCGCGCCATCCTGGAAAGATACTCGAATGAGATTGAGGTCGTCGCACTGAACGATCTAGTAGATGCAAAAACCAACGCGCATCTGTTTAAGTATGATACAAATTACGGTGTATTCCCCGGCGAAGTAAAGGCTGAGGACAAGGATATCGTAATCAACGGCAAGAAGATTTTCGTCTATGCCGAAAAAGATCCGGCAAACATTCCGTGGGGTAACCACAACGTAGACATCGTCATTGAAGGCACCGGAATCTTCACCGACGCAAACAAGGCGAAGGCTCACGTACATGACAGCGTGAAGAAGGTCATCATCACAGCACCTGCAAAGAACGAAGACGTTACAATCGTTCTTGGTGTGAACGAAGAGACCTACGATCCTGCAAAGGACGTTATCATCTCCAACGCATCCTGTACAACCAACTGCCTCGGCCCAGTAGCAAAGATCCTTCAGGACAAATTCGGTATCGCTAAGGGCTTCATGACAACTGTTCATGCATACACCAACGATCAGAAGGTCCAGGATCAGGCTCACAAGGACCTGCGCAGATCGCGTGCTGCTGCAATGAACATTATCCCTACAACAACTGGTGCTGCAAAGGCTATCGCCCTTGTTGTTCCTGAGCTGAAGGGTAAAATGCACGGTCTTTCCCTCCGAGTTCCTACATCAACCGTTTCGCTGGTTGACCTTGTTGTCGAACTCGAGAAGGAAGTTACCGAGCAGGAAGTCAATGCCGCTCTGAAGGCCGGCTCAGACTGCAAGCCTAACTACCTTGGCTATACCGAAGATCCAGTTGTATCCATCGACTTCAAGGGCGACGCTCGCTCCTCAATCGTCGATGGCCAGTCGACCATGGTTCTTGGTGGCAACATGGTAAAGGTACTCTCCTGGTATGACAATGAGTGGGGTTACTCAAACCGCGTAGCCGACCTCATCAGCTTCATTGCAAAGAAGGGTCTTTAATCTA
This sequence comes from Armatimonadota bacterium, assembly GCA_963663705.1. Taxonomy (GTDB): domain Bacteria; phylum Armatimonadota; class UBA5829; order DTJY01; family DTJY01. Next base: position 385,089 of record OY760504.1, on the reverse strand, counting down.
TTAGGATTACAGCCTAGTTCGCAATGACGAATAAGTAACATAAAGAGGGCCGGGATAAACCTGCGTAATGGCGTGGCTTACCTGGCCCTTTATACAACGGGAGGAACTAGCTCATGAACAAGAAGACCATAAAAGATATAGATGTCAACGGCAAGCGAGTGCTCGTTCGTGTGGACTTCAATGTTCCTCAGGACGAGAACGGCAACATCACGGATGACAGGCGAATCAAAGCAGCACTGCCAACGATTCAGTACTTGATGGATCAAGGTGCAAAGGTTATCCTGGTTTCCCATCTCGGCAGGCCAAAAGGCACTTTCAACGAGAAATTCAGGATGGACCCCATCGCACATCGCCTGGCAGATTTGCTGGCTAAGCCTGTAAGAAAGGCCGATGACGTGATCGGTCCGGATGTCGATGCTGCGGTTGATGCCTTGCAGCCCGGCGATGTTCTCTTGCTTGAGAATGTAAGATTTTATAAAGAAGAGGAAGCTAACGATCCTGACTTCGCGAAGAAGCTGTCATCGCTAGCTGATATCTATGTAAATGACGCGTTCGGTACAGCTCATCGTGCACACGCTTCTACTGAAGGCGTAGCTCACGACCTTCCGGCTGTAGCGGGCTTCCTGATGCAGAAAGAAATAGACTATCTTGGAAAAGCTCTCACCAATCCAGAGAGACCATTCGTGGCGATTCTGGGTGGTGCAAAAGTTGCCGACAAGATACCTGTAATTGAAAACCTGCTTGATAAGGTTGATGTACTCCTGGTCGGTGGCGGTATGACCTACACCTTCCTGAAAGCAAAGGGCTATGAGATTGGCCAGTCGCTTCTTGATGAGAACAGCATCGATCTTTGCAAGGCGCTCATACAGAAGGTAGCCGACGGGGGCAAGAATTTCCAGCTTCCGGTAGATGTCGTCATAGCCGATAAGTTTGCCTCGGACGCGGAAACGAAGGTAGTTCCGATCTCAGAGATTCCTGCGGATTGGATGGCACTCGACATCGGCCCAGCAACCAGAGAGCTGTTCCGCAAGAACATCATGGAAGCGGGAACGGTTGTTTGGAACGGCCCTATGGGCGTATTTGAGATGCCGCTGTTTGCAGCAGGCACGAATGCAATCGCACAGGCAATGGCCGATTCAAAGGCTGTTACCATCGTTGGTGGCGGCGATTCGGCTGCTGCTGTTGAGCAGATGGGGTTTGCAGATAAGATGTCGCACGTTTCAACTGGTGGGGGAGCATCCCTCGAGTTCCTCGAAGGAAAAGCTCTGCCAGGCGTAATAGCATTAAACGATAAGTAAGAACGGGAGATTATAAGCACATGCGTGTACCAATAATAGCGGGCAACTGGAAAATGCACAAGACAGTCGGCGAGGCTGTGGATTTTGTAAACCAGCTCAAGCCCGAAGTAGCAGGGGTTAAAAATGCCGAAATTCTGGTGTGCCCTACATATACGGCACTGTATCCTGTAGCACAGGCCATAAAGGGCTCGAACATCGAGCTGGGCGCACAGGGCATATTCTGGGCAGAAAAGGGCGCATATACAAGTCAGATAGCACCTCTTATGCTGACCGATGTCGGCTGCACCTATGTGATCATCGGCCATTCGGAGACTCGCGGCCGGTTCGGCGTAGCAGAAGACTGGATGACTCCTGGTCTAATGTCGCAGTTTGGTGAGACCGATGAGAGCGTAAACAAGAAAATTCATGCAGCCTTGGCAGTCGGACTGAAGCCGATTATGTGCTGTGGTGAGACAATCACCGAGCGAAAAGCTGATCAGACCGACGATGTTATCAAGGCTCAGGTAGAGAAGGGTCTTGCAGGACTGAGCGCAGAGCAGGCAGCAGCGATGGTCATCGCATACGAGCCGGTATGGGCAATCGGAACCGGCGAGGTCTGCAGCACCCCTGAGGCCAACCGAGTCTGTGGCATGATTCGATCCACGGTCGGCTTGATCTTCGGCGCTGCGGCGGCAGACAGCGTTCGCGTACAGTACGGCGGCAGCGTGAAGCCCGGCAATGCGAAGGAGCTACTGAGCCAGTCCGATATCGATGGAGCGCTTGTTGGTGGAGCAGCTCTTAAAGTTCCTGATTTTGTAGGTATCATTCTTTCAGCCTAAACTGGCCGAAAAATAGTTGCAATATCTACAGAATATGTTGTATTATAAAGGCGTTAGCACTCTTTACAGTAGAGTGCTAACGCCATATTAGCATAACGGAGGTGTACTTAAGTTGCTAAAACCACTTGGAGATCGTATAGTCATAAAGCCAACTGCGGCTGAAGAAATCACAAAAGGTGGAATTCTTCTGCCTGATACCGCTAAGGAGCGCCCTCAGGAGGGTATTGTAATTGCTGCAGGCCCTGGCAAAACACTGGAGTCGGGCGTACAAGTTGCCATGGATGTGAAGGTCGGCGATAAGATTATTTACTCAAAATACGGCGGCACTGAAGTGAAAGTCGGCGGCGAAGAATACGTAATCCTCAGACAGGATGACGTACTATCGATCGTCGAATAACTTAGGAGGATAAGATTTATGGCAAAAGAATTAAAATTTGATGAGAAGGCCAGGCGTGCGCTTGAGCGAGGTGTTAACACGCTGGCTGATGCTGTTAAAGTTACACTTGGACCCAAAGGACGAAACGTCGTAATCCAGAAGAAATTCGGCTCACCAACCATCACAAACGATGGCGTAACCATCGCAAAAGAGATTGAGGTCGAGGATCGATTTGAGAATATGGGCGCACAGCTCGTCCGCGAAGTCGCTTCCAAGACAAACGATGTTGCTGGTGACGGCACCACGACAGCGACTGTTCTCGCACAGGCAATCGTTCGCGAAGGCCTCAGGAACGTAGCTGCCGGATCCAACCCCATGGCCATCAAAAAGGGTATCGACAAAGCGGTTGCCGTTGCAGTTGCAGAAATAAAGCTGCTTAGCAAGACTGTCGATAACCACAACGAGGTCGCGGAAGTCGCATCGATCTCCGCAAACGACAAGGGTATCGGCGATCTGATCGCAGAGGCGATGGAGAAGGTCGGCAAGGATGGCGTTATCACCGTAGAGGAATCGAAGGGTACCGCAACAAACCTTGAAGTCGTCGAAGGCATGCAGTTCGAAAAGGGATATATCTCCCCTTATATGGTAACCGATCCTGAGAGAATGGAAGCAGTTCTTGATGATCCATACATCCTTCTCTTTGAAAAGAAGATATCGGTAATCGCTGATCTTGTCCCGGTGCTGGAGAAGGTTGTTCGAACAGGCCGCCCGATGCTGATCATCGCAGAGGATATCGAGGGCGAGGCGCTTGCGACCCTGGTTGTCAACAAGCTTCGCGGGACAGTCAATGCCGTAGCAGTCAAGGCACCTGGATTCGGTGACAGACGCAAGGCAATGATGGAAGATATCGCTATCCTCACCGGTGGCAGATTCGTCACGGAAGACCTCGGTATCAAGCTTGAGAACATCGATCTTCCTATGCTTGGCCAGGCTAAGAGAGTCGTCGTGACCAAGGAGAACTCTACAATCGTTGAAGGCAAGGGAAGCGCCCAGGACATCCAGGGCCGAGTAGCCTTGATTCGACGGCAGATTGAGGAGACGGAATCCGATTACGATCGCGAGAAGCTCCAGGAACGGCTTGCCAAGCTCTCTGGCGGCGTTGCAGTCATCCAGGTGGGTGCCGCAACCGAGACAGAGCTTAAGGAGAAGAAACATCGTATTGAGGATGCACTCTCCGCAACTCGTGCAGCCGTTGAAGAGGGGATTGTCCCTGGTGGCGGCGTTACATTGGTAGACCTTATTCCTGCGTTAGATACGATCGAGGGATCTGATGAGGAGCTGGTTGGCGTAAATATCGTCAAGAGAGCTCTGGAAGAGCCTGCCAGAATGATCGCGATAAACGCTGGTGCGGAAGGTTCTGTAGTAGTGAACAGGATCAAATCCCTGGATAAGGGAGTAGGCTTCAATGCAGCGACCGGCGTATATGAAGATATGATCAAGGCTGGAATCGTTGATCCTGCAAAGGTCACACGCAGCGCTCTACAGAACGCAGCAAGCATAGCATCACTGGTTCTGACCACAGAGGCACTTGTCGCAGATATTCCTGAGAAGGAACCTGCAATGCCTGCTGGTGCACCTGGTATGGGTGGCATGGGCGGAATGGGTGGCGGAATGCCAGGCATGTTCTGATCTAAGTGAAACCAAAAATGGGGCATGGATATATATCATTCGTGCCCCGTTTTATCTCAGCATTATGCCGCGAAAACGGGCAAAAAACCTTGACAACAGGCTCGCAGCGTGGTATAATTTGGTTCGTTTGATATGGGGATGTGGCGGAATCGGTAGACGCGCTGTCTTGAGGGGGCAGTGGAGCAATCCGTAAGAGTTCAAATCTCTTCATCCCCACCAACGAACTGGGCGATTGGCTCAGTGGGAGAGCACTTCGTTCACACCGAAGGGGTCACTGGTTCGAATCCAGTATCGCCCACCAGTATACTGCGGGAGTAGTTCAGCGGTAGAGCACCTGCTTCCCAAGCAGGTTGTCGCGAGTTCGAATCTCGTCTCCCGCTCCAGCTATAATCGTAAAGAGTTCAGAGTCCTCATCTAACTCTTTATTCCAGCCTGAGGCGACGTACCCAAGTGGTAAGGGAGAGGTCTGCAAAACCTTTATGCGGCGGTTCGAACCCGCCCGTCGCCTCCAAATACAGTATGAATTGAGCGCGGAAGATACTAAATATAGTATTTCCGGGCTTTTTATTTTTGTCTGGATATTATTTTGCCGCTAGTTTGCCGCCATAAGCCGTAAATATCAGCTTAGAAAATCATCAATTTTATCGGCTGCATCCTTTTGCATGGTGGGTATCATGTGAGAGTATATATCTAGTGTAGTAGCTATATTTGAATGACCTAGCCTTTCCTGGACTATTTTGGGATGTATGCCTTCTTGAAACAAAATGGTCGCATGTGTGTGCCGAAGATTATGGAATGGCGTATGAGGCAACCCCACCTTATCACCGATCTTTACCTTGTCTAACATTCGATGGAATCCGTTAGACATCAATTGGGGCGTTATAGGCTTGCCGTTTGCTTGAGTGCAAATAAGATCGCTATCATGATACTTCTCGCCATATTTGGCGAGATTGATCTTCTGTTGTTCCTTCTGCACCATAATATCCTTCCTGATCATTGGCGGCAAGCATATCGCACGCCGGCTCTTGGCTGTCTTCGGCTCCTTGTAGATTAGGCCGGACTTTGTTTGCTCAAACGCACGATTTAGATAAATATACCCTGTCTCCGCATCGTAGTCGGACCACCATAAAGCCAAAACCTCATTACGCCTCATGCCAGTCGCGATACAGAGCAAAATTGGTAGATAGTATGCAGTGCCTTTTGCCGTTTCAAGGAACGCCTTAATCTGTTCTTTTGTATAGATTGCCTTTTCTGTGCGAATTACCTTTGGAGATTCTACGGAATCAGATGGATTCCGGGCAATTATTTGCCATTTTACTGCGTCCTGTAATGCCTTATGGATTAGTGTGTGGTGATGCAAGACAGTCTGGGCGGATAACCCTTTGCCATTGTCATCTTTTGCTCGTAAAGCATATGTATAATAGTCTTGGATATGTAGTGGTTTGATTTGCGATATCTTCCACTTTCCAAGTGCCGGGCAAATATGTTTGTTTATGATTTTATCGTATTCTTGATTTGTAAGCAGACTTCTACTTGTCCGTGTACTCTCCATCCAATACTCAAAATATGATGTCAGCGTCATATCAGATGGCGTGATATATTCCCCTCTATCTATCTCACACAAAATACGACGAAGCTCCTTGTGTGCTTCCCTTTCAGAGCCTTTGAAGCTCTTAAACTTTCGATCAGGCTTGCCATTCGGCTTATGTCCATCATACCATGACAGTTCCCAGCAGGTCTTTTTTTCGTTTCTTGGTCGAATATATCCTTGCATAGTTCCAGCTTTCTACTTTACTTGCATGCCAATTATTGAAATAATAGTATCAGTACTATCTTTAACATGCAGCTTCTCTACATTTGACATAAATTTCCTCTGAGAGTATAGTTGTAATAGGAGGGAGCCCATATGCTATGCGTGTCTCTTTTCTTCTACCGCATTGACTCCGTATATTTGCAATTCTGCCATTTTATCAATTGTCTCTTGGTCTGGGCTGAGATTTTCATCGATGCAGACATTTACGCCGTCCGTTGATTTTACAATCCGATAACCTTCTGGAAGATTTTGTTTGGTACCTTCAATTGCTGCATCAATCCTTGCTTTAAGGTCAATCATTTCTCGTCTCGACGAAAAATCAACAGGCAATTCGTATTCCTCTTGCAGAAAATAAGCGAGCGGGTAGTGAGTTATGCGTGCGAAGTTTTCGAGATTGTCTATAGTAATGGAATGCCTGCCAGTAGTCCAGCCTCTTACAGCACCTCCTGTGACCCCCAATTTCATTGCTATCTGCTCAGATGTATATCCTGAAACATCAAGTGCTTTCTTCATTCTTTTTCCGCGCCATTCTCTTTTATCCATCGATTACTCTCCAATAAAAATAGTGGTACTTACGTTAGGCGTAAGTATTATACCAAAGATTAGACAAAGATTTTCTTGCAACCACTTGACAAACCCGTCAGCAACACTTACAATTAGTGTCAGCAGCCCAAAAGGGCTATTTTTATTGACCGTCGTGTCAGTAATACCTACAAACAGCGTAAGTTAAACGCGGACATGGAGAGGGAATCATTATGGCACGTAAGAAATATACAAAAGAGTTTCTAGTTGAGGTAGACAATGCTTTGAAATGCGGAATGTCAGTGGCACAGTTTGCAGCAGAAAAGGGGATGAGGGCCACGACTGTTTATGCCCGAATAGAGCGTAGTGGATACAGGATTCAGTCATTTGGACAACTTGTTCCGGTAGACGCACCAACATTGATTTAGAAAGGAGAACTACACGTGAACAGGGAGCACAAAACCTATACTGCCACACAGGCCGCCGAGTTGCTTGGTATAAGCAAAGACAGGGTTTATGATTCGGTCAGATGTGGTGAGATTCCAGGATTTAAGTTTGGTAGCAGAATACTGGTACACAAAGCCAAGCTGGATGCAATGCTAGGTATAACAGATCCAGAGGAGTTCAGATGTCGTTCGTGAGGTATGCAGTTATAAGGCGATCAATCAACCACTTAGGTCCTTTGAAGACTAGAAGAGAGGTGTGATTAACATGAAACGGGATGCAGATAGATTAACAAAAGACACAATCGAATCAATAACCGAGGACATACTGCGGGTGCTCAGCCCAATTCTTGAGATGGAACTGCGGCGGGCGATCGAGTCCAGGGTGATGCCCGTCCTAAAGAGCGCTGAGTCGATGGGAGACAATCCCAAGTTGGCGTACAGTGTTAAGGAAGCCTCTGCGCTACTAGGGATATCGGAATCCACGCTGCAACGGCTTATCTACGCAGGCCACATAAAAACGGTGAAGCTGCCGGAAGGTCAGCGCCGACTCATAGCCAGGGATACGCTGATAGCGTGGTTAAATGAATATGCAACGAAGGATGTACCGGAGTATTTGCGATGAGCAAGCCGATAAGAACCACCACGTGCACGCCGGCCGACGTAGACCTGGACGATCTGGATACGGATCAGCCTGAGAATTTGGCGGAACTTGAAAAAGGCGTCATGGTTTGGGCATGTGGTTGTCTGGCGACGGTGGTACTCATCCTTGGCGTGTTGGTCTGGGTGCTGATGGCGGGCAGATATGGACTCCACTAGGGTTAAGAATCGGTTCTGTGCCGTCTGTGGTGCCCGTCTGACTGCCGGAGATCCTTCTCCCGATGACAAATGCTTGCCATGCGCTTGTAAGGTCGCTGGGGTGGAAATGCTCCCGGTTCAGGATACGATGTCCGATATGGAAAAGCACCGCCTGCAGGGCACCGAACAGGATGCACGTCGAGGTTTCGCTCACTTCGATCCGAAAGGAAGATTTTGACATGAAGCATATTCAATCACTCGCTGATTACCTGCTCACGGAACGAGGGAGCAGGGGACTTTGCATGGCCGTCACCGTTGGGTTTGTTTGTCTCATCATATTTTCGATAGTCAGGAATGCGGTCATCCTGGCAAGCGCTGCTATTCACTGAAAAGGAATCTTGAACAATGATCTGCGACAGATGCAACAAAGAGATCGATACATCGCGTATTCGACTACACAGGGCAGGCAGAGTCTACTGCTTCGATTGCGGCGGTATACTCTGCCCTCCTGAAACCAGCGGCGATCCATACGACGTCAAGCGCGATCGCCAGGCGCAGAACTACCTGGACAAAATAAACGACTGGGATTAAACCATCCGATCACTCGCATTTGCGGGTGCCTAGGGCAAGGCGGATGGTCAAGTTTCCTGAGCGTGCGCAGAGGGAAAAGGGGAGCCTCGAGTGATAAGACCAAAAAGGTCTGGCTGCAAACCCGCGGGGCTCTCTCTAAATCAGCAAAGGAGCACTAAATGATCTGGTGGATTCTCGGTTTGGTTGCGACGGGGCTGCTTCTTTGGGGGCTTGCTGCGTCAGCACAGCGTCGCAGGGCACGTAAGCGGCTGATCAGACGTCTTGAGCAACTTTGCGGCTATCAGCTTGCTAACGAATAGCATGAAATCAGTGACGCTGGTGAGTTTTTGAGGGAGTGGATATGGCCGATCAAGGCATATACGTAAAACTTATGGTGGATACGAGGGATAAGTTAGCTACGCTTAAAGGCGCTCCATTATCCTGCCTGATAGCCATAGCATGCCACTGGGACGGTGAGAGATCCTGGCCATCCGTGGACACCATAGTACGGGAGACAGGCTACACGCGGCCGCCGGTATGCAGCGCCCTGGACTTTCTGGAAACTGAGGGCTGGATAGAATCCGAACGAAGGAAGCATACAAGCTCATGTTATCGGATCACCACAAGCCTCCTGCAGATGGGTGACTCTCAAAGTAAAGATTCTTTATCTTCACAACCTCAAAGTAAAGAAATTAAACTTTCAGACGATCCAGAAAGTAAAGATAGTTTACTTTCAGACAGTTCTCATAGTAAAGATAATTTACTTCCAACTTCTCAAAGTAAAGATTCTTTACGTAAAGAAATTTTACCCAAAGAAGAACCAGGGATTAAAGAAGAACATACTCCAGCTAAAGCTAGAGTATGCACGCTTTGCAAACCGATCAGGGATGGATCGCCACCCCAGCAGCAGATACTGCAGAAGTGCCATCAGCTGTGGCGCGATCGATTCGGCGCCTGTCCAACGCAGACAGAGAAAAAAGATCGAGGGATCCTCGCAAGATTGCTGAACAAGCATGGACCGGAGTTTGTGATGGAAGTTTATGAGACGTACCTCTCGGATAGCCGGCCGTACTTCTCAAACCATGGATGGGATATACAAACGTTTTACAGCTCGTTCGACGGGCTGAGGTTACATCACCAGAAAGGAGTGCAAAACTATGCTCAACGCACAGGAACTGACCCGGCAGACGATCCCAGAATCTGACGCAGTATGCCCGGTATGCGGTGAAGATTCGACCTTCCTGCTGCCTGATCCGTTCAATCCTGGCCAGTTCCGCGGCCGTATGCCCCGAGAATGCGCCTGCAAGCGTGAAGCTCGCAAAGAGCGCGAGAGGAGTGCATCCCGGTTCAGGGCTCGATACGTTGTTGACGAGATCCGCGACCGCTGGCAGATGAACGAGTCGGAGTTTCAGCGCCAAACCTTTGACGCCTGGCGGTACGAGGATAACCCGGCGATGAATGATATTTACGACTTCTGCTATCAGTACGCCTGGAACTTCCAGTGCCATGAGAATAGGGGACTAATGCTGATCGGCTGGCAGAACGGCACCGGCAAGAGTCACCTTTTGAACTCGATCGCGAATCACGTCTCACTGAAGCTCCTGATCCCGGCGATCTCTGTCGAGGTGCCTGTGATGATGGAGAGGCTTCGACCGTTCAGAACCCGCAAGGATGAGCCGAAGGATTACGACTACTTCGAGGACTTGAAGCGCGTTTCACTCCTGGTGCTGAACGATATCGCGGCTTGCAAGAGCACAGAGTGGGCGATGGAACGGCTCTTTATATTACTGACCGCCCGGCAGGGGAAGGCGACGTGTGTATCGATGAACGAGAACCCGTTCGACTGGGCGGGCGCCGACCTTAGCCGTAATCGGATCAGGAGCCGCCTGGAGCAGCTCTGCGATTGGAGAAGCATCCCCAAGGAAGCGATCGATTACCGGTCGCATCTCAGGGGGCAGCGAAAAGCGAAAGGGGGAACAGAATGATTTGGTGGATACTTGGTTCGGTTGTATTGGCAGGGCTGATCTTCTTGGTGATTGCTAATTCCCTGTACAGGCGGGATTTGGATCGCCGCCGGCTTATAGTTCATGCAATGCAGCGGCGATTGGGGTTGCGGTCGTGACAGATGAAACGCGTGTGCTGAACGAGGCCGAAAAGCTTTACATAGGATCGACCATCAATCGGGCGCAGGCGCTGCAACTATTCCGTGAGGAATGTTTGCCCGGGCTCATCCGACAGATGCAGGCGTTCGAGGAGCAGGGGCTTTACGCGATGCTCCTTCCGCTTGGGATCATCGAAGCGGAGATGCTGAGGGAGGAAGGCTTCTATGTGAGGCTTGAATCACCGGCGTTCACACTGCCGGAGTCGGCCGTTAGGAGAATATTCTCCGATTCGTCTGAACTGCAGAAGTTCAATGAGACGGCAGTATTGCGTAAAGGGACTTATTGGGTTAGTTGGCGCCTGCCGAAGCGCACGGACAATGCTGACGAACCTACTGCCGAGGAACGCGCCAGGGCGGAGAGATCGGAAGCGGAGAGCCAGGAGAGCATCCTGGGGATACTGAAACGGAATGGGGATAAGTCATGAGGCCAGACTGCTATGGCCAGTTCGACATGGATACCTGCTCAGTCGATATGAAGCGCGACTGCAAGGTCATGAAACGATGTCTCTCCAAGTGGGAGAAGGCAGAGTCAAAGGCTGGGAAGAAGCAGGGTACGGGGCGGTATCGATACAAGAAGATCGAGAAATACGGCGTTGTGTTCGATTCGGCCTCTGAACTGGACCGGTATGAAACTCTTCGGCTACTGCAGATGTCCGGCGAGATCACCGAACTTGTGAAGGTCAAGGATCCGTACGTGTTTGAGCTGGGCGGCGTGAAGATCTGCGAATATACGCCGGATTTTCGGTACGTGGATCTCTCTACCGGCCAGGCGGTTGTCGAGGAGGTCAAGTCCAGGGCGACTAAGACGGCGAGGGACTATCATATCCGAATTAAGCTGATGGAAGCTTTCTTTGGAATTAAGGTAAAAGAAATTGTGTACGGATAGAACTGGGGGAATGATGCAGGGAATACAAAAACTGGAGCCGCTTGAAGAGAAGGCGGTCGATATGCTGGTGCAGGCGGCTGGGATCCAGTACGGGGCGATAAACGTAGAGATCCAGGTGAAGGACGGTAAGCGTAAGAGAACCGAGGTTATGGTTCGAAAGACGACAGTGGATGGATGAAAAGAATAGCGTACCGACTAGGATCAGAAAATCGTGCAGTGGGGTTGCACTGTCCGTTAGGGGCCAGCACAACCCCTACCCTTGACCCAGCAGATAACCGCAATGCAGTTTAAATCCCCACTGTCCACGAAGGGCCAGCGCAACGCCTAACAGTTGCGTGTACATCAGCGACGTGCTCGTTTCAATCCTCACTGGTCCCGAAGGGCCAGTGCAACTCGTTCTTGACTTGGAGTACCTTATCGCCAAAGTAGTTTCAATCCTCACTGACCCCGAAGGGCCAGTGCAACGATTAGGCAGGTGGATATTGTCAAGGCGCTGGATGAGTTTCAATCCTCACTGACCCCGAAGGGCCAGTGCAACGTAAGACGTGCAACGCAAAATCTAAAGGGTTCGAGGTTTCAATCCTCACTGACCCCGAAGGGCCAGTGCAACGGCGCTCGTGTATGGGCACTCTACCTTGTTTGCTGTGTTTCAATCCTCACTGACCCCGAAGGGCCAGTGCAACCTATTGGAGCCGATGGTAGATTGTCGAATGTCGCTATTGTTTCAATCCTCACTGACCCCGAAGGGCCAGTGCAACTCATCGGTTCTCATTTCGCCTCCTTATCCTACGTGTTTCAATCCTCACTGACCCCGAAGGGCCAGTGCAACGATTCCTCCATCTGTGTTTTCAGTTGCTTGAGTTCGGTTTCAATCCTCACTGACCCCGAAGGGCCAGTGCAACGCATCTCTCTGGTTTTAGATGTGCCCGGGCGCATAAGTTTCAATCCTCACTGACCCCGAAGGGCCAGTGCAACCAGGAGGATTCTTCCTACGTTATCGAGGTATCCATCGTTTCAATCCTCACTGACCCCGAAGGGCCAGTGCAACGCACCACTTGCCTTCTTTGCCATAGACTAGTTGATTGTTTCAATCCTCACTGACCCCGAAGGGCCAGTGCAACCCTTTTGATCTGGGAATTATATGATCCACTTCAAGAGTTTCAATCCTCACTGACCCCGAAGGGCCAGTGCAACTCTCGCCAGCAACGCCGTTGAGGGAATTCTTGAGTTTCAATCCTCACTGACCCCGAAGGGCCAGTGCAACATATCAAGACGTATGGAGGGGAGACGAAATAATGCTTAGTTTCAATCCTCACTGACCCCGAAGGGCCAGTGCAACTCCTCGCGGCAGAAGTGCTACTGGCAGACTGCGCCGAGTTTCAATCCTCACTGACCCCGAAGGGCCAGTGCAACCTCCTGCATGTCGTAGTACAACACACAATCATCTTGTTTCAATCCTCACTGACCCCGAAGGGCCAGTGCAACGTTCGGCATACACAAGGTCGGTGAACGGTGTAGCAGCGTTTCAATCCTCACTGACCCCGAAGGGCCAGTGCAACGAGCCCGAGACCATCACGAGGTCGTGCCCGTGCGCTTGTTTCAATCCTCACTGACCCCGAAGGGCCAGTGCAACTCACTGATTGTTCTGTCTTTCTCGTCCAAGTCTCTGGTGTTTCAATCCTCACTGACCCCGAAGGGCCAGTGCAACTCGTTGGCAGGGTAGACCCCTCACCGACCAGCCGGTTTCAATCCTCACTGACCCCGAAGGGCCAGTGCAACATGCCGGGTATGCAGCTGCTCGCCATAACAAAAAGTTTCAATCCTCACTGACCCCGAAGGGCCAGTGCAACTTGTAAATGACAGGAATACCCTGCCAGAGGTCTTTCTGTTTCAATCCTCACTGACCCCGAAGGGCCAGTGCAACCTGTCCCGCCATTCAGTTTTAAGAAAGGGGACAGAGTTTCAATCCTCACTGACCCCGAAGGGCCAGTGCAACCACAGGACGGGCGGCTGTATCGGTACCTATCTGCCAAGTTTCAATCCTCACTGACCCCGAAGGGCCAGTGCAACGCAGACAGCAAAGACGCGCCTACCAAGGTCAGAGAGTTTCAATCCTCACTGACCCCGAAGGGCCAGTGCAACAATCCTGGTCGTCAGTCGTCACCTGTCAAGACAAGGGTTTCAATCCTCACTGACCCCGAAGGGCCAGTGCAACATACCGGTTGATGATTCGCTCTACGATGTCCAACTGTTTCAATCCTCACTGACCCCGAAGGGCCAGTGCAACATGCGCAAGGTTTCATAACGTTCAAGCTCTGTGCGAGTTTCAATCCTCACTGACCCCGAAGGGCCAGTGCAACGTCAAAATCGAGGACGGCGAGGGATGGGACGATCAGGTTTCAATCCTCACTGACCCCGAAGGGCCAGTGCAACTAAAACGCATCGCTTCCCAACAAGGTCTACTTTTGGTTTCAATCCTCACTGACCCCGAAGGGCCAGTGCAACATGCATGGAGATTTCGCCTCGCTTATTTGTGACTATGTTTCAATCCTCACTGACCCCGAAGGGCCAGTGCAACTGTGTCGGAAATTGGCTCCCCGACACACATTTTCGCCGTTTTTAGCGGCAATATATCAATCTGATTTCGACAGTTTTACCCTAGTTTCCTGCAATTCCGCGCTCAATCACGTGCGCGAACCACACGCTCGGACAAGCATTGCTGGAGGTTCGCGCTAAACGATGAGCGGCTCCTCAAAGTCCACATAGCTATCCCTGCCGAAACTTTCAAGATAGCTCTCTCTGTTTCCACGAAGATGGTATATCCGCAGGCTGTCCGACTCCGGATTGATTATCCTTACGAGCCGATCCCTCAGACGCTCGAATTCCATCTCGCTTACGGTGCACTCGAACACGGAAAGCTGTACACGCTGGCCGCACCCCTCACAGGTCTTCGCGACTTTCCTTAGCCGGCGCCTCCCGTCCTTGTCCTGAGTGTTCACATCGTAACTCACCAATATATCACTTCTCATGCGCTCATCTCGGCATAAACGGAGGATACGCCTCGATCTCGCCCCGGAGGCATCTCGCAAGAACCCTGGCCTGAATGTGCGGAACCAGGCCAATTTGAGCCTTTGTCTTGAGCAGCGGATGAGAAATCTCCTCCTGCTTGCGCTTCTGATATCCCACCAGCACAGCCTTTCTCCCGTCATCGTTCAACATCACGGAGTGCCCCGGTCTCTCGTCAAAGTGTTCTGCCCTAATCTGCTTGAGATTGACCATAGACAGCGCCAGCCGATCTGCCAGCACAGGTCTGAATTCCTCCATCAAGTCCAACGCCAGAGCAGGCCGCCCGGACCGAAGAGAGTGAAGAAACCCAAGCTGTGGATCCAGACCAACCCCCTCCAATGCGGACCGGCAGTCGTTCGCTACAAGTGCGTACAGGAACGAGATCAGCGCGTTCATCCTGTCCCGCGGAGGCCGCCTGTTTCGACCATCGAACTTGAAATCTGTGCGCTGACTGACTATCATCGTGTCGAAAGCACCGAAATAGCAGGCCGCTCCCTGGCCTTCGCACCCCCTGATCTCTTCGAGGTTCCCCACCTGTGACAATACGATAATGAGCCCTGCCATGTGAGTTACGGCTGCATTCAGCGCGCGAATATGCTCGTCCGACTTAGATTCCCTCGATGCCCGCATCAGCACCGATCTGCTGTTCTGAAGTTTCCCTGCTACCATACACCTGGCGATTTCCGTTCTGGCGTTCTCATCCGCGTGAGCCGCGTACTGCGCCTGCCGAAGTAGGATGTTTCCGCTCACAGGTCCAACCAATCGAGCTTTGAACCTGCCGTTCATATCCAGGAAGGTCACACTCCGGCCATCCTCCGCGCATCTGTGAAGGGCGTTCGGCGAGATCATGGCATGGCCGAAAAGTACTACGCTTCCCAAATGGTGAACCGGAACCTGAGAGATGGTTTTGCCCTCGGATTCCACTCGCAAGGTATCGCCGTCAAGACGCACGTATGCCCCTTGAGTCATAACAAAGAGCGTGTTCAGCAGTTCCCTGCTCATACCGCATCCTCCATCGGAACAAATATATTCGGCAGCGACCCCATGCCAGCAATCTGACTCAGGACATCGGGCATGCACGCATCTACCAGCGAGCAGTTCGGGCAGCGGGCATCGTTTGCCGGAGGAGGAAGTTCCCCTTCCACCAGCATCTGCCGGATTTGCCGCACGATCTCGATGGTACTGTCTCTCAACTCGTCGGTGAACTCCACCTCTCTACGGCGGTGGGAAGTATGATGGTACACTGCCCCCTTGCATATGGGTAAGTCCAGCATCTCTTCCAGACAAAGCGCCTGGGCACAAAGCTGGAGAGCATCGTGCAGTTTCTCCCTCCGAGGCCCATGTTTGTATTCCACGGGATACACTGTGCCATCCGGCCAAAACTCGATAACGTCCGTCTTGCCCTGCAGGCCCAGTCGCTGTGACCATATGGGCACGGCACGTTGAACGACAATTCCGTCCTCCAGACACTCTTCCGGCGTATCTGTCCTCTCATGCGCCCGGCTTCCCCTAAGCGTGAAGATATTCTCATCGAAGACCTTTTCGATATGTATGAGAGCGAACTGTCTCGGACAGTAGCTGAAGTGCTCGATTGCCGATACCAGCACTATTTGATCTTCAGGCAATTCGGACATGGCTTAGCCAATCACCCGTGTGAGGGTGACGCCTTCGGGAATGTTCTCCTCATCGATGGCGACATCGTAGTCTCTGAACGACCTGGATGCCTCTACACCTGCCTTTCTGGATACATTCAGGCGGTCGAACAGTTGATGCGCAGGAGCGTTGCCCAGAGAATCATCGTGTGTAAACACATACAGTCCGCGAATGCTCATGAATCCGCGAGCCGCCGAATGATCCATATCCCACATGGATACCAGCGCCTTCCAGAATAGTTCCATGTCTTCAGTGGAAACACCAGTATCCTCTGCAAACTTGGCAGAGAAGAATCCTCGGCTGAGATACAGGCCATACGGCAGTATAGCCTTTCGACCCATCTCGGTGGTCTTTCCTTTGCCCTTCTCATCCTCTGACTCACCGCTGACCATCTGTGCATCCCCAGGTTTGGTGATCGCCACACGCGTAATGGAGACATCCATTGGGCTGATAGGGTCAATCGAGCGTGCGAAGGTCAATTGAAGTGGACCTCGAACTTGGCCGCAATTTACTCCCGTGGTCATAACTGCGCCAAACATGCGAATATCGTAGAAGTTCTCGCACATCCATTTTCTGACTACTTGAACGTCGTCCCTGTTCTGTTTTGTTCCGCTGGGTGTCTTACCTGTAGCGGTATATGCTCGCTCGTGCAAATCATTTAGAGGAATTCCCTTGTTCTGGACATAGATTTTGTACGTGCCTTCATCTCCCCTGGCCAGATCAACAAAGTCGCGGATTTTTCTCTTGATGCATACATCGGACACGATGCCCTGCATGGTCTCAGGGTCGACACGGGGCATGTTTCCTGCATCGGGATCGCCGTTCGGGTTGCCGTCCTGGACATCGAAAAGCACCAGGAAATCATGGCGAAGTTTTGGGTTGGTGATTCTATCGTTGATATTCATTTACTCTGCCTCCTCGATCTTGTTGTTATTCTTATGTTCGATTGCTGATGCGCGGTTAGCTGCTTTTTGATGGTAGTAACCCAGAGAGAAAAGGGCTTGCTCCTTGAGGTTCAATGTTTTCGGGAACTCACCCAAGTCTGCCATGATATCCTGAATTCTGGTGTCGATGGCATAGAAGACACCGGGCCTGTCCTTCCTCAGCTTGGCCATGTGAGCCTGAAGGCCTCTCATGAGATTCCCGAACACTATGGCAGGCGATGAAGAGGCCGCACCATAGTACCTGTCCACCAGAGTAGCTTTAGGCCGAACAGCTTGATACTGAGCTGCTTCAAGTTCTGCGAGCAGTCTACCGCAAAGGTATCCGGGAGAAGTGATTTGCGTATCCAGTTTTTCCATGTAATCCTCCTTGTAGTCGTTCAGTTGTGATAACAACACTGCCTTTATGAGCCCTGCTCTACTCCGTGTTACTCCATTCTCTGCCCTGTTTCGACCGATTGCCTGGGCCAATATCCAATCCGGCAGCGACCCTCCATGCACCGCACATCTCACGAGCGATATAGGAACGTTAGCCACCATCTGATCGTTCGGCTTAAGATACAGCGAGGCCGCCAGCGCATAAACTCCATACGGCTTTCCGGAGGAGCCATCGGTATCTACAATCTTTTGCAAGATAAACCACCGCCTCAGATCGGCCTGCACGATCGGGAGAGTTGTATCCAGCCAGTCTCGAACTACCACACGGCTCGCCGATGCTGAAAGAGTGAGCGCATAGAATGCTTCCACATCTGGCAGACTAACGGGCGTTCCTCGCCTATAAGATTCGATCAGTTCCCTTACATCCTCTTCCTGTGGCTGGGAAAGAAAGGAAATTAGGTTGAATTCGCTCTCTTCAGCAGTCCAGAACAAAAAGGCGGTCGGTCCAATGAATACTCGGTAGCGTTCCACATCGAGCATGTAGTTGATGGATTTGGCGTATGCCTCTCCGCACCTGCGACAGGTCGGTGCAATCAACGATTGTTTTGCACCATAGGATAAGAACGCATCGTTATTCGCGGAGACCAACGCCATGCCGGACGACTGTCCGCCTATCCTGGTAAGCCCCTTTATCGCGACAGGCGATACTCTATCCACAGGCCCTACACGTCCACATACGAGGCACTGCATCGGGTTACCATCACCGGATGGGTTCTCACCCACCCAGAATCGCTGTACGCTAGACAGGTCTGTAGGGCGAATAACACCTACACGAAAGCAAGTCAGGTCGCTCGGCAGCACATCGCCTGAGAGCGCAATCGGGGTGTCAGCATGGGTATTAAGAAACTTGAGTACGGCATTTACCGTAGATTCTCCAGTTTCATCAGCACATCGGCTGACCAGATTAAGGAACTGGTTGAAGTGCCATGATTCGCTGGGGCTTTCCGCGCCAATCCCAAGCACGTAATTTGCCTTATCCGCCAGCAAGAGCGATGGCGGAGTTATGCCCGCCCGCTTTCGGTTCGGCGACAACAATGTCAGGCCCATTTTTTTCTTCGTGCCGTCAGAGAGCGGTGTGATACCCCTGAACTCTCCATCCTCAGACAGCTCGATCTGCCACTTGAACTTCAACGGATCGTACATAGGGGGTGCCTGCTTATCCGCAGGAATACGGTTTGCAAACTCTACCAGACGCTGAAGCATCATACCTCCGGCCTCCTATCGTACAGATCATTCGGGACCCTGAGTATGCCGTTCAAAAGCTTGGCTGAAAAGAACATCGGCTCTCCAGTTCCATCCGGGCGAAAGTCCATATCCCCAAGCATCAAGCCAAGGTCGTCAGTCAGTGCTACAGGTATCTCGCTCCCATCCGGTTCGCAGAAATCAGCAGCAAACTCCCGGCAGCCGAGATACGGGTGATGCATGCACCGCCCCTTTTGCACCCTCCTCCGGAATTGATCGCGGTATTTCGCATAAGCGCCTTCACTGGAGTCTTTGGGACAGGCGTCTGCCTTGATGATGTAAGCTACATCCCGCAAGGCGAGCGTGTGCCTTTGGGCCCGGTCTTCGTCAGCATAGTATCCATCAGCAGAGTCAACCCAACTCGTCGCTGACCGATGGCTCTGGCGGCTGTTGATCTCATTACGCAGAATAGAAAAGTGCTTAATTGGATTGAGCACCCATATCTCCCTGATGCGCCACTGAAATTCTGGCTTCCAGAATATCGCTTCCAGAACGCCCCTTGCGGCAGATGGAGTAATTACCGGATAAGAAACTCTCTCCACCTTCATCTCCGGCCTGGTAAAACAGGCAAGGTCTCCCCACACTTTAACGTGCAGTGGTGGTCCATTGTGCATATTCATTACCTCCTTCTAAGCTATCAGATTAGCCGGATCAGGAAGACCCGGTATCATGCCTGTAGAATCATCGTATGAGCCGATCCACAGATACAATCCATCGGCAACTTGAGTGATAAGTCCTTCTTTCATATACTTGTCGAAACTGTACCGGAATACGCTCACTGTATAAGATTGAAGCTGACGCCAGTCTTCCCGTGATACGCCATTCTTGAACGGAATACGATCAAGTATAGGCATCGGCCCAGGATCACCGTATCTCACTACAATCGGCACAGTGGCTTCATCAATCATCTTGAACGTGTCTCCCACATAGCGGTAATTCAGACGTTCGCGGTTCTCCTGAATCTTGCCTGTGTCCAGATTACAATCCTGCCAGAGTCGGCGAAAGAATCTGTCAAACACCGATGGCTCGTGCAGATTGACATCGCTCTCGCTAAGAATAATACGTGCCTCGGATACTGCCGCAGCATAAGGACCTTTTGGCATACTCCCATCCTCCGGCTCAAAGATCAAGACCTTTCCAAGCCCCGGAAGCATTCCCTCCCTGTTACATCTTCCAGCCGCCTGAACAATCCTGTCAAGCGGCCCCATCGCACGGAGTACGACTGGGAAGTCCAAATCGACTCCCGCTTCAACTACCTGCGTGGACACCACTCTGCATGGCTCACCCTCGCTCAGTCTTCGCCTGATCTCACTCAGGACTACCCGCCGGTGTGCCGGGCACAGCAGCGTCGACAAATGCAGCGCATTGGAATCGCCCAGGGCACCGAAGAGCGTCAGGGCATCCTTGCGGGAATTGAGCACGCACAGTGCCTGATCGTGTTTCCGCATCTCATCCGCCACTCTCTCCCACGACCATGGCTCGTCTGCGACCTCATAATCCACCCTCTTGAGTGCATCGAAGTATCTGCCTGGATCAGGGACTATCTCGAATGGCTCCGGCTTGAATCCCTTTAAGTAGGGGCTCTCGCCGGAGAACGCGGGCTGTGTGGCAGTGCTGAGCACCACCGTCACCCCATAGTGATCGGCCAGTTCCTTCAGCACGTTCAATATCGGCGTTAACAAGCCGACAGGGAGCGTCTGGACCTCATCCAGCACTATCACACTGCGGGCTATATTGTGGAGTTTTCGGCATCGCGATGTCTTGTTCCCGAACAGGCTCTCAAAGAGCTGGACCGTCGTAGTAACGATAATCGGCGCATCCCAGTTCTCCGCTGCCAGTTGACGGCGTAATTCGGCCTCGGATTCTTCCTCGCTCATGTTCTCCGGATAATCTATCTGCGAGTGATGCTCCAGCACATTCCCATCTCCGAATATGCCTCGGTAGACATCAGCGGTCTGGTCGATTATGCTGGTATACGGAATAGCGAAAATCACCCTGTCCAGCCCATGCTTAACTGCATGTCGGAGTGCGAACGCCATCCCGGATCGAGTCTTGCCTCCGCCAGTGGGAACCGTCAGCCTGTAAACGCCCTGCGGCCCGTCAGCAGAACTGATACACGAATCGTATATCTCCCTGCGAATACTATTCACGAGCGAGTCATTGCCTGTGGTCTGCATGAAACTTCGCTGTTTCGCATCGAAAATCTCCCATAACTCTTGTGGACTGCTTGCACTCCTCCGCTTCAGGGATTTACCGGAATCGAAATGTGACTCAGTATCCAGCCAGTCGGCATCCACTAGGGCGGAGAACAGCATCCTCATAAACATTTCGCACGATAGTGGATCGCTCAACCACTCCGGCATGTATAGGCTCAGGCTCCTAGACTGCAGAAACGCATTCGCCTTTGGGATAACCTTCTCCATCAGCCTCTTTGTATCTTCAGACTGCATCCTGCTTTTTAGTGCCGACAGATCAGGAAGTCCTCCATGATGCCCAAGAATCGGGAGTGCCAGCACATTGTTCAGGCTAGCTGCATAAGCCGCCCCGCATACAGAATGAGGGGTCTTGGATTTAGGAGGCCGCTCACCCTTAATCGCTCTCTCGTTGCATAGGAGCAGATACTCCTGAAATTGCGGATGGAACTTGCCCAAATCATGCAGTAATCCTGCGACTACAGCCAGTTCCCCCGCAGAGAACCCCTCTGCAAATTTCTCCGCCTTTGCCGCCACAGCCGATAGATGATCGCCAAGGTCGTGCCACTTGCCATCCGCATTAGGGGTATGCGCAAATATTGTTGATTTAGTTTCCAGCGCTTCCATGGGGATTTCCTCTTTTAGTCTATATGCTTATTTATATACTAACTAACCAATCATACCACTAAACGATTGAATTGTCATATCTCTTAATGAGATTTCTCAAAAAGGCCTGTGAAACGTATGTGCCCAATTCTGTTCCCCTCAGTAATGCGCTGGGCAGACAACCAATTGAGCGACGAAACCAGAAGTTCGAGCGATTTGGCAGCTTACCGTAGTATCACTTTTCGCCGCTCAGCAATCTTGATTCAGCGGTATTACTTATCTTAGCTCGAAAAATCAAGGTTATTGGCTAGGGAATAGCATCGGAAAAACTTGAAACTGACGGCTATTATGCTATACTAGCAAATACCAACCGCTCTCTTTAAACTGGCGATGCCGAGGGGCGTGTTTCTTTTGACTTGAGAAATCGAGTCGGAGGAGGACCTACAACCCCGTTAGACTACGAAGCACATCACAGGAGATACCAAATCCGCGAAGAAGCAAGGAGGGATATATTTTAATATATCGAAGTATTCTATAAGAGGCAAAGACTCCATTCATGATTAGGATATAAGTCCCTTGCGGAGTTTGAGTCTGAATTTCGACTTGCCGCGTATGCTGAATAGGGTAATGGAGGCAATACGATGAAAAAAATATCAAGCACGTGTCGAATTGCAATGATGATCGGATTAGTTCTTTCATTTGTATTTACTGCCAGTGCAGATTCAGATTCGATTTTGCAACTCAAGTCAGGGAAGTCGGATGAAATAGAGAAAGCCCGCGTACTGATAGAGCGTAAAGCCACCGTTCTAGCGGAAAGAAATCGAATCATAAACGATCTTGGTTGTATTATCCAGGATAAGAATATGAGAGAGAAAAACATTTCAGCTGTGGTAGGTGTAATAGATATACTTGGAGATATACAGGCGGTTGAATCAGTACCATATCTTCTGGATATGGTAAATTATAGCAGGTACTTTGGTGAGCAGGAACGACCTCATGGCACGGACCGAATCGTGGTGCCATTGGAGGATACACCTGATCCAAACAACCTTGGTAAGCATTTCCCATGTGTGCCCGCATTGGTTAAGATGCGTGTTCCATCCGCATTGGTAGTGGATAGACTTCGGGAAGAGAACAATCCGACTAGGCAAGAGTGTTTCATCGGTATCCTGATAGGTACAGAGAGCAGGGACATAGCCGAGGTAATCGTTAAGAGAGCGGCGGATTTTGAGAGACGTCCTGAGGCCAAAGATGCTTTGGAATCTGCACTTAAATGGTTTGCCGTTTACGATTCTGAAATCTTAATAAAATCGCACACTACTGCTACAACTGATGCCAATCACTAGGATACGGCAATTGAAAGCAGGAGGTTATAAGATGAAATTAATATGCGGGCTGATACTAAGTATAATCATTGGATCAGCACTGTGCGGATCCAATGCGTTTGGGCAGCAAATCATAACACCAGAGCAGGCAAGGCAAGCAGTCTGCGATTTCGAGGGAGAGACTAGCCTCAACTTCGATAGCGTAAATCAAGCTAGAGATGATGACCCTACAAGCCCATATATCCTTGAGATAAACGAAACAGGACGTGGTTGGTTCGTAAATGCGCTTACCGGAGAGGTTAGCAGCGCAAGCTATCTGGACAGATATTCTGAATATCAGGATGAGCCATTTGGCAGTATTTCCCAAGATGATTGCGAGGCCATAGCCCTGGCCTACGCTAGCTCAAAGTATACAGGGTTTGATGATATGAATTTTCAGCTAAAAGATCCGGAATGGAAGAGCCATGGATGGCGTTTTGAATGGATTCAAAAACTCGATTATGACGCGTTGACTAAAAATAGAGTTGTGGTGGACGTGAATCCCGTTAGTGGCGAGATTCAGTATTACTCTTCATTCAGGGTGCCAGTCACTGCCCCGCATCAGCCGCAGATTACTATACAGCAGGCTATAGATTTAGCCGTGCAGGCATTTGGAATCGCATCATCTGTTGAAGTAAAAAAAGGTCCCATTCTAGTTGTAGACCCTCAGGGAAGCGTCTATTGGATTGTAGTACTGGGTGGATTGGATGCACAAGGCTATTATATTCGCGGATCTGTTGCCCTGAATGCAGAGACAGGCGATATCTATGATCAGAAAATCGCATCGGGAGGTGGTACTGGAAAACATGAGTCATCGGCGGCGTCCGTTTCCACAGGAAAAATGCTGCCGATAAGAGAAATCGCCAAACAAATCCCGAAAGCCAGAGTACATTGGCTCGGGAAAGACGGCGCCAGACTCACAGTCGATAAGGCTGTATACAAGCTCAAGCCGGGTTCAGCCTCTGTTGAGAGCAATGGTAAGCAAATAAAGCTCAGTCGAAAGATGGAGTTGGCCAAAGGGCGGCTGATGGTTCCAGTGGAGTTGCAGTATATCGTAAAGGCCGGCAGTAGGTAATCAATTTCCAATCTCACTGAAACCTATGGGCGTGTTTCTCCTGATTCGAGAAATCGAGTGGGGAGAGACACGCCCATTTATTTTCCTGGCATTCGGTATTGCAAGTAAGAAAAATAGCATGGGCTTTTATGAATAAGCAAGACTGGTGGAATCCAGAAAATTGTTAGATGGGAACTCCAATATATGGTATAATATGTAAATAATTAAATACCAACCGCTCTCTTTGAACTGGCGATGCCGAGGGGCGTGTTTCTTCTGACTTGAGAAATCGAGTCGGAGGAGGCACGCCCCTTTTTTGTTGCCATAGCTGAAAGGACTACATGAACGTACAGAACCACAACCCCGATAAACTACGAAGCCCAATCGCCTGGCTGGGAGGAAAGAGCTTGATGGTTAAGAAGCTGCTCCCACTGATCCCTGAGCACCGGATATACACGGAAGTATTCGGCGGAGGAGCATCGCTGCTGTTTGCAAAGAAGCCATCGCCGGTCGAGGTGTACAACGATCTCGACTCCGGACTGGTCACCTTCTTCAGAGTGATTCGAGATCCCGATAAGCTTGATGATCTATTTGAAAAGGCTAACTTCACACCATACAGCCGGGAGGACTACGACGACTGCCTGAAGACCTGGGAGACATGCATCGATGATGTAGACCGGGCATACAGATGGTTTGTTGCAGCCCGAATGAGCTTCGGTGGCGTCTTCGGGAATGGCTGGGGCAGCATAGTAACGTCGACTTCGAGAGGTATGGCGAGCACCTGCAGCGGGTGGTTATCGGTCATCGACCTGTTGCCTGCCATACATGAGCGGGTGATGCGCACCCAGATTGACCATGCAGACTTCCGAAAGATATTCAAACGCTATGATACGCCGGAGACCTTCTTCTATGCAGATCCGCCGTATATCCCTGAGACACGAAAGAGCGGTGGGTATCGGCATGAACTTACGGTGGATGATCACAAGGATCTCGTGCAGATCCTGCTCGGCCTGCAGGGGAAGGTAAATGCTCTCCGGGTATGCGCATCCGATCTACGAGCCCCTTGTCGAGGCAGGATGGAAGCGCATGAACTTCGATTCCGTATGTTGCGTAGCCGGCAGGACTCGATTGACCGGACTGGCGGTGAAAGGTGCGGTCAAGGAAAAGCAGAAACGGGTTGAAAGTGTCTGGCTGAATCCACAGGCCTGCTTGGATCAGTTGAATCATCAATAGGGTAGGGAGGTAAGGATGTCATGCTCATACGATCATATACCGGATATTCAATCAGCAGCAGAGGATATCTTTCAAATGCTTTATGAGGTAGAGAATGGCCGTGACTGGAAGGATGTATGGAAACGATTGAGAACCCCAAAGGGTGTTATGTCGCTATGACTATTGTATATCACCGAGTTCAAAAGAGGCCAATGGACTGGGTGATGAATGAAGTCTTATCATTCAAACCTTCATAAGTCTAGATGAGCAATTGTAAGGAATTAGAACAAGCGATAAAATGTACATATAGGCACTTTACCAGTTATAGATCATTTGGTATAATCTGTACATAATTAAATACTAACCGCTCTCTTTGAACTGGCGTTGCCGAGGGGCGTGTTTCTTCTGATTCGAGAAATCGAGTTGGGGGAGGCACGCCCCTTTTTTGTTTTAATCCAGGAGGTAGATCATGCGTAGATGCAAAAATATCCCGGCAGATGCAAGAAAGCTTGAACAAGAATCAGATAGGTACCTGGAAGAGCATGGCTATATTCAGCATCGCAAGGGCCGTAAAAATGAAGCAGAAATATTTACCGAGACTCAAATTGCCGATAAATCTGGCAGGGATATTCACTGCCCGGATGAAATGCTTCATGCGGTATTGGACCAGGACCTGGCTGGAATGATTGAGTCCGAGATGGTAGAGATGAGCAGACTCGCCCGGCTTACTGACTGTCAGATGGATATATGGCGTTTGCATGTGTATGGGGTAAAGTCAGCTGATATCGCCAAGTCCCTGTATTCGGACAATAGCGTAAGTGAGGCATATATCTGCAAGACCTTGAAGATAATCAGGAGCAAGATCGCGAGAGCGGCATGGCATAATCCATGGTGCGGTTGGCTCTGCGTCTACTGGCAGGAAGTGCACAGACGCTAATGCCAAGCATGGGTATTTTAGCACACCTTCAAATCAATCTATTATATATGGAGAACAGGGACATCGAGCGCTTGCATTTGCCAGGCATTCGATGCTCTTGTCACTTGGAGAAATAACAAATGGACAAGGTTGAAGCAGAGCAGTCCCGGCGGCAGGATGCGAAGGTACTTCCGGCGACCCTGGGTGATGCGGGTGCTACGAACCGCGATATTCCGCTAGATACTGATGCAAATCCTGGTCGTCAGTCGTCAGTCGTCACCTCTACAAAGGAATTCATCAGCCTGAGGGAGTTCGCCAGGCGCCAAGGCATTTCGCTCAAGGCCGTGCAGAAAGCGATTGCATCTGGACGGCTTAAGGCCCATGATACCGGCAATAGATGGCCTGAACTTGATTATAAAGAAGCAAGATCAGCCTGGAAAAACAGCCGTATAATCCAGAATAACAACCAATCCGGCAAGATAAAGAGCGATTTTGATGGCGATATCGACGGTTTCGATGCGATAGAGGATGATTCCGATGCATCCGCCTTTGCACTCTACAACAGAGAGCGTGCGAAGAACGAACAGATCAAACGCGAGAAGGCCGAAATAGAGCTTGCGGCACTACGGGGCGAGATGCACCATGCCGAGGATGTGGAAACCGTGTTGAATGATATGCTGACTGCATTCCGTGCGAAGATCCTATCCATCCCCACAAAGCTGGCTGCACGAGTGCTTGGCCAGACGGATATCGGTGTGGTGCAGTCGATGTTGACCGAGGAGCTTTATGAAGCGCTCGCGGAGTTGTCCGAATATGACCCTGAAGCATTCAGTCCGCGAAATGAAGACCACAAATAAGGCGGGGTCACGAGCAGCTATCGGCAGGGGTGCGAGGCGGCGTGCGCTCAAGCGTACACAGGATCTGTTTCGATATGCAACCGCTCTTGTGTCGCCTCCTCCAAAGCTCACCGTTTCGGAAGATGAGGAGATGATAAAAGCATAAGTGCGCCGTCAGCAGATTGAAGATTAGATCAACTGCGACTTGGTTGATAAGTTGTACTATTCAAGACTTCACCTGACACAACTGAGTTATCTGACACTACAAAATCGCTGGTTCAATTGTCAGAGAACTCAAGGTTGTCTCTTCGTTAGTGATATTCAGACAAGAGCTTGAGTGCGCGTATCGGCAACAAGGTTTGTGTAGACTAGCTTCTGCGTGTTGTAATACATGCTAGTACAACAAGCGACTACGGCCGTTTGAAAAACGCTGGCCAGCAGGCACATTTCGTATATTTTTTATATTCAGGGCTTGACAGTTCGGGGGAATTGTTATAATATTACAAACGAAGCAGATACTTAGTACAACAAGTGGCGTGCGGTGCCAATGTAGCACAGCAAAACATCATAGCCAGACAGGTAAAGAGATGTCGAATATAGATAATATGCGCACACCAAAATACATACGGCTCAAGGAATCAATTCGGGAATACATAGACACTAACGACATGAGCCCCGATTCGCAGATTCCATCCCGCAACGAGCTGATACGCACCTACGGCGTAAGTGACGTCACCGTGCGCAAAGCCATTGAGGAATTGACCTCAGAGGGATACCTCTACTCAATGCAGGGTAAGGGTGTCTTTGTGGCAGATCGTAAGGCGAAACCACTTACCATAGGGCTGGTCATCTCTCACCTGCGCGGCTCCGACGACATTTATGACACAAACTTCATGACCCCGCTCACCCACTATATAGAGGATGAAGCTCACAGATACAACGCCCGCATCCTGCTCTGTCTGGACAACTACAACCCGGAGCTGGAGCGTAAAAACCTTCGCGACCTCATCGAGCGTGAAGTGGACGGTATCATCATCTACTACATCGGCGGCGACAACAATCTGGATGCCCTGCGCATGGTGCAAGATGCCGGTATCCCTCTAGTCATGATGGATATCCACACAGATCAGATAGACACCGACTATGTGATAACCGATAACCTGGCCGGAGCCTACCACTGCACAAAACACATGCTGAGTCTCGGCCTCAACTCCATAATATATCTTGATGGCTGCGATTACTCCGCCACTACCAGAAACAGAGTGCAGGGCTATACCAAGGCCATAAGGGAATACCAACTCCCGATCACCAGCCATATCATAAACCTTACAGCCCACCGCACCGGTGTGGAGTTCGACGAAGAAGCCTATTCCATAACCAAGACGCTTATTAAGGATATAGAACCTCCGTTTGGTATATTCACCGTCTGTACATCCCCTCTCTCCGGTGTGTGGCGATGTCTTAACGAATGCCGCATTGACCAGAGTGAGTACGTTCTCGCCTGTTTCGACGAGCCAATCATCCACACAGCTGGGGAGGTACGGCTCATACGAGTGCTGCAACCACTGGAGGAGATAGGCCGACGTTGCGTCCGCATACTCACAGACCATATAGAAGGTCACAATGAGATCCAGCGCGTGGTGCTGCCTGCACAGATATGTCTGCCGGAGACCTTGCAGGTGGAAGCTCATGTATAACATCTTAAAAGTCGTCGATATTTGAAAGAGGAGTACTAATGAGAAGGTTGCATCTTGTTGTAATTGCTATTTTTGCAATATTATTCTTAATCGGTTTCACACACATTCCACCGGCAGCCGCAGAAGGCGCAGAGGCAACGACTTTTCGCGTGACCGCCTGGAGCGGCGCGGAGAAGTTCTTCCTGGCTGAAGATCAGGATTGCGGTATAGACCAAACCAATCCGGGGATCGGAATCGGTCGCGCGATCTACCCCGGCGGGCACTTCACCTACAGCATACCCACCGCCGGTATGACCCGATGCACGTTAAACCTTGCGATGGGCAACCGTTACAGGGTCTCCGCCTCACGCGACGGGGTGAACTGGCAGGAGATGGCCGTGGCAAAGGATGTGGTCGGGCCGCGGTTTTCCAACTATGGACTCTATCCGGTAGATATCAGCAAGCTTCTACCAGCGGATAAGGTATATATAAAGTTTGAGAATTCACAAACTGAAGGCTTCGGCTGCTTTCTGCACTCCATGACCGTGCTCTCCGATCGCCCGAAGCCTCAGACAAGCGCACGTCTGGACGTACAAAGCGGACAACTTCTAACGATGGGACTCCCATGTATACACGGAAACGGCTGGACTCCCAGGGATAAAACCACTGCCCAGATATCCCTTGTGAACGGCCTCCTGCATGTCCGCGCGATCTGTCAGTACCCGGCAGGCTATAAGCCGGTATCCTTTATCAAGACGCGCGATGGTTATGTCTACAGGGATGATTGCATAGAGATCTTCCTGGCAGACGCTTCCACGCCTTCAGAGTACAGGCATTTTGCCATAAACTCCGCCAACACCCAGTTCGACGAGTTGGGGAAGGACAGCGCGGTGAATTGGGATTGGAAATCCAAAGCTACCATGACAAAAAACGCCTGGATTGCCGACTTTACCATTGACCCGGCCAAGGTCGGGCTGCATTTGACATCAGACAGTACTCTCCTTCTCTGCCTCTCTCGGGTCGACGGGGCCACTGGGGAGATATACGTAAGCACCCCGATATCCGACGGATTACACCAGCCGAGCAAGTGGATGCGCCTTTCCCTGGGCGCCGGTTCACAGTCAATCCCGACGATCGGCTACGACATTGCGACAGAGAGCTTCGTCTGCTCAGGCAAGACGGCGCAAAAAATCCAATTCATCGTGCAGGACGACCAGGCGAACGCGGTCTTTGCCGATACCATCCCTGCTGGCGGGAATCATTCGCGCAGGTTCACATTCGCAAAACCCGGCGTATACAGCATCTACGCCTGTATGGAAGACGGCCTGGCGGCGATCTTCCCCATACGATGCAAGGCTGTGGAGAAGTTTGAGGCAAATGTGGTTTCTCCCGTGATTTACACCGGAGAGATAGCAAAGATAGCCTATACCAAGCGGCAGGGAGATAACAGCAAGCCGAATATCACCCTGACCTCACAAGGAAAACAGGTCAAAGCGCACATAGAGAGCAAGAAGAACCTCTTCCTCATACCGGGACTTCCGGTGGGAGAGTATGAGGCACAAGTCGGCACAAAAGGAAGCGCTCCGATACGTATGAAGTTCTTCGTCAGGCAATCCACATCCACGTCCTCCAAGGTGGAGATCACGCAGAGTGGATACATCCGCGTAAACGGGAAGCCTTTCATCCCTGTAGTCATCTTCCTGCCGGAAGACATGGCCGATTGCGCAGCCCACGGTTTTAACGTCGGAGTTCAAGGATACGATTACGACTGGCTCAAGATAAAACCCGAATGGCTGGATACCAACCGCAAAATGCTCGATGACGCCCAGTCGCACGGCATAAAGATAATGCTGCACCTCTGCAATCTGATTCGCTATGACGAGGCAGACTATGATAATCTTCGCCTGATGGTGTCGACGTTTAAGGAGCACCCCGCCATATTCGGTTGGTACATAGCCGACGAACCCTCCGCGAATGTCTTCGGCGTTGATAAACTCGCCAATGCATACGCGGCGATCAAGGCTATAGACACTGACCACCCTGTGATAATTTTGGATAGCACTCCTTTGCTGTACAAGCTCTATGCTCCGTACTGCGACATTCTGGCATGCGATCCATACCCGGTGCCGTACGCGCCCCTTTCCGAGGTTGCCGATTGGACCCAAATCGCGCTGGACGCATCCAAAAACAAGTGCGTCATGACTGCCCTGCAGGGCCTGGGAACGCCGACACAACGATACCCCACGGTCGCAGAGCAGGAGACCATGATGGATTACGCATTCTCGAAAGGGGCAAAGATGGTCGGCTGGTGGGCGCACTACACCATGAAAGAGAGCGGCTATTGGGACTCCTACAAGGACCTGACCAGCAAGGCGGCTTCCCATATACGCAAAATGTACAAATAACTGTGTCGCGATGCGATAAGGAGGTGATTTATCGAAGATAGCGATTATATGACGTTAAATCGGAAAACGTCGACAGTATTCGAACCAACTTCTAGACTCGAAGAATAAAAAGGAGGAAAACTATGAAGACCATAAAAAGATCAGGATTCACATTGATTGAGTTGCTAGTTGTTATAGCTATAATAGCAATATTAGCGGCTATACTCTTTCCAGTTTTTGCTAAAGCCCGGGAGAAGGCTCGGCAGACCGCTTGCCTCTCCAACCTGAAGCAGGTCGGCAACGCCATAATGATGTATACGCAAGACTACGACGGATCCATGCCTGGGCAGCGTGATGCAAACGGACCGGGCAATGGCTGGTCGGGTCAACCATGGACTCAAGCACAGGCGGCTGGATATGAAACATGGCTTGGGGACATACAACCCTATATCAAGAATGTTGGTGTACTTGGTTGCCCTGATGCAGTCCCCTATGACGGCACCGTAGCTGGAAACATGAACAGCTACTATCTGAATGGTATGGTGAACCATATCGCAGAAGCTTCCATCACGAAACCTGCTGACACTATAATGGTATGGGAATGCCAGTGCGGCACCCCACTGATGATGTACTGGGCGCGTATGTTCCCAAACGGCTGGAACGGGAGTACATTCGATCTGGGAACATGCCCCTGGTATGATAATACCAATGGCTATTGGCCGTATCTTCACAGTGGTGGGGCGAGCTATCTCTTTGCGGATGGCCATGTTAAGTTTGTTAAAGCCGAATCTGTAACCGCATCGATGTATCTACCGTCTCTTTAGCAGCCTGATAAAGTCGTTCCGGGATCTTGGCTTGTTCTGATTCAGTTTAGCCTCATCCCGGAACGAAGAAACATTGGCAACATATGCATAATATTATAGGTGGATCTATTAAAAGGGCATTCGTAATCCTCAGAAGCGCAGTTTGAGAGGGCAATTCACTCTTTGCAGAGGCATGTGGTTTAAGATCGAGACCCTGACTACTGTCGGCACAGATGAAAGCAAATGGAAGTACTTCACATCTGATGCGAATTTAAAGCATGTCGGAAAGGAAAAGAAGATGATTAGCAAAATGAAACTCGCAGTCGTTCTATCTCTAGTGGCGTCCGTTGGATGCGCCAGCATTGCCTTGGCGGGGACTCCCACCAAGATATGGGAAGAAACCAGCCCATATGCAGCAGGGAATGTTTACTATGGTGACGTAGTAAATGATGTCTACTACGTGGGACAGATTGATTCCGGTGTGTTGAGCTATACCTCGGCGCAGACCGCTGGTACTGCTCTTGCGAACAGCTATCAATACGGTACCACTGCAGCTACCAAGTCTGCCACAAAGGTCGGGGATTCTGTCTATTTCGCTGGTTCCGTCACCAACAACATCAAACGACTCGACACTTGGAATACAGTGACTCCAATGAACAACTCCGGTGCTTCTGAGGCAATAGCTTCCGACGGAACCTATATTTACGGTAATGACACCGGCACCAAGAATATTGTCCACAGATACAGCATCAGCGGAAACGACTTGAGCAATGATTGGTCCAGCACGATCACAGGCTTAAACAGGGTAAGAGGAGTCAGCTACTATAACGGTAAAGTCTACGCAGCAGACGGTACAAACGGTGTATATGAACTGAACGCAAGCGACGGCGGCAATGCTACAAAGATCATAAGCTGGAGTGGTCGCACAGGTTATCAGGCTGCTCGCAGTGGTGATACGATTTTCGCGACAGGAGATAATGGCAGCCTTTATCAGTATACCCTGAGTGGAGGCACTTGGAATCTGACTGATACCACTGACCTCGGAATGGGTGCTCTCTATGGCATCGGCGTAAACAGCGCCGGTACAGGTTTGTGGGTAAGCGCTGCTAACAACAAGGTAGCTTATTTTAGCACTGGTGCCCCTGTTCCTGAGCCCTCAAGTATACTGGCAATGGCAAGTGGCTTGATCAGCCTAGTTGGATTTGGCATCAGGCGAAGAATAGCGTAGTCAAACAGGCTAAGATATTCAATCCGATTGATTATGGATACTTGCAGGCAGAGCGTGATACTGATCATGCTCTGCCTTGTTGTCGACTGCAGCAATCGCGCCAGTTCCATATCGGTTAATGAGAAGAGGTATTATGTCTGAATCCGGAATCAAATACAGCGTTGGAACGCTCGAATACACGAAGCGTGCTCTCATTATCACATTTATGTGGCTGCTGTGGGGCGACTTCTGCTTTACTCTGATGGAGACGGTGGAACCTTCAGTGTTGCCGTTTATCCTCAAGGGTCTTGGGGCTTCCAACCTGATCATATCGATGTATATCACGACGATTACTAATATATTCAATCTTACCATCTGTCCTATAGCGAGCTTTATGAGTGATCGACATCGAAGCAAGTGGGGTAGAAGAATACCCTTCCTTGCCTTTTCCACGCCGTTTGTAGGTGTGTTCCTTGTTCTGACCGGATTTTGCAGGGAGATTGGAGGCTTTTTCTTCAAACACTTCTTGCATCATAGCGCAAGTTCCGAGGCGGCAGTTACAATTGGAATCATCGCCGTTTTTGTGGTTTGTTACCAGTCTTTTCATATGATAGTTGCTTCGGTCTACTATTACTTGTTCAATGATGTTGTCCCGGAGCAGTATCTCGGCAGGTTCATGGCGCTGTTTCGCGCCATCGGGACCGGGGCCGGAGCGCTGTTTAGTTTCTTTATATTTCCGTATGCCCAAAGCCACTCAAAGCTGATATTTGTTGGATTCGGTATATTGTACTTTGTTGGCTTTATGATGATGTGCATGAAGGTCAAGGAAGGCGAGTATCCGCCTCCACCTGCAACCGACAAGGGCAAGAACGCCGTACTGGACGGGATCAAGGCATTTTTCAAGGAATCGTACTGCCACAAATTTTACTGGTATTTCTACCTGTCGTTTGGATTCTGGGCTGCATCGAGTGCGATAGCCCCTTTTGGTAATTTCAGGAATCTGAGCATTGGCCTAACAATGAAGGAAATGGGGATTATAGGCGGAATAAGTGGTATTGTATCTATGCTGCTGTTGATACCGTCGGGTTATTATGTGGACAAGAAGCATCCGATAAGAGTCGGGCTGACGGCAATGATCTGGACTTTGATCTCTATTCCAGCTAACCTTGTGTTCCTATGGAACTGGCCTCACGGAACTGTATTGTGGCTTACGATCATAACTACAGCTCTGACTCTGCCTGTGTGTGTGGTCTTCATGGCGTCAGAACTGCCGATGTTTATGAGGCTTCTGCCGCACTCCAGATATGGCCAGTTTTGCAGTGCAAACGCATTGGTCAGGTCTTTTATGATGGTTATATCCGGAGTTGTCTGCGGTTTGTTTCTGGATGGGCTGAAATATTTTTGCCAGAACACTCTGCATATTCAGGGCGACTATTACTACAGGTTGATATTTGTTTGGCAGGTGGTTTTTGTCGTTGCTGCCCTGTATTACCGGGTGAAACTCTACAAACTCTGGCTCAAACTCGGCGGTGACGACAATTATGTGCCACCGATGTTTGAGGCTGAGGAGGCCGAACTGAAAGCCTTCCGCAATAAGAGCAGCGAAGTCACGGTTGAAGAAATGGCCAAGTTGTGAGAATCTTGCTATAACAGATTAAGTTTGTCGGCACAACCATGTGTATGGTGAAAGGTTAGGTATAGTCAATATGTCTCCACTCAAGAAGAACAATCGGATTCTCCACAAAAGTTGGCATGATTCTGTATTTCTCGGACTTCATTACGATCTGCACGCAAACGCAGAAGATACTGAACTTGGTGCAAAGCTTACCCCTGAACATCTCAGGGCAGAACTGGAAAAAGTAAAGCCGGACTGGGTTCAGTGTGACTGCAAAGGTCATCCTGGTTACACAAGTTGGCCGACGAAAGTAGGCAGCACGTCGCCGGGTGTGGTCAAGGATTCTCTGAGAATATATAGAGATGTTACGCGCGAACTCGGGATCCCTCTGGTCGTGCATTATTCGGGTGTTATAGATTATCGGGCTATCGAATTGCATCCGGAGTGGCAGATAGTGCCGTCTGGCAGATCGGATGGCTGTCAGGCAAATGGCTCTACGTGTATCTTGGGAAGATATTCAGATGAATTGATGATTCCTCAAATGCTTGAGGTGATTGATAAATATGACGTGGATGGGTTCTGGATCGATGGTGACTGTTGGGGAGCAAAATTCTGCTATTGCGATAGATGTAGGCAAGCCTTCACCCGTGAAACCGGCATTTCCGAAATACCGGTAGAATCGACCGACCCTCGCTGGCAGGATTGGGCGGCTTTTCATCGGAAGAACTTTGAAGAATATGTCAGACGGTATATCGAGGCGGTGAAAGCACGCAAGCCTGGGTGCACTGTGTGCAGCAATTGGATGTATTCCGTGTGCCACCCTAGCGAGGTGAATGTTCCGATTGATTATATCAGTGGAGATTGCCCGTATTCATGGGCCATGCCGAGTGCTGAGTTGGAGTCACGATTCGTCGCAAGCCGCGGTATGAACTGGGATCTAATGGTCTGGGGGTTCCTTACGATGGAGAAGGAAATGAGCGGTTGGACATTCAAATCCGCTGCTCAGATCAAGCAGGAATCGGCAGTTGTTATTTCCCAGGGTGGGGCAGTTTCCATATACGATGTGCCTAACCGAAACGGTCTTTTGACCGGCTGGCACCAGGACATTATGGCGGAAGTTGCTGATTTTGTGAGGGCGCGCAAGCAGTGGGTGCGAGAAACAGAATCAGTGCCTCAGGTCGCGATTTTGCATTCGCCATCTCACTATTATGCCTCAAACGGTGGCCGCCTACTGGAATGCGGGTTGCAAGCAAGGCAGACGCTTGTTG
Organism: Armatimonadota bacterium; assembly: GCA_963663705.1. Taxonomy (GTDB): domain Bacteria; phylum Armatimonadota; class UBA5829; order DTJY01; family DTJY01. The sequence continues at coordinate 349,242 of OY760504.1, read as the reverse complement.
GCGCTCTCGATTGCCTTCTGGATTGCCATTGTCAGGTGGATGTTCTAACTGAAAAGAATCTGATCGGCCATATTTCGGGCTATAAGCTCGTGGTCATTGCCGAGCAGACGAATCCATCCGCAGAGTTGTTAAGTGCGTTGGAAAAATACGTGGAGGCAGGTGGAAAACTTCTGATTTCAGGCGTAAACGCTTCCGCCGATTACGGCAATCTGACAGGAACCACTGCAGATGGAGATTTGCAGGACAGTCATTTCTATCTTGATGTTGATGGAGAGTCTACCACCATAAAGGGGCCATGGCAGCCGGTCAAACTAAACGGCGCACAAGTGCTGTCTTATGCTTCGAAATATGTCGATCCAGCGCAGCAAAACTCGGGCATACCAGCGATTACACTAAATCGAATAGGTAACGGCGCGATTGCCAGTATTCACAGCCAGTATTTTGACTACTATTCGCAGACACACTATCCACGAAGCCGTAAGTTGGTAGGCAATGTGATTGATATCTTGTCACCTGATTTCATCGTCAGCGTTGATGCTCCATCAAAATTGCATGTCGTGCTCAGGAAACAGGGGACATCGACAATTGTTCATCTGCTGAATACGGGTTCAACGAATACTATGTCTCCAAGCCAGGGGATTGTGGAGGATGTGGACACGATAGGACACGTCGGGCTCAGAATCAAATATCCGAGCCGCCCATCAAGCGTATACCTCGCGCCGGGCCTTGATGGGCTCACCTGGGATTGGAGTGACGGCCTGCTTCAGGTGCATGTGCGCGGTGTCGGCATAATGGATAGCGTAGTGATTGAGAGCAGAGGCGAATAGTTCATAAAATAGATTAGGAGTGACAGAGTGCAATTTAATCCTGACATATACGATGTGGTTTGGACTGAACCAAGCCTCGACAGTTCAGGCTCAATGCCGCTTGGGAATGGTGATACAGGCTTGAATCTCTGGGTCGAACCCAGTGGCGACATCGTTTTCTATATATCCAAGACTGACTCGTGGAGTGAAACAGGCCGGCTTCTAAAGCTTGCTCGTGTGAGAATTTCATTCACGCCCGCGATACCAATCGGGGCTGGATTCGTGCAGGCTCTTCATCTTGGACAGGGTGAGATAGAAATTCGATCCGGCAGCTTGGATCAACTTGACGTCATACGGATTTGGGTGGATGCCAATCACCCCGTGATATGTGTCGAAGCCGAGCTGAGCCGGGCAGCGTCCGTGAATGTGAGCCTTGAAAACTGGCGAAACAAGGAGCGCGTGCTCGAGGGTAAAGAACTCGAGAGCGCTTACGGTCTGGTGGATGCACCTTTTCCAGTGGTTGAATGCGCCGATGTCATATCAAACGATAATAACTCAATTACCTGGTATCACAGAAACCCGACTTCCATTGTGCCTCTCACCCTTAGCCTTCAAGGGCTCAATTCGATATCGGATACAGTGGATGATCCGTTGCTTAACCGAACGTTTGGCGGCGTGATAACCGGCGAGGGAATGCAGCGCAGCGGAACGCATTCGTTGATAAGCGCAAACCCTGCATGCGAGCATCTTATTCAGATTCACATATTGACGGATCAGACTCCTGCAAGTTCGGAGTGGCTCCATAGGCTGTGTGTTCGTGCTCAAGATACCGTGGCGATCCCGATAGCGACCCGCCGGAAAAATCACAGGCAGTGGTGGGATGAATTCTGGAATCGCAGTTACATCGTAGTTCATGGCGATGATGATGCGGAAACCGTTTCACGCGGTTATGCGCTACAGCGGTTCATAAATGCCTGCGCTGGTCGAGGGGCTTATCCCATCAAGTTCAACGGAAGCATCTTTACGGTAGATGCCAGAGAGCCAAACGAAGAGTTCAACGCCGACTATCGTCGCTGGGGTGGAGCGTACTGGTTCCAAAACACAAGGCTGATCTATTGGCCGATGCTTGCATCCGGCGATTTCGATCTTATGTTACCTCTATTTGCAATGTACAGAAAAATGCTGCCCTTTGCCCTTGCTCGCACAAGTGTTTATTTTGGCCATGAAGGAGCATTTTTTCCTGAGACACTATACCCTTGGGGAGCCTATGTCAACGATAATTATGGTTGGAATCGCGAAGGCAAGGATGCATCGCATGTAAACAATACGTACATTCGCTACTACTGGCAGGGCGGGATTGAACTGGTGGCAATGATGCTTGCCTATTACGATTACACTCGGGAGCAGGCATTTCTTGAAACCACACTACTGCCAATCGCTGAGGCCGTTATCGACTTCTACATGCAACATTATGGAAGGGATGACCACGGTAAAATTGTCATGAACCCGGCATCCTCTCTTGAAACATGGCAGGATGTAATCAATCCGGCGCCGGATATCGCAGGATTGCGGTGGATAATAGATGGATTGTTGAGATTACCTCACGAGGTTGTCACCGAAGACAGGCTTGCCAAATTGAATCGTATCATGGCTGAACTTCCCGAGATACCAAGCGGCAGCTCGGACGGCGAAAGATATCTTACTGCGGCAGAGCAGATATTGGGACCGTTGATGAACAGCGAGAATCCCGAACTCTATGCAGTATTCCCATACCGGTTATTCGGTGTATCCAGCCATAATGATGTCGGCGTTCTGACATTCAGAAAACGCCTCAACAGCACCAACGCAGGGTGGACACAAGACCCGATACAGGCGGCCTGCCTTGGACTTGCCCATGAAGCGAAAACGATGGTAGTCGATCGTTTTACATCAAAGCATGCAGGCAGCAGGTTTCCAGCATTCTGGGGACCTAACTTCGACTGGATACCGGATCAGGACCACTGTTCAGTGGCAGCTATGGCATTGCAGTGTATGCTTTTTGATACATCCAAAGAAGAGATAGTCCCGCTTCCTGCCTGGCCGAAAGAATGGAATGTTGACTTCAAATTGCATGCGTATGGAGGCATTGTTGTCGAAGGAAGCTATGTGGATGGGGAACTTTCTCTTTCCAAGTAGCGTGAGGGGTAATTTAATCAGATGGTGGAATTTGAATGATCGCAGATAAAACTACATGTCTCAACGGTTGGTGGGATTTCATTCCGGTTTACGCATCTTGTTGTGAGTCGGAGGTTCCATCTGATGGGTGGATTAAAGGCAGCTACCTTGTTCCTTCTTTTTGGACCAAGCCCTTTGATGGCGTAAGAAAACCCGGCGAGGTCCACTTTAGAGAGAAAAAGGATGTCTTTGACGGCGGCGAATACGAATTTCTCTTCGATGCCTACGATTATCCTCTTGAGTGGAGCAAAACACGTTCGGGTTGGGTCCGGCGCACGGTCACAATTGCCGATTTGGAGGATGGAAAGAGATATTTCCTGCGTTTGGACGCGGTCACTCCAAGTTCGACGCTGTTTATCAATGGCGCTCAGGTGTGCAGGCATATACACCCGACGCTTCCTCTAGAGGTAGATGCTACCGGATATCTGCATGCTGGGGATAATGAAATCGCCGTATTCATCCAGGATTTTGCGCGTGATGGTAAGGGACGGGTGAAGGTCCCGTCGGGCAATTGGATACCGGATACCAATTCGGGTGTTTGGCAGGATGTTTCCCTGATAACGAGAAGCGATGTCTATCTCAGCGACATAACCATACGTACGTCAACACGCCACAAAAGTATAAGCATCGCATTTGAAATAACAAACCTCTCGGATCGTGAGCGCACAGTTACCGTGAATCCATCCGTGGTGAACTGGGCGAAAGATATAGACCTGACTCTTGCAGACGTTGTGCTGGAGTTGCCCGGGAAAACTATGACGATTCCTCCGTGCGATTCATCGAACTTTGAGATGGAAGTCAATTGGGTCGGCGCTCAGTGGTGGTATCCCGAAAATCCTAAGCTTTATCAGGTCAGGACTTGCATCAGCGAAGAAAACGAGCCACTGTATACCGGCTTTGAGCGCTTCGGGTTTCGGGAAGTCTGGATTGACGGTTCGAATATAATGCTGAATGACTATCCATTGCACCTTTTCTCGGACTGGGGTCATAAGATGACACCCTATCATCATACCGAGAGCTGGATTCGTCAGTGGTTTGGTATGATTCACGATGCCAATATGAATCACTCGAGGCTTCATACGCATCCACATCCCGGTATCTACCTTGACCTTGCAGATGAAGAAGGCATATTGATTACCGGCGAGACAGGGATCTTTGGCTCGGGAGGGACGCAGGCCGGAGACTGCGTGGAATATTGGACCGCAGCTCGCGATCACATCCGTCGGTTCGTGAAGCGTGACAAAAATCATCCGTCGGTCATCCTCTGGAGCGTAGAGAATGAGATGCGATGGAACCCTGATGAGACCAATCTCACTATTCAGGAACTTCCCCAGCTCAAAAAGCTCTTTAACGATCTTGACCCAACACGGCCTGCATACCACGAGGGCGATAGTTCCATGTGGAATGAGAAGCATCAGGACATTGTGAGCAGGCATTATGGCAACGAGTGCGCGGGTACCGGCTGGTGGGACAAAGTCCAGCCTCTCCACAGTGGGGAGATGGCTTTGTATCACTACGCCGGCCCCAACTCAACACTCCACATCGGTGGTGACCTGGTGTTCAGCTCTTTTAAGGCGCTGGATGAGGCGGCTGCTATCGACGCATCATATATCATAGAAGATGGGCGTGTAAACGGGGTTTGCTGCTTTGGCCCATGGAATCTTTCCTGCCTTGAGAACCTGCGTATGGGCAAGGAGAAGGTCGACATTCATTATGATGATTATTCAACGCCCGGTGTCAAACCCTTGCAGGTTCCTGCGCATTCCAGCGAGTTCAACTTTTGGGAATCCGGCAAGGGGTATACACCAAATCATAGCTTCAACATACAGGCGCAAGCTTTTCGAGCATTGGCGGTGATAGATACAAATCGCAGATCAGCATATTTTACAGGCGGTCACTTCAAGAGAGAAGTATCTGTAGTAAACGATACGTCCGAATCGTTGTTTGGTGAATTGCAGTTGTCTTTAGTCCGGGATGGGGCCGTTGTGTTTTCCCAGCGTTCGGATATGTCTGTGACTCGCGGCCGGTCTGCATCCCTGAAAGTCGAATTTGCACTGGATTACGATATTACCCCGGGTGTTTATACATATTCAGCCGATTTTGTCGTTGAAGGTAAATCTATAGATTCCTGGACACGTCAAATCAAAATACATTCAAGCGTAGTTGTTAGCAAGCTATCAGAGCCATTCATTGCTTCAAGTGTGGCTGTCTTTGGCAACCGGCAGATTGAAACTACGTTGGCCCTGCTCAATATTGACTACCATTACGTGGATGCTCTCGACGAGCGCTCTCTGGCGAGTGCCAAAGTGCTGATTATGGAAAAAGACTGCGTAATTCCCGGCAGTTTACAGAATAAGGACGTGAAAGAGTTCGTTCGACGTGGCGGGAGGCTGATTCTTCTGGAGCAGGAGTATTCGCTGTTTCCCGGCATTGTGTTGGAAGAAAAAACGGTCCTGAAGGCGTTCCCCAGATGCTATGGGCATGAGATTCTTTCGGGAATTACCCAGGACGATCTTTTCAGCTGGAGCGATGATTCATACACGGCCACGGCAGGCAATTCGTATCTGGCAGAAAGAATGTATCGCAAAGACGATGGCAAACATATGCTGCCGGTGCTTGATTCAGGCGAAGGTGGCTTTGGTCTGGGGAATTTGGACTATACACCGCTTTTTGAATCTGTCTATGGCGACGGTCTGATAATCGCATGCCAACTCCGGTTGAGTGACAAACTCAATGATATCCCGGCAGCAGAACAGATCTTCCTGAACATGCTCAAGCGGGCTGATTCCTATCAATCGTATTCCGTAAATCCACCGTTGTCTGTGCATTCGATTGGCAAGCAGCAGATTGAGGATTGCGTTCGACAGGCAAAAGATGGCAGCACGGTAATCGTAAATGATGCTGATGAGTCTGATTTGCATTTATGGGGAGAGGCATTGGGGGTTGATCTTAAGCCTGCGGACGTAGGTGATGTATACCAGTTGGTGAGGGTTGAGGACGATTCGCTGCTTAACGGAGTCTCAAATGAAGACACATGCGGCATAGAGACTTACACTTATGTGTCGTCGGATGTCGAGAACCATAGGGTAGGGGGAACCTTTCTCGCTCACACGCAAGGTCTTGAGCCAATACTCGAAACGCCACAAGAGAGCTGTCTTAGTGAACTATTTGTTGAAGGCGGTAAAACCGAACCTCTTCGCGCTCACACAATGTCGCGTTTCCTGTACGATGAAAAACCGGGTAAAGCTGTGGGGCTTGGATGCGTGCGTGCCGGTGATAGCAAAGTGATATTCAATCAGTTCGCGCCGGTTGGGGCTCTGCCGAGGTTCGCTCGACTCTCGAACAGACTCCAGGCGAATTTGGGAGCAGTCTTTCCCGGCAGTATCCTCGATGGAGATATGGCATCCGTGGAGAGCAACCATGGCCAGGGCTATCCGAATGCCGCCTACATCTACAACGGCCCATGCGATGCAGCCCGGTTTGCTGATATGGTCGAGAGTACCTGCACGACTATGGAAAGAATGGTTGTTCGGCCGATCCTCAATACCGCCGTCTGGGAGTCGGCTTCGATCGATGATGGCGTCTGGTCGGCCGATGGGTTGGACGCATCTCAAAAGGTCTTCCTGTACTACGTCGTAGACTCGCCGACGGCCCGCAAAAATACAGACAAAATGGATATAGGGGTGGCAAATCCGGCAGCGCTTACATATCTGCAGCTTCAAGGCGAGGGCAGAATTGATCTTATAGTTGACGGCTGTTCTTGTGGAGAAGTCGATCTTGTAGATGGTGAGGCAAGGATCAGCAATATATCTCTTGAAAAAGGATTCAATCACGTCCTTTTAGTCTGGAAAGCAGAGTCAAACGCATCCACGCTTCACATGCAGTGGCAGGACATATCCAGACGCCCGGAGATACGGTTGAAATTCTATTGATTGGTAAGTATACCGTATTAGAAACAAGACAAGATAGCTAGCAGTAGGCATGATGCTTGTTAAACTGCCCTGGCACGCAAGACAATAGGTACCGCGTACAGGACCATAAACGATTGGAGATGACAAAAGTTGATCGTAAAGATTCCCGCAACGAAGAGTTTCCCGGAAGTGGAATGGCCCCTAGTACAAATGAGGGAAGCCATGAACTTCCCTCATTCCTTCTGTTTGTACAGACCAGGAATATTTTGATAGCGGTGACCATCAGATACTCAATTCATTCCTGCACAGATCATCAGGATCGCCACGTCATTCTTTCCATGACTGATGAGGGTGAAGGGTTTTCGTATGAGTATGCTCTGAGAGTATACTTTGTCAAGGCAGTGAGTATCGCTCGTTGGATTCCCTTCCCGGATACATCTCCGATGACGATCCCGATCAGACCGGTCTCAGGGGAGAATATGTCGTAGAAATCTCCGCCCATATAATCCCCCTTGTAAGCGGGCCTGTATTCACTTGCTATCAACAAACCGTTCATTCGGTCTGGGATACTTGGGAGAAGTGCCTTCTGAAGCATCACGGAAAGATGCTGTTCTCTGGAGTATGCTCTCACCAGCACCTTTTGCACCGCCTTCAGCGCGGTAATATCCTCGAACGCGCCAACTGCTCCAGTGATTTTACCATCGTCACATAACGGTGCGGCGTTTGCAACCGCAGTGACAACTGTGCCATCAGCATGCCTGATCAACACTTCCTCGCCCCGAAGTACATCGCCGTATATGATAGCTCTGCTCAACGGCTGCTCCTCAGGTGGAAATGGGCTGCCATCCTGTCTTAGAAGGTTCAACTCCGCAGAGTACTCGGGTTTCTGAACGCCGGCCTCCGAGCTCCATCCGAAAATCTCGAGGGCGCGACGGTTTACGATCGTTATCCTGGCTTCTGTGCCTTCAGCAACTACCAGGCCTGATGGCAGGGTATCCAGTATAGCTTCAAGATGCTTCCGGCTGGATATAGCCTCTTGCAGCATCTCCTCACTTTTCTCCAACAGATATCTGGTATGATCCAGTGACTCTCGAAGCTGGCTTACTTCAGACATTCCATGCCTCCATCTGAGAATTACTACTAATCTTACCCAGATAACTACAGTATGATACTGCTGGTTGGCCCGGATAGACGGGTTAGATACAGAATAACGTAGATCTCTACAGTAGGTGATGGGGAAGTCACAGAGCCATCGAACTTTGACAGATTCACCTTTTTGTGCTATCCTATACTAGGTTATTAAAAAGGATGACAAACGTCCACTAGACCGGTTTGTCTCACTCTGTTAACCTGCATCATGCCGATATATATGTACTGGAAGAAGGCCTGTGTCCGTTCTGACAGGCATAGATTACCGGTCGGTGTGATTGCTGATGACCCCATCTACCACCGAGTTTGATAACCACCTACCCATCTAGGTCTTACCACTCAGCACAGGATTTACTCTGCTCTCCTTTGTCCGGCATACACGGCGAAAAGTTTCCATTGCGCAAATTTCACTTCTGGGATGTGTTGGCACTCTCGAAGTGGGCCATGCTGATCGTGGGCGATTAGCTCGGTACTTTTGGCGGTGAGACGAACGCCTCCACGGTCGGCATATCTACTGGCTACGAATGGTGCTTGGGTCTCACTCGCAGCACCAGGAAAGGCAACAACAATGCTAGTATCTAATGCCCCAAGGACATCCTGGGCTCCCCGTCCGCATCCACGGATTCTATTTCTAAGCTCATTCGTGCCCCGTGAATGCGGATTGGCTACGTTCACCGAGGACTTGATGGCTGCCGCCACGCTTCAGGGAGCGTCATGCAGTGTGATTGCGATGAACAGACCGGGTGAGCATCATGCCTATGACCGACGGGTGGTAGCAAGCATACAGGAAGATCGGTTGGAGAACTATCTTTCCGTTGTCGATCTCATCAACAGTGGCCGGTTTGATATGCTCAGTATTCAGCACGAGTTTGGCATCTATGGCGGGACAGCCTGCGATCATCTCCTGCGTTTGCTGGATGCCGTTCATATCCCGATAGTCACCACACTGCATACGGTTTTGCAGCATCCTACGCCTGAGATGCGGCGACAGTTATGTGCTATAGCCAAGCGATCGACTGTACTCATGGTAATGAATGGACTGGCCATTGATATCCTGGAGGATGTCTACTGGATCGATCCTCAGAAAGTCGCAATGGTCCACCATGGTGCGCCGTCGACTACTCTTCGTCATCCGGAAACGCTGAGATCGCGGCTAGGCTGTGAGGATCGGCGGATTATCTCCACATTCGGCTTGATAGGGCCAGGCAAGGGCCTGGAATATGCAGTGCAGGCCATGCCTGCAGTTATCCAGCGCCATCCTGATGTTTACTACTACATATTGGGAAAAACCCATCCGGTCGTGAAAGAGCAGCAGGGTGAACGCTATCGCGAGGGGTTGCAGTCACTGGCTCGTCGAATCGGGGTAGCCGAGCATGTGGTATTCGTAGACAAGTATCTCAGCAAGGACGAATTGCTGCAGTACCTCCAGGTCTCCGACATATATCTCACGCCTTACCTTGACATGGAGCAGGTTACCAGTGGCACGCTGGCTTATGCAATGGCCTGTGGGCGACCGATCATCTCTACACCCTATCTGCATGCGCGTTTCTTGCTTAATGAAGGACGGGGCATATTGGTCCCGCCAAGCCAGTCATCGGCCATTACCGAGGCATGCGATCAACTCCTCGGCGACCCAACGGACACAGCCCGGATGGAGAGCGCGAATCTGAAGTATGGCCAAGACTTGCTGTGGCCGAGGGTCGGCCAAGCCTTTGTGGAGCTTTGCATTAAAAGTGCTACTCGGACGGATTTACTGATAACTGGAACACAGCCGTTGATGGACAAACCACTTCTGGCAAGCGCATGAGAATAGGAGAGAATATGATTACTTCCTATCCGGGAGAGAAGCAGCCGTCAGTCGCAGGGCAACCTCCATGGCCTTCTCCCACGCTTCGCCACCTTCAGCGGCTAACTGATGGGTGTGGCATAATACAACATGCCAAGTTCCGCTGCCCTGACTATGCGAACGGCTATTGCACCGATGATAACAGCCGGGCATTGTTGGCAGCCACACGCTATTGTCGCTGGGACAACAACTCAGATGCACAGGAATTGATGGTACGCTATCTGGCATTTCTCCGCTTTACTCAGCATTCGGATGGTCGTATGCGAAATTTCGTAAGTTATGCGAGAACCTACCTTGATGAGATAGGTTCTCAGGACTGTTTGGGGCAGACAGTCTGGGCACTGGGCGAAGCGGCCACCTGTGCGCATAATTACATTGCCCAGCCCGCAGAAGAGATGTTTCGCCTGGCACTTCCGCATGTCACGGCCGATTTTCCTCCGCATTCACTTGCATACGCTCTGCTCGGACTTTATGGCTACGGACAAAATCCCGACTACCGCAAGTACGCTCAACTAGCAGCACGACCGCTGGCTGATGCACTGAAAGAACATTACCATCGGGAACGAGCTGATGGATGGGAATGGTTCCTGCCGATCCTCACCTATGCGAATGCTCGATTGTCCCAGGCCATGCTCTGCTGTGCACTCTTGCTCGACGATGAGACTCTCCTTGCGATTGGTCTGCGCACGCTCGATTTCCTCAGACGCGAAACGATCTCCAATGGTGCCTTCTCACCGATAGGATGTCACGGCTGGTATCCACGCGGAAAGCAGCGTGCCGAATTCGATCAGCAGCCCATTGATACCGGCGCCATGGTGGAGGCTTGCCTCACCGGATATCATGTCACGCACGAACCTGTCTACCGCGATGATGCGATGTGTGCGATGAGTTGGTTCTACGGGAGCAATGCGCATGGCCTCTGGGTATATGATTCGGAGAGTGGCGGTTGTCATGACGGCTTGCATTCCACTGGGGTGAACGAGAACCAGGGAGCCGAATCAACCATAGTACATCTGTTGGCACTACTTGCAGCACATGCGGCATGGTCCGGGTTACATATGCCTCAAGGTGATATGCCATCGCACGGTATTGCTTCTGCGGGCGGATACCTTTCGAAGGCAACTGGGGGATGACTCGTCAAGAGCGCCAGTCCTCCCTGGATCAGAGGACTGGCTTGTGCAATTGTCTAGCGAGGTGCTAGTGCTCTGCAACATATTTGTTTTGCCGCTTTTTTTGCCGCTACGCCGCTGCCAATATGGATATTTCTGCTATTGTAGCCACCATAGACACGCAAAATTGAGCGCGATTTCGTTCTCTCTTCGTAATAAATACACAACGATTTCGAATCTGCAAAACCTTTATGCGGCGGTTCGAACCCGCCCGTCGCCTCCAATCTTCCTCGTATTCCACTCTCAAAACATCCACTTATCAACATTCAACTAAACCCCATCAATCGTTTTTACCTCGTTTGGCATTATATGTGCAGGAAACCTATAACTGTAACGACTGCTTGATTTGTGGTACAATATCCGCATCCGGCCTGCAAAATCATAAAAGGAGAGCACTAATGACATGCGTTTTTCCAGGGGAGACCACTTCTTATCACGGGTTTGACCGATATGATTTCGTCGTTGACGGGTGTGCCGCCATTGTTGTACCACCAAAAAAGGCACTGCCAGGGATGCCATGGGTTTGGCGGGCTGAGTTCTTCGATGCATTCCCAGGTATAGATTTGGCCTTGCTGGATAAAGGATACCATCTGGCATACATAGAAGTCGGCAACACATTTGGGTGTCCGGATGCGCTGGCACATTGGGACGTGTTCTACCAGGAACTTACCGGCAAGTACAATCTATCTAGAAAACCTGCCCTTGAAGGATTAAGCCGTGGCGGACTGTATATCTACAATTGGGCCGTATCAAATACGGATAAGGTCGGATGTCTGTTCGGCGATGCTCCGGTATGCGATTTCAAGAGTTGGCCTGGCGGGCGGGGCAGGGGCGAAGGCAGTACTGAAGATTGGGCGAAACTTTTGCGCGATTATCACTTTGAATCGGAAGCTGCTGCTCTTGCGTATAAGGGGAATCCTATCGATAATCTAAAGCCGCTCGCGGACGCTCAGATTCCCATCATACACATATACGGCGATGTAGATGACGTAGTCCTATACGAAGAAAATACCGCTGTACTGTTCGATCGATATACAATGCTCGGCGGACAAATCGAGGTAATTGCCAAACCAGGAATTGGGCACCATCCGCACGGATTGGATGATCCTACGCCTGTAGTGGATTTCATCATGAAATACAGCAAGTAGGGCCTATGATAAGACGGCCGGCAAGTATGCCAATCATTTCCTGGCATACTTGCCGGATAGTTCTCCTTCGCCAATGATATGACCCTTCATAGCGGCGTGCAGTTCGGGCGCAGTTATCCCACTCCTGATGTTTAGCCTCGCATCCAGGGCATAGACGTGAAATCGGTATCTGTGTGTTGCGCGAGGCGGGCAGGGGCCGGTATATCCGATCGAACGGGCGTCGTTCTTGCCTTGTAGCGCCCCATTCTCAAGAGAGGCATGTGTGACGACGTCTTCCGGCAGAGATGTGACATTGACCGGGATATTGAAGATTACCCAGTGGATGAATGTTCCACCGGGAGCGTCCGGGTCGTCCATAATTATGGCAAAGCTCTCTGTGTTACCGGGAAATCCACTCCACTCAATCGGCGGAGAGATATTCTGACCGTCGCAACTGTACTCTATCGGTATATCTTCGCCATCATCAAATGCCGGGCTTGTCACTTCGATGTCTTGCATGGAATCCGCCTCCCTGAGATTATCGTCGCGATTGACGCGATTGCACGATCTCGAGATGTTCTACCCCGAAAACGTTTCGATAAATCGGGAGTGCGGAATAGGGGTGGAGTTATGATGCCAGTTTGAGTAGATCATCGACCTCTTGGGGAGTCAAAAAACGCCATTCGCCGGGCATCAGTTTGCCTACGGTAAGGTTCCCAACCCTCGTTCTGATCAACCTTGTAACCGGATGCGCGATGGCAGCGAGCATTCGCCGTACCTGACGGTTCCTACCTTCAGTGATGGTAAGTTCTACTATGCTCGTCTGTCGAGTAGTGTGGAGTGCCAGGAGAGTCGCCTTTGCGGGTGCCGTCATACCATCATCAAGAAGCAGCCCTTCAGAGAGTTTCTTCAGCTCGTCGTGCGACACTGCTCCTCTAACTTCGGCTCGGTATGACTTCTCAACCTTATGGCTCGGGTGCGTCAGCTTAAACGCGAAGTCGCCGTCGTTGGTCATCACCAGCAATCCTTCGGTATCCACATCAAGCCGACCTACAGGATATATTGATTCAGCAACATCTTTTACCAAATCAGTAACTAATCGAACGGCATGTGGATCACGCCGACTGCTAGTGTATCCCCTTGGCTTGTTCAGGAGAATATAGACTTTCCTTGGATGCAAATCAATTACGGCTCCATCGACGCTAATTGTCACATGCTCCGGATCGACCTTGGTGCCGAGTTCCGTGATTATCTTGCCATCCACAGATACATGGCCTGACGCTATCAGTTTTTCAGCTTCTCTGCGAGATGCTACGCCTGCGGCGGCGAGAACCTTGTGCAATCGCTGTTCCATATGCTATATACCCCACGATGAATACTGCGCAGAGACTAAGAATACCGCGCACTATGCGATAGATTGTGGCCGCCAGTGCTCGATTGACCGATCTTGCAGCTACGAGGTCTACCGTACCGACTTTATGACCGTTTAGATACCCTGTGAGCGTCCCTAGCTTCGTACCTTTGTTAATTGGTGCAGAGGCTTCATCTGTCTTGATATCGGTGCTGGTTCTTACGTCAACTGATTTATCGACGATGGTCGCGAGGTTATCTGCACATACCAGGTCTATCTTTTCGTCATCACCGCCTGCGACGCGCACCGTAGTAGCCTTTTGATTTGCCTTATGAATGCACACTTGCTTGTAATACTTGAATCCATAGTTCATAATAGCGCCGGTATCTTTCCCTGAGTTGTTGCTTTTCATGACTACGGAGATTAACTTCCACCCTTTGCGAGTTGCAGAACCGACGAAGCAGTGCCCAGCTTCTTTAGTATACCCTGTCTTTATGCCGTCGGCCCCACCATACTTGCATAGGAACCGTGCGGCAGTATTCCTTATAAAAACATCTTTCTGGTTGATCGAGCGTTCAATATGCCTGGTCTTCGTACCAACGATTTTGTTGAACTCGGGTAATCCTGTCGCGTATCTGGCGATCATCGCTAGATCATATGCCGTGGAATAGTGATCGCGAACGTACAGTCCGTGAGGATTAACAAAGTGGGTATCATTTGCCCCGATCTTCTTGGCCTTCTCGTTCATCATGTCCACGAATTTGGACTCTGTGCCCGCGACGTTCTCTGCTATGCATACTGCTCCGTCGTTGGCAGATCGTAGGATAGTCCCATAGAGCAACTCTCTGAGCGTCAATCGTTCGCCGTTCTTCAGGTGAAGCGAACCAAACTGCGTCTGACAGGCATATGGAGATGCGCACACCGTACTATTTAACTTACCCTGCTCGATGGCAAGGATGGCTGTCATCATCTTTGTAGTGCTGGCCGGTGGCCGGCGGAGATGACATCGCTTCTCATATAAAACCTTGCCGGTTGTGGCATCGATGAGTATAGCCGATATCGCCGAGACGGTCGGAGGGACAGGCGCGGCCGATGCCCACGGTTGGGTAATTGCGACCAGCCCGAATACAATCAGGTGGAGAGATAGAAGTCTCTTCATCTACGATGCGGTCTCCTTTTCTTGCATAGGCTCAGGGATCGAGACATCCTCTAGTTCGGGAAGATCCGTAATGCTGCTGAGCCCGAAATGGTTAAGAAACTCGTCGGTAGTAGCGTAAAGCATTGGACGCCCCGGAGTCTCCCTGCGGCCAACCTGTTTGACGAGATTTTTCTCCACCAGTGTTTTTACCACACCATCGGAGTTTACACCCCTGATCGCGTCTATTTCAGGCTGCGTCATTGGCTGCCGGTATGCGATTATTGCCAGGGTTTCAAGTGCCGCGCGGGAAAGCCGTGTTCGCTCCGGCTTCAGCAGAGCGGAGATAGATCCGGCGAATTCGGGCCGTGTACACATCTGGTATCCTCCCGCAATGCGCACGATTTGCAGACCTCGACCGCCATAATCCAGCCTCAGATCGTGTATGGCTTCATCAACAGTAGACTCTTCTATCCCCAATGAATCAGCGACGTGTTTGACTGAAAGAGGTTGGGGGGATACAAAAAGCATGCACTCCAGCACCGGTTTCAGGTTCACATCGAAAAGTGTGGTTTTTTGTTCATCCATATTCTAAGATTCCTCAGTATTGGCCCATATATGAATCTCGCCAAGCGACTTTTTCTGTTTCGTGCGGATTTTGCCTAGCCTGAGTAATTCGAGCAGTGCCAGAAATGTCATTACAATCTCAAACTTCGTTATTTGGCCTGTGAACAGATTTCTAAAGCCAACGCCTTCTTTTGATGCTGACTGAATTGTATGCCAGATCTCCCTCATTTTCATCCTGAGTGAGATCTTCTGTCGCTGTATGCTGGTGACTTCTTCCTGACCTTCGCCGACTTCGCTCAGCATCTGTTGAAGCGCAAAGAGCAGATCCATCGCCTGAAGGTTCAGGGGGATCACAGGCGCTTCGTAGTTCTGGAGTTCGTCCGTAACTCTCCAGTATACCATCCTGCGTTCGCTTTCGAGGTCCCTGAGCGATTCTGATGCATTCTTGAACCGCTCGTACTCGAGCAGCTTCTCGATGAGTTCCACGCGCGGATCGATTCCCTCTTCGGAATCGTCTTCGCTTGGAATGACAGGCAGTAGCAGGCGCGATTTGATCTCAAGCAGTGTGGCCGCCATCACGAAGAACTCTCCGGCGAGGTTGAGATCGAGAGACTCCATCAGGGACATGTAATGTATATACTGATCCGTGACCTCCAGAATCGGGATGTCATAGATATCTACTTTATGCTCTCTAATGAGGTGCAGCAGGAGATCCAGCGGTCCCTCGAATGCCGGCAGCTTGATAGTGTAGCCTGATTGTGGGGTTGTGTCAATAGCCATAAAGTTTACAGGGCAGTTAGAAGCTATATCCTACAAGTAAACGTAGCATGAAGTCTCTCACTGGTCCAATTATCCATCCGATCAAAGTGTTACCATGGATTGGCACGAGGATTAACGCTAGCAAGATTATCATACCATATCTTGCCATTGTGATTTCATAGCGACGGGCAAGATCTTCAGGAAGCAAGCTGGACAGGATGTGCGACCCATCGAGTGGAGCAATTGGGATCAGGTTGAAAAGCGCCAGCCCGAGATTCATGACCACGCAGAATAGAATTATCATGGCCAGATATGCCGGCATGAACATCGGAAAGTAGTGTAGACCGATTCGCAGTACCAGTGCCAGTATTATCGCAGTTATCAGATTGGAAAGCGGACCCCATAGAGAAATTCTCAGAGAATCCCACCTGGGATTTTTGAGCCTGTATGGATTGATCGGAACCGGTTTTCCCCACGCTAATCCTGGGAGGCCGCTTAAAAGCATTAGCGCAAACATAATCGTGCCGACCGGGTCCAGGTGATCAAGCGGATTCAGTGATACACGGCCTGCGAGTTTTGCGGTATCATCTCCTGCTGCCAGAGCTGCACGGGCATGAGCGTATTCGTGGACTGTCAGCGCCACGAAAAAGGCTATCACGTACATCAATATTGTAGGGAGGTCTATATTTCTACTAAACATTATGGGTTATTTCCTTGTGACAACCTCGCGTAGCTTAATTGGTTGCCGTTACTTGCCTAACTTGGCAGGAATGACGTCATGCGCGACGATATCGGCAAGAGTCTCTCTCTCTACAATTATATCAGCATTTCCATCGGATACAAGGACGACCGCCGGCTTCAGGAACCTGTTGTAGTTACTTGCCATGGCGTAGTTGTAAGCGCCGGTGCACTGCACGGCAAGTATATCGCCGGATGAAAGGGCAGGCATTTGCTTATCAATGATCAGCGTGTCAGTCTCACAGTGCTTGCCTGATATGGTAACAACTTCCGATGCAGTTCTATTCATATCATTGGCGACCAGGGCCTCATACTCTGCTGAGTAGAGTGCCGGCCTTGGATTGTCGCTCAAACCGCCATCGACCGCTATGTATGTGCGGTGTCCGGGGTCTTCGGTGATGGGCACGCGCTTGATCGTCCCGACCGTATAAAGGGTTGTCCCCGCCGTGCCTACGATTGATCTGCCCGGTTCCTGGACAAGTGTAGGTCGGGTAGGGAAGTCGAACTCTTTCAGCGCCTTCACAAATGTGCCGACGATGTCTTCCGAAAATTGATCGACAGTGAGCGGTGTCTCGCTTTCGATGTAACGAATTCCGAGCCCGCCGCCGGTATTGATCTCTTCGACCGCGAATCCTGTCTCATCAAGTATCTGTTTTGCGAATTCAACCATGATTCGTATTGCAGCGGTGTGCGCATCCGTGTCGAGGCATTGGGAACCTACATGGCAGTGGATGCCTCTGAGGTTGATGCCGGGAAGGGTCAGCGCCTTTTTGATGGCAGCCATAGCTGATCCATCCTTTATGTTCAGCCCGAACTTAGTATCCGCCTGTCCGGTTCTGATCAGGCGATGAGTGTGCGGATCGATGCCCGGTGTAAGCCTGAAGAGAATGTCGGCCTTCTTTCCGGCCTCAATCGCAAGAGTGTTCAGAAGATCGAGTTCCTGAATATTGTCAACTACGATGCGTCCGACTCCATTATCAAGCGCCATCTTAAGCTCGGCAGGTGACTTGAAGTTGCCGTGGAAGTATATTCGGTTCATGGGAAAACCTGCGGTCAGTGCAGTATGCATCTCTCCTGCAGAGACAACATCGAGGTGGAATCCCTCTTGATCCAGAATGCGGCACATGGCGGCTGTAAGGAAGGCTTTTCCAGCAAAGGCGATATTGCATGCATCATAACGGGCACGGTAGCTCGTAAGATAATCCCGGCAGTTCTGACGGATGAGCGCCTCGTCCATAACATATAATGGTGTGCCGAATTTGCCTGCCAGTTCAGCTGTGTCACAGCCTCCGATTTGAAGATGTCCGTTTGAATTTACCGCTTGTGTGCCAAAAAACATCGTAAATAAGCTCCTCTTACCGACTAGCCGAGCGGATGCCCGAAAAATATACATAAGAAAAGAACCAGCGCGCGTACATGCATACTGGTTCAGTCGTAGTTTAGCATGAGTTATGACTGATTGTCAAGCTTGCGAGGTCATATCGACGATGGGATAAAGCCTGCATATGACAGTTAGCAACAGCTGATCGAAACCAAGGCACCGATCCATCAACTTCGATTTATAATAAACATATTGTAAATGCAGACCCTATAAATCATATTGTGTTGACTTTAGGCTCTTTCGTATGCTAACATTGCCGAAGTAATCGGGGTGGATTCTATCCCAGGTTACTCCATCAACCCGGCGTGTTTACGCCATTGTAAGGGGTGCTATTATGTCTAGATGCAGATTTATGTCGCACGTTAAAATAATAAGTATGGCGGGGATTATTTCCTTGGCTGCTATCTCCTCTGCGCATGCCAGCGTGCAGATCAGCAGGCCACTGGACGGATCGACCGTTCGTGAGGTCGTAAATATTCTGGTTCCTGTATCATCGGTGCCACAGGATGGGTCAGTCACCTATACCATTGATGGCAAGCTGATTACAGTATCTGCCGCAAGGACCGACGATGATCGTCAATTTGTATATCGGTGGGACACCAAGAATATCGACGTAAACCACAAAGACCAGGTAAAAGTGCAAGATGGTCAACACACCATAGCTGTACAGGCCTGTGATGCATCGGGAAAGTTTGTGGAACCCTCTAAGAAGATAACTGTATTCGTAAAGAACACGGTCTCCATAGATATGCCTTCCAGTGGACTGAAACTGCGATATCGGGCAAAACTTGGAACCGCAGACAAATATCACTTCAAAACATCGCTCGGCATCAAAAGCGTGCAGGGTGTCACTGATATAGCCGCTACGTTGGGCGAGAATGTCGAAGGCGTAGAGGGCGTTATCAGCCGCAGTGTTGAAGATGTTATGGCGGGCGGTGATGCTTTGATCCGTCAGTCTCTTATAGGAACTTTGGTGAATTACCAAATGGGGAACGCTGTACCCGTTTCTCAGATAACTTCAACTCCCATGTATCGTGCCGAAGACGGAATCGGACAGGTAAAGTATGTCATATCCTCGGCTGCATCTGGAAAGGGGATATCGGTCATATTCCCGCGATTGCCGCTGGAAAAGATCACAATGAACAGCACATGGCAGGCGAAAGAGCGATTTCTACAGAATCAGATCACTCACGAATCTGCTGTATTTGATACCACGAGCAGGCTTGATTCCCTCGAATGGCAATCCGGATATCCGTGTGCGAAGATTGTCACCAGTTTTTCAGGACTCGTTAAGATACCATTCTCAACGCTGTTCAAACAAGAGATGGCGATTAAGGGAACAAGGATTACTTACTTTGCATACCAGTCAGGCAAACTAGTCTCTGCCAAAACCACCGCTACAGTCGATGCCATGGTCGATCAAAACACGGTTAGCCGTTTTGGCCAGTCATCTCAAGGTGGGCTAAACCGTACTGGCACTCCATATGGGGCGTCTCGGATGCCGGCAATGCCCATGAATCCGGCCGGGGCGGGCATTGGCAGTCCTTTTGATGATGATATGCCGGGAGTTCCCAGCATGGCTGGTACGCCTGCACAACCGATTGGCACTAATAGAAGTCATCGATCTGTATCTATTCCGGGTAGTAGATACAATGGATCTAGCAATTACTCAACAAAGGTTCCTGTGACACTGGAACTTACCGAAAATATCGAAATCATTCGCTGATCAACCCTGAGTGCACCGGCAGACAGAAGGCCATGGCTTTCTGTCTGCCTTTTTTATTGAGGCTCTATAAGCTTTATTGTGGGTAAATTCAGATTATACTGATTCGCCCTCACCCCAACCCCATTCGACTTCGCTCAGGGCAGGCTCTCTCCCGATTTCGGGCGAGGGGGGATGCCGCTTATCCCGAGTGCGTACATGTCTACCAGGCTCCGGCAGCGGCGTCTTCTCAGGGATTCAACAATGTAGCCGCATGCTTTATGCCTGCGGCTACGCACCCGTAAAGGGTGCGCCTACATCTAGTCGGCGCAGGGCGACTTCATGTTTCTGTTGCTGCGAATTTATTCGCACGGTTGCTGGAACACTGTCGCTATCCACAAACTTTCTTATAAAGCCTTTATTGAAATCCTCTCATATACCCACTCCAATCCACACCTCTTGTCTCGTATTCGCTCAGTAACCTCGTCGTTTCATACACGTTCGCGCTGGGTATTCTACAACCAAGATTGAAGCACATACGCGTTTCGATGGAGGGCCTTGATGTCATGAGTTCAGCAGATAATAGACCGGAAGATCAATCCGTTGCATGGGGCACGATCGTAGTTATTCTTCTGGTAATAATTGTCATATTACTTATCGGCTACTTCGCATGGTGGGGGCCTTCACGTAGGGAGACGACGATTATACAAACACCGCAGAAAGTGGTGCCTGTTCCAGTTCCTACGCCTGCTGCACCAGCTACGCCGGCGCCGCCTGCACCGCCATCACCGGAATCTGGTGCAGGCAGATGATAAGGTATTTTGGTTAACGATACTATAAGGAGGTGACACCCAATGACACTTGGAGGGTTTGTAATCTTGTTAGTTGTTGCCGCTATCGTTGGCGCAATTGGCGAAGCGATTGTTGGAATGAAAACCGGATACGGTTGGATAGGAACAATGGTTATCGGGATCATCGGTGCATGGCTAGGTAGTTCACTCATGCATATTGGTCCCATAGTAGGTGGAATCTACCTCGTTTCCGCCATAATCGGTTCCATAATCGTTGTTGCCATACTCAAACTGATCACGGGACGTAGAGTAACAACATAGCGTCTATAACAGATCGCACATGTAAGGACAGGCATATGTCTGTCCTTTTCTTTGTCACTTCCTGCACAGTGTTGAGTTTTTCTTCTACAAATCACCTGCCTAAGTGCATAATCAAGAAGGAGTTATGCTCATCGGTGAAGAACAGAACATAGGATTACTTACATAGTATGCAAGCGATCACTGGCATAAGTATAATGAGAAATCCAATATTCATTTGTAGAAGAGAGGGGTACATTCATGCGAAAACTATTCTCAACACTAGCTATCAGTGCAGCCGTGATAGCGTTCATTTCCGGCACAAGTATGGCTGCAAGTTCTTTTCTGGGCACGACAGGAGGCATTCTGACTCCAAACGATCAATTACTTGCTGTTGGTGCTTATGATGCAAGTTACCACGTAATACAGGTTGACAGCGGTGACTCAACGAGCAACGTTGTTGGTGTCAATATCGGGCTGACCCCTGACCTGGAAGTAGGCGCTGGCTATGTTTCAAGTAATGCTGCCAATGCCGATTCACAGGCGATATTGAATGCAAAGTACAGAGTCTTGGCTGAGACACCAAAGCAGCCTGCAATAGTTGTCGGTGTTATCGATATTGCCGGACAGCTTGATGCCGATCCTAACAAGCAGCCTTCTTTGTACGCAGTCATCGGTAAGAATCTTACCAGTGTTGCATCAGATATGATGGATGAGCCGGTTCGTCCTCTGCGCGGATATATGGGCGTTGGAACAGGCATTTACAACGGTCTGTTCTTCGGTCTTGATTATTCCGTTAGCCCTCGTGCCAACGTTGTAGCCGAGTACATCAATGAGTTCAATGCTAAAAACATATTTAGCAAGCGCTCAGTATTTAACCTTGGACTTCGAGTTGCGATCACTGAAAACCTGCGCGGAGACATCGCTTGGGTGAAGGGTAACGACTTGGGCTTTGGCATTAGTTATACTAAAATCGGTTTCTAGTAATTAGACCGCTTTGTTCAATGAGGGGGATGTCGCTTTATGGCATCCCCTCATTCCTCTTACATACGCACACATCAAGTTGCACGCAGATCATCTCAGTGTTATAATAATCTTCAGATAATCACTTATCCAGAATTTCAATTAACAGTATTATTAGGATATAATTATGAAACTAAGCAAAGCAGAAGTGGAGCATACCGCATTGCTAGCTAGATTAGAGCTATCCGATGCAGAGAAAGAACGCCTGACGATTGATCTCAACGAGATCATGGGGCACTTTGGAAAACTCCAGCAGTTGGACACAGAGAACGTAGAGCCGACTTCGCATTCCATACCTGTGCAGAATGTGTTCAGAGAAGACGTTGCCGGGCCATGCTTATCGGTTGACGACGCGCTCTCTAACGCACCAGAGAAACGCGATGGCTATTTCGTAGTTCCTCAAGTAGTAGAAATGTAATTCAAGGACAGTATTAGAGAGGGAAAGAATTGGACCTCAGTACGCTAACAGCACACGAACTTCATGACATGTTGAAATCCAGGAAGGTCAGCGCTACGGAAATCACAAAGTCCGTTCTGGATCGAATAGCGGCAGTAGACGGCGATGTACGTGCTTATGTAACAGTCACCGGCGATTCTGCATTAGAAACCGCCGCTTTAGTTGACCAGGCGATCACCAGAGGTGAAGACTTGGGACCGCTGGGCGGAATTCCTATCGCGTTCAAAGATAACATGTGCACACAGGGAGTCCTCACCACATGTTCATCGAAGATTCTCAACAATTTTGTACCACCATACAGTGCGACCGTCGTCGAAAGGCTAGCTGGGCAAAACGCCGTCATGGTTGGCAAGGCTAATCTTGATGAATTTGCAATGGGCTCGTCTACGGAAAACTCGGCGTTTTTTGCGACTCACAATCCATGGGACCTATCCAAAGTTCCGGGAGGCTCTAGTGGCGGCTCTGCGGCAGCTGTGGCGGCAAACGAAGCAATTGTCGCTCTCGGCTCGGATACCGGTGGATCTATCAGGCAACCGGCATCGTTCTGCGGCGTTGTTGGCCTCAAGCCGACTTACGGTCGAGTCTCCAGATACGGCCTTGTCGCATTTGCATCATCACTCGATCAGATTGGACCGCTAACAAAGGATGTCACTGATACGGCCATAGTTCTACAGGCAATTGCTGGAAAGGACCCGCTGGATTCTACATCGGTTGATATCCCGGTTCCTGACTATACTGCCGCCCTTAAGAACGACGTTCGGGGACTGAAGATTGGTGTACCGAAGGAATTCTTCGCGCAGGGAGTCCAGCCGGAGGTGGCTGACGCCGTTTGGAAAGCGATCGAGCTTCTGGTATCGCTCGGCGCCGAGTATAAAGAGATTTCCATGCCGATCATGGAGTACACCCTGCCTACATACTACATCCTGGCGCCTTCCGAGGCCAGCTCGAATCTGGCGCGCTACGATGGGGTTCGCTTTGGTCACAGAAGCAAACACTCTTCTGATGTTATCTCAATGCTCATGAATACAAGAGATGAAGGATTTGGAGCTGAGGTTAAACAGAGGATTATGATTGGTACATACGCGCTCAGTGCCGGTTACTATGATGCCTACTACCTTAAGGCGCAGAAGGTCCGAACCCTGGTCCGACAGGCATACGACGACGCATTCAAGGAGTTTGACGTTCTTCTCAGCCCCACTTCGCCGTCTGTTGCATTTGCCATCGGAGAGAAGGCAGCCGATCCTTTCGAGATGAAGCTCGCGGATGTGTGCACAATCCCTGTAAACATGGCTGGTATTCCGGCGTTGTCGCAGACATGCGGATTCCACAACGGCATGCCGATTGGTCTGCAGATCATGGGCAAAGCATTCGACGAAGAGACGATTCTTCGCACGGCCTACACATTTGAGCAAAACACAAATTATCACAAAATGAAACCTGCATTATAGAGGGAGCTACTCTAGATGACCGAATACGAACCCGTAATAGGAATGGAAGTTCACGCCGAATTGCTGACAGAGAGCAAGATGTTCTGCGATTGCAGCGCTGACTTTGGTGGAGAACCGAATACTCGCACATGCCCTGTCTGTCTCGCGCTGCCGGGCTCCCTTCCGGTTCCAAACAAAAAAGCAGTCGAGTATGTTATGCGGACAGCCCTCGCTCTAAACTGCGAGGTATCCGAGTTTAGCAACTTTCACAGGAAGAATTATTTCTATCCCGATCTGCCGAAAAATTACCAGATTTCTCAGTATGACAACCCTATCGGCAGGAACGGCTGGATCGACATTACCGTCGATGGAGTTACCAAGCGAATAGGCATTCACCGAGTGCATCTTGAAGAGGATACCGGCAAGCTGATACATGCTGGCGGTGACGAAAGCCTTGTCGATTACAACAGGAGCGGCGTGCCTCTGATGGAGATTGTAACAGAGGCGGATATTCGCTCGGCGGATGAAGCAAGGGAGTACATAGTGCGTCTGCGTGCCATTCTGACCTATCTGGGTGTAAATGACGGCAAGATGGAGGAGGGGAGTCTCCGCTGTGAGCCCAACATCTCTGTCCGGCCAAAAGGTACCGAAAAGTTTGGCACAAAGACTGAGCTTAAAAACCTTGCATCATTCCGAGTTGTGTATCGCAGCACGGATTACGAAATCCAGCGCCAGAAAGACGTATTGAACGCCGGCGGCAAGATAATACAGGAAACTCGCCGATGGGATGAGAATAAGGGCGTAACGGTCACGATGAGAATTAAGGAAGGCGAGCAGGAATATCGCTACTTCCCGGATCCGGATCTGATACCGATGCACTTTGCCAGCGAAATGATCGAGTATCAGCGATCGATACTGCCGGAGCTTCCTGAGGCGAAAAAGAACAGGTTTGTAGATCAATATGGCTTGCCCGCATACGATGCAGAGGTATTGACCAATACTCGCGCATTTGCCGATTACTTTGAGGCGACAGTTGCGGCGTTTCCTGACGCAAAGACTGTCAGCAACTGGATAATGGGCGATTTCTCCCGCATGCTGAACGCTGCAGGTATCGATGTAACGGCATCCAAAATCGCACCTGCAAGCCTGGCGAAGATGTTGAAGATGATTGCCGATAACACTATCAGCGGAAAGATGGCTAAGGGCGTTTTTGAAGAGATGTTCGAAACCGGAAAGTCGCCTGAAGAGATCGTCAAGGACAAGGGCATGGTTCAGATCAGCAGTGACGCGGAGCTGTATCCGATTATCGATCAGGTAATCGCTGATAATCCAATTATCGTCGCTGATTTTCTGGGCGGCAAAGAGAAATCATTTGGCTTTCTGATAGGTCAAGTAATGAAGCTTACCCAGGGTCGTGCGAATCCACAGATGGTAAATAAGCTACTGCGAGATCGTCTTGCCGAGGCTGCAAAGTAGGAGTAAGAGTTGTACGAACTGACAGTTGAGGCCCAATTCGATTCTGCACATAATCTACGGCGATATCAGGGCCCATGTGAAAGTCTGCATGGGCATACTTATCGTGTGCAGGTCAGCTATAGAGGATCGCAGTTGAACGACCTCGGCATGCTTGTCGATTTCAAGGTGCTGAAGTCCGAGCTTGGCGATATTGTTTCGTATATGGATCATACATATCTGAACGAATTGCCGGAGTTTCAGCAAGAGAACCCAACTGCGGAAAACATTGCGAGGACCATCTTCGAGAAGATGCGCACCAGCATTGGTGACGGTATCTTCAAGGTAACCGTATGGGAAACGCCAACATCCTCAGCAAGCTATCAGCAAGATATCACCAATTAATTTCAGGTAATATTAAGCAAAGGTCAACTAAACCTTCCGTAACATTTAGAAGGAGTGAATTGATGGACCGATTTCATGTTGTATTCGAGGCAATAGCCGGATTAGTGGCACTAATAGCACTGAGCCGCCTAGTCTATCACGATAGCATGTTCGTTTCAGTCGTCTCATCGATAGCGATGATTGCAAGTTTTTGGTTCGGTAGAAGTTGCGTCAAACTAATCAGACGAAGACGACTTATCGGCAGGACAGCTGATGACTAATACATCTAGTGGTGTTCTTTACGAGATATTCTCCGGAATACAGGGGGAAGGGCTGCTAATAGGGGAACGCCAGATATTCGTTCGTCTTTGCGGGTGTAATCTCCACTGCACATACTGCGATACACCGGCCTCGCGCCTCCATTCTGATACCTGTAAGGCAGAGCAGACTGCAGGTTTGCGTGATTTTGCGCCACTTCCGAATCCTATGACGTCCTCGTATGCAATTCAGCGCATAATGAAACTGGAAACCTTTCCAGGATTGCATCATTCCGTCTCGCTTACCGGTGGAGAGCCGCTATCTCAGCGCCAGTTTACTCATGATTTATGCCGTGAGCTCAGCGCTAAAGGCATCAAAGTCATGCTTGAGACCAACGGCACACTTTATGAAGCGCTATCGGATGTTATTCCATACCTTTATCTTGTGAGCATGGATGTCAAACTTGCCAGTTCGCCATCCGATGATCTCCTTGCTACACATGAGCGTTTCCTGAAAATCGCCGCGCGCCGCGAGGTGTACGTCAAGATGGTAGTCACATCGGAGACTACCACAGGGCAAGTACTAGATGCGGTCAGTATGGTTAAATCTGTGGATGCTGCCATACCGGTGATACTCCAGCCTGTAACGCCGCAAGGACCTGGCATATATGCGCCTTCACCATCGCAGGTGCTGGACTGGCAAAGGGACTGCAAAACGATAATCACGGATGTGCGAGTAATTCCCCAATGTCATAAAGCTATGGGGCAGCTCTAGCTGATTATTCCTTTGTTCTGACCTGAACTGGTTTGCGCAGTTTTATACAGTGGAAAACGGACATTCTATTTTCATATAGAGTAAATGTTCGCTGTTCGATAATCACATTCTCAAAATGAGTCTGTGCGGCAAAAGCAGCGATCGCATTCTCTGAATATGCTGCTTTCCATGCTGCCATAGGCCCAATTGCGAATGGGAGTTTGAGGTGTGCCGGAAGGCTGTGAGACACGGATTCCCATATCTCCGAAGATGATTCACTCTGGTAGTCATAGATCCAGAACTCTCCTCCGGGCTCAAGCACATGATATGCCTCATCTAGGACGACCAGAGGCTCAGCCCAATCGTGAAGGGCATTTACGCTCACTATGAGATCGAAGTGTTGACCTGGAAACGGTAGATTTGAGACTTCACCTGTGACAAATTCTATTGACTTATCGACGTGTTCGGCACGCGCATTTGCGCCTGCAACTCTTAGCATATCCGGAGATTCATCCATTCCGGTGATTGAGATAGCGCCATCATGCAAGGCGAGCTGTATCGGCAGGTAGCCAGGGCCAGTGGCAATATCCAATATACGATGAAATTGCTTAGTCTCGATGATCTCATCTGCAACTTCCGTGTAAAGAGATTTCAGGTACCTGCGCTCAAAGAATGCATACATATTGATCCCGGGGAACTGGCTCACGTCCACGTTCTGCTTCAATTTGCTCGGCTGCAATGAAGACTTCAACCGTTTTGCCAAGGCGCATATGCCTATACCGCATACTACGGCCGCCAATCCTGCTTTAACACCTTTGCTTAAAGTGGGCATTATGTAATTGAACCTTTCTTGCTAAAAATATCAATTGGCGCTAATGTTACATGTTCTACAACTTAAGTAATTTATCCTTCAATAATGGGAATTTTGAAATCGAGCGTAGACTAAACGAAGGAAAGCATACATCTCCTGTAGAAGTGTAAACGAGTATCAAGTAGCATTTCAACCGATGGCCAAAAACTTTGGGTGGAGACAGAGCGATGAATGAATGCAAATTCAGGGCGTTTGTTGATAGAATTGAGGACGGTACAGCGGTGCTGTTGATCGGAGATGATGAACGGGATATAATGCAGATTCCGGCCTCTTGCTTGCCCAAGGCAGCAGGAGAAGGGTCAGTCCTGACTGTAGATGTGCACTATGAAGCTGACCTCACTGCCAAGACCAGCACAGAAGCTCGGGAATTAATTAGAAAGTTGACTCAGCCGAAAGGACAATAATCCATTCGACTGATTTGAGATTATATATATATGGAAGACAGGAATAATCGGGCACACTTACTTGGGATGACAACTCCTGAGTTGCAAGTATTGGCTGAATCACTTGGACAGCCAAAGTTTCGTGGCAAGCAGATCGCAGATTGGCTGTATAAGCGCAATATTTCGCGCATAGGCGAGATGTCAAATTTGCCGGCGGATTTTCGATCGAGGCTTGAGCAGGATGCATATCTGTACAGGGCTGATATTATAACGGAAAGCAAGTCGGCCGATGATACTACAAAACTGCTTCTTGGATTGGAGGACGAAAATCGCATAGAGGCAGTG
This sequence comes from Armatimonadota bacterium, assembly GCA_963663705.1. Lineage (GTDB taxonomy): Bacteria > Armatimonadota > UBA5829 > DTJY01 > DTJY01. The sequence continues at coordinate 320,946 of OY760504.1, read as the reverse complement.
CTGCTTCCATATGAAGATCGCGTCTCCGTGTGCGTTTCGTCTCAGGTCGGATGCGCTGCTGCATGTCGGTTCTGCGCTACGGGCATGGGTGGCTTTTCCCGTAACCTGACGTCCGGTGAGATTGTCGATGAGGTTCTTACCCTCCAAAAGGAGAGCGCTCGGCGAGTCACCCATGTTGTATATATGGGCATGGGTGAGCCCCTTCTTAACTACGATAATGTTCTGAGAAGCATCCACCTTCTAAACGATGAAGTAGGGATCGCTATGAGGCATATCACTATTTCCACTGTAGGGATCACACCTAGAATCGAGAGGCTGGCAGAAGAGCGACTGCAATTGACTCTGGCGATATCGCTTCATGCGCCCAACGATTATCTTCGGCGGCAGCTCATACCCATTGCCGACAGCTATCCATTGAGATCATTGATAGCGACATGCCGGCGCTATGCAGATTTAACACGTCGGCGCATAACATTCGAGTACCTGTTGATACATGACTTGAACGATTCCATTGAACTGGCGTACGAACTTGCCACTCTCCTGAAAGGCATGATGTGTAACGTAAACCTGATACCTTATAATGCGGTGGAAGGCCTGAAATTCAGGCGCCCGTCTCACGAACGAGTCAAGGCTTTTCGTTCAGTCCTGGAAAAGGCCGGGATTGCTGTAAGTCAGCGTATGGAGCGGGGGCATGCCGTATCTGCTGCGTGCGGACAGCTTCGGCGGCGGGAATCGGATTCGTAATCAAGAAAAAAGCGACGTGGAATTTGATCTCCAACGTCGCTTTTTTCATATATCTAGATTATTTTCACTCTGCAGCGAACGGTAGGAGAGCGATCTCTCTTGCACGCTTGATTGCACGAGTTAATATTCTCTGGTGCGATGCACAGGTTCCGGTAGTTCTCCTCGGCAGAATCTTCCCTCTATCGGAAACATATCTGCGAAGTTTTGCTGAGTTTTTATAATCGACGGTATCTATTTTATCTACACAGAAACCGCAAACTTTTCGGCGTTGTCTTCTGTACTTGCCAGCGCCACCAGCAGGTCTTTCTCTGCGCTGTTGCATATATTTAAACCTCCTTCAAGGTTAAGCAACTAATGTGAAGTCACTGCTAAGATTATTCGTCTGCAAACGGATCTTCAAATCCCTGTTCCACGGGCGCGCCGCCATAGGCAGGTTCATCTACGCTAGGAGCGTGGGCTGATTCAGTCGACTCTTTCTCTTTTGGTCGATCAAGCGATCTCAGGTTATCAGCGACCACCTCAGCACTCTTGCGACGTGTGCCATCCTGTGCGACCCAAGAACGAATCTGCAGCTTTCCGTCGACGGCAACCATTCTTCCTTTGGTAAGGTAGTTTGCCGCAAACTCAGCTGACTGACGCCAAGCCACAATTGGAACGAAATCTGCCTCGCGCTCACCCTGTGAGTTGGGTTGGCGGTTGACAGCAAGTGTAAAAGTTGACACTGCTATGCCGCTAGGCGTATACTTCAATTCCGGATCGTTAGCAAGTCTTCCAATCAATACCACTCTATTTAGCATGTGATTTTCCTCCTAAATACGGGCTGCAAACCCAGGTTTTAATCATCTTATCGCGTCAAATACTCTTACAGCCTAAACACTAATCTTCATCTCTGCGAATAATTATGTGGCGGATAACGTCATCTGCGATTTTGAAACGTCTATCAAGCTCACTGGAAACGGCTGATTCAGCTTTGAAGGTCATTAATATGTAGATGCCTTCTGTCTGGTCTTTGATTTCATAGGCCAGTCGCCGCTTTTCCCAACGATTGATGTTCTCAACTTCGCCGCCCTCTGCTTCTACAATCCCTTTGTACTTCTCCATGTTTGCATTTACTGCTTCATCAGATGAGTCAGGATTTACGATGTACAGAGCTTCGTAAGGTCGAACCATTCTTTCACCTCCCCTCGGACTAATCAGCCCTGACTTTTGCCAGAGCAGGAAGGACGCCGGCATTAATAGGATAAAACCGACGCGTGTCCCGCGTGCGCGAGACTCAATGCCAATATGGCAACGGGAAATTATAACATTTTTTGTTTGGTTTTGCAACAGTTCGGCGGTTCCACAATTGTACTCGCCGATCCGGGCAATAAAAAGAAGGAGCCTCTATTGCTTTATGTAGATGCTCCTTCTTGGTTTTATAACAAATTAGCCTTAGGCTGACTAGAGTTTTTCCAGTTCGAAAGCGGCATGCAACGACTGCACGGCTTTCTGTACATCAGCCTTGTCGATTAGGCAAGTGATTCGAATCTCGCTGGTAGTGATGGATACAATATTGATTCCTTCCTTTGCCAGTGAGCCGAACATTTTGTCTGCGTAACCTGGATGACTTCGTATGCCTGTCCCGACTATGGAGACTTTACCGAGGTCCACAGATGTTATCGTGTCCTTGGCACCGATATTTCGAACCACAGGTGCAAGCGCAGCCTTTGCTTTTGAAAGATCGGACATATTGACGGTAAATGACAGGTCTGTTACGCCTTGCAGGCTTACATTCTGGACTATAACGTCCACGTTGATATTTGCTTCAGCAAGTGCATGGAATATTTGATATGAGATACCCGGTCGGTCAGGAATTGATGTTACCGTCACCTTTGCTACGTCGGTATCATGTGCTATTCCTCGAACAGGATTCTTAGCTTCCATGCTTTCGTTTTCTCTAATAATCATCGTACCTGGAACCTCCCTCACACTGTGAGCTACTAAGATATTGACGCCATATATTTCGCCTAGTTCTACGGCCCTGGAGTGCATGACTCTGGCACCCTGTCCAGCAAGTTCCAGCATCTCCTCGTATGAAATATGATCTAGTTTTCGTGCATCCAAGACTACTCTGGGATCTGCGGTAAATACGCCGTCAACGTCCGTGTATATCTCGCATGAATCCGCACCCAGTGCCGCTGCCAGGGCCACCGCTGTCGTATCTGACCCACCACGACCGAGTGTCGTGATATCAGCCCATGTAGCGCTTTCTGTTATACCCTGGAAACCTGCGACGACTACTACTTTGCCGTCGTTCAGTTCTTCCCTGACTCTCTGAGGATCGATTTTTAGAATTCTGGCGTTGCCTGGAATAGGTTCTGTGATAATGCCCGCCTGACCGCCCGTAAGCGACACCGCAGGCGCATTCATCTCATGAAGGGCCATCGTGAGGAGGGCACTACTAGCCTGTTCACCTGTTGCTAGAAGTTTATCCATCTCACGATCGTTGGGTACTTTGCTTATAGATTTCGCCATGGCAATCAGGTCATCAGTAGAATCTCCCATAGCGGAAACAACCACGACAACGCTAGCTTTTTCTGCGGCTCGTTTGATCCGCTTTGCTACATTGCAGATTTTTTCCGTGGTTGCCACTGAGCTGCCGCCATATTTCTGAACAACAATCACTTTGCCCACATAGTCCTTTCTTCAGCGTGACAGGCTAGATATTCTAGTCAATCAACTGCCTGCATTAAACATAAAAATGTTCTTGTCTGATTATACTGCAACATCTATCAAAATACCATTGAGGATGTTGTTCACACAAGCTTAACCAACAACATAAATCGAGCTAATACTTTTTTAGTATAGCAGATCATTCGTCAATTTGACAAGGGATTATGGTGCTTAGATTCTTCGTTTAAGGCTTAACACGAAGACCTGTGGATAGTATAACCTGCAAGCTTGTGACTCTCTTGCTATTTGCTTGCAGGTTAATCTATTATGATCTTCCAACTATCCGGTTATTGCACTTGTTCATTGTCCTGTTTGCGTTTTCGTGGAGCTGTGACAGTAATATTGTTGTGGACGTCTACTACGCCCGGAATCCACCAGGCATCATCTCCAGCCGCATGCTTGATCCTCTTGCCTGGGGCCTCCCCGGCCAAGGTGACTGTCCCAGCCTCGACGCTTACGTCGATATTGGTGTCGAATGGGATGAGGGGATCAGCATCCATTGCATCATAAATCATCTCTTCGATTTCGGCATCCGTCGGCAAGGTTCCGTAGTAGGATGGGGGATAGACGTTGGGATATGGGACAGCATATCCGGCACCGTAGTTGGGCGGAGCAGCGTAACCATAGCCCCATCCTGGAGTGTATGCAGGCACCCATGGGGGCGCACACTCAGGCCTCATGGGAACAGGCCCAGGCATGTTCGGTCTCATTGGGGGGCCGGCAGAAGGTCCGTAACCCCAAGCCGGGCCAGGCATCATTTCGCCGCTCTGTGGAACTCGACAAGCACAGCCACAGGTTGGACAAACTCCGTATTCGTTCGCCATTTTTTTCGCAGCCTCCTCATTCTATCTGGCATATTTTTCAGCCAAGAATAATGGTGGTAGAAACCTGACACATCATCTATAATTACCTACCCCATGATGAAGAGTGTGAAAACGTTTCAGTTCAGGCAGCAGGTCTCTGGGCTTCCTCAATTACCATACAGTTATTCAATTTCTTAACGCCCGGTATGGACTCAGCCACTGATGTAACCAGGCCAAGCTGCCCCACCGATGGAACTCTGCCCATGATAGTTACGTTACCCTCATCGGATACCACATGAAGGTCTCGAAAGTCTATTTTTGGATTTTTCGATAGAGCTTCGGCAACATTATTTGAAAGCTTGATGTTATCGACCGGCTCCCCTGCGGCGATGTGCAAGTCGCTGATAACTGAGCGTATCCCGGTGACTTCCTCCGCTATCTGCCGGGCTCGATCTTCGACTGCGATGTCGGGTATAACGCCCATCAGAAACACGTTCCCCGCCTCAACCTTAGCGCCTACACCTGCCAACCCATTCTTGGTCAGCAAATCATTTACTGAGAACTGAAGCTCGAGGTCGGATATATTGCCCTCCGTTGTGACAGTTAATCCGTTCTCGATGCCATTCACCCCCGCGACTCCGCATACAACCTGACTGGCGATGTCCTTCTCCTCAAGGGTGCTCACAACGCCGACTAACCAGACAAACCCATTCTCTACACGAACGCGGATGTTTTCCTCATGAACTTGAGGTTCGATTCCCAATGCAGCTATTACGTCGCCCTTGATCGCTTCATCTGACATGTTGGTCATGTTAATCACACTCCCTTTGATAGCAGGAGGGGACAGAACGTATGCTCTGCCCCCTGATTTTTCGCTCGCTAATATTATATTTTCTACCCATACCGTCAGGATTTTACTCCAAATCGGTTGCACTGCCATTTATTTCTTCTTGGATTTGACGGCGTCGGTTTCCAGCGCGATCTCGAATACCTGATCCACGCTATCGACGAATTCGAAGGTCATTTCCTTCTTCACATCTTCCGGGACATCCTCATCGATATCCTTTTTGTTGTCTGCCGGTACTATTACGGTTTTGATTCCGGCTCGTCGTGCCGCGAGAACCTTCTCCTTGAGTCCACCGATGGGAAGAACTCTCCCCGTTAGTGTTATCTCACCAGTCATCGCGACTTCGGATTTCACCGGCCTGCCTGTCATTAGAGAGGCGAGCGCAGTTGCCATGGTAATGCCCGCCGATGGCCCATCCTTAGGGATTGCACCCGCCGGTACATGCAGGTGTATATCACTGTCGGCAAAAATCGCTGAGTCGATCTTCAAGTCGTCGGTGTGAGATCTTATGTAGGAAAGAGCAGCCTGCGCCGATTCCTTCATTACATCGCCAAGCATACCGGTCAGCATGAGTTCGCGTCTGCCCGGCATGCGTGTGGCCTCTATGAACATTACATCGCCACCCACAGGAGTCCATGCGAGCGCCGTAGCCACTCCGGGAACCCTGGTTCGCTGAACCACTTCCTCGAACTGGAATCGTGGAGCGCCGAGATATTCCTTTACGGTATCTCCTGTGACGTGCACAGGCTCTGTCCGGCCTTCTGCGAATTGTCGCGTCACCTTGCGGCAGATAGCTGCGATCTCTCGCTCCAGGTTGCGGACCCCGGCCTCCCTGGTGTAACCACTGATCAGCATCCTGATGGCGTCATCGCTCCATGTAATATGCGCTTCATCCTTGAGCCCATGTTCAGCTAGTTGCTTGGGAATCAAGTGTCTCTTGGCGATCATAACCTTCTCTTCTTCGGTATAGCCCGCCAGTTCCAGAATCTCCATCCTGTCCCGAAGTGGTGACAGAATAGGATCCAATTGGTTTGCCGTAGTGATAAATAGTATCTTGGACAGGTCGAACGGCACTTCAACGTAGTGGTCGCGGAAACTTGGATTCTGTTCCGGGTCCAGTATCTCAAGCAGCGCTGCTGACGGGTCTCCTCTGAAATCAGCGCCGACTTTGTCGATCTCGTCCATCATGAAGACGGGATTGTGCGTGCCCCCACGCCTGACGCCCTGGATTATCTGCCCGGGGAGCGCTCCGATGTAAGTCCTTCTGTGACCTCTCATTTCGGCCTCATCACGAATGCCGCCGAGCGACATTCGGATGAATTTGCGTCCGAGTGCACGTGCAATTGACATGCCGAGGGATGTCTTACCAACTCCAGGAGGTCCTACAAAGCATAGAATAGGTTGCCTAACTTCTCCCTCTGTCTTGAATTTACGGACCGATAGATACTCGAGGATTCTTTCCTTGACCTTCTCGAGCCCATAGTGGTCCTCATCAAGGATGCGCTTGACGTGCTGGATATCGAGATTGTCTTCCGTGTACATACTCCAGGGAAGCGCGACCAGCCAATCCAGATACGTTCGTGCCACAGTGTAGTCAGGAGACGCGGGATTTATCCGCTGTATCCGATCGAGTTCTCGCATAGATACCTTCTCTGCTTCTTCAGGCATCTTGGCTTCTTCGACTTTCTTTCGGAGTTCTTCTATATCACTTGTGCGTTCATCCGTTTCACCGAGTTCTTTCTGGATAGCCTTCAGTTGTTCTCGGAGATAGTATTCGCGCTGGGTCTTGGTCATCTCGGTCTGCACTTGAGACTGTATCTTGCTTCCAAGTTCCATAACCTCGACTTCGCGTGAGAGGATTGTGGATAGACGGCGCATTCTTTCGCGTATGTCGTCGATCTCCAGCAATTCTTGTTTTTCAGCAGTCGGCAATGGCATATTGGTTGCAATGGTGTCTACCAGCAATGCGGGATTGGTTATGGTATTCGGCAACCCCTGTAACTCATCCGGTATATTCGGCGATAGTGCAACAACCCGATGGAACAGTGTCCCTAAATTTCTTCTAAGCGCTTCGATTTCCGTGGTCTCTTCAGGCGTGTAATCGGTCTTTTCTGGAATGACCTCTACGCGCACTTTGAGATACGGCTCGCTTTGTATTAATTCCTTGATCCGTACTCGCTGAATCCCCTGTACTATCAGCCTTATCACGTCCGGTAGACGCATCATCGTATGTATCACGACTGCCGTGCCGATTGGATAAATATCATCCAGCGTTGGGTGCTCAACCTTGGGATCGCGCATGGCAGCGACTGCTATTACGCGGTTTCCGGATGCAACTGCATCGTCAATCAGCTTTATAGAGCTTTCCCTCCCCGCGCTTAGTGGGCTTACCACTAACGGAAAGAGCACTGTATCACGCAGAGGCAGCAAGCTAATTTCCTCCGGGATTACTAGCTTATCTGTCTCGACTGGTGCTTCGATTATATTCTCTGCATCTTGCATAGCTTATTGTTCCTTATCTGCAAATAGAGTAGGGCGATGAATACTATCCAGCGACAACTACTCTGAAGTCTCAACCTCTATATCCACGATCGGGATCGATCTGGATACCTGGGGCTGAGCAATTTTTGGCATTGACACTACTAGAAACCCATCGCGATATGTTGCACCAAGACTGTCCGCATCAACGTTGACATCTCTTGGTAGTGCAATATCTCGCTCAAATGGGCCAAAGTAGACTTCAAGCTGATGATATCGAACCTTTCTTCTTTCGTCTATATGCCGCTCTGCCCGAGCACCCTTGATGCTCAGCACTCTGCGATCTGCCGAAAGAGACACACTGAGTGTTTCTCGACGCACGCCCGCGATCTCAATTCGCACGACCAAGTCAGTCTCAGTTTCGTAAACATCTGCTCTTGGCAGCCAAAATTCTTGGGCGCCTGCCGGCAACTCTAGAAGTCGTCGCATTGCCTCGGCAGAGCACCGTTGCATTTCGAACTCCATTTGTCGGACAAGATCATCATAATCTTTAAACATATGCGGTCCACCTAATGCGTATTTTGTTAATCCTTACCCATGATTACCCGTACATCATGAGTCTTACCATCACTGTATGGAGGGATCAGGCCTGTTTGATATTCCTGCCCATCGACAGTGATTCTCTTTATTCCCTTGTTAATATGCTCGGGATTCTCTACGATTATATTATACGTTGCATCCCTAAACTGGCGTTTTACAGTGAAACTATCCCAGGCACTCGGGATACACGGGTCTATCAACAGCCCGTCGAACTGAGGCCGAACGCCCATAATCCATTCCAGCGAGACTTTCCACATCCATGCTGCAGTGCCGGTCATCCAGGAAAAATCGCCTTGCCCGAATGTCACGGAATCCGGCCCATGGACGTACTCCGCATAAACAAACGGTTCAGCCTTGTAAACTTCCGGTTGCTCACCACGGACGGTGAACGACGATTTTAGCCACAGATCATAAGCTTTTTCGCCTCTGCCGAGGATACATTCCGCCATTATAGCCCAACAAACCGGATGGTTGAATATAGTTCCATTCTCTTTTGTGCCGGGTGAGAAACGCGTTATGATGCCAATTTTAGGATTCGGTTCTGCATATGCAGGAAGAAACAATGCAGGCCCGAACTCCGTGTCCAGGTGTTTTCCCACTGAATCCATGCAAATCAACGCACGATCTTCGGGTGCTAATCCACCCATCACAGCCCAACTTTGCGGATTTACAAATATTCTGGCCTCTTCATCCTTTGAACTGCCAAAGACCTGCCCATCGTCTCGTGTGCCTCGGGCATACCATTCACCATCCCACAGGTGTTCATTTGTAGCGGCAATTATCTCTTCTTTGGCTGAATCGTACTGAACAGCCAGATCTTCCCGGCCTGTACGGCGCAAAAGGTCTGCCGTTTCCCTAAGCATCCATACGAGATGCTCGGCCACCATTGTGCTTTCTCCGCGACCCTGCCGACCAACCTGATCCAGTCCGTCGTTCCAGTCAGCAGCCTCAATGAGCGGGATATGCCTTGGGCTCATCCGAGAGAGAGAGTACTCCAGGGCATGTATTATATGCTGGCGTACTGTTTCAGTTCCTCCGTCATAATATGCGGCTGGCTCGTCAAGGAACGACAAATCACCGGATTCTTTTATATACTCAATAACGCCAAGGACTAACCACAATGGGTCGTCGCTATGACCAGTTTTTACGCCGATGTTTGTCAGTGGATCCCAGTTATGGACAGTACTTCCATCCGGAAACTGATGTTCCATCAGATAGAGAGTCCTCTGGTGTGCCCATTCTATATCGTTCGGCAACAAGGCAAGCATATCCTGCCAACTGTCTCGAAAACCTATGATTGAACCGCCGCCAATATAATATGAATCCATCCTTGACCATCTGGATGTTATCCACGCTTGATATTTATTCCAGGTGTTGAACGATATATCGAAATTGCGGTCTGGTGTACAGCATGTAGTCCTTGAGAGATAGTCATTCCAATATGCCCCCATCTCACGCAGGGAATGTTCGCCTTCCTGCCAGTTGCTATAGCGTTGTTTCAATCTATTAGCATCTTCTTTGCGATATGCGACGCCCATAAGAATGAGAAACGTCGCCTCTTCACCGGGAGGCAGCTCAAAATCATGTTGCATTGCGCCGATTATATCGCGGCCATCTCCTATGCTATTTGAGCAATACCCTCTCTCCACAGCGATCGGGTTTTCCCAACTGCGGTACATGCCGATGAACTCCTCGGTAAGACTATCGTATGCTACAGGAGCCACGTTGGAGGTGAAGAATGCGTATTTATCCCATCGCAGATTCGGATTGGCGCCGCCTCCGGGTGCTACGTTCCAAAACCTGGTAGTGACGAATATCGTGTTGTTCTCATAGGTAACTTCATTGAATAGTTGAGCGAAGGATGCCTCAGTCAGATTAAACGCGTAATTGGCTAGACACCATTCAACATATGAAAACGTGGAGAGTTTTCGGGAACGGTTTCCGGTATTCTTTATGCGCACCATCCAGACTTCCGCGTCATCGCGCCTCGGAACGAAATAGGTGACACTCCCCTCGATCTCGTTATGGGTGCTGCAGATGGATGTATAACCCATACCCTGTCTGGTTTCCCAATTTGTATAATCCTTCCTCACAGGCTGCCAGGTTAATCCCCAATACTCGCCGGTGTCTGCATCCCTGACATAGATAAAGCGGCCTGGCCTGTCCTGAAACAACACCATTGGCGGATATTCCTTCGTAATTCGGTTATATCCCGATGTTTCATAAAACGAATATCCTCCGCCAGTCTGGGAGCACAGAGCGCAGAACTTTTCGTTCGACAGATAGTTGATCCACGGCCGAGGGGTGTCCGGGCGAGTGATGATGTATTCCCTGCCGTCTTCGGAGAAATGCCCGTATTCGCTCATAAGGATCTCCCTCTGAACTGCAACTCTTGAACATTTACTGTTCGCACACCGGGGATACCACTGACTATGAATTCCGCGACCGCTATCTGTTCGAGTGAATCTACCATACCTTTTAGATAGACTTCTCCCCCGGACACCCGAACATCAATTGGTAGACTGCTTAGACGTCTATCCATTGCCAAAGCATTTCGAACCCTGTTACCGAGGGCTTCATCGTGTATCGTCATTTTCCTATCTGTCTCCTCTAGCGGGATATCGAAATACATATCTCGCGGAACCTTCGTCAAATCACGTAATGTCTACCCGCTCGGAGCTACTTCTAAACTCTACTGCTGTTTGCACCTGCGCATAATGGGAAATTGGTTGTAAAATGAGTAAATAACCGCCGTATAAGCTTGAAAGAGTTCGGCTGTTTCTGATATAATCCTGAATTAGTAATGCATGAGCGCTGCCTTAGTGCAGTTCCATATGCATAATCTACAGAGGGGAGGGTAGTATATTGGCATACAAAATCACTGATCAATGCGCCATGTGTGGCACCTGTATTTCCGAGTGTGCGTTTTCGGCCATTTCAGAGGGAGACCCTAAATATACGATAGATGCGGATGTTTGCACCGATTGCGGAGCATGTGAAGCAGCCTGTCCTTGCTCTGCAATCGTCGAAGGTTAATGCATCAAGGATTTTAGAAAATTACAGGTAAATCATTTGAAGTCTGAGAATGCTATACTTTTACCCTCAGGCCATTTCAAATAAGAGCCATAAGCGGAGCAGTCGGAGAAATTCGGCAGCTCCGCTTTCTTGTTAATCCCTTTTTATCGCTCATCAGCAAATACTTTCTTTGCAATCAGGAGTAAAATGGCCGTAATTTGGGGAGAATGACCTTGATTACACCGGGGTTTCTGTTTATACTGTGTTTGTAATGCAATAAGCCTTATCAAGAGTGGTGGAGGGACCGGCCCTATGATGCCACGACAACCAGTAATCAAAATCGATTACCAGGTGTCAAATCCGAGCAGCTTCCGTGCTGCGAGATAAGGAGGATATAGAGATTACTCTGAAACCTCTTTTCGTATATGCGGGAGAGGTTTTTTTATGTATGAATTATCGAAAAACAGGAGGAGATAGGTTGCAACAGTACAAGCTATTTACGTCAGAATCCGTAACAGAAGGTCACCCAGACAAACTCGCAGATCAGATAAGCGATGCCATTTTGGACGCAGTACTGACCGACGATCCTAATGGACGTGTTGCCGTTGAAACTTTGCTGACACACGGACAGGCTTTCGTCGCGGGTGAAGTTACTACGCGAGCCGTTGTAAATTTTGAAAAGATTGCGCGAGACGTGATCTGCGAAGTAGGTTATAATGACCGCCAATGCGGCTTCGATGGCATGAACTCTGGCCTCTCTGTTCATATCCACCAGCAATCGCCAGACATCGCGTGCGGAGTCGATACCGGCGGTGCAGGCGACCAGGGGATGATGTTCGGGTATGCATGCCGGGACACAGATGAACTAATGCCTTTGCCTATAAGCCTTGCGCACAAGATCACCCGACAGCTCTTCACAGCCAGACAAAATAATCCATCTATCGGATTGCGTCCTGATGGCAAATCGCAGGTGACGGTCGCATATGTTGGTGGTAAGCCACATCACATAGATACTATCGTTGTTAGTACTCAGCACGAATCAGGCATGACTCAAAATGACGTGGAACAGGTGGTCAGGCAGTATGTATTGGGTGATCTCCTGGAGGAATACAAACTTTACCTGCCAAATGATGTGAAATTCTTCATTAACCCTACGGGCGTATTTGAAATAGGCGGGCCTGAGGGTGATACCGGACTTACAGGACGCAAGATCATCGTTGATACATATGGTGGCATGGCGAGACATGGTGGTGGTGCATTCAGCGGAAAGGACCCTACCAAGGTAGACAGATCTGCAGCCTATATGGCGAGATACGTGGCGAAGAATATAGTCGCAGCCGGGTTGGCAGGAAGATGCGAAATACAGCTCGCATACGCTATCGGTGTGGCAGAACCGGTCTCCATATTGATTGAGACATTCGGTACAAGCGAAACGTCCGAAAACGAGCTTGCAAATCTCGTACGAAAGAACTTTGACCTTACCCCCAAGGGGATAATCAATCAACTTGGCTTGCTGAAGCCGATCTACAGAAACACTGCCAAGAATGGTCACTTTGGTCATTCTGAATTCCCATGGGAGAAAACAGGTGCGATAGCCTTACAATAAGCAACTAGGACCAAATGATTTAAATAAGAGCACGGTTTTTTTAGTCGGCCGTGCTCTTATTTATTTACAATACTTCGTGACCAAAGCAAGTATACGAGAGACAAGCCTTCGACATTATTGACATTCCACTACAATTCGTTCATACCGTTTTCTAATAATTACACTCGATGCCTAGTAAATCGCCAATTTGGATAGCCATATTTGTGGCAGAAAAATAGCATTTCCGTACCCCTTACTTTCATTGACACTCACCTCAAGTTATGATAAATTATGTCCTACCTCCTGCAGATTAGGCATGCAAGCATGCGGATACTGTTTGGGATGGTAAGTCTCCGAAAATATACTTTGCAGAACCCAATTATGTGCTAGAGATAATGGGTGGGGAAAGACAAATTGATCACGGAAGTACAAATAACTAACTCATATTCACACTCAATTTACCTGCGCAAAATCATCAACTGTGTATGTGCCCAGATTGGTATGGGCAGCAAAGAAATTGAGGATACAGAAAACGCCGTAAAGAAGATATGCACCGGGTCGTTAACTAAAACTCATGATGGCTCTTTGAATACCGTATCAGTCAAGCTCGCCGCTCATGATACTTACATGACGGTCGATGTTACAGATCATCTCTCTCACATCGATTCGCCGAATGGCGAGTTGCTGATAAGCAACGAGTACATGCGAAACCTGGAAGGGATTTCTGCGTTGACCGATGCCATGGAGATTATCGGCGCAGACAATGGTGTTACGGTTCGGATCACGAAGTACGCTTGCAAACCACAAGTTAGCTTACCTCATTTGAACGCTAATATCATGGGAACTGCTACTTTGCAAGCATAGAAGAAATAATTTGTTGTTAGTTTTTAAGTAAAGCCTGTCAGATTAAACTGACAGGCTTTTTTAAATTTGGCTCTATGAGGAAGTTTGTGGATAGCGGTAGTGTTCCATCAACCGTGCGAATAAATTCGCGGCAACAAAAACACGAAGTCGGCCTGCGCCGACTAGATGTAGGCACACCCTTCACGGGTGTGTTGATGCTTCGGTTGCAGAGTCGACGACGCCGCTGCCGAAGCCTGGCAGACATGTACCGTCCTTCGATATGCCCTGTGGGCTACTCGGGATAAGCGGCATCCCCCCCTCGCCCGAAATCGGGAGAGGGGTAGGGGTGAGGGCGAATCAGATTCACCCACAAGAAAGCTTATAGAACCTTAAATTTAATGAAAGTTTCTACAGTCTCGTTATCTTGATTGTGTCTGCACTGGGATGATAGATCGGGTTAACGACTTTTATTCTATCTGCACCAGGTCGATAAATAGGGTTTGTCACCAACGGCTCTTTCTTGGTTGAACAGCATGAACCCGCGCTATGGACGTTCTGACTCATATGTCGACCGTGCAGTAACATACCGCGATTTGCAGCATGGACATTCATTTGCATAGCAAGAATAAGCCCGACTGCAATAAGAACAAATGTTCGCAACATAATATTAAACTCCTGTTGTATATGCTTGGCACCAACTCTTTACAGCTGACCACGATCACCTGTAGTACCTAGCTTCTATGATAACATTTCGGCAGGCAAACTTCAACCCCATCGCGAATAGATATTCGTCGGGCTTCCGTTCTGAAAATGCCGAATTGGTGATGATATTTTAACCGAATTCGCACAGTCATGCTTGTTATGACACAGCGGTTTTGTTTATAATTAAATTGTATTGGCTGAAGGGGTGTATTAAATGGATGCTACAGATCTTTATGACGTAATCGTAGCTGGTGGTGGTTTATCTGGAATATCTGCAGCCATTGGTTCGGCTCGATTAGGCGCGAGAACCCTACTCATCGAACGATACGGCTTCCTTGGCGGCCTGGCTACAGCTGGTCTTGTGAATCCTTTCATGAGTTGGCAAACATCGACCGGTAAGCCATTAGTTGGCGGGATATTCACTGAGCTATGTGAGCGCATGGATAGCATGGACGGAATGCTTGGCGGTGCTTTTGACCCGGAGATCATGAAATACGTCACACAGGAGATGGTCCTTGAGTCAGGCGCAGAATTACTGCAGCATTCGGCTGTGATTGACGTTCACGTTGACAAGAATAAGATTTCGCGACTTTCGGTCGAAGAAAAATCGGGAATTTGTGATTTGCGAAGCAAGATAGTAATTGATGCCACAGGGGATGCAGATGTCGCTGCTATGGCAGGGGTCGACTATGAGCTTGGAGACCCTGCTACGGGTGCAACGCAGGCCATGACGCTGATGTTTACCCTTGGAGATGTTGATATACGAAAGTCTTTGGTGTACGCTATGGAAAACCCGGCTGAGATGCGTTTCCCTAAGCCAACCAGCGATCATGAAATAGACAAGATGCTTGAATCGGCAGTTGGAATTGCCGGTTTTTATGCAAAGGTCGAAGAGGCCCGTTCGAAGAGAGAGTTTCCGCTGCAGCAAGACATGGTTTTCTTCATCAGTCTTCCGATGCCTCGCCAAGTCATAGTTAATACAACTCATATCGGCAACGTTGATGGCACTTCATCCGAGGACTTAACGAGGGCTGAAGTTGAAGGCAGGCGACAGGCGATATCTTTGGTGAAGTTCTTCAGGGAGTACATTCCCGGTTTTGAGAATACATATCTCCTGCAAACTGCAGCTCAAGTAGGTATTCGGGAAACCAGACGCATTACAGGAGAATACATATTTTCTGCGCAAGACGTTATCGCAGCCCGCAAGTTTCCCGATGCCGTGCTTCGATCGGCGTATCCAGTGGATGTCCACACCGCCAGCAAGGGTTACACTAGAGGCGAGGAACGTCAACCGCCAAGCGCACCGCCCCCCGGAGATTGGTACGAGGTACCATATCGTTGCCTGCTTCCAAAAACAATCGATAATCTTCTCGTTGCAGGACGGTGCATATCGGCGTCCCACGAAGGGCAGGGTGCAGTCCGCATCATGCCGAACTGCATCGCGCTGGGACAAGCAGCAGGCACAGCGGCGGCTCTCAGTTTGCAGGAGAGAGTTATGCCAAGACAATTGAATCCAGTGTTGTTAAAGAGTATACTTGTAAAAAATGGTGCTCTACTGTGAATCAGTAACACAGTGCTCACTTTTCTTAGATGCAATCAACTTTTGGGATTGCATTTATATCAGTTTTGCAGTATAATAACCTGTCTGTAGCAACCGTGGGGCTATAACTCAGTGGGAGAGTGCAACTCTGGCAGAGTTGAAGTCGAGGGTTCGAATCCCTCTAGCTCCACCATATTCTTTCCGCCTCTACAAATCACAAACAGTGTTCTTCTGGAATGCTGCTTCATTACAAGGACAGCGCACAATGAATGTTATTCGTCGTACTCGTGCCGGACTCCATGTACTTGTTCTAATCATCAGCGTTTTGTTACTGCTGATACTTCACGTAAATGGTAACGCCCAAAACAATCAAACCACAAGCACAGGCATGCCTGATGTCCTCATCATAATCAATGCTCAAGGTGCTAATGGACATTGGGTTTCTATAACATACCCCAAACTGGTGAGTAGGTCGGTGGCAGAAGGTGATCTCAGCCGTCTCTTAGCCAGCACCAAATGGTCTGCTGCAAATACGAATATTTCGGATGGAAGCATAGAGGCCTCCGGTAGCAATCCAATGACATCGGTTGATTTCTTGACTCCACAGGCAGTAGATCCCAACACTGGGGCAATCCCGTTGGAACCCGTAATATTGGCGTTCAAAGGCTATTCCAATATTGAGATTGATTATCTAGTACCACAGGCATCTTCGCTTCGTGCGCTAGGGAACTACGACGATAAATACGTTGCAATTACCCTCGATCATGGAGATGGTGCTTATAAATATAAAATCCATGTGAAAAACTCTGGTTTTGACAGGTTGAACCTGCCTCTACCAGATATAAACGGCCAAACTGCGACCACCAAGAATGGGAAATCCACCTCCAGAACAGTTGGAATAATACTCATAACTATTGTGGCAATAATGGTGGCTGCTTTTGCTTTTCTGCTAACGTCCAAATCTACGCGACGCAGCAGGCAATGATTTTATCGAAGGAGTTACGATAGAGAAATGGATATCAATGAGCTGCTGAAATCAGCGGCGGAACGAAAAGCATCCGATATTTTTGTCAAGGAAGGCGTCTCGCCGGCATTACGGATAAACGGTAGAATCGTTGTTACCGATTTTCCAGTGCTTACCGCTGAATCTGTTCGCCAAATGGCGCATTCCATCATGTCCCAAAAACAGGTGGAGCGTTTCGGACAGAAGCATGAGATAGATTTAGCCTTTACCCTGGAGGGCGTGTCACGTTTCCGTGCTAATATATATCAGCAGCGGGGAAGTATGGGAATAGTACTCAGGCTTATTCCTCTGCAAATGTTCACGCTGGATCAGCTTGGCATGCCGGAAGTTCTCAAGGATATTGCTACATATCGACAAGGACTTGTACTTGTGACCGGGCCTACAGGCTCCGGAAAATCGACAACCCTGGCTGCCATAATCGATCTTATCAACAGCGTTCGCCCATGCAATATAGTATCAATCGAAGATCCTATCGAGTTTGTCCACGCAGATAAGAAAGCCCTGATCAATCAGCGCGAAATCGGATTTGATACCGATTCCTTTACTGATGCACTGAAATACGTGGTGCGTCAAAGTCCTGATATAATCCTGATCGGTGAAATGCGTGACACGGAGACTATGACGGTTGCTTTGACAGCCGCAGAAACCGGACATCTGGTTCTTGCGACTGTACACACATGCAGCGCTTCTGAGACTGTGGAAAGAATTATCAGCATGTTCCCGCCTCACGAAAAAGCGCAGATTTGTCTGCGTATGGCAGGTTCTCTCCGAGGTATCGTATCACAGAAACTGCTTCCAACAATGGATGGCAAGGGTCGAGTGGGTGCGGTGGAAGTCATGGTAACAACGCCAACTGTAAGTAAACTGGTTGAAGAAGGTCGTGCGAGCCAGTTGTATCCCGTAATAGCAGAAGGTGGCTTCTGGGGGATGCAGACACTGAATCAGTGTTTGCTCAGGTTTATCAAAGAAGGCAAAATCTCCGAAGAAGAAGCATTACAGAGTGCCAACAACCTGACCGAGTTGAGACAAATGATTCGGAGAGGTTAAAGACGTTATTATTTCAGCGGGTCATGGCATGTGCTAATTTGGAAAATACGTGCTATGGCCCGTTTCAATATTTCCGTTACCTGCTCACCACATCTAGCAACTTCCGACAGCACCTCTTCATGCGATAACGGGTGATCGCTGATTCCTGCAGCATAGTTTGTCAGTATTGCCAGCGACCCATAACAAATACCCATCTCCCGCGCAATGATAGCTTCCGGCGCCCCAGTCATTCCAACTACATCGCCGAATTGAGAGAACATCCTTATCTCTGCTGGAGTTTCATATCTCGGACCGTCGACGCATACGTATGTAACTCTATGTCCCATGTTGACGCCTAATTCCACAGCAGCCTCTTCCAGAGCCGACGATATTTCGGGGCAGTATGGCGTGGAAAAATCTGTATGCATAACCTTATCCAGCGGACGATCATAAATCGTTGTGACCCTGGCCCTGGTCCAGTCTACAAAATCACTCACCACTGCAAGTGTGCCTGGCGGCATATCGATTCTCATGGAACCAACCGCAGCCGTGGAGACAATGCGGTCGACTCCGGATTCACGCAGAGCCCAGATGTTTGCATGGTGATTTATCAGATGTGGGGGAATGTTAAGACCAGTGCCATGCCTGCGTATGAGTGTCACATTTGCGCCGTCGATTGCGGCTGAGGCCACGGCCACACACCCATATGGAGTCGAAACCTCCGTCCAATCCTCAGATAAACGAGGAAAATCCACACCACTGCCAACTATCAGACCGACCCTCATCATGTTTACTCCCCTCGGATTGTAAGATCAATAACCAAACGTTTGTTATTTTACGTGAAAAGTCTGTTTTTGGCAATATCCATGATTAGAATTTGCGAATTGTGGGAATAACATAGCGGTATATAGTTCGGATTACGGATAAACTTGATATGCGGTAATTGACTTGCTATACTTGCAGATGAAGGAAAAGTGGTTGGCAACGGTGAAGTATAATAATAGTCCTATTTATAAAAATGTTGGCATGATGTCATCTACAGAGAGTTCTTAAAAATGATAGAAGTTATCATCGAATAACCGCTATATCTCCAAACAAGTAACACTAGTACGTTATCCTGCAAATCTTAGTCGACTGTTATCTGAGTTAAACCGCAGCGTAATCACGCAATCTGTTATCCAGGTTGTATCAGTCAAGATGAAACATGACCCAATTCAGAAAGGGAACGAAAAACGTGAATACAGAACTGATCATTAACCTGAGGAAATATCAGGATGTCCCTGTAGTCGCATTATCGGGGGATGTCGATTCTTTTACCTCGAAACAACTTCAAAAAGCGATTGTAGAACTGGTTCAAACCGGAAAATTGCAGATGATAATTAACGTAGCCAAGGTCCACTATATCGATAGTTCAGGATTGGGTACACTTATCGGGGGATTACGTCGTGTTAACGCACAAAACGGCCGGATAGCAGTTGCGGGGCCAAACAGCAAGATCCAGAAGGTTTTGAATATCACTGGTCTAAGCAAGTTAATAACTCTCTATGATAGTGACGATGCTGCCGTAAGGAGCCTCAAGGCGTAGGATTTGCATGAAATCATGCCCCACATATTAGCGCTGTATCATAATGGTAAACATGGAGCGGATAATGAGAATAAAACCTGAAGTGTCTAAATCGGAAATCAACGATTTCCCCGCAGATTCATCACCAGAGAAAGACAGCTGGAAACCGGAAGATCTGAAGATGTTCAGATTTCTGCAGAGTGTGCTGAACAAGATTGACATCGCGTATGTGGCAACATATCCACCACAGGAATGCGGAATAGCCACCTTCACACGTGATCTGGCATCCGCAATCTCCAAGTACACACCGTTTTCGGAGCCGGCTGTAGTCGCCGTGCGTGGGGAAGCAGTAATAGAGCCGTTTCCAAAAATGGTGAAATTTCAGATTCAGAAATCCGAGCTGCAATCTTACATCGATGCTGCCAATTATATCAATAATTCCTCTATAGGAGCGGTCAGTCTGCAGCATGAGTATGGCATTTTCGGCGGACCGGACGGCGAGTACGTGCTGGAATTTCTCGAGCGCCTGGAAAAACCGTTCGTCGCAACCCTTCACACCGTCCTGTTCAACCCCAGCCCAAATCAAAAACGCATAATGCAGAGGCTCGCGCAATTAGCCGGTGCAGTAGTGGTGATGGTCAATACGGGCAAGGAAATGCTCATTAACAACTACGGTATTCCGGCAGATAAGGTCGCCGTCATCCCGCACGGTGTACCGAACGTTCATAAAGTCAGTTCCTCATCGGTGAAAAAGACGTTGGGGATCAGCAATCGAACGGTTATCTCGAGTTTTGGTTTGATAAATCGTGGAAAAGGTATTGAGTATGTCATAAAAGCCATGCCAAAAATACTCGAAGAAAACCCCAATGCACTCTACCTGGTTCTGGGAGAAACCCATCCGGGAGTTAGAAACTATGAGGGTGAAAGCTACCGCAAGGATCTACTACAATTAGTCAGTGACCTCAATCTTGAAAACCATGTCATGTTTAACAACCGCTTCCTGACTTTGGAAGAATTGATCAACTATCTCTGTGCGACGGATATTTATGTTACACCATACATCAACAAAGACCAGATTTGCAGTGGAACCCTTGCTTATGCGCTTGGATGCGGAAAAGCCATTGTATCCACACCATACCTTTATGCAGAGGAAGTACTGTCCAAGGGGCGGGGCGTTCTTGTAGACTTTAAGAATCCGGACGAAATATCTGCAGCAACAAACACCGTTCTCGCAAGTCCCAGCATGCGCGAGAGCATGGAAACACGCGCGTATCGATACGGCCGGAGGGCAGCATGGTTCAACGTAGCAATCGACTATCTGGATCTCTTCCACAGACTGACAACTCGCGCAAAGCTTGTCACGAGCAAATCGACAGCCGAATTGGCAGTAGATCGCGTACAAAGGAGGCCGCCGTCATGATGGATTATCCAGCTATAAGCCTTGCGTATCTGCGCACTATAACAGATTGCACAGGTGTTATTCAGCACGGTACTCATAGTGTACCAAACCGCAAGCTGGGTTATACTACTGATGACAATGCCAGAGCGCTTATAATAGCCATCAAACATTATGAGCGCACAAAAGAGCGGCAGGATCTTGATCTTGCGCTAACATACCTTAGCTACCTGCATTACGCGCAGAACCCTGATTTCAAGTTCAGAAATGTGATGTCTTATCAGCGGAATTTCCTGGATGATGAAGGCACAGAGGATTGCTACGGCAGAACCATGTGGGCCTGCGGATATACCGCCTCAAGCGATATTCCGGAAAACATGCGAGTTGTTGCAAAGAACCTCTTTGAATCCAGCATCGTGTGGGCAGGCGATCTGAAAAGTCCGCGAGCAAGGGCTTACACAATGGTCGGCATGTGTGAATTTCTGCGTGCCAATGAAGACCCATCCGACTTGCGGGGAATAATAAAAGCATTGGCTGACACTTTGCTTGCAGGATTGCGTGCATATGGCAGCAAGGATTGGTATTGGTATGAGCCATATATGACCTATGGAAATGCCATACTGCCTCTTGGTATGCTTGTTGCGGCACAAGTCACAGGAAATAAGGCGTACAGAAACGCTGCCATAGACACTATGCAGTTCCTAACTGACACCATAATACTCAACGATTGCCTGGAAATCATTGGAAATGACGGCTGGTATATACGTGGGAAGAAGCGCGCATATTATGATCAACAATCTATCGATGCCGGATATACCGTAAATCTCTATGTGCAAGCTTATAAGCATTTGGGTGACAAAAAGTATGCGGATTTGGCCCATATCGCAAATAGCTGGTTTTTCGGAAACAATAGAAACCGATTGTGGGTATATGATCCAAAGTCAAACGGTTGCTGTGATGGAATTACACCATCAGGAGTAAACCTGAACCAGGGATCGGAATCTTGTATATCAATGCTGCTGGCTCAACTTGCCATGCAGGATTTACAGGACCAGCAAGAGTTGCAGACGATAATTGGCACACATGTTGGGAGGGCCGCTCGATGAAAATAAAGGATATAATGCGAACGCCGGTTATAACCATAGTGGAGAGCGCCACCATACGCGAAGCAGTTGCTCTTCTCAGCCAGGCAGCAGTAAGTGGGTTGCCAGTCGTAAATTCAGACAACGACCTCGTTGGGGTTGTCACCGAGCACGACATAATTAAAAGGATGCTGCCGACTTACGAGGACCTTTTGGCATCGGATGAAGCTATTCTTGATGCCGGTCTGATCGAAGATCGGGTGTATGCGATCAGAGATAACCCGGTCTGCGATATAATGTCGCGTAATGTCGTGGCAATCAGAGAAGATGATACCGTGCTCAAGGCAGCCTCGACAATGATACTTAAAAACATCAAGCGCTTGCCTGTTGTATCCGACAGACAGCCGATCGGAATTGTAAGTCGAATAGATATTTTGCATGCGCTAATGTGCGAGACTGAACAGTGTCCCTGATTATATGTGAACCGGCGCTAAGATATATGTAATCAATGTATTGTTCAACTATCCAGTTTCATTATCATTCATCTTTGGGGAAATACATCACAAGATGAGAACCCCACT
This sequence comes from Armatimonadota bacterium, assembly GCA_963663705.1. Taxonomy (GTDB): domain Bacteria; phylum Armatimonadota; class UBA5829; order DTJY01; family DTJY01. The sequence continues at coordinate 298,404 of OY760504.1, read as the reverse complement.
TTACGATCTATACCGGCAACTTAGCGCCAACATGACGGAATTCGCCGGATGGGAGATGCCCGTATACTTCTCAAGCATAATTGACGAAGTACGCGCTGTACGCACTCACGCCGGCATATTCGATTTGTCGCATATGGGCGAGCTGATAGTGTCCGAGCCCGGTGCATTGGACGCACTGCAGTTCGTCACCACAAACGACGTTTCTCGTCTCGATGTGGGCCGTGCCCAATATACCTTGATGTGCAATGACAAGGGTGGCATACTGGACGATCTGATAGTCTACCGGCTGGATGAAGAAAGATTCATGCTGGTGGTGAATGCTGCAAATGTTATCCCGGATTACGAGTGGATTCAGGAGCATAATCTCAGCAACGCGTCCATTGATGATCAGTCCTTACAGACAGGCTTGATCGCGATACAGGGGCCATCATCGGCAGAAATCTTAGCTCGACTGGTGGAACTGGATGTGAAAGCCATGCCTAGATTCAGAATAGCGCACAGCAAAGTCGGCGATGCAGATGCCTGGATAGCGTCGACGGGCTACACGGGTGAACTCGGTTATGAGCTGTACTGCGCGGCTTCAGATACCGAATCCATATGGCAGCATCTATCAGAGGCCGGGAGACCATTCGGGGCGAAGCCAGCAGGGTTAGGCGCGCGAGACGTTCTCAGGCTTGAGGCCGGTTATCCACTTTACGGCCATGAAATGACTTCTGAGACTACTCCTGTTGAATCTCGAATGATGTGGGCGGTAAAACCAGAAAAAGGGGCTTTTATCGGCAAAGGCGCGATTCTGAAGGCAAAGGCAGTGGCTCCAAAGAAACTTCTTACAGGCATAGTGACCACGGATAGATGTGTGCCTAGATCATCCTACGATATCAATTTCGGCGGCAGATGTGTTGGCACAGTAACAAGTGGCACCTTCTCTCCTATGCTTCAAAACGGAATCGCGTTGGCATATGTAGAGCCGGAGTATACTAAGTTGGGTATGAAACTTCAAGTCATGGTAAGAGGCAAAACCTGTCCGTGCCAAGTCGTACGGACTCCCTTCTACTCTTCAATAGTTCGCTAACGAAAGGAGCTACAAGTGCAGCCTGATAATTTGAGATACAGTCGTACACATGAATGGGTGAAAGCGGAAGGCGACCTGGCGCGAGTAGGAATAACCGACCATGCGCAGTCGGAATTGGGCGATGTTGTCTATGTAGAACTTCCGCAAGTTGGAACTGCCACGAAAAGGAGCTCTGCGTTTGGTACACTGGAGTCGGTTAAAACCGTATCCGACCTTATCTCCCCGTTGAGCGGCGATATTGTTGAAGTTAACGGTGAACTGGCCAACTCACCTGAGCATATCAACAATGATCCGTACGGAGCCGGATGGATTGTCATCATCAAAATGTCTAGCCCTAAAGAAATCGATGAGCTAATGACTGCTGATCAATATGATACATTACTGCAGGAGCACTGAGTGTGTCTTATATCGCAAATACAGAATCAGACCGTAATCGGATGCTTAAGGAAATAGGTGCCGAATCCACCCAAGAACTCTTTGATTCTATTCCATCGGCACTGCAACTGGACGGCTTGCTAGAGCTTCCCGGACCACTCAGCGAGATCGACCTGCGCCAACGCATGCATAAGCTCGCTGGAAAGAACTCCAGTTTTGCCGGTCACGCCTGCTTTCTTGGCGCTGGAATATACGATCACTATATACCTGCCACCGTGCCGGCGATAACAGGCAGATCGGAATTCTTTACTTCCTATACCCCATATCAGCCGGAACTCAGCCAGGGTAATCTCCAATCGATATTCGAATTCCAGAGTCTCATCTGCGAGTTGACCGGTATGGATGTCGCAAACGCGTCGATGTACGACGGCGCATCTGCTCTGGCCGAAGCTGCGCTCATGGCGTCAAGCATCACCGGAAGAACGGAATGGGTAGTATCGAGTTGTGTACATCCGGCTTACCGCGACACTATGCGCACATATGCATGGGCGTCCGGATGCTCTGTTGTAGAGGCAGAACGAACAGGATTGTTGACCGACATCACCAGCATATCAGGTCTTGTCACGGAAAAGACAGCCTGCATTATTATGCAAACACCAAATTTCTTTGGTGCAATCGAGTCTTTGCCAAGTATGGAAAGCATCGCTCACCGAAACAACGCTATTTTCATAACGTGCTATGATCCCATCTCATTGGGGATGTTGAAGCCTCCCGGTGACTTCAATGTAGATATTTGTGTTGGTGAGGGCCAGTCGATGGGAATCCAAACCGAATTTGGCGGGCCATTGCTGGGGCTGTTTGCATGTAAGCGTGAGTATGTACGCCATATGCCAGGTCGATTGGTCGGTGTCACCACAGACACGAAAAATCAGCGGGCATACACACTTACACTGCAGACCAGAGAGCAGCACATACGGCGCGAGCGAGCGACCTCGAATATCTGTACAAATCAAGCCCTATGTGCTCTTGCGGCATCAGTCTACCTTACAACGCTTGGTAGGCAAGGGATGCTGCACATAGCGAATCTCTGCCTTCAGAAGGCTCATTACGCAGCCGACAGGATTTCAGCATTGGATGGATATAGTCTTCCGTTCCGCTCCCAATTCTTCAAAGAGTTCGTAATAAAGACCGCAATACCGATTTCAGAGATAAACAAACGACTCTTGGATAACAAAATCATCGGCGGACTGGACCTCGGACGTAGTTATCCCGAGCTGGAGAACCACATGATGATCTGTGTAACTGAGCTGAGAACGAAGGAAGAGATCGATTTTCTGGCAGAGGTACTGGCGCAATGAGAATTGAACCTACCATTTTCGAACTGAGTTCGCCTGGGCGTACCGGCACCGACTTGCCACCGGTAGATGTACCAGTCCATATGGCCGCTGAATACATCGATGAAGAGAACCTCCGCGACGAATTGAATATGCCGGAGATGAGCCAGTTGGATATAATACGGCACTACACCCACCTATCCAGCGAAAACTACAGCGTCGATGACGGTCTATATCCACTCGGTTCCTGCACAATGAAATACAATCCCCGAATCTGCCAGGAGCTATCGGCAATTTCGGGATTAACAGACTTACACCCATATCAGGACGAAAATTCATGTCAGGGCATACTAGAGATTATGTACACGATGCAGTGCATGCTCGCGGAAATCGGAGGGATGGATGCGGTCACACTACAGCCAGCCGCAGGTGCGCAGGGCGAGATTACGGCGCTCATGATATTCAAGCGGCATCACGAAAGGGTGGGAGAGGGGCATCGTAACATTGTCATCGTGCCGGACTCGTCTCATGGCACCAACCCAGCAACGGCAGCTCGATGTGGCTACAATATAATGAAAGTGCCTTCCGGCCCGGATGGCTTAGTGGATATCTCAGCACTGGGCAGTGAGTTGACGGAAAATGTGGCTGCCGTTATGTTGACTAATCCTAACACGCTGGGTTTGTTCGAATCGAGGATCGAGACCATTTCCAAGATGGTTCATGACGTTGGCGCTCTTCTATACTGCGACGGCGCGAACATGAACGCGATACTCGGCGTTCACCGACCAGGCGATGCGGGTTTCGACGCGATGCATTTCAACCTTCACAAGACGTTTTCGGCCCCTCATGGCGGTGGGGGACCAGGTTCCGGCCCAGTTGGGGTGAAGAGTTTTCTGGCACAGTATCTGCCAGTGCCAAGCGTAACCTGCGACGATGGAAAATACTCTTTGGATTATGACCGAGAGTGTTCAATCGGTCGGGTTCACTCGTTCTACGGGAATATCGCCATTATCGTGTGGGCATACGCGTATATCCTCAACATCGGGCCCGAGGGGTTGAGTCAAGTAAGCGAAAATGCAGTCCTGAACGCCAATTATCTGCTCAAGAAAATCTCTTCATCCTATGATGTTCCATACGGTGCCAGATGCATGCACGAATTTGTGGCTTCTGCGCTCAAATTCAAAACGCTGAACGGGGTACGCGCAATTGATATTGCAAAGAGACTCATGGATTACGGATACTACCCACCGACAATCTATTTTCCGTTGATAGTTCCGGAAGCGCTTATGATAGAACCTACCGAGACAGAAAGCATAGAAACACTCAGTGAATTCGCACGCGTAATGATCGAGATCGCCGATGACGCAGCAACGGATCCTGAGGTACTAAAATCCGCACCACATACAACGCGCCTCACCAGGGTGGATGAGACCGCGGCAGCCAGACGAATGGAGTTGCGATGGAAAGATGGAGATTGATCCTAGATCGTAAGCGACCAGCCAAGATCAATATGGCCGTGGATGAAGCCATATTGACCGCATGCGCAAATGAAATATCTCCACCAACTTTGAGGATCTACGACTGGACGAATCCGGCGATTTCCCTTGGTCGATTGCAGAAAATTACACCGAACAGTATTGATATTGAGTATTGCAAAATGGCAGGGATAGATATCGTCAGACGGCCCACAGGCGGCCGAGGTGTGCTGCATGGGCACGACGTCACCTTCAGTATTGTGTTACCGGAAGAGAATCTGCCAAAAGAATTCAGAGGTGTACGAAACAGTCACCGATGGCTAATGGCCGGAATTGTAGGTGGGCTGAGGAAACTGGGCATCGACGCTGGTATTGGCGAAAACAGTCCTGTTCACGATAACCCTGGCTCACAGTCCGACTGTTTTTCCAAAATCGCCGAATGTGATATTCATGTTGGGTTGCAGAAGATCGTAGGCGCAGCGCAAGCCAGACGAGACGGAATAATCTTGGAGCAATGCTCGATTCCTCATGCACAACCATCTGTAGATATCCGACGAATATTCGCTCATCCTGCCACAAATGCCTTTATATTGGCTCATCACGTAAGGAGAGATATTGAGCAGGCAATTGTGCAAGGTATGCGCCAATCATTGGAACTAGATATTTGCGCAGGTAGTCTAAGTGATTGGGAGTGCAATTTCGCCGCAGACTTGGCTGAATCCAAGTACGATGACGCAGATTAGCTGCATTTGGAAAGCATTCTGTGCATTGACATGAATGGTTGTAATTGATATACTTACCTTAAAGATTGGGAGGAGGATATTACTATGCCCAAGAAAATCCTCGCTTGCGATGATGAGAAGCATATAGTTAGATTAGTTCAAGTAAATCTGGAACGCCAAGGCTACGAAGTGGTAACAGCTAATGATGGTAAGGAAGCTCTACAGAAGGTTGAAGAAGAGAATCCTGACCTTATAGTCCTCGACGTTATGATGCCTTATATGGATGGCTTCGAGGTGCTGCAGAATCTACGCCGAAATCCTGCCACCCGTGAGATACCAGTTATTATGTTAACTGCAAAAGCTCAGGACGCAGACGTGTTCCGGGGATGGCAATCGGGAGTCGATTGCTATTTAACAAAGCCATTCAACCCAATGGAGCTGATCTCTTTTGTAAAGAGAATATTCAACTCAATGGATGCTGGTGGCGCTGACGGTTCTAAAGTATATGACGTATCGTCGTAACTATAGCTGGATGCAGTAACTATAGGATAATATCATAATACGGAGGGCTGGTCGAATGAGCTGCGATAAAGCAAGCTGGCCATTAATCGTAGGAATTACAGCAGGTGTTGTAGGCGGAATAGTAGCTGGTGCTTATCTACATGCGCGAGCTCAATCGCAGCCTGAAAAAAAACTGCTTGACGCTCAAGATATCATCGCATTGTGCGAAGCAAAGATTCACGAGATCGAGAGCGGTCTTGAAGCAGTTCGGCAATCATAAGATTCGTTAGTATTCATAAAACAGCGTGGGGTTGATTTATTTTCAGCTACACGCTGTTTTATTTTAATGTCTAGTACGTCTTATAATATATGTTATGTTAACTTGGTTGCCTGATAACAAACTTGATAGGCTTCTTCGGGGCGGGCAAAATATTAGAGGTCTTCGTTGAGTGAGGCTTGTGACAATACCGACTCAGCCATAAAAACAGGAGCCTTTGCTCGCAGAGCAAGTGCAATGGCATCGCTGGGGCGAGAATCGATTTCCACAACGTCTCCGTTGGCTGCGGACGCAGAAATCTTGGCGTAGTAAGTGTCCTGCCAAAGGTCATCGATAGTTATTCGTTCGATTTTAGCCCCAAGCCGATCTGCCATATTCTTCAGGAGGTCATGAGTCATCGGTCTATCGTAAAGAGCGCCTTCCAATGCAGCAGATATGGCATATGCCTCAAACCGTCCGATCCAAATGACAACCTGACGACCTAGCGTATCCCGTAGGAGAACAAATGCTGCAGGCGGCAACCCCTGCTCTTGATGCTCATAAACACCCATAACTGTAACTTCTTTTTCGTTAAGTTGTCTAGGCTGCAGATTCTCCGGTTCTGAATCGAGGAGATGTTCCAGACTCTCAGGCCCGGTTTCGCCGTAGCTGGAACCACGTAGGATATCCTCTATGTCATCACCAAAGGGTCCTTCGAACTCTTCGTCGCCTGCCACAGTAGTATCCTCCCCTACTCTTCGAGGTAAATTGCTACAGTATCGATACCCAAAGATTGCACCTAACTAATCAAGCCCACTACTTTTGATAGTCTTACCTATTATCTTTAGGAACTCTGTGTTGGATTTGGTGTGCTGCAAACGGTCGATAAGCAATTCTGTGGCTTCTACTGAATCCAGTGCGGCCAGCAGACGATGCAGTTGCCATACTTTATCCAGTGTGTTTTCATCATACAGCAGTTCGTCATGCCGGGTTCCTGAGCGTTTCACATCGATCGCCGGATACAGTCGTCGTTCTGCCAGGCCTCGATCGAGTACCAGTTCGGTGTTACCTGTAGCCTTGAATTCCTCGAAGATGGCATCGTCCATACGGCTTCCGGTCTCAACCAGTGCTGTTGATAGCACCGTCAAACTTCCGCCGCCTTCAATGTTACGGGCTGCTCCAAAGAATCGTTTAGGCCTGTATAGCGCAGAAGGATCAAGACCACCGGATAGTGTGCGTCCGCTGGGGTTGACGGTAAGGTTAGATGCCCTAGCAAGCCTTGTAAGGCTGTCTAGAAGGACTACGACATCCCTGCCTGATTCTACTAGACGCTTTGCCTTCTCTAACACCATCTCGGAAACACGCATGTGGTTTTCAGGAAGTTCATCAAACGTGGAGCTGATAACCTCGCCTCGAACCGATCGCCTGATATCAGTTACTTCTTCAGGGCGTTCATCAATAAGGAGCACCATCAGTACTATATCGGGGTAGTTTGTGGTGACGCTGTTTGCGATGGTCTTAAGAATGGTTGTTTTTCCAGCCTTAGGGGGGGCTACTATTAAACCTCTTTGGCCTTTGCCAATAGGGGCAATGAGATCGATGAATCGTGCTGAGATATTTTGCGGTTCCGTTTCGAGCACCAGCTGTTCATTTGGATAGATTGGAACAAGATCGTCGAAGTTTATACGGCGGCGTGCAGACTCAGGGTCCATTCCGTTTACGCCTTCCACTCTAAGAAGGCCGTAATACTTTTCGCTATCTTTTGGTGGACGGACTTGGCCGGAAACAGTATCACCGGTCTTTAGGCCGAATCGTTTTATTTGTGACTGCGACACATAAATGTCTTCGGAATCTGGCGAAAAGTTGCGATTTCGACGCAAGAAACCCCATCCATCCGGCAGAATTTCCAGTACGCCTTGGCCGAACAACATTCCGCTTTGTTCTGTCTGGGCCTGCATAATCTTAAATACTATCTCTTGTTTGGGAAGCTCGGAACCGTCTATTCCGAATTCTTTCGCTATTTCCTGGACTTCCTCGATGTTCTTGCCATCGAGTTCCGCTAGTTCCAGTACTTCCATGAAGGTTGCACCTCTTTAAATTGAGAATTTATTTTGTTTGGGGATATTTAATCCCTTAAGGGAGTTTGTTGATAAAAGGAAGAAAACGTTAACCAGATATTTATAGGAGCACTTGCCGGTATCCAGGGGTAATTAATCATCCGAGCGGCTTACTTCACCGCTGTGTTGTAGTATAACATGATGGGCATACTTTTGTACATACATACCAATGATGATATCTAATTGGATGCTGTGTATGCTATATGTCCTGATATGTATACTCTTTAAGGACACCAACGTACGGCAAGTTTCTATACAAGCCTCTGTAATCCAGACCATATCCTACTACGAATCTATCCGGAACCTCGAACCCTATGTAATCCAGCTGAACATCTACTTCTCTGCGGCTTGGCTTGTCGAGTAGCGTGCAAATCTTGACACTTGCAGCTTTCGATTTATGTAGGTTTTCAATGAGATTGCTCAGCCTCAAGGTCCAACCTGTATCTACGATGTCTTCTACAACGATCACGTGCCTGTTTTCTACGTTTTCCGTCAGGCCGCTTACTACCTTGACTATTCCGGAAGATTCGGTGGAATTGCCATAACTTGAGATTGTCACGAAATCAACTGTGGCCGGGATAGTTATACTCTTAGCCAGATCTGCTATGAATATGAATGACCCCTTCAAGATGCCGATAAGTATAAGGTCTGTTCCGCTATAGTCTTTAGAAATCTGACTACCCAGCGCTCGTATGCGTGCCGAAATTTGTTCCTCGGTCAGCAACACTTCAGCGATATCATCGCAAAACACAGCTCATTACTCCCACTCTATCGTTGACGGTGGCTTTGAGCTTATATCATACAATACTCGATTTACCCCATGGACCTCGTTGATTACACGGCTACTGATGCGTTCAAGCAGATCATATGGAAGTTTAGCCCAATCTGCAGTCATGGCATCTTCACTGGTCACTGCTCGCAGCACCATGGTTTGTGCGTAAGTTCGCTTGTCACCCATAACTCCAACACTGCACACGGGCAGCAGGATGGCAAATGATTGCCACAACTCGCGGTATAACCCGGCTTTCTTGATTTCCTCTACAACGATGGCATCTGCTTCGCGCAGGATATCAAGCCGTTCTTTGCTAATCTCGCCTATAAGCCGGACAGCCAGACCAGGACCAGGGAACGGTTGACGCCAGGTAATATCTTCCGGCAATCCCAATTCCTGGCAGACCACACGAACCTCGTCCTTGAAAAGTTGACGCAAGGGTTCAACGAGTTTGAGATTCATATCTTCCGGCAGACCACCAACATTATGGTGTGACTTGATGGTTGCCGCCGATCCGCTGCCGCTCTCTACTACATCCGGATATATGGTGCCCTGTGCAAGGAATTCAACCTGTCCTAGTTTAGATGCCTCTTCTTCGAATACGCGGACGAATTCAGTGCCGATAATTTTTCGTTTCTTTTCAGGATCGCTCACTCCTGACAGCTTTTCTAAGAAACGATCCTCGGCGTCAACGTAGACGAGGCGCATTTTGAAGGAATCGCCGAAAGTCTTTTGGACCATTTCGGCTTCACCCTTGCGAAGGACACCGTTATTTACAAATATACAAGTGAGTTGGTCACCTATTGCCTTGTGAATTAGCGCTGCAACCGCGGAGGAATCGACTCCGCCGCTGAGACCGCAAATCACACGTCCGTCACCAACTAGTTGTCTTATACCCTTAGTGGCTTCATCTATAAACGACTTCATTGTCCACGAACCTGTGCATCCGCACACAATATACAGAAAATTTTCTATGATCTGTTTGCCGCGCGGGGTATGCACAACCTCCGGATGGAACTGTACGCCGTATAACTTTCGTTTGCGATCGGCCATTGCGGCTATTGGAGTGCTTGCAGTGCGGGCTATGGCAGAAAACCCTGCAGGCACTTCATGCACGGAATCACCGTGGCTCATCCATGCAGTAAGCTTTTCATCGAGGCCTGAGAATAGATCGTCGAGATTCAGGGCTTCCAAGTCTGTCTTGCCGTATTCGCGTTTGTCGCCTGGCTCCACATTTCCGCCGAGAGCATGGGCCATCAGTTGCATTCCATAACAGATACCCAAAACCGGTATGCCTAGTTCGAATATTCCATGATCAAGCTCAGGTGCGCCTTCTTCGTATACACTAGAGGGACCGCCTGAAAGCACTATGCCAATCGGTTTGCGGGCTTTCAGTTCGTCTGCGCTGATACTGTGAGGGACTATTTCACAGTAAACATGGCATTCTCGTATTCGCCGAGCGATAAGCTGGCTGTATTGGGCTCCAAAATCGATTACTATTAATTGTTCGTGTGACATTTTTTGATTTATCCATGAAGAGAATTTACCGTGTTTCGGCCTGCAGCCAATAAATTGCTGGCCGGAGGCAAACTCGGGAATTGGTGAGAAGGTGGATTGAATTAGGATCCAACGCCATATTGCGCCAGCTGTTTTCCTAACTCGATTGTTATTCTACCAAAAACGACGCATCCGTGTCAAATTTAGATGTTTTGATCCCCTTGCTTGTCATTTTTAGCAGCATAAACACAAATGTAAACAATCAGCTATACGGAATGTAGTTCGTCAGCAAACTTTCGGTTTGCATCTGGCTTTAATAGCGGTTTTGATGATTTCTACTGCATCATCGTTTGTGAATTTATCCATCCATATGTCAATGTCGTGGTGGACATGTTCAACGCGTTCCTTGCCAAATACACCGCACAGGAATTGATTGCGCTCTTTGTCAGAACCCTTAATCTTTGCTTCCGCTCCCTTTTTATCCATATCCTCGAATGTTATCATGTTCCGTATACGCAGGTCCGCTGATGCATCTATGCGCACACTCAAAGCATTAGGAAGCAAGAAGTTTGCACCTCTGCCCAGTATTATAGCGTTGCCGAAGTTTGCAATAGCGGTTACAGCGTTGGCCAGGTGTTTTCTGTACATAAAACCGGCCATCTCGTGATCACCCAACACACCATGCATAAGCAGTTCAAATTCCGATTTATGCCTTTCGTCAAATGCCTCGACCACCCTTCGCGAAACGCGTGCATCGATGGCCATGGCGTCCAGGAGTTCCCTGCTCCACAGACTCCATCCTAGTTCCTGAGCCAGCTTTGTGGCGATAATGCGAGCTCCACTGCCCATCCCTCGCGAAATAGCTACAATGGAGTTTTCGCATGTTTGTCCAGCCTGGATTTCCTTTTCTCGGGCTACTTCGGATCTATGCAACTGATCTATTACCAATTCTTCCATGCTTTTCGGTCTGTGCATTTTTTCACCTCATCGTATTGAAATTCAGGCAGTGCAATATACCCTGCATACGTGAAGTCTACCCCAGTAGGAAGAGTTTGTCAACTACAAATAGAATAATATTTGCAAGCCCCTAAAAGGCTATGTACATCCAGCACAAATCATAGGGTTTATGCGTGTAATAGCAACGTCCGTCGTGTTTCGCGTAATAATGCAACGGGTAACTACATTTCGCAGCTTCTGGAGGAACCTTATATGGAGATCGTGATTTCCGAACAGAGTACACGAACATTTCAGCAGGCACTTGAAGCGCTGAATTCTACAGGAATTCCTTACGTGATCGGTGGTGCATTTGCCATGTATCATTACACGGACATGTGGCGTAACACCAACGATCTTGATATATATTTGGAAAAGACGGTTTTGTCATCGGCGATAACTATTCTCAGCGATTACGGATTCAATGATTACGGCGAAATGGCAGAAGGTGACAGGAATTGGATATATCATGCGACAAAGAACGATGTGATAGTCGATCTTATCTGGGAACCTCCAAATCATGTCTGGCCGGTGGATAGAAGCTACGTCGACCGTGGACATAGTGGTACGTTTCTTGGCGTACCTGTAAAGTTCATGCCATCGGATGAGCTGATACTTTCAAAGCTTTTCACTTTGAACAGGCATCGCTCGGATTGGCCGGATATATTCCACGTGTTACACACATGCCCGAAAGATATAGACTGGGAGCGTATGTTATGCAAGCTAGGCGAACATTGGCCGGTACTTTTATCGTTTATAGTCCTTTACGATTGGATATATCCTGATACCACCAAATGCATTCCTGAAGCTGTGCGACAGGAATTGTTGATAAGAAAGCAGCAGCATGTGCCTGAATCGACTTCGTCTACACGCGAGGTGCTGCTGGATCCATGGATTTATACTCGACCTATATATTAGGAAAGAGGTTGAACGACGTGCTTATTGGTGCTATGAACAATCCTATGACCGATGTCATAGATGAAATCGACAGTTATGCCGCATACGGTTTTGATTTCATCGATCTAACACTGGAACCTCAAACCGCGTATTCTGCAACGATTCCAATCGAAAAAGTGAAATCGGCGCTGGAACGCACTCAACTTCGGATCGTAGGACACACGGCCTACTTTCTACCGATAGCATCGTCTATGCCGGAACTCCGCGAATGCGCCATCGCTGAATTGGAACGTGATATACGTGTTTTTGCGCAACTTGGAGCGAACAAGGTGAACGTGCACCCGTTTGTTAATGTGCCTCTTCATGAAAACAGATGGGTTCGTGAACGCAATATCGAAGTCTTTCAACGATTGGTTGATTATGCAGCACCGTTTGGCGTGAAAATGATGGTAGAGAACATCGCGCAGAATTTCAATACCCCCAGAGATCTATCTATGGTATTTGCCGCCGTGCCGGACCTGGGTTTTCACCTTGATGTTGGGCATGCCAACTTGGAGACTGAGCATAACCTCACGCTTGAGCTCGCTACCGTATTCTCAGACAGGCTGGAACACGTGCATTTTTCGGACAACAACGGCGGGGACCTTGATCTTCATCTGCCGTTGGGGGTCGGTAAAATTGACTGGAAGTGGATCGTTCATATCCTCAAGCGTGTTGGCTACGATGGAACAATCACATTGGAGGTATTCGCGCATGACAGGGAGTATCTGCGCATGAGCAAAGATAAATTGCGCAGATGGTGGGATGATGAAAAATAGCACCTCTCATGCCGCTTGTGCGGGGGGCTAGCATCACGACGAATCTATCCAGTTATTCTGGTTGAAAAGTACATGGTTCACGCTCGTGCATCAGAAACATCGTTCCATCCCACCTTACAATTCTGTAATAATCTCAGGCAAGCCTAAACTCCAAGCTCTTCATGAAGAAGCTCATTATCATGCTCATTACCACTGGACATACGAGTTATTTTCAGCACTGTATCTCCCTCAAAGCATATCTCCAGTTCTAACGTTGAATCGATAAATTTCCAGTTTATAGCATGCCGACCTACAAGACATTGTGCAGCCGACTCGGCTTCATAAGGGTCTTCATTCGATTCTACAATCAATCTTCCTGATGTTTCAATTCTCCAATCGGCAAAAGTAGTCTTTAGTTGGTACTTGGGTCTATAAGTATCGAAATCATATTCGGCAGGATCAGGAAGACTATCACCAAACCCTAAGAACAGATCATTTCCATGCCCTAACCAAGCTTGAACACATAACCTATCCTTTATGGCCTCATCAAGAGCTTCTTTGATTTCATCTTTCTTTATTAATCGCACTATTACATCTCCACCTGATATTTTCTTCGGCCCTGATCCAAGATCAATGCAACTGGTCCCTCTTAAACTGAGTATTGTAAAGTCTGGTATACACGCCGTTCATTGCAAGCAGTTCGCCATGAGTGCCACGTTCGGCTATTCTACCGCGTTTCATGACGAATACGAAATCGGAGCTAAGGATGGTGGATAGCCTGTGTGCGATTACAAAAGTAGTCCTGTTTTTGCGGAGTACTTCCATAGCGTTCTGTACCTGCATCTCCGATTCCGAATCCAGTGCCGACGTGGCTTCATCCAGGATCAGAATCTTCGGATCTCTCAGTAGAGCTCTGGCGATTGCGATCCTCTGTCGCTGACCGCCTGAGAGCCTTACCCCATCTTCTCCGCAACCCTCGGGCAATTTGGACACGAAATCATGAGCACTGGCCAGTTTTGCAGCATCCACTACGGCTTCGTCGTTCGCATCCGGTGTACCGTACCTGATATTGTCCTTCACTGTGCCATTGATGAGAATTGTTTCCTGTGACACCATTCCCATCTGCTGTCTTAGGGATCGCAGGTCCAGTTTAGTTATATCATGACCATCTATAAGAACGCTGCCTTTAGTCGGCAAGTACAATCCCAGTATCAGATGGATAAGCGTACTCTTGCCGGAACCACTCTCCCCTACCAGTGCTATCTGCTGGCCAGGTTGGGCGCAGAAGGATATATCTTGCAACGCGCATGTACCGTCAGCATATTCGAAGCGAACGTTGTCAAATGCAACATCACCGCGTACAGTCCCCATGCGATGGCCCTCGTCCGGAAATTCGACGTCATCCTCATCGAGAAGATCGTAGACGGATTCCAGTGCTACACTGCCGCTGTAGATCATTTCAGTGAGATTCGCTAGTTGGTTGATAGGATTTATAAGATAGGCCTGAAGCCCCGCAAATAATACCACGCTGCCTATCGTCATCTGCCCTTTGACAACTAGAAATGCGCCGACCACCCAAACTGCCATAGCCCCCAATCCGCCAATTGTCAGTACCAGGTTGCCGAATAGGTTGCTGATAATGCTCGACTTTATGCCAGAATGAAGGTAGCCCCGAATATTCTCCTGTATTTTTTTCTCTTCGAAGGATTCCATGCCGAACACCTTTACCAGGCGGATTGTGCTAAGCATATCGTGTATGCCTGTAGAGAGAGACTCCCTCTGATCACGAAAGTCCCTGTAACTCTCCTTAATCGATTTCTTGAGCAATTGCCGTGAGATATACAGGAGCGGCATGGTAGCAACGATTACCAGTGTAAGAATCCAGTTCATATGAATCAGAATAATCAGGGCAATGACAAAAGAAGTGGCACTCGTGAATACATTAACAACCATGGCATTGCTTGCAACATCGACTGCCTCCGTATCGATCATAGCCCTTGCGTGAAGATTTCCCACGTTTGAGTTATCATAATAACTCATGCAGAGTTCCTGCAGCTTGGTGCAGACACGAGATCGTATCTCATATATCACAGACTTTGTTGTCTTGAGTGTCAGATATCTCGCAAGTGTGGCGACGCCAAAGTTAATGACAAACAGCAAAAACGCAATAGCCCCAAGTATCACAATCTCATGGGCATTTCTTTGTGGAATCGAAACATCAATTAATCTTTTATAAAAGAAATTTACTGGCACCAATATTACCGGTTGTACAAGGGCAATGCCTATGCACATGATCAACTGCTGCCATCTGCTTCGATACATTCCCAGATATCTCCCTATAGGAGATTGCAACCATGAAGAAAACATTTTGTCTCCCCCCTACCTAATATATGGGTATATAAGCTTAATGACCCAAAGTCTTGTATCAGCAACACTCTTCTAGCCTGCAAATAAGCTTTTTGTTAATAAGATATGGGTTCGACATCGTTTTCTGATTACCTTCGCAAATTCGAGAAATATATCAATTTTTCACGGCTTTTCTCGTGTACCCGTACTATGGTATACTAAAGACCATAAATCAAGCGCCTCGGAGGTATATCAAATGCCAATTGCACCCACGCCCTGTTATAGGGTAATCATACGCGTTCGATACGCGAACCAGACCGGCAACCTGTCTGCGCTGACTACTACCATAGCTCAAATCGGCGGCAGTATCGGTGCTGTAGATATAGTTGAGACCGACCGTAATGACATGATCCGAGCACTGACAGTCGATTGCAGTTCGCTCGATCAAGAGAAGCAGATTGTAGAGGCTGTTAAGGCACTCTCTGGCGTTGAGCTCATCTCCGCCTGTGACGCCACATTCGAGATGCACCTGGGCGGCAAGGTTGAAGTCGAGTCCAAGGCACCTCTACGTTCTCGTGATGACCTGTCGATGGCATATACACCGGGCGTCGCGAGGGTGTGCCGTGATATTGCAAACGATCCGATCAAGGCATTCTCGCTGACCATCAAGAAAAATATGGTTGCGGTTGTCAGCGATGGAAGTGCAGTTCTAGGCCTTGGTAACATTGGTCCTCTGGGAGCGATGCCTGTTATGGAAGGCAAGGCTCTGCTATTCAAGGAATTTGGCGGTGTCGACGCATTCCCCATCTGTGTTGATACGCAGGACCCAGAAGAGATTATCAATCTGGTGAAGATGATCGCTCCTACGTTTGGAGGGATCAACCTTGAGGATATTTCTGCGCCCAGGTGTTTCAAAATCGAGGAGCGACTTAGGGCAGAATTGGATATCCCCGTTTTTCACGATGACCAACACGGTACGGCAGCGGTAATACTTGCTGCTCTGTTCAACGCATCGAAGATCGTGGGCAAAGAGATCAGTGATATGCAGGCCGTAGTAAGCGGCGCAGGCGCGGCCGGTATGGCATGTACCAAAGCGCTGTTGGCGGTCGGAATCGGCGACGTGGTGGTGCTGGACACGAAAGGTGCTATCCACAGGGGTCGAACCGTGGGGATGAACGAAGCCAAAGGATGGCTCGCTGAACACACTAACAAGATGAACAAGCAGGGTTCGCTTAGGGAAGCCCTGGTAGGTGCAGACATGCTTCTCGGAGTATCCGGCCCTGGACTCCTGAAGGGTGAGGACCTGAAGGTTATGGCGAAGGATGCCATAGTCTTTGCGCTATCGAATCCTACCCCCGAGATCATGCCAGAGGAGGCTGCTCCATATGTTCGCATAATGGCGACCGGTCGATCTGACTACCCTAACCAGATCAACAATGTCCTCTGTTTCCCTGGCCTGTTCAGGGGGCTACTGGATGTTTCTGCGACCAAGGTGACCCAGGAGATGGTGATCGCGGCCAGCAAGGCGATTGCAGGTGTAATTGCCGCCGATGAACTGAACGAAGAGTACATCATCCCGAGCGTTTTCGATAAGAGAGTTGGTCCGGCGGTCGCGGCGACGGTGTCGGAAATCGCGCGGAGGTCAGGCCTTGCTCGAATCCTCCCCGGCGACCTGTGCGATCCTTTGAAGATGACTGTATAATCTTGTGCCATAAACCTAGACATGTTTAGTAAAACATTTAGACTCTGGAGTCCACTGTGCAAACATCTGTCATAGTTCAGCCTGTTCAGGTATTGAAAGATCTCGCATATCGAGCAGGTCTCACCGATTATGAGCACGAACGATGTCTGCTGGATTTGTACCTGCCCGAAGGCCGAAAAGATTTTCCTATCATCGTCTGGTTCCATGGCGGTGGATTAGAGGGTGGATGCAAGGATGATGCCAGTGCCATCGCTACATGTTTCGCGCAGGAGGGCCTGGCGGTCGCGGTTGCGAATTACCGATTATCGCCAAGGGTGGCTTATCCTGCATACGTAGATGATGCTGCGGCCAGTGTCGGCTGGGTGGTAAAGCATATCGGAGAATACGGCGGCAACACGAATGCAGTATTCATCTCCGGTCATTCTGCCGGCGGGTACTTAACAGCCATGCTTGGAATGAATTCCAGATTCATGGCAAAGTATGGCGTAAATACCTCCGATATTGCCGGAATAATTCCGATCAGCGGACAGACTTTTACACATTACACGGTACGCAAAGAGCGGGGCATTCCAAATCCACAGACTACACCGATTGTCGATGAGGCTGCTCCGTGCTACCATGTTCGAAAGGACGCACCACCAGTCCTGGCCATTTGCGGTGATCAAGACGCGCCTGCGCGTGCCGAGGAGAATCGCTACTTTATCGCTGCCTTGAAAGCGGTCGAGCATCCAATGGCCGAGTACAGGGAATTCGCCGACCGTGATCACGGCTCTATAGTCGACAAAATCCCTGAAGCCGGTGATCCGGTAGAAAAAGCTATCGTGGAGTTTGTGACTAAGCATGTAAGGCACTAGTGTAAAACTAGTATGTCACTAATAGAACACCAACTCGATCTCTTTTCCCTTCTCGCGGAGCTGTGCGGCGAGATCCTCCACGACACGACGGCGGAGAAAGATCGAATCCGGAAGGCCTGTGTTCTGATGCGCGGGGTTTTTCGCTGTGCCGATCATAAACGTGATGCCGTCTGCATTCAGGAGCTGATTCACGAGCATAACGGCGGCATCGAACTTGCCTGCAGGGACGCCGTTCTTTAGATACTCGCTCGATCTAGAAAGGGTCAGGATACCCTCCGTGACCAGATCGACGCCAGCGAGCTTCGCGCTCGGTGGGAGGTCGGAATCAAGGAATCGATCGTCCATCTCCAACTGCTCGTGCAGGTAATCGGCCGCGAGGTGAGAGGTCGTGCCCCCGCTGACAATCTTTGCACCCTCTCGACCGAAGAAATCTCTCAGCATCTTCGGCACAAGCGCACGATCGGCCGGTGGACCTGTAAGCACCGTCATCATCCTCGCCTTTCTGTACCGCGCGCAAAGGACGGTCCCGTCGTCACCGGGTTTATACGACCAGTACTCAAGCGCACGATCAGCCACAGCATCCGCTAGTTTTCTGGGATCGCCATCTGTAGAAGGAGCAATCGCGGAGACGTAGTCCAGAATCCCCTCTTCCTGCCAGCCCATCTTGAGGCCGCCTCCTACCCCTGCATACACGATGCCGTCCGTATAAAGCATGAGGATGTCGTCAGGCTGCATCCTGAAGTGCGATTCCTGTATCAGCTTGCCGGAAACCTCCAGCTCGGCGCCGAAAACCTTCTCTGCCCTACCCTCGCTGTCTATATGAATGATGCTCGGTGAATCATACTGAGCGACGGTCACCTGACCTGTGTCATAAATGCGGACTGTGCAGAAGGTTGAGTAGGCAATGTTTCGCCATTTGCAGACCGGGAGTGTGGCGATGAGGGTGTCGACGATTTCGTGGACGGAGAGATCTCCCCTGAAGAGGCCGCTCGCGAGTTCGACGGTAAGTGTTGCCAGAACGTTCGCCTTGACGCCGCTTCCGAGACCGTCCGAAACGACGATGATAGTCGAGTCGTGGGTCTTCGCGACTTTGGTGGCGTCGCCGCAAGTGTCCTCGGCTTTCTTTGAGAATTGGCGTATGGCGATATCGATTGCGAATTGTTTCATGTTTTCCTGTGATGCGCAAGTTTGAGGATGGGCATACGACTACCCATTCTCTTCCGACTCCTTCATAAGGCGGGTGAGCTTTCGGAGGAGGACACGAGTCTCGCTCGTCGTTTCACCGAGTATGCTTGCGATCTCCTGCGCCATGAGCATCTGCTTTTCGATGACCTGCTCCGCATTCGCGAGAGTCTCCTCTCGGATCTGATCGAGGCGGTTCAGGCCTTCAGTCGACTTGTTCACGTTGGAAAGAATCCCGACCACCAAGTCCTCATCCTCAAGGCGATAGACGTTAAGGCTTCCGCTCACATGATAGTTCGGATAGGAGACTATCTTGTTCGTGATGCGGTCGACTGCTTGCGCCATTACTTTCTCAAAATCCTCAGGATCCATCAGTGCAGAGAGCGGCTTGCCCTTGAGTCCGGGCGTGCAGGAGAATATCTGAGAGAACGCCGGGTTGAACTCCACGACCCTCATATTTTCATCGACAATGACGATCCCGTTTGGACTTGCATCGATGATCTGACCTGCCTTCTTCTCTGCGACTTTCCGCATCCAGGGAATGCACATGGTGTCTTCTGCCATTCCGCTGAGCACCGCGATGGCGTTCTCCTGGCAGGATGAGTAACCGCATGCACCGCAGTTGAGTTCATCCTCGACAGTCTGTTTTCCTATGCGGGCGAGGACTTCCCGTATCTCTGATTCGCTGCATTTGCGCGTGACTATAGGTTGTGCGCTGATCGTACGGCCGAGGTCAACAGTCGAGGTTATGGCGTCAAGGTCTATCTGTTCCGAACGCTTCTGTGCCCGTTTCTCGTGTTGGATGACTCTGTTGCGTCTGTGATAAATGTCTCTGCCTTCGCCAAAGCATGCGCCGTTTATACAACCGGATGGACAGAAAAGGGCCTCAAAAAGTTTGATGGTGCTCCCGTTCCGAACGTTGGACAGCATCTCTTCGACTTCCGCGCTCCCGGAAACGGCGGCAAAGTCCTGCCTTAGGAGATCGGGCTGAAGGGATGCTGCGCGAGCGAGCCCGCCTTCCAGTGGGAAGAGGCGGGCAAAGGCGGCTGGTATATCATCGAATTCTGCAGAACGAAGCTGGTCTTTCTTGATCGACCTCTCGCTCATCCATACACGAAGCTCTTCGAAGGTTATGACAGCATCGACTGCACCTGCAACATCCGGCTGATCTGCTTCGGATTTCTTTGCAGGACATGGACCGATGAAAACGACCCTGGCATCCTGACCATACTTGCCCTTTAGATACCGCGCATGGGCGATCATCGGGGAGACTATAGGGGTAATTTTGTCGACTGCCCAGGGGTAGTATCTGGCGATCATGCCTACCAGTGCGGGACACGCAGAGGCGATGTGGGTTTCCTGTTCTTCGGCTACCAGTTTGGCCGTGGCTTTTGCAACCATCTCTGCGCCGACAGCCGTTTCAGTCACGAGATCAAACCCGAGTTCTTTGAGGAGTGCGGGCAAGAGCCCGCCTCCATAATCGGGAAACGCCGCCACGTATGACGGCGCCACCGATGCTATCTTTGTACCATGACCTGCCAGCATCTCCTGGACACGCGGCAGGTCACAGCGTACTTGTTTAGCGCGCTGAGGGCACTCTCTCACGCAGGTTCCGCAGACAATGCATCTGTCTCCATCGACCCGCGCCTGTCCCTCTTTTATCCTAATTGCCTTAACGGGGCAGACCCGCACACATCGGTAACAGTCTCTGCACCGAGCGTTATTTGTGGTAATTATCCCTTGAGTCGGCATCTGAACTCACCTTGGCTAAGACGTGGGCTTTGAAGAACTCCTCGGCTATATCCGGAGTCACTCCGCCAAATATGGTTCCATCCACTAACACATTTGGCGCCTTCACGCAATTGTCCAGGCACAAGTCGGCGGCGAGATCCACCTTAGAGGCTAGCTCATACTCTTCAATTAGAGATTTGAGCACCTTTAAGGTTTTTGCCCCACCCCGAATATGGCATGAACTACCAACGCAGACCTTGACTTCGAGCATAGGCCTTCTAAGCCTCCACGGGAGCCTTCTCTGTTTTACCCTTTACAATCGGCAATATCGTTTCTTTGAAGAATGCTTCAACCGTATCTGGAGTAACTTCTCCGTATACGGTGTCCCCAACCTTTACGTTAGGACTCTTCTTGCACTTCTCAAAGCAGAATGTCGCTTTGAAATCCAGTGCATCTGCGACGCCTGCATCTCTGGCCAATGCGGAGAGTTTCTCTAATGTATCATAGGAACCCTTCAAATAGCAATTGGTTCCAACACAAACGGATACAGGTATTTTTACTACATCCTCATGTTTGCTGAGTTCAACGTTTTTACTGGTCATACGGCGTCGATTTCTATAGGTTGTATGCAGAAGCTTGTGACATATGGCGCTGTTCGGTTTCTGCAACAGCGTCGCATAGGCTTCCTTGACATAAGGGTTATTCGCCGCATTGTGGAGAGGCTGCATCGTATCGCAGTCATAGATGAGATCCTTGCGTTTTTCCCGCGCGTCCATATCGTTCGGAAGCGGTTGACCGCCACCACCGATACATCCGCCACGGCACGCCATCACCTCGACGATATCGAAGCTGAGCTCGCCGGATTTCATTTTTGCCAGCAATGACTTGACGTTTCCAAGTCCGCTCACGACAGCCAGCTTGATCTCTCTGCCGCCAAGATTTATGCTGGCGGTCTTAAGGCCCTCAAGGCCACGAACCTCATGGAACTCGACCATCTGGTTGTCTGTTTCATCTTTTGCGATAGCCATACGGAGGACTGCTTCAGTGACGCCACCGCTGGCACCGAATATTATACCCGCGCCTGTCTTAAAACCAAACGGTAGGTCCATAGAATCTGAAGGAAGCTCTGCCAGCTTAAGCCCAGACTGATCGATCATTCTGATTAATTCCTGGCTGGATAGTACAACGTCTACGTCCGGATTTCCATCAACCGTAAATTCGGGCCTTTGCGCCTCATACTTTTTCGCAGTGCAGGGCATAACGGAGACCAGGTATATCCGGGAGCGATCGATCTCCATTCTCTCCGAGAGTATTTTCTTTGCCAGTGAGCCGAACATCTGCTGAGGGCTCTTGCAGGTTGACAGGTTATTGAGGTAATCCGGATGGAACTGCTCTGCATACTTCACCCATGCCGGACAGCAACTGGTAAAGTGAGGGAGCCTTTTGTTCTCGGCGACACGGCCCAAGAATTCAGTCGCCTCCTCCACAGTACAGAGATCCGCGGTGAAACTGGTATCGTATACCTTGTCGAACCCTATGCGCCGAAGAGCGGTGACGGTTTTTCCCATCGCATGCTCGCCGTCTGTTATGTCGTAGTTCAGAGCGACTGCGGCTCGAACAGCCGGAGCAATCTGCACTACGACCGTGATCTCAGGGTCATGGATTGCATTCCAAACATCATCTACATTGCTCTTTATTGTAAGAGCACCGGTCGGACAGACTGTGGCGCACTGCCCGCAGTATACGCATTCTACCTGCTTAAGGTCTTTTCCGAATGCAGGCGTCACCTTTACATCACTGCCCCTGCCTGCGAAGTCAAGAACACCGATGCCCTGAATCTCCTTGCACATTCGAACACAGTCTCCGCAGAGTATGCACTTATTAGGATCTCTGACTAGCGATTGGTTGGATGTCTCGACAGGAAGCACTGCGCGCGACTCGTCGAATCGGACCTTCTTCACGCCAAGTCGGTCTGCGAGTTCCTGCAGTCTGCAATGCATGTTCTTATCGCAGGTCTGGCATGTGCCATGGTGGTTAGACAGAAGGAGTTCCAGCGCCATACGCCTGATTCTCATTGTTGCAGGTGTATTGATGTGGATAACCATGCCGTCTTCCGGTGGTGTGGAACAAGCGGCCTGTAGACCTCTGCCTTCAACCTCTACTATACACATTCGGCACGCCCCGTATACGGAGAGTTCGGAGTTATAGCAGAAAGTGGGCAGATCAACGCCGGATTCACGGATAACCTCAAGGAGGTTCTTATGATCGTTTATGGGGGTTTTTACGCCATCAATTGTTATAAATTTATCCATCTCATGCACTCCTTATATCTCCACTGCGCTGAAGCGGCATGCATCGTAGCAAGCCCCGCACTTAACGCATTTTGTTGTGTCGAGGCGGTGCGGTTGCTTCCTCTCGCCGGTGATTGCATCTACCGGGCATTTGCGAATACACAGGCCGCAGCCGATACATTTCTCTGCATTGATACTATAGTTGCGGAAAGCTTCACATGCGCCTGACGGACATACTTTATCCGTTACATGCGCAATATACTCATCCTTGAAATACTTGAGCGTGGAAAGTACCGGATTCGGCGCGGTCTTGCCAAGTCCGCACAGAGAGCCGTCTCGTACTGCCAGCGCAACTTCCTCAAGAAGGCTGAGGTCTTCAAGCTTGCCGTTACCGGATACTATCTTTTCCAGTATCTCAAGCATACGCTTTGTGCCTTCCCGACAGAGCACACACTTTCCGCATGACTCTTTCTGGGTGAAGTGCATGAAGAACCGAGCGACTTCTACCATACAGGTGGCTTCGTCCATAACTACCAGACCACCACTACCGACCATAGCTCCAACGCTTCGTAGAGAATCGTAATCGAGCGGGAGATCGATATGTTCAGTTGTTAGACATCCGCCTGAAGGCCCACCGATCTGTACAGCCTTGAACTTGCGCCCTGTGCGAATTCCTCCGCCGATTTTGAAGACTACATCGCCGAGGGTAGTACCCATCGGAACTTCTATCAGGCCGGTATTCACAACGTCGCCAGTGAGAGCGAAGACCTTGGTTCCGGGGGATTTCTCGACGCCGAAACTTCGGAACCATTGGGCGCCGTTCAGAATGATCTTCGGCACGTTCGCGAAGGTTTCAACGTTGTTGACAACGGTCGGTTTGCCCCATAGGCCGGACTGCGCCGGGAACGGCGGCTTCGGTCTTGGCATGCCGCGCTTGCCTTCGATGGAGCCGATTAGCGCAGTCTCTTCACCACAGACGAACGCGCCGGCACCCTCCTTGATGTGTATATCGAAGGAAAATGTCCCTCCGAGGATTCTATGTCCAAGGAGGTTGGAATCTTTTGCCTGCTGAATTGCAACCCGAAGACGCTGAATTGCGAGCGGATATTCGGCGCGAACGTAGATATATCCCTCGTCAGCACCTATCGCATATCCAGCGATGATCATCCCCTCTAGTAGAGCGTGTGGATTGCCCTCCATAACGCTTTCATCCATAAACGCGCCTGGATCGCCTTCATCCGCGTTGCATACGACATACTTTTTTGGACCCTGAACCTTCTGCGTCAGACCCCATTTCCTACCGGTCGGGAATCCGCCACCGCCACGGCCACGCAGTCCGGACTCGCTTATCTCTGCAACTACAGCCTCTGGTGTCAGGCCGAAAATTGCCTCGGCGAGCGCCCTGTAGCCATCTTTTGCGATGTATTCGCGGATGTCACCGGGCTCAATCATTCCGCAATCGGCGAGAACAATATTCACCTGGTCCGTGTAGAAGGGTATGTCATTTCGCTTGGCATAAGACTTGCCGGTTGAGCCGTCCTTGAATAGGAGGCGCTCCACCGGATTGCCATTCAAAACTGTCTGCTCGACTATATCGGCGGCATCCTGTGGGCCCACTTTTACGTACATGTAATCTGCGGGGAAGACGCGGACTATGGGGCCGACCTGGCAGAAACCAGGGCAACCGCTGTATCCGAGTTTTACGGCATCCTTAGATGCTTTTTCATCAAGCAGATCGACCATGATCGGTAGATTACGCTTGCCGAGTTCAGCCTGAAGTGCTGCCATAACCTCTGGCGCGCCGTTTGCCATACAACCAGTGCCGCCGCAAACCATGATTCGCGTACAGCCTGTGCCGATAGCAGCAACCATTTTTTCTTTTAATTCACTAAGTTCTTTAGGAGATTTGACTGTATTGATTGACGACATTTACTTCTCCTCCCTCTCCGCGCAGTCCAGCGCATCCAGGGCCTTTATGACTTTTTCAGGTGTCATCTGCCCATGAACTTTACCATCGATAACTACGGCAGGTGCGAGGGCACATGCGCCGATACAGCTTACGATCTCAAGTGTGTAGCGCATATCATCAGTGGTCTTTTCGCCATCCCTAAGTCCAAGGCGCTTCTTGACAGAAGCTATTAGTGACTGATTCTTTCTTACGTGACAGGCGGTACCATCACATATTCTGACTACATACTTGCCTTTGGGCTCTAGGGAAAACTGTGCGTAGAAGGTGGCCACGCCATAAACGGTAGCCGGTGGAAGAGCGAGGGCTGTTGCAACGAAGGTGAGAATTTCCTCTGGCAGATATCGATACTCTGCCTGTACCTTCTGGAGAATAGGTATAAGGGCACTTTCGGTTGCCCCATACTCCTGGATGATCGCCTGAATCCTCTCGAACCTTCTGGCTCTGGACCCGACGTCGGGTGTTACTTTCGTTGGAACCAATTTACATAACCTCCGATTTGATGTCGATATTGCTATGCTGGCTTTGTGCGATGTGAAAGTGTGATCAAACCCCAGGCAAGCGACTGGTTTTCAACAACCACTGTATCTGGAGTAATGAGTTTCGCCGGTGCGAAGTTCCAAATCGCTCTAATTCCAGCAGAACAGACAATCTCTGATATCTCCTGAGCTGCTGTCGCGGGGACTGTTATCACAGCCATCTCGATACCTTCTGTCCGTATGACCGCGAAGATCTCCGCGATGTTTCTGACTCGAATGTTGCGGTACTCGATGCCTATTGCTGATGGATCGTTATCAAATATGGCCACCAGGTTATATCCACCCCTGCCCCACATATTGCTGCCGGCAAGTGCATGGCCGAGGTTTCCGAATCCTATTATACAAGCTTTTTTCGTTCTATCCAGATCAAAGAGTTCGCGGATCAGACCAACCAAATGCGATATCTCGTAACCAACCTTTGGGCGACCGGCACTTCCCAATCCGAACAGGTCCTGTCGAACGTTACCTGATGCCATGCCGAGAGCGTCACCGATCTCGGAGCTTGTGACATACTGTTTGCCCTCTTTTTGTAGTTGTTCGATGTATTCCAGGTAGAGCTCTAAACGAAGCACGCACGCCCTGGATAATCGCTTGTTTTTTGTCATCATTGACCACCGAAAAAAGTGTTGTTAAAACATTAACAGTTTATTCTATTATTTTGATATCATAATGTCAATGCGTTTGGAAGATTTTTGCGTTTATTTGTTAAATAATTCACAAGCTTGTGTGAGTAAACCTTCAGATTGCACTGTTTCGGCCCTCACCCCAACCCCATTCGACTTTGCTCAGGGCAGGCTCTCTCCCGATTTCGGGCGAGGGGGGATGCCGCTTATCCCGAGTAGCCCACAGGGCATATCGAGGGACGGTTCAGTGATTCAATAATGTAGATCGCAGGCTTTACGCCTGCGATCTACGCACCCGTGAAGGTTGTGCCTGCATCTAGTCGGCGCAGGGCGACTAGATGCTTTTGTTGCCGCGAATTGATTCGCACGGTTGTTGGAACACTTTCGCTATCCACAAACTTTCTTATAGAGGTCAAACAGAAAAGGCCACCCCAAAGGATGGCCTTTTGATTTATTGGATTATTTCAGACTACCTATCCACACTTCGAGAAGCCGCAGAAACGGCAGACTACACAGCCGCTCTCATGCTCTACCGCGCTGCCGCAGTCCGGGCAGGCACCGACCATGTTATCGAGCGTGCTGGACCACTTGGTCACTGTCTCGCTGGCGGTACCGGTCTGCTTGAATTGGACGTAGTGCTCAAGCGCAATCCCGATCGCGTCCGGGCAGGAGAGAACTCGTCCGCCATTATCCCATGCCGGGGATGGGCAGACGTTGCCTCTGAGCTGCTTTACAATTGATTCAGCCTTCACTCCGGCGCGAAGGGCGGTCGATATTACGCGCGACACAGCATCGAGCTGGGAGGACGCGCAACCGCCGGATTTACCCATCCTGGCGAAGACCTCGCAAAGCCCTTCTTCATCCTCGTTGATAGTAACGTACAGGCTCCCGCATCCAGTCTTGACCTTCTCTGTGACACCATAAGTGCGTAATGGCCTGGCCCTTGGTGCAAGCAACCCAGGTTCAGTCAAAACAGTAGCCGCTTCATGTTTCTTTTCACCGATGCTCAGTACCTGCTCGTCCCGGCTGCCGTCACGATATACGGTAACACCCTTGCAGCCTAGCCTGTAGGCCAGCTTATAGACTTCCGCAACATCTTCCTTAGTTGCGGAATTGGAGAAATTCACTGTCTTTGAAACGGCGTTATCGACGTACTTCTGGAAAGCCGCTTGCATCTTGATATGCCATATAGGAGCAGTATCGTGCGCCGTTACGAATGCTCTTTGAACATCGGCAGGAACAGTATCCAAGCCTTTTACCGAGCCTCTGCAAGCAATATCCTTCATCAGCGAT
This sequence comes from Armatimonadota bacterium, assembly GCA_963663705.1. Lineage (GTDB taxonomy): Bacteria > Armatimonadota > UBA5829 > DTJY01 > DTJY01. The sequence goes on along the minus strand of OY760504.1, from coordinate 271,069 downwards.
TCATTGTGAAAGTCACGATCCAGGGCTATTTTCTCGAAGAGTGGATTAATCTCCACCATCTCCGTCCCATCCATTACAGTGCGAACGTAACACACGGCGAAAATCGGTTCAACACCGCTTGAGCAACTGGCAATAATCGACAGCGTGCCTGTCGGTGCGATGGTAGTAACCGTGGCATTTCTCATCTTCACACCGTCAGGAACATCGTAAATGCTTCCTTCGAAATTCGGGAAGGCACCCCTCTCGGCGGCCAACTCGGCAGATATCTGCTTTGCTTCGTTCTCGATATACTTCATCACTTCTTCGCCGATAGAGATTGCCTGCTCTGAATCATATGGCACGCCAAGCTTAATCAGCATATCAGCAAAGCCCATAACACCGAGGCCAACCTTGCGATTTCCTCGGACCATGGCGTCGATCTCTTGCAGTGGATACCGGCTGACATCAATTACATCGTCCAGAAACTGCACTGCCAGTCGCACGGTTTTGCCTAGCTTCATATAGTCCACTGCGATGCCGTCGGCGGTATCAGCAAGCATCTTTGACAGATTGATTGATCCCAGGTTGCATGCTTCATATGGAAGCAACGGCTGCTCACCGCAAGGATTCGTGCTCTCTATCTCACCAAGCTTGGGAGTCGGGTTGTCGCGGTTGATTCTATCGATGAAAATAATCCCTGGCTCACCGTTTCGCCAGGCCATGTTAACTATGAGATCGAAGATCTTCCTTGCATTAAGCCGCTTGCTAACTTCTTTTGTTCTCGGATTGAAGAGGTCATAATCCTCGTTTTTCTCGACCGCCTTCATGAACTCCTCGGTAAGCAGCACCGATATATTGAAGTTAGTGAGCTTGTCACCTTCCTTCTTTGCGGTGATGAACTCGAGGATATCCGGGTGATCGACTCTCAGGCAGCCCATGTTCGCGCCGCGTCGCGTGCCGCCCTGCTTGATGGCCTCAGTCGCGGAGTTGAAGACTTCCATAAAGGAGATTGGACCACTGGAGATCCCGTTTGTAGATCGAACCTCATCCGATGCAGGTCGCAAACGGGAGAAAGAGAAGCCGGTTCCCCCACCGCTCTTATGAATAAGAGCCGTCTGCTTGATGGTCTCAAATATGCTCTCCATGGAATCTTCGATAGGAAGAACGAAACAAGCTGCCAGTTGTCCAAGATCACGCCCGGCATTCATAAGAGTAGGGCTGTTCGGGAGGAATTCCAGATTGTTCATCAAATTGAAGAACAGTGATTCGATCTCCTGTACATCCGCGTCTGATTTCCCATATGCGAGTTCAGCCGACGCTATTGATTCTGCCACGCGGCGAAACATGCCCTCGGGTGTCTCTACGAGGTTGCCCTTACCGTCCTTCCTTAGATATCGTCGCTCTAAAACGGTGATTGCATTCTTTGTAAGCATATTCTCTCCTTGTCAAATGATTGTTGATATTTTGCAAGCTCGTGGCAATGCACGGCCGACTATCCTTCTCATGGAGAACCGTCTAGCCGCGCGGTCGAGCTTTGAAAAACCGGCTTTGACTACTTATTAGGTAGAAACTTTATCGCTATCTAGAACATCCACTAGCTCTTTGAACTGAGTGACATCCTCGAATTGACGGTAAACAGATGCGAATCTAACGTAGGCTACCTGATCAAGCTGTTTTAGCTTTTGTATGACCATATCGCCAACTTCTGAAGAACTGACTTCCTTATCGCCCCTATTACACAGGGCTCGTTCAATTTCGTCAGCTGCTGATTCTAGTTGATCTATGCTGACCGGACGCTTCTGGCAAGCGGCAGTCATCCCCTTAAGGACTTTGGCGCGATCGAATGCGACGCGGCTTTGATCTTTCTTGATTACAGTCAGCCGCATTTCTTCAATTTGTTCATAGGTGGTGAATCTTCTGCCACACTCGATGCACTCGCGGCGGCGGCGGATTCCCTCGTCGTCTCTAATGGATCGAGAGTCCAATACTTTGTCATCTTTGTGACCGCAGTAGGGACATTTCATGTTTAAATCCTGCTTGCTATTCCACAATATATTGTGGTACGACGAATTGTATCACACAACATGTTCCAAGTCAAGCGATTTTCGAATCAATATTCGAATCAATATTTAGGGGGCCGTACGGAAAGTAGCCTGTGGGGTCGGGTTATTAGCCGCGCCAGGGCCAAGAGGATAGTGAGGTCGATATATCAGCGCCAAAGATCTGTAATCTACCGATCTATATTCCCATCTACATAATAAGCATGAAGATGGGAATATACGTGGTGCCGGTGATCAATCTAAGGAAACCGATAGCTAGGTCGGTTCACTCGTCTCTGCCTGAAATGCAAATGCGCTGTGCTGGTGTATCGACTCCTCTGCCTCGCACTCTATAGAGAACCAGCGGAGGCGGGAATCGGCGCGAAAGACCAGCACGCAGTCGCGGACCACATCCTCTACGAACTTAGGATGGCAGTAGCCGTATTCGGTCACATACTTCTCGTCCTCTCGTTTGAGGAGGGGATATATCTCCGCGCTTCCCTGCTTTTCGAGCACTCGCACAATTTCCTCTATCCAAATACTCTTGCCAGGAGCAAAGCGCACCTTCGCCCGTATGAGCGCGCGCTGATTATGAGCGCCGTACTCAGATATCGCCTTACTGCACGGGCACACTGTCGTTATCGGCACATCTACCCCAAGTCGAAAATTGAAGTCGCTGCCGGTAAGTGTTCCCGAAAAACTGCTCTGATATCCGAGCACGCTGGTCAATCTGGAGACTGGGGCCTGTTTCTCAAGGAAATACTTGAAACGGATGTCCACGTGAGCGGTTTCGGATTCCAGCATGGCCTTCGTTTGCTGAAGGATTGACTTTAGTTCCGGCCCCGATACAGGTCGATTCCGCCATTCTTCAAGAATCTCGATAAATCGGCTCATATGCGTGCCCTTGAAATAGTGCGGGAGATCTGCAGTCAAGGTAACACTTGCCAAAACTGTCTGGAGGGTGTCATCAATTCCTTTTATTTGAAAAGGCAGCTCAACGCCTTTTACGCCAACTCTCTGCAACGACACGTGTCGACGGTCGGCAAGGTTTTGTGTGTCGGCCAATACTTCGGGTTCATTACTCAATTTCGTTCCTCTTATGCCAGGCAAGAAGCGGAATCGCTTCTAAACATTCGTTGTGCACAGCCAGCGCGTCTGCGGAAATTCCACGCGCTGGCCTATAATCCCCTGATTCAGCGTTCAGCCGATTGCAGCTATCAGCGATTGAATCTTTTCCTTATCAGTTTGAGCCCAGAGCTGTCTGCCGATTGTTGTGAAATACTTGTTCTTGGCAGCAACGTCTTGCCCAAACGCCGTATGTGCTGCCGGACTGAGATAGCCGAAGTCAGCAAATCGGGACAAAACTGTATGTGCGTAAAGACATCTTGCGCCGTCAACGAAATCCTGGACGTACGGTTGCAATTCCGGTGCGGAGAAGTCGTCCACGAAAGGCAATCCGAGCTTGTTCATCTCAGTGCCGACGCAGATCGGCATGTTGAACTTCCTGCATGCCTCGACGATCTCCTGAAGTTTCTTGATTTTGGTGGTTTTTTCGTCGCTGGGCTTATAGTTCCAATTGCGATCAGGGACTATGTTCAATGCGACAACACCCTTTGAGAGCAGCAGTTCGACGAAGGCCTCAGCGTTTTCTTCGCCGGGATTCGTGCCATCAAGCCATGCGCCCATAGGCAGAGCATCCATTCCGCGAATCATGCTCACGACTTCCTCTATACTCGGGAAGGTTTCGGCGTCCGGAGCTATGTACCCCATTCCGCCGAATTTCATCAACTTGGCGCGCATCTTCTCGTGGAACTTCGGTGTGTCATCGATAAGGGCATCGGCTTCCGTCTTTGAAATGCCGAGCTTTGCAGACCAGAATGTGGCAAGTTTCTCAGTGTCATTGCCGAAGACTTTACGGGCCTTAATGTCATAGGCCAGTAATAAGTGTCTCTCTGTTACATTTCCGGCTGGTGTCAGTGGAACGGCGTCAGCTTTGTAATCCAGCTGAACTACATCCAGATACTTGTTCACAAGGTCTACCAACGCGATGTTGCGGCTACCGGCTCTCTCTAACATGGAATTTAGAATGCGTTCGGATTCACTTCCTGCAGGTGGCCGCTTGGTGCATCCTGAGGCCATAAAATACGATATGCCCGGTTCCTTAGGACTATTTATGACCTTGTCTGCGAGTTCTTTGACGAATACTCGTGACTCAAGGCCAACCACTGATTTCAATCCCAACAGGTCACCGGCAGCCAGAAATTCATTCATGCCATCGAGAACGTCAAAATCGACTATACCTGCAACCTCAAGCCCGTATTTCATGCTCTCCCATGCTATGCGGCTGGGCGACCATCCCTCAGCATTGAATGAAAAAAAAGTATGGAAGTGGAGATTTACTTCCTCTTTTGGGTTTGGAACTCTGATATCTCCGGATTCAATTCCTGACGCAAGTTCCTCGAGCGCTGAACAACGAATTGCGGAATCAAAACTATTCAACTGCTGTTCCAGGGATGATATATCAATATTGGACACGTAACTGGCCCCTTTCATTATTTATCACAAGGAAAGCATACAACCTCAGACACTCTGAGGTCAAGTCCTTGGAATCAGTTCTACGGCGCCCAGCCTTGCCCTAATCTCCTCCAGATCCGGAGAAGTGAGTGGGCCATTCTCGGTAAAGACCGTATGAAACCTCGTCAGAGGCGTACTGTCGAACACTGGCATGCCAGGTTTGCGTTGAGAATCCGATCCTACTTCAGCAGAGGTTTGCTGCTCAAGGAAAACCGGCCATCCCGGAGGTGCAATTTTGAACGTTTGCGCAACCGCATAAACAGGGATTCCTTCGTCATTTGCAATATCGGTTGCCTGTGATGTCCCAGTTTTGTTGATTACCTCGTTGGCATCTGTGATACCATCGCATCCGAGGAGAAGTGCATCAGCGCCATGCACGGCGGAAGATATCTGCACATCCGGTACTGTTTCGGCCTGTATGCCGTGTTCCTTTAGGGCGTCGGCAAGTGCAAGCCCTTCATTTCCCGGGCCGGATTCCGCTATCATAACTTCACGACCAACCCTGTGCCAAGCTATGATCGTATCACGAACCGTCTCGCTGTAACTAAGCGTAAATAATCGTTTCCTATCTTTGATGCCGTTTGCAGCGGCATTTGTCGACTGACTGGTAGCGTCATCAATCTCACCAAGCAGTTCGGATATAAGCGCATCAAGATCGAACTCGCCGCCTTCAGCCTCCATTCCCATAAGCAATCTGGCTGCGAGATCTGGAAACGCGCTCATGGCCACTCGCGTTGCGGCAAAAGCACGAACAGATCGTAATATATCCTCATTGTTCAGGTTATCGTAGTTATCTTGTACAAACCTGCCCACTGCTCTTAAACCTCGTTTGGCAAGTGCAGTCGACCCTGACTTTGTATCCATAGCAATGGATGCCAGATCAGTCCACAAAAGATCATCACCAAAGGGTGGCCATACCAGTTCGAGCGCAGAATCCAGGGCTGGCATAGTCTGAAGATCACCGATTTCTTCAGGAGCGAACCAGCGACACTCCACAGATTCCCAGTCCGGGCGAATCTCTCCGCCTTCGTTCAGCTCAAACAGGAACGGGAATACAAGCCATCGCAGATTATTTTTCTCATCGTCCACATCCAGCGGTATGCCGATCCCTTTCAACCTGCAATTTTCGCCCAATACTCCTGCTTGCTCAGCTAACTCAAGGCGTGCTTGATCAAGAGGCATACGCTCTATATTTCCGCTAAATCCGGCCCAGCAGCCCTGATAAGTGTCAGCTTTCTGACTTCGCTTTGTGAGCGCAACCTTTCCATTAGAGTACAGAAACGATGTTGCTACGGATACACGCTCAAGTTGTTTTTTCATATCATGTCTCCTCACTGACGGAAGAATTTGATATGTTTCTGTTACCCTTTTCAGCATGCTCGCAAGCTTTGCGGCTCTATATTTATCCGTACTAGTCATGTGCAGGCAGATTCTGACAAAGATGCATGGTCGATAGTGATGCAGAGGCGTTCGATCCTTAAGAAGGAAGTCGGGATTCAGCTTGATGAAATAGTTCGGTATGGCTGCCGAAATACTTAAGAATGCTATCCTGAACTAAGGGAAGGATCTCACAACCTTATAAAACTCCTCTCTACTCTCAGAATGACAGTGCTTTTGGTATTTACGAAGGTTGAAGAATGCCCCCAGCCCCCGCAAGGACATGACCCTCTCTTAAGGCGAGGGAGTAACTAGGGTCTCGATTTTCTTAGTATCGGCGGAAATACCGTCCTACTTTCTACTGGGCGTAGAGTCCTCTACCAGAGATATCAGCGGGAACATCTCGTTGTAGTGTTTCTGGATGAAGATGGCGCTCTTCTTAGCATAGAGCCTGGCTGCCAGTTTGTCCGCTATAGGAAGCACGATTCTCTCGTGGGCACACAGTACTGGGGATACCGTGTCGATACTGCCAGTCGACTGCATGTTTAGGCATCCGCAATAGTGGTTGCATCGATCACGGATCGCGCAGTCGGCGCATGTGCTCTTCTCCTCGGCATTAGCTGCGTACAACTTAATTCTCGCTCTATCGTCTATGCCAGACAGGACATCGCCGATCGCATAGGTTTCATCCGAACCGTCGCCTACGAACTGCACGCACGGATAGAGCCTCCCATTCGGGGCTACGGAGATCTGCCGCTTACCAAGTTCACACCTTTCCGCCCGGCAGCTTCCAGGGAAGATATGCGAAGAAATCTTCACCTCAAACGGGCTGAAGTAGAACTTCTCCTCATTCATAGTCTCTCTGTAGTACCAGTCTGCCAGAAGCTTGTACTGACGGTCGAGTTCCCTGACATGCTTTTCCTGCCAGTCGGAACCGTAGTCCAAAGAGCAGATAATGTAGCGAAACCCTCTTTCAAACAGATATTGCACAGAATCAGCATAATAACGAACCGTGTCTGGTGTTACCACCATCATCACAGGGGCATACGGCTTATGTTTCAAAAGAAGGCCGATCTTCGGCTCAAGCATATCGAAGGAGCCGGTACCGCCGGCATCTACACGATTGTGATCGTGGGCGGCCCGCACGCCGTCATGACTGAAGGCAACGAATACTTCCGATGTGAGCGGATCTGTGAGGAACTCATCATCCAGGAGAAGACCGTTTGTGGTGATTTTGAAGTGGAACATTCGACCAGAGCGCGCCTCGACTTCGCGGCAGTAGCGCATAACATCTATTATTAGGTCTCGCTTCAGAAGGGGCTCACCGCCAAAGAAGATGATTCCCAGGCTCTGGTCCGGAAACTCCGTGTCGAGCGATCTCGCGGCTAGATCGACAGCCGACTTCGCTGTATCGAGCATCATATCCCCGCCAAAGTGAGGTGAAGCATAACAGTACCGGCAGCGCAGATTACATCGTGCGGTTAGATGCAAAGTTAAATGCATCAGATCACTCCCTGAGCCTTTAACCATACTATGAAATCTTTTACCTGCGCGCGAAGCTGTTCACGCGAAGCCTTCATCGCCGCCGCATTACCCTTTGCTTGTTTCTCCCGCCAGTCAGTATTGGATGAGCTAAACATCGATGAATCACTAGGCGGATCGGACATCGGATCGTAAAAGACCGCATATGTGCCGGCCGGCTTGGCATTCTTTATCCCACTCCTTAGCATTTTAGCGGCAGTGAGAGTATCCACAGAGTAAACACTGCTCGAATGGTTCGGCTCACCCATTATTGAGTTGACATCGGACTCAGAGACATACTCGAAAGATATCTTGCGCTTCGGGTCTGTGCCATCCAGAGTCAATGGTATACGTCCAGTCGCAGCAGGAGTCCCCGGCACGGACGAGGCAGCCATTTTTGGAGGATCGGAAGGTGCGTCTGTGATTTTGATACCCTTCAGCGTCAGGCTATCAGGGGAAAACTTGATCCCTACCCGCTTACCTTCCTCAATAATGACCTGGCGAGCTTCATCCTCTGATAGAAACACAGGTGGATTGATAGCCTCACAGCCGAAAGCTCCGCGTCCGTCGCCATGTTGAAAGATCGGAGCAATCCTCGGCACCGGCTTCTTGGCATTATCAGCGCTCAGTGCCCTGGAACTGAATATAAGCAGGCAAACCCCGGTCAACGCCGCAAGTACAACAGGATTGCGTTGCCATCGGTCCGGTACGAGCCGGAGTAGTTCCGGATGCTCATCCAGAATGCTGCGAGTCGGAAAATCTGGGCTTGCGTACTTTCTGACCGGTATGACCTTCATGGTTTTCCTCGCATACAGAATTTTAATAACCGACCTGCGAGTCACTGATCGCACGCCGGTTGTCTTAGTATTCCGCATCTATACGAAAACTCCTTCTTTATAACCTTAGAGGACTGACCAGTTTTGAATCAGAGCTTCGCGGTGAGACGGAGCTACCAGTGGTGCGTGCTTGTAGATTCAGCTTGAGACCTATTCGTACCTTAGTGCATCAATCGGATTAAGTTGAGCCGCTTTCCTGGCAGGATATATGCCGAAGAACACGCCGATCGCCGCTGCAACCAGGAATGCCAGAATCACTGACTGAGGGCTCACCACTGTCGGCCATCCCAGCACGATCCCAACCAATTTCGATCCCAATATTCCTAATGCTATCCCAATCATTCCGCCTAATATTGATACTACCATCGACTCTGCGAGGAACTGCACCAGAATGTCCTGTCCTGTTGCTCCGACCGCTTTGCGGATGCCGATCTCACGAGTTCGTTCGGTTACTGAAACAATCATGATATTCATGATACCTATTCCGCCTACGATGAGCGACACCACTGCCACTCCACCAAGAAGTGCGGTCAGTGTTCCTGTTATACTCTGCGATGTTTCAAGAAGCGAGGACTGGCTTCGAACTGAGAAATCGTCGTTATCCGGAAACGGCGGCAGCAGATGATGCCTGCGCCGAAGGAGTGAAGATATCTCCTCGCTGACCAGGTTGATCTGCGCTGGGTCGGACGATTTGGATTCTACATAAATTCCGTTCAGGTAAGTCCTGTTGAAGACTCGTCGCAGTGCAGTCGAAACCGGAATGATGACTATGTCATCCTGATCCTGCCCAAAAGTTCCGCTCCCTTTTGGCGCCAAAACTCCAATGACCTTAAACCCTACACGATTGATTTCAATATTCTTGCCGATTGGATCAGCGCCGGTGCTGCCGAGCAGGTTCTGTACTACTGTAGTGCCGATTACCGCGACTTTCAATCGCCCTGTCACGTCGTCATTTGTGATAAATCGGCCGGATATTACAGGCGCATTGTTTATGATTGAATAATCGGGCGTGGTACCGATGGCGCTGCTTTGTGTATTCTGATTGCCGAGCCTGATAGTGACCCCGTCACGAGTCGAAGGCGCGACTCCCGCCACGGTACTGGCAAGGTTGTGCTGTATTGCATCTGCATCCTCCGGCACCAGTGTCACGGCCGGGGTGCCTCCCCCAAGAAATCCGCCTCGTATGCGCGGGCTCCCTGGAATTACGGTGAGTAAATTAGTGCCCATCGCGGAAATCGATGATGTTATCCTTGTCGACGCTCCCTGACCGATGGCCAGCACAGCGATCACTGCCCCTACTCCAATGATAATGCCAAGCATAGTAAGGGCTGTGCGCAGTTTATTGCTGTTCAGGCTTCTTAGTGCAACAGTCAAGCTCTCGAGACGTATCGTCATGACTCAACCTCCTCGGGCATTGAGATCAGGAGGTTGGCCGCAAGGGTTTGCTCGGCGACCTTCTCATCGCTAACTACTCGACCATCGCGCATATGGATTATCCGCTTTGTATGCTGCGCAACATCTCGCTCATGCGTTACCATGACTACGGTGATCCCGGTTTCATTCAGTTCCTGGAAGATGTGAAGTATCTCCTCGCCCTGTCGAGTTGCCAGATTGCCGGTAGGCTCATCCGCAAGGATTATCTGAGGGTCTTCCACCAGCGCGCGAGCGATCGCCACTCTCTGCTGCTGTCCTCCGGAAAGCTGGTTTGGCCGATGATACATCCGCTCGCTAAGGCCAACACGATCAAGGGCTGCTTCGGCCCTTGCTTTACTGTCTCGTCTCCGACTGCCATACAGCATAGGCAATTCTACATTCTCCAACGCGGTTGCGCGTGGCAGTAGATTGTAGCTTTGGAATACAAACCCGATCTTGTTGTTACGTATATGGGCAAGCTCGACATCGTCGAGCGCCGCAACCTCTACCCCGTCGAGCAGATACGAACCCGCTGTGGGAGCATCCAGGCATCCAAGTATATGCATCAGCGTGGACTTGCCGGAGCCAGACGGGCCCATGATGGCCAGAAACTCGCACGTTCCCACAGACAGATCGACTCCGCGAAGTGCGTTGACGCATGTTTCACCAATACGGTAAGTTTTTGTTATTGCCCTGGCTTCAATCAGCATGCTGGCAACAATCCCCCTGCAAAATCATACGGCTCTATGAGATCTCACGCTCTTGTACATACGAATTTACCGTCCTGGGCTCGGCGAGGAGGAGCTCCCACCACCCCTGCCTCCACCCGATGGCCCGAACAGGCCTGGTCTGGATGTTCCACTTGGCGGATATCCGGCCAGCACTATTGTATCTCCAGAACGAACTCCACTTAGGATTTCCGTGTTTGTATCGTCCGAGATCCCGGTAGCAACCGTATGAGAAGCAATTTTGTCGCCCTGGACAACGTATACCACCTGTGCTTGCCCTATGTACTTAACCGCTTCTATCGGCACAGCAACGACATTGCGGTGCTCCCTTACGACTATATTTACCGTGGCCGTCATTGATGGCTTCAACAAAGCACGAGGATTGTCCAGCGCTACGGTAGTGTCATAAGTCACTACGTTCTGCTGCAGGGTGCCTCCAGCCGCGATCTTGTCTACATGTCCGTGAAACACCATATTCGGATACGCATCGACCGTAACAATTGCCGGCTGGCCGATGTGTACGTTTCCAATATCCGTTTCGTCTACATACGCATCTACCTGCAGCCGATTCAGATCCGTGACCGTGACCAGTGTGGGCGCTGCAAACCCGGCTGCCACTGTTTCACCCTGCTGAGCGCTTAGACTGATAACCGTACCGGATATCGGGGTTCGGATGATAGTCTTTTTGTACTGATCCTGCCAGTACTGCACGTTCGCCTGCGCCTGATGTACCGCAGAACGAGCTGCCGCCACCTGCTGCAACTTAATGATGTTCTGTGCCGTGCCTGCACGAGCTGCTGCCAGCACTGCCTGAGCGTTTGCCATTGAAGCCCGGTCGGTCTGTAGCGCAGTTACAGTCCTGGCTTGAGTAAGCAAAAGATTTTGCCGTGCCGAATCAAGCTGTGCAGCCGCAACGTTAGCCTGTGTCTGCGCGTTGTCTACATCCTGTGCGGCTATATACCCCTTGGCTAAAAGTTGTTTTTCACGATTAAGGAAGGTTACAGCATTTTGATAACTGGCAGTTGCCTGGTTAACAGCAGCGCGTGCCGTTTGTACCTGCAGATGTGCAGTCTTGGCATCCTGATTATATGTGGCCTGAGCCGAATCCAGGCTTGCGCGCGCTTTGCTTATGTCACTGCGCGTAGTGGTCTGTTGAAGGCCAACTCCACTCTCCTGTTGATCAGCAGCCAACTCGGCAGAATTTAGAGCTGCTACTGATTGATCGAGCTGCGCCTTGACGTCCGGCAGGTCCAACACTGCAATCACCTGTCCAGCCTTAACATGGCTGCCAACATCGGCATACAGACTTTTGATCCTTCCTGATATCTGCGATCCGATATTTACCTGTGCTCCGGTTTGAGCTGTCACACTTCCTGTGGCAGAGATTTTCTGCACGATTGTGGCTCTACCTACCTGCGCCGTTACCATACCACTTAAAGGGTTTTGGTTGTTTGATCTTCTGATGAGCACGAACGCGCCAATTAAGACGATAACTACTGCCACCGCCACCACATTTATTATCCGTCTCTTTTGGTTTTTCTTTTGGCGTACAGCCGCCGCATCTACATCGCTTCGTGGAGCTTCCACTAGATGTGCCCCCCTTCGCTTATGGCTCCACCCGTCGCATGCTGCAGCTGAGAGCGTGCAATACTCAATCCATAACGGGCAGAATATTCGTCCACCTGAGCCTTTAGCAGTGCAGCCTGCGCATCCAACACTTCAAGAAGTATACCCACGCCGGCATTATATCTGCCCGTGGCGGCGGCGAGGTTTTCCTGGGCGCTGGCAACCTCGGCCAGGGCTGATGATAGCTGCGCCTCGGCTGCGATGATGTTTAGCCTCGACTGGATCACTTCGCTCGAAATTGATTGCTTTTCGGTATACAATGTCTCCTGTGCACTGACTATCTGTGCTTGCGCCTGCTGGACTGCACCAGATGTAGAACCAACGTCAAATGGGTTCCACTGAAGTGCCATCGACAATGCCCACGCTTGCTGTTGTCCGAATGCTGACGCTCTCGGGTTTGGCGTATAGCTGACTGAGGTCGTTACTGCCGGAAGGTTTCCGGTTGACGCCGCCTTGACGCTCGATTGTGCAGCCAACACCTGATTAGTGTCCCTGCGGATTTCAGGCCTTCGCTCCATCGCAAGATTTACTGCTTGATCTACAGTCGGAACTGGTGCTTCCGGCTCCGCTTCTTCCGCTATCAGAATGGGGCTTCGTATATCAATTCCAATTGCCGTGTTGAGATTGACGCGGCCCAGGTCGGCGTTGTTCTGCGCTGTAACCAGGTTGACTTGGGCCGAGGCTGCGGCCGCTTGAGCGCTTAAGACATCTGAATGTGGAGCTAATCCAGCGGATTCACGTGCCTGTGCTGCCGCCACATGCGCTTGTTGTGATTTCAGGTTCTCTTTAAACACGTCCACGATGTGACTGTCTTGCAGCAGGGTGTAGTATGCCTGTTTAACGTTCAAAACGACATCTGCACTGGCTCCTGTTAAGCTCTCGATACTGGCAGCCCGTTGCTGACGAGCCTGGGTTAATTGTGCCGTCGATCGGCCGAAATCGTAGACGAGTTGATTTCCGCTGAAGGTAATCTGGGTAGTTCCGTTCGTGGAACCTCCGGCAAGTTCTGTCGATGTCGTAACGGACGTTGCTGGTAGAAGCCTTGATTGTGCCTGGGTAACTACTCCAGACTGAGCCTGTACCTGTGCAGCGGCCTGGCGGATTGAGGACTGGCTTTTGAGTGCCAAATTGATGCAATCCGCAAGTGTGAGCGTTTTGTCAGAGGGGATGTATTCAGGCTGCCTGACTGTGACTATTGCCTCAGCGGATAGCGCGTTGCAGCAGATGAACATCGCACCTACTGCTAAAAACATTCTTCGCAAGACTTTCAATACAGGCTCACTTCCTTTGTAAATAGGTAATCAATCTACGGCTCTTTAGTCGAACTGATTTTTCTGTATGAAGGCGGAAGTGAAGGTCACAATCTTCACCCGTATATATGCTTGAGGATAGGGGCACGCATATCAATGAGAACAAGTCCGTTCTTATATTGGGTATTATCCAAATCTAGATTCGACCCAGATCCGTAGCCATACATCCCCCCAACCCGTTGGTTGGCCGTTTAACTTGTAGTCGAGATTATGTTATATATACCTCTTTCAGTACATTACCAAAACCTGATTGAGCACAGTTGATATCTATGCTTGCGTTGATTTCGATATCGCCAATCCGGAAATTCTGAACATTTTCATAGATTATACGTCTACATGTATGTTGTATTGCCGTAAGCCCAGCAATTCTCATCTGCAAACATTAACCACTCTGCAAGCAATTTGTAATCCAATTACAAGCTCTACAGTTGACATCAAGGCGATAGTTAATATATATTAAGTGTATTGCCTCGCATAGAAGGGATTTTCATACCATGAAGCGTTGGACATATGCTCTTTTACCGGTAGCCATTCTACTATCACTGATCGGATGGCGCATAGTGCAGAAAAAGGCGGGTATGGCGGCGGAAGTCAACCAGCAAAGCGCCAAAACCCACGGAAAACCATCCGTAGCGGTTACTGTCGCTAAGACCCAGGATATCTGCCAGATCTTCGAAGCAACCGGGAGCATAGAGGCCCCTCTTAACGTTAAAATAGCCCCTAAGATTACGGGGAAAATAGAATATCTTACCGCACGAGAAGGCGATCGGGTGAAACAAGGCCAGGTTCTCGTGCGCATAGATCCATCGGAGGTCGATGCCGATGTCCGACAGCAGCGAGCGGCTGTCGCAGAGGCCAGATACAGACTTGCACAGGCACAGCTAACCGAAAATCCTAACAATGTATCCGTAAACAATCAAATCCGCCAGCAGAGAGCAGGAATGTCGAGCGCAAATGCGGACTACAAACAGGTAAGCGCAAACTATGAGGCACTGGTATCATCTGCAGATGCCGCTGTGACGGATGCCAGGGGGAAGGTCGCCAGCGCAAATGCTCAGATATCCAATGCAAAAGCTGGGATACGCAGCGCCGAGGCGAATCTGAACAATGCCAGATCCAAGTACAACCGCGTGATGGAACTGTACAAACAGGGATTTATTGCCGCTCAGGAAGTAGATGACGCAAAGGCTACCGTAAGCGTTCAGGAATCGGCGCTTGATGTAGCTAAAGGCCAATTGCAATCGGCAACCGCTACGCTTGATTCGGCGATAGCGCAAAAGGAATCTGCTACCCACCAGGCGAGCATAGTGAGGAACAAAGGCCAGGCTGATATAGAGGCCTCACGGGCCAGAATGATTCAGGCTCGAGCATCCACAGAAACGGCTGTAGCAAATAACTCACAGAAGCTTGCATACCGGCAAAGCATAGCCGCACTAAGTTCATCCGTGGATGCGGCTGAGGCATCACTTTCAAGCGCCATCGCAAGACGTGCGGATACCAGGCTGGTTTCACCGCTCGATGGATTTGTTACCGGACGTTATGCAGATCCTGGAGCCATGGCTGTATCTGCACAACCAGTGTTATCCGTTCAATTCATGAAACAGGTATGGGCAACTATATCAGTGCCGGAAGAGATTTGCGCTAGAATACACATCGGCCAATCTGCTACCGTCGCCTTTGATGCATATCCAGACAAAAAGTTCTCTGCTAATGTAATACAGATCAATCCTTCTGCAGACCCGCAGAGCCGCCAGTTTACCGTACGCGTCATACTGAGCAATGCCAAGGGCCTTTTCAAACCAGGGATGTTCGCCAGAGTCGCTATTGAGACTGACCGTATACCGCATGCAACTGTTGTTCCCCGGGAAGCGGTTCAGCACGATAAAGATGGTGATTATCTCATGCTGGTCGACGCAAGCAATAAAGTTCATCGCTGCCAGATAGTGACAGGGGCATCTGATTCAACCTACATCGCCATAAAAAGCGGTCTGGTGCCGGGAGATAAAGTAGTCACCATGTCTGCATCGGCTCTTCGCGATGGGCAGACGATCCGCACGGGAGGAAAGCATCAGGGGAGGCGGAAATAAGTGAGTATTGCAAAATTCGCCGTAACCCGACCGGTAGCTGTCGTGATGCGCATAGCATCCCTCGTGCTGCTGGGCGCAATATGTCTTACTAAACTCCCTGTAGACCTACTTCCAAAAGTAAGCCTGCCTACCGTAAGTGTGAATACCCAATGGCCGAACGTCGCTCCTGAAGAGATAGAAGCACAGGTAACCCGTCCTATCGAACGTGCCCTATCCTCTGTGTCTGATTTGTACCAAATCAGTTCCAGTACCGGCGAAGGCAGTTCTAGTGTCCGAGTGCAGTTTCAATGGGGAACAGACATCGGTCAGGCTGCTGTAGATGTACTACAGTTAGTCCAGAAAGCAAAACGATCATTTCCTACCGACCCAACGCTGCAAGATCCGACGGTATCCAAGGTTGACCCGAATCAGATGCCGATACTGATTTACGGCGTCTCCGGCGAATCCGATCCCGTAAAACTGCGAACGATGATGGACAACCAGGTTTCGCCAATAATCGAATCCGCGAATGGTGTGGCATCGGCAGTTGTAACAGGCGGTCAACAGCGCTACATTATGGTCGATGTAGATCCGACCAAGCTTCGGGCGCATCACCTGGCCATCGCGGATGTAGTGCGTCGAATAATGCAGGAGAACCAGAACGTGCCGGCAGGCATATCCAAGCAGAGCGACACAGAGTACACCATACGAAGTATTGGCTGGTTCACAAGCATGGATGATATCGCAAATATGCCGTTAAAGTCATCCGATGGTCATACGATAAACCTGTCAGAGGTCGCAACTGTCCGCGATTCATATCCGGAAACACGGCTTTTCACCCGTTTGAACGGAAATCCTGCTGTAGGGCTGATAATCACCAAGCAAAGCGGCGCTAACACTATCACCACCGCAAGCGAGGTCAACGACAGGCTGAAGCGTGTGCACAAGCTGTATCCTAACCTGCACTTCGGTTTGGCATACGACCAATCCACATTCATCGATAACTCTGTGAAGAATGTTCGTGACAGCGCAATTATCGGAGGGATACTTGCCATCCTCATACTGATGTTCTTCCTGCGAAATATCAAGAGCACGCTGGTTGTGGCACTCTCCATACCGATATCCATCATCTCAACATTCGGGCTCATGTATATGTGCGGTTTTACTATCAACACAATGTCTCTCGGAGGACTGGCCCTTGCTACAGGACTTATTGTGGATGATGCCGTTGTAGTGCTTGAAAATATATTCCGGCATATAGAACGCGACGGGAGGTCATCGCCGGATGCCGCAGTGTTCGGTACAGACGAGATAATGTCTGCAGTTATCGCTTCTACATGGACCGTCATGGTTGTATTCCTGCCACTGCTTCTAATTCGAGGGCAGGCAGGACAGATGTTCACGCAGTTTGCGCTGGTAGTCATTTTCTCACTGGCAGTCTCGTTGCTGGATGCAACAACCGTTGTTCCAATGCTCGCAAGCAGGCTTATATCCGGTGAATCACACAAGGAAAACATTGCCAAAGTATCCAGCGGTCGAGGGAACCTCCTCATGCGCACTTTTCATAAATGCGGGCTCTGGTTCGATGCGATGGATAGCGCCTACAGGGACGGTCTTCGATGGGCAATTCATCACAGGTTATACGTGCTTGGTGGGGCTGCTACAATTACAGCGCTCAGTTTCCTTCTGTGGCCGATGGTAGGTACGGAACTCATGCCACAGACGGATAGCGGTGATTTCAGCATAACGGTAAAGATGCCGGTAGGTACGGCACTGTCAAAAACAAATGACATTATGCATCAGGTAGAGCGCATCGTTCTCGCCAATCCTGATGTACGCACAGCTTTCTCGGCTGCCGGTTCAACGCTAAGCATGAGGGGTAACACAACATCTCTTGCCCCTTATCAGGGATCGGTAACAGTAAAACTGCGCAAAGACCGAAAAGTCTCCACCCAGGATGTGATGAAAGACTTGCGCAAGCAACTCATGGGCATCCCTGGCATACGACCAAAGCTCAATCAATATGATGTTGTGAGCAATATCATGTCCGGCGGCAATCAGAACGTCGAAGTTGATATTTTCGGGGAGGACCTTGGTACTCTTTCCCAGTCTGCAAAGGAAGTTATACGCCGTATTCGCGATATTCCGGGCCTCGATAATGTGGATGTTAACTGGCAAGAGGCTACTCCTGAGATCCAGTGGAAAGTCGACAGAGCGAAGGCTTTGCAGATGGGCATAACCTTCGCGGACGTAGCCGACACCATCAATACGGCAACTAACGGTTCTATCGCAAGCTACTACCAGGACAAGGGGTTTCAGTACCCGATACAGGTACAAATGCCGGAGAGTGCGCGTAAAACCCTGCAGGAAATGGGTAACTTGACTGTTGTTTCCAGCGGTACGGATGCCACCTTCAAGGATATAATGCTTAGTCAGGTAGCGAATCCGATATACGGCACAGGTCCAAGTGAAATCACTCGCCAGGATAGACAGCGGTTTATAGCAGTTTCCGGCACGCCACAGGGACGCTCTTCGGGTGACGTCCAGGCGGATGTGACAAAGGCGCTGGAAGGGATGCAGTTACCTTCAGGTTATTATTGGTATTGGGGTACAAGCCAAAAGCGCCAGGGTGAGGAGTTTGGAGGAATGTGGCTCGCGGTGCTGATGGCAATCGCGCTCATATACATGCTCCTTGCGTCGCAGTTCGAATCATTCATTCACCCGCTGACAATACTTCTGTCTGTTCCTCTTGCAGCAACCGGCGTCATTCTGGGACTATTCCTTTCCGGTAGAGCTTTCGGACTTACAGCATTCATTGGAGTGCTCATGCTTGTGGGAATCGTTGTGAAGAATGGCATACTTCTTGTCGATTATACAAACCTGCTGCGGTCAAAAGGAATGCCTCGTGAAAAGGCGCTATTAACCGCTGCACCTACCAGATTGCGGCCTATTCTAATGACTGCATCAGCAGCCATTCTAGGCATGTTACCACTTGCACTGGCATTAGGCGATGGCGCTGAAACTCAAGCGCCTATGGCAACAGCCGTTATTGGCGGATTAACTACATCCACGCTGCTGACACTTTTCGTTGTGCCGGTGGTATATATCTTCCTTGATGATCTAACCTCGAAAAAGAAGAAGCTGGATCTTCCCGCCACCGATAAATCAGTAAAGGAATAAATCATGTTTCGCAAGTATACTATCTATCTCGCATTATCAATCGTCTGCGCTGGCGTGATCCCCGCACATAGCGATGAGAGAACCCCATCGATCCAGCCAAAGTTGATGGAGATTGCGCTACCTCCGCAGGTGGAGATCGGCCTGCCACCCGGAGCGGCATCCGAAGCGCCTATGCGCCCGCTGACAGCGGATGAAGCGGCATCAATTGCCTTGCTGCACCAGCCAAATATCGCCATGGCAAAATCGAACGTTTCAGCAGCGCAAGGGAGAGAATCGCAGGCTCGCGCAGGTTTATATCCGTCGGTTGGAGCTTCAGCCGGATACATCGAGGTCAACAACAGCACCAGCAGTTCAGGCACGCCCGGCAGCTCAGCGACCGGATATCTGATATCTTCTTCCGTCCGGCAGTTGATATTCGATTTCAACCACACACGCGACCTTGCCAGTCAGGCTTCAGCACAGAGAGCGTCATCTGATGCGGCTCTGAACAAAGTCGAGTCGGATACAGTCTTTCAGGTAAAACAGGCATTCTACGGATATTTGCAAAGCATGCGATTGGTTACTGTTAACGAGGCCAACGTACAAAACCTGCAAGGACATCTGGCGCTCACCCGAGCCCGGCTTAATGCCGGAGTAGGACTGCCATCAGATGTGGTTCGTGCGCAGACTGCGGTTGCCGATGCCATATTTGCGCTTATGTCTGCGAGGAACAACGCATCTATCGCCCGAGTGAATCTGGACACGCTTATGGGCATTGATCCTCGAACTCCGATACAGATCGCAGATTCTACAGAGCCAGCCATCGCTGAGTACAACTTGGACGCACTTGTTAATCGAGCCCTTAAATCACGGCCGGAGATGGTCCAGGCTACCGCAAATCTGGATGCCTCTCGACATGGGGTCGGTGTCGCACAAACTGGAAGTATGCCATCACTGGTCGCCAGCGCCGGATGGAATCAGCACGGAGATACATTGCCTCTCGAAAATGGTTATTTCAGCGCCGGACTATCAATCCAGTGGAACTTGTTCGATTCGGGGCTGACTGCTGGCAAAGTGAAAGAGGCGAAATCCAACTTTGACATTGCCGAACAACAACTTGGCGCTATCAGGCTTGCAGTTATCTCCGATGTATCGCAGGCATATTTAGCGCTAAAAACTGATGAGCAGAGGGTAAGAACGGCTGAAGCAGAAGTCTCTAACGCAGAAGAAAGCGTAAGATTAACCGAGGGTCGGTATAAAGTAGGATTAGGTACATTTCTGGATGTACTTGATGCACAAACAGCCCTCGTGACCGCAAACACAAATCTAGTGAACGCCCGGTCAGCCATAGAACAGTCGAAGGCGGCACTTTTCCATTCGATTGGAGTTGCGAAGGTGCAGATTGCATCGGCGTCTTTGTAAGAACCAGGTATCCGGCATGCAAACTGATGAGTCGCAGTGCATCGATAGATTTGTCACGGCACCTCACTCACCGCCGAATCTTCGTCACCAATGGCTTGGTCGCATGAACGAGCCAGGGATTAGCTGCTTCTGTACGCCTTCAAAGTTCAATAGATCGAAAGGAAATTCAGTACAGCGGCTAGCAGGTCCGGACCTAGTTGGATCGCCCTTTTTCCAATAATCTATCTTTTTCAGAGCACTCTCAATATTACTGAGAGCTACATCATATACTGGAGTACCAGGAATTAAGACATTCATTACAAAGTAAAACTTCTCATTTAGAAGTTTCTCTTCGGCATATTCCCCATACTGCCCAAATACCTGGCAAAATGGGGTGAACAGCGCTGAATCCTTGGTTTTCTTGAAGAGTTCAACAAACGGCTCTGTCACAAATGCACGGTCCCATTCATCCTCGAGGGCATTAATTAAAAATCGCACATCAGGCTCGTCCTTCAACGAAGAGTTCCATGCGCTCAGCATCTCGGCTTTCGCTGATTCATCGGTAGTTTTCTTCCAAGTCTGTATGACTATCTCCCATGCAAACATCACAGAATAATCCAGCCTGGTGTGTTTGTGTTCTGACAAACTCTTGTCATCACGATGCTGAGCCCGAGTCGCGCATGTATTGCTGACAAGGGCCAGTGCAGATTCTGCGGTTTTACGATCATATCCTTTTGATGAGAGGGCTTTGTAGTACTTAAATTCGTCCGGTACTACCTCTTGTAAAACCGATTTGCAATCACGTTTAGAAACCCCTAATGTCGCCCCTACCAGAGCTTGTGCATGGCAAGAATTTCCTAGTATGAGAACCAGCGCCAAAAGATTGAATATTATCCTGTTCATGTATTTTTCTCCTGCATTTATTGTTTTTGTATATTCCTTGCTGGTTTAATCGGCTGTTCCCATGCTACTTTCTGCTATGGCAATGCCGAGGGGCGTTCCTCCCCCGACTCGATTTCTCGGATCAGGAGAAACAGGCCCTCGGCAACGCCATTTCAAATAGATATGTATTTTCTAACCTGCCATGTTGGATACCTGGAGCTCTGATGCATCATCGATTGCACTTCTACCGTACTTGAAGTTTTCGGAGTCGTCGTCGTCTTATTAGTAAGATAATAACTATCAGTGGAATGGATACTAACAATACAAGGGCTCTATTAAATATAGTTTCCAGTCTTTGCACCTCGATTGCCGGTTCCCATATCGAGAACAAATCTGTTAGTTTATGCAGACCAGTTCCATCCGCGTTTATCACCCAAACTTCATCTCCATACGCCGAAGTTCCAAAATTAAATCCTTCACTTCTGTCATACCAAATAGAACATTCGCGATGTTCACCGCAAACAATAGCTAGCCTGGAACTATCCGGCGACCATGCAAGGTCCGAGACTCGCTGTTTTGGAGCAAGTGGGATCAAGCTGCTGCCGTCAATATTCATAACCCACAGATCAGGGCCCTCGCCATCAGTTCGAAAAAATGCGATCTTTTTTCCATTCGGCGAGATTTTCTGGTCTCCTATCTTCCAGTCTGGCAATGATATTTTCAATTTACTTGTACTTTCACTTTGTGCTTTCTTGGGACCCTGGTTTCCAAGAGATATGCTTTGCGATTTTATGTGAACCCCTGCATCATCTACATAAGCGAAGTATTTCTTATCAGGAAGATAATTTCCATTAGGTGCTGGATGACAAAGACTATCTAATACAACCAATTTGCCACCCTTTTCCGGAACACAGAAGAGTTTATCATTCGACATATTGCTTGTGGCAAATACGATCCAATTTCCATCAGGGGTAAATTTCAATCCATCTACGAAGAACTCAAAACCTTCACATGGGTATGGAGTAGCATATGAAAATGAACCGCAAAACAATCCTAGAAATATAACTAGAAATAATATGTTGGCGAGAGTTCGATTACGCATCTTTCCTCCTTGAGCATCCTTAATTATTCAATATCCCATGCTAAGTCAACTTAGCATGTCTAGCATTTTATCAAAAAAATTGCAGTAAACAACAATATCTCTTGGATTCAAATATCACCATAGACATAAGCGCCATCTTAAAAAACACCCTCAGAAAGGAATATATCGTATGCGCTCTGAACAAGTTTATTCAAATACGGATACTCAAAATGGAGAAACAATATTTTTAGTTGGTTGCAGAATAGCCAAACTACTTGGGGCATGATTCTCGATTTTAGGTTGAGAAAACACGCCCCAGGTAATTCGCCAATTATCATTCTTTCCTCAACACCGATGCATTATTACTCAATGTAGCAACTGATAATTATTATACTATATCAAGCCGGATGAGGCGGTTCTATCTCAAATACAAACGAACAGGTTCCTGCACCAAGGAATCAGGTATAATCTCCTTGACTAAAGCATCGTCCTTAAGAACAGTGGTTGCGATTTCTCGCAACTCTTTCATGGCACTGGGGGACTTTGCGTAGTAGCCTATGATGTTCACCATAAGCCCGAAGCGAGAACTCACTAGCTCATCAAGCACACCTGCCTGCCTGCGCGCTTCCATTTGAGCGTTATGTTCCTTTACTATAGCATCCCATCCGGGGCGGCCTGCACTCATGGTATCAGGCATACATATTGTTGGAAGCATAATTCGCTCTGTTGGTACATTGTTATCCTTAAGCACTTTCAAGGCCTTAAGCAGCGGAACTATGAAATCTCTTCGCGCCTTCGAATAATCGTCTGGGCCAAGATCGCGGGCTAATGACGCGCCTGCGTATCCCTTATCTCTATACATCATAAAGTTTGCCATAGCACCATCCCAGCTCTGTGGAGATGGAATATCTACAGATGCGGGCGTATACGGCGACACTTCGTCCATGACTTTTTTGACTATTGTAGCATCATGGATATTTGATGTGGCAAGCTCACGCAGTTCTTCTGTGGCATAAGGTGGTGTTAAGTAGGAACTGCCGATATACTGCAAAATTACAAAGCGCAGATTGTCCAAGTTGAGCAGAACTTTGGCCTGTCTGCGCGCTTTTGGCTCTGTTGGCATAGGGAAAATCGGCTCATTCGGCACACGGTTTTCCGAGTACGCATTAAGCGCCTTAAGCAGCGGGACTATGAAAGCTCTTCGCTCCTTTGCATACTCATCAGCACTTAGCGATGAAGCCTTGGTGGACTGCTGATTAAATTGGTTAATGCATGCGGTGGCAAACGACGAAACTTGATCCCATGTCAATTTCGGGGATGACGTGGCAGACTTCACTACCACCCTTGCTCCCTTGGAGGTCACACGCCCTGCAGCCACGGCACCTGACAGAGAAATAGACAAGAACAGTATCAATATCATATATTTACAAGTGAGCGCTATACTTCGCATACCGGTTCTCCTTTCGGGAAAACATGGACTTATAGGCGATTATAACATATTTCGGATCATTAAAATGCTCTTTGCCAATCTTGATGCCTGCGCGTATTGTGCTGGGCAGATTCTTTACTTATAAATTTCCAGCAGTTCCAGCACAGTTACTTGACAATATGGTAGGTGCATGCTATACTGCACAACTGTAGGGATGATATCAATTATTACTACAATTCCGCATATTTATGATAAGGTACCGGAGGCAACGTGGTGTTCAAACTCTGTACTCGGCTACTGATAGCCGTTTCTTTGCTCCTTGTGTATATGGTGGCGCCTTCTGCCGGAGCGCAGATTTCCCCATACTATCCCTCGATTCAGACGGTGAAGACTCCGACCGGACTCATCGCAAGGGAGAAGCTCTCCGTTTCGCTGCCGGGCGGCACATCCTTCGTCCTCGGCAAATATGAAGAGTCGGAATCCCTGGACGGCATGTGGAAGATATCCACCCCAATAAACAGCAAAGCTCCCTTCGCTAATGATGATCTCCCCTTGGGCTACCAGCGCTCGGACTACGATGATAGCGCCTGGGATAGCATCCAGGTCCCAGGAGATGTCTACGCCAAATATCCGAAGGCTAGAGATTCCGAATCTCCATACGTAAAGTTTTGGTACAGGAAAATCCTCCAAGTTCCTGCCTCCGCTGCCAAAAAGAGCGTATTGCTCCACTTCGGAGTGATTGGCTACGAAGCGTATCTGTATGTAAACGGCAATTTGGCCGGAAGTCATCATGGCGACTTCACTCCATGGGATGTGGACGTGACCCGTTGGATTAAACCCGGTCGGCCAAATGTCCTTGCGATTCGAGTGCTCTCGGATTTCGGTCCGAACTTCGGTCTGAAAGTGGGCGTGAATCATGCCTACGGTGACCAATGGGGCATCAACGACATAAAAGGCGGGATGTGGCAAAGCGTAAAAGTAATCTATGCGCCGAAGGTGTATGTGAAACGGCTGATCATCACACCGCGCGTCTCTTCAAACCGCATCATGGCGGAGTACTGGATAGAAAACGAAGACGTTGCCGGCGGTGAATACACGCTCAGCGCTGTGGTGAAATCCGCCCGCGTTGGTGAAGATCAGCCTGCGATTCTGAACCTCGGAAAAATCCATCTGGCCTCTGGAGAAAATCACGGCACGGTGGAGATCCGGCTGAACCATCCCAAGCTTTGGACTCCGAACGACCCGCATCTTTACTATCTTGTAATGGCGCTTTCGTCCGGGAACAAAGTAGTCACGGCGCACGGGGAACGTTTCGGGTACCGAGAGTTTGTGGCAAAGGGATCGAACTTCTATCTAAACGGAAAGCGAATATATCTATTCGGCGAGAACCTTCCTCCCATATGGTACGAAGGTGTCACTCCCGCAAGCAAGAACACAAAGGCGTTTCACACCGCCATAGATGGCTTCAAGTCGCTTGGTTACAATATCGTACGTACATGCCACCAGCCTATAATTCCGGAGGCGCTTGACTACGCAGACGAAGTCGGTCTGATGATTTACGACGAGTGGGCCTGGGCCTTTACCACAAATCTGAACAAGGAAGCTTTCGAAAGGAACAACCTGGTTGAGCTTGCAGAGAACATACATCGGGATTACAACCATCCGTCTGTTGTTATGTGGTCCTGTGGCAACGAGGTCAACTATGATAACAGACCAGAAGTAGAACAACTGAACAAGCAAGTAGCACTCACCCGCTCGATGGAAAAAGGCGGC
This sequence comes from Armatimonadota bacterium, assembly GCA_963663705.1. Lineage (GTDB taxonomy): Bacteria > Armatimonadota > UBA5829 > DTJY01 > DTJY01. Next base: position 245,875 of record OY760504.1, on the reverse strand, counting down.
CGACCGATCAGCAGTTTCTCTGGTGCCGCATTCGGCTTCGGCTGGACCCCGCTGGATACGGATGTGTTGGATTACCATACGTACATGGGCTCGGGTGGCACTACTTGGACTCATTGGCAGGCCGATGTCCAGGGAGTGATGAAATACGACAGAGGCGTGTACGGCGAGAAGCCCTTCATCATCTGGGAATGCGTAGGCTTTTCTTGGGGCATGCTATCCGACCCAAGCTTCAAACCTGGAGACGTGGATGCATACCTGGCTTATGCCGCCAAGCCTACAAGCTGGGAAAATCCGAACGGCATAGGTTTCGCCGGCAACATTGGGCTTGCGGCATCACTAGATCCTGCGAGAGGCGCGCACTATGCCAAGCGCCTATATGGCAAGCGTATCCTAGAGATCGCTCGCTTCAACGATCATATCCAGGGCTTTGCGCCTTGGTTCCAGAAGTACGACCTAGATGCCGCCACTCTGTGGAATCAGCCCACATTCTGTGGCATGCTCGGCGAATTCGGCGCCCCACCGACAAGCTATTTTTCTAGCCGTGAGTACCAACAACCATATTTTATAGTAAACAGTCGGAATACCGCATGGAAAAACTTGACGCTGCACGTCAACCTGTTGAGCTCAGATGGCAAGGGGCAGAAGCTCGTCGACTACCGCATCCCGAGCCTAGCCGCCTGGGAGAAGAAAGAAGGGACGGTCGCCCTCACCTTCCCAGGAAACCTGCGCCCGGGAAACTATCAGATGCGGCTCCTGCTCACGTGTGGCAAGAAGGAAGTCTGCCGCAATTTCTACGATGTCTTTGTGCAGGATCAGTCTGTCACTACGAAGAAAATCTCCACAAAGGGGCGCATCGCGATGCTTGCCCCCGGAACAGAACAAATCGGTGACATTCGCAAAGTTTTCTCAGACCTTGGGATAAAGAAAGATGAACTGACAGATCTCAGCCTGCTTTCGAACTACGACGTATTGGTAGTGCCGCCTGCCAAGTCCCGTCATCCGCTCCTTGCGACCAAGCAGAACCGTGACGCACTTTTGCGCTGGGTTTCCGATGGAGGCACATTGCTTTCACTTGAACAGAACTATGCTGATAAAATATGCCTCGGCGGAAAGTTAACGGCGGAATTCAACACCTTTGTGGATCTGGTGGTACCCAATCATCCGGTATTTGCTGGGCTGGCACCGGAAAACTTCGATATATGGGCTAATCCAGATATGCGGCATACCATCAGCTTCTGCACAAAACCTATCACTGTCAATGTTTTGGCTGCAAATGGACCACGTTGCGGTACCTCGGGTGTTTACAACGCCGTTGCGGAGGGAGCGTATGGCAAGGGACGTATATTGGCGAGCCAGTTGTGCGCCACCTCACTTTGGAACACAGACAGTGTGGCGTCCACGTATATGCATAATTTACTGGCATATACCATGGGAGGACAGATGCTGCAGAATGTGCGTCCATGGGTGGATGCCACAATTTCAGACTGACCTTTACAACAACAGGTATCGTATACCACACCGCGTCATACGATACCTGTCAGGTTAATTTTCCAAGCTTGCGAAAGGGTGTTAATTGACCGCCCTTTTTCTACTCGGTACCCCAATCCTTATAAACGGGTGAGACCCATCCCACGCCATTGCTCGTTTGCTTTCTCCGCGTAGGCTTTGACATCTTCCACCAATGGTTTATCGAGTATTGACTGAGTATCGGGATGAATTGAACCATCATTTGCCACCTGACACCCGGCCTTTCGGACGGCATCCACATACCATTGCATGGTATTTTGCGCTTGCGGAATTTTGAGCAAGACGCCACCGGCGCAGCAGATGGGTGCAGCTCGATTCACCAAAGCTCTGACGGAAGACCTGTTTCATCCCTGCGAAGTGGCTCTGCTCCGGAAAGCCGCTGGTGGAGATAAGCACCATTGCTTTCGGATGGAAATCCGGATATCGGCTGGGATGGGAGCAGATTCCGTTTTCAATCTCCATGAACGGCTGAGCCATGGGAATGAGTCTGTCCATAAAGTCTTTCATTAAACCGCTAAAGTTGTAGATATACAACGGACTGCCAAAGACCAATATATCAGCATGACGGCCTTTTTCCAATATCTGCGACATATCGTCATCGTGCATGCAGATTCCAGGAGTTTTGAACCAGCATGTGAAACAGCCTGTGCAGTGCTGTATTCTCTTTTCTTTCAGGTAGATGGTCTCCACTGAATCCCCACCCCGAGCCGCACCTTCCAAAAAGGCATGTATTAGGGCCTCCGTGTTTCCTGCGGCACCCCTTGGACTTCCGTTTATTGCCAGGATATTCATGCATGTTCCCCTTTCATTATGAGGTGTTCTACTTTCCAGACTGTCTCACCCAGTGTGGTGAAAGTATATACGCCGTTTGCGCGAGTCATCAGTTTTCGTTCGATTAGATATCGGCGTGTGGCGCAGTAGTCCTCGCAAATGCATGCGATGCGCTCTGTCAACTCGCGCTCTTCGTACCGGCGGAGTTCCGTAAAAGCGTACCGTATGGCGGCATCCAACGAAACAAACGCTATGGGTTGCGACTTCCTTCGGCGCTTCTCTGCCAGTTTTCTATCCACTTCGGACTGCTTAACCGTTTTGCACTTTACACCGCCATACAAAGCCTTTGCCGCCGATTTCCTGACAACCGCATCTTTATATGTGAGCAGATCCTTTAGGGCGGCATCTGCCGATGGAGAGTCTATCCCACCCAACGCGTTGATTGCGGCTGTGCGCAAAGATATCTCTTTGTCGCAAGTCAGGCTTTGCAGGATAGTCACGGACTCACAGACGCCCATCTGTCCCAATGCCTCAACCGCAGCGACTGCCTCTTCCGGCACGTCGCTTTGTGCCTTCTCCATCAGCTCTTCTACAATAGAGAGATCGCCCATACCGGCCAGCACGTGGATGGCAGACAGACGGGTGGAAGTGTCTTCATGCCGCATGCAGCCTCGGATAACGGAGATATATTCCCAAGCCCCCAGGTCGCCCAAGACGCCGATCGCCGAATTGCGTATATCTGCATCTGCATGATGAATAAGGCCTGCCACGCGTTTTGTGGCCTGTGATAGCAGATCGGCATCCAAGTCTTCCTTGCGTACAGGCGAATACTTGTCGGAAACCCGAAGTTCATTTGCAAACCGCTCCGGCGAGGCATCTTCTATCCATTGATGTTTCATTGACTTTGCGATAGTTTCAAATCCAATAAGGCCAAGGCGAGTTTCCCCATCGTCCAGCAGCCGGTATACTTCGGACAGGAACCGATTGCCAAATCTTGCAAGGGCATGACGCACCCAACGTGCACTGCCAGCATTTGATGTAAACTGTTCCATCAGAAGCTGGAATGCGTCTTCCGAACAGCAGGCAAGAGCGCTTACAAGCAGGGCCCTTGTGGAGTGATCTTTGCACGAATCCGCACAGAACAACAGTATCTTCGCCTTTGCCAGATTGCTTACATTGGCCTGATACAACTGATCCAGCAGAATATAGGCGTCTATCGCTGCCATATCCGGCTCTGCGCCAGGGACTGTTTCGGGGGTGCATCTCGAGATGTACATTTTCAAGACGGCCTTCGCATGTTCCGGCACATCATCAACATGTGAGTCAGAAGCGGATAGTATACTATGCATGCTACATGCCGCAAGTCTGGGAAGTATCACAGCGATGTTCGCCAGCACCGTATCGTCAGACTCAGCGAGCAGTTTTATTAGACGATCAGGCGATTTCTCGAACACTGCCCTAAGCCTTGTCCCCACGAAAGGCTTGCAACCTTCAATGGAAAGCAGGAGAGACACCTCAGCCTGTATTGCCTCCTTAAAGCGTATGTCCGGTACTTCCGCTATATCGATATCCTCTTTCATTTCTTCCAGCTCCTCCTTGAGCAGATGTCGAGCGCGACTTATTCTACTCATCACCGTCCCATTGGGAATTCCAAGGAATCTTGCAATTTCACTGTAGGACAGGTCTTCAAAGTAATGCAGGGCCAGCACCATCCTGTGCGATGCCGACAAATGTGACATGCCGGAGTACATGCGTGCATACTTTTCATTAGCGTCATCCTGTGGTGCGGCGATGTTCTCATCCAGCGAAGACATGTTGTGCCGACGCTTTTCCCTTTGCCACATCCGGCAGACATTAAGAGTAAGTGTTTTGAGCCAGCCACAGAACCGTGCAGGGTCTTTCAACTGGACAAGTTTCAGGTACGCCTCCACAAAAGCATCATGAGCCAATTCATCGGCGTCTGCGGAGTTCCCTGTCATCCGATACGAAATGCCGTATACCATACGATAGTACCGGTCAACCAGCATATCGAATGCATCCCGACCACCGGATTGTGCCTGTCTCACCAGAGTAACGTCGTCCATTTGTCTTCCTATCCGCGCTCTTCTATCTTAAAGATGCAAGTGACGCCGCGATTATTCCACGAATCATGATATTTTTTCAATCAACGTTCCTTACCGCCAGATATGTGTCTCTGTGAGCTGAACATGGACGAGCATAAACTGCCCATAGAGATCATAGATTAAACCAATTCCTGTAATCTGAGTTTTATAAAGCCTCTCGGTGAAAAGCCTCTGTGTTTGCGATATATTCTTGAGAAGTACAGAGGATCGCTGTAGCCGACTTTTTCGGCAACTTCCTTCACCTTCATATTTGGACAGGCGGACATGAGCTCTTCGGCCTTGCTTAGTCGAATATCGGTCATTGTTTCCTTGAACGACTTGCCGATTTTTTGAGTGAAAATATGGGATATTGTCGATGTACTCTTTCCGAAGACATCCGCGACTTCCAACAAGGATATGTCCCTGACCACGTTGGATTCCATGTACAGGATGATCTGCTGCAGGAGTTGAGAGCCGCTCAGGCCAACCATCCTCTGCGACACAATGTAGTCCACAAGAACCGAAAACAGCCCCAATGTATGCGACATCTTTTCCTCCGGCACGACCGGAAGGCTTTCGTATGCCTGCCTGATCTCATCGCTGGCGTGCTTCAGCTCCCATGCCTGCGATATATCGCCTGGCATCTCTGCGCTCGAACGAAACTGCCCGATGACCACAAACCCAAGATGGCTGCCATTTGAGTAGATCGGCATAATCGCCTCCATAAGTCCCGCATGGCACCTATAGCAGATCATCGATTGCTTCTCGGCTGCCTCGTCGCGCTTGATTCTGTCCAGATCAAAGCATGTATGCTCGCCCAGGAGTTCGTGTCTGATCAACTGACAGTAGCGCGAGTCCAAATGATTCAGGCCGACGTTCAGTATCTCGCCGTCAGGCGCATAAAAGAGTATTCGAATGCTGAAGCACATGCTGAAATGGTCGAATATCTTTTGGACGTCCGGCTTCAGAATGATCTCAAGTGGTCTTTTCTTTGACACATCAGTTCCCCCACTGCAATTACGGATACTCCATTTTAACAAAACGCTGCATTTTTATCCATATCTGCTGCATGTTATACAATTCCATCCTCGACTGATTTCGAGCATAATCAATGAAGTGATTAAAGATAGTGAGGACACACACGTGGAAAAACGCGCAATTTGCAACAAGAGTAAGATGGTCAGCGTGGCTGCGGCCAATGGGACTGTGATCCCGGCGTTCAATGTCCCACATCTGCCTATGATGAGTGCGATTATCACGGCGCTAAAGGAGCACGATACCCTAGCCATCATACAAGTGGCCAGGCTGGAATTTACCAAGTTCCAGGCAAAAAGCCTTGAAGTGATAGCCGATGAGTATCGCAAATATGCCGAGCCGAGGCTGACGAGTTTGCACCTCGACCACACTCCTGTGATCGACGAAGACGGGCTGGCGGTTGACTGGATTACGATGATATCCGAAGCAATCTCGCTGGGCTACGACTCAGTGATGATCGATGGCTCACGCCTGCCGTTCGCAGAGAATGTGGCGATTACAAAACGCGTTGTGGACATGGCGCACTGCTCAGGGGTATTGGTTGAAGCCGAACTCGGTGCGGTGCTCGGGCATGAGTCCGGACCTTTGCCTCCGTATGACGAGCTGTTTGCAAGCAAAAAGGGATTCACTGACCCCGACGAGGCTCGGATGTTTGTCGATGGGACAAAAGTCGACTGGCTCTCGGTATCGATCGGTTCGATCCACGGCGCAATATCCGAATCGACGAAGAACCAGGCTAAGGTGGCGGCTCGGCTGGATATCGAGCAGCTGAAGATGCTTAAAGAGTCCACAAATATCCCGCTTGTACTTCACGGTGGCTCAGGTGTGCAGCAGGCGTGCATCGATGAGGCGGTGGCTAACGGCATCGCAAAAATCAATATCGCAACCGACATCCGTCAGCCTTACGAACAGGTTCTTGCTGCTGGCGGAAGCATTGCCGACGCACAGGATAAGGTACGAAAGGCAGTCAGTAGAATTATCAAAACACTTGGAATCGAAGGCACGGCAAGTTTACTTGGAGAAAAGCGATGAGCCTGATGGGCGTTGATATCGGTACCACCGGAGTCAAGGCGGCTGTCTTCGATGAACAAGGCAACTGCATATTATGCGCATATGAAGAGTATCCATTACTGACGCCATTCTTTGGAGCAGGTGAATTGGATTCAAACCGTCTGGTGCAGGCGGCGCTTCGTGCTATAGCGCAAAGTGCCGACGAGGTGAAGCGGAGTGATCCTGTGAGATGCATCGGGATTGCGTCGCAAGGCGAGGCGTTCGTGCCGATATCGACTGACGGATGCGCCATGGCTAACGCAATGACATCGTCCGACAGGCGTGCAGTTTCCTATGTCGAACAGTGGACCTCGCAATTCGGGGCTGAAAGACTTTACCGAATCACCGGCCATACTGCACACCCAATGTTCACACTATTTAAACTGCTTTGGCTCAAGGAGCACCGGACTGATGTTTGGGAGAACGCAAAGAAGTTTCTCTTTTGTCAGGATTTGATCGCGTTTGAACTTACAGGTGAGTATGTGACAGACCAAAGCATGGCAGCGCGGTCGATGATGTATGATGTCGGGCGCGGGTGTTGGTCCGACGAGATTTTGAATGCACTCGAACTCGATAAGTCGAGGCTGCCGGAGGTGAAGTCGTCCGGTGAGGTCGTCGGAAGGATATCGGCGCGGGCAGCTGAAAGCCTCGGGCTTGCAAGCGACGTCACCGTTTCGGTGTGCGGTCATGATCAGCCGGTGGGAGCGCTGGGCTGCTGTGCTGCTCGTCCGGGTATGGCCAGCTACGCCATCGGCACGGTGGAATGCGTAACACCATCAGCCGATCGGCTCATGCTTAACCAAGGACTCATGGAGAACAATCTGGCATCATATCCGCACGTTTTGCCGGGACTGTATACGACAGTGGCGTTCAACCTCACTGGCGGCTGCGTGCTCCGATGGGTAAGGGATAACCTTGCAGGAGAGGAAGTCGGCCAAGCGGAGTCGATGGGTGTCGACCCTTACGAGCACATCATTGAGTCGGCATCACCCAAACCCTCCGGTCTGATAATGCTGCCTCACTTTGGGCCAACCGGAACACCTCACTTCGACCCACGAGGAGTCGGCGTTATTTTTGGGCTGACTCTTTCAAGCAGCCGATCGGAGATATTCAGGGCGTTTCTCGAGGGGATCACATATGAGATGAAATGGAATCTCTCGATCCTCGCCGAGGCAGGGTTTCATCTATCCGAGCTCAGGGCGATCGGCGGAGGGTCGAAAAGCGACACATGGATGCAGATCAAGGCCGATATACTCAAGCTGCCTATTATGACTATGCAGGTCTCGGAGGCGACATGCGCCGGAGCGGCAATGCTTGCAGGAAGTGGCTCGGGTTTGATAGATATGGAAAGTGCACAATCCACCTGGGCAAGACCCGTCAAAACATTCGAGCCGCAAGCAGACAATTGTGCGTACTACGAAGACAGTTTTGCCGTTTACAAGAATATTTACAACTCGCTGGCAGATAGTCGGCGTATGTTTTTCACATCGAAAGGAGACAGGAATGATTGAGAATAAATCAAGATTCGCACTATTTTTCGGCAACAGAGGCTTCTTCCCAGGTTCGCTGATCGCGGCCGCAAGGAATGAGATCTCAAGCACCCTTAAGAAGCTAGGGCACGACACAATAATGCTCGATGTGTCGGCAACCCGCCATGGTGCCGTCGAAACACCTGCCGAGGGTGAGGTATACGCCAAATTCCTTAAGGATAACGAAGGCAAGTTTGACGGTATCATCCTTTCACTTCCAAACTTTGGGGACGAGAACGGCGCGATGGCGGCGCTCAAGGACGCTGGTGTGCCGATATTCGTCCAAGCGTATCCCGATGAACTGGACAAAATGGCCCCTGATGTCAGACGTGACGCGTTCTGTGGGAAGATGTCCATAATGGACGTGTTCTGCCAGAACAACATCAAGTTCACTGCGCTCAAGCCGCATACGGTTGCTCCTGCAAGCAAGGCGTTTGCCGCAAACATCGATCACTTCGACAGGGTCTGCCGGGTCGTCGGTGCTATGAAGAATATGGTGGTCGGTTCCATCGGCGCTCGAACGACAGCGTTCAAAACCGTCAGAATCGATGAGCTGGCGCTGCAAAGAAATGGAATTACTATGGAGACGTTCGACCTTTCGGATGTGTTTCTCAGGATGCGGAGCCTGGATCCTGCCACAAGCGTCTATAAAGACAAGGCGGCGGTTCTGAGCGAATATACGGATTTCTCAGGGGTGCCGTCAGAATCATTTGGCAACATAGTGCGATTGGCCGTAGTGTTGGATGGTTTGATGGACGAGTACAAACTGGATGCGATGGCCGTCCGGTGCTGGCTGGAGATGCAGCAGGTTATGGGAATCTCGCCATGCGTGATCCTCAGCGAGATGAACAATCGAAAGAAGATCGCGTCCTGCGAAGTCGACGTCGGGAATGCCGTCGCGATGTATGCGCTGTCCAAAGCCTCTGGGGACTCCGCCGCATGTCTGGACTGGAACAACAACTACGGCGACGATGAGAATAAGTGCATACTTTTCCACTGCGGCCCCGTGCCACAGTCGATGATGACCGCAAAGGGCCGGGTCACAGAGCATGCGATACTTGAGAACAGCGTGGGAAAAGGTTGTTCGTTCGGCTGCAATGTCGGGCGAATTGCGCCTGCGGCATTCACTTTCTCAAGCTTGATGACAGAGGCTGGACGACTGAAGTTATTTATAGGGGAAGGTGAGTTTACAACTGACCCAATCCCGGCGGATTTCTTCGGGTGCGCAGGTGTCGCGGATATTCCAAATCTGCAGGATGTGTTGCTTCACATCGGCAGGTTCGGCCACAGGCATCACGTGAGCGTCACGCACGGTAACGTCGCCGCCGCGACTAAAGAGGCGCTGGAGTATTATCTTGGCTTCGATGTGTCAGCGCCGCAAGTGTCGAGCAAGGTATAAGATATCCTCGGCGGTTCTTGAGCTTAACTGTCTCCACTCCATCCATGACCAGATGGAGTGGAGACAAGATAGTCGTTCGTATTATGGGGCCGAAGTACGGCACACCTGAGTGTACCAATATATCAATCGCCATCCGGCGGGTTATTCCATGTAGTCTACTGACTGACCCTCAACCACGTCTGATCATATCTTGTACACGACATTGCCGCCGACTATTGTGTACAAGAGCTCGAACTCCGGCGACAGAACAATGATGTCCGCATCCTTGCCCGGTGCCAGTTCTCCCTTGTTCAGTCCCATGAGCTTGGCTGGAGTGGAAGAGCATATCATGCTTGCGGTTGCAACGTCCTTCCCGAACAGTCGAACAGCATTTCGGAAGGAATCTATAGGAGTCAGGGCGCTGCCGGAGAGACCCATGCCTCGGTCGATCAAACGAACACCGTTGTTCGGTCCATCGATAAATACATCTCCCCATCCACCAGGAAGTGTATACTTTCCCGTGGGAAGTCCCGCCCCAAGATTGCTATCGGTAACAAACGACAGTCGATCAGGTGTTTTGCATCTGAAGGCTTTCTCTACCAGTATAGGAGGCACGTGCGTGCCGTCGCCGATGATCTCACAGGTGACCCTGTCTTCGATCAGCAGATAGTCCACAAGCCCGGCGGGATACACCCCACCCTCAGTTTCCACAGGGATCGCAAAAGTATCAAAGAGATGAGTGACGAGCCTTGCGCCTGCATCAACGGCGGCTTTCGCCTGCTCGATGGTCGCATAAGTATGGGCCATGCTTGGGATGACGCCCTTTTCCGAAAGATACCGTATTGCATCAGTAGCGCCGGATAGGTCTGGTGAGACATCCCATATTTTGATGTGACCGCCACCTGCCTGAAGGAGCATATCAGTGATCTCCTGCGAAATCGGAACCGTATCATCCGATAGCCCACCTCCCGCATGGTGCAGATATGGAGATTCCAGCCGGAACCCCCCAACCTGTGGAACGCTCAGCAATTCGTCGGTATCACGCCTGTGACGCCGCATCTGTTCCGCAATCTTTTCAGGCGGCGCAAAGAGAGTCGGGTAGAAGGTGGTGGCGCCATGAGCAGCCTCGAGTTCCGCCATCTCGATCAGCATGCTGTCGCTGACTGACTCATAGCCGATCCCGTGGGCATGGAGGTCGATGCATCCCGGCAGCACATACAGCCCCGACGCATCGATCTGTGCGCCTCCGCAAATGCCGCTTTCGATCTCGCTGATGCGCCTGCCCTCGATGCGGACGTCGCACGAACGAATCTCTCCACTTGTAGTAAGCACATTCCCGTTCTTGATTGTTAAATAGTCGCTCATCGGTATCCCCCTGCGTGATACCTCATTATAATATATATATTGACTGAGCGCTAGTGCATCATTAGGATATTTTCACCTTTACGATTATTTTCTTAACAGTCTGCTGATCGGATATGGACAGGCCAGGCATGTGAGCATCCTCCGGGAAGAATATCGCAAGCATTTTGGGGCGCAGGGACACAAAATCCCCTTCACCGGACAGCAGCATACAATCCGTCTGCTCGTCATATTCCTGTTTTACGGATAGTGAATCAATATGCACATATCCTACTCTCTCAGCCCCGGACACTATATATTGAATATCGATATATTTACGATGGGCTTCCCATTCACCCTGCGGCTGGGTATTGTAACCTGTCACAATTGCATAGCAATCATCGCCAAGTATATCATGCCTCCCAGCCTCCAGGGTTGACGCATCCACAGATTCAAGGTATTCCAACCCTACCCTTACACGATCCGCCAAGCCATAGTACAATTTAGCATTCCCAATTCTATCAACTATCATTGCATCACCTTTCTCTTCATCGACTAATCTATATCTAATGGAGTATAGACTTTTCCAATTTATACGAACGCCGACAATGTCATGTAAACGCTCGTATGGATAGTTTAACGAATCTGCAACCGGCTTGCAAGTGACCGCTCTGTAAACAATGCTGAAATTCTAGATTTGCGGCGTGCTGAGGTGGAGATGGGGCTTCTCGTTGGCAGTGGCGAAACGATAATGTCGCAGTGCGCGGATACCTATTTCCTCTTAATGACTGAATTCCAGCATGTTTCGCTCATCGGTAAGCCGGACTTTTCGCCTGGAAGAGAATGCCAGTGCACAGTCTTTTCCTCGCAGGGCAGAAGGTCGAAATAGTTATCGGAAAATACCGCATCTCCCGATAAAGTTACCACACGGGCATAGCTATCGGCGGATACAACAATCTCACCGGATGTCTCAGAATCGTATTTACGTGTAGTCCTTAACTCTGCCGGAGGGATTTTCATTTGATGCGGCATGCCGACATAATAGAAAGCCCGATCCGAACCACGGGCCCAGGTTAGATTACATACCATAACGTTGTCATAATTCAGGAAACCGTTCAGGCTGCTTTTGCTGATTTCTGCTACAGTCAACGACTGGTTAGGTGGAACGCTTATTTGAAGATCTTCCGACCATACAGGCGCTCCTGTCCAGGGCTGCACATAGACTACGATCTTGGCATCTACCGAGTGGCGCAAGTCATTGCATATCCAGATTTTGAACTTGTTACCTGAATCCTCAATCGATGCAATTACAGGCTGTGAAGAACGCTTCATGGCATAATATCCAGCCTTTGGACAACCATAGTAATCTACTATACTCCATCCGCTTGCTGGCCAGCAGTCGTTATACATCCAGAACTGAACGCCGCTGCAGTAGAACTTCTTCCTTCTAGCCGACTCCATTACCAGCCGGATCCATTCGTACTGCACATACTCCATACGCCAAACATTTGTATCCGAATCCGTGCATTTGCCGAAGAGCAGCTCAGCAGTTCTTTCCAGACATCTATAGTGGGAAAGATCAATTTCGCTGTACGGATTATCATTTGTATGGTACTCCCACATTTTCCCTGATGGATCGGCGATATCTTCTTCGGACATAAACTTTAGCAATGACTGCCTGGATGTGGCACCGCAAATAGCGTATTCGCTCATGAACCGCCCGATAACCTGATCTATCCTGTGCTTGTAATCTTGCATATCAGAAGAGATCATCTCTGGGGAATACCATGCCGAAGCGTGGCAATCACCAGATGCAAGCGAATTGTTCGTCTCTCCACCGTACGGACTGGTAGAACGAAAAGGCCTCGAAGGGTCCAGCTTACTGCATAACGGCCCACTGATTTCATCTGCTATCCTTTTCCCCGGATACGAAGAGTCGGGTGAATAGAACATTCCCAGTTCGTTATCACCAGACCACCACATCAAGCTTGGATGATTGCGCAGCATTTTGATAGCAGCCGAAAATTCATCTCTAAGACCCTGAACAAACTCCGCATCGTCTTCCGGGTAAGCGGCACAGGCCAGCAGGAAGTCCTGAGAAACCATTATCCCATACCGGTTGCATGCACGCCAGAACTCGTCAGGCTCATAAACCCCGCCGCCCCAGCAGCGAAGGAGATTCATGTTGGCATCAGCGGCCAGGCGGATCAGGTGGTCGTAACGGTTAGCGGTAATTTCGGATGGAAACGGGTCTGCCGGAACCCAATTGGCACCCTTGCAGAAAATTCGCTCGCCATTTACGATCAGTGTAAAGCTGCTGCCGGCAGCATCATCTATTTCTTCAAGCGCAACCGTCCGTATGCCGAATTCCACATCCTTCCCATCGAGTTCCCTGCCATCCCCGAATATTTTCACATTGCATACATACAGCGCAGGGTCTCCATAACCGTTCGGCCACCAGAGGTCGGGGTGTGGGATATCCGCGTCAATCTCTACGGCATGATTGTTGAACTCGACTTTATCTGACCATACAATGCTTCCTGCAGGATCGGCAATTTCTATGGTTGATGAAAGTTGTGTGCTTGTTCTCCTCTCGATATCCATCGAAATCTTGAGAAGCGCGCTGCTTCCTGTTATTTCCTTTGTGGATACGTAAACATCCTTTATAAAGGCAGTATCGTATGAATGCAGAAAGACCGGCCGCCATATTCCTGTGCTAACAAAACGGTGCACCCAATCCCATCCGAAGGCGCATTGCATCTTTCTGATGAATATACGATCTACTGAAAAACAGGCCGGGTATTCATCGGGGTGTTTGCTATGAAGAACGGTTCCGACCGGGGCAAACTGGACATCCAGCCTGTTAATGCCCTTTTGCAGGATATCGCTAACATCGAACGCGTGGGGGATGAACATGTTATTAGTATCGCCAATTGCCTTTCCATTCAGGCAAATATGTGCCAGGGTATCCAGCCCCTGAAACTCCAGAACTGTCCAGCTAAGATCGAAATCATCATCCAATATGAAATCTCTTGAGTATGCCCAGTTCCAATCTTCAACCCACTGGCATTCCTCTGCCTGATCCCTCCAGAACGGGTGGCGGATTTCACCAGCCCCAAGAAGGTCCATATGGACATGGCCCGGCACCTTGCCTTCCAGACTTAAGGAATTTGTTGTGTCATTTGGAGCACAACCCTTAAGACGCCATATACCGTCCAGTGATAATAAGGTCTTCTTACGCAAAATGATACTCCATAAGTCCGTCTTTTTGTTCCATCGATAGGCCACCGTTATTAAATGTGTTTAGTACCCAACAATGTTTTACTCTCGCGGTAGTATGCGTTCGTTGAGGTCACTTCTGGCCTAGAAGCAGCGACGCCTAAAATGATTCAGCCGTCATGAAATCTACGGCGAGCACAAATTCTCACCGTGGATTTCCGAAGTGTCATGGTATGAATCGTACATCTTGCCAGGTGTACAGAGGATTTGATTCATCATACACAGGCAAAGCGGAGGTCCTATACCACTTGACATGACTATCAGCAAACAGAATATTGCCTCCATCGGAATGCCGATTGTCTACTTCACGCTTATCCCATTTACGGGTATAGGTGTTCAGATCTATGTAGTACCAGCCAGGGTCTTTATCCTCAAATAATAGAAGTACGGATGCCGGTTGATCTATCGCTGCTGAGCCGTAATACTCTGCGAATAGATACTGATTGAACGCATAGCTACATATCTTGGCGTTCGGCCGCCATGCCGCAGGCGTTCTTGAATCGCTTGGGCATTTCCATACGCTATCATTTTTGATGTACGAGACTAGCTGTAACGGCCATTGCGTGCCAGGCAAATATGTTCCATAATAAATGGGAGGGTACTTTTCGTCCCAGTCCTGTGTGTACATGGCATATGACAACCCCAGTTGTTTGAGGTTGCTGGTGCAAGAGGCCTGCCGGGCTTTATCTCTGGCCTTTGCAAATACCGGAAATAAAATTGCAGTCAATATTGCTATAATAGCGATAACAACTAGCAGCTCGATAAGCGTAAATCCGGTTCTAGTCTTTACCATTCCCATGCCTCCTACAGGTTTCCATCCAAAATCGTATTTGTGCGCCAGATACTTATATATTCAGTCGATTTGCCCCATTCGTACAAGGCGATTATACTAAAGACGATTTTGCGCGTCAATATGACAACTGGATGTTTACTGAGTAAGACAATTTGACCACGACGCGGCATCGAAGGAAAAGTTTGCCTGTTGCTGTTGATATCATTCGCCCTGAAATTTAAGAAAGCCCCTGAGCAACAGACCTTATGCTGTTGATCAGGGGCTCACGGCATGCATCTGCCGACCATATACAACTGGATAGCTGGGTGTATTCTAAAGGTAAAGCGCGGCCCGGAAAACGCGCACCTATATCCCATGCTATACGAGCAACCGCATTTCCTTCACCTGTGCATGAAGAGAGATATATTATAAAATGTCATCAGTGTCTTCTTCAGACATTTCTGCATCTGCCAATTTCGAAGCCTGCACTAATATACCATTAGCTTCATCCACTTTCCCCTTGCGCATCAAGAGAGTTCCTAATGAAGAATATACATCGGCATCATTTGGATCAAGGCATATCGATTGGCGAAATGCATCGATTGCCTCATCTATTGCATTCTTTGCTGTAAGTGCTTCGCCCAGATAGGCGAATACAACAGAGTCGTTCGGGTCAAACTTAATTGCTTCATAATATTTAGCAATTGACTCATCTATGTCGCCTTTCTCATAAAAGGCCTTCCCTAAATCAGAATATGCATATGAATAATCTGGCTTGAGCTGAATAGCCTTATAGTACTCATTTATCGCATTGTCTAACTGCCCTAACTTCCTAAGTTCTTGAGCCAAACACCAATGCAGCTCAGGATCGTCTGGCTGTATGCTTATAGCCTTTTCAAACTCCTCGATTGCATCATTTGGCTGACCGAGATCAGCCAAAATATTCCCAAGGTTGTGATGTGCATCTGTATCTTGTGGATCAAGTCGGATAGCTTCTTTGTAGGCCTGCACTGCTTCTTGATATTGCTTCATATCGGAAAATATATTACCTAGTTCAACGTACGCATTTGCCTTCTCTGGATCTAAACGTAGTGCTTCACGGCATGCAAGTAAAGCCTCATCCAGTCGTCCCAGCCGCCTAAGAGTGGACGCGAGTCCGCCATGTGGATCTGGATCATCGGGGTCTAAACAAATGGCCTTATTGAATGATCGAACAGCTGCATCGAACTGACCAGTAGTTTCCAGAATTAAACCAAGGTTGTAATAGGCATCAGGATCATTTGGATCAATGCTGATTGCTTCCTTATATGCCTGAATGGCATCATCTTGTTTTCCAAGATCGTCGAGAGCATTTCCAAGTTCGTTATATGCGATTGCGCTCTGTGGATCAAGTCGGATTGTTTCTCGATAGGCATAAACAGCCTTCTCATATCGGCCCAGATCACAGAGCGTATTACCAAGCTCGAAATGATACTCCCATTTACAAGGCTCAACACGAATAGCTTCTTCAAACTCAGAGAGAGCCTCTTCGTACTTTTCCATATCAGCCAACGTCTGACCCAAGCGATAGTGTCTATTAGCATCCAGATAGTGCTTAGTACTCAATTCTTCAGCCCTTCTATAATGTAAGCGATTAAACAGCACGGATGCATTTTTTTTTGAGACTGGTTTGCTAGCACAGACTGTACTGGCTAGCAAACCACGATACCTATTAGAATATGATTCCTATTTCCCCAAAACCAGCGGATTGCTATGCGGAGGGTACAGGAATGGTTTTATGTCTTGGCCGGCGCCGCTGAAACCGGGGATTATCTCTTTTGTCCTGATATCCACCGTGTATGCAGCCGGTACGGAATTCTTTTCACCCCATATGAATGCATAGCGGCCCCCCAGCAAATCAGACCCACGTAAAGTGAAGTCATTGATTTGCGCCAGCACATCACGGTCGCCGGTGAACCACACACTCGCAACTTCAACGACCGGCTTACCATCTACCGTGATCTGATTTATCTCAAGCGATTCGCTCTTGTTAAGTACAAAGGATCTTAACCCCGGGAAATTGTACGCGGCCGCTGGTTTCCATTCCGGCGTGCCGGTTTTTGGGGATATCTCGTAGCAGACCATCCGCTCCCCTTTATTCGCAAGGATCATCAGTTTTTCGCCCGACCATGCGATCCGCCCCGGCAAAACGCCATCGGGCAAAGGAAGAGTTTGTACATTTGCGCTATCCTGACCGATGGGTGCAACAACTATCTCCCATACTAATCCAAGCCTCGGTCTAATAAACGCAGCCCATTCGTCCTCGGCACTGTTGATTGCAGCATCGCCGAAGTCAAAAGCAGCATGCAGCAACTTAGCCTTCAATGGTCCAGCCGCTTTGACAAACAGGAGTTCATGACCGGAGCGCGATGTTCGCCGTTTGACTATCACCCCACCCTTCTCCTGAGGGTAATAATCTGTTACTCCAGAAAACAAACGTACACTATTGGTTCCCAGTAAAGAGCACTGAAATAGATCGCTGTTCAGGTTTGGCTCATTGGGTATCGGTCTGGTATAAAGCATCGAATACGCCCATATGAAAATCGGCCCGCCGTACCTATAGGCCTTCGCGCTGGTTGTGTAAAGATATCGGGAATTGCGGGCTTCCAGAATAACCCGCAATCCGGGAGTCTTCATTTGTGCATACACTTTGCCAATTACCGGCATCCCGAGCGCGGCATCGCCCCAGGTAGTAGCCTGGGTTTCGATAACCGTAATATCCTGCGCCTGCAGTTTAAACCTTTTCGCCAGATCCGCCTTGCATTTTGAAACAATGGGAGTATATGCCTGTTTCGCAACTGGGGCTGATACGCTTGCTTGTGTCCCGATCAGGCCGCCTCCGACAGCAATGATCATTGCGATGATCACGAACTTGAAGATGTTAAAAACCTGCGACCGTTGTCGGTTGCCATCGCTTATGCAATTGATGTCCTTCATCCTGGTCCTCCTATAGTTTTTGAAGTATTACTGATATCAACGCCAACTCGAATGATGAAACGCATATTCCCCTTATTCAATGACTTTAGTAATAAGCACCATTATATCAACCGGTTTCGATAATATCAATCGCATTGTTTGTTGAGCGGCACTCCACCACTCATTTGATTGCCTTACCACCACTTATCAGAATTCTAGACTCAGGCACACCTGCTGGCTCGCTGCCGGTCAGATAGACTCATACCCTCTGTGATGAATGGTTTTTCCTCTTTTAATATATTGCCCCTGTACAACTTCCATGCGATAATTTGAAGTCGCATGGAAAGCAAACATGGCCCATCCAGACGATAAACCGTCACACGTGGCGAATTGCTGCTTGCATAACGATGGAGCCTGCCTCAGCAATCTGCTCAATCGGTTGCGCTAGTACTGTATTATCAATCGCTTTGCCAGTCAATAGCTTTTCCTACTGTAATTTTAGAAGCCATTTTTGCGATCGGATCCCGTAGCAAGCTCTGTCCTGCAACGAGGCAATCGAGAGTGCCTTACTTCACTTCGGTCAAAACCGCCGTATCGAGGCCATCCACAGATACAGTCCGGCGCATATCGCCCAATCGCAGAGTCAACGTTTCTAGCCGCTCAGATAGGTTCCAGAGCAGGACGGTCCGTATTTCAGGGTACCATGCGCAGACTACCGGGATATCTTCTTCGACGAACGGCACATCGCGCAGCTTGGGCATAATCTCCCGTTTGAACGCAAAAAGGTCTTTCAGAGTTTCGGGAACCGTACGCACACTCGCATCTGCACTCTGACGAGCGATGAGATTTGAACTGCCCGCAACTAATCCCCGAGCGTCGGCATCGGAAAGAAAGGTCCAGCCATCTCCACTCAGCTCATCAGTAACTTCAAACGGCACGCCGAGCGCCAGGAAGAGACTGTATGGGTTGTCATCCCCAACATACCTGCTGTGCTCTCCCCAGTAATGTTTAAACGGGCCGCTCGGTTTGTGGCCGGCGATCTGTCTATGCAGTGTTTTCATCTTGTTCATAGCAGGCCCGAGTGTGCTCCAGTGCTCTCGTGGGAATGCCGTCAGACCGCTCATATACATTACATTTCGTACATCGCTGATAAGCGGTATCGACAGCTTGGCTGCCATATTACGAGCAGACAGCTTATCCGCAGGATAGGCCGTTGTCTCGCTATATGCAAGATTCGGCTCGACGAACCGCCGATGAAATAGAGAGCTGAATAGTTCGTCTGTTTTGCCTTTCACCGGTGAGAAGGAACCATCATCAAACATCATCTCACCTACACGGAAAGGAACTCCACGGTAATCAGCTAGCCTGATTCCTGCCTTTTCTGAACCCAGGTACATTACCATAATGCCAAGCTCAGAGTCAGAGGCAGCCTGTTGTGCGCGGAAGGAACTAGTGAGCTGATCGCAGTTATAATCAACCCATGCACGCAATATTGGCGTAAGTTCACGGGCCTTTATGGCGTCCTTCAGATCGTTCCACTCCTGATTGCCATAACCATGAAGGTGGCAGAAATCATCCCTGTGATAGTCGCAGAAACACCCGCCAATCGCCCCGGGAGCCCCAGCCAGCCGGAAATCATCGTCGAGGAACACCTTGTCTATACCGATGGCAGCCTGATCGCGGAGATACTGCACATTCTCCTCGGTTGCAGGGCTGTGCAGCGATGTGCCCGAATGAACGAAGCCATCGTCCGCAATCGCCATCTTCCAGTGCGCAGGAGGTGTCAATGGGACATCGCCAGAAACAGAACCAAGCGAATCGCCCTGATGTCCAAGAGGTACAGTAATAACATGGCATGCCATCCCTGCATTCTCTATTAGCTGTTTGTGTTTCTCAATTAGCTCGAAGGAATAGTGTCTGTGACCATACAGGAAACCTGTTATCCAGATATCGGTCACACCGGCTGCACTAACGATACTGAGCAGTTCCGGGTCTTTTTCAAGCGCATCCTCGGAAATGGATAGATGGTATGTTATATTGGATAAATTCATTTTTCGCCTTTCAAAACAGCCATGAATTGTTGTCGTCGATATCTCTAACTGCCTTCACAGCCGATGTTTTTCCGTAGTGTCAACGCAATCTCTGTGACCCACTAATACTCCATAGGAGCACAAAGTTCAACCGCATTATATCACATAATGTATACCAATGCTGCCGGTCGTTGCATATTTGCAACATATTAAATTTTCGCGCTCATGCCACTTTTCCTGCCTTCAGATCAGGGCTCTTTACTAACACCCTATCATCGACCGCAAGCATCCCCAGATGGTCATTGATTACTTATCACTCGATCTCTATGCCCTGCAGAATTGCGTCGTTGGCACCGACTGCGGTCACCCGCACGACTATCGAGCCGTCTTTGTCGGGTGTGATGCCCTCTATCCGAATGTCTGCCGCCATGTGAGTCTGACCGGCGGCCTGACCTGGGTCCCAATTCTCACGCACACGGCGGCCGTTGATCTCGATGTCCATTGGCCGTTGACCGACCTTATTCAGCCACAGCTCGGCGAACTTCAGATGGACCATGTATACACCGGGCGACACCTGTACGGAGTAGCTCAGCGATCTTCCACTGCGGGCAGTCTGATAGAGCGCCTGGTCGTAAAGAGTCGGCGAGGCAGAGGTCAGCGGCGCATCCGAACGGATAGCGCTGCCTCCCTGGAAATTGCCATCCGTACTCCAGATGTAGCCGTTCCAATCGACAAATGACGCGTCAGAGCCTGCGTCTATCCTAACCGTCTGCCTGGTTTCCGGCAGTATCTCGATGGCGTGAATCAGTGCCTGATCGGTCTTTTGTGACGGTTCGAATCCGCCTGTGAAGCGCAGAACGAGCTTGCCGTCGGAGTTCGGGACGATGTTTCGGAAAACTTGCTCACAGGCGGTTCTTGACGCGCGCGCGGCCTGGCAGACATCGAAGTTCTGAAGCATTTGTCGGCCGTTGATGGTGAGGTTCAGCGGTCGCTCGAATGACCAGCCGTACTTTGTCTCCGCGAGCTTCAGACGGACGGTATAAAGCCTTGGCGGCACCGGGATTACATAGGTGAAGTCATTGCCTTGACGTCCAGATTGATAGAGCACTTGGTCAGCGGGTGTCGGAAAGGCATTCGATATCTCCACATCAGAGCGCACTGCCCTGCCGCCTGAGAAGAACTTATCCGCTAACCATGTGTTGCCGTTGTGATCGGTATACGGTGCTTTGGATCCGCACAGGATGCGGACTTCGCTGCCGACTGATGCCTGACTCTCCTGACCGGCGTAGATGATTCGCGGCATCCAGGCGATGATGTCGTTGTCAGGTGATGAGCTGCTGCCCAGCACAAACCGTATTATGTCACCCTTTGCAACGTCGAGGACGACGTCGTGCATAGCGCCGACCAGGTTGCTGAGTGCAACATCCGCCCAGCCCTGTTCGGGCCATGCCTGTTTGCTATTGTGTAGAATCTTGACGCGAAGCGAGCTGCCCAGTGCCTGTCGATAGCACTCTTTCATCGCCCGGCCAATGATGCGTACACTGCCTGCCTTTGGGGCAGTCCAGGTGCGAACACACGCGGCATCGGTGGAGGCCTGCTGCCATCCACGTCCTATTCGCGCGCCGCCCGGGCCTTCCCAGTAACCCTCGACACCTCCAGGTTGATTGGGTGTGCCAGCGAAGTCAGCGGCTGGGTTCTTTGCCGGCGGAATGAAAGCCATCGGGGCGAAAGTACTGCCGTCAGCACTAGTTTCTGCGCTCCAGCCATCGCGTCCAGACTTGGCAAAGTGTCCTCCCAGCGTAGCGTAGATGTCCTCGCCGCCTATTATCATCTCGACCGTGGTCCAATCGCTGGCGTTGCCGTCACCGTCCACTGTGCGAACGGCATAATCGGCGGTCTCATTCCAGCCGATGGAGTGGTCGAAGTAGTAGGTGGCAATGCTTGACTTGCCGATTACATCCAGGTTTCGGCGAACCTCGTAGTAGCTCACCCAGTTTTTGTCCGAGCCCGGCGACCAATAGAGCGCCACACCGGAGTGTCCGAGGTTCGTTTCACGGCGAGCTAGAACTCGTCCGGGAGCAGTTGGGGCGCAGGTGTCGTGACCCGCGCCGGGGACGTATGGCAGGCCCAGGTATATCACGCCGCCTGTGGGTTCGGTCCCGAGAGCGATACCGTTTGACATCAGGTCGGCACCGGTCCTGACGGTGGTCTCTTTCACGGATTCCAAGCCAACGGTGTAGTTGTAATCGGAAAGCAGGCCTTGCGGGTAAACCGTGCTGTTGGCTTCAGGTTTGTGCTTGCAGATGATGCATGCTTTCTTGCGATCACGGCTGGTCCGCTGGTCGTAGTAGTAGTCGGTATCGCCTTTGACGAGCGGGTGCATCATGTGGGACCACCGTCCGACGACACCCTCCCGGCGCAGATAGCGGTAGGTTTCCACAAGGCGGCGCACGCTCTCCCGGTCTTTCTGGAAGATGGGGCCGTACCAGTTAGGAACCATTGTCAGCTGCCTTGCTGCAGTGTCCGGGACATACTTGCTGCCTTGCATCGCCGTATCAATAATATCCAGCCACTTGTCAGGCACTTCCAGGTATGAGAGATAGTGGTTGGTCTTGGCATCACGGCCAATGTCGGAAAGGTAGTTCACATCGGCATAGCGCTGGATCTCGAACTGGTGTGCATAACGGCTTCCACCATCGCAGGTGTGGAAGGATGCGTGCGGATTAGCGTTCAGAAAGTGTTCGATCCGTGCACAAAACATCAGGTGGTCTTTGATATTGAACTTGCCGAAGCTGTCGGTTCGCCACTGAAAGTTGCCCCACGCACCGATCTTTGAATCCATAAGACCCTGCGTTGGTCTATGTGCTAGCCAGATCACCCATTTCATGTCCATTTTGCCGATGTATTTCAGAGTTTCGGCGTAGTCGGGACCCTCACTTGATGGTTCGAAGACTGTCGAATACGAATCAGGAACGGGCCATCCCGGGTATTTGGCCCACCCTGCGTCATCCCACAGCATCTCAATGCCGACTTCGCTCATGATATCCGAATCCATGTCGAGGCTCGCTAGACGAGCGGTGAACTGCTCTTGCAGATTGCGCGAGCAGTAGAACCAGGGAGTCGTGTAGTTGGTCCGTGCAAAGTAATCGCTGTTCGTGTAGTCCCAGAGATACTCATACTGCCAGTCGTAGACACGCCGGCCCATGTCATCCAAATTCTTGTGGAAGACACCCATGGTTGCAAGCGGTAGCCGTAGAATCTCACCAGGTTCCAACTCGTAGTCTACGAGTTGTGGCAAGCTCGATGAGAGAACGGATCGGCCGCCTGAATTGTCGAATCCGAGCGTCCACGCGCCGAGGTGGTCCATCGTGACGAAGCACCCGTCATCGCGTGTCCCCTGGCGCTCAAGTGCGATCCACGGCACATAGTTATCGGTTTTCTCTCCGAGAAGGGTACGGTGGTAGGTCTGAGTGACGGAAGAGCTCTCGAGTTGACCCTGGGTCGGACTGCTGTTGCCGCCGCACATCCAGTAGTTTGTAAGGGGTGAGGCATCTTCGCTCATCCCCAGCATTACAGGAGATGCCGATGCCAGTGATATCGGCGCTGACGCAGTGTTTTCGAGTTCAACCCACTGGCGCAGGATCGATGTTCCAGGGTAGGCCTGTACGTGAAGATGCGCGCGGAGCGGGCCTCGCTCGGCGGCAATATCCAACTGCACCGCCGGGCGCCCGCCGACCGAGACCTTTTTTGGCGATACGGACACGGGTGCCCAGTTATTGTAGCCGCTCGGAACCGTGGCCGGACGAGTCGCGTTTTCGGTGATCCGCAGAACGCGCACCTGCGAGGCTGGAGACCCATCGACTTGCTTTGCTACGCCGCGAACTGTGACCATGCCGTCTTTGGGGGCTTTCCAGACTCTTACAAGATCAAATGAGTTTTCCGGGCGAAAGCCTGTGGCCGTAATCCCGTCGCGCTTTTGGCACATGTAACCCGTGCCTGCCGTGTGCGTGTAGTAATACCAAATAGGACCCTGGTTCAGCGCAGTGTCGTCGGAAGAGGTGTAGGTTTCGCCGTCACCATAGTCGAGTGTGACCACCCAGGAGACGCTGGCAGTGTTTCTGTTATCGCGTATGGCATCTGAAAAACCAATAAGTGCGCCTTTCTTGACGGTCAAGCTGAGCGCGAGATCAGCCTCTGTTCCGGCGGACAGATGCCTCGCCCACAGTTCTTCCATGCTAAATGCGCCTGTTGACGAAAGGGCATCGACTCCGAATGGAGCGCATTCCGACGCCGCCGACACGTACTCTCGCGCAGGCTTTGTCAGATTGTTTCGAAAGCTGGAAACCGTGAATTTGCCGTACTTGAACTTATATGTCAACTGCACGGCCTTGGTGCCGATCGTCCACGAGTTGCCGCCAGGGCCTCGTCGGACGAAGGCGTCACCTACTCTGATGTTGGCTGCCAGTGATTCAATCGATACAGCATTACCGTTCGTCATTTTTGCTCCTAGTTAATTTTGGCACGCACACCAAAATATGCACAAGTTGCTATTCAAGCTGCAACTTGTGCATATTTGGATTAACCCAGATGATCGTCATGTCTTGTTTTAGCCAGCGACATTCCCCTTGCAAATCGTATTGTCAGTTCCTATCTCTGGCATGGCGAAATCGAGCTTTGCGGCACCGGTACCATAATCTACTTGCAGTTATACCGCAAAGTAATAGACTTGTCAAGCAAATATGCAGCAACTTGTTATTGTTCAGTCCCCTCGATTGAGGGCCTGCAGAAGCATCTCTCACTACGCTGCTTCTGCCTCGTGGTCACATACATTAATACCATGGAGTTTCGGCAAATGCAAGACCGTGATATATAAATGATTTTCATATATTTGCCCAATAAACAAACACGCGTTCGAGTGAAGAATTCCCATGGTTGCAGGAATTTACAATATCAGCGGCAAACTATATATGTAGTATTCATTACGCTTGGCAATCATGCCTAAAGGAGATTAACCAATGTGCAGATTTAGACGGGCAAGTGGAATCGCGCTGCTGTTTGCAGCTTCATTTGCGAGCTGTTCTTTTGCGGCGCAGATGCTTCCGGTAAAGACGCAAACCAAGTCAATCGCGGTATTCAAGAACGGCCTGGGCTTTTTTATGCGTGACGCTGAGGCCACCCTCACTGATGGATGGGCGGTATCCGACATCGTACCGCCGGCTGCGCTTGGGACGTTCTGGATCGGATCAAGTAAGCCGGGGGTAACCATAGAACGGCTGATTTCCACGCAGGAAGATATTTCGCGAGAGATAGCGGCCATAACCGTTCAAGAAATTATCGAGGCAAATGTGGGCAAGCAGATGCGATTTACGGTAGGCGATAAAGTCATTGACGGCAAGCTTATCTCGATTCCTGAAGACCGTATGCCGAATATCGACAGCCCGACATATCCGGTGTACACCTCAATGATCCCCTACTCTCGAACACAACTTGCCCTGATCGAGACCTCAACGGGAACATTGGCTATCAACAAAAACTCTATCACATCAGTAGAATCAGGCGACGGTCTAAAAATAAACAGAACTGTGAAAGAAACGGTAAAACGCCTGAAATTCAAGGTGTCAGGCGCGAAAGACAAGGCACCTATCAACATTGGCTATCTTCAAAAGGGAGTTTCATGGTCGCCGGCGTATCTGATCGAACTCATCGACGGAAGCAAAGCCAGGGTCACCATGCAGGGGCTTCTAGTGAACGACGTGGAAGATATCGACGGGTCGGACATCTATTTCGTGGTTGGATATCCGAATTTCATATTTGCAGACACAGTCTCTCCACTTGCGCTCACACAATCGGTATCGGATTTTCTACAGGGAGTTACAAATGGACGCGGGGCATCATACAATGCAGGGATCGCCTCGCAATTCGCAAATACAAGTAGTAGTTTTGGTAGAGAATTTTATGATTCAGGACCTATGCCGACTCCGGAACAGAACTTTGGATACTCCAGCACCAAGGATACCCCCGGCGCCCCGGAAGAAGACCTCTTCCTTTACGGCATGAAGAACGTATCGCTGAAGAAAGGCGAGAGAGCCTACTACACCGTTTTCTCCGCCGATATTCCATATGAGCACGTCTACGAATGGTCTGTTCCCAACACATCGAACGTGCTACCGAATGGATACTTAGACAATAGCAACCAGTCCAAAGTAATAGAGAATCAGGTATGGCACAAGTTATCGTTTACCAATACTTCTAAATTCCCATTTACCACCGCTCCTGCAATGGCTATGTCTAATGGTCAACCTCTAGCACAGGACACGTTAAAATATACAGCCAAAGGTGGTAAAGGCGACGTGCGGGTCACCGTAGCTACCGATATCGGCGCCAGTAAATCAGAGGTGGAAAAATCTAGAGAGCGGTCTAACTATCTTGGTAGCAGTAGAATAAAAGTGTCTTCTGAAGGCAAGCTCTGGCTCAAGAACTACAAAACGAGGGCAGTTACTATATCTGTTAACAAGACCCTTGTAGGAGAGGTTTCATCCGCCGACAATAGCGGAGTGGCAACGAAAACATCCGAAGGAATACAGTCATTCAACCCGATTTCCATCATCAAGTGGGAGGTGCCTCTTGCGCCTGGGGAAGAGAAAACACTGACATACAATTATTCAACTTACATTCGGGACTAAGACAGCATAGAGGGAGGCAAATAATTGCCTCCCTCTATACAAAAACAACTATATGTTATAAACCTGCAAATAATGTCATCCTGAGAGAAGCGAAGATCTTCTTATACGATAGAAGATTCCTCGTTTAGCTCGGAATGACACAGGCCCTTTATGCAAAAGCCCTGGGAATGGCATCCGTTAGGTGTAGCTATATAAACGCTAAATCGGACGAGCGGCAATATACAGCCTGCGTCCAGACAAAGTGCTCTCTTTTAGTTCCTTGTTATCCCATATTCCCACGACCGAAAAATGCTGCTGTGCTAGATAATCTTCCAGTTCAAGCGGGAAGAAAAGTCTGAACTCAGCATCGTCGATAACGGGGTCATCCTGGCCATCGATTCTCCATGTGCGCACTCGGCGAAAGCTTTGTCCTCGCCTGTCCAGCAGATGTCGCGAGAAAGCGGTCGCATGGAATTCGCCTTCATCCACACGCATCTCAACTCGTTCGTTGAAAGTTTCCGCACCTAGGAAACGAGAGGCGTTCAACACCCCAAGGATGAGGAGTCCACCGCTCTTACAGTGCTTGCGTAAGTTACGGATTGTTGAATGGACATCGGCATTGGAAAGATTATTTGTGAAGGTTGAGCCGACGCACATCACAACATCGAACTCCTCATCCAAATCAAAGTCACGCATATCACCAACCTGAATTCTGAGTTCAGGATGGATAAGCGCAGCATAGTCAATCATTGGTACCGAAGCATCTATTCCTATCCCCTCATGGCCGTGTTGAGCCAAAGCCGCCAGGACCTTACCTGTGCCGCAGCCAACATCGAGTATTTTCAGCCCACTTCCGGGTATGTGCTGTTCTATTATCCGTTCGCACATAGCCGCCGCTTCTCCGCTGGCCTCCGGATATATAAAATCGTACAGCCACGGTTGATTGACGAGCGGATTTCCTGGTTTTGCTGCAGACATAAGTTCCACTCCTTGGACATAGATCTTCGCGTATGCGAAGGGGAAAGAAAGTCATTTCTTGAACGAGGTCGAACAAACGACGAGGTCAAAGTGCACGTTCACAGTATACCTTACCATTCGATAAATATCAATTATATGTGGCGCCAGGTCAAATCCATGTATGCCAATCCGGACCTATATCTCCACGTCGCCGATAGCGTTCCATAAGCTTGCTACAGTGGCAGTAATCAGTGTTAAGGTCCAAATCGGCAAGGGTCGATACTATCCGGGGAAACTGGTTCACGGCATCGTCGACTGCCTGCTTCTCACGATCATCCAGTAGCCCCTCAAAGAGCACGCCGGGTTCAAAAGGCCTTTGCCTCAGTCCTTCCGCATAGTTTGTGATGTAACAAATCGGTGCGTAGCACATCTCAAGCTCACGCGCGAGAAAAGCCTCTGGAACTAAAGTCATACCCACCATATCGCCGCCATAAACCTTGAACTTGCGAATCTCCGCTGGCGTCTCAAGCCTCGGACCTTCGGTGCATACGTATGTCCCACCTACACGATACGTCAGGTTCAGTATACCGAGCGCCTCCTCGATGACTTTACCGAGTGATGGGCAGAAGACAGGGTTCTGCCGCACAAAGCCCATACCGGTTCCTTCAAAGTAGGTGTGCGACCTGCTCTTTGTCTCATCTATGAGATCGTCCGGTATGACGAATTGTCCTATCTGAAGCGTCATGTCGATTGCGCCGGGGCCCGACCATGATACAATCTGGGATGTGCCCAGCTCCTTCAACGCCCATATGTTTGCCCTGTAGTTCACCCACGATGGCGCGATCGCATACCCCGACTCCCCATGCCTCGACATGAGCAGAACAGC
This sequence comes from Armatimonadota bacterium, assembly GCA_963663705.1. GTDB lineage: Bacteria > Armatimonadota > UBA5829 > DTJY01 > DTJY01. Next base: position 217,601 of record OY760504.1, on the reverse strand, counting down.
TCGACCGCCTGCATCCAACTTGTAGATCGGTTGGGAATCACCAAACGGAGTCTTAACAGGGGGAATACGCTCCCCCGGGAACTGCCCAGATTGAATAAGGGTATACGCCTGGCTCCCACCGATTATCGCTAGCATGTTACTCAAATTCAATCCTCCATTGGCTCAAGCACGTGGTAGTAAGTGTCACGTCGGCAAGGGATGAATCCTGTGCCCTGAATCGCACCGCGGATTTCCGGTTCGCTCATGCGGAAAGTTACACCTGCCGCCGCGACCACGTTCTCTTCGATCATCGTACTGCCAAGATCGTTCGCGCCGAAGCTGAGTGCGATCTGACCTATCTTCGAACCCTGGGTAACCCATGAGGCCTGTATATTATCGATATTATCGAGGAAGATCCGTGAAATGGCAAGCGTGCGCAAATATTCATATCCACCTACGGCATCACCACCAAGCTCCGTATTGTTCGGCTGAAACGTCCAGGGTATGAACGCCGTGAATCCATTCGTTCGGTCCTGCAGATCGCGGACTCCGGCCATATGCTGAATGCGCTCTGCGAGGGTTTCTGTATGTCCAAACATCATAGTTGCGGTGCTTCGCATGCCAAGATTGTGTGCGCACTCCATGACATTAAACCACTCAGTAGATGAGCACTTGCCCGGACTGATTGCGTGCCTGCTCGAATCGGTCAGTATCTCTGCACCGCCACCCGGGATGGAGTCGATTCCGGCAGACTTCAGCCGCGCGATGGTTTCAATCACCGTCAGATTCGAAATTCTTGCTATGTGGACGATCTCCGGTGCGGACAGCGAATGCATGGTTATATCGAAACGGCTCTTGATCCCTTGAAGCAAGTGCTCGAACCAGGTAATATCGAGGGATGGGTGCAAGCCGCCCTGCATCAGGATCTCCGTCGCACCAAGTTCAATCGCTTCAGATATCTTTGCGTGAATCTCATCACCCGAGAGCACGTAGGCATCCGGCGATTTTGTATCGCGATAGAAAGCGCAAAACTTGCATTTTGACACACAGATATTCGAATAGTTTATGTTTCTGTCGACCACATAGGTACGATAAGGCTCTGGGTGCATACGACGGCAGATAGCGTCAGCGGCAAGTCCAAGTTCGAGAAGTTCTGCGTTCTCAAACAGAAAGATGCCTTCGGCTGCGGATATGCGATGGCCGTCAACAGCCTTGTTCAGTATTGTTTTCAAATCGCCCATTGAGCCTATCCTTGATATATCGCCGGTAATGAACCGCCTGCGATATATCCGTAATCAAGTGCTTTCTCGTGAAACAATTGCAAAGCCTCCATATGGCGAGGCGTCATATCGTAATGCATGATATCATTCAGATAATGAGAACAGACCTCAATCGGAAGGGCCAACCTTCTCGACTCCACCGCGCTGATCTCTTCAAGCGATCCAAGCCCTACCGATTTGGATTCGTGCAGAAGATCGATAATCTCGGGACGAGCTAATTCGGGATTCACTGCCCATGCGGCAAATACAAACGGCAATCCTGTTAGACTATGCCATTCTTCTCCAAGATCCTTCCATGGCGTGGTATCGACCGGCACCTGCATCGCCGGGTCACCGATGATGACAGCGGCGTCACACTTGGCAAGCATCGAAGAAAGCGACGGCGGCATGGAAATGAAATCAGGCGATAGACCGTATTTTTCCTTGAGGATGACTTTGGCCAGCAGTACGGACGTGAGCGAGCTTGTATCCAGCGCGACTGTGCGGATCGAACCGATATCGCCGGTATGAAAAAGCTTGATGCTCTCAACAGGCCCATCGCACGATATGGTGATTCCGCGAACAATCTGCAGTTCAGGGTTTGAAAAGCAGGCCGCGACAGATACCAATCCGGCAGCAATTTCATGTTTTCTGAGCATTGCAGCAAGCTTCGATGGAACCTCGCAGGTGAGTTCAACACGGCGATCATGTTCCAGCCCCCAAATAAGAGGCTTTCCATTCATGTAGGGCACAGACCCGATTCGCATCACCGCTGCACCTGGTTGTAGAGGGTATCTCGCTCGACAGGGACCGTGCCGGTTTCGTTGATCAGCCGCACTATGTCAGCTACAGTCATACCTTTGGGAGTTTCAGCGCCTGCACAATGAAAAATCTTCTCCTCCACAACAGTACCGTCGAAATCATCAGCGCCAAAGTGAAGTGCCACCTGGGCGAGTTTTATTCCTATCATTATCCAAAAAACTTTAACATGTGCGAAGTTATCCAACATCAGCCGTGAGATAGCGAGCGTCTTCAGGTCGTCCATGCCGGATGACTGCTTATTCCCGTTGAGCGAGCCCAGGTCAGTGCTTTCCGAGTGATAAGCCAGAGGAATAAAGGATAGGAATCCGCCCGTTTCATCCTGCAGTTCGCGCAGACGCAGCAGATGGTCAATCTTCTCTTCAGGGGTCTCTATGTGCCCGTACAGCATAGTGGCGTTGCTGCGTATGCCAAGCTCATGAGCCGTTCGCATAACATCAATCCATCCGGCGGCGGAAAGCTTCTCGGGACAGAGTTCACTGCGCACGCGAGGCGAGAAGACTTCCGCTCCCCCACCCGGTATCGAACCAAGACCGGCGTTCTTCAGCCGAGTCAACGTTTCTCTGACGGTCAGCCCGGCGATCTGGGCGATATGGTGAATCTCGACTACGGTAAATGCCTGTATGTGCACTTCCGGCATTCTCTGCTTTACCGAAGACAGCATTTCAATATAGTAATCAAAGGGCGCATCCGGATGCAGCCCGCCGACGATGTGCAGTTCAGTGAAATCGATATCGCGTCGAGCATCGACGGCCTTTTGCAAAATCTCATCTACGCTCATGATGTATCCGCCGGGTTCCCCATCGCTTCGAGAGAAAGCGCAGAATCGGCAGCGGTTCTTGCACAGGTTTGTGTAGTTGATGTGTCTGTTCACGATATAGTAGGTACGAGCGCCATTAAGACGCCTTCGCATAATATTCGCCGCCCAGCCGATGGCAAGGAGGTCATTCGATTGAAACAGCCGTACCCCGTCGTCGAAGCTTAGACGAATGCCCTGCTCCACTTTTTCGACTATATCGCCGATATCTGATTTAAGTGCTAAATTTCTCAAAACAAAACCCTTCTAATTAACAGATCGATTACTGCAAAAACCAAAAATCCTATACTTACAAACCCGTTGGTGGTAAAGAATGCCACATTCACCCTGCTGAGATCGTTCGGCTTCACAACGCTCTGCTCATACGCTAGAAGGCATGCGACAACAAAAATACCGATGTAATAGGCGATACCCAGTCCAAGGTTAAGCCCGAACCATAACAGCAGCAATACGGTAACTATATGGAAGGCTCGCGATACCATAAGCGCCCTGCGTACGCCGAGCATCCTGGGGATCGAGAATAATCCGAGCTTTGCATCGAACTCTATATCCTGAAGCGCATATATGATATCGAAGCCGGCGGTCCATAGAATCACGGCGGCAGATAGGATCATCGGAGGAAACTGCAATCGGCCAGTGACTGCGATCCATGCTCCCACAGGCGCAATCCCGAGCGCAAGCCCCAGCACGAGATGAGAGAGAGACATAAAGCGCTTGGTATACGAGTAGCCAAGGAGTACGATCAGCGTCACCGGCGATAGTGCAAATGCCAGTGGATTCAATATCCATGCGGCAAACATGAAAACTCCGGCCGAAACGATTGTGAATACCCAGACCTCACCGGCCTTCAACACTCCGGCCGGTAGCGCACGATCGGCTGTTCTAGGATTTAGCATGTCAAACTCTAGGTCAACTATACGATTGAACGCCATCGCCGAACTTCGTGCCCCCGCCATAGCGACCAGTATCCAGAACAATATCGGCAGGCGTGGTATGCCGTGAGCCGCAATCAGAGCACTTGTTAGAGCAAACGGCAGCGCGAATATCGTATGTTCAAACTTTATCATTTCTAGTATCGTGGCGACTTTCGATGTCACCATTGAAATTGAAACTGTCATTCCGTCGGCTTCTCCCATTCAGGCACCAGATTCTGACTAAGCCCAAGCTGCTGCATTATCCTTGCAACTACAAACGATACAATATCTTCTATGGTTTGGGGTCTATTGTAGAATGCAGGACAAGCGGGCAGAACAACAGCCCCTGCCTCCGTTAGCGCAGTCAGATTCCTCAGATGAACGAGGCTGAAAGGTGTCTCGCGCGCAACGAGTATGAGCTTCCTCCGTTCCTTGAGGCAGACATCTGCGGCGCGGGTGATCAGATCGTTTGAGATACCGGATGCTATGCGACCGACTGTTCCCATAGAGCAGGGAATGATAACCATGCCATCGTGCTGCACTGAACCGCTGGATGGTGGCGCACATAAATCATGCGGAGGCAGTAATTCCAGTTTATCGCTGTTCTTTCCGATAAGGAATTTGATACTTGGCATGGCATCGGAAAAGCTCTCGTTCAACTCTGTCTGCATTACACATACAGCGTTCTCCGATATAATCAGGTATATCCTGTCATAATGTGCAAGAACAGCCTGCAGAAACCTGACCGCATAGATACTGCCACTCGCACCGGTTATCGCAACTACCAGACGCCGCTCACTCACGAAAAAACCTCTACAATCCTAACTTGGACCAGATACTGTCAATCTTATCAACTACATCGGCGCTCATGGTAATCTCATCCGGCCATTCCCGGTAAAAACCCTCACCAGGCAGCTTCTTCGTTGCATCGATTCCCATCTTGCTTCCTAATCCGAAGAAGCTCGACGCGTGGTCAAGTATATCGACCGGTCCCTGCACGAACTCTATATCACGCTTCGGATCTATGTTGTTGCCCAGCCGCCAGAGAACCTCATGCATATCCTGAACATCGACGTGCTCGTCCACGATCACTATCATCTTCGTGGAACTCATCTGCCCGAGGCCCCATAGGGCGTGCATTATCCTTCGCGCATGACCGGGATAGCGTTTCTTGATAGATATTATCGCCATGTTGTGGAATACTCCCTCGATAGGGAGGTTAATATCCACAATTTCAGGAAGCTGCATCTTGAGAAGGGGGAGAAAGATGCGTTCAGTGGCCTTAGCCATAAAGCAGTCTTCCATCGGAGGCCTGCCGACAATTGTAGCCGGATACACCGCCTTCTCGCGCCGGGTGATGCAGGTCACATGAAAAACAGGAAACTCAGCGGATAACGAGTAGTACCCGGTATGATCGCCGAACGGACCTTCAGTCCTGCGCTCGTGCGGATCAACATACCCTTCGATCACTATCTCGGAATCGGCTGGGACCTCGATGTCGACCGTCTTGCATTTCACCATATTCACGCCACGTTTGCGCAAAAATCCCGCGAAGAGCATCTCGTCGAAGTCCTCAGGGAGCGGTGCGGTTGCAGAAAAGGTTATGGCCGGGTCTCCACCAAGAGCGACTGCCAGTTCCATTCGCTGGCCCAGGCGCTCATATTCGGCGTAATGCCGAGCGCCGACCTTGTTTGGATGCCAGTGCATGCCGGTAGTTCGTCCGTCAAAGACGTGCATGCGATACATGCCGACATTGCGCATCCCTGAATGCGGATCTTTTGAGAAAACCATCGGCAGCGTTATGAACCGTCCGCCATCGCCGGGCCAGCACTGGAGAATCGGCAGATCGTCGAGCGATCCGTCGTGCAACACTACTTCCTGGCAAGGCGCGGATTTAACAATCTTCGGGATGTAACCAGCAAGACTGCCGTATTTCGGAAGCATCATCAACTTGCCGATTAGCCCGTCAGGGATATCAATCTTGAGCAGATCCACGATCTCAACTGCGATATCGTCCAATCGCTGTACGCCAAGAGCCATCGCCATGCGCTCGTATGTGCCCATTGCGTTGATCAGCACAGGGATATCATATCCAACCGGTGATTCGAAGAGAAGGGCCGGGCCTCCCTTCTTTACTACACGATCGGTGATTTCTGTAATCTCCAGAACAGGGCTTACCGGCGTAGAGATACGCTTCAGTTGCCCATGCCTGTCCAGGTTTTGAATGAAATCTTGTAAATCTTTATATGCCATCAGGTACCTGTGATACTAGAATATTTCTGCTAACAAGCTAAGTTTAGCACTCAGCCGAGCTCAGTGTCAACAAACTCGGCCGATCCAAATGAGCTGGACCGGCCGAATCGAAATGCCAGTTATCACCAAAACGCACTAGTATTTTGCTGATTGTACTGTCTTCGTAAAGTCTGCGATTTCCATCTGAGAGCTAAGCACACCTATCTCCAGATGATATTCGCGGGTCTCGCCAGGCTTCAGGAACTGGAGTTTGCCCTCTGCACGCATCTTGTCCCTACCCTGCACTTCGCAGTTGCCGGGCTCCATGCCGACCACATAGGTGCCTTCGCCGGTCATCTTCCACTCGACAAAATTCGGGAGTTCCTGCTTTAAATAGCGCATGTACACGCCAAAGCCCTGCCCATTGTTGAAATTCGGGTTTACCAGCGCAACGTTTACCATGCCGTCTGCATCCGTAGCCATTTCGATATAGTAGACTCTCTCATCCCATGCAGGCGTTGGGCCATCAAACGTTGAGTGCACGTCGAGTTCCCGCTGAGCGTCTTCACTTACCCCTCTGATCCCTGATACTGCAGCAATGAGCTCGCTTCCAGCATCAAGAATCGGAAACCCCATGTTGCAGTGATAGAGCATCATGTGCTCGGAATCCTGGTATCCAAGATTAGTTACCTTGTCATGAAGCCATATCTTCGACTCGCCCAGTTTTGCGGTGATTTTGCGGGTCAACTCGACGTTGTCGCCGAAGACTGCGCATTCACGGGACTTGCCCTGAACCCACATTGTATAATCATCGCCGTCCCACTCAGCATCAGCCAGCACGTTTGATGCAGGAATGTTAGATGCCCGGCCATGCAGCCCCAGTTCATTGCCCTGATCGACTGAGGGAGCTCCGGCATATGTGAATCCACACGTAACGAGCAGGCCTCCCGGAAAACTTCTTAGCCATCCAAAACCCTGTGGTTCATAATACGCCGGTGATACATCGCCGGTCGATGAACGCCATGCTATCGACTGCCCTTTGTAGGCAGCGGTTGAAATATCAAGTCCACGATCGATCGAAACTCTGAAATCCAGCCCCGAACCGGTTCGAAAATCGGCCGCACGGACACCGCGCTCGCGCCCATCAGCCAGATCAACAAGGCGTACCCCACCGAGTTGGGAGATATCTCCGACTTTCTTCAATAATTCATCTTTTGTATACTCAGCTCCGAATAATTTCGCCATACGAGTTCATCCTCCGAGTTACTTGTGTGCTAAAATAGCCACCATACTACCCACTGTTCTAGCAACGGCCAGGTAAATCCTGCAAACAGCTGGCAATCCTATGTATAAAAAAGGCCGCCCAGGCACAAACCTGAACGGCCGATGTTTATACTCTCATATGCCGACTAGTTATTCTTACTCCTGATATATGCATCAATTGCCCGAGCTGCTTTCTTACCGGCGCCCATTGCTGTAATAACAGTCGCTGCACCGGTTACGGCATCGCCGCCAGCATAGATGCCGGGGATCGATGTTGCGCCCGTCTCGCCATCCGTGACAATTCCACCCCACTTGGTAGTGACAAGATCAGGCTCGCTTTGCCGGACGACCGGGTTAGGGCTCTGACCTATCGCGATTACGACGGTGTCCACATCCATCGTGAACTCCGAGCCCTCAATAGGGACAGGCCGTCGTCGGCCGGAAGCATCCGGTTCGCCGAGTTCCATGCGGATACACTCCATCGCATGCACGTAGCCGTTCTCATCGCCCAGAATGCGCACAGGCGCCGTTAGCAGGTGGAGCTTGACGCCCTCCTCCTCTGCGTTCTCTATCTCTTCTGAGCGAGCAGGCATTTCAGCGCGCGATCGCCGATAGACTACTGTGACTTCCTCTGCTTTCATGCGGAGTGAGCATCTGGCGGCATCCATTGCGACGTTCCCTGCACCAATGACCGCTACTTTGCTGCCGACTCGAATCGGAGTCGTATAATCGGGGAACTTGTAAGCCTTCATCAGATTGGTTCTGGTCAGGTATTCGTTCGCCGAATATACGCCATTCAGGTTTTCACCCGGAATTTTCATGAACTGCGGAAGTCCGGCACCGGTTCCGATGAATATGGCGCTAAATCCATCATCCAGAAGTTCTCTGAGCGTGTGCAGCTTCCCTATGATGGCATTCGTCTCGATTTTAACGCCGAGCGATTTCACATACTCGATTTCCCGGCTGAGGATGGTTCGCGGCAGCCTGAACGGAGGGATTCCATAGGCCAGTACTCCTCCAGAATCATGCAAAGCCTCGAATATAGTTACATCATAGCCCTTGCATGCGAGTTCACCGGCAGCTGTGAGACCGGCTGGTCCAGCCCCGACTACCGCTACTTTAGCGATTTTATGCGAAACAGGGGGTGTATCCGTGACTTCACAGAGGCCTGCGTTATCTACATTAGCAGCTTCCCAATCGGCAACAAATCGTTCGAGCCGGCCGATTGCTATCGGCTGCTGGCGCTTCAACAGCACACAGTTCGCCTCACACTGCTCTTCCTGCGGGCATACCCGGCCGCAGACCGCCGGAAGGGAGTTCGTCTCCTTGATCTTCGCTATGGCGTCTGCGAATTTACCCTCCGCAACGAGCTTGATGAAATCCGGTATCATGACCTCGACAGGGCATCCGGACACACATGGTTTCTTTTTGCAATTAAGACAGCGCTGTGCTTCGCGAATCGCCTGATCTTCGCTGTATCCCAGAGCTACTTCATCGAAATTCTTTATTCTGCTTTCCGGAGTCGCATGCGGCATCGGCTCACGGGTTCCAAGTTGTTTGCTCATTTATGGCACCTCCCGCAACATCCATCGTGATATTTGGTTAAGGCTTCCTTCTCCTGGGGTATATACATCTTCTTGCGAATGACCAGCTCATCCCAGTCTACCTCGTGCGCGTCGAAATCCGGGCCGTCGACGCAGGTGAATTTGGTCTGGTTAGCAACGGTTACCCTGCAAGCGCCACACATGCCTGTTCCATCGATCATGATGGCATCCAGACTGACGAGTGTTTTCAGGCCAAGCGGTCGAGTCTGATTGGCTATCACCCTCATCATTGGGACGGGACCGATGGCATACACGATGTCAATCTTCAGCCCGCCGTCTGTGAGATCCCGCAGAACATCGCTGACGAATCCCTTTCGGCCATAGCTGCCGTTATCAGTCGTTATGTAAAGCTCATCGCTGGCACTCTTCATATCGTCTTCGAGAATGAGCAGCGACTTATCCCTGCAACCGACGATCGATATGACCTTGTTCCCTGCCTCTTTCATCGCTCTTGCAATCGGTCTGAGCTCCGCGACGCCGATTCCTCCGCCGATGCATACTACTGTACCGAACTTCTCGATCTCAGTAGCCTTCCCAAGCGGGCCTGCGATATCTCTTATGTCGTCACCAACATTGACGGTCGACAGTTCATGCGTCGACTTTCCTGCATGCTGGAAAATGATCGTTATCGTTCCGGCCTCGCGATCCCAATCTGATAGTGTCAGCGGAATGCGCTCACTGTTTTCATCAAAACGAATTATTATAAACTGGCCCGCATGGGCTTTGGCTGCAATTGCGGGAGCTTTCACTTCTAAGAGAGTGACAACTTCCCCCAACCGCTCCTTCCTGACTACGGTGTACAATCTAACTAACCTCCAGGTTTATCTTCTTTTGTGAGTTGTATTCGAATTTCTGGTGCTATTTCTTGCCCGATGGCAACTGTCCTTTTTGCGGCGCGTTGAACTTCTGCTCTTTCACTTTTACGCCTCTGGGCAAGCTGAACATGCTGTTTGAAATACTGTTGTTCAGTTTGACTACTTTGGTGTCAGTAATCTGGCGGACGCCTCCAGCTGAAACGATAACCTTCAGTGGAATAGGTAGTCTTGGATCAGTGCTTACATATACAGTGGCACTGCTTCCGCCCTTGGGAGTCACTCTGTATATGTCGCACTTCAGTCCGGCCACACTTCCAGCGCCGATTTTCTTTCCACCCTTAACCGGTTTGGCAAGACTCTTGATAGTCTGCTGCACGGTACTCGCACCAGCTGGCAAAGTAGTTTTTACTGCCGCTTTCTTTGCAGGGACATACAAGTAAAAATTCCGGCCATTTTTGATCTCCACGGTTTGGCCATTAACCGAATACTGTTCGGTGCGCATACGATCACCGCTCCAGTACATCTTTGTCGTCTGAGTCATAGATGCCCCTGTGTTTGTTACAGTGACAGTCCGCTCCAAATACCCCGACTTAGCGATACCTGCAGCATAGACTCCGCTTGCGACCGACAATGCAACTGTGGACGCGATCACCGCCGTTTTGAAAAAACATTTCATTGAACTACCTCCGAACCTTTCTCATTATACTCTTCCAGGACGGCCATTGCACGTTCCCGATTCTCCGCAGAGACGAGAACATATCCCCAAACTCCTTCAACAGATACGAAGATATTACTACCATACGCAGAACTTTCAATGGGATGTACAAAGGCTGGTATTCCCGCATCTTCCAGTGCTGCTTTTATGATATTTGCAGTGTATTCGTCCATCGCATGATAGACGGAAACAAAATCATCGCTCATCTGATTTCCACCATCCTTCCCGTAGCTTCGGCTACCAGTTCGTCGTTCTTGTTTCTGATCTCCGCCGCACAGTAGATTATGCGGTGTGCCTTGGAAGTGATTCGGCCGATTATGGTTAGCTCTTCACCTATGATGGCCGGTTTTCGAAACCTCACCTGAAGCTCGCCGGTAACTGCAAGATAACCGCGTTCGCATACCAACTTCGCCATAGCTTCATCGAGCAGAGTACTTATTATACCCCCATGAGTGATATTATCGTACCCCTGATGTTCTCTTTTCGGGGTGAACATGGCGACTGATTTTTCATCATCAAACTCGAACTCAAGTTTGAGCCCAATAGGGTTGTTCTTCCCGCACGCAAAGCACATGCCATCATCACGCAATTCCATCGTATTCTCCGGTGGTCATAATCATTTGCACTATTGTATCACATAATTAGAGTCTCGAATTCAACCGAAGATCGCAGGCAAGATACACGTCGTTAATGCGACGATCTGTACCACAACAGGGATTACCAGCGCGACATAGGGGATCAATCCGCGTTTGCTGGCCGGAAGAACTGCTTCGAGGCCGATCACCCAGAAGAACGATATCGGCACCAGCGCTGGATATAAATACCGTCCCTGAGCCTGAAAAACGGTGACATTCAGCTTTAGAAACGAGATCACCACGAGGGCCAGCGTGACGGCATAAACGATCAGCAAATCGACATTAACAGCCGACTCTTTCACAAGATGTATGATTCCCTTACGCACGCCGATAAGAGCAGCTACAGAGCCAACTGCAATCATCCAGTAAGTCCAGGCAGGCATGAATAAGTCCATATGCCCGAACACTCCCCAGAAGCTATCAAAGGACCAACTGGCTACCATCTGGAAATACGCAAAAACAGAGTAACCGGCCCTGAAGAACATATCTGGCGCCGGGCTGTGGCTCAGAAATGATTGCTCAAACTGAGACATCGACAGCGGATCGCCGTACACGAGCTGATTTCGGATCAGCCACCATCCGCCGACCAGTAGACTGACCCCAAATGCCGCGAGCACATGCAAACAAGCGGTTTTTGGCAAGTATCCTCTTCGCTTAACTGCCATCCAGTAGACCAGAAGTGCCAGGGGAAATAGAAGTCCGCACGTCAACTTTGAAAGGAGTCCCGCGCCCAGTACCAGACCCATCACAAGCGTTCTTCGTCGCGTAAGGCCGTCAGACAGCATTCCGGCGGCACAGATGAAGAATAGCCCGAATACCAATTCCATCAGGATATCGTTGCTGACTGAGCTACTAGTCATTACATGCGTTGGAAGAAGGGCGATGAATCCCGCGCATACAAATGGCAATTGGTGTTGCTTAGGGGATGCTCGTCGTATTCCAAGAAACGCAGCCAGTATGGACAGCCCTCCCAGAATCAGCGACAGAAATCTGACTGCGACACCCGGATCGGCAACACCTGCAAGCCGTCCAACCGCATAGAATGGAGCAGCCAGCATATAATACAGAGGCGGCTGATAGAACTCATACCCATCGGCCGATGAAGCAGTATAAACAGGAAGCTTATGGGCGCTAACCAGTTCCTGCACATATCTACTGTGCGGACCCTCGTCCGGTGATTGACCAAAGGGCGTGTAGTGCCAGTAGACCAGCGCCAATACTACATGAACGGCAAGAATGACGTAAAGCCATTTGATCGACGGCCTGTTTTGACAAAGGCTTTCGCGTATACCGGAGTTCAATTTGTGCTTTTGTTTTGCCATATCTATTTCAACTCGTATATGCTGATGTTGTGCCTGTCCGAATATATCTCGCGCACCCATCCGCGTCCGATGGCATCAGTCAGCAGTTTCATCTGCGGTGAACCGGGGTTCGAAAATTTCCAGTTGAGCAGCAAGTGAGTATACCCCATTTTTTCAAGGCCATTTACCATATCACGCCCGTCCTTGAAGGTCGACCAGGGTATAAGCGTATGATGCTGGGGATTGCCCCAGATATACTCCCGTTCCAGATAGAACCCTCTAACCTCGTCGAGCATGACTATTCGGGCAGTCCTGGGCAAAGTCGTGTTTATATACGACTCTGCGTCGTACACATCGAGCGTGCGGGAGACGTATTCGGAACGGGGCTCAATTCCAAGTGCCGCAGGTGCGCTGTTCATAGACATCAGGATACCCATCAGCAAGGTCAATCCAACGGAAAACGCGAGAAACAGATTTACTACATACCGGCCGATGCGCCATTGCCTGTTCGCTGATTCAACTCCGGCTGCTGCCACAATACTGAGCAATGGAAGCACACCGATCAGGTATCTCGACTGCTGCATCAGGACAAACCATGCAGCGATGAATACCAGTGCAACCGCTCCGACCTTCAGAATGACTTTGTTATAGTTTCTAGTCAATAGTTGTACAGGGATCAGCCCGAGGAATGCTATCCCAATCATGCCGAAGATACTCGGCGTGTCGAAGAATTTCGAGCCGTTCATCGCAAGGTTCCATGGAAGCAACCAGAACTGGCTGGAATCCCGGCCCATGCCAAAGACCACCTGCGACGCCCTGTAAGCCTCTGCATTCTCAGCGCTCCAGTTTCTGCCGCCGAATATGTTGTACATGAACGGATAGACAGGATTGCCTGTGTAAATATAGCTCTTGATGTACCACGGAGACCCTACAAGCAGCGCAATAATCCCCATCCCGAACGCCAACATAAGGCCCCTGCCCCACTCCCTCCTGGAACCGGACGACGCCACAATCCAAACGAAGAGCGCTGCGATCGGCACACCAGCCAACACCTTCGTCCCAAGGGCGAACCCGCCCATCAGACCGCATACAGTGAGCCATGAGGTACTGTGCGTTTCTTCCCAGTTTAGAACGGCATACACGGCAAGCGTGAGATAGAAAGCAGTCGTAATATCCGCATATGCTATACCGGCTTCCCATAGCACCACAGGCACACTCATGAATATCAGCGCGCCAACTTTTCCGACCAAGGGGCTCACATGTCGCTTGCACATTGTGTAGATCGTCAATGACGTGCCTGCAAACATCGCGAAGTGAAAGAGTTTGGCGATACTGGTACTGCCGATCGATAATCCTATGGTATAAAGCATCTCAGTGAGAAATGGAAAGTTGGAATGGGATATGTAGGGCACATAATAGATGGCATGATGTGCGAGGTACAGCTTAGGAATCGCAAGGTGATATGCGAGGCCATCCCAATCCAGACCTCCGGGGGGTGTGAGCGCACCCAGCAGTCCGATCGCTCCCATTGAGACTATCCCGGCAGTAACCAAACTATCGATAATCTTGAGCCGCGTAGTGGCACGCGTTTTTATCGCAGAGATGATATCCAAAAGAAGGCTGTTGATCTCTCTGATTGAGATCAACGCCATAACCCCGACTATCCCCATGAGCATCCATGGATAAAGCATGCCAAGAAGTCCGACTGCAAGCACAAGATATGCCATGACGCCAAGCCCAAGTCCGGCACCAAACAGCGCTGACTCGACCGATGATTCAAAACGGACCCTGAACAGGCCCAGTATTCTCCGGCCAAAAGCAACGGCCACAACTATGAAAAATGCTGAAATCAGCAGTGCCAGTAACGGGTTTTGCATAATGTTTATACGCTCCAATGGTACAATCAGGGCTCTCTAAGATCGATGAGACTGCCTTGTATACGCAATCCTTCAATCGCTTGCGACACTTCCACTTTGCCGAGGTGATGTCCCCATGAACCTGCCTGCACTATGGATGTATCACCAATGACTTTCGGCTCGGGGAGGACCTTGTGCGTGTGACCCCCAACTATCAGGTCGATGCCAGGTACAGATTCGGCAAGTTCAATATCCTTCTGAAAACCGATATGCGTGACAGCAACCAATACATCCGCGCGCGCGCGAAGCACCGGCACGATCGCCGCTGCACATTCGATCGGGTCCGAGAACCAGAACGGACTGACTTTGCTTGCAAACATCTTCTTCGTTATCATAGGTACACACAGACCAAAGACGACCACTCTTAGTCCGGCGCAATCGAAATCGGTGTAAGAGAGAATTGCGTGGCCAATATCAGCGCTCTTGCTGTTCAGGTTTGCGGCGAGAATCGGAAATTCGGCCAATTTCACCTTTGACTTAAGCCCCGATGACATGAAATGAAACTCTCTGTTGCCCATCGACATGGCGTCGTAACCTAGATCGCTGAGTTTAGCCAGAATCGGTTCTCCGCCCGGCCGATAATAAATATTGCCTGATGACACAGCATCCCCTGCATCGAGAAGGAGGCAAGAAGATGAAGCGGCCTTCTCTCGACGGATAACATCCATTGCATGATCGGTAAGTTTACCATGCAGGTCGTTTGTGTAAAGTATCGTGAAATCAGACATCAAGCGATACCTGCCTTGCAGAGATCCTTAAGCATCAGCATTCCGATTGGCTTGTGTGTATCGTCTATGACCGGCAATTCACCGATTCTACACTGCTCAAGAATACGAAGGCCTTCGGTCGCAAATTGATCGGATAAAATCACCTTGGGATTGCGTGTCATTACATCGGCAGCCATGAGTGACAGGCACTTCTCGTCGGCCAATATATGCCGGCGGACATCACCGTCCGTAATGATACCGGTCAGCCTGCCATTGTTATCGACAACAACAGCAGCGCCCGCACCGGCGTGAGTTATTGCAAAAAGCGCATCGCGAAGGAGCTCGCCTTCTCTGACAATCGCCAGCCGGTCACCTGTGCGCATAAGATCCCGTATCTTAAGCGTTAATCGGCGTCCCAGGATGCCCCCCGGGTGGAACAGAGCATAATCTTCACTGGTAAACTTGCGATCTTCCATTACCGCGAGTGCAAGCGCGTCGCCCAGCGCGAGCATCGCCGTACTGCTGGCAGTCGGAGCAAGGCCAAGCGGGCAGGCCTCTCGCTCTATGGATACGTCCAGAACAACATCACTAGCGCGCGCAAGCGTTGAATCCATCTTACCGGTCAGCGAAATCAACTTGCATCCGATGTTTTTGAGTGTAGGTAAAATGGCGAGAAGTTCGTTTGACTCACCGTTGTTCGACAGGGCGACTACGACATCGGATGCAGTGACCATGCCGAGATCGCCATGTATACCCTCTGCCGGATGAAGAAAGAGCGCAGGAGTACCTGTGCTCGCAAGCGTTGAGGCGATCTTCCGCGCCACAATGCCAGACTTACCGATTCCTGTTAAAACTATTCGTCCGCTGCAAATACCGATTAGCTGAACAGCCGTGATGAACTTATCGTCCAGCCGTTCTTTTAGCGCCAGTATTGCTCCAGCCTCTATATTCAGGACTTCCTTCGCTCTATCCAGCATCACTGCCTCAAATTTGCGTTAAATATATGCGATTATATCAAGATTGCATCACTCGCCGCAACTTTACAGCTGACATATCTTTGCCGACACAACGCTTGACACTCCACAAGAGGGAGCAGTATACTCACCCTTGGAGCCCAACCAACCTGGCATGGAGTAGAATCTATTGGATATAACTAACGCAGTAGTCGATATGGCATATGAGATACAGAGTGCTGTCAGGCCTCATCTAGGCAAGCAAACATCCAAGATGGCGGCAGGGCGAACATCGAGCGGAGACACGGAATTCGCCATTGATGAAGTCGCTGAGCGCGCAATTGAAAAGTTCATCCGCAAACACGAGTTGCACATCGCTTACTACTCGGAAGGCCGTGGGCTGATCAAATTCGGCGAACCCGAGCACCTACTGATAATTGACCCTATAGACGGCACTAGGCCTGCTATGGTTGGTCTTGAAGGCGGCGTTATCTCCATCGCTGTTGCCCCCTACTCCACGGACGCATGCCTGTCCGATGTGCATTTCGGATGCATACTGGAATTGAAAGCAGATAGACTGTTCACCGCCGCAAAAGACGGTTCCGTCCGCTTTACCGACGAAGGCGTGGATATGCCTGTCAGACCGACCGCCAATACGGATTTGGACCGAATCTCGTGGACCTTCGAGCATGCCGGTCGTCCGGCAGAATTGGTATCGCGAGTACTGTCACCGCTCATAGATCGATCGTCAATCAGGGGCGGGGTATTCGTTATCAGCGGCACTGCATTCTCGCTTACCAGACTGGTTTCAGGCCAACTGGATGCCGTTGTGGATGTGGGCAATCGGATACTTACTGACCATCCCGAGTTTCGCCAGCAGTTCGTTCGTGCAGGGCTTGGTGGAGTGATCGGACTGTTTCCGTACGACATCGCAGCTGCCGTTTTGATAGCGCGCATGGCCGGGTGCTGTGTAACGGATGCATACGGCAGATCCCTGGACGACACCCCTCTGCTGGATACTTCGGAATCGAATATCAGCTCACTTGTAGCGGCATCGAACCCTATGCTGCATGCAGCTCTTCTCGACGCCATAAACGCTGGCATGGAGAAGCTATCTACCTGAGGGCGCTCAACCGAGCGCGGGCATATGCATTCGATGGCGCAATGGCCAGCGCCTTGGTGTATTCGACACTCGCCGACTTCTTGTTCCCTACGGACTCGTACGCCATCCCGAGATGATATCGGATGTCGGTCGATGATGGCATCAGTTTCACTGCAGCCGCAAGTATATCAACAACTTTCCGATGATCCCTCAACTTGAAATACGCCCATCCAAGCGAATCCATATACATGCCGTTTCCCGGCTCAAGCTCTACCGCACGACTCGTGAGACGCAGTGCATCATCAAGCTTCAATCCCAAATCTGCGTACATATAGCCCCAGTTGTTATATGTGCCGGCGCTATCCTTGTTGAGACAAATTGCTTGCCGATAAGCATTCTCGGCGTCTTTTACGTCTCTCAGGCCATAGTATACATCACCGAGTGTTGTGTACAGCACAGCATTGCGTAATCTGTATTCAGCACCATCAGTTTTGCCCATCGGGGAATTTATAGCTCGCTTGATGTATGGGATAGACTCACTCTTGTACCCCTCAGCGAATAACAACTCACCGATTGCAATGCAGAGCTCAGAATCGTTGTTGGATTCATCGATGGCCGCATCGAACGATTTCAGCGCCTGCGTTTTTCTGCCTTCTGCAAGAAGCTTCATGCCTGGTCTGATCTTATCAGTATCTCGCAAGCCTGGTGAGCATCCATGCACGGCAGCAGCCAGTGAGCAGATTATCACCAACAGGATTATCTTTTTGCAGCAAAGTTTAATCATAGTCTGGAATCCAAATTACGGTTAATTGCACTCAGGCACTAATGGACCGGCAAGTTCTTTCAGGAAGAACAACCTTCCAGGGAGAGTCGGCATAAATGTACTCGGTATCCAGGGGGTAGGTTCGTGCCTGAGGGTCATGCAAAGTGACATCCCCTGCCACTGCATACCTCTGCCCAGGAGTCCATCGCACCCGCCGATAATCTCATCAGACATCAGGAAGAGTCCGGGGCCGATCGTATTCGCGCGGGATGGCACCAGTGTCGTGCGGCTCTTAAAACTCGTTATCGCATTCTGTTCAACGGTCAATGGATGCAGTTTGGCGGCAATTCGATACTCCTGCTCCTTCCACTCGTCGACGCTTCCGTAGTCCGCGGCAAAATGAGGCTCCCAGAAGGCGATATGGCACATACGGCCAATGCCAAAGACTGTGACAAGCTTGCCACCTTGAGCCTTCAGCGCTCGTATCATTGCGCCATAGAGCGGCAAGTCTTTTTTAACCGCGAAGTGCCGCTGTGACACCGGCACTGTCAGTTCACCCAAAGGACCGTAGAATGCATCTTGCATGGCACGCTGAAAGGCTTGAGGATTAGTTGGAGGAAGGGAATTGCCATCGGAATCACTCCACTCATCCATGTTGAAACCGTGCACATGGTCGCATTTGACATTCCAACTCTTGAGAAAGTAGACAGCCCATCGATACATGCCCATAGGTCCAACAGGGAGTATGAATATGATCGGCTTACCTGCGATTCGGGCATCGCGGATACAGCTGGCAATCGCTTCACCCATCATCACATCAAAATCTGCAACATTATCGCATGGAATAGGCTGGAATCCGGGATTCCACCATCTCTGTCGATCGGCGATTGTTTCCGGTGCCAGACTGCAGAGTTGATCTATCTTATTAAGATCCCAACCGGCCGGATAGAAATGTTCCAGCATGGAACCCTTAATTGTGTTCATCAAGTCTATCTTCACTTTTCAATCTCCTCGTAACCTTACCCTATAATTGAGTAATCCACTACATGGTAAGTTCAACTACGCATGTTAAATTTCCTTTAATCTAAGAACAGTTATTCAATTAAGTCGTGGCAAGTTGATTATAGGATTGATAAACATCAAAACAGGAAATAACATCATCATGAGACGAGATGTACAGCAAAGATGCGAAACCGACCCACTGGGACCGCTCTTTACGGATTTTTACGAACTCAGCATGATGGCAGGGTACTACGCCTGCGGCATGAAAAGTGAGCCAGCGGTCTTCGAATACTTTTTCCGCGCGCTTCCACAACACACCGGGTTCGCGGTCTTCGCTGGACTCGACAATCTACTGAATGATCTCTCATACTTCCATTTTTCGGAAAGTGATATTCAGTACTTGCAGTCCCTTCGATATTTTGATCAGCCATTTCTGGATGGACTTCAGGACTTTCGTTTCACAGGTGATATCTGGGCCCCTCCCGAGGGCACTCCCGTGTTCCCATATGCGCCAATTGTGAGAGTGATTGCACCATTAGCGCAAGCTCAGCTCATTGAGACACTCCTGCTCTGCCGTCTAAACTATCAAACCCTGATTGCCACCAAAGCCTCGCGTGTCACCTACGCGGCCGGTGGCGATCCCGTGATGGAATTCGGGCTTCGGCGGGCACAAGGCCCGGACGGTGGCATAAGCGGGTCAAGAGCAGCAATTATCGGCGGGTGCGATTCGACATCGAATGTAAAGGCTGGAAAATGCTTCGATGTGAAAGTCGTGGGTACGCAAGCGCACAGCTGGATCATGGCATTCCCAAGCGAACTTGACGCATTCAGGGCATACGCGTCGGTATTCCCGGATCACCTGATTCTCCTTGTAGATACCTACGACACCCTAAGAAGCGGCGTGCCAAATGCCATAAAGGTGTTCATAGAGTTACGTGCGAGCGGATGGTGTGGAAGGCCTGGCATACGGGTGGACTCCGGCGACCTTGCGAAACTGAGCAAATCGGCACACGCGATGCTCGCAGATGCCGGATTTGGGGATGCGATAATCGTTGGATCGTCGGAATTGGATGAGCACCTTATCGCAGACATCAAGCGTCAGGGTGCGAAGATAAACTCGTGGGGCGTCGGTACGAAACTCATGACCGGCGGCACGGAGCCTTCCCTTGGTGGAGTATACAAACTGGCTGCTGTATACGAAAATGATCGATGGAATGCCAGGCTGAAGATCTCGGACAATCCGGCAAAAACCACCGATCCAGGGATCAAAATGCCGGTGCGTTTCTACAGTGAGGATGGCACCATCGTCGGTGACGTTCTTTTCGACAACGACGATCATTCCTGGCAATCCGGTAAGATTATCGGTCACGACCGTATGGTGCTGGAAGAAACTCATGTATATCCAGCGCACTACACGCGCCGAGCCCTTCTACAGCCTGTGATGCTTGGCGGCAAACGCGTTTCCAGTTGCAGTTCAGTGATGGAAATACGAGCCTTCGCGCGAGAAGAGATATCACATATTCTCCCAGAGACGCGAAGGCTCGTGAACCCTCAAATATACCGTGTGGATCTGAGCGAGCGACTGGCACAAGAGAAGCGCCGGGCGATCGAATCATTCAGACACACTATCGAGTAAATTCGGACCTAAGATTTGATGTTCTGATCCGGCGATGTCACCGTTGGCGGCTGAGGGGCTGCCGGTGGCGTTTCCGATTTTTTATCATTGGATTCTTTAGCGTCCATAAGCATCGGAACCGACTTCATTATCCATTTAGTGATTACTGCCAGATTCACTTTTCCTTCAGAACGAAATACTGCCGTGCCAGTCGGTGATGTGACCCAGCCCAATACGCTTGCCAGTCCAGGTTTGGTAAACAGTCGAACATTACTCTTTGGATCATCCACTCGTAGTGTCTGCATCCATCCTTGCCCCATATTAGAAGCATAGAATGCATTAACCTGTTCTGCGTTTACATTACCAGGAATCTGGTATACCACTACCGATATCTGCTTTAAACCGGACAGCGCAGATTCCAGTTCCTTTACAGACTTGTCATCGCAAGCCCCTATGAGTTTTTTCACATGGGCATTCTTACTTGCCTTGCATTCCTTCGCCGCATTGGCAGTGGCAATTGAGGAAATCCCACCTATAAACGCACGCACTGTCGGTAGAAAATCCTTGTCTGTCAGGTTGAGTTCCATCTTCACCTGACCGCCGGGATAGATTGGAATCGGTTTGATAACCTGTACAGAGGCAGATAAACTGCTTGCTAGGAAAACCATTCCGGTGAGTGCACATGCAATCCATGAACGCATTGTAAATTCCCCTTCCTGTTTGCTATCTGGCAACCATTGCCACTAGAGTATTACACACTCTAACGATTTTTGAACCTGTTTACTGAATGTCCTTCTTCGCAAAGGACATTCTTAACGCCCGACCACCAGGCTCGTAGTCGACCACCTCTGTGAGCAATAATCTCTGCTCCACTCAAACTGGCAAGAAACTCCTGAGGCGTACTGAAATTCCTCATCTTATTTACGCACAGGTCAATTGCCTGCAGATAATGAGCATCGCTGCCGGCCACACGTATCTTGTGATACATCTCCGCGAAATTTGCGGAGAGAGCATTGAAGACAGGCATGCTCGCTTTCGCGTTGAAAATCTCGATGATATCCACAGAATCAAGGATTGACATGAGCGTACGAAGTCTCATACGGTGTATTTTGAACGGATCGATTATGTGCGGAATATACACCAGACCGCCCTGATCCTTTATTCGCTTGCAGGTCTCAAGCGCATCCAGGTTCGCCTCAATCTCCTTATTCAGGAACAGCCCTATGATCTCACCCTGCCGAGTGCTGATCTCTTCGCCGATTATAATGCGAAGATCATTTGCCACCGACTTCAGTGCGAGTGCACCCGCAATCGTATTGTGATCTGTCACACCGAGAACGTTAACCCCTTTTGCGCGACAGTAATCAGCGATATCATCGATCCGCGTATCTGAGCAAGCAGAATATTGAGTATGAATATGAATCGCTAAGGTTACCTGGGAACCATTAACTTCAGACATGAAGGTAGTACCTCTATATATATGGGCGCGAACCCGATGGGCTCGGCGTCAGCATGCGCAGGTATGCTCACATTTGCAGCAGGACTGATGCCGCCGCATTTCGCATCTACATGCACTACATTCGACGAACTGAGCCATCTACCCTTCATTAATCGCGTAATACATTGAATTAATTCTTTTTTCTGCCTGCAACTAGTGATGTTTACTACCATCAACGGCAATTACCCAGGCACGGCTGGCGCTCCAATTGGCGAGCAGTATGGCGTTTGCCATCCGTTTGTATGCATCCCGTGTTCCACATATACCCAGAAATACGGATAACCGAATGCAGACTTGGGTAGAAGATACCCATGTATGTGCTCTAAGGAGGGTTTGGAATGATTCGCACAGCGATATTCCCAAATAAATATGTGCAAGGTCGTAATGCAATCGCGCAGATAGGCGATTATGTTCAACCATTGGGTGAGACTGCACTGCTCCTTGTCGACAAGAACGTGCGCAGTTTCGTTGAATCACCGATTAAGGCCTCACTTGATGATCAAGGAATCTCTCTTGCCGTAACAGAGTTCGGTGGTGAATCCTCATGGGATGAGATACACCGAATTGCCTATATGGCGAAATCAAGCGGAATATCAGTTATAATCGGCGCCGGCGGGGGTAAGACGCTGGACACGGCAAAATCAGCGGCCAACAGTGCCGGTTGTAGAGTGGTAATTCTGCCCACAACAGCTTCAACCGATGCACCAACGAGCGCGCTCTCGGTGGTCTACACGGCGCAAGGTGAATTTCAGGAATACAATTTCCTGCCAACCAATCCTGACGTAGTTCTGATGGATACCGAGATTATCGCCAATGCACCGGTGCGATCGCTTATCTCAGGCATGGGCGATGCCCTGGCCACATGGTTTGAGGCAGATACCAGTATAAGGACCGGCTCAAAGAACATGGCAGGAGGGTTATCAACCTCGACGGGATTGATGCTCGCTCAATTGTGCTATTCGCAGTTACTGGAATACGGACCACAGGCACTTCTCGCTAATGCAGATCATGTAGTGACCCCTGCGTTGGAGAAGATTGTTGAGGCAAATACTCTGCTTTCCGGCATTGGCTTCGAAAGCGGCGGACTGGCAGCGGCGCATGCAATCCACAACGGGCTCACCGCACTGCCTGCAACACACAGCCATCTCCACGGAGAGAAAGTCGCATTCGGCACGCTCACTCAACTGATTCTCGAAGATCGGGATACGGATTTGATCGAAGGTGTGATCGGGTTCATGCTCACAGTTGGATTGCCGGTTACATTTGAGGGAATAGGGCTTCTGGATGTTACCCGTGATGACCTCCGACGTGCGGCGGATGCGGCTGTGAAAGAAGGCGAGACCATTCATAACGAGCCGTTCAAAGTGACAGCCGAGGACGTTATGGATGCCATGATTATGGCCAATGCGCTTGGCCATTCGTTCCCTGCAGGCATAGGCGCCGTAACTACGATCCCGGAGCAGCGGGCTGCCTAAGTTCGCGAAAGATCCTTGCAGGCATATCGAGGGCATGCGGCATGTCCTCGATATGCCCTAAGCTGATGCTCTTACCTCCATGTTGTTCACTACACCGCGTACACCCTCTACATGATTAGCTATCTCTTCGGCCCTAAGATACGCCCATTGATTCGCCTGAATTCCGCCAAGCTCTACAATCCCCTCCGCTACGTCAACATTTATCATGTAGGCATTGACGCGCGGGTCATTCTCGAGATCGCCGATCACGCGGTCACGTATGAGTGAATCGGCTGCTTCAGTCGTTTGCGTAATTTGATCAGACGACTCGTTGGACAGTATCAGTTCGCTAAGTACCTGTACGTTATTCTTGATGTCTATCCCGCCATTGAAACGTGCGATCTCGTCGGCAAGATTCTTCTGTCTGTTATCCTGCACGAATCCGCCCAGGAATACAATGCCGTTTACCGTGTAGACGCTTATCTCCAGACCCCCGATATGAGGATTCAGGATCAGCGCCAGCTTGATTTTCGCCGTAGTCTCGATGTCATTAAATCTGCTCATTGCGCTCCCTCTGATCGTTAATTCCGCTAGTTCCGAAAATAGTCTACCCTACAACTGATCTGTCTATTCGGTTTCATTCCAAAACAAAAAAGGCGCGAGCATTTTTGCCCGCGCCTTTTCGCCAAATCAACAATATTCGCCGCTAACCGATTAACGACGTGAGTTTTTCATATGCCGCATCAATTCGGCTGTCGGGTCTGGGATCGTACGTAACAACCTCGAATGAGTTTCGAACGATCTCACGAGCATCGCTAAGGGACCCTACATGCCCCAGTCCGATTGCCTGCATAAGTATGTTTCCGATGGCTGTTGCCTCAACAGGGCCAGCGATTACCTGAAGTCCTGTAACATCAGCCGTCAACTGGCAAAGAAGGCGATTCTGAGTGCCGCCACCGATTATATGGATCGTGTCGAATGTGCGGCCGGTAAGGTCCTCAAGCCCGTCCCTGACAGAACGGTACTTAAGCGCCAGCCCATCCAGCGCAGTCCGAATGATTTCGCCATCGTTCTCCGGCACAGGTTGATTCGTCGCTATGCAGTATTCCGCAATTCTCGCCGGCATATTGCCTGGTTTCAAGAACAGAGCATCGTCAGTATCGATGATCGATCGGTATGGTCTGGCATTTGCAGCCATATCAGCCATCTGACCAAATGAGTAATCTTTTCCTTCAAGCGCCCATACCCTGCGGCATTCCTGGATAATCCAGAGCCCTACGATATTTTTCAGGAACCGGAAAGTGTTGCATACCCCACCCTCGTTGGTGAAATTAAGTTCGAGGGCCTTCTCATTCACAATCGGCTTATCTGATTCGATGCCCATGAGCGACCATGTGCCTGAACTGATGTAGATGTGGTTCTGGCCGGTTGCAGGAACGGCTGCGACTGCAGAGCCTGTATCGTGTGTGGCCGGTGCGACAAAAGGAATACGGCCTGCGCCTGTCTCATCTGCCAGCGACGGCAGAAGATTTCCTATCACGGTACCCGGCTGAACTATATCACACAAAATATGGGTCGGGATGCCTAGTTTACCCAGCAGCGGACGAGCCCAATCGCATGTTTGAGGATTAAACATCTGAGTGGTAGTAGCATTACTGAACTCATTCACTTTAGCGCCCGTAAACCAGAAATTGAAAAGATCAGGCATAAGAAGCATAGACCGGGCTGTTTCCAGCATCCACGGATCTGTTTTTGACAAGGCGAGCAACTGGAATATCGTGTTGAACTGCATGAACTGGATACCGGTTTGCGCGTACATCTCCGCTCGAGGCACGATAGCCTCTGCGACTTCAATCATGCCATCGGTACGGGAGTCCCTGTAGTTGTGAGGATTTCCCATCAAGACATCGTTCGGACCGAGTAGCCCAAAATCGACACCCCACGTATCCATTCCAACACCGGCGATATCCTTGCCGTAATTCTGTACAGCAAGCCTAAGACCCTGCTTCATCTCATCAAAAAGTCTAAGAACATCCCAGTACAGACTATCTCCTACACCTACCGGGCCGTTATGAAATCGATTTACTTCCTCTAAACGAAGCTTACCATCATTTAGCAATCCTACGACTGATCGGCCGCTTGAAGCACCGAGATCATATGCAAGGAACTTTAACTCGCTCGACATGAAAAACCCTCCGAACATCTGCTTATTTAGCAATGATTATCTTATTTTTTCATTGAATATATTATCAAATAATCCAATATAGGGCAAACTCATCACTTACATTGCTGAATTCCTGAAGGAAGAATGGGTGCCGCTATCGAATTCTATATGGTAATGACATATACCTGTGCCGTCTGAGAGGGGAGAGTTTCACGTTTGATACTGGATTTTGAGAACAAGATAAGTTACAGAACCGCTGATTTTACCGAATCAGTAATTCGCGAGATGACCAGAGTGAACAACGACGTGGGTGGAATCAACCTGGCGCAGGGATTCCCGAACTTCAACCCGCCGGAAGTGCTTCTGGATGCGGCGGCAAAGGCGATGAGAGATGGCCACAATCAGTACTCGATCACATGGGGTGCTCCCGGATTGAGGGAAGCAATCGCCGATAAAGTCGCGCGGTACAACAATATTCAGGCTGACCCCGTATTGAACATCACCGTGATGTGCGGCGCCACCGAAGCGATGATGGCGACTCTCATGGCGATCATCAATCCCGGCGATGAGATCATACTGTTCGAGCCGTTCTACGAGAATTACGGACCGGACGCAATCGTGACTGGGGCAAAGCCCGTATACGTGCGCATGTACGAGCCCGACTTCCACTTCGACCCGGGCGAACTGCGGGCGGCGTTCAGCCCTCGCACGAAAGCGATCATCATCAACACCCCGCATAACCCATCAGGAAAGGTGTTTACGAGGGCTGAGTTGGAATACATATCATCCCTGTGCAACGAGTTCGACGTGCTTGTGGTGACCGACGAGATTTACGAGCATATTCTCTACGATGGAGCCGGGCACATCTCACCTGCCGCCATACCCGGCTTGGGCGACAGGACCATCACGATCAACAGCGTGTCGAAAACCTATAGCGCGACGGGCTGGAGGGTCGGATGGGCAATCGCCCCTGCCCCGATCACAAACGCAATCAGGAAGGTGCACGATTTTCTGACGGTGGGCGCTCCTGCCCCTCTCCAGAAAGCAAGTGTGACAGCGCTCAGGCTTCCCGATGACTACTATACCAAGCTGGCGCAGTTCTATGAGCACAAACGTGATATCCTATTACACGCTCTTACGTCCGTCGGATTCACGATATTCAAACCCAGCGGAGCATACTATATGCTGGCTGACTTCTCGGCGTTCGGATTTGGGGATGATATGGAATTCGCGCTTCACCTGGCAAACGATATCGGTGTGACGGGCGTTCCAGGCCGTGGATTCTACTCGAGGCGCGAGGACTACAGCACCAAAATTCGATTCGCATTCTGCAAAACCGAGGATACTCTTCAGAATGCTATAAAGCACTTGAAGAAACTACAATCAAATTCATAAGAAACGAGGACTTACATAATGGACGTTTTTGATCCCAAACCGAACAACATACCGCTCTGGCTGGATGGTGCACCTTTCGCAACCGGCACAGATGCGGACGATCAACCGGTAGTCTCGCTACAATTGAGCGAACCACATTTATCCACAAAATCCGCGGTGATTGTCTGTCCTGGAGGAGGGTACGGATTCCTGTCAAATGAACTCGAAGGAAGATTCCCTGCTACCTGGCTGAACTCGATGGGTATCTCTGCATTCATCCTCCGCTACCGAATTGCGCCGAAATACCACCATCCCGTTCCGATGTTAGATATCCAGCGCGCTATTCGCACCGTTCGAGCCCATGCAGCCGAGTGGGAAATCGACCCGCAGAAGATCGGCGTGTGGGGCTTCTCTGCAGGAGCGCATCTCGCCGCGACCGCCGGGACCCTCTTCGACGCTGGAAATCCGGACGCCGTAGACCCAATCGAGCGCATGAGCAGCAGGCCAGACTTCATGATTCTCTCCTACCCTGTCATCACTATGGATGCCGCTTTCACGCATATGGGAACGAGGATTAATCTTATTGGTGAGAACCCGGACCCGGCGCTAATCGAACTGTTGTCTACCGAGGCGCATGTGACATCGGGTACGCCTCCGACTTTCCTGTTCCACACGACAACGGATGATGCGGTTCCTGTGCGTAACAGCGTGGAGTTTTATTCGTCGCTCGTGAGAGCCGGTATCCCCGCCGAGATGCACATCTACGGGAATGGCCCACATGGCGTCAACCTGGCGCAGTTCGACCCGGCACTTGGTTCGTGGACAGAATTGCTCAAGACATGGATGAGGGGTCGGGAGTTGGTTCGTTAGTTGCAAGAGTATCGTCCAACTTGTCAGGTAATCTTATCAGGCCGAAGCAACGGAAAATTATCAAATGATGAATATGCCTACTTTGAAACAAGTTAAGAACCCGGAATTTGACAAACCATTAATCGAAATGGAACAATTGCTTAGGCGTGTCCATGCTACATGTTATGCTGATAACTTGCTGCGTATTATAGACCTATTGCACGCCAATCCTTGTGAAGCAATGGAATATTTAACAAGTGGCAATTTCTGGGGAGGGGCAGGTTCATACTTTGACCTCCAGTTCTATCAGGGTCGCCACAGGTCTTCTGACTTTGATGAAGACAATAGAGAATATCAACGACTATTATTAAATACCCTTGAAAATCTGTATAGTGAGGGGTGCAAAGTACGTGGTTTCAATAAAATCAAAAGGTATTTATTACTAACTAGCAAATAAACTCTAATTGCATTCATATTTATGTTGCATATTAATATGATAGAGGGCTGCTCTCAATACATGAAGGTACAAGGACTGAACTTCTGGATTAATTATGAGAAACGTCCTGACCGTGCCCAAAAGGCTGGGCATGATAATTAACCCTAAGGCCGACGTCTCTCGCCAAACAACATAAGTTTGGATACTTCGGTAGCAACGCTGCCGAAGCGTAATACAGGCAGAAGAATCTTCGCTCTGCTCAGAATGACATTGTTTGGTATGGGGACAGAGCGGAACTGCCGATGATCCATCTATATCGCTTGCTTTGGCAGTAGAACTCCGAAGTAACTGAAGGGAAAGTGAATAAGAAGGGGCGGCTCCATGAGCCGCCCCTTAGTTTTACGTATTTCCGGTTATATAGGATGGTAATAGTTCCCTCACCCCAACCCTCTCCCGCAAGCGGGAGAGGGAGGTATCAAACATCCAGTGCCTATCCCAGATGCTTTGCGAGGTTCTTGAAGAACTCGAGGCCATCTGTCGAGCCGTGCCACGGGAGCACCGCTCGCTCCGGGTGAGGCATCAGACCGAAGATCAGGCCGCTCGCATCGCGAATCCCTGCTATGCCGCCGGGTGTGCCGTTCGGGTTTGCAGGATACTCATCGGTCGGCTGGCCATCCTTCGCGTAGCAGACCATCGGACGAATCGTGTCGGCGTGCTCGGACTCCCAGAAGAGTCGGCCTTCGCCATGAGCGACCGGCATCCTGAGCACCCTGCCCTTAAGACCCTGTGTCCAGATGCTGTTGTCGTCGGTCACAAGCAGATCGATCCACCGGCTCTCGAATACGGCGGAGTTATTCTGAAGCAGCGCAACCCCTCTCTTTCCGACGGTCCTGTCCGGCACCAATCCGGTCTCCACTATGATCTGGAACCCGTTGCAGATACCGAGCACCGGCTTGCCACTGTCGACAAGCTGCGCCAACTGATCGGCCAGTCGAGCGACGAGGTGCACACCAAAGATGCGCCCTGCACCCAGGTGGTCGCCCCAGGAGAAGCCTCCCGGAACCACCATCGCCTGGTAATTCGTGATGGCGTCATCGCCGTTTAAGACATCCTGTATATTAACGACCTTGCCTTCAAGCCCCACAAGTTCAAGGGCAAAGGCGGTCTCCTCATGACAGTTGATTCCCGGTCCGTATAGAACCGCAACTACAGGCTTCATCGTACCACCTCCACAAAGGGCTTGGACCAGACTTTGACGAGATCACCTATCGTCGAGCTGTAGATTTCAGCGTCGCCGTCGATTATGGTGAGATCGCGCGATTCAGTGACCTCGCCGATCTCCACCCATGGCAGCCCGCCGAAGAGTGCGAACGGATCGGCGTTGGCATCCAGTTCGAGCAGGATTGAGCCGACTGCCTCAGTGAAGAGGACGCCGTCTTTCCGGCCATCATGGAAGTTACCGAGGTCGATCTTCGCGCCGAGTCCCCCACCCATCGCAGCCTCGAAGGTGCGAAGGAAGATGCCGCCTTCCGCGATTGCGGATGCGGATTTGACAGGGTTATCGCCCTTATAGAGGTTGTTCAGCTTGCGGTAGATAATGGGCAGTTCCTTCGCCCACTCATTGCCCCAGTCGGCGAGTGTGTCGCCTCGCTCACCGAAGGCATCCGCGTACACCGAACCGCCGAGCTTCTCGGGGTCGATGCGGCCGAGCAGCACCAGCTTATTACCGGCCTGCTTGAATTCCTTGGTGACAGCCTTCGTCACGTCGGGCATTCGACCCATCGTGGAGGCAGCCATCGTGTACGGAACCTCGATCAACTCGCCGGTGTCCGTCTTGAACGTGCCGGAACTCGAGTCCTTGCCGGAGACGAATGGCGTCCCAAAGATCAGCGAGAGTTCGGCGATTGTATCGACCATCGCTCTCAGTTCCCATGCGACTTCAGGGCGAATCTTCGGCGTATAGAAGTTGTCGCACAGCGTCAGCTCGTCGATGCTCACACCGACCGCCACTGCCTTCGCGATGGCCTCTATCACAGAGAGCCTCGACATACCGGCGGGGTCTATATCGCCGTAGAACGGGTTGAACGAAATCGTCGAGACAACGCCGTACGGTTTCCCTCGAACCGGCGCTGATACGAATACGTTTGTGGGCATTCGACCGTTCTTCCCGCCGTATGGACCGATAACCGTTCGTCCCTGAACCGTCGAGTCGAATTGCGTTCCTGCAGGCGATTGGTCGCAGCAGTGGATGTGAGCCAGCACTTTTTCGATTGCCGTGCTCCAATCGGTTGATGTGGAGGGTACAGCCTTCTCGATAGGCTTGAGATCGCGGACAGGTTCGGCGATCTCGATAGCGTCGATCGGGCAGGATTTCCACAGAAAGAACATATCGATATTGGCAACAGTGGTGTCACCATAGCGTGCAGTCAGTTTGTGAGTCTCCGTGAAGTAGCCGATCACTGAGTACTCGACGTTATAGTTTGTCAGGATAGCAAGCGTTTCATCCAGCTTTTCAGGCGGGATGGCAGCCATCATGCGCTCCTGAGACTCTGACAGCAGAATCTCCCACGGAGCAAGGCTTTCGTCCTTAAGCGGAATCTTGGCAAGATCGATATCGACGCCAGACTCCTTGCCCATCTCACCGATAGCACAGGAGATACCGCCTGCACCAAGGTCAGTGAGGAAGCGGAAACAGTCTTTGTCACGAAGGATCGGCACCGCAGTCATGATCTTGCGCTCGGTGATCGGATGACCGATCTGAACCGCTGCCGCTTCCTTGTGAATCGTGTTGCCGGTCATCTCGGCAGAACTCGCCGTTGCGCCGTGGATGCCGTCTCTGCCCGTGCGCCCACCGAAGAGAACGCATGCGTCACCCGGCTTTGGATCGTCCTTCAGCGCATACTTCTCAGGGATAACGCCGAGGGTGTGACCGAGCGCCAGGCACTTCGGGAATCCAGGATGGATTCGGTAAACTGGATACATCATCGGGATGCCCATAGGGTTGCAGTAGTAGGCGGTCGCACGAATGGATTCCAGCACGATTCGACGTGGATGGAGCGCTCCACCGGGAACCTCTGAGTCGGGAAGTCGAGGGTCCATCGTTCCCATGATCGTCGAGCCGCCGATGGCATAGCCGCCGTTACCAAAGCCGATTGCATCTCTGATGACGCCGCCGTGCTTTGTGGCGATTCCTCCGAATGTGGCAATTGACGATGGGAAGTTATGCGTCTCGCCCTTGATCAGGACGACCTGGTCTTCGTAGAACTTCATGCCGCCAGCGTTGTCCTTGAAGACTGACACTACGAGCGGATGGTTGATCTCGGCGGTTGCAGCCTGGAGCTTTTCGAGCAGCTTAAGGCCGCGCCAGGTGGTATGGTAGCAGTGGTCCGACCACGACTGGACGGTGATCTCGATCTCGGCATCGTTCAGTGGTCGACCGAGCTGCTCCTCATACTGCTGAAGAGCCTTCATTTGAGAGATCGGGGCGTACCATGAGTTCTCACTGCTTAGCGCCATAAGCTCATCATCCGAAAGTCCGGCAAGCGAAATCTGGCGGACGGCATCAGGAACGCCGTGCGGTCGAAGCGAGTCCCATGGGTTCTCGCTCTCAATCCGCGTCTGAATGATGGGGTTGAAAAGATTTTCGTCGACAATCCGCTTGGCATCATCGGGGGTCGCGCCCAGGAACTGATATCTGATGCTGAGCCGCGCCCATTCCAGTCCGGTCACGCCGAGTGCTTTTGCGCCGTCGAAGATCGAAGGGGTCTCAGGATCTGTGACGGCTCGCTGATATCCGATTTCAACGATAGGTCCGTCAGACTCGACAAGCGCAGATTTGCGGGAACTGGTCTGATACAGTGGATTGACGAGCATGGGAAGCAGTTGATCGGGCGTACAGTCGCCTTCGATGCGGATAACTCGCTCGATCCGCACACCGCTCACACTATAGCCGAGCTCTTTCACGTGGTGAAGAAGGTTGTCGGCTTCAGGGTCTTGTTTAAATTGAACGTACAGGTTAGCCAGAGTCATGCATATTCCTCCGTACTTATTATACAAAAACTAGCCCGTCTGTGTCGAGGATGAGTTTGTGGGGCAATTCGTGTGTCGGTAGTTCTGCTGCAGATGTATGGGATGGTTGCTTTGCTTACCCGATTATAGAATATAAACAGATATCAGAACAAAACAATCAAGCCTTAGTTCAATGTTAATCTTTCCTTTACAAGCCATAACAATAGCACCCAACATATGGTAAAATGCTATTACAATAGGCTGTTAAGATATCTGCTCATGTTGAGCGTAAATCTATGAGGATAAACGCATAAGAATACGGGCAATAATTCAGGAAACGTCTTTACTCCTAAAGGGAGCTTAGTATCATCTATCTCCTTATAAACTTGACGTAATTCAGACCAACTTTGTTTCTTCTGTGGAAATCTAACCGTTACAGAACCAGTATTGTTATGCCAACGAAAAAGCTCCCATGGCTGGTCAGGAATAAACTCCTCGAATTGAATTTTACTTATGCTTTTCCAACGCATGCGTAAAGCCTGTCGCCAAATTCTTGATGCAAGAAATTCGACTAGAGAAGGCAGTGTGTAAGACATGCAATTGTGATTCTCTGTCCTCTCTTCGTCAACTAAACCAACTGATAATCGCAAACATTCTTCCATGCTATGATATGGGTCAGGAATACCTTTCCCTTTGGCATGAGGCGCATTAGCTGAAAGTATACCGTCTAAAGCAGACAATACCAATGATTCGTCCAATAAAGGCCTTATACGACTGCCACAATATCTAGCGATCATATATACAAAGGGAAGTGCGCTTTCTCCGCATATTTGAATATATGGCAAATAACCTTCAATAAGATCATCCAATTCTTTATCCACCCAATTACTCTCTCCAGCTATTTTCCGACCAATAGCTGCGGCCGAAAGAAACCCAAGGACCATAGTAATCCTTGTTCGATATACGATGCCATCATATAATAATTGATATTCCTCTACAAAAGAATTCTGGTCAATCGATTCTTTCCTCAACATTTCCAAGGCACTCTTCATGCCTAGCATAGAAAGATTAAGTGGCTCCTGATACGACTTCAATGGGAGTTGGTATTTCTCAGATACACCCATTATGTATGAAGCCATCAGCACCCAAGCCTCCATAATTGCCACGTGGTTGTTACTTGTATATTGGTTACCCAATGCGTAGCCCGTAAGTAATAGAGAACTTGATATCGCCCTTGGCAATGCAGTTTTGGGACGTTTGTACTCAGCCATAAGGATGGATTCTATAAGTAATGCAATTTGATTCTTTGGCAACATATCCTTACCATCGTGAAGGAGCAACTCTAAAAAGCGATGGAAATCAGGAATGTCAGTCGGCAAGAACTTTCCTTGTGCCTCAATAAATTCTTGCAACAGCTGGCCTTTGGTTATGACTTGAACTATGGGATAACCATTTTTCTTGAATCCTTCATTCAGAGCATCAATATCATTCATAGCAATATCATTTAGCTCACCATTAGTCACAAAGTATGCATAATGTTTACTTTGCGGTATTCCAGGAAACCGTATTGGCATTGTTACAAGTTCTGTTAACTCCCCGTGTAAGGTGCGCAACACTTCTTTATCGATTCTTCCTGTTTTTAATTGGAAAGCGCACGGTCTATTACTTTTATTTAGAGTTATTATATCTTTTCCCTGTTCAGTACCACCGTGCGATGACATATGCATGACCTTATGCCCTTGTGAGATTAAGACTTGGCAATATGGTATTTCATAACCACGTTCATTAGTATTAGTCAACCAGTGCTCTATCGCTCTCTCTATCATACCATTCTTCTTTCTTTATAAGTATAATCTCACTTAGGCGCTTTGTGAACTCTTCATTTTTCTCCCACTCTTTCATATTCAGTTTAATATAATCAGCAAGATCCGGCCCAACAATTAGTTGAGGATAATGTGGTTCACCGTTCTCATCAAATTCAAGATCTATCTTCTCGAACGCATCCAAAAGTAGTTGCGGGCTGAACTGTTTTCCATTTGCATCCACCATATTTCCAGTGGATTGAATATCCTCATCCAAAACCGAAAAGAGATGCTTGCTCATATTAGTCGCCATTTCAGCAGCAGCTTTTTCGAGTACGTCTTGAATTTCCGTCAACCCCATTTCTGGTACTCGATCACGTGAGATTTCAAACCCACTATCATGTTCTCTTGGCGTGCCATCTTTTTGCCTGCCATCCAAAGTATGGTAATAATAATGCTCACCTTCATGAATAATATGATGCTGACCAAGCTCCATTAGCGGCATTTTTGCGTTAACGTAAGACTGGAATTTATCCATGAATTTTTCATGGATATCATCCTTGAATTTTCGAAAATCAGGAAACACTCTATAACCCCCCAAGCATGCGATGCATAAGTAATTTAGGAAACCTTATTAATTCAAGCATTATACCAATTACAGGCATATATCTTCAATTGGATATCATAAACATACCGAAATCTTTTCAAGGACTATTATCCACTTCGCTCGACTACCCAAGCAACCGGAATATTGCTGCCTTTAAGGATCCCCTCACCCCGACCCTCTCCCAAAGGGCGAGGGGGTTGAATTCGTTGCATCGGTTCTACTCTGAGCCCATACCAAACAATGTCATTCTGAGCGAAGCGAAGAATCTTCTGCCTAATGAAATCCTTCACGGAGTATATCCAGAGCACAGTCAGAAGGGTTCAGGATGGTGCAATGCGCCGCGGCAGTTCCGCTTTCCTCGACTACCGACACAACCAAATCCTCGTGTGTTAATAGTTATTAAAGATCCTCTGCAGGGTACTATAGGTCGTATATATAGCAATAACCCTTAACAAAAATATGATAACCAGCAAACCAAACATCCACCATCTAGCTTTGAGAGCGATGATCCCCCATTGGTTAGATATCTGTTGGATATCCCCTCTACCACCTAATGCTAACAATATCGCTGCTGGCACTTCAAAATAGAAAGAATACATGTTGTATAAATCACCCCATCCACTAGATGGCATATGAATCGTCGATAACAATGCCAATATAATACCAACCCATAAAAGATTAATACTCCTAAGCTTTAGCATGCCTATGCCTCCTAATCTACTACTGCTAAGTTTGGGTGTTGATAATATGCACTTCATTCGAAGCATGAGAGGGAGACAGTTCCGCACTTGGGATGAAGGGGCGTCGTATGTAGTTACGGATTCCCTCACCCCGACCCTCTCCCAAAGGGCGAGGGAGTTTTGGTTTGAGTTCGTTCGCTCAGGTCAACTAATGTGAAGGTTTTGCACTCGATAACGATTCAACCCGGCGGCTAAGAGTCTGGCGCAACTCCTCCACCTGCGATTCCATGCCGATGTCACGGCGGCCACTGGCATCGAGTACGGCTCCCATCGACTTCCGCGAATCCTGATATCGCTGAATTCTATCCAGCGCACGCTCGTACTCGCGGGTCGCGGCGGCAGCATTGCCCTCAGCCTCAAACCTTCGACCGAGAGCCGCACGAGCGAAGATATATGAGGGTTCGACTAGTTCAGGCACAGCCCTTATATGATCATACGGGCCATCCTCCAGCTGAACCATTCGGCGGTAGACATCAAGCGCATTGTTCGATTTACCCATGGCCTCATACTGCTGTCCAAGGGCCAAAAGTGCCGGAATGAAATTGGGATCCTGGGCCAACGCCGATTTGAAGGCATCGACTGCCTTGGCATTCTCCGAGTTGCGCTCGTACATTCGGGCTAGCTGATAGTAATTCTTCGGTGACGTAGGCTCAAGGCTGATCGCGCGGCGGAACTCCTGCTCGGATCGCACAAAGAAGGATTTGTCGGCCATGCCCGTCCCAAGCATTTCGTAAATCCTGCCCAGTTGGCGGTGAGCATCGGGGTTCAGGGGATCGGATTGAACGCTCGCGTGAAGAGAGTCGACCGCGCCGGACGCGTCCTGTTCCATGAGCTGTGACTTACCTTGCGCAAGGTATATTTCGCTCGAAAGCATCATTAGCGTTCCGGTGAGCATCACACACAGCACCGACATGCAAAGCACCGAGGTGGATCGCGGCAGCTTTCTTCCCTGGCGCTCGGTTGAACTCGACAGTGCGACGGCTGCACCAATCACCATCCAGAACGAGATACCTATAGCGGTGACGTACCAATCCGAATCGACCGCATTCCTCAGTATCGATGATACCGCACCCGCAAGTAGACCGCTCACCATTAACCGAATTTCCGGCATCCAGACAAGCTCGCTTGCGTCTGTATTGATATCGCAAACATCATTCGCCACGCGTTTGCGTACGAGGGCTGCAGTCGCCGGGCAAATGGAGACGCCAAGCAGAATCAGCAGTACGATAGCAGCGATGGGGCCAGCTTCACTTGCCACCTGCAGATAACTATTATGGGCAAGAGTAGTATAACCAAGGCTTGCGTACCGTGGATAAGCGACCTCGAACGTGCCCAGACCGGTTCCATTGATCGGATGAGCTTTCGCCATTCGAGCGGTACCAAGCCATGTATAGATGCGGAAGTTCCCCGAATGAGACTCGCTCTTTACATTGGCAATTCGCCCCGCCAGCGGTCTCCCAAGAAACACAAATGCGAACAAGGCCAGGAGTATTAGAGGAGCCAATCTGCGAATCTGCAGACGGCCGATCGAACCGGAAACGACACCAATCACGATGAATGCCAGCACACCTATCAAGCCAGCCATCGCACCGAATCTGGATCCCGTGATGACCAGCCCAACTATTGCTAAAAGCACAGACAGGCCGGCGACTAAAGTGATACCTGCGGATGTTTTCGAGAGATACCATGCAAGAGCGACCGGCAGCACAGTCACCATGAAACCAGCGAGAAAATCCGGGTTGAAGAAGGTGGAAAACGTACGCCATGCAGCCATATGGGCAAGTGCATTCGGCATATACTCCCGCAGTCCGATCGCACCCACAATCATCGCCGAGACGAGGAGGCCCGCGAGCAGACCATATACAACCTTGCGCTCACGCCGGAAACTTGCGACCATCAGGAATACCAGCAGATAACTACCGGTATTAGCCAATTCTTTGAGCGAGGCATTAATCCCTACAGAATCAACGGCGGAAAAAACAAGCAAGCCATAGAACACGAGTGCAGTGATGACGATCTTTCTATCCGGCAACTCGATTTCACCAGTTTTCACAGAACGAAATATCCAGGCAAGCGCACTGACGAAGACTATCGATTGTACGGATAGCGCCTGCACTGCCGAGAACCGTCCGGCAATGATCGGTGACAGGAAGACTGCGGCAAAAAGCAATATAACCTGCAGTTTGAACATCCATGATGTAGGTTGAACTGATACCGGTAAATTAGCAACCGATCGTTTACTTTTTCCCACCTGAACCCCTCTCCAGCGAATCCGCGTCACGGATGGATGGCTCGACACAGACGCATGATCGCGACCTCGCCAGTCGAGCGTTATAATAGTGATTGCGTGCCACGAAAAACGTTGCGCGCATGATCAGCCCCAATGGCACGATCATACGAAATAAGATCGAATACTCATGCAAATAGTGCTTGTGAAAGAAGCGATACATGCTCTTGTGATGCTCGATAATCATGCGGTTGGGACATTTATCACTGCTTTTTGATTTAGAGTGGACTACCACGGCACCTGGAAAATACATCACCTTCCAGCCATTCTGTTTGGCCCGATAGCCCATGTCCACATCTTCACAATACATGAAAAACCGCTCATCCATTACGCCGATATCTTCCAGTAACTCGCGGCGAAGCACCATGGCGCAACCGGAGACCCAGTCGACCTCGCATGCCGAAGTATGTTCCAAATCGGCCATCAGGTAGTCTTTCACGTACGGGTTTTTTGGGAAGAAATGGCGGAGGATGGAATTTCTAAAGATGCCAGCCATGAATGTGGGAAATCGCCTGCACGAATACTGCAGCGATCCATCGGAATTAAGCACCTTGAGCCCGAAAATCCCGACATCCGGATTTGCGTCGCCAAAACGCACGAGTTCACGCAAAGCGCCGGGGATAACCTCACTGTCGGGATTCAGTAGAAGGACATAACGGCCTCTACTAATTGCAATCCCCTGATTGCTCGCCTTGCCAAAGCCGTAATTCGCATCGTTCTCGATGACGCGCACGGCAGGGAAATCCTTTTTGACCATCGCAACACTGTCGTCAGACGAAGCGTTGTCCACAAGGATGATTTCCACGCTGTCGGTCGCAGTTTCAACAACCGTGCGCAGGCAATTTTGAAGTTCGCCGGATGTATTCCAGCTCACTATGATTATTGAAAGATCGAGCGATGTGCTATTGCCCAATGGATTTTAACCTCGTGGAGACAAAAGAGTTTACTGTAATGGTTTTCGTGATAATCTTGTACAACATTGGCGATATATTTTTCTTATAGTGCTTCTCATAAAACTTAATCAGCGATCGGTGTGATTCGAGAATCATCTGTGGCTTCACCTGACCGGTACCAGCCCCACCGTGATGCTTTATCTCGGCCGTCGGCGTGAAATAGACTTTCCAGCCCTTCTCTCTGGCTCGATAGCACCAATCGACTTCGTTAAAGAATATGGGAAAATCCTGATCAAACATGCCCACGTCCTCAATCGCTTTTCGAGACAGCAAGAGGCATGACCCCATAGGCTGATCGACTTCCGCCTCATGATCGTAGTCGAACCACGTCATGCGGTAAGCCCCAATTCGCTTGTTTGATGGAAAAACCCGGCTCAGCCGCGTGTACTCAAACAGAACGCCCAACGGATCGGGAAAACTTCGGCATGATCTCTGTACGCGGCCATCCGGCCCGATTAGCCGGCATCCGACCGCGGCCGCATTTGCATGACTGCGCCCAAAAGCAAGGATTGAATCCAACGCTCCCAGAGTTACCTCTGTGTCAGGATTGAGCAGCAGCACATACGCGCCGGTCGACACCTTGATACCCTGGTTGTTGCCCTCTGCATAACACTGGTTTTCGTCGTTTGCGATTAAGATGACGCCGCTGAACTCTTCACGAACCATATCCGCGCTGCCGTCAACCGAAGCGTTATCGACTACAATGACTTCGTGGGCAACGTTTGGAGGGCAGGCTTGAATTGAGGCCAGACACCTGCGAAGATAGTCTCTGGTATTCCAGTTTACGATAATTATCGATAGATCAATGCTCATACTTCGGCCGCCATCTCTATATACGGAAGAAGTTCTTCGAGATTGCGGATAACAAGATCAGGGTGCTCATCATCAAAGAAGTCATCCGGTCGTGAAGGTCGCAAAAAACCGATCGTTCGCGTTCCGGCAGCCTTTCCGCCACGTATATCCATTATATGATCCCCGATAGTGACAGCATTAGCCGACTGCACACTTAGGGCTTCCAGTGCACGCATTATATGATCAGGATGAGGCTTGGTATTAGCAACATCGTCTCGGGTCACAAGCACATCAGCGGTGATGCCGGTACGTTCAAGGGAGAGTCGAACAGCATTCCGGCAGTTACGGGTGACGATACCAACCTTCATCGTTGTGCATCCAATCGTTCGAAGAACGGCCGCTGCTCCTGCTATAATCTTTGCATCGGCACTGTGTACAAGCTCGATCTGCTCGAGCTTTTCAAATGCCGCCCGGTGCGCTGCGCGAGCGTCAGCATTAAGTGATCGTTCGTTCAGGCGATCGACAATATAATCGACAATGCCAAGAATGTCGAGGTCGTGCAATTCAGATACCGGGATGCCGTAATTCCCAGCAAGAGCGATCATCTCGCGTTTCATCAGAGAAAAATCGATATTTGTTTCTACAAGCGTACCGTCCAGATCGAACAGCACAGCTTGCACGTCTTGAAATGGATTATTCATACACGTCCATTATATGCATTCCGTGCTCCGGGGTCAACGTGCGAACTCAATTATCAGGCACCAGGAGCGATGTCATCCTGGACAAAGTGAAGGATCTTGCAAACTTGCGAATATTTTTTTTAAGGTCTGGTTTAAAGCTCTGCAGACACGGGTAATACTGCTATGGTTGGGTTGTATACTTACCGATAATAAATACGGAGGTAAAGGTTTAATGGCACTACGAAGAGGATTTGCATGCATGACAGCGGAGAAGCAGAAGGAAATCGCAAGCAAGGGCGGAAGAGCCGCACATGTGAAGGGCACAGCGCACGAATGGTCAGCCGACGAAGCTCGTGAGGCCGGTCGCAAGGGTGGACAGGTAAGTCACGGCGGCGGCAGGCAGTCGAAAAACTAAAACACAGTTTTGGGCGGCTGGTCAATGGTGGCTAGCCGCCTCTGTTATTCTTCGAATCGGCTGATCGTGATTTCACTAAAGCGCACGGGGCACTACATCCATCGCAGCCGGCAGAACACAGAGGCATTCTGCACCTTGGACATGTGATCGCCGGAATGGTGTCATACTCGGCACCGCAGTTCGCGCACTTCACCCTGGCATCCTCGCATATAATCGATTTCATTTACATCACCACCTGGGCAACCAATCCAGCGACTATAAATGCAGTCACCCATGTTCCAATCCATATTATAATTGCTTCTTTAGCGCTTCGTTCCTTAAATAGAATAGCGATGGATGCCATGCACGGCACGAACAGTGTAATCGCCACCATGGACACCAGTATCTGCGGCGCAGTGAGTGTCATGCTGGCGAATCCGGCGGCACCAAAATCTCGCCTGACCATACCCATCACGAATGCATTAGCGGCTTCACGAGGCAAATGCAGCCAACCGACGATCAGTGGCGCGAGGAGCCTTTGCCATACGCCGAGAATTCCAGTCACGCTCAGTACAGCGACGATGGTCGATCCAAGCAAGAACCA
Source organism: Armatimonadota bacterium (assembly GCA_963663705.1). Taxonomy (GTDB): domain Bacteria; phylum Armatimonadota; class UBA5829; order DTJY01; family DTJY01. The sequence continues at coordinate 176,548 of OY760504.1, read as the reverse complement.
CGGGTACGCTTCCTTCATGAATGCGATCGTCCGTGTATAAGTTTTTCTCGCAATGTTGCTCATTCTGGGGAACCGCATCGACGGCAGATCGATCAATAGTGGCGATGATTTGCCTGGCAGAGCCTTGTTCAGTATAGTTCCGACTGCGACCAGGCAGGCACCGATTATCAGGATATACGCAATTGTATACCTCGGGCCCGCGTGTGTCAGCAATAAGGTAATAACGCCTAGTTGAGCAGAACATGGAATCGTAAAATTGAGAATAGAGGTCGCTATCGTCTTCTCACGGTCGGTGCCGAGAAGGCGGGTTGTAATAGTGCCCATGCTTATACATCCGAATCCCAGGATTATCGGAATCACCGCGCGGCCATTCAAGCCGATACCATTTAGTGCTCTGTCTGTGAGCACCGCCAATCTAGGCAGATAACCGCTATCCTCAAGGATCGACAGCGCGAAATAGAAGCCTATGACCAGCGGCAATAGCAAACCCATGATATAGGTAACAGTCATCGTAAGAATACCGAATTCCCCTACCATGAGCTTGGCAGGCACCGATTGCTGAGGTAACCAGTGGTATACAATCGATCTGATTGCCGGCTCCCAGTATCCCTTCATCAGTGTGCCTTCTGTGTAGCCGACTATCTTATTTGCAACCAGTACGCCGATTAGCTGATATATCAGATATAGAACCAACGCCAAAATCGGGATTCCGGTCCATGGATTGAGAGTCAATTGCCCCAGGCGTGTCGCGAATCGCCGGACGATGCCTGTCTCGCTCACTACGTGATTAACAACGTCGTTGACACGCTCGCGGCGGCGGAGGTAGAGTTCTTCACGCAGCTCGCCGGGAGGGACACCATGGCGTTTGGCAACTACGACATCCCCTTCCAGCACCATGACGGCTTCCGGAGGAGTGCCAACCTCGCGGAGCATTTGCGTCACTTGCTCGGCGGTTTTCGGGTCGGAGTGCCCGGGCCGGGCGGACTCGATCGCTGGCCTAAGTTTATCAAGGCCAACACGTTTAACAGCTATAGCGGGGATTACAGGAACGCCGATGAGATCAGAAAGCAGATCGATGTCGATAACAATGCCTTCGTTTTTCGCGTCATCCATAAAGTTAAGAGCCACTACCATCGGGATGCCCATATCCGCAAGCTGGAGGGTGAGAAACAGATCGCGTTCGAGATGCACGGAATCGACAACGTTTATCACTACATCAGCTGATAGAATGATATCTCTGGCTACACGCTCCTCATCGTTGAAAGAGGAGACTCCATAAATGCCGGGGGTATCGATAACTATATCGGCGCCGGATTGCCCGCTTGTTATCTCTATTGTCGTCCCGGGATAGTTCGACACCTCGGCGTAAATACCTGTGAGATAGCCGAAGAATACCGATTTGCCGACGTTCGGGTTGCCAACCAGAACAATCTTCCTGCCGGTAGAACGCGCGTGCATATGTTTGTGTTGGCCCGAGTGCCCCTGCATAAATAACTCCTCTATTTTACGATGATGGTGCGAGCCAATTCGCGGCCAATAGCGATCTCCTGGCGTCTCCGCCGGAGGATTACTGGCCCCATAGGCAATTTCTCGTGACAGTGGACCCTCGTGCCCTCTGCGATGCCCAGCCTGAGCAGATGTGACCTACTCTCCTTGTCCGGGACGCTGACAATCTCTATTTCAGAACCCTTCTTAGCCTGGTCCAGCCTCATTTGTATACTCCACACTCTATCGCTTAATGCAATTGAGACTCTTTCTCAATAATTTTGACACCCGTTGGCAATTTCAAGTTAACTGCCGTAACTAAAAAGACTTCTTAGCGCCGCAACACTCACAAATGCCTCGAATTTCAAGCTTGTGGGAGGTTGCAACAAAACCGTGTTGATTGCATACTCTGGCCTGCTGTGCTTCGAATTCGGGATCGCTGATCTCGATCATGCGGCCGCACTCTGTGCAGATTAGGTGATCGTGATGATCGTGACCAAAGGTATGCTCGTAATGCCCATGCTTTTCAGCCGAATATACGTTGATGAGCAGCCCACTGCCAACCAGTAGATGCAGTGTGCGGTAGATACTGGCACGTGAAACCCTCGATCCTCTGTTACGCAGCCCAATGACTATATCATCGGCTTCAAAGTGTCGATGGTTTCTAAATACCTCTTGCAGTATAAGCCGTCTCTCTGGGGTGAACTTCAGTCCATCCCCATCCAGAAACTGTCTGAACATTTTTTCTTCGGCGGATTCCATGGCTATACTCCAGATACGTGTTGAGACTGAGTCTCAATTTCTAATACATTTTATACGATATCACACGCGTTGTCAACCCTTTGCGACGCTTCTGAAAACGAAAGTCGTTGTTACGCGCCAGACATGGTTTGTCTGGCAATGTCAAGAAAATGAGGGAGAATTGGAGATGGATCATGCTCTCGATATCCTATCGTCAATTCGATGGTGGGCGCAGGTTCCGCAATTGGGCAGTAGACCACGCCTTCTCTGCGCAAATTGTGCGCCGATGCCGGAACGATGGCAACCCCGATACCGGCATATACCAAGCTCACAGCCGTTTGTATCTCCCCTGTTTTCTGCACTATGCGAGGTGTAAATCCGGCCTCCTCACATAGACGCATCACGTATTCGGCATAATTGGATTCCGGCTGATGAGGATATAGAATGAATGGTTCCAGCGCAAGCGACTGGAGATGAATGGCCGCTTGTCCTGCCAGGCGATGGGATGCTGGTAGCGCTACCATCAGGGTGTCTTTCGCGACCGTCTCAAGGACGATCCCCTGCTCCTGGGCAGGCAGGCGTGCGAAACCGACGTGAATTCGTCTATCTCTGAGCGCTTGCCACTGTTCCACACCGGGAATTTCTAGCAGAAACAGCTCCACATTCGGATACTCCTCTCGAAACCGGCGCAGGATGACGGGAAGGACGTCGTAGATAGCCGAAGCGACAAACCCAACGCCGAACCAGCCTGCCTCTCCCCGGCTTGCGAGTTGTGCCTTCTCCACAGCCTGATCCACATGCGCCAGAATCGCTCGTGCTTCCTTCAGAAAGGCTTCCCCAGCCGACGTCAACAGTACCCGTCGATTTGTGCGTTCGAAAAGCCGCACATCGATCTCTGTCTCCAACTGTTTAATCTGCTGACTGAGCGGTGGCTGTGCCATAAATAGTCGCTCTGCTGCACGCCCAAAGTGCAGCTCCTCCGCAACGGCAACGAAATAGCGCAGGTGTCTAAGCTCCATAATTAATACCTCCGAAGTCTTATTGTAGCACAAAACAGATATTGGACGTATCATTTAATCATGAAGTACCATATCTACAGAGGATAGTAACATGTATGCAATTCAACCTTCATTCGCACTGGTGCGCATCACGCACCGAATGATCACTCTGTTGGGCCTGATGGAACGTTACTGGTATTACCTGGGCATCATGGTAATGTTTGGCATTGGCTGGGTATGGCCATCGACCGGCTTATGGATGAGAGCTATCGGGATCACACCCTACCTGGTGGCTTTCGCTTTCTTTATGAACGGTTTCGCGCTCTCTTCGGAATCGCTACTGGACAGCATGAAGCAGTGGCGTGTTCTATGCTGCGCGCTCATCATTTCATTTGCCATCTCACCGGCACTGGTACTGGCAATTAGATGTCTAGTGCCGGGCTGCAACACATTGCTTGGCGAGGGATTTCAGATAGTTTCGCTGGTGCCCACGCTGTTCGTATCTACGGTCGTTCTCACGCGCATCGCGAAGGGGAATGCCGCCGTTGCGCTCTATCTTACAGTAACATCCAACCTGCTTGCCATAATCATAGCTCCCTTGCTGATCCGGGCTACATTGGGAGCAAGCGGCTCGCAATTGAATCTCTCTGCGACAAGCATCAGCATGATCTTTACCGTGCTCTTCCCTACCATATTGGGGCAGGTTGCCCGTAAACGATGGGAAGTTTGGGCAGAGCGCCGTGCCGGATTTGTCACCATCATCTCTCAGTGCACCATTCTGATCTTCATAGTCACCGGCGTCTCCTCTTTGCCGCGCTCTGTGATCTCTACATCGATGGCGATAACAGCTATCATCGGCGGGTTGGTTCTACACGCAGTGCTTATCAGCATCGGCAGATTGGGCGGCATTGTGATCCGCGCAGGTGAACCGGAACGGCGTGCGCTGACTTTCTGTAGCGCCCAAAAATCGTTCGTCTTCAACGTGCTTCTGTGTGAGCACCTGTTTGCAGGAAACAGGACGGCATTTGGGTTAGCGATACTTCCTGGAATTATCTATTACTTACTGGTACTCACCATAGACAGCATCATCGCGCAATGGTGGAGCATGCACCCTCTGACGACAGAAGGGATGAGAATCAAAGCTCCCGTAGGCTATATTGAACTCAATACAAATCAGCGATGTTACTTCGAAAAAACAGGGGCTTGTAGGACAGATTCCAATTAACAAGCGTAAACCAATTCTATATTAATGGAGCCCCACGAAGGAGGATTATTTCGCAAACACGTCGTAATTGAATGTATATTCAGGCTTCAGACTGCGGTGTCAAACGGAGGTCTGCGATGCATATCCAATTGGGCGGAGTCGATTATGCAATTCTGATCATTTACTTTACGTTTGTGCTAGGGATTGGATGGATACTGAGACGCTACACCAAGACCAGCACAGATTTCTTTCTCTCCGGGCGATCACTGCCAGCATGGGTTTGCGGACTGGCATTCATCTCCGCCAACCTTGGCGCTCAAGAAGTGATTGGAATGGGTGCGTCGGGTGCCAAGTACGGAATCATGACCAGCAATTTCTACTGGGTTGGCGCCATTCCGGCGATGGTATTTGTCGGCATTTTCATGATGCCGTTCTACTACGGATCCAAGGCACGCTCGGTGCCCGAATACCTGAAGATGCGCTTTGACGAAAAGACTCGCGGCTTCAACGCCATCACTTTTGCGGTTATGACTATTTTCTCCTCGGGCATCTCCATGTATGCCCTTGCAATGCTGATGCAATTACTTCTTGGTTTGAGTTTTCACGTTAGCATCATCGTGAGCGGACTAATTGTCCTGGCATATATCTTCACCGGCGGCCTGACCAGTGCCATCTACAACGAAGTGCTGCAGTTCTTCCTCATAGTTCTTGGCTTCATACCTTTGGTGTTTTTGGGACTTAAAGACGCTGGAGGCTGGCAAGGTTTGCAAGGGCGTCTGGCGATTGTTGCAACGAGCCATGGCTTTGCGCCAGGGGCATGGTCGCATTCCTGGGCTTATGCAAGATCGGCCAGTGCCAACCCCATGGGCGTCGAATGGTTCGGCATGGTCATGGGGCTAGGATTTGTGCTATCGTTCGGCTACTGGTGCACGGATTTTCTTGTTATACAGCGTGCCCTGGCAGCAAAATCTCTTTCTGCGGCCCAGCGCACTCCCCTTATCGCGGCGATCCCCAAGATGCTCTTTCCAGCGCTGGTGATTCTGCCAGGGATGATCGCCATCGCCCTTACATACAAATCAGGGCGAACAGACTTTGCACTTCCGATGAAAAATGGCGCTTACAATTACGACATGGTGATTCCGATGATGCTTGGGCACTATCTTCCACAGGGAATGCTTGGAATGGGGCTTACAGCTCTGATGGCTTCATTTATGAGCGGCATGGCAGGAAATGTGACAGCCTTTAATACAGTCTGGACTTACGATATATATCAGAGCTATATAGCTCCGAACAGGACCGACCACCATTATCTGCAAATGGGTCGGGTGGCGACGGTCTTAGGAATAGCATTGAGCGCAGGAGCAGCCTACGCAGCAGCGAACTTCAACAACATCATGGATATGCTTCAGCTCGTCTTCGCTTTTGTCAACGCTCCGCTTTTCGCAACATTTCTTCTGGGCATGTTCTGGAAAAGGACAACGGGGCATGGCGCGTTCTTCGGATTGATCAGCGGAACGATAGCAGCATCAATCCATCACGGGCTTACGGTTCCGCTGGCGCCAACTGGATTCGCAGTACCGGCAATCAAAGGCGGCTGGCTGATAGCTATCCATACCTATCCCAGCGAGATGGCACAGAACTTCTGGGCGGCCATCGTCGCGTGGACCACATGTTTTGCAAGCACTATAATCATATCACTCCTTACCAGGCAGCGAAAGAGCGATGCAGAGATATGCGGGCTTGTGTATTCGCTGACTCCAAAGGTTATCGATAAGGATCTCGTATGGTATGAACGCCCTCTTGTGCTGGGCGCTATAGTCATTTCTGCGGCAGTGATTTTGAACCTCATCTTCTGGTAGGAGGGCAACGATATGAGATTGGATATACGCGTGCCCATGGGACTAATGTTCGCTGTCATGGGTGCTATTCTGACGATTTTCGGCTTGATATCAAATCCTGACATCTATCGCGCGCACTCTCTTGGAATAAACGTGAACCTGATATGGGGAGCGGTCATCTTTGTTTTTGGATTGATCATGCTGCTTTTGGCATGGCTTGGCCGCACGAAATGAGATATATGATCGCCTAATTCAGCTGTGCGAAGGGACACTTCACTTCCGCCAACTCGACGGAATTCTGCATATACTGCTGTTTATCCTTGACTATAGGCGTAAGAATCTGTTATAATCACGTTCGAGTGGGGCAGTGGCTCAGTTGGGAGAGCGCGTCCTTCGCACGGACGAGGTCGAGGGTTCGATTCCCTTCTGCTCCACCAGTTTTATTTTCGCGCCCGATGCCAGGCTTGTTTACACCTGGCACCACTCCAACGCCACTCTGACCAACCGCCTTATCGCGCTAACCTGCGCATTCACGAATCTGCCTGGATGCTTGCAGTATTACCTCTCGTATACGGAACAACTCCGACTCTTTGTTCCTTCGACGCCAAAGCTGTGCATACCTGTTGTATAACCGCTCGAATTCAGATGCCAACTCTTCCGGGACACCTATTGCCTCGCCGATTATAAGTAAGGCATATTTGTTAACTGCCGCTATCATGGATGCTGACCAAATGAATTCATCGTAATCCTGCCTGTGATAAACAGCCGATTCTGCTCTAAGATGCTCCAGTTCTCTCTTGATTTCCAGCGCAACGCCGTGGTTTTGCCGGATTGTGGCGGCATCCATATGCAGATCATCGATGCCTATCTTACGCAGTTCGTTGAAAGGTTTTCCTTCCGTTATCCAGAACCGATATCGAATACAGCTAGTCCATTCTCTCCATCAGGGATAGTAATTTTTGCCCTGACTTCCCGTTTCTCGTTCGTGTTTACGATCAGATGCAGATAAGCTCTATGGCATCCTCGATTGAGGGTACCTCTGCTGCTCCATCGAATACAATATCAGATAAGACACCGTTGATACGGTCAGGTACCGTTCCACTGAATATCAGCTTTCCGCCAGCCTTTAGATACTCTGCTAAAAGGTCTATTGTGGACGATTTGAGATTCATGGCAGGAGGCACCAGCACGCATCCGTAGCTGTGAGCGCCGATTTTGAGCCGGTTTCCTTCAAAGGTTGTATCACCAGTATATCTACCTGGCGCTTACCCTCGCTGACTGCGGCACAGAGCCGGGCGAAGTAATCTGCCAGGCCTCGCTCTTCGCTCCACCAGGGCTGCTGATAGAACAGGTTTGCTGGATAATCCCGTTTGCGCTCTCCTCGCATGGAATACAGCGATAAGTGATGGTTGATAAAACTTATGCCAAGCGCCGCCTGCCAGTCCCCGATCCATTTACGATGGAAGAAGCTCACCTGCCCACCAGAGCCATCCGAAGACTTCAGAGAATGATCGCTCCTTGCCAAGCTGATCGACCGCCGATGTCACCTGTTTGATCGTGACTCCTCATCAGCAATAACAATCATACGCTAAGTTTGACGCGGCATGATTGTTCTCTTGGTGTTCCCTATGATTAACAACAAATAAAGTGGAAGTCGAGCACAGATGGGACAAATCGATGGCAGTTACCTGCAATTGCACCGTAAAACATTCTCTCGTCAACACTAAGGGATGCGAGTATAGGTAAAAAATGTTAGCAACAATATTATTTTCTTCCATCAGCTATATGGACTGCCAACGTATTTTTTCTTTTGGCTTTAAGTGATACTCATTTATGTTTCTCCTTACAAACCATCGCATGCATGGTGGACTATATGCAAGACATCCCCGAGTAATAATACTCAGGGATGTCAGATAATGCGCCTACTCTGTTTCTGTCGCTTCGTATACGACCGCTATATCATCGCTTTGCCGTTCCATAATAACTTGGCGATCGGAGCTTCAGGCAGAGATTCAACATGAGGGCTGAGAGATTCAGGGCCATCAACTTTAACTATCAGGCCATCGTCATTCCTGATCCACTCCATATGGATTGGCCCTGCAGGTGTCGGTACGGTTCCTTTTGCGCTATACAGGTTGCCGGGGAACGGCCTGATTGCAAATTTACCAAATCCCGGTTCCAACGGAAAGATGCCCAGCGCATATGCGCCAAGATAGAGAACCGGAAGGGCGCTCCACCCATGGCATAAACTACCGGCAAGGTCAAAATCATCCCCTCCCCGTGCCGTCTCCCAGAAGCTGGTCGCACCCTGAAAAAGCATGTCACCCCAGTCCGTATGAATCCGGGTGTCGGCGAACGACCTTGCACTGGGACAGGAAGCCATCAGCGCCAATATTTCATATAACCTGCTGCTCAGTGTCATAGGGGAAAACGCATCCGAGTAAATACCCTCCAGCACACGCGGAATAACCGAGCCGGGCAGTATTTCCTGATGCAGTGCAAGCACTTGTACCAGATCGGAGAAATGGGTCTGCGTGCCGTCAAGAAGGTAAGTCGACAATGCATTCTTTTCACGATTCCAAAACGCATTGAAGATTGCGACACCAAGTTCTTTCTGGCGGACTATTAACTCGTTAGCCTTGTCTGCCTGCCCGCTCTGATTCAGCATCCATATGTAACTACCCAGCGATTCATGAAGGAACAGATTATATGGCGCATCAAGCCTGCTACCGATAGCCTCTCCGCCGATCGGGCCTGCGAGACCATCCATCCACTCATAAAACTGCCAGATATCGTCACCGGCGGGTGCCGCATACAGGCCGGTGGATGCATCAAATCTGGAACAGGCCATATCCAGCATAAAATCTATCTGACTGCTAAAGGTATCAAACAAAACGCTGGTTCCACTATATAGCCAATGCTCTGCCACTTCCGTAATCCAGACAAGGCTGAAGATCGGAATTGTGATCGGGATGCGAGCAGGGGCACACAGTTCCAGCAGGCCATCGTCACGAATGCCTCTTCCCAGCAAATCGAAGGATGCAGCCGCGAAATCATAGTTTCCGAAAGCATAGTAGCCATACAATGCCTGATTTCGAGAATCAAACGCATACAGCGCCTGTTCTCTCCATGGACAGTCCTCATAGTGCTCGTGCATGCAGAGGCGGAGGGTGCGCTTGGCGACATTGTATTCTCTATTGGCAAGACGGTCGTTACTGTGGAAACTTCCGATATCGTCAACGTTCAAAATAGTCGGTTTGAGCCCTATGTAATTGAGCTTCACCGGCCGATCAAAGCACGAGAAATGCACTTCTATGTATCTGGCGCCTATTCGCCGAAAAGGCAGTATAAATCGGTTGATACCATCACGGCAGATATACCTGTCAGCAAAGTTTCTGCCGCCCACAAACATACGTACACGGCCATCATCGAGGTGTTCTCCATGCGCAATATCCAGCACAGTTCCTGCCGGGGCGTCGACACACAGGCTAAGTAGACCGACCTCTTCTCTTCCCAAATCCAGCACGATAAACCGTCCATCAGAGGCATCCGATGATGGTGTCATCTCGAGCCACCTATCATCAGGAAGGCGCATGTAGTCAGAGGCGGTATCAGGATGCGCTGTGTAATCTGCAGGCGCAGGCGGCATAGCGAATACTTCGGCAGGCGTAAGGCTGACAAGGTAATCATGGCTCATAATACTTGCAACACTGCCCTCGAACTCACTACGCCGAATGCTCCCCTGCATTACTATACGAGCAGGCACCTCAGGAAGGATATCAAGCGGTTGAACCGGACGCTCTGTTATGTCTGCCCAGAAGCCATCTATGCCAATCGCCTGTATGCTTGCAGCAGGCCAGTCATTACCCAAATCAAGCGATGTCCATGCGGTATCCAGACGTGCATCATAGCAAGCGGTGAATCCCATTTGGCCGGTCACTCTCGGCATTGGTCCGGATCTGAATGCCGGATGCCGCTGCGCCTTCCATGTACAATCGCTGCTTATAGTGATATCGCCGGATTGCATGGCAAACGCTAGTCCAGGCATACCCTTTCTATACTCGGAAAAGTCCTCTCCCCTGTAGTATGCCAGTACGGATATCAAGTTATCGCCGGTTTGAAGAAAATCCGCGATGCGCACCCTGGTATAAGTCTTGCGTTCAGGATAATCGCTGAACTGCCCACGGATAACTTCGACACCGTTTATGTACAGGATAAAATCTGAATCCACGGAAATATCTGCAAATGTATCGCAGTCGATTTCAGCTAGACGGGCTTTTTTTTGGAAGCAGACATACTGATGAGGAAGACATTCAGCGCCTTCCAGCCAAATCCATGCAGCTTCGGTGAGTAAAGTTTTAGTGTTATCCATAGCCCCTCCGTATTATACGCATCCTGAAATTATAATTCTTAATGGCTTAATACACAAGGGTTATGTCGAGAATATTCCAGACAATCGCACGTGGAACCGGGCTATTCGATCATCGGCTAATCGTGACCACAACGATTTCCGGCGGACACAGGAAACGCACCTGAGGCGCAGGTCGAGGTTCAAGGCCGATGCCGCGCGTCACGAAGGCGTCCATGTTTCCGAGCTTATAGCGGCCGTACTCATACCGCTTGCCTGTTTTGGCATTCGTGACGATAGCACCCCACAGCGGTATACGGACCTGCCCTCCGTGAGTGTGTCCGGCGAAATACCAGTCTATGTTAAGACTCGCTGCGTACTCGGCCATATCCGGGGTGTGGTTCAGGTAGATGGTTAACTCGTTAGGACTAACATGATACGGCCGCTCCCTGTTCGCCCACTGCCCTACTATGCCAATGTTCGTTCCCCTGACTATCAGATGCTGTGGTTTATGATTGACGATCGACACCCGTCCACGCGATGCCTCCCTGAGCCTGGGTTCATGATCGTATCCGGTGACGCAGTAGGTCGGGGCGAATGAACATAATTTGGCGAAGAATCGGTCGAACTGCGGGCGATCGTATTCCGGCTCCTGATAGAGATCGCCGGTGAGAACGACTAGATCAGGGCGTTCACGCGAGACGGCGCGCAGAACGGACTGAGTGAGCGGTGTATCACGTTCAAAGTGGATATCGGAGATGTGGACGATCTTCAAATCGTGGGTCTGTGGTGCAATTTTCATCGAGTATGACGGTATTCGCGTGACCGTGAGCGTCCCTGGCTCGATGCGCCACGCATCGATGGCACACCCTGCAAGTATCAGGTCTGCGCTCACGGCAGCGATCAGCAGTTTCTTATTACAGGATTTACTCCGCCTGACGTTTATAATCGATAGTATACTGAGCAGTGGCGGTATCATGACAATCAGCATGAGTATCAGCAGACCAGTTAATACGTACCCGGGTGGCAGCATAAAGTCTCCAATCTCAAACACAGAAGGCGGCCTTTAAGCCGCCCCCGGAGTCACATCACATGATTGCGCAAACCCACTACACGACGCCCTCGAACTTGCCGGCACGGGCGGCGGTAAGGTATTCAACGCAGTATTCATCGCGTCCCAGAAGGGCCTCGGATGCGTAGACCAGCGACATCAGCCGTTGATCGAGAGGATCGATGATCGCCGCGTCCAGACCGGCAGACATGCACATCACAAGAAACGCCTGATTGAGCAGTTTCCTTACCGGCATTCCATGAGATACATTGCTTAGTCCACAAACCGTATGAACGCCTGTATACTCTCGCATGATCGTGCTGATTGTCTCCAGTGCCGCAAGCCCGTTCTCAGGGCCTGTCGCCACAGGATAGATCAACGGATCGACGTAGATATTGTCGAGCGCCACACCATCTGCGGTCAACCTGTCGATCAAATTCCTCGCCACAGCGATGCGTCCGGCTGCATCATCCGGCATACCGGCGTCGCTCATTGAAAGAGCGATAACCTTGGCGCCATACTCCTTTACGAGCGGGATAACGTTGGCATAGCGCTCTTTCTCTGCGGTGATCGAGTTGATCATCGCCTGGCCGCTATGCACTCTCAGCGCGCGCTCAATGGCTGCCGGATTCGGGCTGTCGATGGTAATCGGCACATCAACTGCGCCCTGAATAGTCTTTACAAGCCATTCGAGGGCTTCCGGCTCCTCGTGGACTAATGTACCCGCATTTGCATCTATATAAGCGGCGCCTGCTTCGAACTGCGCTCGAGCGGTGTCTATGATAAACTGCGCATCCCGGCTCTCAACTGCCGGTGCGATGGCCATCCTGCTAGTGTTGATTCTCTCCCCGATTATCAGCATCTTATGCCTCCTGTGTTATTCAGCGCCCATTGATGAAACATGAAGCCTGCAGCAGACCGCATATACTCTTCGCATCGGCGATTTCACCGCTTCGGATCATGCCGATCGCATCTTCAAGTTTCACCGTTACGATCTCTATGAACTCATCCTGATCTCTGTTCACCTTGTCAATGCTCAGATCTTCGGCCATAAAGGTATGCATCATCTCGCTTGAGTATCCAGGTGCCAGATAGGAGTGGAACATTTTGGTCAGTTTCTCAGGATAGTATCCTATCTCCTCGACGAGTTCGCGCCGCGCACAGTCGAATGGGTCCTCACCCTTCTCCAGCCCGCCTGCAGGGATCTCGAGGAGCGTCCGCCCTGCCGCCTGCCGGTACTGCCTAACCATGACTACTGTCTCATGATCGAGCATCGGCACTACGGCGACTGCCCCTCTGTGCACGATGATTTCGCGTGTGGATGTATTGCCATCCGGGAGCCTGACCGTATCAACTCGCAGGTTGATTACCCTGCCTTCGAATATCACTTTCGATTCGAGTGTTCTCTCTGTCAGATCCATTCTTTACCAGTCCATTCAAATGTTATTGCCGGAGTTCGGAGGCCATTACACCTCCTGCAGAGGCAGCAAGGAAAAACTCTCTGTCTTCATCCACCGAACGACCCATCGTCTTAATACGAACATCTCTGCGAGCCAGTTCCGAAAGACCTGTTTCGCCATCAACCATGCGAGTCTTATGCAAGCCTTTTTGTGCCACAGTTTGAAGTTGATCGACCACGATACGAGCCTTCTCACCGGGCAATATCGGAACAGGGATGTGCGCTGGTGTTATCGCAATCTTGTTCAGAATTGTCAGCGTATGGTGGCTGATTCCCTGATGGCGCTCACGGGCGTCTGCGAAACTCATACGCAAAACGACGACAGGAATACCTCCAAGGATGTTGACCGTGTTTATGCACTCGCCCTGCTCTATTCCGGAGAACCCGTACTCAGAGCCGGTTCCGGTATTTCCAGGCCCCTGGCAGATAATCGATATGTCTGCATTCGCCACCTGCTTTGCAGCGATCAGCGCCGTGTACAGGTTGACGGCCTCGATCTCCCCACCGAACGCCTGCCCACAGGTTATGGTCACATCCAGCAGCGCCTTTTCCCTGAGTTCAGCCACCATACGGCTGAATCCTACGGGGAGCGCTGCACCATCGGTCATGATGTAGGCAATCCGCTGTTCGTAATTCGACGAAGCCTTGACCGCCGCCGCTGCCGGAGCGATCTGGCTGTGCAGCTCACAACAGATTACCGGCATACCATAAAGACTTTCAAAAGCATGTATGGCCGATTTGTCGGGGCTAGCATCTTCCTCTATCGATAGCACGGAATTCTGGGCAGGGGTATAACGAAGCTTCATGATATGGCCGGGAGCGTGCACGCATTCTTCGGTCGGATTGGTGAGATTGCTGATGACGAAATGGACACCGCCGGTACCGAGTTTCAATCCGACAGCGGTTGTGTTTAGAAGGAGTTGATCGCCAATGGAAGCTGGCCCAGTCAGGTCTATATAGTTGATCGCACGGGCATTTACACCCTCGATTTCGACTATTAGTTCCTGCACGCCGTTGCGACGCGGGGAATCGGAGGCGATACTCAGGACTTTACCTGAACGTCTGTGGAGCATTTGTAGATTATGACCTCTCGTTCTCCGCACACTGCGCCGGCAAATGCTGCCGCTCGTGTTTAGGGAGGGAGTTCATCCCCTCCCCTACGTAAATTCGACCAGACTACTGTCCTGCAGCAACCTTGATAAGTGACAGAGCCATATCCGTAGCTTTCACCAAATCATCAATGGCGATGCATTCGTTGATGGCGTGTGCATTTTCGTACCCAACGCCGATTACCGTTGCAGGCAGGCCTTTGATGTTCAGGATATTAGCGTCACTGCCACCACCGGTCTCATGCATTTCGGGCGCAATACCTGCCTGCTTGGCCGCTTCAAGTGCAATTCTGACGACTTCATCCTTCTCGGATAGCAGATATCCATCGTAAGATCGCTTCACTTCGACGTCGACAGATGCGCCCAACTCTGCGGCAGCATCTTCGAAGGCCTTTACCATATGATCGACCTGCAGCTTGAGCTTATCGGCGTTTCGGCTGCGAGCCTCGCCTTTGACCTCACAATACTCGGGCACGATATTCCTCGCAGTCCCGCCGCTGATGACGCCGATGTTAGCAGTCGTCTGCGGATCGATGCGGCCAAGGTTCATCTTCGATATGGCCTTGCTCGCCACAACTATGGCATTGATGCCATCCTCAGGATTCGCACCAGCATGGGAAGCCTTGCCATGGATTTTGGCGATTATGTTATCGTGGGAAGGTGCAGATACGGTAACGCATCCAACAGGCTTGCCGACATCGAACACAAAGGCGCAACGGGAAGTTATGAGGCTGAGATCGAGATACCGCGCGCCGCAAAGACCGGTCTCTTCGGCGATGCTGAACATAACCTGAATATCGCCGTGAGGTATATTATTCAAGTGTACGTATTCCAGCGCTTCGAGTATGGCAGCGATTCCGGCCTTATCGTCGGCGCCCAGGATTGTATCGCCGGCAGATCTTATCACGCCATCCTCAATCACATAGCCCCATTTATCCGTCGCCACAACAGTATCCATATGAGCGCTGAACAGTATCGGAGTGCCGCCCGAGACGGAGCCCTTCTTTGTCGCGATCAGGCTGCCCGTATCCGAGCCGGCCTTGATACCTGCATCGTCGCGGAGAACATTGAAGCCCAACCCGTGAAGTTCAGCTTCAAGGATATCTGCAAGGACATTCTCGTGAAACGTAGGACTGTTTATAGACGCAAGGTGCAGAAATCTCTGTACAAGCTTATCTTTGTTAATCATATCAGCCTCTCCGATGCAACCAGGATAATGCTTCGACAGCAAGCCGCCGAAGCATTAAGTTACATGTTAACACTTACATTGTCAGCGTTACTTTTTTAAGACTCCTTGGGGCATCAGGGTTATATCCCTTGCTGATTGACAAATACTGTGCGAACAGTTGACCGACAACTATGTAGACCAGCGGGCTGTAGATCTCATCTACTGATACTGGCAGTTTTATAGGAGTTCTGGCCTTGGCAAGGATCTCATCTTCTGTGGATATAATAATCAGCTCAGCGCCGTTGGCCTTGAACTTATCGGTCAGCTCCAGCATCGATGTATAAGCTTTGCCTGGAGGAGCATACATAAAGACCGGGAATCCCTCACTGACGGTGGCGATTGGGCCATGCTGAACATCTGCGCCGGAGTACGGCTTGGCAACTACATAACAGGTCTCCGCTAATTTGAGAGCAGCTTCCTGGCATGTTGCCTGATTGATACCTCTGGCAATCACCATGCATTCGTTCATGTATCTGTAGCGCTCTACTGTCTGAGCGATTTGTTCCTCCATGCTAAATACGCCTCTGATGGCATTTGCCACCGATTTCAGGTCGTCGAGCATTTCAGGCTTCCCTGTCAACGCACTGGCAAGCAAGTAAATAACCGCCTGAGTCGCCGTATATGTCTTTGTAGCAGCGACGCTGTTCTCAGCACCCGAATGGCAATAAAGTGTAAAATCGGCGGTACGGGCCAGGGTAGAATCGGATACGTTAGTTATGCCGGCAGTCAGTGCACCCATCGCTTTAGCCTGCTTGACCATCTCAATAACATCGGTTGATTCACCGGATTGAGATATGCCCAGCATGAGCGTTTTGTTGAGGTTCAACTTTGCATGGTAAAGAGTAAAAACCGATGGTGCAGCAAGCGATACCACTGTTTCGCCTAGTATTTCCAGTAAATACTTGCCGAACGTTCCTGCGTTATCCGAGGTTCCGCGAGCAGCGACACTGATATGCTCAATGCCTCGCTCCTTCATTGCATTAGCTAATGTCTGTACATTTGAGTATTCGAGGGCAACCAGCTTTTCAAGTATTTCCGGTTGCTCGTGGATCTCTTTCAACATGTACGTCATGATTAATGATTCTCCTTTTTTACAATTTAACTCTATTTGCCCTAAGTTGCTTATTCTTGCCACCGACCCGATTTCAGTATATTCAATCGGTCGATTATCATTGTAGCGAGTTCGGACTCGGGATCTATGCCGCTAACATTCTGCAGAACCTGCTTAACTCCCTCTTCTTGAATCATGGCCTGTAACTTAACCGAGGCAGGATCGTTCGGCTCATCGTACATAAGGGCCGCTGCTGCAGCGAACGACACTTTCTCCGGCGAGATGCCGTACTGAACGGCAAGCTTTGCGCCACCGATGATTCGATCGTTTGGTCCAAGCTTCCTTATGGGATCCCGGCCTACGCGTGCAACCGTATCGCCAAGAGCAACGTTTCCAAAGCGGTTCAGCAGATCATCGATATGCTCCTGATGTTGCTCCTGAGTGAATCCCCATTTTTCTATCAGAGCCTTACCTGTCTCAACCAGTATTTCTTTTACTGCTGAATTGACTATCGGATCGGCGATGGCCTGCCATATGTATGAATGCCCTCTAAGACGGCCGAGATATGCACTTGCAGCATGCCCCAGATTATGTGTAAACAGTTTGCGCTCTACATAACCCTCGAAATTATCATATGGCTGAAAACCCACCACGTCCGGAATCTCACCGATAAAACCTCGGCGGTCGACAGGCAACTTTTTGTACGCTTCCACAACTACCAGAAGAGGATCTCGCTCCCTCTGCGCGGCAGTCATAACAGGCACCATCCGGCTTACAACAGACTCTACGAACCCTATATTCGACCGAACATAGCCCTCGTATTCCGGCGGAAGTTGCGCCAGAATGTAGTTTCGCAGTATGTCAGATGCATTGAGCAGATTTTCGCAGATGATTATATTCAATGGTTCACTTATACCCGCATCTGCACGAAGTTTTATCCCAAGTGCGATCGAAGGGGCAACGTGCCTGAGCACATTGACACCGACAGCCGTACAGACAAGCGATGCTTCCATGATTTCCTGGGCAACAGCATCTTTGTCTTTGCCATCTACCGCCCGCACATGCCGTATGATTACGGTCTGTGCACCGTCACCAACGATCTCTACAGGATAACTCTTTCGCTCATTGATAAGCTGAACAACCTCATCAACTACATCGACGAATACGACTTCGTAGCCCGACTCTGTGAAAAGTTGAGCGGAAAATCCTCGTCCTATGTTTCCAGCGCCAAACTGGATTGCCTTTGGTGCCATGTACTTTTACTCCTTATTTGCGTTTAATAGCAGCCTTGGCCGCTTTCACGATATCATCGGAGGTCAAACCGTACTTCTTCAAAAGAGCGGATGATTCGCCGGATTCGCCGAACGTATCTTTTATGCCGACCTTCTCCATTGGTGCAGGGAAAGCTGCGACCAGCGTCTCTGAGATAGCCCCACCCAATCCGCCGATAATGCTGTGCTCCTCGGCAGAGACTGCACATCCTGTCTTCTTTACTGAGGCAAGTATAGCTTCTGTATCAAGCGGCTTGATGGTTGCGACGTTCACAACTTCGGCGGAGATGCCTTCTGCGCTGAGCGCCTCGGCGGCCTCAAGTGCGGCGGCGACCATGATTCCGCATGCGAACACGGAAACATCGGTACCTTCGCGCATTACGACAGCCTTGCCGATCTGGAAGTCATAGCTCTCATCAAAAATCACCGGAACGCCTGAGCGACCCAGCCTCATGTAAACAGGGCCCTTGTATGCAGCGATTGCATGTACAGCCTTCTTTGTCTCGACGCCGTCTGCCGGCACGATAACGGTCAGATTAGGAAGCGCACGCATGATCGCGATATCCTCGTTCGCCTGGTGAGACGCGCCGTCTTCACCAACAGTGATGCCGCCATGGGTAGCAACTACTTTAACGTTCGATTCGGGATAGCAGACTGACATTCTGATCTGCTCCCAGATTCGTCCACTGGCAAATATTGCGAATGTACTTACGAATGGTATCTTTCCGCAGGTTGACATACCGGCTGCGGCAGTCACCATATTCGCCTCCGCGATCCCGAAGTCAAAATGACGATCCGGGAATGCGGCGTCAAATAGATTAGTTTTAGTCGCTTTGGCAAGGTCTGCATCACAGACTACAACATTCGGATTTGTATTCCCTAACTCTACGAGCGCTTGCCCATAAGCATCTCTAGTAGCTATCTTTTGAGCCATCGATTTCTCCTCTAACTAAGTCTTAATTAATGTAAACGCATGGGGTAAAAGTTCCGCCAGCGTATAAGTTAAAACACCTTGATCGGAAGCCAGGTAAACGTACAGGTCATCTTCAGCAGGCGCGAATTCTGCAAGCACCTGCCGACATGCACCACATGGAAACACCGGCTTGCCGGTCGAACTCGAAATGGCAATCGCTCGAATCTTGCGACCGCCCTCGCAGGCCATCGCGAATGTAGCCGTGCGTTCAGCGCAGACAGTGAGGCCATATGATGCGTTTTCTACATTGCATCCACAGTAAATCCGGCCATCAGTGCAAAGAACCGCTGCTCCGACTTTGAAGTTACTGTACGGTGCATACGAATTCTCCATCACCTTTTTACTGGCCAATACCAGGGTTTCCTTATCTATCTGTTCGAGCGCCATATTCGATCCTTAATCGTAAGCCAGGTCGCAGAGCGCCTGTTTAACCTGATCCTTGTTAGGGGCCGTGCCGTGCCATGCACAAGCATTCTCCATGAAACTTACGCCCTTGCCTTTGATGGTGCGAGCGATGATCATAGTAGGCTTGCCTTCGACTTTTCGGTCAGACGACAGCGCATCCAGAATCTGTGCCATATCATGACCATCGATATCGATGACATTCCAGCCGAACGCTCTCCACTTATCAGTAAGAGGCTCGACGCCCATTACGTCGCTGACCGAACCATCGATCTGGAGACGATTACAGTCAGTGATAGCGGTAAGATTGTCAAGTTTGTAGTGAGCGGCAGCCATTCCTGCTTCCCAAATCTGACCTTCCTGTGACTCACCATCGCCAACGACAGCAAATACTCGATAATCTTTCTTATCCAGCTTGCCGGCCATTGCCATTCCGACTGCGCCTGAAAGGCCCTGTCCCAGCGAGCCGGTGCTGAAATCTACTCCGGGAACTTTCTTCTTGTCAGGATGACCCTGCAAGCGACTGTTGATAGTACGTAATGTCTTGATTTCTTCTTTCGGGAAATAGCCCGCCTCTGCGAGCGCAGCGTACAATACCGGCGCTGCGTGCCCCTTGCTCAGTATGAATCTATCCCTGCTCTCCATTCCTGGGTTGCTGGGGTCGTGTCGCATAACATGGAAATACAGGGCTGCAAGGATATCTGCTGACGACAGGGATCCGCCTGGGTGGCCGCATCCTGCCTCGCCAACCATGATCACTATGTCTTTCCGCATCTCTACAGCTTTATCTTCCAGATTGCGAATGAGCTCTGGTGAATACTCGGACATGCACAACTCTCCTTTGATTCTATTAGATTATCTTGTTAATTAAAAATGGCCTATAGAGCAAGCCATTTTATATAAAATGCCACCTTGGCAAATATATATAAAATTGAAGTAATGAGGCTGAGACGGATTACCGATCCTTAAACTCCACGACGGTCGCACCCGCACCGCCCTCGTCGGCATCTCCCAGACGGTAGGATTTCACGGCATAGTGGTTCTTCAGAAAATCCCAGACAGCCATTCTCAGGGCGCCTGTTCCCTTGCCATGGATAATACGAACGGATGATATTCCAGCAAGATAAGCATCATCCATATACTTATCCAGGTTCATCAACGCCTGCTCTGCTCTCTGCGCGATCAACTTCAACTCAGGCGAGATATTGACAGCCTTCGATGACGCGATCCTCACGGATTCCGAAGGGCCTTCCTGCTTGCGTGATTTCTTTCCCGCTTTCGGGCGAAACACAAGCCGCACCTGGTCAAAAGGAACTGTAATCTTCAGCGAGCCGGCCATGACTACAGCTTCGCCATCGCCCGGATTGTTTAGGAGTTCGCCCTCTACACCAAACGAAGTGACCTTCACCCGATCGCCGGCTTTGGGCACGCCTGATTCCACTTTTTCCACAGGGAGATCAGGGAGAATTTCTTCAACTTCACGCCGAATCTCTTTAACCCGGCGGCTGAATCGTTCCCTGCCCTGTTGAAACTTTTTCTGATCGCCACTGTCTTTCTTCAGCGATTGAACGATTTCATCGATATCATCCATTCGCTCGCGGACACGACGTTCTATCTCGGTTGCAAGCTGTTGGCGCATCTCCCTGCGGAGTGCCTCAATCTCGTCCAACTGGTCTTCATACAGCGACTTCAGGGTTTCCACATCCTTCGATGCACGCTCGGCGACCTGCTCCCGTTCGGATGCGACCCGATGGCTCTCCTCGATCTTCCGGAGGACGTCCTCGGATGTCGATCCACCGCGCATGGCGTCTTGTGCTCTGTGAATGACTTCATCCGGCAACCCGAGCCGCGATGCGATGGCAAAGGCATTGCTGCTTCCCGGCACACCGATCATCAATCTGTATGTCGGCTTCAGGGTCTGCACATCGAATTCGACGCTTGCATTCTCTACGCCCTCACGAACGAAGGCATACTCTTTCAGTTCGGCATAATGGGTCGTTGCCACCGTTCTGGCATCGCTGTCTACAAGGGTATCCACAATCGCCTGTGCGAGTGCGGCACCCTCCGCAGGATCGGTACCTGCCCCAACTTCGTCAAGGAGTACCAGCGAGTTACGCCCGGCTCGATCCAGTATCTTAACTATATTCGTAAGATGAGACGAGAAAGTACTCAGCGATTGCTGAATGCTCTGTTCATCCCCGATATCTGCATAAATTTGGTCAAAAACGGCTACTTCGCCGCCTGGGAGCGCCGGAATATGCAACCCACTCTGAGCCATCAATGTGACAAGGCCGATCGTCTTCAGCGTAACCGTCTTGCCGCCAGTGTTCGGGCCGGTAATGAGAAGAGCCTTGAAACGGGTGCCAAGCTCTATGTTTATCGGAACGACATCGCCTTTCAGGAGGGGATGCCGAGCTCTGCGAACGTCAACCCTGCCGTCACGGTTCAGCTCAGGCTCGGACGCGTCCATGTCACCGCTCAGCCGTGCCTTCGCACAGGCGAAATCCAGCCTGCCAAGCGAATCGAGAGTGATCAGAATCTCACTCGACGCGGCGCGGACCATACCTGTCAGTCGGCGCAGAATCTTCTCGACTTCCTGCTGCTCTTTAAGGGCCAGCTCTTTCAGATCGTTACCCATATCCACGACCGAAGCCGGTTCTACGAAGACCGTCGCACCACTGGCGCTGCTATCGTGAACAATTCCTGGGAACTGTGAGCGGTGCTCCGACTTTACCGGAATGCAATATCTATCTCCGCGCTGGGTGACCACGGGATCCTGAACGATCGTGCGGAATTCCGCCGACCCGATGATCGAGTGAAGCCGCTCCACCAGCCGTGAGTGTGTAGTTTTGAGTTTGCTTCTCACGCGAGCGAGTTCCGGGCTCGCGGTACTTCTGATCTCGCCATTCTCGCTGACAGCGTTGTTGATCTCATCCTCAAGGCGCTGGAACTGCCCGATGTTCGTGGCGATGCGTGTCAGACGGGGACATTTCTCGGCGCGTTTCAGTATGAAAGCCCTAAGCCTTCGACCGGACAGCAGTGTTTCCGCAATACTTATCAGCTCTGATGGCTCAAGTTTGGCATCGAGACTGGATTTAGTGACCTGCATGCGAATATCATGTATTCCGCCAAGAGGCAGATTACCATCTTCGCGAATGATCTTATCCGCCTCGCTCGTCTCGCTCTGGGCCTCTTTTATGGTAAATAGATCAACGCTTGGTTCCAGCTCGCGAGCGAATTCGTCTCCGAGCGCGCAGGCTGTGCGCTCGCGTAGCATAGCGATGATCGAGTTGAACTCGAGAACTTTGAGTGTATGAGCATCCATAATCGTCTAATTATATCAAAGACGCCCCTCCCGCGACAAGCTGGAAGGGGCGTTTCAAGAACCATATTAGCAAATGTTGCTTAAACGATGCCTTCGAGCATCTCGAGGGCTTCTGCAACCGATTCATCAAAAGCTACGATAACGTTGTCGATATCTGCAGATGTGATGATGAGCGGCGGCTCGAATCGAATCACCTTTGGGTTGTTCAACGTGTAGGCCGCGATTACGCCCCGCCGTGACAGCCCGGCGATAACGAGTTCACCTATGTCCTCATGGGTAAATTCCACACCAATCATCAATCCAAGGCCTCGTACTTCCGAAAGGGCCTTCGGATGTTTCACCTTTATGGTTTCCAATCCACCGATGAAATACTCGCCCAGAACGCCCGCCTTCGACGGGAGATCGTCGCGGAGGGTGACGTTGATCGCCTCAATTGCAGCTCTGCATGCAAGTTCGTTGCCGCCGAAAGTCGACGTGTGCATCATCGGGTTCTCGCGGAACATCGCATCCCAAATCTCGGGTGTGCCGACGAAAGCTCCTATGGGCATAACACCGCCACCGAGTGCCTTCGCAATCGTGATGATATCCGGCTCGACGCCCCAGTGCTCGGACGCGAACATCTTTCCCGTTCGGCCCATACCGGTCTGTACCTCATCGACTATGAGAACAGCGCCGTGCTTCGTGCAGAGTTCTCTGACTTTGGGCAAATAATCAGCTGACGGAACCCTGATTCCGCCTTCGCCCTGGACAGGCTCGACTATCACCGCCGCCGTTTTATCTGATATCGCATTCTCCATAGCAGCTATATCGTTGAACGGCACATGCGTAAAGCCAGGAATGAGTGGCTGGAATGGCTCACGGTAGATCTCTCGTCCGGTCGCACTAAGCGACCCCAGACTCTTACCATGGAATCCACCGATCGTGGAGATAAACTCCGTGCGCTTAGTATACATTCGAGCAGCTTTGAGGGCACCCTCGACGGCCTCTGCACCACTGCTGCAAAAGAAGCTGTACTGTAGACGGCCCGGCGCAATTTTCGCAATCATTTCAGCAAGATCAGCAAGAGGTTTGTTGAAAAACAGCTTGGATGACAGCGGCATTTTGTCCAGTTGGTCATGAACAGCTGCAACTACCTCAGGATGCTTATGTCCCAGGCTGAATACCCCGTACCCGCCCAGGCAGTCGATGTACTCATTGCCAGAGTAGTCTCTCACTATGAGCCCGCTTGCATCGTACTCTACATCGCCGAAACCCGCGAAACGCATCAAATTGGTCAGGCTGGGATTTACGTATTCGGTATATTTATCAATGGTCTCTTCAATTATCTTTTCGGCCTCTGGAGTGCCAATAATTTGTTCCATAATCTGCCCCTGTTGTGATATAAGCGTTGACGGCCCACAATGCGCCGTATATATTTACTAACGGTATCCTACCAAGCATGGAAGAGACTGTCAAGTTTGGCCTCTTGAAGCTACCGAAAAAATCGTGTGAACTGCCAGAGTAGACTCGGCGTTAAGCTCGAATCAGGAGAAAAAAATGAGTTTGGATAAGTACGGATATTTTCCTGAAGATGGTAGAGAATTTGTCATCACCCGGCCGGATACCCCCGCGCCGTGGGTGAATTACATATCGAATGCCCGGTATACAGGCCTTGTGACAAACACCGGCGGCGGGTTCAGTTTCTACACCTGCCCCAAGGACTCACGTATCACTCGCCTACGATACAACCCACTCCCATGCGATCGCCCGGGCAGGTACGTGTATCTGCGCGATGTTGAAGACGGCGAATACTGGTTACTAAGCTGGCAACCCGTCGCAAAGAAGCCGGATTTCTATGAGTGCCGTCATGGGTGGAGACGCGCGCGGTCGAATGGCCATGGATTCTGCATATCGAATGCTGAACACACCGAGAGAGCCTAAGATTTTGACGCCAGCCTATACAAAGTTAGACATGGGCGTCGGACTTGCCACCCGTTGCGTACCTGGAAAGAAAGAAAATGCCGGAATCTTCAATCATGTTGCCGGTTGGGCCATTCTGGGAGAGTGCCTGCTGGGTAACGGAGATCGTGCGTACGAATACTTCACAAAGACAGCCCCGATGAATCAGGCATACGATCCTGATATTTACCGTATGGAGCCTTATGTCTATTCGGAATAAGTGATAAGCCCGGATCAACCGACGTTCGGTGAGGCAAGTCACTTATATCCTCGGAGTTCAGCCTTCCTACGATGGACTAGTCATAGACCCATGCATACCAGCGAAGTGGAACGGATTCAAAATCGCGAGGCAGTTCTCAGGGGGTGCATCCTATGAGATTGAGGTGGTAAATCCTGATCATGTGCAGCATGGAATCAAGCATATTGAGGTCGATGGAAAACTGGTTGAATGCAACAGGCTGCCAGTATTCACTGATGGCAAGCATAGCATCAGATGTACAATGGGCTAAAAACACCTGCTAATTCACAAAATTCATGTTGCACGCGTGGTTACTTTGTGTTATAATCATCAACATTGAATTAGTTAATAGGAGCAGTAAACGATGTCATGTTCGAACGCAAAGAGCAACATAGATGCCTGCAACTGCACATACCCCGGATGCCCTCGAAAAGGTAATTGTTGCGAATGCCTGCACTATCACCTGGCCGTTAATCAACTCCCGGCTTGTGCGTTCACGGATGAAGTTGAAAAAACATGGGATAGATCATTCGAACGTTTTGCGGAAGTTCACTCTAAATAGCAGCAAAGGATTCGGGGCCAAGCTCCGAATCCTTTGTTTTGTTTGACAACCGAATTGTATCTGGTTGCGTAAATGCTTTTTTATACTCCCGTGCGAATGAATTCACAGCAACAAAACACGAAGTCGCCCTGCGGACTACCCGGGATAAGCGGCCCCCCTCGCCCACAAGAAAGCGTATAGAGCCATAGTATTCGACAACCGAGTTGTATCTCATACTATGCAGGCTTGACCCTGGGCCCTTGCGGTGTGTCCTCGATTACATAACCAGCTGCGATAATATCATCTCTCAAACGATCTGCTGCCGCAAAATCGCGGCTTTTGCGTGCCTGCTCGCGCTCGGACAGGAGCTTCTCGATCTCTTCTGGAACTTCCACGCTGACGGATTTTGCTCTTTCTGCAAGTCGAAGCCCAAGCACACGATCGAAACTGACCATTGCATCGAAGACTTCGCGGCCTCCCTTGCCGTGGATATTGACCTCTTTTACGAGACCAAAGACGGCGGCCAGTGCCATCGGGGTATTGAGATCGTCGTCGAGTGCCTCGCCGAAAGCGACCGTCGCTCGCTGCACGGCATCGTCAAGCCCCGTCGAATTCTCTCTGTCAAGACGCCCCATGAACTCGTAGAGATTTGCTATGGTGGTTTTAGCGGTCTCCATTGCCTGCCAAGTAAAGTTAAGCTTGGATCGGTAGTGAGCACCCATAACCAGGTACCTGAACACCATTGGGTCGTACCCTTTGGCCTCAACATCGCGGAGAGTATAGAAATTCCCCAGCGATTTGCTCATCTTTCGGCCATCCACTCGCAGATGCTCGGAGTGCATCCAGTAGTTCACAAATTTCCTGCCCATCGCACCCTCGGACTGCGCGATCTCGTTCTCGTGGTGGGGGAAAATATTGTCCACCCCGCCAGTGTGCAAATCGAACGGCTGACCAAGATATTCTGCACTCATGGCAGAACACTCTATATGCCAGCCAGGCCTGCCTTTGCCAAGCTCTGTCTCCCAGAAGACGTTGCCGTCAACCTCGTCCCATGCTTTCCAAAGCGCAAAGTCGGACACCTGAGCCTTCTCGTACTCGTCGGATTTGACGCGCGCGCCCGCTTTAAGCTCTTCGATCCTGAAGTGAGACAGCTTGCCATATCCTGGAAATTTCGTGATATCATAATAGATCGAGCCATCTTCAGTCTTGTAAGCGATGCCCTTGTCTATGAGGACTTTGATGATCGCCACCATCTCTGAAACGTGACGTGTCGCCCTTGGATACTCGCTGGCAGCCTCAACATCCAATGCATCTCTATCTTCGAAGAAAGCCTTTATAAATGGTTCGGTATATTCATCAAGGGTAATACCCTTGGCCTTGGTTCCTCGGATGGTCTTGTCGTCCACATCTGTGATGTTCATGACATGCTTGACGACAAACCCTCTGTACTCCAGGTGGCGGCGCAGAATGTCCTCGAACAGATACGTGCGCCAGTTGCCGATATGGGCATAGTCATATACCGTCGGCCCGCACGTATACAAGCCCACATGCATACCGGAAATGGGCTTGAATTCATCTTTTTCTCTTGTAAGGGTATTGAAATATCTAATAGCCATCTGTTCCTCGCCATCTATTGAATACATTGCGGCAAATCACCGCATTATAGCATATTACGTTGCTGAATCTCTATCGTTTCAGCAACGCATTGTCGATTAGCCTCGTCTTGCCGATGCGAACGGCCAGCGCAAGCACCGCCTCGTCGTTGATTTCCGTGACGTTGTCCAGCGTATCCGGATCGACAATCGACACGTAATCAATCTGCGCAAGCGGCTCTTTGCTGATGAATTCCACCACTCGCAGACCAAGCTCGTGTGCGCGTGTAACGCCGCCGAGAACCAGCGACTGCGCATACTCGATCGACTTGCTCAGCACCAGTGCCGCACGGCGCTCTTCAGGGCTCAGGAAGATATTGCGTGACGACATAGCCAGTTTATCAGGTTCACGGAAAATAGGCATTGGCACGATCTGAATCGGCACGTTCAGATCGGCGACCATTCGCCGGATCACGGTCAATTGCTGGTAATCCTTCCGCCCAAAGTACGCCCGGTCGGCCCCGACGATATTGAAAAGTTTGAGCACGACAGTCGTGACACCCTTGAAATGGCCTGGCCTTGATTCGCCGCAAAGACCCTCAGTCAGTTTATCCACATACACGCTGGTATGGAATCCATCGGGATACATCTCTTCCGGCATAGGGTTGAATATCAGATCAACGCCTGCATCCTCAGCCATTTTTGAGTCATGATTCAAATCACGAGGATACGCATCGAGATCTTCGCTCGGTCCAAACTGCATCGGGTTAACGAATATGCTGACCACCACGAAGTCGTTCTCGGCCCTTGCCTGATGCATAAGAGAAAGATGCCCCTCGTGGAAATACCCCATGGTAGGCACCAATCCGATGGTCTTTCCGTCTCGCTTGGCCTGAGCTATTATAGATTTGGTATCGCTGATTGTATGTACTGTTTGCATATTATACTTTCCAGTTGCTGGGACTCAACTATATTAAAAACTGTTTTGCTCGGATGGGAAGACTCCACTCCTGACTTCGTCAGCGTAACTGTGAAAAGCCGACTCTATCTCATTCGAAAGGCTTGCGTATCGCTTCGCATGCTTTGGCTGGAACGCCCCGTACAGACCCAGGATATCGTTCACCACCTGCATCTGCCCATCGCAGCACGGGCCTGCACCAATACCAATCGTCGGCACAGCCACTGATTCCGTCACCTGCCGCGCGAGTTCCGCAGGAATCAGTTCAAGCACGATCCCGAAGACACCGGCAGCTTCGAGTGCTTTAGCGTCTGCAACTATGTCCTCTGCATCAGATTCCGTCTTACCTTGCACCTTGAACCCGCCAAATTTATGCACAGACTGCGGCGTCATACCCAGGTGGCCCATAACAGGTATGCCGGAAGCCACTATCCGGCTAACGGCTTCTGCAACAGGACGTCCACCTTCCAGTTTAACGGCATGCGCACCACCTTCCTGAATCAGTCTGGCAGCGTTTTCCATTGCCTGTGCAGTGCTTATCTGGTAGCTCATAAAAGGCATATCAGCCAGCACCATAGCCCGTTTGATCCCTCTTGCGACAGCTTTTGTATGATGCAGCATATCATCCATAGTCACCGGAATTGTGCTATCATAGCCCAAAACGACCATGCCAAGCGAATCGCCTACCAGCGCGATATCGATTCCTGCTTCGTCGAGCAGGCATGCAGTCGAGAAATCGTATGCCGTAAGGGCTGTTATTTTAATTCCCTTCTGCTTATTCTGAAGCAGACTTACAGCAGTAACCTTTTTTCCGTTCAAAATCCATCCCCTATTCGACCACTAATCAAGATCCGGGACGCAGAAAATCCCCGATAGCCCAACCAAATAATACTGCGGGAAATACTAGATTCCCACCAAAGCTCAAAACCTGTAATCTGCCAGGCGCATACACAATGGATGCGAGCAGCACTAAGACAAAAGTCGCTAACAATGCACTAATCACTGATTTGGAGAAGTCGTCTTCCACGATAGAGATTAGTATATACGTAACTGACGCCAGATAAAAGCTAAAAACATTCAGCACAATCATGATTAAACCAATCGGATAACTGATCGGCCTCAATCCATGTTGCGCTCTAACTGCCGGAAAAATCATCTCTTCATCAAGCGATTGAACAAAGCCATCGATACTCAACATAAGCCCGATCATAACGCCGATGACAAGCAGTGCGGTTACGAGAGTCGGACTCCATGTGTTGATGATGGAGATATTCTGCAACCAATATATCGGTGTTCCTGGACTCATCGACAGAAGCACGAACATAAACGTAGCAATAGACGCTGCGATCAGATCCAACCCCGTGCGAAAATACAGGAATCGATCACTGCTGCCACTCGGCGTACTCACACTAGAAGTGCCGCCCTGTCTGGCAAGCCGTGTCAGTTTCGCCTGAATTTCCATATTTCTGGGGTCGAGCTGAGCTGCGATTGTATAATTTACAATCGCTTCATCAACACGGCCCTGAATTCTATATACATCTCCAAGGATAATACTCGCCTGCACGTTGCGCGGATCAAGTGCCTGCGCCGACTTGCAAAGCCTGAGCGCATCTTGAAGGTGTCCACGTATGAACTCGACATGAGCCTCGGCAGCCAATTTCTGTGCCTCTGCAACCCGATTTCCTGTGCGCGCCTGCCCGTACACCCCGGATGCAGACGATGGACTGGCAGTCGCTCGTCGAGTGGTCGGACGCACGCGGAACAGCTCCATATCGATAGAGGCATCGTAGATCACCCGTTTGTTCGAGTCAATCAGGGTTTTATAAGCCTCAGCAATTTCAAGGAACGCCGCCTTGGCCGACACTTTATCAGCCGCCACATCGGGATGATACTTGCGAACAAGCTCACGATATCGCTTCTTGATGTGCTCGTTTGTTGCAGATCTTGGCACACCCAGAATTTCGTAATGCGTTTTCTTGATGGGCATACATCAGGTCTCCGGGATAAACTTGTGTACTCCCTGGCATCCCAGGCTATTCAGCACGTCGCTCGTCATTTGACCGTTCGGAAGCACAAGGCCAGGCGCAATCTCCACTAGCGGCACCATTACGAAGGCTCGCTCCATCATCCTTGGATGAGGAATGGTCAGATTAGACGAATCAACAATCACTTGATCATATAGCAGTATGTCGATGTCAATTATCCTGGGCCCCCATCGCAACTCGCGGACGCGGCCCATATCATGCTCTATCCCCAGAATGACGCCAAGTAAATCAGGCGGCGAGAGTTCTGTCTCAATCTGCACAACGGCATTAATGAAATCAGGCTGATCTTCCACACCCATCGGACTAGTCTGATATAGCGACGATATGCGTTCGATGTGGATATCCGAATGCCGGCACAAGCAGTCGATGGCATGATAGATATTCTCGGCTCTGTCGCCTAGATTCGATCCCAGCCCAAGAAAAGCTGTCGACAAGCAATTCACTCCCCTCGACACTGTTTAGCTTAAATTAAGTATATCAAATCGCTCAATTACACCGCACTGATACTTATAATTATACCGAACTTCCCAACTCTTTGTCCATGTGTGTGCTTATACAAAGAATATCAGGTTCTATAAGAAAGTTTGTGGATAGCGACAGTGTTCCAACAACCGTGCGAATAAATTCGCGGCAACAGAAACACGAAATCGCCCTGCGCCGACTGACTATATGCAGGCACACCCTGCACGGGTGTGTAGAGCGCAGGCATAAAGCCTGCGGCTACACTAGAATCCCTGAAGAGCCGCTGCCAAAGCCTGGTAGACATGTACCGTCCCTCGATATGCCCTGCGGGCTACTCGGGATAAGCGGAACGAAAACGCGCTCGCCTGAAATCGGTTGTGGTGAGCGCCAAATCAGTGCAATCTGAATTCACACACAATAAAGCTTGCAGAGCCGAATATTGAATATCGCATATTGCTCACTGAAAAGCCCTCCCGAAACTACAAGAGAGGGCTTTTGTTATCTGGTCAGAAAAATCTCCGGGATATCAGTCAGCGGTGATCACGTCTAGTGCCATTGAGGGCTGATTCGTCGTGATGATGTCAACGCCCATCGCTGATAGCGTGCGGATGTCGTTCGGGCCATCGACAGTCCAAGCGTTCAGACGGATATTGGCGTCGTGCAGTGCTTTCACCAACTCGGGGCTGATGCTTGTGTGGTTGATGCCCAGTATGGAGCCATTCGCCGACTTCACCTTATCCACAAATCGCACCGACTCCTGCGCCGTGAGTTTAGTGCCAGTGCCGTCGAAGAGCATGAATGGCACCTTTGAGTTCAACTCGTGCAGCCGCGGTCCAACTTCCGCCATGAAAGAGCCGATGACTATATCCTTAGACATATTGCGCTTGTATATCGCGGCCAGGACTTCCTTCTCTATCCCTGCCTGCTTGATCTCTACTACCATCTTGATTCTGCCCTTCGCCAGATCCAGAACCTCATCCAGCGTAGGGATTCTTTCACCTGCAAAGTCGGAATGGAACCAGGCGCCATCATCCAGCTTCTTCAAATCAGCAAGGCTCTTCTCCCAGATCAGACCTTTGCCGTTGGTCGTTCGCGCTACATCGCCGTCGTGCATGACAACAAGGTGGCCATCGCTGGACCGGTACACATCGCATTCCATCATATCGGCGCCAATCTGTATGGCCTTTCGGAAAGAAGCCATTGTATTCTCCGGCGCAATGGCAGAGTATCCGCGATGCGCCACAATGGTAACGTTATGAACCCTTTTTGCGTGTTTCACGGCACCCCACGAATAAATGTCATTGTTACGCGTAGCAGCCTGCAAGGATGAAACCAGCGTCAGCGACAGCATAAATGCAACCGGTAGAAACTTCATTAGATACCTCCAAGCGTATCGGGTATATTTAACTGCCATGGGATAACCCGGCAGTACTCTCTAATAAAGGATAGTACACTATTCACAGACTGTCAATGAGAATCGGCGGTTGTAACGTGCGCCTATCGCAGTGCAAATGGAGAAAGGTGCATCCTCCTTATACGCGTTTATTTTATGAGCGGGGGTTCAACATTGCTGCGATATATGGTATAATATGTGTTCGATACGCAGCAACAAATCACCGCACATTTTATCTGGAGAAAACAAATGGTGGATAGCATCGATAACGGAACGGCAATAACTCGTCAAGGCTACGACGAGATTAAACGTGAACTGCAAGAGATACTGACGGTCAAGCGGCCTGCCATCGCCAATCGACTCAAAGAAGCGATTGCGCTCGGAGATTTGAGCGAGAACTTCGATTATCATGATGCGAAACGCCAGCAAGGGTTTCTTGAGGGCCGATTACAGCATTTGAAAGCGCTCCTCGGCTCGTGTACGGTAGTAGATACCCCGTCGCAGGATGGAAACATCGGCATGGGTTCAACCATCGTGGTCCGCGACGTAGAAGAAGGCTTTGATGATGAATACACGATCGTCGGACCGCCAGAGTCGGACCCGTCAGAAGGCAAGATCTCGTACGAATCCGCAGTGGGCAAGGCATTGATCGGTCATAAAGTTGGTGACAAGGTGGAAGTTTCCACACACGCCGGCGTTTTCGTGTACGAGGTAATGTCAGTCAAGTAGATCGATACCCGTCAGATATTCGCTAAAGACGGTCAATAATCGCAATATCACAAAAAGGGATCTCCAATGGAGATCCCTTTTTTATTATGGACGGTTCACTCAAACGCCGAATTCTGTTACAATCACTGTGTGACAAGTCATGCAAGGAGATGCATTTTGGAATATAGATTAGTAAACAAGAACGGGTATAAACTGTCATCGCTCAGCTATGGTTGTATGCGCTTAACAGATGCCGATAGCGCATCCGCAGCCATCAGGAAGGCTATAGAATTGGGTGTAAACTATTTCGACGTTGCACCAGCATACTGTAAAACCAATTCCGAACGCTGGCTCGGCGAAGGAATAAAGGGACTTCGCGATAAGATCATACTTACCGCAAAGTCATCTACGGGCGACGGCGGGGAAGGTCTCGGCGCACACTCACCAGAAACAGGATTCGGCATCAGGACCAGCGATCAGGCGCGCGCACAAGTCGAGCGTTCGATGAAAATCCTTGGGGTCGATCATCTTGATGCATACCACCTGTGGGCCGTTCACAGCAACGATATCTTCGATGAGGCAATGAGGCCCGGCGGTTTCATGGACGGTGTGGTTAAGTCGCACGCAGAGGGATTGTTCGATCATATAGGCATCACCACCCATCTGGATTCGGAATCGATTATCAGATGCCTGAAGGCCTTCGATTTCAGCTTGGTAACGCTTCCATTCTATATCGGCGATACCTCGCGGCATGCAGCCGTACAGTACTGTGACGATCATGGCATAGGCGTAATTGCGATGAATCCGCTGGCGGGCGGTAGACTTGCAAAACCCAGCCCCGTTCTGCATACTATAGCCGCCGATTTGGGCTGCAAATCCATGGCAGAAGCCGCATTAAGATTTCTAATCGGTTACCCTGGGATCACTGCAGCGTTGAACGGTCTAACGTATGAAGATCAGGTGGTTGATAGTGTCGAGTCAGTTAGCAGAGGTCCTTTGTCTGCAGAAGATTCCTCGACCCTCGATTCACGGCTTTCGGAGTTGTACACAAATGTGAAGCACTTTTGCACTGCATGCGGATACTGCGGTGAGTGCACAAAAGGCATTCTCATCCCTAAAGTACTCGAAATCTACACAAAAATGCTGGTGCCAAGTATCTCGGAGACCGTGCGGCGAGAGTGCCTCGATCTCATGGCGGCGGATAGCACAGGATATGATCCATCGCACTGCGTGGCATGCGGTGTCTGCGAATCGAAATGCCCGAATAATCTCCCAATCTCCGAGCTGATGGCCGCAGCAGCACAAATTTGGTGAAGCTGTTGATACCCCGCATTTCCACATGCGCATCTGGGAATACTGATTAATAATACACGACTGAGAAGGAGCTTGAACGAAATGAATCCTCCGGAAGACGATAAAACAAGAGTTCTGAACATCATTCGAATTCTGAAAGAAAGATATCCGAAGGCAGGACCGACGCTGGATTTCCAGAATCCGTTCCAGCTCCTTATATCCACTATCCTCGCGGCTCAATCCACCGATATTAAGGTTAACGAGGTGGCGC
Source organism: Armatimonadota bacterium (assembly GCA_963663705.1). Classification (GTDB taxonomy): domain Bacteria; phylum Armatimonadota; class UBA5829; order DTJY01; family DTJY01. The sequence goes on along the minus strand of OY760504.1, from coordinate 142,626 downwards.
AGACTTTATACAAGAAGTACCGCACGCCAGCCGACTTCGCAAATGCCGATCCCCGCGAGTTGGAACAGGACATACACGCCACAGGATTCTTTCGGCAAAAGACCAAGTCCATTATGGAAGCCTCTCAGGATATAGTGAATGTGTACGGCGGCCAGGTTCCGAGTGCCATGGAAGACCTGCTTAAGCTGCGGGGAGTCGGACGAAAAACAGCGAATGTGGTTCGTGCCTTTGCTTTCGGCATCCCCGGCATAATTGTGGACACCCATATGCTTCGCGTATCTGGCCGGCTTGGGCTTGTAGCGCCGGAACTAGCGGCGAAGAAAGACGCAGACAAGGTTGAGCAGGCTCTGCTGAAAATTGTGCCGAGCGAGGACTGGACGACCTTCAGCCAGTTGATTCTATTTCTCGGGCGAGAGATCTGCACGGCACAGCGCCCGAAACACGATATCTGTCCGGTACTCCACCTGTGCCCTACAGGTTTATCGGCAATGATAGACCAGTAAACTCTCCGCGCCACAGCATAAGGCAAGTTTAGAGGCATGCATTTCCGGAAGATAATGACATGAACGAAATGTATGGAGGCTCAATCATGGAAAAAGCCACTTTCGGGGCCGGGTGCTTCTGGGGCGTCGAGGCAGCATTCCGCAAAGTCAAAGGGGTCGTGAACACGACCGTCGGGTTTATGGGCGGCACACTCCCACACCCGAGCTACGCAGACGTCTGTACGGGGAGCACCGATCATGCGGAAGTAGTGCAGGTTCAATACGACCCGCTTGTGGTCGGCTACGACGAGCTGCTGAATTTGTTCTGGAGCATTCACGACCCAACAACGATCAACCGCCAGGGGCCCGATATGGGAACGCAGTACAGATCGGTGATATTCTACCACTCGCCAGAGCAGGAGGTCGCCGCCACGGCATCGAAAGAGAGAATGCAAGCGAGCGGACGGTTTGACATGCCCATAGTGACTGAGATATCGCCGGCGACGGAATTTTATCCGGCAGAAGAGTACCATCAGCGGTATCTCGAGAAGCGCGGACTGTGTTCGTGTGAATGACAAGCATCAATCTCGCGTTTCATACAACCGATATGCGGATAGAATTGAGTAGATGTTCTGTCCAATGAAGGAGGATGAAACCAAATGCTTATGCCCGAAGTTGATAAATGCACAGTCGATTCATGTTTCTACAACAACGACAACATGTGCCACGCAAATGCTATCACTGTAGGCTCGCCGTGTCCCAAGTGCGATACATTCGTTGCTTCTGATAACCATGGAGACCCAGCGCTGATGGGTCTTGTGGGCGCATGTCACGAATCGGACTGCAAGTTCAATTTGGAATTATCATGCGCAGCGGATGGCATAGAGGTGGGATGTCATCAGGATCATCCGGATTGCAAGACTTATTCTCCGGTGCAGTAAATCTTACCTGTGAGTATATGTGGGGGCGAGGAGTCTCGGCCCCCACATATAAGACCGTCTAGAATTTCAGTCCCAGGTTCGCTTGGGCTTCATACTCAGTCTGATCGGAAAGCATGACGTGATTTTGCTCGTAGGTCTTCATGCGTCCGAAAATGTTGATGTTCAGACTGGAAGCTATGCGTTGCGTGAAACCAAGTGTGTAGATCGCCGATGCTAACTCCGAGTTTACAATCGATTGATCATTGGCATAGCTGGTAGATAAAAATGCAGTATTCGACAACTGATAATCCAGTCCGACTTCCGTGACTTCATGGCGTATACCGGATAGATACTCGTCCTTTGACGTATATGCACCTTTGATTTTCACGCTGCCGAAATTAGTATTCAAACCAACTTTCTGACTATAAAATCGCTGTACTATGCCGTTAGTATCCTCTGGATTAGATGAGTATCCACCGGACAAGGATAGAAAGCGGCCTGTATCAAGAGAAACGCCCACGTCAAGACTATCGAGGTCTTCCGCGCCGACAGTCTCTCTACCTTTGTATGCACCTGTTAGGCCTAGGAATCCAAGCGGATTTGTAGATGCGCTGAGTTCCCGTATTCTGGCAGCAATCGCTCCGTTGAATTCGCGCTCCCAGTATGCGCCGGCGAGCATAATTCGACTGAAAGGCCTCAGCACCAGCCTGGCTTCGCGATTGATCTCGCGACTCTCTCCAATTGCCTTCTGTGTAAATGCGCCCGTGAGTTTAATCGACGGACTCCAATTTGATTCAACTTTTATAGCGCCAATATCTTCCTGTCCACTGGCATCAGAGTTTTTGTTTGCCCAATTAACCTGAAGCGTAGTGTTTTTCAGCGTTGTCGTGGCTAAACTGACCGATCGCTGAGCCTCAACGCCGGACTGCGATGCATCCTTGCCAGCGATCCCAATCTCCAGTCGAACATCGGAACTTGGGTTGGTTGTCAATTTGACGGTGTGAGCAAGTTCCTCACCAGCCGCATCTGAATCCTTACGTGCGACGCTTACATCGAGGTTCACCTTGTCGAGAGGTTTTGTGGACAGATTGATGGTCTGCACATCCGCCTTGCCGGTAGCATCGCTCTCCGTGCGATTCATCGCAGCCTGCAGACTCACGCTCCGCCCAGGAGTAGCGTTGATGTTTACGCCGACATCGGTTACAGAGCCGCCATCTGTAGTCTTTCTCTCAACGAGCTTGCTTTGTACTGCCACATTCTCAGCCGCACGAGCGCTCAGTACGAGTTGGTTAACGGTCGACTCAGTCTTCGAATCCCCGACTTCCGAGACTACGTTTTCATGCGAAGCCGCGGCAGTCACACTCGAACCAAGGTTGTGATCGATCTGAAACTTATCGGTGGTGGTCTTACTGCCATCATCACCCGGTTTCTCTTTGTCATTTTCCGTGCGCATTAGGCTCACTCTCGGAGATCCATCCTGCGCATAGGAAATCTGTTGAGTCGTGACAGTGTTTACCTGCCCCGTCTTATCACCGGAAATATTTTCCGTGCGATTCAGCGATGACGCAAAGTTTAACGCTCGACTCGCGGCAAAGTTGGCTGCCAGTTGCATGGTGGAAAGTCCAGCTTGCAGGCCATAGTCCTTTGCGCTCTGGAATCCACCGCCGACTCTGCTGAACAAAGTATTGACCTGTAATGCACCGGCGGTCGCAGTCCCGTTCAATTTCAGCGCAGAGAGTTGGTCAAATCCAAGCCCGCTGTTTCCTGACATATCCGGGGTGAACAGGAGCATCGAATTAAGGCCGGTATTGCTCCCCTTTGTGGTGCCGGTCAGCCCCAAAACGGCAAGATCGGACCCGCTGGGCGTGGAGCCGGATTTGTAGTTACCGACAAACTGCAGGCCACCATTGCCACCCCTCAGCAGATTGAGCTGCATCGGCATATCGAGCATGACGGTCTTGTTCCGCGTCGCGGATCGAGTATTGAAATTGTACTCGACCCGGATAACGCTCTTGCTGGCGACTGGGTTGATAAACTTTATGGAACCAGAAGTGTAATCCGGTTCATAATCGAAAGTGCGCTGCATGGGTTTACCATCGACTGTCACGATCTCCGTGAATATATCTATCGGTTTCCAGGAAAGCACGTAAGGCCCTACGTTATCTTTGCCGAAAAAGACATCGGCATTACCGTTGCCCTGCCCCCCGATTCCTACCACCAGGTTTGATGATGCTACTCCCAGGTTGGCGAGCGAACTCGACAGCCCCTGTGCAGCGCTGTTTGATGATAGCAAGTATATGGTTATGCAGATCATTCCGAGTATTCGTGACAGACCACTAATACCCCTCATCGTGACATACTCCTTGCTTGCAGATTACATAAGTATTTTACGTCCATTGCGACCAATAAGTTACGTAAAAATCGGAAACTTTTCTTGTTTTCGTTGGTATTGCTGAATTTGGTGCATATATACGTGGATTTACTATCCGCCATATGTAGCTTCGAGATAATCGACAATCGCGTCATGCCCCTTGATGTAGGCACTGTTATCAGGATCGGCCAGAAACGGCACCTTCGTATCGCCGGAGAGCGCGATCAGCGGCTTATCCTTATCCGGCCTCCCGGGAGGCGAATTCCTACAGATAAAGTCCAGACCAAGCTCGGTGAGTTTAAGTCTTACTGTACGGCAATAAGGACACTGCTCATACTGGTATAATTCCAGCATAGTAAACCTCCATGTCAGCACAGGCTCGTGAAGCAACCTACTTATTATGATACCACTCATTGTGTTTATTGTGAATCCCATTTTCAGTATTCCCGTTCAAGTGACTTTTCAGTTTTCGAGCCATGTTTGTATACATCACTGCCGCTGAGATAGCAAGAATACTGGGTTTCGGACGCCCTGGCTCGTCTTGACACTCCAGTGCATATGAGGCTATACTTTCCAAGAATACAAACACATCCTTATTGCCGATCTCGGAGTCAAGCATTGCAAAAGAAACCAGCCGCATATACCCTCGCGCTTCTACTCATGCTCATGGTGATACTCTCTGCAGCAAGTGCGTTCGCAGCGGATACTGCACCCGTCACGCTACACCTGTGGGGCGGTCAATGGGGCATACCCCCGAAAGACGCCACCGACCCATGGAAGCGCTCCCAGCGAGCGGTCTTCGAACGGTTTCAGCAACTGCATCCGAACATCAAGATCGTGAGTGCGAACGGGCTCCAGGTCTCAGGGCCTGCCTCCGAATCCGGCCTCCTCATGGCAATGGCAGGGGGAACAGCGCCGGACGTCTTCTATGTAAATTTCAGAAAGCTCGATAGCTATATCAGTCAGAACTTTCTATACCCGCTGGATGATTACCTCAAGCAAGATCCTGAAATGATATCGAAGGTCCATCCTGCTATACGCAAGGTGCTCAGAGTGAACGGTAAGATCTACTGCATTCCCTGGTACCAATGCGTTATGGCCCTCTACTACAGAAAGGACCTCTACCGGGAAGCAGGCCTCGATCCAAACAGACCGCCGAAGGATTGGAACGAGTTCTATGAGTACAGCAAGAAGCTCACCGTTCCGGAGAAAGGCCAGTCCGGTTTTGGGTTCGCGGCGACACCACAGGGAACATCGTATCACTGGATCGATTTTCTTTGGCAGGCTGGCGGCGAGGTTCTCGAACAGGATAAAAAGGGCCAATGGCACGCCGTCTTTAATACTCCCGAGGGAGTAACGGCGCTCAAATTTTACCGGAAGCTCGTTGCAGATAAATGGGTTCGGCCATCAGACGGCAAAGTAATCACCGGTGTTGCAGCCCGCACGATGACGTATGCCCAGGACATCATCGACGGCAAATTCGCGATGTGGTTCTCGTACACGACTGATCTGGCGACAAACAGATCGGAGCTCAACCCAAGTCTGATAGGCATCGCTGCTCTTCCGGCTGGTCCGGCAGGCAGGGCAAATGAAATCAACGCCGGCATGTGGGGCATGAACTCTCAGATAAAGGACAAGAGGATTCGTGATGCCGCATGGGAATACATCAAGTTTATGTCGAGCGAGGAGGCCGAACGGGTCCGAACCAAGGCGTATGTGGAATCCGGACTCGGCAAGATGGTCAACCCTGACAAGCTGGAGAAGTACGGCTATACCGAATATCTGAGGGGCGTACCGAAGAGTTGGGTCGAAGCGAACAAGAACTCGTTCATGCACGGCCATCCCGAACCCCACGGCAAGAACTGCGATATGATCTATACGGAGATGGACTACCCGCTGCAGGCAATTGCGCTGAATCCAAAGCTTGATCCGAAGAAGCTCCTGGACGATTCCGCTCACAAGATAAATTCCACGCTACTTGGTTACCAGCCACCCGGCGAGATGCAGCACAAGCGAAAAATCGCATGGGGCATATTCGCATTCATGCTGGTGCTGGCTGGATCGGTCGGCACTGTACAGGCCACAAAGCTCGCCAAGAGCCACGCGGCACCGGATGATGATACAATCGTCGTGCCGCGAAGCAAGATGGTTCACGTGGTAGCATGGCTTTTCATGGCACCCGCAGTACTATCGATTCTGCTATGGGCGTATTATCCTCTGCTCCGAGGCATGGTGATGGCGTTTCAGGACTACAGGATTCTGGGGGCAAGCCATTTCGTCGGGCTGGATAACTTTATCGATGCGGTCGGGCGGGATACGTTCTGGATCGGGATCATGAACAGCCTGATCTACGCAGTGCTGAGCCTGATACTCGGGTTCTTCGTTCCGATCATCCTGGCACTCATGCTGAACGAGGTCCCGCGCGGCAAGATGATCTATCGCACGATCTACTACCTGCCGGCGGTCACTAGCGCGCTGGTCATCATGTTTCTGTGGAAGTGGTTCTACGATCCGGCTCCAACAGGGCTGTTCAACACGCTGATAGGATTTTACAATCAGGCGGCGATATCTTTTGCGAATATACTCCATATGAGCCCTGCTGCGGTGCAGATTTCTCCGCAGACCTGGCTTCAGGACCCTAAACTCGCGATGCTTTGCGTCATCCTGCCTACCATCTGGGCAGGCGCGGGGCCGGGCAGCATCATATATCTTGCGGCGATGAAGGGTATTCCTGACGACATGTACGAGGCAGCCGACCTCGATGGCGCGAGCGTGTGGCATAAGATATGGAAGATCACGCTCCCTACCCTCAAGCCGTTGATTCTCATCAATTTTGTCGGCGCTTTCATCGGCGCATTCAAGGCGATGGAGAACATCTTCGTCATGACCGGCGGCGGCCCGCTCAACGCGACGCACACGATCAGCCTTGAGATCTGGTACAACGCGTTCATGTACCTGAAATTCGGTTATGCGACCGCGGCAGCCTGGATCATGGGCAGCATGCTGATAGGCTTCACGATGTACCAGCTCCGGATTCTGCGCAATGTGAAGTTCTCAGCAACCGGTCGGGAAGATTAAGCAAGCGTAAAGGTTTATAAGACATGGCATTAATTCCAACAGTCGGGCGAAAAACGTGGTCGATGAGAGTGCTCATCGCGGGGCTCTACCTCGTGCTCACCCTCGGGGCCGTCACGATGGTCTACCCGTTTCTCATCATGCTTGCGACATCCATCAAGAGCGGCGTCGATGTGAACGACTACACGGTCGTTCCAGCGTATTTTCACAATGACGGTGCACTCTTTGCCAAGTATGCGGAGATCAAGTATGCCGGCAACATCGACCTTATCAACGATCTCTATGGGGCCAATTTCGCAAAACTTGAGAGCATAACGCCTCCGCAGACGAAACCGCTAACCTCTGCGCAAACGGCGATAGTATGCGACTGGAATGACTTCTGTGCGAAACTGCCGCTCAAGTATAAACAGGCCAACTACGGTCCGTCCGGTACCGCGCCGAGCCAGCTGCTGGACGCATATCGCGCCTTCCTGACTAAGCGATTCAACGGCAATATCGAGTCACTGAACAAGCTCTACCTGGAAGAGAATACATCATTCGATCAGGTCTTTGCCCCGTTCGAGCGTCCGACCAACCGCGAGTGGCAGCCGGACAACAGTCCGAAGATGCGTGAGTGGCTGAAGTTCGAGGCGTCGCTCCCGAACGACTACCTGACGATCATTGGGTGTGATCCCCTGTTCGCGCTCTACCTGAAAAACGATAAGTACGATGGATCAATCGATAAGCTGAATACGGCATACGGCTCGAATTACCGTGCGTTTACCGATATCCACTTCGCCCCAACCCTCCCTGCGAATCCGAAGCAGCGTGCAGATTGGGAGGAGTTCGCCCGTAAGGTACTCCCGTTCAGATACATGTCGATATCGGCAGAGGCGACACCGGTGTTTAAGAAATACCTGTCAAACCGGTACTCGAAAAACATATCAGAGTTCAACCGAATCTACTCTACAAGCTATACATCGTTCGATCAGATAGATCTGCCTGCACGCATTCCATCGGAGGGAACACCGCTCATTGACTGGATGGATTTCATATCAAAGGCCGTGCCAATCACCGCTATGCGTGCGGAAAACGCCGAGAACCTGTTCCGTCAGGAGATCATACTCAAGTATGGAAGTCTGGCAGCAATCAATAATGCGTACGGCACCAACATAGCAAGCATAAATGATCTTACTCCACCATATGCCATTGCAGACTATGCGCATACTCTGCAGAACAGGACGGCCATCAGGAATTCCTTCATAACTCGCAACTACAGCGCCGTTATCAGCTACATCCTGCTTCACGGACGTGCGGTCTTCAACACGATCGTCTTCTGTCTGGCGGTCATCCTGACACACCTGATCGTAAACCCGCTGTGTGCGTATGCGCTCTCGCGGTATAACCTGTCATACTCATACAAGGTACTGCTGTTTCTGCTGGCGACAATGGCTTTTCCGGCAGAGGTCGCGATGATCCCGAACTTCCTGCTGCTAAAACAGTTGAACATGCTGAACACCTACTGGGCGCTGATTCTGCCGGGCATGGCGAGCGGGTTCGCGATATTCCTGCTGAAGGGGTTCTTCGACAGCCTGCCGAAGGAACTCTACGAGGCGGCAATCATCGATGGCGCATCCGAGCCGGTCATGTTCTGGAAGATCACCGCGCCACTATCGAAGCCGATCTTCGCAGTAATCGCGCTCCAGGCGTTCACCGCCGCGTACGGCTCGTTCATGTTCGCATTCCTCGTCTGTCAGGACCCGAAGATGTGGACTATGATGGTCTGGCTGTACGAACTGCAGATCACCGCGCCGAAATACGTGACGATGGCTGCCCTGACGGTCGCTGCCATCCCGACACTCTTGATCTTCATTTTCGCACAGAAGATAATCATGCGAGGGATCATCCTGCCTAGCTTCAAGTAGGCATTGCATGACTAGCGCTTTTGATAAAAGTATCGTATGCAGGTTCATAATTCAGACCTGAGCCTGCATACATGGATTATAACCCCTGGCTATAGATTGATCATTTTCTACTTCTGCTTAAGCTACAAAACCCCACTCAATATGCCGCTGCCTTCACCGCACGAGGATTGCTCTTAGTCGAACCTGAAGCCAGCGTCTGCTTGATCATTGACGGGCATTTCAACGTGTCCACACTGAGCTCATGACGGCCTGCCTGTTTCACCCTGCTCAACCTTGCAATCGCGATAGCGAATATTGTAGAAATAATGCGGAAAAGTCAGGTTAGCAGCCCGTATTTTGGGTAAAAGCTATGTGAATTGAGGCTACCCTCCGTCCGCCACGTTTTTCTGCGGCTGGTATCTTCGATGCATACATGTGATCAATAAGAACACTGTATGGTGAGTTTTGTGAAATACCGTCGAAAGGAGACGAAGACAATGACGAAACCCGAGCTAATCGATGCCGTCGCCGAGCGAACCGGCATGAAGAAGAAGGATGCAGCTACTGTCGTGGATGCAGTCCTTGATACCATCACGGCGACCTTGGAGAAGAAAGAGGAGATTTCTCTTGTTGGGTTCGGTACGTTCGATGTTCGAGCCAGGGCCGAAAGGATGGGGCGAAATCCACGGACCGGAGAGCAGATTACGATTCCAGCGAGCACAACCTGTGTCTTCCGACCAGGACGCAGGCTTAAGGAAGCAGTTCAATCCTAGGATTCCAGGTAAAAATACATGGCGGATAGATGTTAAGGGGAGAGTTTGCTGCTCCCCTTAACCGGTTACTTGTGGTAGATAATACCATGCAGTGGACATTTGATCGTCATTCCGGCTTGCATGCTAGGGTTTAGGGATTGCAATGGTTGATCACAATTCTCGTGTGGACAGCAAACATTCTTCTCGCCTTCCAGCACGGCTTCTACCGTCTTCAAGACCTCTTTTGCATACGCCTCTCTGGTCATCCGCATTCTTGGCGCTCCTTCTAAAGCTATGCATACGAGATAAGGGGTGCGACTTACAATCGTTTGATCAATCTCGGCGTCCAACAACTATACTGCAAACGATATCACGACGTTATTCACCGAACTATCGTGCATTCAGCTCGTATGTTTCTCATTCTTTATGTTTATACCCACATCGCGATCGGGCATAACGAAGTATTTCGTGCGCGACAAACACGTGGCCTGACTAAAAGTTTCAATTCACCGTATTATGGGAATCTCTGCTTCACTGGACTAATTGCTATATATGGGAGGCTGACCAGATGACTGAACACTCAATCGATATGCATTTAGCTGAGGATGAGAACGTATGGCAATCATCTCAGGAAGTGATTGAAACAGACATAGAGGAACGGCATCAACTCAAACCGGAACAGGCAGTTGAACTCTTCCTTTACGGCCCTGGACCACTGCCGAAGAACCCTGCCGCGGAGCAATCCGATATCGAGGCGGAGATGTATGAAAACTATATGGGCGGCGCGCCTCAACCAGGTGAGTACGAGGAAGAGTAGCTCACCGTGAGTGAGAAATAACCATGTTCAACGGGAGAAGAACTGCCTTCAATATAGACATTTCTTCTCCCCTTTTTTATCACTGGCTAGATATGCTCAATACGCTCTTCATGCGCTGCTGCGCCCAGAATTCCTCCACTAGCTGCGGCAACCCATGCCAAGATAGCGCCAATCGCTGCCCACCATGTTGCGGACGAGGCACTCCTGACCAACTGACTAGCCTCGGGTCCGGTTAGATTGAAACCTCTCGACATGAGAGCTCCTATGTTTGTTGCAGCGCCAAGGACGCCTGCAACGCCTAATGAACTAAGCATCAGGCCGACCAGTAATGCCAGCGCCCAAACGACTGAGCCTTGAACCAGGCCATTTCGCAGACCCAACACCAGAGCCATACGGCCGGCTACATATCCACCGGTAAACAACGCTATCAAAGCGCTTATCGCCGTCCAGAGACTCATCAGGTTGCCAACGCGTTCCACGAAATTCGCCGACAACGGATTGTATGTACTCAGAGCGATCGCAAGGCCAACCATGCCAAGGACAAGCTGGATTCCTAACGACAGAAGCAACCCTGCCCAGATTGGACCCCAGCGCACGAGATCGCGGCTCCACATGACGCCCGCTGTCTCACGTTCTTCAGCGTAAGGCATACCGGCTGCCATAGAAGCTGCCCCTCCCTTGCGGCCTTCTTCACGCTCGTGCCGCTCTCGCACATTGCGCTCACTCTCATTCTCCTCTTCAGGTTCACGAGACATCTTCTCTCGCCTCCTTTGAACTAGGATCTGACGTTCAGCCATAGCCATACGTCAATTTCATCTTTCCATGTATGGGATGATGCGAAACATGAGTATGCATTAATGAGCGGCGCCCACTATACAGAAAAAGGCGTGAGTCACATGGACCCACGCCTGAATGAAAGCAAACCTATGCCGGAATGTTACGAGCCTTCCAACTCCTCGATTATGCGCTGTGCGGCTGCGCGACGGTCTTCAGCGGCAGTCACTGCCCGGCCTATGACTATGTAGTCCGCACCGTTATGAACCGCATCGGAGGGCGTCATGATCCTCGCCTGATCGTTTTTCGCGGACCAGACGGGACGTACGCCCGGCGTCACGACAGCAAACTCGGGGCCACACGCGCCCTTTATCAGTGAGATCTCGTGGGGAGACGCCACCACGCCGTCGAGACCCGCATTCTGGGCCAACTGTGCAAGATGGACCACCTGATTTTCAAGCGTGAGCGATACGGAGAGTTCGTGCTGAAGGACCTCCGCTCTGATGCTTGTCAGCACCGTGACGCCGATGATCACCGGGGACCCCACGCCCAGTTTGTCAGCCTCGTCCATGGCGGCATCACGTGCGGCGCGCATCATGTCCGAACCTCCAAAGGTATGGACGTTGAACATCCATATTCCCATACGCACTGCTGCCCGGGCAGCGCCGGCGACGGTATTCGGTATATCGTGGAACTTGCCGTCGAAGAAAATGCGCTCCGCACCGGCACTCTTTACCGCCTCGATGATCTTAGGTCCTGTTGATGTGAAAAGTTCCAGTCCTATCTTGAATGCGCCAACGCAGTCCTTTAGTTCATGAACCAGTTCGACCGCCTCATGCTCGCTACTCACATCGAGTGCCAGAATTATTTTTTCTTTTACCGCCATAATCGTCTCCTATTCCACCGCACACATATTCGATGACGCCGAATTCTGCACGGCGCCCACTATGTCGCTAACTTGATTGAAGCCGTGATCATCCAGATAAGCGCTCAGCCCGGCTGAAATCTCTATCGCAGCGTTCGGGTTGACGAAATTCGCTGTGCCCACCTGAATCGCACTCGCACCTGCAAGCAGGAACTCGACCGCATCGACGACCGTCATGATACCGCCCATCCCGATAATCGGCACATCCACGGCCTGCGCCACCTGCCAGACCATTCGGAGTGCAACAGGCTTCACTGCCGGACCAGACAGCCCGCCGGTTATGTTCGCAAGCCGAAACCGGCGTGTCTCAGCATCTATAGACGTTCCGAGCAGAGTGTTTATCAGCGAGATCGCATCTGCGCCAGCATCGACGCAGACCTTCGCCATAAGTGCGATATCCGTAACATTCGGCGATAGCTTTGGGATCACAGGAAGCCTGGTTGCCGACCGTACAGCACCGATCACAGCCGAAGTCATCGCGGGATCTGTTCCAAATGCGATGCAGCCTTCCTTTACGTTCGGACACGAGATGTTGATCTCAAGGCCAGCAACCCCCTCGACGCCATCCAATCGACGCGCGACCTCCGCATACTCGTTTATGGTTTTACCCACAACGTTTACGATCACAGGCACATCGAACTGCCTCAGCCAGGGGATCTTCTCGTTGATCAAGCTTTCTACGCCGTCGTTCTGCAGGCCGATCGCGTTCAACATCCCAGCGGGAGTCTCGGCGATGCGGTCGGGAGGATTTCCCGGCCACGCATGTTGCGATGTTCCCTTCGTCACGATAGCGCCAAGTGCATTAAGGTCTATAAGATCGGCGTATTCCCTGCCGAACCCAAAGGTGCCGGACGCCACCATGACAGGATTCTTCATTCTGATTCCGGCGATTTCCATTCCAAGTTTGCTCATCACCATACCACCTCTTCGGCATTAAAGACTGGACCTTCCTTGCATACCCGGACGTACTTCTGAGAATCACCATCGTGAACCTTGACAACACAACTCATGCACGCGCCCACTCCGCAGGCCATCTTCGCCTCAAGCGAAACCTGGCATGAGATATGATGTACGTTCGCAATTTGAGCGACGGCCTTAAGCATGGGAGTCGGACCGCAGGCGTAGATCAATGGCATGGGTGATCCTTCGGCCAGAGATGCGATATGCTCGTTAATCAAGGTTGTCACGAATCCCTTGCAGCCGAGGGTTCCGTCATCAGTGGCGATGCAGACGGCCGAACCAGCGCGAGAGAAATCGTCCGAGCACAGAAGCATATCGCTTGTCCTTGCGCCAAGGATCGCCGTGATCTTATCACACCCGATGGTCTCTGCCAGCATGCGATTGAGGAAATAGATCGGGGCTGCGCCTATTCCACCGCCAACCAGAAGTACCGGTTGATCGGAATCAGATGGCATGGTGAATCCATTTCCAAGCGGGCCTAACAAATCGACCAGATCACCAGCAGCTCTCTCGCCAAGCAAAGCAGTCCCTCGTCCCCTGATCTCATACAGGAGAACGACCTGCCCTGTGTCAGGATCGGCGTCGTGAATACTTATAGGCCGCCGAAGCAGCGGATCGTAAGACGTGCCACACAGCACATGGACAAATTGCCCCGGCTTGCATATGTTAGCCAATTCAGGTGCTTCAAGCACCATCCGTCTGATTCGAGGTACTACTTCTTCGTGAGTAATTATCGGTACTATCTGTTGCATAATGGGTTCCGTATTCCTATCACAAAAAAGGCGGCCACAACGGGCCGCCCTTTAAATTCGCTATACTAAAACGACAGGCTCAGTCCGAGGCCTGTGCACAACGTAATTGTCGATTGTAAGGCAGCTGAACGTCTCGCCCTCTTTCCTCGATGACAGCGCATACTGCAGTGCCCGCGCGGTATCAAGTGACGTCAGACACGGAATGCCGTGCTCGACGGATGCCCTTCTGATCACAGCGCCCTCTCGTTCGATCTTCTTGTCCTTGGAGAGTGTGTTAATCAGCAGATCGATCTTTCCGCTGCGGATCAAATCGACCAGTGTAGGCTCGCCCTGTCCGATCTTGTACACTTCCTGAGCCTCTACATCATTATCCCTGAGATATTTGGCTGTACCACCCGTCGCGTACACTTTGAATCCCAGGTCTACGAACTGGCGTATAATAGGAAGCGATTCAGCTTTGTCATGATCCGCTATCGTAGCGAGCATGTTGCCGCCTGTCGCGATATCGATGCCGGATGCAACCATCGCCTTGTAGAGCGCCTTCGAGAAGCTCGTGTCGACGCCCATGATCTCGCCGGTCGATTTCATCTCAGGGCCAAGGCCGATATCGACCTTCACCAGTTTTGCGAATGAGAAAACAGGTGCCTTAACCGTGATATTCTTCTGCTCAGGATAAAGTCCACCCTCATAGCCCTGTTCCTTCAACGTTCCACCCAGCATGATGCTCGTGGCAACGTTGATCATAGGAATACCGGTAATCTTTGAGAGATACGGTACCGTTCGGCTGGCCCTTGGGTTGACTTCCAGAATGTAGGCGGTGTCATTCTCGATGACATACTGGATGTTCATGACGCCTTTGACTTTCAGAGCTTTCGATATTTTTATCGCATGCGTAACCATCTGATCTTTCACGCTCTTGCTTAGAGTCTGCGGCGGATATACGGCCATGCTATCGCCGGAATGCACTCCCGCGCGCTCGATATGCTCCATGATGCCGGGAAGCAAGCAATCTACGCCATCGGAGATGACATCGACCTCCGCCTCTTTGCCGACAATGTATCTATCGACAAGAATAGGAGCTTTCGGCGAGACTTCGACCACGTAGGTCATATAGCTCAACAGTTCCGGCGTATTCCCGATGATCTCCATAGCCCGGCCGCCCAGTACGTATGATGGGCGAACGAGTACCGGATAACCGATTTCCTCAGCCACCTTAATCGCCTGCTCAGTACAGGTTACCGCACGACCATCCGGCTTGGGGATATCGAGTTCTCTAAGAATCTTCTCGAACTTGTCCCTGTCCTCCGCGATATCGATAGACTCGAAGGACGAGCCAAGAATCTTGACGCCGGCCTTATCGAGCGGCTCGGCCAGATTGATGGCGGTCTGCCCACCGAACTGTACAATTACACCGTCCGGCTGCTCGATATCTATGATGTTAAGAACATCCTCAGGGGTCAGAGGCTCAAAGTAGAGTTTATCGGAGGTATCGAAGTCAGTACTTACGGTCTCCGGATTATTGTTAATGATGATCGATTCGTATCCGGCCTCCCTGAGCGCCCATACGGAGTGAACGCTGCAGTAATCGAACTCGATCCCCTGCCCGATCCTGATCGGCCCTGAACCGATTACAATAGCTTTCTTTCTCTTCGTTGACTCTGCCGCAACAACAGGCACAAAGTTCTCTGCTTCGTCCTCATCTTCGTAACATGAATAGAAGTATGGCGTCTGAGCCTCGAACTCGGCGGCACAGGTATCAACCATCTTGTAGGTCGGTACTATACCTAGCGACTTGCGGAACTCCCGAACCTGGTACTCGTCGATACCTACCAACTCTGCGATCAATCTGTCAGGGAAGCCAAGTTTCTTTGTCTCAACCAGCAGTTTGACTACAGAGTTCTCCCGCATCTCCGGCAAAACCGGCTGAGATGCAAGCTCCCTGAACTCAGCGGCGATACTTCTCAGTTCGGATTCTTTATCAACCAGGCGTTTGATACCCTGCAAAAACCAGGGATCGATGTATGAAAGTTCCTGAATCTCTTCAAGCATCATGCCTCTGCGGAAGCCCTCTGCAATGACGAACAGCCGTTCATCGTTAGGAACCTTGATCTTTTCCTCGATCTCCATAGCGCTCCACAGGTTGGCGTTCTTATGGCGAAGGCTGTGCATACCGATCTCCATGGATCGAATCGCCTTCATAAGCGCGGCCTCGTAGCTTCTGTCGATGGACATGACCTCGCCGGTCGCCTTCATCTGTGTGCTGATCGTCCTGTCAGCCGTGACGAACTTGTCGAATGGCCAGCGTGGAATCTTGATAACGCAATAGTCGAGCGCAGGCTCGAAACATGCGAGAGTCTTCTTTGTGACGGCATTTGGGATCTCATCAAGTGTCAGTCCGACCGCAATCTTAGCAGATACCCTGGCAATAGGATATCCTGTCGCCTTGGATGCAAGCGCTGATGATCGGCTAACTCTTGGGTTAACTTCTATGATGTAATATTCAAAGCTCGTTGGACTTAGCGACATCTGCACGTTGCATCCGCCCTGAATTCCGAGAGCGCTGATGATCTTCAGCGACGCGGTTCGCATCATCTGGTACTCTTTGTCGCTGAGTGTCTGGCTCGGTGCGATAACAATGGAATCGCCCGTATGAACGCCCATCGGGTCGAAGTTTTCCATGTTACAGATTGTGATGGCGTTGTCTGCACCATCGCGCATCACTTCGTACTCGATCTCTTTCCAGCCGATCAGGCACCGCTCCACAAGGATCTGGTGGCGCATGGAGAGCTTCAGCCCTCGCTCGCCAATCTCCAGCAACTCGGCAGGGTCGTTTGCAACACCGCCGCCGGTTCCGCCAAGTGTGTATGCCGGTCGAACTATCAGAGGATACGGCGCGATATGAGCGATATCCTTGAGCTGATCGACAGTCTCTATGATCCAGCTCTCGGGCACCGGCTCACCGATGTCATTCATAAGCTGGCGGAAGAATTCTCTATCCTCAGCCATCTGGATTGCGCTAAGCGGAGTTCCAAGCAGTTCTACGTTGTACTTATCCAGAATCCCGAGTGTCGCGAGCTTTGTGGCGAGGTTCAAACCGGTCTGCCCGCCGAGTGTCGGCAGGAGACCATCCGGGCGCTCCTGTGCGATTATTCGCTCTGCAAACTCAACGTTCAGGGGTTCGATGTAGACCTTATCCGCGATCTCGGGATCGGTCATAATCGTCGCCGGGTTGGAGTTCAGCAGAACGACCTCTATGCCTTCTTCACGAAGAGCACGGCAGGCCTGTGTTCCTGCATAATCGAATTCGGCCGCCTGACCGATTATGATCGGTCCGCTGCCGATAACCATTACTTTGTGTATATCATTACGCCTGGGCATTAGGCTACTCCTGAACTTTCTATCATTTCGAGAAACTGGTTAAAGAGGTATCGGCTGTCCATAGGGCCAGGAGACGCCTCCGGGTGGTACTGAATCGATAAGATCGGCAGATCCCGATGTCTCAATCCCTCAACTGTACCATCGTTGAGATTGATCTGCGCAACCTGTGCGCCTGAACCCGCAAGGCCATCCGGGTCGACCGCATATCCGTGATTCTGAGAGGTGATATAGACTCGGCCGGTAGCCAGATCCTTTACAGGATGATTGCCGCCTCTATGGCCGAACTTGAGCTTGAATGTTTTGCTGCCGAATGCTCTACCAAGAAGCTGATGACCAAGGCAGATCCCCAGCATCGGTTTTTTACCGATCAGGCCTTTCACCGTATCCAGCGCATAATCAAGCAGCGCCGGATCGCCGGGGCCCGGGGACACAACAATCCCATCAGGATTGCTGGCGAGCACCTGCTCGGCGGTTGAATCGCAAGGGAATACGGTTACGTCGCACCCGAGGCTCGCGAGGCTTCGCACGATGTTGTACTTGACTCCAAGATCGATCACTGCGATTTTGCGCGATTTATCGCACTCCTCGTCTCCGCTTTGCCAAACATACGGTTTATCGGTAGACACTAGTTTAACGAAGTCGGTATTTCCATAATTGGGAGAATCGGAGATAACTTTCAAAAGCTCGCCTGGTGTAGCTTCAGTTGAAACCGCACCCATCATTACGCCGCGAACTCTAAGGTGTTTTGTAAGCCCGCGAGTATCTATACCTTGAATACCGACCACGCCGTGGCCGGATAGAAAATCCTGCAGAGTACCGGTTGATCGCCAGTTGCTTGGCGAATCGCATAGTTCCTTGACGATGAACCCTGCGACCTGTACTCGTTTCGACTCAAAGTCCTGTGGGGCAACACCATAGTTTCCGATAAGCGGATACGTCAGTGTGAGCAACTGTCCCGCGAACGATGGGTCTGTAAGCATTTCCTGATAGCCTGTCATACAGGTGCTGAATACAGACTCACCAAGGGTTGTGCCAGTCGCCCCTATAGATGTGCCTTCGTATGTTGTTCCGTCTTCCAAGACGAGAATTGCTTTTTTCAAGCCTGCTCTCCCTTACTTCAATAACGCCTTGCATCATCTCTTCCGACAACGGAAGAATTAACCTTATACAGTATCGGGGTAACGCCCCGATACAAGAAACTAATCAGGCTACGATCTCGCCGTTTTGCGCGACGATTCGGCCGTTTACTATTGTCATCACCGGTACTCCGGTCAGCGTCATGCCGCCCAGAGGAGTGTTCTTCGATTTCGAGTGAAACTTGCGTGGATCGACAGTGGCCGTCAGCGATGGATCAACTACGGTTATATCCGCCGCTTTACCGATATTCAGTGTCCCGCTGTCGAGCTTCAGTACCTTCGCAGGAGCGATCGTCATCTTCTCGAACGCATCCAGTGCCGACATCAGACCGGGATTGACAAGTTCCGTCATCACCAGGCCGACCGATGTCTCAAGGCCGACCATGCCACACGCCGCGGCCGCGAATTCGGTCTCTTTCTCCTCAATCGCATGAGGTGCGTGGTCAGTGGCAATTACATCGATTGTGCCATCTATCAGCCCCTCTTTGATAGCCTCTACATCTGATTTTGTCCTGAGCGGAGGGTTGATCTTCGCGTTTGTGTTGTAACCCTCAACCGCATCTTCAGTGAGTGTGAAATACTGAGGGCACGTTTCACAAGTTAAATCGATGCCGTCAGCCTTTGCCCGCCGGATGATCTCAACAGAGCCTTTAGTGCTGACATGAGCAATATGCAGCCTGCATCCCGTCAACTTCGCGAGAGCGATGTTTTTCGATATCGATATCTCCTCTGATTCATCAGGAATCCCTTTGAGGCCCATAACCGTTGACAGATAGCCTTCATTCATCAAGCCGTCGTCGCTCAGAGACTTGTCTTCACAGTGAAGGATCACCGGCACATCGAACATGGCGCAGTAATCCATTACACGGCGCATCAGGCCGGCGTTCTCGATCGGAAATGCATCATCAGAGAAGGCGATTGCCCCACCTGCGATCATATCCCCGATCTCTGCCATTTCTTCGTTCTTCAGGCCTTTGGTGAGGGCACCGATCGGATATACATTTACAAGACCGGCTTCCCTTGCGCGGGATCGCACAAACTCCACGATCGGGCGGGAGTCGGTCACCGGATTCGTGTTCGGCATCGGCAGAACGGTAGTGAATCCACCCGCTGCAGCAGCCCTCGATCCGGTTGCGATATCTTCCTTGTATTCAAAGCCGGGTTCTCTGAAGTGCACGTGCATATCTATCAAACCCGGAAGTACAATCTTTCCGCTGACATCGACTATATCCGCTGGATTCAGGCCAATTGATGCTGAATCGATCTGCCCTATCTCTGCGATACGGCCATCTGTGATCAGCACATCGGCGACTTCGTCCAATCCACTGGATGGGTCTACTACTCGCCCGCCCTTAAGCATCAACTGCATCTTCAGTGCCCCCTAACAGCAGATAAAGCATTGCCATTCTGACAGCCACACCATTAGTGACCTGTTTAGTAACCATGGAGTTGTCTGCGTCTGCGACATCCGGCATTATCTCAAGCCCACGGTTCATCGGCCCCGGGTGCAGGACTATGGCATCGTCCTTGGCAAGCATCAAGCGTTCCTTTGTGATGCCGTATAACTGAGAATACTCCCTGGTGCTCGGGAACAGGCCCTTCTTCTGGCGCTCAAGCTGGATGCGAAGGACGTTCACGACATCGACGTTTCTGAGCCCTTCGTCAATGTCGGTGTAAACCTCGACAGGAAGGTCCCTGGCATCAGGAGGGATGAGCGTTCTCGGGCCGACTATTCGGACCTTCGCGCCCAGTTTGGTGAGCCCCCAGATGTTTGACCGCGCCACTCGGCTGTGAAGGATATCGCCAACGATTGCGACCGTCAGTCCATCGATTCGTCCCTTTTGTTCGTGAATTGAGAGTATATCAAGAAGTCCCTGGCTCGGGTGTTCATGCATGCCATCGCCTGCATTGATAACCGATTCAGGAACGAGGTTTGCTACAAAGTGAGGTGCACCGGACGCCTGGTGCCTTATTATGAAAACATCCGGCTTCATGGCCCGGATTGTGAGGATTGTATCTTTCAGGCATTCGCCCTTTACGACGGCGCTGGTGGCCATAGCGATACTGGATACATCAGCACTCATGACCTTTGCGGCCATCTCGAAGGAGGTGCGGGTGCGAGTGCTTGGCTCGAAGAAAAGGGTGACCACAGAGCGGCCTCGGAGTGTCGGCACTTTCTTGATCTGCCGTCCCAGGATCTCTTTGAAGGAGAGCGCCGTCTGGAGAATCAACTCTATCTCTTCAGCGGACATCCCCTGCAACCCAAGGATGTCCTTCCTTTTTAAACCCATTTAACATGCTCCCGTATGGTCCGATCTTAGCCTTCGGCCTCATTCGGCTTGATAATAAATACTCTGTCCTCGCCTATAATCTCGCGAAGCTGAACGTCAACTTTCTCTTTGCGAGATGTCGGCAGGTTCTTGCCAACATAATCCGGGCGAATAGGTAGTTCCCGGTGGCCCCTGTCAACCAGAACTGCAAGCTGGATCGACGCCGGTCGGCCCATATCTATCAGGGCATCCAGCGCGGATCGAACTGTGCGGCCTGTGTAGATGACTTCCTCTACCAGAACGATGGTGCGATCGTTCACATCGAAGGGTATATCGGTTTTCCCGATCCTCGGCTGCCGCGTCTTGAAATCGTCGCGGTACAGCGCAATGTCCAGCACACCGACAGGAATTTTAGTGCCTTCGATCTCACCCACAAGCTTGGCGAGGCGCTCCGCAATCGGCGCACCCTTGCTCCAAACCCCTACTATGCCCAGTTTCTCCGCACCCTTGTTCTTCTCTATAATCTCATGGGCGATTCGGGTCAACGCTCGTCGAATATCATCGGCATCCATGACTTGCGAACTTTGATCAGTCATCGAGGCAGGTCCTCCCAGATACAAAAAAGCCTCCCTGCTGAGATAGCAAGAAGGCGTGTATGCCGTTACACAGAATCGCACGCACCCTTGTCAGCCTCACAGGACCAAATTAAAGGCGTATAACCAAACTTTCGACAATTATATCAGGAAATCCGGCCTATTGTCAAGCTAACTTTCGAGGCGCTAACAGTCTGAGCGCCGGCAAAAACGGTCGCATGGAACGTGCGCGCGCAAAAAAAAGATCCGGAGCAGACGGTTACGCCATGCATCCGGATCTTTGGTCAAACGATACCTATAATCTGCTTAGGGTCTAGTTGCCAACAGGTGGAGCTGGCGGAGCATCAATTGCCGGGCTGGCCTTCTTTGGTGCAGCAGGCTTCGGTGCAATCTTTACAGGATAGAGAATGTTTTCTATCTTTGCACTCTTTCTGATACTTGTGAACCAGGGTTCCAGCTGATCCTTAACGATCTGGTCCTCTAGTTTTTTGAGGTCATCGCCCTTTGCATCGCTTCCGATGGCAATCAGCTTGATCAAGTGATAGCCATAGTTGGTCTTAACAGGAGCGCTAACATCGCCTGCCTTCAGTGAAAACGTTGCTGCCTCGAACGGAGGGGCCATAACGCCTTTTGTGAAGAATCCCAGGTTGCCGCCATTCACCTTGGAAACCGGATCCTCGGAATACTTCTTCGCAGCGTCTTCGAATGAGATCGTCTTTGTTTTGATCTCATCGGCGATTTTCTCTATTTTGGCCTTAGCATCGGCGTCTTTTGCTTCCAGAGTCTTTCCACTAGGATCGCTAGTATTCTCATCGACTCTGATGAGTATGTGCTCGGCCTTGCGATAGTTGGCAATGATGGCAGGTGATTTTTTGATCATATTCTTAATCACACCGTCAGCCTGCAATCGCATTTTTATTCTTGTGAACAAAAGGCCTGCAGTCATGCCGTTTTGCCTCAATACGGTGTCGAAATCCTGTGAAGGTGCTAAAGCCTTCTTCATTTCGTTCAGTTTGGCATTGACTTCCGCGTCTGTAACAACAACACCAGCCTTCTTGGCTTCCTGGGAAACGACCGTTGAATCTATCATCAAATCCAGTGTCATTGCACCTTGCCAATCAACGGCTTTTGTTGCAAGCTGTGCTTTGGTGATCGATTCACCATTGACTACAGCAGCTACATTCGACGGCACCTTTGGCTGTGCAAATGCAGGCATTGCTGATATTAGTATTGTTGCTACCAGTGGAACGTAGATCTTCCTCATTATTAGTTGTAACTCCTTTCGAAATGCAGTCACCTAGCAATATTACTATGAAAGCGCATACTAGTCAACTTAATTTTACTCATTATACGTAGCTTTATGTCAGAATTAACTATCAAATTAAGAAATAATACAATTTATAACGTACTCGCAGGGCAATCGCCAATTATATAGGCCCACCTCCCATCAATTCTGATATTGTCACAAATTTAAACCCCTTCTTTCGAAGGCTATCAACAATCTTTGGCAATGCGGACACAGTAGCCGGTTCTCCATTGTGCATCAACACGACTCCACCATCGGCAGCTGTGTTTATGACATGATCGGCAAGTTTTTGAGAGTTTGCACCTTCGTAGGGACTACAGATGACCGACCAGAAAACTCCGGTCAAGCCTTCTCGCGCGGCAGCCTGCCCGCTGATCGGATTTGCATGGCCTCCCGGTGGCCGATAGTATAACGATGGCTTGCCAGTAATCGCACGTATAACCGCTGCATCTTTCGTTAGCTCCGATTCCACCTGATCAACGGTTATCTTAGTCAGATTCGGGTGTGTGTAAGTGTGATTCTCAACCTCATGGCCGCCTGCAACCATGGCGCTGACCAGCTCAGGATGTATTTCTGCTCTGATACCCACGACGAAGAACGTGGCGGGAACCCGGAGTTTTTTGAGCATATCGAGCAACTGTGTTGTCCGCTCGTTTGGGCCGTCATCAAATGTGAGCGCAATCATGTTTGATCCGGTATGGCCTTTGCTTATAGACGCAATCCATGGTCCAGCCCCTCGCCTCATGCGGGCGAGCAGCATACGGGCGTCTTCATAATTTGGATCGTAAGCAACCGTATATTCAAGCTGAGACATCGCTTTGTCTTTATCGTTTTCATCCAGGTAGAGTTTTGCCAGGTTGTAGTGCGCAACCTTTCTGGATTCGGTAAGCCTGATGCAGTTCCATAGTCTTGCCATAAGAGCATCAACAGCCACACCGGTATGAGGGGCAGTCTTCGGTGGGTTTGAATTATACACACGAACCCAAACCGTCTTAGCACTAACAACGGCACCGGCATCGTTCTTGGCTTCCATCTTGATCTTATGAGAGCCATTGGTAAATCGGGTGGTATCCCAATCAAAGTTAAACGGCTCGTAGTTAGTTGCACCGCAGAAAGAATCGTCAACATAGTAGGAAACATAGCTCATGCCGTTCGAGCGAGAAGTATCAGCACGAAGGGTCAGTGTGCCGGAAACAGCAGAGATACCTTTACGCTCAGTTGGTTTCCACGTCAGTTTACCCTTGGGAAGATAAATTGGATTCTTTGCATCAAAAGTTGCCAGTGGTGCCCTATTCTCGTCAAAGCCGAGGGGTGCAGGGGTGCTCAACACGGATTTGAGCAAAGAAATCGCCACATCACGATTGCCCGTCTTGAGAGCCTGAATAGCGGCTGTTTCCATAGCGAGCGGAAGTAATGTATTCGATCGGGTCTCATTTTTGCCGTGCATAAGAGCCTGATATGAATCGAGGGCGGCCAGTTCATCTTGAGACCCGGGATGCGTACGGGCTGCAGTAAGGTACTTGTTTGCTTTTGTATTGTCATTCTGCGCCAAACCGATGAGCCCGATTGCGTACTCGGCACGCCAGTCATTCGGCTGCATGGCTAGAATCTTATTGAACACAGACTCTGCCTCTGCCAACTTGCCGGTATGCATATACACTATGCCGAGCGCGTAATATCCCAACGGATCGCAATCATCAACAGCGCGTGCCTTTTCGATATCAGATGAGGCACTGTTGTAGTCTCCCAGTTCGATATTGGAGACGGCTTCCCTTATGATCCCCAAGTAATCAGCAGATACGGCAGGCCTTACCAATGCGGATATCAGAATTAGTACCAGAAAAAGATTTCTAACAACCTTAAGCATAAAACAACTGCTCCGGGCTAGCTATAGTAGCCTGTATAGATATTACATCACGAGATAACAAAAGTCAATTTCCAGACAGCCAGCATTTACTCTTCCGGCTTTAGATGGTGATACAACCATCCGGCAAAGCCCACGAGTAGAAAGATGCCGATAACCACATCCGCACCGTGGAAATATCCACGGATCGACGGCCAGTTTGCGCCAAGCTTCCAGCCCACCCATGTGAGGAAGTAACACCACGGAACCGAGCCGACGAAGGAGTACAGCATGAATCGGCCGAAGTGCATCCGGGAGACGCCTGCCGGAAACGAGATGAAGGTTCTGACCACCGGCAGCAGACGGCTGACAAAGACAACCTTCTCACCGTAATTGTTGAACCAATGATCGGCCTTGTCCATGTCTTTCTTGCGTATAAGGACATATTTGCCATACTTTGCAAGGAACGGCCGGCCACCAATCATACCTGCATAATAAGCAACCGCAGAGCCGATTGCGCAACCAACCGCTCCTGCAATAGATGCAAAGTGTATGTTAAAGTGGCCCAGGAATACCTGATATCCCGAAAATGGCATTATAAGTTCGCTCGGCAAAGGGATACATGCGCTCTCGATGGCCATCATTGCCGCGACGCCTGCATAACCCATCGCACCGATTTGCGAGCTGATCCAGACACCCAGAACGTGAAGAATTCCTTCCAATTCGATATGCCTCCCCGATTATATTTCCATAATTAACGGCAGTATGATTGGGCGCCGATGCGTGCGGGCATACATCAACTTGCCAACCGCGGAACGGATATCAGACTTGGCGCTTGACCACTCAATAGCAGCATCCACCGTCAGCGATTGAATAGTTTGGACCACCAGCTGTTTCGCCTCTTCCACCAGCTCTTCAGCCTCATCCATGTAGATGAACCCGCGAGACATTACATCCGGACCGGCGACTACTTCACCGGTTGTGCTATCAACGGTAACAACAATAACAAATACACCGTCATCGGCCAGATGCCGCCTGTCACGGAGGACTATATCGCCTACGTCACCGACCCCTATGCCATCGACCAGCACACTTCCAGCGGGAACTCTATCCCCTATCCATGCTCCGAAACGATCGATTTCAAGGACATCCCCAACTTCCATGCGGAATATGTTTTCGGCAGGAATACCAGTTAGTTCAGCGAGTTCCGCATATTTGGCAACATGTCGGTGCTCGCCATGAACAGGAATGGTATAGCGAGGCTTGGTCAGACTGAGCATCAGCTTAAGCTCTTCACGATTTGCATGTCCGGAAACATGAACCGCCGCCTTGGACTCATAGATGACATCCGCGCCACGTTTATACAGGTGGTTGATCATCCGCAGAACGAGATTTTCATTACCTGGAATAGGCGTAGCAGATATGATAACTGTGTCGCCAAGATTTGCCTTGACGATCTTGTGGTCATTCATTGCAATACGAGTCAGCGCAGAAAGGGGTTCTCCCTGACTGCCGGTTGTTATTACTACAACCTCTGATGCCGGAAGATCAGTAATCTGATCAAGGCGAATCTTTGTATCATCCGGAATGGTAAGGTACCCAAGCCGTTCCGCGATTTCCGTGTTCTTCTCCATGCTCCGGCCAACGACGGCTACTTTGCGTTTATGCTTGGCAGCAGCGTTGAATATCTGCTGTATTCTGTTTATGTTCGATGCAAATGACGCTATGATAATCTTGCCGGTCGCACGGCCAAACAGATCATCGAATGTCTCTCCAACTATGCGTTCAGAAGGGACATAACCCGGTTTTTCGACATTAGTACTATCGCAAAGAAGCAGTAGCACGCCTTCTTCTCCGAGTTGGGTAAACTTTGCAAAATCGGCAGGTTTACCATCAACCGGAGTTTGGTCGAATTTGAAATCCCCAGTATGGACGATTATACCGTAGGGTGTTCGTATAGCCAGCCCGAAACCATCCGGAATACTGTGGCTTACGCGAACAGTCTCGATGTCGAAATTGCCTATTTGCACCCTATCGCCAGGCTCGATTTCGTGAAGCTCCACCTCATCGGCGAGCTTGTATTCATCCAGCTTAGGCTTAAGCAGTCCAAGCGTCAGTCTGGCACCCCAAATAGGCACCTTGAACTGGCGCAATATATACGGGAGAGCCCCGATATGGTCCTCATGCCCGTGAGTCAGCACTATTCCCTGAATCTTTTCCGCATGCTCAACGAGATATGATACATCCGGGATAACGATATCCACACCCAGCATGTCTTCGTCCGGGAACATCAGCCCGCAGTCGATGATCAATATTTGATCATCACACTCAATGGCTGTCATATTTTTTCCAATTTCGCTATAGCCGCCAAGTGCGACTATTCTTACATTATCAGTTTCTTCCAGTTTAGTACTCCATATATCAACAGTTACAAGTATAAGCGGGACAGGAAAACTCTTCCCGCCCCGCTATTTATCAATAGACAGCTAATCTACTTAGCGGCCTTTTATCATTCCCCGTGAAACCATAAGTTCGGCGATCTGAACTGCGTTCAGTGCAGCGCCTTTTCTCAGGTTATCTGCTACAACCCACATATTAAGCCCAGTGGGTATAAACGCATCTTCTCTTAGCCGACCTACGAAAACTTCATCACGGCCAGAAGCCTCAATTGGCATCGGATACGTTCGGCGATTCGCATCGCCTCCGGTTGCATTCAGATCGTCAACAACTATCACGCCGGGAGCTTTTGACAGCAGTTCACGAGCCTCGGCGGCCGATATTTTCTCTTCCGTCTCAATGTATATAGATTCGGAGTGTGCATTGAAGACCGGCACTCGAACGGTAGTAGGAGTTACCTTGATATCAGGATCGCCAAATATCTTGTGGGTTTCCTCAACCATCTTCCATTCTTCGGACGTAAACCCGTTCTCCATAAAGCTACCGATGTGTGGCAAAACGTTGAATCCGATCTGATACGGATACACCGATCCACCCTTAACCTTCTTGCCATGTGTAACAAGCATCGACTGCTGATCCAGCTCATCGATGGCATCTCTACCGGTTCCTGAAACAGCTTGGTAGGTGCTGACAACCAGCCGGGTAATGCGCGACCTATCGTGCAGCGGTTTGATGGCAACCAACATCTGTATGGTAGAGCAGTTTGGATTTGCGATAATGCCCTGATGCCAGCTTACATCGTCCGGGTTGCATTCCGGTATTACCAGAGGAACCTTGGGGTCCATACGGAAAGTTGCTGAATTATCTATGACAACTGCGCCGCGTTTGGCCGCTTCCCAACCGTACGTCTTGCTTGCGCCTTCGGTACCGGCGAACAGAGCGAAGTCGACACCGTCGAACTCCTCAGGCTCAGTCTTGCGAACATCATAACTCTTGCCATTCAAGGAAATCTCTCTGGCAGATCGGGCCAATACCTTTAATTCGTTTACTGGAAAATCTCTCTGCTCAAGAACATTCAGCATCTCTTCGCCAACAGCTCCTGCGCCAACTACTGCAACATTATATCGTTTCACGGGTATGCCTTTCCTCCGTATTATATTAGGTTTTCGAGGCCGTAGATTACGTCCGTAAGTCCACGTGCCTTTCTAATTGCGAGCAAAACGCCCGGCATAAATGATTTGCGGTCGATCGAGTCATGCCTTATGGTCAACGACTGACCGAGTCCGCCGAAAATTACCTCTTGATGTGCGACAAATCCCGGAAGGCGAACACTGTGAATGTGAACGCCATCGAAATTGCCACCGCGCGCTGGTGCATCTTCGCCAGCAGCCGTAAACTCTTCCTGCCTGGCAGCCGCTATCAACTGGGCTGTCTTAATGGCAGTTCCTGATGGTGCATCAAGTTTCTTATCATGGTGTAATTCTATTATTTCGACTGCAGGGAGATATTTCGCTGCCTGAGCCGCAAATTTCATCATTAGTATTGCGCCGATTGCAAAGTTAGGAGCGATAATTGCCCCAACGCCGTGTTCCTTTGCAAGCGATCTGATCTCGTCAAGGTCCTCGGGTGTTATCCCTGTGGTGCCTACTACCGGAACGACTTTGGCCCGCATGCATGTACGGATATCAGCCATCGCCGATGATGGCAGGCAGAAGACTACCGCGGCATCCACCCTGGTGGACTCGATTGCCGACTTTAGTGTTTCCTCGATTGTAACAGGAGCGTTCAGGTTTAGCACCTCGGAGACGGTTTTTCCACCGAATGCAGGGTCGGCTGCACCGACAAATGCAAACTCGGAGCCTGCTTCGAGGACCGCGTTTACAACTTCTCTCCCCATACGACCGCCTGCACCGGAAACTGCTACTCGTATTGGATCACTCATTGAAACATTTCAACCTTTCGGGTACTGAATGGACCGACTGCTACGGTCGTAAAAGCTGATTCAGCAAAAATATCTTCGGCTACCCGCTGGATATCGTCGTGTGTAACTTTCTGCAAAGAATCGATAAGTTCATCCATGGGCACGACCCGTCCATAACATAGCTCAGATCGGCCAAGGCGAATCATTCGGCTGCTCATTCCTTCAAGGCTAAGTACCAATGCTCCCTTAATCTGATTCTTGGCTCTGTTCAACTCTACAGGGGTAATGTTAGACTTTCTTACACTCGTAAACTCGGATACAACCAGGCCTAGCACCTCATCGATGGTATCGAGACTCGTGCCGCCATATACGGTAAACAGGCCACCGTCATGATATGAACTCGAGTAGGAGCCGATATTATATGCAAGCCCACGCTTCTCACGTATCTCCTGGAACAGTCTGGAGCTCATTCCTCCACCAAGAGTTGCATCAATAATAGCGAGGGCGTATCTGTTATCGTCCAGATGAGAAAAGCCTCTTGTTCCTAAACAAAACTGAACCTGCTCGGTGCTTTTATCGGCATACTTGGTAGCAGAATAAAACGGCGGAACTGTTCGTACCGGCCTTATCCTGGATCCCTTAATATCACCAAAATATGATGCTATTAGAGCGGTAACTTCCTCATGAACAAAGTTACCGGCTACTGAAATAATGATATTATCGGGAGTATACATATTCCCCATATACTTTAACATATCTTCTCGTGTAATGGCAGCTACCACTTCACGTGTACCGAGTGCAGACTGTCCCAGGGGGTGACGAGCCCATGCCGTCTCAGCAAACATATCGTGAACAAAATCTTCAGGCGTATCCTCATGCATCTTTACTTCTTCGAGGATAACATTCTTCTCCAGCTCAATTTCCTTGGGGTCAAGTTGAGAGTTTAGCAACATATCCGAAAGGACGTCGACCGCAACAGGAAGATGCTCGGAGAGGACTTTAGCGTAGTAGCATGTGCATTCTTTTTCCGTCAGGGCATTAAGTTGGCCACCGATGGAATCAAACTCAGTGGCGATCTGTTCTGCAGTACGCTTGAGCGTGCCTTTGAAGAGCATATGCTCAATAAAATGAGATATCCCTCTATTATCCGCAACCTCATCGCAAGCGCCGGAGCCAACCCAGATACCTATTGCAGCTGATTGTACATGTGATACAGCTTCCGTAATAATACGAATGCCGTTAGGAAGAATTTCAGTATTAACCATTATTAAAAGCAACCTGTTCTATACGATAGCAGGAGTTCAGTACTTATGTAGGTATGGGCGGTCCCATATAGGGACCGCCCTAGATATTATTTCAACCGTAATTTCGGAAGAACCGATTTAGGCCATCATCTTCGTTTTGGTCTAAACGTTGCCTGAGGAAACTCATCGCCGCCGGAAGGCGCGGATGGGCCAGCAGGAGCAGCAGGCTCTTCATTAGTGCCTGGTTCAATCAGACCTTTGCGAGTTAGATTTATCTTACCTTGCGGAGTGATTTCAGTTACCTTAACAAGGAACTCATCGCCCACGCTTACAACGTCTTCCACGCGCTCAACGCGCTTGTTTGACAGCTGCGATATATGCACGAGGCCTTCCCTGCCCGGAAGGAACTCAACGAATGCGCCGAAGCCCATAAGTTTTGTTACACGCCCTACGTAGGTTTCGCCAATACGAATATCTCGCGTAATGTCGGATACCATTTTCAGGGCACGCTCGCCGCCTTCTTTATCAACAGCGGTGATGTATATATGGCCATCCTGTTCGATGGTCAGGCTTGCGCCGGTTTCGGCTTCGATCTTCTTGATCACCTTGCCACCAGGGCCGATGACTTCACCGATCTTGTCC
Source organism: Armatimonadota bacterium (assembly GCA_963663705.1). Classification (GTDB taxonomy): domain Bacteria; phylum Armatimonadota; class UBA5829; order DTJY01; family DTJY01. Next base: position 112,185 of record OY760504.1, on the reverse strand, counting down.
GGATGAATCTCGATTATGAGCACTCGTGGTGCATAAGGAGACATCTCGGCGTTAGGTTCTGCAATAGCCTCGAGCATTTTCCCGAGGATATGGAGCCTTGCCGCCTTGGCCTCTTTAAGTGCATCCGCAAAAACCGCCATCGGGATCCCCTGCAGTTTGGTATCCATCTGGATAGCGGTAATACCATCAGCAGTTCCAGCAACCTTGAAGTCCATGTCACCGGAGAAGTCTTCCATACCCTGGATATCACTCAGGATGACATAACGATCGCCGTCGGTCATCAGGCCCATTGCTGCGCCTGCGACTGGTGCTTTGATCTTTACGCCGGCATCCATAAGAGCCAGTGTACTTCCGCAAACACTTGCCTGTGAGGATGAGCCGTTAGACTCAAGAACCTCTGAAGTCAGCAGGAGCGAATAAGGGAATTCCTCTTGTGAAGGGATTACCGGAAGAAGTGCCTTCTCTGCAAGTGCCCCATGTCCGATTTCACGTCTGCCAGGACCACGAAGCGGTCTGGTTTCGCCGACGCTGTACGGAGGGAAATTGTAGAAATGCATGTAACGCTTTATGCCGTCTTCTTCTACAGTGTCTATCTTCTGAGCGTCATCCAGCGAACCAAGGGTGGCGACAGTCATTACCTGAGTTTGGCCTCTGGTGAAAAGACCGGAGCCATGTGCCCTTGGCAGTAGACCAACGGTACATGAGATCGGCCTGATTTCGTTAGGCTTCCTGCCGTCCGGCCGGATGCCCTTGTCAAGGATAAGCTTTCGCACTTCTTCCTTGACTACCTTTTCCACGGCCTCACCGAGCTGGATTATCTGTTCCGGGAAGTCCGGAGATAGACGCTCAACGATTTCTGCCTTCAGAATGCTGATGCCTGCCTCACGGGTTGCTTTGTCAGGCTGCTGTATAGCGTCGCTGATCTCTGTGGCAGCACGGCTGCGTACAGATTCGATCAGATCGGCAGGAATCGTATGAAGAGTGACTTCCGCCTTCGGCTTTCCTGCAATTCCTGCAAGCTCTTCCTGAAGTTCAACTTGCTGTTTGATGTACACACGTGCGATATCGATGGCTTCCAGAATCACGGATTCATCGACGATCTGCGCATCCGCATCGACCATGGTGACTGCGTCACGGGTCCCTGCGATGATGATGTTCGCATCGGCGGTGGACATCTGCTCCCACGATGGGTTCAAAACAAAGCTGCCGTTGATTCTCGATACCCTTACGGCGCCGATAGGGCCGAGAAAAGGAATTCGAGAGATGGTGAGCGCAGCCGATGCCGCGACGAGCGCAAATACATCGGGTACGTTCTCAAGATCGACAGACATCGGTACGGCAATGACTTGAACCTCATTGCGCATTCCGCTTGGGAATAGTGGCCGAATCGGTCTGTCCATTAATCGGGATGTAAGTACAGCCTTTTCTGAAGGCCTTCCGCCGCGCTTCACATAGCCGCCGGGAATTTTACCTACAGAATATTTTTTCTCTTCATAATCGCAAACTAGGGGAAAGAAATCGATCCCCTCCCTTGGATTATTACTCATAGTAGCAGTTGCCATTATAACGGTATCGCCAATCCGTAAAAGGACTGAACCATCCGCTTGTTTGGCTACTCTGCCGGTTTCGATACTTAGAGTGCGACCACCGAGGTCCAACTCAACTTTTTGTATCATAAATTAAATGGTATCTCCTATCTCCTCAGGCCAAGACGACTAATGATATCACGATATCGCTCAATATTCTTCTTGCTGAGGTAATTTAGCAGCCTGCGCCGCTGGCCAACCATCATCAGTAGTCCACGTCTGGAATGATGGTCCTTCTTGTGCTGCTTCAGGTGATCAGTCAACTGATTGATCCGTGCTGTAAGCAGAGCTACCTGCACTTCTGCAGATCCGGTGTCGCCCTCGTGAGTTCTGTACTCATCAATGATCGAGGTCTTGTTCTCTTTCAGTAGAGTCATTTCGGGTAAAAAACCTCCTAGAGTCCTTGTGGGCTTTCTGCAGGCTTGCAACTTGTGGAGACAGGAGAGTGGCAATAGACTGTGGCTGTAGACGCAGTGACGAGGATGTCACAAAATCTACAGACTTTTGTCTACCGCAACCCGCCCGCCGCAATAATGCAGCCGGCATGGCCCGGTTTTATCCTGTTTAGTCTACCACAACGGGTACGCCATGTCAAATACCGAAAGAGTAAGCAACTATCCGACTATTTGTATGGCTCTATCTACATCCCTTCCAATCTGAGCCTTAAGCACCTCGATATTGGGGAAACGCTTTTCACCGCGAAGTTGCGCGCAAAATTCGACATCAAGCTGCTGTTCATAGATATTTCCTGAAAAGCCGATGATGTAAACTTCTATTGTTGTTTCTGTTCCACCGACTGTGGGATTTGAGCCTATATTCAGCGCTCCGGGCCAGTGCTTGTCATCCAATATAACCTTAACAGCATAGACGCCGCCCGGCGGTATAATCTGATGCTCATCAGGGCGGATATTTGCAGTTGGATATCCCAGTGTTCTGCCCAGACCCTTACCTGGAACCACTATTCCTTCCAGCGAAAAGGGATGTCCGAGCAATTCCGTGGCTTTCTCTATCTTTCCCGCAGATAACAAACCCCTTATAGACGTACTGCTTACCGGTATACATCCAACGGTGATCGGCTGTATCGCGGTTACAGCGAAACCATGCTGCCGTCCTGCGCAGGTGAGCATGTCGACTGTGCCTTTCCGCCCTTTTCCGAAGGCGAAGTTCGTGCCAACTACCAATTCGACGGCGGAAAGCTTGTCATGCAGTGTATCGGATACAAATTGCTCAGCAGGGATGTTTAGTATTTCTTGATTTATAGGCAGAACCAAACATAAATCTATGCCCAGTTGTTCAATCAAGGATAGTTTCTGCGCCAGTGTAGTTATGTGCCGCGGGGATGCTTCGGGGTGTACAAGTTCCTCGGGGTTCCTGTCAAATGTGATAACCACCGATTGGGCATTTTGCGCTTCTGCCGACGATTTCACTGTTCGCATGATTTTCTGATGACCTATGTGAACTCCATCGAAAACACCTATGGTGACTACAGATGGCCCATTCGGCATAAGATCGCTAAGACTGTAAACGGTCCTCAATTTAATTACTCCCGGTCTGCTCTTGCGCTACGAAGACTTTTTCAGGCCTTAGTACTGTTACGCTATCTTCAACCGACAAACTTCCGATAGCTAGCAATCGACCATCATGATCCTTGATTCGTAGAGGGGAATTTAATGGAATGTTCGATAGGTCGGCCTGTACAAGATTAGTGGATGGTAGTTTGACTCCGTTTGCCACACGGCCGACATCTTCAGCGGTGACAGTCACAAATGGCATCTCTGAAAGCACGGCATCTATGGGATACAGTATGTCTGACCATCTGTCGCCGTCTGCGCATTCCTTCAACTCATCCGGTGTAACAGCATTTGAAAGTGTGAATTGGCCGACCGCGGTACGGACGAGTGACGCCATGTGGCCTCCACAGTCGACTGCGTTTCCTATATCCGCGCAGAGAGTGCGAATGTATGTGCCTTTGGAGCACTCGACCTCGATGGTGATTTCGGGGTGAACCCCCGGCTTGAAGTCGGTCATCTTCAGCGAATAAATCTCGACAGTTCTCGGTGCTCTCTCAACAACCTGGCCAGCCCTGGCAAGATCGTATAAACGCTGTCCGTTGTGATGCAGCGCTGAGACCATCGGAGGGATTTGCTGTATAATACCGGTAAATTGGGGCAGCACGGATTCGACATCGAGCCGGGTGATATGGGAGCAGTCTCGATCCGCCGTTATACTGCCGGTTGCATCTTCCGAGTCGGTTTCGATGCCCAAAACAGCAGTAGCACAGTATGTCTTGCGCGAATCCATGAGGTATTCGACAACTCTGGTGGCGTTTCCGAGGCATACGACGAGTACACCGGACGCCGCAGGGTCAAGAGTACCGGCATGCCCTACCCGTTTCTGATGAGCAGCGCGCCGGACCATGCCGACGATATCGTGCGACGTAGGGCCGGAGGGTTTATTAATATTTAGGATTCCATCCATCTTTTAGTAGCTTCCAAAACTGTCGGTATAGCTTCGACCAACGGGCGATCGACGGTGCAACCTGAAGCGGCGCGATGGCCGCCTCCGCCAAATTGCCGCGCGATTCGACTGACGTCTATTCCATCTACTGAGCGCAAACTTACTCTGGTGCTATCGGCCGCCACTTCCCTGAAAAGCATTGCCACCCGGGAGCCTCGAATCGATCGCACATAGTTGACTACGCCTTCAGATTCAGCATCCGTTGCCCCTGATTCAGCGAGGTGTGCCTGGGTAACACATGCATAGGTAATGGTTCCATCCATTTCCGTACGAACAGTAGATAGTGCCAAACCTAAAAGTTTTACACTCTGAAGTGAACGGCTCTCGTAGACTCTCTGAGCTATCTTGCTGGGTATTGCGCCGGCATCTAACAGATCAGCCGAAATCCGCAGTGTATCAGGCGTAACATTGGAATATCGGAAAGAGCCCGTATCCGTGATAATAGCGGTTAGCAGGCAATCGGCAATATCTTTATCGATCTCGATGTGCGCGCGCCGAAGCAGTTCGAACACAATCTCACCGGTCGCTGCTGCGGACGAGAAAATCAACGCTATCCCCAAGCCGGATCCTGTTCCCTGATGATGGTCGATCTCCAAAAGTTTCGGCATTGAGCGTATAGTCTCTGCCAGCGGCCCGGTTCTATCCAGCCCATCGCAGTCAACAACTATGGCCGTATCGACGTGCTGACCTACCGGAATCTCACTAAGAATACTATCGCTGGCTGGGAGAAACCTGTATACATCCGGTACGCCGTCAGGGCAAATGGCGTAAGACGTCTTGCCGAGCTTTCGGAGAGCAAGATTAAGCGCGCACATGCACCCTAAGCAATCGCCGTCAGGGCCGGCATGTCCGGCTATTAAAAAATTGTCACTGCCACTCAAAAGATCTACTGCGGCTTCAAATTCATTCTTCATCTTTACGCTTGACCTGCTGCAATATTTCGAAGATGCGCGATCCCTGCTCCACGGCCGTATCGGTTCTAAATGAGAGCTGCGGAGTGGTCTTCATGGTCGACCGGTGAGCAACTTCCGACCTTATGTGTCCGGATGCCCGCTGCAGAATCATCAGGCTTTGCTCTTTAGCGGCCTCGTCGCCCATTATGCTGACAAAAACTTTTGCATGCCTCAGGTCCTTCGTGACCTCGACACCCGTAACTGTAACAAACCCAAGTCGTGGATCTTTAATGTCACGCATCAGTATGTCACTGATCTCTTGCCGTAAGAATTCTTGCACTCTTTCCGTTCTCGTACTCATTGTTCTATCCTCATAAAAAATCTATGTCAACCGTGACTATAGCGACTCGGGGGTTTGACTCAACATAGTCAAGTATTTTGTTCAACACCGTGTTTGCAACACTCTGATCGTTGCTTATACATGCCACCCCTATGATGGATTTTCGCCAGGAATCAAGCTCGCCAAGCTCTGCGGCAGACACGTTGAACCGATTCCTGATGTGTTCCAGCAGGCTCTTTATGACCTGGCGTTTATCCTTCAACGAATTGCTTTCTTCTATGAAGAATTCCAGCGCAAGCACACCTACAACCATGTTAAACCTTCTGATACATAAGGGGAGCCAGTCCCTGAAACCAAGGACCTTACTCCCCTATTTTCTTACTAACCTTAACTATATTCTGCGAGCAATCTCTTGAATGCTATATGCCTCGATGATATCGCCGGGCTCGAACGCGTTGAACCCATCGACTATGACGCCGCATTCAAATCCTGCCGCCATCTCCTTGACGTCATCTTTGATATGCTTTAGAGAGTTGATCTTTCCTGTAAAGATAACCTCTTTATTTCGCAGTACGCGGGCGTTTGAATTACGATGAACCTTTCCGTCCGTAACGTATGATCCAGCGATAACGCTCCCCTTGGGAAGCTTGAATAACTGCCTCACCTCTATATGTCCGAGTACTGTTTCTTCAATTGTCGGTTCAAGGAGACCTTCCATAGCCGCCTTGACCTCATCCAGAAGCTCGTAAATAATCTGGTAGGTTCGGATATCGATATTCTCCGATTCCGCCGTTCGTTTCGCAACCGGATCAACCTTTATGTTGAACCCGATCACAACAGCGTTGGATGCGGAAGCGAGGAGAACGTCATTCTCTCCTATGTTACCCACTCCTGCGTGTATTAAATTGACGCGAACCTCGTCTGTTGAAAGTTGCTCAAGTGATTGTCTGATAGCCTCGATCGATCCTTGTACGTCGCCTTTCAGGATCAGGTTCAGATCTTTGACCGTACCTTCCTGAAGTTGCTTGTACAGATCAGCAAGGGTTACCCGCTGGCTTGAAGCAAGCCTTACGTCCCGGTTTTCTTCAATGCGGCTTTCTGCCAACTGTCGGGCTTCTTTCTCGCTCTTTGCTACCTCGAGCTTATCACCCGCCATCGGAACGGATGAGAGACCGATTATCTCGGCTGGTGTCGACGGACCGGCTTTGGCCAACTTGTTTCCTCGGTCATCAACCATTGCCTTGATTCTTCCGTATGCCTGACCGATTACTACCGAATCGCCCTGTTTCAGCGTGCCGTTACCGACAAGGATTGTTGCGACCGGGCCTTTGCCTTTATCGAGTTTAGCCTCGACTACCGTAGCCTCGACAGGAGCATGAGGATCTGCCTTAAATTCCGATAACTCGGCGACAAGTTGGACCATTTCCAGGAGTTCGTCGAGATGAAGCTTTCCCTTGGCAGAGACGTCTACGGAGATGGTGTCTCCGCCCCACTCTTCTATAACGAGATTGTGTTCTGCAAGTTGCTGCTTAACACGGTCGACGTTTGCATCAGCCTTATCAATTTTGTTGATAGCGACGATAATCTGAACGCCGGCGGCTCGAGCATGGTCCAATGCTTCAATTGTTTGAGGCATCATGCCGTCATCTGCCGCAACGACCAGGATGACAATATCTGTAACCTGCGCACCTCTTGCACGCATGGCGGTGAATGCCGCGTGACCGGGGGTGTCCAGAAATGTGATCTTCTTGCCCTTGACTTCAACTTGGTAAGCGCCGATATGCTGTGTAATTCCACCAAATTCCTGCTCGGTTACACTTGTTTTTCGGATAGCGTCGAGCAGCGTTGTCTTACCGTGGTCTACATGGCCAAGGATAGTGACAATCGGCGGGCGAGCCACGGGGTTGGATTCCTTCTTCGGTTTGGCCTTAGATGGTTTTGCTGCCGGCATGGGCGCCTCTGTCACAGGGGCTTCCGGGATTGGTTGAGGAGCAGGCGCTTTGACAACGACTGGAGGTTCGGGGATTGTAACAGCGTAACCGAAGCTTTCGATTACCTTGGTTGCCAGATCAGAGGCGATTATCTGGTTTACAGAGACAAGCGCGCCCTGCTTAACAAGCGCCTTCTGTACTTCACTGTTTGGCACACCAAGAAGATCCGCCAAACTTCTTACGGTTACTTCGCCTGGCAAAGTAAGCGATTTCTTCTCAGCCACGGCGTTTGCCGGTTTAAGCTTATCGCTTACCAATTTTACGGTATCTGTGTCCAAAGTGCTGGAATGGCTTTTTACTTCTACGCCAATTTCAGCCAGGGCAGCCATTACATCATGATTACTCATGCCTAACTGCTTTGCTAATTCATATACTCGCACGTTACCCATTTATATACCACCTTCTTTAAGAACACAGGGCCTAGGAAAGCAATCCCGCGAAACGCACCAGTATTGCTAAAACCGGTAGTTCCCCGTCCCTCATCGGCGATTGTGGTACCTCGTGCGATCTCGCACTTTGGTCAGATGTCACCGTGTGTTCTACATATTCTGCGTTCCTTGTTTCACTATTTGATCTAGCTTCTGAAATACATCCTCGGGAATTTCTGCCCGAAGCGCTCTAGATAGCCGTTTCTCTTTGATAGCCCGTTTCAGGCATTCCGTTGAAGGACATATATATGCCCCTCTGCCTGCCATTTTTCCGGTTGTATCCACAACTATTTCCCCGGACGGGGTTTTAACGATCCGCAGAAGTCCAAGTTTTTCGCCACTTGTTCTACATGCTACACAACTTCGGATCGGCGTTTTACGTTGCATCTTTATGCTTCATCGGCGGGAGATTCTTCAATTATCTCCCCTGCTGGCGCATCTTCTGTGCTATCCAAAACCACAGCATCAGACTCTGGTGCCAACTCTTCGGATTGAGGTGTCTCCACTGATGCAGTATCCTCAATGACGGCTTCATTTGCCGGTTCATCGAGCTCTTCTTCATCCGGAATTGCACCGCTTAGCGCCGCTCGTGCAAGCTGGGCTTCACTTCTAATATCTATTCTCCAGCCTGTCAACCTGGCCGCAAGACGAACGTTCTGCCCTGCTTTGCCGATAGCCAGTGAGAGCTGATTATCCGGAACGATGACGAATGCGCTCTTTGCAGCCTCGTCGATACTTACCGACGCCACCTTTGCCGGGCTTAGGGATTCGGCAATAAACTTGCTTGTATCCTCATGCCAGCGAACGATATCAACCTTTTCGTCATAAAGCTCATTGACCACGGCCTGCACGCGAGTGCCTCTATGGCCAACGCATGATCCTACAGGGTCGACTTTTTCATCGGTAGATGACACTGCTATCTTAGATCGTGCGCCTGCCTCGCGAGCCACTGATTTTATGGTGACGATCCCGTCATGAATCTCCGGCACTTCGAGTTCGAAGAGTCGGCGAATCAAGCTTGGATGTGTGCGCGATATGATAACCTGCGGACCCTTGGGGGTACGCCGCACTTCAAGGATGTAGACCTTTAATCGGTCATTGAACTTATAAGGTTCAGTTGGCACTTGTTCATTGACCGGCAGTAGAGCTTCAATTTTCCCGATATTTACGAAAACGCTGCGCTGTTCACGCCGTTGTATTATGCCGGTGACAACTTCGCCAACTTTTTCGTTGTACTCTTCGAAGACATGCTCTCGCTCTGCCTCGCGTATGCGCTGCATAACAACCTGCTTGGCTGTTTGTGCGGCGATTCGGCCAAAATCCTCTGGTGTAACCTCTACTTCGATGGTCTCACCTATCACGACACTAGGGTCGATTTTGTGCGCGTCCGACAGTGATATCTCGGCGTGCGTGTTTGTGACGTCTTCCACCACATACTTCTGGCAGTAGACTTTGAATCCGGTCTTGCTAGACTCGACGCGAACCTTAACATCGCCTGTAGTCGCGAAATTCTTCTTATATGCTGTAATAAGTGCTGACTCTACGGTTTCGAGCAACACTTCCAATGGTATTTCTTTTTCTTTTTCAATAGCACGAAGTGCTTCTATAAAATCACCGTTCATGATACACCCTTCCATACTATAGGGATCCGGCTGGTTTGATGCTGTTACAAAACAAAAGAGTGGGTGCTCTACCCACTCTTCTTATCAGGCACAATACTAAACCCGGTACTAGTATAACACAAAATACTTGGCGTACGCAAGTGAGATTTTACCCGTCACGCGTCTACGACCACTCGAATCGATCAACCCCATTTTGTTCCGCTAACATGTTGATAACAAACTGTTGAGCCAGCCCGCGGGGCAAAACAATGGTTAATCTGAACCCCTTGTTTTTCGATGAAACATCACCCATGCTGTGAACCGACTGAAGCAATACACCCTTCTCGCAAAGCTTGTCCAGAACCTCTCCCAGAACCTGTGTGCGTTCAGAGGACATTTCCAGATAGACATCGTGCCGGGCTGAACCAGGCAAGGTCTTCCACAGCACAGTTTCCAAACTCTTAATGCCAAACAAAGTCAGCATAACTATAATTGTCGCGATTACCGCGAGAATGGAGTACTGTCCGCCAACACCAACAGCCATGCCGATGCCAGCGACCGTCCATAAACTTGCAGCAGTGGTGAGCCCACGAACAAATGTCCCCTGCCGAAGTATGGTCCCCGCCCCAAGAAACCCGATGCCGCTTACGATCTGAGCAGCAATCCGGCCGGGATCGTTAGCAGGGCCAAAAGATAACGATATTAATGTAATAAGGGCCGATCCGAGGCATACAAGTATATGCGTGCGCAATCCGGCCGGACGCTCGTGTATCTCCCGCTCGTATCCAACGATACCACCTAACAACCCTGCCAGCGCAAGGCTACCAGCCATGTTTACCAGTGATGACATAATGCGTACCCTAACATTAGCGAACTTTATCGCCATGATGAAAGAATTGTAACATATGGCTAATGACTATGCAATGAATGTTATACCCAATCCGCAATACTATATCCTTGAATAATCTCGACTTGCCCAAGTGTTCATTTTCGGTTATAATTTGCTCAGATTGACAGTCATAATGTATTACCCTGCGTTAAGATAACGAATTTTTCAAAAAATATCTTCCGCGCAGGGAACTTTCCCCAAGTAAGCCCCGTATGTTTGTTTATGGGGTAAAAGGAATGGTAGTTTTGAGCGAAACAGTAAGCACGGCTTGTCAGGAAAAAGACAGAAAGATCTTTGACGAGCTCGTACAAAAGCATCACAAGCACGCGTATAACATAGCGTACCGTATGACCGGCAATCATGCGGATGCGGAAGATCTGGCACAGGACACCTTCCTTAAAGCCTATCGGTTCTTTGGCACCTACCGGCGAGAGATGCCGTTTGAAAACTGGTTGTACAGAATTATGTCCAACATGTTTGTCGATTGGCTCAGACGCCGTCCAAAAACTCCGGTAAGATCGTTAGATGAGCCGATTCAGCAGGATGAAGGCCAAACCAGTATGGATATCGCCGATACTGCCGATGGTCCTGAGAACTTAGCCTTATCGCATGAACTTGATACAAAGCTCCAACATGCTCTAGATACACTACCACCCGACTTCCGTCTAACACTGATTCTGTCAGACATCGAAGGTTTATCGTACGAAGAGGTCAGCGAGGTTATGAAGTGTTCAATCGGTACGGTTAGATCCCGGTTGCACAGGGGTAGAAAACTTCTTAGAGCCAAGCTGAAGCCGTACTTCGAATAGCAGTTAGTCCACAGGGGGATTTTATGAATTGTCGCAAGGTGCAGAGTCTGATATCAGCATACGTCGATTGCGAGTTATCCGGCATGGATATGTTAGCCATTCGACACCATCTCAGTAATTGCTCGTATTGTAGTGAAGAGTTCGAATGTACTCTTACTATAAAAAGGGCTTATGGGAGTTTGACGCCAGAACAGCCATCCGAGCAGTTCCTCGCATCGATTTATCAGCGGCTGCATGAGGTTTCTACGCCCAGACATTTACGATTTATCGCCTCAGTGCGCAAGCACTTTGAAATTCCAGACCGGAGAGCTTTCGCTAGTTTAAGCATAGGTCTAGTTGCAATGCTGGTGATCTTAAGATCCGGTGATGTGAATGTAAACGGATATACAAATACTGCATTGTCACCGGTAGCGCAAAACTCAAGCTACATTGATAATGCTCCATCATCTCCATTCTTAGCCAATTCCAGGCAAACCGAAGAATTTCAAGCGATTACAATTCAAAAATCCGAATCTCAACCGTGGCCACTGTTTGAGAAACATTCTGCAGTCGCGAATTCGGCAAATAGTGCTAGATTTTCTTTAGCTAGTTTTTCATTGCCTATGCAGTAATTACTGTATATTCCTACTTTATTTGTTAAGTTAGGGCTAAACCCCTTTACATTTACGATTCAGCGTGGTATACTAACGTGTTGCTGCGGGGTGGAGCAGTCTGGTAGCTCGTCGGGCTCATAACCCGAAGGCCGTTGGTTCAAATCCAACCCCCGCTCCCACTATATGCACCAATAGCTTCGGGAACCTTGTATTGTATTTCTACATTCAAGGTATCCGGAGCTATTGTCATTTTATCCACACAAGATCTGATCAGCCCTTTCTTCTCCGCATTCGTTCCCGCTCTCATTATCTTCTCTGCCTGCGCCCTGTAAGCAAACGCGATCTTTGCATCGATCTGTGGTGCTTCCCCATCGACCTTTACTTGCATGGAAAGCGTTTCACGCTCCGCAATCAACTCCCGCATCCTCGAATATCCCCACTCGTCATCCGGCATGCCGTTCTCAACAGCCTTGCGAATGTTGGCTATCTTCGCATCTATGTCGTTCATCTTACGAGGTATTGTGGGGTCATACCCGGTCGAGTCTTCCCATATTCGACGCAGCTCCTCATTCACCTTCCTTGTGAACCCATTAGCATCGGCGCAAATGTTGAGCAAACTTGTGAGACCTGCCATCACCTCAGCTTCAATCTCTCCTTGAGGAACGTACACCGCTGGACCGCATCCCAACCCCCTGCGATGAGGTTGACTACCACAGATATAGTAACTGGCATTGGCAGTCTTCCGTATGCCCAACAGATTGCTACCACACCTTTCGCAGATAAACAGACCGCCACTCAACAAGTATGGCGAATCCTTACTTCTCCCATACCCCTTGTCAAAGGACTTTCGTTTGTTATTCTCCCTTGCTGACATGATCTGCTTAGCTTCCTCTTCTGAAATTAGCGCCTCATGCGCATTATCCACGATCACCCATTCCGAAGAGGGATTGTACCGTTGATTCTTCCCTCGTACATTCCACACACCGAATCCCGCATACTCGAGCAGGCAGTGAGCGTGAAGCAGGCTGTTCCAAGTGGTATGCCCCCAATACTCTTGCCTCGGAGCCGGGATGCCGTTCCGGTTACAGAAATCTCGAAGCTCGTCAAGAGTGGCACCGTTTCCAGCAAGTTCCACCAGGCAGTATCTCGCCCACTCTGATACTGGCTTACCGGCGATAATACGATCATCAGGCACCCATATCGACTTCACAAGCGGTCGGCCTTTTTTCACTTCGCCGCGCACTAGCCGTTCAGATTGATAACCCCACAATGGCTGTCCACCATTCTTATAGCACCAACCTGTATCCGGGTCGCGGGTCTGTATGTTTGCCCTGCAGCCTTTCTTCGTATGGAAAGCCACCTCACGACTGTATGCCTCGTTCTTGGCAAAAGTGATGGCTTCCATGTATACCCCCGCTACCGTATCAGAGTCAAATGCCAGGTCATTCAGCGAAATAACTCGGACGCCCGCCTTTTGCAGGTCTCGAACCAGAATCCTTGCTCCAAGGCTGTCCCTTGAGAATCTCGAATAGTCGTGGACAAGTATCGAATTGACGGCCTTATCCGATTTCGCCCTCGCAAGCATTTTATGGAACTCAACGCGCTGGGACTCTTTCTTGAACGCGCTCGCCGCCTCGTGATATTCCTCCAGTATCTCAATCCCGTTCTTCTCAGCATACTCGCGTATCTGGCGAAGCTGCTCAGGCATGGATAGCCCCCGCTCCTCCTGCATATCCGTCGAGACACGCGCCCATGCAAGAGCCCTGATAGGCGCCTCTGAATTACATCGTGACTCACCATTATACAAACCGATTACCGAATCAAGTAGCACGCTCATTCTTGTTCCTCCTCGGGAACCTGCACATCCGCTAGTGCTTTCTCTAATATATCCACAAGCAGGACTTGCTGACTCCTGCGCTCTCTGAAAGCAAGCCATCGCAGCTTCTCGTGCAGCTCTTCTGAAATACGAATCGTCAGTCTTACCATAATCGCCACCTCCATTCCCGATTGTACCAGTATGCTGCCATGCAGTCAAATCATCATTTTGACTTCCGTTCCGGTTGAGTACCCACGCTACCGCATCCATGGAAGATCCATAGTCCACCGCAATACGTCCGAACAATACGTCGTACTTGTGGCTTTCCTGGCAACTGGTATAGGCAAGACCATAGCAGTGTCGGCACCTGAAGTACAGACTTCCGGGCAGGATATACCCTACCCGTCGCATACAAAACCGACCAGAGATCACGAGCGGACAGGTGAACCACCACCGCTCTCCCCCAAATCGTGGCTCAGTCGTCTGTAGCGGAATGGGCAATCGGATTTCGTGCTTCTTCCTGTCGCACCTAGTTACTATAAAGATTAGCGTAAGTGTAAGAGTTCTATCGGCATCGACGCCAGTGCAGGTGTCGTAACCTATGGAAGCGGTCTGTTTTCCGAGATCATCTCTTTCGCTTCGTCAGTCAGTAACGGCTTTGGGAACACCCTCACCTTATTGCCTATCAACCACACCCTGATGCCCCGCCTGCTCAGCTCATCAACAATCCTCGTCTCACAACTCCTCGATGTTCTCTTCAGTCCAGGCGTGTAGGGTGTAGGGTTGTGCAGGGTTTTCGACCTTCAATCTGTCCCTACAGGAGATTATCTCTCCATTCTCAGATATAATTCCCTCTTCTCCCGCGTTTGGGGTATTCAACCCTTCACACCCTACACTTACGGGCCGTTCCACGCTCAAACTAGCCCCTGAATCAGTGTAGGGTTCTATACCAACCATACACTCGGCAGGGCTTTCGTCAGCCACCACCATCCAAGTGATACCCGTGTTCTTCCTCGGTCCCCTCTCCAGTCTCAGACCACGTGGCCCATATCTTTTTCCCAGACGCGCACTGAGCTGGTAGCCGATCCGTGAGCAAATGTCTCCCTTTCCGTACACAGCATCAGATATCGACACTGGGAGGGCCTCAGCGATTATCTGACCCGACGAAATATCTTGAACCAATTCCTTCGGAGTAACTGGCGTATGTCCATAGAACTCCAACCAGTTCGTCATAAACGACTCCCACTCGGTCGATTCTGTATCGGACTGCTCCCACAACTTGTCTCGATTCTCCAAGAAACCAGTAACCCCGGCATGTGCAAGTATACAGCCAACCGTTCGAGTCCATGCCTCATACGATCCAAAAGCCGGAACCGGATACTTAGGGCATCCGGCTGCATACCATGCCCGGCACAAAGTAAGCAATGCCACCAGAAGACTATACCTATTCTGCGACACCCACTGAGTCAGATTCGGGTGAAGGAACCCACCTCTCTCGTGTGGTTTCGACTGTCTGGGGTCTATGCGAATCCAAATGCACCGTCTGGGAATGTCACCCCCAAGCTGGATATTGTTCCCTGTGACCAACCATACCGCGCGGTTCGGCAGTACGACGGTCTCCGTGTTCTTGCCGAACACCCGATCTTTCCAAGTCCGAGCCGTCAACAGCAACGCAAGATCGGCGCTTTGTAGTGTGTGCGTAATGTTGTCTATTACAACCAGCGACGGCCCTCCCGATAGAATTGCTGTTATCTTCTTCGTCCATTCTTCATCCTTTGTGGGCGCGGCTGTGAAGTCAGGCTCTGAGCCTCCGGTTATGATGCCTGCCACATTCGCGAGCAAACTCTTGCCACTCCCTGCTGCCGGAGCATCTATGAGCACGAGAGGCGCAATGCCCTTGATTGCAGGTTGTACTAATGGAGAGAGAAGTAGTGCAATTGAATTGGCCTTGCTTGAATAACAATCAAATGAAAAATCATGCAGCAACTCATTAACCAGTGTCAGTGATGTCTCTACATCCATCTGCGTCGGATTCTCTGGCACTTCTACAACTTCATCTTCGCCCGTTCTATGATAGTATAGTCGGGTCTCTGGATCGTATCCAGGAAATTGTGCTATGCTACCGTTATGTCTGATGGTTGGCGAGAGGGTGATCGCCTCAAGAGCAGGAAACGGCCACTTACCCTCTGATAGAACATAGGTTGCGATACTTTTCGGTGGAACAACGTTCTTCTGGTGCCCGTCCTCGGTCTCCATTACAAAGTCGCACACTTTCGCAAGTCTTGAGAGCATGACCGCCTCCGTTACTGGACGAATGATCGGACGCCTGTTCTCGTCTTCTACCAATTCACACAACGCACCCGATCTGACGAATAGCTTCGGCGGTATGTTAGCCTGTCTCAACAGTCTAACTGCATCATCTCCCATGTCCCGAAGCTGACGGTCGTTCACCATCAATTTGGGATGCTCCCCGCTCACCTCAGCACTTTTGGTTTTTTTGGCCCTTCTCACCACGCCCTTCAACTCGCGCAGGTCAAGTTGCGGCACTGCATCCTTCAGGTCCTTGACGACATCGGCATACTCGCCCGACGGCAGGAGAGCCAGCGAATCTGCTATCTCGAACACCGCCGCCGCAGTACCCACCTCCTTCGACTGTCCAATCCTTTTACGAGCGGTTGCCAACTCCTCTTCCGCCACCTCGCGCTTTCCCGGACTGTGAGATGATCCGTGATACACATCCGCCGTCTGCTGAATAGCAGCCATTATCGTCATCTCTCCATAAGCCCTTTCTCCTCGCTTCTCATCCCATTTATCACGCATCAACCCCGACTTCCGGAAGAGATTATCCATCTTTGCTGCATCGCGTTGAGTCCAAAACGCCAGCATACAGCAAAGAGCCATATCTGCCGAACTGTCGTCGCCGTTGTAGTCGACGGTGTTCCCGCCCCAAAGCCGCCCGAACTTGTCGCCGTTCGCCGCCGACATCGCCTTATCGATAAGTTCCAAATCAGGTATCTCCATAGGCCGAATATTCCTGTTCATCTTATTCTGTGGAGAATTGAGTGAGTTCTCACCGAACACATTAAAGTAAATCTCATCCACTGCCTGTTGAGAATCCGTTATCTCCTCTGGTGAGCCTTGAAATAGTTCCCCTGTGAACACAACCAGTCGAACTCTTTCGTATATCTCAAATTTCTCATGATTGACTGTCCGGCACCTTTTCCCCGGCTTCTTCGCCCGAGCAATAATGTGAATACCTGTCCCCGACTGACTGAACTCTGTGTATGAACCGACCTTTCTGATGAGTTCATCCGCCCACTCTTCGATCTTGCCGTCACTTACCACATGATCCAGATCTATGAATACATAGGGATCGCTCTCCGAGAGCACGAACCCTATGCCATCGAACCTGTTCTTCGGATTACTAAGCGCCTCTACCACCTCATCAAACGTGTGCCAGGTGGTAGGATCGTTCGTCTTTGCATTTCCTCCGCCCACTTTGTCGGTACGATACGGTAACTTAGTAATCTTACCGTCCCTTTCCTTAATTCGATAGCACACCCACTGTCGACGCTCCTTCAGTTCTTGGGGAATACTAACATACCGTTCATCATTTATCATCAGCCGTGCCTCCAATCACGCGAGCAAGGTGCTGGCCGAAAAGCTCCGGGTGATCGGTGGCGTACGCACGAGCAGTCAACTTTGCAAGAATCGATTCTGCCGCCTGCATATCGCAGGCCGACATCGGTTCCGCTGATGTCGTTCGCCTGATATTCAGTTTCTTTCGCTGCCTGTCCGCCATCCTGAACGCCTCACCTTGTCGCGCCAAAATAGAAAAGCCCCGAGAGATTGGCCCGGCAAGGCTCTCCCAGGGGCTTTTGATCCTCCGTTAAGACTCGGAGAAAAACTCCGTCATTACTGCTTGCCGGGCCGTAAGTACACTAATATACTAACTGACCTGGAAGTAGTTGTCAGGATGGCTATGTGGGTGATTTGGTGGGGTATTTTGTGGGAAATCAGATTTTCAGGCGGAACGTGCCCTTAGTCCTACCGGAAACTATGAGTGTGTTCCACGCTGGGTGGTTCTTGAAGATATCACGCAGACGGATCTGGGGTGTGTCTGCTATTTCCTCACTGAGAATATATTGTTGTCCTACTTCGGGAGTGCTATTCTGATATTCACGCCACAAGCATTTTATGACCTTCGCTTGAATGTTGGTAAAAGAGAACTCCTGACCTTGCACGTAAGCAGAACGGAAATCCGGAGAGAATCGAAACTCATTGGATGCAACTTCGCGGACCGAATCGTTGATAGATGCCAGTTCGCAGTCAAACTCCGCTTGACCTTTGGGATGAACGGAACCCAGTGAAGCTGTAATATCAACTCGTGGCATGATTCCAGTTTGTTCGAGGCACACATTTGTGGTATTTAGTATTCTAGAGGCTTCATGTTGATACTGTGCCAGATACTTATTCTTGACTCTTACAATTTCGATGTCCTCTGCATACAGTTCGTTTTTAAGATCCCGAAGCACTATTTTAAGAAAGTTCGACCAGAATTCTTCGACTTTAGCATTCATTTCCGAAAACTTGCAAAGGCCATTATTGATTGCTTGTCTGCACGGGTGTTCGAGAACATCATAGTAGCTGTAGAACATGAGTCTAGGCCATCCAGATTTATCTTCAGACTTGATTATGCTCGACAATTCTTGAAAAAGCTGTGCATAGTTCCCAATGTTCAACTCCGCGTCACAATGGCAAATAATCGTGAAAATATCTGAGACCCCCCCGTGTAAACTCTGAATAATATCTTCTGACCGGTTTTCTGCAAAGACAGTATTACCATAAAGACTGTCCATTTTGAAGAGGAATTGGATATCTTCTGCAAGGAGCTGATTGGCAATCAAAGCAAGACAATTTTGCCATAACGAATCGGCCGACCGCATGCCAATGGCTTTGCTGAGTAAATCTAGAGCCCCTATTTTGATATCAAAGATTCTTTCTCTATATGATACCAACCGCTCAGCATCTTCTGTGCTAAGAAAATCAAGGTTAGCGGCCAATTCATAATCAACATCCTCGGTTGCGTTTTCATCAAACTCAGGTAAAATAGTATACATTCGAACGTTTAATCCAAATTGTTCGTTTTCTGGGCGCATATCAAGCAAACGGCGAGACTCAATCGGTCGGCTTGGCCACGTATATACGTACCCTATGTTTCCCTTCGCGTCTTCCTCTGCGCACACACTTTTTGGATGTTTGATTGGGCATAGTCTGTTCAAGTGCTGATCAAAAAAGGCAGATTGGCTAAATCTACTCTTCGGCCAACCAGTTTCGAGCAAATGCTCGCGATTATCATTGAGATGGGCTATCATGGCGCGTGAGAGGTGTTGAAGCTGATCCAAGCTATATAGTGGATGGTTGAATAGTGAAAGGTAGTGGAATGTAGTAACCTTGTTAGTTAATTCGTCAAGGTCAGCATTTTCAAATAGCTTGAGTGCCTTATCTGCACCAAGACTTTGAAACGCAGACTCAATGCCTGAACAAAACGGCAGTCCGGGATGGCGAGCTTCATCCCATGAAAAGAGTGAATATGGCTTCTTTTGCTCACCGTACTTATCGTAGGCCACTCGTTCCAATATCTGGCGCATCCTATGTGCATCAACATCATGCCGCTGAGCAACTATCCGTGCGAGACGATCTAAAAATTCGCTGTCGGATTCTTCCTGGTCTGCAGACCAAGTCATGATTCAATCACCTCACCTGTCTCACTGGGATCAAGACCTTTGCTATATGGCCAATCCCGGCAATGGCAACACCTGTTAATGCGACTGCCTGAGTGAAAATCGCCATCATGATATTCGACATCTTAATGTTTAACCCGAACGTCTGAAAAGTCCTTGTCCATGCAAGTCCTATTGAATCCATGACCTGCCTTGCTTGCGCCAAATCTTCAGGGTTCTGTATTCTGGAGAGTATCTGATTTGAGTACTCTTGGAATAACTTGGCTACATCCACACGGGCAGTAAATAGGAATACAAGAGTGGTAATTTCTGCAACCGTAAATAGAGATATCCCAAATATCATCATACCAGATGAATATTTCATCATCTTCTGATCATTCAGAGTCTTAGCTGGAGCACGATCAGTTTTATACAGCACATCTGCCTTCTCTTCAACTGCAGTATGCTGGGCAACCCCACAATGAGGGCAGTAGGTATTCTTGGCATCTATCTCCTTCTTGCATGATCGGCAATAAACCTTATTAAATTCGCTCATTAGATAACCTCCTTCGGTGTCAACTTCATCCCCGTCGCGTTCTCGCAGATAAAGATTTCTATACCCATCATCATTCTGCAAAATATTCTGCCGGCGCACGATAGTATGCACGCCGCTAGTAGCCTCAGAAACCTGACCAGAAGGCGATTCTGACGCGTTCACCATGTATAACGACTTAGCACCCCCCTACACTTACAGATTCCAACCATTCCGTTAGTGAACCAATTCCACCGCATGCCGGGTCTTCATTCCAATCCTCGCCGCTCCCGGCGCCCCGGCGAGGTCGTTATGAAATGCATCATGCGACACCGGAAAATACGGCGCGGCTTCGCGGCTCCGGGGTCGAGTCGGTTGACAAAGCTGTGCTCTGCGCCGGTAGATTTGTATAGAAAGGGAATCGGTTTGTGCCATGCAGGGACATTGGACGGAAGACCGTTGCTGTACCCCTCGGACTGAGCCTCGACTCCGGTGAAGGTCGTGCCTTCCTTAACCCCCAGCACACGGCGGTCGACGTATAAGAGGTAGTCGGCAGTGTGCCGTATCCCTGAGAGAGCGTGAACTCCCTCACAGCAATGTCTCGCCCGGCGGTGATGTTCAGTTCGCCCATGTCTGGACGACCCACTCCCGCCACCCCAAGCTGGCTATCGATCTCTTCACCTGCATGTTGTTCGGGTGTTTGCGGCATGTAAACCAGTCCTGTCGGGAATTACGTGCTGTTTCGTGTCTCCACACATCGACTGGTTAATGCTACAATAGTTTAAAGTAAGTTGTCAAGAAATGCACCGCGCCGTGACAGCCGCTTTTATGGCATTGAATAGCCTATTACGAGCACTGTGTAGCAGCCCGAAAAGATCGCAACTCGTGCCCATCTTGGACCTTGCGCCAATTTCAACCACAGTCCCAGTTGCCGTTGAAGTGATGTAGATTCCAAAGCTTAGATTAGTAGACCTTTCTCCTAAGATTACACAACCATTTGCTTCGTCGATATCTTCTATGTCATAGTTCTTTTGCTGAACACACGCCAACACAACTTTCAGAACCTCGTTCACAGGCATTGTGGTAACGAACGACTGAACCGTCGATGGTTTTGAACCCATCGCAGACTTTCCCTGCCGCATCGCATACACCATCGACAGGATCACGAATGATATTAGCATTACCATTATGATTTCCAAACTGAACCTCCTCCGTATGAATTTCCTATCAAGCTGGGTATATTACAAACGCTTAAACCAATCGCCTTATCATCCTTGATAGCCTCTATGTGTTAATGAGAAAACAAGGAAGGAATCAAGGCAATTAATCCAATTATGAGCGGAACAATGTTCAGCCCAATCACAATCCATCCGTTCACCTTCGCCGCCTTATTCTGCTTACGTGCTAAAACTATCGCCATAACAAAAGCCATCAGACCAGCAATAACGCTACACCAACCATAACGACAGGCTCGGATGAGATAAGCCCTATAGTCATGTTCACGACTTCGCCTACCCACATACCTGTGATAAGTCCATATGGCGTAGGTTGGTCAGCTGGCTTAAGCATTTGTATTCTATAATTGTTGGCATTGAGGGTGTGCGCAGCAACTGCCCCAGATATAGTCGGCATTGCTTTAAAGCACGTGGTGCAAACTCCTCGTTGTATGCAGTTCTGGCAAACCAATCTTCGGCATTGCGGGCATCTGAATTGCGACTTAGTTGTTTCGCAAATATGGCAAAATACATCAGCCTGTGTGTTGTTCAATATATTATCCTGCCCTTCACTTTAATGATCTGTGGTTACATTACAGAACACTCATCAGTAATAGTGCCTGGCGGCCCATCCAACGTGACTGTAAGAAGCACTTTTTTCATGCCATATTTACTGTATGAAGCATAGGTGCCCATTGTTGAAACTGGGCAGTCGACTGATCCACCAGGCGGAATATGTCTATCATAGATCGTCATAGGATTATCCAGGCTGCCTTCATAGGGCACAAGCACATAAGGCAAACCGTTGACCTCCAACCCCAGCCGGTAGTCGATGATATTGTACGGTCCATCGTTAACGATCAAGACTCTGCCAACGCAAATTTCATGCCCTTGACCATCGTTTTGCACCACCAGATGAGCACCTCCGATATGCGCTTCCCCTAACGGTTTGGGTACAGGGCGTGGAGCAGGTTCATATGGTAGAGGCGATTGACCGACAGTTGAAGGCTGGGAATTCGGATAGGCCGATGTATTAGGAGCGGTGTGTACTGATGGCCTTTGTGAAGTAGTTGGCGCAATCCGGGTTGGCCTTTGAGAGTTACTTTTTGCCGCAAGCGGATTGAGCTTTTGTTGAACATCAGATGACGTTCCTCGACCGGACACCATTACCACGACGGCTATCAAAGTAATAGCTCCGATACTAATTATGGCAGGGATTGCCCACGATCTCCGCACAGGACCGTTCGCATGGGGTATCCTCGAACCTTGCGTTATATCGTTACCACAGAAAGGGCATTCAGTGATATCTGATGCTATCTGTTGTCTGCACTTTCTGCAATACACCGGATATGGATAATGTTCCACTGCCAACCCTCCCGATAAAAATGTTGCTGAGTGTGCCTTGCCTATATTCCGCCTAATAGTTATTAGCGCACCTAGATTCATGGAGGCGAAAAATAACATCATACCGCAACCGCAAGGAATTGACCCTGAGTAGGCTACAGGGCAATAGTAGTTATGCCAAAGTCAAAACTGGCATCTGCCGTCTGATTGGCATAAACCGTAACACTCATTAAGTTCAACCTATGCGACCCATTAAGAGGAGTTATCCTGCCATCGTAAGATCCATTCGTGTGCTTGGATCTGCAAACTAGGGTGTATCTTCCAGGCAATACATCAGTTATCTCATATCTACCATCCCCATCTACGGCAGTGTGTTTGAATACTGGAATTCGCAGTTCCTCATTTATGTCTGACTGCGAAACGAGCAAATAAGAAGAGAATCCGATAACGAAACAATTTTCAGGAATATCAATATCAGGATACACAAGCCATACATCCGTGCCCGTATCTGGCTGATTGCCAACATTAAAATTGTGCAGGTACGTTATGGTGCCCTTAACTTTTCCGTAACCCTTTCCATATGCTGATGCCTCTGAATAGCTCCTTGGCCAAGCAGTAGCCGCATTTGTGGCAGACAAGCGGAAAGCACTGAACTCATCTCTCAACTTCTGTAGCCGAGCAGCGTCTGCTTCTGCTGCCGCCTTTTTTCGGGCCTCCTCTGCAACTCGTACGCTCTCTGCTTCTTCTGCACGTTTTCTCTCTGTTGCTTCGGCTTCTCTCTTAAGCAGCGGACCATTCTGGAGAACTATAGTTACCGGGCTGGAATCATACTCATGCCCGGCAGCATCCGTGAGACGAGCAATCAACTTGTACTTACCTGGACGGTAGTTATTAGCATCTAATTCAACACGATTGCTCCCTTGTTTCATATACCCAGCGCTAGCTCTATCACGGAATATTTCTACTTTTGCGATCTTCAACTTCCCGGGAGTACGGATCTCAAGATCCAACTTGGCATTGCTTTCAGTCATGGAGACAGTATCTCCATTTTTAGGACTGACAATTGCCACGCGATCCGGAACCTTGATGGTAAATGGCGCTGCCCAAGCTGAGCCATATTGGGTATATGCTTTTACTAGGAGTGTACGTTCACCACTGTTAGCTGATGGTATATCTAAAACCAGTTGCTTACTGTTATCTGCTGAAGATACTAAGTTGCCATTTGAATAGCATTCAACCCTAGATATACTAATATCAGAGGCAGGGATCAATTCGACCGGCGTCGGATCCAACAGCTCGCTGCCGTTAGTCGGCGACTTTACGGTAATTGGTATGCCTTCGATCACCGTAACCGCTATCTTCTTAGCTATCTCTCTGCCCGTGGGCCGAACGAAAACCATATGCAAGTCATGCCGGCCTAAATACGCATTCTCGGTCTTCCACTCGAGGGAATATGGACCATCACCCTTCTTCTTCGCAATGACGGGAACCCCATCCTCCAGCATTGTGCAAACTACAAATCTGTCATCTATGTTCCCTGTGACCCTAACAACATCGCCACGACCTACGACTATCTTGTCTTCTTTATCTATGGTTATGGTATTTCCCAGAACGCTTGCCGATTTTTCCGGTAATTGTGAGCTATCAGATATCACAGAGACCTTTATATTGTCCAGCCCCCAGGATTCGTTCCAGAGTGGCTCATTGGTGCCACCGGCAAAGATGAAAGCAACGGAGTCCGATGTGTGCGCGACGGTATATTCGAGGTGATAAACAGCATCTCCATGATAGTCATAGCCCATGGTATCGCTCTCCGCTGCGCACGAACAGGCCGCATGGTCGCCACCAGGATATTTATCTGGGAATGACTGGTGTGCCTCTGGGTAATTAGAAAAAGTGGTATGCAGCAAAATCGGACCATTTTTGATCGAAAGTTCCCATGTGTCAGGACCTGAACCCGGGGTATTGCCATCCCACGAGTTTAATATAATCAAGTCGAACGAAACGCGTATGGCTTTATGGGTTGGCAATTTGCTTAATGATAGGTTTATCGTTTCACTCCCGAACTGGCCAAGAAATCTTCGATTGCCTTTGGGTGTCGCCTCGATCGACGTTTTCGACCACTCAGGACCTATTGCTCCCGCAAAGTCATTTCCATACACCAATTGCTCCTTGGAAATAGCCGCAAGTGGAGATGCTGTCACCATCGTGAACAGAAACAACGCCCAACATATTACTCTTCTCACTATCTGACCTCCATAAAAGAATCTGGCACTTTCTGCCTTACCTGTGGCATTTCAGTATTATTCATCGGTTTTAAATTTCATGCATGTTCCACAGGGAGGGCAATATTCGAAGGTAACACCGATTTGTTTCCTGAAGGATCGGCAATATACGGGATTCATGCCATACATTACACATCACGCCTTTCTAACACGAATATTACACTTGATTGTCATACAATTAGAATTATAAGCGTTTACTTACTTGGAGTCAATAGGATACTGCTTTTGCGCCAGTAGAAGTTATAACCCACACGCAATACACTTAAAACATGAAAAAATCGGATATACTACCTACCCTGGGTATAATTGCTGACCGCATCAAAACCTTCCGTAAGCTCCGTGGTTTGACGCAAGAACAGCTGGCAGATAAAAGTGCTCTTAGCCTTAACTACGTGGGAGTGTTGGAGATTTGTGGGAAGACACCCTCGCTTGATGCATTGCTGAGAATAGCTAAAGCGCTTGATGTTCCAATATCAGACCTATTGTCTACTGATCGAAAATCATCCATGGTGAATCAGATGTCATCCCTTATGGATACGTTAGAGGAAACCGACGTCGAATTCCTGATGAACGAATTGGCTGATTGGGCTCGGTATTTAGAAGCGGTCAGAAAACACTCCTCTTGATTTTCTCTGCTCGGATTACGCCCCTG
This sequence comes from Armatimonadota bacterium, assembly GCA_963663705.1. Classification (GTDB taxonomy): domain Bacteria; phylum Armatimonadota; class UBA5829; order DTJY01; family DTJY01. The sequence goes on along the minus strand of OY760504.1, from coordinate 86,972 downwards.
TAATTTTCGGAGAGCATGAATGGTTTCTGCAAGAAAACGGCTCCGGCTTTAAGCTATTATTAATTCCTTCGATCGAAATTTCTCGTGAAAAATCTCATCAGATGGTGTGACAAAACAGAACCGCTATGGCAAACTGCTGCCAAGGGATTTTCACACGAGATGGGACTATAAAGCCGATGAATTATGACACATCGATACCCGAGGTTGTACCGCTCATAAAAGCCATACAAGACATTGCCAGTCCATTAGCCTATTGGGCTACGAAGCGGAGGATGATAACGAGTGCCATGTTCGGCACTTTTCCAAAGTCATAGCTGCATATACTTTGAATCCGGGGAGCAACTGATTACACCAATGGAATGTTATTGCCCACCTGAGGGTTATGATTGCAAAGGCAGAATCGGAATTGTCAGATACGTCGGTAATAACCGAGATTGTAATGGAGTGGCACTGTACTAGTTGTCTACACGGTGGTTTCTATGCGATAGAACCTAAGATACTTGAGCTTATCAATATGATTCCTTATGAACGGCCCGATGAATTCTCCTGTGTTCTCCATTTATCAGTGGCAGAATACGATTCTCTGAAGGGCTATTATGATGTTTTCAGATGAGGCATTCCTCATTGTGTCTGGGGCCAGATTAACAGAAAGCGGTATTGATAAAGAGCCGCACAAGATAAACTGCCAACATGGTAAGTACCGGCAGACATACGGCCGACAGATCCTCAAATCGGTTCACACAGATTTCGAAACACCACCGTGTTTACCCTTCTCTGGTGATATAACCGCAAGCTGTTCTTCTAGCATCAGGATTAAGTTCTCTGTTGGCACTCCAGTGAAATCATCCACCTCGCTACAATCTGTTGCCAAGCCCAATTCCGATGTTTGTGAGCCCATCGGCCTCAGCATGACCGGCGACCATCGCTCAGGAAACCTGCGCTCCAAAAATGCAGCGGCAGCCCTCCAGTCCTTCGGGGCCTGTGACATCCATCCTGCGACCAGGGAACTTTCACATTCAGCCTCAGCCTGCCGTACAGACTCAAATAACTCAAAAAATATGCCACTTCTAGCACGTTCCCCTCTCTTAATCCAGTTGCGGTATGTCTGAAAAGTAATACCATTTGCCACGCAAACAACATTCAAATGGTTTCCAGCCCTAATATAGTTGCATATTCTGACGATTAATTCGGGGGTAAGTTTAGTAGGTCGGCCCCCACAAGCATTTTTCGAATGTGACATGAGTTAGCTTCCCTCCTCGCATTTTGCAGCCTCATTATTCGGTTGCCATCTGAGCAGTCCTGCAGTCGCATTTTCAGTATGGCGGAAATAACCTACGAAAACCGTGATAGAGCACTATAGCAGTAAACGCCAGATTGCGAACCAGTATACCCGGCCAAAACAATGGCAGAGGGCTACATGCCTTATGGTCGGAAAGCGAATCAGCTAATCGCCCACCAAGTTCACGAATCCAGCCGGTAGACCTGGGCCACTCCGCAATCCCTGCAATCCATTGAGGACAGATCGAGGACGCTCCTTACGTAGCCCCGACCAGACCACCTACTATGGCGCCGGTCGTATCTGTATCGCCGCCAAGCAGAATGACTTTCTCTATTGCCTCGCAGGCATCGGTCCTGTAACGAAGCCAGCAGAACAGGGCAGCTGTAACTGTATGGTTCACGAATCCACTGACACCATTGGTGAGTCCAAGTGCCTCCGCAAACTTCTCTGCCGAGGATTCACACAGTACATGTTCTTCTACAGCGTTAATGCTCTCCGGCAGTTGATTGTCCTCGATGTATGGGCGTATTGAAGATATGAATCCGGAGACGTCAGCAACCGAGCCATGAGCCACGCCATAACTAGATGCCAGTGCAATTATGAGCGCACCCTGTTCAGCACGAGGGTCAGTGTGAGTCAATCTTGTCGATGCCCGCACCAGCTTGATCAAGCTAGCCTGATCCCTGTAGGCATATGCACCTATGATTGGAGCTCTCATGGCAGGGCCATTCCCGGCGGAGTAGACGCCGCTCTTATCGGGGGACCATCCAAACCACAGCTTGATTATCGCGCGTAGCGTGGCAAAACCGATTCCCGCAGGAACTCCGAGTAACCAGCCACGCATTCGCCATGCCAGGGACCGGGCGAATGCATCAGGATCACCACTTGAAGAGAGCAATGATTGTGCAACCATAGTGGCGTGCTCCGTGTCGTCGCTTATCATACCGCGACCAAAGACAAATCGATGACTGAGTGGTGCTGAACCAAACAACCTGCAGGCTCTATGCCTGGTGAGTCCTTCTCTCGGCAGACCCAGTGCATCTCCGACAGCAGTGCCCAGGAGGCATCCAATTATTCTGTCCCTTATCTGTGTCTCCTCGAAGGAAATTGATCCGTCTGAGCTATTTTCATATGCTATAGGCCAACCCATAAAATCGCCTCCCAGTACATTTTTATAGTTCTCGACTATCTGATTCATCTGGCGTTCAACAGCACCTGGTATCTTGTCGGTAGTCATAACCAATTCCTCATATGCCTGTTTCCTGACATATCTGATGCTCGCTGTATCAGATACAGGGGTTATAAGACTTCCCAAATCTCCCTTATAGCGATAGAATTCTATCCGGCAGAATCGAAGGTGCATGATATTCCATACTTATCGTAAGTGATGCCCTTGTATCCATATTGGGAAAAATAACGCCGAGCATACTTGCGCACGACACTACGCAAACCGGGTCCAAACCAGACCCATCGTTTTCCCTCAAATAGTTCAAACGGCTTGCTTCCGATCATTCTCACTCACCCCTATATCTCAAAGTTGAATCCATGTTCCGTTAGAATCCGATACCTCTCTTCGTCGAACCGGTATAACCTGGCCGCTCTGTGGGCAACATCTTGTTCAACCTCATCAAGTTCTATGAGCAGTTCCATGCCGAGTATTTTCTTCCTAAAGTTCCGCTTGTCCAGTGCTGTACCGAGAATCGTCTCGTACAGGCGCTGAAGCTGGGTAAGTGTGAATTTTTCCGGCAGCAACTCAAAACCGATTGGTTGATATCTAACCTTACTTTTCAGTCTATCATGGGCCATCGCCAGGATTTTGTCGTGGTCAAATGCAAGTGGAGGGGTATCATCAACTGCAAACCAGGCGGCGTTTCTTGCATCTGTTGCTGCCTTGACATGATGGCTAAAAAGGTTCACGAGGGCATAATAGGCCACACTCACTACCCGCTCACGCGGATCCCGATCGAGCGCGCCGAAGGTGTAAAGCTGCTCAAGGAACAGATCAGAGACCCCTGTTTCTTCATTCAACTCACGCCATGCTGCCTGCTCCAGTGTCTCATCGATATGCACGAATCCACCGGGCAGCGCCCATCTGCCGACAAACGGTTCCAGATCTCGCTGAATGAGGAGCACCTTCAGGTCCTCCTCGTCATATCCGAAAACTACGCAGTCCACGGTTAACGCCGCTCTAGGATACTGGTAGGTATAAGGCATAATTCACCTCTTAGTGTCTCATGTACACCTATACTGTAGTGTGAATTTCACACTTTGTCAATTTTTTTCTCCATACACTAACAACTTACATTTATACTCCACTGCCGATGAACATAACGCCGTGTAAGCCGTGGCAAATTGCTCAGACCCCCTGCCCCTTAACCCATGACCTTTGACCGGCCGAGCGTGTCCGTTCAGAATACGGTTTAGCGTCTGATTCCAGCTCCCTATTCCTGAACTTTGTGGTGAGAGGCGATATCTTCTCGGCGATTATGGATACACTCTTGCCCGACCGCTCGGTCCTGCCCTCAATTATCAGTCCACTGTTGTTGTAGATTACGGATCCATACTTATCGTAGACCTTGGGGAAAACTACAACATCAGCTAGGCCCGTCTCGTCCTCCAGTGTGATAAAGACCACGACTACCCCAGACTTCGTAGGCGGTCGCATGCAGACGACTACAACGCCCGCAATCTTGACTGCCGAGTGGTTTGGCATGCCTCTCAATCGGATGTTCTGCGGCATTCCAAGCTCTGACAGCGTCTGTCTGTAGAAGACCATCGGGTGGCATATTGGAGAAAGGCCAAGTATATCGTAGTCCATGCGGACCCTGACATGCACTGGATACTCCGGAATATCAAACAGATGAGGCTCACTCTCGCCAAGATCGGACTCCCCGAAGAGCTGGACATCGGTACAATCCATTGTATGGGCTTTTGCAGACTTACCCCCAAGTATTTCACCAAGCGACCATAGTAGTCTCCTTCGAGACGGGCCGAACGCGCCGCAGTTTATCAGGTTCTCGACAATCGGCTTGTCAACCCTTGTCCTGCGGCAGAACTCGGCAAGCGATGTGAACTTTCTCTGATTTCGCGCCTCAAGTATCGAGCCCATCTCGGATTCGGAGATACCCTTCACCTGCATGAGCCCTATGCGAATCCTGCCGCCCTCAACCGAAAACTTCCTTTCACTACGATTGATATCCACTCCCAGAATGCCTATACCAATCCTCCGCGCCTCTTCCAGAATAACGTTCGACGGATAGAAACCCATAGGCTGGCAGGAGAGTATACCGGCAAGAAACGCTGCGGGATAGTGAGCCTTGAGATATGCCGTCTGGTAGGCAATCCTGGCGAACGATGCAGCATGGGCCTTGCAAAACCCGTATGCGGCGAAGGCCCTGATCCCCGAAAAGATCTCCTCCGCGATGCCCCGCTCCACCCCTCTTTTGACGGCGCTTTCGATGAAGCTTTCCTTGATCTTCTCCATCTCTTCCTGCGTGCGGTTCTTGGTCATGGCCCGGCGCAGGGAATCCGACTGTCCGAAGGTGAATCCTGCGATGGCATTTGCAACTCTGAGAACCTGCTCCTGGTAGAGTATGACCCCGTAGGTTTCCTCGAGCGCCGGTTTCAACGCGGGGTGGATGTAAGTTACAGGTTCTTCGCCATGTCTGCGTTTGATGAAGGGCTTGATCATATCCGCCTGCATGGGTCCCGGGCGAAAGAGGGATATCTGGGCGATGATATCGCTGAAACATGTCGGCTGCAGTTTACCGAGCAGACCTCTCATTCTCGGTGACTCCACTTGAAACAGCCCGACCGTATCCGTAGTTCGGAGGAGTTCGTAGGTTTCGCGGTCGTCCGTCGGGAGGTTGTCGATATCGAGAGTTACTCCTCGAGTCTCCCTTATGGTCGCAAGCGCTTCTTCGATGGCCGACAGGTTTTTGAGCCCAAGGATATCCATTTTCACTAGACCTAGCGTCTCAATGTCATCCTTATCGAACTGGGTTACGATAACACCCTTCGCAGCCCATTCAAGCGGTACCAAATCAGTGAGGAGTCCTCCGCTTATGAGCATGCCTCCTAGATGAACAGACAGGTGCCGTGGAAAGCCGTCAACCTTCTCGCAAAGCTCGAGAAGGCTCTCCATCTTGTGGATCGGGATGCTGCTGTCACGGAGCTCGGGCAGGACGTCCATCGACTCCCGAATGCGCTTTGAGCTTGTGTGTGGGAGCGCCGAGGCAAGGCGGTCTATCTCATCCTGCGGGAAGTCCATGGCTTTGCCGATATCCCTTATGGACGACCTTGCCGACAGAGTGCTCACGGTGCAGACCATGGCGACTTTATCTGCCCCATGCCGCTTGTATATGTAATCGATGACTTCATCGCGCCGGAGTGAATCAAAGTCGATATCTATATCCGGCATGCCCTTCCGCTCCGGGTTCAGAAACCGCTCGAAGAGGAGATCATGCTCTATCGGGTCGGCGATGGTAATGCCGAGACAGTAAGCCACGATCGAATCTGCTGCAGAGCCTCTACCTGAGCATCTGATCCCATTATCTCTTGCATACCGTACGATATCCCAGACCACGAGGAAGTACTCCGAAAAGCCCATGTCATTGATAACGGAAAGCTCATACTGGAGCCGCTGCATGGCATGTGGAGTAATAGGTTTGTAGAGCTTCTCCAACCCCTCGAAACAGAGCTTACAGAGGAAACTGTAGGCCGTCTCACCATTTGAAACTGGATATGCTGGGAATCGGTATGTGCCGAGCCCGAGATCAAGGTGGCATTCGTCGGCGATCTCGGATGCGGTGGCGAGTGCCTCAGGGAAGCGGGAGAATAGCCTCTCCATAGCCGCCCGTGACTTCAAGTAGTACTCGGCGTTAGTTTTGCGGAGCGGATGCCGCTCGTCGAGTTTGGTGATAGTCTGGACGCAGGTCAGTATATCCTGAACCTTGAAATCGTCTTTACCGGCGTAGTGCACGTTATTCGTCGCCAACACTCGAATGCCAAGTTTCTTCGAGAGAGAGTGAAGTTGAGAGTTCAGGACCCTGTCACCAGAGCAAAAATGGTTCTGCATCTCGATGAAGAAGCTGTCTATGCCGAAGATATCAAGGAGACTGTTCGCCGCCGTCTTAGCTGCCTCAGGGCACCCTTTTTCGAGCATTGCAGATATTACGCCCCTCCTGCATCCCGACAAACAGAAGAGGTCTGATCTGTATTCTGACAGAATCTCGAAACTCGCGGCTGAATGACCTTTCTCATGCGACAGGTGGGCTCTGGTGATTATCTTGCAGAGGTTGGAGTAGCCGCCAAGGTTCTTCGCGAGGAGCGTTATGTGATGGCCATCTTCCATAGTCATCTCCGCCCCGATTATCGGTTTGATTCCTACCTCCATGGCATATTTGTAAAACCGCACAGCCCCGTAGAGCCCGTTATGGTCGGTTAGCGCCAGTGCATCATATCCCAGTGCCTTCGCTCGGTCTATCAGCGATTCAACCGAACTTCCTGCATCGAGGAACGAAAAGTTCGAATGCGTGTGGAGGTGAGTAAAGCCCATGATCTCAGTCCTCCACTCCGGAAAGCGACCATGTGTCCTTCATGTCGTCGTAGTAAAGCTCGAAGACGCCTCCGGAACTCGTGAGTACCCGGAAGAAAGTCTTCTCTCCATCGCCATCCCACCACCTGCCAACCGTGCGCCATATGTCCTGCACGGCGGAAACCTTGTACACCCGCCCAAGCCAGTTGAATGCTGTCGGGATGTGTCCGTTCAGCATCACACTTATGGCAGACTTTGACTTTCTATCAGTATATTTTCTGGGACACATTGCCGGCACCTTAAACTTCCGCATTCATTGATGAACCGTATGTGATAGAGTTCGGCCCAAACCTGCTGTGCAGCCGCGCGAACACGTCACGAAGGATATAACTCCTCTGCGCGTCACCAAGCAGGCTGAGCTGCACCCCTTTCATGGCCGATAGATCGCTCAGTACAATGCTGATAGATTCGACCCCACTTCCATCCATCAATGGCAGAATCAGATGACATGCAGTTGAGTATATCTCACAAGACGAGGCTATCGGAGATTTGGGTATGCAAGAGTCGCCATGAACAGTGCCGTCGATGAGCTGGATTACGACCGAGGCAATTCCTGCCTTTCGATTGCGACTGGCAAGCTTAGTCGCCGCTGAATCGCATAGTTGAATGATATAAGGGTCGAGCTCATGCGCCTCGCACGGCTCTTCAAAATCAAACCTTTGCCCGGCAGTGATGATATCCGGTGGATACATGGGCATTACAGGGCTATAGTCCATACCGATGGCAAGATTATGCAGCTTACTCCCCTGTGAGCCAAACTGCCGCACGAGCATATTCTCGGGGATCGATGCGAGATCGCCGATAGTCCTGACGCCAAGAGTGAGCAGACGCTTCTCATTCTTTGGACCAACCCCCGGCAGGTGTGATATCGTTAGCGGCGACAGGAACTCGCCTTCACGGCCTGATTCGACTCTGAGGATTCTGCCTGAAGAGCACCTCTCGGCTGCTGCACGTGCCACGAACTTGTTGCTCGCGATGCCGATTGCACAAGGGAGTCCGACACCCTTCATTATCCTTCGACCTGCCTCCCTTGCCATGGACTCTGGAGAGCCGAACAGGTTCCTGCTCGCAGTAACATCGAGATATGCCCTATCGAGCCCTTGAGGTTCAAGCAGCGGGGTATACTTCGATAGAATCTCGAGCACCTTTTCCGAAACTTCCTTGTACAAGCCCCAGTCGGCATGCAGTAGCACCGAACCCTGGCAGTACCGCCTGGCATGCCGCGACGTCATCCCTTCACGCACCCCCTCCAATTTTGCCTCGGGGGAAGCCGAAAGAACAAATTCCGTTTTGCCCGATACATGGGTAACCATTACGGGCCTGCCAGCCAGTTCCGGATTCCGCTGTTGTTCCAGAGATGCATGTAAGGATGGGATATATAGATGAATTACAGAACGTATGTTCGCCATAAAACCGCCCTCCTACACTTGGATGGTTGAAGAATAAGCTCGGATAAGAGGCGCTTGCATAAGGATTATAGATGACCGAACATCTGTTTGTCAACCTATCTATGACCTGCCCCCAAAGTATGTACCATATGTTAAGTGGAACCCACCGCTTCGAGTGCCGGCGGACGGTATCCAAGAGCACTATGCGGATGCTTTGTGTTGTAGTGAACTCCGGACCGTTGCCAGATCGTATGTATTCAGGCAGGCCGTGATCGAGGGAGAGTTCCGCAAGGCAGCCTACCACATCGTTTTCGGTGAACTTCCGCTCCACAAGGCTAGCCAGGCATTCCCGCTTGCACTCGCCGATTTTAATCGGTGGATCGATAGAGTTTTTGCGCGGGACAACCTCAGAGTGGTTGTCTACAATCCGAGCATAAAATCAAGGATAATGTTATTTGTATACGGCAGCACAACTTCATGCCCGAAGTCCGGGTAGATCACAACATCCTTCTTCGACGTTATCTTGTTGTACGCCGCGAACTGAGTTGAAGGAGGGCAGATGTTATCCATCATCCCGGTGAACATGAGCACCTCGGCCTTGATTCGAGGGACCAAGAACTGATTGTCAATGTAGCCTAACTTGGTAAATATCTCGTTCTCTCGCTTGTGAAGCGGATCGAAATCTCTGAAATACTGCCTTAGTTCGGCATACGAATCGATATCCAGATCCATCTCCCAAACACGCTTGTAATCGCAGAGAAACGGGAAAACTGGCGCACACCGTTTGATCCGTGGCTCAAGTGCCGTGCAAGCGAGGGCAAGGCCACCTCCCTGAGATCTGCCCGTTGCCCCAACGCGCGCAGCGTCGGCTTCCGGCATATCCATAACTATCCCTGCAAGCTGTGCACAGTCGAGATAAATGGCGCGGAAGAGCAGTTTCGAAGGATCATCGCTTAGGCCACGAATGATATGTCCGTTAAGGGTGTTACCGACCGCGCCTCCGATATCTTCGGATTCGCCTGCCTGCCCACGGCAGTCGAGCGCTGCCACCGAATATCCCTGGGCAACCCACGACATCAAATCGAACCAATCAGAAGCCCTGCCGCTGTAGCCGTGAAAGCAAACCATGGCCGGATGAGGGCCACTGTCACCCTTTGGTCTGAGGTACTTGGCATGTATTCTAGCACCACCTACACCGGTGAAGAACAGGTCGAAGCATTCCACAGACTGCGATTTCGTTTCATGCGGAATCAGTTCCACCTTAGGGTCGATGGCTCTCATCTCGGCAAGGCCGGAATCCCAGTACTGGTCAAAATCGGCCGGCCGGGGATTCAGCCCCTTATAATCCTTAAGTTGATCGAGTGGCATATCAATAAGTGGCATAAAGTATTTCCTCCGTAAACGATATCTTGGGTTCGAGTTTGTGGTAAAAGTACTTCATCTATTGCATATTATTTCGCTAAATCAGTGATCGCAGGGGAACACAACAATTGTATTAAAATTTGACTTTGGCCAAGTGTCCAAGAAATGAATCTAAACCATCCATCATCTGTTTCTACGGAAAATGCTCGTTCCTTCTCCATTTACTCAATGTTCTTGGATCAATTCCGAGTTGAGCAGGTTTACCATGTCTCCGTAACAAATGTCTCCCTGAATCTTACGCTATGACACTACCTCATTTGCAAGCAGACTGCCGGATAATACCACCCGACAAAGCTATTAGCCCTGATATACATATCAGCAAAGAACCCGGCTCAGGCACCGGTACTGAAACAACCATATTATACTTCCAGTCATACCCGCTACCTGGACTGAACTTTTCACCCGTGGAACTGGTTAAATAGCATTCCCGTCCCAAACTAGGAGGTGTAAGTGTACCATAATCCCAGAGACAGATAGTATATGCGCCGCTAATGAGCTTGTTATTCGTTAATGAAACATCAAAAAGGCGCGTCCAATCTGCGACTGATTGATAATAGCCCCAGTCACTGCTGAGTGTCGTATTTGTGCCATATGGTCGAATAGAATCTGTTTCACCCTTTCCGCCAGAAATATTATTGGTTCTTGGGCCACCCCATCCGGCAGCAACATTCTGGGCAATAGACCCTGTAATCATGTTATCCAATATCGAAGCACCAGTACCAGCAGTTAATGACTGACTCCAGCCAAAGAGCACTGCCACACCACTGACATCTGGCACATCGGACTTGCACCAGACAGATAACGCTACTGTCTTACCTTGCGATAACTCTAATGCATGTATTGCACTACTGCTACCTGATCTAGTCACCATGTAGTCTACCGAATATGCCTTGGCACTAGTGGAAACACATATAGAAGCGCAAACTACCGCAAATAAAAAAGAAACCTTCTTTGTAGGCAAGCTATTCACTGCCATCTAGCCCCTTTCGATTGCTATAATGAATTAGCCATTCAAGACTCGCAATCTGAATCCTGAATGGCTAAATATTTTTGATTACTTGCTCTTTATGTACAGGCTGTTTAGTGCTGCATAGTCTGAATCCTCGACTGTACCATCTTTGTTCAGGTCAGCACGAGAATCGTAGTACCTATCTCCCATGGAGGTATACCAGGACTGCTGCATTATCGAATAGACCGACTGAAGATTAACAGTTGCATCAGCGGTACCGAATATATACACATCATCGATATACGCATAGTCATCACTTCCATTATGGCTTGTTCGGAATCTAAACTGGAGGTTTGCGTTATTGCTGGCTGCAGCCGGAAGATCGAACGATCTGGCTGTCCAACTGTAATTTCCACAAGTACTCTCAAGTTGAGTCCAGTTACTGCCGCCATCCGTAGAACATTCACAGATCAGATAATCATTCGATTCGCATTGTCTTGCCATTCGACCGTACCAGATTCGAATGTTGCTGTACCCAACTGTACTCAATGCTTTAGTCAGTGAATCCGAATTATTGAATTCCACTGCATAGCTGCCGTAATAGGAGTAGGTTGCGCTCAATATACAACCGCTATTTGTCCAACCGCCTGCTGTGAAGTTGTTGCTTTCAAATCCATCGTAGAACAAGGATGTTCTTTTGTATGAAGCAAATCCTTCAGCGCTGGGAACGGTTGTTGTGGTACCATTTTGCGTATCCTTAAGGTCATACTGATAGTATGTATACCCTGTATTGATTGTGTGCCAGAGAGAGTTAACCTCGATGTTGCTGCAAGTGTCAAAATCCAATGCCGCAACTGACCCGTAATCCAACGCACTGTAAAGCACGTTGTTGAACACAAGGTTGTCGCATCTGCTGGCTTTTACAACACCGCCCTGATTCCATTCCGCCTGCAGTTGCCTGAAGGTAACATTCGACGAATCCTCAATACATACCGCCGGTTTTCCCGCTGGGCTGTGCTCCGGACTCATGCCATACAAATACATTGGCTCTGTAGTACCTTTGATGTAGATTGTACCAGGCCCAGAGTAAGAATCCCAAGGCGTCCATACCTGGCGGAAGTGTCCTCCTCCATTGCCTGTAATTACCAACGCAGAATAACCCTTAATATACGGGGGTGTGACGAAACTGTAGTTCATGCACATGACGTCATCCACTATAGAATTACGCCCTACACGCCAGCGTATATTTATCAATCCATCGAACTCAACCGTGTTGGCTGTGCTAGTATCGTCAAAGTATCTGCCAAAGAACATACCTGACAGTATCGCTGTCCCTGATGCATCATCTACCGTATCTATAAGCGGTTTGGGGCTTGCACTATTGTTGAAGCTAACATCGTTTGCTACCGGAACAAGGTTAATCGCTACATGGCAGGATGCTTCGCCCATGAGCTTTGTATCCGAATCCAGCGTAATAGTATCGCTAATCTTGTAAGTACCCATAGGGAACCATATAGGCTCGGTCGACGATGCTATTGCATCACTGATCGCCTGGGTATCATCATGCACCCCATCGCCCACTGCACCATAGTCGAGCACGTTAACACATTCGAATTTGTTTGGAATGTGGTCAACATAGTCGGCCTCTGTGAAGGTTGGCTGCGAAACGCTTGATGTTATTTCTGCATAATTGGTACCAGCGACATTTGCCAGAAGACGATCACTCCATCGCCGGCCATGCGTAACATAGTCTGCTCTACACCAGCCCGAACTTTGCCCTGCAATGTAGGTAGCAGGAGAGTCATCCCAGTATGCAATATAGGGGACATTGTTGAAATACGTATTCTTGATGGTTACCATCCAGTCAGATAGAGTCCCCATAGTCCCTAATATCGCTTTGCCGTTGCCGATATTCTTGAATATGCAGTTCTCAACAGATATCCTATCCGACGGGTCTGATGGATTCGCTGAGGAGGAAACCATTATCCCCCATCCACATCCATCAAACACACACCCTTCAACAACCATGCCACCTTGAACTCCAACTATGCCTGCTTGTTCTTGATTGGTGAATTTACATCCTTTGAAAGTGGCAGGCCATCCGCAAGTTCCTGCATAGGCGCCCTGAATTCCACCGTCAATCTTCACATTCTCAATGAGTCCATCTGCAGGCACAGAACCTATCCCGGCACGGTTCCCATCCATTGTTATGTTACAGTTTCGAATGTAACTGTTCTGCGCGCCCTGGTGGTCAATACCCACGGCCATTGGGTTCCCGCTTTCCATGACGATATCGATTCCATCCCATTGAGAGGCGAAAGTGTCACCATTTGCTGGCTGGGTGCCATCCGGATTCTGATAGAATCGCACTACATAGGCAAGGTTGCTGCCGTTGTAGCCAGGTGTATTGGCTTTCAGTTTTATAACCGGACGTACACCGGAATAATCGCCAACAAGACGCGTGCCGCCCGTATTTGAGGTGACTTTTATCTCGCTGCTGACCACATAAGTTCCTGATGGGAAATAGACTACGTTGTGCCCGGTACCTATCGCCTTCTGGATAGCAACTGTATCATCTGTTACACCATCCCCTGTGGCACCGAAGTCTCGAACATTCCGCACAATCTGATCTTCATCCGGCAGGCACTGAGGTATTTCCCCTCGCCTATATGATTCAAGATCCCTTAACGACAAAGCGCCTCTTGAATCTGAAGTGGAACCAAACACTCTCATGTTATCAAGCCACCCGTCAAATGGATAATTTGATCCAGAAGAGTTGCCGATATACATATTAGAAGCTGTAGGTAGCGGATTGTTCGCCAACGTTAAAGGATCTCCAACTTGTGCAACCGGAGAATTGATCCCTCCGATATAGAACCTTACATTGTTTTGGGGGATCGTACCATCCCAGGTAACTGCAAAGAAGGTCCATACACCATTGGTCGAATCATATTCAGGCTGCGAATAGACTCTGGTGCTCGGGTTGTTTAGCTCAAGGTACAACTCGCCATTGTTTCTTGCCGCAAGTTGAAAACCTCCCGTATCAAACAACCTGGCATACCCGCTTATAGGAACGCCGGATTGCGCACAAAACCAGCCGGATAATGTCATGGAGGTAAGACCTGTCATGGCGCTTGTAGCGCCTGCTGACACAGTGCCTCCAACATAGCCCTGTCCCATGCCTGTAGTGCCGGTGTAGGTCACCGATGCATTATCGAATATTTTGTCATTTGGTCGGTCTGAGAGGGCCACATTAGACCGATGCAAATCAGTTGGTGTTCCCGCATAATTGTACATGGTCGCGACAGTGGAACTTAAACCATTACTATTTGCATAAACTCCGGACGATTCATTAAACTTGTAACCAAGTATCGATACAGAACCAGGCTCGGAATATGTTGTCCCGCTAAGCCTGACCGCATCTATCTCCGGCCATGGCCGACTGTAGTCACCGGCAATATATATCTTTAATCCCTTGACCTTGAACTGTGTGGTCGGCCATCTAAAAGTGGAGTAATATATTACGCCGGCTGCTGCAGAATCCGCACTGCTCCACACTTGCACGGCTGTGTCGTCTTCCTTTATTGCATCGATACGTGTAACCAGACCGTTATCACGGCTTTCCACAATAACACAACCGGTAGAATACACAGGCATAGTATAGCCCAAGCTTATCCATCCGCTCGTATAAGGATTTGCCTGAGCCCAACAGTTTGTATTATCACCATAACCTGGATCATCAGGCAGACCCAGTGCCAGTGAAGCCGAAAATCCCGCGCTACTATAACCTATAACGGAGCTTGCCCATTGATCAAGAGCAAATGCGCTAGACTGACCCAAGACCACTAACACTAACATCATAACAAGTGATATTGCCCATAGTTTGTGTTTCATTTCAGGTCTCCTTTTCCTTTTGGTATTACGCATATTTGACTAGCACTTCAATAAGGCTATCCTTTGACCACCTACCTTTCTTTGCATTGGCGCATACATATTGTTAAGCACCAATACAATCGACCAAAATATTTTGCCTTTGTTGACCAATTGTTCTGCCTTATGGCATTTTTTTGAAATTGAGTATTGTGATCCGATAGCAAGTATGCCAAGTCTCAGAATACTTGCTATCGGCCTTTTGTATATCAACTTAACGGTAAATCACTTAACAAATTCGATTGTCGGACCTTCAATTACGCCATAGGTCTCGCCTGTCAATACACGTTTCTTTACTTCATCGATATGTCCCATGCGACTTAACCCTGTCCATCCATCAGGCATATTGAAAATGAAAACACCATCAGCTCCTGCTTCGCGCAACTTCAACCAATTGCGCTCATAATCCGTTGGCCCAGGGTTTGAATTGACCGGCGCATCTGTCAAGTTATCAGCAGCCCCAGGATCACGCGTGTTCCAGCTAATCATATTGCCATCTATATCCTGCTGATGACTAAGCCGCGGGTAGCACTTTGTTGTTGTGCCCTTAGTTAACGCAATATACTTTGCCCAATTCGGCCCCTCTGGCATTATTACGTCATAATAGCCATTCTTCACCCAGTCATTTACATCAATCCCTTGAGAAGCTAACTTTTCATCTGGAGGAATGTTACCTACCCATCCTTCGGTATATGAAGCATTCGAGAATGTAGCAACAAGCATCAATTTCTTATGCTTTTTTGCGCTTACTTCATTTACCATCTTGCGCATCTGTGCTGAAAACTCATTCATATAACGAACCTTGTTGGGCTCATCGCGCTTGAAGAAAACACACAAACGAGTGTAGTCGAGAATGAAACCATCAACATCATGCGTCTCGAGGACATTACGTACAATATTTACCAAGTAATCTCTTACTTCTGGATATGAATAATCCAGCGCACCCCCTGGAGGCCAGCTTCCAGCAATGCGGTACTTATTCATAGCTTGAGTATGAGGACCGCTGGCACCACCCTCGGACATCCTTAATGTAGGCAGCAGCTTAATCCCATATTTGTGCGCCTGTTTCGTAGAGACATCGATGATATCTATGCCTTGGTCTATATAACTTTTGTAGCTAGCAATTGCTTGCTTATCACCAAATCTTCCCTCATCCCAGAGTAACAAATCCGTATATGGAGAGGGCACGTAAAGACCAGTGGTAGCTCCGATGCATAAACCTAGAAATGAAACATCCTGGTAGCGGAAGGTTTCAACCCACCTTGTGATAGATGCTTCATCATTGCCACCCCACCACCAAAACCTAGAATATCCATCATCGTTATAGGCGACCTTACGGCGGGAATTGTCAGCCCAATCCTTCCTGAATGCTTTCACTTGCTTGTCACTTAACCGAACAAGTTTTACATATGCGAGCGAAGACTCACAGAAGCCGTAGTGGAATGACTCATACGTACCGTGCGGCTGCTGGAAAACCAGACTATTTCCTTTAAGCTCTGCCACCGGTTTGAATTTCATCTCAACAATACAATTTACGCGAGGGTTTTGATTCGGCAGGTGTGCAATTTGCTGAGGATCGATATGGACGAAAAGCTTTTCATTACTAAGTCGGACATCAATACCACCGCCATAACTACCGCGATATGTACCGATCCATATCTCGTAGTAGCCCTTCAGATTCAGAGGCAGTGTTACCTTCGGTGCAACACAAGTCTCGGGATTAACCTTATCCCGATCAACTGTCATCAGCATAGTATGCGAGGAATTATCATCCTTATTCGTATAAGTTCTAAGCCACCACTTTCCTTTTGTCCTGTCCGAACTCACCGCGCTTTTAGGCGATACCCGTGAAAAATCGGACAGGATGACTGCATCGCCAGGTTTGGGAACAATACCGCGATCGAGATCCTTCTCCGAAAGTGTCTTTGCACCTGCTGGCAAGGTCATTAAAGATAGAACACAAGTGGCAAGACATGCGAATGTTAGCGCTGATATAATCCTGATATGGCAATTAGTTTTCATCATATATGCCTTTCTCACATCGCTAAACGATGTGCAGTCCATAGGTAGGTTTTTAGTTTACACCAACTTCAATAGTCTCTCGCAAGCTCTTGTATGGATAATTTAACGAGTCAGCGACTGGCTTGCATGTGACCACTCCGTCAACAATGTTATAGCCCCCGGCAAGTCCAGAGTTAGAGTCTGTTGCCCTGTAACAACCTTTGGCTGCTATTTCCATCGCGTAAGGCATTGTTACGTTAGTCAATGACTGAGTAGAAGTCCTTGCGACTGCACCAGGTATGTTGGCGACTGCATAGTGAATTACACCGAATTTCTCATATGTAGGCGCGCTGTGGGTTGTTGCATGATCAATGGTCTCAATGCATCCGCCCTGATCAACTGCAACGTCGACTATAACAGATCCGGGCTCCATCATTTTTACCATATCCTCGGAGACCAGGCACGGTGCCTTCATTCCGGGGTTGAGCACAGCGCCTACCAGCAAATCGGCTTTTTGTACACTCTTCCTGATATTGTGCTCGTTCGACATGAGTGTTTGGATTCGTCCGTCAAATATGTCCTCAAGATACCGCAAACGTGCCGGGTTAATATCCAGTAATGTAACGTGTGCACCCATACCAAGTGCAATCCGGGCAGCATTCGATCCGACTATACCTCCGCCGATGATTACCACCTCAGCGGCATCTACTCCAGGAACGCCAGCTAGCAGTATGCCCTTGCCGCCATAGAACTTCTCAAGAAACTGTGCCCCAACCTGTATAGACATACGGCCGGCGATTTCGCTCATAGGCGCAAGTAGTGGCAATGAACCGTCATTGGCCTGTATGGTTTCATATGCGATGGCGGTAACCTTACTATCAATTAAAGCTTCTGCAAGCTCTTTGTCAGCAGCCAAGTGAAGATAGGTAAACAAGATCAGCCCATCGCGGAAATAGGTGTATTCAGATGGTAAAGGCTCTTTTACTTTTATAACCATTTCGGCCGACCAACACTCTGCCGCCGATATGGTAATCGCGGCACCTGCAGCTGCATACTCTGCATCCGAATACCCGCTACCTACGCCAGCACCTGTCTCGACAACAACCTCATGACCTGCGCGGGACAGCAAGGTTGCTCCTGCTGGGGTCATCGCCACACGATTCTCCCCATTCTTGATCTCTTTCGGCACACCGATTATCATCTGTTTCTCCTTAAAATATTTTTTAAATCACACTCGGTGATTATCTATTCTTGCAGCGGATCACATCCATACATTTGGCTTTATCGCATTCTGACATATCGGTGCTGCACTCGTACCCGAGCGGTTCCAGCACCCTGCTGTACAAGACGGCACAATGCCCGCAATAATTGTGATACGGTTCTATATGTTTTTCTTCCATAAGCCTACCCTTTGATGGACAGTGATGCATTATGATCCTGAACTCCCCGGCATCCTCGTCCATCTCCATGGTAAAGTCGGCTGCTTCCTCGTTTAGAGTATGGGACCAGTACATCCAGCATCCCCGGAGACCGTTCTCCTCCACCAACTGCTTCAGGTTTCCAAGAAAATTATCTGAAAGGTAGTTCCAGAAATCCGATACGGCTTTCTCTCCTCCCTTGCTCTCCAAATACTTGAAGAGCTCGCTGTACGCCGGAATGAAATCCGTACTCGAAATCATTTCGTCCTCCTGTAAAACCGCTGAACGCTTTGGCCTGTCTGTTCATCATATTCAATCAATTCAAACGCAAATGGCGTCCCCTGGCACAGGGCCAAGTTAACTGTACGCGAGGTCTCGTAGAAATACTTGGATACCGGATAATCATGCTCACGCATATGCATAACTGCCGGACAGGATTCAATTTTCAGGACTAACTCATCGTCTGTGCAATCGATATCTATATGTCCGCCTTCAATAGCGTAAATTTTCTCGAAGTGCTCCTTCAATGCAACTAACCCACGGGCTTTTATATCCTCGATTAATGGCGCATAATATGTAACCGTAAACTGTCTTAGATATACCCGCACACTTCCCTCACCGTAATGAGCGCCAAGGTAATCGATGCCTACACTGAGTGCGCCATGAAAATCCTTATGTAGATACACATTGTCGGAGGCATGACGCTCCATTATTTCTTTGGCCATGATTATTTTGTCTTTCCTTCTTAAAACAGCAGATCTCGATTGGCATCTATACACGATCGTACAATCGCTTTATGGGATTCCGGCAGACCTTGCTGTGAAACCATACGAGATGCAGCGTCTGATAGTATCCCCATGTACTTGAGCGCATACTTCTGGCCTGCGCACCACCACATGGCATCCTCTCCGTAGATCTCGTGGAATAGACCAATCAGACGAAATTGAAGTTCACGCGCTGCATCGAAGTCTCCGGCATCCACTTTATTGGCAATATTTTTCATCAACTTGGCACCGGTGGATCCAAAACCTGCAACGGCTCCATCGCAACCAGCCCAGAGCGCCTCGTCAATACCCCACTCTTCTCCCTCGAAGAGTTCAAAATCCACAGTCTTTTTGAGCAAAAGTAGTTCTTTTCTATCCCGTATGCTGCCTGAGGAATTCTTTAATCCTACAATCTTTGGATGCGACAGTATATCGCGGAACTGATCGGTGGTTATTGTCACTCCGTTAAAACACGGGATGTAATAGACGTACATTGGACGATCAGAGGCATCGGCAATCTTGTGCAAATACTCGACAGGAGCGTTCTCTGGCCCTGTCCAACTCGGCGGCAGGATCACAGTCCAATGTGAATGCTTAAGGTGATGCAATCGCTCCATATTGCGGAGGATATTCGGCATGCCGGTATCAGCTATTCCAAGCAGAATTTTGGCTTTGTCTCCTATTACACTGCATGCACACTCTGCAAGCGAATCTTTTTCTTCATTTGTCAGCAGCGCCCACTCGCCCATCGATCCAAATATAAAGAATCCATCAATTCCCTGACGAAGATCAAATTCGTATAGTCTTGCTGCTGATTCCAAATCCACCTTGTCATCAGCTGTGTATGGTGTTACTGCTGCCGAAATAATTTGTTTCATGTCGTAAATCCTCTCGCTTTAAATATATTGATATGCCAGAATAGTCTAACCTGTAACTACTTGAACCTGAAATTATCCTTTCAATCTATAGACTCGAACGCCATATGATTCGATAGTGTCAACGAATAATCCGCATTTTACCTGTATAGTGGTTGATTGTCTTCCTGGGCTTGTAGATTCAATACTATCAGCCTTTAATCCCTGCCCCAGCTTGAATTGCCCTTTAAACTGGAATTTGGACGGGTTTGCAACCAGAACATATACTTTGCCATTAACTGTTCTTGTAATAGTATGTATGCGCCGATCATCTACTGTGATGCGTTTTTCTGCAGCGACGTCGTGCCCCAATGCTATAGGTTTGATCCTATCCATCGCGGCGCCAACCCGCTTCATTGTCGCCCACATTTCTTCAGGCTTATCACTAGACCTCAATTCCGCCAGCGTATAATAGACCAGGCCTCTGGCACCGTTGATCAGTGCGTCATAAGACATGACAATCACTTCATTAAATGCCGGTTTCTGGCCGCCTTCTATGCTGGCACCTTGCGGCACCATCCATATCGCTCTCGATCCCATTAGTGAATCGTTGATATCTCTTGTACAATTGCCGAATACTTCCAAGGGCTCTTTATTAAATACAGGATAGTTATCAATGCCCAATATGTCTGAACAGGACATGTGACCCACGTAATCCTGCCCATCGTACAATACATCCCAGACAGGATGATTCGGATCAAGCTTCCTTACTAGATTGTATCGCTCAGTCAACTGTGGCATATACCCTTTGTCCAGCTCATCATTAATGTACCAAGCCAGAACAGCAGGGTGATCTTTGAATGTTTCAAGTATTCCTTTGGCTATGTTATCCTGACCTGTCCATCCGGAGGCACTTTCACACCAAAGGGGCTTGCCGGTGTTAATATTTGTATACAGATGCTTGATTGAGAAAATGAGTTTCAATCCCTGTGCGTTAAGGCTATCCAGCAACTTATTTGTTTCATCAATGCTTGTACGGCAGGAATTGTAATCCATGATACAGTTAAACTTACTTCCTTTTAGCATGGCCATGTCATTATCAACAGTGGAAGTATAAAACCCTATCGGGAAAAAGAGCTTGCCTTCCACAACACATCGGTTGTATTCATCTATATAGACCCTTGGCATTGCGTTTTTTGCAGCTGCAATTCTGAATTTCAATACGCGACTCTGCAATACCGAACCTGTCGATTTGTCTATCAATTTAACAACAGTCTGATATTCTCCAGGCGGTTGATTGCCAATGTTGATATCGAAGTTTTCTCGACCAGTATTGCTTAAGTTACTTTTCTCAACGTTGGCGATATATTTGCCTTCGGATGAATTTACACTTATCGCAATTTTCAATCCGCTTATAGGGGATTCATCATTATCTATAAGCGCTATTCCAACACTCACGCGGCGAGGTTTGCCCGGATATATGGTTTCGTGATAATTTGGATATTTAAGTATAGAAGTGAAGTACAGATTTAACTCGCTGGTTTCCCTTACGGTTACAAGATCAAACCATGCTCTACCTGTAGCCCCAGTTATTCCAATAACCATCTGCCCGGAAGCCGTTCCTGCAGGGGCGCGCTCAAACTTCATCGATAACTTGATCCAGTTATCGGATTTCTTTAAACCTTTCGAATAACTAACACCTATAACCTTGCCGGCTGCATCCAACCATTCAATCCCAACAACTGCGCCAAAACCTCTACCCTCTATATGATCAGTTCTGACCCACGCGATTGCCTGGTATACATGCCCTGCCACGCATTGAACAGGGGTCCGAGCAAAGCTGGGTTTGCTGATATCACGGCTTGTCAACCGCAAGCTGTGCTTTTCAGATCGTGCATATTCTCCCACGATCTGCGAATCAGCTGCATCTATCGCCCATCCTTCTGTTCCTTTCTCGAAGTTGAAATTTGGTATGGAAGGACCTGCTAATACCGGAATAGATGCAAGTAAAAAACACGTTATCGAAATGAATATTCTTTTCAACTCAACTCCCCCAAAGACTTTGGATATTTGTTAAGGACCACCGGGCCAGCAAGGCCAGAGCAGCCTTCTGCCAGTTCTACGACAATTGAGATCGTTATTTGGCATTGCGGAGACATATCACTAAGAGATAAACTAATCTCTGCATTGGTTGTTTTCGTCGCTAAACAGCCATTGATATATATAGACGATTTGCCGATAATCCCTTTTACGTCGGCAACCAGTATCTCTGCATCATTGTCAAAAGCCGGCACAACAATATCTGAACGATACACGACATAACCAGTACCTTCAACTGTAGATTGCGCTTGAGGATCTCCAAGGTGCACCGTCTCCCAGCTATTCTGATCGTAGTCAGCCGGAGATATGGTGCCCTCTGGCTCGTTAATCAAGATCGGCGATCTTCGCCAGGTGATCAGGTTAGCATCACGATTAACCGACTGAACAAATGGCATCGGGATAACCGGCTCGGATTGCAAGCAAAGAATAGCGGTTTCCAATCCAGGGGATTCAGCCATTATTGTGATAGTTCCAGGTGACTGTCCTGCCTGCACAATGCATTGGCAAAGACCGTTAAAGGCTTTCCTTGCGCTTCCTTTATCCGGTTCATGACTGCTTGGGTTCCCATTGCCCACTCCGATAATCTTTGCGTCTCCCTGCAAGCTAAACGAGATTTCATTATCAGCAGTAGGCACAACCAGCTCATTTTCATCTACTATGCAAACCGCAAGCAATGATATATCCCTGCCGTCGGCATCAATCGATGGTTTATCAGGAACAAGGAGTATTCTTGCTGGCTGATTCGTGGTCTGAACCGTGTTCGAGATGATAAGCTTTCCGCCGATATAGCCATCAGCAACAAGCGAACCGGGCTCGTAAGGCACACTCCATTCAAGATGGGAAAATTTCTCCACCGATTTTTTCCCAAGACTGTTGCCGTTTATAAATAATTCCACTTCGTCACAATTACTATGGCACCAGACCGAGATATTCTTTCCTTCATATCCGGGCCAATTCCAGTGAGGGAACAAGTGCAAGACAGGGTCATTGCCCCACCAGGCTTTATAATAGTAATAAGTATCCTTGGGGAACCCGCAGGAGTCCATAATCCCAAAGTGAGAGCTTACGCAAGGCCAGCGGTATGGGGTAGGTTCACCTCTATAGTCAAATCCGGTCCACACAAAAATGCCTGATACATAAGGTCTTTCTGCGACCGCTTTCCATCCCTGCTCAGCAGTTGAGCCCCAGCCTGGAAAATTGACGTCATAAGCACTCATGTAACACTGCAAATCATCATTCGAATAGACACCGCGTGTTGACAGTGCGCTTGTCAACTCTGTAGCCAACATGGGATGTGAAGGATGTAGTTCATGGTAACTATCAAATTGATCTATAACATAATTGCAGCCTTGCACATCATGTACCAGCGAAAAAGCACTGCCCCAGGAACCATTCATTGCACATGTAGTAGGGCGAGTTGGGTCCAGCTTATGTGCTACACTATTCATTGATCGCGCCAGCCTTAAGCCAACATCAGTGCCTTGAAGTGGCTCTTCATTGGCAAGGCACCACATGATTATGCTCGGATGGTTTCTAAACCGCTTTATTGTCCACTCGAGATCAGATATGCCTTCTGTAGAGCTATCAAGATGCCGATTCTCAACTATCACCAGCATGCCCAGACGGTCACACGCATCAAGAAATTCAGTCGCCGGTGCGTTATGGGCACACCTGTACGCATTACTGCTCATTTCCTTCAGTTTCCCGATACGATACTCGTGAGTCCTGTCCGGGAGTGCCACACCCAGCCCTGCATGGTCCTGATGATTGCACGTGCCTTTCAGTTTTAACGGTTGCCCGTTAAGGAAGAAACCATTCTCTGGATCAAACTCTATCATTCGTATGCCAAAGCTGGTTTCAATATCATCGATGACATGATTGTCTACCATGATAGCAGTCTTCACTTTGTACAGATAAGGTTCATCCACATTCCAAAGAATAGGCTCCCGAACGGTTAATTTCTGCGAACACACCTTTTCAGACAGTGCATCCGCGCAGAACGATGTCACAGCAGAGACGATAGGGGCACCATCCGGGTTTGTTACAGTAGATACCAATTCGCCTTCTGCTACATCTTCCGTATAATTTAAAATATTAATCTCAATCGATAAGTCTGCAATAATCTTATCGGCATCAGTATGGCAATCACTTCTGACAAAGACACCTGCAGGTGAAACATGCAACTTGTTCGCCTTTACGAGCCATACATGCCGATATATGCCAGCACCCTCGTACCACCATCCTTCGAACTCGGTTGCATCTACTTTAACCGACAGAACGTTTAGCCCGCCATAATTCGCAACATCTGATATATCTAACCGGAACCCCGTGTATCCGCTTATATGGTTACCAATCCTGTGCCCATTCATCCAAATGGTGCTGTTTCGAAATACACCGTCAAACTCCAGCCAAAGGGATTTCCCATCATCCTCAGACGGTATTACAAACGTTTTCCGGTACCACGAAATTCCTGTTGGCAGATAGCCGTGGTTCAGATTTCCATCAGGATCGAATTCGCCTTCAACCGACCAATCATGTGGTAGATCAACACGCGCCCAGTTGCTGTCATCCCAATCGACGCCTGCGGGACCTGACGCATAGCCTGCCTTAACTGACATATAGGTTTCGAAATGTGTCTGTGGCAGTAATACATCAATGTCTCCACAATGAAAACGCCAATCCATATCCATAGATAAACGCTCGCGTCTGGAAGTACAAGTTTCAGCTGTATTGTTGCGTGGTTCTTCCAAAAATTGACTCCATATTCTTTATGCGACTTTTAAACAAGTACATAAGCGCAAAGTATCTACCTTTATTGCATCCATCATAATGAATTAGTGTATCCAGGGTTTAGGATGATGCAATATCCTAAGTATAGCATTTGCGGCAACAATGTGAATATCAAGCTCTTTGTCGTCAATAACGACTCCAACCATTACTATTCAGATGGATCTACTACCTCACTCAATACTTTCGACCCTCCGAATGTTAGATGCCCGACTTCTTCCGCATTATGCGCAGGCCGCAGGAAGCTTAGAATGTATCCGGCAGCCATTGTTCCCATAGAACCGACCACAAAGTACCACAGCCAATGAATTTTGAGGACATAGGTGACGAATATTGTCGCCAAGGCCCCCACAACGGCTCCGGCGATAACGCCAAAAGTGTTAGCCCGCCTGGAAAGCATACCAAGGAGAAAGATACCGAGCAATGGACCGGCAAATGGGGCCATAAGCTTGTTTAGAACGGCAAAAATGGTATCTTGTCCACCAACCATCTTGGCCGCGAGGACTATAAATATGCCCCATCCCAGCGTGATAAGTTTTGCTTGGCGAACAGATTGTTCTTCATTTTCCGCATTCTTTTTGCGAAACCTGGTAATGAAATCAATATAGGTCGTAGTGCTAAGAGAGTTCAAACCCGCAGAGAAACTGGACATTGTGCCTGCGAAGAGTCCGGCTATTACTATAGCTCCCAGTACCCCTGGTATACCATGGGTGACAAAATGCGCCAAGACTCGGTTTGGGTCTGTTAGCTGCCCAACCCACGCATAGCCAGGTGCGTTAAGGAAATGATAATAGTATGCTACGAGAGCGATCCCAGACATGTATAAGAGTATATTAACAGGCAAAGAAAGCAACCCACCAGATATCAGCGACTTAGCCATACCGCGCTGAGAGCCGGTTGACAGATAGCGTTGAACCAATACCTGATCACTACCGTATGATCCTATCAAAGCAAGGAAAGTATTTATCATAACAATCCAGAAGGTCATCTGATAAAAGTTGGTCCCCATGTTGAAGAACCTGGTATGGCTGGAGGCATCCGCATGCCCTTGCGCCATCCATGGAGCATTCACGTGAGGCGGGTTTGAAGCAATTTGCCATATCAAGCCAAAATTCCAATGGAATGCCACTGCTACACCGACTACTACGGCGACAAGACCACCCATTAGTACGAAGAACTGAGCCACATCCGTCCATAAGACAGCTTTCATACCACCAAATACTGTGTATAATGTGGTCAATCCCCCCATGATCACCAGGCAAAGCCAGATATTCAGGCCAACCATTACTGACAAAGCCAAGGATGCAGCATACAGAGCAACAGCGAGATGGCTGCTTCGAGTAAGCATAAACAGGGCAGATGCAAATGTGCGCACTTGAACATTAAACCGGCTCTCAAGATATTCGTATATGGTAAACAATTTCAACTTTGCCAGAAAAGGCACGAATACGAATGCGACGAATATCGCGGCTAACGGTGCTGCAAGCGAGCCCAAAGATATCTGCAAGTCGCTGGTAAATACGAGAGACGCAACCCCCATATAGCTTATAGCCGTAAGATCGGAACTGATGATAGAAATTGCGACAGCCCATACGGGGGCCGCCCTCTCTGCCAGGTAGTATCCTTCTACGTTCTTCTGCCCCCTGGCGAACCATAGGCCCAGAGCAACACTTCCGAGGACATACAGGATCAGTATTGAATAGTCCAGTATAGAGAAACTTGCTTGCATATAATCTCCACTCTACTGCCCACTCCGGCAGCATATTATTTAATGTATGTCCAGCGCGCACTGGTTTGCTTTAATCAAATGTGCCAATACTCCATATGAAATTGTTTAACCAATCGGCATACTATATGAGGCATTGCGTATGTATCAAAACATATTAAGGAGATTAGCGGCTTATATTCGAGTATAATACCGCTAATCTCTGCCAACTGAGGAAAATGAACTACTTCTTGCGCCGGATCACATATCCAGCAAGTCCCAGAATACCGCTGCCAAATGCCATCAAAGCACTAGGCTCAGGTACGGGTGCTGTATTTGTTACATTCAAGTCATACGTCCACTGGGCGCCATTGCCAGGCGATAGCGTCTTGCTAGCCAAGCTTGCTGTCTTTCCAGCAAGGTACGTATCGTAACTGGCGCTTGTGCCTGGATTGTCCCAGAGCTTTACAACATAGCTCTGACCTGTGCCTACCCCTATGTTCTTTAGGGTGACGTCATACAACCGCGTGCCAGCCGTAGCAGTAACGTATTCTCCTGATAACGTATTGAAATTCGTTGTCAATCCATAGTAATGGGCAGATCCTGTTGTAGGCATTGAACCTGCTACTTTATTTGTAATGTTACCATTCCATGATGAGGCTATGTTAAACCCATTGGCACTCGTCATAGTGATCTTGTTATCGATCGGTGCAGCAGTCGGCGTATTACCGAACTTTGCACTGGTGTCATATCCAAGAAAGGTAGACACTACATTGGTATTGGTCAGATCTGTCGAATACCATACGGACAGAGTGAACTCTTCATTTAGCCCCACATTGATGCTTGTGATGGCGTTAGTCTGTCCCTGACGTGTAATCCAATAGTTCACAGCGCTATCGGCCGCGTGTGCGTTCACACTCGCTCCCAGCGTTGCCAGGAGACATAAAACAGGAATTCCTATTAGTCTCTTCATGATTATCCTTTCTCCTCTTTCTCTAATACCGATTCATTTTAGAAATCGCCATACATATCCCAATTGTTGCCAAGGATACTAGCGTCATTACCCTCAATGAAGTTATCACCGTTTATATCGCCATTGATGAGTGTGAAAGAGCCAAGATCCGGTGCATCACCATTAAATGTAATGCCAGGGAATACTTTCTTCAGGTGGCCTGCCGCACTTACAGCTACCTCATAGATACCTGGAGTAACAGCTTCGGACCTAAAGCTTGATGTAGCCTCGTCCAGATATGCAACTTTTTTGGATACAACTTCACCGTCCTGCATGAATTCTAACGCAATCGGTGTCTTCCAATAATTTTCAGTACCAACACCAAGATCCACTGTGCCAACTAGAACATTCACAGAAGACGCGCTAGATATACCAATAGATTTGATATCCATGCTAAGCCCATCGTTCCTTGCATCAGCATAGAATCCAGCGCTCGAAATTCTGTCCACTTCTAAGGTATCCAACCAATCTGTCGTCTCGGTTGTAGACCCATAGCTAAGGATACCCCGAGCCTTCGAGCCATCGATATCAACTTCTATTTTAAGCGTTACGTCCACATTAAGAGGGACATCAAAGCTGGGGCCTACCTGCCATGCAACATCCGCTTTGGGCATAAACTGCCAGCCTGTGGGAGTTGACCACCAGGATGCCATTGTCCTAAACCCACTTCCGCTGTTAAAGAAGACGCTCTTAGTACCAGCTCCCTGGTTATAGACTACGTATGTTGCTGTTAATTTTCCGCTTGTTGGAAGAGTATATGCAATTAACCCATAATTGGCGGTACCAGCAGACAAACTACCATCCAGGAATTTCCCAGTCCAACCATGGTCGTTCTCACCAATAAGTGCAGTCCCTCCAAGCATCGTCCAATTAAGAGGCGCAGCAGTTATTGATTGCCCTACCGTTGCTCCTGACCAATCCTGTGAGTATAGCGTATCAGCCTGAGCCATCCTTGCGCCACAAACTCCAAGTACCATCGTTGTAATCAAAGCGATCGTTATTCTGTTTCGCATTTCCCATGTACCCCTTTCAATTTTTGATTGAGTAAACACAACTTTAAGATTGGTACAACTAGTCCTATTTTTGATCTATAAGCATCACCCCTCCAACTTTTCAAGATAGCACTAATATCTTCGCTCTATACTGCTTCATATAAAGGGATTTGTGTTGTCGTCCACATATTTTAGAACAAAAAAATAACTCGGGTTTACGGTGTAGCTACAATCTAATACTCAGTCTGACCAATATCTACAGATGATTACATGTTTACGTCAACATCGTAACATACAGTGGTCACTCTGTCAATACTTATCCCAAAACTTTTGTGGTTATATACTGCTTGGTTCTATACCTGATGCGTATTCTTAGTATTAGCTGGCAGCCAGGCCTTCGGCAAAAGAACAAACGGTCACTATTTCGCCGGACTCATTTAGAGGCTTTCTTCCCGAATGATATCATGGCATGCCCACGAACATGCGGTATCATAATTTTCAGCCGCTTGCCGAACCTTGTAGAAGCTATATTCAAGTTCTCAGGTACGAGCGTTGCATTATAATATCCATCAGGAAGAAGAATGTCTACGTCAACATTCAGGAGCAAAGGAACATCTTCTATCGTATCTGTAGATTTGTATCGCCGTTCAGGGATGTAATTGAGAACATGAAGCACGTAACGATCCTCTTTAGGCTGGTAGTTTATGGTGATATCAGCGGTAGTAGGGGCGTTGGTTGTTATCAGTTTTTCTTCATCTGGAATTAGTAGTTTGATCGCATTGACTACCATATCCCGGTAAACTCTGGCGCCATGACGCTTGTACATTCCAAAGATCGGATATCCAATATAGGCTATGTTGTCATTCGCGACTATTCCGGGATACCCGGCAGGGGATTCAGCCGGTGTGTGAAAGTGTGAGCAAAAATGCTTATAGCTCCGTTCGAAGTATGGCTTCCATACATCCGCAAGGACCTTGGCACCCTTCATCGGTTCAAGCTCGAACCCTCTTTCGTACATTACATGCTCAGTCGCCAAAATGCCTTTGCATAAGGGTTCTTGCGCAACAAGATAATCCGGGCTGAAAGGAGATTCGCCCTTTATCACTGCAGGCATTCCATCCACAACAAAGTCATATCCCTGCCTGCCCATTCCAGACTCGTATGATACGAGGAGCTTTCCACCTTCTTGCAAGTACTTATTTAAAATAATTGACTGCTCTTCAGTAAGGCGTATTATATCAGGGAGAGCTACCACCCTGTATTTCGATAAATCCATATCAAAATCGATGAAGTCGTACTGGTAATGGCGCTCACTAAGCATTCGATGGATGCCGCTGGCAGAATCGCTCAGTTCAAATGCTCCACCGTTTGTCACTACCTCGGGGGTAATGATACCGATTTCGGTGACTGGCACCACATCTTTGCACCAAGGCTGCTTCTTTTCTACTTGTCTGTAGACATCCCCTATCAACTCGTATGTAGCTTGGGTAATCTTTCCGGATGGATGCAATTGGTCCCCAATAGAGCAACCGCCACCCAGCGCGAGCGCAGAGAAACACTCATACTCTAAGGCCGCCGGATTTTTGAACCCGCCAAAATCCGCCCAGGACTTCATGAACTTGCCTGTCATGCCGACAAATGGTAGGCCAAGATTCCTTGCGTAACGTGTGGTAATAGGGAAGTGTTCGTAACCATATCCACCACTCGGGAGGGATTCAAGTTCGAGATGTGTATACATATCAAGTGTGGGTTTAATAGAAGGGCCTACGTGACCTGCGTTGTAGAAGATGGTACATTTGGAGTCTTTCGCTCGGATTGCATCGGTCATCCTTTTTTTGAAGGAATTGTTCACCATATTTGCGAACATCCGCCGATCTTCGGACAGCTCGGGGTTATACCCTTGTTTCAGCATATCCTGCATGCAACTGCCGCAAAAGCATTCATCCTGGCATACTATATCGAAGAAAAGTCCGTCTACATCATCTTTGAATAAATCAAGGACTTCTTCCGTTTGAGCGATTACATAATCCACATACGGAGTGTTGAAGCATAGCGTATGCCACCCCGCATCAAGCACTTCCGATGAACCAGGACCGTAAGTCTTCCCACATATATCTCGCTCCAGCCATTCGGGATGCCGGCTGGCAGAGAATTCATCCCAGCCTACTGTGATATATATAGGTACCTTGATACCATAGCGATGGCAAGCCTCAATCTGTTCTCTCAGCAGATTTCGCTGCAGATGCGGATGTTGAGCTTCAAAATTAGTATAATAGTAGATCATGCCATGGTGGCATCTGGCAAAACAGGTTACAGAATCAACGCCTGCTATTTTTAGCGTTCTCGCGAACTCTTCGGCATCGAAATACTTGCCTATCTCACATATCTGCTCTGATGTATGGAAATCCAGGTGCACTTGCCGGAAATTGAGGCTTTTCATTATCTTCATATAATCCTTTAATATTTAGTTCAATCTGCATCATTTATAGTTCCCGGTAACTGCAACTGAGTCAAGCATTCTCAATATGGAATCGCAGGTTTGCACAAGAAGATCGAAGTATCAGTTTAGTTGGGTAAGATATTTTCACTTGCTTTTTTCTTCCACTGTTACACTGTTTAAGAATGAGTTCTACAGCTTCCCGTCCTACTTCTTCAATCGGCTGATAAACAGTACTTAGCGGAGGTATTGACCACTGGCCTAAAGAATCCCCGGCAAAACCTATGATGGAAACATCGTCGGGTATCTTGATGCCTTTCTCATATAGAGCTAACATCGCCCCTACAGCCACATAGTCATTGGCTGCAAAAATGGCGCTAAACTTTATGCCGTTGTCAAGAAGTTTCAATACTCCGCTATATCCATCTTCTTGCGTCCACCCTTCATGCACTATAAGCTCCTGGGAAAAATCTATTCCGGCATCAGTTAACGCATGCTTATAGCCTTCAAGCCGCTGTTTGGATGTATATGATAGCGGATAGTTCCCCGCCAAATGCGCAATCTTTTTATGCCCTAAACGAATTAGATGACTTACTGCTTCGTATGCACCTTGCAAATCAGCTGATCCAATCCAAGAGAACCCTTTGATAGGATCCTCTGTCGAGATTACCGGAATACTCTCGCTTAACAGATACTCACTTACTTCCGGGTCCACAACCGTGGCGACGATGAGCCCATCTATCTGCCTCTGCAAAAGGAATTCCAACTCCTCCTTCTGCTTCTTTGCAGATGAGCCCTTCTGCAACTGAACGACTATCGTATGATAGGAAAAATCAGATGCAGCTACCTCTACGCTATCTACGAGGCGAGCAAAGTAGGTTACTTTTAGCGGAGCTACGATTAGTCCAAGCGCATAACTCTTTTTTGTCCGAAGAGAAGATGCAAGCAGATTGGGACGATAATTAAGCGCAGAACAAGCCTCCAATACCTTGCGGCGTGTACTTTCTCGTACATACGGATGGTTACTTAACACCCTGTGTACGGTCATATCAGATACGCCAGCCAGCTTGGCTACGTCTACTTGTGAAGCAGGGTTATCACTATCAATTATAATATTTTTTTTCATTATGGACATGACCTCTGAGTTTCAATTGTTGACGTTCTCATATTATATCACTTTCGAGACCCAACAGTCTACTCTATTCAGTCCTATGACTACATCGCATACTTTATTCATTTACGTGCGCCTATTTTCTTCAGATTGGGATCAGGGGTAATTCCACACTACGTATTTTCCAATCTGAAATCGATATATGTACTATCCGGCACATTCCGGTTGCAAACAAATGGAATGTGCCGGACGGCATATCTACAGTCTATCGAACCAGTTGTCAGCCAATATTGTGAATTGAGATCCGCAACCACCTCTCAGCGGTTGTGATGTCGGTGGTCCACCATGCTGCGCGAGCTGCGCAATACTCAACCACTTTACATGACCATCGGCAAATCCCATATTCGCGCCGTCCGAGTGGCGGGGGTCTATCCCGGAGACAGCTGCCCATTTAGTACTCAGGTCGGCGCGCGTTGCTACCTGCGTGCTCGGGGGGTAAACAAAAGCATTCACAGCATCACCAAATACCACCGTCTCCGATGGATTGGCAATATCACTCATTCTTGCAACCCCTGAATACCAATAGGAGGTCGGGTATCCTAGAGTGAAGCAATTGTAGCCGTATCCGATGTCCGCAACCCACAATGAACTCTTCGTCTGATCTGACGGACAGGCCGCTATTTTATGGCCAGCACTTGTATATGGTCCCAAGAAATCTATCCAAGAACGGTAATTGCTGCTGTCAGAAGATAAATCATTATCCATTAGTACAAAGGTCTCGTCGTAGTCCTGCGCATACATCTGAGATGCAACCAGTATCTGTTTGATGTTGCTTTGACACGATGCCTGGCGAGCCTTCTCTCTGGCTTTTGCAAAAACAGGAAACAGAATAGCTGCCAATATAGCAATAATAGCAATGACAACTAATAGCTCAATTAAAGTAAAACCCCTTCTTCTTATCATAACAATCTCTCCTTTAAAATATTTCCAGATTTGTTTGTCTTCGAAAGAAATACCAATCCCATTAAATGTTTACGTCAACATATTATCACCGAAGGTTTTTTTTGTCAATGCTTTCTTGATATTCTTATGTCCGCCAGCAAATATATTTTATATACGCTCAATGGGTATGGATTCGCGGTATTGCCGTTAAATCCAGCATAGTTACTACCTGTAGAATTGCCGTCAGCATACTCCTTCTAATTTGCTGCCACCATTCAAAGTGACAATCGTAGTGCGATCTAAAACAGGATCGTCGCCTAAGTCTGATCCGGCTCCAGCTGAGATCACTCGTATTGCCTGCTTTCCATCTCCCACAAGCCGTATGTTGTAACCATCATCATCAACGATTATATCTTCCACGTATACCATGGGACTTTCAGGGATGACCGCTAGTCCGTTCTTTATGGTAATCACCGCCATACCGTTCATATCAACCCGCATAGGATAGCTCTTGCCCCATAGCCTCACAGTGCATACTTCCGAAACGTGCGGCTTCTGCCAGTTAACATTAACAAGGTAGAGTCTGTGCATATCAGTAGCGGAATCGTACCAATGATTGCAGTTTATGCCGTAAGCATCGTCTATGCCAAACTCGCCCTTAACTTTCTCTCCAAGAAAGGACATGATAGCCTTTGTAAGCTCCAGCGCCTCCTCGGTAGAAGGGTGATCCCAGAAGTTATAGAAGAAAACCTCCCCTGCCCCATAGGAATTATGAGCCAGGACAGTATTACCGGCTGCATCGGTGCAGATAACATCTGCGCTCTTTATATCTATTTCACATAACCTTGGCCCTGATTCAGCCATTGGGAAAGTGTTCCCGTTCCAGGTTACATTGCGCACTATCGGCCCGGAGCCTGCAACAGACAGGCCAAGCAAGTCTTCAGCGCCTGAAGTACTAATTTGATATTCACCCTCCTCCAATACTCTGTTATCGAAATGGCAGCCAGCTATGAAGAGCGTTCCCCCACTGGAAACGTAAGCCTTAAGCTTTTCGATAATATCAGAAGTCATCGTGTTCCACCCTAGAAACGCCAGGACCTTGTACTGCGACATGATATCTACAGGTCGCTCAGGAGAGATCATTTCCACATTCCCGTAGGGATTCCCGCTGAACCACTTGAGTATCGACTTGTTGCTGTTGTATTTTTCTATTTCAACCGGTGGCAGCCAGGCGTCGATAGCACGCATGCAAACCTTGTGCGGCCCAACGTCCCACTTGTTCCATGCCAGATGCCACCACTGATTGGCATCTGCCGTCTCAGGCAGGATATCATCATGATGCCAGAACATTGATTCAAGATTGCCATAGATTACAGCCAGTTCTGCGCATGGCTCACCGATTCGAGGCTGCACTCTAGCCATATCATAGAAACGTCTAACAAGCGTCCTGTTCGCACTGTTGAATTCATCCTCAAGGTAAGTCTGCTCAGAGCCCATTGTTGAGAAGAGCGAGTTCTCTGCGTAGACGTACTGACCGCCATACGCAAAAGTAAGAAGCATCATCAACCAGAATCGTCTTGAAGTCTGATTATTGAGGGGAAACCCCAGATACCACTCCACAGGGATATGATGTCCGAAGGAAGTACCGGGTCTTCCGCGCAGACTCCCCCTTGTGATGCCAAAATGCTGTGATGCGGAAGTAGCCGCCTCAACCATAATAATATCGAAGTCCGCTTCTGCATCGTATGCTGCCAGCCAGGATGATTCGCCTGCAGAGGCTTTCGCGCCGATGGCATGAGCCCGCCCAGTTACGGCTTTCAACTCGGCCGAGTAAATATCTTTTCTAGATTGGAAATCATTTGCCTTGTTATACTCATCACTCCATTTCATGATGAAGTACGGCTCGTGCATATGGTAGCCGACGAATGCCACATCCTGCACTATCTCATCGTGTATCTCACGAGGCACTTCAAGCGGATTCACCCAATCGTGTATCAGGTACCGACCGTTGAACTGGTGACAGATATCGATCCAGGAACGCCACATCGCTGGCGACGGGTATTCCACATAATTTCCCCAGGCACCAGGGCGAAACATAACTAGATCACCGATTTCCGACTGTAATAAATATTTGATCGTCGCTTCCATCATCCCTGTGTCATCGTGATTCTGCTGCTCGCAGTCTATGCCCACATGGCATGGAAGGCCAGCGGGCAAATCCAGAACTGGGGGTAGATCAATATCAATGTATTCCCCGTCCGCAATGAAACGGAGTCTGCTGGAAGCACAAGGACTCATGGATAGAAAGAAGAAGTCCTGGTCTCCGGCGTCACATGAGGATGGTTCGCCGATCATTTCAATAGAATCATTATGTTCTACCTTAAGGTTTCTCACGGACCTATAGAAAGTAACGGTTGTGCTGAATTTTCTTCCGGCAACGAGGACTCTGGGGGTAAATAATGCTTCGCCCACCTTTTCTTGCTGGAAACGGACAAACACCGAACACTCGTTTAGAAGCATGGGGGAATCCGGAAATTGCAGCACCACCTCGTTTGATCCACATCTGAGCAATCCTGATGGAATTCGCCAGTAGATAGGAGGCCATCCGGCGAGGGCTTCCATCATATTGGCCTTGCTGGACCAAATCTCCTGTCCGTTAACAATAACCGTAAGACGGCTGATAAAATTATCGGCATTCTCCCAGACTCCCACGAGCTTCAAGTATCCATCGAACGGCTCTGTATCTGTAATATCAAAATTCATTGCCGAGAAGCTTTCTACAGTAGTAACCATGCGTCTCTCAGGCGATCCGAACGCAGTTGTAAAAGCCATGCGCTGCTTATCTGTATGATGCCAAGAGGAATTACCCTTGGGAAACAGGCTGAACTTTCTTATGTTTGTACTATCGAGACAAGGCAACATCAGTTTTATCTCCTTAAATCTATTTTATGCATGGCAACTATCTGTATCAATTATGAATAAGCGCTGGCATCATCACTTAGCGTTGAGAGAAGCTGTTTACCAACAACGAAAAGGAAGACTGAAAACACAGCGACAATTACAAATACGCTTCTATATGGCAGTACGTCGCAAAGCCTGCCTAGAGCAAAAGGACCAATGAAACCAGCTATATATCCAATGATTATCTGAATAG
The DNA here is from genome assembly GCA_963663705.1 of Armatimonadota bacterium. Lineage (GTDB taxonomy): Bacteria > Armatimonadota > UBA5829 > DTJY01 > DTJY01. The sequence goes on along the minus strand of OY760504.1, from coordinate 51,131 downwards.
TGTAATGCCCCGGACGATTTTCAGGTTTGGGCAATCCGTATAGAAGGGCATTCATCGACGCAAAGAAGGCAATAACGAACATGGACGATATGCCAGCGCTGATGTAGACACCATATACATTTCTTATGAATATGACCGGCAACAGCGCCACACATGACAAAACCGCCAAGTAAGGTACTACTCTCTTAGGGCTGAAACGGTCTGTCAGCACTCCCACATACCCACTGAGGCATACCCTTACAACATTACCTATTATTGCGATAACAGCAGCTGTGTTTGCAGCCATGCGCAGTTCGCGGAATCCGTACACGTTCACAAAACCGAAAATATTCATAAGTACCAATAAATACAAGAAATACACCACAAGCACTCTCAAGTATGGCTTGTCATCCCATGCAGCTTTCAACATAACCTTAGACCATGGTCTTGGCGATTTCTCCACGGGAGTCGGTTTTTCGCGAGCCATAAGCGCGAATACATATCCTCCCTGGCAGATAACCCATGTCATAAGGAACAGGTAACCGAATGACATCGGCCTGGCATAATGAGTTAGGATCCACCCACCGATGGCCGCCGACCCGATAGCCGCCAGACTCCCTGCACTGGCAGAGATTCCTGAAAAACGGCCTCGGTGGCTCATAGGTATACACGCCGCAATATACTCCTGGTGAGGAAGCGCCACAAACCCTGCAAAGAACTGGTGTGCAAGCATCATTACAAGGATAAACATTACCAACCAATCGTTCGATAATCCTAAGTGGCGCGAAGCCACTATCGCTGCTCCGGATATCCCAAGTGGTGCAAGATATGGAATGTTTACGGCAAACAGATACCATTTCTTGATCGGATAACGCCGTGTAATCCATGGACTAATAAATAATCCGATGAGCCCAGCGATTGTTGCTCCTGTTATAAGACCAATGACTGTATTTGATGCACCAAGATAAACCAATAACGGCTGTAACGCCAGTTGAAAATCCGCCCAACCTGTTGACCAGATTGCATCAAGCATTATGCAATAGCGCATATTATGACGAAGGTCGGCTTTGGAGTGTCCTCCGTAGTTTTCCTCTTCAGTTATTCCTAGAGGCCCTTCTCTTGTATCCAAGCAATCGTTAGACATGTACCCTCCTCAAGGTTTCTGCGCCTTGCCTATAAAACCTAGACTCCATTATCAAGCGCTATAATTCTATCTACGGATAGACTCGTGGAGCCCCATAATGTACAGTTATCTAGAAACATAAACGTCAATAATACGTAATACCACTCGTCCAGTATTTCCATCCAATTCGGACTCTTAGTTCTGTTCTTGTACTATAAAGAAGGCTTCTTATGTGACCGTCCACATATTATACAATCAAGTGTTATCCTAATGATTTTGTGCATAAATAACTCAAACACACGGGTCACTGTAGAAGCAACCATTCGTCTACATGACTAACGATAACTGGTGTGATGTTTACGTCAACATATTATCATAGATGGAGGAATGTGTCAATGCCTCAAATCTCGAAATAGCGTTCAACAGTGTGGGAACCCCCCGGTCATGCACAATGAATGGTTGCTAGAAAGTGGGTAAAAGGAACAAGCTACAGATTGCCCGTTTCTTAATCATTATTCTTCATAAGATCGCGTTGAATGTTCACATCGGGAGTTTTCCAGGAACATTCGCCAACAACGGCGACGCTCCTCTTCCATTTCGGGAAGGCTGTCAACACTGCCGCCGATGAAGTCGCTTAGCCTGATGGACTTTGCACCCAGATTCGGATGATGGACTTTGCCATGGATAATATGTTGGAAGTATCTCACCATTTTATTGATGAGTTCATCCAGCGATTGAGGGTCCGGACTGCCGTGCATGGAACCCTCTGTGTGTCAATATATATGAAACATCCCCAGCTTATTAATTAGTGCAAAGGGCGAGGAGGCATGTAATGGATTCAAGCAAGTTAGTTACGTCAGGTAAACCGGCATCTGTAAACGCTCCTGATCCGGAGGTATCGGCGACGAGTGGACGCAGGAGATTCTCGGCGGCATACAAGGCACGGATCGTACGAGCAGCCAATGCGTGCCGGGCGGAAGCCGGCGAAGAACCTGCTGCTTCCCAAAGTTGAATAAATGTGCCGAGAACTTGAACGGACGCAGAAGAAGCTCAAAGGGGCAGAGCTCATCATCGAGTTCCAAAAATACTTGTGCGGGATTCTTGGAATAGCTCCGACGAGCATCTCGACCGAAGAGGAGAAATAATGGAAGCAGCGAACTCTTTCCGCCTGATATCTGTCAATACCTTGGCTTCCAGCAGAGTGTAGAAGCGTTCCATGTTTAGCAACTCATTCCTCATCTTACCGTTGAAGCTCTCGATATATCCGTTCTCCATGGACTTCCCGGCTCAATAAAGAGCGTCCTTGCGCCCAGCTTCTCAATCCATCTCATTACGTTGCCGTGAACTCCGGCCCATAGTCAGATTGTATGTACTCAGGCAGCCTATCACATCGTTTTCGGTGAACTTCCGCTCCACAAGGCTAGCCAGGCATTCCCGCTTTTCCGGACTTAGAAGTTTCCTCTGAGTTTGCTTCTTTTAGGATCGCATTATCAAGAGAAAGATCGGCGACCAGTCTCTTTATCCTACTGGTCTCCTTCTACAGTTCCTTCAGGCGTTTGGCCTGATCTAGCTTGAGCCCTCCGCATTCCTTGCGCCATCGGTAGTAGGTCTGAACCGTTGCTACCGTCTCTCACTAGCTGACCATTATCTCAGCTTTACGCAGCTTGTTTATGATCCGCTCGGTCGTGAATGTCTTCTTCGGCATTTGTCCATCCCCCGTTCAACTACCAGTCCATTCTAACATAAGAACTGGACCAGTTTCTCGGGGGCCAGGTCAGTTCACGATGGCATGGCCGAATCGGCCTTATCTCTGCGAAGTCAGTTGGATGGTACACGTGTAGCCGGTGTTGATAGCAACAGAAGAGCGCCACTGCCATCAACATAGACGTTAGAGAGAGCAGTCTACACAGGTTATATCATGGTACTACATGAACCCCTTTGATCGTTCTGCTAAGCCAGTGAGATGTCCTCTCGAAGGTTATATCGTAGGTTCCCGGGTATACATTCTTTAAATTAAAGTCGCCTGGGTTATCGCTGATAAAGACCGTATCTACTCTCTGATCAGCACTATTCTGCTGCAATCTAACTGTTATCGGACATAGGGATAGATCACCGTTGTAGGTGCCAAGATTAATGCTTCCGCTGATATTGTAGCCCCATTCATCTGCACCGATATCCACACTCGGACCGCTGATGCGTGGACCGCCGTCCATATCGATCTGGCAAGTGTAGTCACTGCTGGAATCACCTGCATTAATGCAGGGTGAGGCAGGCGTGAGATGGTAGTCTTCGTTGGCTTTATCTACGAAGAGAGGGTCAACTTTGATATTTGCATTTGCGCCTGTAGGATCAGCTAGGCCGGAATAATCATAATCATAGTTGCCATAAACATCGCTGTATATTATGCTTAGTTTGCCGCCACTCTGAAGAACCCCCGAAGTATTAAAGGCTATGATATTGTTAGCAATACTGACAACCGTCGACCCTGATGTGTAATCGTAGTAGTAAACACCGCCTCCATACTGTGCGGAATTCGTGGTTATAGAGTTCCCCGATATGATCGGATGAGACATCATCGAGAAAATTCCACCGCCATCGCCATAGTACATTGGATCAGGTCCTTCAGCCAGATTATTTGGCTATAATATTGTTTTGAAGTACTGGCGAGCCTCCATAACAACAAATACCGCCTCCATTGTATGACTTATTGCTTAAAATTTTATTGTCGGTGATGATGGGACTGCCATCAACGCTGCATAGTCCTACTCCCAAATTCGTTGATGCTCAGCAATTCCTTTGAATCCGGGGGGCTTTAAGATTCGAGGAGCGCTTAAAAATAATTGGAGTCGCAAAATACATAACTTATGCTAATGTCAGGATTTGCTCGACAAGAGTATCATCATTTTGAAGCGTATTAACATGCATTTATCAACAGACAATAAGGGGATTGCACGTATCACACCAGACGGTTATCAGGAAAGTCATGCACTGAGAAATGCCATATGCTCGTACGAACGCATCTGCTAGCATCCCAGCATGCGATCAGGGACATCTAGCGCAACAGTCCATGCCTTCCATTCTTGGATAGTCTATACCGCCTTACCAGCCATGTCGCGAGCACAATTGGTGCAAGTTGACGGAGCGCGCCCCCGCTCCCACTATATGCACCAATAGCTTCGGGAACCTTGTATTGTATTTCTACATTCAAGGTATCCGGAGCTATTGTCATTTTATCCACACAAGATCTGATCAGCCCTTTCTTCTCCGCATTCGTTCCCGCTCTCATTATCTTCTCTGCCTGCGCCCTGTAAGCAAACGCAGTCTTTGCATCGATCTGTGGTGCTTCCCCATCGACCTTTACTTGCGTGCAAAGCGTTTCCCGCTCCGCCATCAACTCCCGCATCCTAGAATATCCCCACTCGTCATCCGGCATGCCGTTCTCAACAGCCTTGCGAATGTTGGCTATCTTCGCATCTATGTCTTTCATCTTACGAGGTATTGTGGGGTCATACCCGGTCGAGTCTTCCCATATTCGACGAAGCTCCTCATTCACCTTTCTTGTGAACCCATTAGCATCGGCGCAAATGTTGAGCAAACTTGTTAGTCCGCCATCACCTCAGCTTCAATCTCTGCTTGAGGAACGTACACCGCTGGACCGCAGCCCAATCCCCTGCGATGAGGTTGACTACCACAGATATAGTAACTGGCATTGGCAGTCTTACGCATTCCCAACAGATTGCTTCCACACCTTTCGCAGATAAACAGACCGCCACTCAACAAATATGGCGAATCCTTACTTCTCCCATACCCCTTGTCAAAGGCCTTTCGTTTATTATTCTCCCTAGCGGACATGATCTGCTTAGCTTCTTCTTCTGAAATTAGTGCCTCGTGAGCATTTTCCACGGTCACCCATTCCGAAGAGGGATTGTACCGTTGATTCTTCCCTCGTACATTCCACACGCCGAATCCTGCATACTCGAGCAGACAGTGAGCATGGAGCAGGCTGTTCCATGTGGTATGTCCCCAATACTCCTGCCTCGGAGCCGGGATGCCGTTCCGGTTGCAGAAATCTCGAAGCTCGTCAAGAGTAGCACCGTTTCCAGCAAGTTCCACCAGGCAGTATCTCGCCCACTCTGATACTGGCTTACCGGCGATAATACGATCATCCGGCACCCATATCGACTTCACAAGAGTGCGGCCTTTTTTCATTTCGCCGCGAACTAGCCGTTCAGATCGATAACCCCACAATGGCTGTCCGCCGTTCTTATAGCACCAACCTGTATCCGGGTCGCGAGTCTGTACGTTTGCCCTACAGCCCTTCTTCGTATGGAAAGCCACCTCACGGCTGTATGCCTCGTTCTTGGCGAAAGTGATGGCTTCCATGTACACGCCCGCTACCGTATCAGAGTCAAACGCCAGATCATTCAGCGAAATAACTCGGACGCCCGACTTTTGCAGGTCTCGAACCATAATCCTTGCACCAAGGCTGTCCCTGGAGAACCGAGAATAGTCGTGGACAAGTATCGAATTGACTGCCTTATCCGATTTCGCCCTCGCAAGCATTTTATGGAACTCGACGCGCTGGGACTCTTTCTTGAACGCGCTCGCCGCCTCGTGGTATTCCTCCAGTATCTCAATCCCATTCTTCTCAGCATATTCACGAATCTGGCGAAGCTGCTCAGGCATGGATAGCCCCCGCTCCTCCTGCATATCCGTCGAGACACGCGCCCATGCCAAAGCCCTGATAGGCGCCCCTGAATTACATCGTGACTCACCATTATACAAACCGATTACCGAATCAAGCAGCACGCTCATTCTTGTTCCTCCTCTGGAACCTGCACATCCGCAAGCGCCTTCTCAAGTATCTCCACAAGCAGAACTTGCTGACTCCGGCGCTCTCTGAAAGCAAGCCTTCGCAGCTTCTCGTGCAGCTCTTCTGAAATACGAATCGTCAGTCTTACCATAACGCCACCTCTATTCCGATTCTACCAGTATACTGCCATGCAGCCAATATTTATTGCCTCTTGTTCCGAATGAATCCTTTCACTATCTTTTCGGCAAGTAATCGTTGTCCCAGCAGCTTGCCAAAAACAAACCAATTCATATGATAGCACGCGATGGTCAGTTGGACGTGTTACCAGGAAGAAATAATGTAATGCTTTTTCCATGTATCTTAAATGATTCTATTTTCCGTATTATACCTAATCCAAGTAATTTCTTTATTGCCTCGCCTGCATGTCGCTCAGACACACCACACCAAGCAGCCGCAAATCTCCATGTAAAGGGTGTGGGGGCTCCATAAGTGTATAACCAACGGCATTCCAATAGTAGTCTGAATCCATCATAGATCTTTCGCAGAGCATTGCTAGCATCCGTGGGCAAACTTGGCATATTGACCGCGGCAGGCACCGCGAAGCCGCTCTCTACTAACATACGCAGATGCCAAACCGCCAAATTGGATGGACTCAGTTTCGTGGCCTCTTTGTAAGCCAGACTCGCTCGGACTTCCGCTAGACTGTAGACTTTTCCATCTTGATGCCAGTCAACATAGAACACGACGCCAGTACCAGCTCTATGAAGACTAGCTGATGGATGCTTTTCTTCGTGGCCAGGCAAAATGCATAGAAACGTTTGCCCAATGCCCTTTGGCATAGCTGCTTTTGGTGGTATACCTAACATTTTAGCTGCGGCGGCTATAAATGGAGGGTACATATCCCAGGCGACTAATCCTTCACCATGGAATCCTCGAGGTAAGCAAGTAGATATATCTACTTGCTTACCTTCTCTACTTTCAATAGTGCGCGCAGCAACATCTTTCTGGCTAAAATTGAACACCCATTCAGGCGGTTCTGCTAACTCTAGGTCTTGAGGTGACATAAAATCGTACCATTGGTACGGTACTCCAGTCGGATGCATGCTCGGAGGCAACAATACGTACTGACCTTCAGACCTTATCTCACCGATGTGCTGACCGGAATTCGTCTCCAAAATTTGGTTCCTTATTGACCGGCTTATCTTGAAGTAGATGTGTATACCACGCCGGGTCTGCACCATAGGTGTCAATGGTAATTGGAATTTTCTATACTGGGTTGTGTCGAAATCCACCACGACTAGCCCACCAGAGGCTCGTCCACAGATGACGGCGATTCCACACATTGGATCCTTCTCGAACCACTCTCGAATTTGATGTTCCGATGCAGGACGTTCTGCAAGAGGTTTCCAGCTCGGTTTACCTGTTCTTGGATTCACGGGAAGCAGAGCATTATGCGGCATCTTTGTGCCAGGAGCGATTGGCAGAAGTGCAAACCCACGCTCTCGATATTGAAGGGCATGCGCTAGGCTCACAGGTAGACTCCTGCGATCAGAAAATTGTGCGCTGAGATTGCTCTCTGCAGCGTGAACCTGCATGCTTTCAGACATATATCCTCAGAAACACTCAATCCGCCAACTGCCAGGGGATCCCGATCGTATGGATAATAGCCCAACAAATGAGATTTTACTTCATTGCAATTCATCAGCCGGGCCTCCAAGCACGCGAGCAAGATGCTTGCCGAAAGGCTCTGGGTGATCGGTGGCATAGGCACGAGCAATCAGCTTTGCAAGAATCAGTTCTGCCGCCTGCATGCCGTGCGCATACATCGGTTCTGCTGCTGACGTTCGCCTTATATTCAGTTTCTTTCGCACTCTATCCGCCACTCGAAAACGCCTCACCTTGTCGCGGCTAAACACAAAAATCCCCGAGAGATTGGCCCGGCAAGGCTCTCTCGGGGATTTTCATCCTCCGGTTGCGCAGAGAAACTGATGTCATTACTGCCTGCCAGGCTTGGTACTGAGTTATCCTCAATACTCTAAGCGCGACAACAGGCATCGCTATGGCGACATTGTAAGTCGTCACAAAAATACTCTAAATTTATTTTATACGTCCCAAGGGATTGAATGATCTGGCGAATAGTGGTAGGTATATGTTTCATAGTGGATTGAATTCTTGAGGTGTGCGGCTAACGTGGCATGTTCACACTGAATTGACTTGAATATTCGCTTTATTGCTTTACTAATACAGTCGTACGCCTGTTTATTCGGGTCTCCAGTCCGTCTCGGCATGCCGTCCAACCCGAACTCGCGAGACATAAGGCGCCTGAGGGCATTCAACCGCATCTGCAGTGCTTCAGCCTCACAGCATCGTCCGTTTCTCTGTGCATCCTCAAATTTGCATTCAAGTTCAAGGAGAGAATGGCGATAGTCTGCGATTAGCTGTGCATCATCTATTTTGTCTGTATGGCGACTTGCGTTATCCAAGAATAGACCTTCACTTGCCAGATCATCGCCACTCATATCGGAATAGCGGTCAGCCTGCGGGCTACCGGATTGTGGGTTAGATATGGCATACAAATCGCGAACGTGGAAGGGCTTATTAGGATGCTTAAGAAGATATGCAATGTATATCATCCCATCAGAGTGATTGAGGCTGATGTGTTTTGAATCATAAAGAACGCTCCACCGCTGTCCATCGTTCTTGAACCTGTATTCGTTTGGCTTAGCTGCGGATATGCCTTCAGTCTGTGCGAACTGGCGTGTCAAGTCCGGATGTTCGAGGCTTAATTTCATCAAGAGGCACAAATGCTATTGAGCCGTCGGATGATGTATCACTACCGATAAGTCTGGGAAGAAGTACAACTGCTGTCCGGCTACTCTTTTTACCCCGAGCTTCGCGCAGAACCCGTTCGCCATCCGGCCACTTCAGGTCGAGAGCAAATAAGACTTCAGTCCTTGCGCCGCTCATCTCCGGCTTACCAAGTATCCATAACCGGTTAGGTGTCAACTCTTTCGGCTTGCCACCCAGTTTATCGGCAAGCCACATGGCCCAATCCTTTGGGTGGAGGCTGTATGTCCGCAATTCATCGAGAGGAACCCGCATTCGTCCGGATACTCTCGGCAGGTCAATGATCGGGCATAACCCGATTTCTTCAACACACCGGATTCCAGCAGAGTTTCCAGCATGCCCAGCGACCATTGCGCTACGTCATCACTTCCAAAGCCTATATTGAGCGATGCTGCGGTGCTCTCGGCCCATGACCCACAGTTTCAAATGCTTGACGGCAATCTGCTCGATCCCATCATCGGGTTCAAGGGGAAACTCAAAGTCCCTGTGCATAAGGCCGCTCAAATTATACGTCGCATCAGGATCGCGCGCTTCTCCCAGGTCAACGTTCATAATGGTTCTACCGAATATACGTTCTATGTCGCTGCGAACAGGTTTTCCACCTTTGACTTTTGATTCAAGAGTTCACTCCTCTGGATCATATATCAGGATGACTTCAAACGTTGGTTTTTGACGTTCAATTTTTAGGTTGTGTGTATCATCCCAAACCTGTTCCGTGCGGGCGTAATCCTCCAGCGAGCAGAAGTAGTAATACCTGGTGTCTCTTGTGTATACGTCTACCTGGCATCCGCGTCCTCGTCCTTCCGATTCTCGAAAATGCTTGGAAAGAGCGATTCTCAGACGATCCGTGGACTCTTCGTCCGGCAGATGGTCGACGAGCGGAAGACCAGGACATTATTCGAAGATCAGGGTGTCAGCATAATCGAATTTCCGCGCCACATCGCATATACTTTTGTGATTCAGAAAGGTCCAGAAAGAACGCTCAAGAAAGCCGCCAATTTTCTCGAAGGTAGGCGCGAGGTCGATGCTGGGCTTGTGGTTTCGCCCCTCCTCAATGATGGTTCTGACGCCGCTTTGATCCGCCACTTTGAAGATTTCTCGAAAATCGGTGTCGGTCTCCTTCTGGACCTTTGGCGGGGCTTTGTCGATTGCGTCGAGGATCGGCTGTATGTCGATCTCGCGCAATTCATCCCAGGCAATATCTGCGACGATGTCATGCTGCGCCAGGTATTGCCGAAACAATTTGTTGGGTGCACGACGCAGGAAATTCTTGGGGAAATATTGCCGGGGCATAGACGAGACCTCCGTTTTGTGATTCTTGCCGTCTGAGTGCGGGTTGCAAATATCGTACTAATGTGGAGCTTATGCGTCAATAGATACTGATTTTTGCGGCTACTAAATCAGCATTTTCAATAGGAAGTCGTACACAAATTGAGGATTTTGCCATAGATTTGGCGGCTTGTGGTTCGCGGCAGAAAGCTTAACGGAAAAATATCTTCCGACGACGGAAGCCCCGGAGTTTTCTGGTAGCCATAGAGGGATTGATGCGCCCTCTATGGCTATCTGCACGATTACTCCGCCAATGCGGAGAGAATGCGATATTTCCCATCAGGTCATATTAGCAGAGCAGACTGGAGAATACGATCATATCCGCAGGTTTTCCATGTATTCCGTCATCATGATGAAGCCGCGCAAGAGCATGCATTTGAGTTTATACTCTCCGCGTGGGAGTTTGGAGAGATCCAGATAGAGTGTACTGGATGGTTCCCTTGAGTTCATGGTTTTTAGCAAACCAAGATGCTCCCGCTCTCCGCTTGAGATGGTGGTTATGACGCGAACCCCATCCACTCCAGAGACTCCACTCAGGTTCACGTGCATTGTCACCTTACGCGTATCTTTATCCAGGGAAGCCTCGATCAATTTTCCGCAGAAGATGTGGTACGGCGCTAGTAGCAAGGTTTTGCTCCCATCGTTTACCAGCAATTCCACATCATAGAAGCCGGACTCCACCGCTTGGCTTGGAGCGATATCCGCAGAGGAGCCTGGGGCTATCTCACTTGCTATCGGGCAGGTGTACTTAACCTGACCTCCCGAAGTGAGTTGCAGGTGACCGCCGATTTTTACGGGAGATGCCCCGGGGTTCACCACGCGCAGTTTTGCGGTGGCCGTCTCTTTGGCGCCATCGCCTATTGCCTGCACCTGCGCGGCCGGGGAGTCTCCGGCCAAGATGATGCGCCCATAACCTTTGGCGTCGTGAGGGAATTGCCCTATGTCCGACCAGCTACTTCTATACGGCGGGGCCGATTTCTGGTGATCGCGCACGGCGGCAAACCCCATGGTAAAACCCTCTTTGGGCGTATCGATACCAAGGTCGTGCCAGGCTATGGAGAGTTCACCCTCCCAGTAGAGGTTTTCGGATGCCGCGCCGATGGTGTTGTAGGAGTTGCTGACCGAGGCCGCATAGGTAAAGTTTCCGTTCCATTTACTGTTCATGCCGATACTATCCCAGAAACCGCCCTTGCCGTTCCCTATGAACTGGTAGTGCGTAGATTGGTTGAGATCAGTTTGCAAAAAGAGCTCCACGGAATCTTCAAGCCAATATGTGTCGTCGCGCTTGGTCAGTTCCGCTTTGGGCGAGTTCGGCTGGTAGCATCGGTAGGCGATATACAGCTTTTGAGCGTCGTAGGTCAGGTATACCAGGGTCTGCTCGCTTGCCTGGTAGCCTGAGGAGGTTTCGCGAAAACCACCGATGCACGCCGCCCTCCCCCACTCACCGGCGTCGATCTTCCCATCAATCACCGGCGCGTGGGCGCAGAGAGGCACAGCGACAAACGTTGTGTCGGCACCGGCGCAAGACGTCAGGCACACCAGCACCAGCGCGCAGATGGCCGCTATATCAAAGAATCTCTTCATTACATTTTCTCCAGTACAAGGATTGCGCCCTTGCCGGCGGATATGCGGATCTTCTCTCCGGGCGCATACTTTGCCGCCGGTTGGAAGTCCTCTAGGGCAGGTTGGATGATGCGCACATGGGCGCAATCGAGCGATAGGGCCTTCCAATTTATGGTGAGCCCCAGGTCTTCATCGGTGTGCGACCAGCTGCCGATGGAGACTATGCTCCGATCCTTGCCTTTATAGACTGTGGCGTAGATGTTCGCATTATCCGTCTTCACCGGACATGCCGGATCCCAGTAGCCGATCATCTGCGTTTCCTTAATGTCGTAATCTTCCCATAAACTGTTTATGGCCTCATAACACGACAGGAAGCGACCATTCATGGCGTAGAGCATACCGCGGTATGCGTTCCCGCCGATCTGGTAATCGAGCATCTCGGAGGTCAGGCCGAACGGGATGCCGGAGATCTCCACAAGCCAGTAGTCCGGATCGTGAGTGTATTCAAAGAACTCTCCCGACCAAAGGTTGCTTTCGTAGGGCAATTGCTCCATAAAGCCGTTCAGAGAGTTTACCATGATGTTGGTATAGTCGAAGATATTCGCGGAGTGAGCCTTGATTCGATAGGCAGGGTCATTCTCTCCCATCACACGCGCAACCCGCCGCATAATATTACGGTCGTAACCGGCGCCGTCCAGGTAGAGGCCGTTGATGCCGGTGCGGGCCATCATGTAGCTTATCCCCTCAACGTAGTAGTTGAACCAGCGCGTATTGTCCCAGCTGGTAGCTATAGCAGCATCGGTCTCACCCATCCAAGGCATCGGACTGCGCCAGGCAGGGACATAGCCGCTTCCCAGGTGTTCCACAAGCCACGGATATCCGCCGCCTCCCTCGACCAGCACGCCGCCGTTGGAGGTGAATTGCATAGTTTTGGAGGCAAAGATTTCATCGCCCAGGCTCCTGAGCGGCCATATCTCCACCACGTGATTGCTCAATTCTCGAACAGTGTAGTAGAGATCTAGGCCAAGGAATGGGGTTTTGCCCTGGCTCGCCATCACAAGCTCACTACCACCTGCAACCTGCTCAACCTTCACCCCTGGGAAAATCTCGCCGCGCTTCTTCCCGCTCGCCACATCAGGCACGCTGAGACCAGCTTTGACGTTTGCGAAGGTATCAAGGAGTAGGGTATGTGCATCCTGCGTTTTGACGGGCAGGATCCCATCGGCGAACGGGATATCTTCCACTTTCACCGCATCCAGAGTAAAGAGGCCGCCGCCTATGACTATCTGGCCGTCTTCGCACAGGTTTTGGCTGAGACCGGTATACGGACAACTCCCTATGAGCTTGCCATCCATATACATGGCGAGCTCATCGCCCCATGACAGGGTTAAAACGTGCTTCTCGCCCTTCTTCCAGCTTGTGGGCGCGCAATCATACTGCAGAGGCCACGCGTAGGGGCTAACGCTACCCACCATGTTGTAGACGCGAATGGTCTTCTTGTCTTTGCACCAAAACATCCCCGAGCACTGGCTGTTTGCAAGCCGGAGAAAGAGCAAACTTTGATTTACAGGCATGTTCGCGGAATCGAAGTTGCATGTTACCCAGAGAGAGATAGAACCGTGATAGGGATTGAGGTTTCCTCTTACATCGTAGTTGATATGCCCGGTCAGGGTTGCCGGTGCATCCGCGAGGCCTTTCACATAGTTTGCGATTCTATCAGTGTGCAGGAATGGATAGTTGATGTATGGGTTTTCAAGTGCGCCTTGAAACGAGAGGCCAACAGTTTTGTTCGGTTGCCAATCCCAATGCCGCGGATCAATCGGCTTGAACGGGGTGATGAGGAGCCGGAAGTCGTAGTCTAGTGTCTCATGCGCCTTCATCTGCCTTGCGCCGGAGAAGGCGGTGACGGCGAAGGTTTTGCCGACTTCGACAGCGCGGCAACCGCCCGCTCCATCGTTGCACCAGCTCACCGGAAGACCGGCATCCCGCAGGTCGGTTGTGGAAAAGATGTCCTTCTGCGGGACGAGCTTGAGCTGCACACCCGCATTGTAGTCGCCGATCCAGAGCATGTTGTCGGCATGGTCGGTACTCCACGACCAATCCCAAGCCGAGGGGCGGAATCCGCCACGCTTGCCCATGCCCATCATGTATTTGGCCACGTCACCCGCGACCGGCATGGAGAGGCTGGCGTTTGAGAGCGAGATATCCTTGTCGGCGGTGAGGGACATGTGCCAGGCGGCCATGCCATCAAACTCCATCCGGCAGACCGCGGTGAGGGTGAGCGCGCCGGATTTGGAGATGTATTCCCGCTCCACAACCCCGGCGTTCGACTTGAGCGTCTTCTGCGAGACGAGGGTGAAGGGGAGGTTTTTCCCACCGACTGAGACGTTAAAGGCCATCGGTGAGGCGAGTATCTTCCGCCCGTTCGATATTATCTGAGCGGGCAACCCCGTCTTGCCGAAGCTCACCGAGCGATTGAGGATGCTGATGGTATTCCCGCTTGCTTTTACAGGGGTGTACGGCGGGATCGGCGCCTCCTCCTCTGCGCGGGTGGAGTCAAGCCAGGCCAGGCGGGACATACGCCAAAGGTCACTCACGCCGCCATCCGCCAGCATCGGGCCGCTGACGGCGATGGAGAGGTTCACGCGGGTGGGCTTCTCGCCGGTAGCCCCCAGGGTGGCGGAACCGGTGAACATGCCCGCCGCTGTCTTGGGGATGCGTACGTAGACCCAGAGAGCCTGCACCTTCCCTGCGCCCACGTTCACGATTTTGGTGAATGCGCGCGCCTGCTGATCGACTCCACCCAGGTTGATGCAGTGGAACGCCGACGCCGGGATGCGCGTACCGGTTGCGCCTGTCATGTCGGAAAACTTGAGCGAGAGGTTGCCAAGCGGTTTGTGCGCCGCCCAGACGCCTACCTGAAAAGTGTATATCTCATTCGGCTGGGCCGTGCCGGAGAAGCTGGTCACGGGGCCGGATTCTATCCACTTCTGCGGCAGGTCGTCCGTCATGCGAATGGGATATTTGCGATCTTCCGCGAAGACGGTGTAATCGGGAACCTTTGCCGCCAGAGCGGAGGTTTCGTCGGAAGTAGCGATGACCTCCATGGGGTAGAAACTGTCGAACTCGGTGCGGGCCTGGATGCCGGTCACACTCGCTTGCGGCAGGGCCGCCATACGCGCAGGGAGATTTGCGGCGACGTCCAGACCGTTTGCGGCTAGCCATGTCGGGTCGGCGGTATCCTTGGGGGTATAGTATGAGCCGGGATCGTCAAAGTTACCGACGCCTGGGGTGTATGGCAGGTAGTACACATAGTACGTGCCGGGGCCGGATATAGGTGCAAAAATGATGTCGCCGCTCTCCCGGGTGATGTTTACCGTCAGCGTATTTGTGATAATATTGCCGGAAGCCTCCGTCACATACACAAGCTTCTTCTCAGGGAAGAGATCGCGCCTGCGCCAGGGTATATGCGCGTGGACGGCATTTCCACCCGTCGCGACCTGTAGCACCGCGCGATGATTCCCATGCGCCAGTTCCGGCCAGGAGCCGATGGAGTATGGGATCTCCTGCGCAAGTAGCGGGGCACAAGCCATTAAGAATAATAATAAAATAAATATGAGACGTTTATACACAATTCACCTGCTTTGTTTGATTTTGCAAGCTCTTGACGCACAAGATAGAGCTTGCAAAGGATTTTATATTTGAGAGCTGAGAGGGCAGAGCTTTTAGATAGCCGCAATCCACGTGTGATGTGAGTATACCATGTAAAATGGCCTCTGCAGTTCTTATCAGTAGCATGCCTCTGGTGGAAGATGGGGCTGCTCTTACACCATTTGTAAGAACAGCCCACAGATTTCTACAAGTCCGGCATGAACATCGCGTTAGTTACATTCTCGCCTTTTACCCACTTCGCATGACCATCCGCAAAGAGGAAGTTTGACCCTCCGCTGTGCAAATAAGGCCAGTACTTACCTGTGGAAGAATCATAAATAGGGAAGCCGCTGCACCAGTCAAACTCGGGGTTGGCTTGCGTGGATCCGTTGATCAGGTTCGGGTACATCATTGCCCAGTAACACCTCATTGTGTAGCCCTCCCATGCCACCACGGTGTCGGCCGGTTTGTTGAACGAAGCCAAAGGGCGATGGTTTACTATGCCATTGAGCATGTATGTGTTCGCCTCTTCAGGCCAAAAGACGTCGTAAGCGAGTGCGGTTACATCGGGACAACTGAGAACAGCGACATTTTTGAGGTAGGGCTGTATGTCACCAAGCCATGTTTCGTATCCCGCCGCCTGTGCATAAGTCCATCCGTTATAATTCCAGCCGGTACTTGCCCCCGGTCCTGCTGGTTCAGCCTGTCCCACCATGCCTTCGTCGTGGTCTTGTACGTACATCATGATGGCAACACCAATCTGCTTCATGTTACTGAGGCAGGAGATTTGCCTGGCCTTTTCGCGGGCATTGGCAAATACAGGAAATAGAATAGCTGCCAATATAGCTATTATTGCTATTACAACTAGCAGCTCAATCAGTGTGAAACCGGATTTTCTAGTGGTCCTCATAGATTTTCTCCTTTATAAGTTTACAAGTAGTTTGAATCACGCTAGTTTCCGCTTGCTTACCCAGCCGCGCAAGGTAGTTGCTGTTGGTTAATGCTCACAATAGTCATTGTAACCAGCAGTTTCAGCATCGACTTTAAAGCCTGTCCTCCCCTCCCCTTCACTTTTGTTTGCCCGAAGGCATGCATCCCCTCGCTTTCGGCTAGCAACAAAATCATTATACTTGCAGCTCGGGATTCTTCATAGACAATGATTTTGTCAAAAAGTGTAGTATATTGCCATTTTGCGCCATGGCCTGAAAACCGGTTTGTGCGAGTGGCGGCGCAGGGGTTTCAGGAGATAAACTGCACCTGTGATATGGGATGCAACCATCTGCTTTCCTATATCTGAGTTGTCTTCAGCATATTTGAGCGGAACGTTTTGGGGGAGATCCTATAATGGATTTTAAAGATTTTTGAAAAATAGTGCGGATCGTTGAAGCCTACCTTCTGAGAAACATCCGATATGTTCAGCCCCGGATTCACCAGGAGCTTGGCGGCATTCTCCATGCGAACGCTCGTCAGGTAGCTGCTCAGCGTAAAAGAGTTCTCGGAGCTGAAGATGCGCGAGAGGTAATAGGTGCTGATGTTCAATTCGGAAGCTATCTTTTCCAGCGTGATGTTAGTTTGGAAGTTTTCCTTTATATACTCTCTGGCGTACATCATAATCTGCAACCTGCGCGATTTCATCAGGTCTTCCGATGGAGCCTGGTCGGAGAAGTTTACGAGCGATGATATGCTGCACAGCTTATATATAGTCTGGAGCAGGTGCAATCTGGTAACTTCTGCATGATAGGGCTGATTCCCGATGAACCACTGGTACATGGTGCTGAATTCGGTGCGGATCAGGTGCTTGTACGCCTGGGAGAACCCTGCCAGATGTGAGCCTGAGATGAGATCGCAGGCAGCATCTTCCCCATCCCAGGCGAACTGAACCTGATATATCTCGTGGGATTCTTCCAGTGGCATGATATCGCGATGCATCATACCTTTGGGGATATAGACAGTGTCGCCTTCGAGACAATTAACCGTGCGATCAGGCATCTCTATATTTATCCACCCGTGCAGCACGTGGACGAGCTCCGAACTGAAAGCTACGTGCGCCTTTTCCGCCCATATGTAGTCGAAAGGGCCGCACGATATGCCGAGCACTTCCGGTAGCTTTTCACTGAGCGCGCATCCAGGGGCGGTATCCAGCGTCCAATTGTTCTGCATCTTCACATTCCTGTTCTCCGGGAAAATGTCTTCCCCCGGAATCTCTGCAAATCACATTCTCATTATACACTTTGCGGTTCAGATTGCAACACTCCGGTTTTTACCGGCCATTGCGCGCGCGGATGTGTTGTATGGGCGCAGATTGAGCTTGCGGCGACAACTTTTTTATCCAGCGACAACATAATCATATTTTTAGCAACATTATTACCTTGTCCACATCACGGAGAGGGGTTATCATTATTATCAACGCAGACCTGGCACCGAGATATGTAGATATTGCCGAAGGAGACGTTTTATGAAGATTTCCATAATGAGTTATACCATGGAGGTCGGCGGTTGGGATTTCTCGCCCCGCGGGATCCGCGACCTCTGCCGATTTGCCTGCGAGCATGGGATAGACGGTATCGACTGGTGTTCCGTCTACGGAGTAGCCCCGGGGGATGTGCGCAAGATCATGGACGATCACGGCCTGCGAACGGTCTGCTACACCCAGGGCGCCGACCTGAACTTCCCTGATCGCGCGGGGAGACTCCCGGGTCTTGAAACCGTGCTAGAAATTTGCGAAACTGCCGCAACTCTTGGCACGGATAAAATAATGATCCCGATGGGGGGCAAAGGCTCCCTCTCCCCGGCGGAGAGTCGCACCAACATCATCCAGGGTCTCTCCGCAGCGGTTGAGATAGCCGATACCTTTGGCCTGACCGTCACCATCGAGCACATGCACGGCATCAGCTCGCCGTTTGTAACATCTGTCGATATCAATGAGGCTATCGACGCCGTCCCCGGCCTGCGGGTCACATTCGACAGTGGCAACTGCCTGACCGGGGGCGAACAACCGCAGGACGCCTTTGCGCGCTCGAAAGACTCCATAGTCCATGTACATTTCAAAGACTGGACTATATCGCCGGATACAAACGGCATAGACGGCTCCGACGGCCGATACTATCTCCCCGCGCTGATAGGCGAAGGGATTGTCGATCACGAAGCTGTCATCAGCAAAATGGCGGAATGCGGCTACGATGGCTACATCAACATAGAGTACCAATCGACCAAGTACGACTCCAAATATGCAGTCAGCCGGGCAAGCCGATACATCCTGAGCCTGCTCGATAAAATACCTGTCCCAATTCAATAAACACTAGGAGGAACAAAATGTCAACACTAGCAATCAACGGTGGACCCAAAGCGGTTCCGGATGACGCGATAAAAGTCTGGCCGCCTATAGATGATGTGGATCGTGAATATGTCATGGCGTCGCTGGAAAACCCAAATCATGCGCACGGCCCCAACTGCGGGGCTCTTGCGGAGAACTTCGCCAAGTGGAACGGCAACAAGCACGCGATAACCACCAACAGCGGTACCGCAGCACTCCACATGGCCGTTGTGGCGTGCGGTGTGAGCGCGGGCGACGAGGTGATCGTTACCGCATATTCCTGGTCATCCAGCGCTACCTGCATACTCCATCACAACGCCATCCCCGTCTTTGTGGATATCGACTACCGCACCATCAACATAGATGTCGACAAGATCGAACAGGCGATTACGGAGAAGACCAAAGCTATCATAGTGGTTCACCTGCACGGACTGGCTGTGGAGATGGACAAGGTGATGGCCATAGCGAGGAAGCACAACCTCAAAGTGATAGAGGACGCCTGCCAGGCCCACGGAGCTACCTTCAATGGTAAGAAGACAGGGACTTTGGGAGATTGCGCGGCATTCAGTCTGAATCAGAACAAGTGCCTCTGCGGCGGCGAGGGCGGCATATTCGTCACCAATGATGACGATATGTTCTCGAAAGCCCTCATGCTCTGGTCGTTCGGGGAGGCCGCGACGCCTTCGGAGAGCCGGGATTATCACGCCTACGCGCTCGGATGGATGTACCGCAACAGCGACCTGGCGGCATCGTTCGCTCTGGCCCAGCTCACCAAGATGGATTCTTACGCGGAAATCCTCAATAAAAATTCGGCGGCGTTTATGAGCGAGTTGGAGTCTATCCCGGGGTTGACTCTCCCGTTTGTGCCTGCCAGGTGCACACACAATCATTACAACATAGTCCTCAGAGTCGATCCGGAAGCTTACGGCTACAAAGGTGAACCGAGCGATTTCCGGGATGCCCTGGTAGCGGCTCTCCAGGCTGAAGGCGTCGGCGGCACTCCCTGGCAGCAGTTCATACTGCCGCAGATGACGGTCTTCCGGGCGCAGAACGCGTACGGCGGCGGTTGCCCCTGGAGTTGCAAAATGGCCAAGCCTCGTGCATATAATATAGAAGACTATCCGGCAGCCATGAAGCACCTGGCCAGGAACATCTCGTTCGGGACTCAGTTCCGCGCTCCAAATGGCGAAGATGTATCCCACATGCTCGGCGCCGGGGTCAAAAAGGTCTTCAGCCATATCAAGGAGGTTCCGGGATTATGAGAGCAGGTAGCGCCAGTGCCGATATCACGCCATCGGTGCCGCTCAATGTCGTAGGGCAAGGACACGTGCGCAACGGTGAGTATACGCACGACCCTCTCACCGTGAACGCAGCGGCATTTGCGTATGAAGATCGCCGGGTAGCGTTGGTCTCGTGCGATCTGGTTCTTATAGATGATAAATACACACGAGAGATTCAGCGCAAGTGTGAGGAAGCCTGCGGTATCCCTGCCGCGTCCGTCCTGATAGGTTGCACACACACGCATACGGCTCCCGCGGCATCGGATATCCTGGTCGGCGATGTATCGCCGGAGTTTATCGATTTGCTGACCAGATCGATAGTGTATGTGGTCGGACGCGCGCTGAATGATTTGGAGGAGGTCGATCTCTACGCAGGGAACGGCTGGCTCGAGCAGATGGGGTTCAACCGTCGAGGCTATCGCAAGGACGGCAGCGCGGAGATGTACCACGGCTGCTGGAACGAAGATTTCAGCGGACTGGAAGGCCCGCGTGACGGACAGGTCGGCGTGATCTTCGCCAGGAGGAAGAACGGCGACTTGAAGTTTATAATCCCGTCGTTTGCCTCTCACGCCACAACCCTGGAGCTTGGGTGCTTCTACAGCGCTGATCTGGTCGGGGCTGTTCGAAACCATCTCCACAAGGTTCTCGGAGAAGATGTGGATGTGATCTACTTAAACGGAGCGGCCGGGGACATCTCGCCGACTAATCTGGAATCGCGTGAACTTGCAAACTGGTGGCGCGATGAAGAGGGTTGGGCACGTTCCGGGCTGTACCTGGGGAGCGAGATAGTCAAAGTCATCACATCAACGCCCACCCCCATGCCGGAACCGACGCTCCGCCTAGCGCAATCGGTGCTCAAAATACCCATGCGCGAATATGGCGATATTTTCCCGAAAGATATCAGCGATATCAAAGAGGCCAGGGAGAATTGGGCAAAGCTGATGGCTAAGCTCAGCCCCCTGGATGTGCATATTAGCGTCGTGCGTCTGGGCAAGGCGGCGATCTGTACTACATCAGGTGAAATCTATTCGGCAATCGGCCTTGCAATCAAGAAGGGCTCTCCGGCTGATGTTACTCTCATCAGCGAAATCACCGACGGGAACGTGGGCTATGTGCCGACCCCCGATGCGTTTGCGCACGGCGGATATTCGGCATTCCCGGCGACTTCCTCGATGCTGGCGGAGGATGCGGCGGAGATTATCACTAAAACCGCCATCACCCTGCTTGGCAAGGCTTTCTCCTGAGGTTGTCAAGGACGCATCATTGGAACAGGCACCGGACATTGCAGCCCATGCCTGTTCCAATATTTTTTTCTAAGCGAAACGGAAGGGGTCGCAACTAGTTGACCTGGAATAGCATATTAGCAAAAATCCGGAATAAGCGTATGGTGCTAGCGGTCATATGCTTTATGAATGCGCTCTATATTTTCTCCTATTTCCAGCGGATTGCAATACCTGGTACGATATACAACGACCTGCAATCCAGCCTCAATCTGACATCGGTTCAAATTGCCTTGCTTGGAGGCATATGCCTGTATGTTTACGGTGGAATGCAGATTTTCTCCGGCATATTCTCAGATCGTTTTGGACCGTCAAAGGTTATAGTGGTTGGTGGGATATTGCTTGGGCTAGGATCTGTACTCTTTCCGCTGTCCAAAACAGTATCGCAGCTTTATATCACTCGTTTCATTGTAGGGCTTGGGGCCGGGCTTATTTATCTGCCTATTCTCAAAGAACTTGACCTCAGGTTTAGCGACAAGCATTTTTCCATAATGCTCAGTGCCACCATACTATTGGGCTATTTTGGCGGACTCATGGGCACAAAACCATTCCGTATGGCTGCCGATTCCCTGGGATGGAGGAATGCGCTGCTATTTGTCGGCGCGGCGTCTTTGGCAACTGCGCTGCTGACGGCTATCTTTACAAAAGGCAGTCAAACAGGCAGCAAACAGACTCGGCCTATGCCTGTAATGCCTGCAATCAAGCGCATTGCCCGTAACAAAATGTGCTATCCGGTAATCTTCTCAATGTCGGCGATATACGCTAACTACTTTCTGATGCAATCGGTGATTGGGAAGAAATTTCTGGAAGACTGCTGCCATATGAGCTCCGGGCGCGCGGCAAATTACATATTTTTTATGATGCTGGCCTCCATGATAGCATCAACACTCTCAGGTCTTTTCAGCACGTTCATAGGCAACAGGCGCAAACCAGTATTGATTGCCGTATCGATTATCAGTCTCATGGCTGTTGGGACGAGCATGCTGATACATGCTGCTTCCCCACGGTGGGCATTGTTGGCCTACGTATTGTTTGGAATTTCGTCCTGTGGATCTCCGATATTTACTGCCTCAATGAAAGAGCTGAACGAACCGAGTTATGCCGGTTCTGCGCTGGGAATCATGAACTCCATCCTCTACCTTTTGGTCGCAGGCTTGGTCATAGTATCAGGCTTTGTGATGGGTCGGTTCCCTGCTGTGAGAATGGCGTCGGCGGTTCACTATTCTCCTGAAGCTTATAGCGCTATCTTCTTGATATGCCTCGTTTTCGCACTCCTTGCATTGGTATCTGCGTTTTTCATACGAGAAACATCCGGCTGCAATGTATATGAGCTGTGTTCAGATCTCCACGCAGAAGATGCGGTTCGTGAGCATGTCTCTTGAGGCTTTGGCGTACTTAAGGAGAAAATCTCATAACATTGATATTGAGCTACTCGTTGCAATGGCTATAATAGCTATATTGGCAGCAATTCTCTTTCCTGCTATTGCCAAGGCTCGCAGAGAAGGCGTGCCAAATCACCTGTGCCAGCAACATGAAGCAGATCGGCACCACCATAATATTGTGAGGTAGGAGGTCAAGTATGTCTGTTATTTTCTGTTATCCAGAGGGGTGCACGAAAGCGCTGACAATGAGTTATGACGACGGGCCGGCTGCGGATCGTCGGCTGGTTGGGATCTTCAATAAATATGGTCTTAAGGGCAGTTTTCACCTGAATTCAGCCAGGCTGGGATGCGCGCCGGAGGAGGTTGCCGGGCTTTACTGCGGACACGAGGTATCCTGCCACGGGGCAAACCACGCAATTGAAGCGCAGGTGCCGCGCGGCATGGTTATGACTGAAGTTTGGAGCGACCGGCTGGCACTCGAAAAACTCTGTGGATATCAAGTTTGCGGAATGTCATACCCGGATGATTCCCATGACCCGGAGACTATCGCCCGAGTGAAAGCTGCAGGTATTATCTGTTCCCGCACGACCGCAAGTACCGGTAACTTTGGTCTGCCACAGGATTTTCTCGAATGGCATCCGACCTGCCATCACTCGCAAATGCTCGAAATACTCCCGAATTTCCTCGAACATTCGTATCCTTGTATGCCGTTATTTTTCGTCTGGGGTCACGCCTACGAATTTGACAATGACAACAACTGGGAAATCATGGAAGAGTTTGCTCAACGTGCCTCTGGCAAAGACAATGTCTGGTACGCGAGCAATATTGAAATCTGTCGCTATTTCAAAGCAATTCACGGACTCGTAGTTTCTGCTGATGGCAGGACTTTCAGCAACTATTCGAGTATTCCGGTCTGGTTCCGGCTGGATGAAAAACTCTGTTCCATCTCGTCCGGAGAAACCATCAGAATGTAATATGCCAACAGTTGTAATTTTCCCAAGTTGATTAAATATCTTACTCCCTGCACATAAAACCAAGGAGATCTATTTCATGCACCATTGGAAGTCGAACTGAAGATGGTATTCTCCCAGATCGAGGTGCCAATATAACATCCATTGCGGATAAACGAAGCTACAGGGAGTGGATCTGGCGGAGAGACGGTCTTTAGTTCACATCCTCTAAATATGGGAGCAACTTTCTGGATCAAGGCAACACCGGCTGGATAGATGCCTTCCCGAATGTAGGAGGTGGCTCGTACCCCGATGCTCCCTGGCGTGGAGTCACCCTCCCGGATCACGGTGAGCTGTGGTCAAGCGATACACCATCGAGAAAGACCGTCTCGATCTCAAGGGGCATGGCGTCCGCTTGCCCTATTCGTTTGAAAAGGAGATGGAGTTTGTAGACCCATGCACGCTGCCAGTGCGTTACCGAGTTACCAACTTCGCATCAGCGCCCATGGACGCAATCTGGGCGGCACACCCGTTGTTTGCCGTTTCACCCGGAATGGAGATATTCTTCCCGGCAGGCATAACCTTTGACAGCGACCTTGGGGACTGGAAGGCCGAGGTTGATAGCGGCTTGAAGTGGGTAACCATCGGCGCTCACGAAGCTCACATCGCCAAGAAATTTTTCACCCGCAAGCTTGCACAAGGCTGGGGAGGTATTTATGACGAAAAGTCGGGAAAGGATACCTGTTTTATCTTTTCCCGACAGAAAAATAACCTATCTCGGGCTGTACATCAATCAAGGCATTGTGCCATCGTCGGATGTAAAAAACTATAACGTAGGCCTGGAGCCGACCAACGGCGGAGAGCGCTATATCTGGAAGGAAATACCATTTGCCGCGCAAACAACATTCAGATGGTTTCCAGCCCTAATACAGTTGCATATTCTGACGATTAATTCGGAGGTAAGTTTAGTAGGTCGGCCCCCACCAGCATTTTTCGAACCTGACATGAGTTCGCTTCCTCCTCGCATTTTCAGTACGGCGGAAATAACCTACGAAAACCGTGATAGAACACTATAACAGTAAACGCCAGATTGCGAACCAGTATACCCGGCCAAAACAATGGCAGAGGGCTACATGCCTTATGGTCGGAAAGCGAATCAGCTAATCGCCCACCAAGTTCACGAATCCAGCCGGTAGACCTGGGCCATTCCGCAATTCCTGCAATCCATTGAGGACAGATCGAGGACGCTCCGTACGTAGCCCCGACCAGACCACCTACTATGGCGCCGGTCGTGTCTGTATCGCCGCCAAGCAGAATGACTTTCGCTATTGCCTCGCAGGCATCGGTCCTGTAACGAAGCCAGCAGAACAGGGCAGCTGGAACTGTATGGTTCACGAATCCGCTGACACCGTTGGTGAGTCCAAGTGCCTCCGCAAACTTCTCTGCCGAGGATTCACACAGTACATGTTCTTCTACAGCGTTGATGCTCTCCAACAGTTGCTTGTCCTCGATGTATGGGCGAATTGACGATATGAATCCGGAGACGTCACCAACCGAGCCATGGGCCACGCCATAACTGGATGCCAGTGCAATTATGAGCGCACCCTGTTCAGCACGAGGGTCCGTGTGAGTCAATCTTGTCGATGCCCGCACCAGCTCGATCAAACTAGCCTGATCCCTGTAGGCATATGCACCTATGATTGGAGCTCTCATGGCCGGGCCATTCCCGGCAGAGTAGACGCCACTCTTATCGGGAGGCCATCCCAAGCACAGCTTGATTATCGCGCGTAGCGTGGCAAAACCGATTCCCGCAGGAACTCCGAGTAACCAGCCACGCATTCGCCATGCCAGGGATCGGGCGAATGCATCAGGGTCCCCACTCGAAGCGAGCAATGCTTGTGCAACCATAGTGGCATGCTCCGTGTCGTCGCTGATCATACCTCGACCAAAGACAAATCGATGATTGAGTGGTGCTGGACCAAACAACCTGCAGGCTCTCTGCCTAGTGAGTCCTTCTCTCGGCAACCCCAGTGCATCGCCGACCGCGGTACCCAGGAGGCATCCAATTATTCTGTCCCTTATCTGTGTCTCCTCGAAGGAAATTGATCCGTCTGAGCTCTCTTCATCTGCTATGGGCCAACCCATAAAATCACCTTCCAATACATTTTTATAGTTCTCGACTATCTGATTCATCTGGCGTTCAACAGCACCTGGTATCTTGTCAGTGGTCATAACCAATTCCTCATATGCCTGTTTCCTGACGTATCTGATGCTCGCTGCATCAGATACAGGGATTATAAGACTTCCCAAATCTCCCTTATAGCGATAGAATTCTATCCGGCAGAAGCGGAGGTGCAAGGTGCATGATATTCCATACTTATAGTAAGTAATGCCCTCGTATCCGTATTGTGAAAAGTATCGCCCGGCATACTTACGCACGGCTTTGCGCAAACCAGGGCCAAACCAGATCCATCGACGCCCCTCAAACAGTTCAAATGGCTTGCTTCCGATCATGCCCACTCACCCCTATATCTCAAAGTTGAATCCATGTTCCGTTAGAATCCGATACCTCTCTTCGTCGAACCGGTATAACCTGGCCGCTCTGTGGGCAACGTCCTGTTCAACCTCATCAAGTTCTATGAGCAGTTCCATGCCGAGTATTTTCTTCCTAAAGTTTCGCTTGTCCAGTGTTGTACCGAGAATCGTCTCGTACAGGCGCTGAAGCTGGGTAAGTGTGAATTTTTCCGGTAGCAACTCAAAACCGATTGGTTGATATCTAACCTTACTTTTCAGTCTATCATGGGCCATCGCCAGGATTGTATCGTGGTCAAATGCAAGTGGAGGGATATCATCAACTGCAAACCAGGCGGCGTTTCTTGCATCCGTAGCTGCCTTGATATGATGGCTAAAAAGGTTCACGAGGGCATAATAGGCCACACTCACCACACGCTCCCGCGGATCCCGATCGAGCGCGCCGAAGGTGTAAATCTGCTCAAGGAACAGATCAGAGACCCCTGTTTCTTCATTCAACTCACGCCATGCTGCCTGCTCCAGTGTCTCATCGATATGCACGAATCCGCCGGGTAGCGCCCATCTGCCGACAAACGGTTCCAGATCTCGCTGAATGAGGAGCACCTTCAGGTCCTCCTCGTCATATCCGAAAACTACGCAGTCCACGGTTAACGCCGCTCTAGGATACTGGTAGGTATAAGGCATAATTCACCTCTTAGTGTCTCATGTACACCTATACTTTAGTGTAGAATTTACACTTTGTCAAGTTTTTTCTCCATACGCTAACAACTTACATTTATGCGCCACTGCCAATGAACGAAAAGCCGTGTAAGTGGCAAATTGCTCAGACCCCCTGCCCCTTAACCCATGACCTTTGACCGGCCGAGCGTGTCCGTTCAGAATACGGCCTGGCATCAGGTTCCAGCTCCCTGTTCCTGAACTTTGTGGTGAGAGGCGATATCTTCTCGGCGATTATGGATACACTCTTGCCCGACCGCTCGGTCCTGCCCTCAATTATCAGCCCGCTATTGTTATAGATTACGGATCCATACTTATCGTAGACCTTGGGGAAAACTACAACATCCGCAAGGCCCGTCTCATCCTCCAGTGTGATAAAGACCACGACTACCCCAGACTTCGTAGGCGGGCGCATGCAGACGACTACAACGCCCGCAATCTTGACTGCTGAGTGGTTCGGCATGTCTCTCAATCGGATGTTCTGCGGCATTCCAAGCTCTGATAGCGTCTGTCTGTAGAAGACCATCGGGTGGCATATCGAAGAAAGGCCAAGTATATCGTAGTCCATGCGCACTTGGACATGCATTGGATACTCTGGAATATCGGGTGAATGAGGTCTTCCACCATCGAGTTCAGAGTCGCCGAAGAGCTGGACATCGGTGCGCTCCACTATATGGGCTTTTGCAGACCTACCCCCAAGTATTTCACCAAGCGACCATAGTAGTCTCCTTCGAGAAGGGCCAAACGCGCCGCAGTTTATCAGGTTCTCGACAATCGGCTTATCAACCCTTGTCCTGCGGAAGAACTCAGGAAGCGATGTGAACTTTCTCTGTCGCCGCGCCTCAAGTATCGAGCCCATCTCGGATTCGGAGATACCCTTCACCTGCATGAGCCCTATGCGAATCCTGCCGTCCTCAACCGAAAACTTCTTTTCACTACGATTGATATCCACTCCCAGAATGCCTATACCCATCCTCCGCGCCTCTTCCAGAATAACGTTCGACGGATAGAAACCCATTGGCTGGCAGGAGAGTATACCGGCAAGAAACTCTGCGGGATAATGAGCCTTGAGGAACGCTGTCTGGTAGGCAATCCTGGCGAAAGATGCAGCATGGGCCTTGCAAAACCCGTATGCGGCGAAGGCCCTGATCCCCGAAAAGATCTCCACCGCGACACCCATCCCCTCCCACTTTCATCTTATATAATATGGAAGACCCGTATCATAGTTGCCGAAGTACAGTTTCATAGTATGTTTGGCAGCTTTATCAAGTTGCCATGATCAGTTCCAAACGCACGTTATTTTGGTTCTCTAGGAGAAACCCCATCGCCGAGAGAAATTCTTTCTTCTTATCGTTCATCCTACTTACGTCCCCCCGTGAGTTCTGCGTACTGTTTCGCTAGCGCTGGATCTTCTGCCAAGTTCTTCTGTATCGCTGCATTTATCTGCGCAGCCGCCGCTTTCATGGCTGCCGCAGGCGTCTTTGTGTTGGACTTTACCAGATCCAGTTGTCTAGTTAATATCATACTTACCACCTGACCATTTACAAACGGGCTGGTCTCATCCGGCATGGCAAACTTCATCGTGTCACGCCATACCGCATTGAAATCTTCCTTAGGATACTTAGCGTTGTGCAGGTATTTGGTTGTATAGGAATACTTCATCACAGGTGCAAGAGCATCCGCCTGCTCATTTACCAGTTCGTTGTAGTCCTTACCTGCCATGTACATGATGAACTTCATTGCATCATGTTTCCTCGGGCTGTTCTTGTTGATCAGTGTTGCACGACCGTATCCGTAGAAGACTCTCTTCGGGCCATGCGGCAGTTCAACCGCCCCTAGCTTGAGAGCCTTGAATGCCCTGAGCGAGCAGAGCCACCATCGACCGCCGAGCGCCATTGCGCCTTTTCCGCCGCCGAACTGGTTGACTGCGCCGGCACCCCATCCTCCTGAGCTAGACATTGAGCTCTCTTCAGAAGGTGATGGCGATACGTGGTACTTGTAAATCAGATCCTGCATGAGCTGTATGCCGGCGATTGCCCCCGGGCTATCGATCGTACACCGTGTGCCGTCCTTGGAGTAGAGGCTGCCCCCGAACTGGTAGACGAAGTGCTGCCAATTACCCCAGCCGAAGAGGAGTCCGTACTGCTTTATCCGCCCATGATCATCATTAACGGTCAGCTTCTGTGCGACCTTTATGAACTCAGCCCATGTCCAGGAACCACTAGGATAAGCGATATGCTTCTCGTCGAACGCCGCTTTGTTAAACCAGATAGCGTCGCTTCCACCGTTGGTAGGAAATCCATAGACTCGCCCGTTATAGGTTATGATCGGCAGAACAACCGACCATACGTCATTATTTACATCGATCCCGGCCTTCTTTAACTCATCGGTGATGTCCCATGCAATCCCTGACTTTACATATGATGATAGCTGGAAGTTATCATAGCAATCGAATAGGTCAGGGCCTACTCCTGCAAGGGATTGGACGATAACTTTCTCCATGCCACTGTTGGCTGGATCGAGTTTAAGACTATACTGAGGGTTAAGTTTGTTGAACAGATCGATCTGCCCTCGACGCACCGGGTTATCATCCGATGTCCACAAAAGCGGAGTCGCACCTGTATCCACCTGTTTAGGCTGAATTTTCCATGCAACAACGGACAGCAAGACCAATCCACAAAATGCAATCAAAAAACTAGTCTTCAATTTGCCAATTCCCTTCTACTTTACGTATAAATGAGCAATTGCGCTTGAGGTTTGATATGAACACTCAGGGAAACGAACAAGGCATTCCGTACACGTCCAGTAGGTCGATGGGATTTCCCTTGCCATACATAAGGAGGTTCGCCGGGTCAAGGTTGATGTTCATGTTCGAGAGCCCCACTAGTTCACGCCAACTCCAACAATGTCATGTAAATGCTTGTATGAATAATTCAACGAATCGGCGACTGGCTTGCAAGTGACCGCTCCATCAACAATGTGGTAACCCCCGGCAAGTTCTGGATTTGCTACCGCAGCCCCGTAGCGCCCTTTAGATGCTATTTCCATCGCGTAAGGCATCGTTACGTTAGTCAATGCCTGAGTAGCCGTCCTCGCGACTGCACCCGGTATATTCGCGACTGCATAGTGCACTACACCAAATTTCTCATAAGTTGGCGCGCTGTGGGTTGTTGCATGATCAATTGTCTCTATGCATCCACCCTGATCGACTGCAACGTCGACGATAACTGAGCCGGGTTCCATACTTTTTACCATATCCTCGGAGACCAGGCAGGGCGCCTTCATTCCAGGGTTGAGCACAGCGCCTACAAGCAAATCGGCTTTTTGTACGCTCTTCCTGATATTGTGCTCGTTCGATATGAGTGTTTGGATTCGTCCGCCAAATATATCTTCAATATACCGCAAACGTGCCGGGTTAATATCCAGTAATGTAACGTGCGCACCCATGCCAAGTGCAATCCGAGCCGCATTCGATCCGACTATACCCCCGCCGACGATTACAACTTCAGCGGCATCTACTCCTGGAACACCTGCGAGCAGTATCCCTTTGCCGCCATAGAACTTCTCAAGAAACTGAGCTCCAACCTGAATCGACATGCGGCCGGCAATCTCGCTCATAGGCGCAAGCAGTGGCAATGACCCATCCTTCGCCTGTATGGTCTCATACGCGATTGCGGTAACCTTACTATCTATTAAAGCCTCTGCAAGCTCTTTGTCAGCTGCCAGGTGCAGATAGGTGAACAGGATCAACCCATCGCGAAAATAGCTATACTCAGAAGACAAAGGCTCTTTTACTTTTATAACCATTTCAGCGGACCAACACTCTGATGCTGACACGGTAATCGCGGCACCTGCCTTGGCATACTCATCATCTGAATACCCGCTACCTGCGCCAGCGCCTGTCTCGACCAGAACCTCATGACCTGCGAGAGACAGCAAGGCCGCTCCTGCAGGCGTCATCGCTACACGATTCTCTCCATCCTTGATCTCTTTCGGCACACCTATTATCATCTGTTTCTCCTTTGGTTGTATTCTCTATAGGCCATTGATTTTCCATTCCAACCTATTCGCACTAGCCTTCTATCAGCTTGCCCTTCACCGAGCATTTTTGCTCCATTGACCATCCTTTGTGAAATTCCCTTGTACTATGGTTACCTGATCAATATCATACTTCCAATACTGGTCAGGAATGATATAGTTACCGGAAATTCGATTTGCATATGCGCCTGCAACTGACACCGAACAACCGATAATTCCATCTGCAATATTTATACCAACGCTGTTCTCAACACGCAGGGTTCCGTAGAAAAAACAGCAATTAACGATTGACATCCCATTGGTCACATCTTTGCAGAAAAGCGCATATCGCTCGTTATGGTTCATTAAGCAATTGGATATCGCTCCGTGCGACCCGTTCTCGTTGTCCTCGATAATCATCCCATCGACATTTGCTCCGAAGTTCGAGTTGGAAATCTTAACGTTACCGGAATTAATAGCGCAACCTATAATATTATTATAGCAACTAAGCATTGAGGCATTCTCGTACTCCGCACGCTTAGCAAAATGAATACCGGTATGATTTCCGTAGCACGAAATTCGCTCCAGGTTTCCTGCTCCACCTCCCATAAAAGATGGATTTAGCCCGGATATCCAAAGCCCTGATCCATTGAAATTACGCAGAACGACACCAGTAACGTCATACCTGCCGCAGCCTTGTATAGAAATCCCTAAGTCACCTAGATCACGGCGCTGGTGCCAATCGCCTTGAGCCTCGCCGTCCATCAAAACATCACGAATGGCCCAATCGTTAACATCCTTTTGCTCGATAATCTGTCTGGCGCCGGCAGGACGTATGATAGTTGCTGCACCTGCCCCTACCACAGTAACGCCGGACGGGATCGACACCCCGCTAAAGCGATAATATCCTGGCCCTATGTAAACTATGCCGGGTCCGCCAGCCAGGGCTTTCCGCATGGCAGATGTGTCATCCGCTTTAGAGTCCAATCCGGTAGGTGGCTTGCCATTATCATTAAGATAACCGGTAAGATTTCTAGACTGCGCCTTCTGAATAGTCTTTGCACTCGCGCAACTCGCCAATGCAGCTAAAAACAAAGCTGAAATATATATATAAATCAACGGTTTGTTCATCAAACACTCCCATTATTATATTTGAAAGACGGCGCTACACAAAACGGACAGTGGAATAGCAGCGTACATTACTCTTAATGTGACTATTCGATCGCAAAACTCAGCGATTGCACCTGTCCGAACTGCCTATCCGATAGATAAACAGATGTTTCTCTGCCGCTTCATCAACGGAATCTGATGGTCCAGTGGGAATGTGTCAGATGCTGCCCATCTCTCCATATTGCGGAGGATATTCGGCATACCAATATCCGAAATACCTATCAGTAATTTGGCCTTATCTCCAATCACACTGCATGCACAATCAGCAAGAGCATCCTTTTCCAGATCAGTGAACAACGCCCACTCTCCCATGGAACCGAAGAGGATATTACCTTATTATCAGTCACTCTATGTAAAACCATTCTATGGGAACACTGGATAATCGCAAACTGTTCAACCCATGTACGCAATACCCCAGGATAGCCTCATAACCTACAAAAGAGATAAGGCTGTAGCAGTACCATCCCGAAAGGTCGGATTCTACCAGACGGTGGTTCTGCCAAGTGACACCGTCATCCTTAGAGATAGCCGAGACGAGCGGTGCACGGCCATCGTTTTCGGCGAATGGGAACCTGCCAGAATGGTCGTTGTAAAGTACAAGCAGATCACCCGTGGAGGGGATCCTCTTGATGCTTGCCGGGCTGACGGGAGAGATCAAATCCGATGGTTCGGCTTCGGACCAAGTCTCACCGCCATCGGTAGAGTATGACCTGTACTGGCAGCCCATGTTAGTACGCATCCACATCATGAGCCTGCCGTCCTTAAGCTCCACAACGCCTGGTTCCTGGAAGACGCCATCCGTTACTGTTCGGCCCAACGAATCAGGATGCACGGAGATAACGCTGCCCGGAGCTGCAAGTTCCGTTCCCCCTGCATGCCACGTGATGCCTGTGTCATCCGAGTAGCAGCACGTGCAATGTCCCCTCAGATCCAGATCGTCCATGGTGCTGCCGTTGAGTGGATGGAACGCAGTGGGAACGACCAGCCTGCCGCCGGCAAGCCGGATTACCCGATCGTTGTTCACCACAAAGTAACCATCGTGCGGGATACAGAGCGTTTTATCTCCCCACGTCTTCCCCTCGTCGTACGACTTGCGCATACAAAGTCGGGAATCTGCAGGAGAATTCCTCACGATGTAAAAGAGTGCTATCTCCCCCTTTTCCAACCGAAGAAGGCTCACACTCATGATATTCTCTTCCCCCTCGTTGGGAATGAGAATGACATCATGCGCATCCCAAGTCTTGCCCCTGTCATATGAGAATCTCGCCGCTATGTCTGCTGAATCATCGTCCCATGCTCCGCCGGTAAATCGACTGTAGGCGAGCATAAGCCTTCCATCGGCGAGCTCAAGTATCGCCCCCTCGCTGTTTCTGGGGTTACATGGTGTTGGCTCTATATCCATTAGTTTTTCAATTGCAAGGTCTTGCATCATACTATTCCTTTCGAAAGCCTTCGATCTTTAATCCTTCTTGGCATCGTATCCCCAGATTTGAACCTCATCCAGAAATCCGAATTGAGCCTTCAGGTGCACCTTCAACCGCACGAATCTGGCAGACTTGCACTCCAGACCGCGAAGGGAGAGCCATCTGCGTTCGTCGTTGCCCCGAGGATCCTCTACTGGTTTTGCGCTTCCCAAATCGGTGAAGTTGCTGCCATCCACACTTCCTGAAACGGACATGCCATCCGCGTATCCACCACCGCCAGCCCAATACGCGGGAAGAAGGCGTACTTCGTGCAGGGGATAGACCTTGCCGAGGTCGAACTCTATGGTCACATCCGGGATGCTTTCCAGCAGGGCGATTTTCTCATACCTGTGAGGAGGACAGCAGCCGTCCTGCAGAGCCTTGCCGGAAAGGTCGAGGTTTTTCGCCGTACATGGATCCGAGCTGCCCTCCGGTTTCTGGTCTGGCGACAGAATGTAGCGGTACTTGGCCCCGGTAACTATCTTATGCGGATACGTGGGTGGAAAATCCGCGTTGTCACTCAGGATCTTCGGGAGCGTGGAGTTATCAACGTCCACTCCGACAAATGTAGTGCAGACTGCAAGAGCCTTCCCGCCACGTGACCAGCGGAGGTTGATAGGATACATCCGCTCCTTATATGGCAAGACCCCGGTGGCAGGTGCTGTAACCTCGAACTCGTAGCGGAAAGAGCCGTGTGCGGGAATCGATGGTGTCTTGATGATTCTACCGTTCACTTTCCAGCCCTGGAGAGCGCGCACCTGGATGCTTCCGACGGGACACGGCGAATCAGAGGGGTTGCAGAGTGATACCGCCACCTTCTGCGCTTTGCCGGCTGCCAGAACAGGCAGATAGCCATCAACACCGCGCTTTAGCGTATTGATCTGCGGCACAGCCAAGAGCGGCGCATGCTTATGGAAGAATAGGAGCATCCCCGCGGTTTTGAACGACGGCAGGGTAAAGCTCCACTCACCACTCGAAAGACGCTTACCTGCGACGGGAGTAAGACCCATGTCCTCCGCATTGGCCCAAACAGCGTTGGACCAGTCACCGTGCGGCATATGTACCACAATCGTCGATCTCGGAGTAGCCACCGGTCTGTTCCCGGCCACTACCAGGCAGAGATTGCCGTCCTCATCTATCCACGGAGCTTCCACGCGAAGGTTCCCCAGTTGCGCTCCATCGCTCGTACGGTAGGAAGGCTTAACCCCGGTCGAGGAGAGAAGACCGCTTACCCATCGGGGCAGGATCTCCGAGCCCGGAGTCTCGTTGCGCATGAGCCCGAGAAGGGTAGCCACATAGATCGCCTTTCCTTTGCCGTAATGCGAAAGAAAGACAGCGTTCTCCCCTCTCGTGGTTCTCCCGATGGCACTTGCTCTCGTTCCAGTGACATCGGCCATGTTGTCTCCGCGCAGAAGCCCAAGCCGGGTAGTAAACCAAAGATCGCGACGACCATCCA
The DNA here is from genome assembly GCA_963663705.1 of Armatimonadota bacterium. Lineage (GTDB taxonomy): Bacteria > Armatimonadota > UBA5829 > DTJY01 > DTJY01. The sequence continues at coordinate 16,266 of OY760504.1, read as the reverse complement.
GGCTGAAGCCGTTCACCTTAACACCCAGCATTTTGGAAAGGGAAGCATGTACGCGATGGTGTTCGTCGTAATAGCCGGCGAGCATATCCGCCAACACTACCCCTCCAGCTCGAGTGTAGGACTCGATCTCTTTGGCTTCTTTGCTGGTGAGGTGGTCGCAGCCGACCAGCACTAGGGCAGAGTATTGTTTGAGAAAGCCGCTTGAGAGCTTGGTATACGGAATGACATCCACAAAGTAGCCGCTGTCCCGCAGTGCGGTGTAGATCTTCAACCGACTGTTTGTACTAAAATCCCACTTGCTTCCCACAGGGTTATCCGCCAACAGCACATCACGGCGATTCACCAGTATAGCCACACGTGAGGCCGGAGCCGGGTTGCTGCGTGCCCAGAAGTCTTCCGTTCTGCGTACGGAGTTGGCCAGGCGGATGCAGTACGGCATTTTGGGACGCAGGGTGGTGTCCGGAGCACTCATGGCGTAGGTTTCGTCATCTCCACTGGCATTCAGGCGACCACAGGCAAAGAAGTCGAATCCCTTGACCCCATTTGCCAGAGCGCGCCAGAAAGTATTGGCAAATTGCCACTCGGGGCCGCTGTGGTTGTTGCACTCGGTAAGGAAGAAATGTCCACCCGTCGGCACATCGACTGGCCGGATGCTTTGATAACAGAAGTTCGTCTCAAAGGACATAACGTCATCGCTGCCGTAGATGTCCATGCCGAGCCAGCCGCCGCAATCGCGGGTGAGATCTGCCAGCAAGGCGGGATCAAGCACTCTATCCTTTGTGCACGCGGGCCTATCGATAGCGAGTTGTGTTGTTTTGAGAGCCACTGGTCGGTGGAAGGGATCATTTGTGTATATGGCTCGCACCCTGTCCGCCATCAACCGGGTGAAGAACTGGTCCTGGAAATCATGCCAGTCAAGCCAGGCGGCAGGCCGTTCGATCACCGCGGAATAGACCGGGAGAACTACCGCTTCCCAACTCTTGTAATCGGTACCCCAAGCGGAGTTCAATTCCGATATGCTGCCGTAGGTCTTTTGGAGATAATCCAAAAACTGCGCCCTGGCTTCCGGACCGTAGTCCAGCTCCCCCTCCCATTCATTATCCAGCGACCACATCATCACCGGGCGGGAGGCAGCCCCATAGCTTTTGACCAGGGCGACATCGGCATCCTTCAGGAAGCGGCATTCGTTTGGGTCGAAGAGAGAGACCGGATCGTTAAATGTACCGTAACCATCTATCTGCCGACCGGTCGGCTGGCCGTAGCGGCTCCAACATGCAGTGAAAAGGCCCAGATACGGTGGATATATGGGAGTAAGCGGCTCTCCCTTGTGAGAGATGGCAAATGCCACCGAGCCTACAGCCGTTTCGGTGAAATCCAGGCCGTATTCCACCAGCTCAGAATTGTCCCTGGCGTGCAGCATACCGAGCGGGAAATAGCTGTCGCGCACCCACCCGTCATGAGTGACGCTCAGACTATATATCGACGGGTCGAGCATCGGATCGATACCGCTCGCCATGGCGGGGATACACAGAAGGATAGACATAATTATAACCGGTATTACAAACCATCGTTTTCCCAAAATCACTCACCTCATATTCGAATTACGCCATAAATCCTATACCGGGCGCAAGCATTCAAACAGCGGAACGCCTGCGCCCCATTTGATCATGTTAGTTATAACTTCATTCAACAATCACTCTAATCGTCGCTAGTCCGTGTTGGGTTCCAAGCCCCATAGTCAGACATCCGAGCCTCCTGCACAGCAACCGCACTCTTAACCCACTTGGCGTGCCCATCGCAGAAGGCAATGTTTACACCGCCGCTGTGCCGACCGCTTGTGAAATCGGCACTGTTATCTCCCCCGGTTATTCCGGCATCGCCCGCACCAGGGAGATAGCCTCCACCGCCATCGAAAGGGGTAATGGTGCTGTACCAGGCAATGTACTGTGAATGTCCGTCCATGCAAAGATACGTGCTTGCGGGAAACGTTATGTTCCCCATGCTCAAACCCGGCGTGAACCACTTAATAACGCTCACGTTGCTTGAGTAGTTGAAGTAAGCAACCCCGCAGGATTGATTCGGGCTCGATGGGCAGTAGAAGAGCTTGGAACTCTTCATGTACGGCAGCAAGGCATCATACCAGAAGAAATTCGTTCCACCCCAGTAAACGATGGTCGAACTGAAACCCGGAATGTCAATGCTCTGTACGGGAAGGTTTTCATCCCAATCCTGCGCGTACATCATAAAGGCCAAGCCGATCTGGCGAATGTTACTGGCACAGCTCGTCTGCCTAGCCTTTTCCCGAGCCTTCGCAAAAACCGGGAAGAGTATTGCCGCAAGAATAGCTATGACGGCTATAACAACTAGGAGTTCAATCAGAGTGAAACCCTTTCGATTCTTCATCATAATCCTCCTCGTCCCTTTTGATCGAGATATCCCATGGTGGGTATGATATTACACTTTACTTCTTTTCATGAGCAATCACAAGCATACTGGACCAGACACGGCTGCTGTTGCGCTCTTTTTCAGATCTGCCGGAAGTATATAGAGAATCTGCGATGGTAGAATACCGCCGGCAGCCTGTCCATTTCGCATGACCTGGCAGCTAGTTCGCAAGCATAAGCAGATGCTGGACTATATGCCGTTATAGTCGGGATTGAAGGTTATGTTGTTCATCCCCGTCATTGTCATAGTGTTTTCATTTGTAGTGAGATACCATTTCACATGCCCGTCTACAAAGCAGATGTTGGAGCCATTTGAATGAATTGCATTCACGCATACGAAGTTATTAGCCCAGTCATGCTGCTCGATCCTCAGGTATTGCGAAGCCATAGAGTTGCTCTCGTACCAGAGCAGCACGGAGGACGGCTGCACTATTGAGCCGAGCGACCTGGATGAACTGTTGATCGGCGCCAGCTCATAGTTGTTGCCGAAGCTACATGTGACACCATTACGACCATCGCTTGGACAGCGAAATATCTGTTTGTTTTTAACGTAGGGCGAGACCGCAGTAGCCCAACTTATCGTGCCGGGGAAATTGACTTCTCCACCAAATAGAGGAAAACTCTCATCATAGTCTTGCACGTACATGAGCGTGGCAGTGGCGATCTGCTTCATATTGCTCGCACAAGAAGTCTGCCTTGCCTTTTCCCGAGCCTTAGCGAAAACCGGGAAAAGTATTGCCGCCAGTATTGCGATGATCGCTATAACAACAAGTAGTTCTATTAGTGTAAATCCTCTTCTCTGACATTTAATAGCTAACATAAATTTACTCCTTTTCGATAATTTGTAACCAGAATACAAACATTGGCGTAATCGCCGGTTAGCAATACCTTAAACAACTGATCTATTTGCGAATCACCATCCCTTCTCTCTGCAAACGAAAAAGTGATATCAGACCATCATCTCCTTTGCTGAAAAAGAAAATCATTTGAGACAGATCTCTGTCACGGCAGTATATTCAAAATCCTCTATGAGATCCGGCACCGTTGCGCCGGATTTATGCCCCATGTACGAGTAAAATTTGTAGAAACCGTTCTCAGGAAAGACATCCGGCATCTTTGAAAGATAAAGTTCCATTGGCTCTGTAACCAGATAGACCAAGCCATCGCCGTATGAATGTTCGAAAATTAGAGGAGCACCAGCCATGTCCGTAGCCAGAACCTTTGCATCCACGGGATCAACGATCAAACGCATACTACCTGTGCGCATGTAGGAAAAGTCTTCAAGACCGAACTTATCCAAGTCACACTCGCACCTCGATGAGACGATCCCTGCCGCCTCTTTCTGCCAGGTAAGAACTCGAATACCGAAGAACTCGTTCTCTTCCGGAAACTGCATTCCATTGAATGAGAAATACGCCGTTCCGCCACTTGCCACCATCTGCTTCAGTGCATCCCAGTCTTTGATCCTTAGAGTGCGACGCGTGGCGCACGGAAACAGCATGAGACTGCCCGCACTGAAGCCTCCATCCACCGTAGCGATCTTTGGGTTCAACCCGGCCATCCTGGCAAGGACGTAACTGTTGAAAAGTACAGGCTGATTTTCTTCACGCCAAGGAACCATCACCATCGCGTCTTCACCCGCACGGTTCGACAAATGTGGAGGATTGGCTTCTAAAAATTCAGCAAATCGGCGAAACTCCATGCCGATCAGGTTCGGAGTGCCGTCCTCACAAAACAAGCCCAGATGCACTTCCATGCCGTCGTAGTTGTAAGGCGGCATATCCCGGCAAATAAAATCAAACCCGCACCAGTAGAGGGCTCCAAGGTTTCCGCATTCATAGAGACTGTGCAAGACCTTGCGAACATATCCGGCAGCACACTCATCCGACATGTAACCGTTCCCAAGCGTTCCAAACTCTTCCGCCATAACAGGTTTGCCGCCGATGCCCTCATAAAGTTTGCTTTGGAACTCAGCCAGATAGCCTGGTCTTATATTGTCACTGCGATCCGGGCATTCATCAGGAAAAAAGCGTGTGTACGGGTGAATGCAGAGGAAATCCAGGCTGTTTGAAATATCCTTAATTGCGAATCCCCCCATACCAGCACCAGTATTATCCAGACTGTGCATGCCAGAAGTCACAGCGTGATTTTTATCCCACTTGCTTATTTCCCGAGACAGCACATGAGTCCACAACCAGCCTGCGTCCCGGCTCTCGCAAGGCATAACGCAATTCTGCTCATTTCCCAAGTCCCACGCCAGAATTTGTTTTTCGCTGCAATATCGTTCTGCAAAGAACTTAACGTAATCAGTCTGATAGCGCAGAATACTCGGATCGCTGAATATATTACGTCCCTTGACAAACGCAGGTTCGAAGACGATACCACTCATCCAAGTGGTCAGCAAAGTCACAATGAGACGCAGATTGCAGCGCTTTGCTATTTCTATCACAGAGTCAAAGCGCTCGACCATTACAGGATCGATCAAAGGTGAATGCTCATGCCAATCGCCAAATCTGACATCGAGCGGATTATGTTTTTCAAGCTGAGATGCATAAAACTCCCGTATATTCTGGAAATCCTCCCAAAGCAGGAATATCCGAACAGTATTCAGACCCAACCCGGAAAGCGCGGCAAAATCATCCGCTATCTCGTATTCATCGAACTCCTTCCACATCCGCACTCCGGTCTTGCGCGGCCAGTAATTTGCGCCCAAGATGAATTCACTGTTTACAAAGCTCACTTCTCACTCCTCGATCTTGCTGTGCTTCTGCGCGTGATCAGGCGCACAGGCATAACGGTGGTGAGCGGTCCAAAATCCGTGCCGTTTAGCTGGTTGATCAGCCGCTTCACTGATACTATCCCCATCTCTTTTTTTGGGACAGCCACCGTGGTAAGTGATGCGAATTGCGCGAAAGGCGTATCATCAAACCCTGCGACGGATATGTCGGTGGGCACATTCAGGCCCATGTTCTCGATCAATCGCATAATATGCACAGCCATCAGATCGTTGCAGCAGAAGATGGCCGTAGGCATGGCAGCGCGGATCTTCCCTCGCACGGCACTGCCATCCGGATCCGCCACATAGTTCCAGTCCATCAAAAGATCCTCGTCCGGGGTGATACCGGCATCGGATAAAGCCTTTGCCCACGCATCTCGCCGCTCTTGGAATGATACGGGCAAATGACCATCTTCGCAAATCATGATATGCGCTATCCGCTTGTGATCCAGCTTCAGTAAATGCTGCACAGCAGCATACGCACCGGAAGCGTTGTCGCCCATTACAGCAGCAAGCTCTCTTTTTCGGGAGATATTATCCACCAAGACTATCGGCTTGCCTTGTGATTGAACCATTTCCACCAGTTGATCGGGGATGCTCCCTATCAGGAGACTGCCATCGGTCTGATGCTCGCTGGATAACCTCTCTATCATGTTCTTTGAATGCAAGTCCGATTCTACCTTCCCGGTGATAAGATGGAAACCCAGTTTGTGGGCTTCCTGCAAAATCCCAGAGAATATCTCCGCATAGAAAGCATCCGTATACAGATCGTAGAAACAGAAGGCGGAGATAAGCCTATTCAGCACAGTCTTTTCATGACCGCTTACGAAAGCTCCTTTTCCGGGAACTTTATAGATCATGTCAAGGCTCTCTAACTTGCTTAGGGCTCGCCGAATGGTGATGCGGCTGACACCATACTCAATAGCCATGTCCCGCTCCGAGACAAGACGAGTTCCTACCGTCAATACTTTTGAGGATATTTTATGTTGCAGATCTCCCTTGACCCGCTCATATTCCAAAACTTCCAATTTACTATCCATCAATTTCACCAATATCTTTTCTTATATAATACAGGGCCATGATAGTCTCCCCGTGCTTTAGTATCAGCTTTCGATAAACGCATCCGCCGATTTTGACCGCTTTGCAGACGCTTGGTGGCTACCATACTGGTTATATCTGGTATTATTATAACCCTTCATGCCTGACCTGTCAAGGACCTTTTTAAGATACTTCAGAACCAAATTCAAAACCAAGTGCTTGACACAGCGACAAAAAGATGATACCATCTTTTTGTCATTATGCACTCGAGTGCATAAATCGGAGGAATAGCTTGAGAACCACCATTCATGACATCGCAAGGCATCTCGGCGTGGCTCATTCGACCGTCTCGCGGGTCCTGCGAAACAACAGTTCAATATCGGAAGCCACGCGCCAACGGGTTCTGCAAGCGGCGAAAGAACTTGGATATCAGCCCAATCGAACGGCCAGAGCCCTAGTCACCGGCAAAACCTATATGATCGCCCTCTGGTTGGAAATACCTCACAGACCGGTCTATGCCCAGTATTACCGTTACTTTCAAAACAAAGTGGAAGCTGATGAACATAAGATAGTCGTCAGCAAATATCCTGTCCTTCCGGGCAAGCAGACTGTTAAAAACCTGAGGGAATGGCCGGAAGATGGCCTGATAGTAGTCCAGGATGGCAACTTGCTGGACTTGACGGAATATCAAGGCTGCCACCCCGTCGTGAGCATCGGTGGATACGACGCGTCGGGAGTAGATTGCGTGTATTTAGATATGACAGGAGCCCAGGCGCAGGTGATGGAGCATTTGCTCTCCCAAGGATGCCGAAGAATAGCCTGCTTATTCCAGATCCATGACAATATCGAAGCTTGCTCCCGAAGCCGAATATATAAAGAGTATATGGAAAAAAGCGGTCTGGAACCGGAGTTTATATTCACCAAGGGATATTCAAGCGAGGATGCCGCAGAGGCGCTGCCCGAGTATCTGGACGCTCACGGGTGCCCGGAGGCTATCTTCTGTTTCAACGATGAAATGGCGATTGCGACGTATTCCGCCCTCTATGACAAAGGATATAAGATCCCGGATGACGTGCTGATCGTCGGTTGCGATGGAATAAAGATGGGAGAATATGCCCGTCCCAAGCTCACCAGCATTTGCATCAACCTCGAAGAAGCTTGCCAGACCGCATGGGATTTTCTCAAAAAGCGCATAGAAAATCCGGATATCCCTATCCAGCATGCCGTAATAAAAGCCAGCCTCCGTATCGGCGATTCGTCCATAAAAAAGCAGTAATAAGGTCTGCTTTCAAGGGAAAAACATTTCCACAATGCTTGACAGAACGAAGAAGCGGTGTTAGCATAAAGTTATGCACACGAGAGCATAGATTTTAGAAAGCACGATATCAAAGATAACCATGCAAAGGGGGGGAGAGATTACTATTATTGCGATAAGGAGGAATATCGAAGAACAAAATCTGTGTTAACAAGCCCGTTCCACACATGAAATCAGCAACTATTATAAAACTGGAGGACATAACAAATGAATAGCAAAAAAGGATTTACCCTCATTGAGTTACTAGTTGTCATAGCAATAATCGCGATATTAGCCGCGATTTTGTTCCCGGTTTTCGCCAAAGCACGTGAAAAAGCTCGCCAGGCCACTTGCCTGAGCAACCTGAAACAGATCGGTCTTGCCTTAAACATGTACATGTCAGATTACGACCAGACATGCCCTTACCAAGGCTCACCTGATGTGGGGCCATGGAACGACGCTTCCTACGGCTTGAACTGGGCCTATGAATTGCAGCCGTACATAAAAAACCTGGGAGTCTATTCCTGTCCCAGCGCCGGAACTCCGTACGGAACCGGATTCGGTACCAACCTCAACTGCTATGCCGCAAATGGTGAGATACTCTTAAGCTCTTCAGGCGGGGCAGTGACGGAAGGATCTATGACAAAACCTGCCGACACCATCGCCTTCCGGTGCATCGGCAGCCAGACCAATGACAGCCCGCTTCGCCCTTACTGGTGGAAAGGCTCTGTGTATAGTAGCAGCTATTACTGGGATTACGTATTCGCGCATAGCAATGGCGAGAACCTGGCTTTCTGCGACGGTCACGCCAAGTGGATGTCTTCCGGTGCTATCAAGTCGAACGTAGACCAATACGCCCCAAGCGGAACATCCATGTTCGACCTGTAACAGTCTGCCAGCGAAAATAACGTTACAAGATATGCGGACGGCAGACCTTGCGCCCGCATATCTTGTGTCAGTACAAAAATCCTTGCAAATAAGTGGAGTAATCTTTATATCATGTTAGTTCCTAGAAAAAGCCTGCAAACCGCGTCCGATCTGCCGCAAACGCAAGTTGACTGGGAAAGTTTGCTTGCCGACGATGAGCAAATTTTTCTGACGGATAATCAGCTCTCACTCTTCACAAAACGCGACTCGGCGGGGGGTGATCTTCTTCACTTCTACCCTTTGCCATTTGCCCACACATTCCAAAGCGGCAAGTGGGATTTCCCTGAGCTGATAAACCACGACTCCCTGCGCGTGCGTGGCCCGGTGGTAGATTTTTCAGGGCGAGTGGAAGAGTTTTCGTTTTCTCCATATGCCGTTCGGAAGCGTCTGGTAGGCGATGGCGCGTCGCTCGCGGAGACCTGCGCAGTGCGTGAGAATACCGCCATCTACGCATGGGATGCTGAAGGGGTCAAACGCATGACGGTCTCCTTCGAGCTTCCGTACTTCGCCGGGAGCGTAGAACGGGACGGCGAATCTCTGCTGGTCGGCATAAAAGATTCGGTCTACATGGCCATAAGCCTCTGCGGCGCGGAAAATCTTGATGCGAAATGCTCGGAATCCCCTGCCGTCTCATGCTCACTGGCGTTCGATATCCCTGCGGACGGCAAAATTTCTCTGGCGATCTCCTTCGGGTATGACCGGGAATCCGCGCTTCGGACAGCCGTGGATGCCGCGCGCGACCCTCAGGCCCTGATATCCTTCGCCAGGCATATGTGGGACGAGTTTTTCACCCGCACCGTTCCGCACTTCTCCTGCTCGGACGAGACGCTGACCCGGCTTTATTATTACTATTTCTACATCACCCGTGCCAACATGTACGACATCCCCTACGAACCATTCACACACCCGTATGTCGCGCCGTGGAAGAGCGGTGCCTTGTGGCAGTGGACGTGGAACACTCCCATGAATTCCATCTGCGAGCGCTGGCTCAACGACAAGAGGATAGGTGAGGGCGGAATCAGGCTTTTGCAGGATAACGGAGGGGCGCTCAGCATTGGCACATGGCTGCACCCCTTGCAAAAAGTGGTCAACCTTCGCGACCACAACGAGCGCCACGCAGAGATCGGGCGTTATATGCAGAAGCTCCCGGACGACTTGGACATGCACGCCGCCTGCACAATGAATCACACCACCCCGAACGGCCTCCTCGGCGCGTGGGAGATCTTCTGCGCGTCTCAGAACGAGGAGTTTCTCTCGGAAGCGCTGGAGATGATGCTGGAGACCGAGCAGATATTCTCTGTCTCTGAGACTGAGAGTGGGCTTTGCACCTGTTCGTTCGTGGATGAGTTCGATTACTCTCTTCGCTTAAAGCCCTTCGTCACTTCCTTCTCCAAGGGCGACCCGGAAATGATGTTCAAGATGGACACCCCGTTCATAGCCGTGGATTATAACTGTTATCTGCACGCATTCCGAGAGATGATAATAAAGGCCGCAAACAGGCTCGGCGCTGATGTGGACGTCGCGGAACTCGCGCAAAAAAACGCCGCACTGAAAGAGGCGATCAACCGATATCTGTGGGATGAAGAGGCCGGTTTCTATTTTGACGCCGATCCCAGGGATATGAAACGCTCCGGGATCAAATGCATAGGTGCGTATTCGGCCCTCTACTCGCAGATAGCGGACAAGACCCAGGCAAAGCGGATGGTGGAACATCTGCAAAACCCGAAAGAATTCGGCACCCCATATCCGTGTCCGTCTATCTCCATGGACACGCCGGAGGTTGACCCGAGCCTTCTGACCTACGGGGGAGACTGCCTGATAACTTCCGGCCTCTGGTTCACCGTGGAAGGGCTGATGAAATATGGTTATGCCGATTTGGCTGAGGATTATATCGCAAAAGCCCTGGAGATGGTGACGGCGGATGGTGTGACCTCTTCCTACTCCTTCAACACCTTGACAGGAGAGCCCAACCAGGGGAAGCATCCTATGGCCTCGCAGTCTTGCATTTTGACGGACTTGATCTGCAAATATGTGGTAGGGATAGACCCCGTAAGCGGAGAATCTTATCTGCATGAGGAGATTCTGAAAAAAATGGGGATCACCTCTTTCACATTCGGCCCGTACGTTTGGGGCGGCAAACGGATTCGAGTGGAATTCGATTCGGAAAACGGATATCGCGTCATCAAGGATAAGGAGCATGTATGAAATCTACATTTTCTCCCACAACCGGTGAGTGGAATATCGGCTGGCCCGGGCGAGTCTCCCGGCACGACGTCGTATACCTCACCCCTCCCGGCGACCCGACACAGGGGATGCCTCTGGGGAACGGAGATACCGGCGCGCTCATCTGGTGCGAAGATTCCCGGCTGATGATCGCCTTCAACAAATGCGATCTCTGGGACGACGACGAACCGAGCACTTGCGCCTCCTCCCTGGATTCCGCAAGCGTCCTGCGTCACGGCTGCCGGATTATTGTCGATTTCCACGCGCCGATCTTCGATGTCTTCTATCTGCGGGATTTCTCCGGCCGACTCAGCCTCTCCGATGCGTCGGCGAGCTTTGATTTGGTCTGCTCGTTTGGTAAGCTCTCGTTCAAAGCTTTCGTTTCGCATGAAGAGGGCGTTCTCGTTTGCCGTTTCAAGACCGATTTCGCGGAGGAAATGCCTGTCGATATCACCGTCGAGCGCTTCGCCTCGTTTGCCTATCCGAACTGGTATGCCTTCATCGATACCCGCAGAACCGCCCAGGACGACCCCTGCGAAACTGCGGCCGGGGAGGATGGAATCTACATCACCAAGCGCCTGACCTCCGGACGATTCGCCGCCGGTTGCCTGCTCTGCGAAACGGAGGGGGCGGAGGTTGCATATCGCCGGGAACATTCGCATGCCGGGAGTATCTCCGTCAGCGGAAGCGCCCAAAAATCCTGGACGCTGATGGCCGGAATCAGCGAGCCAGCATCCGAAGATCCCACGCCGCGTCTTCGGGCTGTCCTCTCAACATGTGCCCAAGAAGGACGAGAAAGCCTGTGGAATGCGCACCTGCGTCCCTGGAAGGAGTTCTGGCTGCGTTCATTCATGGAATCCGGGGATGAATATTTGGACAACCTTTGGCACCTGACCATGTACTACGCCGCATCCTCCCAGCGCGGTCGGCGGCCGGGGCGATTCATCAACGGGCTGTGGAGCTGGAATCGGGATGTGGCGCACTGGGGGTATTATTTCCACTGGAACCAGCAGATGACCTACTGGCCCCTCTCGGCGGCGGGACATCACGATCTTTTGAAATCTTACCTGAACTTTCGCTTTGAGGCTCTCCCCGGCGCTATCCGCGATGCCAAGGAACTCTTCGGCGTGGATGGGGCTTTCGTCTCGGATGTCGTCGATTACCAGGGGCGAAATTCTCTTCAGCAGAAGAATAACCACACCCCGGTCGCTCAGATTGCGATGGATTTTTACCGTCAGTACCGGTACACATGCGACCTGGAATTCCTGAAAGCACAGGCTCTTCCCTACATGATAGCTGCGGCAAAATTCCTTGCATCCAGGTTTGAAAAGATGGATGACGGCAAGTATCACGCCAAAGAAGCCACCGCCTACGAGGGTTATAGCATCCTGAAAGACGCCATCACGGAACTTGCCGCCGCGCGAGACCTTTTCCCTGCGGTTCTCTCCGCCTTAGGCGACGCCGGAATCTCCTGCGAATCGTCCGGGCTGTGGAGAGATATTGCCTCTAACCTGGCGGAACTGCCGCGCAGGTTGGCCGGGAGCGAGTGCATGGAAGAGCATGGCGGTTCCTTCATCCTCAAACGCGGAATGTTTGCCGGAGAGAGCGTGCCGACCGATAAGATTCTCGCCGCCGGGTTCGGGGTGGACGCGGGTAAGATGCTGAGTTCCAAAAATCCATCGGACAAGAAGAACGAGATTCCTTCAGATATTCAGGAGCTGATCTCTCAATTGGAGCGGAAACATTCGCTCTACACGCATTCCACTACCGACATGGAACTCGACGATGGTCTCTTCGCCGCCCTGGAACACTCGCCGATCTTTACTCACGGAGATATCGGATTCGGCGAGAGGGGCTCGGATGAATACAACGCCGCCTGCGCCACCGTCAAACTGCACGCCCCGGATCTGGCGGGTTTCGACACGCTGCCGGTAGTCCTTGCCCGTCTGGGGCTCGCCGATGAATTCCGCCGGGTGATGGATACCTGGGCGGACAGATGGCAGTTCTATTGCAACGGCTTCGGACACTACGGGCCAAGGGATATCCAGAAGTCCGAGTCATCCCTGCGTTTTCGCATAGACATGGTAGTAGACGGGGCGAATCCACCCGAAGTGCGGGATACGAAGAAGAAACCTTTTTCGACCTGGCCGTTCCGTCACATGGGGATGGAATCGATGTCCGTACTCTCCTGCGCCACGAACGAATCGCTGCTGGATGCTCACGACGGGATCATCCGCATAGGTCTGGCGGCGCGTCGAGACGGCCGGTCGCGTTTTACCCTGCACGCTCCGGGAGGATTCGTGGTCTCATCGGAGATTGTCGACGGGAAACCGCTTTGGGTGCATGTCCTAAGCCTGCACGGGAAGGCCTGCCGGATAGCAAGTCCCTGGGAGTCGGCTTGGATTCTCAGAGACGGACGGAGGGTCGAATCCGGGAGGATGTGTTGGTGTTTGAGCCAAGACCCGGGGAGAGTTTCCTGCTCGCGCCGAATGAGGGAACTCTGCATGTATGGGAGGCCGTTTCCGAGGCGTGCGCCCCCAATGCCGCCCCCAAGCAGACGCCCAGCGGCAGAGCCTCCCTGGGGCTGCCTCGGATGTTTTAATTAACTCACCTTACACCAAAGGATATTCCAAAGGCGGGGGGACCCAGCCACAGGCCCCCTCCCCCGCCGCCGGAAAACCTTGCGCGAAGATAATAAACACAAGGAGAAAGAATTAATGCCGGAAGTCTGGTACGCGCTTCGTCGCACCCTCACGCACTGGAACCATGAGCAAGGTCTTGCAGAACTGATCGAATTTTGCAAAAAGAACCTGGTAGACGAGGTGATATTAAAAATAGACAGCGAAGAATTTACCCACGCCATCCCTACGCCTGAGTGGGTGGATGCATACCTTCCCATTCTGGCCAAGGCCAAGAAAGAACTTAACGCGGAGGGTATCGTCTTCTCGCTCAACCCGTGGGTGACGATGGTCCATTGCGATCGCGGGCGCGACCTCTCCAAGACCTACCCGGATATCGATCTGATGGTTGGACATGACGGCACGCGTTGCACGGCTTGCTGCTGCGTGCTGTCGGAAGGCTGGCGTAAAGCCACTCGAACCCTCTGGCGCAAATACGCCTCACTCGCTCCGGAGGTAATCTGGATAGAAGACGATATACGTCTATTTAATCATCAGCCTGTCTCTTTCGGCTGCTTCTGCCCGCTGCATATGAAGGCTTTCGGCGAGCGGGTCGGCAGGGATGTCTCAAGAGAAGAGCTGATCGCCGCCATGACCGCACCCGGAAAGCCTCACGATTATCGCTATAAATGGCTGGATATGACGCGAGATATCATGTTGGATGTCGCACATTTCTTTGAAGAGACTGTTCATTCGGTTTCTCCGAGCACTCACCTGGGACTCATGAGGCAGCCCGCCGAGCTGCCATGCGCTGGAGGGGCGGGATTGGAAAGCATTCACATCCGCGCTAGCGGGAGATCGGCAACTGGTGGCAAGGCCATGTTTATGCAGCTATTATGAAAACTCGCCGAGAGATATGTATGGAGTCTGAATATTTCCTCCGTTCGACATTGCACGTTCTGGGCGAGGGTAAGAACATTCAGACCGAAGTCGATAATTGGCCGTTTTCCATCTACTCCAAGTCGCAGGGTTTCACCAAGACGCAGATGTCGATATCTTTCATCTTCGGGGCTGATGGGGTGACATTGAATCTCTTCGACCACATGGGAAACTCCATCAGCGATTTCCCGGAGTGCGCCGGGCTTTTGAAGGAGAACAAACCATTCTTCAGCGCCATCAAAGACGCGTGCTATGGAGGGTAAATCGCTGGGGATACATCTGATTCAAGGCCGAGAATACCTCCTACTGCAAACATGCCGCGCCGGGAGCCGATTTTCGTTTCCCTGATGGGGGACGGTCAGCTTTGGCGGGTAATTCTGGAACCTTGGGATTTCCGATTACGTTCGATGACAGCCCGATGGCGGCGGTGGAGGGGCAGGTGCTGCGTGCGCTCTCGAAGCAAGATATCGAGGCGTTATTCTCCAAGGGAGTTCTGCTGGATCTATGCGCGTTGGAGACACTGATCGACATGGGATATGGAGACTTGGCCGGGGCGGATATCAAGGATACATTCATCAAAAATAGCCGCCGATTACAGCGGATACACTGCTGTTGCGCGGCAACGTTATCGCGAAAACCATTGATCGACAAATGCTGCGAACCACCATAACCGTAGCGTTCCGATGGACCATGACACGCTTCGCATTGAATGCCATTCATTCGGTCGGTGAAAACTTCATCGGCACCACCATTAGCCAGTATCGTATCGTATCCGGTGGTATGACATTGACGACAAACGGCATTGACCGTCGATACCGTTAAAGATGCATGTGCCGTTCCCGACCACGCCACGCAAATGCGTTGTGGCACTGGATGCAACCGTTGTCCGTTCCCCGATATTGGGGATGATCGACAGCGATATATCCGGCAATTTTCTCTTCAAGCGCCCCCAGAAACCGACCAATCCGATCCATATGCAACGCACTGGATCCGAAGTGAAATCATGTGTACCGATGAGTCCGGTATGACAATCGTCAAGCGGTTCGTAATGATCGATAAATGAGTTGTATCGATCGATTTCCCACTCACCGGCAGCGTCGCCTGCCAAGAATTGCCAAACATAGATCACACTATCATTCGGCGCATTTTTAACTACTGCATCAATCGTGTCGATCGATCCGGAAATGAAAATGCCACGATGTGTTTTGTGCAATTCCAGCGAAAATAGGGGCATCGGTATGCGATTTATCGCAACCGGTGAATATAACGGTCAGATAACTGAGAACTATGAAGAGAAGTGGCAACCGATAATATGAGTTGATTGACATATTTCATCTATATTTCGACGATTTGTTAACAAAGTTAATACACAATTCATAGCTTTGGTACTCGGGTTGGAATTTTCAAGATTTTTTTCCATTTTCTAGACGACAACCATCGAGGAGCAACCATGCCTAAGAAAAATTACTAAATCTCCTGCTAAACCGTCTGTTTCCAGTTCATCCACCACCGATTTCAACGGTAATCTCCCGAAAACCAACTCGGTAATCACGCGTCACCTCTGTCTAAATCGAGATTTAGGTGTGGGCGGGAACCTGTTCGGCGGGGTGATGTTCAGCTGGATCGACGAGGCGGCTGGGATCTACGCCATGCTGGTAATTGGTTCCGAATGATTGTGACTCGAGCATTTGAGCACGCCGATTCCACCATCCCGTTCGTCTGGGCGATCTCGTCGAGTTTATTGCCGATGGCTACAAAATCGGTCGCCACCAGTATCACCGTGAACCTCCGGGTAGTCATACTCGAAGTATCCACTGGGCACCGGATCGACACGCATTCGGTCGCTGTGACCATGGTTCATGTCTCGCGCAGCGGTTTCCCGCTTGAAATCAAGAAAGTCGGCGTTTAACAACAATCGTTTCTCTTGAAAATAAGTTATCATCGGTAGTAGGGGCGGACCCCCGCGTCCGCCCGCAGGTCAGGCGAAGCCTGACACCGAATCATGAC